>NZ_JBSWTX010000004.1:0-50377 GCF_056158765.1 Leisingera sp. ABM4_060 | reverse complement strand
TGGGCTGAATTCTGCGGCTATTCGCTGATTTTCGAGAATTTGTCGCAGCCCGGTGCGGCGCCGCCTGCCGCCACCTTTGCTGATGATGCCGACTCCCTGGCCTTCTTTGCCGCTGCCGCCGCGGCGCTGCGCAGCATCGGCGAAGAGGCGCTGATGCGGCAGCTGCTGCTGTGCCTGCTGCCGCAGCACAGCTACCATGTCACCGCCGTCGACCTGATCAATGCCGGCAACCGCAAGAAGGTCGCCTTGCGGGCCGCCCGCAAGGCGGCCAAGACGGTGGCCAAGGCGGCCACGGACCCGCAGGCGCTGCCGCCGTTCCTGGCCAAGCTGGGGCTGACCGGCGGCGCCAATGCGGAGTTCCCGATTCGTTTCCGGTATGGCGGCCTGGAGGCACTCAACCGGCGGGCGCTGGTGATCCGGCTGGAGCCGGCCGGGCCGGAGGATGCGCAGATGCTGGCGCGGATGCTGGACTGGCGCAGCGGCCTGCAGCAGCGCCTGGAGGAGAAGACCGGGCTGGCGCCGTCTCCGTATAAGGCGCATATGACGCTGGGCTATTTTGCCAGCCGGACGCTGGCGGAGCAGGCGCCGGAGCTGCTGGAGACGCTGGGCCGGGCGCTGCAGCGGGCGCTGGCCGGGCGGCTGCTGCCGGTGGCGGCGGCGGGGCTGTACAGCTTCACCTCGATGGAGCGCTTCCAGCGGGTGTCCGGCTGAGGCCCCGGGCCTGCGGGCGGCGGCGGTTTGACAGGGCGCGCGGAATCTGGAAGAGAAGCACCGCACGGCTCAACCGCGGGGACATAAGGTGAAGACGTTTCTTTTGGGTGTGGGCTGCCAGAAGGGCGGCACCACTTGGCTGCATCGCTATCTGAGTGCGCATCCGGCCTGTGACTTCGGGTTCCGCAAGGAATACCATATTTTCGACGCGCTCTGGATCCGGGGCGCCAAAACCGGCAAGTTCTACCGCGGCGCGCTGGCCGATCTGGCCCGCCGGGCCCGGCGCCAGGCCAAGCGCCAGGGCCGCGAAACGGTGGAGCGCAGCGGCCGGGAGGCGCTGCAGCTGGCAAAGGCGCTGCAGCATGTCTCCTTTTATACCGACCCGGAAAACTATGCCGAGTATTTCGACTGGCTGCACAGCTCCCGGCCGGAGCTGCAGCTGGTCGGCGACATCACCCCTTCCTACAACGGGCTGCCGGCGGAGAAGCTCACCGCCATCCGCGAAATGCTGGAGCGGCGCGGCTTTCATGTGAAGGTGGTCTTCCTGATGCGCGACCCGGTCGAGCGGATCTATTCCGCCACCAGGATGCGGATCCGCGACCAGCAGGGCAAGCCCGCCAAGCAGGGCAAGGAGCCGGTGGCCTTTTTCAACAAGCGTTTTGCCTGGGGCGATGTGGAAATGCGCACCCGCTATGAGCATACCTTTGCCGCCCTGGACCAGGCCTTTGCGCCCGAGGATGTGCTTTACGGGTTCTACGAGACCCTGTTCACCGATGCCGAAGTGCGCCGGATCACCAGCTTCCTGGGGCTGGAGCATATCGACCCGGATTTCGAGGCGCAGGTGAATGCCTCCCCGCGCACCGCCGATCTGGACAGCGGCAGCATTGCCAAGGTACGCGCCTATTACGATGCCACCTACCAGGCTGCCATGACCCGGTTCGGAGAGGACCATATCCGCGCCATCTGGCCCCACGCCTGATGGCCCCTGCATTTCCCGCGCGCGCCGGCGCTGCGGCTTAGGACGAGACCCAAGATGACAGACCGACCCCGCCTCAATTTCCTGCGCGCTGCCACTCAGGGCGGTTCCAGCAGCAGCCAGGTGCCGCTGGTGGCCCATCTGGGGGCCCACAAAACAGCGACGTCGCTGGTGCAGAAATATTTCAAGGCCAAGAAGAAGTACTACCTGAAGCAGAATGTGCTGGCGCTGACCCGCGGCGAGGCCAGCCCCTATATCTCCTGGGGCGACCAGATCCTGGAGAACCCCGGCAAGCTGAACGGCTTCCTGCACGAGAAAGCCGCCACCGCGCCCGGCAGCACCCTGCTGCTGTCCAACGAAAACGCGCTTGGCAAGCCGTTCAAGACCCGTCCGGGCCTCTATCCCGATCATGCCAAGGTGATCGGCGGCCTGCCGGCCGCGCTGGAAGGCTTCAGCCCGCGCATCGTCTATTCGATCCGCCCGCCCTGGGAATTCCTGGAATCCTACTATCTGCAGATGGTGCATCAGGGCTACTTCCAGACCTTCAATCAGTATATCGGCGATCTTGACCTGACCAAACTGTCCTGGACCCCGATCATCGAGCGGCTGTACGAGACCTTCGGCAAGGACAACGTGACGGTGATGGACTTCGGCCTGATCCGCCAGGGCCAGGAGGTGTTCCTGAAGGAGTTCATCCGCCGCAACCTGCCCGAAGAGGTGGTGCCGGACCTGGAGTACGATCAGGTGCACAACGCCTCGATCTCCGACCGCGGCCTGCAGATGGCGCTGCGGATGAACCCGCTGCTGCGCCCCGGCGAGACCGGCGTGGTGCGCCGCTTCCTGCAGGAGCATTTCTCAAACCGGACCGAACCGCGGCCGCTGCTGATGAGCGAACAGCAGAAGAGTGAGCTGAAGGCGCGCTACGAGGATGAATACAACGCCCTTGTCCAGCAGGACTGACCCCGCCGCGCCGCCGCTGGTGTCGGTGGTGATGCCCGCCTATAACGCCGCCGCGGTGCTGGGCCGGGCGGTGGCCTCGGTGCAGGCGCAGACGCTGGCGGACTGGGAGCTGCTGATCGCCGATGACGGCTCCGGCGACGGCACCGGCGGGCTGGCCCGGGCCGAAGCCGCGCGCGATCCGCGCATCCGGGTGCTGCCGCTGCCGGAAAACCGCGGCGCGGCGGCGGCGCGCAACCATGCGCTGGCGCATGCGCGCGGCCGCTATATCGCCTTTCTCGATGCCGATGACAGCTGGCTGCCGCAGAAGCTGGAGCGGCAGATCTCCTGGATGCAGGCCGGGGGCATCGCCTTCAGCTATACCAGCTACCTGCGCGGCGACGGCAAAAGCTGGAGCCTGCGGCGGGCGCCCGCCAGCGTCACCCGCCGCCAGCTGCTGCGCGGCAATGTGATCGGCTGCCTGACCGCGGTCTGCGACCGCCATATGCTGGGCGATTTCACCATGCCGCCGTTCCGCCGCCGCCAGGATTTCGCGCTTTGGCTGCAGCTGCTGCGGCGGGTGCCGCGGGCCTATGGGCTGGATCAGCCGCTGGCCTGCTACTGGCGCGAAAAGGGCCGCGCCAGCCTGTCCTCCAACATCCTGAAAGGCGCCCGCGGCACCCTGCAGGTCTACCGCGCGCAGGAAAACCTGGCCTGGCCGCTGGCGCTGTGGTGCCTGCTGCGGCATCTGTCGCGGCATCTGCTGCCGCGCCGCCGCCTGACCCTGCCGCCCGATAGCCTGCCCGAAACCCTGCCCGAAACCCAGCCTGAAACCCAGCCTGACGGCCTGCCGCCCGCCCCGGGGCGCCCGGGATGAACCGGGCGGCGCTGAAAAACCACCTGCTGGCCGCGCTTGGCAACCCGGCGCTGGCGCGGGACGCCGCGGGCAAGCTGCTGGCGCGGCGCCGCGGCGGCGGCGCTGCGGGCAAGCCGCCCGGCCTGGAGGCGGCCGGCGGCAGCAGCCGCGCCCTGGCGGAGGCGCTGGCCGCCCATATGGGCGTGCTGCGGCTGGCCGATGACAGCTGGCGCCAGTGGCTCGGCGTCCAGGCCGCCGGTTTCGCGCCCGCCCTGCAGGCGCTGCAAGAGGCGGTTCCCGGCACCACCCTGCACCCTTTGGACCGGGCCGGCAGGCTGACCAAAGCGCAGGCCGTCAAGGCCGGGGCGCTGCGGCTGCGGCTGGGCGGCGGGGCCGGCGCCGCGCTGATCGACCTGGAGCGCTATGAGCCGCGCGGCCCCGGCCATTGGGTCTCTGCCAACCCTGCCAATACCGTGGCCCGCGCCCTGTTCAGCAACGGCCTGGAGCAGCCCGGGCTGATGGAGGCGGCGGCGCTGGCCGGCGGGGTCTCGCCGGACCAGCTGCGCGACCGGCTGCCGGTGGATCTGGTCTGCACCTGGGTCAACCATGCCGATCCCGGCTGGCAGCAGCTTTATGCCGCCCATGCCGGCAGCTACCGGGGCCAGGGCGATGCCGCCGCCCTGACCCGCTTCCACAGCAATGACGAGCTGCGCTTCCTGCTGCGCTCGGCGGCCTGGAACCTGCCCTGGCTGCGCCGCATCCATGTGGTCAGCAACTGCGCGCCGCCGGACTGGCTGGAGACGGATCACCCCGGCACCGCCTGGGTGGATCACGGCGCGGTGCTGGATCCGGACTGCCTGCCGACCTTCAACTCGCATGCGATCGAAGCCGGGCTGCACCGGATCCCGGGCCTCAGCCCGCATTTCATCTATGCCAATGACGACATGTTCTTCTGCCGCCCGCTGGCCAAGGCGCAGTTCTTTGCCGCCACCGGCGCCTCGCTGGCCTTCCTGGAGCCCGCTGCGATGGCCTGCGGCAGCCCGGATGCGGCGGCGCCGGATTACCTCAATGCCGCCCGGGTCTCGGCCGGGCTGCTGCAAGAGGTCTTCGGCAGCCGCCCGCTGCGGCTGCACCAGCATGTGCCCTATGCGCTGCGCCGGCCGCTGCTGAAGGAGATCGCGGAGCGTTTCCCCGCCGCCCTGGCCCGCACCCGCGCCAGCCGCTTCCGCAGCCCCGGCGATGTCAGCATGACCAGCTTTCTCTACCACCATTACGCGCTGCAGACAGGCGCCGCGCAGGAGGGCCGCCTGGAGGCCGTCTTTGCCCGCTCCAGCGACCTGCGCTGGCGCCAGCAGCTGGAGACCGCGCGGCGGCGCGGCTGCGACGTGCTGTGCCTGAACGAAGGCGGCAGCCGCCCGCCCGGGCGCGACTGGCACCGCCACGGCCGCCGCTGCCTGCAAGAGATGTTTCCCCATCCCGCCCCCTGGGAGCGCCCATGACTGCCTTGCCGGAGCTGACCGTCGCCATCGCCACCATCGGCGCCCGGATCCTGCAGCTGGCGCCCGGGCAGCTGCCGCAGGCCCCCGGCGTGCGCTTCCTGATTGTCCTGCAGCTGCCGGAGCCGGACCGGGACCCGGAGCCGGCCGCGCTGGCGGCGCATCTGCAGCAGTTCGCGGCGCGCCCCGATATCCGGCTGCTGACCCTGGAGCGCAGCCGCGGCGCCGCCCGCAGCCGCAATGCCGCCATTGCCGCGGCACAGACGCCGCTGCTGCTGTTTGCCGATGACGACCAGGGTTTCGACCCCGCGGGCTGGGCCGAACTGCGCGCGCTGTTTGCCGCCCGGCCGCAGCTGGATTTCCTCTGCGCCCGGCTGCGCACCCCGGAAGGGGCCTGGCGCAAACCCTACGGGCCGGAGCGGATCCGCCCGGCGGCGCGGCTCAACTGCCTCAAGCTGGGCACCCCCGAGCTGGCCCTGCGGCTGGCGCCGCTGCGCGCCGCAGGAGTGCTGTTCGACCCCCGTTTCGGCGCCGGCAGCGCCTGCCCGGCGGGGGATGAATTCGTGTTTGCCTCCGACTGCCTGGCCGCCGGGCTGCAGGGCTGCCATGTGCCGGTCAGCCTCGGCCATCACCCGGCCGAAAGCTCCGGCATGGCGCTGGACCGGGCGGCGCTGGCGGTGCGGGTGGCGCTGTTTGCCCGGGTGTTCGGCCTCTGGGCGCCGCTGCTGCGGCTGATCTTTGCCCTGCGCCACCGCCGCCGCATCGGCGCCTGGCGCAACGGGCTGGATTTCGTGCTGAACCGCCGCCTGCCGCGCTGAGAGCGGCGGCGGTCTTGGCGGCCTGCGCATCTTCGGGTATGGGGCAGTTTCACGCCCGCAACCGGGAGGGGAGAGGCCGCGGCGCCTCCTTGGCCGGCGGTTTTCCGCCCAGAGGGCTTTTGGCAGTGCCGCTGCTACAAGTTATGATAGGATTTATGTTTAAAAAGCTGGCCGCCGGGGCTGCGGCATTGCAGGATGGCCCCAGAGCGCATCATTTTATAAAGAAGTTGTTTTCAGAATTGCTTTCGGCAGAGCATAGAGGCACTGCCGTATACAAGAGCAAGAGGCAGGATTGGCAGATGGCATTCGAGGGCAGGCAAGCATGTTTAATCTGATCAGTGCATTGTCGCGCAGGCAGAAGTCCTATGTCTTCCTGGCCGCCGACCTGCTGCTGCTGCCGCTGGCGCTGCTGTTCACCCTGGAGGTGCAGCCGCTGCCCGACCCCGCGCTCTCCACCCTGGCGTCGCTGCTGCCGGTGCTGCCCTATGTGATGGCCGCCGCCGCGGCGCTGTCGCTGTGGCTGGGGCTGCCGCATGTGCAGCTGATTGCCTATGAACGCCATGCGGCGGCGCAAAGCGCGCTTTTGGCCGGCGCCAGCGCGCTGGCGCTGGCGCTCTTGGCCGCGGCCTTCGGCCCGGCGCTGGCCCCCGGCACCCATGTGGTGTTTGCGATCTGCTATTTCCTGTTCATGGTGGTGGCGCGCGCGGCGATGCTGCAGGTGGTGCTGGCGGTCTACCGCCGCGCCCGGCCGCGCTGCCGGGTGCTGATCTACGGGGCCGGCAATACCGGCACCCAGCTGGCCCAGGCGCTGAAGGCGCATGACGGCATCGATCCGGTGGTCTTTGCTGATGACAACTCCTCGCTGCAGGGGCTCAGCCTGGTCGGGCTGCCGGTGATCGCGCCGTCGCGGATTGCCGAAATCGTGCAGGCGCGCCAGATCAGCCGGGTGCTCTTGGCGATGCCCTCGCAGGGCCAGCCGCGCCAGGCGCAGATCACCCGGCGGCTGCAGAAACTGGGGCTGGAAGTGCAGGCGCTGCCCTCATTCGCCCAATTGATCGGCGAGGAAGCCCTGGTCGACAAGCTGACCCCGGTGGCGCCGCAGGCTTTCCTCGGCCGCGCCGCCCGCGACGTGCCGCTGCAGGAGGCGGCAGGCTCTTACCAGGGCAAATCGGTGCTGGTCTCCGGCGCCGGCGGCTCGATCGGCTCGGAGCTGTGCCGCCAGGTGCTGGCCTGCGGCCCCGCCCGGCTGGTGCTGTTCGAACTGAGCGAGCTGGCGCTTTACAATGTGCATCAGGAACTGGGGCCGCTGGCCTGCGATGCCGGCATCGAGCTGGTGCCGGTGCTGGGCTCGGTCACCGACCCGCGCCAGATGCGCATGGTGCTGCAGGCCCATCAGGTGCAGGTGGTGCTGCATGCCGCCGCCTACAAACATGTGCCGCTGGTCGAGGCCAACCCGCTGCCGGGGCTGGCCAACAATGTCTTCGGCACCCAGACCCTGGCCCGTGCCGCCGCCCGCGCCGGCGTCGAGCGCTTCATCCTGATCTCCTCGGACAAGGCGGTGAACCCGGCCAATGTGATGGGCGCCTCCAAGCGGCTGGCAGAGCTCATCGTGCAGGACCTGGCCACCCGCCACAGCCGCACCGTGTTCACCATGGTGCGCTTTGGCAATGTGCTGGGCTCGTCGGGCTCGGTGGTGCCCTTGTTCCAGGAGCAGATCAGCCGCGGCGGCCCGGTCACGGTGACCGACCCGAATGTGAAACGCTTCTTCATGACCATCAGCGAGGCGGTGCAGCTGGTGCTGCAGGCCGGCGACATGGCCCAGGGCGGCGAGGTCTTCGTGCTCGACATGGGCGCGCCGGTGCCGATCCTGCAGCTCGCCCGCCAGGTGATCGAAAGCACCGGCCGCACGGTGCGCGACGGCGATCACCCGGACGGCGATATCGCCATCGAGATCATCGGGCTGCGCCCCGGCGAGAAGATGGAGGAAGAGCTGACCCTCACCGAGGAGCTGATCCGCACCCGCCACCAGAAGATCTTCTGCGCCCGCGAAACCGTGCTGTCGGAGATCGAGGTCGCGGGCTTCCTGCGCCGCTTGCGCCAGGCGGTGGCGGCCGGCGACGAGGCGGCGGCCCGGCTGGTGATCCAGCGCTGGGTCGAAGGCTACCACCAGCCGGCTGCGGCCGCAGCCGGCAATTGATCCCGCCCCCCCTTCCATGCTCTAACCGCTGCATCCGGCCGCGGCCGGGCGCAGCAGTTCAACAGGCAGTTCCAATTCCGTGACCGCATTCAAGACCCTCCCGCCCCGGGCCCGCCCCCTTGCCGCCGCCCTGCTGGCGCTGGCGCCGCTGCCCGCCGCGGCGCTGGGGCCCGAGCTGACCCGGGCGGTGCCCGGCGCCAGGCCCGGAACCGAGGCGGCGGCGCCGCGGCTGCGGCCGCTGCCCGCCCCCAGCCTCAATTTCTTCGGCAGCCCCGGCATCATCGACATGCCAAGCGCCGAGATGCTGCCGGACGGCCAGTATGCGGTCGCCTATTCCTGGTTCGGCAACCAGGCCCGCTACAACATCACCTTCCAGGCGCTGCCCTGGCTCAGCGCCTCCTTCCGCTACAACGGCATCGGCAATTGGAACCAGGGCGGCTTCTCCACCTATTACGACCGCGGCTTCGATGTGCGCGCCCGGCTCTGGCGCGAGAAAGGCTGGCGCCCGGAGATCACCCTCGGGCTGCAGGATTTCGCCGGCACCGGCATCTATGCGGCGGAATATCTCGCCGCCACCAAGCGCTTCGCCACCCCGGGCTTGGGCGCGCGCGGCCTGCCCGGCCGCCTCAAGGTCACCGCGGGCCTGGGCTGGGGGCGGCTGGGCTCCCAGGGGGCGATCGGCAGCCTGGGCGGCAGCCGCCCGGATTTCAGCGCCGGCTCCACCGGCGGCAAACTGTCCTACGACCAGTGGTTCCGCGGCCCGGTGGCGCCGTTCGGCGGCTTTGAATGGCAGCCGGACGAACGCTGGAGCCTGAAGGCGGAATATTCCTCCGACGCCTATGTGACGGAGACCGTGAACGCCGATGTGTTCGACCGCCGCTCGTCGCTGAACTACGGCATCGAATACCAGTATTCCGACCGGCTGCGCCTTGGCGCCTATTACCTTTACGGCTCGGAAATCGGCTTTTCCGCCCAGATCCAGCTCAATCCGAACCAGCCGCCCACGCCGCTGGCGGTGCCCGCGCCGCACCCGATCGTGCCGCGGGTGCAATGGGCCACCGAAGACAGCCACTGGCGCCAGGACTGGGCCGCCAGCACCAGCAAGACGCAGAAGGTGCGCGACCTGGCTGCCGAGGCGCTGAAGGCGGACGGGCTGGTGCTGGAGGCGATCACCCTCGGCGGCACCGAGGCCGAGCTGCGCTACCGCAACAACCGCTACCGCTCGCAGGCGCAGGCGGCGGGCCGCGCCGCCCGCGCCCTGGCCCAGACCCTGCCGCCCTCGGTGGAGACCTTCCGCCTGGTGCCGGTGCGCCGCGGCATCGGCCTGGCGGCCATCGAGGTGCGCCGCTCCGACCTGGAGGCGCTGGAGTTCGATCCGGACGCCGCGGATGCGCTTTATGCCGCCGCCGGGGTCCGTGATGCCGGGCCGCTGAGCGGCGAGGCGATCTTTTCGGGCGAGCTCTATCCCGCCTTTGCCACCGCGATCAGCCCCTATACCGTGCCGGCCTATTTCGACCCAGAGCAGCCGTTCCGGCTGGATGCCGGGCTTGATTTCAGCGCCTCTTATGCGCCCGCCCCCGGCTGGCGCATCGCCGGCACCATCCGGCAGCGGTTCTGGGGCAATGTGGCGGGCGGCCGCTCCTCCAACTCGCGGCTGCCGCGGGTGCGCACCGACCAGGTGGAATACGCCCAGTTCGGCACCACCCTGGAAAACCTCTATGTCAGCCGCCTGTGGAAGCCCGGCCAGAACCTTTATGCCCGCGCCACCGGCGGCCTGTTCGAGGCGATGTACGGCGGCGTCTCGGGCGAGGTGCTGTGGAAGCCGGTGCACAGCCGCCTCGGCCTCGGGCTGGAGGCCAATTACGTGGTGCAGCGCGCGTTCGACCAGCGCTTCCGCTTCCGCGACTACCGCACCTTCACCGGCCATGCCTCGGCCTATTACGAGCTGGACAAGGGCTATCTGATGCAGATCGACGCCGGCCGCTACCTGGCGGGCGATTACGGCGGCACCTTCAGCCTCAACCGCGAATTCAACAACGGCTTCCTGGTCGGCGCCTTCTTCACCCTGACCGATGTCTCGGCCGAGGATTTCGGCGAGGGCTCCTTTGACAAGGGCTTCCGGTTCCGGATTCCGGTCGACTGGCTGCTGGGCAAACCGTCGCGGTCCGGCTTCGGCCTCACCATCCGCCCGACCCAGCGCGACGGCGGCCAGCGGGTCGGGGTGCCGGACCGGCTGTACGGGCCGGTGCGCGAGGCCCACCGCAAAAGTCTGAAAGAACAGCGCGCGAGGTTCTGGGAATGAGCAGGAAAATGCGCAGCGGCCGGATCGCCGTGCTGGCAGCGGCGGCGGCGGCGCTGCTGCTGGCCGGCTGCAGCCGCGGGCCGGAGAAGACCCAGGCCGAGCTGGAGGTGCTGCAGGCGGTGGCCGATCAGTTCAGCCGCCGCCGCAACCCGCCGCCGGAGCCGGTCAAGCTGACCCGGGCGCTTTTGGATGAGCAGACCCAGGCCTATATCGAGGTGGTGATCGAGAACCGCGATGCCAAGGCCTATCTGACCCGCGCCCTGGACCGGCGCGACAGCAGCCCCGGCGCCATCGAGGTCTGGCGCACCCAGGACAGCGTCTCGGTTTCGCTGCGGGCCGGCATGGTGATTGCCACCCGCGGCCTTGGCGGCGGGCTGCTGTCGGCGCAGGTGCCGGCCGCGGAGGGCGTGGCGGGCCCCGCCCGCGGCGGCGCCCGGCGCTATGCGGTGCGCGACAAGGGCAACGGGCACACCATCCTGGAGATGGCCTGCAGCCTGCAGGATCTGGGCCCGGCGCCGGTGGAAATCGTCGAGACGGTGCACCCCGCCCGCCACCTGCAGGAGCGCTGCGAGGGCGGCGGCGGCGTGGTGGTCAATGACTACTGGGTTGATTCCCGCCCGGGCCGCGCCCGGGTCTGGCAATCGCGGCAATGGGCCGGTCCGGAGACCGGATATGTGCGGATCCGCCAGCTGCGGCTGTGACACCGGGCCGGATTCCGCCCATTGCCCGCGGCTTTGCGGCAACGGGCGGAAAAAAATCCCGGCGGAAACCGGATTTCAAGAGTTTTGCAGCTATTCCATACGTTGAAATGAAAACCCGCCTCCCCTAAGGTCGCCTCAACGCACCTTGCAACCGTTCTCCAAAGGAGTTTGAACATGAAAAATCTTCTGACCGCCGTGACCCTGGCAGCCCTGGCTTCGGCCACCGCCGTTTCCGCTCAAACCGCTCCGGCACCGGCCGGCGGTGAATCCTCGGCCGGCGGCATCGGCGCTGCAGGCGGCCTGAGCGCAGCTGCGGTTGCCGGCGTTGTGGCAGGCCTGGTCGTGATCGGTGTTGTCGCCAACGACGACGATGACACCACCACCACCACCACCACCACCACCACCAACTGATCCGGTTGCGGGCCTTGCGGCCCGGACCTTGGATCAGCGACCGCGAAACGGGCCTGCAAAGGCCCGTTTTTGTGTCCGGGGGCTTGATTGCGTGCCCTAGCGGACCAGCCATTCCTCCACCAGCGGCGACACCGCCCGCATCCGGATCCAGCCCGCGCCCGCCGGCTGGCCCTTGCGCAGCCGCAGCTTGCCCAAAAGCCCGGCCAGCGCCCATTCCGGCCGCTCCGCCCGCGGCAGATAGGCGCGCGCCGCATCATAGGCGGGGTTTTCCAGGGCCGCCCCCGCCGCATCGCGCCGCAGGCTGCCGTAGGCGTCGCGCTGCCAGCGGTGTTTCCATTCATCCATGTCGCCATCGCCCACCACCGCCGGGTTGCCGCTGATCACCCCGATGGGCTCTTCGCCGGGCTGCGCCGGGCGGATCTTCTCTCCTTCCAGCACCACCGCCAGGCCGCGGCGGTCTTCGCCCTGCGGGTTGCCGTCGGCCCATTCGAACCATTCCGCGTAATCGGCGCCGCCGCCGGACCAGGCGCCGGCACAGCTGCCGTTGCCGTCCGAACCCAGCCGGAAATCGGCGCTGCCATCGCCCGCCAGCAGGTAGTCGCCGCCGCTGCCGGCAATCTCCAGCAGCGCCGCCGGGCTGGCCGGCGCCGCCGGGCCGAGGCCGGTGCGGCCGCTGGCCGCCTCGATGCGCAGCGCCGTGCTCCAGCTGCTGCCATCCTCCGAGACCTTGACCGAGACATCGTCATTGCCGGCGAGGCCGATCTCGGCGCGGCCGCTCCAATTGGACTGCAGCAGCAGCGAGGCGGTGTCACCCGCGGCGGCCTTGTTCAGCTTCAGCTGATGGCCGCTGCCGGCATGGGTGAACAGGCTGGCCGGCCCGGCCACCGACAGCGGATTGGCCGCATCGGCGCTGGTGGCGATGCCCAGCGGCCCGAGGTTCTGGGTGTCGGCGGGCGGCAGCACCCAGGCGCTGCCGTCCCAGACCCTGAGCGCGCTGTCGGCCCGGCTCCAGGCGCGCCAGCCGGGCAGGGGGGCGGCAAACAGCCAGCCCTCGCCCTGCCAGACGGCAATGGCATGGGCATGGCCGGCCCAGGCGGCGGCGGGGCTGGCCCCCAGCGCATGGGCCTCGCCCAGGGCCGGGCTGGCGGGCGGCGTGGCGGCGTCAAAGCCTTCGACGCTGAGCTGCACCAGCGCATCCAGCAGCTGCAGCGCCTCATTGTGGGTCACATGTTTCTGCGCCTGGCCCGGCATCAGATAGGGCAGCGCGAGAATCGGTGAAGTCTGGGTCATGGGCAGGGCTCCTGCAGCGGCTGGAAACGGGATCGGCGCCAGTGTGGCAGAGCCCGGTCAAACCTGCGCTAACGGGGCGTGCGCTGCCTGCGCAACACCCCGTCAGCGCCGGAAACCGGCTGTCCGCCCAAGGGGTTGCGGAAAATCCTGTTGCCCTCTTGTTGCCCTCCCGTTTCCGCTCCGTTCCGGCAATTGTCGTCAATTCGTAAACAAAAGCCCCGGCTTTGCCCGCTTTGATGCCCGTTTCGCGCCTGCCTGCCCGGCCAGTCTTCCCCCCGGCAAAACGCAAAAGGAGCGGATCATGGCGCTGGCATTCACGGAACGGTTCGGGACAGAGGATCTGATTTTCGGCACCGATCTGCGCGATCTGGAAATCGCCGTGCAGGGCGGTGAGGCCACGCTTTATGCGGCCACCGGCCTGAACGGCGGCTTCAGCCGCTGGCAGCTGCAGGCGGACGGCAGCACGCCGCAGCTGGCCGGCCAGCAGCTGCATGGCCAGGCCGGGCTGCGCACCGGCGATTTCGAACTGGCGCAGGCGGGCGGCCAGCTGCGGCTGCTGCAGGGCGGCACCAGCCAGAGCAGCCTGACCTTCTACCAGCTGCAGGCGGGCGGCGGGCTGGGCAGCCAGCAGCAGGACAGCCTGGCCGGCGCCGGGGCCGGCGGTTTCGGCGCGGTGGCGATGCTGGAGCTGGCGGGCGGCCAGGCGGCGTTTTACGCAATCGGCGGCGCCAGCGGCCGGCTGCAGGGCTGGCGGCTGGATGCGGACGGCGCGGTGCAGGGCCAGGCCGCCGCGGGCGGCAGCAGCAGCGCCTACAGCCTGGAGCCCGGCGCCCTGCTGGCCGCGGTGGAGACCCCCGGCGGGCCGGTGCTGCTGGCGGCGGACAGCCAGGGGGTGCACGGCTTCCGCGCCGATGCCGCCAGCGGCGCGCTCAGCCCGGGCGGCAGCCTGGGCGCCGGGCAGGGGCTGTCGGTCTCCACCCTCAGCGCGCTGGAAACCTTTGCCGCGGACGGCCAGGGCTGGGCGCTGCTGGCGGCGGCGGGCAGCAGCTCGCTCACCCTGATCCGGGTGGCGGCGGACGGGGAGCTGCAGTTTGCCGCCCAGCTGCAGGACACCGCGATGACCCGCTTTGGCGGCATCAGCGCGCTGGAGGTGGTCGAGGCAGAGGGCCATGTGCTGGTGCTGGCGGCGGGCAATGACGGCGGCCTGAGCCTGTTCACCCTGACCCCGGGCGGCGAGCTGATCCACCTGCAGAGCCTGGAGCATCAGCCCGGCATGGGGCTGCAGAATGCCACCGCGCTGGAGGCGGTGGCGGCGGACGGGCAGCTGCAGGTGTTTGCCGCCTCCGGAACCGAAGCCGGCATCAGCCGCTTTACCCTGCCGCTGGCGGAGCTGGGAGCGCGCGGCATCGCGGCAGCGCAGGACAGCCGGCTGGAGGGCGGCAGCGCCGGCGATGTGCTGGAGGCGGGCAGCAGCGGTGCGGATCTTTACGGCTTCGGCGGCGATGACGTGCTGGTGGCAGGGCCCGGCGGCGGCGCCCTCACCGGCGGCAGCGGCGCCGATATCTTTGTCCTCGATCCCGCCGCATCGCAGGCCTTTGTGCAGGATTTCACCCCAGGCGAGGATCTGCTGGACCTGTCGCTGTTCGAGGGTCTCTACAGCCCCGCCCAGCTGCAGGTGAAGGGGCGCAGCCAGGGCATCCGGCTGCTGTGGGAGGACATGGTGATCTACCTGAACAGCGCCGATGGCAGCCGGCTGGCGCTGGAGGATGTCTTCGGCCCCAGCCTGCGGTTCTCCTTTCCCGGGCGCCAGGCGCCGGGGGTGACCCTGCCCGGCGGCGGCTATTACGGCAGCGGCGGGCGCGACCGGCTGGAGGGCACCAGCGGCCGCGATGCGCTTTACGGGCTGGGCGGCAGCGATCGTCTGGAGGGCCTGAAGGGAGGCGACAGGCTGTGGGGCGGTAACGGCGGCGACAGCCTGGCAGGCGGCGCGGGCCGCGACCGGCTGGACGGCGGCGAAGGCCGCGACCGGCTGGAAGGCGGCGAGGGCGATGACCGGCTGGAGGGCGGCGCGGGCAGCGACACGCTGCAGGGCGGCGGCGGCGGCGATGTGCTGAAAGGCGGTGCGGCGGCGGACCTGCTGCGCGGCGGCAGCGGCAAGGATGTGCTGCTGGGGCAGGGCGGCGATGATCTGCTGGCGGGCGGCAGCGAGGGCGATCTGCTGGAGGGCGGTGAGGGCGAAGACAGCCTGGAGGGCGGCGCGGGCCGCGACAGGCTGGACGGCGGCGAAGGCCGCGACCGGCTGGAGGGCGGCGAGGGCAATGACCGGCTGGAGGGCGGCGCAGGCAGCGACACGCTGCAGGGCGGCGGCGGCGGCGATGTGCTGAAAGGCGGTGCGGCGGCGGACCTGCTGCGCGGCGGCAGCGGCAAGGATGTGCTGCTGGGGCAGGGCGGCGATGATCTGCTGGCGGGCGGCAGCGAGGGCGATCTGCTGGAGGGCGGTGAGGGCGAAGACAGCCTGGAGGGCGGCGCGGGCCGCGACAGGCTGGACGGCGGCGAAGGCCGCGACCGGCTGGAGGGCGGCGAGGGCAATGACCGGCTGGAGGGCGGCGCGGGCCGCGATACGCTGCAGGGCGGCGGCGGCGGCGATGTGCTGAAAGGCGGTGCGGCGGCGGACCTGCTGCGCGGCGGCAGCGGGGAAGATGTGCTGCTGGGGCAGGGCGGCGATGATCTGCTGCTGGGCGGCGCCGGCGCTGACGTCTTTGTCTTTGCCAGCGGCGATGACACGATTGCGGATTTTGCGGCGGGGGCGGACCGGATCAGCCTGGCCGGCACCGGTGCGGGCAGCTTTGCGGAGCTCGGGATCAGCCGCCAGGATGGCGGCACGCTGATCAGCAGCGGCAGCGGCAGCCTGTTTCTGGAAAATCTGCGCCCCGGCCAGCTGGATGCGGATGACTTCCTGTTCTGAGCGGCGGCCGGCCAGGCGCCTTACGCGCCGCGGCGGAACATGTTGCCGATGGTCTGGAACACCAGATCGAAGTCCAGGCACATGCTCTGATGGCGCTGGTAGATCAGATCGAGCCGCGCTTTCCTGGGCACGCAGAGCCGGGAATAAACCGCATCCGTCTCCTCCGCTGTCCGGCAGCGCGCCAAAAGCGCCGCCTCGTGGCGGTGAAACGCGATCGAGGCCAGCCCGGTGACCCCCGGGCGCGACTTCAGCACTTTTGCATAGAGTTCGGGATGCGCCTCCACATACTGGCGCAGGGGCGGGCGCGGGCCGACAAAGGAGATGTCGCCCTTGAGGATGTTCCACAGTTGCGGGACCTCATCCAGGCGTTTGCTGCGCAGCCAGGCGCCGGTGCGGGTGATACGGGCCGATTTGTCGCCGCCGGACACGCCGGTGTCCTGCTCTGCCACCGTCATCGTCCGCAGCTTCCATAAGGCGAACGGCTGATCCACCCCCTTCATCCGCTCCCCGGCGTAAAACAGCGGCCGCCCCTCCTTCCACAGGAGCCAGCCCATCAGCAGCAGCAGGATGGGCCCCAGCAGCACGGCCAGCAGGCTGGCAAAGAAAAGATCGAACATCCGTTTGCGCCAGGTCATCGGCTTTGCTCCTTGGTGAAATGCGCCTCTAATGCAGCCCATTCGGCTGCCATCTGCGCAGGCGCGGCCTGCGCCAGGGCGGCGGGCAGCAGCGCCTGCAGCAGGCCGGTGTCCAGCGCCACCTCCGCGATCGCGGTCTCCGGCGCCGGCGCCCAGTCAAAGGGGCGCCCGGCGGCCCGCAGCAGCGCCGCCATCTCCACCGGGCCGGGCTGGGCGATGTTCAGGGCGGGCGGCAGCTCCGGCAGCTGCAGCAGCGCCCCCAGCGCCCGGGCCAGGGCCTGCACGCCAATATAGCTGCGCCGCGGGCTGCGCCCGTCCGGGAAACGGTCCAGCGAGAACCCCGGGCGCCAGCCGCCGAGGATTGCGTCGAAACCGGCGGTATTGCCGATTCGCAGGGCGCAGACCGGCACGCCGAGCCTGGCGCCCAAGGCGGCGCTGCGCCGCTCCATTTCCGCTTTGGCAGCGCCATAGGCATTGGCGGGCTGCACAGGGGCCTGCTCGCTCAAAAGGCCCGCCTGGGCGCCATAGACCGCCGCCGAGGAGGCCAGAAGCACCCGGGCGCCCGCCGCGGCGCCGGCCCGCACGGCCGCTTCGCCCAGGCGGATGTTGTCCTCCATCCGGCCCTCCGGCCGCCCATTCACCACCCCGGCCAGGCAGAGAATGCTGCCGCAGCCCTGCGCGGCGCGCGCCAGCGCGTCCGGCTCCGCCAGCGGATCGCAGATATGCCAGCCGCCCGCCCGCCTGCCGGTCCCGGCCCGCGGCTGGCGGGCCTGCAGCCGCAGCTGCAGACCCGGCGGCGGGATGAGCTGCAGCAGCCTGCCGATGCGGCCTGTTGCGCCCAGAACCATTACGGCTGGTTTCCCCATGTCTGCTGCCCGTTCCTGTTGAACCCTTTGGCCCAGCCCAGTATCCTCTGCCCGGACAAAAATCAAAGCGGTTCCCCCGGGCATGATCCAGGGCGGTTCCCTGTGCGCTTCAAAGACAGGCTCCCGATGCTGAAATTCCTTCCCTGGCTGGCCGCGGCCGCCCTGACCCTCCTGCCCGCCGCCTGTTCACGCCTGCCCGGCGGCGCCCCCGCCAGCGAGGAGATCCTGAAAGAAGCCGGCGAGGCGGATGCCAATTTCGCACTTTACCAGGTGAACCGGTCGCTGCTGCCCACAGTGGCCGCATGGCCCGCCACCGGCAAGCAGGAGCGCTTGGGCTGGCTGCACGGCCACCAGGGCGCCAAAACCCAGATCATCCAGCCCGGCGATCTGCTGACGCTCAGCATCTGGGACAGCAACGACAATTCGCTTTTGACCGCGGCCGAGCAGCGGATGGTGCAGCTGCAGGATATGAAAGTGGCGGCCAACGGCAGCATTTTCATGCCCTATGTGGGGGATGTGAACGTGCTGGGGCTGACCCCGGACCTGGCGCGGCGCAAACTGCAGGAGGCGCTGGAGCCGGTGGTGCCGTCGGCCCAGGTGCAGCTGGCGATGGCCGAAGGGCGCAACAATTCGGTCGATCTGGTCTCTGGCGTGGCCCAGCCCGGCACCTATCCGATGCCCGACCGCAACTACACGGTGATGGGGCTGATTTCGGCCGGCGGCGGCATCAGCTCAGACCTCAACAACCCGCAGATCCGCCTGGTGCGCGGCCAGTCAATCTATGGCACCTCGGTCGGCACCCTGTTGAACAACCCGCGCCTGGACACGCTGCTCAGGGGCGGCGACCGGGTGTTCGTTGAGGAGGATGCGCGCTATTTCCTCTCCTTCGGCGCCACCGGCGAGGAGGATCTGCATATCTTCTCCAAGGACGAGATGTCGGCGATGGATGCGATGTCCGTCGCGGGCGGCTTTCAGGACGGAAAGGCGGACCCGCAGGGGCTCTTGATCCTGCGCGAATACCCGGCCGAAGCGGTGGCGCCCGGCGTGCGCGGGCCGCGCCAGCAGCGGGTGGTGTTCTCGCTGGATCTGACCTCCGCCGACGGGCTGTTCTCGGCGCGCAACTTCCAGATCAATCCGGGCGATCTGGTGATGGCCACCGAATTGCCGATCAACGACGCGCTGACCATCTCCAATATCTTCGGCAACTTCTTCGGTGTCTTCAGCCGCGCCAGCAATATCTGACCGGGCTTGACTGGGGCTTGAACCGGGGCTTGACCCGGGATTTGCAAGAGGTCTCTGCCCGGCCGCACCCGGCGGTTTGCCGGTGCCCGGGCAGGGCAATCACCAGTTGCTCAGCATTGACCTGCACGCTAGGAAATCCCTGATTGGATTGCCGCCAACCGTTTTGCAAAGGACTTCGAATGGACCAGGCTTCGGACATCATTTCCCCCGCCGCCTCAACAGCCGGCTGGCGCGCCTGTACGGATTTTCTGCACTCGGCAGAGAAACATCCCGAAGCGCTGGCGCTGACGGCTGATGGCCGCAGCTATACCTATGCGGAACTGCGGGCGGCGGCGGAAGCGGCGGCGGCGGCAATTGCCGCTTGCGAGGCGGAAGGCCAGCAGCCGGTTGCCGCCTTCTATGCCCACCGGGGGCTTGCCAGCTATGCCGCCATTCTGGGGGCCTTGATGCGCGGCTGCGCCTATGTGCCGCTCAATCCGAAATTCCCGCCCGACCGCAATGCCGCCATTCTGACCCGCTCCGGCGCGGCCTTCCTGGCCCACCGGCCCGAGGATGCCAGCAATGCCGCCAGCATTCTGGCATCCTCCGGGTCCGCGGCTGTGGCGCTGGAGCTGGGCGCCGGCCTGCTGGCGGCCGGCAGTGCCAGGCCGCTGCCCGCACCGCGCCACAGCAGTCCTTATGCTTATATGCTGTTCACGTCCGGCAGCACCGGCGTGCCCAAAGGGGTGCCGATCCGGCATGCGAATCTGGAGGCCTATCTCGACGCCGTCTTCACGATGACGGACTACGGCCCGGCGGACCGGCTCAGCCAGAATTTCGACCTGACCTTCGATCTGTCGGTGCATGACATGTTCGTGGCCTGGCGGGCGGGCGCACATCTCGTGGTGCCCTCCCTGGAAGATCTCGAAAACCCTGCGGACTACATCCGCGGCCACCAGCTGACCTGCTGGTTCTCGGTGCCGACGCTGGGCCAGAAGATGCTGCTGCAAGGGGCGCTGGCCCCGGGATCGCTGTCCGGCCTCCGGCTGTCGCTGTTCTGCGGCGAGGCGCTGCCGGGCGATCTGGCGGCGGCCTGGGCCAGCGCCACTGGCCAGCGGGTCGAGAACTGGTACGGCCCGACCGAAGCGACGATTTCCTGCACCGCTTTCCGGATCCCGGCCAGCGGCGCGGCCGCCGGACGCTTCAACCTCGTGCCCATCGGAACGGCCTTCCCCGGCATGGAGACCCTGATTGCGGATGAAGCCCTGAACCCGGTGCCTGCCGGCGAGGCCGGTGAATTGCTGATCAGCGGCCCGCAGGTTGCCGGCGGCTACCTCAATGATCCGGAAAAGACGGCTGCCGCCTTTGTCCGGCGCCCGGCGGACGGCAAGCTTTACTACCGCACCGGCGACCGGGTGAAAGCGGCGCCGGACGGGCAGATCCAGTTCATCGACCGGATCGACAACCAGATCAAGATCCGCGGCTACAGGGTCGAGCTGGGCGAGATTGAAGCCAGGCTGCGCGCGGCCAGCAATGGCCATAACGCCATTGCCGTGCCGCTGCCGCTGAAAGCGCCGGTTCCCACCGCGCTGGCGGCGGCCATAGAAGGCTACGCCGGCGACGAAAAGGCGCTGCTGGCCCAGGCGGCGGAAACGCTGCCGGACTACATGACCCCGTCGCGGCTGATCTCCTTTGCGCAATTCCCGCGCAACGCTTCCGGCAAGATCGACCGCGGCGCTGTCGGCGCGCAGCTGGCGGCGGCGCTGGAGCAGGGCAGCAGCCAGGAGACGGCCCGGCGCCGGGGAGAGAAGCGCCGGCGCAAGCTGATCGCGATGATCCAAAAGATTAACCCGGCGATTGCGGCGGACGATATCCTGTCGGCCGGCAATTTGATGGAGGCCGGGCTCGACAGCCTCGGCTTTGTCACCTTCACGGTGGAACTGGAAAAGGCCTTCGGGCTGGAGCTGGACCAGCAAGGCGTCAGCGATCTGTCCTATCTGCCGCTGAAAAAAATCGCCCGGCTGCTGGCCCGCCGGCGCAAGCAGAACAAGGCGCTGCTGAAGGCTGCCCAAAAGGGCAAGGGCCGCAACCGGAAGCAGCTGCGGAAATTGCGCGGCCTGGCCGGGGCTGATACCGCGGCCAAGGCCCGGAAGGGCGGCAGCGGCGGGGACAAGGAGAAGGCGGATCTGCACAAGCGCAGCCAGCGGGTGATCAATTTCATCGATACCTTCCCCGAGCTGATCCGCGCTGCGGACAAGCCGCTGGCGCTGTTCACCGGTTCCTCCGGGTTCCTGCGCGCCATTTCCAGCCAGGACATCGAAGCCCGCGCGGCCGGGCACGGGCTGGATATCTGTGCGGCCAATGCCGGCGCCGGCGCCTTGAGCACCGAAGGCATTGCCCAGCTCTGTGAATTCGTCCGCGACACTCTGCAGGCCTCAGGGAAGCGGCTGCGCTGGGGGGTGGCGGAACTGGATCCGATGCATCTCAGCGTGCTGCCGCCGGCCGGCGACCTGGAAATCGTGCGCGATTACCTGGCGGGCCGGATTGAAGCGCCGGGCGATGACAGTGCGGACAGCCTCTGGACGCTGCAGACCCGGGGCACATTGACCCCGCGCCGCAAGGCCCGGCAAGAGGCGGCTGAACCCAACTGGATGAAGCGCCGCAACACCGAAATCCGTGACATGTTCCTGGGGCAGGTGCCGGTCGACGAAACCGCCGTCGCCGCCTGGCTGCGCGGGGTGCGGGCACTGGCGGACGTGTCGGACCAGCTGGCAGTGGCCATCCACCCGCTCAATCACCCCGGGCTCGGGGCGGAGCGGGCGGCGCAGGAATACGACCGCTATTCTGTGCTGCTGCAGGAGCTGAGCACCGAGCTGGGCATCACCATCATCGATGACCAGGCGTTCGACCTGGAGGCCGCCGACTTCCTCGACAAGAACCACGTTAACTGGTGGCAGGGCCGGGCAAAATTCTCTGCCCAGCTGACCGACCGGATCATGGCTCAGAGTGTATAGCCGTAGCGTTCGGCCGCGGGGAAAGTGATCTCCTCCGCCATGCGGTGGAGATCGGCGTGCCTGGCATCTTTCCAGCTGTCCGCGGCTTTGATGGTGATCTCTTCCGCGCGCGCTTTCAGCACCCCTTCATTGGCCGGCGGAAACAGATGCAGATCATCCCAGGACACCCGGGCCTCGAAGCCGCTGGTGAAATTGGCGGTTGAGCTGTCCCGCCCGGCCCAGGCCAGGATCTCCCGGATGGTGTCGCGGGGGGCGGCGGTCAGATCTTCGTAGCGCAGCAGTTTGAAGCGCTCCGGGGCGGCGGCACCGATACGGGCAAACAGTTTCTGGCGCAGCCGCCATTCCCGGCTCTGGCCGCGCAGCCGTTTCATGTCGGACTGGCGCTTGGACCAGCTGACTGCCACCGCGCGCGGGTCGCGCACGAGATTAAGCGTATGCAGTGTGATGGTGCCGGTCAGGCTCAGCGCATAGGCCTGTTCCGGGGATTTGGAGCTGTCAATCAGCATCCGCTTGCCCGCCACTTCGGATGCTGCGCCATAAAGCTCTGAAAGGCCGGCAAGATATGCGGCGTGATCCTGCCGCAGCCGGGCCCGCAGCCGGGCGTTGTTCCATTCCTGGTTTTCGCGCACATCTTCCTTGAAGGCGGAGTAGCCCTTTGCCAGCTTGGGCAGCGCCCGGGGCGCGGCCAGCTTGCCGGTGACCTGCGACCAGAACCGGCAGTCTTTGAGCGGCGCCTGGCAGCTGCACTCCACCTCCCGGCGGGTCGCGGCAGGCAGGTCCCGGATCTGGCCGATATTACAGGTGTCGCCGTTCTGAGATAACAGCATCGACAGGAAGGTGGAGCCGGTCCGTCCGGAGCCACCGATATAAAGCACTTCTGCTGCCATAGTCGTCTCTTTCAAAGTTGGTTTTGCGACCCTAGGGGCAAAGGGTTTACGGATCAATTGCCGCCCGGGAAGGGGGCCGCTCCGTGTTTGGCAGTTTCCCGTTTACGAAAAGATGCAGCCCCGTGCCAGCCCGTTCTGCCCCCAGGCGGAAGCGGCTTTTCCACGGATCCCGTGGCAGCTCTTGAAAGACCGTATGTGCAGGCATATGCACGCGCCGGACAGAGGGTTTCCGGGAATTGCCTCCAAGCAAGCGGACCCCGGCGAAGCCAGCCATGCTTGCTTTGGCATCCCATCGTTTCCCGGCCGCAACATGGCCTCCGGTGCGGGATGTGTGTGAGCGATGCCTGGGCAGCTTGTAATCTGTCTTATGTTCAATAAGGCGGTGAACCTCACCCCGCTCCAGGCACCGGCGGGGAAAGGCCGGCCCGGGGACGGGCCCGTATCCGGCAAGCGGCTGCTTACCTGAGCAGCCCTTCCAGATAGGCGCCATAGGCGTTCTTGGCGAATTTCTCCGCCCGCGCCTGCAGCTGCGCCGCATCGATCCAGCCCTGCTCATAGGCGATCTCCTCGGGGCAGCCGGTCTGCAGGCCCTGCCGCTCCTGCAGGGTGCGCACGAAATTGCCCGCATCCAGCAGCGAGCCATGGGTGCCGGTATCGAGCCAGGCATAGCCCCGCCCCATGGTCTCGACCCTTAAGAGCCCCTCCTCCAGATACATCTGCAACAGATCGGTGATCTCCAGCTCGCCGCGCGGGCTCGGCGTCACCTTCCGCGCCCGCAGCGGCGCGCTGCCATCCAGGAAGTAAAGCCCGGTGACCGCATAGTTCGAGGGCGGCACCGGCGGTTTCTCGATGATCTCGCGGGCGGTGCCGTCTGCGTTGAACCCCACCACCCCGTAACGTTCCGGATCGGCCACGTGATAGCCGAAGACGGTGCCGCCCGCGGCCTGGCGGTCCGCCGCCGCCAGCAGCTTCGGCAGCCCATGGCCAAAGAAGATATTGTCGCCCAAGACCAGCGCCGAGGGCGCCCCGCCCAGGAAGTCTTCCGCCAGGATAAACGCCTGCGCCAGCCCGTCCGGGCTGGGCTGCACCACGTAAGTGAGCGCCACCCCCCATTGGCTGCCGTCGCCCAGGAGCCGGATGAACTGCTCCTGATCCTGCGGCGTGGTGATCACGCAGATCTCGCGGATGCCCGCCAGCATCAGCACGCTGAGCGGGTAATAGATCATCGGCTTGTCATAGAGCGGCAGCAGCTGCTTGGAGACCGCCATGGTGATCGGGTAGAGCCTTGTGCCCGAGCCGCCTGCCAGGATGATGCCTTTTCTACCCGAGCCGGGCTTGCCATCTGTCATGCCAGTTCTCCCAAATCCTTCAGAATATCCCTGAGCCCCGCCCGCCAGTCCGGCTGCGGAATGCCAAATACCGTCTCTAATGCAGAGCAATCGAGGCGCGAATTCAAGGGCCGCGCCGCGGGCGTTGGATAGGCAGCGGTGGGAATATCCTCCACTGCGCAGTCCACGCCGGCCTGGGCAAAAATCTCCCGGGCAAAGCCGGCCCAGCTGACCTCTGGCGCCCCCGCCAGATGATAGGTGCCGGATTTTTCCGGGCTCTCAGCCAGCTGCCGTGCCATCGCCAGGCAGGCCGCCGCAATCTCCCGCGCCGGCGTCGGCGCGCCCGCCTGGTCGGCGACGACGGTCAGCCGCTCGCGTTCCTTGCCCAAGCGCAGCATGGTCTTGACGAAGTTGCTGCCGTGGCTCGAGACCACCCAGGAGGTGCGCAGGACGGCCCAGGCGCCGCCGGCCGCGCGCACGGCGTCTTCGCCCTTGAGCTTGGAGCGGCCATAGGCGTTCAGCGGCGCGGGCGCATCGCCCGGCCGCCAGGGCGCCGCGCCGCTGCCGTCAAAGACATAATCGGTAGAGACGGTGACAAAGGGAATGCCCAAATCCGCGCAGGCCTGCGCCATCGCAGCCGGGGCCTCGCCGTTGATCACGGTTGCCAGGGCCTCTTCGCTTTCCGCCTTGTCCACCGCGGTATAGGCGGCGGCATTGATCACGGCGGCAGGCGCGGCCTGCCGGACCGCTGCGGCACAGGCGCCGGGATCAGACAGATCCGCCTGATCGCGGCCCAGGCAGGTGACGCCGCCCTGCGCCGCCAGCTCCCGCGCCAGCTGGCCGGTCTTGCCAAAAACAAGGATCATCTGGTCTCCTTTTCCATGCCCTGAGTCCGCCTCTTCTTCTGGCCCAAAATATCCCCGCCGGAGGCAGGCTTTCCAGCAGGAAAGCCTTCAGCCGCCGCTGGCCGGATGCCGCCTGCGCCACAGAACCGCAGCCCAGCCCCAGATGCCCAGCTCCAGCAGGAAGGTCCAGTGCAGCAGGAACGACAGCACCCAATGGGGCTGGCTGGCGGGCACCTCCACCAGCGTAAAAAGATGATCGCTGAAGGGGGCGCCCCACAGGATGCCGCCGCCAATGCTGTCCAGCACCAGATGCAGCAGAAGCGCGGCAAAGACCATCGCCGCCGGCGCCAGCCAGCGGCGGTGAAAAACCGCCAGAACCGGCAATGTCAGAGCCGCAATGGCGGCCCAGAAGGCGGGTACATGCACCCAGTAGCGGTGATGGTGGATCTGGCCCTGATCCACAAAATGAAACCACAGCATGTCAAAATCCGGCAGCACCGCGCCAATCAGCGCGGCGGGCATCAGCCCCCACCTGCCCTGCCCCTCAGGCGCCAGCCGCGCCAGCACATAGCCAGACGGCAGATGCGCAGTCAGCATGGCAGCCGGCCCGGCCGGCTCACTCGCCCGTCCCCAGCCGCTCACCAACCCCGTCGCGGCCCTGCAGCGCCCGCCACCAGGGCTCGTTGTCGAGATACCACTGCACGGTCTTCTCCAGCCCTTCCTCGACCGTGACCGACGGCCGCCAGCCCAGCTCTTGCCGGATGCGGGAGGGATCGATCGCATAGCGCGCGTCATGGCCCGGCCGGTCACTCACAAAAGTGATCTGGTCCTTGTAGGGCTTGCCGTCTGCACGCGGGCGTTTGCGGTCCAGGATTTCACAGAGCGTCTGCACCAGCTCCAGGTTGCTGCGCTCGTTTTCGCCGCCGATATTATAGGACCGCCCCAGCGCGCCCTTTTGCACCACCAGGAGGAGTGCATCGGCGTGGTCTTCCACATAAAGCCAGTCGCGCACATTGGAGCCGTCGCCGTAGATCGGCAGTTCTTTGCCCGCCAGCGCATTGAGGATCACCACCGGGATCAGCTTTTCCGGGAAATGATAAGGCCCGTAGTTGTTGGAGCAATTGGTCAGCACCACCGGCAAGCCATAGGTCTCCGCCCAGGCGCGCACCAGATGGTCGCTGGCCGCCTTGCTCGCGGAATAGGGCGAGCGCGGATCATAAGAGGTGTCTTCGGTGAACATCACCGAAGGGTCGGCAGGCAGCGAGCCGTAGACCTCATCCGTCGAGATGTGATGGAACCGGAAACCCACCGGCCTGCCCGCCTGCACCCAGTATTTGCGCGCCGCTTCCAGCATGTTGAAGGTGCCGGTGATATTGGTCTCGATGAAATCGCCCGGCCCGTCGATCGAACGGTCGACATGGCTTTCCGCCGCCAGATGCATCACCGCATCCGGGGCATGGCGCTCAAAAACAGTGTCTAATGCGGCGCGGTCGCGGATGTCGGCCTGCTCAAACGCATACAGCGGGCTGTCCGCAGCCTCCGCCACATTGTCCAGGCAGGCGGCATAGGTCAGCGCATCCAGATTCACCACCTGATGGCCGCGGGAGACCGCCAGCCGCACCACTGCCGAGCCAATGAAACCGGCACCGCCCGTGATGAGTATCTTCATCGCTTATCCTTCCCAGCCAAAGGGGCTGTCGAAATCCGCCAGCCGCACCGCTGCCGCGTCCTTCTCCGACAGCACCGGGGTGCCCTCGAAATCCCAATCGATGCCGCAGCTGTCCCAGGCCACGGCGCCGTCGCAGTCCGGCGCATAATAATCACTGCATTTATAGATCACCTCGGTGTCCGGCACCCGGGTGATGAAGCCGTGCAGAAAGCCCTTGGGCACCAGAAGCTGCCTGCCGTTCTCGGCGCTCAGCTCAATGCCGAACCAAGCCCCGTAAGAGGGCGAGCCCCTGCGGATGTCCACCGCCACATCAAACAGCACGCCGCGGCCGCAGCGCACCAGCTTGTCCTGGGCATGCGGCGGCGCCTGGAAATGCAGGCCGCGCAGCGTGCCCGCCTCCGCCGAGACCGAATGATTGTCCTGCACGAACTCCAGAGCGATCCCCTGCTCTGCCAGCCGCCGCTTGTTCCAGCTCTCGCTGAAAAAGCCGCGCGCATCGCCAAAGCGGGCCGGCGTCAGCACCTTCAGCCCCGGCAATCCCGTCTCGTCTATCTGCATCCTGCCCTCCCCGTTTGGCGGGTGTTTCCTTGCCCTCCACACCTAGCGGCTGGGCGGCGGCGGCGCCAGAGCCCACCGCCGCCCGGCTGCCGCCCAGGCGCCGCCACCGCCGCCCTGCCGCAACAGGCGGCGGGCGGGGCACAGCCTGCGCTTGCATCCCGGGCGCCGGCGCGGCAAGCATGAGCCCATGAAGATTTTGTTTGTGCATCAGAATATGCCCGGCCAGTACCGCGAGCTTGCGCCCTGGCTGGCGGCCCAGGGCGGCCATGAGATCGTGTTCCTGACCCAGCGCGGCGACGTGCAGCTGCAGGGCATCAAGACGGTCACCTACAAACCGTTCCGGACCCCGGAACAGGACGCCTTCGGCCTCTCCAAGGACTGGGAGGCGGCGGCAGGCACCGGCCTTGGCGCGGCGCTGGCGGCGCGGCAGCTTCGCGACGCGGGCTTTACCCCCGACATCATCATCGGCCACACCGGCTGGGGCGAGCTGCTCTATATGAAGGACCCCTACCCGGACGTCCCGATCATCGGCTTTTTCGAGTATTTCTACCGCACCGAAGGCGGGCTGGTGGGGTTCGACCCGGAAAACCCGCCCAACGACCAGGCCTATTTCTTTGCCGAGGCGCGCAACACCGTGCCTTACGCCAGCATCGAGCTGGTGGATCAGGGCCATGTGCCCACCGCCTGGCAGCGCGACCGGTTTCCGGCCAGTTTCCACGACCGGATGTATCTCTGCCATGACGGCATCCGCGCCGACAAGCTGGGCCCCGATCCGCGCGCCTCGATCGGCCTGGGGCGGCTGGAAAAACCGCTCAGCCGCGAGGATGAGGTGGTCACCTATATCGCCCGCAACATGGAGCGCGCCCGCGGCTTCCACATCATGATGCGCGCCCTGCCCCGGATCCAGGCGCAGCGCCCCAAGGCGCGGATCCTGATGATCGGCGGCAACGAGACCTCTTACGGCGCCGAAAGCAAGCACCCCGGCGGATTGCGCGGCGAGATGGAGGCGGAACTGGGCGGCAGCGTCGACTGGAGCCGGGTGCATTTCCTCGGCAAGGTGCCTTACGGCGACCTCACCCGGATCATCCAGCTGAGCCGCTGCCATATCTATCTGACCATGCCCTTTGTGCTGAGCTGGTCCTTGCTGGAATCGATGGCGATGCAGGCCACCGTGGTGGCGGCGGATGTGGCGCCGGTGCGCGAGGCGATCAGCCATGGCGAGACCGGCCTTCTGGTGGATTTCTTCAGCCCGGAAAAACTGGCGGACCAGGTGGCGGAGGTGCTGGCCAATCCCGGCGATTACGCCCATATCGGCCCCGCCGCCCGCGCCCATGTGCTGGAGAAATACGATTTCCTGAGCCGCTGCCTGCCGGAGCATATCGCCCAGATCAATGCCCTCGTGCCGGAGGCACGGAGAATAAAGATTTAGCCGGAGGCACGGAGGATCAAGGTCTAGCCGGAGGCACGGAGAATAAAGATCCAGCCGGAAGCACGGCGCATAACGATCCGGCCGCAGGCGGGGGCGCCCGGTTTGCAAAGTTTGTAAAAAATTCAGAACAGCCTCTTATGCTCCCGTGCTTGAATGCCCAGGCCCGGTTGCGGGACCGGGCCTGGACCGTGCCGCGGGGCGCAAGGATGCCGGATCAATTCAGAAAACTGGACTACTTCATAGCCGGCGTTCAAAAGAGCGGCACCACCTCCCTTTTCGAGAAAATGACCTCGAACGCTCAGTTTTTCAGGCAGGCCCGGAAAGAGATCCACTTTTTCGACCAGGACATGCTCGACTGGCGCAATCCGGACTACCGGCTTTTGCACCGCCACTTTGCAGAGGCCGAAGCCTCTCACATCATCGGGGACGCAACGCCGGTCTACATGTACTGGCCGAATTCAATGGAACGGATTGCGCGTTACAATCCCGGCGCAAAGATCATCGTGATTCTGCGGCATCCTTCATTCCGGGCTCTGTCCCACTGGAAGATGGAAGTGGCGCGCGGGGCCGACAGGCTCAGCTTTGCCGCCGCGGTTTCAGACGCCGGCAGGCGCAGGCTGCAAAAGACCGAAGGCCACCATAGAAGATGGTCCTATGTGGAAAGAGGTTTTTACAGCGGCCAGCTCAACAGAGTGCTCAGCAGCTTTGGCAGGGAGAATGTCTTCATTTGCACCACCGATGAGCTGTTTGCGGATGAAACAGCCCTGATCAACAGGCTCTGCATCTTTCTGGGCGCGGTTCCGGATTACACGCCGGCGCTGGATAAAATCATCAGGTCCATGGATAATTCCCATATCTCCTGTGATGCCCAGGAAGAGCTGGAGTATCTGCACGGCCTGTACCGGGCCGACATTGAGGAAACCGCCGCCATAGCAGGTTTGGATTTAACGGCCTGGCTTGATCCGGATTATGCTGAACAGGCCAGCCGCCCGGCGCCGCCGCCTGGCGCTGTCCCGGCGCCCGGCATGATGGATCAGGGGCGCATGCAGACCTGAAACCCCGGCCTAAATCCCAGCCTGGAATACGGGCCTGAAATACGGGCCTGAAATACGGTCTTTGGCAGCCGCTGCACGGCAGCGGTCAGGATGCTGGAACCGCCCCGGCAGCCCCCAAAGGCTTCCGGGCGCTGTTTTGGCCACCGGCCGGATGCGGCGGGCCCCGGCCCCGCCCGCATCCGGCAAGCGGCGTCCCGGCCCTTGCGGCCGGGCGCGCCTGTTGCGTCCTTGCTCTTGCCCCTGCCGGCCCCGGGCGGGGCCGGCTCTATTAATGGCGCTGCGGCCCCGGGCGGGGCCGGCTGTCTCACTGGCGCGGCGGCTCCGCCGCCGGCGGCAGCTGCTCGGAAGCCCAGAGCGCCGCCTGGGTGCGGTTCTTGGCGCCGATCTTGCGGAAGCAGGTGCGCAGATGCACTTTCACCGTGGCCTCGCAGATGCCCAGCTCATTGGCGATGCTCTTGTTGGTGGCGCCTTCGGTCAGCTTGGCCAGGATGAGCTGCTCGCGCTCCGACAGCCCATGCGCCTGCGCCCCCGCACCGTTGCGGGCGCCGTTCACCGGCGCCGCGCGCGGCGCCGGGTAAGGCTGCACCGCCATCCCTTCCGCCGCCGCCTCCGGCAGCACGATGCGGTAGCCGTCCTGCACCACCTGCAGCGCCGCAATCAGCGCATCGGCCGATTTGCGCTCCGGGATCACCGCCTCGGCATAGGCGCTCAGCGCCGCCTGCACCGCGGGCGGGCAATCATCGCCGGTGACCAGGATCAGATGGGCGCCGCCCTTGCGGGCGCGGAAGCCGCGCAGCTCCGCCTCCAGCGCGTCGCCGGTGTCATGGCTGTAGAACAGCACCAGGTCCTCTCCCGGCAGCGGCGGCAAATCCGCCAGGCTGCCGCAGCAGTGCCCGGTTTCATAATCATGTGCTTCACAGATAGTCAGAAACATGTCCCTGAGAAGCCTGCTTTCCCCCACAATGTGAACAGGCATCCAATAACTCCTTTACTCGTAACCACGGCCGGATCCTGCTCCGGCCCGTCCCTCGGGAGCGCGCTTTTGCGGCATGCCCACCCCCGCAGGCTGCCCTTGTGGCAATGCGCCGCCACTCCCTGGAACAAAACTCACCCGCCTGCTGCCGATGTGGCCCCGGCCGCGCTTCTGCGCCGCCGTTTCCGGATCGTGATAAAAACAGAACAGACCCGGAAAAAACACTCTGGACCGGGCAGCGCAAACGGGCGTCCAAACACTTCTGATGCGCATTGCTGTGGATAAACCGTAGCGAATCCAGCCGATTTTGTTAAGAAACTTCCCCTCCTGGAGCAGTGCTTTTTGGCAGGGCCGCGCCGCCCGCCGCCGGGGCCCGGGCACTAGGCGGCTGTTTTTCCACGCGATCTGCCGGAATTCCCTTACCCCCTTGGCATTGTCTCCAATGGGGAAACGCAGTGTTTCCAAAGGCAATCTTACAATTTTAAGATATTTTACTTTTCCCGTTAAACAACCCTGGGTTTTTTGATTCGGCGCATCCTGCCCCAAGCGGCTACCCCCATGGTGGTATTTTCCGCGCCCCGCCCCGGCGCCGCACCGCCCTGCCCCGGCCTTTGGCGTACCCCCTCTGCCCGGTTTGCCGCCGCGGCCGGCGTGCTACCTTCTGGGCATTCATAATGTCATGCCGGGGGGCAACATGGTTATGTTGAGTGCGTCCGTTGCGCAAGCGGGCAAGTTATTGTTTTCGAAGTCTCTGCAAAGGCAAATATCCTCTCTCACATCATTGGCTCTGGTGCAGCCGGGACAGCGCAGCGCGCCGGTTCTGACCAGCGCCGGCGCCCTGGGCGACACCTGCCCGGACACCGCCGCGGCGGCGCTGCGGCGCCAGCTGCAGCCCGGCCGGGCCAAGGGCCTGCGGCCGCGCCGCCCGGGGGGGGCGGCGGCGCAGGCGCTGGCGGCCCGGCTGCCGGCCGGCCTGGCCGCCGACCTGGCCGCGGGCCGCGGCTGGGCGCTGTTTTCCTTCAGCTTCGAGGACTGCAGCGAGGACCTGATCGCGCTCAGGCTCGAGGACGGCCCGCATGATGCCCATTGCGGCGACATCCTGCAGGCGATCTGGCCGGTGCTGCGCGAGGATGCGCTGCGCGAGCTGGCCGGCGAGACCCAGGCGGCGGTGACCAGCGCGCTGTTGTGGACCATCTCCAAGAAGACCGACTCGGCGGTGCTGGTGCTCGACGGCGAGGGCCGGCTGCTGCATTGCAATGAATCGGGCCGCGACATGCTGGAAAGCGGCGACCTGCTCAGCGACCGCGGCGGCCGCCTCCGCTGCGCCCGCCCGGGCGACACCGCGGGCTTCTATGCGGCGGTGGCCGAATGCGCCCGCTCGCGCCGCGGCGGCGGCGGCGGCCATGCCACCCGCGCCCGCGAGCTGATCCTGTTCCTGGAGGACCGCGCCAGCGGCATGCGGCTGCCGGTGTCGCTGACCCGCTACCGCTGCGCCGGCGCCGAGGCGCCGCTGGTGGTGGCGATCCTGCCGCGCCAGCCCGACCGCACCCGCATCGAGATGCTGGCCCAGAAAATGGGGCTGTCGCCGTCGGAGGCGCGGGTGGCGGCGCTCATTCAGCTCGGCCTCTCCAACCGCGAGGCGGCGCATATCGCCGGCCTCAAGGAGCAGACCTTCAACACCTACGCCAAGCGGGTGCTGGCCAAGCTGCAGGCTGCGGGCCGCGCCGAGATGGCGCAGCGGCTGACCTGGCAGGCCTCGCTGGGGAGGGCGTCATGAACAAGCTGACGCTCGACGCGCCGGTGCAGGGCCCGCCCGCCCCGGCCGGCCGCCCGCCCCAGGCAGAGCCCGCGCAGGCGGACCCCGTGCAGGCAGAACCGGCCGCCGCGGCGCAGGCCGCTGCCCCGGACCAGACCCCGGACCAGAACCGGCCCGCGCAGACCCGGCCGGAACAGACGGCGCCGGAGGCGCCGGGCACGCCGCCGCGGCTCAGCGCCGCGGTGCTGGAGCAGATCGCCACCGCGCTGCGCAAGGGGGCCACCCCGCTGGCGGCGCAGGAGGATCTGGTGGCGCTGCACCAGCGCATCGCCGCCATGTTCACCACCCTGAACGAGGGGCTCGGCGCCCGCGCCGAGAAAAAGGCGGCAGAGGACCGCGCCGCGCTCAGCGCCCGCATCGACGAGCTGGAGGCGGCGGTGAACCGGATGGAGGGGGCGCTCAGGATCGAATTTGAACCGGTGCTCAAGGCGGCGGTCTCCGAGGCTTTGGCCCGGGCCGCGCCGCCGCCGCGCCGCAGCTGGCGCGGCCCGGCGGCCGCGCTTTTGCTGGCCGCTGCGGCCCTGGCCGCGGGCAGCTATTGGCACGGGCCGCTGCAGGCGGCCGCCCAGGCCGCCGCCGCGGCGCTTGAAAGCCGCACCGGCTGGCAGATGCCGCCCCTGTAAAGCGCCATTTTGTCCCCATTTGGGGGCATCGGCAGCGGCGCGGATGCGCTGCAATACCCCCAGAAGGCACCGCGACGCCTTTTGCGCCCGCCGCATCCAGCGGCATTGGCGCTGGCGGGGGCACGGACCCGGGCAGCAGCCCGCTGCTCAGCCCCGGACAGTTAACGAGGAGGAAATTCACCATGGGTATTGAAGACAGAAATCCAGACTGGGATGTCTGCGATCCGACATGCGACATCCGGTTCAGCGACAATAAATTCGACCCGGATTACAATAATGACGTCACCGAATGGGGCGGCACCGACGGCAATGTGATCAATCTGAACGATCATAACGCCGCCGACAACGCCTCGGCCGGAGCCGGCAATGATGCCATCTACGGCAACCAGCGCAACAACCGCCTCGATGGCGAAGAAGGCCAGGACTACATGGAAGGCCAGGGCGGCGACGACCTGATGGAAGGCGGCTCCGGCAACGACACCATGTTCGGCGGCGATGCCAGCAACCAGACCGACGACGGCGACGACTGGATGGACGGCGAAAAAGGCTGCGATTACATCGAAGGCGAAAACGGCAACGATACCATCCTCGGCGGCGAGCATCAGGACAGCGTGTTCGGCGGCAACGGCGATGATGTCCTGTTCGGCGACGACGCTGACGGCGACTACAGCTACGAAGACGGCGATGCCGGCGACTACATGTACGGCGACCTCGGCGACGACTGCATGGACGGCGAAGGCGGCGACGACTGGATGTGGGGCGACGAAGGCCAGTCCGGCGAAACCGAATACGACGGCGACGACACCATGTACGGCCGCGACGGCGACGACCGCATGAACGGCCAGGGCGGCAATGACCGGATGGCCGGCGGCCTCGGCGACGACCTGGTGATCGGCGGCTCCGGCGACGACGAGATGTTCGGCGACGAACGCCAGTCGCAGAATGACGACCTCGACTTCGGCGCCGACAGCGGCACCGGCAACAAGGACGAGCAGGTCGACGGCAACGACTGCATGCTGGGCGGCGACGGCAATGACACCATGGACGGCCAGGGCGGCGACGACACCATGTTCGGTGAAGCCGACAACGACCTGATGCAGGGCGGCCGCGGCAACGACCTGATGGACGGCGGCTCCGGCGACGACGACGTCAACGGCGGCGCCGGCAAGGACACCATGCGCGGCGGCTCCAACAACGACGTGCTGGAAGGCGGCGCCCAGGGCGACCTGATCTTCGGCGACCATGGCAACAACCTGGGCACCGAGCACGGCGAGTATCTCTACAAGATCGACTGGGATTGCTGCGACGACGAAGAGCCGAATGGCGATACTGTTGCGGCGCATGCCATGGAAGACGGCCTGCGCGAGGTCGACTGCCCGGACTGCTACACGCCGTATGACGATGGCCCGGACGGCAATGACGTCATCCGCGGCGGCTCCGGCGCCGACACCATCTTCGGGGAAGGCGGCAATGACGTCATCCACGGCGAGCGCGGCAACGACCTGGCCCATGGCGGCGACGGCGACGACATCCTCAAAGGCGGCCACGGTGACGACACCCTGCACGGCGACGGCGATGACGACTGCCTGCACGGCCAGGGCGGCGATGACCTCCTCAAGGGCGGCACCGGCGACGACACCCTGAAAGGGGGCGATCAGGACGACCGGCTGTACGGCGGCGAGGATGACGACTGGCTGTATGGCGGCAAGGGCGAAGACACGCTGCATGGCAACGACGGCGATGACAAGCTGAAAGGCGGCGAGGACAACGACGTCCTCAAAGGCAATGACGGCGAAGACACGCTCTACGGCAACAGCGGCGATGACTTCCTGGACGGCAATGACGACAACGACAAGCTGAAAGGCAACGGCGGCGATGACGTTCTGGAAGGCGGCGAAGGCGAAGACACGCTTTACGGCAACAACGGCCGGGACTGCCTCTACGGCGAAGAGGACAATGACTACCTCGACGGCGGCAAGGGCAATGACTTCCTGGACGGCGGCAGCGGCAATGACACGCTCAACGGCGGCCGCGGCAACGGCAACGACTGGCTGAAGGGCGGCGAAGGCGACGACTGCCTGAAAGGCGGCGACGGCAAGGATGTCTTCATCATCGACCTGGTCTGGGACGGCACCGAGTTCACCTCGGCCGACGGCACTGACGAAATCAAGGATTTCGACATTGACCAGGACCACGATGTGCTGCTGTTCCGCGTCACCAACACCGGCGACGGCACCGGCACCTCGGCTCAGGATGCCTTTGAGGAACTGAACGAGAACGGCCATGCCACCGTCACCGATGACGGCACCGACACCACCATCGAAGTGGGCGGCGCCACGGTGAAGATCCTCGGCCTGACCAACAACGAGAGCTACTACAGCTCGCTGGGCCAGGACGCGATCCCGATCGGCGGTGTCGGCATCAACGCGGTGACCACCGGCGATGCAGGCTCTTATGAGGCGATCCGGGTGCTGGCATCCGACGATGGCTTTGATGACAGCTACAGTGACATCTGGGGTCACGCTATCTGAGCCATAGGAACGGCGGGCCCGGGGTTTGACCCCGGGCCCGCCCAGCCCTGGTTCAGGACAGCGATTTGGTCCCCGGCCAAGGATTGCATCCTTGGACCAGGGCGCTGTTCTCCAGATTATATAACTTCAATTCGTGCAGCCGGGGGGCTACGACAATGAAGGTAAGACGGGTATTTGACGGTCAACGAGGCGTGCTCGCCGCCATTTTCACGGCCAGCATCTTTGTAAATCTCCTTGTCCTGACAGCGCCGCTCTACATGCTGCAACTGTTTGCCCGGGTCATGGCCTCGGGCAGCATTCCCACTCTGATTGCTTTGACCGCCGGCGCGTCCATCGCGCTGGTGTTCTTTTTTCTGTTCGACATGATCCGCCAGCGGCTGGTGGCGCGGCTGGGCGCCCGGCTCGAGGCGCGGCTCAGCCCGGCGGTGCTGGAAGGCATGATCAGCGGCCGCCGCCCGGCCTCCCTGGCCGGCGCCGAGCCGGTGCGCGACATCGAGGAGCTCAGGGGCTTTGTCACCAGCCCGCTGTTCCTGGCGCTCTTGGATGCGCCCTGGTCGCTGATCTTCCTGGTGCTGATCTTCCTGTTCAGCCCGGTGCTGGGCGCGGTGGCGCTGGCCGGCCTGGCGCTGCTGTTCACCCTGGCGCTGCTCAACGAGATGCTGGCCCGCGCGCCGATGGATGAGGCCGCCAAACAGGCCAATGCCACCAATGCCCAGGTCGGCGAAATGATGCAGAACGCAGGGCTGATCCACGCCATGGGCAAGACCGGGCCGATGATTGCCCGCTGGCAGCTCAAGGCGTTTTCCGCCCTGATGTTCAACACGCTGGCCACCGACCGGGTGGCGCTGGTCACCTCGCTGGCCAAGGCGGTGCGCATGGGGCTGCAGATCGCGGTGCTGGGCGTCGGCGTGGTGCTGGTGATCAACAACCAGCTGACCCCGGGGCTGATGATTGCCGCCTCGATCCTCCTGGGCCGCGCGGCGGCGCCGGTGGAGCAGTCGATCGCCGGCTGGCGCGGCTTCCTGAAGGCGCGCGGCGCCCATGCGCGGCTGAACCTCTTCCTGGCCCATCTCGGCGCCGAACCGGAGCGGCTGGAGCTGCCGGCACCCGACGGCCGGCTGTCGGTGGAAGGCGCCACCGTGGCGCTGCCGGGCCGCCCCGATCCGCTGCTCCTGGACATCAGCCTGGAGCTGAAGCCGGGCCAGTCGCTGGGGCTGATCGGCCCGTCCGGTGCCGGCAAGACCACATTGGCGCATGCGCTGGCCGGGCTGCAGCCCCTGGTGCGCGGCCATATCCGCATCGACGATGCCGCGCTCACCGACTGGGACCCGGCGCAGATCGGCCAGCATATCGGCTTCCTGCCGCAGCGGGTCGAGCTGTTCCAGGGCACGGTGGCGGAAAACATCGCGCTGATGGACCCGGAGGCCAAACCCTCGGATGTGGTGGCGGCGGCGAAACTGGCGCAGGTGCATGAGATGATCCTGGCACTGCCCGGCGGCTACAATGCCGAAGCGGGCCCGCGCGGCGAGTTCCTCTCCGCAGGCCAGCGCCAGCGCATTGGCCTGGCGCGCGCCTTCTTCGGCAACCGCAAGCTGATCGTGCTGGATGAGCCCAACGCCAATCTCGACCCCGAGGGCGAGGAGGCGCTGGCCGCCGCGATCGAAGCCGCCTGCGCCCGCGGCGCCGCGGTGGTGGCGGTGACCCATAGGCTCAGCCTGTTGCGCCGGGTCAGCCATGCAGCCCTGCTGCAGGAGGGCCGCCTCATCCGCTTTGGCGAGGCCCGCCAGGTGATCGACGCGGCGGTGCAGCCGCTGTCCCAGGCCCAGGCGCAGGCCCAGACCCGGGATGATCCCAAGATCGCCCCCTTCCGCCACCGCAGCACGGACGGCAGCACGGAAGGCGGCAGCACGGGAAAGGACGCGGAGGGCGGCGACCCCGCGAACCGGCCCGCGAACCGGCCCGCGAACCGGAATGAAGGAGCAAGCGCATGAGCCTGGTGGAACATGACAGCCGCAGCCCGGCACCGGAACAGGGCACAGCCCGGACCCCGGCCCAGGGCGGTTTCCGCGACCTGATGCCGGCCGGCGGCACTTTGGATGTGCCGCTGCCCCAGCGCCCGCCGACCCGGGTGCGGCGGCTGGTGCTGTGGCTGCTGGTCTGCGGCTTCGGGTTGTTCGGCGGCCTGGTGTTCTGGGCCAGCCGCGCCGAACTGACCAGCGCGGTGGTGGCGCCCGGCGCCTTCAACGTGGCCGGCGACCGGCTGGCGGTGCAGCACCTCGAAGGCGGAATCCTGCGCGAGCTGAATGTCGCCGAGGGCGCGCGGGTGGCCGAAGGCGATGTCATCGCCCGGCTCGACGGCCGCCGGATCCAGGCCCAGATGGCGATCCTGAACGGCCAGATGGCCAGCCTCCTGGCGCAGCAGGCCCGGCTTGACGCGGAACTGACCGGCGCGGCGCAGCTGCAGCCGGGGGCAGAGCTGGAGCGGCTCACCGCCCAGGCGCCGGAACTGGCGCAGCTGGTGGCGGTGCAGCGCGACCTGCTGGCCTCCAACCGGGCGCTCTACCAGGGCCAGATGGACATCATCCAGGGCCGCATCAGCCAGCTGAACGATCAGCTCAAGGGCCGCGATGCCCGCATCCGGGCCGCCGAGGAGCAGCTGGCGCTGGTGCAGGCGGAGCTGGCGGATCTGACCGGATTGTTCGAAAAGGGCCTGGTGCCGAAAACCCGCATCAGCCAGCGGCAGATGCAGCAAAGCGGCCTCCTGGGCAGCCTCGGCGCGCTGGAAAGCGACCGCGGCAATGTGCTGGAGCGGATCGGCGAGATGCAGGAGCGCCGCCTGCAGGCCGGGCGCGACCGGGCGGCGCGGATCGCCGCCGAAAGCCAGGAGGTGCAGGAGCTGCTGCTGGACCTGCGCCAGCGCATCGATGCCACCCTGGACGTGGCCGAGCGCCAGACCATCCGCGCCCCGCGCGGCGGCCGGGTGGTGGGGCTGATGATCAACACCCTGGGCCAGGTGGTGGAGCCGGGCCAGACGCTCCTGGAGCTGGTGCCCGAGGATGCCGGCCTGTTGGTGGAAACCCGGGTGGCCATCGGCGATATCGACGAGGTTGCGATGGGCAGCCAGGCGCGGGTGCAGCTCACGGCCTACAGCTTCCGCTCCACCCCGCCGGTGCAGGGCGAAGTGGTGATGGTGGCGGCCGGCAGCAGCCTCGACCAGGCCACCGGCCAATCCTATTACCCGGTGCATATCCGCATCAAGGAGGGGGATCTGGCCGCCCTGCCCAACGTGAAGGCGCTGCCCGGCATGCCGGCCCAGGCGATGATCGAAACCGGCCGCCAGACTCTGGCCGACTATCTGATCAGCCCGGTGATGGCCAGCATGTCGCAGGCCCTGAAGGAAGGCACCTGACGGCAGGCGCCTGACGGGGGCCGCCCCCTGAAGGACGGCCGCCAGGAAAGGTATCGCAGAAAGGCAGCGGCTGAGGGGGAGCCGCCGCTCTGGAAGGCCGCAGCCCGGGGGGGAGGGCAGCAGCCTGTCCGGGCCCGCTTCAGCCGCAGGGCTGAGGCGGGCCTGTTAGTTTGCCCCGCCCGCCCTCCGGCCGCTCTGCCGCCCCTGCCGCAGCCTGCCCTTTTTCCGCCGCCTGCTCTTTTTCCGCAGCCTGCTCTTTTTCCGCAGCCTGCCCCTCCCGCGGGGCAGGCGGCCTGTTCCTTGGCAGGCCGGGGATAGCCCTCAGCACCCCCCGTCTATCCTTTGGTGCAGCAGCGCCGCCCCGCACCCCATGCTAGAAAGAGGACAACAACAGCTCTCACCGGAAGGACACAGGACATGGCCCTGATCAGCACCCTCACCGCAACCGCAACCGCCCTGACCGCCATTGCCGCCGGCAGCTTCGTCCTCACCCTGGCGCCGCTGCTGGCCCTGATCCTGCTCTACCCGCTGGCCACCGCCGCCGTCAGCCGCGCCATTGAGTATTTCTTCGACCGCCAGGACCAGAGGATCCGCCGCCCCGGCCTGCCCTACTACAGCCCCAAACCCTACTTCGGCTGATCCCGCCCCTGCCCCCCTTGCCCCCAGGCGCCCTGCATTCCCGGCCGGCCCTCCCCCGCCCGGTTCCGCCCCGGCCTCAGACCGCGCATCCCCCCTCCCCGCCGGCATCTGAGACCGGGGCCGCTCTCTCCCGGAAGCCTGATCTCCCCATCCCGCAGATAGGTCCGGTCCGGACCAAATGTTTCGCGCGCGAAACATTTGGTCAATCATGCTGACCTTTATTCCGGCTCCCGCCGGAGCCTCCGGCGGGCGTATTTAAGACCAGAAAGAAGCCGGGCGGCGCCTTCCGCCCGGCTGCGTCTTTCTGGTTGCAAATACTCAAAATCCCCGGCTGGCCCGGGGCGCCGCCGCCCGCTACTGCGCGGCGCGTTTCCGGACCCAGCCGAGGAAGGCCGCATCCGGCGCCCTGAGGCGCGGGCTGCCGGAGCGCAGCCACATGGCGCGCCATTCCGCCTCCAGTGCATAGGCGTCCGAGCCCGGGATCAGCGCGCGGGCCTCCTCCAGCGTGTCCGGTTTCAGAGAGGGCGCATTCAGCACCGCTTCCGTGACCGCCGCCTTCTGGCTGAAGCGGATCACGTCGCCCTCCAGCTCCTCCAGCGCGTAATCGGGCAAGGGCTGGCTTTGAATCATGTCGCGGATCATCTTGCGGAACACCCGGCGCGGGCTCGCGGAGCCGGATTTCTTCAGCAGCGTCTCCACCGAGACCTGCCAGCTGTTCTGCCGCCCGCAATGCTTGCGCGCCAGCTCGTAGATCCGCCGCTCCAGCGGTTTCCTGAGCCGGAAGTAATCGCGGCTGAGCGTCAGCACCGATTTCGACAGCACCGCGCGGTAGAGCCAGTCGGACAGCGTCACCGCGACGCTGACCATCTTGCCGCCGCGTGCTTTGCGCACGATCTCCCATTTCTCGATCAGGCCGAACCCGGTGGTGACCTCTTGCCCGCCGGTGACGATATTGGTGGTGATGCGGGTGCCCGCCAGCCGCTCAAACGCCTCGCGCAGGCGCCGGTAGGCGTCACCGCTGGTCTCGCGGTTGGTGGCGGCCAAAAGGTCATGCGCCTTCAGGTGCAGGGTGCGGCTGACCTGGCGGCCGGCATTCAGCGCCGCCATCAGCTGGCTGATGCAGAAGATCAGGATGTCCTTGTCATGGATCGTCGCCAGCCCTTTGACCGAGGGCGTCACAGTGATCTCGGCGCCATTGTGCTGGTAATTCAGAATGCGCCGGTCCGGCCGTGTGCCGAGCGAAAACAACGGGTGCTCCATCGACGCCAGGTCGTTCTTGGGGATCGCCCCGAAGATATCGCAAAGGAAGAAATCCCCCTGCCCTTCCGGCGGAATCCCATCCGCTGTCAGCTCTGCCGCCATCTGCCTGCCCGTAGTCTGCACCGCGCCGCCGGGATCTGATGGCCCTTTTGGCGACTCGTTTTATCGTGGTTTTGATTACGCTCACCCTAGGGTTATCCACATGGCCCCGCAACGGGGGATCGGAATCGCTTTGCCGGGGTTTCGGAGTTGTTTGAACGGGGTTTCAGAATCGCCCCTGCCCGGAAATCCGCCCCCATCGTCAATAAAAAAAGGGCTTTGCGCGACTCGAGGCTCTCCTGTAACTAATAAATAACTCATAATTAACAGGGCAGAATTTTTTCACCGCCCTGAGATCCCCCCGCTGTCCCCTGCTGCAACCGTCCGGATTGCTTAGAAAAACCAAGCGGCATGCGCATTTTCCTTTCATGTGCGCTGTTTTTGGGTATTCTGGCAAAAAGGCGGCACATCGGGGCTGCAAAGCAGATAACAGCAGGCAGGACCCAACCGGTCCAAGGACAGCAGGCAGATCCTCATGGCCAAAGATATCCACAGGAAAGAAACCCCTAGGGCAAACGCAAGCCTTCCCCCCTATTTCAGCATCGATCCGGAGGCGGCTTTGGCAGAGCTGGACACGCCAACCAGCACCGCAGGCTTTGCCGAGATCGCCGCCGCCTGCGCGCAAGGCCGCGCCGACCTCGCCAGCCGCGGCATGAACGAGGAGGGGCGCAAGGAGCTGCGCCTGTTCTCCACCTGGGAAATCACCCGCTATCTGATCCCCGTCGCCCAGGCCCATTTCCGCCGGGTGCTGAAGGCCAATCCCGATCTGCCCCAGGGCCGTTCCGAAACCGAAGGCGGCGCCAAGTGGTTCACCCTGGATGAGGTGCTGCGGCTCCGGGCGCATTTCGGCGCGCAAGGATCGAAAGCCAAGGAATACATCCCCTACCGCCCCGAAGGGCTGCCCGCCAAGATGGTGGCGGTGGCGAACTTCAAGGGCGGGGTGGGCAAGACTTCAACCGCGGCGCATCTGGCGATGTCGGCAGCACTCGACGGCTACAAGGTGCTGGTGATTGATCTGGATTCCCAAGGCTCAATGACCTCGATCTTCGGCGGAAGGGTCGAGGATGAATGGCAGACCGCCTTCCCGCTGCTGGCGCGCCACTACGGCGAGCATCTGCGCACTGAAAACCAGCGCCGGCTCGACCGCGGCGATGCCCCGCAGCCGCTGGATGAGGCGCTGGATGCGGCGATGGAGATGACGGCTGGGGACGTCATTCAGACCACGCACTGGCCCAATATCGACCTCATTGGCGCCCAGCTGAACCTCTATTGGGCAGAATTCCAGATCCCGGTCTGGCGGATGGCGGCGCGCAGCTGGAAGCTGTGGGATGCGCTGACCGAGCGGCTGGAGGCTGACGGGGTGCTGGACCAGTATGACGTGATCTTCATCGACACGCCCCCGGCGCTTGGCTACCTGACCATCAACGGGCTCAGCGCCGCCGACATCCTGTTGGTGCCGATGGGCGCGTCTTTCCTGGAATTTGATTCCACCGGGCGTTTCTTTGACATGCTGCATTCCACCTTTGCCTCGATCGAGGAGGGCGAGAACCTGGCGGCGCGGGCGCTTGGCCGGCCCGGCCTCGCCTTTGAATGGGATGCGGTGCGCACCGTCATCACCCGCTATGACAGCGCCCAGCAGGGCGAGCTGGCCGCGCTGATGCAGGCCTATATGGGCCGGGTGCTCTCCCCGCATAAACAGGATTTCACCGCGCTCATCGGCCAGGCCGGCGAGCAGGTGAGCGGCATCTACGAGGCCGATTACCGCGACTTCAACCGCGAGACCTATGCGCGCGGCCGCGAAACCTTTGACGAGACCTATGCCGCCTTCAAGAAGCTCCTGATCGGGGTCTGGCACCGCGAGGCGTTGCAGGACGCGGCGGAGCAGCGCGCGGCGGGCTAAGGCCCTGACAAGGACTTTCCGGCATGATCCGCCCGGAGTGATGAGGACAGACAATGGCAAAACGCAAACGGCTCTCTCCGGCGCAGACGGATTACCTGACAGCCGCCCCCGCCGGCAGGCCCGCGCTTGGCAGCGCGTCTTCCGTGGGAGCGGCGCCGATTGCCCAGGTGGCCTCCGACGCCTCCGCCCAGGCGGCGCTGCAGGAGCTGTCGGGGGTGCTGGAAACCGCCCGCGCCAAAGGGCTGATGATCGAAGAGCTGCCGCTGGCGGCGATCGACGAGAACCACCTGGTGCGCGACCGCATCGAGCAGGATGAGGAAGAGCTGCAATCGCTCATGGACTCAATCCGCGCCCGCGGCCAGCAGACCCCGGCAGAGGTGGTGCCGCTGGAGGATACATTCGGGGGGCGCACCCATGGCCTGATCTCCGGCTGGCGCCGTCTGACCGCCCTTCGCAGGCTCTATGAAGAGACGTCTGACCCGCAATTCGCCACCTTGAAGGCGCTGGTGATCAAGCCCGACAGCGCCGAAGAGGCCTATGTGGCGATGGTCGAGGAAAACGAGATCCGGGTGAACCTGTCGCATTACGAGCGCGCCCGGATTGCGGTGCGCGCCTGTAAGGAAGGCGTCTTCACCCGCCGCAAATACGCGCTGCAGGCGCTGTTCGGCAATGCGGCCCGCGCCAAGCGCTCCAAGATCGGCAGCTTTGTCACCCTGGTGGAAGCCTTGGATGCGGTGCTGTTCTACCCCACTGCGATCAGCGAGAAACTGGGCCTGGCGCTGGTGCGCGAGATCGAGGCGGACGCAGGCTTTGCCGCCCGCGCCATCGAAGCGCTGCAGGCGGCAGACCGTTCCAGCCCGGAGGCGGAGCTGGCGGTTCTGACCCGGCTGGTTGAGGGTGAAACGGCGGAAAAGCCCAAGTTAGAGCCTGAAGTGCCCCCTGCCCCGCCTGTCCCCACAGCCCCGCCCAAGGCACCGCCGGGGCCGCTGGTGAGCCGCCCGCAGGTGCGGGATGTCTATGATCGGGACGCTGCCCAGCCGGGCGAGCGGATCTCCCTGCCAGCGCCCAAGGGGGTGGCACTGGGCTATACCCCCAGCGAACAGAAGATCGAGATCAGCGGCCCCGGCGTCAACACCGCCCTGGTCGAAGCCCTGCAGGCCTGGCTGAAAAAGCTCTGAGCAGAGCCTCCGCCGCTCTTTCATCTTTCCAAAAATACTCGCGCCGCAGGCAAAGGGCTTTTCCTTGGAAAAGCCCTTTTTAGTCTCTGATATCTGCAAAAGCCGGCCTGGCAATTAGGTCAGCATGATTGACCAAATGTTTCGCGCGCGAAACATTTGGTCCGGACCGGACCTATTTCAAGCCGCCGCGGCCGACCGGGGTATAGCTCTCGAAACCGGCCCGTTTGGCGGCTTTGGCGGAGTAGATATTGCGCAGGTCCGCCATCCGCGGCACCGCCATCTTGCGGGCCAGCTTCTTCAGGTCCAGGGCGCGGAATTCATTCCATTCGGTCAGCAGCACCACCAGACCGGCGTTCTGCGCCGCCTTGTAGGGGTCGTCTTCCCATTTGACGCCGGGCAGCAGCGCCTCGCCCTCGGCGCGCCCCTGCGGGTCCACCACCCGCACCCGGGCGCCGCCGCCGACCAGCGCGGGCACGATGGTGAGGCTGGGCGCCTCGCGCATGTCGTCGGTGTTGGGTTTGAAGGTGACGCCCAGCACCGCGATGGTCTGGCCGTTGAACGACCCGCCGCAGGCGTCGCGCAGCTTTTCGACCATGCGCGCCTTCACCTCGCTGTTCACCCGCATCACGGTCTCGGTGATGCGCAGCGGGAAGGCATGGTCCTGGCCGATCCGCGCCAGGGCTTCGGTGTCCTTGGGAAAGCAGGAGCCGCCGTAGCCGGGGCCTGCATGCAGGAACTTGTTGCCGATGCGGCCGTCAAAGCCGATGCCGCGGGACACTTCCTTGATGTCGGCGCCGACCCGCTCGCACAGGCCCGCGATTTCATTGATGAAGGTGATCTTGGCGGCCAGAAAGGCATTGGCCGCGTATTTGATCAGCTCGGCCAATTCCAGGTCGGTGGTCAGGATCGGGAAGTCGCGCAGATAGAGGGGGCGGTAGATCTCCGCCATCACCTCTGCGGCGCGCGCGTTCTGGACGCCGACCACCACCCGGTCGGGCTTCATGAAATCCTCGATCGCGGCGCCCTCGCGCAGGAACTCAGGGTTGGAGGCAACGTCGAATTCCGCCTTTGGGCTGGCCTTGGCAATGGCCTGTTTCACCTGCCGGTTGGTGCCGACGGGGACAGTGGATTTGGTCACCACCACCGCGTAGCCGGTCAGCGCCCGGGCAATCTCATCGGCGGCCGCCATCACGTAAGTCAGATCCGCATGGCCGTCGCCGCGCCGGGCCGGGGTGCCGACTGCGATGAACACCGCCTCCGCCCCGTCCACCGCCTGCGCCAGATCCGCGGTGAAGCTGAGCCGGCCCGCCTTGACGTTCTTCTCCATCAGCCGGTCCAGGCCGGGCTCGTAGATCGGCACCGCGCCTTGCTGCAGCCGGGCGATCTTGCCTTTGTCCTTGTCGACGCAGACCACGTCATGGCCGAAGTCCGAAAAACAGACGCCGGACACCAGTCCGACATAGCCGGTGCCAATCATCGCAATGCGCATCAGAATGCCCTTTCCCCAATCCCGGTCCGGCCGCCTTGGCGGCAGCCGCTGGCCCGAATGTTTGACCTGAAGGTAGAAGGATCTGCCGCGCCGGACAGGGCGGGCGCCGGAATTTTACCGCAGGGGCAGGGGTGGGCAGGGCAGGGTTGGGCAGGGCAGGCAGAGAGGGCTGGGAAATAGGTCCGGTCCGGACCAAATGTTTCGCGCGCGAAACATTTGGTCAGCCATGCTGACCTTAATTGCGGCGCGGGCCCAGGCGGCCGTCCGGCCGGGCAGGGGCGTTCCGGCCCCGCCGCCGCGGCGCGCTCAGCGGTTCAGGATGTTGCGGTGGAAGCGGCTCAGCAGCAGCAGGCCCAAAGCCATCAGAATCAGGCTGATCATCACGACATAAACCCAGTTCGCATAGGCCGCATTGTAGGTTGGGTAAAAGGCGGTGCGCATCAGCCCGGTGATATGGATCAGCGGGTTGTACCAGAGGATCGCCTGGGCATTTGCAGGCAGCTCTTCGAAGATGTAGAGCACGGCGGACGCAATGAGCAGCGGCCGGTTGAAAACCGTCCAGGCCACGTCCCACAACGGGAACAGCCCTGACAGCACGCAGTTCAGGGTGCCCACGCCCAGGCCCATCGCCATGGCGAGCCCGAGGGCACAGACGGCAGCGGGCAGATCCAGCACGGTGCGGCTGTCCACCACCAGCAGGATGCCGCTGGTCAAGAGGATGGTGATCAGGATGCCGGTCAGGCTGTTGAGGAAAAACCGCGCCAGCACCGCATCGGTCCAGGTGACAGCAGGATAGCGCAGCAGCGGCCGGGAATAGCTGAGGGCGCGGGTGATGGAATTCGCCAGTTCCCGGTACAGGCTGAAGGGCAGGTAGCCGGTGGCATAAAACAGCAGGAAGCTGGTGCCCAGAGACGGGTTGCGGATCACCAGCGAGAAGCCGACGGAGAGAAACATAATCGCCGCCAGCGGTTCCAGCACCGCCCAGAGGTAGCCGCCCGGGGTGCGCCCGTAGCGGGTCGACATCTCGCGCAGCATCAGCGCGGAAATCGTGCGCAGTGTTGCCAGGCGGCGGCGGGCGGCCTTGGGCGGCTGGGCCGGAGATGGGGGGGCGCCGCGGCGGCGGCGGAAGAAGAGCTGCTCATGAGGGCCGGTTGTGATTGTGTGGTTGTGAACGGCTGCGCTGCAGGCGATACTATGGAAGAAATCACAGGTAATTACAAACCGCAGAAATGCGGGGCAGGCAAAAAATGACACAGGATAGCCAGGCGCCTGCGGCAGAGCCGCAGGAACCGGAGGAGACAGGCCGCAGCGGCGGGCGCAAACTGCGGGGCAGCGGCAAGCGCCGCCGGGCCGCAGAGGCGGCGGAGAATCCTGGCACGCAGCCGCCTGCGCAGGCCACCGGGGCCGGCGCGGCAGACGATGACGGGGCAGCAGAGGACGGGACTGACGGGGCTGACGGGGCAGAGGCGGCGCCGTCTCCGCCCGCCGCCCGCAGCCGCCGCCAGAGGAAGAAGCTGCGCAAATGGCGCAATCAGGCCAAGGCCGCCCTGGCCGAACTGGAGGCGGTGCGGGATCAGCACCCGGCTTTCCCGGTGGCCCGTTCCGCCCATATGAAGGAGCGGCACTGGGGACTGGTGGCCAGCTTCGTGCTGTTTGTGCTGGCGCCGCTGGCGGCGGCGGCCTTCTACCTGTTTGCGGTGGCCGAGAATCAATATGCCTCCACCGCCGGCTTTACGGTGCGCAGCCAGGACAGCTCTGGCGCCAATGATCTGCTGGGCGGCCTCGCCAGTTTTGCCGGCAATACCGCCGCCTCCGACAGCGATATTCTTTATGAGTTCATCCAAAGCCAGGAAATGGCGGCGGCGGTGGAGGCGCGGCTGAACCTGCGCGCCCATTACAGCCAGCACTGGCCGGCGGACTGGGCCTTCTCGGTCTGGCCGGATGCCACTTTGGAAGAGCTGGTCTGGTACTGGCAGCGGGTGGTCGGGATCGCCTATGACAGCGGCTCCGGGCTGATTGAAGTGCAGGCGGTGGCCTTTGACGCGCAAATGGCGCAGGCGGTGACCCGCGCCATCGTCGAGGAAAGCCAGATCCGCATCAATGCGCTCAACGAGCAGGCCCGCGCCGATGCCATGCGCTATGCCCAGGCCGATCTCGACGAGGCGCTGGAGCGGCTGAAGGCGGCGCGCGAGGCGCTGACCAGCTTCCGCACCCGCACCCGCATCGTCGACCCGGAGGCCGACATCCAGGGCCGCATGGGGGTGATGAACAACCTGCAGCAGCAATTGGCCGAGGCGCTGATCCAGTACGACCTGCTGGCGGGCACCGTCAGCGAGGGCGATGTGCGGCTGAAGAAGGCGCAGCAGCAGATCGACGTGATCCGCGACCGCATCCGCATCGAGCGGCAGACCTTTGCCTCCAGCAATACCGATACCGGCGGGGTGGGGGAGGACTACCCGTCGCTGATCTCCGAATTCGAGCGGCTGACGGTGGACCGGGAATATGCCGAGGAGGCCTACCGGGTGGCGCTGACGGCGCTGGAGGTGGCGCGTGACGATGCGGCCCGCCAGAGCCGCTATCTGGCCACCTACATCAAACCGACCCTGGCCGAGGCTTCGGAATATCCGCGCCGCTTTGTGCTGTCGGGGCTGACCGGGCTGTTCCTGATGCTGGTCTGGTCGGTGCTGGTGCTGATCTATTATTCGATCCGCGACCGCAACTGACGGGCAGGGGCAGGCGATGGCACAGATCCGGTTCGAGAACCTGACCAAGAGCTTCCGGATCAAGGGGGAGCGCAAGGTGGTCGTCGACAACCTGAGCCTCACCTTGCCGGAGGGCAAATCCCTGGCCCTGCTGGGCCGCAACGGGGCCGGGAAATCGACGCTCCTGCAGATCATCGCGGGCACCCTGCACGCGGATTCGGGGCGGGTGGTCTCAACCGGCACCATGTCCTGGCCGGTGGGGCTGTCGGCCTCCTTCCACAAGGATCTGACGGGGGCGGAAAACGTCCGTTTCATCGCCCGCATCTACGGGGTGGACTGTGACGACCTGGTGGCTTTTGTTGAGGATTTTGCCGAGCTCGGGAAGTCGTTCCACATGCCGATGCGCAGTTATTCCTCCGGCATGCGCTCGCGGCTCACCTTCGGGGCCTCGATGGGAATCCGCTTTGATACCTATCTGATCGACGAGGTGACGGCCGTCGGCGACAAGTCCTTCCGGCGCAAGAGCCGGGAGGTCTTTGCCGACCGGATGAAGCTCTCCAGCGCCATCATGGTGACCCACTCGATGAAGCAGGTGCGTGAGTTCTGCGATGCCGGGCTGGTGCTGGAGAAAGGCCAGATGCGCTATTTCGAGGACCTTGAGGAGGCCATCGCCGTGCATGAGGCGATGCTGACCTAGCCCCGGCCCCGGACCGAGCTGCCGGGCGGGGCTGCCGGACGGGGAGTGCCGGGCGGCGGCTACTCGGCCGCCAGGCAGTCTGCGGCAGCGGCGCCCCGTTCCTCGGCAATCGGGGTGGGAAAGCGCTTGGCCAGGAACCGCGGGATCTCCCGGTTCCAGGCTTCGTCGTTATGGCTGTCGCCGCCGTCATTGAGGCAGAAGGTGCGGATCTTGCGGCCTTCCACCAGCGTCTGCAGGTCGCGCTGAATGTCCGGCGCGGTGTTCTTGAGCAGCCGGCTGCGGTAGGCGGTCCGGGTGCCGGCGCCGGTGGCAAAGGCATAATGGTGGAACAGGAAAGAGACGGTGGAGACATCGCTGGCCGAGCGGAACTGCGCCTGCCGGGTGCGCTCGAAGGCCTCCGGGAACGCGGCTTCCATCTCCTCCAGCACCGATTTCTTCAGCGCATAAGGCGCGTGCTTGTGCAGCCGGGCGGGCACCAGGCCGAAGCGGCGGCGCATCAGTTCGGCGCCGTTGCGGGCCGCGTTGAGGTAATCCTTGTCGCCCGCGCGCAACGCCCCGTTGACCACGCCGTAATCCTCAAGGTTGGCGTTGCACTGGCCGTTGGCGGCAAAGAAATAGGACTGCGGCAGCGGCTCGTTGATGAAGAAATCGTCGTTCAGGTACAGGAAGTTCTCCTCCAGCCCGGGAATCCGGTGCAGGAAGCTTTCGATCGCATGCGAGTTGAAGGTGGGCAGGCAATGGGCCGGGATCACCTCCGTGTGGTCGACCCAGACCAGCCGCTCCGAGGGCTTCAGCCACTCCGGCGGCGGGCAGTTGGAAAACACGAAAATGCGGTTGATCCAGGGCAGGTAGCGCTCCACCGAGCGCAGCGAGTAACGCAGTTCGTCGCGGTTGGTGAACCGGGCCAGGCTGCGGGCGTCGGCCTCATGCTCGGCAGGCTCATGGGCAATGCCCTTGGCCTTTGCGTGCATCGCCTGCCAGCCGGGATCGTCGTTGTTCACCCAGGTGTAAACCAGATCCACCGGCGCGCCCGGCGCCTCATCCGGTCGGCCGCCGAGGATATCGCTGCAGCGGTGCAGCCCGGGGCGCTGCAGGAGCGCTTTGTGCGAAGCGTGCACATGGCGCAGGTAACGGTTGCTGCTGTTGTGGCTGTCGGCCCGCTGTTCTTCCGGGTGCTGGAAATAGAGGCTGACCTGGATCCGGGTGGTCAGCCCGGCGGGCCAGTGCAGGGTTACCTGCCGCCGCTGCTGGCCGGAGGAGCGGGCCCATTGCAGGCTGGTGCCGAGGCAGGTCTCCAGCGCCGCCTGGAAGGCGGGCAGATCCTCGGTCCGCAGCCCCAGGTGCAGATCGTTGCCGCGGGAGGCTGGAAACACGATCACCGCCATCTGCTGCGCTGCGGCGTCCACCGCGGCGGTCAGCCGGGCGGCCACATCCGGGCAGGAGAACGCGGCATCGCCGCCAAAGGCCGGGGTCCGTTTGAACACTGCGGTGGCGGCTTCCACCGGGTTGGCGGGCGCGGCATGGCCGGGCCTGCGGGAGCCGGCCGCCCGGGAAGGAGCGAGCCTGTGATAGAGACGGCGGGCCATTGGGCCAATCAGCGGAACCGGCAGGATCAGGGCCCGGAGGCGGCGCTTGAACTTTGGCATTAAAATGACAACCCGTGTGCTCTTTACATGTGATTTTCTTTGGCCTGTCCTGCTCTCTTCAGGACCGTGCACATGCGGCCGGAACGGCAGGCTGACGCCCAAATGCCATGCTGCAGGCGCTTTGTCAAAAGCCTGCGGGCGGGGCGTCGTCTCGTTGTGATGTTTTGGCTATAAGGCAGGGATGCAAGAAAAGAGGACACCGCCGGTTTGATCATTACCCATTCCAAGGTTCAGACGCTGCAGCCGGTC
>NZ_JBSWTX010000003.1:0-110167 GCF_056158765.1 Leisingera sp. ABM4_060 | reverse complement strand
TCTATGGCGGCGTCTTCAGCCCGACCGAGGCGGCAGCGGCCTGTGTGCTATATGCGCTGATCCTCGAGGTTCTGGTGTTCCGCTCGATGGCGCTGGCCGATGTCTATGAGACCGCCAAGTCCACCGGCCTGGTCACCGCCATCGTGTTCATCCTGGTGGGGGCTGGGGCGGCATTTTCCTGGGTGATTTCCTTCGCACAGGTGCCGCAGCAGATCCTGGGGGCCATCGGCATTGCCCAGATGGGCGCCATCGGGGTGCTGTTCGTGATTTCCATCGCGTTTTTCATCGGCTGCATGTTTGTCGACCCGATCGTGGTGATCCTGGTGCTGGTGCCGGTGTTTGCGCCGGTGGTGAAATCGGTGGGGCTGGACCCGGTGCTGGTCGGCACCATCATCACCCTGCAGGTTGCCATCGGATCGGCCACGCCGCCGTTCGGTTGCGATATTTTCACCGCGATTGCCGTGTTCAAGCGCCCCTATGCCGAGGTGGTGCGCGGCACGCCCCCCTTCATCTTGATGCTGCTGGGGGTGTCGGTGGCGCTGATCTTCTTCCCGCAGATTGCGCTGTTCCTGCGCGACCTGGCGTTTGCGAAGTAGGGAGGCGGCGATGTTCACATCCATCCCGGCGGTCTTTGACTGTGTGCCCGGCGGGGCGGCCCGCCGTTCGCATCCGTTGATTTTCGTTGTTTAGGAAAGAAAATATGGCTCTTGATATTCATTCTGCACCGTCGCGTGTCCCGGCCCGGCTGGACGGCCGCCCGGTGAGCAAGCGGATTGCGCTGGTGGCGCTGGCGACCGACCACACGTCAGAGCGCGACTTTGCCCGGATCTGCGATCCGGACCGGGTGGGCGTCTATGTGAACCGCATCGAATTCGAGAACCCGACCACCAGAGAAACCTTGCTGCAGACCGGCCCGCGCCTGACCGAGGCTGCCGCGCAGATCCTGCCGGAGGAAGAGGTGGATGTGGTGGCTTACGGCTGCACTGCGGCCTCCATTGTGCTGGGAAATGATGCAGTTGCCCGCTGCCTGAACGCCGCCAAGCCGGGCACGCCTTGCGTCACGCCAAGCTCTGCCGCCTTTGATGCGTTTGAGGCGCTGGGGGCCAAGCGGGTTTCGGTCCTGACCCCCTACAGCCCTGCGGTGACGGATGAGCTGGCGCAGTATTTTTCCGCCCACGGCCCGGAGGTGGTCAATGCGGCCTGCTTTGGCCTGACGGACGACCGCCAGATGGCGCGGATTTGCGAAGACAGTATCATCGAAGCCGGGATTGCCGCCTGCGACGCAGGGGCGGATGCGCTGTTTCTGTCCTGCACCGCCCTGCGCGCCGCCGCTTGCGCCCAGCGGATCGAGGACCGGCTGGGCAAACCCGTTGTCACCTCGAACCAGGCGATGGTCTGGCGCTGTCTGCGCTTGGCCGGGCTCATGGATCCGGTGCAGGGTTACGGCAGGCTTTTTGAACTCTAACCAGGCAAGGCATGTGACATGACAGCAAAACTCACCCTGCAGGACAGTTTCAAGGCCCGCGCCCGCATCGCCGGGCGTATCCGCCGGACGCCATTGGCCGGCTCGCCGCCGATGAGCAGGCTCACTGGCGGGCAGGTCTCGCTGAAGCTGGAAAGCAGTCAGATCACCGGCAGTTTCAAGCTGCGCGGCGCCACCAATGCGGTGTTGTCGCTGACGGAGGAACAGCGCGCGGCGGGGGTGGTTGGCGTTTCCACCGGCAACCACGGGCGCGGGCTGGCCTATGCGGCGGCGCAGGCCGGGGTGCGCTGCATCATCTGCATGTCCGAACTGGTGCCGCAGAACAAGGTTGAAGGCATCAAGTCCCACGGCGCCGAGGTGCGGATAACGGGCCGCTCGCAGGATGATGCGCAGGTGGAGGTCGACCGGCTGGTGGCGGAAGGCATGACCATGCTGCCGCCCTTTGACCACCCCGACATCATTGCGGGCCAAGGCACGGTTGCGCTGGAGATGCTGGAGCAAGTGCCGGATCTGGAGACCGTTCTTGTGCCGCTTTCCGGCGGCGGGCTGATTTCCGGCGTGGGCATGGTGCTGAAGGCGGCAAACCCGGATATCCGCGTCATCGGCGTCAGCATGGAGCGCGGTGCGGCGATGTATGAATGCCTGCAGGCGGGCAGGCCCGTTCAAGTCGAGGAGCTGCCGACGCTGGCGGATTCCCTGGGCGGCGGCATCGGGCTGGACAATGCCTATACCTTTGCGATGACCAAAGCCTTTGTGGATGACGTGGTTCTGGTCACCGAGGCCGAGATCGCTGCCGCCATCCGGCACGCCTATTTTGAAGAACGCCAGGTGATCGAAGGCTCCGGCAGCGTCGGCATTGCAGCGCTGCTGGCGGGCAAGATCGAAAACCCGGGGCGCTGCGTGTCGCTGGTCAGCGGCCAGAACATCGCCATGGACCTGCACAAACGCATCATCGATGGTGAAGACGTGGATGTGGAAGCCGAGACAAAGGGAGGCGCAGATGCCTGACATCAGAATCCTGACCGAGGCCGAACTGCGCGATCTGGTGCCGTTGGACCTGGATGCAGTGGACTGTGTCGAGCAGGGCTTTACAACGCTGGCCGGGGGCAAGGTGGTGATGCCGCCGATCATGACGCTGCCGGTGCAGGACCATAACGGCGAGGTTTGCGTGAAAACCGCCTATGTGCCCGGGCTGGACAGTTTTGCCATGAAGATGAGCCCGGGGTTCTTCGACAACCCCAAGCTTGGCCTGCCCAGCACCACCGGGCTGATGGTGGTGTTTTCCAGCAGGACCGGCCTTCTTCAGTCGCTGCTTCTGGACAATGGCTATCTCACTGATGTGCGCACCGCAGCGGCGGGGGCGGTGGCTGCGCGCCACCTGGCGCGGGGGGATGCGGCACATGTTTGCATCATCGGCGCAGGTGTTCAGTCACAGATGCAGCTGAAGGCGATGACCTTGGTGCGCGGCGTCAAAAGCGCGGTGATCTGGGCAAGGGATGCCGCCAAGGCGGAGGCTGCCGCGGCAGGCCTGCGCGAGGAACTGGAGATTGAGATCCATGTCAGCACCAGCATCGAACAAGCGGTTTCTTCGGCGGATATTGTTGTCACGACAACCCCGGCGGCTGAGCCGGTGATAAAGGCAGACTGGCTGCAGCCCGGGCAGCTGGTCATCGCCATGGGATCGGATCAGGAACATAAATGCGAATTGGACCCGGCCTGCCTGGCCAGGGCGGATTTGTATATTCCTGACAGTCAGCCCCAATGCGCCGTCAAGGGCGAGCTTCGCAGCGCCATCGCCGCCGGGCTGATCACCGGGGACCAGAGCTTTACGGAACTGGGAGCCATCACGTCAGGCCAGGTCCCCGGCCGCCAGTCGGACAGCGAACTGATCATTGCCGACCTGACCGGCACCGGTGTTCAGGACACCGCAATCGCAACTCTTGCTGGCCACCGCGCAGATGCGGCGGGGGCCGGTGCCTCTTTCACCAGCTGATCAACCAGGAATCACGCATATGGCAGACCCCAAGCTGTATTTCACCCGCGCGGAATATCAGGACCGCCTGGACAAGACCCGGGCCGAGATGTCCCGCCGGGGGCTCGATCTTCTGATCGTCACCGACCCCTCCAACATGAACTGGCTGACCGGCTACGACGGCTGGTCCTTCTATGTGCACCAATGTGTGGTGCTGGGCCTTTCGGGCGAGCCGCTTTGGTACGGCCGCAGCCAGGATGCCAACGGCGCCCTGCGGACCTGCTACATGGATCCGGCCAATATCATCGGCTATCCGGACCACTATGTGCAGTCGGTTGAGCGGCACCCGATGGATTACCTCTCGGCGCAGCTGAAGGACCGCGGTCTGGACGGCGGCAGCATCGGCGTTGAAATGGACAACTACTATTTCACCGCGGCGGCCTATGCCTCCTTGCAGAAACACCTGCCCAATGCCCGCTTTGGCGATGCCAACGCGCTGGTCAACTGGCAGCGCGCGGTGAAATCCGAGGCGGAACTCAGCTATATGCGCCAGGCGGGCAAGATCGTGGAGCGGATGCACCAGCGGATCTTTGACAAGGTGGAACCCGGCCAGCGCAAATGCGATCTGGTGGCGGAGATCTATGACGCGGGCTTGCGCTATGACGCGGATCTGGGCGTTGGCGGCGACTACCCGGCCATCGTGCCGCTGCTGCCCTCGGGCGCTGACGCTGCCGCGCCGCATCTGACATGGGACGACGCGCCGATGAAATCCGGAGAAGGCACGTTCTTTGAGATCGCAGGCGTCGTGCACCGCTACCACTGCCCGCTGTCGCGCACGGTGTTCCTGGGCAAGCCGACGCAGACCTTCCTGGACGCGGAAAAGGCGGTGCTGGAGGGCATGGAGGCAGGGCTTGAGGTGGCCAAGGCCGGCAATACCTGCGAGGATATTGCCAAGGCGTTTTTCAAGGTGCTGAAGACATACGGCATCGAGAAGGACAACCGCACCGGCTATCCGATCGGTGTGAGCTATCCGCCGGACTGGGGCGAGCGCACCATGTCGCTGCGCCCCGGCGACACCACGGTTCTGGAAGAGAACATGACCTTCCACTTCATGACCGGCCTCTGGATGGAGGACTGGGGGTTTGAAATCACCGAAAGCATCCGCATTGGCGCAGACGGGCCGGAGTGCCTGTCGGATGTGCCGCGCAAGATGCTTGTAAAGGACTGACCGATGAAGGCAAATCCCATCTCCCCCACCATCCCGCTGGATCAGGACGGGGTGCATCACGGCTTTCTAAAGCTGCCCTACAGCCGCGATGATTCTGCCTGGGGGTCGGTGATGATCCCGCTGACGGTGATCAAGAACGGCGCGGGCAAGACCGCCCTGCTGACCGGTGCCAACCACGGGGACGAATACGAGGGCCCGATTGCCCTGCAGGAGCTGGCCGCGACCACGCAGGCGGAGGACATCTCGGGCAGGCTGATCATCGTGCCGGCCTTCAACTATCCTGCCTTTCGCGCCGCCAGCCGCACCTCGCCCATCGACAAGGGCAATATGAACCGCTCGTTCCCGGGCCGCCCCGACGGCACCGTGACCGAGAAGATCGCCGATTACTTCCAGCGCACGCTTCTGCCGTTGGCGGATCTGGCGGTGGATTTCCACTCTGGCGGCAAGACATTGGATTTCGTGCCTTTTGCCGCTGCCCATATCCTGGAGGACAAGGCGACAGAGGAGGCCTGTTTCGCGGCCATGAAGGCGTTCAATGCGCCTTATTCGGTGCAGCTCTTGGAGATCGACAGCGGCGGCATGTATGACACCGCGGTGGAGGAGATGGGCAAGGTACTGGTCACCACCGAGCTGGGCGGCGGCGGGTCATCCACCGCGCGCAGCAATGCGATTGCCAAGAAGGGGCTGCGCAATGTGCTGATCCATGCGGGCATCCTGAAAGGCGAGATGCAGGTTGATGAAACCGTCAATCTGACCATGCCGGACGATGAGTGCTTTTTGTTCAGCGAGGGCGACGGCCTGTTCGAGATCATGGCCGACCTGGGCGCGCCAGTGGCCAAGGGCGATCTTCTTGCGCGGGTCTGGCCGCTGGACCGCACCGGCCAGCCGCCTGCGGAATACCGCGCCCGCCGGGACGGGCTGCTGATCAGCCGCCACTTCCCCGGGCTGATCAAATCCGGCGACTGCGTTGCGGTTGTCGGCGCCACCGCCGGCTGATAGGCGGAAGACATGCAACTGGACCAGCGCGACCTCGACATCCTGCGCGTGCTCTCCACCGAGGGGCGCATCACCAAGGCCGCGCTGGCCGAGCGGATCGGCCTGTCGCCGACCCCCTGCTGGGACCGGCTGCGCAAGCTGGAGCAGGCGGGGCTGATCGAGGGTTACGGCGCCCGCATCAACCTGAAGAAAATCGCGCCGCATGTGACGGTCTTTGTCGCAGCGGAGATCGCCGATCACACTGCCGCAAGCTTCCAGGCCTTTGAAGCCGCCATGCAGCGTTATGACGAGGTCACCGCCTGCTGGGCTCTGGGCGGCGGGTTTGATTACCTTTTGCAGATCGTCATCCGCGACATCGACGCCTATCAGCGGCTGATCGACGAGATGCTGGACGCCCGCATCGGCCTCAGCCGCTATTTCACCTATGTGGTCACCAAACCGGTCAAAGGCGCGGGCGCGCCGCCGCTGGATATTCTGCTGGAGCAGGGGTGATCCCGCTCAAATATCCCTGAGCGGCAGCTGTTTCTTCTGCTCCGCCCTTGAACTTCAGTCACATCCTCTGCCCGCGTCAGGCACATTCCTCTGCAAGACTTGAGGAGGACATGATGACCAAGACCGCTCTCTCGGCCCGTGAAGACATCGCCGACAAGGCATTGGTGCGCTCTTTTTCCTACATAAACGGAAAGTGGAGGGCTGCCGCAAACAGCGAATGCTTTCCTGTGGCCGATCCGGCGGATGGCGCGGTGCTGGGGCATGTCGCAAGCCTCTCGGCAGAGGAATCCTCTGCTGCCGTGGATGCGGCGCAGGCAGCCTTTCCAGCCTGGGCGGCACTGCTGCCGCAAGCGCGCGCCGCCATCCTGCGCCGTTGGTTCGAGCTGCAGCTGGAGCACAAGGAAGATCTTGCCCGCATCATGGTGCTGGAGCAGGGCAAACCCCTGTCGGAGGCGCGCGGCGAGATCGATTACGGCGCGGCCTTTGCGGAGTTTTACGCCGAGGAAGCCAAACGCCCGAATATTGAGGGCGTCACCAGCCATCTGCCGGATGCAGAGGTCGAGCTGTGGCGCGAGCCGGTGGGTGTGGCGGCGCTGATCACGCCGTGGAACTTCCCCTCGGCGATGCTGACGCGTAAGGCCGCCGCAGCGCTGGCGGCGGGCTGCACCGTGGTGGCGCATCCGTCGGCTGAGACCCCGTTCAGTGCGCTGGCGCTGGCGGAGCTGGCGGAACGCGCGGGTTTTCCGGCCGGGGTGTTCAACGTGGTGACTGGCCATGCGCCCACGGTGGTTGAACCCTGGACCCGCGATACCCGGGTGAGGGCGCTTTCCTTCACCGGCTCCACCCGCATCGGCAAGCTCCTCTACCAGCAATCGGCGGATACGGTGAAACACCTGGTGATGGAGCTGGGCGGCCACGCGCCGGTGATCGTCTTCAAGGGCTGCGATCTGGACAAGGCGGTGGCGGAAACCATCAAGGCGAAATTTGCCACCTCCGGCCAGGACTGCCTGGGCGCCAACCGGATCTTTGTCGAACGCCCCGTCTATGCGGAATTCTGCGCCCGGTTCACTGAAGCTGCCAAGGCGCTGACCATTGGCCCCGGGCTGGAGGACTGCGATCTTGGCCCGCTGATGAACGAACAGGCGGTGCAAAAGCAGGAAGAACATGTGGCCGATGCATTGGCCAAAGGCGCCACGCTGGCCTGCGGCGGCAAGCGGCATCTGCTGGGGCCGCTGTTCTATGAACCAACCGTGCTGACTGATGTGCCCGCGGATGCGCTGATCCTGTCCGAGGAAACCTTTGGTCCGGTCGCCCCCATCACCCCATTTGATACCGAGGAAGAGGTGACCGCCCGCGCCAATGACAGCGAATACGGGCTGGTGGCCTATGTCCACAGCCACAACCCGCGCCGCATCTACCGCCTGAGCCGCGCGCTGCAGTACGGCATGGTGGCGGTGAACCGCACCAAGGTGACTGGCGCGCCGATCCCCTTTGGCGGCACCAAACAGTCCGGCCTCGGCCGCGAAGGCGCGCGTCTGGGTATGGAGGCCTTCACCGAGGTGAAATACGTCTGCCGCGATTGGGCGTGACGGACAAAAATCTTCGAAGATTTTTGCCAAGAGTTTTCGAAAACTCTTGGCCGCAGAACGCAAACGGAAGGAACAATTAATGCTGAAGAACGACCAGCTCGGCCAATGGGACCGCGAAAACTTCTTTCACCCCTCCACCCATCTGGCCCAGCACGCCCGCGGCGAGAGCCCGGCCCGGGTGATCCGGACCGCCTCCGGCGTGTTCATCGAGGACCGCGACGGCAATAAGCTGCTGGATGCCTTTGCCGGGCTTTACTGCGTGAACGTGGGCTATGGCCGCCAAGAGATCGCCGAAGCCATTGCGGATCAGGCGCGGGAGCTGGCTTACTACCACTCTTACGTGGGCCATGGCACCGAGGCCTCGATCACGCTGGCCAAGATGATCCTGGACCGGGCGCCCAAGAACATGTCCAAGGTCTATTTCGGCCTTGGCGGCTCTGACGCGAATGAAACCAACGTCAAGCTGATCTGGTACTACAACAACATCCTGGGCCGCCCGGAGAAGAAGAAGATCATTTCCCGCTGGCGCGGCTATCACGGCTCGGGGCTGGTCACGGGCTCGCTGACCGGCCTGGAGCTGTTCCACAAGAAGTTCGATCTGCCGGTGGAGCAGGTGATCCACACCGAGGCGCCGTACTACTACCGCCGTGATAACCTGGACCAAACCGAAGAGCAATTCGTGACCCATTGCGCGGCCGAGCTGGAGGCGCTGATCGAGCGCGAGGGCGCGGACACCATCGCGGCCTTTGTCGGCGAACCGGTCTTGGGCACCGGCGGCATCGTGCCGCCGCCTGCGGGCTATTGGGAGGCCATTCAGGCGGTGCTGAAGAAACACGACATTCTGCTGGTCGCCGATGAAGTCGTCACCGGCTTTGGGCGTCTTGGCTCCATGTTTGGCTCTGATCACTACGGGATTGAGGCCGATATCATCACCATCGCCAAGGGACTCACCTCGGCCTATGCGCCGCTTTCGGGGTCCATCGTCTCGGACAAGGTCTGGAAGGTACTGGAGCAAGGCACCGATGAGAACGGCCCGATCGGCCACGGCTGGACCTATTCGGCGCATCCGATCGGTGCGGCCGCGGGGGTGGCGAACCTCAAGCTGATTGATGAGCTGGACCTTGTCAGCAATGCAGGCGGGACCGGCGCTTATCTGAACGCAACAATGGCCGAGGCGCTGGCAGGCCATGCCCATGTGGGCGATGTGCGCGGCGAGGGGATGCTCTGCGCGGTGGAGTTCGTGAAGGACAAGGACAGCCGCACGTTCTTTGATGCCGCGGACAAGATCGGGCCGCAGATCTCCGCCAAGCTTTTGGAGCAGGACAAGGTCATTGCCCGCGCTATGCCGCAGGGCGATATCCTGGGCTTTGCACCGCCGTTCTGCCTGACCCGCGCCGAGGCCGATCAGGTGGTCGACGCCACCCTGCGCGCGGTCAAGGCGGTGCTGGGCTGACCCCGCCAGCTGGTTCCCCTCCGCGGCGGGGAACCAAAACACGCCAAGAATGGTACCGGTTGGGGGTGCTCACTTTGCGGCGCCGGCTTCGGCGATTGCCCGAGCCTGGGCCAAGTTCAGCGTCTTCCTCCGCCGAAGGGCGGCCGGTTTCCGCCTGCGGGCGCAGGTCAGGCGGTGAAAGCACGCGGCGGGTTTTGCCCTGCTCGATTGAGTGGTTCGGGCCGGCGACCATACCTGCGGGCTCAGGACGGCCTTGCGGTGGTTTCACAAGCGCCTTGACTGAGCGCTGATCCCGAAGTTTTCTCCCGCTTGTGAAAACAATTCAGGCAAAACCGTGAAACCTCTGCTCGACCTCCGCCATCTGCAGCTGATCCAGGCAATCATTCAGACCGGCCGCATCACCGATGCCGCCAAGATGCTTGGCGTGACACCCTCCGCCCTCTCCCACCGCTTGCGGGAGGCGGAACGCCGTCTGGATGTGCCGCTGTTCACCCGGATGCACAAGAAGCTGCGCAGAACCCCGGCCGCTGACTACATGGCGGTGGTGGCGGAGCGCATCCTGTCCGACCTCAGCCGCGCCGAAGAGGACGTGCGCCGCATGAATGCCAATGTGCAGCACGTGGTGCGGCTGTCGGTCGAGGCCTACAGCAACTACCGCTGGCTGCCGGCCTTCATCAAGTTCCTCAAGTCCCGGGCCGAGGGGATTGATCTGCAGATCATGGCCGGGGCCCGCAGCGACCCGCTGACCGGGGTCCTGAACCGCCATATCGACATTGCGGTCATGTCCGGCAACGTTGCCCAGGCCGGGCTGCGCAGCCTGCCGCTGTTTGAAGATCCGCTGCTTTATATCATGTCCCCGTCCCACCGGCTGGCCGGGCGGGAGTTTGTCGAAGGCGCCGATATCGTCGGCGAGCCGTTCATCACCTATACCAAGGTGCCCGAACCGGACCGCGAATTCGCCCGCCTGTTCCGCCCCACCGACAGCTATCCGAAATGGGCCGCTACCGTCGAATTGCCAGAGGCTATTGTCGAGCTTGTTGCCTCTGACCTCGGCACCAGCGTGTTGTCGAACTGGGCCCTGCAAACCGCCCTGAAGGAAGGCCGCATTGTTGGCGCGCGGGTGACGCAGGACGGGATTTCCGTGCCCTGGTGCGCCGCGATCCGGACTGAGGACATGGAGGACGGCGACCCGATCTGCCAGGTCGCCGAATTGCTGTCGGAATGGTGCAGCCTGCCGGGTGCGGGGTTCCACATCACATGACGGCAGCCGGGCAGCGGACCGCTGCCCGCCCGCTGTGTGATCAGCCGCGCGCCCGCGCCATGGCGGGATCATAGAACGGCCGGAGGCTAGCGGCGGCTTTGACTGCGCGGCCATTCACCATCACTTCGTAGGCGCCATCAGTCAGATCCTTCAGGGTCAGACCCGCGGGGTTGGAAACATACCCCAGGCCCACGGCGCCGCCGACGGTCCAGCCATAAGAGGCCGAGGTCAGCCGACCAACGATCTTGCCATCGAGCAGAATGGGTTCCTTGCCAAAGACCAGGGCTTCGGGGTCTTCCAGCCGGAAGCACAGCAGGCGGCTGCCGGTGCCTGCTGCGCGCCTGGCTTCAATTGCCGCATTGCCGGTGAACTCTGTGGCAAAGTCGCAGGCAAAGAGCAGGCCGCTTTCCACCGGGCTGTCGAAGGGGCCGATGTCATGGCCCCAATGGCGGAAGCCCTTCTCGATGCGGCAGCTGTCCACCGCCATACCGCCGCAGAGCCGCGGCGCGCCTTCGGCGGCCATGAGGGTTTCGAACACCGCTTGCGCAAACTCGGCCGGGACATGCAGCTCCCAGCCCAGCTCGCCCACATAGGTGATCCGCTGCGCCCGTACCGGGCAATGGCCGATGTGCAGATGCTGGAAGCTGGCAAAGGGGAAGGCTTCGTTCGACAGGTCCGCCCCGGACAGCCCTTGCAGGAAGTCTCGCGAGCGCGGGCCCATTACCGCCAGCGTTGCCTCGGAGGAGGTCACGTTGACCACGCTGACGCCAGTGCCTTCCAGCTGGGTTTTCAGCCAGCTTTCGGTCTGCGGCTCAGCCCCTGCGGACGCCATCACCAGATAGCGGCTGGTGGACAGGCGCGCGACGGTCACATCCGCCTCGATCCCGCCTTGGGTGTTGAACATATGGGTATAGACCAGCGCGCCCGGATCTACCGCCATATTGGCACCGCAGATCCGCTGCATCTGCGCCTCGGCCCCCTGCCCGTCCACGATGAAGCGGCCGAAGGTCAGGTCGATCATCCCCAGATCGTTACGCAAGGCCTCATGCTCGGCCTTCCAGTCGTCGAACCACGGCTCGCGCCCGAAGCCGTCGGTCATCTCGCAGCCATAGTACAAGGGCCGCTCCCAGCCGTTGGCGCTGCCGAACTGGGCGCCGGCAGTTTTCAGGTGGCCGAAGTACGGCGTGCGCCGCAGCCCGCGGGCCTCGGTCTTGCGCAGATAGGGCCAGTGCATCGCATAGGCGTGGCTCAGCGTCTCTGCCGCCTTGGCTGCGGTGTAGCTGCGCGCATTCAGCGCCGGCACGATGCGCCGTGCATCCACGTCCGTGAGATCCATGGTCATGTGGCCTGCCATGATCCACTCCGCCAGCGCCTTGCCTGCGCCGGGGCCGTTCTGGATGCCGGTCGAGTTGAAGCCTGCGGCGACCCACAGGCCTTTTACATCGGTGATCGGCCCCAGATAGTGCTTGGCGTCCGGGGTAAAACACTCCGGCCCGTTGAAGAATTTGCGGATACCGCTTTCGGCGAGCGCCGGAACCCGCGCCATTGCTGCTTCGAGCACCGGGTAGAGGTGCTCTTCGTCGCAGGGCAGCTCGTCGAACTCGAAAGCCTCCGGCAGACCGCCATTGGGCAGCCAGGGTGTGGCGTTCGGCTCCGAGCAGCCGATCAGCAGCTTGCCGGCGTCCTCCTTGTAGTAGGCGTATTCATCCATTACCCGCAGCACCGGCAGGTCGCCGGTGACGCCCTCGATGGGATCGGTCACCACATAGTAGTGGTTGGTGTAATGCAGCGGCAGCTGCACGCCGTGGCTCAGCCCGAACTCCCGTGCCCACATGCCGGTGGCATTGACCACATGCTCAGCCCGCACCAGGCCTTGCGCGGTCTCCGCACCAATGGCACGGCCGCCCTCAGTTACAACCCGCTCAACCTTGGTGTCCTCAAAGATCTGCGCGCCGTACATCCGCGCGCCCTTGGCCAGCGCCATGGTGGTGTCGATCGGGTTGGTATAGCCATCGCCGGGGAACCAGAAGGCGCCCTTGGCGTCATGGGCAGACAAGAGCGGCCATCGCTCAAGCGCATCTCCCGTGCTGATCTCCTCCGCCCGGATGCCGCAGCCGCGGGCGTAGTCCACCTTGCGCCGCAGCTCCTCCACCCGCGCATCCGTCAGCGCCAGCGTCATTGAACCATTGCGTTTGAAGCCGGTGTTCTGGCCGGTTTCATCCTCCAGGCTCGCCATCAGATCGAGGCCATACTTTGCCAGCGCTGTCATCACCGGCACGCCCTGGGTCTCGCTGACCAGCCCGGCCGCGTGCCAAGTGGTGCCGGAGGTCAGTTTCTTGCGCTCGAACAGCGCCACCGACCAGCCGGCCTTGGCCAGGTGGTAGGCCGTTGCACAGCCAACGATGCCGCCGCCGACGATTGCGACCTGCACGTCCGTGGGAAGAGGTTTGGCCATCTCCTTAGCCCCGCAGCCGGTCGTTTTCGGGATCGTAGAATGGCACCGTGGCAACCGTTGCCTTCACCGGAACGCCCAGCACTTCGATCTCATAGACATCACCAGGGCTGGATGGTTCGCTCAGGTACCCAAGTGCAATCCGCTTGCCGATCCGGAACCCGGTGCCGCCGGAGCTGACATAGCCCACCACCTTGCCATCGCGGCAAATCGGGTCGGAGGACAGCGCATCCGCGCCGTGGCCCTCCAGCACAAAGGCGGTGAAGTGATAGTCCTTCACCTGCTCTGCTTGGTGCAGAAACGCATCGCGGCCGACAAAGCTGTCTTTCTTCTTGCTGACAAACCGGTCCAGCCCCGCATCAAAGGCCGTGTATTCGATGCCAAAATCCGCCCCCCAGCCGTGGTAGCCCTTCTCAATCCGCATCGCGTTCAGGGCGTAGGAGCCGAACTCCACCATGCCCTTGTCCGCGCCCTGCTCCATTATGGCGTTGTAGACGGTGACCAGATCGGCCGAGCGCATATGCAGCTCCCAGCCCAGCTCGCCCACATAAGAGACCCGCAGCGCAATGACCGGCGCACCGGCAATTGTGATCTCGCGCACTGACATCCAGGGGGCGGCTTCTTTCGACAGGTCGTCTGCGGTCAGCGGCTGCAGCACATCGCGGGACTTCGGCCCCATCACCATCAGCGCCGCATCAAACTCTGAGCCGCGTCGCAGGGTGACGCCCTCCTCCGGCAGGAACTGCGACATCCAGTCGTGGTCGCGCTGATCGGCCAGGGTCGGGCCGCACAAGAGGTATTTGTTCTCGTCCAGCCGGGCGATGGTGGCCTCGGACCAGACCTTGCCCTTGGGCGTCAGCATGTAGCTGAGCTTGACCCGGCCCACCGACGGCATCGCGCCGCAGAACACATGGTTCAGGAATTCCGTCGCCTTGGGGCCTTCGACCTCGTATCGGGTGAAGCCGCCGTGATCCATCACGCCGGCATTGTCGCGCACGCCTTCGCATTCGGCTTTTACAGCCTCATGCCAGGCTTCGTGATGGAAGCTCAGCCCGCCATCGTCCTTGATGGCGTCTGTCTCAAACCAGAACGCCCGCTCCCAGCCGGCAACCTGGCCAAACACCGCGCCCTTCGCTTTCAGCGTCTCATATAGCGGAGTGGTCTGCACCGGACGGCCCGATTTCCACAGGCGGTGCGGATAGGGGATCGCATACTGGTTTTCATAGAGCTCGCTGGAGCGTTTGACGGTGTAGTCAAACGTTGCCCATTCCTCGCCGAACCGGCGCGGGTCCCACATCGACATGTCCCATTCCGGTTCACCTTCGGTGATCCATTCCGTGAGTGTCTTCGCCGCCGCTGCCGAATGAGTGATGCCCACCGGGAAACAGCAGGCGTGATAGAAGTTCGGCAAGCCGAAGGCCGGGCCGCACAAGGGCGCGCCGTCGGGGCTGTAGGGGATCGGGCCGTTCACGAAGCGGCTGACACCGGCCTCGCCCAAGAGCGGCACATGCTCAAGCGCTGCCTCCAGGATTTCGGCAATGTCATCGACGCTGTCGGGGTAAAGCTGGTTGGCAAAGCAGTCCGGCATCCCGTCGAGCCAGGCCGGGCGGCCTTCGTGCCCGTAGGAGCCCAAGAGCAGCCCGTTCCGCTCGCGGCGCAGGTAGTACATGATGTCGGGATCGCGCACGAGCGGGAAGTTCTCGGGGTTGGCTTCCAGCTCCGCCAGGCTGTCGGTGACCAGATACTGATGCTCCAGCGTGACGACGGGCAGTTTTTGCCCAACCATCCCACCGACCTGGCGGCCATAGTAGCCGCCGGCGTTGATCACGATGTCGCAGCGCACATCGCCCTTGTCTGTCCTCACTTCCCATTCGCCGGATGCGCGGCGTCTGATGCCGGTGACCTTGGTGAACCGCTGGATCGCCGCGCCCTGATCCCGTGCGCCCTTGGCCAGGGCCTGGGTGAGCTGCGAGGGGTCCACGTCGCCCTCATAAGGATCATAGATGCCGCCGATGATGCTGGTCCCTGAGCTGAAATAGGGGTGCATACCGTCCATCTCGGAGGGCGTCAGCATGCGCATCTCGTAACCCAGCCCCTTGGAGATCCCAACCAGATGGCGGAACAGGTCCATCCGCTCCTGTGTGTGGGCAGGCCAGAAGGCGCCGGTGTGGCGGTAGGTGATCGGGTAATCCACCTCCTCCGCCAGATCCTTGTAGAGGCGCCAGGCGTAATTGCCCGCCCGCATGCCGCCCCAGCTGTTGGCATAGGTCGGGATATTGCCCGCCGCATGCCAGGTCGAGCCCGAGGTGAGCTCGTTCTTTTCGATCAGCAGCGTATCGGTCACGCCTGCCTTGGCCAGGTGGTAAAGGGTCGAGACGCCAACGGCGCCGCCCCCGATGATCACAACTTTGGCTTGGGTTTTCATGGCTTTAAACTTTCAAGGTCTCTGGCAGATGAATAGGCAGGCGGGCGCGGATTGCGGCCTCGGCTTCGGCAGGCAGATGGTCCGGCGCGGGCATCGCCTCGATCTCGGCGACCCGGGCCAGGGCCCGGTCCCAGACCGTCAGCGCGCCGCTTTCCAGCCAGTCGTTCACGCTTTGGCGGTCGCCGAGCTGGGGATAGACATACTCCGATGTCATCAGATCCAGCGTCTGCGCGGTGCCCAGGTAATGGCCCTCGCCGGTCACCACCTGCTCGATCATGTCCAGATCGATGGCGCCGTCGAACATCTCCACCCCGCGCACCGAGCGCAGGATGGCGCCGCACATGTCGTTGTCGATCACCAGCGCCTCCTTGCTGGCGGCCATGATCGAGCCGAGCATGCCAACCGAGAGGTTGATCATGTCGGCCCCGCCCTGCGCGGCGAGCGCGATGGTATAGCCTTTCTCATACCCCGACTGCGCATCCGCGGTCTTGGCATCGGTCATGCCGGCCGAAACGGTGGATGGCAGCCCCAGGTTCAAGAGCAGCTGCGCGGCGGCGGCATTGGCCACCGCTGCCTCGCCCGAGCCGCCGGTCATCGCGCCGGTGCGCAGGTCTGAAATGAACGGCATGAAGGCCAGGATGCAGGGAAACCCCGGCTGCATCATGTTGACCAGCACCAGCCCCGCCAGCGATTCCGCCAGCCCCTGCGCCAGGGCGCCGGCCAGCGAGGCCGGACTGGTGGCGCCGGCCTGAGCTGCCGAGCAGATCTGCAAGGGCATCCCCAGCCGCACACATTCCCGCATCACGCCGCAGGCCTCCTCCGCCAAGGTCAAGGGCGGCACCACATGGCAGATCGAGGCAAAGCAGAACGGCTGCGCCGCAAAGGGGATATCGCCCAGGGCTGCGTCCAGCATTTCCACCACCGGCGCCACATTGGCGGGTTCAAAGAAGCTGGTGCCAATGGGTTTCGAGGTGGCCTTCATCGCCGCGAAGGCGGTGTTGATGTCCAGTGTCAGCGGGTCCTCCAGATCCCGCGCCACTACAGGGCGCAGGCTGTAGTGGATACTGTCGCAGGCGTCGACAATGCGCATCAGCCCGTAAAGATCCTGCAATGTTGAATCGCGGAAGCTTTGGGTTGCGGCATCCAGCACCTGCACCGCGGCGCCGCCGGTGCCGATATGCACCCTGCCGCCGCCGACCTCGACCCCCCGGTCGCGCTTGAAACCCGGCAGCTCCACCCGTTTGCAGGCCTTGGCGATCATGTCCTCGACCAAGATGCGCGGGAAGGTGATCCGGCCGTCCACCCGCGCCACTGCCCCGTTACTCAGCGCCAGTTCGCGAATATCTTCAGGGGCTTGCGACACACCTATCCGTTCCAGGATCTCAAAAGCCGTGTCGGTGATATACGCGAGCTTGCTCTGGTCCAGCGGCATAAAGCGGCCGCCGGCGGGCGGCTGTGTCAGCTGTGGCGCAGCAGGGCCTGCTCCCCGTTTGGATCGTGTTCGCCGCATGTGCGCGTCCTTGCTGGTGGTTGTCCTGGCGACATCTTAGGAACAGGGAAAGGTTAGCTCAATTCCATTATTTGCAAACTTTGGTGAATGAAATTCACACAAAGATCTGCAAATATCTCGACGGAAACGTCCTGCGGCAGAAGAAAACACGGGGGGCATCAGCCATGTGCAGCGGAGACAGGTTTTCCGCTTTGCCAAGAGGCCTTTGCGGGTGCGGCAAGAGCATCAGCGCCAAGATGAAAAAAGAGGCCGCCTGCCGGCGGCCGTAGCCAAGGTTTTGACGGTGCGGCGCGGGATCACGCCGGTACAGCCTGGCTGCGGGCCGGCGGGGCCGCCCAAACCGGTTTGCACCCGGGCACAGGCGGCCGCAGCCCGAACGTCAAGAACCGGTTTCGCGGAACAGGTACTTCCTGATGCGGGCGTAGCCATAGCCGATGTGAATGCGCTGAATATAGCCGACGGCCAGGATGTCTTTCTCGACCAGCGCGTTCTCGATATCCGCAAGTTCAGCAACCAGGGCATCCGCCACTTCGGCACCGGCGCAGTCGACAACCCTGTGCCAGGTGCTGGCGGCCTGGTAATAGGCCTGGGTCCAGAAGGACCGCAGGACCGAATTGCCGATCAGATCGCTGATCAGCGTGTTCAGCTGATCGTTCACGATGACATACTGGCGGGAGTCCACCTGCCCGCTCAGCTGATGCGCTTGCTGCAGGAGCCCGCGGGCGCGTTCCAGATGGCTGTCTTCTATTGCTGCAGGCGCGGTTGCGCCGATCAGCGATGCCAAATGCAGACGCACATCGTAAACCTGAACGATCTTCTCCGGCGGCAGCTCCATCACCACGTTGCCGACGCCGTTGATTGTCTCCACCAGGCCCAGGTGGTTGATCCTGCTGATGGCGTCGCGCACGGGCGTGCGGCTGACGCCGAATTCTTCGGCCAGCTCGGCTTCCTTCAGCCTGTCGCCGGGCGTGTACTCCAGAAAGCAGATCCGCTTGAGGATCAGGCGCTGAATATCCTCAACGCCCGGCTTGCGGTCGCCCCAGCCGGGAGGTGTCAAAACTGTTTCACCCGATGCCAAGCAAAGGCTCCTTCCTGTGCTGCCGCGGTGTCCGGAGTCTTACCAAGGCCTCCGGCAGCGAAGAAGAGGTAAATTCGGGTGCTGCAGCAAAAGCGCTGGAGAGCCAGGGATACGGGCGGCACCGGAATTTGCCGCCGCGGATTGTTTGCGGCCCCGGCGTGCGGTCTAGGCGCAGCAGGGCAGCGGCCGGAAAAGCCAAGGGGGCTCAACGGGGAGTTTCGCCGCCCTTGTCAGGCAGCTGGATCATAATGCCCAGATTGAACGGCGCCGGCGGGTCGTCGCAGAACCGCAACTCTCCCCCCATGACAGAGGCCAGCTCCTGGCAGATCGACAAGCCCAGCCCGGAGCCGCCCTTGTGCAGAAGCTTGGTGTTTTCCAGCTGGACAAACCGCTGCAGGACGCGGGACCGCTCCTCGGGCGGGATACCGGGGCCAGTATCCAGAACGTTGATGCTTAAGGGCAGGCTGGAGGCGGGTTCGTATGATATACGGATACTGATGCAGCCCGCATCGACAAATTTTACTGCATTGTCGATCAGGTTGGTCACGATTTGCGTGACCTTGTCGCTGTCCACCCAGACCTGTTCCGGAATGTCTCCTTCCAGCACAATTTCCGTGTCCAGTACCTTGCCGTAGCGGCCCGCAGCTCCTTCTATTGTCTTGCGCCAAAGTGCGGCGAGGCCCGCAATCTCCATGGGTTTCAGATTGACGCTGACCGCATCTGCATCCAGCCGCGCTACTTCCAGGACATTGACCAGCTGTGAGAGCAGCTGCTCTGCAGCCCTGTGGCCGACATCTGCCCGTTCGCGGGTTTTCTCAGAGGCCGTTTCATCTGTTTTGATCAGATACAGCAGCCCCAGAATAACGTTCAAAGGTGTCCTGGTTTCGTGGCTCATGGTGGCCAGGAACGCCGTCCGCGCGGCAACGGCGCTGTTGGCGCGCTTCACCTCCTCTGCCAGTTCGGCATTTTTCCGGGCCAGCGCCTCTTCGCTTGCCTTGAGTTCGGTCAAATCGTTATGCGCGCCCAGCATCCGGATCGGCTTGCCGGTGTCGTCGCGGATTGCAAGCCCGCGGCATCGCACGGTTACCATATGGCCCTGGGCATGGCGGTAGCGGACGATCTGGTCGTAGGGATGGTCTGGATCCGCCAAATGTTTGTGAAAGTTGTCCAGAGCCAAAGCCAGATCGTCCGGATGGATCAGGTCCTGCCATTCATCGGGGCTGTGCGTCTTGGTTTCCGGATCAATCCCGAACAGGCGCCAGAACTCTGGGCTCATCCATTCGTGCTCCGGATTCTCCAGATCCCAGTACCACAGGCCATCAAGCGATCCGATTTGCAGGAAATCGAAGATCACCCTGTCATTTTCCACAAGGTCATAAAGCTCGCGCTTCAGGTAATGCAAAATATCCTCTCCTAGAATTTGTGCAGGGACTTGGTACAGGCAGCCAATCCTGCAACTGCATCCTGCTGATCCAGGGCAATCAGTTCCCTGCCGCTTCGTGCAGCTATTGATTGAGGGCCGAATGGCTGAACCTTAGTAACATGCCCTTCCGGCGGCAACAGAAACCCGCGGGGCCAGCCGCTTCAACACCGGACAGGCAGGTGCTATTGTGCCAGCCCGGTTGGCGGTGCTCCTGCGGGCCGGCTAAAAAATTTACCTTCCGTTAAATTTTCGCCACTTTCTCTATTCCTGTTGCCAGAGCTTAGAGCGGTCTTGCAATCTAAACGGGTATAGAATCGTGCAAGGGTGTAATATGACAAATGTCCTTCTTTTGGAAGACGATGACGGCCTCCGTTTCACCTTCGCCATGGCATTGAAAGATATGGGATATTCGGTCACTCCGGCCGCAACCTGCGACGACGCGATGAAAGTTATCGCCGAGGTTCAGCCCGAAGTGGTGATACTGGACTTGAAAATTGGAAAGGACACGTCGCTGAACGTGGCTGATTTTGCGGCGTTGAAACAGCCGGATGTTGCCGTGCTGTATATAACAGGCTCCGGCTTGTTTCCCCGTGGCGAGTTGTTCGGCTACAGCCCGAACACGCGCTGGGTCCTGCGCAAGCCGGTGAACCTGATGGATTTGATCAGCATGGTGGATCATGCGGTAAACCGGATCCGCGCGCCGCTGTCAGCGGAGGCCCGGGCGGGCTGAGCACCAGCACCTGACGCAGTATGGCGGGAGCCGCAGCAAGCGGTCAGCGCGCCTCAAAACGGATCGAGAAAGTTGCGCCCTCGCCGGGAACCGCTGAGGCGGTGAAAATCCAGTCATGACGCCGGCAGATCTCGGCGCAGGTGGCCAGACCGATACCGGTTCCTTTGACATCCAGGTGGGTCCGGTGGAACGGCAGAAAAATCGCATCGGCTTCCGCCTGGTCGAAACCCCGTCCGTTGTCTGAAATGTCCAGAATCCAGCTCAGATGATCCTGTCCGCGCAGCGAAAAAGTGATCGTTGGTTTCCGCTCGGCGCTTTTGTACTTCAGGGCGTTGGCCAGGATGTTCGTCAGCACCATGCGCAGCAGCGACGGGTCGGCGTGGATCTGGATATCCCCGCCGCTGATGGATACCTCTGCTTCGTCCTGGGTAATTTGATAGGCCAGGTCATGCATGACCTCGCGGATGGCAGAGACCAGGCGGACCTTTTCAAACTGCAGCTGCTGCGCGGTTGAGACCGAGTGGTCCAGCAGTTCCGTTGTTAGCGCATCCATCTGATTTGCGGCCCGGGACATGACGTCCAGAAATTCCAGGGCTTCCGGCGGCAGGTTGCCCCGGTACTTTTGGCTGAAGAACTGCAGCGAGCCGATCAAAGTGCTGATCGGTGTGCGCAGGTCATGCGAGGCGGCATGGGCGAAAGCCTCCATTGAAATCAGCGTCTCGTAAAGCCGGGTGTTCACTTCTTTTGCCTTCACCAGGTCCGCTTCAATTTCTGCCCGCCGGGCATTCATTCTCTGAAGCGATTCAGCCGTTGATTTCAGCTGGTCCTGGGTCAGCAGGATCAGCCTCTCACCGCGGGAGGCGGATTTCAGAAGCGACACCCGGAACGGCGCGGGCTGAGACGCCAGCGCGCCGCTTCCCATCAGCATCGGCAGTTTGATCAGGCCGGAGGCTGCGCCTGCGCGGACTGTCTGCAGAACGTCACCGTTTTCTGCAGAAGTCAGATCTGCAAAGTTCCGCCCGCGCAACGTGTCCAGATCAATTCCCGGCGGGCAATAGCGGCGTTCGGCGCGTTTGTTGCAAACCAGGATGTTGCATTCCCAGTCCATCACAAAGGATGCGTAGGGCGACAGCAGGAATGCATTTCCGATCACCGTTTCGTCCACGTCAGCCCCCTTTGGAAGCCGGGCAAGCGCTGCAGAGATATCGGCCGAAGCGGTTGAGTGCTGAACTTGCCACAATTGGTAAAGGCTTGTCATGAAGAATACCAGCCGCTGTTGCAGAGAACGGAGCAGCGCCTGCGGGCTTCTTCAGGACCTTGCTCCGTTCTGGTTTCATTGTGCGCACCTGCCTTAGACGGGTTCCATCACCTTTTGGACCTTTAGCCCCCCGAACACCCGGGAAACCCGGCCTCGTCCAGTCACATGCGAATTGCAAAACAGTTCGGCCCGCAGGACCGTGCCGTCATCGCGGCAAATCCGGATGTCCTGGCGCAAGCCGTTCTTGCCTTCCAGGGCGTCGTGAAAACAGGATTGAATCACCTCCCGGTCATCCGGGTGTACCAGATCGATCATGGTTTCGGCTGAAGGAAGATCCGTTCCAGAGGTGAGCCCGAGGATCGAGAACATCGTCTGGTTCCACGAGGGAACGTTGTTCTCGATGTCAAAGGAGAACATGCCGATCCCGAACTGCTCCTGGATGGTTTCGGCGCTGAGCAGCATCATCTCCCGCTCGTCGTATTTTGCCTTGTCCCAGCAGACGCCGGCAAGCTGAACAGTTTCGCCATGGGAATCGGTAATCGACAGGGTCTTGCCCATCAGGCGCTTGGCAATCCCGTCGTCGGCAAAGAACCGGGCCTCGAACTCGAAAGATCCGCCCCCGGCTTTCAGCTCGTCAAGCTGATCCAGCATGTCCTCTTTGTCCCCGGGATGGATCCGGCTCAGCATGCTGTCCAGGGTCAGGCTGTGCTTGTCGCGGTCGACGCCGAAAACCGAATAGGCCTCCTCTGAGAAATAGACCTCCTTGGTATCCAGGTTGTGGGTCCAATAGCCCACCTGCGTCAGTTTCCCGACCATCGAAAGAAGGTTGTCCAAAGGCTCGTTGTCGAGCCGCGTGACAGTGATCGACATGCCGATCAGCTTGCTGTGCACATCCAGGACCGGCGATAGGATCAGGGTGTAATGCCGGTTGCCGGACATCACCGGAATGCGGCGGGTTTCCTGCAGGCGCAGGATCGAGTTGGCGATCGGTGCGAGCGCGGGAAAACCGGCCGGAAGGGTGCACTGGCTGATGTGGATGCCGGTCGGCGGCAGTTCTTTCAGGCCAAAGAATTCCAGTGCCACCTTGGACATCCGCCGCAGGATCAGCGCCTGGTCGGCCAGTGCAAACGCATAAGGCGAGGAAGCCATTGCCGCTTCCAGTTCCGAAGCCAGCGCCTGGCGCTCCGCAGCGCTGATTTGCAACTCTTCATTGACCGTCAGCAGTTCCTCGTTGGTGGATTGCAGTTCCTCGTTCGAGGTCTCCAGCTCTTCGTTGGTGGCCTGGAATTCCTCGTTGGTGGATTGCAGCTCCTCATTCGCGGACTGCAGCTCTTCGTTGGCCGTCTGCAGTTCCTCAATGGTCTGCTGCAGCGCCTCCTGAGTGGCGCGGATCTCCTGCTCCATCCGCTCCATATAGGCGCGCTGGTCGCGGCTCGAGATTTCCTCGAGGCTGATCTCCTTCTTTTCTTCGAACCGGCAATCAAAGCCCAGGAGGCAGTGCATTTCACCGCCCTGGCGGCTGTAAAAGGGAAACGCCTGAAGCTGGACCCGGTTGCCGCCTGGCGCGTCGACCGAATGCCAGCGCCCTGTCCGGCGTTCACCGCTGCGCAGGGCCACGGCAATCAGGCTTGACGCTTCGGTTCGCAGCGGGTCGATCAGCATCTTCACGTTGAGCGACGTGGAGATGCCCGCGCGTATCTCGCTGTAGGGGTTGATGTCGCCGATCACCTCGATGATTTCCCCGTTCCGGGTGCAGATGACACCATTGGGGGCGACGGATTTGGCCAGCGACATTTCCGCCAGGGCCGCCCGTTCATCCGCGGATACCGGGTTGGCGAGTCGGGCCACCGAGGAGCGGCCAATGGCCACCGACGCCCGCGTTGCAGGCATCGCGACCTCGCCGGAGATCCCGCGCCGCTTGCCAAAGATCTTGTCAGATTCGTCCTTGGCTTCAAAGAACACCCGCATTTCACCGACCGTCTCCGAGGTGCCCAGGAACAAGAGGCCGCCTGCCGCCATCGAGTAGTGCAGCCGGGTCAGAACGCGTTCCTGCAGCGCCAGGTTGAAGTAGATCAGCACGTTGCGGATGGTGACCAGGTCGACATTGATGAACGGCGGGTCCTGGAACACGTTGTGGCGCGAGAACAATGTCACATTGCGCAATTCCTGGCGCACCGCGATCTCGCTCTCGCTGATCGTAAAATACTCCTTGAGGTAGTTCGGTGGAATGTCCTGCGCTGCAGCAATGGGATAGACTCCGCGGCGTGCCACTTCGATCGCGTTCTGGTCGATGTCGGTTGCGAAAACCTGCACGTTGTTCTTGGTCAGCGCATTGATGCCGCCCAGGCATTCGGCGATCATGATGGCGATGGAATAGGCTTCCTCTCCGGTTGCGCAGCCTGCGACCCAGACCCGCATCGGTCCCGGCACGCGGTCGCTGATCTGCCGCTGAAGCTGCTTGTGCAGCTTCCGGAACTGTTCCGGGTCGCGGAAGAACCGGGTGACCGAAATCAGCAGATCACGGTGCAATGCGTCCACTTCATCAACGTTTGAGCGGCAGTAGTCGACGTAATTGTCATACACTTCGATGTTGAGCGCGCTCATCCGCCGGGCGATGCGGCGGTTCAGCGTGTTTTCCTTGTAGTTGGTGAAATCCACCTGGGTCCGGGCCAGCAGGATATCAAACAGTTCGCTCAGCTTGTTGGGCTCGCCTTCCAGCGGGCGGGCAAGCTCAAGGTTGCGTGGCTTCGCAAGAATCTTCTCAAAGTGGTCGCCGATCTGATCCGGTGTCATCGTCAGATCGACGCAGCCGGTTTCGATGGCCGAGGTTGGCATGCCGTCGTATTTGGCCGAAGCCGGGTCCTGGGCAATTGTGATCCCCCCGGCCTCCCGGATGGCCTGCACGCCATAGCTGCCGTCGCTGCCGGTGCCCGACAGGACAATCCCGATGGCGCTTTCGCCGCAATACTCGGCAATGCTCTTGAACAGCCGGTCCGCGGACGGTTTGGGGCTGGCATGGTGCCCGGCCGGGTTGCGCAGCCGCAGCATGCCATTCTCATAGACCACATCGGCATTTGGCGGCGTCACATAAATCGTGCCAGCCTCCGGCTCGACCTCTCCGGTCAGTTCCCGCACCGGCAGGGAGGTCTCCCGCGAGATCAGCGACGTCAGCACGCTTTTGTGGGTCGGCGACATATGCTGGGCAACGATGTACACAGCATGCGACTTTGGCGGCAGGTGCTGCACAAGGAGGGAGAGAGCCTCCAGCCCGCCGGCGGAGGCGGCGATTCCGACAAAGCGGAGATCGGCTTCCGGTACTTCCTTGGTCTCGGTTTCGGTATTCAAAATATCCTCGCTTGCCCCTGCCGGTTCGCAGGCGCCAAATCAAAAGCCTTTATGAAGCCCTGACAGCTCAGGCCGCCGCGCAATACTGGTCAATCAGGTTCAGCAATTGCCCGGGGGTCACTGGCTTGGACGCAAAACCGTTCATTCCCAAACGCTTGACCAAATCGTCATCGTGGTAGGTGACATCGGCGGTTATGGCGACAATCGGAATGCTGCTGGGCGGGTCCATCGGCGCCTCGCGGATCTGGCGCGCGGCTTCGATCCCGGAGACCCTGGGCATGTGGAGATCCATCAGCACAAGGCCGAATTCGTCGGGATCCTGCGTCAGCCGGTCCACACCGTCCTGACCATCCACCGCGATTTCAACTTCCACTCCCAAAGCAACAATTATTTCCCGCATCATGTAACGGGTGAACTCATCGTTTTCGACGAGCAGCACCTTCCGTGGTAAATTCATCTTCGGTCTCCTAATACCTGGCTGACCTTCACCAATCACGATGCCCGCGCAAAGATGCATGCAAGCCGCAAGTTCTGTGTATTCAATCCATATCCTATACGTTTGCCAGCTTGAAAGCGAAAGCCAATCCCACAAAAGCGGGTGCGGCCTGCGCTGAATTTGGCACGGCTGCGTGCCAACCCGTATTTTCTTTTTACATCCTGAGCGCCACAACTCAAAAGGGCATTTCGCCCCCCGCTTCGAGTTTTTTACGTGTGGCCCAGTGTCAATCATTCCGCGCGAAGTTTCAAACGATAAGTTCCACAACCATTTGAAAATCTCGAAGATTCCGAACCTTTTACCGGGTGGCCTTTTACCGCAGCCTGCAGGTGGTCACTTTCAGGCGGCCACCCGGCAGCGGCCTTGGGGCCGGGCAGTCAAAACCGGAACTTCTCTCTGCGATTGCCTGCCCTGAGGCGCGCAGGAAAAGCTGGTCTTACAGGCATCTTAGCTCAATCCATCCTCTTGTGATGCATGCAGCATGGCGCAGTTTTGCTATTTTTCGCCCGAAAAATGATTGTTGACGCAATAGCTGTGTACAGCTTAGCAAACGATGGGGCCGAAAACTTGATTCGGACCGCGACTGGAACACGAACAGGGAGGAAACCTTCGTGGGGATCGCAACATTGATAAAAGCGGGTGCCGCGGCGGCTGGCGTGCTGGCTGCAACGCTGCCTGCAGCACAGGCCGAAGACATCATTCTGGGCCATGTAATGGACACCCAGCACATCTTTCACCATGTCTCCGAACGCTTCTCGGCGCGGCTGGACGCGCTGTCCGGCGGTGAGCTGACCGTTGACTACCATCCGGGCGGCGATCTGGGCGACTGGACCTCGATCGTCGAGCAGGTGTCGCAGGGCGCAGTGCAAATGACCATGTCCTGGAACCACTCGGAACTGGACCCGCGCTGGGATGTCTCGGTTCTGGGCTATGTCGCCAGCGACTGGGAAACCGGGCGCGAAATCTATGGCCCGGGGTCGGTGATGAACGGCGTCTATGACGGCATCATGAACGATCTGGGCATGGTGCTGCTGGGCACAATCCCGACCGATTTCACCGGCTTTGTGGTGCGTAAAGGTGTCGAGGTTCCAACCAGCTTCCCGGAGGAGGCCGAGGGCTTCAAGATGCGGGTGCCTGGCATGCCGATGGCGATCGAGCGCTACAAGGCCACCGGCTTTGCCCCCGTCCCGATGGCCTTCAGCGAGGTGCATACAGCCCTTCAGACCGGCGCCATCGACGGCCGCGCCTATTCGCCGCCCTCCGAAGTGCTGCTGTTCAAGGATGTGGTCAGCGCCTACGTCTTCACCCGCGAAAACTTCGAGCACACGTTCTGGACCGCAAACAAGCGCTGGTTCGATGACCTGAGCGAAGAACAACAGGGCTGGATCCGCACTGCTGCGGATGAGGCTGTGGCCTGGGCCTGGGAAAACGCCGAAGCCGAAAGCCCCAAGTGGTTTGCCCAGATGAAAGAGGCCGGCATCGAGGTTGTCGAGCTGACGCCCGAGCAGCTGGAGGCCTACCGCCAGCAGGTGACCGCAGTGGAATACCCCTACATGGAACAGATCATCGGCGCCGAAGTGATGGGCCAGATCAAGGCTGCTGCTGGCGGCAACTGATCCATCCCCTCTGCGCCCGCCTCTCCCGCGGGCGCAGACCCACATCATGCACTGACCAGGGAGGAGAGCGCATGACCAAAGAGCTTCTGCATACCGACAGTCTGGACAACGTCCTGACCCCGGAGCCGATCATGCCGGCAGGCGGCGACGCTGCAGCGCCGGTCTACCGCGGGCTTGGCGGGCTTTATGCCCTCGAGGACAGGCTGGCCCTGCTGATGCGGGTGGTGCTGTTCGCCGCCATGATCGCGCTGGGGCTGCTGATGGCGGCGCAGGTGTTCATGCGCTACGTGATTGCCTCGCCCTTCCTAGGGATCGAGGAGCTGGCGCCGATGCTGGCCCTGTGGATCTACTTTATCGGCATGGCCTATTGCACCCGCGAGCGCGACCATATCGAGGGCGGCGTGCTGACCCTGCTGACGCAGAACCGCAAGACCCTGCTGTCGGTGCGGCTGTTCGGCACCCTGTGCTGCCTGGTGACGGTTGTGGTCTTTGCCTGGTTCGCCTGGGATTTCGCGGCCTACAACCTCTCCCTCAACCGCAAGAGCACCTACATGCGGCTGCCCAAATACATCTGGGATTTCAGCATGGTGAGCGGCTTTGTCCTGATGATCCTCTACCTGGCCCTGCAAGCCTTTCTCGAAGCACGCGCGCTCGTGACCGGCAAAGGCGGAGACTGACCCCATGACCGTATTCCTCATCGCCTTCCTGGCCATCATCTTTTTGCTGCTGGTCGAGGTTCCGGTTGGCTTTGCCTTTGGCACCGGCGCACTGGCTTACGGGCTGATGTCCGGCACCAATATCTCTTTTCATGCCGGTTTCGGCTATTCCCAGGTCAGCGCCTTTTCGCTGCTGGCGATCCCGCTGTTCATCCTGTCGGGCACGCTGATGGGCGCCTCCGGTATTTCCGAGCGGCTGCTGAACTTCGTGAACAGCTTTGTCGGCCGCACCAAAGGCGGGCTGGGCGCCGTCACCGTCATCACCTGTGCACTGTTCGGTGCAATCTCCGGCAGCGCCTCGGCCGCGATTGCCGCCATCGGCAAGATCATGGTGCCGCGGATGATCAAGGAAGGCTATCCGCCCGGCCATGCCACTGCGCTGGTCGCGGTCTCTTCGGTGCTGGCGCTGATGATCCCGCCCTCGATCCCGATGATCGTCTTTGCCATTGCGATCCGGGAATCCGTTGCCAAGTGCTTTCTCGCCACCATGGGGCCGGGCGTGCTGCTGGCGCTGATCTACTGCGCGCTGAACTTCTTCTTCCTGCGCAACAATCAGACCATCACCACCGCCCCCAAGCTGCCCCTGCGCGAAACCCTGGCCGAGGCCGCAACGACCGGCAAGAAAGCCAGCCTGGCGATCGTCATGCCAGTGATCGTGCTGGGCGGCATCTACAGCGGCATCGCCACCCCGACTGAGGCAGGCGCCGTGGCACTGGTCTACACTCTGATCGTGGGCATTGCGATCTACCGCTCGCTGCCGATGCAGATGCTGTTCAATTCCACGGTTGAGGCCGCCCGGCTGACCGGTGCGATCCTGATGGTGCTGTTCTTCCTGTTTGTGATGAGCCGCGGCATGGTGCTGGCCAAGGTCCCCACCCAGTTCGCCGATCTGCTGCTGACGATTTCCGACAACAAGATCGTTATCCTCTTGCTGATCAACCTCTTGCTGCTCATCATGGGCATGATCATCGACGATGTCTCGGGCGGTGTGCTGGCTGCGATCATCCTGCTGCCGGTCACCCAGAAGATCGGTCTGGATCCGATCCACTTTGCCGCTATCGTTGGCACCAACCTTGGGCTTGGCAACATCTCCCCGCCCTGCGCGCCGCTCCTCTACATGGCCGGCGGTGTCACCCGCCAGCCGCTGTCGGTCTATGTCGGCCCGACTATGAAGTTCCTGCTGCTGGGACACCTGCCAATGGTCCTGATCGTGACCTTCGTGCCGCCCGTGGCCCTGTTCCTGCCGGGCCTGCTGGACTGAGTTACAAAATAGACACCTGTATAAGAAGGAAAACACCTCATGCTGGAAGAAGCCAAGACACGCACGCTCGACCTGCAGGACCGCATGCGCCAGGCGGGGATTGAGAAGGCCGTCTTCACCGACGAAAGCTCGATCGCCTATCTGGCCGGGTTCTGGGGCTATCTGGGGATCGAGTTCGGCCGCCCCTCGATGCTGGTGGTCGACGCCAATGAAGCGCCGATTGTCATCACCCCGCTGATGGAATCCGAAATGGTGGCAGAGATGACCTGGGTCGAGGACGTGCGCACCTGGGAAGACATCGGCCGGCGCAGCTGGGGCCGGGCCCTGGCGGGCGCTCTGGGCGGGAATCCTTCAGAGATCTGGATCGAACGCGGCACCATTCCTGCCATCGTCCGCAACCACCTGGACGACACTTATCCCGGCGTGCCGCTGCGGGACATCTCGCCGTTGCTTGGCGCCATGCGCACCATCAAGACGCCGTTTGAAATCGGCGTCATGAAGGAAGCGGGCCAGATCGCCGGCGCCATGATGGCCGCGGCCCATGACAGCCTGCGCGAAGGCGCGCGCGAGTATGAAAGCGCGCTGGCCGTGATCGAAGCAGGCTCGCGCAAGGCGGCCACCTTCCTGACCGCCAAGGGCTGGGACCGTTTTGTCTCACCGATGATCCACAACCTGCAGATCCTGCAAAGCGGCACCGAGACCTCGATGGTACACCGCCGCGCCAACGTGCGGGCCTACGAGAAATTCGACCCGGTCTATTTCTGCTTCTGCAACATGGCGCAGTTCAAACAGTACAAGCTGGGCTTTGACCGTATGTTCCACATCGGCGACGTGACCGACCAGGCCCGCGACGTGCAGGAGGCCGCCATCGAAGCCCAGCAGGCCGCCATTGCCGTGATGCGGCCGGGCGTCCTGGCCGAGGACGTCGCCGCCGCCGCCAACGAGGTCTACCGCGCCCGCGGCTATGAAACCGGCTACCGCACCGGCCGCTCCATCGGCGTTGCCTACCTGGAAGCGCCCGAATTGAAGGAAGGCGACAAGACCGTGCTGCAGCCTGGCATGACCTTTGCGGTGGATGGCGGCATCTCGGTCGACGGCGTGACCGCGGGCCGGATCGGGGATTCCGTGGTGGTGACCGAGACCGGCACCGACTATATCACCAGCTACCCCCGCGAAATCCTGCTGAGCAAAGGCTGAGCCATGACCGCCAGCCTCAATATCGCTGTAGCCCAAAGCCCTGCGGACCTGACCGGTCCGCAGGCGCGGCTGGCCTGGCTGCGGGACTGCCTGTCCCGGCTGGACGGCCAGCAAACGGACTTGCTGGTCCTGCCAGAGCTGTTCTTGACCGGCTATAACATCGGAAGCCGGGTTGCCGAATTGGCGGAGCCTGCTGACGGGCCGTCAGCTGCAGCAATTTCAGAACTGGCGCGGGCGCATCAGGTGGCCATTCACTACGGCTTTGCCGAACAAAAGGACGGGCGTCTTTTCAACTCCGCCTCCTGCATCGGCAAGGACGGGGCGCGTCTGGCAACCCACCGCAAGCTGCTGCTGCCGCCGGGATTTGAAGGCGATCATTTCAACGCTGGCAGCAGCTACACACTGTTCGAATTGAACGGGTTCAAGGCTGCCACGCTGATCTGTTACGACGCCGAGTTTCCCGAAACCTTCCGCGCAGTTGCCCAGGCCGGTGCCGAAATTGTGCTGGTGCCCACCGCCTTGGGCGCCCAATGGGGCGTGGTAGCCAATACTATCATCCCGGCCCGGGCTTTTGAGAACGGCATTTATGTCTGCTACGCGAATTCCTGCGGCCGCGAAAACGGTATGGATTTCTTCGGCGGCAGCTGTGCCATCGCCCCCAACGGGCAGGAACTGGCCAGAGCGGGCCAAGGAGAAGAACTGCTGTGCGTGCAGGCGGTCAAGGATGCCGTCACAGCGGCGCAGACACGGCTGCCCTATCTTGCCGACCGCGTGAAACTGCCTGGCGTGCCCGGATCAACCAGCCGAAGCCCGCCTTCGTGAACCTGCTGGCAAAACCTGCGTTCAGAACAAATCATTGATGCCCTCCAGCGCCGACCTCAGGATTTTCACAAATTCGTCCGCCAGGACGGACGGGGGCCGGTGCGCGGGCTGCATGACCGACACTTCCAGCGCCACCCCGGGGTGGAAGGGACGGAACACCACCGGGTGCGGTTCGGGCCGCATGTTCACATAGCCCGCCGCGGTGATCGGATCGCAGACGCAATAGCACAGCCCCTTCTCCACCAGGGTCAGCGCCGGATGAAAAGTCCTCAGCTCGAACCGGTGTTCAAACCGGGCTTTCTGCGCCTCGAACGCCCGCAGGGTGGCAATCAGGTTCGGATGCCCCTCCTGCAGCGCCGCCATCGGCTTGCCCGACAGGTCCCGCGCCTCCACCGATTTCAGCCCGGCCAGGGGATCGCCCGCCGGAATTGCACAGACGCAGTCCATCCGGAAATCCACTGTCTTAATCGCCGCTGACGGCTTTGGTGTCTCCCCCAGCCCGATGTCATACTGCTGCGAGGCGACCCATTCCTCGATCACCGGCGAGGCCCGCATCATCAAAGAGGCCCGCACCTCCGGCTTGTCCTGCAGGAACTCGCCCAAGAGCTGCGGCATCAGCAGGCTGGCGGCGGCCGGCATGCAGGCGATGTTCAGCCGCCCCTTCGCCAGCGCCCCGATTTCGCGCATGGTGCGGGCCGACAGCGCCAGCCGGTCCAGGATCGCCTCCGCCTCGCCCAGAAAATACTGTGCCTCCGGCGTCGGAGCCATCTTTCCCCGCTGGCGGCGGAACAGGCTGATATCCAGCTCCGCCTCCAGATTGGCAATAAGGGCAGAGACTGCGGGCTGAGTCCGCCCCAGGATCCGCGCCGCATCGGACACCGATCCGGTCCGCATCACCTCCCGGAAGGCCTGTAGCTGACGAAAGCTCAGGTTCATGGCTTTTGATTTCCTTCACCTTTTTCGCATTCCATAAAGCAACCCTATTCCCTAATCAATTTATTCGCTTTGACTTAATACCCTTGGCCCGCAAGTTTCCCTGCCACGGATGCACCGCCTGTATCCGCCCAAAAGGGAGGGGAACATGACACGCGCCTTCAGTGTGCTGCTGACCGTGCTGATCTGCCTGGTGGCCTTGGGCCAATTCGTCCAGGTGATCACCCGCTACGTGCTGGAAATCCCGGTGATGGGGCTGGAGGAGAGCCTGCTGTATCCGACGCTTTGGCTCTACATGCTGGGCGCCGTGAACGCCTCGCGCGAGAACACCCATATCCGCGCCAATGTGCTGGAAATCTTCCTGTCGACCGAACGCCAGCACCAGGTGCTCGCCATCATCGGCGAGGTGATCAGCCTTGCCGTCGGCCTCTGGCTCACCTCCTGGGCCTGGGATTTCTGGAAATATTCCCAGCGGGTCTGGCGCGAAAGCCCGACGCTTTATCTGCCGACCTTCTACGTCGATGCCGCGCTGTTCACCGGCATGGTCCTGATGATGGCTTTCACCGCCTGGCACCTGGTTCTGCACGTCCGCGCCCTGTTCATCCCCCTCCCGGCCCAAAAGGAAGCCTGAGATGATCGAGATTGCCCTCCTTGCCGTTCTGGTCCTGGTCCTGCTGCTGACCCTGGGCGTGCCGCTGCCCTACTGTTTTGGCGCCGGTCTGATGGTGATGTATTTCGCCGGCGACGTGGTGATGAAGGGCAATATGCTCTGGGGATTCCAGCAACTGGGCAACCCGGTGCTGCTGGCGATCCCGCTGTTTGTGCTGGCCGGCACGATCATGAGCGTCTCCGGCATCGCCGCCAGCCTGCTGAACTTCGTCAACATCTTCATCGGCCACCTGCGCGGCGGGCTGGGCGTTGTCGCCACCGTCTCCTGCGCCCTCATTGGCGCAATCTCCGGCTCCGGCCTCACCGGCGTGGCCGCCATCGGCCCGCTGCTGATCCCCGAGATGGAGAAACAGGGCTACCCCCGCGAATACGCCACCGCCCTCATCGCCAATGCCTCGCTGTTGGGCCTTCTGATCCCGCCCTCGGTCACCATGATCGTCTACGGCTGGGTCACCGATACCTCAATCCTGGCCTGCTTCCTCGCCACCCTCGGCCCGGGTCTGCTGATCATGTCCTCCTTCTCGGCCGTCAACATCCGCATGGCCCGCAAGTTCCCGCTGCAGCTGGCCGAGCCGCCCAAAGGCGCCGCCTTTGTTGCTGAGGCCACCACCCGCGGGCTCAAGGCCACCCCTGCCCTTCTGATGCCGGTGATCATCCTCGGCGGCATCTACGGCGGCGTCATGACCCCGACCGAAGCCGCCGCCGTTGCCGTGATCTACGCCGTGCCGGTCGGCTTCCTGATCTACAAGGGCCTCGACATCCGCACCTTCCTCGGCGCCGGGCGCGAGGCCGCAACCTCGGTGGGCGCGATCATGCTGATGATCCTGTTCTCGATGATACTCAGCCAGATGTTCGTGCTGGAAAGCATCCCCCAAGCGATTGTCGAGGGCATCTTCTCGATCACCGAAAACAAGGCACTGCTGCTGGTCCTGATCAACATCCTCTTGTTCCTGGTCGGCATGGTGGTGAACGACGTGACCGCGATCATCCTGATTGCGCCGCTGCTGCTGCCCCTGATGCAGGCGATCGGCGTCAGCCCGATCCAGTTTGCCGCGATCATGGGCGTCAACACCGCCATGGGCGGCGTCACCCCGCCTTATGCCTCGATCCTCTACCTCGGCGCCCGCGTCGGCCAGGTGCCGGTCACCAAGGTGATCCGCCCGGCCATGACCCTGATCCTGCTCGGCTACCTGCCGGTGGTGTTCCTGACCAGCTTCTGGCCGGACCTGTCGCTGTGGCTGCCCCGCGTCTTCGGCTACTGACCCAGCCCCCCGCATTCATCATCACTTACGGAGGAGAAAACCCATGATGACGTTCCTGAAATCCACCTGCATGGCCGCCGCCCTGGCCGCCACCGCCGGCATGGCCGCCGCGGACACGCTGAAACTCAGCCACATCCGCCCGCAAGGCGCCACCATCGACAACGAACTGCGCGCCTTTGCCGAAGGCCTTTCGGGCGCCACCAGCGGCTCGCTGGAGCTGAACCTGTTCCCGGCTTCGGCGCTCGGCGACTATACCTCAGTGCAGGAGCGCATTTCCGTCGGCGCCATCGACATGGCCGTGCAGCCCGCCGCCACCGCTGTCGATCGCCGGATGCAGATCTCGGCCTTCCCCTATGTCGCCTCCAACTGGTCTGAGGCCAAGAAAATCTACGGCCCCGGCGGCGCCATCTATGACGCGATGAAGGAGCTTTATGCCAAGCAGGACATTACAATGCTGGCCGCCTACCCGGTCTATTTCGGCGGCGTCGCCCTGAACACCGAGGCGGTCGACCCGGGCAACCCCAATGCTGCCAAGGGCATCAAGGTCCGCGTCCCCGGCATCAAAAGCTTCCAGCTCACCGCTGACGCGCTTGGCTACATCTCCTCGCCGATCCCTTTCTCCGAAGCCTTCACCGCAGTGCAGACCGGCGTGGTTGACGGTGTCGTCGGTTCAGGGGCTGAGGGCTACTATGCTTCCTTCCGTGACGTGACCACCACCTATGTGCCGGTGAACACCCACTTTGAAGTCTGGTACATGATCATCAACTCCGGCACCTTGGCGGAGCTGAGCGACGGTGATCGTACCGCGCTTGAACAAGCCGCCGTGGAATTCGAAGCCAAACGCTGGGAAACCGCCGAGGCCGATCAGGGCGCGTTTGAACAGAAGCTGGCCGATAACGGCGCCAAGATCGTTTCCCTGAGCGACGCCGAGCTTTCCGCCACCGCCGCACACGTGCGCGCCCAGGTCTGGCCGCAGGTGCTGGAGGACGTGGGCGCGGATTGGGGCCAGGCCATCCTCGACAAGATCGCCGAGTAAGCCAGCCCCGCACTTGGGAAAGGCGCGCCCTCCCCGCCGCCTTTCCCCTTTTGCCTTCCCGACGGAGACCCGCCGATGTTCCGATCCCTGCGCCCAGACGACGCCCCCCAGGTCACGCTGAAAATCAACGGCCGGCAGGTCACCGCCGCCGCCGGGCAATCCGTTTGGTCGGCCATGGCGCTTTGCGGCCAGCCTGTAACCCGCCGCGCCGCCCTGTCGGGGGCAGACCGCAGCGCCTATTGCGCCATGGGCGTCTGTTTCGAATGTCTGGTGGACATCGACGGCCTCCCCAACCAGCAGGCCTGCCTGCGCCGGGTGGCCGAGGGCATGACGGTAACCACCCAGACCATCACCGAAGACAGCGAGGCACCCGATGCAGGCCTTTGACTGCGCCATCCTCGGCGCCGGGCCCGCCGGCATGGCCGCCGCCATTGCGCTCTCCAGGGGCGGCGCCAATGTTGCCGTGCTGGACCGCGGCGCACAGGCCGGCGGCCAGATCTACCGCGCCGCCGCCGCCAGCCCGCTGCCGGACGCCAGCGTGCTAGGGCCGGATTACACCGCCGGCGCCGCCCTGATCGAAACCTTTGAAAAGGCGCCGGTCACCCGTTTCACCGGCGCCGACGCCTGGCATCTGGGCGACGATGGCCGCATCCTGTTCTCACATCTCGGCGACACCCATGAGCTGCATTGCCGCGAGATGCTGCTCTGCCCCGGCGCGATGGAGCGCCCGATGCCCATCCCCGGCTGGACCCTGCCCGGGGTGATGACCGCCGGCGCCGCCCAGGTGATGCTCAAATCCGATGCCGCCGCGGCCGAAAGCGCCATCTTTGCCGGCTCCGGCCCGCTGCTCTATCTGATCGTGGCGCAATACCTGCGCCTGGGCGTGCCCATCGCAGCCCTGGTCGACACCACCCCGCGGCAGAACTACCTGAGTGCCGCCCCGCTGCTGCCCCGCGCCCTGCGCCAGGCCGGGCAGCTGAAAAAAGGCCTCGCCCTCCTGCGCGAGATCCGCGCCGCCGGCATCCCGCAGTACCGCTTTGCCGAAGGTCTGGAAGTACTGGGACAGGATAAAGCCGAGGGCCTGCGGTTCACCGCAAGCGGTCAAACCCATGAAATCGCCACAGAAACCATCTTCCTGCACCATGGTGTCCAGCCCAACCTCAACATGACCCGGGCCATGGATCTGGCCCACCGCTGGAACCCGCAGCAGCTCTGCTGGCAGGTTGAGACCAGCGAATACGGCCAGACCTCCGTGCCCCATGTCTCAGCCGCAGGCGACGGCGCCGGGATCATCGGCGCCGAGGGTGCCCGCATCGCAGGCGATCTGGCCGCGCTCAACATCCTGCACCGCCTTGGCCGCCGCAGCGAAGCAGAACGCAACCGCCAGGCCGCCCCCGGCCGCGCCCGGCTCGCCGCCATGGCCCCGTTCCGCGCCTTCATCGACCGCCTTTACCGCCCCGCAGACACCCTGCGCCTGCCGCAAGACCCGGACACGCTGGTCTGCCGCTGCGAGGAGCAGACGCTGGCGGACCTCCGCGAAGGCTTCGATCAGGGCGCCCGCGATCCCAACGCGCTGAAATCCCTGACCCGCTGCGGCATGGGCCCCTGCCAGGGCCGCCAATGCGGCCATGTGGTGGCAGGCCTGCTCAGCCAGTGGCGCGAAGAGCCGCCCGGGGTTATCGGCTATTACCGCCTGCGCAGCCCCCAGCGCCTGCTGACGCTGGACGAACTCAGCCGCTTCCAGGCCGTGCCCGCCCCTGCACAAGCGGAGGCCGCGGAATGAAGGCAGATGTCCTGATCATCGGCGGCGGCATCCAGGGCTGCGCCACCGCCTATCACCTCGCCCGGCAGGGCGCCTCTGTGACCCTGCTGGAGAAGGACTACGCCGGGCGCCATGCCTCCGGTGTCAACGCGGGCGGCGTGCGCCTTTTGGGCCGCGACCTGGCCGAGGTGCCGCTCTCCAAGGCCTCGATGGAGCTGTGGCAGACCCTGGACGAGGAACTGGGCCATTGCACCTGTTTCCGCCGCCAGGGCGTCATCAACATCGCCGTGGACACCGCCGACATCACCACCCTGCGCGCCCGCGAGGAGAAGATGCACGCCGCTGGCTACACCCACGAACGCATCCTCAGCCGGGCGGAGCTGCTCGACCGCCTGCCGCATGTGAACCCGGACTGCGCGGGCGGCGCGGTCTCAGACCTCGACGGCTACGCCATCCCCTACAAGGCCACCAGCGCCTTCCGCCTGGCCGCCGAACGCCACGGCGCGAAAGTTATCGAAGGCGAGGAGCTGCTCAGCCTGCGCCGCATCGGCCCCGCCTGGCTTGCCCAGGGGCGCAAAAACCGCTTTGAGGCAGAAACCGTCGTCAACTGCGCCGGCGCCTGGGCCGACCGTATCGCGCTGATGATCGGGGACAATGTGCCGCTCAGCCACGCGGCGCCAATGCTGATGATCACTGCCCGGATGCCGCATTTTGCTGGCCCCGTGGTCGGCGCCGTCAGCCGCCAGCTCAGCTTCAAGCAATTCGCAAACGGCACCGTCCTGATTGGCGGCGGCGCCAAGGGCTTTGCCGACCGCGCCAGCAACCGCACCCGGCTGGATTATGCAAAACTCGCCGCCGCGGCCCGCACCACGGCAGAGTTTTTCCCGATCATGCGCCGCGCCGCCATCAACCGCATGTGGGCAGGGCTCGAGGCCTATATGCCCGACAACCTGCCAGTGATCGGCGCGGCAGCAAACGCAGACCGCGCCTTCCATGCCTTTGGCTTTTCTGCCCATGGCTTCCAGATGGGCCCCATCGTGGGCCAAGTGCTGGCGGATCTGGTGCTGACCGGGCGGAGCCGTTTCGATCTTTCCCCCTTCCGCATCAACCGTTACGACCGCAAGGTCCTTTGACACGAAAGACAACAGACATGACCATTACCCGGATTGAAACCGGCCAGCGCATGAGCCGGATCGTCAAGCACAACGGCGTTGCCTATCTCTGTGGCCAGACGTCAGATGCGCCCTCAGTGGCAGAGCAAACCCGCGAGATCCTCGCCAAGGTCGAGGACCTTCTGGCAAAGGCCGGCAGCGACAAGACCCGCATCCTGAAATGCGAGATCTGGCTGGCCGATATCGCCGATTTTGCCGAAATGAACGCGGTTTGGGACGCCTGGGTCCCCGAAGGTCACGCCCCGGCACGCGCCTGCGGTGAATCCAGGCTCGCCCGCGATGTGCTGAAGGTCGAGATGATCGTCACCGCGGCCTGCGGCTGAGACCGTCCGGGCCGGCAAACGGCCGGGCGCCCTGCGGCTTTGCACGTCAGCTGCCGTCGGCCTCTTTCGCCAGCCGCCGCATGTAGCCGCTGAACCAGGCCGTTGCCGGCACCGCCACCACGCAACCGATCATGATGGACAGGCCGGTGGGCAGGACCGGCCCGCCCACCCAGCTGCACAGCAGCGATGCAAAGAATACATTGACCGCCATGGCCCCCGCGCCAAACGGGTAAAGCGCCAGGAACAGTTTGGTGCCCGCACTCATCTGCGGGCCACTATGCGGGCGACAACCGCAAGCGCGGCGATCAGGGCCAGCGAGGCGATGGCAAACCAGAACTCAGCCGTTGCGGACTGGGCATTGGGAAGCGGCCGGTCGAAACCTTCGGCAAAAGCCAGGCCGGGCAACAGCAGGAAAAAGGTCAGAAGGCTGCGCATGTCAGGTCTCCATTGTCAGGTTGCGGTAGATTTCCGGCAGCGCCGCGGGCAGCCGTTCCGGGCACGGCAGCAGGGTATAGCCGCCTTTGCCGAAGATACGCGGGAACCAGTCCTGCCCGTCCTCGTCCACTACGATGCCATGCACGATCAGACCGGCGCGGCGGGCCTCGCGCACCGCCATGCGGCTGTCCTCGATGCCGTGCTGGCCTTCGTAGTGGTCCAGATCATTCGGCTTGCCGTCCGTCAGCACCAAAAGCAGCCTGCGGGCGGCGGTTTCCTCCTGCAGCTGCGCCGTCACATGGCGCAGCGCAGCACCCAGGCGGGTATAGTTGGCCGGCCGCAAGGCGCCAATGCGGGCAGAGGCCTGGGCTGACATCTTCTCGTCAAAGCCCTTGCAGCGGTTCAGGAACACCCGGTCGCGGCGCAGCGAGGAAAACCCCCAGATCCCCAGCCGGTCGCCGCAGGTATCAATGCCCTGCGCCATGGCTGCCAGCACATCCCGGGCGACCTCGATGACCGAAGTGTCCCCCAAGGCGGTCTCGGTCGAGCGCGAGGTATCCATCAGGATCGCCACGCTGAGGTCACGTTCAATGGCGCGGTGGTCCAGATATAGCCGGTTGCTGCTTTGGCCGGTGGCCCGGAACGCCGCGCGCGCCTCCACCACCGCTTCCAGATCCAGATCGGAGCCTGACAGCTGGCGGCGCACTGTCATCCGCCGCGGGTAGAGTGCTTCAAACTGGCGGCGGACACGCTCCGCGCGCTGCCGGTCCGGGGTGAATTCCCCGGCCTCGGGATCCGGGTCCGCCTGGGCATCCAGTACCCGCACGTGATCTGCCATGTAACTGTGCGAGCGATGGTTCCATTCCGGGTAAGTGTATTTGTCCGAAAGACGTTCATGATCCGCCTCCGAGGGCGCCAGGTCCAGGTGCAGGCGCAGCCGTGTGGCGGCCTTGCGGTCGTGCTTGCTGAGGGTGACGCTGTCTTGATCCTCTGCCGCCTTCTTGGCGTTCTCATCGTCATCATCATCGACGCTGCGGTTGATGTTCATCGATTCCACCCAGGACAGGATCGATTTAAAGCGGTGAACGATGAAACTGTCCTTGCGGTTGGCCTGGTCCAGATCGCGCCGCTGCCCTGTCTTGCGCACGCCTGCATCCAGGCCCGGCGGCGCCGGGGCGGCACCATCAGGATCGGCACCGGGGCCGCGCGCCTCGGGTGCGGCCAGCATCAGCCAGAACGGCACCGGTGCGGCCAAACCCTCGGCGCTGTCAGAGGCCTTGCCGCAGTCGCAGCTCAGCTCGGCGCAGACCATGGCTTCGGCCGGCGAGGCTGGCAGCCCCTTGCGCGCCTCCAGCGCCCCCTGGCAAAGGTCCTGGTAACGGCCGCGCAGGCCCGGGCAGGCCGCAAACACCCGGTCGCTCAGCCGCGCATTGGCGCGGATGTAGCCAAGACCGAAATCTTCAGGCCTGCACAGGGCCGCACCGGCCGCCAGCCACAGATACGCAGCCCGGTTCAAACCCGGATCGGCAAAGGCATCCAGCTCCGGCGGCAGGCGCAGGCGGCGGCCGTCGAAGGTGGGCAGGCACAGGGTTTCCGCCCCCTGGCCGATCCGGTGCCACAGGCTGCGGCGGTGGCGCAGCGGCACCCGGGGCGCCTCGGCGGTATCCACCGCCGGATCGCCGCCCAGGGCGCGGAACAGCATTGCCAGGCTGGGCCGCATGGCGTTCAGCCGCACCGCCGCCTCAGGATAGGAGGGCGCCGCCCCCCAGCCGCTGGCCATCCTGTGCCACAGGGTGCCAACGGTTTCCTCCGGTTCAAACAGGCTGAGCGCATCCATCACACATCACCCGCAGATCGTGCCGATCAGGTCGCGCAGGGCGGCCTTGGTGTCGGCATCATCGGACAAGGGCTCGACCACCGCCACATCCAGCGCAGCCTCCAGCGCCATGCCGCCCGCGATCAGCGTCGCGGCATAGATCAGCAGCCGGGTCGAAACGCCCTCTTCCAAGTCCATCCCCGACAGTTTGCGGATATGGCCGGCCAGCCGCACCAGCAGCGCAGCACGGATCTCGTCCAGGCCTGTTTCAGCCGCAATCACCGCGGTCTCGGTTGCCGGGGCCGGGAAATCGAACTGCAGCGACAGGAACCGCTGCCGGGTCGAGGGCTTCAGCCGTTTCAGCACGTTCTGGTAGCCCGGGTTGTAAGAGGCCACCAGCATGAAGCCCTTCGGCGCGTGGATCTCCTCGCCGGTGCGCTCCAGCATCAGGGTGCGGCGGTTGTCGGTCAGCGGGTGCAGGATCACGGTGACATCCTTGCGCGCCTCCACCACCTCGTCGAGGTAGCAGATCGCCCCTTCGCGCACTGCCCGGGTCAGCGGCCCGTCCACCCATTCGGTGTCGCCGCCCTTCAAGAGATAGCGTCCGACCAGATCCGCCGCTGACAGGTCGTCATGGCAGGACACGGTATAAAGCTTGCGCCCCAAGCTGGCTGCCATGTGCTCGACAAAGCGGGTCTTGCCGCAGCCGGTGGGCCCCTTCAGAAGAAGGGGCAGACCGTTTTCATAAGCTGTCTGGAACAGCGCGCATTCCTGGCCCGTGGGGTGGTAATGCGGGATTGTGGGAGTGATGGCATTCATGGCTTACTCTCCTGCCACTGCGCTGGGGCCGGGCGCGATGATCTCGCGCTTGCGCACCACGGCGAGGCTGTAGATGAACAGGATTGCACCAAGGACCACCGCAATGCCGGAGCCGAACCGCATCAGATAGAAGACCGACAGGCTGTCCTGCACTTCCATGAAGTAGTCGCCGATCACCCGCTGCATGTGGGTCTGGATGGTTCCGGCAAAGGTCAGCACAAAGGTCATGAAGGACATGCCGCCGGTCATCAGCCAGAAGGACCCCATGTTCAGCACCTGGTTATAGGGATCGCGGTTGCGCAGGATCGGCATCGCGTAAGAGAACATCGCCAGGTTCAGGGCCACATAGGCGCCAAAGAAGGCAAGGTGTCCGTGCGCTGCGGTGATCTGGGTGCCGTGGCTGTAGAAATTCACCCCGTGCAGCGTGTGCAGGAAACCCCAGACGCCGGCGCCGAAGAAGGCAACAGTGGAGGAGCCCAGCGACCACAGCAGCGCGGCCTTGTTGGGGTGGTTCTTGCGGCCTTTCCAGACCATGACAAAGGCAAAGCTCATCATCAGGAAGAAGGGGATCACTTCCAGCGTCGAGAAGATTGAGCCGATCCACTGCCAGTAGCCCGGGGTGCCGATCCAGTAAAAGTGGTGGCCGGTGCCCAGGATGCCCGAGAACAGCGCGGTGCCGCAGATCACATAGAGCCACTTCTCGACGACCTCGCGGTCAACACCGGTCAGCTTCAGCATCAGGAAGGCAAGGATGGCGGCCATCACCAGCTCCCAGGTGGCTTCCACCCACAGGTGCACCACAAACCACCAGTACATCTTGTCGAGGCTCAGGTTGTCCGGGTTGATGAAGGCGAAGATCCAGAGCAGGGACAGCAGCCAAAGGCCCAAGAGCAGCACATTGGTGATCGCGGTCTTGCGCCCGGCCAGAACCGTCAGCGACACGTTGACCAGGAAGATCACGGCTGCCACCAGGATGCCGAACTTGACCCACAGCGGCTGTTCCAGGAACTCGCGCCCCTCGTGGATGCCCATCAGGTAGCTGACCACCGCGCCCAGGGTGCCGACCACCAGGATCGCCAGCTGGATATAGGCCAGCTTGACCGAGAAGATCTCCCGCTCGGCTTCCTCCGGCAGCAGGAAATAGGCCGCACCGAAGAAGCCCAGCAGCAGCCAGACGATCAGCGCGTTTGTGTGCAGCATCCGCACGATGTTGAACGGCAGAAGCTCGGACAGGAAGTTGGGCGCGACATAGATCCACCCGGCCAGCAGGCCGCCAAGGACCTGAATGGCAAACAGCGCCAGCGCCGCGGCGAAATAGGCCAGCGCGACCTTTTGCGATTGATATTTCATTGGTCTGCCTCCTTCTTAACCGGCTTCATTGGGCGGCCAGCCCTGGGTGTCGGTCTGGTCTGCCCACCGCAGAAACTCGCTCAGCGCGCGGGTTTCCTCATCGGTCAGGTTGAAATTCGGCATCTGGCGGCGGCCTTCGATGCCCGAGGGCTGGCTTTCCATCCAGGCCTTCAGCGTCTCAAAGGACTCCTCCGGGTCCTCCAGAACGCCCCAGCGCGTCATCACATTGCCAACCTCGGGCGCAAAATAGGCGCCCTCGCCATGCAGCGTATGGCAGTTGATGCAGGAGTGCTTCTCCCAGACGTGCTTGCCCATGGCGACCTCCTCGGTCAGCGGCATGCCTGCGGTGGATTTTTGAACGATAAAGTTGTGGCTCTGCACAGTGAGCGCGATGAACACCAGAACGAAAAAGCCTGAGCCTCCGTAGAAGATGTTGCGCGCCCGTGTCTTGGTCAGAATTTCGGCCATACCAGGCTCCCATTTTGAGTCGCGGGGATGCCCAAGATCTAAAGGTGCCTGCGATTTGACAGTTTGTGCAAACGCAAGGTTTTGAATGATTTGCCGCCCTAGGCTGGGCACATCAACCGGAGCGATCTGCAATGCCCCACAAGAAACTGAACGACCCCGACCTGCCGCTTGGCGATCTGATGAGCCGCTGGCCCCAGACCATCTCCGTCTTCACACGGCACAAGATGCTGTGCCCGGGCTGCATGGTCAGCCCGTTTCACACGGTTACCGATGCCTGCGAGGAATACGGCCTGAACGAGGATGACTTCCGTCACCAGCTTGTCAAAGCCGTCAGTCCTTCTGCGGGTTCGCCAGCATGACCAGCCCGTGCGGCTCGCGGACCAGCACATGCTTGCGCGTGCTTTCCACGATCCCGGCCTTTTCCCAGGCGCTCAGCAGCCGGCTGACGGTGTGCAGCGTGGTGCCCGCCATTTCCGAGATGTCCTGGCGGGTGATCGGAAAGTCGATCTCGATCCCGTTCGGCGTCTTGCGCCCGGTCTGATTGATCAGCCGCAGCAGCGCATTGGCCACCCGCTGCTCCACCTGCTGCGTCGCAAACTCCACGATGCGCTGGTTCATTTCGCCGACCCGGACGCCAACGGTCTTGTAGCTTTCATCCCCGAACCCGGGGAAATCCCTGGTGAACCGGCTCCACAGCTGCATGCTCCAGCTCAGCGTCAAACACTCCGACGCCGCAACCGCCGTTGCCGGATAGGTGTCGCGCCCCAGAGCCTGGGCAATGCCCAGCAGCTGCCCGGCCGGGATATGCAACGCCGTGACCTGTTCCCCGTGCGGCGTGATCCGCACCACCCGCACATAGCCGTCCAGCAGCAGATAGAACCGCTCCGCCGGCGCGCCTTCGTCGAAAATATGGGCGCCTTTGTCAATCCGGCGGGGGCTGGCCTCGTCCAGGATCTGGCGGATTTCCTTGCGGTCCAGTTTGGCAAAGGGGGCAAGATTGGCGACCAGGCTTTCATCAAGCCGCGTGGTTGCTTTCCGGTTTTCAGTCACTGGTTTTGCCTTCCTTGCAGCAGCCGAAGCACCTGCCAGATGCTGGTCTTACCTTATGGCGCGAATTTGCACTGACGCAAAGGCCGCCCTGCGCATCCGGCCGGTTTCAATGCTCATTACAGCGGCCCGCGCCGGGTTTCCAAGGCGATTTGCGCGCTCTTGGCGGCCTCAAGCCCTTGGCAATCCGGCGCGCCGGATCGAATGCAGCGGGATCTCACTGCTGGTTGCGCAATCCCGCCCGCTGGGGGACATTGCCAAGACACAGGAAAATTCCAGCACCAAGGGCCCTGCCTGCAAGATCAGCCTCGAGGTTCCATATGGCACAGCGCATCACCGCTCCGGACTTCATCCACGGCCTGCAACCGGCAGACCTTCCCGCCAGCGTGCTGCACATGGCCAGGCGCTGCCTGATGGATACATTGGCGGTCTGGGCGGCAGGCATCGAAACCGCCCCCAGCCGGATCGCGCGCAATCATGCCGCGCGGCGCTATCCCGGCGCCCTGCCGATGCCGTTCGACGGCCGCCCGGTCAATCCCGCCGGATTTGCCTTTTCCGGCGCGGCAAGCATTGACGCGCTTGATGCCCACGACGGGCACCAGGTGTGCAAAGGGCACGCCAGCGTCGCCCTGGTGCCTGCGCTGATTGCCGAACTGGGCAGCAGCACCTGCACGCTGGATGCGTTCCTCTGCCATTTGATCGTGGGAGAGGAGATCGCGCTGCGCGCCGCGCTGTCGCTGCATGCAACCGCGCCCGACTACCACTCATCCGGCGCCTGGAACGCGCTTGGCTGCGCCGCCATCGCCTGCCGCCTGCGCGGGCTTCCGCAAGCGCAAACCCGCGAGGCGCTTGGCATTGCCGAATATTACGGCCCGCGTGCACCGATGATGCGCTGCATCGACCACCCGGCCATGGTCAAGGACAGCAGCAGCTGGGGCGCCCTGACCGGGATCTCCGCCGCCGACCTGGCCGAAGACGGCTTTACCGGGGCCCCTGCCCTGACTGTCGAAGCGCCGGAAGTGGCGGACATCTGGAGCGACCTAGGCCGCCGCTGGCGCATCCTTGAAAGCAACTTCAAGGCCTACCCGGTCTGCCGCTGGGCGCAGCCGCCGGTCGAAGCCGTGCTCTCCCTCCTCCGCGCGGAGGACATCCGCCCGGACGGCCTCAGCCGTATCACCGTGACCACCTTTCACGAAGCCACCAGATTGGCGGTCCGCCGCCCGGCGAACGGGGACGCCGCCCAATACAGCCTGCCGCTCGCGGTCGCGCTGGCACTGCAATACGGCACGATCCTGCCCGGGCACCTGCAGCCGGAAACCTACAGCAAGCCGGAAATCTGGCGCCTCGTTGATCTTGTCGACTTTGAAGAATCCGAGGACTGCAACGCCGCCTTCCCGGATGAGCGCTACGCCTCGGTAACCCTGACACTCAGCGACGGCCGCCAGTTCACCTCGGAGTTCAAAGCCGCGCGCGGCAATTTTGATGCGCCGCTAACCGACCAGGAACTGATTGAGAAGATGCAGCATTACACTGCCGGCCGCCTGCCGCCCGAACACCGCGCGGCCCTGGCCAGCCTGCTGACCGGCGGCAGCCCGCCGGTCCTCGCTCAGTTGCGGGAGATACTCCGCACCCCGGCCCCCTAACGCTGCTTGGCCAGCCGCTGCTCCCGGTAGCGCTTGGGCGTCTCGCCGAACTTGGCCTTGAACCAGCGCGAGAAGTGGCTGCTGTCGGAAAACCCGCATTCATAGGAAATCTGGGTGATCGTGCGTTTCGAATTCATCAGCCGCCAGCGCGCGTGCTGCAGCCGCATGTCGCGCCAGACCTCCTGCGGCGTCGCCTTGGCGTGCTGCAGGAACACCCGGTTCAGCTGCCGCACGGTGGACCCCAGCTTCTCGGCCAGATGCTCTGTCGTATCCGGCTCGCGCAGCTTCTGCCGCATGATCTTGACCGCCTGTTCAACCCGCCAGTTGCCGCATTCCTCCAGGTCCTGATAGGGCAGGCGGCCGACCTCATGGGCTGAGCGGTGCTCGTCCACCACCAGCGCCGTCAGCCCCTTCATGCCGCGCGACCGCCCGCAGTGTTCAATCAGGATCTCCACCGCCAGATCGATTGCGGCAGTGCCGCCCGGGCAGGTCAGAATATCGCCCTCGGAGACATACAGCTCGTTTTCCACCGGCACCACATCCGGGAACATCCGCATGAATTCCGGCCGGTGATGCGCATGGATCGCCGCCCGCCGCCCGTCCAGCAGACCGGTCCGCGCCAGCGCAAAACTGCCGGTGCACAGCCCCACCAGCTTGGTGCCCTTGGCATGTGCCTGCCGCAGGAACTCATAGGTGAGGGGATGCACCCCCTCCAGCTGATCGATCAGCCCGCCGACCACAACGATATAGTCGTACTCCCCGGCCTCGGCGTAGGTCTTCCAGGGCGCGATCGCCATGCCGGTGCTGGAATGCACCGGTGCCAGGTCATGCCCCAGCACCTCCCAATGGCAAAAGATCTGGCGGCTTCGGTCCGCCTCATCCGAGGAATGCCGCACCGCATCGGCAAAACCGGCCAACGGCAGGATGGTGAAGGCCGGTGTCAGGATGAAGGCAAAGCGCACATCCGGCTCCTGCCCGTCGGGCCGCTCCGGGGTCCAGAACTCCATTTTCGCGCCTTTCTGTCCGGGAAATGTCCGGCATATCCTATTCTTGGACCGCTGTGTTCCGCAAGTTTCCGCCAAAACCAAAGGAGAGATGATGCGCTGGAACAAAACAGTGACCGTGATCGGAGCCCACGCCGAGGGCGAAGTGGGCCGGGTGCTGACCGGCGGCGTGCTGGACATCCCCGGCACCAGCACGCTGGAGAAGTTGCAGTATCTGCAGGCCAATGACGCGCTGCGCCAGTTCGTCAACAAGGAACCGCGCGGCTGCGCCCAGATGACCACCAACCTGCTGCTGCCGTCCGCGGCGCCCGGCGCCGACGCCGCTTTCATTCCGATGCAGGCCGATGGCACCCATGCGATGTCCGGCTCCAACGCCATGTGCGTCACCACCGTGCTGCTGGAGACCGGCATGCTGGAGATGCAGGAACCGCAAACCACAGTTGTACTGGACACCGCCGCCGGGCTGGTCAAGGCCATTGCAGACTGCCGCGACGGCCGGGTTGAGCGGGTCACGCTCGATTTCTTTCCCGCCTTTGCCGAGCATCTGGGCGCGCCGCTGGAGGTCGAAGGCCTTGGCACACTCACCGTCGATGTGGGTTTCGGCGGTGTCTACTACGTGCTTCCCCGCGCGCAGGAACTGGGCTTCCGCATCGGGCCGGACATGGCCCAGGACATGGTCTCGCTCGGTGCCCGCATAAAAGCCGCCGCGCAAGAACAGCTGCCGGTTCATCACCCCGAAATCGCAGCCTTCAACAGCATCGACTTCCTGATGTTCATCGATGACGTGGATCCGGACCAGAACACCTACCGCAACGCCACTATCATGCCGCCGGGCCGGGTCGACCGCTCCCCCTGCGGCACCGGCACCGCCGCCCGGCTGGCCGTGATGCACGCCAAGGGCCAGGCGCAGCCCGGGCAAGAGTTCCGGATGCGCTCCACCATCAACTCGGAATTCAGCGCCTCAATTCTGGGCACCACTGAGGTTGGCATTCGCCCTGCCATCTTGCCGCGCCTGTCGGGCCGGGCCTGGATCTACGCCACCATGCAGCTGGGCGCCGATCCCAGCGACCCCTACCCGCTCGGCTACACCATGGCGGACACCTGGGGCACCGAAATCGACCATGTGATCCCCGGGCTCTGACCTCTGCCCCCGCAAGAAAATCAATCCTCCCCGACTGGACCGGCCGCCCTGCGTGCCGGTTCTTTTTTGCCCAACGCCCAGCGAGAACCCATGTCTGGTTTATTATGGAAAATGGCCAATTCGTACAATTATACCCGCGATTTCTCCTCCTATCCTTTTCCCATAGCCGCCACTCACTGCGCGTCTTGCAACCTGAAACGGGAGGAAATCCATGTTCTCGAACCTCAACCGCCGCACGGTTCTGGGTGCCGCCGCCGCCGCGGCGCTCAGCTTCACCGCCCTTGCCGCCTCAGCCGAAACCACCCTGCGCCTGTCGCATCTGTCGCCGCCGGAAAGCGACATGGACAAATGGGCGCATGAATTCGCCTCCCGCATCGCCACCGAAACCGATGGCCGCATCGATGTCCGCATCTTCCCGGCCAGCCAGCTTGGCGACTGGGAGGAAGTCTACGAGCAGCTGAGCCAGGGCTCTGTCGATCTGGCGATCCAGTCGGTCTCCACCAAATTCGACTCCCGCCTGGCGCTGACCTGGTTCCCTTACACCGCGGTTGACTACGACAGCGCCAAAGACGCCTGGAACACCGGCGGCTTCCTGTTCAACATCGTCAACGACCTGATCGAGCCGCAGCAGATCCAAGCGCTGGCGCCCTATGGCTTTGGCCTCGGCGGCGTTGCTGTCGGCAAACCAGTGGCTGATCCCAAGAACCCCGATGCCGACCACAGCGACCTGAAGATCCGGGTCTGGCCCTCGGGCGTCGGCACCCACAAGCCGCTATTGGAGCGCCTCGGCTATTCCACCACCACCATGCCCTGGGCAGAGCTTTACACCGGCGTCCAGACCGGCGTGATCGACGGCATGGTCGGCGGCGTGCCGGAAAACGCGGTGCGTGACTGGAACGGCGTGGTCGACACCTGGCTTCAGCTCAATGACCACTTCGAGATCAACTGGCTCCTGGGCTCCGCCTTCACCATGGCCAGCCTGTCCGAGGAAGACCGCGCTGCAATATCCAAGGTTGCCGCGGAACTCGCCACCGAACGTTTCGACGCGGTTGAGGCCGCCGACAACGGCTATCTGCAGCAACTGCGCGATGCCGGCGTGACTGTGGTCACCTACTCCAAGGAGGAGATCGAGACCATGGCCGCCGCCGTGCGTGCCGATGCCTGGCCGCAGATGAAGCCGGAGATCGGCGACGAGCTCTACGAGCTGATCCAGAGCCACTACGGCAAGTAACACTCCCTGACGGGAGGGCGGGGCGCTGTCCCTGCCCTCCGGTTTTCCGGGGACGGGAGGACAAGATGCTGCAAGAACGGCAAACCCAAATCCAAAATCCGCTCTGGCAGTGGAAACTGAAGATCCAGCGCTTTGTGATGTTCACCGCCAGCATCGCCTTCACCCTCGCGGTCTTTCTGCAGGTGGTGACACGCTACCTCTTCAACTACTCGCTGTTCGGCATCGAGGAGTTTGCCAGCTTCGCCGGCGTCATCATGTATTTCGTGGGCTCCGCCTATGCCACGCATGAGCGCAGCCATATCTCCGCCAGCCTGGTCGACACCATCTTTGGCGAAGGCCGCATCACCGCAGGCGTCCATGCCTTTACCCGGCTGCTGGCGGCGGTGCTGACCATCTACATCCTGGTGGTGATGTGGGACCTCTTGGTCTTCACCGAACGCATGAACACCAAATCGACCGAGCTCAGGGTCCCGATGATCTGGATCTACGGCACCATGTTTGCGGGCCTCACCCTCACCGCCTTCTACTTCCTGCTCGAATTCTACGACAGCCTGCGCGCCGCCATCCGGCACACGCCCGCTGAGGAGACCGCCCAATGAGCACTCTGATCCTGCTGGATGTCGCCCTCTTGGTGACGCTGATGATCCTCGGCGTGCCGGTCGCCATGACCTTTGTCGCCGCCGCCGCCTTCCTGATCATCTTCGGCGACTACAACTCCACCACCTTCCTGATCACCTCCGGCTATTCCAAGGTCTCCTCGGTGGTGCTGCTGGCGATCCCGCTCTATATCCTGGCGGGCGGCATCATGACCCAGGGCGGCATCGCCAAGAGGCTCCTGGACCTGGCCGACAGCATCCTGGGCCGCTACCGCTCGGGCCTGGGCGTGGTCACCGTGATCACCACCGCCATTTTCGGCGCGATCTCGGGCATGGCCTCCTCTGCCGTCGCCGCCATCGGCTCCATCGCCATCCCGCGCATGGTTGAACAAGGCTACGACCGCGGCTATGCCACCTCGCTGGTCAGCTGCTCGGCAGTGCTGGCGCTGCTGATCCCGCCAAGCGCAACCATGATCCTCTACGGCTGGGTTACCGGCACCTCGATCGCCGCCAGCTTCCTGGCACCGCTGATCCCGGCGCTGATCCTGATTGCGCTGTTTTCCTTCTGGAACATGGTGCTGACCCGCAAGATGGAGATCACCGTCGCCGAGCCGCAACCCTTTAACGTGCAGATGAAAACCGTCTTCCAGCGCTCGCGCGAGGCCGGCTTCGGCCTGGCGATGCCGATGATCATCCTCGGTTTCATCTATGGCGGCATCACCACCCCGACCGAGGCCGCAGCCGTCGCGGTGGTCTATGCCCTGCCGGTCGCCTTCCTGATCTACCGCGAACTCACCTTCAAATCCTTCTACGACGTAGTCTGGAAGTCCGCCCAGGTCACGGCCGTGCTGATGCTGGTGATCTTCACCGCCAACATGCTCGCCCGTGTACTGACGCTGGAGGAGGTGCCGCAGCAGATCCTTACCTCGATGCTGGCAATCTCCGAAAACCCGATCGTGCTCCTCTTGCTGGTCAACGCCTTCCTGCTGATGATCGGCATGTTCATGGAGGATGTCTCCGGCATCCTCCTCGCCGCACCGCTGCTTTTGCCGGTGGTGACCGAGGCCGGCGTCCACCCCGTCCACTTCGCCGCCATCATCGGTGTTAATCTTGGTATGGGGCTGATCACGCCGCCCACGGCACCGATCCTCTATTTCGGCACCTTGATCGGCCAGACCACCCTGGCGAACGTCATCAAACCCACCCTGGTCTTTGTGTTCCTCGCCTATTTCCCGGTGGTGATGCTGACCACCTTCATACCCTCGCTGGCACTATGGCTGCCGGAGCTGATCACCGGGCTCTAGCGCCGCATTGTCCTGCGAACCTACCAACCCGACGGGATAGTACCATGACCACCCCCGCCCAATACCGCGCGGCCTTTCGTGCAGGCCGGCTTTCGGTCGCTGTCATCATGACCGGCGGCACCATCGCCAAAAGCTACCACACAGGCGAGGCCCGGCTGTTCAACCACGAGCTCAAGATCAAGGAGCTGATCGAGACCCTGCGCCTCGATGACCTGCACTTCACCTTTCTCGACCTGATGCAGAAGGACTCGCTGGACATCACGGAGCAGGACCGCGGCCAAATCGCCCAGGCCGTGGCAAAGGCCGCCCGGACCCACGACGCCGTGCTGGTCACCCACGGCACCGACAGCATGGCCGCCAGCGGCGAGACCCTCTGTGCGCAGATGGGCAGCATTCCGGTTCCGGTCATCTTCACCGGCGCCATGGTGCCCTATGCGGTCACCGGCTCCGACGCTGCCCAGAACGTGACAGAGGCGCTGCTGGCCCTGCGGCTGCTGCCGCCCGGCGCCTACATCAGCTTTCACAACCGCATCCTGGCGCTGCCCGGCGTGCGCAAGAACCATTCCACCCTGACCTTCGAGGAGGCCTGAGACATGCCCCGCTTTGAGACCGACAGCATCGGCCCGCGCGAACTGCCCGATGCCGCGCTTTATGGCGTCAACACCCTGCGCGCGGTTGAGAATTTCGACATCTCACCGCTCAGCATTGCCAGCGAACCCGCCTTCATCCGCGCCCTGGCCGCCATCAAGAAGGCAGCTGCGCAGGCCAATGGCGGCATCGGCGTCCTGCAGCCTGAACAAAGTGAAGCCATCGCCGCCGCCTGCGATGAAATCCTTGCCGGCCAGCATCACAGCCAGTTTGTGGTCAACATACTGGAGGGCTCCGGCGGCACCTCGATCAACATGAACACCAACGAGGTGATCGCCAACCGCGCCCTGCAGATCCTTGGGCAGGAGGCAGGCCAGTACCAGCACCTCAGCCCCAATGATCACGTCAACACCGGCCAGTCCACCAACGACGTGGTGCCCTCGGCGGTGAAGCTCGCCTTGCTCGAGAAAGCCCCCGCCCTGATATCAGCCCTTGGCCATCTGGCAGACGCTTTCCAAGCCAAGGCGGAAGAATTCGCAGATGTCCTGAAAATCGGCCGCACCTGCATGCAAGCCGCACAGCCGATGACTCTGGGGCAGGAGTTCGGCGGCTATGCTGCCGCCCTCTCCCGCGCCCGGGACAAGATCGAGGCTGCCGTGGCCGACCTGCAGGTCCTGCCCCTTGGCGGTACCGCCATCGGCACCGGCCTCGGCGCCCAGCCCGGCTACACGGCGGCCGTCTACCGCCACCTTAGCGCGGACCTGAACCTGCCGCTGCGCCCGGCAGAGGACATGTTCGACGGCATGCAGAACGCCGACAGCTTCGCCCGTGTTTCCTCGGAACTCCGCATCGCCGCCGAGGTGATCGGCAAGATCAGCCTCGACCTGATCATCCTTTCCTCCGGCACCAAATCCGGCATTGGCGAGATCAAACTGCCCGCGGTGCAGCCTGGCTCCTCGATCATGCCGGGCAAAATCAATCCGGTGCTGCCGATGATGATGCAGCAGGCCGCCTATGCGGTGGCCGGCAATGACGCCGCCGTCTCCATGGCCGCGCTTGGCGGCCAGCTCGAGATCAACCATTTCGAACCGGTGATCGCCTCCCGCCTGTTCGACAGCATGGACCTCCTGACCCGCGGCTGCCGCATCTTCGCGGACAAATGCGTCTCCGGCATCCGCGCACTGGAGGACCAGGCCCTGGAAAACCTGATGGGCTCCTCCGCCCTGGCGACTGTCTTTGTGCCGCAGTTCGGCTACAGCAAGGTCTCGCAAATCGTCAAACAGGCGGAAGCGGACGGCAAGGATTTTGCCGAGGTGCTGGCTGAAATGGGCTGGCTGTCCAAACCCGAAATCCTCGACGCCCTGCGCAAGGCTGCCTGCCCGCCATCCTCTGCTTGACGCGGCGGCCCCTACGGGGCGGCAAAAATGCCGTTCCAATCCTGCAACGCTGCCTCCGCCGCCGCCGCAGGCAAGGCCAGCAGCAGCGTTTCCCCGCCAGCCGAGGCCGCGAGGATCCGTTGCTGCGGCGAAACCGGCAGCAGCATGCACTCCGGTTTCGGCTCCGGCAGCCGGGCCGGAGCACTGCCGCCGGCCTGGAGACCCGCCCGCCCGGATGCCGCCTGGCGCGCGGCCAGCAGCCGCCCCAGCAGTGCCTCAGGCCCCCAGCGCTCGGCCGGGGCCTCCTCGCCGCGGCAGAAAACCATCGCCTCGGCCTTTGCCTCTGCCAGCGCCCGGAAATCCGCCATCGCGCCGCCCCGGGACGGCGCCTCCAGCGCCTTGCGCAGCTGCGGCACAGTGCAGCTGCCCGCGCCGCCAGGCGCCCGGCACGGGCGTCGGCGGATCGCAAACCCGCGCCTGCCCACGGCCCGTTCCAGCGCCCGCAATTGCCCGGCAAACAGCCGCGCAGCCGCAGCCGGATCCTCCGGCCCCGCCCCTCCGTGCTCCGGCGCCGTGCCCGCAAGCACCGCCGCCAGCCTGCGCTGCGCGGCGATCAGAACCGCCACAGGGTCCTGCCCGCACACCACCGTCAGTTCCCGCGGCAGAATGGTTTCGCCGATTTCACGCAGCAGCTCTGCGGTCAGAGACGCCTCGCCCGATGCCGCCGCCGCTGCCTGCTCCCGGAATGCCTCCGGCTCTGCCGCCAGCCGCTCCAGCGCCAGCCGCAGGCCGCCGCCGCCCGCCCGCTGCAGCGTTTGCACGGCCGCCGGCGCCATCATCCTGCCTCCGCAAGTGACGCCAGCGACGCCAGCACCGCCCGCGCCGGATCCGCCAGCCGCCGCGCCGCTTCGGCAGAGCTGCAGACACACAGCACCGCATCCCCGGACCCGTCCGGCGCCCGGACATAGATCCGCGCCTCGCCAGGGGCCAGCACCAGCACCTCATCCGCCGGCGCCTCCGGCCCGGCTGCCGCGTCCAGCATTGCGAACCCGCGCCGCGCCTGCTGGCACAGCTCGTCCAGATATTCCTGCGGGTGCTCCGCCGCACTGCTCTTGAGCAAGACGATGCAGGAGCTGGCATCGCCAAAGGCCGCCAGCCGGCACTCCGGCTCGCGTTCCCGCAATTCCGCCAGTTGGTCAGTCAAAGTCATCGGCGCACCTTCAAACCTCAGGCCGGTCCCGTTCGGGACGCGGGCTGCGTTTCCTGGCAACCACCCGGCGCGGCATCACCAGGCTGCCCGCCTGCGCTGCGGCAGGCTCCTCCGGCTCATCCGCCGCCGCGGCCTCGCGTGCCGCGCCAAACGCCAGCACCTCGCCGCCCTGCCCCGGGCCGGGGCGGGCCTCCGGCGCCGGTTCCGCCACAGCCGCCGGCGCCTGCGGCGGCACCGGGCGGCGCTCCGGCGCACCCCAGTTCAGCAGCAGATCCACCAGGTATTCGACAAACCCGTCGGCGCCGCTGGACTTCCACAGCTCCATATCCTCACCCGCCGCCAGGGCCTGGCTCAGCGACAGCGGGAAGACCGCGGCAAAGGCATCGCCGGTCTCCTTGCGCACCCGTTTAACCACCCGCTCGCGGTCCCGCGCGTTGCGCAGCTTGTCGAAATGGGTGATCAGCAAGGTCCCCGGCCCCTTGACCTGCTTTGAGATCTCCTCCCAGGCCGCCGCCTCGGACTGGCGCCAGGCCTGGGTGGCATGGGTGCACCAGATCACGCTGTCCACCTCCGGCAGCAACTGCTGCCAGACACTGGCGGGCATGTTCGGATCGGAAATCCCCGGCATATCGATCAGATCGCACAGCTCCAGCGCCTCGGCCGGCAGGCTGAGGCGGATCAGCGCGGTATCCTCCATCCCGACGCTGGCCAGATCCTCCAGCGGAACCGGCGTTTCGCTGCCATCGGTGCCGACGACGCGCGCCGCCTCAGCTCCATGCGACAGCCACACCGGCGGCAGCCGCGTCGCCGTTACCCGCACCGGCAGCGGCTGGCGGCCCGCCAGCAGGTTGATCAGCGTGCTCTTGCCTGCGCTGAATTCACCCATCAGCGCCAAACGCGGCTTGCGCGGCGCGGGCGCGGCCTGAGGCGCGGACAGGGACCCGGACAGGGGCTGGCGGTCGGCATCGGGCATGGGGGTCTCCTGTATCATGCGGTAAAGCTCCTGAGCGTTTGCAGGGCGGCCTCGGCCTGCTGGCGGCGGCGGCTGCCCTCCGGGCCGGAGAACAGCGCCTGCATGTCGCCGCCCGTGCGGCTGCAATCGGCAATCTCCAGCAAAATGTCGCGCTGATCCTCAAAGAACCCCTGCAGCCGGGCCAGAACCGCCGCCCGCGCATCCGCCGTCTGCACGGTCTTCAGCTGGGTCATGAAGTCTTCGGTCTCGCCTTCGATCAGGCTGCGGAATTGTTTGGCAAAGGCCTTGTAGCCGCGGGTGCGGCGCCACCAGGCAGCCCACCAGCTGTCATTGAAGTCCAGCGCAATCGCCTGCCCCAGCGCCACCGGCGAGGCCGGAGCCGGCACTTCGGGCACCGACATCTGGATGCCTTCGACCGCAGCGCCGAACCCGTCGTAGAGCACGCCCGCAACATCCTGCACCGCCGCCTCATAGCGCAGCTGCGCCGTTGCCTGCAGCCGTTTGGCCATCACCGAATAGGCCGTCCGCAGCAGCATCCGCAGCCCGGCCGGATCATATTCCCAGGGGCTGTCCTCACCCCATTTCTCCAGATGCTCGATCAGCGCATGGGTGGCGCGGTCGGTAAAGTTGCCATGCGCCCGGTCAGCCCGCTCGCGGTAGGCCTCAAAGACCGCGTCAATCTCCGCCTCCAGCGCTTGCAGATGCGATTGCGCGGTCTCCTCAAAGGCCGCGCGGATGCCGTGGACATTGCCATGCGCCGCGCTGCCCGCACCCTGCACCAGAACCGCATTGGCCGCCTCTTGGCCGGTCGCCGCTGTGACAGCCGAACTGGCAACCCGGGTCAGCAGCGGCGCGCCCAGATCTGCAACGATGCGCTCTGAGATCGCCCGGTTCAGCGCCGGCAGGCCGGACAGCTCCCACACCATGTTCTGGGCCGGCTGCCCGGCATGCGAGGCATTGACCGAGGCCTGCGCCCAGTCCAGCAATGCGTCGGAGCTTTCCTTCTCCATCTCTTCCAGCCCGCCCGTCAGCACCTTGTTGGCCCAATAGGCGCTGCCAAAGATGATGGCGGCATCCTTGGGGCCGTGATGGGTCTCCAGCGTCTGGCGGATGCTGGCCTCGATCTCGGCGGTCTGGGCGGCCGGCTCGGCCAGCTCATCGATCCGGTTGACGAAAATCACCACCTCGCGCGACTGCAGGTTCGAAATCATCCGGATCAGCCCCAGGTCGACCGAGGTCAGCGCCTGCCCCGCCGACAGCACCACCACGCACAACCGGCTGTCGCGGATCGCCTGAATGGTGATCTGCTCGCGCATCATGAAGGTATCGTTGACCCCCGGTGTATCCCGCAGGCACAGCCGGTGCGGCACGGTGCGGCAGTTCAGGTACAGATCGGCCGCGCGGGTGATATCGGCAAAGCGGCCCTGCTCATCCAGGCCGCCGTCCTCCGGCGCGTCGAAATCATCGCCCAGGCAGATGTAGCGTTCGATCAGGTTCTTGTCGAAATAGCCGTATTCATGCTTCTGCCCCATCAGCAGCTCGAACTTACGGCCCAGCCGCTGCCGCGAACGCTCCCGCATCTCCTCGATCTGAGAGCGGATTTTCTGCAACTCGCTGCCGGCACCTGCCCGCCCCGCCATCTCGCCGATGCGGCCGCCCTTGGTCAGCAGCCGGTCCCATTCCGCTTCGGTCATGAACTGGAAACAGGCCTTGCCCTCCTGCCGCCGCTCGCCGGGCGTCAGATGCAGCGAGGTCACCACCGAGGTCCAGGGGTTCACATCCGAGGGCAAAAGGTCCGCCCAGCCCGCCATCGCATTGACCAAAGAGGTCTTGCCGGATTTCACCTGCCCCAGCAGCGTCACGCTGGGTTCAAAGGCCTCCAGTTCCCCTTTCAGCCGGGCAAGGCTGCGCGCAACCCGTTCGCCGGAGGCCTCGGCCAGCGCATCCAGCGCGGCTCCGGTCTCCTGCGATTTGGCGGCAAACTCCGCCAGCGGCTCCAGGCCCGCCTTCAGATTGGTCGGCCGCGCCGATCCGCGGATATCCGTTGCACTCTCGATCTGGGGCTGCATGTTCATTTCAGTCTTGCTCAGTCTTGTAGGGGCGGTCGATTGCAAAGGTCCGGAAGGCCGGCCCTGTGTCAGCCGCTGTCTTCCGCCAGTTCCTTCTTCAGCTGCACCAGCAGCGTCACTGCATCGATGGCGGCATCCTCGCCCTGTTCCAGCTGGCACAGCACCATCAGCTCGCCGCCATCCTGCACCGCCTCCCGGGCCGCCGCCGCTGCCGGGCTGTCCGGCGCCTGCTCCAGCATCTCCGACAGCTCCTGAACCGCTTCCAGGCATCGCCCCAGCACCGCATCCGCCCGGGCCCCGCCCGCCGCGTCCGCCTCCGCCAGCATCTCTTCCGCCCGCTGCTGCAGCAGCTCCAGCGCGCCCTCCAGCCCCTGGCCAGCCGGCGCCTCCTGCCTGGCAGCGGGTCTGGAGGCGGGCCTGGCAGCGGGTATATCACCGGAACTTGCCGCGGGAGCCTGCGGCGGCGGCGGTGTCCGGGCCTCCTGGCGCGGCGCCGGAGCCTCGGCACCAAACTTCCGCACCAGCATTTCCGCCTGGTCCAGGTCAGAGCTCCGGCCCAGCTCGACCTGATGCATCACATCGTCAAACAGCTGCTGGCCGCCGCTCGAACGCCACAGACCCGCACCGGAAGACCCGCCCGCGCTGCGCGCCGTCAGCCCCTGGATCGCGGCCACCGGGTAGACCCCCAGAAACTCTTCCGCGGCAACCGGCTCCAGCGCCGCAATCCGGTCAGCCAGAACACCGCGCATGATCTGCCGGTCAGCCATGGTCAGCACCAGAAAGCTGTGGTCCTTGCTGCTGTCAGGCACCCCCGCCCACAGCGCTTGTTCCGCGGGGCTGAACTCCTGGCTGCACCACAGGATGATATCCACCGCAGCGGAGGCCTTTTGCAGCAGATCCCGCTGGCGGCCGGCAGACCCGGACAGCGGCAGCTCGGTATAGCTGTGCCAGCGCAGCTGCGGATCCGGCAGATACTGGCGCACCAGCACCGTATCCTGCGGCACCTTTGCACCGGCCAGCACCCCCGGCTGCTGCACCCGCGTGCCATCCGCGGTCTCAAACACCACCCGCTCATCGCGGCCATGGCAGATCTCGACCATATGCCCGCCCGCCTTGCGGCCGATCACCACCCGGCCCAGCAGCATGTCGGCCACCGCCGACTTGCCGGCCCCCGCGGTGCCGGTCAGCGCCACCCGCACCGGCTGGCGCAGCCGCTGCAGCAGCTGGCTGACCCAAGTGCTGTATTCCCGCGGCAGCCGTCCGGTGCCCAGGACCTGCTCCAGCCGTCCGGCCAGCGGATCTATGTCAGTTGCAGGCAAGCTCACAGCATCACATCCCTCACATTACAGGCAGCAGAGGCGCCGCCGCGCTTGGAGACCGTAGCCAGCAAAGTGATCTTGCGCCGCCCGCGCGCAGCGCTGGCCCCGGCAGCCGGCTGTTCCGCCCGGGCCTCCACCCGCACCGGTTCAGCCTCCGCCGGCATCCGCTGCGCAAAGGGCTTGATCACGCAGAGCGCCGCATTGTCCTGCTCCGGCGCGCCCAGCTGCTCCAGCTGCTGCATCAGCACCGCACCGATGCGGGCACTGCTGCTGTGCCGCTCGGCCGCCAGCACCCCGGCAATCTCCGTCTCGGCCAGGAATTGCAGCCCGTCGCTGGCCGCCAGCAGGATGTCGCCTGCCCGCAGGCACACCGGCGCGCGGCGGCAATCGATCCGGCGGATCCCGCCGCCGTTCAGCACCGAGGTCACGCAATGGCGGTCCGGGTGGCTGGCCGCCTCTGCCGCCGCCATCCGGCCCTGCGCCACCAGACCCGCAAATTCCGCCGCCATCGAATGCTCGGCATTCAGCCGCAGCAGCTTGCCGTTCCGGAACAGATACAGCGGCGAGTTGCCGACCGAGATCCAGTAAAGCCGCTCCTGAAACAGCACCGGCGCCAGCAGGGTTGCCCCCATGCCCCGGCTTTCGGGGAAACCGCCGGCATATTCGCCCAGGCAGGCATTTGCCGCCTCCGCCGCCGCCTGCAGCACATCGCCGATCCGGTCCTCCATCGCCTCCGGATCACCGGCCCGCAGCTTCAGATCGCTGAACACCTCGGTGACCACGATCTTGCTGGCGATGTCGCCTGCCGCATGCCCGCCCATGCCATCCGCCAGCACCGCAAAGCCGGTCCCGGCTCCGGCCAGGAAATCCGCCGCCACAGCGTCCTCCTGGCGCTCGCGGCGGCCCTGGCTGATCGCCGTTGCGGCGTCATATGCAAACTCAGCGGGCAGCGGCATAGCCGGCATCACCCTGCTGCATCTGATCCCAGCCGAATTCCGCGCCGCACAGGGGCACAAACCGCAGCGTGGTCTCGCCGATCCGGATCTCGTCACCCGCCGCCAGCTCCTCGGTGCTCAGCACCGGGCGGCCATTGCGGCGCACCAGATTGGCCTTGCCGCCATGGCCGATGTAAAACGCCTTCTGCTCCGCGTCATAGGCAATTGCTGCGTGGTTATCGCGCGAGATGCTGTTGTCGCCAAAGTCCAGCCGCACCGTCTGATCCGCACCGCGGCCAATCACGGTGACACCGCTGAACAGGGTGAAGGCCGCACCGCGCCCCGGTCCCTTGACGATGGCCAGCCAGCCGACAGGAAACTCCGTATAGCCCGGCACACTGCTGTCGGCGCTGCGGGCAAAGGGATCGCTGCCCGCGCCCTGATCGGGGCTGAACCCCAGCAGCCGCGTCTTGACCCGCCCCGCGCGCGCAGCGCCCCGCCCCATCGAAGGTGCCGGCACATCAATCGGCTCCGGCGCAGCTTCCATCCGGGGTTCGGGCACAGCAGCCGGCCCCTCTGGCGTTGTTTGCACAGCGGCCGCGGAAACGATCTGCTCCAGTCCTGGCACTGCATCTTCCTCCAGTTCTGGTTCCGGCACAGGATCTGCGTTTACCGCCGCCTCCGCGCCTGGCTCCGCATCCGGTTTCAGCCGCCGGGTGAAAACCCGGTAGGGCCTGCGCTCCTCCCCACCATCTTTCTCCGGCGCATCAGGCTGCATCAGGCGGGAGAAATCCGCACCCTCGCCAGGCGCAAACGGTGTCTCCTCCTCATCAACCTCCGGATCATCGTCCTGCAACACGTCCTGACCTTCCGCCTCCTCAGCAAAGAACGCTTCCACAGGATCCGCCGCCGCAGCCTGCTCGCGGGCGAAAAAGGCTGCAATCGCCTGTTCATCGGCAGCCTTTGCCGCTGGCTCTGCCTGGGCCGCCAAAGGCTCCTCTTCCGCTGCGGCCGCAGTCTCCGGTTCAGCCAGAGCCTCCTGCTGCACTCCGGCCATCCGGAACTCGTCCTCCAGGCGCAGCGGCGCCGGCGCTTCGGCCGCCTCACCGGTGTCGGCAAAGAACGCCGCCATCGCATCCGGCTCCGGCGGCGGCACCGGCTGTGCCAAGGCCGCGTCCGGCGCAAACCCGCCCTGCTGCACCCGCTCACGCCGTTCGCCAATGATGTCCTTGATGAATTTCATAACCGTTCCCCTCAATTCCTAACCGGAGACAGGCCGCCCGGCCCGCGCCCCAGGATTTTGCGCAGACGCCCTGCAAAGCTCTGCTGCTGCTGCTCGGCACCGCTGCCGGCTGCCAAAGGCTGTTCCGCAGGCGGCGTGTTCTTGCGGCGGCGGGCAATAGCATCCTCTTCCTGCAGCCAGGCCTCCAGATCGGTGACCGGCTCGCCAAAGAGGTTCACCAGCTCCCGCGCCTCTGCCTCCGGCTTGGGCGGCGGCGGTGCCTGCTCTGCCAAGCTTGAGCGCGGTTTGCCCGGCGTCAGGCTGCCATTGGTGCGGGCCACCAGATCGGCGATTGCCGCAACCAGATTGCCATCGCCGCCCGCATCCGCCACGGCAGGCTCCGGCGCGGCTTCCTCAACCGGCTGAACCTCAGTCTCTTCGCACTCCGCCAGCGCATCAGCCCAGTCCCGCGCCGACTGGAACCGTTCCGCCGGCAGCACCGACAAGGCCATGTCCACCGTTGCCAGCAGTGCCGGATCAACCGCCCAGGCGCCGCCCAGAAGCGGCTTGCAAGGGTCCGGGTCACCCGCCATCACCGCCTTCAGCCGCTCCTGGCTGTGCGGCGGCGCATCGCCGGTGATCAGATAGTAAAACGTGGCCCCCAGCGCATAGAGATCGCAGACCGGCCGGTGCGGCAGCTCCGGCTGGTACAGCTCATGCGCCGAATAGCCGTCCTTCACCGCCATCACCGCAGCCGCGCCGCTGCTGTCCGTGCCGCGGCTGCCGCAGGCGGCGCCGAAATCGATCAAGGTCAGCTTGCCCTGCTTATCCAGCAGGAAATTGTCCGGCGAAATATCACGGTGCAGGATGCCCAGCTTGTGAATGCATCCCAGCACATCCAGCGCCTGGTCCAGGATCTGCTTCAAAACCGCCCCGGTCAGCCGCTCCGGCTGCTCCTCGCGCACGGTCAAGAGGTCCAGCCCGTCAATGCACTCCATCGCGATATAGGCGGTCTGGTTTTCCTTGAAAACCTGATGCACCTGGGCAATGCCCGGGTGCTGCGACTTGGCCAGCCACTGCGCCTCGCGCAGGAACGCCCGCAGGATATTGCGGTAGGCCTTGGCCTGCCCCATCGCCTCGGGCTTCACATCAATGCCGTCGCGGCGGCACAGCCCGGCCGGGAAACACTCCTTGATCACCACCCGGCGCTCCAGGCTGTCGCGGGCCAGATAGGTGATGCCGAAACCGCCGCTGATCAGCGGCCGCTCGATCTGGTACTGCCCCTGCAGCAGCTTGAAGCCGCCGGGCAGCTCGCAGCCCGGCGCATCCCCTGCAAAAGACGTATCATGAGGCACAGTGTCAATTCCCCGTGGCAGCGAGTGGAGCGCAGCCGGCGCAGCGGCCGCGTGGTTCCAAGGCTGAAATCGGACTGTGACCTGTTTGCGGAGCTTTTGCGGCAAATAAGGCAGATCCGCCCCATTTCCGCCGCAATTGCCCCAGGCAGCGAGTAAACACAGGGTTTACGCGCCGCCAACTTCTTATGCCGGAATTAGTTAAACTGCCGCCCTATATGGCAAATCCGGCCCAGGGAGCCTGCCGGGCCGAAGCAGCGCGGCGCAACCCGCCGCGACTTTAAACGCTGCGGCCCGCCCGCAGCCCCTCCAGCACCGCCTCCTCGGCGGTGCGCGGCGCGATGCAATCGCCTGCCAGATGATGTTCGATCCCCAGCCCGCGCACCATCTCCTCTACCTGGTTTTGCGGTGTATGCCCCTGGCACAGCACCAGCGTGTCGACGCCCTCGCAGATCACCGCTTCGTTGCTCATGATGTGCTGCAGATAGACGCTGTCCGCATCGGCCCCGAACAGCCGCATATAGGGCAGCACCTCGACGCCCAAGGCGTGCAGCCGCCCGATGCCTGCATCGCGCACATACATCTGGATGGTCTGCCCGGGCATATAGCCGTTCACCGCCAGCCGCACATGATGGCCGTTCTGCGCCAGCAATTCCGCCACGCCCATGCCAACCCAATCGGCGCGCCAGTCGGCAACCAGCACCGACTTGCCAATATCCGCCTGCCCCTGCAGCACCTGCCAGGCATCCACGCTATGCGCCTCTTCGCGCCCCTCGAACTCCGGCCAGCGCGGCGCAGCACCCGTGGCGATGATCACTGTATCCGGGCCATAATCCCGGATCACCCCCTCATCCACCGCCGCACCGGTGCGGACTTCCACCCCGGCCAGCTCCATCTCGCGGGCCAGATTGGTGATGATGCCGCCGAACTCCGCCCGATGCGGCAGCAGCTGCGCCAGCCGCGCCTGGCCGCCCAGCTGGGCCGCCTGCTCGAACAAGGCAACCTCATGCCCCCGCTCCGCTGCGACTGCGGCGGCCTTCATGCCGCCGGGCCCTCCGCCGATCACCATCACCCGGCGTTTGGCGGCCGCCAGAGACGGCACCCCCAGCTGCAGCTCCCGCCCGCTCACCGGGTTCTGAATGCAGGAGATCGGGTAGCCGTCGTGGAAATGCCCGATACAGGCCTGGTTGCAGCCGATACAGGCGCGGATGTCCTCCGCACGGCCTTCTTGCGCCTTGTTCCCCGCTTCCGGGTCGCAAATCATCGCCCGGGTCATGCCGCACATATCCGCCTGGCCGCTGGCAATGATCCGTTCCGCCTCCTGCGGCTGGTTGATCCGCCCCGTCACAATGGTCGCCAGCCCGGTCCGCTCCCGGATTGCCTGCCCCAAAGGCGCGGTATAGCCCGCATCCTCGTACATCGGCGGCGCGATATGCACCGAGCCGGCCAAGGTTGCCGAAGACCCCGCCACCACGCTCAGGTAATCCAGCGAGCCGTCCGCCGCGATCAATTCGCAAGCGTCCAGGATTTCATCCGCCTCCAGCCCCTCATGGCTGCGCTCATCCCCCGACAAGCGCAGGCCCACGGCAAAGCCCTCCCCGGTCTTGGCCCGGATCGCCGCCGCAATCTCGCGGATAAACCGCGTCCGGTTCTCCAGCGAGCCGCCGTATTCATCCTCGCGCCGGTTCACCTGCCCGTTCAGAAACTGCGCCGGCAGATAGCCATGCGAGGCGACGATCTCGACCCCGTCCAGCCCGGCTTCCTGCATCCGCCGCGCCGCCGCGCCGTAAGAGGCGATCACCTCCGCAATCATCTCCGGCGTCATTGGCCGCGGCATCACATGGAACCGCTCGTTCGGCGTGGCCGAAGCGCTGTAGGACACCGGTGCCGTGCCGTCTTCCGAGGCCAGCATCTCGCGCCCCGGATGGAACAGCTGCGCAATCAGCCCGCAGCCGTGGCCCTTCACCACCTCAGCCAGCCGCCGGTAGCCGGGAATGCACTCATCCGTATCGATCCGGATCGGATCGGCCACAAACACCGCGCTTGGATGCACCAGCGCCACCTCCACCACGATCAGCCCGGCGCCGCCCTTTGCCCGCGCTTCGTGATAGGCGATCATCCTATCGCCGATCCGCCCCTTCTCGTTCAGATGCGTCTCATGCCCGGTCGAGACGATCCGGTTGCGCAAGGCAAGGCTGCCCAGGGTGATCGGGGAGAACAGATTGGGGAAACGGGCCTGGCTCATCGCTACTGCCTCTTGGGTCTATGTCTTTGTCAAATCACGGATCGCCGCCCCGGCGCCATCGGGCCGCGGCAGATGGGAATGCGCGCATTCCAGCGCTTTCAGGGCTTGGGCAACATGCGGCAAAGGGTCTGCCACCCGCCGCGTCGCCAGATCCACATGCAGGATCATCATCTCCACCGTGGCGCTCAGCCCATCCGGCCCCAGGATGCGGTGAAACAGATGCGTCTTCTTGCCAGAGCCATGCAGCACCTGGGTCTGCACGGTGATCTCATCGCCCTCATGCAGCTCCGCCAGATAGCGCACATGGGTCTCAGCCGTGAAATGGCTGTTGCCGCCGGCGATATACTCCGCCGTCACCCCGCAGCTTTCGGTCAGCGCATCGGCGGCGTTTGAGGCCACCTCGATGTAATGCGCCTCGTTCATATGTCCGTTGGCGTCCGTCCAGCTCGGCGGGATCACCCGCTTGGCGGTTACCGGCAAATCCGCGGTCTGCGGAACAGCCAAACCGGCCTCCTGCGCCTTCACCGCGCGCCCGGCACCGGCATCCCGCTGCTTCAAGGCCCGGATCAGCGCCACCAGATTGGCATCCCGCGCCCGCTCCATCTGCCGGATGCTCAGATGCCCCGACTGTGCATCGGACTGCGCCGCCAGCCGTTCCACCAGCGCACCGTCCAGCTCCGGCACATCCATCAGCCGCGTCAGCGGTTCCTTCAGCGAAGGCCCGAACTGCGCCAGAAAATGCCGCATCCCGGCCTCGCCGCCCGCCAGCCGGTAGGTGTCGAACTGCCCCATCTGCGCCCACCGCAGGCCAAAGCCGTAAAGGATCGCCTCGTCGATCTCCTGCGTCGTGGCCACACCCTCCTTCACCATCCACAGGGTCTCGCGCCAGACCGCCTCCTGCAAACGGTTGCCGATGAAGCCGTCAATCTCGCAGCCTATCACCAAGGGATGCATCCCGATCCCGCGCAGCACCTCCGCCGCGCGGGTTTTCAACGCCTCCGGCGTCGCGTCCGAGCCCACCACCTCAACCAGCGGCACCAGGTAAACCGGGTTGAACGGATGCGCCACGATCAGCCGTTCCGGGCGCTCCAGCAGCGCCTGCAACTGGCTCGGCCTGTAGCCCGAGGTCGACGACGCCAGCACGGTGCCCTCCCCCAAATGCGGCTCAATCTCCCGGTACAGAGCCTGTTTCACCTCCAGCCGCTCCGGCGCGCTTTCCTGTACCCAATCCGCTCCGGCTAGCGCTTCCGTCAGCGATGGCGCAAAGTGCAGTGACCCCTCCGGCGGCAATGGCCGGTCGTACAAGGCAGGCAAGCTGGCACGGGCGTTGTCCAAGACCTCACCCAGTTTGCGCTCCGCATCCGGCGCCGGATCATAAACCGCCACGTCATGGCCGTTGAGCAGAAACCGCGCCGCCCAGCCGCCGCCGATCACGCCGCCGCCAAGGATCGCAACCTTCATTCCGCCGCCTCCCGGACAGCACCCTGCGCCGGCACGATCAGCGCATCCACCGCCATCGCGCCGGTCTCAGTGACCATCACCGGGTTCACGTCGATCTCCGCCACCTGATCCCGCATCGCCGCGCAGGCCGTGGAAAACGCGCTCAAGGCTTGGGCCGCCGCCGCCATATCCCGCGGTGCATCGCCCCGCACCCCGTCGATCAGCTTGGCTACCCGCAAGCGGCGGATCATCTTCTCTGCCTGCCCGGGCCCAAACGGCGCGCGGGCAAACTGGCGCTCATCAAACAGCTCCACCAGCGTGCCGCCCGGCGCCACCATCACCAGCGGCCCGAAATCCGGATCCATCACGCAGCCAAAGGCCAGCTCAACGCCTTTCGCGGCCTGTTTCTGCACCACCACCCGCGGCCCCAGCCGCGCCGACAGATCCGCATAAGCCGCGGCCAGCGCAGTCTCATCGCCAAGGTCTAGGATCACCCCGCCCAGATCGCTCTTGTGGTCAATCCCGGCCTCGGCGGTTTTCAGCACCACCGGATAGCCCAGCTCTTGCCCCGCCGCAGCCACGCTGCCCGCATCGCTGCACACCCGGCTGAGCGCACCCGGCACGCCGAACCCGGAGAGCACCTCCAGGCTCGCCGCCTCATCCAGATACGCGGGCAGCGCCTGCCCGAGAGGCACCTCAGGCGCGGTCTCAACCTCCGCCCGCAAGCCATCTGCCCAGGCCTGAAACGCCTTCACCGCCTGCATCGCGGTTTCAGCCCCGTTCAGGCAGGGTACCCCCGCTTCCGCCAGCGCCTCGCCAATGCCGCGGTTATGGGTCTGGCCAAAGCTGGCATAGAAAAACACCGGTTTTTCCGTGCGCGCCCGCAGCTGCCTGGCGTGTTCCAGCAGTCCCGGCTCATAGACGTAATCATCCCGCAAATCCGCCTCGAACCCCAGCATCGACACTTCCGGCGCCGCCGCCAGAATGTCCAGGCCGCGGTCAAACACCTTGGGAAACTCATCCGTCATATCCGCCGCGCAATCGAGCGGGTTCGACGGCTCCAGCTCCGGCGGCAAAGCCTCGCGCAGTGCGATGCGGGTCTTGCCGCTCAGCACCGCCAGCGGCGTGCCGGTCTCCGCCGCCAGGTCCACCTGCATCTCGCGCAACCCGCCGCTGTCGGTCACCAGCCCGGCGCCGCCCGGCCCCGGAATACGCCCCGAGGCGCACAACAGCGCCGTGTTCATCAGCGCATCAACCGTATCCACCGCAATCGCGCCGCACTCCTCGAACACCGCCTCATAGGCCGCATGGCTGCCCGCCAGCGCCCCGGTGTGCGAACGCGCCAGCCGCGCGCTTTCCTCAGTGCGGCCCACCTTGCAGATGACCACCGGCTTGCCCGCATCCCGCGCCAGCTTCAGCGCCTCCACCAGCCCTTCGGGATTGCGCGCGCTCTCCATGAACACCGCAATCGCCTTGGTGGTCCCGCGGCTGGCGGCATAGGCGATATATTCATCCACCGTGGCGCCGATCTCCTGCCCGGGCGAGGCGACCAGATCGAAGCGGAACCGCGGATCGTTCATCCCCAGCACCGTGAACACGCTGCCCGAATGGGCAATCAGAGAGATCCCCCCCGCCCGCATGTGATCCGCCGGATAGAAGCTGCCCACCAGCCCGGTCTGCGTGTTGATCACCCCCATGCCCGAGCCGCCGCAGATGGGTAGCCCGGCCTCCGCCGCAATATCCTTGAGCCGCGCCAGCAGCGGGGTGCCATTGACGGTCTGCCCCTGGCAGAGGTCAAACACCACCGCCGACTTTGCGCCCATCGCAATCGCATCCACCAGCGCGCCTTCCAGATTGGCGCCGCCGATCCCCAGCACCGCCACATCCGGCGCATGATCCAGCTCCCGGATCGAGGCCAGCGCCTGCCGCCCCAAAATCTCCCCGCCGCGCGGGTTGATGAAACTGATCCGCTCCTGGAATCCACCAGACAAAGTGGCCTCAGCCAGCCGCGCCCCAAAGGAGCCTGCCCGCGCCGAGGCGCCCACCACGGCCACCGAACGGGCCTCAAACATCGGAGAAAGCCTGTGCATCATCTTAGCCCTTGAACTTGGGATCGCGTTTTTCGGCAAAAGCCACCGAGCCTTCGGTGAAATCGTCCGAGCGGATCATCTGCTCGTACATCGGCATGTCGCTCTTGCCGACCCAGGCCCGGCGCACCGCCGCATGGCTTTCCTCAACCGAGCGGTGGCCGTATTTGCGCATGTATTCCTTCAAGGCACCGGCAACCAAAGGCGCCCCTTGCGCGATCGTGTCTGCCACCCCGCGGGCGTGTTCCATCAGCTGGTCCACCGGCACCACATCGCGCACCAGGCCCCAGTGCTTGGCCTCATCCGCATACATCTTGCGCCCCGTCAGGATCAGATCCATCGCCACGTTATGCGGGATCCTGTGATGCAGCTTCTGGATCGCGCCTGCATCCGGCAGGAAGCCGCGCTGCATCTCCGGCAGCCAGAAATAGGCATCCTCGGAGCAGAGGATCACATCTCCCCCCAGCGCCAGCTCAAAACCGCCGCCGATGGCGCCGCCCGCCAGCGCCACCACCACGGGTTTGTAAAGATCGAAAAACTCCGGCAGACCGCCCAGGCCGCCCGGCCCAAGGTCGAACCCCTGCTCCGCATCCGCGCTTTCCCCTGCGGCAAAGGCCTTCAAATCCCAGCCTGCCGAGAAAATGTTCTTCTCGTTACCCAGGCTCGACAGCAGCCCAACACTCAGCCCCTCATCCTCGTTCAACCGCTGAAACGCCGCATACATCTGACGGCTCAGATCCAGATTGATCGCATTCACCGGCGGCCGGTTCATCGCCACCGCCAGCACGCGGCCGCGCGCCGTCACCTCTATCAGCCCAGCCATATCGTCTCCCCTCATGCCTCCTGCGGGCACCAGCCCCGCGCATTCCGCTTGATTTCAACGGTAAAGAGGCGACAAGGGTAGAGAGAAAGCGATCATTCTATCATGAAGGATTTTCATGATGCACTACTGGAAGACCATCCCGCCGCTGAAGGCCCTGCTGGCGGTTGAGGCCGTGGCCCGGCTGCGCAGCTTTACCCGCGCCGGCGAAGAGCTGAACACCAGCCAGTCCGCCGTCAGCCACGCGGTGACCCAGGCAGAGGCCTTCCTTGAAACCAAATTGTTCGACCGCTCCGCCCGCCCCGTCGCGCTGACGGCGGAGGGCACCGAATACATTGCCTCGCTCAGTACCTGCCTGGCGCAGCTCTCGGCCGACACCCAGGCGCTGCGCCGGCGCAAGGAAGACAACACGCTGACAATCTCCTGCAACCTGGCTTACGGCAACTACTGGCTGCTGCCGCGGCTCAAGGGGTTTCACGCCGCGCACCCCGGCATCCAGGTCAATATGGTCACCGCCTTTCACGGGCTGTCCACGCTCGACCCCGGCATCGACGTGGCCATCCGCTTTGGCCGCGGCAACTGGCCCGGCTGCCAGTCCAGGCTGCTGTTCCGCGAGCAGATCCTGCCGGTCGCCTCCCCCGGCTATCTCGAACAGGCCGGCGCCGCGTCAAACCCGCAGGACCTCACGGCCCATACCCTGCTGCACGCCCGCTCCAACGACAAATCCTGGTACGACTGGGCGCAGTGGTTCTCATACTTCGGCGTCAGGCAAAGCGGCCCCCTGCCCGGCCCCGCCTTCGACAACCACCTCTTGATGATGCAAGCCGCCCTCAGCGGCCGCGGCATCGCGCTTGGCTGGATTGGCACCGCGCTGGACTTCCTGCAGGAGGGCCAGCTGGTGCCGGTGCTCGACGCGCCGGTGGTGCTGGAAGACGGCCTCTATGCCGTGGCCCGCGACCGGAGTTCCCCGCGCATTGCGGCCTTCCTCGACTGGTTCGGCAGCTACACCGAGACTGAATTCCGGGCACAGACGGAAGCGCACTGGCCCGGTCTCGACACCCAATAGCCCTGGAAGCAGCAACCCAGTAGAGCGCAAAGGGCTGCAGAGACCCGCGGGGTGGCGCAAATGCGCCGCCCCATGGGGGCGGGTCATGCCGGAGGCATGCTTTCAGCATGACGCAGCCCGGCCTGTCGGCCGGGCGGGTGGCATCAATTGAGCGAAAAATGCTGCATCAGCCGTCCTTGATCACCCCGGAGGCGTCAAACCCGCCATCCACCGGCAGGTTCACCCCGGTGATGTAGCTCGACTGCGGCAGCGCCAGATAGACGGCGGCCGCAGCCACCTCCTCCGGCGTGCCGTAACGGTCCATCGGGATGCCCGCCAGATAGGCGCGGCGGGTCTCGGCGTCGTGCATCTTCTTGACCAGGGCGGTCTCGATCCCGCCCGGCGCCAGCGCATTCACCGTGACCCCATGCTTGGCCCATTCCATCGCCATCACCCGCATCATCGCCGACACCCCGCCCTTGGAGGCGCCATAGGCCGCGCGCCCGGTCCCCCCGCGCACCCCGGCCATCGAGGACATGGCAACAATCCGGCCATACCCCTTGTCCACCATCACCCGGCCCGCCGCCTGCAGCATCAGGAAGCTGCCGGTGAGGTTCACGCCAATGATCCGCTCCCAGTTCTCCCGCGTGGTGTCCAGCGCATGCTGCTCCAGCCCGATCCCGGCAAAATGCATCAGGATCTCCAAGCCGCCGAAGTGCTCCAGCGTGGCGCCGATCAGCGCGTCCACATCCGCAGCCTCGGCCACATTGGTGTGCTGGAACAAGGCCTTAGTCCCCTCCCCTTCCAGCTGCGTGACGACATCCGCGCCCGCCTCCTCATTGAGGTCGGCGATAACGATGTTCGCCCCCAGTTCGGCCAGCATCCAGACCGTGGCCAGGCCAATGCCGCTGGCGCCGCCGGTGACAATCGCTGTCTGCCCTTTCAGTGAAAACATCTCTCTCCCTCCTTCAGGAAATCACGCCCAGCTCGCGCCCCGCCTGGGCAAAGGCGGCAATGGCGCGGTCCAGATCCTCAATCGAATGCGCCGCCGACATCTGGGTGCGGATCCGGTCCTGATCCTTGGGCACCACCGGGAAAGAGAACGCCGCCACATAAACCCCCAGCTGCCGCAGCCGCGCGGCAAAATCCTGCGCCAGCTGCGGATCGCGCAGCATCAGCGGAATGACCGGATGCTCCCCGGGCAGCAGCTCAAACCCCAGCGCCATCATCTCCCGGCGGAAATGCTCCGCGTTGCGCCGCAGCCGCGCCCGCAGCTCCGGCTCCTCCTTCAGGAGGTCCAGCACCCGCAGGCTGGTCTGCGCAATCACCGGCGCCAGAGTATTGGAGAACAGATAGGGCCGCGAGCGCTGCCGCAGCCAGTCCACCACCTCGGCACTTGCCGCCACATAGCCGCCGGAGGCGCCGCCCAGGGCCTTGCCCAGGGTGCCGGTCAGAATATCCACCCGGCCCTCCACCCCGCACAGCTCCGGCGTGCCGCGCCCGTGGTCGCCCAGAAATCCCACCGCGTGGCTGTCGTCCACCATCACCATGGCATCGTATTTCTCGGCCAAGCCGCAAATCTCGGGCAGCCTGGCGATATAGCCATCCATCGAGAACACCCCGTCGGTGGCAATCAGCCGGTAGCGCGCGCCTTGCGCCTCCTGCAAACAGCGCTCCAATTCGCCCATGTCCGAATTCGCATAGCGGAACCGCCGCGCCTTGCTTAAGCGAACCCCGTCGATGATCGAGGCATGGTTCAGCGCATCCGAGATGATCGCATCCTCCGGCCCCAGCAGCGTCTCGAACAGCCCGGCATTGGCATCAAAGCAGCTTGGGAACAGGATCGTGTCCTGCATCCCCAGAAACCCGCTCAGCCGCGCCTCCAGCGCCTTGTGCGGGACCTGCGTGCCGCAGATGAACCGCACCGAGGACATGCCGAACCCGTACTGCTCCAGCGCGCCCCGCGCCGCCGCCACCAGCGCCGGGTGGTTCGACAGCCCAAGGTAGTTGTTGGCACACAGGTTGATGCTGCGGCTGCCATCCTCCAGCACCACCTCCCCCTGCTGCGGCGAGGCAATCGGCGCTTCGGTTTTATACAGCCCTTCCGCCTTCAGGCTTTCCAGCCGGGCGGCAATGTCTTGCGTGAACGTCATGTCCAAGTCCTTAGTATCCGAGAATATATTCCGGCAGCGCCAGCGCCACGCCGGGGATATAGGTTGTCAGGATCAGCGTCGGGATCCAGGCAAAGGCGATCATCAGCAGCGTCGGCTTCAGCATCGACTGCACGGATGTCTGCCCCACCCGCGCGCCCAGATAGAGCAGCGGCGCGGTCGGCGGCGTGATATTCCCCATGCCCAGATTGACCCCGATGATGGCAGCAAACTGCACCGGATCGACGCCCAGATCCTGCACCACCGGCAGCAGCAGCGGCGCCGACAAAAGCACGCCCGAGACGTCGTCCATCAGCATCCCGATTGCCACCAGCACGATGTTGATCATCAACAGGATCACGATGGGGTTCTCCGACACCGAATAGATGAATTCCTGCGCCAGCGCCGGGATATCCTCGAACACCAGCAGGCGGCTCACGATCATCACCATGAAGAACATCACCATCACCGCACCGGTGGTGATGCCGCTTTCGATCACCGCCTCCTTGAAGGTCTGCCAGTTGAGGCCGCGGTAGACCCAGAACCCCACCGGCAGCGCATAAAACACCGCAATCGCCGCCGCCTCGGTCGGGGTCATCACCCCGCCATAGATGCCGCCCAGGATGATCACCGGCATCAAAAGCGCCGGGGTGGCAAAGGCGGTGCGGCGGCGGGTCTCGGCCAGCATCGACTGCGGCGCCTCCTCCAGCACGATCTCCTTGCGGGTCCGCATCAGCACCCAGTTCACCAGGCACAGCAGGGTGATCAGAATGATCCCCGGCACCACGGTGGCCAGAAAACACTTCAGCACCGACTGCCGCGTCACCCAGGCATAGATGATCTGAATCGAACTGGGCGGGATCAGCAGCCCCAGCGGCGCCGCATTGGCGATCAGCGCTGCCGAGAACCCCTTGGGGTAGTTGTGCCGCTCCAGCCGCGGCAGCATCACCCCGCCAATACAGGTCAGCGTCGCCGCCGCCGACCCGGAGATCGAGCCGAAGATGGCGCTCGCCAGCACCGCCGCCGCCGACAGCCCGCCGCGGAAGCGCCCCAGGAACAGCGAGGCCATGTCGACCAGCGGCTCCGCCAGCTTGCCCCGGTTCATGATCGCGCCGGACAGGATGAACAGCGGGATTGCCAAGAGCACGATATTGTTCATCCGCCAATGGCCTGAGGACAGGAAATTGGCGATATCGGTCTCGGCCGCCCAGCCGAGGTACAAAAGCACCGCGCCAAAGGCAAAGGGCACCGGCAGCCCGATCACCAGCAGCAGGCACAGCAGGATGAAAACGATAGCCAGGGTCATGATGCAGCCTCCGGGCTGGCCGCACGGGCACCGCGCAGGGTCTGCAGCCCGTTCAGCAGCGCATGCAGGGTCATCAGCACAAATCCCGCGGCAATGAAGAACCGCGGCACTGCCAGCGGGATCTTGTAAACGGTGGTGGCGGGGATGTTCGGCCAGCGGGCAAATTCGTTCAGGAACATGCGCACCGCGAAATAGGTCAGCCCGGCCAGGATCAGCGCCTCCAGCAGCTGGATCACACCGGAATAGACCTGCCGCCCGCGCGGCGTGCGGATCATTTCCAGAATGATATCGGCCTTGATGTGGCTGTCGGTTTTCGAAGCCAGCGCGCCCCCTGCAAAATACAACAGAAAGGCCACGATCAGCGCCCATTCCTCATAGGCAAACAGATCACTTTCAAAGACATAGCGCATCAGCACCACCACCAGGAACACCGAGGCCAGAAACAGGCTGCAGGTGAACACGATGGCGCGCTCCAGTTTGACCAGCAGGTCCATGGGCTCCCCCTCCCCTAGGGAACCGGGGCAGGCCCAAGCCCGCCCCGGCACATCATCAGTTCAGGTCGGCCTTGATCGAGTCGAGCAGCGCCTTGCCCAGCTTGTCCTCCAGCACCGGCCAGACGGTCCCGCGCACATGCGCCGCCAGCGCCGCGCGCTCGGCGTCGGAAATGCCCACCACTTCGATGTTCTTCTCACCCAGCCGCCCGATGTATTCGGCATCAACGCTCTTGCTCAGCGCAAACGACTTGGCCGAGGCTTTGGCAAAAGCCTCCGCAATCACCTGCTGCTGATCGGCGCTCAAGCCGTCCCAGGTGTTCTGATTGATGTAAAACGCGGTGTTTTCGACAAAGGCGTTATAGGGGGTGAAATATTTCACGCTGTCGCCGAACACGGTGTAGTTCGACTCGGCGGTGCCGCCGATCACACCCTCGATCACCCCTTGCTGGATCGCCGGAACCACATCGCCCCAGTTCATCGTGGTGGTCTTGAAACCGATCGCCTGCGCCGTCAGCCGGCCCACGTCAGCGCTCCACACCCGGATGTTCAATTCCTTGTCCCCGGTGCCGCCCGCATCGGCCGGCGCCTTGGTCGAGCCGACGCCGATAAACCCTTCGGCAAAGACGCCCAGCAGTTTCATGCCCTGCGCCGCGATATGCTCGTCATAGATGCCATAAAAGGCAGAGCCTGCCGAATAGACCTTTTCCATCTCTTCGTAGTTGCTGACCAGATAAGGCAGCGAGTTGATTTCCAGCACCGGGTCCTTGTGGCTGTAAATGAAGGTATGGCCAATATCGATCACCCCTGCGGCAACGTCATCAAACACCACCTCGCCATTGCCCAGCTGGCCGGCCGGGAACAGTTTGATCTCAACGCCCACTCCGGCGCCTTCGATTTCAGCGATGGTTTCCTTCAGCACCTTGGTGGCGTTGTGGTCGACCGGGTGCTGGCCTGCCAGGCGCAGTTTCACATCGGCCGCCGCCGCGCTGGCGGCCGTCATCAGCGCCAGCGCCGCAGCACCCAGTTTCAGTCCGGTAAAAAGCTTCATTGCATATCCTCCCAAGTGAGTGCCGGAAAAAGGGGTAAGCCCCGGGCAGCTGCACCGGCGGCGGCAGCCGGGGCGCAGGGGGTCAGCGGGGCGCCGCTGTGCCCCAGGTATCGGAAAGCGTGTAGCCCAGCGGGAACGGATCAGAGGGATGCACCCCCAGCACATGGCGGCCATAGATCCAGGCCCGCCCGGCGACCTGCGGCTGGATTGCCTCCCGTCCGCCGCAGGTGGTTGTCCCGGTGATCCTCGCGGTGAATTCGCCGCCGATGATCGAGCGCGACGACACCGTATCCGCCAGGCTGATCTCGCCCCGCGCCAGCATCACCGCCAGCCGTGCGGAGGTTCCCGTGCCGCAGGGCGACCGGTCGATGCGGCCCGGGTGAATGATCGTCGCATTGCGGATCGAGGCCCCCTGCCCCGCGATGAACATCGGGTATTCCACCCGGTTGAAGGCATCGACCTCCGGATGCTGCACTTTGATCTGCTCGGCAGCGGCAGCCTGAATGCGCGCGCCCAGCTCCACCAGGTCCCGCGCCTCGTCCGGGGCAATCGCAAACCCCAGCTCTTCGGCCTTGATCAGCGCAAAATAGCAGCCGCCAAAAGCCACATCGGTCTTGATGGTGCCCAGGCCCTCCACTTCCAGCGGATGGTCGAAATGCTCGGCAAAGCTCACCGGCATCGCGATCTGCACCCGCTCCACCTTCTTGCCGTCCCAGTACGCGGTTGCCTTGATCAGCCCCGCAGGCGTGTCCAGCGGCACCACCGCCTCCGGCCCTTCCGCCTGCACCAGCCCGCTTTCCAACAGAGCTGTCACCACGCACATGGTGTTGGAGCCGGACATCGCATGCGCCCCGTCCGCCTGCAGCGGGATAAAGCCGAATTCCGCCTCCGCCCGGCACGAACGCTGCAGCAGGTTGATCGTCATCTGCGCCGCTCCGCGCGGCTCATAGAGGCACTGCTTCAGCAGGCTGTCGTCGGTGGTGTTGATGAACCCCATCTTCTCCACCAGCGAGGCCCCAGGGATCTCCGGCGCGCCAGAGACGATCACCCGCCCGACCTCGCCTTCCGCATGCACGCCGAGAAGTTCGATTTCCCGCTCAAGTTCCATAAAACCGCCTTCGCTGTCAGATCCTGTTGCAACAGGAAATTCCAGATTCCGGCGGGTAAAACTTGAATGATATATTCATTTACTTGTAAAAACTGCGTATGACCATCCCCCGCAAGCCCGAGGTGACCTTTGCGCTCACCATGACGCCGACCTTTTCGGTGCTGGCGCTCAGCGCCTTTGTCGACACCCTGCGCCACGCCGCCGACGACAATAACCGCAACCGGCAGATTTATTGCAGCTGGCAGATCTGCGGCCCCGACCGCACACCCGTCCGCGCCAGTGCCGGCATCGACGTGACCCCGGACACGGCATTTGCGGACATGCAGGACCCAGACTACCTGATCGCCATCGGCGCGCTGATGCCCACCATCGACGACGTGCCGCAGCAGACCCTCGACTACATCCGCGCCTTCCACGCCCGCGGCGGCACCGTCATCGGCCTGTGCACCGGCAGTTTCATCCTCGGCCAGGCCGGGCTGCTCAAGGGCCGCAAGGCCGTGGTCCACCACCGCCACCGCCGCGATTTCCTGTCCCGCTACCCGGACGTGCAGATCACCAGCCGCGACATCCACGTCCGCGACGGCCGCGTCATCACCTGCCCCGGCGGCACCGCCTCCATCGACCTGGCAATCTCCCTGCTCACCCCGAAACTGGGCCGCCAGCGCGCGCTCAAGGGTCTGGTCGAGATGAGCGTCGACCGCCACCGCCAGGCCACCGACATGGCCATCACCCCGCTCAGCAAATTCGACAGCCACGCCGACCGCCGCATCCGCATGGCAATCCAGCTGATGCGCGAGGACCTCAGCCAGCCCCTCACCACCGGCGAGATCGCGGATAGCCTCGGCGTCAGCCCCTCGCAGCTTTCCCGCGTGTTCCAGACGGAAACCGGCCACAGCCCCGCCCGCTTCCGCCGCGCCCTGCAGATGGAGCAGGCCCGCTGGCAGCTGGTCAACACCAGCCTGTCGCTCACGCAGATCGCGATGGAAACCGGGTTTTCAGACCTCGCCCATTTCTCCCGCGCCTTCTCCGGCATCTACGCGGTACCGCCGCGCGACTTCCGCAAGCAACTGCGCGCCCGCGGCTGACACCTGGCCCTGTTTCGCAAAATTCCGGATGAAATCAGACCCTAACAAGGGCATATTGCCCTCAGGCCACGGTGGCGCGCTCAGATCCGCCGCCGGCGGCCGCTGACCGGCCAACTGTAGAAAACACTTGCACGAATCCGCCTGTTTCGCCAATAGTCACGAAAAAGAGGCGGTAAACGCCAATTTCCGTGAACACGCTGCAGCAATACGAACTGCGCAGACCCACGGAGTTACATACGGGCAGCGAGCAGATGGATACTACACACACTCCCGAGGACCTCAACGCGGTAATCCGCCAGCATTCCGAATGGATTGCTGCGCAGCTGCACGCGCAGCGCGAGAGCCTGTTTCCGCCCAACGCTTCGAAAACCATGCGGAAATTCACCTCCGGCGAGGCCGCGGCCCTGCTCGGCGTGAATGATTCCTACCTGCGCAAGCTGCATCTGGACGGCAAGGGCCCCTCGCCCGAGCTGACCCCCGGCAACCGCCGCCAGTACACCGCCGACGACATCCAGGAACTGCGCGAACTGCTGGAAAAGACCGCCCGCAAGCCCGGCGACTACCTGCCCGGCCGCCGTGACGGTGACAAAATGCAGGTCATCGGGGTGATGAATTTCAAGGGCGGCTCGGGCAAGACCACCTCCTCCGCCCACCTCGCACAGCGCCTTGCGCTGAAGGGTTACCGGGTGCTGGCCATCGACCTCGATCCGCAGGCCTCGCTGACCGCGCTGCACGGGGTGCAGCCGGAGTTTGACCTGCAGGACGGCGGCACGCTCTATGACGCCATCCGTTACGAGGACCCGGCGCCGATCCAGTCGGTGATCCGCAAGACCTATATCCCGAACCTCGACCTGATCCCCGGCAACCTCGAACTGATGGAGTTCGAGCACGACACCCCCCGCGCCCTTGCCCAGGGCAGCGCCGGGCTGTTCTTTTTCCGGGTGAAAGAGGCTCTAACACAGGTGGATTCCGACTATGACGTGGTGGTCATCGACTGTCCGCCGCAGCTTGGCTTCCTCACCATGTCCGCACTTTCCGCCGCCACCGGCGTGCTGGTCACCATCCATCCTGAGATGCTCGACGTGATGTCGATGTCGCAATTCCTGCGCATGACCGCCGACCTGATGGACGTGATCGCGGAATCCGGCGCCGATATGAGCCACGACTGGATGCGCTACCTGCTGACCCGCTACGAACCCTCGGATGCGCCGCAGAACCGGATCGTCGCCTTCCTGCGCACCATGTACGGCGACAAGGTGCTGAACGCGCCGATGCTGAAATCCACTGCAATCTCCGACGCCGGCCTCACAAAACAGACACTCTACGAGGTCGAGCGCAGTGCCTTCACCCGCTCGACCTATGACCGCGCGGTTGAAAGCCTGAACGCGGTCAACGACGAAATCAGCCAGCTCATTCAGGAAACCTGGGGGCGCACATGACCAGCAAGAAATCCCGTCTCTCGATGCTCGACAGCCTGGCCGCGGCCGGCGCGCCGATGGCCTCCGCGGCCCCGGCCTCGTCGATGATGGCCAGCAACCGCGCCCTGCGCTCGGCCCGTGACGCGGTGGATTCGCACCGGGTCTGGGAGCTTGAGCCGCATCAGATCCAGGATGACCGGCTCACCGACCGGCTCGACCCCGAAGACATCATCGACCTGCGCGACGCGATCGAAACCAACGGCCAGACCGTGCCGATCCTGGTGCGCCGCCACCCTGTCGAGCCCGACCGCTACCTGCTGGTCTACGGCCGCCGACGGCTGGAGGCGATCCGCTCCTCCGGCAAGGTCGCCAAGGTCCGCGCCCTGGTTGCCAATCTCGACGATGACGCCGCGGTGCGCGCCCAGATCTCCGAGAACATGGCCCGGCGCGACCTCACCTTCATCGAGAAGGCCCTGTTTGCCCAGGAGCTGGTCGAGAACGGCTTTGGCAACCAGTCGCAGGTGGCCGAGGTGCTGACCGTCACCAAATCCTCGGTCTCCATGGCCATCGCCATTGCCGAGGCCATCGGCCCCGGGCTAGCTCGCGCCATCGGCCCCGCCCAGGGCATCGGCCGCCCGCGCTGGGACACGCTTGCCAGGGCCATCGAGGAAACCGGCATCGACCGCGGCAGGCTGGTGGAGATTGCCAATACCGAATACAGCAATTTCGCCCTGGAAGCGGTGACCGAAGGCGCCGATGCCGCCCCCGCGGATCCCTCGCTGCTGGCCTTTGAAGCGGTGTTCAAGGCCGCCGTCCCCGCCCCGTCTTCACAACCCGCCAAACCGGCCAAAAAGGCACTGCAAGGGGCGCAGAAACTGACCATCGGCGGCAAACGCGGCGCCACTTTGCGCCGTTCAGCCAAGGGTTTGAACCTGGAGCTTCCCGGCGGCGAGTTTGCCGACTGGTTCGAGGCCGAAGCCCAGACCCTGATCGAAGAGCTTCACGCCCGCTGGCAAGAACGGGTGGAAGGTTAAATGAAAACAATAACTTAAGGAGGCACAGAGCAGACTAAAAAGAAGGCCCCGCAAAGCCGGAGCTCCACGAGACCTACTTGTTTCTAGCACTCTCAAGTTAGTGGCCGGAGCCCTTAACCGCAAGTCCAAAGCGATTCGCGGGCCGCTCTTTTTTTGTCTTTCGTGATGATGACATGGGATACATGCCGATTACGCCTTTCGGGCGAACGGTGGATTCTGTCCTGCTGCACCAGCAGGCCGCCACCGAACGGGGCATTGCGCCCGCAACAGTGAACAAATGGGACGTGCTGCGCGAACTGGCCACGGCCCGCAAACGCTATGGCCTGAATGACCGGGACATGAGCGTGCTGCAAGCGCTGCTGAGCTTCCTGCCCGGCAAAATGCTGGAGCCGTCGCAGAAGGATCTGGTGATCCACCCCTCCAACCAGACCATCTGCGAGCGGCTGAACGGCATGCCCTGCTCCACCATGCGGCGTCATGTGGCCAAGCTGGTGCAGGCCGGCATTCTGGCCCGGCGCGACAGCCCCAACGGTAAACGCTACGTGCGCCGGTACCAGGGTGATCGGGTGGCGTTTGGCTTTGATCTCTCCCCTCTTGCGCTGCGGTTTGCGGAGTTTTGCGATGCGGCCGAGGCAGAGCGGGACATGCAGGAGCGGCTCAGGGAGCTGCGGGAAACCGTCAGCCTGATGCGGCGGGATCTGGCGAATCTTGCCCTGTTCGGTGCGGCGGAAATGCCGGAGCTGGGGGTGTGGGATCAATTTCATGACTTTGCTCTTTTGACCGCCCGGCAGTTGCGGCGGAAGCTTGGCGTTGCAGAGATTGAGGCGGTCCAGGCGGCTCTTAAAGTCAAGCTGGCAGAGGTTTCCGGCCTTCTGAAAACCAGGAAAATGAGCACCTGTGACGGCCAAATTGAGCAGCACTATCAGAGTTCAAAAAAAGACTTTATGAATTTGAACAGACGCAAGTGCCGGAAACGGATCGCCAAGCGGAAACCCTTTTTGCAACGAATGCCCTGCCCGCTTCGGAAGAACCCTCTTCCAAACCTTCTGCAGTATCCGCTCCAAAACTTCCGTTGCGAGTGATCCTCGAGGCCTGCGGGGAAATCAGGACCTATACCGGAGAAGCGATCACCCAATGGCATGATCTGGTCAGGGCCGCCGACACGGTGCGGCCGATGATGGGGATTTCCGCCACGGTCTGGGAGGAGGCTAAGCGCGCCATGGGGGCGGCCGAAGCCTCGGTTGTGGTGGCGGCGATGCTGGAGCGGTTTGGCGATATCCGATCTCCCAGCGCCTATCTGCGCAGCCTCAGCACCAAGGCCTTGGCCGGGGTGTTCTCCAGCGGGCCGATGGTGGTTGCCCTCTCCCGCCGGGCAGCGGCGTGAGGAGTTCACAGCTGTGAACTTTGGCTGGGTGCGGCTGTGAACAGGGCCTGCGGGCTGAGGATTTTGCATCAGCACACAGTAGCACGCCGGGCTTAACAAGTGGCAAGCGGTGCGCACGGTGGCAACGCAACAGGCGCGGGGCAGACCTAGGAAAGCTGAGATGCCGGTGTATCTGAAGGCCAGTCAGAACGTGGGAAAAGCTCTGGCCCAAGGCCCCCGCCCCGGCATTCCCGGGGTTCGGAGCACGATCCGGGGTCCTTGGGCCAGCCTGGTATGACCAGCCCAAAGAAAGAGGCTCAGACCCAGCCCATCTTGTAGTGATGGTGGTCAAAGGAGAGATGCTGGCCGCACCCGGCCAGTCCCGGGCGGTGGTGGCGGTAGAGCGCACGCCAATAAGGCTGAATGGCAACGCCCTCGTCCTGGATCAGCTTTTGGATTTTGGCCATGACATCCCGGCGCTTGTCTGCGTCTGCAATCGACAGGGCCTCGTCCAGCAAGGCGTCGAATTCCGGGTTGTCCCAGCCGAATTCGTTCCATGCTTCGCCGGAGCGGTAGGCGACGTTCAGGATCTGCACCGCCAGCGCCCGGTGGTTCCAGTTGGTGGCCGAGAACGGGTATTTGGTCCAGTCGTTCCAGAAGGTCGAGCCAGGCAGCACCGTGCGCTTCACCTTGATGCCTGCATCGCGCAGCTGGGCGGCCACCGCGTCGCAAGTGTTGCGGCGCCAGTCGTCGTCGATCGAGATCAGCTCATGCTCGAAATCTCCCATGCCGGCCTCGTCCATCAGCGCCTTGGCCTTCTCGGGGTTCACCTCCAGCGGCGGCAGTTCGGCGTAGGCCGGATGCACCGGGGAGACGTGGTGGTTTTCGGCAGGCGCCCCGAGGTTGTTGTAGCCCAGTTCCAGGCAGACCTTGTTGTCGACGGCCAATGCCAGGGCCTTGCGGACGCGGACGTCTGCATAGGGTTTGACGCCGTTCACCTCGGCCTGCTGGTTGGGGCGGATCACCAGGGTGGAGGCGGTCACCACCTCGGATTTCTCCAGGCCGAGATCGTCGAGGATGGAGATGTATTCGCCGACGGATTCATGCAGCATGTCGACTTCCTCGGATTCCAGTGCCGCCAGCCAGGAGGAGGGGTCGGTGCCGAAGTCGAGATATTCAATGCGGTCGAGGTAGGGGCCGCCGTAGACCTCGGTGCCCCACCAGGTGAAATCGGCCTTGCGTTCCAGGATGCAGTTCACCCCGACCTGATGTTCGGCAATCACATAAGGGCCGGTGCCGATGTTGTTCAAGAGGTCGGCGGTGTCGAAATTGGCGTGGATGATCTGCGCCGGATAGTCGGCCATCGCCGGGATCAGTGAGATGTCGGGGCGGGGCAGGGTGAGTTTCACCGTGAGGCCGTCGACCACAGTGATGGCGCCGGGAAGGGCCTTGCCGCTGTCCTTGTCGACCAGCGTGGCCATGCGGGCGGCCATGGAGTTGCCCTCGACGGATTTGTCGCACCAGCCTTCGATATTGCGGGCGACATCGGCGGCGGTAAAGGGATCGCCGTTGTGCCAGGTGACGCCGGGGCGGACGTGCAGGGTGTATTCGGTGGCGCTGTCGTTCACCTCCCAGCTTTCCAGCAGCATGCCGCGGAAGGAGCCGTCGTTGTTGTACTCGACCAGGTACTCAAAAGTGCCGCGGGTGATATTGCCGATCTGCGACCAGTCGTAGACGCGGGGCTCTTTCAGGCCTTTGACGTCCATCTGGATGCGCAGGGTGCCGCCCTGCTGGGGCGTGGCTTCGGCGCGGGCCGGGGCGGCGGCGCCGATCAGCCCGTAAGCCGCGGTGGCACTGACGCCAAGGGCGGTGGCGCGGGACAGGAATTCGCGGCGGCTGAGCTTGCCGCTCTGCACTTCGGCGGCGTGCATTTTGGCCGCGGGGTGGATGTTGGGATGGGTCATGTCGGTCTCCCTGGAGTGATCTTGGCCTGCGCGCATCAGTAGGTCGCAAGCGATGGGCCGCCGGCCTGGGGGGCGGGCGGGAATTCGCGGGTGATTTGCTCGGTAAACTGTTGTTTTTGTTGGGTATAGTTCGGATGAAAGTAAAGATTTACATGTTCGCCGGGGTCAGAGGCGAGGTGGAACATCTCACCCCACTCCGGGTTCTGCGGGTAGAGGGTGAAACGCCAGTCCGCGCTGAGCAGGGTCTGGTTGTAGGTGTCCATGCGGGTGCGCGGGTGATACTCGGCATAGAAGGTCTCGCGGCCCGGTGTTTCGGGCGCGGGCAGCATGGGCTGGAAGGATGTGCCGTCGGTGTGCTGGGCGGGCAGGGCGAGGTGGTCCTGCAGGGTGGCGCGCAGGTCGAGGTGGCTGGTGATGCCCTGGCGCTCGCCGGGAGTGACGCCGGGGCCTGCGATGATCAGCGGCACATGCAGCAGCGGGCGGTAGGGGGAGGGGCCCTTGCGGATCAGCCCGTGGTCGCCCAGCAGTTCGCCATGGTCGGAGGTGAAAATGATCAGGGTGTTGTCCGTCAGCCCCCGGGCGTCGAGCTGGGCGAGGATGCGGGTGATGCAATCGTCGATCATCGAGACCATGCCGTAGGTATGGGCGATGGCCTGGCGCAGAGAGGCGTCGGAGAAGCGTTTGGTGGTCTGCATGAAGCCCTGCTCGCGCGGGGGGCCGGGGTTGCGCAGGAAGTCGACATAGCTGCTGGCGGCTTCCTCGCGGTCACCCTCCAGGATGTAGGAGGGCATGGCGGAGAGTTCGTCGGGGACCAAAGCCGGGGCAGGGACCTCGGCGGGATCGTACATGTCGCACCAGGGCGCGGGCGGCGCGAACGGGTGGTGCGGGTCGGGGTAGGAGACGAAGAGGAAGAAGGGCGCGTCGCCGTTTTGGTCCTGCAGAAAATGGCAGGCCTGATTGGTGATCCAAGTGTTGTAGTGGAGCTCTGCCGGGATGGCGGATTTCCAGACCTCGTCCATGTCGCCGGGCGGCTGTTCCAGCGCGTTTTCGGGGAGGTAGAGCGCGGCGGCCTCGGGCGCGGTTTGGCGCAGCCAGTTGGCGTAGTGGCCGCCTTCGGTGGCGCTGACGGATTTGCCGATCAGGATGTCCACTGTGTCAAAGCCGTAGAAGGGGCCGGTCCAGCCCGCGCTTTGCGGCAGGTCCCAGAAGGCGTTGCTGTCGGGCATTGCGTGTTCGGCGCCTGCGAGGATGGGCTGGAAGTGGAACTTGCCCGCGCCGTGGGTGCGGTAGCCGGCGGCCTTGAGGTTGTGGGTGATCAGCGGCAGGTCCTGGGGCAGGGCGACGCCGTTGCGGGTGAGGCCGTGGTGGCGGGCGAACAGGCCGGAGAACAGGGTGGAACGGCTGGGCGAGCAGATCTGATGCGGGGTGAAATGATTGCGGAACAGGGCGCCGCGGGCGGCGAGGGCGTCGAGCTGCGGGGTCTGCACAACCGGGTTGCCGGTGCAGCCAAGGCTGTCGGCGCGCTGCTGGTCGGTCATGATCAGGATGACGTTTGGGGGCATCTGGGTCCTCTGCGGTTGCGGCGCAGGGACGGTAGCGGGCCAGAGGGATTTGGAAAAATACTATGTTTTTGCCATGATATTCGTAAAGTGAATATCATGTTCAGTCAGAAGCAGCTCGAAGTGTTCCGCGCGGTGATGTCCACCGGCTCTGTCTCTGCCGCCGGGCGGCGGCTGAACCTGTCGCAGCCGAGCGTCAGCCGGATCCTGGGCGATCTGGAGCGGCAGTTCGGGGTGCCGCTGTTTCAGCGCAAGAGCAAGGGCGTGCATCCGACGCCGGAGGCGGAGGCGTTTCTGGAGGAGGTGGAGCGCAACTATCTGGTGCTGTCCAACCTTGAGGAGGCAGCGGCGCAGATTGCCCGCAAGGAGCGCGGCACGCTGTCGATTGCCACCATCACTGCCGCCTCGCTGGAGATCGTGCCCCGGGCGCTGGAGCGGCTGGGGGTGCGGGAGAAGCAGATCAAGGTGTCGTGGCAGGTGAAATCCTCGAAATGGGTGCTGGATTTTGCCCGCTCGGGGACGCTGAAAACCGGCTTTGCCAATGTGCTGCATATGCCGACGGGGATGCATTTGCTGTTTGAGGGCGCGGTGCCGCATATGGTGTTTGTGCCGGAGGGGCATGGGCTGGCCGCTGACGCCGGGCCTTTGCCGCTGCGGGAACTGCGGGGCGTGCCGCTGATCGGTCTGCTGGGGCAGGTGGCGGATGAGCTGGCGCTGCGCAACATAGGGTCTAATGCGGGAGCTCCGATGACGGCGGAGACCTCTTTGGCGGCGCTGACGCTGGCGCAGCATTGCGGCGGGCTGCCGGTGATTGATGCCTTTACCGCGCATTACTGGCAGCAGCGCCACGGCGGGCGGGCGCGTATCGTGCCGGACCTGCCGGCCTACCGGTTTGCGGTGTTTGAGCCGCTGGGCAGCCGGGCGTCGATGATCGACCGGGAGTTCCAGGCCTGCCTGATGGATGAAATCAGGCGGATCATGACCTGGGCTGGGGCAGAAACCTCAAGTTAGAGCCTGATTCAGAGGCTCCCTTTGGTCTAAAGTCCAGCCGCTGCGCTGGCCGGCCCGCTGGGCCATGGCCTGTTCAGTCCTTGCGGAAGGCAAACCGGCAGCGCTGGCCGCCCCTGACGATGCATTCGCGATGCTCAACCTGGCAGCCGGAGAGCCCGCGCAGCAGGGTGAGGTCCAGTTCGCAGACTTCCGGGTGTTCCTCTGCCACATCGTGAAAGACGCAATTATGGGCGGCAATAACGGGGAGGCTGCCGGGTTCGGCGTCCTCCAGCGAGGCTTCATAGCCGAGGCTGGCCAGGGCGGCGCTGATTTCGCGTATCTTGTCTTCGCCGGACAGGCCCGCCAGATCCGCCTGCAGGCCCGCGGCAAGGGAGCGGCCCAGATCCTGCAGCAGGGCCTTGGTTTCCTCCGTGCCCAGCCGGTCCTTGACGGCACCCACCAGCAGCGTGGCGATCAGCGAATAGGATTGTTTGAAGGTGGCCTGGCCCTTGCGGGTCAGCCGGTAAGTCTGGCCGGGCCTTCCCTTGGTCTTTTCCACCCGGTGGCTGGTGATCAGCCCGTCGCGCTCCAGCGATTTGACATGCTGGTAGGTGGCGTTGCGGGAGATCTCCAGGCTTTGCGACAGGGCGTCGATATTGGCGCCTTCGGGCTGGTAGAGCAGGGTTTTCAGAATGGCAGACTGGCTGGTTCCAAGCATCCGGGACACTTTCCTGTGAGTGGCCAACATCTAATGCGGCCGCCGGTTTGACGCAACTTTGTAATTTAAGTAATTAACAAAGGGTGTAAAGAATCGGCTGACGAGGCTTTGCACCTGATTGAGTGAAAGGGAGAGAGCTGTGGAACACCTGAAAATGACCGCTTTGGCGGCGGCCTGTGGACTGGCCTGCGCGGCTGCAACGGCTGCTGGCGCCAGCGACAAGATGAATGATCTGGAGATTGCGCATACGGCCTATACTGCCGGGGCGATTGATATCCGCTACGCGCATCTGGCGCTGGCGGTGTCCGAAAGCCCGGAGGTGCGGGAGTTTGCCACCGTCATGCTGCGCGACCATAGGGCCGTGAACGAGGCCGCGGGCGGGCTGGTGGCGGAGCTGAACGTGACGCCCCAGGACAACGACCTGTCGCGGGCCCTGGTCTCGGGTGCCGCGGAGAAGCGGGCAGAGCTGGCCGGGCTGTCGGGCAAGGATTTCGACTGCGCCTATGCCGCCAACGAGCTGGCCTATCACCAGCTGGTCAACAAGACGCTGGAAGAGAGCTTTATCCCCTGGGCGACCGTGCCGCAGCTCAAGGACCTGCTGGGCGAGGGGCTGGTGACGTTCCAGGCGCATGAAAAACATGCGGAGAACATGGTGGCGGCGCTGCAATGCGGCTGAACCGGCGGGGGTTTGGCCTGTCCCTGACGGCCGCAGCTATGCTGCCGGCCGGGCAGGGGCGGGCTGCGGGCGCGGAGCATTCCGTGGCCATCCGGCGGTTCAAGTTTGAGCCGGCGGAGCTGGTGATCCGGCCGGGGGACCGGGTGGTCTGGGAAAACAGGGACTCGGCCCCGCATACGGCGACGGGCCGGGACGGTGGCTGGGACACCGGAGAGATCGTCAAGGGCGCGCAGGCCGGGGTGGTGTTTGAGCGGGAAGGGCGGTTTGAGTACCTTTGCGCCTATCATCCGCATATGACGGCGGTTGTGACCGTCCGGCGCTGAGCCCGGTTTGGCAGGGCGGAGGGGTCAGCCGGGGGCCTTCTGCCATTCCAGGAAGGCGTTGAACAGCTGCTGCTGGGTGCTGATGCCCAGTTTGGCATAGGCGTTCTTGCGGTGGGTTTTGACGGTGGGCAGGGCGATGCCCAAGGTCAGGCTGATCGACAGGCTGGAGTGGCCCTTGAGGATCATCTGCACCACCTCTGCCTCGCGCGGGGAGAGGGTGGCGCGGGCGAAGTCCTTCAGCGTGCGGTCCGGGGCCTCGGAGTTCGGGGTGACCGACTCACGGGACCAGAGCCGGGTGAAAGCTGCCCCAAACAGCGGCAGGAAGGGGCGCAGGCGGTCCAGCAGGCTGTCCGGGAAGCCGCCTTGGGACGCGGGGCGGGCAAAGCTGATCTCGCCCATGGCGCCTTCGGGCAGTTCCGCCAGCAGTGTGAGCTCTACCAGGCCCGCAGGCCAGCCGGGGGTGCGGTAGCCGATCTCCTCGCCGTTTTCGACCAGGATGCCGGGCGTCCCGGGCGCCGGGTTCCAGTTGTCGGGCGCCAGGTCCGCCATCCGGTAGAGGCCCGGCTGCAGCCCGTCGAGCAGCGCGTTGCAGACCGGGTTCAGGAGATAGGTGCTGCGCACATAGAGCTGCACCGCGTCCTTGGCGGCGCCTTGCGGGTAGGTGTCCGCCAGGTAATGCGGGCGCTGGCCGGGGCGGTTCACCACGCAGAACGCGGCGGTGAAGGGCAGCAGCGGGCGGGCGGCGGCAATCAGCTCTGCCGCGCCGCCGCTGCCATTGATGACGCGGGCCAGCGCGCTGTTTGCAGCCGCAATGTCAGTGCCTTGAAATTCCACGTTATCCTCCCGGTCTGCCTGCCATAACACGCGGCGGGGTGGCGTGCATCATCCTTGGGGATGATGGTGGCGGGGCAGGGGGGCCGCTACCCTTCGGGCAAAGAAGGAATTTGCCAATGACGACTCCCCCGATTGTTTTGGACGGCGCGGCCGTGGCGCGGCTGCTGCCGCAGGTCGATGTGCTGCAGGAAATGCGGGCGCTGTTTGCCGGCCTGGGCCGCGGCGAGGCGGTGCAGCCGGCGCAGACCTTGACGCTGTTTCCCGAAGGGCAGGGGGATTTCATCACTTATCTGGGGGCCGGGGGCGGTTCGTTTGGTGCGAAGCTCTCACCCTATCTGGTACGCGAGGGCGGGCCGGTGATCACCGCCTGGACGGTGCTGATGTCGATGGAGACAGGGCAGCCGCTGATGCTGTGCGATGCCGGGCGGCTGACCACCGAGCGGACGGCGGCCACAACGGCGCTGGCGGTGGAGCTGCTGGCCGGGAAAGGCGCCAGGACGGTGGCTGTCATCGGCTCCGGCGCCGTGGCGCAGGCGCATTGGCGGTATGTGCAGGGCCTGCGCGGCTGGCAGGAGGTGCGGGTCTATTCGCCGGGGCTGGGCGCCGATGCGGACAAGCAGGCCGCCTGGCGCGGAATTTGTCCTGAGGCTGTCTTTGCTGCCAGTGCGGAAGAGGCAGCACGGGAGGCGGATGTGGTGATGTTGTGCACGTCGTCAGGCACGCCGGTTCTGGACACCGCGGCACTGGCGCCGGGGGCGCTGGTCACCTCGATCAGTACCAATGCGGCTGAGGCGCATGAGATCGCGCCCAGCTTCCTGGCTTCGGCGCAGGTTTATTGCGACTACCGTGAGACCACGCCGGCAAGCGCCGGTGAGATGGTGCTGGCGGCGCGGGATCACGGCTGGAGCGCGGATCAGCTCCGCGGCGATCTGGCGGGGCTGGCCGCCGGAACCTGTGAGGGGCCGGAGCCTGGGCGGCCGGTGTTCTTCCGCTCGATTGGTTTGGGGCTGGAAGACATTGCCATCGCCAATGCCATCTACCGCGCCGCAAGCGCTTGAGAGACAGGAGAGAGCCATGCATATCGAACCCTTTGGCGTCGAGATCTGGATGAACGAGTGGGAGACCAAATGCGAATGGAACCTCGCCGAGACCTGTGTCGAGAGCCTGACTATTGACGAGCTGCTGCAACTGGCGGGGAGAAACTCCGCCGATCTGTCCGAGCTGTTGGCGATGAAAATGACCTATGGCGCCATTGAGGGCTCGGACCGGCTGCGCAATGCGATTTCGGCTCTGTACAAGGGGCAGAGCCCGGAAAATGTGATCGTCACCCATGGCACCATCGGCGCCAATATGCTGGTGCATAAGGCGCTGGTCGCGCGCGGCGACCGCGTGGTGGCGGTGGTGCCAACCTATCAGCAGCATTACTCGATCCCGGCCAGCATCGGCGCGGATGTGCACCCGCTGCGCCTGCGCGCGGAGAACGGGTTTCTGCCCGACCTGGAGGAGCTGCGGGCGCTGGTGACGCCGGAGACCAGGCTGATTGCGATCAACAACCCCAACAACCCGACCGGGGCGCTGATGGACCAAGCGATGCTGGAGGAGATCGCCGCCATTGCCCGTGAGGCCGGGGCGTGGATCCTGTGCGACGAGGTTTACCGCGGCACCGATCAGGAGGGGGACGGGATGACCGCCTCAATCGCGGATCTCTATGAGAAGGGGATTTCCACTGCGGGCATGTCCAAGGCGTACGCGCTGGCCGGGCTGCGGCTGGGGTGGATTGCCGGGCCTAGGGAGGTGATCGAGGCGGTATCCATTCACCGCGATTACGACACCATCTCGGTGGGGATGATCGACGATCACTTTGCAGCGCTGGCACTGGAGAACCGGGAGGCTGTGCTGGCGCGCAGCCAGCGGATCACCCGCGGCAACCTGGCAATCCTGGAAGCGTGGGTGGAACAGGAGCCGCGGATTTCCTGGGTGAAGCCGCGGTCCGGCACCACGGCGCTGTTGAAATTCAATCTGCCGATGAACTCGCGGGAGTTCTGTGTGGCGCTGTTGCAAGAGACAGGGGTGATGTTCACGCCGGGGTCGGTTCTGGGCATGGAGGGCTATGTGCGCATCGGCTATGCCAATGGGCCGGAGGTTCTGAAGCAGGGGCTGGCGCGGGTTTCAGCGTTTCTGGCGGCACAGGCGCGGTGAGGCCTGCGGCCTGCTAACCTGCAACAATAGTTGGGAAATTGAACAGCGCCGGGGCCCCTCCAGCGCTGTTTTTGCTATAGGTGCTGCAAGCGGTTCCGGCACCTGCGTGTGCGGGCTCTTGACAGAACAGCACGAATATCAAAAGGTACAGGTAGGAACAGGTACTATGACTCGCAAGCCAGTGAAACACGTCGGACTCCCAAAATCTGAACAGGTGGCGCAGACCATCGAGCGCGAGATCCGCGAGGGGCGGGTTGGCCATGGCGACCAGCTGGAGAGCGAAGGGGCGCTGATGCGTCGGTTCTCGGTCAGCCGCAACACGGTGCGGCGCGGGCTGGAGAAACTGTCGCGCCAGGGGCTGATCACCACCCGCACCGGGATCGGGTCCTTTGTGACCTATGACGGGGCGACGATCGACAGCAGCCAGGGCTGGACCGTGGCGCTGTCCGAGGGCGGCGGCGATGTGTCGACGCGGCTGTTGTCGCTGCGCAGGGATGGCTGCGTCCGGGCGGATGCGGCACTGGGGGAGGGGCAGGAGTATCTGTGCCTGGACCGTCTGCGGTTTTGCGGCGCGGCGGGGCAGGGCATTTCGCTGGAGCGCAGCCGGCTGCCGTGGCGCGAGGGATTTGAGGCGGTGCTGGAGCAGGGGCTGCAGGACGGCTCTTTGAATGAAACGCTGGCGGGGCAGGGCCTGGCGGCGGCCAGCGGCGAAGAAACTGCCGGGGTGATCCCGGCGCTGGAGGCGGTGGACGCAGCGATCATGGAGCGCCCGGCCGGCGCGCCGATGCTGCGGCTGCAGCGGGTGACCCGCTGCGAGGACGGCAGCGTGCTGGAGTTCGTGGAAAGCATCCTCGACCCGGACCGCTTTGGCTTGAGGATTTCGTTTTGACGGAGCGGTTCGATCGGGCGCTTGGGGCGCTGGCCGGGGTGGCCCTGGGGGATGCCATGGGCATGCCGGCCCAGACCCTGCCGCGGGCGCAGATCCGGGCGGCCTACGGGCGGATCACGGATTTTGCGGATCCTTTCCCGGATCACCCTGTGTCGCACGGGCTGCGGGCGGCGCAGGTGACGGATGATACCGAGCAGACGCTGTTGCTTGCAGATTTGCTGTTGTTCAACCCGGATACGTTCGAAGACGAGCTTTGGGCGCGGGCGCTGTTGGACTGGGAGGCGGATGTGCGGGCGCGGGGGTTGCGCGACCTCTTGGGCCCGTCGTCGAAGGCGGCGCTGGACGCGCTCTTGGCAGGCACGCCGGCCAGCGAGACCGGCAAGGGCGGCACCACCAATGGCGCGGCGATGCGGATTGCGCCGGTGGGGATTGCCTGCCCGCCGCAGGATGCGGAGGCGCTGGTGGACAAAGTGGCCGAGGCCTGCCGGGTGACCCATGCCACGCGCGAGGCCATTGCGGCGGCCTCGGCGGTGGCGATGGCGGTGAGCTGCGGCATTGACGGCGCGGATTTCGAGGCGGCTTTGCCCGCGGCGCTGGAGACGGCCCGGATCGGCAGCACCCGGGGCTATCCGGTGGGCGAAGAGGACATGGCCGGGCGGATAGCCCGCGCAGTTGAGGCCGCAGACAGCGGCGGCGAAGAGGCACTGCTGCGGGTGGCGGGCAACTCGGTGGCCAGCCGGGAGTTGGTGGCAGCGGCCTTCGGCATTGTGCGGCTGGCGCAGGGCGATCCCTGGCAGGCGGCACTGCTGGCGGCGAATTTCGGCGATGACACCGACACCATCGGCGCCATTGCCTGCGCCATGGCGGGGGCCTGTGCCGGGATAAGCGCCTTTCCGGCAGAGAAGCTGGCGCAGGTGGCAGAGGCCAACGGGCTGCAGTTGGAACCGGTGGCACGCGGACTGCTGGAGCTGCGCGCGCGGAGGGCTGCGGGATGAGCGCGCGGCTGATCCAGCTGTCCGGGGTGATCATCGACATGATCTATTCCGTTGACGCGGTGCCGGCGCCCGGAACCGAGGCGGTGGTGCACGGCAGCGCCATTGCTGCGGGCGGCGGGTTCAATGCGATGGTGGCGGCGCGCCGGGCCGGGCTGAATGTGGATTACGGCGGCACGATGGGCAGCGGGGCGTTTGCCGGGATTGCCGAGGCGGCGTTGAAAGATGAGGGCATCGGCAATCTGCACCCGCGGCTGGAAGGCCAGGACCAGGGCTGCTGCACGGTGCTGATCGACCGCGACGGCGAGCGCAGTTTCATTGCCTCATCCGGGGCGGACGGGGTTGTGACGGATGCGGACCTGGCGCGGATCACCCCCGGGGCAGGGGACTGGCTGCTGCTGTCGGGCTATGCGCTGCACTACAAGGGCAGCTGCGGCGCGCTGACGCGCTGGCTGCAGGCGCAGGCCGGGTGCGGGCTTGATCTGGTGTTTGACCCTTGCCCGCTGGTGGCGGAACTTCCGGTGGAGGCCGTTTCGGCGGCTTTGGGTGCTGCGGCCTGGGTGACGGCCAATGCTGAGGAGGCGCGGGTGCTGACCGGCCTCTCGGCCCCGGCGGAGGCCGCTTGCAAACTGGCAAAGGGCCGCAAGGGCGGCGCGCTGGTGCGGGCGGGGGCAGAAGGCTGTTGGCTGGCGCTGCCGGACGGGCATGTTTCGCACCTTCCGGGCCACAAGGTCACGGCCGTGGACACCAACGGGGCAGGGGATGCCCATACCGGCACGTTCATTGCGCTGATGGCGCAGGGCTGGGCTGCGGCGGAGGCCGCGCGGGCGGCCAATATCAGCGCGGCGCTTTCAACAACCAGACGCGGGCCCTCGGCGGCTCCGGCATGGGACGAGGTTTTAGCCGTGCTGGAGCGCGCAGAGGCCCCGGCCTGACACACCACACACATATCTGGGAGGATATCATGAAGAAACTGCTCGCCGCATCGGTGCTTGCCCTGGCTGCCCAGGGAGCGCTGGCCGATGAAATCCGGGTGCTGAACTGGCAAGGCTACGGCACCGACCTGGACTGGTCGCTGGAGGCCTTTACCGAGGCCACCGGCCATACCGTGGTGCATGAGTATTTCACCTCGGAACAGGAGATGCTGACCAAGCTGCGCACCAATCCGGGCGCTTATGACGTGGTGCTGATCAACGCGGCCTATACCGCGCAGGCGCAGGAAGAGGGGCTGATCGGGCCGGTTGATGCGACGCTGATTTCGAATTTTGGTGATCTGGACCCGAACCTTACGGGCAATGAGGATCTGAACCCCGGCGGCGCGCTGCATGGGGTGCCCTGGACCTGGGGGCTGACCTCGCTGGCGGTGAATGCGGGCGAGTTCCCCGACGCGCCCACTTCGCTGTCGGTCCTGTGGGATCCGGAGCTGAAGGGCCGGGTGTCGATCCGCGACGACGGGCTGGAGGCGGTGCAGTTTGCCGCGATGGCGACCGGCCAGAACATCAACGACATCCAGGATATGGATGCGGTGAAGGCGAAGCTGACCGAACTGCTGCCGCAGATCACCACGTTCTGGGGGTCGGAAAACGACTGGAACCAGTTCATGGCAGCGGGCGATTTTGCCGTCGCGACCTATTGGTCGGGTTCGGCCTCGCGGTCGATTTCCAAGGGGCTTCCGATCACCTTTGTGGTGGCGGATGAGGGCGCCATCGGCTGGCTGGACGGGCTCTCGGTCCCGGCAAGCTCCACCCACAAGGAGGCCGCGCATGCGTTCATCGACTGGATGGTCGATCCGGAGTTCTATGTGAAATGGGACGCTGAGGGCGCGCCGGCCACCTCCAACGCCAAGGCGGCGGCGGCTTTGCCTGAGACCAGTTTTAACCGCACCGTTCTGGGCGACCCGGCCACCGTGGCCAAGGTGCAGTTCATGCGGCCGGTGTCGGAAGAGAACCGAGAGGCCTACCTGAAGCTCTGGCAAGAGCTGAAGGCGGCGCAGTAGGGCGGGCCAAAGCTATCTGAAAGCAAGGCTGCATGCCGCTGATGATTGCCGCAACAACAGGTTCGCGCCCGCCCTGGGGGGCGGGGACGGGCGCGAGCCGGGCCGTAGGCGGCCCGGGGTTTCAGACAGACTGTTTTCAATATGCCAAGACCCCAAGGGAAATGAGATGAGCAGCTTATCTGCTAGACGGGACCGGATACGGGCGTTCACGCTCCTTTCCCCGGCGTATCTGTGGCTCACGGTGGCGGTGTTCCTGCCGCTGTCGGCAATGGTGTTCTTCAGCTTTCTGTCCGACGTGCCTTTTGGGGAGCGCGAATGGCATGGGACGCTGGAGAATTACCAGGAGTTCTTTCAGACCAGCACCTATGCGACGCTGTTGTGGAAGTCGCTGAAGCTGGGGCTAATGGTGACGGGGATTTCGGTGCTGATCGGCTTTCCTTGCGCCTATGTGCTGGCCAAGGTGATCAAGGGCCGCTCGCGCGAGGCGCTGTTCCTGCTGGTCATCCTGCCGTTCTGGTCCAATTCGCTGGTGCGGATATTCTCCTGGGCGATTGTTTTGCGCGGCAACGGGGTCTTGGATTTTGCCGCCAATGCGGTGCTGCCCTGGGACGTGCGCATCAACCTGATGTTCAGCCCCACCGCCATCGTGATCGGGCTGGTGCATTCCTATCTGCCGTATGTGATCCTGACCTCCTACCTGGCGCTGCAGGCGATTGACGACAGCCTGATCGAGGCGGCGCGGTCGCTGGGCGCCAAGCGGCGGACCATCCTGACGCGGCTGATCCTGCCGCTGGCCGCACCTGGCATCCTGGCCGGCGCAGTGCTGATCTTTGTGCCCGTTGTGGGCTCTTTCATGGAGCCGCGTTTGCTCGGCGGGCGGCGCGGCACCTACTACGGCACGGTGATCGAGGATCAGTTTGTGGCGGTGTTCAACTGGCCCTTGGGTGCGGCGCTGTCCTTTATCCTGCTGGCCGTGGTGCTGGTGATCCTGGGCGCCTTCAGCCCTGTCTTGCGGAGGGCGCGGACATGAGCAACCGCTTGCTGGCCCATCTGGGAAAGGCCTATCTGGGACTGATCCTGTTTTTCCTTTACGCGCCGATCCTGGTGATGGCGGCGATGTCGTTCAACGCCTCGGAATTCTATCAGCTGCCGTTCAGCTTCTCGACCGAGTGGTACGAGCGGCTGTGGAAGAATGACGAGATTCTGGAGGCAGCCTGGCGGTCGGTCTGGATTGCGGTGGTGGTGACGGTGATAGCCACCTCACTGGGCACTGCGGCGTCGATTGCGCTGTTCCGATATGAGTTTCCCGGCAAGACGGTGCTGCAGCTGCTGCTGTTCCCGCCGATTGCAATCCCCTGGCTGATCACCGGCACCGCTATGCTGATCTTCTTTTTCGGCATCGGGCTGGACCGCGGCACGCCGGCGGTGATCATCGGCCATGCGGCGCTGGCGCTGCCTTACGTGATTGTCGTGGTCACCGCGCGGCTGGCGACATTCGACCGGACCCTGGAAGAAGCAGCGCGGTCGCTGGGCGCCAGTGCCTGGAAGGTGACCATGGCCGTGACTGTTCCCTGGATCCTGCCGGGGATCATTGCGGGCGGGCTGTTTGCCTTTGCCGTCAGCTTTGACCAGTTCGTGGTCTCCTACTTCCTGTCGGAGCCGGGCGACAGCACCCTGCCGGTGCTGATTTACACCTCGATCCGCAAGGGGTTCACACCGGAGATCAACGCGGTCTCCACCATCATCATCGCGGTCTCGATGGGCATCATGCTGCTGGCCGCGCGCTATTCAAATTTCGGAGGCGAACAGTAATGGGCGAAGTCCGGGTAGAGCATCTGGTCAAGACCTACGGGCCCGCGCGGGCGCTGGATGATGTGTCGCTGACCTTTCCTGACGGCGGGTTCTTTGGGCTGCTGGGGCCATCGGGCAGCGGCAAGACCACGCTGCTGCGGGCGATTGCCGGTTTTGTGGCGCCGGATACGGGCCGGGTGATCATCGGCGGCGATCCGGTGGAGAATGTGCCGGTGGAGAAGCGCGAGATCGGTATGGTATTCCAGAACTATGCGCTGTTTCCGAATATGACGGTGGCTGAGAATGTGGGCTTTGGCCTGGAGGTGCGCAGGGTTTCGGGCGCTGACCGCGCCCGCCGGGTGGCGGAGGCGCTGGAGCTGGTGCAGCTGGGGCACTTGGGCGCACGCAAGCCGCACCAGCTGTCGGGCGGCCAGCGGCAGCGGGTGGCGATGGCGCGGGCGATCGTGACCCAGCCGCGGGTGCTGCTGCTGGACGAACCGCTGTCGGCGCTGGACAAGGCGCTGCGGGTCGACATGCAGATTGAGCTGAAGCGGATCCAGCGCGAGATCGGCATCACCACCATCTTTGTCACCCACGATCAGGAAGAGGCGCTGACCCTGTCGGACCGGATCGGCATTCTGAAGGACGGGCGGCTGGTGCGCCATGGGCCGCCGCGCGCGGTCTACGACGATCCGCAGGATGCCTTTACCGCGCGGTTTCTGGGGGAGGCGAACCTGTTCACCGGCACGCCGGAGGCGGGCGGGCTGCGGCTGGCGGATGGTGCCTTGATCGCAGGTTGCAGCAGCCCCACGGCAGCGGTGCGGCCTGAAAATATCCAGATCTCGCTGCAGGAGCCGGAGGCGGCGAACCGGCTGCAGGCCAAGCTGGTGCAGCAGGTCTTTGGCGGCGCCATGGGCACCTGCATCCTGGACTGGCAGGGCGAAAGCCTGAAAGTCATTGGCCGCGACCAGGACTTGCAGGGGCTGCCGGAACAGGGACCGGTGTGGCTGTCGTGGGACAGCGCCAAGACCATTGCGCTGAACGGGTAGGGCGCGCCTGCCGGAATGGCGAAAGCAACTCCGGCTTAACGCGACCAGACCGGCCGTGCCTGCCAATCGGCGGGAAACCCCATTGCGGCCTGGTTGGCGGCGGATTGGTTTTCGACCAGCTCGCGCAGGCGGCTGCGCAGGGTGCTGTCCGTTTCCTGCCGGTCCATCAGATACAGCAGGACCACCAGGACATTGTACAGCCGGTTGTCGATTTGCGCCTGTCCGTCTTCCCTTAGCAGCACGAGGTCGTCCTTGTAGCGTTTGATTTTGGGCAAACGCTTGACTGTGCGCCGGTTCCACAGCCGCCCGTGATGGGCGCAGATGTTGCGCACATAGGACAGTACCTGCAGGACGCCTTCGACGATTTCCTTGGTTGGCAGGCCCAGATCGCGACCGACCTGGGATTTGATGGAATTGTCCTTGGTGGCTTGAAACCACTTGGACAATTCCCCGAGGGTCATCAGTTCGGTGGCGGCCCACAGCGGCGGCGAATAGGGTTCCGAGTACTTGCGTTTGTAGTGCACAACAAAGGTTTCTTCGGATTTTTCAACGGAGCGGGCCAGGCGGACAAGCTGCTCGGCATGGTTCAGGCCGCCTGAGAACAGGCGGTGATCCAGATGAGCGTGCGGGCCGTGCGCATGCGACATGCGGTAGGTCCAGCGGGAGCGCACATGCACCTCGACCCGTTCAATGGCTTCAAGGACGATGACCCGCAGCCTGCGGTCAAAGGCGTAAAGCTCTGTGACCGCGTCGAGCGTGGTTCCGGGTTCAAAGCGTTTGCTGCGGGCGGCCCCATTGGCCGCGGGTTTCTCAAACGGCAGCCAATAGGCGCTGAGCCGGTAGTAGCCGACGGTTTCGAGCCATTTGCGGGCCGCGGCGGCATCGCCGGTATCCATGCCCCGGCTGATGAGAAGCTGCAGCTGCTGATCAATGTCTGTGGGCTGTTTGGTGAACTGCAAACTGATGCGCCAGTCCCAGGAAAAAAGTAACCCCCCGGTATTGAGCCCGGTCTTTCGGCCGGTCGCCTGGGGGGTGTTGTTACCGTCTAAGTATGGCTGGCAGGCCGGTTTGTCAACCTTGGGCGGGCCGCGCCTCCTTTGCGCTGCGCGGCGGCTGGCGGGGTGTGGAGGTGAATAAATTACCATAATGTTGATTACGGGTGTTGGGGCGGGGCCTGGAGCGGGCGTGCAGAAAGAAATTTTGCTGCCCGGTATGATCCAAGTTCCTTATGCCGCCGTATCCGGTTTATGGTGACAGTAAATCTGGACAGACCGCCCGGCAGGCACATTCTGCACGGGGCATCCCCAAGGGGCGCAGCAGCAGTGTCAAACGGCAAGGCCTTTTCTCAGCTGACGATCTGGCTGCTTGCGGTCCGCGACCAGCGCGACCGGGCGGCTTTTGGCGCGCTGTTCGACCATCTGGCGCCACGGTTGAAGGGCTTTGTCATGCGCTCCGGCGCCGGTTCTGCGCTGGCTGAGGAAATCGTGCAGGACGTGATGCTCACCATTTGGCGCAAGGCGGCGCAGTTTGACCCGCATAAGGCGCAGGCCTCGGCCTGGATCTATCAGATTGCCCGCAACCGCCATATCGACATTGTCCGGAAGGAACACCGCCCGGTTCCGGATGAGCTGGGCGAAGATCCCGGGCTGGAACCGGATGCCAGCCAGATCCTGGGGCTGGAGCAGGAAGCCGAACAGCTGAAGCTGGCGATCCAGCAGTTGCAGCCGGACCAGAAAGAGATGATCGAGAAGGCCTATATCGGCGAGCTGACCCATCAGGAGATCAGCAGCCAGACCGGCCTGCCGCTTGGTACCGTGAAGTCGCGTATCCGCCTTGGATTGGGGCGGCTGCGCAAAGAACTAAAAGGATTGCGCTGATATGCCTGCAATCACCCATCATATCCCCGACCCGATGATTGCCGCCTATGCGGCGGGCAGCCTGCCGCATGCCTTTGCCATGGTGGTGGCCAGCCATCTGTCTTATTGCCGCGACTGCCAGGCTGCGCTTGGCGCGCATCAAAGCGCTGGCGGTGCGTTGCTGGAAACCGCTGCGGGCGCGGAGCTGTCGCCCGGGATGAAGGCCAGCGTCATGGCGATGCTGGATGAACCCGCGGTGCCGGAGCCGGTCTATGACGCCAAGGGCATTTACCCCGGCCCGGTGATGGAGGCCCTGAAGGGCGGTGCCCCGCGCTGGCGGCCTCTGGGCATGGGCGTCAGGCAGAACATCCTGTTCGAGGGCGACGGCGGTTCGGTGCGGCTGCTGTATATTCCCGCAGGCCAGGCGGTGCCGGATCACAGCCACAACGGCCTGGAGCTGACGCTGGTGCTGCAGGGCAGCTTCAGCGACGAGACCGGGCGGTATGGCGCCGGTGATGTCGAGATTGGCGATGAAGATCTGGAGCATACGCCCGTGGCGGATGCCGGCGGGCCCTGCATCTGCCTTGCGGCGACAGATGCGCCGTTGCGGTTCAATGCGCTGGTGCCGCGCCTGCTGCAGCCGCTGTTCAGGATCTGAAGCGGCCTTAGCGGCCGCGGTAGACCAGCCAGTCGGGCAGCAGGTTCAAGAGCTTGATCATCCAGGAAAACGGGCGCGGAAAATCTGTCCGGAAGCGGCGCGATTTCAGCGCCGCTACAACACGGCGGGCCGCCTTTTCCGGGGTCATCATCTGCGGCATGGTAAACTTGTTCTTGTCCGTCAGCCGGGTCTTGATGAAACCCGGGTTGATGATGCGGACCGTTATCCCGGTGCCTTTCAGGTCATGCCGCATGGTTTCGGCGAGGCTGATCAGCGCCGCCTTGCTGGCGCCATAGCCGATGGCGGCGGGCAAGCCGCGGTATCCGGCCAGCGATCCGATCAGGGTGATTTCGCCGCGGCCGGATTTGACGAAGTCCGGCACCACCTGCCCCAGCACCCTGAGGGCGCCGTGGTAGTTCACCTCGCTCATCTTCAGGGCGGCTTCGGTGTTCCAGTCCCGGGTGTGCATCGGCTCATAGTCGCCGGCGTTGTAGATAATCGAATCCACGGGACCCGCGAGCTGCGCCGCGAGCGCGACCGAGTCCGGGTCTGTCACATCCATCGGCACCGGCTGTGCCCAGGCCAGCTCTCCCGCCAGCTCCTTCAGCTCTTCGCCCGAGCGTCCCGACAGGACCAGCCGGATGCCTTCCCGGTCCAGCTGCCGGGCGATCTCGCGCCCCAATCCGTGGCTTGCGCCCACCAGCCAGACGGTCTTGCCGCGAAAACAGTTCATGCGCCGCCTCCCGAATAGGTGGAACTGTCGGACACCAGCGGTTCCGGCGGCGCGGGCTTCCTGAGAAACGGGGCCCGCTTGGCCCAGAGCTTCAGCGCCTGCCAGTAGATCAGCGCCAGCACCCGCAGCGCGCCCAGGGGACGGCGCAGGGCGGCGCCGGCCAAGGAGGCCGCGGTGGCCGGGCGGCGCAGCCCGTTCAGGGTTGCCAGCACGCCCTGGTCGCCGTTCGTGTAGGAAATCCGGATGCTGAAGAGGCGGTCGGTCATCCCGAAATTGAACTGGTAGCGGCCGGCGACCTGCTGAAACGGCGACACATGCATCAGCTTTTCGGCGCCGATCACCTCGTCCCGGCGGATCGGCCGGAAATCCGGATGCGCCGCAAAGTAGCAATGGCGGTGGCCGAAGGTGTTGTTCACCTCGGCGATGAAGGCCCTTGGCGTGCCGTCCCTGACGGCGATCCAGAAGCTCACCGGGGTGAAGTGGAACCACAGAAAACTGGGCTGGGCCAGCAGCAGCAGTTGCGCGCCCTCCAGCGGAAAGCCGCGCTGCTGCAGCTGACCGCGGAACCAGGCAACGCCGCTGCCCGCGCCGCGCGGGCCGCCGTGGTGGCGGTCATGGATGGAAAACAGATTGAACCGGTTGCGCGACAGCAGCGGCGGGCCGTCTTCGGTCATATCGGTCAGAATGTAATCGACGCCGTAGCGGAAGGCATTCTTCAAACCGCCCCGCCGGGCATGATGGGTCTGGGCTGCAATATGTTCTATCATGCTCCTTCTACGTGCGTGCCGGTTATCCGGATCACTCTGCGGGTCTCTTTTTTCAAACAGGATTTTTTTCCGGCGGGAGTGATCCGAGCCCCCTCCCCTGCCGTAGCACCTTCAAATGAAACGGAGGGAAAACGGCCTATGCTGGATCAGACACAGGGACCACGCAGCAAAATCGCGATCATCGGCGGCGGCATTTCCGGCCTGTCCGCGGCCTATTACCTGTCTGTGAAACATGACGTCACCCTGTATGAGGCCGCCCCGCGGCTTGGCGGCCATGCCCGCACGGTGCTGGCGGGCAGGAACGGTGACCAGCCAGTCGATACCGGATTTATCGTCTTCAACTATGCGACCTATCCCTATCTGACCCGGCTGTTCCGCGAGCTGGATGTGCCGGTGATGAAAAGCGAGATGAGCTTTTGCGCCAGCATAGACGATGGCCGGCTGGAATACGGGCTGAACAGCCTGCGCATGCTTACCGCGCAAAAGAGCAACCTGATCCGTCCGCAGTTCCACAAGATGATTGCCGACATCATCCGGTTCGGCAGACAAGCCGAAGCGGCAGCGGGCGACGACGAGAAAACCATTGGCGAACTGGTGGATGAGCTGGGCCTGGGCAAGTGGTTCCGCAACAACTACCTGATGCCGATGTGCGGGGCGATCTGGTCGACGCCGGTCTCGGATGTGGATGCGTTTCCGGCGAAATCGCTGGTGCAGTTCTTCCGCAACCACGCGTTGCTGGCGGGCACCGGCAAGCATCAGTGGTGGACGGTCAGGGGCGGCAGCATCGAATATGTCCGCCGCCTGGAGGCCGCACTGATTGCCCGCGGCTGCAGGATCCGGACCGGCACGCCCGTCCGCAAGGCCGTCCGCGATGGCGCGGGGGTTACGCTGCATATGGAGGGGCAGGCGCCGGGCGCCTTTGACGAGGTGATCTTTGCCTGCCATTCGGATCAGGCGCTGGCCATTCTGGGCAGCGGTGCAACCCCTGCCGAGGCCGCTGCGCTTGGCGCGATCCGCTACCAGCCGAACACGGCGGTGCTGCATTGCGACGAGGGGCAGATGCCCCGGCGGCGCACCTGCTGGTCCAGCTGGGCCTACCGCAGCCAGGAGGGCGGCGTCGGGGTCACCTACTGGATGAACCGTTTGCAGAACATTCCCGAAAGCGATCCGTTGTTTGTGACGCTGAACCCCTCCCGCCCGATTGCGCCGGGCAAGATCTATGACCTGGTGGAATTTGCCCATCCGGTCTTTGACCGGGCCGCGCTGCGGGCGCAGCGGCAGATCCGGGACATGCAGGGGCAGAACCGCACCTGGTTTGCCGGCGCCTATAACCGGCACGGCTTTCACGAAGACGGCATCGCCAGCGCCATGCGGATTGTCCGCATGATGAATTCACCCAGCGCATACCCGGTCAAAGGAACAGATCATGGCATTCACGGACAAAGCCCTGCAGACGGAATTCCTCTCAGCTTGCGCGCGTCTGCGTGAGGGGCGGCTGACCCTGCGCACGCCGGACGGCGCGCGCTATGAATTCGGCGGCCGGGGGCCAGAGGCAGAAATGCAAATTCATGATTGGGCCGCGGTCTCTGCCATGGCGGCGCATGGGCAGGTCGGCCTGGGCGAGGCTTATGTGCAGGGGTTGTGGGACACGCCGTCGGTCGAAGGGCTGATGCGGCTTGCCATGCAGAACCGCGACCACCTCGGCAGCTATGATCAGGCCAGCCCGCTGAACCGGGCAAAGTTCCGCATTGTCGACACCCTGCTGCGGGCAAACTCCAAGCGCGGCGCCCGCAAGAACATCCGCGCCCATTACGATGTGGGCAATGAGTTCTATCAGCTTTGGCTGGATGAGGGCATGACCTATTCTTCCGGCCTGTTCAGCCCGGGCTGCGGCGACCTGGCCAAGGCGCAGGCCCGCAAGAACGACCGTATTCTGTCCCGCCTTGGGGACGGGGAGCGGGTGCTGGAGATCGGCTGCGGCTGGGGCGGTTTTGCCGAACAGGCCAGCGCCGAGGGCCGCGAGGTGACCGGCGTCACCATCTCGCGCAACCAGCACAGCTATGCGGAAAGCCGCCTGGACGGGCGCGCCGACATCCAACTGCGCGATTACCGCGACATCGAGGGCAAGTTCGAGAACATCGTCTCGATCGAGATGATCGAAGCGGTGGGCGAACGGTATTGGCCGGACTATTTTGCCAAGCTCAAAAGCAATCTGGCCGAGGGCGGACGGGTGCTGTTGCAGGCGATCACGGTGCGCGATGATTTCTTCCAGACTTACCGCAGGTCTTCGGACTATATCCGCCAGTATGTGTTCCCGGGCGGTATGCTGCTGTCCGATCAGGTGATCGCGCGGCAGGCGGGCGCCGCCGGGCTGCACGTGCGGGACAGCTTTGCCTTTGGCCAGGATTACGGCAAGACCTGCCGCATCTGGGCGCAGCGCCTTGCGGATCAGAAACGCCGCATCATGGATCTGGGCTATGGCGAGGCTTTTTTCCGCAACTGGCAGTACTACCTGGAAATCTGCGCCGCGTCCTTTGCCATTGGCCACACCAATGTGGTGCAGGTGGAGCTGGCCCATGCTTAGGCCGTTTGCCATTCTGTGCCTGCTGGCGCTGCCTGCGGCCGGGGCCGCCGGCCAGCTGCAAACCCTGCTGCCGGGGGCCAAGGAGCGCGGCGCCGCGGCCTTCCGCCTGCTGGGTTTGCCGGTCTATCAGGCCCGGCTGTTCACCAAGGGCGCGGCACCGCTGGACTGGTCGCAGGAATTCGGCATCGAACTGACCTATCAGCGCCGGATCAGCCAGGCGGATCTGACCAGCGCAACCCTGCGCGAGATGCGCCGCATGGGCAATCCGGCGCCGCCGGAGGCCAAGCTGGCCGCCTGTTTTCAAAGCGTTGCTCCCGGCGACCGCTACCTGGCCGTCAGCAAGGGGGAGGACCAGGTCGATTTTCTGCGCAACGGCCGCAAGACCTGCAGTCTGCGGCACCCGGGCATCAAACGGCATTTCATGTCGATCTTCCTGGGCGAAAACTCCCGTTCGGCCCGTTTCACGCACGGCCTGCTGGGGTGACGATGCTTTACACGCGGGTCAGTCTTTATGCGATGATGCTCGCCTCGGCGGGTATCCCGCTGTACATCCACCTGCCGCAGTTTGCGTCGGTGGAACTGGGCATCGGGCTGGGCACGCTTGGCGCCATCCTGCTGGGTATCCGCCTGGCCGATCTGGTTCAGGATCCGCTGATCGGCTGGCTGGCCGACCGTTGGCCCGGGGCGCAGTTCAGCCTTGCCATGCTGGCGGCCGGCGGGCTGGCGGCCGGGTTTCCCCTGCTGTTCTCGCTGGCCCCTGGGCCGCAGGCTGCGGTCCGGCTGGTTCTGGTGCTGGTCGTCCTGTTCACTGCCTATAGCCTGGGCATGATCCTGCTGTATGGCCGCAGCGCCACGCTGGCCAGACAGCCCGCCCCCCGCGAGCTGCTGACCCTGGCGGCCTTTCGCGAGGCCGGTTTGCTGGCCGGTGTCATTTTCGCTGCCGTCGCCCCTGCCGCTTTGGCGGCTTTGGGGGCGGCGGGCCAGGGCTATGGCGCCTTTGGTCTGGCCCTGGGCCTGTTTGCGCTGCTGACCGCGGTGCTGACCCGCCCGATCTGGACCCGGCCAGTGCGCGCGGGGCAGCGCCTGTCCGTCCGGTCGCTGGCGAACGCCGGGGCCATCCGGCTGCTGATCCTGGCGGTGCTCAACAGCCTGCCGGTTGCGCTGACCTCTACCTTGTTCCTGTTCTTTGCCGGCGACCGGCTGGAACTGGCGGAATATGCAGGCGGGCTGCTGGTGCTGTTCTTCCTCTGCGCGGGCCTCAGCGTGCCGCTGTGGACCCGCCTTAGCCAGCGGACCAGCCCCAAGCAAACCCTGCTGATAGCGATGCCGCTGGCGATTGCCAGCTTTGCCGGTGCGGCCTGTCTGGACCCTGGCAGCCTGGCGGGGTTTGCGCTGATCTGCGCGGCCTCCGGGGCAGCACTTGGGGCCGACATGGTGCTGCTGCCGGCCATGTTCAGCATCGCCCTGACCAAGGCAGGCCTCAACGCTGCTGCTGCATTCGGTATCTGGTCCTTTGCCGGCAAGCTGGCGCTGGCGCTGGCCGCCGCCCTGGCGCTGCCGTTGCTGGAACAGCAGGGCTTCCGCCCGGGCGGTTCGAACACTGCGCAGGCGCTGACGGCCCTGACTCTGGCCTATGCGGTGCTGCCCTGTGTCCTGAAATCCGCTGCTTTTGCCTTTGCCCTGACGCTTCCATCGGAGAGACCCGCGCCATGAAACTGCTTACCGCGCTGCTGCTGATCGCGCTTGTTGCGATGATTGCAAAAACCTATCTGCTGAGCTTCCGGTTCCAGTCGCCGGATGATTATGCGGGGACAGGCCCTGAGTTTGTCCTGACCAGGCATCTGTCAGGCGAAATCCTGTCCGAGGGGCTGATTTTTGGCCCCAATGGCAAGATGGCCAACAGCTTCACCGCCAGGATGGTGGGGGAATGGGAGGGCGGCACCGGCACGTTGTCCGAGGAGTTCACCTATTCCAACGGCGTGACCCAAAGCCGGAAATGGTATCTGACGCTTGGCCCGGACAATACGTTTACCGCCACTGCCGATGATCTGGTGGGAGAGGCGCAGGGTGTTGTGTCCGGTGCCACGGTTCAGCTCAACTATACGATCAGGCTGCCAGAAAGCGCAGGCGGCCATGTGCTGCAGGCCACCGACTGGATGTATCTGACGGAGAGCGGTGTCATCCTCAACAAATCCGAGATGCGCAAGTTCGGCCTGAAAGCAGCCGAGCTGGTCGCGACCATGCGGCCTGCGCAGTGAGATCGGCCTTGGGGGCGCCTTGGTTCAGCCGTTTGCGGGCACCGCGCGCCGGTACAGATGCCAGGTTGAATGCCCCAGAACCGGCAGCGCGATCAGAAGCCCGAGAAAGACCGGAAGCATCGACACGAACAGCACCACGGCGATCAGCGCCGCCCAGGTCATCATCGTATTGCGGTTCTGGCGCACCGCTTCGAGGCTGGCGATCATCGCGGTGACGAAATCCACGTCCCGGTCAAGCAGCATCGGCAGGCTGACAACGGTGACGGAAAACAAGGCCAGTGCCATCATCCCGCCGACAAGGGTTCCGACGGCCAGCATGGCCAGCCCCTGGGCAGACAGCAGCATGCCGGCGGTTTCCTGCCCGATCCCCGATTGAGCGAAGAAGATGGCAAAGATGCCGCGGGCCAGAACCACCCAGAAGCCGAAAACGATGAGCACCATCACTGCCATGGCCGAGAGCTGGCCATTGCCCCGGCCGCGCAGCGCCCCCAGGACGGCCCGCCAGCCGACGTCTTCCTTGGCCTCGCGGCGGCGGCTGACCTCATAGATCCCGATGGCCGCAAAGGGCGCAAACAGCGGAAAGCCTGCGGCAGCGGCGATGAACCAGACGAGCTGCCCGTTGGCGATCATTCCGAAATAGAGCGCAATCCCGCCCAGCATGTAGAAACAGGCAAAGAACAGCCCGTAGGCGGGCATGGATTTGAAATCGGCCCAGCCTGCTGCAATCGCCCTGCGCAGATCCTGCCACCCGAGGTCCCCGGCTACGTGAACCCCTGCAGGTGCTGCGGTTTCGGAAATGGTCATGGCAAACCTCCATTTACATCGTCTGTTTCTCCTTGGGGGCCGGGTCTTGCGGTGCCCGGAACAAGTATAGCACATGGCACGCGGTCCCAGAGACCATTGTCCCGCCGGCGCAGGCACCGGGCCGGAAGCCGGCACGGCAATTTCATTGCAAACAGAACTCCTTCAATTATAGAATTGTCGCATGACAATATGGCTTCCTGATCCCTCCACCCTGACCTCCCCTTTGCATTCCAGCCTTGCCCAGGCCATTGCGAAAGCCATCTCTGACGGCAGGCTGCCCAAGGGGGCGCAGCTGCCGACGCACCGGAAAATGGCGGAAGAGCTGAAGTTGAGCGTTCACACCGTCAGCAAGGCCTACGAAAGCCTGCGGCGGCAGCGATTGATCGATGGCCAGGTGGGGCGCGGCAGCTATGTGCTGGACCCTGACAAGCCCAATGACCAGCCGTTCCGGCTGAGCTCTGACAAGAGCGGGGATTTCGATCTGTCAATCTCGCGCCCGGTGATTTCGCATCAGCATGCAGAGCGGTTCCAGCAGGCGCTGAAAGATCTGCCCGAGGGGCTGGACCCGAGCTATTACCTGTCCTGCCGCCCCAATGTCGGCCATGACGCCCACCGCGCTGCCGGCTGCCGCTGGCTGCAGCTTTGCGGGCTGGAGGTGCCGGCGGAGCGGATCATCATGACCAATGGAGTCAGCCATGGAATGTCCGCGGCCCTGTCGGCGCTGACCCGGCCGGGCGACACGGTGGTGTCCGACAGGATCACGCATCATCTGCTGGTTTCAGGCTGCTCTTACCTGGGTTTGAACCTTGCCGGCCTGGAGACGGATGCCGACGGCATTCTGCCGGAGGCCCTGGACCGCCATTGCCGCGAGTATTCTGCCAAAGTTCTGTTTTTGCTTCCGTCTTTGGCCAATTCCACCGCGGGAATGATGCCGGAGGAGCGCCGCCGCGAATTGGTTGGCCTTGCCCGCAAGCACGATTTGCACATCATCGAGAACGATGCTTTCGGGCCGGTTGCCGAAGACCGCCCGGTGCCGGTGTCGGCGCTGGCGCCGGAGCGGTCGATCTACCTCACCACCTTTACCAAATGCACCATCTCCGGCCTGCGTGCGGGCTATATGGCCGCGCCGGAGCATTTGCTGCCGGCCTTGACCGGGCGTCTGGTTGTGTTCGGCTGGATGGCGACACCGCTGATGTGCGAGCTGGCCACCCGCTGGGTGCTGGACGGCACCGCTGCGGAACTGGCGCAGTGGCTGCACCGGGCGCTGGCGGCGCGTTATGGTATTGCGGCAGAAGTGCTGCAGGACCACCCGTGGCGCGGCCATCCTTCTGCCCTGCACCTCTGGCTGCCGCTGACCGAGGGCTGGAGCACCGCCAGTTTTGTCTCCTATGCCCGGGAGCTGAAAGTGGCGGTGGCGCCGGATGCCCCCTTCCTCACCCCCAAGACGCCAACGCAGAACGCGGTGCGGGTCTCGCTTGGCAGTATCCAGGACCCGGACCGGTTCCGGCAGGCGCTGGAGCTGATCGCCGGCATGCTCAGCCGGCCGCCGGAAGGGGTTGCGCCCTTCACCTATTAGAATTGTCATGCGTCAATAAAAAAATTGACATGCAGTACAATATTTCCCAAGTCTGGCGCAGCGGTGCTCAGGCACGGATAAGACTTGGGAGGAAATCATGGCTCAATCCATCACATTCACCTTTGGAGCGGTTGCGGCGGCGGGGATTGCATTGGCTGCCGGTGCGGCGCAGGCGGACACCTGGCGCTATGCCTTCGAGGAGGCGATGACCGATGTGCAGGGCGTCTATGCGCAGAAATTCAAGGCAGAGATCGAGGCGAACTCGGATCATGAGATCCAGCTGTTCCCCTATGGCACGCTGGGCGAATCCGCCGACATCATGGAACAGGCCCAGGACGGCATCCTGCAGTTCGTGGACCAGTCGCCGGGCTTTACCGGCTCGCTGATCCCGGAGGCGCAGGTGTTCTTTGTCCCCTACCTGCTGCCCACCGATCAGGCGCATCTGGCGCGTTTCTACCGCGGCAGCAAGGCGATCAACGAGATGTTCAAGCCGCTTTATGCCGATCAGGGGCTGGAGCTCTTGAACATGTTCCCCGAGGGTGAAGTGGCGATGACCACCAAGACGCCGGTGACCAGCTGTGCCGACCTGGACGAGGTGAAGTTCCGGGTGATGACCAACCCCCTGCTGGTAGAAAGCTACAAGGCCTTTGGCGCCACCCCGACACCGCTGCCCTGGGGCGAGGTCTATGGCGGGCTGCAGACCAATGTGATCCAGGGGCAGGAGAACCCGACGTTCTTCCTCTATTCGACCAAGATCTATGAGGTCACCGATTACATCACCTATGCCGGCCACAACAATTTCACCACCGCGGTGATGGCCAACAAGGATTTCTACGACGGCCTCAGCGCGGAAGAGCAGCAGGTCGTCCAGAACGCGGCCAGGGCGGCTTATGACCACACGGTGGTTTACCAGCAGCAGGCGGCGGAGACCGAACTGGCCAAGATCCTGGAGGCCAAGCCTGAGATGCAGGTGACGGTGCTGAGCGAGGAGCAGCGCAGCTGCTTCAGGGAAGCGGCCGCCGAGGTTGAGGCCAAGTTCATTGAGATGACCGGGGACAGCGGCGCGGCCATTCTGGCGCAGCTGAAGGCAGACCTGGCGGCAACTGCCAACTGAGGCTTTCCCGCAATCGCTGCTGAGCAGGCACTGCCTGCTCAGCGGTGCGCAGACCTTGGGAGGAAGGAATGCAGCAGGCACATGCCACCGCCCTGCCCGGCTTGCTGGGCACGCTGGACACCATCATCAGCCGCGCCGAGTCGTTTCTGCTGGCGGCGGGTGTCCTGCTGATGGCGGGGAATACCGTGGCCAATGTGGTGGGGCGGTTCGTGCTGGGGCATTCCATCTTCTTTACCGAGGAGCTGAACCGGATCCTGATCATCCTGATCACCTTTGCCGGCATCAGCTATGCCGCGCGCAACGCCCGCCACATCCGCATGTCGGCGGTCTATGACCTGCTGCCGCCGCATCTGCGCAAGGTGATGGTGGTGGTGATTTCCGTTATCACCGCGGGCTTCATGTTCCTGCTGTGCTTTTACGCGGTGAAATACATCGGGTCGCAGGCCGCGCGCGGGCGGGTGCTGCCGGCGCTGCAGATCCCGGTCTGGGTCATTCTGGTCTGGGTGCCTGCGGGGTTCTTCATGACCGGCGCCCAGTACCTGCTGACGGCGGTGCGCAACCTGACCTCTTCCGGCATCTACCTCTCGACCCATGTGCAGGAGGGGTACGAGGCCGCGGAAGAAACCGGGTTTTGAGGAGGGACCCATGGCTGCCACGATTTTCCTGACCATGATTGTCCTGCTGCTGCTGGGCTTTCCGATGATGATCCCGCTGATTGCCGGCGCCTTCATCGGCTTTCTGATGCTGTTCGGCGATCTGGCCCGGACCGAGACCATGGTGCAGCAGATGATGGCGGGTATCCGGCCCGCCTCGCTGATTGCGGTGCCGATGTTCATCTTTGCCGCCGACATCATGACCCGCGGCCAGTCGGCCGGGCGGCTGATCAATGTGGTGATGGCCTATATAGGCCATATCCGCGGCGGGCTGGCGATTTCCACCGCGGCTGCCTGCACCATGTTCGGTGCGGTGTCCGGCTCGACCCAGGCGACGGTTGTTGCGATTGGCGCGCCGCTCAGGCCGCGGATGCTGCAGGCGGGCTACAAGGACAGCTTTGTGCTGGCGCTGATTGTGAACGCCAGCGACATCGCCTTTCTGATCCCGCCCTCCATCGGGATGATCATCTATGGGGTGGTCTCCAGCACCTCGATTGCGGAGCTGTTCATTGCAGGCATCGGTCCCGGCCTGCTGATCCTGCTGCTGTTTTCCGCCTATGCCTATGTCTACGCGGTGCGCAACAACGTGCCCGCGGAGCCCAAGGCCACCTGGCGGCAGCGGCTGCAGACCATGCGGCAGGCGCTGTGGCCGATGGGGTTTCCGGTGATTATCATCGGCGGCA
>NZ_JBSWTX010000002.1:0-324022 GCF_056158765.1 Leisingera sp. ABM4_060 | reverse complement strand
CCTGCTGCTGGAAGAAAAACCGTTCAGCTGATCTTTTGGCCGCCGGCCACCGCTGCGGAAAACGCTTGGAAGTCCGCGCAAATCCCCCGCGCCGCAGCCTCGAGTAGGCGGGCGCCGTCCTGCGGATTGGCCAGGGCGGAATGCGAGCCGACACGCCCGTCCGGGAACTCTGCCCTGTGTTCCTCGGGCGGGCCGTGCTTGTCTCCGGCATGAGCCTTGATGAACGCCGGACTCAGCTTCTGCGGCGGCTTTACCGCCTCGCCTGCGGGCAGTTCACCCAGCAGCGCCTGGGTAATGGCCACCTCCGACGGGGTGGCGTGCATCCCTTCCCAATCGCCATAGAGTTCCCTGCGCATCGCGTTGACCTCCGCCGGCTCCCACCAGCTGCGGATCGCCACCCGTCCCGGCGCCAATTCCTGTGCCACCCGCTGCAAGGGCGCCGCATTCGCCCCATGGCCGTTCACAACAAAGACGCCAGCGAAGCCCTGCGCCAGCAGACCGCGGAATACTGCGGCGGCATGGGCCTGAAACAGATCCGCCGGCATTGAGACGGTGCCGGGGAAAGCCGTGTTGAACGGCGCCGGCGTATAGGCCAGCACCGGCGCCACAATCGCTCCGCACTGCTTAGCCGCCCGCAGCGCCACCGCCTCGGCGCAGATCGTGTCGGTGCCGATCATGCCCATCGGCCCGTGCTGTTCGGTCGACCCCACCGGCACCATCACCGCCGCGCCCGTCTGCAGGCGCCTCTCCACCTCAAGCCAGGTCATATGGGCAAGCTGCATCACTCTCTCCTGTCATTTCGCCACGCATCGCTTTTCCTTTGCCTGCGCGCGGCATAGTCTGTGGCAATGGAAGATTCATCACCCGCTGAAATCGAAAAACCCGCGCTCGACCAACTGGTCGGCGCCGCGGTCAAAACCCACAGGATGCTGGCCGGGCTGACTCTGGCTGGGTTGTCGGAACGTGCCGGTGTCTCCACCGCGATGATCTCCAAGATCGAACGCGGTCAGGTTTCGGCCTCGCTTTCCACGCTGGAGGCATTGGCCGCTGCCATCGGCGCGCCGCTGATCAACTTCTTTGCCGGCACTGTAGAGCATTCCGACGTGTCCTTTGTTGCCGCGGGCGAAGGCATGACCGTGCAGCGGCTCGGCAGCGGCTTTGGCCATACCTACAAGATGATTGGCCGGGCCGAAGGCAACCATGTGAGTTTCGAAAGCTTTGCCGTCACTCTGGAACAGCCGCTGAAACCGCGTCCGCTGTACCGCCACCGCGGGCTGGAGTTCATGCATATCACCAGCGGCGAGATGGTGTTCCAATGCGGCGATGCCACCTATGAGATGAAGCCCGGCGACAGCATCAGCTTTGATTCCAGCAACGCCCATGGCCCGGTGGAGCTGAAAACCGAACGGGTGAGTTTCATCACCATGGTCACCAAACCCGACCCCAGCGAGGCCTGACGCAGCCGGGATCGGCTGCGCCAAGGCGGCTTACAGCCCCCATTTCTCGCGGTTGGCCTCAAAGAACCCGGTGGCTTTCTTCACCTTCACCCAGTTGTTCACGTAGTTGATCCAGACCTGATCATCCTGCGGCAGCAGCATCGCAATCGGCGAGGGCGCACGCGGGCCGGCGCCCGGAACCCGGGTCACCGGGAATTTCTCCTCCAGAGTGGAACCTTCGATGTTGGAGGTGATGAAGACATCGGCGCGGCCCGCCAGCACTTCCTGAAACCCGCGCGCGGGCGCTTCGACCACCTTGATGTCGGCATCCGGGAACCATTCGCGCGCCAGCTTCTCAAACGTGGTGCCCAAAGTCGTCGCTACCTTCACCCCCGGCTGGTTGATCGTGTCATAGCCAGAGAAATTCCCCGCCTTGTCCTTGGTGGTGAACGGAAAGATCTCCACCGCGATATAGCTGTCGGAGAAGCCTGCAACCTTCATACGCGGCGGCGAGATCGAGGCCGAGCCGGTGAGATGATACTTGCCCGCAACCACGCCGTTGACCAGGGTTTTCCAATCGGTCGGGACAAACTCCACCTCGACGCCCAGGTCCTTGGCCAGTTCCGCCATGATGTCGATGTCATATCCCTTGTAGCTGTTGGTCGCCGGATCGCGCAGCGTCATCGGGTTCCAGTCGCCCGTGGTGCCAACCTTCAAAACCCCGGTATCCAGGATTTCGTGCAGGGCTGACTGCGCCTGCGCAGCCCCCGCCAGCGCCACAGTCACCGCCGCGGCTGCCACCGCCTTCAGAATACGTTTCATCAATACCTCCCGTTGGTGCGTCTTTGGCTGCCCTGTAAAAGAAGCAGATTTGATGCTTGATTTAACGGCAGAGCGGCAGCTAATCTCAAGAAAAATTTTTCTTGGGAAGAAAAATATGCCAGGGATCCTCCAGCCAGACCCCGCATTTGCCATCGAACTTGACGGTGTCAACAAGTGGTATGACACGTTTCATGTGCTGAAGGACATCAGCCTGACGGTGCGGGCTGGTGAAAAGGTTGTGATCTGCGGGCCCTCCGGTTCCGGCAAATCCACCGTGGTGCGCTGCATCAACCGGCTGGAAGAGCATCAGAAGGGAACGATCCGCGTCGACGGGATTGAGCTGACCAACGATCCGCAGTCGGTGGCCGCGATCCGCTCCGAAGTTGGCATGGTGTTTCAGCAGTTCAACCTGTTCCCGCATCTGACCGTGCTGGAGAACCTGACGCTGGGCCCCATCAAGGCCCGCGGCATGTCCAAGGCGGAGGCCGAGGCAAAGGCGATGCATTATCTGGAACGCGTCCACATCCCGGACCAGGCGCATAAACGCCCCAGCCAGCTGTCGGGCGGCCAGCAGCAGCGTGTGGCGATTGCGCGCTCGCTTTGCATGGAGCCCAAGGTTCTGCTGTTTGACGAGCCGACCTCGGCGCTGGATCCGGAAATGATCTCCGAAGTCTTGGATGTGATGGCCGAACTGGCGGTGGAAGGCATGACCATGATGGTGGTCACCCACGAGATGGGATTTGCCCGCAAGGTGGCCGACCAGATGGTGTTCATGGATGCCGGCGAGATTGTCGAACAGGGCCCGCCCGAGGAATTTTTCGGCTCCCCCCGCTCGCCGCGCTGCCAGAAATTCCTGTCGCAGATCCTGCAGCACTGACCGGAAGGATCCCCAAATGAAAAAGACCCTGATCCTTCTGCTGCCCCTGCTGGCGCTTGCAGGCTGCTCCAGTTCCTCGACCTGGGGCTGGTATGTCATTAATCCGATGACCCCCAGCGGCTGGGTGAACGTGAAATTCCTGATTTCCGGCATGGGCGACACCATCCTGATCTCGGTGATCGCCGCCGCGATCTCCATCGGCCTTGGGCTGATCGTCGCCCTGCCCGGCCTTGCCAAAAGCCGCGGCTGGCGAATGGTGAACCGCATCTATGTGGAGTTCATCCGCTCGATCCCGCTGCTGCCGATGCTGTTCTGGGTGTTCTACGGGTTGCCGATCATCTTCCGCGAAATGGGGATGAACGTGCCGATCGACCCGTTCTGGGGCGCCATCATCACCCTGGCCCTGTCAGACAGTGCCTTCACCGCTGAAATCTACCGCGCCGGTATCCAGTCGATAGCCAAGGGCCAGACCGAGGCCGCCCAGACCATCGGCCTCAACTACCTGCAGACGATGCGCTACGTGATCCTGCCGCAGGCGATCCGCCGCATCCTGCCGCCGCTGGCAAACCAGTTCATCTATATCGTCAAGATGAGCGCCTTTGCCTCCGTCATCGGCATGCAGGAGCTGACCCGGCGCGCCAATGAGCTGGTCGTCAGCGAATACCGCCCGCTGGAAATCTACACCCTGCTGATCCTGGAATACCTGGTGCTGGTTCTGATCATCAGCGCCGGCGTGCGCTGGCTGGAACGCCGCATGGGATCGGACGAAAGAGGCTGAGGAGAGACACATGGACTGGAAAACTTTCATGGCCGAGACCGAGGCCAATATCGGCACCTTCTCGAAAGAAGTCCCCGACACCGTGCGCGGCTTCGGCATCATGGGCCAGGCCGCCAAGAAGGACGGTGCGCTGAGCGAGAAGACCAAGGAATTCATGGCGCTCGGCATCGCCATCGCCACCCGCTGCGACAGTTGCATCGGCTTTCACGTGCGCGCGCTGGTGCGGCTGGGGGCCACGCGGGAGGAACTGTGCGAGGCACTGGCGATGGCCACCTACATGGGCGGCGGGCCGTCTTATGCCTACAGCGCCAAGGCGCTGAAAGCCTTTGATGTGTTCTCAGAGGGGCAGCCATGAGACCGGATCTGACCGGCGCCGAAGGCTATGTGCAGAACTGCTGGTATGTGGCAGGCCGCAGCGAGGACTTCGGGCGCGAGCTGACCGCGCTCACCATGCTGGAAGAGCAGATCGTGATCTACCGCGACACCAAAGGTGCTGCGATTGCGCTGGAGGACGCCTGCCCGCACCGCAAGCTGCCCCTGTCGCGCGGCACCATCGAGGGCGACCACGTGGTCTGCGGCTACCATGGCCTGACCTTTGACTGCAGCGGCGAATGCGTGATTGCCCCCACCCAGCTCGACAACCCGCCGCGCCGCGCTGCGGTGCATTCCTACCCGGCCGAGGACCGCTGGGGTTTCCTGTGGCTGTGGATGGGCGAGCCGGAAGCAGCCGACCGCGGCCGGATCATCGACATCCCCAATTTCGACAATCCAGACTGGGGCAAAACGCAAAAGGGCGCGATGGAGATGGCCTGCCACTATCTCTACATCACTGACAACCTCTTGGACCCCAGTCACGTGGCCTGGGTGCATCTGACCTCATTCGCCGGGGCCGGCACCGACAACCGGCCACTGGACCTGGAAGAAACAGAGGACGGCGTCATCGTCTCCCGCTGGGTGCTGGATGAGGCGCCGCCACCCTATTACAAACCGATGCTGCCCTTCGGCCCCAATTGCGACCGCAAACAGCATTACGAATGCCGCCTGCCCGCCACCGCCATCAACATGTCGGTCTATGCGCCCCAAGGCGAAGGCGGCAAGGACAAGCCGCTGTCGCCCGATGCCTTCGTCAACATCTCCTACAATTTCATCACCCCGGTGGACGCCGGGCATTCACGCTATTTCTGGTTCCAGCACCGCAACATGCATGCCGCCGACGAGGCGATGTCCCAGCGCATGTTCGAAGGCGCCATCATGGCCTTTACCGAGGACAAGGATGTGCTGGAATTCGTCCAGACCGGCATGGCGAAACGTAAGAGCCCCTATATCAACCTCGGGCTGGACGCAGGCGCGATGCGCTTCCGCACCCGCGTCGCCCGGCAGATAAAGTCTGAGGCCAGCTGACAGCGGTGCCGTTTCCCTGCAAGGGAAACGGCCATGAAAAATCGATTTTTCATGGCTGAAATCCGCGCCGGATTTCAGCTGGCGAGCCGCCCGCCAGGTCCCTGCCCCACCGCCTGTGCAGGGCTGTCGAACACCGCCCGGATGCAATCGTGCTGCGCCAGGATCTCCGCCCCGCCGGGCACTAGATGCGGGTCGAACACGCCGTCTTTCCAGACCGCTGCGCCATCCACCTCAATCGTCGGGTCCAGCACGTTCAGCGAAATCTCCCCCGGCGCGTAGTTCCCGCAGGTGTGGAAATGCATCAGCCGCGGATTGCCAAAGGCACCGCCGCTCCAGCGTTCGTAATTCTCTGCCGCTGCCGTGCCATAAGCACAGCCCGGATGAATGCCCGCGTGCCAGGAATGCATGGTCATCGGGTCCAACCCGAATAGCTGCCCCACGCGTGCGTAATGCATCCGGGCGCAATGCACATCCATCCCGTGGCCCTCGAACCTCTCCAGCACGCCGCCGCGAAAATGCACCGTCAGCGGTTCGCGCAAGTCACACCCGTAAGGCTCATAGAACTTCGACCCGGTGCCCACCAGAAACCCGTCCTGCATCACCACACCGGAAAACCCCTGCGCCGGCACCGGTGCAAAGACGGACATCGGAAACCGGGTTACAGAGACATCCGCGGCGCCGGATTTGGGATAAGCCGCCCCCGGCCCGCTGAAATCGGTGCCCAGCGGACAGGTCACCCGAATATGCTGCGCCGAAGCCATCAGCGCGTTGACCGCATCCTTCAGCGCCACAAACCCCTGGTAGTTCGCGCGGCCAAAGCCGGAGGCCAGCATTCCCGCATCCAGCGCATAAGACATGATCGGGCGGATCCCCTGCATATCCTTGCTGAACCGGATCTGATCACCGCTGCGCGACAGGAACAGCACCCTGTCTGCGGCCTTCATCCGCGCCACTAGTTCAGCCGGCAGGGCCGTCCCCATGGGATCAAACGGCAGCACCTCAGACGCAACCCCGATCCCCAGCGCCTGGGCCGTGTCCTGCACCGCCTCCGCAATGGCGGCATCGTAATAACCGTTTGCAGGATCCTCCCGCAGGATCAGCAGCTGATTGCCGGCCGCCAGCCCGGCGCAGGCCACAAGCAGGTTTTCCGCGCCTGCGCGCAAATCCGCATCCTGCATCCCGCAATCCTCTCTCCTGATCTTCACGCGGATGTTATCCGCAGCGGCCCCTCCCGATCCAGACAAATTTCACTGCAGTAGAATTTTCTACTGTCATTCCGGTCACCCCTTCCCCTATCCTGCCACCGGAAACCGCGGAGGAAGATGATGAGCGCATGGATTGAGATGATCCCGGACGAGAAGGCCGAGGGCCGGCTCAAGGAACTGCTGGACAAGGCGCGCACGCCCCATGGCACCGTCGACACCGTGATGCGGGTGCATTCGCTGCGCCCCGAAACCATGAATGGCCATGTCACCCTCTACCGGTCGGTGCTGCACTCGGACGACAATCAACTGCCATTCTGGTTCCTGGAGGTGATCGCCAGCTACACCTCGATCCTGAACGACTGCACCTACTCGCTGACCCATCATTTCATGAACGTGCGCAACCTGCTGAAGGACCAGCCCCGCAGCGACCGGATCTTCACCGCGCTGAAAGCCCACCGGCCCGAGGATGAGTTCGCGGGCAAGGAACTGGCCCTGCTGCGCTATGCCGGCAAGCTGACGACCGATGTGGGCAAGATGGTGAAATCCGACTTTGAGGCGCTGAAAATCGCCGGCTGCGAAGATGGCGAGATCCTGGAGGTGAACCAGGTCTGCGCCTATTTCAACTATTCCAACCGCTTGCTGAACGGCCTTGGCGCCACGACGGAGAACGACGTGATCGGCTACTACAAGGGCGATGAATAACCGTTAGCGCCGCGCCGGTTCCAGATCGGCGCGGAACGGCGCCAGGCTCTCCACAAAAGCATCCAGGAAATCCAGCGCCAGCAGCGACCGGCTGCCTGACACCGGCCGCAGGATCGACAGCCGGTGGTGGATAGCCGGGCTCAAACGGCACAATCGCAATGTTCTGGCCGCGGAACTGCTCTGCGTCCAGGGCGCTGACGACCGAGGCCCCCTGCCCCTGGCTGATGATGATGCAGGCGGTGGAGAACTGCCGCACCTCTATCCAGCTGTTCAATTCCACCCCGGATTCGGAAAACGCCTTGTGCAGCCTGCGAAAAAACGGGCTGTCGCGGCGGGTGTGGATGATCTTGCGGTCCCGCAGATCGTACGGCGTGATAACATCCTGTTCTGCCAGCGGGTCATTCTGCGGCAGAACGCAGACACTGCGGACGGGGATGTCGATATTCTCCACCGCCGGATGCGAGGCGAAACCGTCGGTGATGCCGCAGTCATACTGCTCGCCGATGATCCATTCCAAAATCCGCTCCGGCCGGTCCGGCTCCAGCGTCAGCCGCACGCCGGGGCGGTGCTCCAGAAACCCGGCCAGCAGTTTGGGCAGCAGCGCCGTTGCAAACCCCGGCAGACAGGCGATGCGCAGATGGCCGGCGGTGCGTTCGGTCAAGTCCCGGTTGAGCTCTTCCAGGTGGTTCAGACTGTCAAACACCCGCCCCACTTCGGACAAGAGATACCGCGCCTCGCTGGTGGGAATCAGCAGCCCGTCCTTGCGGGTAAACAGCTCCACCGCCACCGTTTTTGAAAAATCGGACAACAGCCGGCTGGCCGCGGGCTGGGAAATCCCCAGGCTTTCGGCGGCCCGGGTGACAGAACCTGTGCGGGCAACAGCCTGAAAGGCCTCAAGCTGGCGGAGTTTGAATTTCAAGGGGTTAGCCGTTCATGGAAGGTTGTAATCACGGTACGGCATAACATCATATTATGAATTTTGTCAAAAAACTTTTGCTTGAATTATCTTTTCGCCCGGACAAAAGGTATCGGCAGAGCCAACTTTGGGAGAGAAGCTCATGTCCGTTAAATCCTTGCTCTGCGCCTCGGCTGTTCTGGCCGTTGCTGGCAGCACCGCATTTGCAGAAACCGAAATTCAGTGGTGGCACGCCATGGGCGGCACCAACGGCGAACGCGTCAACAAGATCGCCGAAGACTTCAACGCCACCCAGGACGAGTATAAAATCGTGCCCGTCTACAAGGGCAACTACACCGAGACCATGACCGCGGCGATTGCCGCCTTCCGGGCCAAGGAACACCCGCAGATTGTGCAGGTGTTCGAGGTCGGCACCGCCACCATGATGTCCGCCAAAGGCGCCATCTACCCGGTGGAGAAGCTGATGAAGGACGCAGGCGAACCGTTTGACGGCGACGCCTTCCTGCCTGCGGTGGTGTCCTACTATGAGACGCCCGAAGGCGAACTTCTGTCGATGCCCTTCAACAGCTCCACCCCGGTGCTGTGGTACAACAAAGACGCGCTGGACGCGGCCGGCGCCGCGGTTCCCACTACCTGGGACGAAGTCAAAACCGCCTCGCAGAAGCTGGTGGATAACGGCATGAAATGCGGCGTGTCCTTTGGCTGGCAGTCCTGGGTGATGATCGAGAATTTCTCAGCCTGGCACAACCTGCCCACCGGCACCCAGGAAAACGGCTTTGCCGGGTTCGACACCGAGCTGACCTTCAACAACGCCAGCGTGGCAGCGCGCCTGGATGACGTTGCCTCCATGGGCAAGGACGGGTTGTTCGTCTACGGCGGCCGCCGCGGCGACAGCCTGCCGATGTTCACCAACGGCGAATGCGGCATGTGGATGAACTCCTCGGCCTATTACGGCTCGATCTCCTCGCAGGCCCAGTTCGAATTCGGCCAGTCCATGCTGCCCCTGGACACCAAGGTCGCCGACGCTCCGCAAAACTCGATCATCGGCGGCGCCACCCTGTGGGTGCTCGCAGGCCATGACGAGGCGGAATACAAAGGCACCGCCAAGTTCCTGACCTATCTGTCCTCGCCCGAGGTTCAGTCCTGGTGGCACCAGGAGACCGGTTATGTGCCGATCACCACGGCTGCGTATGAGCTGTCCAAGGAGCAGGGTTTCTATGAAAGCAACCCGGGCACCGACACCGCGATCAAGCAGCTGAGCCTGAACACGCCCACCGCCAACAGCCGCGGGTTGCGCTATGGCAACTTCGTTCAGGTCCGCGACGTGATCAACGAAGAGCTGGAAGCCCTGTGGGGCGGCGAGAAATCCGCACAGGAGGCGCTGGACGCTGCGGTTGAACGCGGCAACGACCTGCTGCGCAAGTTCGAGCGCACCGCCAACCCCTCCTAACCGATCCTGACGACCCGGCCCTGCCGCCCTTTCCCCGGGCGGCGGGGCCGCTTTTCTGACTGGGGCCTTTCATGCTCAAACGGGTGCATTTCCCAACCTCGGCGCTGCCATACCTCCTGGTCGCGCCGCAGATCCTCATCACGCTGGTGTTTTTCATCTGGCCCGCCAGCCAGGCGATGTATCAGTCCTTCCTGATCGAAGACGCCTTTGGCCTTGGCACAGAATTTGTCTGGTTCGAGAATTTCGAGGTGCTGGCCAGTGACCACCACTATCTCGCCAGTTTCCAGCGCACCGCGGTGTTCTCTCTGCTGGTTGCGGCGCTGTCGATGGGTTTTGCCCTGATCCTCGCAGGCTTTGCCCAGCGGGTGGTGCGCGGCGCCATGTTCTACCGCACCATGCTGATCTGGCCCTATGCGGTGGCCCCGGTGCTGGCCGGCGCGCTGTGGGTGTTCATGTTCAACCCGACCCTTGGCATCTTCCCCTATTTCCTGGAATTCGCAGGCATCACCTGGAACCACTACTTGAACGGCACCCAGGCGATGGCACTGGTGATCCTCGCCGCCGCGTGGAAGCAGGTGGCCTATAACTTCCTGTTCTACCTTGCCGCCATGCAGTCGATCCCCAATTCCGTGATCGAGGCCGCCGCCATCGACGGCGCAGGCCCGGCGCGCAGGTTCTGGACCATCATCTTCCCGCTGATCTCGCCCACCACGTTTTTCCTGCTGATCATCAACATGGTCTACGCCTTCTTCGAGACCTTCGGCATCATCCATGCCGTCACCCAGGGCGGTCCCGGCACCTCTACCACCATTCTGGTCTACAAGGTGTTCAACGACGGCTTTGTCGGCCTCGACCTTGGCGGCTCTGCTGCGCAGTCAGTGGTGCTGATGGTGCTGGTCATCGCCATGACCGTGGTCCAGTTCCGCTTTGTTGAAAGAAAGGTGGCATACTGATGGTCGAACACCGCCCCCTCACCGCTTTCCTCACCCATCTGGTGCTGGTGCTTGGCGTTCTGGCCATTGCGCTGCCGGTCTGGATCACCTTTGTCGCCTCCACCCATGACGAGCTGCGTATGAACCAGGCGCCGCTGCCGCTCTGGCCCGGCGAGTATTTCCTGGCGAACATGAAGCAGACCCTGTTCGGCTCCGGCCTCAGCGGCACCGAGCAGGCGCCGGTATGGCTGATGCTGCTGAATTCCCTGGCAATGGCGCTGATGATCTCCACCGGCAAGATCGCCATTTCGCTCTTGTCGGCCTTTGCCATCGTCTATTTCAAGTTCCCATTCCGCATGGGCTTCTTTTGGATGATCTTCATCACCCTGATGCTGCCGGTCGAAGTGCGGATCCTGCCCACGTTCGAGGTTGTCGCCAATCTCGGAATGCTGAACAGCTACTGGGGCCTGTCGATCCCGCTGATCGCCTCGGCCACCGCGACCTTCATGTTCCGCCAGGTGTTCCTGACGGTGCCGGATGAGCTGTTGGAAAGTGCCCGCATCGACGGTGCCGGGCCGCTCAGGTTCTTCTTTGACATCCTGCTGCCCTTGTCGCGTACCAATATCGCGGCGCTGTTTGTGATCCTGTTTATCTTCGGCTGGAACCAGTATCTCTGGCCGCTCTTGATCACCACCGACACCTCGATGACCACCATCGTGATGTCGATCAAGCAGATGCTGGAGGCGGCCGAGCAAAGCCCGCAATGGAACATCATCATGACCACGGCCCTTCTGGCGATGATCCCGCCGGTGTTTGTGGTCATCGCAATGCAAAAGCTCTTTGTGCAGGGCTTGACGGAAACCGATAAGTAAGGCGCCCCGAAATGGCAGACATTCAACTCACAGACCTGGTGAAATCCTACGGGCCAACCGAGGTGCTCCACCATATCGAAGGCGACATCAAGGACGGCGAGTTCATCGTCATCGTCGGCCCCTCCGGCTGCGGCAAGTCCACCCTCCTGCGCATGGTGGCGGGGCTGGAAAGCGTCACCTCCGGCGAGATCGCCATCGGCGGGCGGCGGGTGAATGAGCTGGAACCCTCGGCGCGCGACATTGCCATGGTGTTCCAGAACTACGCGCTCTATCCGCATATGTCAGTGCGCCAGAACATGGCCTATGGCCTGAAGATCCGCAAACTCCCCAAGGACGAGATCAACCGCCGCGTCGAGGAGGCTGCCGAGATCCTGGAGATCAAACAATACCTCGACCGTAAACCGCGCCAGCTGTCGGGCGGCCAGCGCCAGCGCGTCGCCATGGGCCGCGCCATCGTGCGTGATCCGCAGGTGTTTCTGTTTGACGAGCCGCTCTCCAACCTCGACGCCAAGCTCAGGGTGCAGATGCGCCTGGAGATCCGCAAGCTGCAGCAGCGGCTGGGGGTGACCTCGATCTACGTGACCCACGACCAGGTCGAGGCGATGACCCTGGGCGACCGGCTGATGGTGCTGAATGGCGGCTATGTCGAGCAGTTCGGCACTCCGATCGAACTGTATGACCGCCCCGCTTCGGTGTTTGTGGCCGGTTTCATCGGCAGCCCGGCGACGAATTTCCTGCCGGTGGAAGTCAGCGGCGGCAGCGCCGCCCTGCCGGGCGGCGCTGCGGTCCCGGTTGCCTCGGCCCATGCGGGCACAGCCACCATGGGCCTGCGCCCGGAACACCTGACCGCGGATGATAACGGCCCCATCGCCATCGAGGCCGACATGCTGGAACAGCTGGGTGCCAACACCCTGATCCACGGCCGCCTGCACGGCACGGATCACAGCATCACCGCCAGCGTCCCGGGCCACGCCCATGACGGCATCGGCAGCATCCGCCGCTTCTCGGTGGCGGCAGAGCTGACCCACCTGTTCGACACCGCGTCCGGCAAACGTCTGGAAGACTGATGCATTACCCCCAGATAGCTGCCTTTGCAGGCGAACCTGGCGTCATCCGCCTGGCCGGCCACCGCGGCGCCCGCGGCGTGATGCCGGAAAACACGATGGAAGGGTTCGAGTTCACCGTGAACGCCGGGGTGAAACTGCTGGAGCTGGATGTCACCGCCACCCAGGACGGCGTGGTGGTGATCACCCACAACCACCACCTGACCCGCTCAATGGTGCGCGATGCGGACGGCATGTGGCTGCAAGGCGAAGAACCCAAGGTCTCCGCCCTCACCTACGGCGAGCTGCAGCAATACGATGCCGGCGGGCTGGACAGCTCCAGCGCCTACGGCCAGCGGTTCCCCGATCAGGCCTTCCTCAGCGGCGTGCGGATCCCGCGGCTGGCAGAGCTGCTGGCGCTGCTGCAGCAGCCCGCCCACCGGGACGTCCACCTGTTCCTCGAGATCAAATCCGACCCCGACCTGCAGGCCGACACCGCCGCACGCCAGTCGCTGGTCGAGGCCGTCGTGGCCCAGGTCCGCGCGGCCGACATGCAGCCGCGCACCGTGCTGCACAGTTTCGACTGGGAGCTGCTCGCAGACTGCCAGCGCCTCGCACCGGAAATGCCCGCCTCCTTCCTCACCCAACTGCCAGAGAACGCCGCGGATGTGGGGGAGGACTCCTCCAAGGAGGTGAACCCGGTGGCGGGCTGCAGCGTGCTCGACCTGCCAGCCCGCGTTGCAGCAGCCAAGGGCCAGTTCTGGTGCCCCTATTACCTGGACATCACGGCCGAGGCACTGGCATTGGCCCGCGATCTGGGCCTCATCACCATGGTCTGGACAGTCAACGAGCCCGAGGACATCGAACGGATGATCAGCCTCGGTGTCGATGTGATCTGCTCAGACTACCCCGGGCGGGTGCAGCGCCTGCTGCTGAAACACGGCCTCCACTGGCTGCCCGCAGCCGGGCGCTGACATGCAGACGGTCCACAGCGTCTTTACCCGCTACGAGGAATTGCGCCCCCGCCTGCCGGAAAACCGGACCCGGCCGGGCACCCGGCCCATCGCATCGCTGCTGGACTTGCAGGACCACGCAGACGCCTTTGTCTTTGATGCCTTCGGGGTGCTGAATGTCGGCACCGAGCCAATCCCCGGCGCCGCCAGGCGGCTGGACCAGTTGCGGGCCGCGGGCAAGGCGATCCGCATCCTCTCCAACGCGGCCAGCAACGGCAGGGAGCAAACGCTGGAGAAATTCCGCGCCCTGGGCATGCAGGTCGCGCCCGAAGAGATCATCACCAGCCGCGACGCCGCCCTGCGCGCACTGGACAACCGCCTGTGGGGGGTGATCGCCGCCCCGGACGACGGGCTGGAGGACATCCCCTCCCCTGCCCTGCGGCTGGACCGGGATGCTGCCGCCTATGCCCGTGCCGAGGGGTTTCTGTTCCTCTCGAGCGCCGAATGGGATGCGGGCAAACAGGCGATGCTGGCCGCCAGCCTGGCCCAAGAGCCGCGCCGGGTGGTGATTGCCAATGCCGATCTGGCCGCGCCGCGCAGCGATGGCCTGTCGTTGGAGCCCGGTTACTTCGGTCATCAATTGGCGGACAGGGACGAACCGGACGTGCGCTTTTTCGGCAAGCCCTATGCGGATGTCTTCGCTCTGGCGGCCCAGACGCTGGAAGGCATCCCTCCGGGTCGCACCATGATGTGCGGCGACACGCTGCACACCGACATCCTGGGCGCCGCAGCGCGGGGATGGAAGTCGGTTCTGGTCACCCGCGACGGCGTGCTTGCGGGCCAGGACCCGCAAGCCTTCATCACAGCGTCAGGCATCCATCCGGACTATTGTTTAGAACGGATCTGAAGGGGCGCCGGTTTCTTGCAAAGAAACCGGCCATGAAAAATCGATTTTTCATGGCTGAAATCCGCGCCGGATTTCAGCCGCCTCCGCATCAGCCCAAGATACCCGGCAGGTTCAGCCCGTGTTCCCGCGCGCAGTCCTTGGCGATATCATAGCCCGCATCGGCGTGACGCATGACCCCGGTTGCCGGGTCGTTCCACAGCACGCGGCCAATGCGGCGGTCGGCGTCTTCGGTGCCGTCGCAGCAGATCACCACGCCGGAATGCTGCGAGAAGCCCATGCCAACGCCGCCGCCGTGGTGCAGCGACACCCAGGTCGCGCCGGAGGCAGTGTTCAGCAGCGCGTTCAAGAGCGGCCAGTCAGACACGGCATCGGAACCGTCCTGCATCGCCTCGGTTTCACGGTTCGGGGACGCCACCGAGCCCGAGTCCAGATGGTCGCGGCCAATCACCACCGGCGCCGACAATTCGCCATTGCGCACCATCTCGTTGAACGCGAGGCCGGCCTTGTGGCGGTCGCCCAGCCCGATCCAGCAGATCCGCGCGGGCAGGCCCTGGAAGGCGATGCGTTCCTGCGCCATGTCCAGCCAGCGGTGCAGGTGCTCATTCTCCGGGAACAGCTCCTTCATCTTGGCGTCGGTCTTGCGGATATCTTCTGGGTCGCCCGACAGCGCACACCAGCGGAACGGGCCGATGCCCTTGCAGAACAGCGGGCGGATATAAGCCGGCACAAAGCCGGGGAAGTCAAAAGCGTTCTCCAGCCCCTCCTCCAGCGCCATCTGGCGGATGTTGTTGCCGTAATCGACGGTCGGAATGCCCATCGCGTGGAACTGGCACATCGCATCGACCTGCACCTTCATTGAGGCGCGGGCGGCTTTTTCCACCGATTTAGGGTCTGTTTCGCGTTTCTCTTTCCACTGCGCCATGGTCCAGCCCTGTGGCAGGTAACCGTTGACCGGGTCATGCGCCGAGGTCTGGTCGGTGACGATATCCGGCTTCACGCCGCCCGCCTTGGCGCGCTCCACCAGTTCCGCGAATACATCCGCCGCATTGCCCAGAAGGCCCACAGATTTCGCCTCGCCCGCAGCGGTCCAGCGCTCGATCATCTCCAGCGCTTCGTCCAGGGTTTCGGCCTTTTCATCCAGGTATTTGGTGCGCAGGCGGAAGTCGATCGAGTCCGGATTGCACTCCACCGCCAGGCAGCAGGCCCCGGCAAAGACAGCCGCCAAGGGCTGGGCGCCGCCCATGCCGCCGAGGCCGCCGGTCAGGATCCATTTGCCCTTGAGGCTGCCGCCGTAATGCTGGCGGCCGGCCTCGGCAAAGGTCTCATAGGTGCCCTGCACGATGCCTTGGGTGCCGATATAGATCCACGAACCGGCCGTCATCTGGCCGTACATCATCAAGCCCTTCTTATCGAGCTCGTTGAAGTGGTCCCAATTGGCCCAATGGGGCACCAGGTTGGAGTTGGCGATCAGCACGCGGGGCGCGTCCTTGTGGGTCTGGAACACGCCGACCGGCTTGCCCGACTGCACCATCAAAGTCTGGTCGTCGTCCAGGTTCTTCAGATTTTCGACGATCAGGTCGAAGTCCTTCCAGGTCCGCGCCGCCCGGCCGATGCCGCCGTAAACCACCAGCTCATGCGGGTTTTCGGCGACGTCGGGATGCAGGTTGTTCATCATCATCCGCATCGGCGCCTCGGTGACCCAATGCTTGGCGGTGATTTCCGGGCCGGTGGGCGGAAAGATGTCGCGGGTGTTCTTGCGGGGATCGCTCATGCCGAGGGCCTCCAGTTTTTGAGATCAGTCAGAATGTTGGTGAGATGGGTGCGCAGTGTGTCCGCGCGCTCCGGCAGATAGGTCCAGGGCGGGCTTTCCTGGCAGTAGGTCGCCTGCGCCAGCTCCATCTGGATCGCGTGATAGCCGTCCGCAGGGCGCCCGTAGTGGCGGGTGGTCCAGCCGCCCTTGAAGCGCCCGTTGAGGGTGGAGGTATAGCCCTCCGCCGCCTCGCAATGGGCCACGGTCAGCGCCTCGATTGCGGGGTCGCAAGTTGTGCCCAGATTGGTGCCGGTATTGAAATCCGGCAGGCGGCCCTCGAAAAGGAATGGGATATCACCGCGGATCGAGTGGCAATCATACAGAATGGCAAAGCCATGGATCGCCTTCACCCGCTCCAGTTCCGCCGCCAGCGCCGCGTGATACGGCGCGTGGTAGGCGTCGCGGCGGCGGGTGATTTCCGCCTCATCCGGCTCCTTGCCGTCCTGCCAGATCCCCTGCCCGTCAAAGTCGGTCAGCGGCACCAGCGTAGTCGTGTTTTGTCCAGGATAGAGACTGATTCCGCTAGGGTCGCGGTTCACGTCGATCACATAGCGATGGATCGGCGTGCGGACGGTTGTGATCTCCTCTGCCAGCCCGGAATACAGGTCATGGATATGCCAGTCTGTATCGGCTAGTGCCCGTCCGGTCTCGTTCAAGCACTCCCATACCTCTGGCGGCACATCGGTGCCGGTATGGGGCAGCCCCAGCACCAGCGGCGAGGCGCCTTGGGTGACTTCGATCATGCGGTGACCTCCACGCCTGCCGCCGCCGCCACACGGCCCGCGCGGACCATGGCGCTGGCAGCCTCGATGTCGGGCGCCAGATAGCGGTCCTCTGCCAGCGAGGGGATATATTCGCGCAGCATGGCCAGCACGTCCTGCAGCCGGGCCGAAGTTTGCAGCGGCGCGCGCGCCTCCACCCCTTGCGCGGCACAAAGCATCTCGACGCCGAGGATCACCGACAGGTTGGCGTTCATCTTGGTCAGCCGCAGCGCACCATGGGCCGCCATCGACACATGGTCCTCCTGGTTGGCCGACGTCGGCGTCGAGTTGGTCACGCAGGGGTTGGCCAGATGCTTGTTCTCGCTCATCAGCGCCGCGGTGGTGACCTCGGCGATCATGAAACCGGAGTTCAGGCCCGGATCGGGTGTCAGGAAGGGCGGCAGATCGTGGCTCAGCGTCGGATCCACCATCAAGGCCACCCGGCGCTGCGCAATGGCGCCGATTTCGGCCACGGCCAGGGCGATCTGATCAGCCGCGAAGCCCACGTATTCGGCATGGAAGTTGCCGCCCGAGACGATGCGCCCTTCATTCACCAGCACCAGCGGGTTGTCGGTGACGGCATTGGCTTCGATCTCCAGTGTCTTGGCAGCCATCCGCAGAACGTCCAGCGCGGCACCCACCACCTGCGGCTGGCAACGGATGCAATAGGGATCCTGCACCCGGGTGTCGCCCTCGCGGTGGCTTTCGCGGATCTCGGAGCCGTCCATGATGGCGCGCATCTGCTGCGCCACGTCGATCTGTCCGGCATGGCCGCGCAAGCTGTGAATGTCGGCAACCAGCGGCGCGGTGGAGCCCATGATGGCGTCGGTGGTCAGCGCTGCAATGGTCATCGAGGCCTCAGCCATGCGCCAGGCGTCAAACAGCCCGGCCAGAGCGCAGGCGGTCGAAAACTGAGTGCCGTTGATCAGCCCCAGGCCCTCCTTGGGACCCAGCACAATAGGCTCTAACCCGGCCTTTTTCAGCGCTTGGGCACTGGACATGCGGGTGCCCTCAAATGTGGCCTCCCCTGCCCCGATCATCGCCGCCGCCATATGCGCCAGCGGCGCCAGGTCGCCGGAGGCACCAACCGAGCCCTGCGACGGGATCACCGGGATCACCCCATGCGCCAGCATCTTCTCGATCTGGTCGATCACCAGCCAGCGCACGCCCGAAGCCCCCCGGCCCATCGACAACAGCTTCAGCGTCATCATCAGCCGGGTCTTGTCTTCCGGCAGTGCTTCGCCCACGCCGCAGCAGTGCGACAGGATCAGGTTGCGCTGCAGGGTGGCGGTGTCTTCCGGCGCGATCTTGGTCGAGGCCAGCTTGCCGAAACCGGTGTTGATGCCATAGACGGCGTCCTCACCCGCAGCGGCCTCTGCCACCATCCGGGCCGCAGCTTCCACCGGCTCACGCGCCGAGGCGTCCAGTTTGGCCGGGGTCAGGTTGCGGTAGATATCTTCCAGCGTGGCCAGGGTTACTGTGCCCGGAACCATCTGAATCATCTCGGTCATTGGGTGCCCTCATAGATACGGGTGTGAAGGGGGTTGAAGCCGATGCGGTAAGCCAGCTCGCCGGGGGTTTCCACGTCCCAGACCGCCAGATCAGCGCGCATACCGGTGGAAATCTCTCCGCGGTCCGCCAACCCCAGCGCGCGGGCGGCGTTGCGGGTGACGCCTGCCAGCGCCTCCTCCGGCGTCATCCGGAACAGGGTGCAGCCCATGTTCATGGTCAAGAGCAAAGACGTCAGCGGCGAAGAGCCAGGGTTGCAGTCGGTCGCCAGCGCCATCGGCACGCCATGCTGACGGAAATGCTCAATCGGCGGCGCCTGGGTTTCGCGGATGGTGTAGAAAGCACCCGGCAGGATCACCGCGACAGAGCCAGAGGCCGCCATCGCCCGGGCGTCATCCTCGGTGGCATATTCCACGTGATCGACTGACAACGCGCCATATTGCGCGGCCAAAGCCGTGCCGCCCTGATGGCTCAGTTGTTCGGCGTGCAGCTTCACCGGCAGGCCCAGCTCCTGAGCAACTTTGAAGACACGTTCGATCTGGGCGGGGGAAAAGGCGATGTTCTCGCAGAACCCGTCGACCGCATCCACCAGCCCCTCCGCATGGGCGGCGCGCAGGGCGGGAATGCAGACCTCGTCGATATAGGCGTCATCGCGCCCCTTGTACTCGGCCGGAGTCGCGTGGGCGCCAAGGAAAGTGGTTTTCACTGTCACCGGACGCAGCGCGCCCAAACGGCGGGCGGCGCGCAGCATGTTCAGTTCGGTTTCACGGTCCAGCCCATAACCGGATTTCACCTCTACGACGGTCACGCCTTCGGCGATCAGCGCATCCAGCCGCGGCAGCGCGCCCTGCACCAGCGCCTCCAGCGAGGCTGCGCGGGTGGCCGACATGGTCGAGACAATGCCGCCCCCTGCCCTGGCGACCTCTTCATATGAGGCCCCGTTCAGGCGCATCTCGAACTCCATCGCGCGGTTGCCGCCAAAGACGATATGGGTGTGGCAGTCGATGAAACCCGGTGTCACCAGACGGCCGCCCAGGTCCCGCTGCTCCCAGGCGGAATTGTCAGCTGGCAATTCTGCGCGCGCACCGGCCCAGGCAATTTTTCCGCCTGAAACCGCAACTGCGCCGTCCTCAATCAGGCCATAAGGCGCGTCCGTTGCGGCCATGGTGGCCAGCCGCGCGTCGGTCAGAACATAATTCCCTGTCACGGATTCCCCGAGTCCCTTGATTGCCTCTTTGGCATTAAACTACGGGATTTGGATATTATGTCTAGTCATAAAGTGAAGCCGAAATGCGCTCCGGCCAAGCCGTTCCACCCCGGCCGGAGATATTTGCTTATCCCAAGCGGGTCTTGGGAACGCTCGGGTGCAGATCGTCGATGATGATCGGATGCGCGTGCGGATGCCCGTCTTGCAGATGCGGGTGATCCGGCGGCAGATCATCATGGGTATGTTCAACCGGACCGGAGCTGTTCAGCGGCCAGAACCGTGTGGCAGCGGCAAGCCCGCCCGCCGACATCAGCGCCAGAATCAGCATCGCTGCCCCTGCCCCAAAGGCGGCAGCCAGGGCGGCTGACAACGGGTAGAACAGCAGCCAGCAGGCGTGCGACAGGGTGAACTGCGCGGCAAAGATGGCGGGCCGGTCCTCAGGATGGGCAGAACGGGTCAGCAGCCGTCCCGCCGGGGTTTGAATGACGCTGTAGGCAAACCCGGTCAGGGCCCACCCGGCCAGCAGCACCGGCAGCGACAATCCCCCGGCCAAACCCGCGATGCCAAGGGCGGCAAACACGGTGATGCCCAGCCCCCCGCCGGCCATCATCAGACGCCGGTCGGAGACCCGCTCCAGCAACCGCGGCAGCAGAAAGGCCGCCACCATCGAGCCGCCGCCAAAGGCACCCAGGGCCACCGCAACCGCGCTCTCTGACAGCCCCAGATCGGCGCGCACAATCACCACGGTGTTGACGATGACCATTGCGCTGATCGCCGCCACGATCCAGCTCAGCGACAGCAGCCCGCGCAGCCGCGGGGTGCGCAGGTAGTTGCGGATGCCGCGCGTGGTGCGCTCATAGATTGGCCGCGGCTCCTTGGGCGCCGGGGACGGCAGGCGGATCGACAGCAGCAGCAGCGCCGAGGCGGCAAAGCCCAGGGCAGTGCCCCAGAACAGGTTGTCAAACGTCATCAGCGTCAGCAAGGCGGCGGCCAGCATCGGGCTGACCAGGCTTTCCAGGTCAAAGGCCAGCCGCGACAGCGACAGCGCCCGGGTGTATTCCTTCTGATCGGGCAGCACGTCCGGGATCGAGGCCTGAAACGCCGGGGTGAAACCTGCCGAGGCTGACTGCAGCACAAAGATCAGCACATAGACCTGCCAGACCTCCGAGACGAACGGCAGGCAAAGGGCCACGCCCATCCGCACCAGGTCCAGCCTGATCAGCATGCGCCGCCGGTTGACCCTTTCGGCAAAGGCGGCCGCGATGGGCGCCACAACGACATAAGCTACCATCTTGATGGTCAGCGCGGTCCCCAGCACCAGCCCGGCGCGGTCCCCGGCCAGGTCATAGGCCAGAAGGCCAAGCGCAACGGTGGCCAGGCCGGTGCCGCTCAGGGCAACAATCTGGGCCAGGAAAAGATGCCGGTAGGTCCGGTTCCGTAGAATTGCTAACATGGGTCTATAGATACCTGCTGATGGATTTCAGGTCGGCCAGCATGGTCTGGCTGTCCGCGGAGCTGTCCTCCGGGATAAGGCAATGATCGATGTGGTCATGGATCAACGCGCGCTTGGCATTGGTGATGGCGCTTTCGACCGCTTGCAGCTGCTGCGCTATATCCAGGCAGGGTTTCTCCTGCTCGATCATCGTGATCACTTTTGCCAGGTGGCCGTTGGCGCGTTTCAGCCGGGCGGCGATTTTCGGGTGGCATTCATGGGTATGTGTCATGCCATTCAGCTATCCCCCCCTAGGGGATGAGTCAAACGGCGGTGCCATGCAGCCCAAGGCCTGGCTGTTCCGGCGGCCGGGGCGGGATTGAGAAAATTGTCAGCTGACAATCCACGCCTCTGAGAGGCCAAATCCGTCTCGCGCTGGCCGGGTTTCAGGCTGCCTCAGCCCCGCCGTGCGGAAAAATTGTCAGCTGACAATTTCCGGGATGCAGGCAATGACTCCCTGCCTTCGAAACGCCGCCAAACCTGCGTGAGGGCTGGATCTCCACGACCGGATGCAAACCGGGGTTTCAGCAAGACGCCGGGTGCGGTTCACTTCCCTGCAGCAAGGCGTTCAGCATCGGGGCGGTTGAGAACTGCCCGGCCCGTGCCTTCTGCGCCAGACGCCGCAGGTAGGCGCCAGGGCTGCGGATAGAGCCGATCTTCTCCAGCATGCACAGAACCACCGTCGCGGCCTGTTTGCGCCCCATGGCGGCCCGTGCGTCGCTCAGCACCGGCATGTCGATACCCATCATTGGCGACAGTTTTTCGGCAACATGGTCAGCCTCCTGCCAGCTGCGCAGCTGGCCTGGGTAGAAGCTGCGGAATTCCTGGCAGGCCCTTTGCACCTGCTTGAGGTCATTCTCAGCCTGACCGGTTTCGCATTGGGTTGCCGGGCCATTGTTTTTTTTGTCAGCCGCCGGCTGCCTTTCAGAGTCAGAAACAGATTTATCTGAATCCTGTATGTGCCGCTCATTTTGGCCGCTGCTGCCGCTCATACCGGTTGCAGCAAGGGCAGGGCAGGGGGGCTCTACAGGGTCTGGCAGCGCGGCGATTTCCTGGCGCAAGGCATCGGCTGCCTGGGTCAGGTCCGCCTCGCAGGGTTTGCGGCGCAGAAGTTTGCGGACAGCGTCTACAAGGCCCGCAGCCTGACCGGGGGCTGCCTCGACCAGCTCCTGGCGCAGCACGGCAACCTTGTCCCGCAGCACGGCAAGATGTTCGGCACGGGATTTCGCAGCCAGCGCGGCGTCAAAGATCTGACCGGCATGGCGGGCGAGGGGAGAAAGGTCGAAGCCGAAGGCCAGCTGGCAATCGCTGCCAGTGCGGCGGGCATAGCGTTTGCGGTTGGGGCTGTTCCTGCGGCTGACAATCCCGATCCCCGTAAGGCTGGCCAGATGGCGGCGCAGGGTGCTTTCGGGCATCCCGTTCAGCCGCTCCGCCAGCTTGCGGTTCGAGGGGAACACAACAGCGCTGTCCGGCTCGGCCGGGATGCCGCGTTCGGGGAAAAAGGTCAGCAAGGCCTTCAGCACACCAAGGGTGCGGTGGCTCAGTCCGAATTCCTCGGCGGCATGGGTGAGCGCAGCCAGAAGGTCCCATTTGTCATGGGTACCCGCCAGCTGGCCGCACTGATCCATCCGCCCAAATGCGATTTGGGACGCATGTTCCATCTTTTTTTCACGAAAGACAAAAAATACCCGCCCCCATGCGGCGCATGGAGTTGACAGTGACGAGTCTGAGAGGCTATTCCAAAGGTGCTAAATCTGAGAACGGCCTTCTGGGATGTAATGTCCTGGGGGGCTTTTCTTTTGTCCGGGCTTCGTGCCTCCTGTCCTGTTTTCTCTGCTCTTCCTTAGTCTTCCGGCTGCTCAGGCTGGTCTTGCTGCCAGCGGCCGTGAAGCTCTGCCATGATCTCTTCCGCGTGGGCATCGAACCAGGCGTCAAAGCCGGGCGTGTCCTTGCCGGAGATCGTCAGGGACACGCCCTTGGCGGTTGTCTTGATGCCTGCGACCTTTGCCCCGTTGCTGCCGGGCAAGGCGCGGGTTTTCGGCGGGGCAGGGGCTGGTTTCACCTCCTGGGGCAGGTTCTGGGCATGTGTCAGAACCACCTCGAACCGCCCGTCGGAATCAAATGTGGTAAAGTCGGGCCGGTTTGTCCTGGTGACCGCCCGGGACCGCGCCGCGGGATCGTCAAACAGTTTGACCAGCAGCATCCAGCGGTCGCGGCCGATGCCGGGGGCAGAGCCGATCGCGCGCAGGAACGGCAGCTCAAACGCGGTGCCGACCTTCAGCATCCGCGACACCATCGGCAGGTCGATCGACAGCGCCGCGGCAATTGTCTGCCGGTCATAGCCGTCGGCCTGCAACTGCGCCGCAAAGGACGCCTTCTCGATGAAGCTCAGATCCTGGCGCGAGGTGTTTTCCTGCCCCTGCGCCATCACCAGCGCGTGGTCGTCCAGCTGCCGCACCATCGCCTTCACGGCCAGGCCCAGCTCCCGCAAGGCCCGCATGCGGCGGCGGCCATAGACGATCTCATAGCGCCCCGGCACCTTGGGGTGCGGGCGCAACAGCACCGGAACCTGCTGGCCATAGGTCCGCAGGCTTTCCTTCAACTGGTTGAAGGCCGTCCCGTCCATGCCCAGGCGGTCCTCATAGCCCGCATCGTCGATCAGCGCGGTATCAATCTCCTGAACCGCGCTTTCCTGCAGCTTGCTGAGCGAGGATTGCAGCGCCCCCACCGCGCCGCGCGGCATCATCTTGGGTTTTGCCGCCGGGGCTGCCGGGGTTTGATTGTTCAGGGCTGTGCTCAGGATGCCTTTGCGTGCCATCAACGCCTCCATGCTTGTTGAAGGAGCGACTTTATTTCATCGTTCACTTGATTCAGTGAATCCACCGCACGGTCGTAGGTTGACCTGTGAAACTGGGATCTTTCGACCTCGTAAACGGTCTGCTGGGTCAGGCCCGCGTCGGAAATCGCGGTGGATTTCAGCATTGGCGCCACCATGACTTCCTCGCCGAACAATTGCCGCATGAATGCAACCACTTGCTGTTGCGGGCCGTCGTTCGGCTCGTAGCGGTTGATCAGGAAGCGCAGGAAATCAAACTCCAGCGACGCGCCCGCATTGGACACGACATCAAGCAATTCGGCAGACATCTGCAGGAACTGCGACATTGAGGCGATGTCCAGCATGTTGGGCACAACGGTGATCACCACGCCGGTGGAGGCACACAGCGCCGACATCGTCAGATAGCCCAGCTGCGGCGGGCAGTCGAAGATGATCACGTCGTAATCCTGCTCGACCTCCTCCAGCGCCGCGGCCATGCGCGAGAAGAACGCGGGCTGCACGTTGTTCAACAGCGCCTGCGGCGTCTCATGCTCGAATTCCTGCAGGATCAGCCCGCCAGGCGCCAGGTCCAAGCCGCTGAAATAGGTCTGCTGGATGATCTGGCGCAGGGGCAGGGGGTCGTCATAGCGGATTGCGTCATATATCGTCCCTGTTTCAAGGAAATCGACCTCTGGCCGATAGCCGAAAAGCGTCGTCAAGGACGCCTGCGGGTCAATATCCACCGCCAGGACCCGGTAGCCTTTCAGCGCCAGCCGCTGCGCGGTGTGAATGGACGAGGTGGTCTTGCCCGATCCGCCCTTGAAGTTCAGGAAGGACAGCACCTGCACCTTGTCGCCTTCCCGGCGGCCGCGCAAATAGGTGCCCGGCGTCTTGGCCGAGGCATCCAGGATCTTGCGCATCTCCAACAGATCAGCCGCGGAATAGTGGCGCCGGCCGCCCGGTGTGGTATGCACCTCGGGGAATTTTCCGTCAAAATGCAGCTTGCGCAGGAAGCTCGGGGAAATCCCCAGCATCTCTGCCGCCTCGCCGGCGCTGAACAGGCGCAATTCTTTCCTTGCGTCCGGCGCAAAACTCGCCAGCATGTGGCTTTCAAGGGCCGCACTGAGGTTCTCCGCATTCTCGCGGATTCGCTGATTGATGTGGAGTGCTACTGCCAACTGCTGCCCTCTCGATAGTAACGCTGTTTTGCGTCAGCGCTTTATTTATCGTTTCTATACGCAATGCGAACGCAGTTGTGCAATAGATTCCTTCAGTTACAGGTTGCAAGCAGGCCATCCGGTTTGGCACCAGGCGGCCAGAACGACCGAAAATTTTCTTGTAACCAATTGAAATTAATGATTAACATCTGAGTTGCACAGGCTAGGCAGGGCTGTGGATAAATTTTCGCTCCAGTGTGCATGATGCGCAGCCGGCCGGGTCTCAGCGAGTCGCATGGCGCCGGAATCTGCCCTGTTTAGGCTCTAATAGAGCAGTTTCGGTGCGCGCTGTGCCGTTCGGCCTTCGTCTTTGGCTGCCGTGCGTGCAAAGGCTGAATCTGCGGCAGGCCGGTTCCAGCAAACGGAGTGTCGGTTTTTGCAAGCGGATTTCGGAATCCTGCAGGCCAGCCTGCGCCGTCTCAGCCAAACTCTCCGCCAAAGGAGTACACTGCCATGACTGAGCAAGCCACCGCGACCCGCTCGCGTTCCGGCGGCCGCCACGCCCGCCGCGCCCTGCGCACCGCGCCGAAATTCGACATGCTGCCCGGCCTCACCCGCAACATCCCGCTCTGCGAGGTGATGGACGCCAGCCAGGTTGAGAAGATCGACAATGCGTCGATGGACATTCTGGAGAATGTGGGGGTCCAGTTCCGCGATCCCATCGCACTGGAAGACTGGAAACGCGCCGGAGCCAAGGTTGACGGCGAGCTTGTCTACCTCGACCGCGGGCTGGTGCGCGAGCTGATCAAGACCATCCCCAGCGATTTCACCTACCACGCGCGCGACCCTAAGAAGAACGTGCGCCTGGGCGGAAAGAACTCGATCTTTGTGCCGATGACCGGCGCGCCCTTCCTGCGCGATCTGGACGACGTGCGCCGCAACCCGCTGCTGGAAGACCTGGCGATGTTCCACAAGCTGGCGCATATGATGCCCAGCTTACATTCCTCGGCACACCACATCGTCGAACCCTATGATCACCCGATCAGCCAGCGCCACCTGCGCATCACCTATTCGTCGATGAAATACTCCGACAAGACGTTCATGGGCATGACCACCAGCCCCAAGAACGCCGAGGACGTGATGGACATGTGTGCCATCCTGTTTGGTGAAGAGTTCATCATGAACAACCCCGTCACCACCGGCAACTGCAACGGCAACTCGCCGCTGGTCTGGGATGAAACCATGCTGGGCGCCATGCGCGCCTTTGGCAAGCGCCGCCAGCCGGTGCTGTGCTCGCCCTTTGTTCTGGGCGGCGCCAACACCCCGGCCTCTGTCGCGGCCTCGGTGGCGCAGCTGAACGCAGAGGCGCTGTCGGCGCTGGCCTATACCCAGGTCTGCAACCCGGGCACCCCGGCGATTTACGGCCACTACCTGTCCACCGTCAGCATGAAGTCCGGCGCGCCGATGGCGGGCACGCCTGAGATCAGCCTGATGAACTTCATGATCGGTCAGATGGCGCGCTATTACGATGTGCCGTGGCGGACCTCCAACACCCTGGGCGGCGCCAAGACGTTCGACGCGCAGGCCGGTTACGAATCCGCTACCACACTGTCGGCCGTCATCCATGCCGGCGCCAACTACATCTGGCATTCGGCGGGCTGGAACAAGGCCGGCATGCACTGCTCGGTCGCCAAATTCATCGTCGACGCCGAGCAATGCGCCATGGCCTACCGGATGGCTGAAGGCCCGAAATGGGACGATTTCGACCAGGCCATTGCCGCGGTGCCGGATGTTGGCCCTGGTGGCCACTACCTGGGCCACCCGCACACCCAGGAGAACTTCCAGCAGGCGTTCTTCATGCCTGACATGTTCGACAACAACTCGATCGAGCAGTGGCAGGCCGAAGGCAGCGTCGAAATCACTGAGCGCGCGCTGACCCACGCCAAGAAATTGCTGGCCGAGTACCAGGAGCCGAAGCTGGACGAGGCCAAGAACGAAGAGCTGCTGGACTATATCGCCCGCCGCGAGCGTGAAATCCCCGCCGCGGACGAGCTGAACCAGGAGTACTGATCCCACCCTCCTCCCCTGACTGACCCGCCCTGAAAGGGGCGGGTTTTTTTGTCGGTTGAGGCCGGGGCAGGGGTCGGAATTCTGCAAGTCCGGTGTAGAGCGATCGCTCTACCGTGTCCTCATGACAGAGACACAGCACAGAATTGCCGAGAGCCTGGACCGCCAGTTTGCCGAGATGGGGTTTGCCACTCAGGGTGTCGAAGCCCTGCGCGCGGGCGCCGATGTCTCGCTCAGGACGCTCTACAAGTACTTTCCCAGCCGCGAGGCGATGGTGGTCGGCGCACTGGACTACCGCGACCAGGCCTATGGCGACTGGATTGCCGGCGGGCCGGGGCAGGGGGCTGAGCATGTGCTGTACCCGCTCAAGCGCCTTGGCGACTGGCTGAAGCAGGTCGCCAATACCGGCTGCCTGTTTATGAACGCGCTTTCGGCCTACCCGGACAGCGAAGCGATCCGGCAGGCCGTCGAGGCCCACAAATCCCGCCTGCGCGCAGAGTTCCGTGGCCGGCTTCTGAATGTAGCCCCCGGTTGCGAGGCTGATGCTCTCGCCGGCGCGTTGCTGCTCCTTCACGAGGGCCTGACTGACACAGCCCGGCTGAGCGGACCCGAAGCTGCCACCAAAACCGCCCTGAACAGCGGCCGCACCCTTCTTCTGGCCGCCGGTATCACCTGACCCGGCCAGCCCCACTTCCAACACGGGAAACACCTATGAAAATCGCAGAAATCCACATCTATCAGCATGACCTGCCGGTCAAAAACGGCCCCTACACCATGGCCAATGCCGAGGTTTGGGCGCTTGACACCACGCTGGTGAAGCTGGTGGCGGACAACGGCCAGACCGGCTGGGGCGAAACCTGCCCGGTTGGCCCCACTTACGCCGAGTCCCATGCCGGAGGCGCCCGTGCCGCATTGATCGCAATGGCGGAAGGCCTGATCGGCGCCGACGTAACGCCCATGACACTGCACCGCCGCATGGATGGGCTGCTGACCGGCCACAACTACGCCAAGGCCGCCATCGACATCGCCGCGCATGACCTTTTGGGCAAGCACCTGGGCGTCAGCGTCTCAACCCTGCTGGGCGGCGCGGCTGCGGACCGGGTGCCCTCCTACTACGCGACCGGCGTCGGCGCCCCCGATGACATTGCGCGCCTCGCCGCCGAGAAACAGGCCGAGGGCTATCCCCGCCTGCAAGTCAAGGTCGGCGGCCGCCCGGTGGAGCTGGATATCGAGACCATCCGCAAGGTCTGGGAAAAGGTCCGCGGCTCCGGCATGCGTCTGGCGGTGGACGGCAACCGCGGCTGGACCACGCGGGATGCGCTGCGCGTCAGCCGCGAATGCCCGGACATTCCCTTTATTATGGAGCAGCCCTGCAACACACTGGAAGACCTGCAGAAAATTCGCCCGCAGATTTCCCATGGCCTCTATATGGATGAAAACAGCACCAGCCTGAACACGGTGATCACCGCGGCGGGCACCGGGCTGGTCGATGGCTTTGGCATGAAGGTCACCCGCATCGGCGGGCTGCAGCCCATGCGCGCTTTCCGCGACATCTGCGAGGCCCGCAACCTGCCGCATACCTGCGACGATAGCTGGGGCGGTGACATCATCGCAGCCGCTTGCACCCATATCGGCGCAACCGTGAAGCCTGGCAATCTGGAGGGCGTCTGGCTGGCCGCCCCTTACATCGAGGGCAACTACGACGCCAAAAACGGTATTCGCATCGAAGGCGGCCACATCAACCTGCCGCAGGGCCCGGGCCTCGGCATCACCCCGGACGAGAGCCTGTTCGGCGCGCCGGTTGCATCCTTCTGAGGGAGAAGAGATACATGGAATTCCAAGGAAAACGCGCGCTGGTCACAGGCGCGGCGGGCGGCATCGGCGCCTCCATCGTTCAGCGCCTGCGCGCGGCGGGCGCCAAGGTGGCCGTTGCTGACCGCGACACCGGCGCACTTGAGGCCGAGGCGCATCTGCCGGGCGACCTGCTGGACGCGGACTATGCCAATATGCTGCCGCAAGCAGCAGCCGAGGCGCTTGGCGGGTTGGACATCGTCATCAACAACGCGGGCGTCATCACCCGCGGCCCGGTAACTGAGACCACGGACGCGGATTGGGATCTGTCGATGGGCGTGAATGTCGAGGCCCCCTTCCGCATTTGCCGCGCCGCGATCCCGCTGATGGCCGAAACCGGCGGCGGTGCCATCGTCAACACTGCCTCCTGCTGGGGCGGCAAGGCGCCGGGCCCGAACCACGCGCTTTATTGCATGACCAAGGCGGCGATTGCCTCGCTGACCCAATGCATGGGGATGGATCACGCCCACCAGGGCATCCGCATCAACGCGGTTTGCCCCAATGAGGTGAACACGCCGATGCTGCGCTCAGGCTTTGCCAAGCGCGGCTTTGACCCGGACTCGGCAGTGGCCGAGCTGGGCAAATCGGTACCCCTCGGCCGCATCGCCGAACCCGAGGACATCGCCGATGTGGTCCTGTTCCTGGCCTCCGACGCCGCCCGCTACATGTGCGGCGCGCTGGTGGAGGTGAACGGCGGGAAACCGGTGTCATGAGCCGGTTTGAGGGCAAGGTAGCACTGGTCACCGGCGGCCGCAGCGGCATCGGCCAGGCCATCACCCGCCGTCTGGCGGACGAAGGCGCCCGCGTCTTCACCGCGCAGCGGGGGGCGGACACCGAGTTTGACGCGATCGCCGCTGATTTCACCGATCCGGACAGCCCGGCGCAGGTGGTGGCGGAGGCGGCCAGCCGGGCAGGGCGCCTTGATGTGCTGGTCAACAACGCCGGCATGATGCAGGAGGCCCGTGTTGAAGACATGTCCCTCGCCGACTGGCAGCGCAATCTGACGGTGAACCTGACGGCGCCCTTCCTGATGATCCAGGCCGCCCTGCCGCACCTGCGCAAAACCAAGGGCAGCATCGTCAACACCGGCTCGATCGAAGGCTTGGGCAGCAACCCAGGCCACGCCGCCTATTGCGCCTCCAAGGCCGGCCTGCATGGCCTCACCAGGGCGGTGGCGGTGGACCACGGCCATGAGGGCATCCGCTGCAACGCGGTGGCGCCGGGCTGGATCGACACCGAACTGAACCTGGATTTCATCGAGTCGATGCCCGACCCGGAGGCCTTCCGCCGCGATATTGCCGGCATCCACCCGGTTGCCCGCACCGGCAAGCCGGAGGAAGTGGCGGCACTGGCAGCCTTTCTGGCCTCCGGGGATGCAGGCTTCATCACCGGCCAGGTCTACACCGTCGACGGCGGCCGCATGGCCAAGCTGAGCCTGCCTTAGTGACACGCCAAGGGTTTGAGCCGTCTAGTCTTTCAAAGGCGGCTCAACCAGCTCGCAAGTGTGGCAGAATTTGGAATAGTACCCTCGGCCTTCGCGAAACTGGATGCTAACCAAACCGGGCCCATGGCCTGTTCCAAACTCACCATAGCTGCTGTTTTCTTCGAAAACCTGTTCGGTTCCGGAATGCCGCAATGTCAGGGTTTCGAAAACCGCTGCTTCAAAGTACTGCGGAGAAGCCCTGACCGTCCGCCGGTAAAGTACTTCTACGCCGTACCCGGCACGGGTTTCTTCAGCACCAAGGCTCAGCCTCACATATACCCACCGCGGCAGGTCGCTGATGAAACTGATGCGCGTTCCATCTGCATGAACCGCCAGAACCAGACCCGCCGCAATGCGGGCGCGGTACAGCTGATCCGCTGAACACAGCACCGTTGCATCTTCGGTTGCTTCCGGCCCGTCCTCAGCACAGGAATAGATCAAATCCTCCTTCCGCAACGGAAAAAACTCCCGCGCGATCAAGGCATCCAGTTCCGGCGAGGGGAGTGCCGTGATTTCATAGCTGCGTTCGTCCAGTGATTTGACGGGCACCTCCTCCGAAGCAAAGGCTGCAGCGGCTCCGCTCAGGCTCATCGCAAGGAAAAAAATGCTGCGCAAACAAAGGCTCCGGCTAACCAGCGGTCGAAAATCAGCTGGAGCCTACAGCGCCCCTGCGCGCGCAGCAACATTGCCGGCAAAATCAGCACCGGATCCGCTTCTTCTGGCTGAAAATATCCCGGGGGAGCCGCCGCAGGCGGCGGGGGCAGCGCCCCCTCCAGCCATTATTCCTTGCCGGACCGCCATTCCTTCCACGCCAGATAGGTGTTGGCGCCGAGCGAGGCAAAGGGTTCCGGCGGCAGCCTGGGCGGTTCCGGCTGGGCCAGGAAATGGCTGGCGATCTCAGATCCGCCCTGAACCACCAGTTCCGCCGCCCCCATGCCCTGCAAAGTGCCGCGGGCGATGCCGAGGCCGTTCTGGCAGCAGGCGGAATAAACGCCCTGGTCCAGCTCACCGAAAGCTGCTGAGCCGTTGCGGCTGAGGCAGAGCATGCCAGCCCAGCGGTGTTCCATCTGCACGCCCTCCAGATGCGGAAACCGCTCCTTGAACTTGCGGTCATGCACCCAGCCCGCGTTGCGCAGGCGCATGGTGCTGGTCTCGATGGTGGGGTGGAAGCTGGAACAGGTGCGCACCAGGATCCGGTCGCCGTACGAGCCGGAAATCCGCCGCACAGAGGTGCCCATCGGATCGGCCGGCGTCACCGACCAGCGCGCCGCGCCGCCCAATTGCTGAATCTGTTCCGGCGTCAGCCGTTCGGTCATTGAGGCATAAAGGCAGATATGCATCAGACGGCGCTGGTAAAAACCGAAGCTTTCCAGATGGCCGTTGTTGGCCAGGATGATGGAGCCGGTTGTCACCCGCCCCTTCAGGCTCTTCACCACCCAGCTGTTGCCCTGTTTTTCAAAGCCCGTGACGGGGGAGTTCTCGAACACACTGATCCGGCCTGCCAGATGCGCGGACAAGGCGCGGACATATGCTGCGGGCTGGATCATCACCGTGCCGGGCGCATACAGGCCGGAAGTGTAGTGCGGACTGCTAGTGAGCTCCTGCATCTCAGCCTGCGAATAGAGCGTATGCGGCTCTCCCAGCCGCTCCAGATGGGCGGCGAAATCGCGGTTGTGCCGGTCGCCTGCGCGGGTGGCGGCGGCGTTGATCTTGCCTGCGGGGTCGAACATCTCCTGCGGCAGGGCGCAGTCTTCGGCCACGCTCCTGGCAAAGGCGATGGCCTTGCGGTTCATTGCAATCGCGGCCCGGTCCGCCTCCAGCGCGTCGCCTGCGTAATTGTCCGAGGCCAGATCATGCGGCAGGTCGATCATAAAGCCGGAGTTACGCCCGGCAGAGCTTTCGGCAAAGGGCCCGGCTTCCAGCACCGCCACCTTCAGCGATGGGTCCAGCTGATGCAGGCGGCGGGCTGCAGACAGCCCCGCAAAGCCGCCGCCGATGATGGTGACATCGGCGGTCAGATCGTGGTCCAGCACCGGCAAAGGCGCCTGCGGCGGCAGGATGGCATTCCATCCCGCCGCGCCGGTCTGCCGGGGCAGTCTTTTGGCGTCGTAGCGGTTCAATCCACGGCCTCGTCAGCGTCATCGGCCAGGTCGATCCAGATGGTTTTCAGCTGGGTGTACTGGTCGTGGGCATGGACCGAATTGTCACGGCCGCCAAATCCCGACTGCTTGTAGCCGCCGAACGGGGTGGAGATATCGCCCTCGCCAAAGCTGTTCACCGTCACCGTGCCCGCGCGCAATTGGCGGGCGCCGCGGATGGCGCGTTTGGCGTTGGCGGTGAAGATCGACGCGCAGAGGCCATATTCGGTGTCGTTGCCGACCTCGATTGCCTCGTCAAAGCCGGAAACCTCGATCACCGACAGAACCGGGCCAAAGATCTCTTCGCGCGCCAAAAGGGCGTTGTTGTCCTCGACTTCGACCACGGTGGCCTCGACAAACCCAGCTTCGGCCTTGCCGCCGATCACCACATTTTCCGCCTGCTCCAGGTAAGAGCACACCTTGGTGTAATGCCCCTCGCTGACCAGCGCGCCCATGCGGGTTTCCGGGTGCAGCGGGTCGCCGATGTTCCACTGTTTGGCGTGATGGGCGATGCGCTCCAGCAGTTCCGCTTTGACGTCCTTGTGCACGATCAGGCGGGACGAAGCCGAGCAGTTCTCGCCCATATTCCAAAAGGCGCCGTTGACCAGATGCTGGGCCACGCGGTCCAGGTTTTCGGCGTCGTCCATAACAATGGCGGGGTTTTTGCCGCCCATTTCCAGCACCACTTCCTTGGCGTTGCTTTCCGCCGAGTAGGTCAGGAACTTCTTGCCGGTCACGGTCGATCCGGTGAAGGAGACCATATCGATGTCCATGTGGCGGCCGATCGGCTCACCCACGGCCCCGCCGCCGCCGGGCACGATGTTCAGCACGCCTGCCGGGACGCCTGCCTCAGCCGCCAGTTCCGCTACCCGCAGCGCGGTCAGGGTGGTTTCCTTGGCGGGTTTCACCACCAGCGAACAGCCCGCCGCCAGCGCCGGGCCGATTTTCCAGGCCAGCATCAGCAGCGGGAAGTTCCAGGGCAGCACCAGGCCAACCACGCCGATGGGCTCGCGCACCACCATGGCGATGTGATCGTCCGACGCCGGCGCCACCTGATCATAGATCTTGTCGATGGCCTCTGCGTGCCATTTCAGGCAGTGGATGGTCTCCGGCACATCGACGGTTTCGCAGTCATAGATGGTCTTGCCGCTGTCGAGGCTCTCCATCACCGCCAACTCGCGGGCGTTGCGGGTCATCAGCTTGCAGAGGCGGATCAGCACGTCCTTGCGCTCGGACGGGTGCAGTTTCGACCAGCGGCCGTCGTCAAAGGACTCGCGCGCCTTCTCCACTGCAAAATCGACGTCTTCAGCGCCACAGGCCGCAATATCCGCCAGCTTTTCGCCGGTGGCAGGGTTCAGGGTCTCAAACGTCTTGCCCGAGGCCGCGGGGCAGAACTTGCCATCGATGAAAGCCGCCGTCGGCAGATCCAGGCCGGCCGCGATGGATTTGTATTCGTCGTGAGTGAGCAGCGACATGGATCAGCCCTCCGCCTGGATATCTGCGATTTTCTGTTTCAGCACCCGCACCACCTGTTCCAGGGCGCGTTTGTCGTCCTTGTTCAGCCCGGTCAGCGGCGCCCGCATGGCGCCTGCGTCAAAGCCGTTCATGGTGACGCCATGCTTGATGGTCTGGATGAATTTGCCGCCCTGTTCCAAGACCCGCATCAAGGGCAGCATTGCCGACATGATCCGGCGGCCCTTGGAGAAGTTGCCCTCGACCACGCAGGCGTTGTACAGCGCCACATGTTCTTCCGGCAGGAAGTTGGAGCCGCCGCAGACCCAGAAGGGCGCGCCCCAGGCAAAGAATTCCAGCGCCTGATCATCCATGCCGCAGCCCAGCTGGATGTGCGGATAGTCGCGGGCCAGCAGATGCACCCGGTTGATATCGCCGGAGCTTTCCTTGATGCCGCAGAAGTTGCGCGAGCGGCAGACGCGGTCCAGGAACTCCTCGCCCATCATGGTGCCGGTGCGGTGCGGATAGTTGTACAGCATCACCGGCAGATCGGCGGCCTTGTCGATGGCCAGCGCATTCAGCGCGTTTTCGCGGTCGGTCGGGACCGAATAGGCGGGGCTGGCCAGCAGGATGCTTTCTGCGCCCAGCTTGGCGGCGCCTTCGGCCAGCGCGATGGAATCCGGCGTGCGCATGGCGCCGGTGCCCACCACCAGCGGCAGCTTGCTGTGCTCGCGGGTGAACCGGGCCAGCTCCAGCCGTTCCTCGACGGTCTGGGCATAGTTCTCGCCGGTCGAGCCGCCGGAGATCAGGCCGTGCACGCCGCTGTCGATCAGATACTGGATCACTTCGGCCAGGGCGTCCCAGTTGACGCTGCCGTCCTCGTGATAGGGCGTCACCACAGGGGTGTAGATCCCTTCAAACTTGAAAATAGGGGTCATCTGCGTCCTCATGCAGGGGTTTTTCGCGCCACCGTCCCCAGCGGCAGGTCAAGCCCGGCGGGCATGACGAACAGCTCGATCTGGTCGCGCGACAGGTTCCAATGGTCGATCGCCAGCTGCCCCGCCGCCGCCTCGTCGCCGGCCTCGATGGCGGCGATGATGGCGTCATGCTGGGAGCTGGCCTCGCCCAGGTTTTCCGCCATCTGACGGTCCTGGGGGCGGTAGAAGGTCATGCCGATGCGGGCATGATCAATCAGCAGGCGCTGAAAGGACGGGGCGAGATAGATGTTGTCGGCCATCTCGCCGGTGATCTCGTGAAAGCGGTTGTTGGCCATTGCCCGGTCCGCGCCCGAGCCGCTGCGCAGCGCCGCCTTGAAGGCCTCCTGCGCCTCCTTCAGCCCGGCAATCTGCGCCTCGGTTGCGTTCTTGGCTGCCAATTGCAGCACCGCGCCGTACATCATTGGCGCGGCCAGGAAGAAATCCCGCAGGGTCATATGCGACATCTCGCTGACCCGCGCCCCGCGGTTTTCCCGCAGGTCGACATAGCCCTCGCCCGCCAATTGCCGCAGCACTTCGCGCAAGGGTGTGCGCGACAGCTCGAATTCTTCCGACAGCTTCGATTCGTCGAGATCGGCGCCCGGCCGCAGGGCAAGCGTCATGATGGCCGTTTTCAAATGGCCATAAAGCTCTGCCTTTCTGCGTTTGGACGCGTCCTTCATTCCAGTCTCCATCGTTGCGTTTGAACCTGTCCGGGCAGGATGGCCCGGCTGGTCAGCCACGGCAACCACATTGCTCATTTTGTGTTAGGAGAAAATACAATTTGTGTACAGAGAAAAAATATGCAGTATGCACGAAATGTTTTCGGAGGGGAGAGACCGGTGACAACGCAAACGGAAGAGGCCGTGATCGACTGCCGCAATTTGTGGAAGATCTTTGGCCGCCGCGCAGATGAGGCGATGAAAGCCGTTAAGGAACAGGGGCTTGGCAAGCTGGAAGTGCGCGACCGCTTCGACTGCGTCGTTGGGGTGCAGGACGCGAGTTTCACCGTCGGCCGCGGCGAGATCTTCTGCATCATGGGCCTGTCCGGCTCCGGCAAATCGACCTTGATTCGCCACGTGAACCGGCTGATTGAACCGACCTCCGGCCAGTTGTTCATCGAAGGACAAGACGTCAACCAGCTGTCTGCAAAGGACCTGCGCGAAGTACGGGCCGAGAAAATCGGCATGGTGTTCCAGAACATGGCGCTGATGCCGCACCGCACCGTGCTGGATAACGTCTCCTTCAGCCAGGAAGTGCGCGGCCACGATCCCAAGGAACGCCGTGAAAATGCGATGCGTGCCATCGACGCCGTGGACCTGAACGGCTGGGACCAGAAATACCCCGACGAACTGTCGGGCGGCATGCAGCAGCGCGTCGGCCTGGCCCGCGCCATCGCTGCCGATCCCTCGATCCTGCTGATGGACGAACCCTTCTCAGCCCTCGACCCGCTGATCCGCCGCCAGTTGCAGGACAAGTTCATGTCGCTGTCGGCAGAGATGAAGAAGACCACCCTGTTCATCACCCATGACCTGGACGAGGCGATCCGCATCGGCGACCGCATCGCCATCATGAAGGACGGCGCCCTGGTGCAGGTCGGCACGCCGGAGGACATCGTCACCAACCCGGCCGATGATTATGTCGCCGACTTTGTCGCCGGCATTTCCAAGCTGGAGCTGATCTCGGCCGCCAAAATCATGACACCTGTCGAGCAGTATGAGCAGAGCAACGGCCCGGCAAATGTGGACAGCTGGCCCGAGGCGCACCCGGATCATTCGCTGGACGATCTCGTGAACCTCTCCATCGCCACCCAGCACCCGGTGGTGGTCAAGGCTGACGGCAAACCCATCGGCATTGTCACCAAGAACGCCTTGCTGCGCGGCATCCAGGGCGATGTCGAAGACGCAGCCAGCCTCAAGCACTAAGGAGCGGGACCCATGGCAGACACAGAATTCAGCATCCTGGACCCGTTTTCCTCGATTGATCTGGGGCTGGCGGAATTGGCGGACGGCGTGAAGCAATGGGCGATTGCCAACCGCGGCATCATCCAGCCGATCAAGAAGTTCTTTAACGAGATGATTGTCGGCATCGACACCGCGCTCAATGCAGTGCCGCCGATGATCATGCTGGCGATCCTGATCCTGATCGCCTGGCAGGCCGCGGGCCGCCGGGTGGCGATCCTGGTCGGCGTGGCGATGTTTGCGCTTGGCTTCCTGTCGCCCAACGCCTGGGGGCTGGCGATGACCACGCTGGCGATTGTGGTCTCGGCGGTGATCCTCTGTTTCATCATCGGTCTGCCGCTGGGGATCCTGGCGGGCAAGAACGATAGGTTCGAGACCGCCATGCGGCCGGTGCTCGACACCATGCAGACCATCCCGGCCTTTGTTTACCTTGTGCCGGTGGTGATGCTCATTGGCATTGGCAACGTCTCCGGCGTGATTGTGACGATCATCTTCGCGCTGCCGCCGCTGATCCGCCTGACCAGCTTGGGCATCCGCGGCGTGAACCCCTCAGTCGTCGAGGCCGCCCGCGCCTTTGGCGCCAACCCCCGCCAGATCCTGTTCAAGGTTGAGCTCCCGCTGGCCACCCCCACCATCCTGGCCGGCGTCAACCAGACTATCATGCTGTCGCTGTCGATGGTGGTGATTGCCTCGATGATCTCGGTCAAGGGGCTGGGCAACGAGGTGCTGCGCGCCATGGGCCGGCTGGATGCAGGCAAGGCGCTGGTCGGCGGCCTTGGCATCGTGATCCTGGCCATCGTGCTGGACCGCATCACCCAAGGCATGGGCCAGTCGGGCCGCGAACGCGGCCACCGCCACTGGTGGCAGGGCGGTCCGGTCGGCGCGGTGCTGCGCCTGACGGGCAAGGCCTGACGGCCAAAACTGACTTTCTCTTTCATCTGAACACCTAAGGGAGGACACATATATGTTCAGAAAAACCGCTCTGGCTGCGCTGGCAGCTTCCACCATGCTGGCAGGCGCTGCCCTGGCGGCGGACAATCCCGGCGAAGGCGTCACCGTGCGCCCGGTGATCCAGCCGACCGTCGAGGAATTTTTCCAGGCCCGCATCGTGTTCCAGGCGCTCCGCGACCTCGGCTATGACGTGGCAGAGCCGGAAGAAGTGCTGGCCCAGACCATGCACCTGGCCCTGGGCACCGGCGACGCGGATTTCACTACCGCCTCCTGGAACAAGCTGCATGACAACTTCTTTCAGGAATCCGGCGGCGACGAGGTGCTGGAGAAGGTGGGCCACCTGATCGACGGCGCGCTGCAGGGCTATCTGGTGAACAAGGCAGCCTATGACGCCGGCGTGCAGAACCTGGGGGATCTCAAGGACCCGGCAAAGGCAGCGATGTTCGACGCTGACGGCGACGGCAAGGCCGATCTGGCCGGCTGCGTGCCCGGCTGGGGCTGCGAGCGCGTGATCGAGCATCAGCTGGACGAGTTCGGCCTGCGCGAGACCGTGAACCACAACCAGGGTGAATATAACGCCATCATCGCCGACACCATCGCCCGCAACGCAGGCGGCGAAAACGTTCTGTACTACACCTGGACGCCTTACTGGGTCTCCGGCGCGCTGGTGCCGGGTGAAGACGTGGAATTCCTGGCGGTGCCCTATTCCTCGCTGCCCGATGGCGCGACTGCCGAGACCACTTTCAACGGCAAGGACCTGGGCTTTGCGGTGGACAGCATCCGCATTGTCGCCACCGATGAGTTCCTGGCAGCCAACCCGGCAGCTGCAAAACTGTTCGAAGTGGCGCAGATCAACATCAACGACATCTCCATCCAGAACAAGAAGGTGGCGGATGGCGAGGACAGCTCGGACGACATCGACCGCCATGTGGCCGAATGGATCGACGCCAACCGCGCCGCCTATGACGGATGGCTGGACGCGGCCCGCGCTGCAGCCAAGTAATAGGGGATAGACCCGACTCACAGGACTGCGCGGGGCTCTCCTCGCGCAGTCCGCTTCATTTCCGGGGGCACGCCATGGCCAAGACACAGCATTTTGCCTTTCTCCTCGTCGAGGAATTCTCCCATCTCGCCTTCTCCTGCGCGGTGGAGCCCTTGCGCATCGCCAATCTGGTCAGCGGCAAGGATCTCTATGATTGGTCCTTCGGATCGGAAAACGGCGAGACCGTTACCTGTTCCAACGGCTCGGTGACCCTGGTGCATTACGGCTTTGACGCGATCCCGAAATGCGACCAGCTGTTTGCCCTGTCGGGCATCCACATGCGCAACCATGTGACCAAACCTCTGCTGGCCGCCCTGCGCCGCGAAAAGGCGCGCGGCATTTCGGTTGGCGCACTCTGCTCCGGCGCCTGGGTATTGGCCGAGGCCGGCTTCCTCGACGGCATGCAGGCCGCGATCCACTGGGAATACCACGACAGCTTCATGGAGGCCTTTCCGGAGGTGAACCTGGTGCGCAGCGTCTTTGTGGCCGATGAAAAACACATGACCGCCTCCGGCGGCACCGCCACAGCCGACCTGATGCTGCACCTGATCGAGCGGGAGCACGGCTATGACCTGGCCGTCGCGGTGGCCGATCAGATGGTCTATAACGCCGTGCGCAATGCAACCGCCGAACAGAAGGTCTCGCTGCAATCGCGCAACGGCATGCGCAACACCCATCTGGCCCGTGCCATCCAGATGATGCACGACCACATCAGCGATCCGGTCTCTCCCACGGTGATTGCCGACGACATCGGTATTTCCACCCGCCAGTTGGAGCGGCTGTTCGGCAAATACCTGAACACCTCGCCCAAGAAGTATTTCATGGAAATGCGGCTGGAGCGCGCCCGCAACCTGCTGATCCAGACCAAATCCTCGGTGACCGAGGTGGCGCTGGCCTGCGGTTTTGACAGCCCGGGCCATTTTTCACGGGTCTACAAGGCCGCCTTCAACGTGACGCCAATGCTGCAACGCGGCCGGATCGGCTAGGGCGCCGGAAACCGGCGCGGTTTCCGGCCATGAAAAATCGATTTTTCATGGCCGTTTTCATTGCATGAAAACGGTGCGCGCTTGCAAATTCCGGACTGGCCTTCAAAGCTGCATTTCCCATATTGAAATGAAGCCCTTTCATCCGAGCCTTATGCCAGGAGCCGCAGATGTCCCGCCGCCACTACAACCTGCCGCCGCTCACGACGCTCGCCGCCTTCGAGGCCGCGGCCCGGCATCTCAGCTTCAAGAATGCCGCCCAGGAGCTCTCGGTCACCCCCGGCGCCGTCAGCCATCAAGTGAAGGCGCTGGAGGCCGAACTGCAAGTGCCGCTGTTCCAGCGCAAGCACCGTGGGGTCGAACTGACCGAAGAGGGCGAGGCGCTGTTTAAATCCCTGGCAACCTCGTTCTCGAAAATCTCGCTCAGCCTCAAGACCATCCGGGACCGCCACACCGGCGACACCGTGACCATCGGCTCCACCTCTGCTGTCGCCTCGCTGTGGCTGTCGCCGTCGGTGGTGCGCTTCTGGCGCCAGCACCCGGACGTGAACGTCAACCAGATCGTCCAGGACCGGCTGTTCCGCAGCATGCCGGACGTGGATTTCTACATCCGCTACGGGCGCGACCGCGACACCCGCCTGCAGCAGACCGAGCTGTACCGCGACCACCTGGTGCCCGTCGGCAATGCGGAGATGGCAGAGAAACTCACCGGCTGCCCGCTGGAGGAACTGGCGCAGCAGCGGCTGCTGCATCTGGAATCCGACGACAAGAGCTGGACCACCTGGACCGACTGGTTCCAGCAGCTGGGCTACGGCGGCCCCATCGCGCCCGGCGTGCGGGTCAACAACTATTCGGTTGCGCTGCAGGCGGCGCAGGACGGGGTGGGGCTGGCGCTTGGATGGCAGCGGCTGCTGAACCCGCTCTTGACCGCTGGCCAGCTGGTGCCGATCGGCCCGCATGTTCTGGCCGCGCCGCATGGCTTTCACCTGGTGGGCCGCCCGGACGCGGACCTGTCGGAATCTGCAAAATTGCTTCGCAATTGGGTGATTGACGAGGTCAATAGAAGCTCAGGTGAGCTCAGCTAAGTCCAGCGCGAAAATTCCTGATATTGAGTGAATCTGCTCTCTCCTTTCAATGGCGCAAAACCCCTGCATCTTTTACCCAGGTTTGGAGAGACCCAGATGAACAAGCATGACACGCTTGCCCCGGTGATGGCTCCGGTCAACGTCGCAAATGGCCTGCCGAACGCCCATTACATCGACCCCGCCGTCTTTGCCGAAGAGAAACGCTCGGTTCTGTTCAAGAACTGGTCCGGCATCGGCTTTGGCAAGGATGTGCCGGAGCCGGGCTACGCCAAGCCTGTGGATTTCCTGGGCATGCCGCTCTTGATCGTGCGCGACACCGACGGTGCCGTTGGTGTCTTTCAGAACACCTGCCGCCACCGCGGCATGATCCTGGTCGAAAAACCCGGCAAGATCCGCGGCGCCATCCGCTGCCCCTATCACAGCTGGTGCTACGGCCTGAACGGCCGCCTGGTCTCGACCCCGCATGTGGGCGGCCCCGGCAACAACAAGCATGAAGACATCAAGCTGGATGAGCTGGGCCTGGTGCGCATCCGCTCCTACGTCTGGCGCGATGTGATCTTTGTGAATGTCGACGGCACCGCACCCGAATTCGAAGACGCCCACGCCACTCTGCTGGAGCGCTGGAAAGAGTTTGAAACCCCGGTGCATCACGGCGGCGAAGGCTCCGGCTTCAAGCTGGAAGTCAAAACAAACTGGAAACTGGCGGTCGAGAACTACTGCGAAAGCTACCACCTGCCGTGGGTGCACCCCGGCCTGAACAGCTATTCCCGCCTGGAAGACCACTACAACATCGAAGTGCCGGGCCACTATTCCGGCCAGGGCACCCTGGTTTACCGCCAGCTGAAAGGCGAAAACGGCGAGTTGTTCCCGGACTTCGAAGGCCTCAGCAGCAAGTGGGATGAAGGCGGCGAATATGTGGCCGTCTACCCGAACGTCCTGCTGGGCGTGCAGCGCGACCATGCCTTTGCGATTATCCTGGAGCCGGTCGATACCGAGAACACTGTCGAGCACATCGAGCTCTATTATTCCAAATCCTCCGAGGACACGCCGGAGCTGGACACCCTGCGCGATGAGAACGCCAAGCTGTGGAAAACCGTGTTCGAGGAAGATGTCTTTGTGGTCGAAGGCATGCAGAAGGGCCGCCACGGCGAGCTGTTCGACGGCGGCCGCTTCTCGCCCGCAATGGACGGGCCGACCCACAACTTCCACGCCTGGGTGGCCGATCAGGTAACCAAAGGCCGCGCGGCATGAGCGTCTTTCTGAACGACGGGCTGGCCAGGAATTTCCTGGCCGGCGAATGGGTCGAAGGCGACGGCGGCCAGCGCATGGCCGTCGAAGACCCCGGCAACGGTGAGCACGTGGCCGACTGCGCGCTGGCAGGCGAGGAAACCCTCGCCCGCGCGCTGGACGCCGCCCGCGCCAGTTTCGAGCGCGGCGACCTGGCCGCCATGCAGCCCGCCAAGCGCGGCCAGCTGATGCAGCGCATCGCCGCTGAAATCCGCGGCATCGCTGGCGAAGGTGCCGAACTCCTGTGCCGCGAAAGCGGCAAGAGCCTCAGCGCCGCGCATGACGAATTCGAAGAGGCCGCGCAGTATTTCGAATATTACGGCGGCATGGCCGACAAGATCGAAGGCAAGTCGATCCCGCTTGGCCCGGATTACGCTGATTTTACGGTCTATGAACCTTACGGCGTCTCCGCCCAGATCGTGCCGTGGAACTTCCCGGTCTCGATCGCCGCGCGCTCTTTGGCGCCTGCGATGGCGGCCGGAAACTCGGTGATCATCAAATCGCCCGAGCTTGACCCGATTGCGCTGGCGATGCTGGGTGTGGCGCTGGAACGCGCGGATGTCCCCGCGGGGACAGTCTCCATTTTGAACGGCATCGGCGCAGACCTTGGCGCGCGGCTGGTGGAAAGCGCTGCTGTCGATCAGATCGTCTTCACCGGCTCGGTGCCGACCGGCCAGGCGATCCTGCGCGCGGCTGCCAACCCGGTCACGCCCGCGCTGATGGAACTGGGCGGCAAATCCGCCGCGGTGGCGTTTGAGGACACCAATCTCGACACGCTGATGTCCTCCCTGCAAAGCGGCATTTTCTACAACGCGGGCCAGGTCTGCTCCGCCATGTCGCGGGTGCTGGTGCACCGCTCGATCTACGACGAGGCCGTCGAACGCGCCGCCGCTCTGGCCAACGGCCTCAGCGTCGGCCATGGCTTGGAAAACCCGGGCCTCACCCCAGTGATCTCGGCACGTCAGCTCGACGGCATCGAAACTCTCACCGCCACCGCCCGCCAAAGCGGCGCCCGCGCGGCTTCGGGCGGCGCCCGGCTGGAGCGGGAGGGTTATTTCATGGCACCGACCATCCTGGCCGATGTGGACCCGGCGTCCCGCGTCGCACAGGAAGAGATCTTCGGCCCGGTTACCTGCTTCACCTCCTTCGACACCGAAGCCGAGGCCATCGCCATGGCCAACGGCACCGAGTTCGGGCTGGTGGCCGGCGTCTTCACCCGCGATCTGGCGCGGGCGCATCGCGTCGCCAACCGCTTGCGCGCAGGGCAGGTGTTTGTGAACGAATGGTTCGCGGGCGGCATCTCCACCCCCTTCGGCGGGGTCGGAAAATCGGGTTTCGGCCGTGAAAAGGGGTTGGAGGCGCTCTATAACTATGTGCGCACCAAAAACATCGCGATCTCGCTGAAGGGCTGAGCCATGGACCGCGACGACCTCGACCGCGCGCTGCTGAAGGCGCATGAGGACAACGACCACGCTGAGCTGGTCCGGCTCTACACGCTGGCCGGTGATACGGCGGAAGAAGCAGGCGACATCGACGCCGCCTGTTTCTTCCTGACCCATGCCTTTGTCTTTGCGCTGGAGGCCGGGCTGCCGGAAGCCAAAGAGCTGAACCGCCGTCTGGCGGAGCGGGGCAGGGCGCACCCGCTGGAGCTCTGATACAAGTTTCAGGGTGGTGTCCCCGCGGGGACAGCAGCCTGTTTTGGCCGGCAGGGGAGGGCCGGCCAATCTAATTTCCAAAGGGAGAGATACTCATGATCCCCAGCAAAATGGCGGCGGTCCTGCTGACCGGCCACGGCGGTATCGAGAAACTGGACTATCGCACCGATGTTGACGTTCCGCAGCCGGGGCCGGGCGAGGTGCTGATCCGCGTCGCGGCGGCCGGCATCAACAACACCGACATCAACACCCGTATCGGCTGGTACTCCAAGGCGGTGGATGCCGATACCAATGCGGGCGGCGCCACCGGGTTTGACAGCGTCAATGACGATGACGCCAGCTGGTCCGGCAAACCGCTGGAGTTTCCCCGCATCCAAGGCGCTGACGCTTGCGGCCATATCGCAGCAGTGGGGGAGGGCGTCGACCCCGCCCGTATCGGCGAGCGGGTCTTGGTGCGCAACATGCTGCGCACTTACGTGGACTACCGCCCTTATGAGTGCTGGACCTTCGGCAGCGAATGCGACGGCGGCTTTGCCCAGTTCGCAGTGGCGCCCGCACAAGAAACCCACGCAGTGAACTGCGACTGGTCCGACGCAGAACTTGCCTCGATCCCCTGCGCCTATTCCACTGCGGAGAACATGCTGCACCGGGTTGGCCTGGGCGCAGAAACCGTACTGATCTCCGGCGCCTCCGGCGGTGTGGGATCTGCCGCTGTGCAATTGGCCAAACGCCGCGGCGCAACCGTGATCGCGCTGTCCTCTGCCGCCAAGGCGGATGAGGTCCTGGCGCTTGGCGCTGACCGGGTTGTCGACCGCAACGCCGATCTCAAGAAGGAACTGGGCGAAGGCTCCATCGACGTGGTGGTCGATCTGGTGGCGGGTCCGCAGTGGCCGTCTTTTCTGGACGTGTTGCGCCGAGGCGGGCGTTACACCACCGCCGGCGCCATCGCCGGGCCGATCTCTGAAATCGACGTGCGCACGCTCTACCTCAAGGACCTGACCCTGATGGGCTGCACCTTCCAGGAGGATGAGGTGTTTGCCAATCTGGTCTCTTATATCGAAGCAGGGGAAATCCGGCCGCTGGTGGCCAAGACCTATCCGCTGGCCGAGATTGCGACCGCGCAGGAAGACTTCCTGAGCAAGAAGCACACCGGCAAGCTGGTGCTGATGATCCCGGAGATTCAATCGTGAAGATCAAGAAGATCGAGCTGTATCAACTGGATCTGCCCTATTCGGGCGGCGTCTACATGCTGTCGGGCGGGCGCGAGTACCGCAGCTTTGATGCGTCCTTTGTGCGCATCACCACCGATACCGGCCTTGAGGGCTGGGGGGAGAGCACGCCGTTCGGCTCCACCTACATTGCCAGCCATGCTTTGGGCACGCGGGCGGGTATTGCCGAGATCGCGCCCTATCTTCTGGGCCGCGACCCGCGGCAGATGGACCGCATCAACGAGGCGATGGACGAGGCGCTGGTGGGCCACAACCACGCCAAGTCGGCGATTGATCTGGCCTGCTGGGACCTGTTCGGAAAATCGGTGGACATGCCGGTCTGCGAACTGCTGGGCGGTTCCACCGGCAAACGCCTGCCGGTGATCTCCTCGATCTATGCGGGCAGTCCGGAAGACATGCGCGCCCGCGTCGCCCAGCACCGCGAGATGGGCTATCTGGGCCATTCGGTGAAGATCGGCGCGCTGGACAGCGAAGGCGGGCCGGCGCTGGATGCCGAGCGTATCCGCGCGTCGCTGGCGGACCGGCAGCCGGGCGAGTTCTTTCTGGTCGACGCAAATGGCGGGCTGACGCCGGAAACCGCGCTGCGGATGCTGCGGATGCTGCCCGAGGGGCTGGACTTTGTGTTGGAGGCGCCCTGCAAGACCTGGCGCGAGACCATGTCGCTGCGCAAGCGCTGCACTGTGCCGATCATTCTGGATGAGCTGGTGCAGCAGGATGAGGACATCGCGCTGATGCTGGCCGAGGATGTCGCGGACGGTATCGGCCTCAAGATTTCCAAGGCGGGCGGGCTGACCCACGGGCGGCGGCACCGGGATATGTGCCTGGCCGCAGGCGCGACGGTCAGCGTGCAGGACACGGTGGGGTCTGTGGTTGCGTTCTCGGCCATCGCGCATCTGGGCGCCACGGTGCCGGAGCGGTCGTTGCGCTGCATTCTGGACTGCCGCGATATGGTGACGCTGAAAACGGCGGAATTCGATGCAGCCGTAAAGGACGGCGGCGTGCTGGTGCCGGATGCGCCGGGGCTGGGCATCACTGTCGACCTCGATCTGATGGGCGCGCCGCAAGCGGTTTGGGAAGCGTGACAGCACCGTAAAATGCGGCAGCTGCCGCGAATTATATTCCCAGCGTCGCAAACGTTAGCGCCATCAAACTGACCCGCCCCGGCAGACCCAGGTTTGCCGGGGTGTTTTGTCCACAGGCCGGGGCTCCTGTTGCCGGTTCCGCGGGCCGGATCTGACGTATTAACAGCCCCCGGATGCGGCATTCTGGCTTAGAAGCTGCGATCACGGAGGAATTTACCCGGGAGGCGGGGCGGTGCCCTTGCCATTCGGCGGCAAATTTGATTCGAGTGCGCCCGATCAAACAGGGCCGGACCCGGCTGGTAAAGAGTCAAAAGCGACCGCTGACCCGCGTTTTCTTTGTCTCCGCCGCCGGAAACAGATAAGAACCGCCACGGGAATCGGCCTCGGAAGGACGTAGCGCAAACATGAAAACATTTAACTTGAGGAAGGGGCTGGATCTGCCGGTGACAGGCGCACCGGAACAGGTCATTCACCCTGGCCCGGCCATCACTTCGGTGGCGGTGCTGGGCCCCGACTATCTGGGCCTGAAACCCCGTATGCTGGTGCAGGAAGGCGAGGAGGTCAAACGCGGCACTCCGCTGTTCTGCCACAAGGATGCCGAGGCCGCGATGATGGTGGCGCCGATGACCGGCAAGGTCGTGGCGATCAACCGCGGCGCCCGCCGGGTGCTGCAAAGTGTGGTGATCGAGATTTCGGACGCCGAGGACAAGGGCATCGGCTTCTCCGCCACCGGCAACGCCGATACCGCCGAAGGGCTGACCGAGAAGCTTTGCGCCGCTGGTCTGTGGACCTCTTTCCGCACCCGTCCCTATTCCAAGATGCCGGTGCCGGGCTCCAAGCCGGGCGCGATCTTTGTCACCGCGATGGACAGCGAGCCGCTGGCCGCCGATGCCGCGCTGATCATCAACGACGCTGCTGAGGCGTTCGAGGCCGGCCTGAAGGCGCTGACCCTGCTGACCGAGGGCACCACCTACCTGTGCCAGAAAACCGGCGACAGCATTCCGGGCGCGAACCTTGCCGGGGTTGAGGCGGCTGGTTTCTCCGGCCCGCACCCCTCCGGCCTGGCCGGCACCCACATCCACTTCCTGAACCCGGTGCGCGCCGAGGATCAGGTCTGGACGATTTCCTATCAGGATGTGATCGCCATTGGCCGTCTGTTGCAGACCGGCCATCTGGACCCTTCCGTCGTGGTTGCGCTGGCTGGTCCCGCTGCGCGGTCGCCGCGGCTGGTGCGTACCGTGATGGGCGCCTCCACCGATGAGCTGACCCGCGGCGAGATTGCCGCGGATGGTCCGGTGCGGGTGATCTCCGGGTCGATCCTGTCGGGCCGCCAGGCAGCGGGTCCGCTGGCCTTCCTGGGCCGCTTTGCGCGCCAGGTTGCGCTGATCAAGGAAGACCGCGAGCAGATCCCGCTGGGCTGGATCCGTCCGATGGCCAGCAAATATGCGGTGCAGCCGGTGCTGGGCTCGGCCCTGACCCGCAAACTGTTCGGCCTGACAAGCAACCTGAACGGCGGCCGCCGCGCAATGGTGCCCACCGGCACGTTCGAGCAGCTGATGCCGCAGGACTACCTGCCGACGCAACTGCTGCGCGCGCTGCTGGTCATGGACACCGACACCGCACAGGCACTGGGTGCGCTGGAGCTGGACGAAGAGGACATGGGCCTTGTCGGCTTTGCCTGCCCGGCCAAGTATGAATACGGGCTGGCGCTGCGCGACTGCCTGGCCAAGATTGAAAAGGAGGGCTGAGCCGGATGGGATTGCGCAGCTTCTTTGACAGGATCGAGCCCCATTTCGAGAAGGGCGGCAAGTACGAGAAGTACTTCCCCGTCTACGAAATGGTCGAGTCCTTCCTGTATACCCCGAAAACCGTCACCACCGTGGCGCCGCATGCCCGCTCCTATGTGGATATGAAGCGGATCATGACCTATGTGGTGATCGCCACCATCCCCTGCATCCTGTGGGGCATGTGGAACACCGGCTACCAGGCGAACTCGGCGATTGCAGCGCTTGGCGCTGATGCCGCCACCGGCTGGCGGATTGCCATCCTGAACACGCTCGGCGTGTCGCTGGATGCGGCCAACCCGCTGGCGAACATTGCCCACGGCTTCCTGTATTTCCTGCCGATCTACATCGTGACGCTGGTTGCGGGCGGTATTTTCGAGGTCATCTTTGCCACCGTGCGCGGCCATGAAGTCAACGAAGGCTTCCTGGTGACCTCGATGCTTTACACCCTGATCATGCCGGCCTCGACGCCGCTGTGGCAGGTGGCGCTTGGCATCATCTTTGGCGTGGTGATCGGCAAGGAAGTCTTTGGCGGCACCGGCAAGAACTTCCTGAACCCGGCCCTCACCGGCCGTGCGTTCCTGTACTTCGCTTATCCCGCCAATATGTCGGGCGATAGTGTCTGGACCCCGGTTGACGGCTTCTCCGGCGCAACTGCGCTGGGTGTCTCCGCTGCCGAAGGCGTGCAGGCGCTGGCGGCCAAGGGCATCGAATGGTCCGATGCTTTCTATGGCACCATCCAGGGCAGCTTTGGTGAGACCTCGACCCTGGCCTGCGCCATCGGCCTGGTGTTCCTGCTGGCGACCAAGATTGCCAACTGGCGCCTGATCGTGGGCTGCCTGGGCGGCATGATTGCCTTCTCGCTGCTGCTGAACGTCATCGGCTCTGACACTAACCCGATGTTTGCGATGCCATGGTACTGGCATCTGGTGCTGGGCGGTTATGCCTTTGGTCTGGTGTTCATGGTGACCGAGCCGGTTTCCGCCTCGCACACCAACGCGGGCCGCTACATCTATGGCGCGCTGATCGGTGTGATGGTTGTGCTGATCCGGGTGCTGAACCCGGCCTTCCCCGAAGGCATGATGCTGGCCATCCTGTTCGGCAACGTCTTTGCACCGCTGATCGATTATTTCGTCGTGCAGGCAAACATCAAACGGAGGGCGCGCCGCCATGGCTGAAACCCAAAGCAAAGGCCTGATCGGCCGCTTCCTCGCCGCGTCCCCGGACTCGGTCGGCAAGACCCTGGTGATCGCGGTTGGCGTCTGCCTGCTGGCCTCGATGATCGTGTCCACCGCCGCCGTGTCCCTGCGCCCGGTGCAGGAGGTCAACAAGAAGCTCGACAAGCAGCTGAACGTTCTGCAGGTGGCCGGTCTTTACCAGCCCGGCCAGGATGTGGCCGAAGCCTTCAAGGCGTTTGAGCCGCAGGTGCTGGATCTTGAGACCGGCCAGTTTACCGACCAGTTCGACGCCGCCAGCTTTGACGACCGCGCCGCCGCGCAGGACCCGGAGCTGAGCCGCGCGCTGGACGTGGATCCCGCGGGCATTGGCCGCCAGTCGCGTTACAAGACCGTCTACCTGCTGCGTGACGAAGCGGGCGAACTGGACAAGGTGATCCTGCCGGTTCACGGCTACGGCCTGTGGTCCACCCTTTACGGCTTCATCGCGGTTGAGGAAAACGGCAACGACATCTTTGGCTTGCAGTTCTATCAGCACGGCGAGACCCCGGGCCTGGGCGCCGAGGTCGACAACCCGCGCTGGAAGTCCTTGTGGAGCGGCAAGAAACTGCACGATGCCAGCGGCACCCTGCAGATAACCGTTGCCAAGGCGCAAGGTCCGGCCGGACCCGACCACCACATCGATGCGCTGGCCGGTGCCACGCTGACCTCGGTGGGTGTCGATAACCTGGTGAAATTCTGGATGGGCGAAGAAGGCTACGCACCCTTCATCGCAGCCCTGCAAGCGGGAGAGTTCTAATGGCGCAGACCAAGAAAGAAATGCTGGTCGACCCATTGGTCGACAACAACCCGATCACGCTGCAGGTCCTGGGCATCTGCTCGGCGCTGGCGGTGACCTCTTCGCTGCAAGTGGCCTTTGTGATGACCCTGGCGGTGACCTTTGTGACCGCATTCTCGTCGATGTTCATCTCGATCCTGCGGAACCAAATTCCGTCGTCGATCCGGATCATCGTGCAGATGGTGATCATCGCCTCGCTGGTGATCCTGGTGGACCAGGTGCTGAAGGCCTACGCCTTTGAGATCTCGAAAACCCTGTCGGTTTTCGTCGGCCTGATCATCACCAACTGTATCGTGATGGGCCGTGCCGAGGCCTTTGCCATGAGCAACCCGCCGGTCGCGTCTTTCATCGACGGTATCGGCAACGGTCTGGGCTATGGGTTGATCCTGATGCTGGTCGGCGTGATCCGCGAACTGTTCGGCTCCGGTTCCCTGTTCGGCATCACCATCCTGGAAACCGTGAACAACGGCGGCTGGTATGTCCCGAACGGCATGCTGCTGCTGCCGCCCTCTGCGTTCTTCGTGATCGGCCTGCTGATCTGGGCCTTCCGCACTTGGAAGCCGAACCAGGTGGAAGAGCGTGAATACAAAATCCAATCCGTGGAGGCGCACTGATGGAAGGGCTGATTTCACTCGCCGTTAAGGCCATCTTTGTCGAGAACCTTGCGCTCTCCTTCTTCCTGGGCATGTGTACCTTCATCGCCGTGTCCAAGAAGATCTCCACTGCGCTGGGTCTGGGGATTTCGGTGATGCTGGTGCAGGCCATCACAGTGCCAACCAACAACCTGCTGCTGACCTACCTGCTCAAACCCGGTGCGCTGGCCTGGGCGGGCTTCCCGGATGTGGATCTGACCTTCCTTGGCCTGATCTCCTATATCGGGGTGATTGCAGCGATGGTGCAGATCCTGGAGATGATCCTGGATAAGTATTTCCCGCCGCTCTACAACGCGCTGGGGGTCTTCCTGCCGCTGATCACGGTGAACTGTGCGATCCTGGGCGGTTCGCTGTTCATGGTGGAGCGCGACTATAACTTTGCGGAAGCAACCACTTACGGCCTCTCCTCCGGCTTCGGCTGGGCGCTGGCAATCACCGCGATGGCGGGGGTGCGCGAGAAGCTGAAGTATTCCGACGTGCCGGACGGCCTGCAGGGCCTGGGCATCACCTTTATCACCGCGGGTCTGATGGCGATGGCCTTCATGTCCTTCAGCGGCGTCAAACTGTAAGGGAGCGTTACGAAGTTATGGAAACTTTCTCGCTCGGCGTTGTCCTGTTCACGTTGATCGTGCTGGCGCTGGTGGCCATCATTCTGGCCGCCCGCTCCCGCCTGGTCTCGACCGGCAATGTCAACATCACCATCAACGGTGAAAAAACCATCTCGGTGCCCGCGGGCGGCAAGCTGCTGCAAACGCTGGCGGCAGAGAAACTGTTCGTCCCCTCCGCCTGCGGCGGCGGCGGCACCTGTGCCCAGTGCCGGGTGCGGGTGCATTCGGGCGGCGGCTCTATCCTGCCGACCGAGGAAAGCCACATCACCAAGCGCGAAGCGGGCTGCGGCGACCGCCTGTCCTGTCAGGTTGCGGTCAAGCAGGATATGGAGGTTGAAGTTCCGGAAGAAGTCTTCGGCGTCAAGAAGTGGCGCTGCAAGGTGCGGTCGAACGACAACGTCGCGACCTTCATCAAGGCGCTGGTTCTGGAGCTGCCCGAAGGCGAAGATGTGAACTTCCGCGCCGGCGGCTACATCCAGATCGAAGCACCCGCGCACCAGCTGTCCTACACTGATTTCGACGTGCAGGAAGAATACCGCGAGGACTGGGACCGCTTTAACCTGTGGCAGTACAAATCCGTGGTCGATGAGCCGGTGGAGCGCGCCTATTCGATGGCAAACTACCCGGACGAGAAGGGCATCATCATGCTGAACGTCCGCGTCGCCTCGCCGCCGCCGGGCAGCAGCGATATTCCGGCGGGCAAGATGTCGTCCTACATCTTCAATCTGAAGCCGGGTGACGAAGTGACCATCTCCGGCCCGTTCGGCGAGTTCTTTGCCCGTGAGACCCAGAAGGAAATGGTGTTCATCGGCGGCGGTGCCGGCATGGCGCCGATGCGTTCGCACATCTTTGACCAGTTGAAGCGGCTGCAGAACCGCGACCGCAAGATCAGCTTCTGGTACGGTGCGCGCTCGAAGAAAGAGATGTTCTTTGTCGAGGACTTCGACCAGCTGGCGGAAGAGTTCGACAACTTCGAATGGCACGTGGCCCTGTCCGATGCCCAGCCGGAGGACGACTGGAAAGGCTACACCGGCTTTATCCATAACGTTCTGTTCGAGGAATACCTCAAGAACCACCCGGCGCCGGAAGACTGCGAGTTCTACATGTGCGGCCCTCCGATCATGAACCAGTCGGTGATCAACATGCTCTTGGATCTGGGCGTGGACCGCGAGGACATCATGCTGGACGACTTCGGCGGCTGAGCCGGAGCGCAGAGCGGAAAATCAAAAGCCCCGGATGGAAACATCCGGGGCTTTTGCGTTTGTCCAGCATGGTTGCGGGGGAGGGGGGTGCACAGGTGGTGCACAGGCGGTGCACGCAAGTCACCCCCGTAAACCGCTGACGCAGCGGTTATTCCGCTTTCATCTCGGTGCTGATGCGGATGGTGATCGGGCCGGTGGAAAAACCGCCGACGCCAAACGCCCGGTGGTCGATGGTGGTGGACGCCTCGAACGCGGCCCAGTCGCCCTGGTAGTATTCGATCGCGCCGCCCAGCGGGTGCGGGCCGAGGTGGGTCATGGTGGTATCCAGCACAACCGGGTGGGTGGTGCCGTGGATGGTCAGGTCGCCGGTCACCTTGGCGGTCTTGTCGCCGGTCTTCTCAATCCCGGTGCTGACAAAGGTGATTTCCGGATAGGTCTCCACTTCCAGGAAGTCGGCGCTGGACAGGTGGTCGTCCAGCGGGCCGAAGCCGGTGGCCAGGCTTTTAGCGTTGATGGTCACGTTCAGCGAGGCCGTTTCGGGGTTTTCCGGATCAATGTCCAGGGTGCCCGAGGCTTCGGTGAATTCGCCGCTCTGGACCGAGACGCCGGCGTGGCTCCAGCTGAATTGGACCTCGGTGTGGCCCTGGTCGGTTTTGTAGGTGGCGGCAAAGGCGGCGGGCGCTGCAAGCAGGGCTGCGGTTGCGAGCGAGGCAATCTTGATCATCATGACGGTATCCCTGTCTGATTTCAGTCTTGGTGCAAATGTGATTTTCGGGGATCGCTGGACGTATTGATCCCGGGATAGATGCTATGGCATGTATTTTTGTGTATCCACCGGAAACTCTTCAGCACGCCTGCACACTCACTCATATGTGAACGCACATGACACCAAACCAGCGCGAGACCAGGATCTGGGTTCTTTTGAACCGCGCCTACCGCCAGACCCACCGCGAGATGGAGGCGGCGCTGCGCGAGGCCGGGCTGCCAAGCTTGCGCTGGTATGACGTGCTGTGGGGGGTCGAAATGTCCGGGGCGGGCGGGGTGCGTGCGTTTGAGCTGACCAGGAACCTGCTGTTTGAGCAGTCCAACCTGTCGCGGATCCTGGCACAGATGACGAAACAGGGGCTGATCCGCGAAACAATCTGCGCGCGCGACCGGCGCGGCAAGGTGCTGCATATCACGCCGGAGGGCGCGGCGCTGCGGCTGAAGATGTGGGAGATTTACGGCCCGGCCATCCAGCGCAACATGGAGGCGCTGGCCGAAACAGAGGCCTTGCCGGAGTTTCTGGAGATCTTGCAGGAGACGGGCGGCGGGCCGTTTCCCTGAGCCGCCGGAAACCGGGCTGGTTTCCGTTTCAGGCCGGCAGTTTCCGAGGGCCGCAGAGTCCGGTGCCGGAATTGCCGCCCTGGCGCTGGAAGCGGAGATCTTTGGCGTTGCCGTCCGGGGTTTCTCCCACCCCGGGCCCGCGGGCGGTGAGGCCGGCCGGTCAACGCCGGTTGAGGCCTGCTGGGGCGCTCATCAAAAGCCCTGCAAACCTGTCTTGGTGCGCGCGCAGGTCTTGCAGCCCGCGCAACGTCTCTTCAGCAGTGTCTTGCAAGGGAGCTCCCGCGCCTGAAGTTGCCCCCTTGCGGGGCCAAATTACAGCCTTGGGCCGGGCGCCGTGCTGACGCACGCCGCAGGTCCGCAGCTTTGCAATGTCAGCCGCGCCGCGCGTCAGCGCGGCGCCCGGCCCAACGGGAGCGGCGCATCTTGGATGCGCCCGGCGACGGGCGGGAGTTTTTCCTGAGGACAGCCCGGATAAGGCATGGGGTCCGGTTGGCGCAGTGGCCTGTTCAAGAAAGCCGTAAGCCATGGCGTTGCTGCTGCAACCGCAGCGCCGGCTGCCGTGATGGCAGACCGGGTTCACCGCAGCAGCTGCCGCTGCGGTTGTGATCCTCCTTGTTCCTCTGGCTGTACCGGGGGCTGCGGCCACGGCCGGCTTGGCGGCAGCAGGCACGGCGTGCCAGGTCCGTTTCCCTGAGCCGCCGGCCCGGGCCAGGGTCAGCCGACGATCATCTGCTTCATGCGCAGGGTCTCGTATTCCAGCTCCTGCAGGCGGAAATTCACCACGTCGCCGACGGTGATCATGCCCGCCAGCTTGCCGTCCTTGATCACCGGCATGTGGCGGAAGCGGCCTTCGCTCATCACTTTCAGCACGTCATGCAGGTAGTCGTCCGGGGTGCAGGTTTTCACATTGGCGGTCATCAGCGCGCCGGCCTCCTGCGGCAGGGTGTGGCCCGGCGTCTCGGCCATGCGGCGCACGATGTCGCGTTCCGACAGGATGCCCTGCAAGTCGCCGTTCTGATCGGTCACCACCAGGGCGCCGATGTGTTTTTCCTTCAGCACATCCACCACATGGCCGATGGTGTCATTGGGCCGTACCGCAAAGATGGCGTCCCCCTTGCCCTCCAGCAGCTTGGCCACTGTGGTCTGCGCGTGCGACAGGTTTGAATCGGCGGACTGGCTGTAAGTGTGCTTGTCCTCCTTGTCGCCCCGCATCGGAGCTTGGTATGAGGTCGGTGCCATGTACGGGTCTCCTCCTATCCTGAACCAGGTGACAGGTTCATCTTAACGCGGGAATACGATCCGGGAAGGGGCGAAATGACGCGAGCGCTAACATAGGCGGGAAAACAACATGTTCGAGACCCTTTACCTGACCCCCGCCACGGGCGCGCTGACCGTGTTCATGGTGGTGGTCTGCGGCCATCTGTACCGGCAGAACTGGAAGACGGAAGCACCCAATGCCCGGTTCCGCGCCTGGCTGTTCGGGGTGCCTGCCGCGCTAGGCCTTCTGGCGCTGGCGTTTCTGCCGCTGAAGTTCTGACGCCTGCTGACGCGTCCGGTTCGAAGCGCGGTTTGACACCGGTTTGACTCTGGGCCGGGGCGGGGGCATAGCAGCGCAAGCTTTTCTGCCGGAGGTTGCCCGATGCCCAAACGCCTGCTGTTGACGCTGCTCCTGCCCGTGATGCTGCCCGTATTGCTGCTGGCGGGCTGCTGGTTTGGCAACGGACCGGAAGAGGTGCGGCTGTCCGGCCGGACCATGGGCACCACCTATACCGTCATTGCCATCGGCAAGGATCTGGACCAGGCGGCGTTGGCCGCGGAGGTAGAGGCCGCCCTGGCTGCCGTCAATGCCAGGATGTCGAATTGGGATCCGGCATCGGAAGTCTCCACCTTTTCGGCGGCGCGCAGCACCGCGCCGGTGCGGGTGTCGCCGGAATTTGCCCATGTGCTGGCGGCGGCCAACGATGTCCACGCCAAGACCGGCGGCAAGTTCGACGTGACGCTGGGGCCGCTGATCGAGCTGTGGGGCTTTGGCCCGCGCCAGCCGGAGGACCCGGTGCCGGCCGAGGCAGACATTGCCAGGGCGCTGGAGGGCGTCGGCCAGGCGCGGCTGCTGAGGCTGGATGCAGAAGCCGGAACATTGCGGAAATCGGTGCCGGAGACCGGCATCAACCTGTCGGCCATTGCCAAGGGCTATGGTGTGGATGCGGTGGCCGGCATTGTGCAGGGCTTCGGGGTTGAGAACTATATGGTCGAGATCGGCGGCGACCTGGCGGCCAAGGGCAAGAACGCCAAGGGCGAGGTCTGGCGGATCGGGATCGAAAAACCCGATGCGGCGGCGCAGACCGTGCAGCTGATTGTGCCGGTGAGCAACCGCGGGCTGGCAACCTCGGGCGATTACCGGAACTACTTTGAGCATGAGGGCGTGCGCTATTCCCACATTCTGGACCCGGTGGCGGGGCGGCCGGTGACCCATGCCACCACCTCGGTCACGGTGATTGCGGAAAACGCGATGCTGGCGGATGCCTGGGCGACGGCGATGCTGGTTCTGGGCAGCGAAGAGGGGCTGAAGCTGGCCGAGCAGCATAAACTTGCCGTGTTTTTCATCGATCGGGACGTGCAAGCCGGGGAGAATGCCTATATGACGTCGCAGAGCGCGGGTTTTGCGGCGCTGACCGGAAACTGAGCCGCCAAGCCTATCTGCGGGGGACGACACATGAGCACCTTTCTTCTGGCCTTCTTTCTGCTGCTGATCGTGACCCTGGGCATGTCGCTGGGCGTCATCCTGATGGGCAAGAAGATCAAGGGCAGCTGCGGCGGGCTGAATGCGATTTCCGGTGCCGACAAATGCGTGGTCTGCGCCAAGGATATCGACCCTGACAGCCCGCTGCGCGACAAGCTGCAGTGCAAGCGGGCGCGGCAGATGGTCGAGCGGATGCAGGAAGAGCAGAAGGCCTGAGGCTGGGCCGGGGCGTGACGGGGGCTGAAATCCGGCGCGGATTTCAGCCATGAAAAATCGATTTTTCATGGCCGTTTCCCGTGCCGGGAAACGGCTTTCCTTTATTCTGCCGCAGCTGCGGCGGCGGCTGCATTGGCCGGGCTTTGGCCCGGTGCCCAGCCCTTGCCCAGAGAAATCTGCAGGTTGGCCCAGGCCAGTGCCAGATCGCGGCGGGCGGTGATCAGGTTCAGCTCGTTGTCGCGCAGCGCTTCCTCGGTGTTGAGGAGGTCGAACAGGGTGATTTCATTGGCCTTGAACGTCTCCCGTGCCAGATCGGCCAACTTGGTGCCCAGGTTGACCGCGCGGACCTGGGCAGAGGTGCGCTGACGGGCGGCTCTCAGGGCGCTTTGCTGCGACTGCACCTCTTCCACTGCGCTGCGTACGGCGGCACGGTAGTCGTATTCGGTGGCCTTGGCCTCGGCGATGGCGCTTTCGTGGAAGGCGCGCAGGATCTTGCGGTTGAACAATGGCAGGGTCAGAGTCGGGCCGATCTGATACAGATCGTCGACACCGCGGATGGCCTGGACCGTGCCCTCAATCGAGAGCGAGGGGTAAAGTTCGGCCTCAGTGACGCCGATATCGGCGGTGGCGCTGCGCAGCTGGGCTTCGGCCAGCAGGATGTCCGGGCGGTTGCGCAGCAGGGTGGCGGGCACGCCCAACTCGGGCCGGGTCGCGGGGTAGGGCTGGCCATAGCGGCCCTGCATCATCGCAAACACCTCGGAGGCGTCGCGGTCCAGCAGCGTCGCCAGGGCGAACACCGAAGATTCATAGCTGGAGACAAAACTGGGCAGGTCGGCCTTGGCGCTGGCCACTTGCAGCTTGGTGCGTTCGACATCCAGCGCCAGCACGGCGCGTGCCTCTTTCAGCTCTTCCACGGTCTGCAGGATCTGTTCGCGCAGCCGGATCGTCTTGCGGGTGACGGCGGCGCCGCGCTGGAAGAAACGGGCCTGGATATATGTGCGGGTGATGGCGTCGATGATGGCCAGCCGGGTGGTGGCCATCTGGTAGAACTGGGCATCGCGGTCGGCGACCGCGCGTTCCGAGCGGCGCTGGAATTCGCCGAACAGGTCAAACACGTAAGTGGCGCCGATTTCAGCGGTATCGGTGTTGCTGGAGCCGTTCTGCGATTCACGGCGCGAGAAGATCGAGCTGCCTTCCAGATTGCCGCTGACCTGTTCGGCGCGGCCGGAGCCTCGGCGCAGCGCCTCGGCGGCAACCAGCCGCTGGCGGGCGGCCTTGAGGGTCAGGTTCTGCGCCAGCCCGGCGTCGACCAGCTGGTTCAGGGTGGCGTCGTTCAGCCCTTGCCACCAGGTCTCGGTCGCGCCCTGCACCGTGGCATAGGTGCGCGACTGGTAATAGGCGGGCGGCACCGCAAAGTCCGGGCGCTGGTATTCCACCCCGACGATTGTGCAGCTGCACAGGAAGGTTCCGGCCAGCAGCACGGAACGGGCTGTCCAATTGGATCTGCTCATGACTTGCCTCTAGGCGCCCATTGTTGGCGGGCTTTTCAAAACCATAGCCAGCGCCGGCAGGGGCGGCGAACAACTTCCTGCAGTTAAGGGAGTTTTTACCGGGCACTGATGCGCCGAACCCACAGGCGCGGAGGGTCGAATTTTACGGCAAACTTGCCGCATTTGCTGCATCGGGGCGGCGGCAAGCCGGTCATCCTCCGGTGTCAGCCGCGCAGTGCGGAAAGGCACAGGGAGGGTGCCGGACGGCTGTGCGGATGCTTGACGGAGGCGGCCCCTCCGTTCACTGTTTTGCAAACGGCGGCCCGGGCAATGCTGCGGCCGTTTCTGCCTCTCTGAACATCTGACACCGCAATCACGGCAAAAGTGAGAACAACCTGATGGACCTGCAGAAATTCTATATTGGCGGCGCCTGGGTGACGCCGCATTCCACCCGCGCGTTTCCGGTTCTGAACCCGGCAACGGAAGAGCAGACCGGCAGCATCATCCTGGGTGATGAAGTGGATGTGAACAACGCGGTGGCCGCGGCCAAAGGCGCGTTCGAAAGCTTTTCGCGCACCAGCCGGGACGAACGGATTGCGCTGTTGGAAAAGCTGCTGGAGATCAGCAAGGCGCGGCGCGAGGAGATGGCGCAGGCGCTGAGCGGCGAAATGGGCGCGCCGATTTCCATGGCGCGCGATGCCCAGGCCGATTCGGGCATTGGCCATCTGGAGGGGATTCTGGAGGCGCTGAAGTCGCAGGAATTGCGCGAGACGCTGCCCAATGGCGACATCCTGGTGCGCGAGCCGATCGGCGTTTGCGGGCTGATCACCCCTTGGAACTGGCCGGTGAACCAGATTGCGCTGAAGGTGCTGCCGGCGCTGGCGACCGGTTCCACCTGCGTGCTGAAACCCTCGGAGCACACGCCGATGTCCGCCGCCGTTTACGCGCAGATGATCCATGACGCGGGTTACCCGGCGGGCGTGTTCAACCTGATCCATGGCGACGGGCCGACGGTGGGTGCGGGGCTGTCGCGGCATCCGGATGTGGACATGATGTCCTTCACCGGTTCGACCCGGGCGGGCATCGCGGTCTCCAAGGACGCTGCCGACACCGTGAAGCGGGTGACGCTGGAACTGGGCGGCAAATCCCCGAACCTGGTGTTTGCCGATGCCGATCTGGAGGAGAAGGTCACCGCCTCGGTGCTGGAGTGCATGTATAACACCGGCCAGAGCTGCGACGCGCCGACCCGGATGCTGGTCGAGCGCAGCTGTTATGACCAGGTGCTGGAGATTGCCAGGGCGGCAGCCGAGGGTCAGGCGGTGGGCGACCCGGGTCAGGAGGGCGATCACATCGGCCCGATGTTCGACCGCATTCAGTTTGACCGGGTGCAGACCATGATCCAGAAAGGGATCGACGAAGGCGCCAGGGTTCTGGCCGGCGGGCTGGGCCGGCCAGAGGGGCTGGACAAGGGCTGGTATGTGCGCCCGACTGTCTTTGCTGATGTGACCAATGAGATGGCCATTGCGCAGCAGGAGATTTTTGGCCCGGTCTTGGTGATCATTCCGTTCGAGGACGAGGAAGACGCCATCCGCATCGCTAATGACACGCCTTATGGCCTCGCCGCCTATCTGCAGACCGGCGATCCGGAGCGGGCCGAGCGGGTGGCCGCCCGGCTGCGAGCAGGCGCCGTGCATATTAACGGCGGCGGCTTCAACTACGGCTCGCCCTTTGGCGGCTACAAGCAGTCCGGCAACGGGCGCGAGGGCGGCATGCTGGGGCTGGAGGATTACCAGGAAGTGAAAACCCTGCATTTCGGGTAGGAAACAAAGGCTTCCGGTCGGGGGTGCTGCCTGGCCGGGGGCCTTGGCGGAGTTGCAGGGCGCCGCATTGATGCCGTTATCAGGCAAGTTTCATGTCGCTATCCGCAAAGCTGCCCCGCCGAAGGCGCCGCAGGATGCGGTCATGAAACACTCCTTCATTCCCAAACGCATGGACCGCCGCGCCACAGGGTGCAACCTGGTCACTGTCTGAGACTGCCGCCCGTTTGCGGGCTTTTGGCAGATCCTCAATGACAGACTTTGGAATGATAGATGACAGCATCAACAGCGCTGCGCCTTGCCATTGATATTGGCGGCACCTTTACCGACACCGTGCTGGTGGCGGGTGAAGACATAATTCTGGCTTCGACCAAGACCCTGACCACCCATCAGAACCCAGCAGACGGCGCGATGGAGGGTGCCGCGCGGGTGATGGCGCAATCAGGGCGGTCATTGGGCGAGGTCACCGGCTTCATCCACGGCACCACGCTGGCCACCAACGCGCTGATCGAGCGGCGCGGGGCGACGGTGGCGACGGTGACGACCGAGGGGTTCCGCGACATTCTGGAAATCGCCTATGAGCGGCGCTATTCGCAGTATGACATCAACCTGGAAAAGCCGGATCTGCTGGTGCCGCGCGAGCGGTCGCTGACCATCCGCGAACGCATGTCGGCGGAAGGCGAAGTGCTGATCGGCATGGAGGACAGCGCGGTTGAGGCGCTGATTGCGGAGCTGGACGCCTGCGGCGCCGATGCTGTGGCCATCTGCCTGATGCATTCTTATGCCAACCCGGATCACGAGCGCTGGCTGCGCGATACCTTGGCGGCGCGGCGTCCGGGCCTGACGGTGTCGATCTCCTCGGAAGTCAGCCCCGAGGCGCGGGAGTTTGACCGGCTGTGCACCACGGTGGCGAACGCCTATATCCAGCCGCTGATGGAGACCTATCTGGCCCGCTTTGCCGAGCGGTTTGCGGCGGAGGGCGTGACCTGCCCGATCCTGATGATGACCGCCGGCGGGGGCATGTGCACCATCCAGACCGCGGCACGGTTTCCGATCCGGCTGGTGGAAAGCGGACCGGCCGGCGGCGCCATCCTGGCTGCGCGCATTGCGGCGCAGGCCGGGCTGGACGAGGTGCTGTCCTTTGACGTGGGCGGTACCACCGCCAAGCTGTGCCTGATTGATAACGCCCGTCCGCAGACCTCGCGCCAGTTCGAGATCGCCCGGGCGGCGCGGTTCATCAAGGGGTCGGGCATGCCGGTGCGCATACCGGTGATCGAGATGATCGAGATTGGCGCCGGCGGCGGCTCCATCGCCGGGGTGGACCGGCTGGGGCGGCTGACCGTGGGGCCGAAATCGGCAGGGTCCGAGCCCGGCCCGGTGGCCTTTGGCCGCGGCGGCACCGAGCCGACGGTGACCGACAGCGACATCACGCTGGGCTACATCGTGCCGGACACCTTTGCCGAGGGGCACATCAAGATCGACCCGGAGGCTTCGAAAGAGGCTTTGGCCCGGGTGATCGGCAGCAAGCTGGAGCTGGACGGTGTGGGTTCCGCAGACGGTGTCAGCCGCATCGTGGATGAGAGCATGGCCAGCGCCGGCCGCATGCATGCGGTGGAATCGGGCAAGGACCTGGGGCCGCGCACCATGATCGCCTTTGGCGGCAACGGCCCGCTGCATGCAAGCCGGGTGGCGCGTTCCGCCGGGGTGTCGCGCATCGTGATCCCGCCGAATCCGGGGGTTGGCTCGGCAGTGGGCTTCCTGTTTGCGCCAGTCAGTTTCGAGATTGTGCGCTCCCGCTATTCGCTGCTGGAAACCATGGATATGGGCAGCATCAACAGCCTGTTCACCCAGATGATTGACGAGGCGAAATCGGTGGTGGCGCAGGGCGCGGGCGACGCTCCGACCGAAGTGCAGCGCACCGCTTTCATGCGCTATAACGGGCAGGGGCATGAGATCGAGATCACCCTGCCGGACCGTGATCTGACGGCGGAGGACCTCGGTCCCCTGACCGCGGCCTTTGAGACCGAGTACGCCAAGCAGTTCTCGCGTCCCGTGCCAGGCATGAAGATCGAGATCCTGAACTGGGCGGTGCGGGTGGCTACACCGGATGCCGCTGTGACTGCAGTGCCGGAGACGCCGGAGTTGAAGAACATCTGGGCCGAAGCCTTCCGTCCGGTCACTTGCGACGTGGATGGTACGGTGAAACAGGCGGCCTTTGTGCCGCGCGACAGCCTGAAACCCGGTGATCGGGTTTGCGGTCCGGCGCTGATCACCGAACCGCAAACCACCACGCTGGTCTCGGCGGATTTCTCCGCCCATGTGGATGCAATTGGTAACCTCGTCCTGATCCAGGATCAGAAAGACGACCAGAAAGGAGGCGCATAATGGCCGACCTCTCTCCCGCCCGCCTTCAAGTCATGTGGAACCGCCTGCTGGCGGTGGTCGAGGAACAGGGGCAGACCCTGATCCGTGCAGCGTTCAGCCCCATCGTGCGCGAATGCGGTGACATCTCGGCCGGCATCTTCGACGTGCAGGGGCGGATGCTGGCCCAGGCCGTCACCGGCACGCCCGGCCATATCAACACCATGGCCGAAGCGGTGATGCACCTGCGCGAGCGTTTCCCGGTGCAGAACATGAAACCCGGCGACATCTACATGACCAACGATCCCTGGCTGGCTTCGGGGCATCTGAACGACTTCCTCTTGATGATGCCCGCATTCAAGGACGGCAAGGTGGTGGGTTTCACCTCCTGCACTTCGCATCTGGTGGACCTGGGCGGCCTTGGCATGGGGCCGGAAGGGTCGGATATCTATGACGAGGGCCTGCTGATCCCGCCTTGCAAGCTGGTTGAAGAGGGCGAGCCGAATGCGCTGCTGATGGATATCATCCGCGCCAACAGCCGCGAGCCGATTGCCAATGAGGGCGATATCTATGCGCTGATTGCCTGTTGCGAAGCGGGGGTGACGCGGCTGGTGGATATGATGGAGGAGTTCCGCATCGATGATCTGGATGCGCTGGGGTCCTACATCATCGACACCTCCCGCCGCGGCACGCTGGAGGCGATCGCCGAGGTGCCGGAGGGGGTCTACAAGAACGTCCTCAAGATGGACGGTTATGAGAATGAGCTGGAGCTGCACGCCACGCTGACCGTCACAAAGGACGGAATGCATGTGGACTTCGCCGGCACTTCAGGCTGTTCCAGGAAGGGCATCAACGTGCCCTTGAACTATGCCACCGCCTATACGGTGTTTGCGCTGCGCTGCATTGTGGGTCCGGATATTCCCAACAATGCCGGCTCGCTGGAGCTGTTCACTGTGGATGGCCCCAAGGGCTGCATCCTGAACGCGCAGCGCCCGGTGCCGGTGGCGATGCGCCACACGCTGGGCCAGGTCACGCCGGATCTGGTGCTGGGTTGCCTGCATCAGGCGCTGCCGGATCAGGTGCCGGCCGAAGGTGCGTCCTGCATGTTCGACCTGCCGATGCGCCACGCGCCCGAGGTGGCCCGCGACGGTGGCCGCGAGTTTGCTATCGAGCCGGTCCACAACGGCGGCACAGGCGCGCGGCCCCATGCGGACGGGCTGTCGGCGACGGCTTATCCCTCGGGTGTTTACGGCTCGCAGGTGGAAATCACCGAGGCGGTGGCCCCGGTTGTCATGTGGCGGCGCGAGCTGCGGGCTGACTTGGGTGGTGCCGGCAAATACCGCGGCGGCCTTGGCCAGCGGATCGAGATGACCGCGTCAAATGATGCGCCCTTCATCGTGTTCCTGTCGGTAGAGCGTCTGAAGTTCCCGGCCTTGGGCCGCATGGGGGGGCAGCCCGGCGCGCCGGGCCGCATCCGCTTCCGCGACGGCGCGCAGGACATCCCCGGCAAGGGCGAATTGCGGGTGGAGGCAGGCGACTACCTGATCTTTGAAACCCCCGGCGGCGGCGGCTTTGGCAACCCGGAGGAACGCGACCCGGATGCCCTGGCGCTGGACCTGAAACGCGGGCTGGTGACGCAAGAGGGCGCAAGCGCCTATGGAGGTGGCAAATGATCCGCGCGGTTCCCCATGTTGCCGCCATGGCGCCTTATGCGCTGGCGGACCTTGGCGGCGAGGGGGTCATTTCTCTCGCCCAGAACGAAAGCGCCTTTGCCGCCAGCCCGGCGGCGATTGCGGCGGGCAAGACGGTGCTGGAGCAGATGCCGCTCTATCCGGACCCGGAGTGGCCGGAGTTGCGCGCGGCGGTGGCGGAGGCACACGGGCTGGACCCGGCCAAGGTGCTGTGCGGAGCAGGCTCGATGGAGCTGATCGGCTGCCTGATCCGCGCCTTTGCCGGGCCGGGCGACCGGGTTCTGGGGACGGACTATGGCTATGCCTTCGTGTCTTCGGCCGCGGCCCAGGTGCAGGCGGATTACGTGAAGGCGCGGGAGCGGGATCTGACCGTCTCGGTGGATGATGTCCTGGCGGCGGTGACGCCTGAGACCCGCATTGTCTTTGTCTGCAATCCGGGCAACCCGACGGGAACGCTGATCCCCAATGCGGAGGTGATGCGCCTGCGCCAGGGGCTGCCTGCGGATGTGCTGCTGGTGGTGGATCAGGCCTATGCCGAATTCGCCGATGCGCAAAACGATCCCGCCGGGATCTTCGCGCTGGTGGAGCGCGGTGACACCGTGGTAATGCGCACGCTCTCCAAAGCCTATGGGCTGGCGGGTGCGCGGGCCGGCTGGGGCTATTTCCCGCTTCAGATCGCCGCTGAAGTGCGTAAGCTCCTGAACCCCAACAACATCTCCATCCCGTCGCAGGCCATGGCAGCCGCGGCGATGCGCGATCAGGCGCATATGCAGGACGTGGTGGCCAGAACCGCCGCCATCCGCGACAGCTTTGCCGAGGGCTGCCGTGCGCTGGGGCTGGACGTGCCGCAGAGCCATACCAACTTTGTGCTGATGCGTTTTGCCTCGCCGGAACAGGCGCAGGCGGCGGATGCGGCGCTGCGGGCAGAGAAGCTCCTGATGCGCGGCATGGGCGGCTACGGCCTCAGCGATTGTTTGCGCGCCACCATCTGCAGCCAGGAGATCATGGACCGCGCGCTGGCGGTGCTGAAAGGAGTGCTGAAATGACCTATGAAACCCGCACCCGCGCCAAGATCGGCGTGCTGGTGCCCTTCACCAACACCAATTTGGAACCGGACATGATGCTGATGCGGTGCCCGGACACCACGGTGCATTTCCAGCGCATGGGCGGCTATGACGTGGATGAGATCCCCGGCTCCGACCAGATGGCGGGGCTGGGGGCGTCTGACATCAGCAATGACCTCAGGATGATCTCCGGCGTGCGCCCCGATGTGGTGCTTTACGGCTGCACCTCGGCCACCTTGACCCATGGGCCGGGCTTTGACGCGCAGCTGGCCCGGGACATCAAGGCGGGCTCCGGTGCGCTGTCCTTCACCGCCGCAGGCGCATTGGTTGCCGCGGTCAAGGCTCTGGGCGCAACCAAAGTGGGGTTCTCTTCGCCCTATCTGGGAGAGATCAACACACAGGCCATGCACTTCCTGGCGCAGAACCAGATAGCCACGGTGAAATGCGCCGATGTGGGCCGGGAGCTGGGCAACTATGGTCAGGGAGAGCTGACCCCGGACGAGGTCTTTGACCTGGCCTGCCAGGCGGACCACCCGGAGGCGCAGGCCATTGTGCTCAGCTGCACCGACATGCGCTCGGTCGAGGCGGTTGACCGGATCGAGGCCGCGCTTGGCAAGCCGGTGGTGACCTCCAATCAGGCGATGATGTTTGCGGTGATGCGGGCGCTTGGGCTGCCGCGCCAGGGCAATGTGCCGGGCCGGCTGTTCGATTTGCTGTAAGTAAGGGCGGCCAACGGAAAACCCGGCATCTGGCTGGGCGCCGGGCTATGCTTCTTTCTGGTCGCAAATACTCCGGGGAGCGCGAGGGGCCGGCCCCTCGCTCTTGCCATCCCTTTTCAGCGGTCCATGTTCTGTTCCGCAAACGCCCGGGCAGCCGCCACGGCCTCTGGATCCGGCTCCACGCCAGTGAAGCCCAGAAGATAGCCCTCCAGCCGGGCGGTGCGGGCCTGCATCGGTTCGCGCACTTCCAGCGCGTGATAGCCGCATTGCATGAAATAGAGGATCCGGGCACGGGCCTCTGCCTCATAGGCGGAATAGCCGTGGCGCTCGAACATGGCGGTCACCGCCTGCAGCCGCAGCGCATCGGCGGCATCAATGCGGTTGCGCACCTTGCCATCGCGGCGCGACCATTCCCGCACCGCAAAGTCGAGGTTTGCGTCAAAAAGCTCCGGGTCGACGAAACAGCGGAAGAAATTACAAACCGCCCAGGAAACATTGGCGGCGGGCAATCTGCAATGTGTGAGGATCGGATCAGTGTTACGGGCCTCCCAATCGTCCAGCAGCGCCTCCAGCAGGTGTTTGCGGCTTTTGAAGTACCAGTAGAAGCTGGAGCGCGAGACCCCCAGCCGCTCGCCGATAGCCAGCACCTTGACCCCTGCCACCCCCTCGCTGACCAGAAGGTCGCGGGCGACGTTCAGCCAGTCCTCCGGCGTGACCTTAACATGGCCGCTGAGGGGTTCCTTGTCCGGGTTGTCCCGGTGCAGCACCGGGGCGGCGCGTTTGGCCATGTCAGCTCTCCGGCGGGGCGCCGCCTTCTGCGGTGCGCTTGGCAATGAAGGCTTTTAAGCCTTCAACGCAGGTGTCGTTAGTTGCGGGCCGGTTATCATGGGACAGGATCTCCTTCCAGACCCGGGTGGCGCGCTGATTGGCATCCAGGCCGCCGCGTTCGGTCCAAGTGCCGAAGTTGGCGTAGTCATGCACCACCGGCTCGTAGAATTCGGTGTTATAGCGCGCCATGGTCTGGCTGGAGGCAAAGAAATGGCCGCTGGGCTCGACTTCTTTCAGCGCGGTGTCATAGCCGATTTCATCTGTCCCGGCATGGGCGCCTGCGCACAGCTCGGCAATCATGTTCAGCACTTCGGCGTCGGTGATCAGTTTTTCATAAGAGACCGACAGCCCGCCCTCCAGCCAGCCGGCCGAGTGGATCACCACGGTGGCGCCAGCCATCAGGCAGCCCCAGAGCCCCATCTGGTTTTCATTGGCGGCTTGCACGTCGTTGCTGTTGGACGCCGATCCCGCAGCAGACCGCCACGGCAGGCCGAGGAAACGCGCCAGCTGGCCTGCCGCCAGGGAGGCCTGGAAATGCGCGGGCGTGCCAAAGGCGGGGGCGCCGGACTTCATGTCGACGTTGGAAGTGAAAGTGCCATAGCAAACTGGCGCGCCGGGGTTTGCCAGCTGGGTGAGGGTCAGCGCGGCCAGCACCTCGGCATGGCTGAGGGTGATGGCCCCCGCAACGGTGATCGGTGCCATTGCGCCCATCAGGGTGAAGGGAGTGATGATCGAGGCCTGGCCGTGGCGGGCAAAATCGATCAGCCCTTGCGCCATCGGGATGTCCAGGGTGCGCGGGCTGTTGGTGTTGATGATCGTGTAGCAATGCGGCGCGGCCCGGAACTCTGCGTCGGATACCCCGCGGAAATCGCGGATCATCTCAAAGCAGTCCATCACCTGCGGCGTCCCGCGCGAGAAGATGAAGGGGAACTTGTCCGTTTGGGTCATCTGGGCCTCAGTCGTGAAGTAATGGCGCAGATGGGTGGGGACGTCCTGCGGTTCCACCTGGGGGGAGATCATGTGGAAGACGTCAAAATGATGGGTGAGCTTGAGGTATTCCAGGTAATCCTGGGCCGAGCCCGGACGGCGGCCGCGTTCCAGATCGGTGGCGTTGGGTGCGCCGGCGCCGGCCTGAAAGACAAGGCTGCCCAGCTCCAGGGTGATATCGCGGTGCCGGGCACCTGCCCGGCAAGTGATCGAGCGGGGCGCGGTGGCCAGTGCGGCCTCGATGATGTCGCGGCCGATGTAGACCATTTCGCTGTCTTCATCGACACGGGCGCCGCCCTGGGCGTAGATCCTGCGCGCCTCGGGCAGCAGCACTTTCATGCCCAGCTCTTCCAGCATCTTCAGCGCGGTTTCATGCATGTCCGCGATCTGATGCGCCGGGAAGACCTCCATCAGTGGAAAGGGGTTTTTGAGCTGGCGGTAGTTTGTGTTGCGCTGCGGGGCGGGGGCGGCCTCGGCCCCGCGACCCCGGCGGCGGCGTCCGCGGGCGGCGCTGTCATTTTCGATGGTCATGGCCTTAACCTCTCATCGCTTTGCCGGAGGGATCATAGGGTGAGGGGGCAATGACGCGGGCGGGGCGTTTCTGACCCACGATATGCAGGCTCAGGTCCGTGCCTTCCACAGCTGCCGCCCGGTCCACCATCGCCAGCGCCAGGGATTTGCCCGTGGTGTGGCCATAGCCGCCGGAGGTGACAAAGCCGACGCGGGTTTCGCCCTGCCAGACCGGTTCATAGCCGCTGGCATCGGCGTCTGTTGCGTCCACTTCCAAGGTTACAACAACCTGCGCGGGGCCGCCCGCATCGCGTTCCTTCAATGCGGCGGCGCGGCCGATGAAGTCCTTATCCCAGTCGATCCAGCGGTCCATGCCGGTTTGCGCCGCTGTATACCCTTGGGTGAATTCGGCGCTCCAGATGCCGAAGCTTTTCTCCAGCCGCAGGCTCAGCAGCGCGTCGAAGCCTGTTTCGCGGATGCCAAGGTCTGCGCCGGCCTCCAGCAGGGTTTCGCGCAGGGTGATGTGTTCGGCGGCGGAGCAATGGAGTTCGTACCCCAGTTCGCCGGCGACCGAGAGACGGCCCACCTTGAGGCGCAGCATGCCGATGTCGAAGGTGCCGCAGCCCATAAACGGCAGGTCTGCGATGGGGCCGTCTGTCAGCTTTTCCAGGACCTTGCGGCTGTTGGGGCCGGAGAGGCTGAAGCCGGTGATGGCGTCGGTCGCATCGCGGACCTCAACCCCTTCGCCTATGTGGTCCTGGAACCAGCGCATGTGCCATTCGCGCAGGTAGTAGCTGCCCATGATCCACCAGGTGCCATCGCCCCAGTTGAAGACGGTGAGATCGCCTTTGAGGCGGCCCTCAGACGACAGCATCGGCGCCAGTCTGGCGCGGCCCGGTTTCGGCAGTTTTGAGGCCATGATGCGGTTGAGCCAGGCCTCGGCCCCGGCGCCCGAGACCTCGAACCGGGAGAAAGCAGAAATGTCGAGGAGTCCCACGGCCTCGCGTACTGCTTTGCACTCCTCCGCGACGATTTCGAAGGCGTTGGAGCGTTTCAGGGTCGGGGTTTCGGTGAAGTCTTCCGAAGGTGCGAAATAGAGAGGGATTTCAAGCCCGTAGCTGGCGCCCCAGCGGCAGCCTGCGGCTGTCATGCCGTCATAGGCGGGGGCCTTTTTCAGAGGGCGGCCTGCGGGAAGCTGCTCGTTCGGGTAGGTCATCACGAAGCGGCGGGTGTAGAACTGGCCGGTGGTTTCCTTGATGAAGCGCTTGTTCTGGGCGTAGTCGCCGAAACGGGCCACATCCATGCCGAACACATCGGCCTCCGGCTCGCCGTGGATCATCCATTCGGCCAGCGATTTGCCAACGCCGCCGCCCTGCAGGAAGCCCGCCATTACGCCGCAGGCGCACCAGTAGCCGGGCTTGCCGCGCACCGGGCCGACCAGCGGGTTGCCGTCCGGGGCAAAGGTGAAGGCGCCGTTGACCCAGGTTTTCACACCGGTGGTTTGCAGGGCCGGGTAGCGTTCAAAGCCGAGGGTGAGTTCCTTCTCGATCCGGTCCGGGTCTTCCTGCTGCAGCTCAAACCCGTACTCCCACGGCGCTCCGTCCATCATCCAGTGCTGGTGGTCGATCTCGTAGATGCCCAGAAGGATGCCCTTCTGGTCCTGGCGCATGTAGGTGAAACCTTCGAGGTCGACTGTCATCGGCACTTCGAAGTCGAGCTTCTCCAGCACGGGGATGGTGTCGGAGATCAGGTAGTGGTGATTGAGCGGCGAGACCGGCAGTTCCACGCCGGCCAGGCGGCCCACCTGCTTGGCCCAGAGGCCCGCGGCGTTGACCACATGCTCGGCATGAATGGTGCCTTTCTCGGTGACGATCTGCCAGCCATCAGCGACCTGATGCAGCTCCAGCACCCGGTTGTTTTCAATCACTTCTGCACCGCGTTTCTTGGCCGCCCCGGCATAGGCGTGCACAGTGCCGGTGGTGTCGACATAGCCTTCGCGGTCGGCCCACATGCCGCCGATGATGCCCTCGGTGGACATGATCGGGCACAGTTCGCCCGCCTCCTGCGGGGTGATCAGGCGGCAGTCCTCGATGCCGATCGACTGAAAGGTGCGATAGGCCGACTGCAGCCATTCCCAGCGGTCGGGGGTACCCGCCAGCGTCATGCCGCCGGTCATATGCATGCCGACGGACTGACCGGATTCCTGTTCGATCTCGGACAGGAGGTCGATGGTGTAGGCCTGCAAGCTGGCGATGTTGGGGTCGGCGTTCAGCGCGTGAAAGCCGCCCGCCGCGTGCCAACTGGACCCCGCGGTCAGCACCGAGCGTTCGATCAGGCAGACATCGGCCCAGCCGAATTTCGCCAGGTGATACAGAACCGAGGTGCCGACAACGCCGCCCCCGATGACAACGGCACGATAGTGCGACTTCATGAGCTTGCTCCCTGTCTGAGGCCGCAGGCGGGCGGGGTGCGTCCCCCGAATCCACCCTTTGGACAATGTTGTCCAATACATCGGCGATTCTGGACAGCTTTGTCCAGATAAATCTGGCAGGGTGCCGTTTGCCGGGCTGCCCGCCCGGCAAGGACGTCTATGCCTGGGTTTCCTGCCAGGTGCCGGTCTGCAGGGTTTGCGGGGCAAACCCGCCGGGTCCGGCACGCCAGGGCAGGGCGCCCTCCAGCCACAGGCCGCGGTGCAGGGTGAACCGCCAGCCACGCAAGGCACCCTGGAAACCGCGCATGTCCGGGTGGCCTTCGTCCAGCACCTCGGCGGTGCCAGTCATCATCAGCAGGCTGCCGGTTGCAAAGTCAGGGAAAGCCAGGCCTGCGCGCGGGTTCAGCAGGAAATTTCCCAGCGTGTTGAAGTGGTTGTTGCCGCGAAAGTCCGGAATGGTCAGGGTGTTGCCCTCCACATGGACAAAGCCGGGCCGGCCGCCGCGGTGGGAGACGTCGACGCCTTCGCGTTCCGGGTGACCGGCGGCAGGCACATGGCTGGCAACAAAGAACATATCGGCCTGCGTGATCAGCTCTGTGCGGCTGGCGCCAAGAGCGGTGAAAGGTTGCGGCTCTGCCGGGACGGCGGCATCAGCCGGCTCCAAATCGCGGAGCTGGATGTATTGCGGGCAATTGCCGAAGGATTGGTCCACCTTCAGTGTGAACCCGTCAGGCCCGGATGCCGTCACCCGCCCGTTCAGCCGGTTGCGGCGGCGGCTGTGCAGTTCGATCCCCAACAGCCCCAGCGCAGCATCCTTGCGGATGGCCGCGTGGACCGGGTCCTGTGCCTGGCCCTGCAAGGCAACGCGCAGATGCTCCGGGTCCGGCGACGCGGCAAAGCCCGGCGGGCCGCACATAAGGCTTGCCCAGGGCCAGCCATTGCTGTCTGCGGCGCCCGCTGCCAGAAACGGCAGCTGGGCAAAGAATTCCCTGTGCTGGTCCGGCATGAAGGGGCGGATCATCCGGCGGCCAACAGTCTCAGCCATCTCGCGCTTGCCTGCACGGCGCTGCATTTCCCGTTCGCCTTCGTGAAAGGGGGAGGGCTGTTCTGCGACGGTGGGGGGCATGAGAACCTCCTGTTTTCCGTAGGGGAATTGCGGCGGACCCGGCCGGCCCGCCGCCGCGGGCATCAGGCGACCAGGCCTGCCTTGGTGGCGGGCATCGGCTTGAACCCTTTCAGGCCTTTGATATTGGCAAGGAGGGCACGGACGTTGGGATAGGGCTCCAGCGAGATACCGCCCTCCGGCGCGTGGGCAACATAGGAATAGACCGCCACATCGGCGATGGTGGGCGTGTTGCCGACCAGGAAGCTGCGGCCCTCCATGTGGGTGTCGATCTTGCCCAGCACCCGGGCCGCGACCGTTGCGCAGAACTCCGCATCCAGCGGGGCGTTGAACACGGTGATCAGCCGCGCCGCCGCCGGGCCGAAGGCGATTTCCCCAGCTGCCAGGGTCAGGAACTTCTGCACTTCGGCCTCCAGGACCGGATCGGAGGGCAGCCAAGACGGTGCGTATTTGCGGGCCAGGTAGACCAGGATGGCGTTTGAGTCGGAGATAACAGTGCTGCCGTCCTCGATCACCGGCACCTGGCCTGCCGGATTCAGCGTCAGGAAAGCGGGTTGTTTGTGCGCGCCGCCGGCGAGGTCGACATTGACCACCTCATGGGCAATGCCTGCGAGGCTGGCAAACAGCTCTACCCGGTGGGCGTGGCCGGAAAGGGGGAAGCTGTGGATGCGGATGGGCTGGGTCATGTCTGGGTCCTTTTGCTCGGCATTTGCCGCGGTTGTTGAAGACACCCGGAAAATACGCGCCCAGAGACTTGGCGATAATATTCCAATATGGAGAATGATTGTGTACGCATTGTTCATAAATGGTGGGCAAGAGGAGCCGGGATGGACAAGCTGGACTGTATGCGCGCCTTTGCCGCCGTAGCGGCGCAAAGCTCCTTTACCGGTGGCGCCCGGCAGTTGGGGATCAGCACCAAACTGGCCAGCAAATACGTCGCCCGGTTGGAGGAGCGGCTGGGGGCGCAGCTGTTGAACCGCACCACCCGCAAGGTGACGCTGACCGATACGGGGCGGGCCTACCTGGAGCGCTGCCTGCCGCTGCTGGATCAGTTTGATGAGCTGGAGGACGTGGTGCAATTGCGCCAGAAGGAGCTGGCGGGTTCGATCCGGATCACTGCACCGACCGGCTTCGGCAGCCGTGAGCTTGTCGAGGCGCTGCAGCCGTTCCAGGAAGCCCATCCCAAGGTGGCGGTGGAGCTGGTTCTTTCTGACCGCCATCTGCCGATTCTCGAAGAGGGAGTGGATTTGGCAGTCCGTTTTGGTGCCCTCAAGGATTCGACGCTGGTGGCGCGCAAGCTCTGCGACATGCGGCTTGTGGTTGTGGCCGCGCCCGGCTATCTGGCGGTGCATGGCGCGCCCTCAGAGCCTGAGGCCCTGGCCATCCACAATTGCCTGCTGCAGATGACCTCGCCGCAGCCGGATATCTGGACGTTCGGGCAGGGCGGAAAACGGACTGTCAGCGTCGGCGGCAGCTTCCGGGCCAATTCGCCGCGCGCTGTGGCGCATATGGCAGCCCAAGGCCTGGGGGTTGCCCGCTGCCCGCATTATACCGCGCGCCCGTTCCTGGCGGACGGGCGGCTGCAAGTGCTGTTTGAAGAGCAGGAAACCGGCCCGATCTCGCTTTATGCTGTCTATCCGCCCAGCCGCCATTTGACGGCGCGGATCAGAGCCCTGATCGACCATCTGGCGAGTTTTTTCAGCCTGGGATGACCAAGCAGCAGCGGTAGGAAGAGCAGTGGAAAAGCGATTTTCTTCAATTGGTTGACCCGTCTTCCGCTTCTTTCTGGTCAACAATACTCCGGGGAGCGCGAGGGGCCGGCCCCTCGCTTCTGCCGCAGCCCCCTACGCATCGACCGGAGGCAATGCGGCAATAAGTGCAGCACTTCTGCCGTATATATTTTAATCTTGAAATATCTTCCCAAGCCTGCGTAGGCTCAATGCAAGGCCAGCGCAAGACTGGCCGGGGAGATGCGGACTGCCGCCGGGCTTGGCTTCTGCTGCCGCCGCGGTATTGTCGCAAGCATTTGATCAAGAACCCTGGCTGTGGGCCGGGGCAGATTCCGGGAGGACACATGTTATGAAAACCATTCGAATGCTCGCCATGGCGGCCGCGGTTCCGGCGCTGGCCGCCGCAGCCCAGGCCGACACCAGGATCGGCATGATCACCACCCTGTCCGGCGGCGGCGCGGGGCTGGGCGTGGATGTGCGGGACGGCTTCATGCTGGCGATCGAACAGGACGGCCGCGACGGCGTCGAAGTGGTGATCGAGGACGATCAGCGCAAACCCGATGCCGCGGTGCAGATCGCCGACCGGATGATCCAGTCCGAGAAAGTCGACATCCTGACCGGCATCATCTGGTCGAACCTGGCAATGGCCGTGGTGCCGGCCGCCACAGCGCAGGGCGTTTTCTACCTGTCGCCCAACGCCGGCCCCTCGGCGCTGGCGGGCAAGCGCTGCCATCCGAATTACTTCAACGTGGCCTGGCAGAACGACAACCTGCATGAGGCCGCAGGCGCCTATGCCAATGAGGCAGAGCTGAAGAACAGCTTCATCCTGGCGCCGAATTACCCGGCGGGCAAAGACGCGCTGACTGGCTACAAACGCATGTATGGCGGCACGCTGGCCGGTGAGATCTACACCAAGCTCGGCCAGACCGACTATGCCGCCGAGATCGCCCAGATCCGCGCCTCGGGCGCCGACTCGGTTTACTTCTTCCTGCCCGGCGGCATGGGGATTTCCTTCCTTAAGCAATATGCAGGCAGCGGTGTAGACCTTCCCGTCGTCGGCCCGGCGTTCTCGTTCGATCAGGGCATCCTGCAGGCGGTGGGAGAGGCCGCCTTGGGTGTCAAGAACACCTCGCAGTGGAACAAGGATATCGATAATGCGGCCAACGCAGCATTTGTCGCCTCTTTCCAGGAGAAATACGGCCGCCTGCCTTCGCTTTATGCCAGCCAGGGCTATGACACCGCCAACCTGATCCTGAGCGCGCTGGACAAGGCGGAAGTGTCTGACCAGGACGCCTTCCGCGCGGCGCTGAAGGCGGCGGAGTTCGCATCGGTCCGCGGTGATTTCAAGTTCGGCGACAATCATCATCCGGTGCAGGACATCTATGTGCGCGAAGTGATCAAGGAAGGCGACGTCTTTACCAACAAGATTATCGCCACCGGGCTGAGCGATCACGCCGACGCCTATGCAGGCGAGTGCAAGATGTAAGGCCCAGCCCGACTGCGGAGGCGTCTGAGGCGCCTCCGTACTTGGCAAGACGTCCCCTTCGGAAAATCAAATGACCTATATTCTAGTTCTGGAGCAGATCCTGAATGGGCTCCAGCTCGGGGTGATGCTGTTCCTGATGGCTGCCGGGCTGACGCTGGTGTTCGGGGTGATGGGGCTGATCAACCTGGCCCATGGCTCGCTCTATATGGTGGGCGCCTTTGCCGCCGCGGCGGTGGCTGGCTGGACCGGATCGTTCCTGCTGGCGCTGATTGCAAGCCTGGCCGCAGCCGCAGCTGCCGGGGCGCTGATGGAGCTGGTGGTGATCCGGCGGCTGTACCGGCGCGATCATCTGGACCAGGTGCTGGCGACCTTTGCGCTGATCCTGATCTTTTCCGAAGGCACCCGCTGGCTGTTCGGCTCTTTCCCGCTGTTTCTGGATGTGCCGTCCTACCTGTCCGGGCCGGTCAGCCTGCCGGGGGGCATTGAGTACCCGCTGTACCGGCTGACAATCATCCTGGTCGGTTTGGCAATCGCCGCCGGGCTGTTCCTGCTGATTGCGCGCACGCGGATCGGCATTCAGATACGGGCGGGCGAGGCCGACCGGGAAATGATTGCCGCGCTTGGTGTTGATATTTCTAGGCTCTACACGCTGGTCTTTGCCCTTGGCGCGGCGCTGGCGGGGCTCGCAGGCGCGCTGGTGGGCGCCATCCAGTCGGTGCAGGTCGGTATGGGCGAGCCGGTGCTGATCCTGGCCTTTGTGGTGATCGTCATCGGCGGCATCGGCTCGATCAAGGGCGCCCTGGCAGGCGCGCTGCTGGTCGGGATGACCGACACGCTGGGCGGCGTGTTCCTGCCGCAGCTGTTTGCGGTCTTCATGGATCCGGCCAGCGCCGCCTCGGCCGGGGCGTCGCTGGCCTCGATGCTGATCTATATCCTGATGGCGGCAGTTCTGCTGGTGCGCCCCTCGGGCCTTTATGGAGGGAGCGCATGATGGTGACGCGCGAGAGCCTGCTCAATTGGGCGATGATTGCGGCGCTGCTGATCGTGCCGCTGGCGGCGTGGTCGCTGGATGAGCCATTCATCATTACGCTCGCCACCAAAGCGGCGATCCTGGCGCTGGCCGGTGTCGGCTTGAACATCGCGCTTGGCCTTGGCGGGCTGATCAGCCTGGGCCATGCGGCATTCTTTGGCATTGGCGGCTATGCGATGGGCATCCTGGCCGCCCACGCCCAGAATTATGAGCCGTTGTTTAACTGGCCGTTCCTGTTTGAGGGCAGCAATCAGATGCCGCTGATCTGGCTGGCAGCGGTTGTGCTCAGCGCGCTGGCCGCGCTGGTGATCGGCGCGCTGTCTTTGCGCACGTCCGGTGTCTACTTCATCATGATCACCTTGGCCTTCGGCCAGATGCTTTACTACTTTGCAATCAGCTGGAGCGCCTATGGCGGCGAGGACGGGCTGTCGATCTGGGTTCGGAATGAATTTCCGGGTCTGAATACGCTCGATCCGATCCAGTTCTTTGCCATTGCTTATGTCATCCTCTGCCTGGCGCTGGTGTTCGCGGCGCGGCTGGCGTGCTCGCCCTTTGGGCTGGCGCTGGCGGCGGCGCGGCAGAATGAGGAGCGGGTGCAGGCGGTGGGGCTGACGCCTTTTACCCTGCGGTTGACGGCCTTTGTGATTTCCGGTGCTATCACCGGGCTGGCGGGGGCGCTGTTTGCCGATCTGAACCGCTTCGTCAGCCCCACTATGCTCAGCTGGCACACCAGCGGTGAGATCATGATCTTTGTGATCCTGGGCGGAGTGGGGCGGCTCTATGGTCCGGTGGCCGGCGCGGCGCTTTATATCTTGCTGGAGCATCTGCTGGGCGGCGTTAGCGACTACTGGCAGATCTTCCTGGGCGTGCTGCTGCTCCTGATCGTGCTGTTTGCCCGCGGCGGGCTGATCGGGGCCATCGCAGGGCGGGAGAAGGCGCATGGCTGATGTGGTGCTGAAAACCGATAAACTCAACAAGAGCTTTGGCGCGCTGAAGGCGAGCAGCGACGTCTCGCTGGATCTGCGGGCGGGTGAAATCCACGCGCTGATCGGGCCCAATGGGGCAGGCAAATCGACCCTGATCAAGCAGATCGCGGGCAATCTGGCGCCTGACAGTGGCAGGGTAGAGCTGCTGGGCCGTGACGTCACAGCGCTGGATACCGTGGCGCGGGCGCGGATGGGGCTGGGGCGGACGTTTCAGATCTCGGCGCTGGCGATGGAGTACACCGTCTTGCAGAACGCGGTGCTGGGGGCGCTTGGCGGCCAGGGGCGCCCGTTCCGATTGTTCCGCAACGTGATGAAGGACCCGGAGCTGCTGGAGCAGGCGCGCGAGGCGCTGGGGCGGGTCGGTCTGACGGACGAGGCCAACCGGCGCACCGCCGATCTCTCGCACGGCCAGCGGCGCCAGTTGGAGGTGGCGGTGGCGCTGACACTGAACCCCAGGCTGTTTCTGATGGATGAGCCGATGGCGGGGCTTGGCGCTGCAGGTTCCAAGGCGCTGACCGGGTTCCTTGACGGTTTGCGGCAGGAGGCGCCGATCCTGCTGGTGGAGCATGATATGGATGCGGTTTTTGCTCTGGCCGACCGGATCAGCGTGCTGGTCTACGGACAGGTCATTGCTACTGGCACCGCGGATGAGATCCGCGCCAACGCTGAGGTGCGCCGGGCCTATCTGGGAGAGGAGGACGCCGCATGAGCCTGTTGCGTTTGCAAGGGGTCGAGGCCTCCTATGGTCCGGCACAGGCGCTGTTCGGCGTCGACCTGGAGATCGGCGAGGGTGAGGTGGTGGCGTTGATGGGCCGCAACGGCATGGGCAAATCCACCACCATCAAGACAATCTGCGGGATGCTGGCGGCCTCGTCCGGTGAATTGCGTTTTGACGGCCACAACCTGCGGCGGCTGGCGTCGCACAAGATAGCCCGGCTGGGGATCGGGCTGGTGCCCGAAGGCCGCCGCTGCTTTGCGCCGCTGACGGTGGAGGAAAACCTGATCGCGGCGGCGCGGCGGGGGCCTTGGGACTTTGCCCGGGTGGCGGAGCTGTTTCCGCGCCTGCAAGAGCGGCGGGGCCAAAGGGCGGGGTCGCTGTCGGGCGGCGAGCAGCAGATGCTGACGATCGGGCGGGCGCTGATGACCAACCCGCGGCTGCTGATCCTGGATGAGGCGACCGAAGGGCTGGCTCCGGTTGTGCGTCAGGAGATCTGGGCGGCGATCGGGCAGCTCAAGACCAATACCGGCCTGGCCATTCTGGTAGTCGACAAATCGTTGAAGGAACTGTCCGCTTTCGCCGACCGTGCAGTGATCCTCAACAAGGGAAGCAATGCCTGGGGCGGTCCGATTGCCGAGTTGCAGGGGGAAACCGCCGACCGCTACCTGGGTGTGTGAGGTGTTGCAACCAAGTCGAAGTGTCACTGGCTGTGCAAAGCAGGAATGTCACTATGTGAACTCACGCTGAAGCGCAATTTCAGATATGTCGTTTTATTCCAATCGGTTTTGAATTTCTACAAGCTTGCATTCGAGGACCTCGGCGGGTGTCCGATAGCCGAAATATTTGCGGGGCGTGGAATTGAGGCGGTGGCAAATCGGCCGCACATACCGATTTGTCAGCGCCGTCGGTTCGGTTGTTCTTGGGAGGTATTTTCGCAGCCTGTTGTTGGTGTGTTCGACCGTGCCTTTCTGCCAGGGAGCCTGGGGATCGCAGAACCAGCTTTCGGCTCCGATGCCATCCTTCAGGCGCTGCCAAGCTGAGAACTCGGTGCCGCGGTCAAAAGTGATTGACTGGCGTGCGTCAGCGGGCAGGGGAGCCAGCCCGTTGATCTTTTCATGGTCCTTGCGGAACATCATCAGGTCGCATTCCCCCTTGCGGCAGATTGCTTTGCAATCGCCAGGCGGGCAGCGAATGGCCGAATTCAGTGCGCTCCGAGACACGCTCAGGCCTGCGTGACAGGCTTTGGCGATCGAAGATCCGGGTGCGATGATGCCGCCGGTATCCGCGCGGCCGGCGGCGTTTGCGATGCTCGGACAGGTGCCGATAGAACGCTTCGGCGCGGCCATCCCTGGAATAGGCGAAACGGTAAATCGTCTCATGGCTCACGCGGATCGGGTGAGGCTCCAGGCGCATACGGCCTGCGATCTGTTCCCCCGGACAGCCAGCTTTCAGGCGATCCTCATTGGCGGCCTTCAAGTCTGGATGCACGATCATCTTCCGATGGATGGCCCGGCGGCGTTCATATATGTTTTGCGCTGCTACCGCGTGATACCCATTCAGCTCTGGCAATTTCTTGTCCCTGAAGAAATTGCGTTTCAATTCGCGATAGACCGTCGATGGAGCGCGGCCCAGCCGATCCGCAACCTGTGGCACCGGCATTTTGGCTTCGCGCCACTTGGCAATCCTCCGGCGTTCTTCCAAACTCAGGTGAGGGTACCTGAGCCCATGCATCATCCTCCGTGCAACGTTCTGTTTTGATACAGAATTTGCACTTTGTTTGTGAGCTCACCCGAGTGATATATGAACAGCCTGTAATAGAGGTTATGTTAAAATAAATCTAACTTGCTTCGGGAGAAGTTCAGCTGAGGCCAGTTTCCGGGCCGCTGACGGGTTTTCACCGGTCAGCCGTTTTGTCTAGGCAAATGGCAAGGCCGACGGCAGGTCCTCCAGAACCGCGCTGCAGTCTCTGCCGTGTGCGGCTGGTCTGTCAGGCGCGCAGACGCTCTTCTATCAAACGGCCTGTGGCTGCTGCATTGGCACGGGGCCGGCCAAGGTCAAACCGGCCGACAATCCCTGACAGGCTGTGTGATTCATTCTGGAGCAGCTGGCTGGCGGCCGCCGCCTGTTCCGCCATAGCAGCATTCTGCTGGGTCATGCTGTCGAGCTGATGCATGGCGCTGTCTATTTTTTCCAAGCCGCGGGACTGCGAGCGCACCCCATCGGCAATTTCGCTCACCAGGCCGGAGACCTCCGAGACCTGCGCAATGATGCTGGTCAGCGCATCGCCGGCACGGCCCACCATCGAGACCCCGTTGGCAACATGTTCTTCGCTGGCGCTGGTCAGTGCCTTGATCTGCCCGGCAGCGTTGGAGGCCCGCTGTGCCAGCGCCCGCACCTCGGAGGCCACCACGGCAAAGCCAGCGCCCGCCTGCCCTGCCCGGGCCGCCTCGACGCCGGCATTGAGGGCCAGAAGGTTGGTCTGGAAGGCGATGTCGTCGATCAGGTTGATGATCTTTGAAATCTCTGCTGAGGCTTCCTGGATCTGGTCCATCGCCTGCACCGCTGATGTCACCACCTGGGTGCTCTGCTCGGCTTCGCTGCGGGTGCCGCGCATGGCCTCATCCATCCGGCCGGCCCGGTCGGCGGTGGCCCGGATGCCGCCGGTCAACTCGCGGATTGCGCTTGCGGTTTCTTCCAATGTTGCCGCTTGACCTTCGGTGCGGTGAGCCATTTCGGTGGCGGCGCTGCCCTGTTCCTCGGAGAAACGCCCCACATTGCCGGCGGTGCCGACAACCTCGCTCATCGAGCTGCGCAGCCTGTCGAGGCTGCGGTTGAAGTTCTGCCGCAGGGCTTCGTACTGGCCGTCAAAGGGGGCCTGAATGTCACAAGCCAGGTTGCCGCGCTGAAGTTCAGACAGTGCAGCGCTCATGCTGTCGACCACGGCCGCCGTGTGGCGTGCCAGCTCCACTTCCCGGGCGGCGGCGGCATCTGCGGCCTTCAGCTTGCCGCGGAAGCCGTCCAGGCTGCGGGCGAGGTCGCCCAGTTCGTCACCGCGGCTGTGGCCGGGAATGTCCGTGTCATAGTCGCTGTCCGCCAGCGCATTGGTGGCCTGCCGCAGCGCGTGGACCGGGCGGGTGACACTGCGGGCGGCAATCCAGGAAACCGCAACCGCAATCAGCAGTGCTGCCGCGATCAGTCCAGAGGCGGCAAGACGGATCTTCTTCACTGTGGCAAAGGCCGTGTGTTCGTCGGTCTCCAGCACCAGCGACCAGTCGAACCCGGGCAGATCCAGCGGCATGACCAGCGCAATTGCGGCCTCGCCGAGTGAGGAGGTTTGTGTTGCAAACTGGCCTGGCTCGCGCCTTGCGGCTGCGCGGATCTGCGGAGTGTCCGGCATCGGCTGCAGCACCGGGAACAGCCCGTCAACCGACGCAGGGCTGCGGGCAAGGCCGTCGCGGCTGACGACAAAGATGTTCTGGTGCGCGCCGCCAGACAGGTTGCTGGTCAGGGCTTCGACAATGGCGGCGCTGCCCAGTTGAACGGCGATCACCCCGGCGATGTCCCCGCGTTTTGTGAACACCGGCGCGGCCATGAAGGCCGCAACCCCTTCGGCGCTGTGGCCGTATGCGGCGAAATCCGCGGTCACCACCGTGCCTGCGTCCGCCTGCAGGGCGGCCGCGAACACCTGGGCCAGCCCGTTGTTTGCGCCGGTTTGGATGTTGCTCAGAAAGTCAGCCTGTTTCTTTACCGAATAGACGACCTGCCCCTTGGCGCTGATCAGGTACAGGTCCTGGTAGCCGTTCAGACGCAGGCTTTGCAGGAATGTCGGATGGTAGGTCACATGCGACTGGTTGTAATAGGAGCCGTCGCCGGCATCGGTCAGCTCTTCGCGCTGGTTTGCGGGATGCGGGTTTGCGGCGGCATAGGTCTGCTTCAGGTAAGACACCGGATCGTCTTCCTCGACCATGCCGATCACCCGTTCGAAATTGCTGATAGCCCGGAACACCGCGGGCTGGCCGGCCAGGCTGGAGACATCCGAGCGGGCCGCCTGCAGCCGGAAGGCCAGGGCCTGGGCGCCGGATTTGGCTTCGATTTCCTGAGCGGCAAAGGCATTTTCCCGGATGCTGCGCTCTGCCATCGAGTAGATCAGCAGCGATACGCTGACCAGAAAGCTTCCGGTCAGCGCCACCATGATCAGCGGCAGTTTCAATTTCAGCGGCAGATTTGTGATCCGGGGCATTGGCGAAGGTCTCCTGCAATCGGCGTGCCCCCGGTAAAAGTCCGGGGCATTGAGGAGTGTTAATCAGGAAAGTCCTGAGAAAACGTGTATCGCAAGAGTATCGCAAATGAAGTTTTCTGGAAAATCCGATTTCCTGTTGCCGCAAATTGGAGGTTTCGGTACCGGCTGCTGGAGTTCTCGGAAAAACCCGCCTGTAATATAAGAAACCTATGTATCTTTCGCTCTGCCTCTCTATTCAGGTGTCGCAAACCGTCCGGCGCGGGCGGTTTCACATTTTGTGTTTCCGCAGATTATGCGCGGCCCCAGTGTGGTCGGCCCTGCCTGTTATCCAGGCGCCGCGGTAATAAAATTACCCGGTGGCAGTAATGAAACGCACAAGGTGATCTGCCACCCTTTCACCGGCCTCGAGCAGCAGCGAGTGCTTCAGATCCGGCAGGATCACCAGTTCCGAGTGCGGCAGCGCCTGAGCGATCTGCCGGTTCAGCTGCGGATTGCAGCCGCCGTCGTTCTCTCCGGTCAAGACGAGTGATGGCGCGCCTACTTGATGCAGCCAAGGGGCCATTTCGGTGCCCGCATAGATGCGGAAGACGTTCAGGAAGACGTCCGGGTCAGTGTCCACCACCTGCTGCAGCCGGTTGCGGACCACATCCGGGTTTGCCTCAATGAAGCCGTCAGTAAACCAGCGCGCGGTCAGTGTTTCCAGCACCTGCGGGATGCCTTTCTCCTCCATCGCCTGCACCACGCCCCAGACCTTGGCGCTGTCGTCTTCGGTGCGGAAAGCGGCAGTGGACAAGAGCCCCAGCGTGCGTACGCGCTCCGGGTGCTTCAGCGCATAGGCCGGGCCGATCATGCCGCCCAGCGAATGGCCAGCGAAATGCGCGCTCTCAAAACCGGTCTGCTGACGGACCCGTTCCAGATCGGCCACCAGTTCTTCCAGCCCGAACGGCCCCCGCGGCAGGGGAGAGGCGCCATGGCCGCGCAGGTCATAGGTGACAACGGTGAACTGGCGGGTCAGAAGCGGCAGTGCCTTGGCCCAGGTGTTGCGCGCAGCGCCGATCCCGTGGATCAGGAACAGCGGCGGGCCTTTGCCCTGAACGCTGTATGCGCAGTCGATCACATCTGTCATGGCGGTCTCCTTTAATCCGGGAACTTGTCCGAGCACAGCTGGCCGCCGGAGCCCCAGTTGCTCTTGTCCACATCGGTGATCACCACATGCACGCTTTCGGGATTGCCGCCTGCGGCTTTTACAAAGGCATCAGTCAGATCGCGGACAATGGCCCGCTTCTGATCTTCGCTGCGGCCTGTGAACATTTCGACGCGGATTATCGGCATTGCTGCTCTCCTGATGAAAGTGGTTGAGGGCGGACGGTATGGAAGGCGCCGTCCAGGTAAGCGAGCGGGCGCAGGCCCGCGTTTTGAATGGCCGTGGCATTGCCGACGACAATTGTGTGGGTGGCGTGAACCAGAGTGTTTTCCACCGTGCAGACGAAGGCCGTTGCGCCGGCAAGAACCGGCCCTGAGGGGGAAGCGGTCAGTGCAACCCCCTGGAACCGGTCATCGTGCAGGTGATCAAGACGGCCGGCAAAGGTTTGGGCCATGTCGCTGGCCCCCTCTGGCAGGACGTTGACGCAAAAGGTTTGGTTGGCCGTCACCGCCCGGGAGATCCGGCTGCCGCTGAGCAGGCAGACCAGCACCGAAGGCGGATCTGCCGACAGCGAGGAAAAGGCGCTGACGGTTGCCCCCGCGGCGCCAGCAGGACCGTCTGTTGTCACCACGGTAACAGAGCTGGCCACCTGCCGCATGGCCGCAAGGAAGGCACCGCGGTCTGCTGCGGTCATTCCGCGGCCTCGGCCGCCGGGCGGGAGGTGAAGTGGGGCATGACCTCTTCCGCGAAGCATTGGATCGCGTCCAGTGTCTCCTGTGCGCCGCAGCCGAAATTGGGGTTCAGGATCACCCGGTCGATGCCCAATTCGGCGTAGGGCGACAGCTTGTCCAGCATCTCCTGCGGGGTGCCGATCAGCAGGCTTTCCGCCAGTTCTTCTGCGCTCTGCTGGCGCGGCAGCTCGCGGATCATGCCGTTGTCTACGATACCCGGGCCGGTGAACACATTGTCAAACCGGCTGTAGTAACGGTGCGCGGCTTCGATCTTTTTCTGCCGGTCCGCCTGGCTTTGTGTCACGAAGCCCACCCGCGACAGCGACAGGGTCAGCCCCTGCCCCGCTGCACCCATTTCCGCCTTGGCGCGGCTGAAGCCGTCAACCTGGTCCAGCAGCAGCTGATGATTTCCCGCCAGCGGCGTGGTCTGGATGTGGAACCCGCGCCTGGTGCAATGATAGATGCCTTCGGGGTTCAAAACCGCCATCATCATCTGCGGCCCGCCGGGGCGCACCGGCCGCGGCATGATGGTGATCGGGTCGAATTTGTAAAAATCGCCGTCCCAGCTCACTTCTTCCTCGGACAAAAGCGCCTGCAGCACGGCCAGCGATTCATTGAACCGGGCCTGGGTCTCCTCCATCGGCACGCCCAGGCGCTCCATCTCATATTTGAAAGCGCCGCGGCCTACGCCCAGCATCAAACGGCCTTCGGTAAAGATGTCGGTGGCCACTACTTCGCCCGCATAGGTGCGCATATCGTGCAGCGGCAGGACCACGATCGAGGTCATAATTTTGACGCGCCGGGTCATGGCGGCGATCTTGACCGCAAATTGCAGCGGTGCCGGCATCATCAGGCAGTTGATCAGGTGATGCTCGGTCACCGAAACGGCGCCAAATCCCAGCCGGTCGGCCAGCACCGCCTGATCGAGCATGTCAGCATAGACCCGGTCGCCGCCGTAGGATTTGTCCGGATAATCCGCGGACAGCTGAATACAGAATTCCATGGCTCACCTCCCTGTCATGTGCAGGCAGGTTGGCAGAAAAAGATAAAGCAGGAAAACGGATTTAATCTATCGGTTAGTGCAGATTTTTTGCATTAATTGATGCATGAACATCGCCGCCATCCAGACCTTTCTTTGCGTCGTCCGCACCCGGAACCTCAATCGCGCCGCAGAGGAGCTCAATGTCACTCAATCCGCTGTCACGGCCCGGCTCGACACGCTCGAACAGGCCCTGGGCGCCAAGCTCTTGATCCGCTCCCGCAAGGGGGCGGCCCTGACCAAGGAGGGGTTCGCCTTTCTGGAGCAGGCCGAGGTGATCACGCGCAGCTGGGAAAACGCCCGTGCCCGTATTAGCTTGCCGAGCGGTGTTACACGGCTGTTCAGCTTTGTCTGCGATCCGGGCTTGTGGACCGGGCTGGGCGAGGCGTGGATCGCGCAGGTCCGCAGCAGCCATCCGGAGATCGCGGTTGAAATCTGGTCCGGAACTGCCGGAGATGCGCAATCTTGGCTGCAAAGCGGGATGAGTGATGCGGCTCTGCTGACGGAACCTCTGACAGGGGCCGGCTTTGAAAGCCGCGAGCTGGCAGCGGATGATCTGATCCAGGTTTCAACCCGTCTCCGCAAGGCTGTGAAATGGGCCCCTGATTATGTCTATGTGGATTACGGCCCCGCGGTACGGGCCCAGCATGCCGAGACCTGGCCGACAGGGGAAACCGCCTCTGTTGCCTTCAGCAGTCCGGACTGGGCCCTTCGGCACCTGCTGGCGCATGGCGGATCAGCATACCTGCCCCGCCGCATGGCTGCTGGTTTGATCGCAGAGGGGCGTTTGTTCGAAGTTGAGGGATCTGCCGGTTTCAGCCAGCGTGTTTTTCTTTCATGGCGCAATGGCCGGCAGGACATTTTCGCCTGGCTGGCAGAGCGGGACCCCGAAGCATGAGGCGCTGAAACCCTTGAGCAAAGTACGAAATACATTGTCAAACTGTCCGGAACGGATGAAAAATAACTATGGATGAAAAAGACCACGATATTCTGAGGCTGATCCAGTCCAACGCTCAGCTGACGGCTGAGGCGATCAGCCATGAGGTCGGCCTGTCACCGCCTGCGGTTCAGAAACGGTTGAAGAAACTGCGCGATACAGGTGTGATCGAAAAGGAGATTGCACTGTTGTCGCCGTCCAAGCTGGGGCGGGAAATGACAGTGATCGTGCAGGTGGTGCTGGAGCGTGAAAGCCGCATGCATCTGGACGCTTTCAAACGCAAAATGCGCCAGGCGCGGGAGGTGCAGCAATGCTACTACACCACCGGCGAGGCGGATTTTATCCTGGTGGTCATCGTCAAGGACATCAAGGAATACGAGGCTTTCACGCAGGAATACTTCTTTGATGAATCCAACGTCAGCCGTTTCACCTCCTCGGTGGTGATGGACCGGGTGAAAGTGTCGCTGGATATCTTCTGAGGGTCAGGCGCCGGGCAAACAGGCGCAGAGCGCCTCCACGGCCGCGGGGATGTCATCCTCGTGGGTGCAGCCGTAGCCCAAAAGCAGGCCGTTCAGGTCCTGCCGCTGCATGCAGTAGTAGGACAGCGCGTAGGCTGACAGGCCGCGGGCATCCAAGGTGTCCAGAATATCCATGTCACGGAGTTCCGTGGGAAGATCGGCGATGACCCGCAGCCCGCTGGTGGTCTGGCGCAGGTCCACAAACGGGCTGGATATGCGGGCAAAACTGCTGAGCATCGCCTTGCGGCGGCGGGCATAGGCGCTGTGCATGCGGCGGATATGGGTGCTGAGGTGGCCCTGTTCGATGAACTCGGCCAGCACCGCCTGCAGCCAGGTGTTGGGGCCGCGGTCGGTGATTGCGCTGAGCGCCATCAGCGGCTTGGCCAGCGGCGGCGGCGCGATGATGAAACCCAGCCGCAGCGAGGGAAACAGAGCATTGTTGAAACTGGAAACATAGATGGTGCGGGCCTGGTGGTCGTCGCAGTAGATTGCTGGATCCGGGCGGCCTCCGAACACGAACTCATTGTCCAGGTCATCCTCGATCAGCCAGGCATCATTGCGGGCGGCCCAGTTCATCCACTCCAGCCGCTGCGCAATCGGCATTACCGCTCCCAGCGGATACTGGCAGGAGGGGGTGAGATAAGCGAGCCGCGCGTCCGGATGCTGCCGGCCTTGCGTTGGAACCGATGCGCCAGTCTCTGCCACCGGGACCGGCACAACGGAGCCGCCCTGGGCCTGAAAGCTCAACCGCACCACCGGGCTTGAGGGGTCCTCCATCAGCACTTTCTCTCCCGGATCAACCAGCAGCGCGGCAATCAGGTTCAGCGATTGCTGCGAGCCATTGGTAACGATCACCTGCTCCGGGCTGCATTTCAGTCCGCGCCGGTTCAGCACGTGGTCGGCAATGGCGGCGCGCAAGGGCGGATAGCCGCCCGGCTGGCCATAGGCCATCATGGCACTGTCCAGCCGGTTGCGGATGCGGTTTTCGATCCGGCCCCAGATCTTGTGCGGGAACAGGTCGATGGCTGGGATATTGGCAATGAAGGGGCGCACACGCTGCGGGTCGAAATAGGAGGGGTCCAACCCGTCCGCGGCAGCCTTGCCGCGCTGTGATAATTTCGGAGGGCGGCAGTTCCGGGCGATGTTGCTGGTGACGGGATGCAGCCCGGGGAACTCCGGGTTGACAAAGGTGCCGGCGCCCGTCCGGCTTTGCAAGTATCCCTCGCTGGCCAGCTGCTCGAAAGCAGCCACCAGGGTGCTGCGGGCGATGCCGTGATGTTCTTTCATCCAGCGGGTCGACGGCAGCTTCTGGCCTGGCTTGATACCGCCGTTCCGGATCATCCGGCGCAGCTGCTGGATCAGCTGCAGATACAGCGGCGTGCCGCTTTTGCGGTCCAGCTGCAGGAAGGGCAGCGGCGCGGTATGCTTGGTTTGCTCCGGCAGGGGTCAGCTCCAAAATGGTTTGCAACATTTAATCGAATTGGCCGTTGAGGGCAAAACCATTTTCTGTCAACACATCTCTGTCAGCCCGCACTTGGGCACATGAACAGCAAAGAAGGCTGCCCTTGCCTGCCAGACGGGTCTCGTGCAGCCGGCAGGGGAAGAACATGTCTGACGTCATCAACCACTATGTCCAACAGGCGGCGAAGGGTTTCATGAACCGCCGCGAATTCATCGGCCGCCTTGGTGCACTGGGGGTTGCTGCGGCTTCCGCCAACAGCCTGCTGGCGTCGGCGGTGCGGGCAGAAGGCCCGAAGAAGGGCGGCCTGCTGCGCGCAGGCCTGCAGGGCGGTGCCAGCACCGACAGTCTGGACCCGGCGCTGGCGGCCAGTTCGGTTCCCAACAACGTGCTGACCGCCTATGGCGATCTGCTGGTGGAAGTCGACACCCACGGTCAGATCGTGCCGCGTCTGGCGGAATCGGTTGAGGCCAGCGCTGATGCCAAGACCTGGACCTTCAAGATCCGCAAAGGCGTGGAGTTCCACAACGGCAAGACCATGACCCCGGAGGACGTGCTGAAAACCATGCAGCGCCACTCCAACGAGGACAGCCAGTCCGGCGCACTCGGCATCATGCGCGGCATCGAGTCGATGAATGCGGATGGCGATTATTTCAGCGTGACGCTGGACTCGCCGAACGCCGACCTGCCCTATTTGATGGCCGACTACCACCTGGTGGTGCAGCCGGATGGCGGCATGGATGCCCCGGCGTCCGGCATCGGCTGCGGCCCCTACACGCTTGAAGTCAATGAGCCTGGCGCGCGTCACGGCTTCAAGAAGTTCGCGAACTACTGGGACGAAGGCCGCGGCCACGCAGATGAGATCGAAATCCTGGTGCTGAACGATGACACCGCCCGCACCGCCGCGCTGCAAAGCGGCCAGGCGCATTTCATCAACCGGGTGGCGCCGAAGATCGCCAAGCTGCTGGGGCGTGCGCCCGGGCTGCGGATCGAGAGCATTGCCGGGCGCGGCCATTACTGTTTCCTGATGCATTGCGACACCGCGCCCTTTGCCAGCAATGACCTGCGGATGGCGCTGAAGCTGGCCGTCGACCGGCAGGAGATGGTCGACAAGGTGCTGCGCGGTTTTGGCAGCGTCGGCAACGACTCCCCGATCAACGCGGCCTATCCGCTGTTCTCAGAGGACATCGAACAGCGGGTCTACGATCCGGACCAGGCCCGCCACTATTACCAGAAATCCGGCCATGACGGCCCGATTGTGATGAAAGTCTCCGACACGGCCTTCCCGGGTGCGGTGGATGCAGCGCAGCTGTTCCAGCAGAGTGCATCCAAGGCGGGCATCCCGCTGCAGATCGAGCGGGTCCCCAGCGATGGCTACTGGTCCGAGGTCTGGAACAAGGAGCCCTTCTGCGCCTCCTACTGGGGCGGCCGCCCGGTGCAGGACCAGATGTTCTCGACCGCCTATAAATCGGATGCCGACTGGAACGACACCCGGTTCAAGCGCGATGATTTCGACGCGCTGCTGCTGCAGGCCAAGGGCGAGCTGGACACCGTCAAGCGCACCGCGTTCTACCGTGAAATGAGCGTCATGGTCGGCAATGAGGGCGGCGCAATTATTCCGATGTTCAACGACTTTATCGATGGGGTCAGCGAACAGGTCGGCGGCTGGGAGAATGATTCCGGCGGCGGCATGATGTATGACGGTGCGCTGGTGAAAACCTGGCTGCTGTAACGGTTTTTCCCGAAGACTGCGGCGGGCGGCCCCCGGCTGTCCGCCGTTTTTTGTGAAGGCGCGCCCATGAAGCTGGTCACCTACAACATCCGCTACGCGCTTGGCCCGGACGGGGTCTATGATTACGGCCGGATTGCTGACGCGGTGTGCGGCGCCGATGTCATTGCGCTGCAGGAGGTGGAACGCCACTGGCGCCGCAGCGGCATGGCGGACCAGCCTGCGCTGCTGGCAGAACTGCTGCCGGAGTATCACTGGGCGTTTTTCCCGGCCTTCGACATGGATGCCAGCAGCACCGGTGCGGATGGCCGGGTCGTGAACCGCCGCCGCCAGTTCGGCCCGATGCTGCTGTCGAAACGCCGGATCCTAGAGGTGCGCCGCCACCCGCTCCCCAAGATCGCCACCGCACGCAGCCTTGGCATGGAAACCGGTGCGCTGGAATGCGTACTGGACGCGCCGGATGGCCCCTTGCGGGTCTATTCCCTGCATTTGTCCTCTGCCTCGCAGCGGGAAAAGCTGCTGCAGGTCCAACACCTGGTTTCCTTGCATCAGGGAGCCTACGCCCGCGGCGGCGCCTGGACCGGCAAGGCGCCTGAACACGACCCCGGCGAACTGGCCAATTTCCTTGCGATGGATTGGGCCCAGGGAGAGGAGCAGCCCGCCCTGCCCCGCCACACAATCCTGATGGGTGATTTCAACATGGTGCCGGGCAGCCCTGAATACATCGCGTTGACCGGAGAGCCGGATCTGGCCACCGGCCATAATCTGCATTGGGACAGCTTTGCCGACAGCTGGACCCACGCCCGGAATTGCGCGGGCGGCGATGGCCACACCTGGCTGCCCGATCCGCCAGACCGGGCCCCGGCCAAGCCCTTGCGGCTGGACTACTGCTTGCTGAGCGCCGGGCTGGCGGATTCTGTTGCGCGCGCCTGGGTGGACCGGGAGGCTAAGGGATCCGACCACCTGCCTTATTGGGTCGAGCTTGGCGGCGGCTGAACGGTTCAGACGGGCAGATCAGCCAATTCTCTCAAAGCTCTGGCTTCCTGGGCACTCAATAGAATCCCGGCGACTTCAGCCTGCTCCCGGTTCTGGTGGCGCCGGCCGCCTGGCACCCGCGTGCCCTCATCCCGTGTCATCGCGGTCAGCATTTCCTCCAAGGCGGCGGGAAACCCGTTGCGCCCCAGCCCGTCCGGCCGGATGGCAATGATGGTCTGCCCAAGCCGCGGCGGGCCGCCGGTGTCATTGCCCAGCGAGGAAGCTTGATAGGACCACTGGGCACCGCTCAGGCCGGCGGCCAAAACCTCGACCATCAGTGCCAGCGCGGCGCCTTTGTGGCCGCCGGCTGGGGCGATGGAACCTGCCATGGCCGCCTCTGGATCGGTTGTCGGCCGGCCTCCGGCATCCAGCGCCCAATGCGGCGGGATGTCCTCGCCGCCGGCGGCGGCATTGGACAGGTTGACAAAGGCGGTGGCGGAGGAGGAGCTGTCGATAACCAGCGGATCGCCCGGCCGCGGCGCGCCGAAGGCCCAGGGGTTGGTGCCGAAGAAGGGCGTCTTGCCGCCCCAGGGCGCCATGGTCGAAGAGGCATTGGCCGTCATCAGGCTGACCAGCCCCCGCCGCGCCAGCCGGTCCGTGAAGTATCCCAGCCCCCCGCAAGCGTAAGCGTTGGAAATCCCAAGCACCGCGATGCCTTGCTTCCGCGCCGCCTCCGCCAGAAGGTCCTCGGCCGCCTCATAGGCCGGGTGGGCAAACCCGTCTGCCGCATCTGCGGCCAGGGTCCCGGGCAAAGGCTGGCTGATAACGGGCGCTGCATCGCCTTGGATTTTCCCCACCCGCAGGTGGTTGCAGTAGGAAGGCAAATACCCAAGCCCGATACCGCGGGTGCCTTCAGCCTCGGCGGCCCGGATTGACCTGGCGACCGGGACAGCCTGTGCGGTGCTGGCTCCGGCGGTGCACAGCGCGGCGCGGGCAAAACTCTCAACTTGCTCTAGGGATAGAGTGATTGTCATTTTGTGCTCCTTGCGGGCTTGCTGTCAAACCAGCGGCATCCGCCGCATGGTGCCGGGGGCCTCGGGGTCGCGGTACTTGTTCGGCAATCCCCGCTCGCGCAGCAGATTGGCGCAATAGGCCAGCCGGTCGCGGTCCAGCGTGACGCCAAGCCCCGGCCCTTCGGGCAGTGGCAGATGGTTGTCCCTTGGGCTGAACGGGCCTTCGGCGATCACATCATACGGCTGCTGGCGCAGCAGCGACTGGTTCGGCTCGCGGATATGGGGATGCGCGGCGCAGGCGTGCAAATAGACCGCAGTGCCCAGGCCGCTGTCACCGGAGTAGCACCAGAAATCGATCCCCGCGCCCTCGCAGGCGGAGACAAAGCGCATCATTGCCGAAAACCCGCCCAGCCCGGCCACGTCCGAGACCAGTGCATCCGGCACGCCGTAGGCCACGGCCTTGCCTATATCGAGGTTGTGGCCGGAGAACGGGATGGAGGTATGTGCGCGCAGCTTGCGCATCTGCCGCCATTCCGGTGTCGGGTCTTCCCAGTTGCGCAGCCCGATCTCCTGGAAAGCAGGCGCCAGATACAGCGCCGAGGGCAGGCTGAAGGCCTGGTTGCTGTCGGCCCTAAGCATTGCCTGCGGCCCCAGCGCATCGCGGAGTGCTTGCAGGAGCTTGATATTCTGCGGCAAGTCAGGGTCCGAAATCTTACCCTCGAACCAGGTGGTGCCAAAGCGCTCGCGAAGGTCCAGGCAATAGTTCACAACTTCGGCAATGCTGGCTTCTCCCCGTACCTTGCCGTGAGGCAGGCGGTAAGAGAAATAGTCGGTGAACGGGATCCGCCGCCGCTGGATACCGCCCAGCAGATTGGCCACCGGTTGCCCCCAGAGTTTGCCGCGCAGGTCCCAAAGCGCGATTTCCACACCGCCCCAGGCACCGCGGGTGGTGGTGTCGGTCACTGAATGGCAGAACGGCTGCGAGGGCAGCAGCATCCGTTCCAGCGTCGCAATATCGATGGGATCGCAGCCGGTGCCATGCTCTGCCCAGGCGTTGATAATGGGTGCCGCGGCGTGCGAAGGGGCCTCGCCGATGCCCAGCACCCCATCGGTGGTTTCCACCTCCACCACGCATTTGGTGAAGCCATCCAGCACGCCGTAGGACCAAACATAAGGCGCCTCCAGCGGCACCAGGATCGGTGTCGCCTTGAGTGATTTGATTTTCATGTGAGTTTCCTTGCTGCCCGAAGGCTGCCGCCCCGGTAACGGGGCAGCGGCGGTGTTCAGCTGTCCAGCCAGACGCGCTCCAGATGCATTTCCCGCAGCGGATGGCGTTTGTAGCCCTTTACCTGTGCGGTGTGATGCATCGCCAGATAGCGCCAATAGGCCTGCACGATCACGCCGCTGTCCTGCAGCATTTTTTCCAGCTCGGCCATCAGCGGGCGGCGCTGGCCGGGGTCGAAGATCCCCAAGGCTTGCGTCAGCTTGGCATCGAATTCCGGATTGGAATGGCCGCTTTCATTCCAGGCCTCGCCGGATTTATAGGCCAGCGCATAGACCTGCACCCCCAGCGGCAGGCCGCCCCAGGAAGTGGTCGAGAACGGGTATTTCGTCCAATCGTTCCAGAAGGTTGCGCCCGGCAGCGTCTTGCGCGCCACGTCGAATCCCGCATCGCGCAGCTGCGCCGCGACACTGTCGGCAAAATCCTTCAGCTCGCCCTCGTCGGTGGAGATCAGCTCAATCTCCCCGCTTTCGCCTGAGGCGTCCAGCAGCGCCTTTGCCTTGGCCGGGTCGGCGGGCGGGCGCGGCACGTCGGCGTATTCCGGGTGCACCGGCGCCACGTGGTGGTTGTCGGCCTCGCTGCCCAGACCGGAGATTGCCAGCTCGACGCACAGGGCATTGTCGACTGCCAGCTGCACGGCGTTGCGCAGTTGCTGGCTGGTGAAGGGCGGCGCGTTCACGTTCATCCTGGCCACAGCGGTGGTTGCGGTCAGCGCCGCCGCCCGTTCCAGGCCCATGGCATTGAACAGTTCTTCGGCGTTGCTGGAGGTTTCGTCGTTCATGTCGATGTCGCCAGCATCGAAAGACGCGGCAAAGGTTGCATCGTTGTTGCCGAGGTCCAGGAACTCGATACCGTCGAGGTAGACGTCGCCGCCCCACCATTTTCCATCTCCGCGCCGTTTCAGCACCGCCTTGCCGCCGACTTCGAAGGAGACAAGTTCAAAGCCGCCGGTGCCGATCGGCGCGTCCTGAAGCTGGCCGGTAAAGGAGGGATGCACGCATAGGGCCGGATAGTCGCCGAAGGACGGGATCAGCGAGATATCCGGGGTGAAGAGGTTCAGCCGGACGGTGTGGTCATCCACCTTTTCCACCGCACTCTCGGCGGCCTGGTCCTCTCCCTCTGCCCGCAAGGCAGCCAGACGGGCCGCCATGGAATTGCCTTCGGCGGTGCTGTCGGCCATGCGGCGGATGTTGAAGACAACGTCATCGGCGGTGAAGGGGTCGCCGTTGGTCCAAATAGCGTCGCGCCGCACTTTCAGCGTATAGGTTCTGGCGTCGCTGCTCACCTCCCAGGCTTCCAGCAGCGAGGGCGAGAAGCTGCCATCCGGCTCCCACCGCACCAGCGGTTCGCAGAACTGGCGGGCGACGTTGGCCTTTTGCGGCCAGTCATAGGTGCGCGGGTCGTTGATATCGAGGACCTGTTGGCCGATGCGCAGGACCCCGCCGCGTTTGGGCTCTTCTGCCGCCGCTGCAGCGGGTGCCGCCAGTCCCAGCATGCCAGAGGCTGCCGCCGAGCTCATGCCAAAGATACTGGCCAAGGTCATGAACTCGCGCCGGTCCAGGCGTCCGGTTCTGGCCTCTTCGGCCCATTGACGGATCCTTGTTTCCGTTTGATTTTCCATTCTTCCCTCCCTGTTTTGACGCCACGATCAGATCATCCGGCCGCTCAGCCGGTGATCGAAGTGATAATTCGACATCCGCTCGACCCCGTTTTCGAGTATCAGGAACTGGTCCTCCAGCTTCACGCCTTCGCTGGACCGGTCCCAGCCGATGTAGCTTTCGAGGCAGATAATCATACCGGGTTCCAAGGCGCCCTGCAGCGGATAAGCGGCGCCGGTGCCGTCCATATGCGGGATGTTGGGGAATTCCCCCGCCATCCCCAGCCCATGGCCGATGCAGTAATAGCGGCTGGCCTGATGCTCGGATGGGACTTTCCAGGCTTTCTCAGCCAGCTCCCGGTATTCGGCACCTGATTTCAAGAGATCCGCATTCCACTCCAGCTGTTCCCGCGCGCGGGCATAGAGCAGTTGCTGATCCGGTGCCGCCTTCTGGTCTCCGCACAGAAACGTGCGCGAGAAATCAACGGCGTAGTTCTCAAAGGCCAAGGCGTCCGTGTCGAGGCACAACAGGTCTCCTTTCTGCAGCAGACGGCTGCCCGCTTCCTGGAAATAGGGGAAGGTGTTCGGGCCGCTCTGGAACAGCCGGGTCGAGACATAGTGGCCGTGCTTGGCCATCAGCGCATAGTGGAACTCGGCCCAGGTTTCGGTTTCACTCTTGCCGGGTTCGGCGCGGGTCTCCAGCCGGTCGACGCCAAGTTCGACCCGCCGCATTGCTTCACGGATGTAAGGCAGTTCAATCGGCAGCTTTATCATCCGCGTCAGGGCCAGCGCCTGGCCTGCATCACTGACGTGCAGACCTTGGCGGCGCAGGGCGTCCACTGCCTGGAACGGAAAGCGGTCGATGGCGATGCAATCGATGGATGGGTCGTGATCCTGTACCGCTTGGAAAATCTCCGCGGCAAACCGCGCGCAGGCCCCCTGCATATCACCGCCGGAGCTGACGTAATCCAGCCCTTCGGCCATGCGGATGTCGCTGATTGTCGGCAGGTCTTCGGCCAAATGCTGCGACCCGGCAAAATCATAAAGGATTACCGGACCGTCCAGGAACACTAGCAAATAGCGGGCCGGCGTGCGCGACGACCATAGCTGCATGTTCATTGCACCTGTGGAATAGAAGATCTGATTGGGATCGATGATCGCCATCACCGGAATGCCGTGCCTTCGCATCCCCTCGCGGGTGTGCGCCAGCCGCGCCTGGTACAGCGCGTATCTGTTTTCCGTCAGTTCAACAGAAAGGGGCGTGTCGGTTTCAGTCATACCTGCGGTCCCGGGTTTCCCATGCCACAGAGAGTGCCCGTTAAGGCCCGGTTTACAAAATGACGAATCCAGCGCAGGGTTTTTACAAAACGTAAAATGGGTGCCCCGTGCTGAATGCCCCGTCCCTGACCGGCCTGCGCGCCTTTGAGGCAGTGATCCGCCACGGCTCCCTGACCGGCGCTGCGCAGGAGCTTTTTGTGACCCCCGCTGCCATCAGCCACCGGCTGAAGGACCTGGAAGCAAAGGCCGACGCCAAGCTGTGCTACCGCGAGGACGGGCAGTTTCACCCGACGCCGCAGGGGCGCGCGGTGCTGGATCAGCTGGGCGATGCCTTTGAACGGATCCGCAATGCCAGCCGCATGATCGAGGAATGCGCCGCCGCACCGGTGCTGGAAATTGTCGCCTCCTATTCCTTTGCGGTCTCCTGGCTGATCCCGAACTTGCCGGAATTCCAGGCCAGGTTTGCGGACCTGAAGATCACCATTGAACCCAGCCATACTCCGGTGCGGCAGGCCCGCCCGAGCACCGGTCTCGTGATCGTGCATTCCGCAGACCGCCCGGATGGCAGCGGCTGGGAGCGGCTGTTCGAAGACATCTGCGCTGTGGTTTGTGCTCCCGGCCACCCTGTGCTGTCGCAAGGCATTCTGCCGGAAACCCTGTCTGCTTTCCCGCTGGTGCAGATCAGCCATGAACAGGGCAGCCGCCGGGGTGAGTTTTCCTGGCAGGTCTGGGGCCGGAAAATGCTGAACACACCGGTGTTGTTTTCCGCGGGGCTGCAAGTCACCGCCGAACATGCGGCCATTGACGCGGTGCAGGCCAGCGACAGCCTGGCCCTTGCGAGCCTGGTCAATGCCGGCAGGGCGCTTCGCGCGGGGGCACTAGCTGCCGTGGCAGGCTCCGCCTGCGCCTCCGGGCAGAGCTATTGGGTGCGCTCAGCGGGCGGCGCAGGTAAAACCGCCGCTGCCGCAGAGGCGTTCAAGCAATGGCTGCAGGTCCGCACTGTGGAAACCTTGAGGGCTTATCACCCAAGCGGAAGCTGCACCTAGGAACGGGTTACTCCCCAGCCTCATGTTCAGTGTGGGCCGCAACCAATGTGTCGAGGAAAAGCTTGGTGATCCGGTTCACGGCTGGCCGTTTGCGGGTGACGGCGGCAAACTGGCTACGGTAGAAAATCTCCTCGGGCAATACTTTCTTCATCAGCCTATGACCGACAAATGCGTCACCCAGGTGATCCGGTAGAAACCCCAGATAGCTGCCGGACATGATCAGGATTGCCAGCGCCTGTTCGTTCTGCACTTTGGCAGCGCGGCGAAAGCCCAGTTTCTGGCCGACATGCAGGTTCGGTGAGTTCACCCGGATGCCGGCGTAGTTCATTGCTTGCACATCCGTAAGCCCCAGGCTGGTCTGGTCGCAGTCAAAGAACGGATGCCCCTTGCCGCAGTAGAGAAACATGTTCTCGCCGTAGAGCGGCATGTAGTCGAGGCTGGGAGAGGGCCGGTGCAGTGCCAGGATGCCGATGTCCAGCTCGCCGCCGATCACCTTGGTCTCGATCACGTTTGGCGGCTCCAGCGAAAGTTCGATTTCCACTGCCGGGGCCGCCTTGTTGAATTCACGGATGGTGCCGGGGACAAAGGCTTCGGGGTTGGAGGCGCATTGATCGAACAAAGCGATCCGGATGGTGCCGGCCAGCTGCTGCTTGATCTCGTTCACCTGCGCCCGGAAATCGGTGACCGAGGCCAGCAGCCCTTCGGCGGAGCGCAGCACCTTTTCGCCGTCGTCTGTCAGGGAAAAACCGGCCGGGCCGCGGTTGCAAAGTTTCAGATCCAGCCTTAACTCAAGGTCGGCAATATATTTCGAGATCGTCGATTTGCCGATGTTCAGCTCGGTCTCCGCCGCCGCCAGCCCGCCGCTTTCGGCCACCGACTTGAAGACTCGGAGCAATTTCAGGTCAGCGTCGGCAATGTGTTTTACACGGGAATGGCGGTTCATCTTCCAGGTTCGCGATTTGTGAAACTTTGCTTTCAAAAGTTTACATTCTAGAAACATGAAACGCAATGTAGCTTCCGGCCCACCAAGGACGGATCGGACCGGCATTTATGCTTATGGAGGGCATGCCGGCGCGCGCCTTGGCTTCAAGATGACAATACGGGAGGAAGTTATGTCATTTCTCAAAAAGGTCTGCACGCTGACCGCTGCCGTTTCTGCCGCGGCGATGCTGACCACCGGTGCCGTTTCCGCAAAGAACTTCAAGATTGCCGTGGGCGACAGCGCCGGCAGCCCGCAGGAAGCGACCGGCAAGTTCTTTGTTGAGGCATTGGAAGCAAAATCCGGCGGCGAGCACACGGCCACCCTGTTCCTGAACGGCCAGCTGGGCTCCGAGCAGGACACCGTGAACGAAGCTGCAATCGGCACCCTGGATATGTCGCTGCTGGCGATCAACAACGTGACTCCGTTCTCCCCGACTGTGGGCGTGTTCACCCTGCCGTATGTGATCCTGTCGCTGGAGGACGCGGAAACCCTGACGCAAGGCCCGATCGGCCAGGAGCTGACCGAGAACACCCTGCGGGATGCAGGCGTGCGGATCATTGCTTGGACCTACACTGGCTTCCGCCGCCTGACCAACTCCAAGAAGCCGGTCACTACGGTTGCCGACCTGCAGGACCTGGTCATCCGCGTTCCAAAGAACGAGATCATGATCGAGACCTACAAGTCCTGGGGCATCAACCCGACCCCGATGGCCTGGTCCGAGACCTTCACCGGTCTGCAGACCAAGGTGGTTGACGGTCAGGACAACCCCTACATGACCATCAATGCGATGAAGTTCTATGAAGTGCAGAACCATGTTACCAACCTGCGCTACATCTTCTCGATCGAACCGCTGATCGTTTCCGAGGCCGTGTTCCAGGGCCTGTCGGAAGAAGATCAGCAAATCATCCTGGAAGCGGGCAAGGAAGCCACCTTGAAGTCGGCCCAGTTCCTGCGCGACTCCGAAGCTGCGATCAAGGAAGAGCTGACCGCCAAGGGCATGGCCATCGTGGATCCGGAAAACGACGAAGCCGAGTTCATCAAGCTGGCAACCGAAGCCGTGTGGCCGAAGTTTTACAACTCGATCGGCGGCGTTGAGAAGATGAACGCGGTGCTGACCGCCATCGGCCGCGATCCGGTTCAGTAAGCCTCTGGCAAACCTATAAAAAATAACAAAGCAGCGCCTCGTGCGCTGCTTTGCACAGGGGAGGAGTTCATCATGTTCTGGAAAGTCCTGGACAATATAGAAAGCTATATCTGCCGCCTATTGCTGTCCGGTTTTGTCATTCTGCTGTTCGTGCAGATCGTCTCACGCGAAGTCTTTGGGCATTCATTCTCGTGGATCGAGGAGCTCTCGGTCTATATGTTCGTCTGGTTTGTCTATTTCGGGGCCAGCTATGCTGCGCTGAAAGGCGCGCATAACCGGGTCACTTTTCAGTTCAAGTTCCTGCCCTCAGGCTGGATTAAGTACATTGAGGCTTTTGCCGACCTCTTCTGGCTGTTCTTCAACTGCTACTTCCTGTGGCTGGCCACCGATTTCGTCTTCAACAAGATGAACAAGTTCTGGAAATCACAGACCTTGGGCATCGAGATGAAATACATCTACATGGTGCTGCCAATCGCCTTCACCTTGATGACGATCCGCATCCTGCAGGTGAACTACCGCAAGCTTATCCGTGGCGAAGAAATCCACGATCCCGACCAGATCGACCTTGACGAAATCAAGGCCGCCACTGGCGCGGACAATCGCGCGTGATTGAGGGAGGGAGAGAATAATGGAAACTGAAATCGTCACGATCCTGTTCGGATCATTCCTGCTGCTTTTGTTCCTGGGCGCGCCGATCACGGTTGCGCTGGGGGTGTCGTCGCTGCTGTCGTTCCTTTACCTGGACGAAAACCCGATCAAATTCGTGCAGATCGCCTTTACCTCGGTCGGCTCCTTCCCGCTGATGGCGCTGCCGGCCTTTATTCTGGCAGGCGCGCTGATGGAGGCCGCGGGGATCTCGAAACGGCTGATCAACGTAGCCGAAAGTTTTGCCGGGCCGTTCACTGGCGGCATCTCGGCCGCGACGGTCATGGCCTGTCTGTTCTTTGGCGCCATCTCCGGCTCCGGCCCGGCAACCACGGCTGCTGTCGGCATGCTGATGATCCCGGCGATGATCAACCGGGGCTATGAAAAGGGCTATGCGTCTGCGATCACGGCGTCTTCGGGCGGATTGGGCATCATCATCCCGCCGTCGATCCCGATGGTGATCTTTGGCATCGCCGCCCTGGGCATGGCCCCGCCGCCGGAAGCGGTCGAGAAATTCGGCACCTTCCAATCGGTCTCGATCTCGAAATTGTTCATCGCGGGCTTTGTGCCCGCCTTCCTGATCGCCACCAGCCTTTTGATCCTGAACTTCTTCATGTCAAAAAAGCGTGGCTACAAAGGATCTGCTGATGGCTGGTCGATCCGCAATGTCGGCTGTGAAATGTACCGCGGGTTCTGGGCACTGATGGCGCCGGTGGTGATCCTGGGCGGTATCTACACCGGCTTCTTCACCCCGACCGAGGCCGCGATTGTTGCGATCTTCTACACCCTGGTGGTTGGTGTCTTCATCTACCGCGAACTGACCTGGTCGTCGCTGTTCCAGTCGCTGGAGGCCACAACCTGGCTGACCGGCCGCGTGCTGCTGATCCTGTTCACCGCAACCGTGTTCGGGCGTCTGCTGGTGGAGAACCAGATCCCCGCTGTGATTGCCAACTCGATGCTCAGTTTCACCGACAACCTCTATGTGATCTGGGCGCTTATCATCTTCTTCCTGTTGTTTGTCGGCATGTTCATGGAGACGCTGGCAACCATCCTGATCCTGGTGCCGGTGATGCTGCCGGTGGCCTATTCAGTCGGCATCGACCCGATCCACTTTGGCGTGGTGATGGTCTGTACCTTGGGCATCGGCTTCCAGACGCCGCCGTTGGGGGAAAACCTGTTCATTGCCTCGGGCATCTCGAACATCTCAATCGAGACGATCTCGCTGCGCGCCTTGCCCTTTGCTGCGGTGAACACGATTGCGATCTTCATCATCGCGTTCTTCCCGGAAATCTCGCTGTGGCTGCCACGGCTGTTTGGCTACTGATCTGAAAGGGGACTGACATGAAACCACTGATCACAAACATCCTGTTTGCCACCGACCTGTCGCACAACTCGACCCTTGCATTGCGCCATGCGGCCAGCTTGGCGCAGGCGACTGGGGCAGAGATCCATGTGCTGCATGTGAATGAGCCGATCTCCGAGGATGCCAAGATCACTTTCGAGATGTTCGTGCTGAACGACGAGACCCGCAAGGCGGCGGCCAAGCGGCGGCATGAAATGGTCAAGCAGGTCCTGGCTGAGCGTCAGGCCCGGTTCTGGGCCGCCTTCGAAGGCGATGACGCCAAGATCCGTGACCAGGTGACCTCGATCGAGGTCACCGACGGCCACCCAGCGGAGGTGATTCTGCGCCGCTCGGCAGAGCTGGGCTGCGATCTGATTGTGCTGGGCGCCCATGACCACGGGTTCTCGCACACGTTCCTGGGCACTGTCGCCAAGCGGGTTCTGCGGCGTTCGCAGATCCCGACCTTGGTGGTTCCTTACCAGAACGGTGAAGACGAGGAGTGATCCTCCCCGCAAGCGGCAGGCCTAGTCCGCTTGCGAAGACCGCTTCTGCTTCAGGGCTCAGACCTGTGCAGGAGCGGTTCTGACGTCCGGGTGCAGGTTTTTATAGGGAACGCTCTGCAAATCGCAGGGAAACACGCCCGGTGCGGCAACCGGATAGACGGCACTGGCGACCGGTTCAAAATCGGCCCGGAAATGAGCGGTGCTTTTGACGCAAACCGTGTGAAATTTCTCCGGCTCCAGCCCCAGATGGGTGAAATGCGCCAGGTCCAGGCACTGGTTGCGGATGCTGGTGGCTACAAGCGTGATATCCGCATCTGAGTTTGCCAGCCGCAAAGCGGCCGTCAGGCCCAGGGTCGCCACCCCGCCGCCATACATTTCACCAGTATAGCGGCAGGCGCCGTCGCTGAGGGCAACCACTTCGAATTCCGCTTCAAACGGCGCATCGCCTGCCACTCCGGACCGTCCGCCAAGCGCTGCACGGAACACCCCGCCGCGTCCCAGAGCATGGGCCATGGCCGCGGCTTCTGGATCATGAAACAGCCCCATCAGCACATCTTGCGCGCCCGCCTCCGCCAGCGCCGTCAACAGCCCGGTGGTGTCCGAGGTGCCGCCGGCGCCGGGGTTGTCCTGCACGTCAGCAAGCACCACAGGTTTGCCGGTCCTTGGCCCATTGGCAATGGCTGCGGCCTCCTGAGGCGACAGCATTGGATGGGCTGAGTCTGCCTCCAATTCTGTGAACAATGCAGCGATTTGATCTGCAGCGCACTCCGCGGCTCCGGCTGTTGCGCCATAGGCCACGCAGGACGGCCGGGTATCGGGGAAATCCGCCGCAGTGAACCCCAGCGCGATGTCTGCCAAAACACCCTCCTGTTCCAGTGGCGGCAGCGCGGCATAGAGTTCTTCGCCCGGCGTGGCCCCGGTGTATTGGGCATGCAGAGGAATCAGGAAATCCATCTGCCGGAATGCCTTGTGCAGCGTCTCGCCCGCCAGCAGCCGCTGCAGCACCGGCAGGCAGCGCGCACCGGTGGCGCCCATGTCCAGGTGCGGATAGGTGCGGAAGATTGCCATATATGACGCCAGCTCCACCGAGGCAGCCGACACATTGGCGTGCAGGTCCAGGCTGACCACGATGGGCAGCTCGGGCCCGGCCAAAGCCCGCAGCCGCCGCAGGATCTCACCCTCGCCGTCCGCATGGCTTTCGGTGACCATCGCCCCGTGCAGATCCAGATAGATCCCGTCCAGCGGACCGGCAGCACGTATGCCGTCCAGGATCTTGGCGCAGATGGTCTCAAAGGCGTCATCGGTCACATGCGCCGAGGGCTCTGCCGCGCACCACAGGATCGGCAGCAGCTCCATTCCGGCTTGATCTGCCGCCTTGGCAAAACCCGCGATCGGCAGGTTCATGCCGCAGGTCTCAGCGATCACTTCGCTCCCGTGCAGCATGGCGGGCCAGGAATTGGCCATTTCGAACTCCGCCAGCCCGGCCTTGGTGGTGCCGAAACAATTGGTTTCATGCTGGAAACCGGCAATTGCGATCCGTGGTTTGGACTGCATGGCCGTCACTTCTCCCGTTCCCAGACAACCTGCCCGCGGCGGATGGTCCGGGTGACCTTGGTGGTCTCGATGTTGTCAGGATCTTCCAGCGGGTTGCGGTTCAGCACCGCCAGATCTGCCAGTTTGCCAGACTCGATGGAGCCGCGGGTGTCTTCCTGGAAGACTTGCCAAGCGGCGTCGATGGTCTGCGCCCGCAGGGCCGACAGCGCAGAAATCCGCTGCGCCTCGCCGAGACGGCGGCCACCCGCCGTGACCCGGTTCACCGCGCAATGCGCCAGGTGGATCGGACGCGTCGGCGTTACCGAGGCGTCGTTATGGATGGTGTAGCGCACGCCGTACCGCTCGGCCGAGGCACAGGGTGAGATCCGCTCTGCCCGTTCCGGCCCCAGAAAGGTGTCATAGTGGCGGTCGCCCCAGAAATGCACATGCGCCGGGAAGAAGCTGACGGTGATGCCGAGCTCTGCCATCTGCTGCAGCTGGTCATCGCGCAGGGCTTGGCCATGGATGATGGTATGGCGGTGATCGGTGCGCGGGGTAGCCTCCAGCGCGGCGGCAACCGCATCAATGAACATCTGCGCCCCGGCGTCGCCGTTGCAATGGCAATGGATTTGATAACCCAGATCATGCAGTTTCCTGACCTGAAAGCGGTGCTCCTCCCCGCTTTCATAAGACATGCCGCAAGGATGCTCCGGGTCGACCGGTTTGTGGTAGGGCGCGCTGAGAAACGCCGTCTGCAACTGGAACGCCCCGTCGGTGAACAGCTTGCGCGGGCCCAGGGTGAAATGCGGGTTGCCGGGCCAGTGCAGCGGATCCGGACCCTCGGTCAGGGCCGGCTCCAGCTCGCCGATGGGCAGCAGCATCAGGTCATAGCCCGGATCCTGATCCGCAGGCAGCGAGGCAAAGTGCTCCAGCATCTCGCGCGTGGCCCAGGCGTTTTGCGCGTAGGTGACGCCATGCGCCAGGTATTCGTCCCGGCAGCTGTTGAATCCGGCCCAGAACCGTTCGCGGTCGATCAGGAAATCGGTATCCCCCATCTCGCGCATAGCCGAGAGACCTTCGATCAGCCCGGTTAGCGCACCGGTCACCGGATCGCGACCGAAACGGCCGCCCAGAGGGTCGGGCGTATCCCGGTTCACCCCGTGCTTTTGCAGCGCCAGGGAGTTGGCCGAACCATTGTGGCCCGAGGCATGGATCACCCAGATAGGGTGCTCGGTGGAAACACTGTCCAGCTCGCTGCGCGTTGGCATCCGGCCTTCGGCAATGGCGGTATTGTCGAACAGCACGCCCATCACCCATTCGCCCGCTGGTGTTTCCGCGGCCTTGGCCCGCAGCCGTTCCAGCGCCGTAGGGATGTCCGGGCAACCGCCCCGTGGCGGCGAGGCCAGATCGACCCGGAACAGCCGGATGAAGCCTGGGTCGGGGAAATGCCCGTGCGGGTCGATGAAGGCGGGGATCAGGGTCTGGCCTTGCAGGTCCATTTCTTCAGTGCCTGCGGGCATCTGCGCGCGCAGCTCTGCTTCGCTGCCAACCGCGCGGATGGTCTGGCCTTCGGTCAGCACCGCCTCAGGCGTGGAGTTCCCCGTATCCATCGTCAGGATCGGGCCATTGAAATACAGCACGGATGTCATGGCTTGGCTTTCCGGTGTTCAGTTTTGGGATTTCAGAACCTGCCCGCGCTGCGCCAGCAGCGGCCGGGACGGGTAGTCGATCAGCGTCAGCCCGCCATCCACGATCAGTGTCTGACCGGTGATAAAGGAAGCGTCTTCGGAGGCCAGAAAGGCCACCGCGCCCGCGATTTCAGACGGCGTGCCCATCCGGTCCAGCAGCGAGGGCGGGAGGTCCCAGCTTCCATCCGCATGGCCCGAGGCAAAGGCGGTCAGATCATTGGTGATCCAGCCCGGGCTGACGGCATTGACCCGCACCGGCGCGGCCTCGGCGGCGAAGGCGCGGGTCAGCGCCTCGACCCCGGCCTTGGCCACGCCGTAAAGCCCCCAGTTGCCGTGCCAGGTCGCGGTCGAGGAGATATTCACCACCGCCCCGTTTGAGGCCTTCAGCAACGGCAGGCAATGGGCCGTCACCAGATAGGTGCTGTCCTGATTGGCGCCGCGGATACGGTCCCAGCGGGTGCCGGGGCTGTCCTTGGGGGCGTGTTCGATGCGCCGCCCGCCAAGGCCCGCATTGTTGACCAGCACGTCGAGCCGCTCCAGCCCGGCGGCCATATCGCAAACGTTCTCCTCGCGCGACAGGTCCACGGACAGGAACCGGGCATTTGCACCTTGCGCCGCAAGCCTCTCCGCCGCAGCATCGCCCTTTGCCTGGTTCCGCCCCGCGAGGATCAGATTGGCGCCTTCGCGGGCAAAGCGCTCGGCGATGCCGAAACCTATGCCCGTGTGCCCGCCGGTGATCAGGACGGTTTTGCCTGCAAAGCGGGTCATGCCGCCCGCCCTTGATGCAGTGGGGCCAGGCAGCGGAGACCGTGGCCGTTATCCACTTCCCATTGCGGGGTCTGGGTGCAGATCTCCTGCGCAAAGGGGCAGCGCTCGCGGAATTCGCAGCCGGAGGGACGTTTGAGCAGGCTGGGCGGCTCGCCTTTCAGGGCGATGCGCTCCAGCCGGGCGTCGGGGTCGGGTTCCGGGTTCGCTGACAACAGGCAGCGGGTATAGGGGTGGCGGGGGTCGTGGAAGACCGCCTCGGTGTTGCCTTCCTCGACCAGCCTGCCCAGGTACATGATGCCCATTCGGTCGGCCACATGGCGCACGACGTTGAGGTTGTGGGTGATGATCACCATCGCCAACCCCAGCCGCTCGCGCAGGTCGTTGAGCAGGTTCAGCAGTTCCCCCTGCACCGACACGTCGAGGCCCGCGGTGGGTTCATCCGCCAGGATCAGCTTCGGCTCCAGCGCCAGGGCGCGGGCGACGCCGACGCGGCGCGCCTGCCCGCCGGAGAGCTGGTACGGATAGCGGTCGGCAAAATGCGCAGGCAGGTTCACCATTTCAAGCAGGCGCTTGGCCTCAGCATCCAGATCGCGGTCCTTCATGCCCTGGATGCGGTAGGGTTCGGTGATCAGGCTGCGGATGGTCAGACGCGGCGACAGGCTGCCCACCGGGTCCTGGAACATCATCGCGATGTCCTTGCGCAGCGGCCGCAGGGTGCGCTCGGAGGCACTGCGGATCTCCTGCCCGTCGAACTTGACCGAACCCTCCTGCGCCGGCGCCAGCCCGGCAATGGCGCGGATCACCGTGGTCTTGCCCGAGCCGCTTTCGCCGACCAGCGCATAGGTTTCGCCGGGCTCCACCGCAAAGCTGACACCGGCCAGCACATTGACCGGCCCATAGCTGGTCTTGAGGTTCTTCACATCCAGCAAGGTCATTCGGCAGCCTCCTCATGGTTCAGCCAGCAGGCGGCGTGGTGGCCCTCTTTCAACTTCGCAAGCGGTGGCACCTGCGATGCGCAGCGCGGCATGGCCAAATCGCAGCGGTCGCGGAAGATGCAGCCGCCGGGCAGGTTGGCGAGGTCCGGCACCTCGCCCGGGATGGTCGGCAGCACGCGGGCGCGCTCCTTGATATGGCCGGGGTCGCAGTCGATCAGGCGGCGGGTGTAGGGGTGCTTGGGATCGTGGAAGATCTCCCGCACCTCACCGCTTTCGACCACGGCACCCGCATACATCACCACCACCCGGTCGCAGAGCTCGGCAATGACGCCCAGGTGGTGCGAGATGAACAGGATGGCGCAATTGAACTCCTGCTGCAGCTCCTGCAGGCGCTCGATGATCTGCACCTCCAGTGTCGCGTCCAGCGCCGTAGTTGGCTCATCCGCGATCAGCAGATCCGGCTCCGACATCAGCGCCATGGCGATGGCAATGCGCTGCCGCATGCCTCCGGAGAACTCATGCGGGAACTGGTCCAGCCGCGCCTCCGGATCGGGGATGCCGACAGCGCCCAGCATCTGCGCCGCACGCATGCGTTTCTCGGCCTTGGACGCTTTGGAGCGGTGCTGGATGTCCAGCATCTGCTGGCCGATAGACAACACCGGGTTGTGGGTTTGCATCGGGTCCTGGAACACAATGGAGATGTCAGCACCGCGCAAATCCCGCATCTTGCGTTCGGGCAGTTGCAGCAGGTCCTCGCCCTTGAACCGCACCTCGCCCTGGCGGAAGCGCGTGTTCGGCGCGGTCAGGCGCAGGATCGAGGAGATCAGGGTGGACTTGCCGCATCCCGACTCGCCGACGATGCCGACAATCTCACCCTTGCGGATGTCAAAGGATATATCGCGCAAGGCCTTCAGGTCGCCGCGGGCGGTTTCATAGTCGACGCTGAGACGGTCGATTTCCAGAAGTGTATCGATCATCGCTGTTTCCTCAGTTTCGGGTCAACCACGTCGCGCAAGGACTCGCCCAGGAAGGTGAAGCCAAGGGTTGCCAGGATGATCGGCAGACCGCCGCCCACCACCAGCCAGGGGGTCTGCCGGATCAGCGAATAGCCATCTTTCAGCAGCGCGCCCCAGCTGGGCGTCGGCGGTTTCACTCCGAGCCCCAGGAAAGACAGGCCCGCCTCCAGCGCGATCACGGTGGGAATGTCCATTGCGGCCAGCACCGCCAGAACGCCAACGATGTTGGGCAGCATATGCACGCCCAGGATACGGGTCATGCTGGCCCCCATCGAGCGTTCCGCCAGGATGAATTCCGAGTTGCGTAAGGTGAGCGTCTGGGTCCGCGCCACCCGGCCATAGGTTGGGATCGACGTTGCCATCACCACAAACACCACCGTCTGCAGGCTGGGGCCAACCAGCGCCACCACGGCCAGCGCAAACATCACCGTCGGAAAGGAACGGATGGTGTCAAAGAACAGCATCAAGAGGTTGTCGAGCCATTTCGGCCCGTAGCCGGCGATCATGCCCAGCGTCAGGCCAATGGCCATGGCGCCGAAGACAGCCGGCAGGGCAACCTGCAACGCCACCTGGCCGCCTGCAATCACGCGGGAAAACGTATCGCGGCCCAGCTGGTCAGTGCCCAGAAGATGCGTGGCGGAGGGGCCTTGCAGGCGATCCTTGATGTTCATGCCAACCGGATCGAAGGGCACGATCCAATAGGCAAAGATGGCGCAGAACACGATGGTGCCGACGATGATCAGCCCCATCAGTCCTAGCGGGTCGCGGGCGACACCGGTGAGGATCTGGCCCAGTTCGGAACGGGATTTAGCCATATCTCACGCTCTCCTTATTTCGCCGTGCGGGCACGGGGATCGAGCCAGGCGTTGATCAGATCGGCCAGCGCGGTGGAGACCACAAACAGGCCGGTCGAAATCAGCACCGATCCCATCACGATCGGGTAGTTGCGGGTGGTGATGCTGTCGATCACCAGCTTGCCGAGGCCGGGGCGGGCAAAGACGATTTCGGCAAAGACGGCGGAGGACAAGAGGAAACCCATGCCGACGCCGATCACCGTCACCACCGGCAGGATGGCAATGCGCAAGGCATAGACCATCACTACCCGGCGCTCGTTGATACCAAAGGCGCGGGCGGTGCGGATATGGCTTTCACCCATCACTTCCAGCATCGAGGCGCGTACCAGGCGGGCGATGTAGCCAACCCAGCTAAGGCCGATGGCAAAGGCGGGCAGCACCAGGTGGTTGAGGCGGCCCCAAAAGCCTTCTCCGGCGCCAATGGCCGGGAACCACTGCAGGTTAACGGCAAAGATCAGCAGGGACAGCAACGCAACCACAAAGGCAGGTGCAGCCACGAAGCTGACGGAAATTGCAGCGGTGATCCGGTCGATCACCGTATTGGGATGCGCGGCGGCATAGGCACCCAGCGCGATGCCCAGCGTTGCCGACCAGGTGATCGAGCCCAGGATCAGCCACAGGGTATGCGGCAGCTGCTGGAACACGATCTCGGTCACCGAGCGGCCCGAGAACACGTCGATGCCCAGGTCTCCCTGCATCAGGTTGCCGTAAAAGATGAGAAGCTGTTTCCAGATCGGCTGGTCCAGCGCCAGCTCTGCCGTCAGCCGCGCCTGCAGCTCGGGCGTGGCGCGCGGGCCCAGCATGATCTGGACCGGATCGCCGGGCACGGCACGGATCATCAGGAACATGGCGGTGACCGCCACGATCAGGATCAGCAATGCCAGCCCGAACCGCCGGGTTGCATAAAGTAACATGGCCGCATGGCTCCCTTAGTCTCGCTGTGCGGTAGGAAATCGGCACGGCTGCTCCGCAATTGCAGCCGTGCCAGGCGGTCAGGCCCGAGGGGAGGGTCAGGCCTTACCGAAGTAGCGCAGCAGGGCCAGCCCGTCGGGGCGCAGCGCCGGTGCAACCTTCGCCGAATGGATCACCGGCGTCGCCTCATGGGTCAGGAAGCGGTAGGCGCCGCTTTCCTCCATCAGATCCTGGGCGCGCTGGTACATCTCACCGCGCTTGGCCAGGTCGGTCTCCTGGTAGGCGGCGGCGTGGATCTTGTCGAACTCTTCATTGCTGAAACGTTCCCAGTTCCAGTGGCCGACCTGCTCGGTGGTGAACCAGGAAGTGGCATAGTACGGATCCGGGGTCATCGAGTAGCGGTTCAGCACCAGCTGCAGGTCTTCGTTGTCCGCGCTGGCCCAGAAGGCGCCGGATTCCAGAACGTTGACTTCAACGGTGATGCCGATCTGCGCCAGCGTTGCCTGGATCACCTGTGCTGCGGTGGTGAAGGTGGTCTTGTTCAGCGTGTCGAGCTTAAGGGTGACATTGGTTTCACCCAACTCCGCCAGCAGCGCTGCTGCCTTCTCGAAGTCCGCTTGCGGCGGGATCAGCGAGTTGGCACGGTTGCCAGCGAGGCCCGGCGCAATAATGCCGGTGGAGGGCTCCACGGCGCCGAAATAGGCCGCTTCGAGAACCGTGGGAACGTCAATCGCATGCTGGATCGCCTGGCGCAGTTTCTTGTTCTGCAGTTTCGGGTGATCCAGGTTCATGCCCAGCCATGCATAGTACAGCGACGGGTATTCCAGCAGCGTGCCGCCGTTCGGCACACCATCGCGGTAGCGCTGCACTGAACCCAGAGAGACGCGGGTGAAGTCCAGTTCGCCGGCTTCAAACGCGATTTCAGCTGTGTTTTCATCGTCGATCGGCAGGATCTCGATGGTATCCCAGGCCGGCGCTTCGCCTTTCCAGTCGGGGTTGCGTTTCAGCGTGGTCTTGGCCTTTGGCTCCCAGCTGGCGCGCAGATAGGGGCCGGATTCCGCCACCGGGTCCGAGCCAATGCGGCCGCCTGCGGCCTCAACCGCCGCTTTGGAGACGATGTTGCCGGTGATATAGGGCAGCGCGATGCTCCACAGCGGCGCAAAGGGTTCGTTCAGAACAATAGTGCCTTCGCGCTCGCCGGTCACTTCGACGTGGCTCAGCGGGCCCATGTCGGGCTTGTTTGGGCTTTCGGTGGCATCTGCGATGATGCGTTCGAAGGAGAACTTCACGTCTTCGGCGGTCATCGCGCCAAAACCGTTGGTAAAGCCGATGTCGTCACGCAGGGCGAATTTCACATGGGTCGGATCCGCCTGCTCGATCATCGCGGCGGCGTCCAGTTGCCAGTCCCATTCGCGGCCCGGCTTGTACTGGATCAGCTTGTTATAGATCGAGGCATGCACTTCTTCTTCGACCACGCCAACGCTGTGCGCCGGATCCATGTTCTGAGCGTCGCCATAGGCACGCACCCGCAGCACGCCGTCATCGGCGGCAAAGGCGCGGCTGGCCAGGCTGCCCGGCAGCACGGCAGCGGCGCCCAGAGCGGTGGCGCCTTTCAGAAACTTGCGGCGCCCCACCGGCGCCTTGGTCCATTCGATCTTCATGGTGTCCTCCCTTAAGATCAGTTCACAGAAGCCCGCGTGGAAGGGTCTCAGCCCATTCCTTTGCCAGAACTTCCGTTTCATCCGCGCCCTCCGTGGCGCGCAATTTCCGGGTCAGGTAAAAGTTCTGCCCGTCGCAATGCATGGTGCTTTCAGTGCTGATGGCGACCTGCCAGCCATCGCGCTGAAAGGTGAAACGCCACTGCGTCTCGAACCGTGCCGAGGCCGGATCGTCGGGGTGAATGGCATAGCGCATTGCCACATGGCTGCCGGTGGCCAGCCCGTGGTAAGGATCGCGCGTCTCACCGAAATCGTCGAAGGTTTCCAGAACCACGGTGCCGTCCTCCAGCACCCTGCGTCCGGATGTTCCCGAGGGCGCGCGCAACTCCTTGGCCTGCAGGGTTGGGAAGTCCTGCGCCGGGCCGGGATTTGCAGGATCAGCTTCTACAGCCGCCTCCCGCACCGGCAAATGCAGGGAACAGCCCTCCAAGTGAAGGGTAACCTCCGCAGCCTGCGGCGCGGGCCAGATCATCGGCCAATAAGAGGTCGACAGCGCCAGCCGCAGTTTGTGCCCGGCGCGCAGATGGTGGGCGCATTCATTGAGCGCAATCTCTGCCTCATACTCCTGCCCGGGAACCAGTGCCTCCGGTGTCTCGTGGCTGCTGTGATGGGTCAGGTTCAAGGGCCGGAAGCTGATCCGCTGCGAGACGCCCCCGGGCGTGACATCGCAGAGCCGCGCGGTAACTTGGGCAACCGGCTTGTCCACCGAGAACCGCAGCCGCAGCCGGGCGCGGCCCAGCAATTCCAGCGGGTCTTCCAGCACTGCGCCGTCAAAGCAGACCGACAAGGCATCATCTTCTGTCTGATCCCCCGCAAGTTCGTTGTCGATCCGCATGCCCGGGCAGAAGTAGCCGCCGGCCTGGCCGAGGTGTGCGGGCGAAGCAATCGTCAGTGCCCCCTGCCCTGCGGTTTTTGAGAACCCGCCCGGAACCAGGTGCCAAACAGTTTCTGACACATTGGGTGATGGCCAGTCCGCCTCAGCCACCCAGCGCCCCCGCCGCGGAGTATTCTGCGCTACGGGATTGAAATGCTCCTGCATATAGGCGCGGTAGGCCGGCAAGTCTTCAGCGCCGTTTTCCTCCTGCTTCAGCCAGCGGTCAAACCAGCCCAGCACCTCGGAATGGAAGTCCGAGGCCTCCAGCTTGGAGATATGGGGGTAGCGGTGCTCCCACGGGCCTATCAGAGCCTTGGAATGTGCTTGCAAGCTGGCCGCCAGGGCTGGAGGTGTGTTCACGTAAGGATCGGCCCAACCGGTGATGGCCAGAACCGGCACCTGGATCGCTGACCAGTCCTCGCAGACCGAGCCGTGCTTCCAATAGCCGTCGCGCAGCGGATGGCGCATCCAGTCTGCCGCGCAGAACGGGACGTTCTCCATCCGGGCAATCCAGTCCTCGCGCCAATCAGCACGCAGTTCCGGGTCGGCGGGACGGGTCAGATAGGCGAACATCTGTGCGCCCCAGTTGACATTGTCGCCAACCAGGCAGCCGCCCATGTAATGAACGTCGTCCTCATAGCGGTCCACGGCGGAGGCCACTGTTACCACGGCCTTCAGTGCCTCCGGCTGGCGGAAGGCCAATTGCAACCCGTTGAAGCCGCCCCAGGAAATGCCGATCATCCCCACCCGGCCTGCGCACCAGGGCTGCGCCGCGATCCACTCCAGCACTGCCTCGCCGTCGCTCAGCTCCTGTTCGGAATATTCGTCGTCAAAGACGCCCTCACTGTCGCCGGTTCCAGCAAGATCCACCCGCACACAGGCATAGCCTTCGGCGGCAAACACCCGGTGGGCGGTCTCATCCCGCGCCGCGGTGCCGTCGCGTTTGCGGTACGGCAGGTATTCGAGAATGGCGGGAAACGGCCCGGTGCCTTCCGGCATCCACATCCGCACCGCCAGCCGCCGCCCGTCCGGCAGGGGGAGCCATTGGTTTTCGATGCAGGTAACGGGCATTGGGGTCTCCAGGCAGGGTGATGCCCTCCAGAGACCCCGGATTTGCCATTGACGGAACTGTGCAAACATGCGCGAAGTGACGCGACCTGTATCAAACTAGCGTCACTTCGCGAAGGAAATCCGCCCTTGTCCGGGAATTTTTCAGAAAATCTGCGCTCGCTTTGCGCCGAGCACGGCAGCATCGCCCAGATATGCCGTGAGATCGGCATCAACCGCCAGCAGTTCAACCGCTACCTCAATGGCAGCAGCATGCCAGCGGCCCACAACCTGCGCCGCATTGCCCGCTATTTTGCGATTCCTGAATCGCAGCTGTTCACGGAAAACACTGATTTTGAGACCACGTTGGCAGATTCGGCAGGCGCGGTGCAGCACGGTGCGGGCGAGAAATTCATGGCGCCGTTCCGCGGCCAGCAGCGCAACCTGAAACGCTACCTCGGCTTCTATCACGCCTATTTCCGCACGCCGTCCTGGGGCGAAGGCATCTTCTGCTCGCTCACACGCTTTTCCGAGGAAGACGGCTACATCGTCTCCCGCAACATGGAAATCGCCCATGACCCGGAGCAAAGCATCCGGCAGATCTCGCGCTATCACGGCATGGTCACCCTGCGCGGCAACCGGCTGTTCATCACCGAGCACGAACGCGCCCGCGAGGGCAGCGTGGCACAGACCATCCTGTTCTCGGCGCACCGCCAGCAGCTGAAATACCTGCGGGGCATGACCATGGGCGTGGCCTGGCGCCCTTTCCCGCGCCCCTATGCGGCCCGGGCAATCTGGAAACGGCTCGACGAACGGGTCACTGCCCGCGAGGCCATCGCCGCCTGCGGCGTTTACCCGGTCCGCAGCCCCCGGATCGACCCGGCCATCCGCAAATACCTGGAAGCCCCGGACAAGGAGGATCTGCCGGACACGCCAGGCAGTGTCCTTTTCTAAAGTTGTTGCTGGAAAGAACAAGGCGGCCGTTTGGCCGCCTTTGCTGTTTTTTGCTTGGATATCAGTTTCCTGACCCTTCCTCCCCGTCTCCTGACAGGGTGCCGGGATCGAAAACGTTGCCGAAGCCGGAGCTGCTGCCCTGACTGCTGTCCTGAGGCTGTTGCTCCGCCTCAGCGCCATCATCCTCTTCGCCTGAGAGGTTGCCGGGGTTGAAGACGCCGCCGAAGCCGGAGTTGTTGCCTGCGGGCTGGGTGGCCTGCGGTGTGGCCTCGCCCTGCTGCTCTTGCTGCTGCAGGCGGCGCTCTTCGCGCTGGCGGCGCAGCTCCTGGATGCGCTCCTCGGTCTCCAGGCGCTTCTGCTCCTGGACATCCGCAATGCACTGCTGCGGGCTGTAGACCGAGGCGGTGCCGACCACCGCAACCGTGGCGCAGGCCACCACCACCAGCGCCACCGCCGCGGCGTTGGAGCTGAGGAAACCGGGCAGCCGCAGCTTGCCGCTTTCCAGCTCTTCCACCGTCGCCTTCTTGCGCGCCGCCGCAACCAGCTCCTTGCGGCGGATCGAGGCCTCGTTGGCAAGGGCGGCAAACACCGTCAGCACCACGATGATGAAGGCCAGGGCCGAGATCGCAGGGGTGATGCCGTAGCGCACCTTCTGCGCCAGCTCGATGGTCAGCGTCGGGTATTCGCCGAAGGTGAAGGTGGTGGTGTTGTAGTTCTCAAAGCTTGCGAGAAACGCCAGCACCGCGGCGGAGGCAATGGCAGGCCGCATGAACGGCAGCAGCACCTTGCGGAAGGCCTGGGCATGGGTGGCGCCCAGATCCAGCGCCGCCTCGGTCAGCGCAATGTCATAGCGCTGCAGGCGGGCCACCAGCACCAGCATGCAATAGCTGGCGATGAAGGTGGACTGGCCGATGATGGTCAGGAACAAACCATTGGACAGCCAGCTGTCCGCCCCCAGCCCCAGCAGCCGGTTGATCCGGTCCCAGAACACCAGGGTCGAGATCCCCAGCACCACGCCGGGAATGAGGATCGGCGCGATGATGATGGTGTAATAGGTGGCGCGCAGCCTGGGCCAGATCTGGGTCAGCATCAAGGCGCCCGCGAGGCCCATCGCCACCGACAGCACCACCGTGCCCGCCCCCACCAGGATCGAGTTCCAGATGCCGTTCAGGATCCGCTCGTCCCGGAACAGGGCCGAGAACCACTCGAACGTCAGGCACTCCCAGGGGGTCATCCGCGGGAACGACGGCGAGTTGAAGGCGGTCGCCGACATGATCACCAGCGGCCCCAGGAGGTAGGCAAAGAAGATTGCCAGGTAGACCCAGAGGCTTACGCGCATAAAGGAGAAGTTCTTCATTTGCCGATATCCCCCATGTTCACTTTGAACAGGCGCATCACCGCCAGAACCAAGAGGATACAGGTGACCAGCAGCACCACCGCATAGGCTGCGCCCTGCGGCCAGTCGGAGTTGTCATTGAACTGCTGATAGATCAGCTGGGTGAACCACAGGGAGGACGGACCGCCGAGGATCTGCGGCGCCGCCAGCGCGCCTGCCGACAGCATGAACACCATGGTGCAGCCCGAGGAGATCCCCGGCTTGGCGTAGGGAATGACCACCCGCTGGTGGATCTTGGCCCAGCTCGCGCCCATGTCGCGCGCCGCCTCGATCTGGTTGCGGTCCAGGCTCTCGATCACATTGTAGATCGGGAAGATCATCAAGAGGATGTAGGCATAGCCCAGGCCCGCATACAGCGCGATGTCATTGCGGATGAAGTCAAAGGGCGTGTCGAAGATGCCAAGGCCGACAAACATGTTATTGAGCACCCCGGTCTCGCCGAAGATGATCCGCAAGGCGAAGGCGCGCAGGATCTCGTTGATCCAGTAGGGGATGATCAGCATCAGCGCGAAGATGCGGATGTGATTGCCCTTGGTCTGGGCCAGGTAATAGGCGATCGGATAGCACAGGATCAGGTTGAAGAGGGTGACGCAGACCGCCGCCACCAGGGTGCGGAAGAACACCTTGAGGTCGACCGCGTTATAGTCCTGGCTGCCGCCTTCGGGGCCGTAGATCAGGTATTTGTAATTCTCCAGCGTATAGACGTCCTTGGGGCCGCCGATCTCCGGCGGCGGCAGGTTGGGACGGAAGGAAAAGTCGAGCATCGACAGCTGCGGCAGGATGATGAGGCCGATGGTCCAAAAGAGGACCAGCCCCAGCATCAGGCTGCCCATGCCGGTGCCGTTGCGTTTGAAGAACTCCCTCAGGAAGCTTGGCATGGCGTGGCCTCCCTCATTCCGCGGCCAGCTCACCGGCCGGCACGATGACGGCATTGTCCGCCGCATATTCCAGGGTGATGGTCTGGCCGGTGTGGTCCTCGAACGACTGGCCCAGATTGGGGATGGAAACCTTCAGCTCCTTGCCGCCCTCGCCTTCCATGAAGATGTTGAAGACATTGCCCTCGAACTCCTCGTGGTTGACGCGTGCGGTCACGAAATGATCGCCGGAGGCCCCCTGGGGCGCCAGCGCAAAAGCCTCGGGCCGGATGAACATCATCGCCTCGTCGCCTTCTTTCATGCGGCCCTGGTTGGCGGAGGAGATCCGCGCCACCAGCTCCCCTGAGCGGTTGGTGGCGATCAGCGCCTCATTGCCCATGACGCGCTTGACACGGCCGCGGAAGACATTGTTTTCGCCGACAAAAGAGGCGGCAAAGGCGGTGGAGGGATCGTTGTAGATGGTCTTGCCATCGGCGATCTGGTCAATCACGCCCGCCTTCATCACCGCGATATTGTCGGACATGGTCAGCGCCTCGCCCTGGTCGTGGGTGATGTAGATGAAGGTGATGCCGACCCGCTGCTGGATCTCCCTGAGCTCGGTGCGCATGTGCTGGCGCAGCTTCAGATCCAGCGCCGACAGCGGCTCATCCAAGAGCAGCACATCCGGCTCGGCGCAAAGCGCCCGCGCGATGGCCACCCGCTGGCGCTGGCCGCCCGACAGCTCGCTCGGCAGCTTGTCGCCCTGGCCGGGCAGCGCGATCATGTCCAACAGCTCATCGGCGCGCTTGCGGCGTTCCTTGGCGCTGGCGCCCTTGATCTCCATCGAGAAGGTGATGTTTTCCCAGATCTTCATCAGCGGAAACAGCGCCAGGTTCTGGAAGATCAGCGCCGTCGGGCGCTTGTTCGGCCCGATGCCTTTCATGTCGTTGCCGCCGATCAGCACCTTGCCGCCGCTCGGCTCCAGAAAGCCGGAGACGGCGCGCAGGATGGTGGTCTTGCCGCAGCCCGACGGCCCCAGGAAGGAGAAGAAGTCCCCTCCGTTGATATTCACATTGGCATCGCGCACGGCGACAAAATCGCCAAAGCGGATCCACAAATTCTCGAGATCAACCCCGACCCCTGCACTCATTTGAATTCTCCCCGGGATGCTATCCGTCTGTCCGGCGTCCAGGGCCGATGCTTGGAGGATTTGCTCTTCCCTTGTCTTCAAGTGGATTGCACCGTCTCCCGCGGTGCGGAAAGGCCCCCGGGTATGACCCCGGGGGGTGTGCCCAAGTGCTAAGGCGTCAGGCGCTCTTGAACTTATTGACGAATTCGGTGCGCACGTCTGCATACCAGGGCGCCTCTGCCGGCCAGGCATTCAGGTTGGCCAGCGCATTGCCCGGATAGGCCTCGGCAAAGTTCTTCTTGTAGGAGTCCCCTGCAAATGCATCCGCCCCCAGCACCGGCGAATTGTAGCCATGGAAGTCGATCTCCTTGCCGGCAATTTCCTTGCGGTAGGCGTACTCGATGAAGGCGTAAACCTGATCCACATTCTTGGCGCCCGCAGGCAGCACAAGGCCATCGACCCAGGCCATGGCTCCTTCGATGGGCGCCTGATAATGCACCGGCTCGCCTGCGGTCTTCAGCGCCAGCGGCGGGCCGTCCCAGGTCTGGCCAACGACGACACCGTCATTGAGCAGACCGTTCTTCTGGGTATCCGCGTCATTCCAGATCAGCTTGATGCGGGACTTTCGGGCGATGCACCAATCGGTGATCTGGCCCCAGACCTGCCGCATGGTGGCCTCATCCTCGTAAGCTGCCCAGACGGAACCGGCTTCCATCTCGCCGATCCGCTCCATGTAAAGGCCCGCGCCCAGCATCATCGAATGTGCCCGGCCCATGGTCTTGCCCGCGTTTTCCTCGGACCAGACATCGCCATATGAGGGTGCGTCGCCTTCCGGCAGCCACTTGTCGGTGCGGTAGGCAATGCCCTCGGTGCCCCACATATGCGGCAGCCAATGCGCGCCCTTGCCGCCAAAGTTCCAGGCAGTTTCGCCCACCTTCAGCATCGCCGGGTTCACCGCTTCGGTGTTCACACGGGCAAGGTCGAAGGGCTGCAGCACGTCCAGCGGCTCCCACTGCAGCGAGCGGTTGTTGGTCGGGGTGATCAGGTCAAAACCCTGGCCTTTGGTGGCCTTCATCTTGTTGATCATTTCCTCGTTGGAACCGGTCGAGGTGTAGTTGATCTTGATGCCGGTTTCACTCTCGAAACCGCTGACAAAATCCTCGGACATATAGCCCGACCACATCATGATGTTGATCTCACCGGAGGAAGCCAGCGCGCTTTTGGTATAAAGCGGTGCGGCCAAGGCGGCGGCGCCTGCGCTCTTCAGTACCGTGCGGCGGGTGAGGGTGGATTTTTCAGTCATCTTTGGTCTTCTCCCTTTATGGACTTCTGATTTGCTTTTGGCCTGCGCCCGGCACCGGTCTCCAAGGACCGGGCCCAGGAAATTCAAGGGACCTTACAAGGCCCTTTCGAAGAGTTTTGTTAGGTTTTTTTCGTTGAGATTGATGGGGTTTCCGCCGCATGAGGGGTCTGTTGCGGCGTCTTTTGCGAGGGCGGGGATGGCGTCTTCGGTGACGCCGAGACCGGACAGGCGGCGGGGGATGGCGAGGCTGTCGTTGAGCTCCTGCACAAAGGCGCGGAAGCCGTCGAAGCCGCCTGCGATGCCCAAGTATGCCGCCGCCATATTGAAGCGGTCCGCAATCGCCGGCGCGTTGAACTCCAGGACGCTGGGCATGCAGACCGCGTTGGTGGTGCCGTGGTGGGTGTTGAACTGGGCGCCGATGGGATGGCTCATCGCGTGGATCGCGCCAAGCCCCTTCATGAAGGCGGTGGCGCCCATGGCCGCGGCGCTCATCATCTGGGCGCGGGCCTCGATGTCCGTCCCATCCGCATAGGCGCGCGGCAGGTAGTCCTTGACCAGCCGCATGCCCTCCAGCGCGATGCCCTGGGACATCGGGTGGTAATGCGGGCTGCTGAACGCCTCGACGCAATGGGCAAAGGCGTCCAAGCCAGTGCCCGCGGTGATGAACTTGGGCATGCCGACGGTCAGTTCGGGATCGCAGATCACCACCGCGGGCAGAACTTTCGGGTGGAAGATGATCTTTTTGGCGTGGCTGACACTGTCGGTGATCACGCTGGCGCGGCCCACTTCGGAGCCGGTTCCGGCAGTGGTCGGCACCGCGATGATCGGCGCGATGGCATCAGCATCGGCGCGGGTCCACCAGTCGCCGATATCCTCAAAATCCCACACGGGCCGGGTCTGGCCTGCCATGAAGGCAACCATCTTGCCGAGATCCAGGCCGGAGCCGCCGCCAAAGGCAATCACCCCGTCATGGCCGCCGGCCTTGTAGGCGGCGACGCCTGCGTCCAGGTTCTTCTCATTCGGGTTCGGGTCGACCTCCGAGAACATCGCCCGGCCCAGGCCCGCGGCCTCCAGGATGTCGAGCGTCGATTGGGTGACCGGCAGATCGGCCAGCCCCTTGTCGGTGACCAGCAGCGGGCGTTTGATGCCCGCGGCGGCGCAGGCCTCAGCCAGTTCCTTGATGCGGCCGGCGCCGAATTTGATTGCGGTCGGGTAGGACCAGTTTCCAACGAGAGACATGAGGGTGTTCCTGTGTTGATGCCGGGGAGGGGGCGCTGCCCCCGCTTGCCTGGCGGCAAGCCCCCCGGAGTATTTCCGGAAAGATGAAAGCCGGTCAGCCGGTGCGTTTCTTCAGGTGATAGCTCTTCGGGCGGGTCAGGTTGTGGTAGCCGATCACCGACAGGCCGCCGCCGCGGCCGGTGTCCTTGCAGCCGGTCCAGCACAGGCCGGGATCCAGATAGTCGGCGCGGTTCATGAACACGGTGCCGGTCTCGATCCGGTCGCCCACGGCCTGGGCCCGCTCCACATCGCGGGTCCAGAGCGAGGCGGTGAGGCCGAAGTCGCTGTCGTTCATCAGCCGGATGGCTTCTTCGTCCGACGACACCTTCATGATGCCCGCCACCGGGCCAAAGCTTTCCTCGCGCATCACCCGCATATCGTGGGTGACACCGGTCAGGATCTGCGGCGTGAGGTAAGCGCCGCCGTCGTCCTCGGCGAAGGGTGCGATATGGGCCACGGCACCTGCGGCCACCGCCTCGGCAATCTGGCCGCGCACCTCTTCGGCAAAGCGCACATTGGCCATCGGGCCGATGGTGGTCTCCGCCTCCAGCGGGTTGCCCAGCTTGTAGCCTTGCACGATGGCAATGGCCTTCTCCAGAAAGGCGTCATAGAGGCTCTCGTGCACATAGATCCGCTCGATGCCGCAGCAGCACTGGCCGGAGTTGAACATGGCGCCGTCAATCAGCGTGTCCACGGCTGCGTCCAGGTCCGCGTCCTCCATCACATAGCCCGGATCCTTGCCGCCCAGTTCGGTGCCGACGCCGGTGAAGGTGCCCGCCGCGGCGCGCTCCATCGCCTGGCCGCCGCCCACCGAGCCGGTGAAGTTCACGAAGTTGAACGCGCGTGCTGCGATCAGCTCCGAGGTGGTGCCGTGATCCAGGAAAACATTCTGGAACACATCCTGCGGCACGCCTGCGCCGTGGAAGGCCTGTGCCATCCGCTCGCCCGCGAGAAGCGTCTGGGTCGCGTGTTTCAGCACCACCGCATTGCCGGCAATCAGTGCCGGCGCCACGGTGTTGATCGCAGTCATATAGGGGTAGTTCCAGGGCGCCACCACAAACACCACCCCATGCGGCAGCCGCTTGATGTAGCGTTTGAAGGTCTCGTCCTCGCCGGCCTCAATGTCTGCGAGCGCTTCCTCTGCGATCTGCGCCATGTGGCTGGCGCGCTCGTTGAAGCCGCCGAACTCGCCGCCATAGCGCACCGGGCGGCCCATCATATGCGCCAGTTCCGGCACGATCTCGCCGTTCATGGCACCAACGGCGGCCACGCCTGCCATCACCAGATCAATGCGCTCCTGCAACGGCCGCGCTGCCCAGGCGCCTTGCGCCGCCCGTGCCCGTTCCGCCGCCGCAAAGGCGTCCTCGCGCGGCAGCACTTCGCGTTCTGCAAAGACCGATCCGTCAACCGGTGAGATGCATTTCAATACCTGGCCCATCGCCATTCACTCCAGTCCTCGGGGCACGCCGCCCCTGCTTCTTTCTGGTCAAAAATACTCCGGGGTTTGGGGCAGCGCCCCAATCCGCCAGATGCGGGCTCACGCCCGCTCAAATCCACGCGCAATCTCGTAATCGGTGACCACCCGGTCGAAATCCTCGATCTCGACCTCGGCGGCCCGCACATAGTGGTCCACCACATCGTCTCCCAGCGCCGCGCGCAGCATCGCCGAGCCCTTCAGCGCCGCCGCCGCATCGCGCAAGGTGCCGGGGATCATGCCGCTGTCGCCCTGATAGACATCGCCCTTGGCCGGCGGCTGCAGCTCCAGCCCTTCCTCGATGCCGGCGATGCCCGCCGCCAGCATGCCCGCCATCGCCAGATAGGGGTTCATATCCGAGCCCGGGATCCGGCACTCCACCCGGATCGCCTTGGTTCCGTCACCGCACAGCCGGTAGCCCGCGGTGCGGTTGTCCACCGACCAGATGATCCGCGTGGGCGCAAAAGTGCCCTTCATGAAGCGTTTGTAGCTGTTGATGTAGGGCGCCATGAAGGCGGTGTAGTCGGGGGCGTATTTCAAGAGACCCGCCATGTAGTTCTTCATCAGCGCCGACATGCCAAGCGGGTCGCTTTCGTCAAAGAACGCAGGCTTGCCGTCCTGCCACAGCGACTGGTGCACATGGGACGAGGAACCCACTTTGTCATGGCTCCACTTCGGCAGGAAAGTCACTGCATGCCTCTGCTGCTCCGCGATTTCCTTGATTGCGTGTTTGGCAATGGTGTGGAACTCCGCTGTTTCCATCGCCGCGGCATATTTGATGTTCAGCTCCTCCTGGCCGGTTTCCGCCTCGCCCTTGGAGTTCTCGACCGGCAGCCCCGCATCCCACAGATGGTTGCGGATGGGCCGCATCACATGCTCCTCGCGGCTGGTCTGCAGGATGGAGTAATCCTCGTTGTAGCCGGAGATCGGCGCCAGGTCGCGGAAGCCTGAGCGGCGGATCTCGTCAAAGCTTTTCTCAAACAGGAAAAACTCCAGCTCGGTGGCGCACATCGCCTCATAGCCCATCGCCTGAAGCCGCTGCACCTGCCGTTTCAGAATGGCGCGGGGGGAATGCGGAACCTCCTCATGCGTGTGGTGATCCAGCACATCGCACAAGACCATCACCGTGCCCTCCAGCCAGGGCACCGGCCGGAGCGTCGCCAGATCCGGCTTCATCACATAATCGCCGTAGCCTCGCTCCCAGCTGGTGGAGGCATAGCCGTCCGGCGTCGCCATCTCCAGGTCGGTCGCCAGCAGGTAATTGCAGCAATGCGTCTCCTCCCAGGCCCCCGCAACAAAATGACCGGCATGAAACCGCTTCCCCATCAGGCGGCCCTGCATGTCAACAAGGCAAACCAGAACCGTGTCGACAGCGCCTGCAGCAACTTGATCTTTCAAAGCCTCAAATGTCAGCTGTTTGCTCACGATACATCCTCCTTGATCGTGATGTCCCTCAGTGCCGGCTCCAGCAGGCGCAGCAGTTCCTGCGCCCGGGCGGCAATGCTCTCCGGCGTGCGCATCAAATCGTTGCGCACTTCAATCATCACATTGGCCAGACCGCGCCGCTGCGCATGCAGACGCAAGGAATGGGTCACGCCATCGCCTGGCCCGTAAGGCTCGTTGCGCTCCACCCGGCGACCCGCAAGGCGGCCGGTGTGGTCCAGCATCGCGTCGGCAAGACGGCTGTCTTCGTCGTGCAGAAGGCCAATTTCCACTGCCCGCGGCTTGCCGAAGTAAACCGGTGTGAAACTGTGAATTGTCACCAGCACCGTGTCCGGCCCACGGGCGTCCAAAACCCGCGATACCGCCTCACAGAACGGTCTGTACACGCTTTCCGCACGCGCTTCGCGCTCTGCCTGGCTCAAGCTCTGATTGCCGGGCACCTGGATCAGCTCGGATTTCTCCGGCATGGCGCTGGCGGCCTCGGGCGGGCGGTTGCAGTCGTAAACCAGCCGCGACACGGTGGACATCACCGCCGGAGCGTCCAGGGCTTCGGCCAGTGCCAGGGTCAGCTCCCGCGCACCGGGATCCCAGGCGGCATGGCTGAGGCGCTCAACCTCTGCCAGACCCAGGCCATTGTATCCGGCGGGTATGCGGGCGCTGGCGTGCTCGCACAGCAAAGCGACCCGGCCCAGGCCCTGTTCGTTGAAGACTTCAACCGGCGGAGTTCCGGAGCTCGCGATCATGTTGTTGCCTCCGTCAGGTTGGTCTTTGTCATTTCGGACGTCTCCTTGACCAGCCGCTTCGCCCGCTGCCCCGGGTGCCGACGGCTTTTGTTCAGGGCACACAACAGAACGCCTGCAGCAAAAGGGCGGATGGGAATTGCCGGAGCTGCCACCGGGTCAGCCCTTGATCAGCGCCAGCATAGCGGCGTGCAGTTCCGGGGTGGCGGCAGAGACCACCCGGCCGTCAGAGTGCAGTCCCAGCGGCAGGCCGTCCCAATCGGTGATGACACCGCCCGCCGATTTCGATCACAGCCGAGACCGGCAGGAAATCATAAGGCTGCAGATCATAGTCGATCACAGCGTCCACGTGGCCCGCTGCGAGCAGCGCATGCGGATAGCAGTCATAAGCGAACCGGCGGGTCTGGCCCGAGTGCATCAGCCGCTCGAACAGTTGCGGATAGTCGCGGTGAATCTTGTCGCCTTCGTTGACGTAGAGCACTGACTGATCCACCCGGGTTTGCCCGGATACCCGGATGGGCGTCCCATTCAGCGTTGCCCCCTGTCCGCGAACCCCCAGAAAGGTCTCACCCAGGGCCGGCATGCCAATCACGCCGACCTGCGGCACACCGCCTTTCAGATACCCCAGCAGGAACCCGAACAACGGATGTCCCGACAGGAACGAACGGGTGCCGTCGATCGGGTCGATGATCCACACATCCTCCTTGTCCGAGCCTTCAAAACCGTGCTCTTCGCCAAAGACCCCGTGATCCGGGAAATTGTGTTCCAGATAGGCGCGCACCTGGTCCTCGACACCCTTGTCAGCTTGGGTGACCGGGCTTTCATCTTCCTTGAATTCGACCCCAAGCCGGCCGCGGAAATAACCGCGGGCAGCTTCTGCCGCAATCTCCGCAATCCGTACTGCGTGGTCCGCATAGTTCTGTGTCATCAGCATCGGTTCGGGGTCCGTCCCTTTGGTTTGAGCCAGGACTGCAGCGGAACGGGGCCTGATCCGCTGCAGCCCTGAAGGTACCCGGAATGCCCGGGCTGACTTGATCGCCGGGATTTGACCGTTTCCACATGGCGCCCTGGAGAATCCCAATTTGACGGTCAAATTTCGGCAAAATGTGGATTTAGTCAACAAAAAAAATGGATAATGCCCGAAACTGCCCGAAATTCACGGTTGCTCCGAACAAATCCACACGGGCAGGCCCCGGAAATTGTTGGAAATCCAATTGGGCCTACCGTTTGATCAATAATGGGTCTTCATGGAAATCCAATATGCCGCATCATAGAGGCTGAAACCCCTGGCGCTGCTGCGTCGGCTTCGGAGTGTCAGGCCAATGTGCATTTCCGAATGGGAAACCATCAGACCAGGACGCAGCCGGATGACCGAATTTCATGCTTTCCCGACCAGCCAAGCCCTGCTGCAGCGGCGGCACCGGCGTTATTTCAGTGCAGCCATCCTGCTGACCGAAGGCTTCTCGTTGCTCAGCTTGACGTCGCTGACCGATGTGCTGGATGCGGTGCAGGCGGCCTCCTCGCCGGATTGCGCCGCGGTGTCGCTGATAACGCTGGACGGCACTCCGGTGCGCTCTCGCTCCAAGGTGAAGGTTGCACCGGACATGGCATGGCCGGACAGTCCGCAGCGGGACGGCATGCAGCCAAGGCCGGATGTCTATGTCATCTGCTCCGGAAACCGGCTTTCGGACAGCGAAGCCGCCGCGGTGCTGGAGCTGGTGCGCAAGTGCCGCGCAACCGCGACTCCGGTCTGCGTCATGGGCGGGGCGATCCGTCTTGTTGCCCAGTCGGGCCATATTTCCCGGGGCACCGATCACTGGTCGCGCATTCCTGCCAGCCGGGAGACCCTGCCGCATGTCGAGTTCGAGGATTTAATCTTTGTCCGCGACGGCAATCTGTTCAGCTGCTCCGGCGAGATGGGGGCGATGGACTTTGCCCTGAACTGGGTGGAAGGCAATATCTCGGCAGAGACCGCCGCCCGGATCCGCAATTACCTGCTGGTGCAATCTGCCCGCAGTGCCGACCGGGCCCAGACCTGCAGCGCCGCGGACCGCTACCGCGGCACGCCGGTCAAATTGCAAAAGGCCATCGACCTGATGCTGCAGAATATGGAAGAGCCGCTGACGGTGAATGAAATTGCCACGGCCATCGGCCTTTCGGTGCGCCAGATCGAACGGATGTTCCTGCGCTACCTGGGCACCTCACCGGTGCGCTTTTACAGAATGCAGCGGCTGGAGCTTGGCCGCAGCCTGGTCGAGGACACCAATATGCCGGTTACCGAGATCGCCTTGGCCTGCGGGTTCAAATCGCTCTCCTCCTTCATCAAGCTGTTCCGCAACAGTTTTGGCGCCACCCCGGTCACATTCCGTGCGTCCAAAGCCGCCTGAGGCAGGACCCCGGAGCACCTTCCTCTCCTGACGTCTGGCCTGCGGGCCGGCCGGCCTCTCCTCTCGCAGGTGCCCCGAACTGCCGTCAGCCCTCCGGGACCAGTTCCCGGAGGGCCTTTTCTTTGGATCCTGACCCTAGGTGTTTGATCCCAAGGTTTGATGGTGCGGTCCATTCGATGGAATGGAAGGATGCCCTATGGGACAGATACGCCATGGATGCGCCGCGGCCACGCACGCTATCCGAGCAGCAATACAGCGACCGCAAGCTTCGAACGCGGCTCTGAGCCGCGAGCTTGGTATAAATGTCAAGACCGTTGCCAAATGGCGGAAGCGCCAAACTGCCGAGGATAGAAAGACGGGGCCAAAGGAGCCCGGCTCGACTGTTCCAAGCAAAGATGAAGAGGCGATGGCCGTTGCCTTTCGACGCCATACCTTGCTTCCGCTTGACGATTGTCTCTATGCCTTGCAGCCCTCCATTCCTTATCTGACGCGGCCTTCATTGCATCGCTGTTTGCAGCGGCACGGTATCTCACGACTGCCCGGCATGAACAGCGGCAAGCCAAAGCGGCCGCGGTTCAAACGCTATCCGATTGGCTTCTTTCACATCGGCATTGCCGAACTCCGGACGGCTGAAGGCAAGCTCTGCCTCTTTGCTGCCATTGACCGAACCAGCAAGTTCGCCGTGGCGCAGCTGGTAGAGAACGCAAACAGAAAGACCGCCTGGGAGTTCTTGGAGCACCTCCTCAAGGTGGTGCCTCACCGTATTCACACCATCCTAACCGATAACGGTATTCAGTTCGCAGACCAGCCTCGGAATAGGAACACAGCCTGCTCAAGGCCAATGGGTTTCGATCTGATCTGCGAAGCCAATGGGATCGGGCATCGGCTTGCAAAGCCAAACCATCCGTGGACCAATGGCCAGGTCGAACGCATGAACCGCACAATCAAAGACGCCACCGTAAAGCGATACCGCCGCGAGAGCCACGACCAGCTTCGCACGCACCTGGCCGGTTTCCTCGATGCCTGCAATTATGGTCGCCGCCTGAAGACTCTCAGCGGTCTCACGCCATACGAATGCATCTGCAAATTCTGGACTTCAGTGCCAGACAGATTTATTGTCGACCCGATCCACCAGATGCCGGGGCTGAACACCTAGCCCTTCATTTTGCGGCCCTCGGGATCATAAGGTACGCGTGCCAGCGGCACGGCCCTGAACTGCCGGTCCGCCACTTCGATTTCAAAGCTGCGGGCGCGGGTTTCGGCCAGGGTCTCCCCCGGGGCAATGGCTACATTGGCAAAGCAGAGGTTCTTGCCCGTGCGCGGCCCCTTGGCGCCGGATGAAGTCAGCCCGGTCCGGCTGCCGCCCTCCCAGACCACCTCGTCATGCAACAGCAGCGCATCGCCCTCGACCTCCAGCAGGATCTGGCGGCGGGCCAGACCGTTCTCTTTTTGCCTGGCCAGCGCATCCCGGCCCAGGAAATCGCCCTTGTTCCAATTGACGGCAAAGCCGATCCCCGCCTCCAGCGGCGAGATATCCGGCCCCAGGTCGTGGCCCCAATGCTTGAACCCCTTCTCGATACGGCAGCCGTCAAAGGCGTGAATACCCAAGAGTCCGGCGCCCTCGGCCCGCAGCGCATCAAACAGCGCAGGTGCCTGCGCGGCCGGCACCGAGACTTCCCAGCCCAATTCGCCAACAAAGCTGATCCGGGTGGCGCTGCTCTTGAGACCTGCTACGGTGACCGGGCGGGCCGTGGAAAAAGGAAAAGCCTGCCAGTCATCGTTGGACAGCTTCTGCAGCAGCGCACGCGACCGCGGACCCATCACCCCGATCACCGCTTCTGCCTCGGTCACATCCGTCAGCGTCACGTCAAACCCTTTGAACCGGGCTTGTTTCCGCAGCCAGTACAGATCCTTGCGCCGGGTCGCCGCGCCAGAGGTCACCCGGAAGCGGGCGGCGCCCAAGCGGGTCACGGTCAGATCTGCCTCCACACCGCCGCGCCGGTTCAGCCAAGCAGTATAGACCGCGCGGCCCTCTGCCACATCCATGTCCGCAGTGCTGACCCATTGCAGCAAGGCCAGCGCGTCCGGCCCCGTCACATCAATCTTGGTGAACATCGAAAGATCAATCAGCGACACATCCGCTGCCATTTCTTGCGCCTCGCGGTCCGCCACATACTGCCAGCTTTGCGGACCCACGGAATAGGGCAGCGCCTTTTCTGCCTCATCCTGCGCAAACCAGCGGGCGCGCTCCCAAGCACCGCCCACGCCCCAGACCGCTCTGGCCTGGTCCAGTTGTTCATGCAATGGCGACCGGCGCAGGTTGCGGCCTGAAATGGGCTGTTTGAACGGCCAGTGCATGGCAAAGTTGTTGCCCACCGCCTCGCGCATCTTGTCTTCCATGTAGGCCTCGCCCGCCTGCAGCGGGTCGCAGCGCAGGATGTCGATGTCCCACAAGTCGCTGGGCGCCTCGCCGCCGATCATCCAATCGGCCAGCGCATCACCCACCCCGGCCGAGGACATGATCCCGACCGAGTTCAAGCCCGTTGCCACAAACAGGTTCCGCAGCTCCGGCGTCTCCCCCACCAGCGGGCGGCTGTCGGCGGTAAAGCTCTCCGGCCCGTTCAGGAAATGCTGGATGCCGGCGCTCTCCAGCCCCGGATACATGCTGAGCGCGGCTTCAATGAAAGGCTCCGCCTGCTCCCAGTCGTCTTCCATCTCCAGAAATGGCCGGTCGCCTTCGGCGCCTTGCGGGTCCCAGGGTTTGGCGTCCATTTCGAACCAGCCAACCAGCAGCTTGCCCGCGTCGCCTTTCATATAGACGTGGGTTTCCATGTCGCGGAACACAGGGAAAGGCTTGGGGAAGCCTGCGATCGGCTCGGTCACCACATACATGTGCTTGACCGCGTGCTGCGGCAGCACCACGCCGGCCTCATCGGCCAGCCTCTTGGACCAGGCGCCGGCGCAAAGCGCCACCTGATTGGCAAGGATTTGGGTCCCATCCGCCAGTTCCACCCCGGTTACCCGGCTCTCCTCCTGCAGCAGGCGCGCCACGCTGACCCCTTCGCGGATCTCAACTCCGCGGTTGCGGGCGCCTTTGGCATAGGCCATCGTCAGATCAACCGGGTTGACCTGACCGTCCTCCTTCAGCGTCAACGCACCATGGATCCCCTCGGCACTGATGCCAGGCGCCCGCGCCGCCACCTCCTCGCCCGAGATCATCTCCGGCGTCATGCCGGCGTACCCCGCCATCGCGTGGATCCGGTGCAACTCGTCCATCCGCTCCGGCCGCCGCGCGATCCAATAGCCGGTAGTCTGCTGATACCCGGTTGCCAGCCCGGTTTCCCGCTCCAGCTCCGGAAAGGTTTGCAGCGCCTTCGAGGCCAGCTTGGTCATATTGAAGGTCGAACGCAGCGGCCCCACGATTCCGGCCGCATGCCAGGTGGTGCCCGAAGTCATCAGATTGCGTTCCAAAAGCAGAATGTCCTCCGCCCCCTTCTTCGCCAGATGATAGGCAAGGCTGAGGCCGATCACCCCGCCGCCGATAATGACAATATTGCGCTGTTCAGGCATGGCACCCTCTGTCTGTTTCTGGGTTAAGGATGCCGGAAACCGAACGCCAGAACAGGTGCTCCCTCCGTCGAATGAACGTAAGCTATTGCTATTGCTAAGTTAGATGGGCGCACGCATATCCATCGCACACAAAATTTGACCCGTCGCACGTCAAGCCATGCTTTTTCTGCATCTATATATGTGTAGTTTCCAGATACTGTCCCAACCGGATCAACGCCCATGCCGCCAGAAACCAATTCCTTCCTTAAGCCGGTGATGAACGCGTTGGCCGCCTTCCGCGCGGTGGCCGCGCTCGGCTCGGTCAGCGCCGCGGCGCAGGCGCTTGGCACCTCGCAATCCAGCTTGTCGCGGCACGTGCAGAACCTGGAGGAGCATCTGAACTGCCCGCTGTTCCTGCGCCAGAGCCGGCGCATGGTGCTGACCACGGCGGGCCAACAGCTGTTTGCCACCGTGGATGCGGGGCTTGGTGCGATTTCGCAAAAGGCGCAGGAGCTGCAGCGCCAGCAGGGCCCGGGGGAGATCCGCATCCGCTGCGGCCATGGCTTTGCGCACTTCTGGATGCTGCAGCATTACCCGCGCCTGCAGCGCTCTTTTCCGCAGTTGCAGATCAACCTGTCGGTTGGCCCTTTGGGTGTACGCCCAGAAGACGGGGTGCCGGACCTCGATGTGCGCCTTGGCCCGCATCCGGACCCTGATTGGCACTCCGACCTTCTGATCCCCGAGGACATCTGTCTGGCCGCCGCGCCGGCGCTGCTGGAAAAACACGGGCTGGCCGCCCCGGGCCTGGCGGAGCTCACCCGCTTGCCGCTGTTGCATCTGGACCGGGGTGAATACGGTATCCTGTGGTTCGGTTCCTTCTTCGAACGCTTCGGCATTCCATACGAACCGGACCCCGCCACCCTGTTCTTTAACAGCTACCCGCATGTGGTTTATGCTGCAATCGAAGGGCGCGGCATCGGTATCATCTGGCGGGGGCTTGATGACGGCGCCCTGGACAGCGGCGAACTGGTGGAGCTGCCCGGCACCGGCCTGCGCACCGAAAGCGGTTATTTCCTGACCTGCCGCAAGGCGGTCCGGGATGAGCCGGATATGGCCCGGGTGCGCCGCTGGCTGATCAACGCCTGCGCCCGGGGCCGGCTGCCCCGCTAACCCGGTCCGGCCAGATGCCGGGTGGCCATCGAGAACAGTTCTGCCTGGGAGGAGATCCCCAGCTTGGAATAGGCGTGGTGCCGGTGCACTTTCACCGTGCCCTCGGCAATCCCCAGATAGGCCGCAGCCGACGGCGTTGAATGGCCCTGCAGGATCAGCTGCACCACCTCCCGCTCCCGAGGGCTGAGCACACCGGTGCCAAAGGTCTGCATCCTGTCCTCCCAACCTTCCAACTGGAAATTCTCCGCAGGTTCCTTGGCCTGCCCCCATTGCCGCCGGATTGCGGCAGAGATCACCGCAAGCACCGCATTCAGCCGCACGGTGTCCGCTGGCTCAAACCGCTGCGCCCGGGCAAAGCGCGCCAAGGACACGATGAACCAGCTGTCCGCGCCGTCCGGCACCAGCACGCCGATTTCGTCGCTGATGCTGATCTTGCGGTAGAAGGCACGGTAGTATTCCGAGCGGTAGAACGCCTCAGGCGCCAGATCCATCAGCCGGTAAGCCCCTGGCGCACAGCCATTGCGGCAGGCTTGATAGAGCGGGTCCAGCAGATAGGGGCCGCTGGCGTAGAACTCCACTGTGATCGCCGCCTGCAACTCGTCCAAGTCCTGATAAAGCGACACCGGCGGCATCGCGCCCTCGTAGCGCGACACGATCATGGAATCGAAGCTGCAGCTCAGCGACAGGATCTGCCGCAGCGCCTGCGCAAAGCGCTCGGTGCCGATCAACTCTGCTAGTGCGGCCATGGCAGCGGCCCAGTCGGGGGCAAGCGCGGGAAAGGCGGTGTTGTCGCTCATTCTATACCTATAGATATATATCTTTGGCCAAGTTTACCGGCATAAGCGCGGATTTCAAACTGGGTTCCAAGCAATTCCCAAGCCACACGGAGCCTCAGATGACATCCAATTCCAGCGTAAACCCCGTGCAGGGCGATCTGGCCTTCACCCGCGGCAGCGACCGCGGTGTGGTGGCCGAGGCAAGCTATGCCGGCGCGCTCAGCTTCATGCGCCGCCGCTACACACGCGACCTGAGCGCAGCGGATGTGGCGGTAATGGGCGTGCCCTTTGACCTGTCGGTCTCCAGCCGCTCCGGCACCCGCCTCGGCCCCCGCGCAGTGCGCTCCGGGTCCAGCCATATCGCCTGGTCAAAACCCTGGCCCTGGGAAGCGGATCCTTATGAAGCACTGCGCGTGGTCGATTACGGCGATTGCGAGTTCGACTATGGCTACCCAAATAAGGTACCGGAAGAGATCGCCCAGGCCGCCCGCAACGTGCTGGCCACAGATACCGCGCTCTTGTCCATCGGCGGTGACCACTTCATAACCTACCCTCTGCTGAAGGTGCATGTGGAAAAACACGGGCCATTGAGCCTGATCCAGTTCGACGCCCATTCCGACACCTGGGCTGACGAGGAAGGCCGCATCGACCACGGCACCATGCTGTGGCACGCCATCCGCGAAGGGCTGGTAGACCCCAGCCGCTCTGTCCAGGTCGGCATCCGCACCCACAACCCCGACCCGATGGGCATGAACATCATCGACGCCATCGAGGTGCATAAATCCGGCCCCGAAGCAGTAGCGGAAAAAGTCAGCTCCATCGTCGGCGATCACAAGACCTACGTGACCTTTGACATCGACGCGCTTGAGCCGGCCTCCGCTCCCGGCACCGGCACCCCCGTGATTGGCGGCCTGTCGCCCTACCAGGCCCAGGAGATCATTCGCGGCCTGGCGGGTATCGACGTGGTCGGCATGGACGTGGTCGAGGTCGCGCCCGCCTATGACATCTCGGAAATCACCGCAATCGCCGGCGCCACCATCGCCAACGACCTGCTCTGCCTCTACGCCGCCGGCAAGTCCGGTCAGCGCTGAGGCAATACCGAAAGGGAGGAAAACGTGCTCAAAAACAGCTTCATGACAGCAGCATTGCTGAGCGCCGCGCTGACGGCGCCGGCCTCTGCCGGAGACCTCGCCATCTACAATTGGGCGGACTACTTCGGTGAAACTTCAGTCTCCGGCTTCGAGGAGGCCACCGGCACACAGGTGACGCTCGACTACTTCGACAGCAACGAGGTGCTGGAAACCAAGATGCTGGCCGGCGGTTCCGGCTATGATGTGGTCTTCCCGGCCGCCTCCAACGCTGAACGCCAGCTGCAGGCCGGTGCCCTGCACCCGATCGACACGTCGCGGCTGCAAAATTACGGCAACCTGCGCCCCGAGATCCTAGCTTCACTCGACAAGGTGCCGGGCGGGCGCAAGTTGGGGGTGCCCTACACCTGGGGCACCATCGGCATTGCCTACAACCCTGCGCTGGTTGCGGAGCGGCTTGGAAACATCCCCGTCGACAGCTGGGACCTGCTGTTCAATCCGGATTTAGCAGTCAAACTCAAAGACTGCGGCATCGGCGTTCTGGACTCGCCGGTCGAGATGCTTTCGGTCGCTCTGAATTACCTCGGCGCTGACCCCTATTCCGAGGACAAGGGAGAGATCGCCAGGGCGCAGGACTTGCTGGCTGCGGCGGCTCAGAACATCGCCTACTTCAACAACCAGAAACCTTCCACTGACTTGCCCGCTGGCAATGTCTGCCTGGCGGTGATGTATTCCGGCGACGCGGGCATCGCCCAGGCCCGGGCAATCGACGCGGACAACGGGGTCGAGATCCTCTATGCGATCCCCAAGGAGGGCACGCTGATGTGGATCGACCTGATGGCGATCCCGGAAGACGCGCCAAATGTGGACGAAGCTTATGCCTTCATCGACTACATGCTGCAGCCTGAGGTGATCGCGGAGGTTTCCAACACTGTATTCTTTGCCAATGCAAATGCGGCGGCGGATGCCCATGTGCTGCCGGAGGTGCTGGCTGATCCCGGCATATATCCGGATGAAGCCACCCTCGCCCGCCTTTTCCCGGATAAGAGTTTGGGCGCCAAGGCCCTGCGCCAGCGCACCCGCGCCTGGACCAAGGTGAAGTCCGGGATCTGAGACTAAAGGGGCCGTGCCGCGGCCCCTTCTGCCGCCACCGTGCACGTGGCGCCTGCCAGCGAAAAATGCGCCGGGAACATCGCGGCCAGAAAGCGGAAGATGATCCGCACCGCCTCTTGCCGGTCAAAACGGTCCGGATGCAGCAGATAGTCGGTCCACATGCCTTCCAGCATGGCCAGCGTGCCATGGGTGGCGTCCCGTGCGAGGCCCGCCGCGTCCTCGCAGCCTGCTTCCTTCACGATCCGCACAAAGGCGTTGTGAACCATGTTGCGAAGCCGCCCGTCGCGGGTGTCCGAATATTCGGCAATCACCGTCCTGTTGCGGGCCTCGCCGCGGAAGGCATACCAGATGCTGACATTGCGCCGGTTCAGCACCCGCTCGCTAAGGTCGCCGCGCACGATCATTTCGACCCGCTCCTGCGGGCTGTCGCCCGCAGTTTGCAGCAGTGCGTCGATACCGTCGTAATACTCTTCCGAAGAATAGCGCGCGGCGGCATGCACCAGGTTGTCCTTGCCGCCGAAATGCAGGTGGATCATGCCGCGCGACAGGCCCGCCCGTTGGATGATCTCGCTGACCGAAGTTTCCGAGATCCCCTTCTCCGCCACCGAGTCCAGCACCGCCTCGATCAGGGCAAGGCGGTTCTGCTCGCGGTTCTGTTCCCTTTTGCCGGGCATCCGGCCTCCGATCCGTCCATCGCTTCTGCGGTTGGGCAATGCGGATACGCGCTTTGCCCGGCTGCATCAAGCAGCCCTGTTCCTGCAGTCTAGGCACATAAAGGAAATTTCTCCAAGTAAAATGGACGCTTGTACATTTTTTTGAGAATCCTGTTGACAGAAGCCCCTGCCAGCCGTCAGATTTTGATGGACGATTGTCCATTTTTTTAATGGGCCACCCCGCCCGCAGACCATTCGCAAGCAAGGGACTGACATGGCCGGACTACTTAGAACCGAGGCTGGCAAAGGCCTGGCGCTCAGCGCCCCGGCGTCGCTTTACGTCGGACTTTTGGTGGCTGCGCCTTTGGGCATCCTGGTGGCCTACAGCTTCTGGACCCAGACCTATGTCGAGATCGACAAGACGCCGACCTGGGCCAACTACCTGGAGGCCGCCACCGATCCGCTGGTGCGCCACCTGATGCTGCGCTCCATCCTGATTGCCGGCGCGGTGACTGCCGCAACGGTGGCGCTGGCCTATCCGATTGCCTATTTCATCGCCTTCCGCACCCATAAGAAAACCCTGTGGCTGCTGCTGATCACCATCCCGTTCTGGTCCAGCTATCTGCTGCGGGTGTTCAGCTGGAAACTGATCCTCGGCTTCAACGGGGTGATGAACTCGGCGCTTATTTCGCTGGGGCTGATCGACGAGCCGCTGACCTTCCTGCTTTACAATGAGTTCGCGGTGGTGCTGACCCTGGCGCATGCCTGGGCACCCTTTGCAATCCTGCCGATCTATGTCTCGCTGCAGAAGATCGACCGCTCGCTGCTGGAAGCCGCCACCGATCTCGGCTGCTCGAAACTTGAACGCTTCCTCCGCGTCACCCTGCCCCTGACCGTGCCCGGCATCATTGCCGCCAGCCTGATCATCTTCATCCCCACCGTCGGTGACTACGTGACTCCCTCGCTGGTTGGCGGCTCGCAGGGCAAGATGGTCGCCAACCTGATCCAGGTGCAGTTCGGCCCCGCCAACAACTGGCCGCTGGGCGCTACCCTGTCGCTGGTCGCTATGGCCTCGGTCGGTTTTGTCGCCATCCTGTTTGTCATCCTGGCCACCGCATTGGGGAGGAGGATCCGTTGAGCACTCCAATGAGCGAACCTCTGAACAAACCGCTGAGCACTGCTGTCAGCAAGCCGCGGCGCAAACACTTCCGGTTTCCCTGGCTGCTGGCCTATGCCATCGGCTACCTGATCTTCCTGTATCTCCCGGTGCTGCTGCTGCCGTTGTTTTCCTTCAACGACGGCACCATCGTGGCCTTCCCAATGAAGGGCTTCACGCTGAAATGGTACGCCCAGCTCGGCGAGCAGGACACGCTCTTGCAGGCGATGGCCAACTCGCTGATCGTCGGCGCCGTCACCGCATTGGTGGCCACGTCCTTGGGGCTCTTTGCCGCCCGGGCTTATGTCCGCTACCGCTTCAAGGGGCGCGAGATTTCGGAAGGGCTGGTGATGCTGCCGCTGGTCATTCCCGGCATTATCGTCGCCTCCTCGATGCTGGTGCTGTTTATCTCGCTGGGGCTTCGCCCGTCTCTGACCACGGTCATCCTGGGCCATGTCTTTGTTGCACTGCCCTTTGCGGTTTCGATCATGAAATCCGCCTTTGACGACTTCGACCAGTCGCTGGAGGAAGCCGCCTTCGACCTCGGCGAAACTGTCATCGGCACCTTCCGCCGGGTGACCCTGCCGATCGTGGCGCCGGGCATTGTCGCCAGCCTGCTGGTCACCTTCACCGTGTCCTTCGACGAATTTGTGCTGGCCTTCTTCCTGTCCGGCAACCAGCCCACCCTGCCGGTCTATATCTGGAGCCAGATTCGCTTCCCGGCCAAGCTGCCGAACACTCTGGCACTCGGGTCGCTCTTGCTGCTTGCCTCGGTGCTCCTGCTGCTGACCGCCGAATACTTCCGCCGCCGCTCCACCAAGCCCGCCGGCAAATCCACCTGAAAGAGGACTATCAGATGACCGATCAGAACATCATCGAAATCTCCGGGGTGGAAAAGCGCTTTGGCACCTTCACCGCGGTGCGCGACCTGAACCTGGACCTGAAAGAGGGCGAGTTCTTCTCCCTCCTCGGCCCCTCTGGCTGCGGCAAGACCACCGCGCTCAGGATGATCGCGGGCTTCCAGGATCATGACGCGGGCACCATCCGCATCGCAGGCCAGGACATGGCCGAAATCCCCGCCAACAAGCGGCCCGCCAATATGGTGTTCCAGTCCTACGCGATCTTTCCGCATTTGAATGTCGGCGACAATGTAGCCTTTGGCCTGCGCAAGCTGGGCCTCAGCAAAGCCGAGATGAAAGACCGCGTCGCCGAGGCGCTGGAGATGGTCGAACTCGGCGGCCTGCAGGCGCGTAAGGCGGATGAGCTGTCCGGCGGCCAGCGCCAGCGCGTAGCCTTGGCGCGCGCCCTGGTGATGCGCCCCAAGGTGCTGCTGCTGGACGAACCGCTGTCGGCGCTCGACAAGAACCTGCGCGAGGCGATGCAGCTGGAAATGCGCCGCCTTCAGCAGAAACTGGGGATCACCTTTGTGATGGTCACCCACAACCAGTATGAGGCGATGACCATGTCCGACCGCATCGGCGTGATGTTTGCCGGCAAGCTGGAGCAGGTCGACCGCCCCGAGGTTCTCTATGCCCGGCCCTGCAACCGCCGGGTGGCGTCCTTTATCGGCGGCATGAATTTCCTGGACGCGCGCGTCACCGGCGACAACGGCGCAACGGTGGACGTGAACCTGCAGGGCTTCGGCCCGCTCACCATCGATGTGAACCCCAACGCCCCGGCCCGCAGCCCTGACCTGCTGGCGGGCATCCGGCCGGAACAGCTGGAGATCGGCGCCACCCGCCCCGAAGGCTATGACGCCTGCCTGCAAGGCACCGTCAGCGACATCGCCTTCTACGGTGAAAGCGTCCACTACTACGTCCGCGCGGAAGGGGTGGAGCAGCCGATTTCCGCTGCTGTCCCAAATTACTTCCATACGGTTGATCACAAACGCGGCGATCCGGTCTGGCTGGGGGTTCAGAACGCCTCTGTCATCGACCTGGGCGCGCGCGACGCCTGAGCAAACAGGCAAAAGGAAAAATAGGGAGGAAGACAATGCAACACTTCAAGACGGCCCTGGCCGCGGCCACCGCCTTAACCGCCACGGCCACCATCGCATCCGCTGATGCCGCCAGCCTGTCAGTCTTTGACTGGTCCGGCTACGAGGATCAGGGGTTTTACGGCGATTACGTCGCAAAATACGGCGGCGCCCCCAGCTATACCTATTTCGGTAGCCAGGAAGAGGCCTTCACCAAGCTGCAATCCGGCTTTGCCGCCGACCTTGCGCATCCCTGCACCGACGGCTTGCGCAAGTGGGTGGCGGCGGGGCTCTTGAAACCCATCGATACCTCCAAGATCAGCAACTGGGACAAGCTCCTGCCGCAGATCAAGGACGTGGACGGCGTCACCATCGACGGCAACACCTATATGGTGCCGTTTGAATGGGGCAACACCGGGCTGATCTACCGCACCGACCAGATTGCCGATGATAAGATCTCGCTTCAGCTGCTGGCAGATCCGGGTTACCAGGGCAAGATCGCCATCCCCGATGCCGCTTCCTCGGCCTATGCGATGGCGGCGCTCGCCACCGGCGCCTCCAGCTATACGGATATGTCGGATGCGGAGTTCCAGAAGGCCTCGGACTTCCTGCGCTCGATCCATCAGAACGTACGGTTTTATTGGTCCGACGCGGGCCAGCTGGACCAGGCGCTGGCTTCGGGCGAGGTCACCATGGGCTGGGGCTGGAACCAGTCCGAGCTGAACCTGATCTGGAACGAAACACCTGCCAAGATGATGCGGGACGTGGACAAGGGCATCGCCACCTGGGTCTGCGGCTATGTGCATCTGAATTCCTCAACTCAAAGCGACGAGCAGGTCTATGACATGCTCAACGCCCTCAGCGCCGAGGCCAGCGGCAAATACATCATCGAAAGCTGGGGCTACGCCCATGCCAACGCCGCCGCCTTTGCCGCCGCCGACCAGGATCTGGTCAAGACCTATGGCTTTGCCGACGTGAACAGCTTCTTCGAAGGCAGCCTGTTCTTCGACGCGGTCAAACCCGAACTCGAAGGCCGGATGCTGAAAGAATTCGAGCGCATCAAGGCCGGATTCTGATCCCCCCCGGCGGCAGGCCGCAGCGCCTGCCGCCGCCGTGACAATCTCTGACTTATAAGGATGTGCCAGCATGCCAGGCGCAAATGGGTATTCCGTTTTGTTCGAGCCGGTGAAAATCGGCCCCGTCACCGCCCGCAACCGCTTCTTTCAGGTGCCCCATTGCACCGGCCTTGGCCATGTCCGCCCGCAGGCCGAGGCCGCGGTGCGTGCGATGAAGGCTGAGGGCGGATGGTCGGTGGTCTCGACACAAGAGACCGAAATCCACCCGACCTCCGACCTGGGGCCTTATGCCGAGCACCGGCTGTGGGATAAACACGATATCCCGGCGCTGCAGCTGATGACCGAGCAGGTCCATGCCAAGGGATCGCTGGCGGCGATCCAGCTGGCCCACAACGGCCACCATGCCACCAACCATCTGACCCGCGCCCCGGCGCTGGGGGTCAGCGACCGCCCCATTGATGCGGTCTTCCCCAAACAGGCCCGCGCCATGGACAAGCAGGACATCCGCAACCTGCGCCGCTGGCACCGGGATGCCGCTTTGCGCGCGAAGGAGGCCGGGTTCGACATCGTCTATGTCTACGCGGGCCACCAGATGACCCTGGCGCATCACTTCCTGCTGCCCCAGTACAACACCCGTTCCGACGAATACGGCGGCAGCTTGGAAAACCGCGTCCGCCTGACCCGGGAATTGCTGGAAGACACCCGCGAAGTGCTGGACGGCCACTGCGCCGTCGCCTTCCGCTTTGCCGTCGACCAGATGATGGGCGCAGACGGCATGCAAGCCAGCGAAGAGGGCCGCGCCGTGGTCGAGATGCTGGCCGATCTGCCAGACCTCTGGGACGTGAACGTGGCCGACTGGAGCAACGACAGCCAGACCACCCGTTTCCAGCCCGAAGACGGCTATCAGATCCCCTATACGGATTTCGTGAAGCAGGTGACCAGCAAGCCGGTGGTCGGCGTTGGCCGCTTCACCTCGCCCGACCTGATGGCCTCGCTGGTCTCCAAAGGCGTGCTGGACCTGATTGGCGCCGCCCGCCCCTCGATCGCCGATCCCTTCCTGCCGAAGAAGATCGAGGAAGGCCGCATCGAGGAAATCCGCGAATGCATCGGCTGCAATATCTGCGTGTCAGCTGACAATCTCGGTGTTTCCATCCGCTGCACCCAAAACCCCACAATGGGCGAGGAATGGCGGCGCAAATGGCACCCCGAGTTGATTGCCCCGAAACAGCAGGAAGACGCGGCCCTGGTGGTCGGCTCCGGTCCCGCAGGCCTGGAATGCGCCATGCAGCTCGCCAGGCGCGGCTATCAGGTGACCCTGGCCGAAGCTGCCGAAGAGTTCGGCGGCCGGGTCCTGAACGAAAGCCGCCTCAAAGGCCTCTCGGCCTGGAAACGGGTCGCCGACAACCGCCTGTGGGACCTGCAGCAGCGCGCCAATGTGCAGATGTTCACCGGCAGCCGCCTCAGCGCCGCCGAGGTGGTGGAGCTGGGCATCCCCAATGTCTTCCTCGCCACTGGCAGCACTTGGCACCGCGACGGGCGAGGCCGGACCTCTCCCCTGCCGCTAAACATCCAGGACATTCCCGTCTTCACCCCGGACGATATCATGGCAGGCGAGCTGCTGCCGGACAGCGGCCCGGTGCTTCTCTATGACGATGACCAGGGTTACATCGGCGGAGTGCTGGCCGGCCAGCTGGCCGCTGCGGGCCGCCAGGTGATCCTTGCAACCCCCGGCGCCATTGCCTCCGCCTTTACCGAGCTCACTCTGGAACAGCACCGGGTGCAGGCCGAGCTGCTGCAGGCCGGCGTCGAAATCATCCCGCTGCACAGCCTGCAGTCAGCAGATGGCAAGGGAGCGGACCTGGCCTGCGTCTATACGGACCGCACCCGCCGCGTGGACTGCGCCAGCCTGCTGATAGTCACATCCCGCCAGCGCAACACCGCGCTCTATGATGACCTGCAAGCAAACCACGCAGGCAGTTTCACTACGCTGGAGCTGATCGGCGATGCTGCCGCCCCCGGCCTGATTGCCGATGCGGTCTTCGCGGGCCACCTGGCGGCCCGCAACTTCGAACGCGACCCGGCGGCGGCCGATGCCGAATGGTTCCGCCGCGAATTGATCTCTCTCCAAGACATGGGAGGCACCTGAATGCCCCAATATGACCTGCTTGCGATGCGCGAGCTGATGAAAAACTACCGCGAAGGCTTTGCCCTGGACCGCCATTTCTATACCTCCCAAGCGGTCTATGACCACGACATCAAGATGTTCTGGAACCGCAACTGGATCTGGGCCGGCCATGTCAGCCAGATCCCCGGGCCCGGCGACTACTTCCTGTTCGACTACGGCCCGGAATCGGTGATCGTGGTGCGCGGCCGCGAATGCGAAGTGCGCGCCCATATGAACGTCTGCCGCCACCGCGGCTCCCGCGTCTGCCTGGAAAAACAGGGCACCGCCCGGGTGTTCTCCTGCCCCTACCACGCCTGGACATTCGGGCTGGACGGAAAATTGCGCGGCGGCCGCGCCATGGGGCCGGATTTCGACCCGTCGGAATACGGGCTGTTCCCGGTGCAGGTGCAAATCTTCCAAGGCCTGATCTTTATCTGCGCCGACGACAACCCGCCGCCGCTGAAAGATGGCTTTGCCAAGCTGGCACCGCTGTCGGCCCCATTGCAACTGGAGAACCTGAAACTCGCGCATGAGGCCTCCTACCCGGTGCCGGCCAACTGGAAGCTGGCATTGGAGAACTACCTGGAGTGCTACCACTGCGCGCCGTCGCATCAGGAATACTCCCGCAGCCACTCGCTGAAGGACCCGGCGGATGTGGAGAAATACGCAGGTGATTTGCGCGCGCGTTCCGCCGCCATCGGCCTGCCGACGGAAGAATTCGACCAGACCGGCCCCAACGCCCCGGCGCCGGGCGCCGACCTTTACTGGCGCCGCTACCCGCTGTTCCCCGGCTACCAGACCGGCAGCCGCGACGGTGAACCGCTGGCGCCGCCCCTGGGAGACCTCTCCGGTCTCGACGGCGGCGCCACCGATCTGTCGGTCGGCCCGCTCAACTATTTCCTGATCTATGCCGACCACCTGGTGGGCTACCGCTTTGTGCCCCGCGGCCTGCAGGAGACCGACATCCAGATCGCCTGGTATGTACGCGGCGACGCCGAAGAAGGGCGCGACTATGACAAAGAGGCGCTCACCTGGCTGTGGCATGTGACCTCGCTCGATGACGAGCGGATCATCCGGCACAATCAGGAAGGGGTGAACTCGCACCGTTTCATGCCCGGCCCCCTGTCGGAAATGGAATGGGGCCTCTCCGGCTTCTACAAGAGCTACTTCAGCATGATCTGACGGCTGGTCCCGACATCCTGAAAGACAGCTAAAAACACCCGGCCAGGATCCCCTGGCCGGGTGCTGAGTGGTCAGGCCTATGTCAAAGCCTGACGGGGAGATTCCGGCTGCGGGCCATCCTATTGCGGCCCGCTGTTGTGCTCATCTCACTTCCGGCCGGCTACAATCCGGTCAAGGATCAGCGCGCAGAACAGGATTGCAAGCCCAGCCAGGATCCCCTGCCCCGCCGCCGCATATTGCAGCGCCTCCAGCACGTCCTCGCCCAGCCCCTTGGCACCGATCAGCGAGGCCACAACCACCATTGCCAGCGACAGCAGGATGGTCTGGTTGACGCCGGCCATGATCGTCTTATGCGCCAGCGGCAGGTCGACCCGCCACAAGAGGTATCGCGGCGTGGCACCAAAGGCGAGCGCCGCTTCGCGCACGGTTTCCGGCACCTGCTGCAGGCCCAGCACGGTAAAGCGGATCACCGGCGGGCTGCCAAAGATCATCGTGGCCACCACGCCGGCCGGCTTGCCCGAGCCGATGAAGGCGACCACCGGGATCAGATAGACAAACGACGGCATCGACTGCATGAAGTCCAGCACCGGCCTTACCACCGCAAACACCTTGGGCCGGCGGGCACAGTAGATGCCCAGCGGAATGCCGAGAGTGATCGAGATCAGTGCCGCCGCACCCAGCAGCGCGATGGTCGTCATCGCCTTTTCCCAGAAATCCAGCAGCCCCAGATAGGCCAGCGCCGCCCCGGTGAAGATCGCCACTCGCGCACCTGCCGACAGATAGGCCAGCATCACGATCACCAGTGCCACCACCGGCCAGGGGGTATCGACCAGTACCACCTCGATCCAATCGAGCAGCGTGCGCATCCCCGCCGTCAGCCCGTCAAAGAAGCCCCGGCCTGAAGTCTTGGTCCAGTCAAACGCCGCCTGCACCCCGTCACCCACATTCAGCCGCCAGTCCCGGTTGGTCGGAAAGGCGTTCAGAATCGAGAACGCATCCGGCATCGCAAACTTCACCGCCGACAGCACCACAACCGCCGCTGCCAGCACCGCTGAGACCGCCAGCCGCGGCAGCGACCAGCCGCTGGCCACGCTGCGGTCCGAGCGCCAGCGGGCGAACTGCCCCTCCAGCGTCCAGTTCGCCAGTGACGCGGCCAGGAACTTCACCGCCAGCAGCAGGGCAATGCCCACGGCCAGATAGACAACACCGCTGGCATTGGCGGCCGCGGCGGCCTCCTGCGCACCGGCCAGCGCGCCCTCCAGCGCATTCGCCGCACGTTTCAGCGAATCCAGCGAGGCCGCACCCGAGGCCTCTGCCGCCGCGATCTGCTGATGCCGCAGCTCCAGCGTCTGGGCGATCTGCTCGGCTCGTATGCGGAAATCGCGGCCCAGGTCGCCGAACAGTCCTAGACCGATCTGGATGAAGGCCAATGTTTCCAGCACCAGAAAGCCCAGGAACCAGGACCACAACCCCCGCGCCCCGAACCAGACCGGCCCCAGAGCACCCGCTGCCCAGTTCAGGGTAAAGCGGTAGCCCGGCGCCTCCATCATGTAGCTGAAGACCTGCTGGTAATAGGCCTGCGACTGGCCGGTGAACTCGCCCACCAGCGCATTCAGCCGCCCGGCGGTCTCCGGTTTGATCTGTGATTGGTCGATGTGTTTCATCACCGCCTCCTTACGCCTGGCTGTCCTGAATGGCGCGGATCAGCCCCGCGCGGTTGATCACCCCGACAGTGCTGCCAGCCTCCGCCACCTTGACGATGCCGTGGCCGTCAACGGCAAGATCCATCAGGTCGCTCAGATCCATGTCGGGACGCGCCACCTTGGCATCGGCCGGCAGGGCGCCATGGGTGGCTTCGAATTCCGCCACCGGCTTCATTACTGAGTGGGCAAAGATCATGTTGAGCTTGGAGATCCCGGCCACAAAGTCCGCCACATAGTCATCCGCGGGGTTGAGGATGATCTCCTCCGGCGTGCCGATCTGCACGATGCGCCCGTCCTTCATGATGGCAATGCGGTGGCCGATGCGGATCGCCTCATCCAGGTCATGAGTGATGAACATAGTGGTCTTGCCCAGCTTGCGGGAGAGCTCCATGAACTGGTCCTGCAGTTGCTTGCGGATCAGCGGGTCCAGCGCCGAGAAGGGCTCGTCCATCAACAGGATTTCGGGGTCCGAGGCAATGGCCCTCGCCAGCCCCACCCGCTGCTGCATGCCGCCCGACAGCTCATGGGCGTATTTGTCCTCCCAGCCCGACAGCTCCACCAGATCCAGCACCCGGTCGGCCTCTTCCCAGCGGCGGGCCTTGCCGGTGCCGCGGATCTCCAGCGGCATCGCCACATTGTCGCGCACGGTGCGGTGCGGCATCAGGCCGAAGTTCTGAAACACCATGGCAACGCGGCGGTTGCGCAGGTCGCGCAGGCCGTCGTCCTTCAACCCCATCACGTCCTCGCCGTTGATGTGGATATGGCCGGCCGTCGGCTCCAGCAGCCGGTTCACATGGCGCACCAGCGTCGATTTACCCGAGCCCGACAGCCCCATCACGCAGAACAGCTCGCCCCGTTCGATCTGGAAACTGGCATCCGCCACCCCGACCACGCAGTTGAACCGCTCCAGCACGTCCGGCTTGCTCAGCCCATCCGCATGAATGGCCTTCAGCGCCTCAGCCGAGCGCGCCCCGAAAATCTTCCAGACGCCGCGTGCGTCAATTGCGATGTCACCCGCCATGGCCTCCCCCTGTCTTCAAAAGTCTTGCAAAGCCCCGCCGCCGCACGGGGCGGCAGGGCCAAAGGTCGCGATCAGTTGAGGCCAAGCCAGCCGTCAACGATCGCGCCGTTTGCCGCCAGCCAGTCAGCTACCGCCGTGTCGATCTCCTGGCCCTGGATCACAACAGCGTAGGTAAGCTTGGACAGCTCGCCCGCGTCCATGTCGATCTGGCTCAGGAAGGAGGCCGCAGCCGGGTTTCGCTGCTCCAGCGACTTGGAGTAAGCCACGGTCACCGTCTTCACCTGGTCGCCGGTTGTGATCGAAGAGTTGGCGTACCAGTCCGCGTCCTGATCCGGCTGGACGATCTTATAGGCGTCCGGATCATGCACCGGCTCTTCGATCATCGTCACGTCATAAAGCGCATGCACATAGTGCGGCTTGTAGCAGTAGAAGACGACGCCCTCTTTCTGGTCCACCGCATCCTTCAGCCGCGAATAGAACACGGTTTCGTCCTCGGTCGACGGCTCAAGGAAGGTCTCAATCCCGTAGTCGCGCACCTTCACCTTATGCACATTGGTCGAGGCCCAGCCCGAAGCGCCCACCCAGATCTCGCCCTTGCCGTCGCCATTGGTGTCATAGGCTTCCTGCGCTGCCGGGGTGGCAAGGTCGAAGACCGACTTCATGCCGTGTTCTTCGGCCATATAAGTGGGCGTGCAAAAGCCCGAGCGTCCCTCGTAGCTGCCCGAGGACAGCGCCACGGTGCCTTTCTGGCCGACATATTCGTCGGTGAATGACGACTGGTTCGGCAGCCAGACATCAGGATGCACGTCGATATCGCCGCGGCCGCCGTCCATCGCGGCAAAGATCACCGCATTGGCACCGGGGGCATAGCCCGCCTCGCCGCCCAGGCGGGTTTCGATCACCTGGCCGATGATCCGGCTCATGATTTTGGCGCCGGGCCAGCTGGGCTCGCCCACCATGACCTTCTCCTGCGCCATGGCACCTGTGGCACCGGTGCCCAAGGCGGCAATTGCAGTGGCAAAGGCAAGATGTTTCATCGTTTTCTCTCTCCTGTTGGTATGAGGTTGTGCGCGCTTCAGGCGCGGGCCCGCTTTCGCTGCGGGTCTATGAATGGAATGTCCGTAACCGTGGCGCCCAGGCGCTTCATCCGCCCGTCCAGCTGGCCGATCTCCAGCCGGGTGCCGTTTTCAGCGTGCTCGACGCCAATCCGGGCAATGGCGATGGCATGCTCCAGCGAAGGCGAGCGGGTGGCCGAGGTCACCACCCCCACCTGCCGTTCGCCGTCATAGACCGGGCTGCCATGCAGCGGCACGTCATTACAGCCCAAAAGCAGCCCCTTCAGCACCCGGCGCGGCTCGCGCGCATTGCGCTCCAGCGCCGCTTTGCCGGTGAAATCCGTTTTGGTCAGATCAACCGCAAAACCCAGCCCCGCCTCAAACGCATCTACGCCCGGTGCAAATTCCGCATTGGCGGCGGCCAGCCCGGCCTCGATCCGGATGGTCTCCAGTGCGGCAGAGCCCATCGGGGTGATCCCGAACTCTTCGCCCGCCTCCATCACCGCATCCCAGATCGCCAGCGCGTCGGCCTTGGAACAGAAGATCTCATAGCCCAGCTCGCCGGTGTAGCCGGAGCGCGACAGCATAAACGGCGCTCCCTCCCGGTCGTTCAGCCGCGCCACAGTGACGCCGAACCATTTCAGCTGATCCAGCTGCGGCACATGCGGCTGGGTAAAGGCGATTTTGCGCAGCAAGTCCCGCGACTTGGGGCCTTGGATCGCCAGGTTTGGCATCGCCCCGCGCATGTCGTGGATGCGCACCTGCAGCCCCATCTGCTGCGCCAGCGTCTCCAGCACCCTCCCGCTCTCCTCCGAGCCGCAGCACCAGCGGAACAGGTCGGGCGCCAGCCGGAACAGGGTGCCGTCATCAATCACCGAGCCACCCTCATCACACATCAGCGTGTACGACCCGCGCCAGACCGCCAGTTTCGCCACATTGCGGGTGGTGGCCCGCTGCAGCAGCACCTCGGCGTCGGGGCCGGCAATGTCGTATTTGCGCAAGCCACTCATATCCTGCACCGTCACCGCATTGCGGCAGGCCCAGTATTCACCGGTGGTGCCATGCGACGGGAAACTCACCGGCGCCCACAGGTCGCGCGCCGGGGCGAAATGCTGGGTCAGCGGCTCTAGCCGGTCGTGAAAGGCGGAGTTCTGGCTGATCGACATCGGAGCGTCTTCCTTTTCGCGGTAGGCAACAGCACGGCGCAGGGGTGTTTCGGGGCGATAGATGCGCACATGCACATCCGTCGGGTTCCAGCCGTTGATCGGGTCGATGTCGTCCGGGCAGGCGGTGGAGACGCAGACCAGGTCCTCCAGCGCCCGCATTGCCACGTAATCGCCGGGGCGCGAATGCGACTCCTCTGTCATGATGTGATGCGAATGCGGATCGACCCAGGTGTTCCAGAAAAAGTTGATCGCCGGCCAGGCCGACCGCCGCGCCACGCCGTAAGGCGCCAGCGCATGGGACATGTTGTCGGAGCAGTTCACATGGCCCGGAAAGCCGCGCTCCTCATAGCCGCGCGCAGTGCAAGCAAGGCCAAAGGTATCATGCCGCCCGCAGGTATCCTGGACCACGTTCAGCAAGGGGCGCATATCGCGGTCAAAGAATTTATCCAGCAAGCCCGGCCCCGGATAGGACCGCCGCACCATCGAGCGGGTGGCGGTGCTGTCGATCATCAGCTCCTCGCCCCGGTCCAGCCCCTCGGCGCGGAAGGCAGTGAAGTCGGAGCACTGCTGACCCTCCACGTCGATTATCTGGATGATCTCGCCCTGTTTCACCTCATAGGCAAACCCGGTGCCGCGGCTGACGGTGAACTCATCCCGCGTATCGCCCAAGAGCGGGGGCAGCAGTGGCGCCGCACGCTCGGCGGGCTGCCAGGTGATCCTGGTATTGGCCGGTGCGCTGCCTTGCACCAAGGCCGCGCTGCTGGCGGTATGAAACACCCAGACCGACACCGCGCTGCCCGCCTTCAGGATCAGCGGCACGCCGTTGGCTGCCAGGTTTGCCGCAGGAATATCCCCGGCGGCTCCGCCATTTGCAGCAATCCAGCCCAGCAGCTCCGCACTGTCGCAACCCGCCACCTTCAGCCGCGCATCCGCCTGCAGACCCAGCGCCGCCAGTGCCGGCCGACCGCTGACATCAAAACTTGCGATCTGCACGCCATCTGCCCCGTCCGCGATCTCCACCGACAGCAGGTCGCCCGGCTGCATCTCCTGGCGGGCACCGTCGCGCAGGGCGATCACCCGTGAGGTCCCCCGGGCTGTCTTGGTAAAGCCCGGGAAGGCCCGGCCGGGGCTGTCAAATCCGATGTTGTCTAGTCCGCGCAGGACTGTGTAACGGGTCATCTCTTTTGCCAATTCTGAAAATGTAACTGGTTACATAAGTTGATGAAACCGGTTACATGTGTCAAGACTTTCCTATCGCCCCGTCTGGAGCGGCCGGAAAGGCAAGGATGACATGAGCAGGACAGCAGGCCAGAAACGCGCGAATTTACGGGATGTTGCCAGCGCTGCGGGGGTGTCGGTGGCGACCGTCTCCCGGGTGATGAACGCACCGGACACGGTGGCGGAAAAGACCCGCAAGCGGGTCGAAGAGGCAATGACCAGCCTGCGCTGGGTGCCAAGCGCCGCGGCGCGCGCCATCAACACCGGCCGCACCCGGTTTGTCGGCGCCCTGGTGCCAACCCTGGACAACGCGATCTTTGCCCGCTTCCTGTCCAAGCTGGAGCACCAGCTGAACACCCACCGCCTGTCGCTGGTCGTCGCCACCACCGAAGGCGATCCCCGGATCGAGGCGGAAAAGGCCAAAACCCTGATCGACATCGGCGCCGAGGGGCTGGTGGTCTCCGGCATCACCCACGGCCAGGCGCTCTACGACCTGCTCGAACGCAGCCAGCGCCCGGCGATTGCCACCTCTTACTTTGATGCAGGCTATGCACTGCCGACCATTGGATATGACAATGCCGCCGCGGCCGCGCTGGCCTTGGCGCATCTAACCAGCCTCGGCCACCGCCGGATCGCCGTGGTGCATGGACCCTGTCTCAACAACGACCGCACCCAGGCCCGTCTCAGCGGGCTGACCGGATCAAACGCCGCCCTGCAATTGTTCGAAACTGACATCTCCCTGAGTGGCGGCTGCACTGCCGCCCGCGCCATCCTGCAGGCGCCGGAACACCCGACTGCCATTCTCTGCCTCTCGGATGTGCTGGCCTCAGGTGTGCTTGCTGAACTGCACCGCCGAGGCCTGTCCGTACCCTCGGACATCTCGGTCATGGGTCTCGACGATCTGCCCGGCTCTGCCCATATCTATCCGGCGCTGACCACCGTCCACCTGCCCGTCGCCCGCATGGGACTGGCCGCGGCGGATGCGATAGCCCAGTGGGTCGAAACGCAGACCGTGCCGCAGCCCACACTGCTGGAATCCTCGCTGGTTCTGCGGAAATCAACGGCGCCCCCGTCGTGACAGACGCGCCTGGGCCTCACTGCACCACTGCCTCATGCGCCAGATCCAAGTGCAGCTTGCTGCCGGAATAGGGGCTGGCGGCAATCGCTGCGTCGTCCAGCTCCACGCCCAGTCCCGGCTCACAGGACGGGATCACGTACCCTTCCTCCCAGGTGATCGAGGACTTGAGGCAGGACATGTAAGGCCCCTCAAACGTCCCGATCAACTCCAGGATCAGAAAATTCGGGCTGCAGGCGGAAATCTGGATGTTCGCCGCCGCCACAACCGGCCCGCAATAGAGATGCGGCGCGATCTGCGCCTGCCGTGTTTCGGCCATGCTGGCAATCTTCTTGGCTTCCAGCAAACCGCCGACCCGCCCCAGGTCCATCTGCAGGATCGAGGCCGCGCCGGCCTCCAGCACCCGGGCAAACTCATGCTTGGTGCAGAGCCGCTCGCCGGTCGAGATCGGCACCGAGGTAAACCGCGCCACCTCGGCCATATCGGCGGGGTTCTCCGGTGTTGTCGGCTCCTCAAACCACAAAGGCTCATAGGGTTCCAGCCGCCGCGCCATCCGCTTGGCGCCAGAGACAGTGAACTGCCCATGGGTGCCGAACAACAGGTCCGCTCGGGTGCCAACCGCCTCGCGGATGCGCTTCACAAACATTTCGCTGCGCTCCAGATCCTCCATCCGCGGCTGGTGCCCGTCATAGATCGTATAAGGGCCGGCGGGATCGAATTTCACCGCCGTGAAGCCTTCGTTCACCCGTTGCAAGGCCACCTCGGCGGCAATATCCGGATCATTGTAGACATTGGGCGTCTCGGGGTCCGGATACACATCCTCCTCCGGCGGGTACAGATAGGTATAGCTCCGCAGCCGCTCATGCACCTTGCCGCCCATCAGCTCATAAACCGGTTTGCCCGCCGCCTTGCCGATAATGTCCCAGCAGGCCATTTCCAGACCGCTGAGGACCCCCATCACCGTCACGTCGGGCCGCAGCGTATAGCCTGCGCCATAAGACTTGCGCCACAGCTTCTCAATATGATGCGGATCGCAGCCTTCGAACTGGCGGGCAAACATTTCCTCGGCCATGGCACAACACAGGTCCGGGCCGAAAGTGGCGTTGTATACCTCCCCTACCCCGGTGACGCCGCAGGCGGTGGTGAGGCGCACAAAGATAAAATACCGGCCGCCATGACGCGGCGGCGGGTTGCCGAACACAAAGGTTTCAATCCGGTCGAGTTTCATCTGACGTTCCCTGTCATTCCGCCGCCAAGGGCTTGTTTTCATTGTCTTCCAGCACCAGATCCGCCGCGCGGTGTGCCAGCATCATGGTGGGCGCGTTGGTGTTGCCCGAGGTCACATTGGGAAACGCCGAGGCATCAATCACCCGCAAACCACCCATGCCATGCACCCGCAGCCGCGCATCCAGTACCGAGTCCTGCGCGTCATTGCCCATCCGGCAGGTGCAGGTCGGGTGGAATACGGTGCCAGCCCGCGCGCGGAAGTTCTCCAGTAATGCCGCATCGTCCATGTCCAGGATATCCGGCGCCCGCCGCTCCCGCGTGACGGCCTTGATCGCCGGGGTCTGCGCCAGCGCTTGCAGCAGGCGGCTGGCCCGCACCGCCGTCGCCTTGTCCGCCTCAGACGACAGCGAGTTCGGCTCGATCAGCGGCGCCTGGGCAGGATCGGCAGACTGGATATTGATCTGCCCGCGGCTGGTCGGCCGGCTCGGCTGCACGCACAGCAGGAAACCATTATCCTTGTCGATCTGCGGTTTGCCGCTGGCCTGCGTCGAATAAGACGCCGGGTTGCAATAGACCTGAACATCCGGCAGCGCCGCGCCCTTGGTGCGGACAAAACCGCTGCATTGATTCACCGGCACGCTCAGCGGCCCCCTGCGGGTCAGCACATATTGCAGCCCCGCCTTCATCTGTCCGGCATAGCTGCCCAGCCGCGCGTTCAGGGTCGCGGTATTGGCCCAGAAGAAATGCGAGATCGCCAGATGGTCCTGCAGCCCCTGCCCGACCTGCGGCAAGTCATGCGCAACTTCGATCCCATGCCGCTGCAGCAGCGCCGCCGGCCCGATGCCGGACAGTTGCAGCAACTGCGGCGAGTTCACGGCGCCTGCGCTCAGGATCACCTCCCGCGCCGCCATCGCCTGCTGCGGCCGGCCCTTCACCCTATAGGCGACGCCGGTGGCGCGCTTGCCGGACGTCAGCACTTTCTCGACCAAGGCCCCGCTCACCACGGTCAAGTTGCCCCGCCTCAATGCAGGCCGCAAAAACGCATCCGCAGAGGACCAGCGCCGCCCGTCCTTCACGGTGCTGCGCACATACCCCATGCCCTCGCCTGGCAACGTATTGGCACCTGCATCCGCAGGCGCATTCATGTCCTGCAGGAACGGCCAGCCCATCTCCTGCGCTCCCGCCAGAAAGTTCTGCGCAAAGGGGTGCATCCGCTCGCTGAGGTCGGTAACCCGCACCGGCCCGCTGCCACGAACCCGGCGGCTGGAGCCCTGCCACTCATCATGGCTCTCCATCGCCTCATAGGTCTGCCGCACGGCCTCCCAGCCCCAGCCGGTGGCGCCCGCCGCCTCCCAATCGTCAAAATCATGCGGCAGCCCGCGCACATAGGCCATCGCGTTGATCGAGCTTGAGCCGCCCAGAACCTTGCCCCGCGGCCAATAGGCCTCGCGCCCGTTCAGCCCCGGATCCGGCGCCGCGGAATACCGCCAATTCACCGCCGGATCCGAGAAAGTGAACCCGTAACCCACCGGAATCCTGACCCAAAACCGCCGGTCGGTGCCGCCTGCCTCAATCAGCAGCACCTTGTGGCGGCCGTTTGCTGTCAGCTTGTCCGCCAGCACACAGCCCGCCGATCCGGCCCCGACAATAATGAAGTCAAATGTCTGCGCCATGCCCCAGCCGCTCCTTGCTATCCGCCAACCATGCACAGCACCTTTGGCCCAACTCAAACAATGCGTTTTACCCCTAAGGCTAAACTGTGCTTAAATCTAAGCATGACCGACCTGCCCCATGTCACCTGGCTCAAGGCCTTTGAAGCCGCCGCGCGGCTCAACAGTTTCTCTGCCGCAGCGGAGGAACTGAGCCTCACGCCTGCCGCAATCAGCCAGCAGATCCGGCTCTTGGAAAAGCATCTGAACACCCAGTTGTTCAAACGCCTGCCCCGCGGCGTGGCGCTGACCGATACCGGCCAGGCCTATGCCCAGCCGATCCGCAAATCCTTTGACGACATGCAGCGCGCCACTACCGGGCTGTTCAGCAAAAAGCGCAAGCGGGTGGTAAACCTGCGCGCCACCATCTCCTGCGCCGCACTGGTGATTGCACCGCAATTGCCCCGCTTCCAGGCCGAACACCCGAATATCTTCGTACAGCTCTCCTCCACCGTCTGGTCCAGCCGATTCGACGAGGAGGCGCTGGACATCGACATCCGCTACGGCTCCGGCGACTGGCAGGAGGCACAGATCCAGCACCTAGGCCACGAAAGCGCCATCCCCGTTTGCAGCCCGGCCTATGCTTCGGCCCTGGGCGGCAGCCCGTCGATTGAGGACCTGGCCCGCGCCGATGTGGTGCAAATCATCGGTTCGGAAACCGACTGGGGCCGCCTTGCTGACCTGCACGGGCTGACCCTGCAGGTCACCACCGACTGGCTCAAGGCCAACTCATCCCTGCTGGCCTTGCAGACGGTGGCGGCCGGCCATGGCGTGACCATGGTGCTGGAAAGCTTTGCCCGGCAATACATCGAACAGGGGCTGGTCATCGTTCCGACAGAATACAAACTGCCCAAACGCCGCTCGCACTACATGGTGATCAACGACCGCGCGGGCCAGCGGGACGAGGTGAAGGCGGTCAGCAACTGGATCACCTCGCTTTACCAGGCGCTGACCTGAACTCGCCCAGCCGCCGGATATCCTCTAGCAGCGCCAAACACTTGCGGGCCGCCGGGTTTTGCTCGCCAAACCGCGTCAGCCGCGCATAAAGGCAGGTATCCCGGCTGAACCATTCCCCCGGCAGCTCCTGCAACTGGCCGCGCTCCAGATACGGATCGGCAAAACCGCGCCACCCCAGCGCCAGTCCGCGCCCCTGCGCAGCGGCCTCCAGCAGAAACACGTAATTGTCGAAACTCTCCGCCTGCGGCCAGCCCGCAGCACCGGCATTTGCAGCCTGCCAATCCTCCCAGCGCAGCCAGCCAAAGTTTTCCTGCCGCAACCCCAGCACCCCCGGAGGCGCACCATGCCCCGCCAGCGCTGCAACCGCCTGGGCAATCACCTCTGGCGTCCCGACCGGCTTCACCTCTTCCGGGCAAACCACCACATGCGCCCGCTCGGGCGGCACTTGGGAATACTCAAAGACAATATCCGCACCGGTATCAACAGCGGCCCCGGTCAGATTGTACTCAGCCGTCACAAACCGCAGCTCTGTCTCCGCCCCCAGGCTCGAACGCAACGCGCTGTGCCGCGGCAGCAGCAGCAGATGCGACACCGAGTAAGAGCAGGTAATCGTCACCCCGGTCTCGGGCTTGGCAAACTCCCCCGCTGCCCGCTGCAACCCGTCCAGAGACTGCACCACAGAGGCATAGAACCCCTCGCCTTTCCGCGTCAGCCGGATCTGCGCGCCGCTGCGGTCGAACAGGGGCGCCCCCAGCCGCAGCTCCAGATTGCGGATATGGCGGCTGATTGCGGGCTGAGAGGTGTTCAGCTCCTCTGCCGCCCGCGCAAACCCCTGCAGCCGCGCCACCGCCTCAAAGGCCGCCAGCGCATTCACCGAGGGCAGGTTGTATCTCCGCACTGCCATATCAAAATGGTTATGCCGGGATGCACGCGAAAGCAATAGACAAACTCACACCTCTGCCGCAGCGTGTCCCCCAAGCGCAAACAGGGAGAGGTGGAATGCCCGACTATAAAAAGCCCGCCCATTGGGCCAATCCAAAGAACAAGCTGTTCCCGCATCAGGTCGGTTTCACCGGCCCGCCGCATGACTTTGACGCCGCACCTTCGGACTTTCTGCGGATGGCGCCGCGCTCGGTCGGTGTGCACGGCCGGATGCTGCATGTGCCGGACTACGCCCACCAGCTGGACCAGCGGCAGAAGAATTTCGGCCTGTTGGAGGAATTCGTCGAATGCATGGCCAACAACGGCGCCGACGTCTGCGGCCAGGTCGGCTCCAATTGGGTGCATGCCTCGGGCAAAGGCGTCGAGGGCATCCGCCAGCACTGCGAAATGCTCAGCGACAAGTATGAAACCCCCTTTCACATGGCCGGCTACGCCATGGTCGAGGCCCTGCGCGACCAGAATGTCGAGAAAGTCGCCCTGAACGCCTGCTACCACCCGGACAGCTGGTATCAGGGCACCGTCGGCTTCCTGAAAGAGGCCGGGTTTGACGTGGTCTGGGCCGGCAATTTCTATGACCAGGGATGGTTTGAAACCCAGGAAGAGGTCGACAATTGCATCTGGTGCTTTGATGAGGATCTGATCTGGAAGTCCTTCGACTACACCGCCGAACAGGCCCCCAAGGCCGACGCCTATCTGATCAACGGCATGAGCAACTACCGCCGCGCCTCTGACGGCATCGCGCAGCGCCCGGTGCATTACACGGCAGAGCTGGAGGAGCGCCTCGGCAAGCCGGTCATCGGCCATGACACCGCGCTGTACTGGCGGATTTTCAAGACGTTGGGCTTGGCGCCCGAAACCCCGCAGGGCTCCCTGCTCTCTTCTCTCTGATAAGGAATCCCTTGATGCATAAGATTGTCGCATTGTGGGCTGTGCCCCGCTCCACCTCCACCGCCTTTGAATGGATGATGCGCCAGCGCGGCGACCTCGACTGCCTGCACGAACCCTTCGGCGAGGCCTGGTATCAGGGCGAGGACCCGCTGTGGCCGCGTTACACCGAGGGCGAGAAAACCACCCCCGGCCTGACCCTGGAAAGCGTCTGGGAGGACATCAAGGCGCGGGCCGAAAAAGGCCCGGTGTTCCTCAAGGATTTCCCCCATTACATCAACCACATGTGGGATCCTGAGTTCCTCAGCCACTTCACCCACGCCTTCCTGATCCGCGACCCGGCCAAGACCATCACCTCGATGTACAACAAATGGCCGGACTTCGATGAGCTGGAGGTCGGCTTCCCCGAGCAGCGCGCCCTGTTTGACTTGCTGACCGCCCTCAATGGCACCCCGCCGCCGGTGGTGGACAGCGACGACCTGCTGGAGAACCCCGAAGAGATGACCGAAGCCTTCTGCGAGGCGGTTGGCATCCCCTATTTGCCTGAGGCGCTGACATGGGAGCCCGGCGGCGACCCCTCGGCGCACAGCTGGTGGGACGGCGGTTCGTTCCATGCCAACCTGGCGAAGTCCACCGGCCTCACCCGGCAGGTGCGCAAATATGTGGAGATCGAGAACACCCCGGAGCGCGTTCGCCGGGTCCACCGCCGGATGCTGCCGCACTATGAGAAGATGCATCAGCACCGCATCCGGGTGCCGCAGATGGCCTGATCCTCCCGCCCAGCAAGGAAAGGTAAGCCATGACACAAGCCAGCCAATTCAACCGGATCCTGCAGGACGGGCTTTGCATTGGCTGCGGCCTTTGCCAGTCCCTGCTGGGCACAGACAAGCTGCAGATGGCCCGGGGCGCCTCGGGCGATCTGCAACCGCAAATCCGCGGGGAACTGTCAGAGCAGGACGTGGACCTGGTCTACGCCACCTGCCCCGGCACCCGCTGCGAAGGCCTCCCTCCGGCCGAAACCGGCGCCGCTCCGCATCATGATCTGGTCTGGGGGCCCTACCACAGCCTGGTGCTGGGCTGGGCCGCGGATCCTGAGGTGCGCTTCGAAGGCTCCACCGGCGGGGTACTGACCGCGCTTGGCCAGTATCTGCTGCACTCGAAGCGGGTGAATTTCATCCTGCATGTGAACACGCCCAAGGAAGAGCCGACCTTTGGCCAGGCAACCGTCTCCACCACGCCGGCCGAAGTTCTGAGCGGGGCAGGTTCGCGCTACGGCCCCGCCGCGCCGCTGACCGGTCTGGCCGAGGCGCTGGATCGCGGCGACCCCTTTGCGGTGATAGCCAAGCCCTGCGATCTGAACGCGATCCGCAACCTGGCGCATAAGGACAGCCGGGTGAACGCGCTGATCCGCTATATGCTCACCCCGGTCTGCGGCGGCTTCATGCCGGATGCGGCGATGGGACGGTTCCTGTCGGAAAACGGCTTTGACCGGCAGGAGGTCACCGCCCTGCGCTACCGCGGCCGCGGCTGCCCCGGCCCGACCACCATCGAAACCCGCGGCGGGCAGCGGCGCGACTACCACTACCTGGACTTCTGGGGTGAAGACGAAAGCAGCTGGTCGCTGCCCTTCCGCTGTAAGATCTGCCCCGACGGCATAGGCGAGGGCGCTGACATTGCCGCGGCCGACACCTGGCCGAAAGCCTCGCCGGACCGGGTGGCATCTGAAACCGACCCTGGCACCAATTCGATGATCATCCGCACCGCGCGCGGGATGGAACTGATCAGCGCCGCGGTGCGGGACGGCTTTTTGGAACTGGGGGAGGAGGTTGAGATCCCTTATATGGATGCAACCCAGCCGCATCAGGTCACCAAGAAACGCGCGGTTCAGGCGCGGTACGAGGGCATGCGCAAGGCGGGCTCGCTGGCGCCAGACACCATCGGCCTGCGGCTGGAGGAGCTGCATGCGATGAATGCCCCCGAAGAGAACGAACGCCAGAAACGCGGCGCCTATGAACGGGCGCTGGCGGCAAAATCCTAGACTGTCCCCGCGGGGACAGCCGTAGAATTCAGCACCGGGGGTCAGCCAGCGAGTGCGTCCAGCGAGGCTGCCATGGCGTTCCACAGTTCCTCCGCCGGCTCGGTTCCGACCGAAATGCGGATGAACCCCGGCGCCACCGCATCGCCCCAGCGGGCGCGGCGCTCGGCAGAGGTATGCACGCCGCCAAAGGAGGTCGCCGCCCGGATCAGCGGGCAGCCGTTGATGAAGGCATCTGCTTGCCCGGCACTGTCCAGAGTGATCGAGATCAGGAAGCCGAACCGGGACATCTGCTGCTTGGCCAGCGCATGCGAGGGATCGGTTTCCAGCCCCGGAAAGCGGACCTGCTGCACCAGCGGGTGCGCGGCCAGCCGTGCGGCCAGCACCTCGGCGGTGCAGCACATCCGGTCAAACCGCACGTCCAAAGTCTCCAAGCCCCGGTGCGCCAGCCAGGCCTCTTGCGGGCCGGGAATGCCGCCGCCGAACTGGCGCCACTCGCGCGCGGCTTGCAGAATCTCCTGGTTGCGGGTGGCGAGATGCCCCATCAGCACATCCGAATGCCCGCCCGGCGCCTTGGTGTCCGAGGCGACCACCACATCCGCACCCAGCTCCAGCGGGCGCTGGCCCAGCGGGGTCATGGTGGTGTTGTCGACAATCAGGACGCCGCCCGCCGCATGCACGGCATCGGCAATCATCCGCAAGTCGCAAAGGTCCAGCCCCGGGTTTGAGGGCGTCTCCGCAAAAACAACGTCAAAGCCCTCAAACCCGCCTTCGGCGAAGCTATTGGTCGGGCGCTGCTCTACTTCCACCCCAAGGTTCTGCAGGAACCGCTCGCTGAGGCGCCGGGTGACATAGTAGCCGTCCGATGGAATCAGGATCTTGGAGCCCGCCTTGACCGTGGCAAACAGCGACGCCGAGATTGCCGCCATGCCAGAAGGGAAAGCCAGCGTGGGCGCGTCTTCCAGATAGGCCAGCACATGCTCCAGCTGCTCCCAGGTCGCATTGTCCACCCGGCCATAGCTGGGGCCGCCGGTCCAGTCGCCCGGCAGGTGATACATCGAGCTTTGCGTCAGCGGCAGCGCGACGGGTTCGCCTTCGGACAGCGTGTTGCCGCGCAGGTGCAGCATGGCTCCGGCTTTGGGGGCGGTGGGTCTATCCATCGGGGGCGCCTTTCCTGAATTCGGGGTTTCAGGATTGTTAAACGTCACGGATCAAAATGAAAATCTGCCATGTTCAGAAAAATGAACCGCCCGGCTGCAGGCCGGGCCGCGCCAACCCGCCCCCATGGGGCGGCGCGATTGCGCCACCCCGCGGGTCTATGCGGCCCTTCGCGGTACCTTGCTAACAGCTAGTAGATCACCCCATCCAGCGGCGCACTGGGGCAGCGGCCTCCTCCAGTGCCTGGCAGACCACATCGATCAGGGTCGGACCGTCATGGGCAAAGGCTTCCTTGATCGCCTGATCAAGATCCTCCGGCTTCTCCACCCGCCAAGTCTTGACGCCAAAGGCCTCGGCCACCGCGGCGTGGTTGGTGCGGTTGAAGTCGACGTTGTAATAGCGCTTGCCGCAGTCGTCGCGCTGGCTGGCCTTGATCCAGCCGAAGTTGGCGTTGGAGAACACCACATAGGTGATGGGTGCGTTGCAGCGCACCACGGTTTCCAGCTCGCCGCAAGTGAAGTTGAAGGAGCCGTCGCCCATCATCCCCACAACTTTGCTGGAGGGGCGCCCGAACCAGGCGCCCAGCGACGCCGCCAGCGAATACCCCAACGCCCCATGGGCGCGGTTGGTAATATACTGGCGGCCAGGGTGCTTTTGCTGCGAGTAAGCATTGTAGTAGGGGCAGCTGGTGCCGGGGTCGGAGACCACGATGGCGTCCTCCGGCAGGTTCTGGTTCAGCGCGTGGATGATCTGCTCGGGCAGCACCTGGCCGGTCTTGCTGTTTGCCAGTTCCTCGAATTTGGCGAACTTGCGCTGCTTGATGTCGGCAATTTTAGCAGCTCCGCCGAATGTGGGCGCATCGCCCTCGCGGCTGTCCAGATAGGCGTTCACCGCCTGCAGGGCCAGTTTCAGGTCCGCCACCACGCCAACCTCGGTCGGGTAATTGGCGCCGATGGTCATCGGGTCATTGTCGAAATGCACGATGCGCTGGCCAGGCTTCGGCGCCTCCCAGCGCGAAGTGGTGGTGGAGCCGGCCCGGCAGCCCATGAAGACCACCAGATCGGCACCCTCCATCATCTCCCAGGTCTCATTGGTGCCGCCGTTGGAGCCGACCACGCCCAGCGATTGCGGATGGGTGTCGGCCAGCGATCCCTTTCCGGAAATCGAGGTGCCGACGGCGATGTCGAGGCGCGACGCAAGCGTGCTCAGTTCTTCCATGGCGCCGGAAATCACCACACCGCCGCCGCAGACGATCAGCGGCGATTTGGCGGTGAGGATGGCCTCGGCGGCGGCCTCGGCGGCGCCCGGTTCGGGGGCGGCGCGGTAGGAGGGGTAGCTTTGATGCTTGGGATCGCCCCAGATGTCATCGGCGGGCACAGCGTCATACTGGATGTCATAGGGCAGGCCCAGATGCGCCGAGCCGGAGCGGCCGGTGGTCATTGCCCGGAACGCCTGGCGCACCATGCGCGGGATGTGATCGGCGCGTTTGATCACCGTGTTGAACTTGGTCAGCGGGTCCATCATGACCTCCTGGTTCACCTCGGTCAGCGGGTACTTGCCGTAAGAACCGACCGAAATGTCGGTGGTGATTGCCAGCACCGCATAGGAGCTTTCGTTGGCCTCAATGAGCCCCGGCAGGATGTAGGTGGCGCCGCCGCCCGAGGGGCCTTCGCAAACGCCAACACGGCCGGTCACGCGGGAGAAGCCGTCGGCCATATAGGCGGCACTGCGCTCGTCGCGGGTCAGGACATGGGTGATGCCGTGCTCCAGCCGGTTCATCGCGTCATAAAACGGCAGCGTGGTGTCGCCGCAGAGGCCAAAGATATGGGTGACGCCATGCGCCTCCAAGGAGCGCACCATCGCCTCTGCCCCGTTCAGCGTATTGGTCATGTTGTTGTTCATGGGAGCCGCCTCCAGCCTCTTTGAAACCTGCCCCGGGAGATGCCCGGGATTCGCGCTCCAAACTGTATACAATTCTGTAGATAGATGTGAAGACCAAATTTGAAGCTTTGCGGAAACGGGCGGATCAGGCGCCAAGTGCCCGCCCCGCCAGAGGAAAGACTTGCCTGGCATATCCCCGGGGCAAGCCGGTGAAGGATGGACCGGGCGGGCGCGGGCCGGCCGCAGGCACCATAAGCCTGATTGCAGCGGCACCCCGGATTTTCTCAAAATCCGGCTACACGGCGGCCTCCAGCAGGATGTCCTGCACATACTCCCGCCAGGCCTCGGCAAAACTGGCGGCCAGCTGCGACAGCGGGCGCTCGCTGGGGGTCAGGATCGAATAGCCAAAGGGGATCTGCGGCTCAAACGGCAGAAAGCGGATCCGGTCTTCGCCCGCGTTGCTGCGCCGGTAGCTTTCGGCGCTCAGCACATCCACCACGGCGCAGGCCTGGCCTGCGGCGATAAAGTGGAACAGCGGCAGGAAATACTGCGCGTCATAGCGCAGGTTGAACTCGGCGCCTGCAGCCAGGAACGCCTGCGAGGTGGCCTGATAAGTGTTGTGATCGGGTTGCAGCGCGCCCATCGGCATGCCGTTCAGATCGGCCGCCGTGATCATCTCGCGCGCTGCCAGCGGATGGCTGGCGGGCACCGCGCACAGGCAGTTGCTGGGCAGCTCCTCTGCCGCGTACAGCTTGCGGTCGCCGCGGAACCGGGTCATGTCGCAGAAGCCGATGTCGAAACTGCTGGCCGCCACCAGGCTGCGCACCTGCGGCGACGAGCGCGTCGCCAGCGTCACCCGCACCTCGGATTTCCCCGCCACAAAGCGGCTGATGAATTCCGGCAGCAGATAGGTCGAGGGCCCCGGCATCGCCACGATGCGGATCGAGCCCTGCACCCGGTCGCGCATATTGGCCAGGTTCTGCTGCGCGGTTTCCATCCGCGACAGGATCTCGGTCGCCTCCTCCATCAGGTACTGCGCCTCCGGCACCGGCACCAGGCGGCGGCCCTCGCGCAGGAACAGGGTGAGGCCCAGCTCCTCTTCCAGCGTCTTTATCGCCGCGCTGATCGCGGGCTGGGTGCGGTGCAGGTTGCGTGCCGCCTGGCTGACCGAGCCGGTCTTCATCACCTCATGAAACACCGCAAGCTGATGAGAGTTCATAGGGTTGCCCTTTCCGGCGTAAAACAAACATAAATTCAATCTATACATACAGTATAATTTTAAATTTGTACTTATGCTTTTCCTTTCCCATGATGCAAGGATCGGAGGAGTGAGCTGCGGCAGGCAAGCTGCGGCCTCAATGACAAGGGAAGAGACAATGGGATTTTTCACGAAACTGACCGGGGCGGCCCTGGCCTGCACCATGCTGACCGGTGCCGCGGCGGCGCAAGACATGACCTTTTTCCGCATCGGCACCGGCGGTGCGGGCGGTACCTATTTCCCGATCGGCGGCATCATCGCCAACGCGATTTCCAACCCGCCCGGCTCACGCGAGTGCGGTGAGGGCGGCAACTGCGGCGTGCCCGGCCTGGTGGCGATGGCACAGTCGACCAACGCATCCGCGCACAATGTGAACGCGATCCAGAACGGCCAGATGGAAGCGGGCCTGTCGGGCGCCGCCACCCTGCATTTTGCCTATCACGGCAAGGGCAAGTTCGAAGGCAACGCCAAGCCCGACCTGCGGGTGATTGCCAATCTGTACCCGGAAGACCTGCACCTGGTGCTGCCCGAGGGCCACAAGCTGGACGGTCTGGCCAGCCTCAAGGGCAAGCGCGTGGGTATCGCCCAGGCGGGCTCCGGCACCCAGATCGCGGTTGAACTGATCCTGGGCGACCATGGCGTCAACCGCGACAACATGGATGAGGCCGAACTGAACAACGCCCAGTCCGCCGAGCGTATCGCCGACGGTCAGCTGGACGCCTATTTCTATGCAGCAGGCACGCCCGTCGCGGCGATGATCCAACTCGACAACACCAAGGGGATGGAGCTGCACAACTGGTCCGAGGACGAGATCAAGCAGGCCAACACCACCGTGCCTTACTACATCCCCTCGACCATTCCGGCGGGCACCTATCCGGGTGTGGACTATGACGTGAACACAGTGGCGGTTTCCGGCATGCTGGTCACCAATGCCAATATGTCCGAAGAGCTGATCTATGAGATCACCAAGGCGATGTGGTCCGACACCGCGCGCAAGCTGCTGGACAACGGCCACCCGAAAGGCAAGGCGATCACCCTGGAGACCGCACTGGACGGTATCGAGGGCATCGGTGTGCCGCTGCACCCGGGTGCGGAGCGCTTTTACCGCGAAGTCGGCCTGCTGAAGTAATTCCTCCCCTGAACTGCGGCAGCAGGGTGCGCCTTGCTGCCGTTTTTTTCTCCCGGTGCCCCTGTCTGCTGGCCTTTGGTTGCTGCGGCGGATGCACGGCGCTTGCACCGGCGAAACTCCTGGAACTGGAGACCCCGATGTCCCTGGACACGCATCTCGACAACAAGGCGCTTGAGGAGCTGGAGAAGCAGTACGACTCCGCTCTGAACACGCGCGACAACGGACCCAAGCTGACCGGCGTCATCTATTGGGCCTCCATCGCTTTTGCCCTTTACCATCTGTGGACGGCCGGTTTCGGCACGCCGGTGGACCATGTGCATATGGGCATTCACCTTGCAGGGCTGTTCCTGTTCATCTTTGTGGGCTTTCCGCTGATCAAGTCGGCGCGCAGCCTGGAATGGCGCGGGCCGAACCCGCTGCGCCCGGGCAATGTGCCGCTCTATGACTGGGCGCTCACCGGGCTCAGCATGGCGGCGGCGCTGTTCCTCTGGGTCAGCTGGCGCGGCTTTGACATGTTCGGTTTTGACATCGCCGAGCAGGCGCTGCGACAGGGCAACCCGTCCGGCCTCGACGTGTTTTTCGGCTCGGTGCTGATCCTGACGGTGCTGGAAATCGCCCGGCGCACCATCGGATTTGTGCTGCCGCTGATCATCCTGGTGTTCATGATCTATGCGCTGTTTGGGCCTTATATGCCCGCGCAGATCCTGAAGCATCCGGGTGTGAATTGGCAGCAGTTCGTCAACAACATGTACTTCCCCTCCGAAGGCATTTTCGGCGTGACGCTGTGGGTGGTCTCCACCGTGGTGTTCCACTTTGTGCTGTTCGGCGTGGTGGCGCAGCGGATGGGGCTGGGGCAGTTCTTTGTCGATAACGCCATGCTGCTGGCCGGCCGTTACACCGGCGGGCCCGCGAAAGTGTCGGTTGTGTCCTCGGCCTTTTTCGGCACCATTTCCGGCTCGTCGATTGCCAACACGGTCTCGACCGGTTCGCTGACCATCCCCAACATGAAAAAACTCGGCTACCCCGGCCATTTCGCAGGCGGGGTTGAGGCAGCGGCCTCGGCAGGCGGCCAGATCACGCCGCCGATCATGGGCGCCGCGTCCTTCCTGATGGCCGAGTATCTGGAGGTGCCCTACACCACCATCGTGATTGCGGCGATTGTGCCGGCGATGATGCACTACATCGGGGTGATCTCGATTGTGCATTTCACCGCCAAAAAGCTGGGCCTGACCGCCTACCCCAAGGACCAGCTGCCCAAGTTCCTGCAGGTCTGGAAGGATGGCTGGTACACGATCATTCCGCTGATTGCGCTCCTCTTGGTGCTGTTCTCAGGCTATTCGCCGAATATGGCAGCGTTTATCGGCCTCAGCCTGTGTGTGGTCACCGGTTTCTGCGCCTTCAACAAGCCCGCGACCATGCTGATCCCCTTTGCTTTGCTCGGGTTCATATTGTGGAAGGCTTCGCCCTATTCCGGTGAAGGCTACAGCCCCGTCATGGCCGGGATGCTGGCAGCGCTGACCATCCTCGCCTGTCTGCACCGCAACGAGCGGCAGAAGTTCCGCGACCTGTTCGACAGCTTCCACGTCGGCGTGCAGTATGCGCTGGCCGTGGGCGCGGCATCGGCTGCGGTCGGCATCGTGGTGGGTGTCATCAACACCACCGGCGTCGGCTTCCGCCTCGGCTTCATGGTCACCGGAGGTGCTGCGGATATGGCGGCTGCTCTGGCACCGTTTCTGGACTGGACCTCGATCGAGGCCTTCAGCCAGCCGTCGATCCAGCAGTTCCTGTCGCTGGTGCTGATCGCCATGGCCTGTATCCTGATGGGGGCCGGCCTGCCGACCACCGCGCTTTACATCATGCTGGTGGCGGTTGCGACGCCGGCCCTCAGCCAGCTGGGCGTGCCGCCGCTGGCGACGCATATGTTCGTGCTCTACTACGGTGTGATTTCCGAAATCACCCCCCCGGTTTGCGCCTCGGCCTATGCGGCGGCGGGGATTGCGGGCTCCAACCCGTTCCGCACCGGCCTCAATGCCTTCACCCTGGGTCTGGGCAAGCTGATGGTGCCGATGGTGTTTGTCTATGCGCCGGTGATGCTGATCGTGCTGCCGGAGTATTTCACCTGGGCCGGCTTCATCCAGGTGACTGGCACCTGCGCCTTGGGTGTGTTTGCGATTGCCACGGCTGTGTCGGCCTATTTCCTGGCACCGCTCAGCGGCATCTGGCGGCTGCTGATGGCCATTGGCGGGCTCCTGCTGGTGGCACCGTCGGGCGGCTCTGACATCGCGGCACTGGTGATCATGGCGCCTGCGCTGGTGCAACAGCTGGGCCAGCAGCGCAAACTTCAGGCTGAGGCCGCTCAATGAGCGGCCCGGCCTCCGCCGATAGGCACTCCACCCCTGACGTAACGGTCCTGGGGGCCGGGATCGTCGGCATCTGCTCGGCCTTGTCATTGGCCGAGCGGGGGCTGCGGGTCCGGCTGATTGACCGGGATGCACCGGGACAGGCGACCTCTTACGGCAACGCGGGCATCATCTCCCCCTGGTCGGTGGTGCCGCAGTCGATGCCGGGGCTGTGGAAGAAAGTGCCGGGCTGGCTGCTGGACCCGCTGGGGCCGGTCTCGGTGAAGCCCGGCTACCTGCCCAAGGTCGCGCCCTGGGGGCTGCGGTTCCTGTCCGAAGGGCGCGAGGGGCGGATCCAGCAGATCTCTGACGCGATGGACACGCTGAACCGCAACTGCGTGGAAATGTACCGGCTGCATTTGGCGGGCACTGGCCACGAGGATCTGGTGCAAGACAGCTATTACGTCCATGCCTTCCGCAATGCGGACGCCGCCGACCTGGGTTCCGTCGACTACCGGATGCGCCGTGAGCGCGGTGCTGAGCTGGAGCGGGTCGGCGCGGCCGAGCTGCGCGATCTGGAACCGGCGCTGACGCAGGAGTTCCAGGCCGCAATCCTGATCAAGGGCCAGGCGCGGGCAACTTCTCCGGGCCGTATCTGCACCGTGCTGGCGGAGAAGTTCCAATCCATGGGCGGCGAGATCCTGGCCCAGACCGTGCGGGGCATCCTGCCGTCTGAGACCGGCGGCTGGTCCTATACCACCGAAGCAGGCCAGGACTGGACGCCCAAGCTGGTGTTGGCGATGGGTGTGTGGTCAGGTGAATTGCTGAAGCCGCTGGGCATCAAAATCCCGATGGAATTGGAGCGCGGCTACCATGTATCGTTCCGTTCCCCTGGCGTCGCGCTGAACAACTCGATCATGGATATGGACATGAAATTCGTGGCCTCCTCAATGGAGGAAGGCTTGCGGGTGGCCGGTACCGCGGAATTCGCGGGCCTTGATCAGCCGCTCAATCAGAAACGCCTCGACGGGCTGGTGGAGCTGGCCAAGGCGCTGCTGCCGGACCTGCAGGCTGCCGACATGGACACCTGGTCCGGCCAGCGCCCCAGCCTGCCCGACAGCCTGCCCTGCATTGGCGAGGTCGAGGGCTTCCCCGACCTGATCGCCGCCTTTGGCCACAGCCACTACGGGCTGATGATGGCGCCGAAAACCGGGCGGCTGGTGGCGGATATCGTGAGCCAAACCCCGATGAACGAAGACCTCGCGCCATTCCGCGCGCGGCGGTATGAAAGGATCAAGACATGACCATCCATCCCGGCGGGCAGAATATCTGCGGCGTCTCCATCGGCGTGCTGGCGCTGGAAAGCTATTTCCCCAAACCCCCCGGCCATATCAAGAACCCCTCCAGCCTGGCGTTCACCACGCTTTATGAAATGCTGGACGGGATCACCGTGCCGAAACTGCTGGCCAACCCGACCGGCGAGATGAAGGAGCGGCTGATCGACGCCGCCAGGCGGCTGGAGGCCAAGGGGGTGCGGGCGATCACCGGATCCTGCGGGTTTCTGGCGATTTTCCAACGGGAGATCGCAGCGGCGGTGAATGTGCCCGTGTTTGTCTCCTCGCTGATCCAGGTGCCGCTGGCGCATCAGATGACCGGGCGGACGGTGGGGGTGATCACCGCCTCCGCCGGCAGCCTGACCGAGGCGCATTTGAAGGGTGTCGGCGCCGAACACACCCCGATTGTGGTGCAGGGGCTGGACGATGCGGAGGAGTTTTCCACCGTGATCCTGCGCAATGAGCGCACCGCGATGGATCTGGCCAAGGTCGAGGCGGAGCTGCTGGCCGCGGCCAAGGGCATGATCGCCCGCAACCCGGAGATCGGCCCGATCGTGCTGGAATGCACCGACCTGCCGCCTTATGCCCATGCGCTGCAGGCGGAGCTGAACCGGCCGGTGTTTGACATCGTCACCCTGTCGGAGATGGTGCACAGGGCGGCTTTGCGCGCGCCGTTTGGCGGCTTCATCACCTGAAACGCTGAGAGCAGCGCCCGGCCTGCAGCCGGGCGGGCCGTCTCTTTATGGAAGTCTTTCCGGGCGGTGCTGACTGCCACAGAGATTTCCGGCTCTGAGCCCCCAAATCTTTTGCATGTGATGCGCGGCTCTGGCCCTTAATCTGGCGCGGAAACGCTAATTCCGCCTGATAGGACCATCATGAGCCAGATCACCGACACTCTGCTAGACCAAATCCGGGACCGTTTTGCCCAGGTCGACACTTGCCCGCAGCAAGGCAGCCGCATCTTCTTTGAAAACGCCGGCGGCGCGCTGACGCTGAAATCGGTGGTGGAGACATCAGCGCAATACGCTGCCATCGCCGACAACCAGGGCCGCGACAACCCGGGCAGCCACGAACTGGTGCGGGTGATCACCAAGGCCAAGGACGACATGCGCGTCTTCATGAATGCGCCGGGCGGACAGTTTTTTGCCGGCGAAAGCGGCACCGAGCTGTTGTTCCGCCTGATCATGAACGCTTGCCTCGGCAGGGGCGAAGGCGGCACCGTGCTGGGCTCGACGCTGGAGCATCCGGCCACCCGCTCCGCTTGCGCCCGCTGGGCCGGCGTGGCGCGGCAGAAGCATGTGCTGATCGAACATGACGACGCCAGCGGCACTCTCACCGCTGACGCCTATGCCAAGGCAGTCACCCCTGACACAGTGGTAGCCACCATCGTCCACACCTCGCCGGTGACCGGCATGGGCGTCGATCTGGCCGCCTGCGCCGCCGCCATCCGCGAAGTGGCGCCGGACTGCCTGATCATCGTCGACGGCATCCAGCACGCCGCCCATGGCCGCATCGACCTGACCGCATACGGCGTCGACGGCTATGTGATCTCCCCCTACAAGATGTTTTCGCGCCATGGCTACGGGCTGGCCTGGATCTCGGACCGGCTGACTCATGTGCCGCATAACGCACTGATCGACGGGCCGGAGGACAACTGGGAAATGGGCACCCGCGACACCGGCAGCTATGCCACCCTGTCGGATGTGGCCGATTACCTGGAGTGGCTCGGCGGCGAGGTCAGCGGTGCCACGGACCGGCGTGAAAAATTCGTGGCGGCGGGCGAGGCGATCCACGCGCATGAAAAGGCCCTGACCGATGCGATGATCCACGGCACCGGCAACCTGCCCGGCCTCTCGGAAATGGAGGGTGTCACCATCCTGGGCGGCGCGGACAACCCCGCGCGCGAGGGCCTGGTGTCACTGACAGTCGAAGGGGTGCCCTCGGTGGATGTGGTGAAACGCCTGAACGAACAGGGCATCCGCACCCATCTGCGCAAGGCGGATCACTACTCCGGCAATATCCTGACGCCCCTGGGCATGGACAGCTGCGTCCGTGTCTCCATGTGCCACTACAACAGCATCGGCGAAGTGGCGAAGTTCCTGGGCGTGATGAAAGAAATCACCGGCTGACGCGGCAATATCCGGCCGCGCCGGAAAGCGCGGGCCAAGGCCAACGGCCGTTGCAAAGGATTGCCGCCCCCGGGCGGCAATCTGGTCCGTAAGCGGCCTGGTACAAATGCCCGCTTCACTTCGCGAACAGAGCGTTCTTGCCCTTGCCCGCGGCGAAAGCTGCCGCTGGCACCGGCTGTGACCTGGTTGTCAGACGGCCTTCCCGCCGTCCCGCGAAAACGCCGAGGCAATGCTGGAACCTATCAGGCAGACACCCCAGACCGTCCAGAGCGCCGCAAGGCCATAGAACACAATTCCAATCACCGGAAGGAACCCGAGCACTCCGAAAACCAGAGCGACGATGAGTTTAACGATGCCACGTGACATAGGCTGTTTCTCCGCTAAAAATTATTGAAGCTTTCAGGCGCGCACACCGCGCTTCTTTGCCGATTTCTTGCGCGCGGCCTTGTGCTGCTCAAGCCTTGCCCGCTGGCGCGCGGCCACTTTGTCCCAGACCGGGGCCAGCTCATCCGACCGGATCCCGGTTTGCGACGCCAGCTGATACAGCATATGCGCCGGATTATCGTTGCATTCGACAATGACCGGGCCTTCCGGTGTAAGCGCGATGTCAAACCCGCAGACGCCGAACTCTGGAAAGACTAGATGCGCATTGCGGGCAAGCTCCAGTGTTTCCGGCCACATGGGCAAGGTCTTCCCAACTATTTCAGCTTGTGTTTCGGGGTGATGCGTCAGCCACTCGGTTGCCATCCCGGTTCCCCGGCGGCAGGCGCGCACGGTACCGCTCTCCAGGTCCAGCGAGGCGATCAGGCTGCCTTTTTGCCAGAAATTGTCGGACATGGCGTTTGGCGCCGGCAGTTTCCATACCGCATAAACCGGGCGGATCGCGCTGCCGTCATTCACGCTGACGACCCGGACACATGCCGTGGCAAGCCCCGCAATGGCAGCAACCTCCGGGTGCGGCATGAGCGCACTTTGCAGCAAAAAGCCATTCGGATACTTCTCCGCAACTTCCTTTGCGAAGTCTTCAATTTTGAGGCGCCGCCCGTTGGAGAGCTTCAAATGGCCGTCTTCCAGAGATTCGATGCGCACGGACCCGACGGACAGGGATCCGTTGAACGGCTTGCCGAAGAGCGGATACCTGGACGGGTCCTGCAGGAACGCTTCCAGCTCTGCCCTGCTGCGCAGCGTTGGCAGGTTGCCGGCATAGATAGATTTGCTGAACACTGCCTGCGTCGCGGTTGTTGGGATTTCCAGTTTGGACAGCAAGGCCGAATAAAGCAGCTTGTTCTTGATGAAATAGGCTGCCGGCACCAGCTCCAGCGGATTCATCCCCGCATTCATGGCATTGGTTGCCCCCTGCCCCAGAAATCCGGCCTTCTCTGCCGGGGAAAGCTCAGGGTTGAACAGGCGCAAGTTATAGTATTCGTTTGAACCAATTCTGCGCGCGCTCATGCGGCCGGTGATGATGTCCCGCATCTGGCGCAGCGGATGAACACCAAATTCTTTCTGAACCTGCGAGATGACTGGTGCAGCCTCTCCCGCCCTGAGCGAGCCGGAACTGTCCGGCCCGGCCAGAAGAGAAGTGTCTTTTTTGGAAATACCTGTATCTGCCACGGCGAAATTTCCTGTTTATCAATGTTTTATCACGCCGAGCTACTGTGGGAATCTGTCAGAAGTTTGGCAACCTTTGATTGCAGGTAGTTTTTCTTAACTTCATTTATGGACGGCCGGTTCAACTGAGGCCGTGGCCACTGGGATAATGCCATTGAGGCCAGTGCCCGCCGTGTAAGCCGGTGTTTTCAAACGCCCCGCATCTGCGCAAAACCAACCGGGGCGGCCTTTTTGCCATTTTCCACGGGATTACCTGCCATCGAATGTTCCAAAAAAGTGCCACCCGAAGGCGGCAATCTGGATAGTGCATTCGTTGGGCGGTCAGATTTCCAAGGAGTCCGGCAAGTCAGCCCTTCGGTAAAGAAACGCACCCAGAGTCCTTGGGTCGAAAGCCGGCTTCCCTTCCTGAACAGCCGGCAATCGTTTCAACTGCCTTTCCTTGCATTTCGCCACGATCAGAAGATCCTTGAAGATCACGTACTTGCTGCGGAAGCAGCCCATGGCTTCGGGCGTGATCCACTGCTTGGCCTCACCCGGCACGGAAACCGTTTCCAGAACAGCTTCGCCGGTCCTTTCCGCAATCAGACACTTTCCCGCAGCTTCCCCAATACCCAGTATCATGAAAGCACAGCAGGAAATTATGCCGGGCCGGCCGCGCTGAGAACCCACAATTCCGAACGATGCCTGCTCCGTCATCGCCTCGACACCGCAACGCGGCACTCCAAGCGCTGTGCTCAACTGGCGGGCCCACATGCTTTTTCCGATCCCCGGAGGACCGTCCAGCAGCACAGGAGGCAGGCGGAAGGCTGCGTCCCCATTTCGGATCGAACGCCGCATCGGCTTCCAAAGAAGATCTGTTGCAGGGGCCATCCAGGGCATATCTGCATGTATCCCCGCTGCGATTTCATCCGCTTGATGTTCGGTCCGTATTCAGATCAGGTTTACGCCGTCGCGCAGCACCGCCAGCGCCCTCCTCTTATCGTGATTAAGATGGGAGAAGCCGACGGCCGCAGCCCGCCGTTCCGCCAGCCGGCTTACCCCGCGGTCCACGCGGTCCTGATCTTCGCGTCCGAGACCAACCTGCATCAGTTCGTTTTCCCACCGAAGGCGGTCGTCACGATCCTCAGGGTCCGGAGGCACAATGCCGCGTTCGAGAGCGCGGCGCACCGTCAAGAACCGTTGCAAGCGCTGCCGTATTGCCCGCCGGTCCTTGTCGGCATTGTGGAACTCTGCTTCGATGAACTTGATCTTGGACATAGCTGGCCCTTTCCCGGCGCGCCGCGCCGTCTGGATCCCGATTGCACATCTTTCGTTCAGGAAAATGAAGGAAAGAACCTGGCCAGGTTTGAGATTCAGACCTGCTCAATACGACCATTTCAGTCAACAGTTGGAGCTGATCTTCAAGGGGGACACGTGCCCCCGCAACAGGTAATTGGCGAATTTCGCTTAAGCCATTGAATTAAAACAAAACCACCGATCGAAGACCGGCCGGTGGCAAATAACCTAGTGTCGGACTGGCAGAAAACCCCCATAAATGGCAGTTATTTCATAGGTCCGACAACAACTGATCAGGGGCTGGCGGTCTTCTTCAATTGCATCTGTTCGATGACCAAGAAAATCCGGGGGCAATGGGTTTGAATTCTTCACGGGTCATCTGAGGTTGCCGCCGCTAGGGTCGCCAAGAAGGAATTGACGGCCCTCCCTAGCCTGCAGGGGGTGCCGTTTCTGGCACGCAGGCAAGGGAACATGACGCATGAAAACCCATGCACAGGCAGTTGTTATCGGCGGCGGACTGGTTGGCTGTTCGATCCTCTACCACCTGGCCAAGCTTGGCTGGACCGACGTGGTTCTGCTGGAGCGCGACGAGCTGACAGCCGGCTCCACCTGGCACGCGGCGGCCAACATCCACGGGCTGCACGACAACAACAACGTGACCCGCATCCAGCACTACACGATGAACCTCTATAAGGAGCTGGAGAAGGAAACCGGCCAAGGCTGCGGCGTGTTCCAGCCCGGCTCCCTGTATCTTGCCAAAACCGAAGAGCGCGAGCACCAGCTGCGCCTGCAGGAGGCCAAGGCGAAATACTATGGCCTGAACTTCCACGAGGTGAGCCGCGAACAGGCCAAGGAACTGCACCCGCTGGCGCAGTTCGACGACATCCGCTGCATCATGTATGAACCCGACGGCGGCAACGTCGACCCCTCGGGCGTGACCATGGCCTATGCCGCGGGCGCCCGCGCCATGGGTGCCCAGGTCGAACGGTTCTGCCCGGTAATCGGCACCGAGCAGCAGCCCGACGGCTCCTGGATCGTGAAGACCGAAAAAGGCGACATCCATACGCAATGGGTGGTGAACGCAGGCGGTCTCTGGGGCCGCGAAGTGGCGGCCATGGCGGGCCTCACCCTGCCGCTGCAGCCGACCGAGCACCAGTATTTCGTGACTGAAACCATCGACGAAGTCGCCAACTTGGGCCGCCGCCTGCCCTCGATCGCCGACCGCGACGGCGAATACTACTTCCGCCAGGAGGGCAATGGCTTCCTGATCGGCGCCTATGAGAAGGACATGCGGTTCTGGGCCGAAGAGGGCACTCCGCTGGACTTCGCGCATGAGCTGTTCCCCGACGATCTGGACCGGATCATGGAAAACGTGATCCGTGCCACCGAGCGGGTTCCTTGCGCAGAGACCGCAGGCGTCAAGCGCGTCATCAACGGCCCGATGATCTGGTCGCCGGATTCGAACGCCATCTGGGGCCCGGTGCCGGAGCTGAAAAACTACTTCTGCTGCACCGGCATCATCCCCGGCTTCTCGCAGTCCGGCGGGTTGGGCCTGCTGGCCGCGCAGTGGATGATCGAGGGCGAGCCGCAATACGACATGTTCGCCTGGGATCTGGCACGCTTTGGCGACTGGGCCGACAAGAAGTTCACCAAGGCCCGGGTCGAGGACCAGTACGCGCACCGCTTTGCCATCCATTTCCCGAACGAGGAACGCAGCGCCGGCCGCCCTGCCCGTGTGCGCCCCGCGTACGAAATGCAAAAGGAAATGGGCTGCGTCTTTGGCCTCAACTGCGGCTGGGAGCATCCCCTGTGGTTCTCCGGCGTGCCCGGCACCACCGACACCAACAGCTTCACCCGCCAGAACTGGTGGGAGCCGGTTGGCCGCGAAGTGAACATACTGCGCGAAAACGTCGGCGTCATCGACATCTCGAACTTTGCCAATTACGTCATCAAAGGCCCGGGCGCCTATAACTGGCTGGACCAGCTGGTGGCGAACAAGGTGCCGACCGAGGTGGGCCGCAGCTGCCTGACCCCGCTGATTTCCGTGCGCGGCGGTGTGGCTGGTGACTTTACCATCACCAAGGTCGCAGATGATGAGTACATGATGGTCGGCTCCGGCATGGCGGAGCGCTATCACCAGCGTTTCTTCAATATGGTGGAACTGCCCGAAGGTACCACCTTTGAGGTCGCCACCAACCGCATCGCAGGCTTCAACGTGGCCGGTCCGAAATCGCGCGACATGCTGCAGCGGATGACCAATGCGGATCTGTCGAACGAGGCCTTCCGCTTCATGCGCTCGCGCACCATCGAGGTGGCAGGCGTGGAATGCTTGGCGATCCGCGTCTCCTTCACCGGCGACCTGGGCTGGGAGCTGCACTGCGCCGAAGAAGACCAGGTCAAGCTGTATTCCGCGCTGCTGGCAGCTGCGGCAGAGTTCGACGGCGGCCCGGTTGGCGGCCGTGCACTTGGCTCGCTGCGGATCGAAAAGGGCTATGGCTCCTGGGGCCGCGAGTACAGCCAGGAATACTGGCCGCAGGAAGTGGGCCTGGCCGGGCTGGTCAAGTTGGACAAGGACTTCCTCAACAAAGACGCCTATCTGAAGGTCAAAGACAACGCCCCGCGCGAAGTGCTGGTCGGATTCGAGATCGACGCGGTGAACAACGCCGATGCGTCGGGCGGCGAGCCGGTCTTCACCCCGGACGGCAAGCCGGTGGGCCGGGTCACCTCGGGCGCCTATGGCTATTCGGTCGGCAAGTCGTTGGCGCTGGGATACGCCAACCCCGAAAATGCCAAGCCGGGCGATGACGTTGAGGTCTACATCCTGGGCAAGCCGCACAAGGCGCGCATTCTGGAAACCGCTGCCTTTGACCCTTCGGGCGCACGTCTGCGGGCTTGATCCGGGACAAGAAAGCCGCCCTTCGGGGCGGCTTTCTCTATTGCAGAACTGGTGGGAAATCAGACCGGCTGCATCCCGGCCGTCAGCCACTCTGCAAAACTGGCCTCATCCACATCCCCGGTGGCGAGGTCTTCCATCATCCGCACACCCTCCACCGGGTCTGGACGGAACTGGAAGCCGTTCAGGCGCAGAAAGGTGACGGCGGTCACAAAGGCGGTGCGCTTGTTGCCGTCGACAAAGGCATGCGCCTTGGCGATGCCAAAGGCATAGGCCGCGGCCACCTCGGCAACCCCGGCATCCGAATAAGCCGCCAAATTCATTGCTCGGGCACAGCCCATCTCCAGCAAAGCCTTGTCACGCATCCCCGCCGCGCCGCCGTGGCGGGCAATCTGGCGGTCATGTATGACAGTAACAGCTGCCAGCGGCACCCATGTGTAACGGCTCACGCCAGCGCCTGCAGCAGATCCCGGTTCTCATCCATCACAATTTCGGCCGCGGCCAGCGCCTCGGCCACCGAGGGGTCATGCGCCATCACCTTGAGGCTGCCGTCATCGCCGCGCACCACAAACAACGTGTCGCCTTCCTTTGCGTCCAGCATCGTCAACATCTCCGTCGTCAGCGTGAGGACGGCAGAGTTTCCGACTTTCCTGATCTTGGTCTCAATCATGGCAGGCCTCGTGTGTATATATATGCGTATATACGGGCAAAGTTGCCAAATTTCAATGCCGCCCTGCTGACGGCGTCAAGGCTACAGTTCCATCTCCGCGGCAGCCTTCAGCAGCCAAGCCTTGAAATGCTTGACCGAAGGCGTGGCGGCCTTGTCCTTGAAGGTGGCGAAATAGGTCCAGGGGCAGTCGAGGTCGAAATCAAACGGCTCCACCAGCCGCCCGTCCGCCACGTGTGCCCGCACCAACGATTTCGGCAGCACCACGCAGCCAAGCGATTGCACCGCAAATTCCAGCCCCATGTTAGAGGAGTTGGTCTGCAGCCCGCCCTTATGCTCAATCCCCGTAAGTCCATAATGTTTGGCGATTTTTTCCCAATAGATCGGGCGCCCCAGGATGTGGATCAGCTTGGCATCAGCCAGCTGTTCAGGCCGGATCATTGGCTCACCGCTGACCTGGTAATCCGGCGCGCACACCAGCGCCAGCTTCTCGTCCCACAGCTTCACCGCCGGTCCCATCACGTCATCCACGTGGTTGATGGTGATCGAAATGTCCGAAACATTGGTCTCCACATCCACCCAGATGGTGCTGTGAATCGTCAGATCGATATCCGGGTGGGTCTTGGTGAAGTCTTCAACCACATTGATCAGCCATTTCTCCGCCAGGCTGACCGGGCAGGAGATCACCACCTCCCGCTTGTGGCTTTGCGAGATCAGCAGCTGCGTAGCTGAATCAATCTCCTGCAGCGCATGGCGCACGGACGGCAGATAGGCCTCCCCCACATCGGTCAGCGACAGTGACCGCGGGTGGCGCACAAACAGCGGCCGGCCGATGAATTCCTCCAGGCTGCGCACATGGTTGGAGACCGCCGACTGGGTGCAATTCAGCTCATCCGCCGCTGAGGTAAAGCTCAGATACCGCGCGGCGGCCTCAAACGAACGGAGAAAGGTCAAATGGGGGAGATTCTTCATCATGGATCCGGCAGCGGTTTCGGGGGCCATGTTCCCATGCTTTGGATTGGCCCGCAATTCCCAATGGTTAGCGGCCCGCAATTGTCAGAAAACGACGTCTATCACCGCTTTCACGAAATAATCCAAGGCTATGACCCGCTTTAATTTGTGTGTCACTTGCGGCCTCTCCCCCTACCCTGACGCGTGAAAACTGCCCCCGAACGCCTCAGCGAGAGAGCCGCCATGACCGCCACCTTCGACCGCGCCGCCGATTTCACCTTTGACCTCGCCCCAGGCGACCTGCCGGAAACCACCCGCGAGGCCGCGGCGCTGATGTTCCTCGATACCATCGGCATCACCATCGGTGCAGGCCCGATGGAGGCCGGCCGCATCGCCCGCGAAACCGCGGTGGCGCTTTACGGCTGCGGCGAGGAAGGCCTGGCTGCGCGGATGATGTTCGACGGCCGCAAGGTCAGCGTCGCCGGCGCCGCCTATGCCTCGGCCACCGCCACCGACAATCTGGACGGCCACGACGGCTATTACCCGACCAAGGGCCACATCGGCGTGGTGGTGATCCCGGCGATTGCGGCATTGGCGGAAACCGTGCCGGATTTTTCGGGGCCGGAAGCGCTGGCCATCACCACGCTGGGGTATGAGCTGGCAGGCCGCGCGGCCCTGTCGCTGCACAACACCGTCAGCGACTACCACACCTCCGGCGCCTGGAACGCGCTGGGTGTCGCCGCCATGGCGGCCCGGATGCGCGGCCTCAGCCGCGATCAGCTGCGCCAGGCGCTGGGGATTGCCGAATACCACGGCCCCCGCAGCCAGATGATGCGCGAGATCGCCAACCCCTCGATGCTGCACGACGGCTCCGGCTGGGGCGCGATGGTTGGCATGTCCGCGGCAATCCTGGCCGAGAAAGGCTTTACCGGCGCACCGGCGATCACCATCGAGGAAGATCGTGTGGCGGAATACTGGGAGGACCTGGGCAACTTTTGGCAGATGGAGCATCAGTATGTGAAGCCCTACCCGATTTGCCGCTGGGCCCATGCCCCGATCGACGCGGTGCGCCAGGTGATGCTGGACAACAACCTGAACCACGAACAGATCGCCAAGATCCACATCAACACCTTCCACGAAAGCGCCTGCCTCTACCCGGGTATCCCCGCCACCACCAGCCAGGCGCAGTATTCGCTGCCTTTCGCGGTGGCGACCCAGGCGGCATACGGCCGGATCGGGGTTGAGCATATTTCGGGCGAGGGCCTCGCCGATCCGCTGGTCGCCTCGATCCACGAGCGGATTTCGGTGTCCGAGGCCGCGCGCCACTCGGTGCGCTTCCCGATGTGCCGGGTGGCCGATGTGGTGGTCACCCTGACCGATGGCCGCGTAATTGAGAGCGGCGACGTCCATGCCCGCGGCGGCCCCGAGGCGCCGCTGAGCCGCGATCAGGTGGTCCAGAAATTCATGGAGTTCGCCTCGCCGTCCCTGGGTGAATCGCGCGCCGGCGAAATCCGCGACGCGGTGCTGGGCATGACCCGCGAGGGCAGCAAGTTCTCCGACCTTGGCCGCCTGATCTACGACGCGCCTGCCAACTAACACCAACTAAGCCCGGGCAAACCCGCGGCATTTGAAGGACCGGCCATGCCCCTCCGGCTATTGAAATACGGGTTGTCCAAGGACTACCCGGTCACCGGCGATATTCCGGCGACCCCCGATCTGAAACCCTCTTACGATGTGGTCATCGTCGGCGGCGGCGGCCATGGCCTCGCCTGCGCCCATTACCTGTCGAAATACCACGGCATCACCAATGTGGCGGTGCTGGAAAAGGGTTACCTGGCCGGCGGCAACACCGCCCGCAACACCACCACCATCCGCTCCAACTACATCACCAAGGAGGGTATCGCCTTCTACAAGGAAGGCGTGCGGCTTTACGAGGAGATGAGCGAGGAGCTGGACTTCAACGTGATGTTCAGCCAGCGCGGCCAGTTGACGCTGGCGCATACCGAGGCCACTTTGCGCTCGTTCCATTTGCGCGCCGAGATGGGCAAGCATGCAGGCACCAACATCGAGGTGGTCGACGCCCAGACGGTCAAAGAGCTGTCGCCGCATCTGAACATGGACGAGGGCGGCCCGCTGGAGATCATCGGCGGCCTCTGGCACTCCGATGGCGGCACCGCGCGCCACGATGCGGTGGCCTGGGGCTATGCCGCACAGGCCGCGCGCCGGGGCGTCGAGATCCACCAGCGCACTGAGGTCGAGGGTTTCGACGTTGAGGCCGGAAACATCACTAAGGTGCGCACCAACCGCGGCACCATCAGCGCAGGTCAGGTGATGATCGCTGTTGGCGGTATGAACTATGACATGGCCCTGAAAGCCGGTGTCGAGCTGCCGATCCGCTGCTTCCCGCTGCAGGCGATGGTCACCCAGCCGCTGAAACCCTGGCTGCACACGCTGGTCAGCTCCGTCTCCCTGCACACCTATCTGGTGCAGTCCTCGCGCGGCGAGATCGTGATCGGCGGCGGCTCGGATCCATACCAGCTCTATTCCACCCGTTCGACGCTCGACATGAAGGAACATCTGGCCGAGGGCGCCACCCATCTGTTCCCATTCCTGCACGGGGTGCGGCTGCTGCGCCAATGGGCCGGCATCACCGACATGACGCCGGACTATTCGCCAATCATGGGGGCGAGCCCGCTCAAAAATCTCTGGCTCGACTGCGGCTGGGGCACCTGGGGGTTCAAGGCCACGCCGGTGGCCGGCAAATACATGGCCCAGACCATCGCCAATCAGAAGGTCGCGCCGATCCTCGAACCCTTCACCATGGAACGCTTTGCCAGTTTCGATCTGCTCAACGAAATGGGCGCCACGGCTGCGAGTCACTGATATGAAGATCCTGACCTGCCCGATGAACGGGCCCCGCAACATCAACGAATTTCAAAGCTTCGGGCCGCTGAAGGCAAACCCCGATCCGGAGACCACCTCCGACCAGGACTGGGCCCGCCACTTGTTCCGCGCCGACAACACACGTGGTGTGATCGTCGAATGGTGGCGCCATGTGCCGTCCAACTACTTCTTCCTGGCCGAACGCAACGCCACCACCAACGAAGTGATCCGCACTTTCGACCCGGCTGAGCTGGAGGCCGCCCAATGACCCGCCTCCCCGCCCCTTACGGCTCCCGGATCAACCGCGCCAAAACCCTGCGGTTCTCCTTTGAGAACAAGCCTTTCGAAGGTTTCGAAGGCGACGTCATCGCCTCCGCCCTGGCAGCAGGCGGCCAGTGGATGCTGTCGCGCTCGTTCAAGTACCACCGCCCGCGCGGGCTGATGTCGATGGCAGGCGCCGAGGCCGACACGCTGGTGCAGCTGCCCTCCGACCCCAACGCCCAGGCCGACCTCACCCCGATCTCAGACGGCCTGCAGGTCACCGCCCAGAACGTCAACGGCTCGCTGGAGAACGACCGCGACGCCTTCATGGACAAGCTCGGCCGCTTCATGCCGGTCGGCTTCTACTACCGCACCTTCATGGGGCCTTCCCGCTCCAGCTGGCTGAAACTGTGGGAGCCGCTGATCCGCAAGAAGGCGGGCCTCGGCGTCATCGACCTGAACGCGCCGCATCAGGACTACGAGAAGGCCAACCTCTACTGCGACGTGCTGGTGGCGGGCGGCGGCCATGCCGGCCTGACCGCCGCGATCGAGGCCGCTGAAGGCGGCGCCGACGTGATCCTGGCCGAGATGGAGCCTGAACTCGGCGGCGCCCTGACCTACCGGCGTGGCGATGGTGCGCTGCTGCAGGATCTGCTGGATCAGGCGGGCCATCTCCCCAACCTACGCCTGATGACCGGAACCACCGTCAATGGCTGGTTTGAGGACAACTGGCTGCCGCTGATCCAGGGGCGCAAGCTGTTCAAGACCCGCGCGCGCGAGGTGATCCTGGCCACCGGCTGCATCGAACAGCCCGCGATCTTCCGCAACAATGACCTGCCCGGCGTGATGCTCGGCTCTGCCGTGCAGCGGCTGATGCGGCACTATGCGGTCAATCCCGGCAGCCGCGCCGCAGTGATGGCCGCCAATCCCGACGGCTACCGCGTGGCACTGGACCTGCTGGACGCCGGCGTAGACATCGCCGTGCTCGCCGATCCGCGCCCCGGCGGCAGCGGCGGAAAGCTGGTCGGCGAACTCCGCGCCAAAGGCGTCCGCATTGTCCAAGGCGCTTTCGAAGAGGCCCGCGGCAAATCCCATGTCTCTGCGGTCAAAGTGGCCGGCGAATGGACAGCGTGCGACCTCGCCGTCGTCTCCGTAGGCTATGCTCCGATGTGGCAGCTGCCCTGCCACGCCGGCGCCAAGCTCGGCTATAACGAGGACACCGCGCAGTTCTCACTGACCCTGCCCGATGCCCCAATCGGTGCAGCTGGCGGCGTCACCGGCCTGTTCGGCGCCGGCGCGGTAACCGCCAGCGCCCAGGCCGCAGCCCAAACAGCGCTGGCCCGCCTCGGCAAGGACAACCGCGAAATCGCCCCCATCCCGGACAGCGAAGCGGCGCTCGCCAACTTCGAACTCCCCATCAACGCCCATCCCAAGGGCAAGGACTTCATTGATCGCGACGAGGACTTGCAGGTCAAAGATCTGCAGAACGCGGTCAAGGAAGGCTACAGCGAGCTGGAGCTGGTCAAGCGTTTCTCCACCGTCGGCATGGGTCCCTCGCAGGGCCGCCACTCGGTGCTGGCAACCGCCCGCACCGTGGCCAAGGCAACCAACCGCAAGGTGGCCGAGGTCGGCGTCACCACTGCCCGGCCTCCGTTTGCGCCGGAAACGCTGGGCGTGCTGTCGGGCCACCACCACCCGGCCGAGCGCCGTTCTGCCCTGCATCAGGAGCACATCCGCCTTGGCGCCGACATGCGCCCGGTCGGCGCCTGGCGCCGCCCCTATTTCTATGGGCCGAAGGCAGACGCCAAATGGCTGATCGAAGAGGAAGTCCACGCCGTCCGCAATGGCGTTGGCGTACTGGATGTCTCCACATTGGGCGGGCTGGAAGTGCGCGGCCCCGACGCAGGCGAGTTCCTCAACCGCATCTACACAATGGCCTACAAGAAACAGCCTGTGGGCCGCTGCCGCTATTGCCTGATGACCAACGAGATGGGCACGGTGATCGACGACGGGGTTGCCTACCGGCTGGCCGAGGACCTCTATTACGTCACCGCCACCACCGGCGCTGTGGCGCGGGTCTATTCCGACATGCTGTTCTGGAACGCCCAGTGGCGGCTGGATGTGGATGTGCTGAACGTGACTTCCGCCTTCAGCGGCCTCAACATCACCGGCCCCAAGGCCCGCGCTGTGGTGGAAGCGCTGGAGAGCGATATCGACTTCTCCCGCGACGGCTTTGCCTATCTCGACGGGCGCAAGGGCACTGTGGCGGGTGTCCCGGTCCGCGTCATGCGGATCGGTTTCACCGGCGAACTGAGCTATGAACTGCACTGCCCCTCGACCTATGCCAAGCCCCTCTGGGACGCGGTGATGCAAGCCGGCGAAGCCCACGGGCTGCGGCCCTACGGGCTGGAGGCCAGCCGGATCCTGCGTCTGGAAAAAGGCCACATCCTGATCGGCCAGGACACCGACGCGCTGACTTCCCCGGATGAGCTGGGCTTTGGCTGGGCGGTGTCCAAGACCAAACCGTTCTTTACCGGCAAGCGCGCCATTGAGATGCGCCGCAACAAGGGGCTGCCGCGCAAGCTGGTAGGGCTGACCTTCGACGGTGCGGATGTGCCGGGCGAAAGCTGCCTGGTGCTGAAGGATGACATCCCCGTCGGCCACGTCACCTCGGTCCTCTGGTCGCCGACCCTCAAGACCCATATCGCGCTGGCCTACGTCCACGGCGATGACGCTGCCGAGGGCACGCCGATCACGGTGAAATGCCGCAATGGCACCCGGGTGACAACACCGGTGCGCGGCCATGCCTTCTTTGACCCCGGCAACAAACGGCAGGAGCTTTGACCATGCGTATCTACCCGCTGGACCCGCAAGGCGCCGCCGAAGGCACGCCCCTGACAACCGGCCCTGTCAGCTTGCGCGACGACAGCCGCACGCCCCGTTTTGGCCTCAAAGGCCGCGGCACGGTCAGCTTCCTGCAAGCGCAGGGCTTTGAGGTGCCGGAAGTGAACCGCATATCAGGCGGCGTGCTGCGCCTGGGCCGTGAGGAGGCGGTGGTTCTGAACCACCCGGAAGACCTGCGCGCCCGCTGGGATGCAGCCGAAGCGCCAAAGGGCTATTATTCCTGGCGCGAGGAAACCTGGGCGATGATGCACCTCTCGGGCCCGCATCTCTTTGACCTGATGGCCAAGATCTGCCCGGTGAACCTTGCCGAAGGCGCATTCGGCCAAGGCGAAATCGCCCAGACCCGGGTCGGCTATACCGAGGCGATCACCTGGCGCGACGACCGCGGCACCCCCGGCTTTTCGGTGCTGTTCGACATCGCCGCCACCGCCTTCTTTGCCAATGCCGTGGCCACTGCGGCGGATGAGTTTCAAAGGGAGACCGCATGATGAAATCCCCTGTTGTCATCCTCCACACCGACAACCCCGGCCCGGCGCGCGCGGTGCTAGCCAAGGGCCACCCGGACCTGCAGATCCACACCTGCGACAGCTACGAAGGCCTGCCCCTGATGGTCGCGGAAACCGGCGCTGAGGTGGTCTATTCCGTGCGCTTCAACGGCACACCTACTTTTCCGCGCCAGGCTTTGCTGGACGCGGAGACGGTGAAATGGGTTTCAATCGGCGGCTCCGGCACCGACCACATGAACCCCTGGGACCCGGCGGCACTCACCGTCACCAATTCGGCCGGTGTGGCGGCGGACATGATGGCGCAATACGCGCTTGGGGCGATGTTCCATTTCACCCTCGGCCTGCCCGCCTTCCGTACCGCGCAAACCCGGCGCGAGTGGCTGTCGGCGCAGGTCGAACCCATCGACGGCAAGACCGTGCTGATCATCGGCCTCGGCAAGACCGGCGAGGCGGTAGCGGCCCGGTCCAAGGCGCTGGGTCTCAGCACCATCGGCGTGCGCGCCCGGCCCAAGAACACGCCCAACGTCGACGAAGTGCACGGCATGGAGGCCCTGCCCGGCCTCTGGGGCCGCGCCGATTTCATCGTCACCTGCGTGCCGCTCCTGGACAGCACCCGCGGCATCGTCGGCGCTGAGGCCCTTGCCGCGATGAAAGAGACCGCAGTGATCATCGACGTCTCCCGCGGCGGCGTGATCGACGAGGCGGCGCTGCTCGCAGCCCTGGACGCAGACCGCATCCGCGGCGCGGCGCTGGATGTCTTTACTGTCGAGCCGCTGCCCGCGGAACACCCCCTCTGGGCCTATGAAAACGTCATCATCACCCCGCATTGCTCCTCGGTCTACCAGGGCTGGGACCTGAAATCGGTGGAGATGTTCTCAGAAAACCTGATGCGCTACCGCAAAGGCGAAGCGCTGAGCAATATCGTCAATCCTGAAAGGGGATACTGAACCCATGGCACGTGAACGGCGCAGCGGCGGACGCCGCGGAAAATCCACCCGTTCCGGCGGCAGCATCGACCAGCTGCCTTGGACCCAGGTGAAAAACACCTACCCGGCGTATGAGCTGCTGAACCCCGAGCAGATGGACCAGCTGCACGCCACCTCGATGCGGATCCTGTCGGAGGCCGGGATCCGGGTGATGGGCGGCAATGTCATGGACATCTTCGAGGCCGCAGGCGCCATCGTCGACCGGGACACCAAGACCATCCGGATGGATGAAAGCCTCGTCATGGAGGCGCTGAAGACGGTGCCGCGCACTTTCACCCTGACCGCGCGCAACCGGGCCAAGCAGATCACCATGGGCGGCAACCACGTGAACTTCGGCCTGGTGGCCGGCCCGCCGAATGTGCACGACTGCATCAATGGCCGCCGCCAGGGCAACCTCACCGACTATCAGAACTTCATCAAGCTGGCGCATCACTTCAATGCCATCCACCTGATCGGCAACCAGGTGACCGCACCGCTGGAGCTGCCCGCCAACAACCGCCATCTGGACACCTACCAGGCCAACCTCACCTATTCGGACCTGTCGTTCCACTGCTCCGCCATCGGCCGCGGCCGGGCGCTGGACGGCATCAACATGATGGCGATCACCCGCGGCCAGACCCCGGAAGAAATGAAGGGGGATCCGGGCGTGATCACCATCATCTCGGTGAACTCGCCGCGGCTGTTCGACGATGCGATGAGCGACGGGCTGATAGCGATGGCCGAATACGGCCAGCCGGTGACGGTAACGCCGTTTACCCTGATGGGGGCGATGACGCCGGTGACCCTGCCCGCCGCCCTGGCGCAGCAAAACGCCGAGGCGCTGTTCGGCGTGGTGCTGACCCAGCTGGTCAGCCCGGGCACGCCGGTGATGTACGGCTCGTTCACCTCAAATGTGGACATGCGCTCCGGCGCACCGGCCTTTGGCACGCCGGAAAACGCCAAGGCCAATATCGTTGGCGGCCAGCTGGCGCGGCGCTATGGCATCCCCTACCGGACCTCCAACGCCAATGCCTCCAATGCAGTCGACCTGCAGGCGGCGTACGAGACCATGATGGCAAGCTGGGGCGCGGTGCTGGGCGGTGCCAATATCGTCTACCACGCGGCCGGCTGGCTGGAGGGCGGGCTGACCGCGTCTTATGAGAAATTCATCATGGATGTGGAAATCATCCAGAACATGATCGAGTTTCTGAAACCGATGAAGTTTAACGAGGATGAGCTGGGCTTTGATGCGATCCAATCGGTGCCCACCGGCGGCCATTTCTTTGGCGCCGAGCACACGATGGCACGTTACGAGACCGCGTTTTACAGGCCGATGCTGTCGGACTGGCAGAACTACGAGAACTGGGAAGCGGCAGGCGCCAAGGATGCGCTGCAGCGGGCCACCGGCCTCTGGCAGCAGGCGCTGCAGGATTACGAGGAGCCCGCAATGGATCAGGCCATAAAAGAAGAGCTGGCGGCCTATGTGGCCAAGCGCAAGGAAGACATTGGCTCGGACGAGCCTTGAGAGGGCGGAAGCGAGGGGCCTGCCCCTCGCGCTCCCCGGAGTATTTCCAACCAGAAAGAAGCATAGAGTCAGTCCCTGGAAAGACAAAGGCCTGGCACGCCAATGGGAGAGGGGCGTGCCAGGTTTTCCGCTGCCTTGCAGATGCAAGGGCAAGCGGGAGGAGGCTTATTTTTTGTTGTGGAAGATGAAGCCGATAAAGTTCAAGAGCAGCTGCGCCGCCAGAATCTGGGTGCTTTCAGCCGGGTCATAGGCCGGGGCTACTTCCACTAGATCGATGCCAACCACATCACCGCGTTTGCTGAGACCCTGCAGGATTTCCAGCACGTCGTAATACTGGAAGCCGCCGTGGCTGGGGGTGCCGGTGCCGGGCGCGATCGAGGGGCAGAAGGCGTCGATGTCGATGGTCACGTAGTAGCGCGCGCCCTCGGGGATGCGGTCCAGCACCGCCTCCGTGCCCAGCTTGCGCACCTGCCGCACCGACAGGATGTCGGAGCCGCGCTCGCGGGCGTCGATGTAGCCTTCCTTGGCGGTCGAGGACACGTTGCGGATGCCCAGCTGGGTCATGCCGGAGACGTAGTCTTTCTCGATCGCGCGGCGCATCGGGTTGCCGTGGCCGTCAGTGACGCCCTTGCGCTCGTCGACAAAGTCCAGATGCGCGTCGATCTGGATTACATGGATCGGGCCGTTCTTGGCGCAGTCTTCCTTATAGGCATTGATGCAGGGAATATTGACCGAGTGGTCGCCGCCGATGGTCACCGGAATGGCGCCTGCATCCAGGATCTTCTTCACGCCGTATTCGATATTTGCGTGACTTTCCTCGGTCTTGGTGTGGATGATGTCGGCGTCGCCCAAGTCAACAATCCGCACCTCCTCGCCCAGATAGGTGGCGTCATCCTCGTGATCATAGGCGCCGGCGTGGCCGAAGCTGAACAGTGTCGAGGCCTCACGCACCGCCCGCGGGCCGAAGCGCGCACCGGAGCGGAACTGGCAGCCGAAATCAAACGGCGCGCCCAGGATGGCGACGTCGGCGTTGATGTTGTCCCAGTCCTCGACATAGGGTTTCTTGCCGAAGGTGGCGATGCCGACAAAGGGCAGGTTCAGGCGGCCGGATTCGTAACCGTGTCCAGACATGTTTCTCTCCAGTTTCTTGTTTTAGCGGTAAGCCAGTTCCGGCAGGAACAGGGCGATTTGCGGGAAGGCGACCAGCAGCCCGGTCACGATCAGAAGGATGATGAGGAAGGGTGGCACACCGCGCACCACTTCGACAAACGGTCTGCGGAAGACTGCGATGGCGGTGAACAGGTTGCAACCGAATGGCGGGGTTGCGGCGCCAATGGCCACCTGCAGGGTGATCAGCACGCCAACCAGCACCGGGTCGAGGCCCGCGGCTTTGATCATCGGCGCAAAGATCGGCACCAGGATCAGGATTACCACAATCGAGTCGACGAACATGCAGCCCACGAAGAAGGCGATGTTCACGGCCAGCAGAACCATCAGCGGCCCCGCCTCATCCAGCCCCAGCGAGGCGATGATCTGCTGCGGCACCTGGGCAAAGCTCAAGGTCCAGCTGAAGGCCGCACCCGCCGCGATCAGGATGAACACCACCGAGGTGATGGCGCCGGTCGACAGCGCAATGTCCCAGAGGTCGCGCAGCTTGACCGAGCGGAAGATCAGTACCTCCAGCACCGCGGCATAAAGCACGCAGATCGCGGCCGCCTCGGTGGGCGAGAACACCCCGCCGTAGATGCCGCCGACAATGATCGCCGGGAAGCCCATCGGCCACAACGCGCGGCGCATGGCGGTGAACCGCTGGCCCCAGCCCTCGCGCGGCAGCACGGGGATGTTGTGGCGGTAGGCATAGACCATGCAATAGGCCGAGAACAGCACCACGATCAGCAGCCCCGGCACGATGCCCGCAATGAACAGCTGCGAGATCGAGGTGCCGGAGACCACGCCATAGATGATCATGCCGATGGACGGCGGGATCAGATAAGCAAGGTCCGCGGCGTTGACGATCAGGCCGATGGCAAAGCTGTCCTTGTAGCCGGATTTCAGCATCCGAGGCCGCATTGCGCCGCCGATGGCCACCACAGTTGCCTGGGTCGAGCCGCAGACCGCGCCGAACAGCGCGCAAGCCGAGGTCACCGAGATCGCCAGCCCGCCCTTGATATGGCCCATGAAACTCATCACCACGTCAATCAGCCGGTTGGCGGAATGGCCGCGGGTGATGATATCGGCGGCCAGGATGAACATCGGCACCGCAATCAGCGCGGCAGGCTTCACCCCGCCGATCATCTGCTGGATCAGGATCTGCATGTTCATGGATGGGAAGTAGACAAGGAAGCCCAGCACCGCGGCCGAGATCAGCGGCATCTTCATCGGGAACCCTGCCAGCAAGAGCAGGATCATCACGGCAAGCATCAGTTCAGTCATTGCTTTTCCTCCCCGCCCCGCATTTCTTCACCGGCGTCTTCATAGCGCTGAATGGCTGCGGCGGTTTCCGGGTCTTCGTAGCTGTCCACCTCCAGGTAGGAGACATAGATCTCCTCCTCGGTGAAATTCAGGTTGCGCAGCGCAGTCAGCAGATATTGGAACGAGGTCAGCGCCAGCCCGATCACCACCCAGACATACGTCAGGTACAGGGGCACCTGCAGCGCCGGGGTGATACGGCCGCGGCTCGCGACCTTCTGCACATATTCCAGCGCGTACCACGCCAGCAGCGCCATCATCACCGCGGTAGTGGCGGCGATCACAACCATCAGGCCCTTGCGCATCTTCACCGGCAGCGCGTCATAGATCGCCGACATGCGGATGTGGATGCCCTTGCGGGTGGCATAGCCCAGCCCCATGAAAGTGACGATGACAATCAGGAACTCATTGAGTTCTTCAGAGAAATAGATCGACTGGTTGAACACGTAGCGGCCAAAAACATTGGCGATCGTGTTGCCAGCCATCAGGATGATCCCCCAGCCCAGGATCCAGACCTCGATACGCCCGATGGCACCGTCAATCTTTCCCAGTAAGCCGAAGGGAGCGGATTTGCCGTCTTGCATGATATCCTCCCTTGGTGCGGCCCCGCACAGATGCGCGGGGCCTGAAGGCGGGATCAGTTGCCCGCCAGCTCTGCCTGCAGCGCGTCCAGCAGTTCTTGGCCGCGCGCACCTGCGGTCTCGACATAAGCCGCGGCAGTGCCGCCCGAGCGGGCGCGGAAGACGTCACGCTCTTCTTCGGTCAGAACCACCAGGCCGATGTCGGGCTTGGCTTCCTTGATCACGTCCAGGCGGGCCTGGTTGAAATCGGTGACCACGCCGTCGATAAAACCGGTCATATCCGCCATGGTGTCGCGCACCAGCTGCTGGCGGTCCGGGGTCAGGGTGGCAAACCAGTCGGAGCCTGCGACAACGGTGGTCACCAGTTCCTGCTCACCGGCCCAGATCAGATGGCTGGTGACCTCATAGAACTTCATTTCCTCGATGGTCGGGATCGGGTTCACCTGGCCGTCCACCGCGCCCAGCTGCAGCGCACCGAACACTTCGCCAAACGGCAGCGGGGTCGGGCTGGCGCCCATGTTCTTGTAGGTTTCCAGCAGGATCGGCGACACCATCACACGCATCTTGAAGTTGTCGAAATCCTCGGGTGTGCGGATCTCGCGGTTGGTGGTCCAGACCTGCGGGCCTTCGGAATACATGGTCATCACTTCCAGGCCGCGCTTCTGGAAGTCCTCGTTCAGCGAACCATAGATGGTCTCGGAGCTGCTGAGGATCTTCGAAATCGCCGCCGGGTCGGAGGGCAGCAGATAGGGCAGCAGGAACACCTGGCTTTCCGGCACGATGGTGCCCAGATTGCCGATCGAGACGTTGGTCAGCTGGATGATGCCATCGGCAGCCTGCTCAACGGTCTCGGTCGGGGTGCCCAGGGTGCCCATCGGATAGACGGTCACGGTCACATCGCCATCGGTTGCCGCCTCGATGCGCTTTTTGAACTCCTGCGCATAGGCGTCCATGATCGAGCCCGGAATCTCCTCAATGGCGAACTTCCAGTCTTCGGCAAACACCGCCGCCGGCGCCAGGCTCAGCAGCGCCGCGGCAGCAGTGGTCTTCAGGGTTTTCAAAGTAAAGGCCATGCGGGTCTCCTCCCAGTTGGCATGGTTGACAAAGGTCGGAGAACAGATCAGCACAAGCACATGCATGAAAAAATATTACATTGATTATCTTCACATGAAGAAAATTTATGTAACTGCCACAGAACCCCGGAGGGAAGCGCGCCATGAAACTGCTGCGCAACACGCTGTTGGAAACCTTTGTCACCGTGGTGGAATGCGGCGGGTTTTCCGATGCGCAATACGCGCTTGGGATCACTCAGTCCGCCATCAGCATCCGCATCCGCGACCTGGAAACTTCATTGGGCTACCGGGTCTGTGAACGCGGCCGCGGCGGCTTCCGCCTGACCGAACGCGGCGAGATCGCCTTTCAGAAAGCCCGCGACATCCTGCGCAGCGCCCGCGACTTCGACGCAGAACTTTTGGAGCTGCGCGACGCGGTCACCGGCGACCTGCGCATCGGCATGGTGGATGCGGTGAACAGCCTGCCCGGCCTCAACCTTTCCCAGGCACTGCACCGGTTTCTCAGCCGCCCCAACGAGGTGCGGCTGGAGATCGTCGTCGCCTCCCCCGCCGACCTCACCCAGCAGCTGATCACCGGCGAGCTGCACGCGGCCATCGCCCCCTTCCGCAACCAGATCGCCGATCTGAGTTATGAAGAGCTTTGCACCGAAGAGCACCGCCTCTATTGCGGCCCGACCCATCCGCTGTTTGCCCTGCCCGGCCACGAGGTGACACCGCAGCAGGTGTCGCCCTATCCGCTCTGCCAGCGCTCTTACGACATGCTGGTCTCGCCGGATCTCGGCAGCCCTGAGCCCAGGGCGGTGGTTGCCAATATGGAAGCCATGGCAATGCTGATCGGAACTGGCCAATACCTCGGACCGCTGCCCGCACACTATGCGCAGTCCTGGGTGTCAGCCGGCAAGCTGCGCGAGCTCAGCCACCCGCAACTGCGCTGGCACTCCCCGTTCTGCCTTGCCACGCGGCGCATCCAGGTGCACCGCCGCGCGGTAGAGCTGTTCGTTCAGGACGTGAAGGACTGCTGCCATCCAAGGCCCGGCAAAACCGCAGCGAGCTGACGCAGCCGCGCCGGGCGCCAGCCCGGCGCCACGCCCAACTGCAAGGCGCATTTTTCAAATGTGCCGGAACAGGCGGGAGGCCCGCCCCTCGGCTCAACCTTCCGCCTCGCCATTGCCGCCCGTCACTCCGCCCGCCATTTCGCCAGCCATATCCCGTTTCAGCAGGAACTGGTTCTTGAAATTCTGCAGCCCGAGCATGACATCGGCGTCGGCAATGTCATCGCTGCCGTGGATCTCGCTTTCCAGAAACCCTTTCAGCGCATCGCTGTCGTCGCTCACCAGTTCGACAACCAAGTCATAGCGGCCCGCCACCCACAGGATGAAGACCACCCGCGGGTCCTTCTTCAGCCGCTCCGCCACCTGCCGCGGAGTGACACCCGAGGCCACATTGACGCCGATCATCGCATCTGTCGTGTACTCCGTCGCAACCGGATCCGACATCGCCACAATCCGCAGCATGTTGTTCTCTCGCAGGCCGCTCACCCGGTTGCGGATCGTGCCCTCCGAGACATCCAGCTTCTGCGCGATTTCGGAAAACGCCATCCGCCCGTCCTGCTGCAGCATCCGGATGATCTGCTGGTTCAGGTCATCGCCCGGGGACCGGATGCTCTGACTGGCGCGTTTTGTGCGCGAAGTGGATTGCTGCTTTGCTGCCATATGCCTGCTGCCCGATTGCTGTATTCGCAACTCAGATTAGGAGAACACACCGGAATCCGCAAATTTCCTGTGCAAAAATCCCGCGAAAACTGCTTGGCAGCCACCGGCCTCCGCCATTCCTGCGGTCTGACGGCCGCGAAATCCTCTGCAAACCAGGGCAGTCTTTGTGATTCTCCCAAATTTTCGGCAAGACATATGCGAATTTCGCACCTCCACGCCGCTTTCCGACCAGCTTTCTCCTGATTCAAATCGGAAAATTGCCCTCCATAACGAATATCGTAAAAAACTGTTGCAAAATCATACGATTTTCGCAAACATCGGCCCAAGCCCTGCGAAACCGGCCAAGGATCTGCAAACAGGCCAGCCCGGCGCAGGAGCGCAATCCATGCGGAAGCCTAGAAAAGGCCGCCGCATGTGGCAGTGTCGAAGGGAGGACGAATGACAATTGCCGAAGAAAGAACGCAGGTCGCCGGCGGGCCGCAGCATGGCCTGTCCGCGGACGCCTACCGCAGCGAGGACATCTGGCAGCAGGAATGCCGGACAGTCTTGTCCAAGAACTGGGTGTTCATCGGATTTGCTCATCAGATCGCCAATCCCGGCGACGCCAATCCGGTCAATTGCGCAGGCCTGCCGCTGCTGACAGTGCGCGGCCAGGACGGCAGCATCCAGGTGTTCCACAATGTCTGCCTGCACCGCTGCATGACTCTGGTCGACAAGCCCAAGAACGTCGGCAAGCTGATCCGCTGCCCCTACCACGCCTGGGCCTATGACCTGGAAGGCCGGCTGCGCGCAGCGCCGCACTTTGCCGGCACCGGCAAACAGGAGTTCGATGGCTTCGACCTGAAGGAGCACCGCCTGAAACCGGTCCGCACCCATGTCTGGCATGACTGGATCTTCGTCAACCTGGACGGCGATGCGCCGGAGTTCGAAGACTACGCCGCACCGCTGATCAGCCGGCTGGAGGGCATCGACTACGGCAAGCTGGAACCGATTGGCCTGCTCGACTTCGGCGAGATCGACACCAACTGGAAACTGATCATGGAGAACTTCATCGAGCCCTACCATGTCCAGTTCGTGCATGCCTCGACCACCGATCAGCCGCTGGAGGACCACTACACCATCACCGACGGCAATTGCATCGGCAGCGCCGTGGATCTGAAGGAAGAGGTCGGAACCTCCGGCAGCCTTGCCGTCAGCTCGCGCTACCTGACGCTCTATCCCAACTTCATCCTGGGCCGCTATTTCCCGGACCAGCTGGGCGTCTATCTGAACGTTCCCATCGGCCCCGGCAAGATGCGCCAGTACCGCGCGCTTTACACCACCGAAGGCCAGCAGCTGAGCGAAGATGAAATCCAAGGTCTCAAGGACCTCTGGTGGGATGTCCACAAGGAAGACCACGAAATGGTCGAACGCATGTACGAGGGCCGCAAATCCCCGGTTGCAGCCGGCGGCGGCCTGCTGTCGCCTGCCTGGGAGGACAGCGTGCGTGCCTTCCAGGACCTGATCGAACGCGATTTGGCCAGCGCGCCGGCGCAACAGTGAAGAACAAGGAACAAGACCAATGAGTGAACCCATTTCCAAGGGTTTCCGCCTCGCCCACACCATGATGCGGGTGCTGGACATGGAGAAATCGCTGGAATTCTACTGCGGAATTCTGGGCATGGAGGTGCTGCGCCGCACTGACTACCCCGAGGGCAAATTCACCAACACCTTCATCGGCTACGGCCCGGAGGCGGAATCCCCCACCCTGGAGCTGACCGCAAACTGGGATCAGGAAGCGCCTTACGACAAGGGCAACGGCTGGGGCCACATCTGCATTGAGACCCCGGACGTCTATGCCGCCTGCGAGCAGCTGGCCGCGGCGGGCGTCAAGATCACCCGCCCGCCGGGGCCGATGAAGAACGGCACCCGGGTCATCGCCTTTTGCGAGGACCCGGACGGCTACAAGGTCGAACTGAACGAAAGCATCCTGAAACACCTGACCAGCGAGGGGAACTAACCCATGGGCGACGCACCTCAACTCTTCAAATTCGACCTGGTTCAGGAGCGCTATGACTCCATGGGCGACAGCGACACCTACATCAAGCCGATGGTCACCAGCGAATTCAGCAAGTCCATGTGCGGCGGCATCAATGTTCTGAACAACATCAAGGTGCCGTGGGACCTGACCTGCGACGAGATCATCTACTGCCTGGAGGGCACCTTCCGCCTGGTCTGCGGCGACAAGGAATACATCTGCAACCGCGGCGACGTGCTGTTTGTGCCCAAGGACAACCACATCTCTTACGAGGCCGATGGCAAATGCGTGATCTTCTACGCCGCCTATCCGCACAACTGGAAACAATTGGCCGGGATCACCGAGGTTCCGGGCATCGATCCGGCGGACTTTGTCCCCGGCTGACAAACGCCGCTCCTGGCGACTGGGCACCCTAGTCCGAGCCCCGGGTGACGGGTTGCCCGCCTTTTTCGCCAGGTAACTGCACAGCAAGAAACCGAAAACAGCGCTGACCGGCCCCGGTCAGCGGCCAGCAGCATATTGCCATTCAAGGGAGGACGACAGATGCTGAAAGCCAATCCCGAAGAGAAGATCTATTACGAAAGCTTCCACAACGCGGTGGAGCGCAACCGCCCGCGCATCCCCGAAGTGCGCGAACGCCTGGAAGCGGCCGGCGTCAAATACGTGATGGCCGCTTGGATCGACCTGCACGGCATCCCCAAAACCAAACCGGTGCCGATGAGTGATTTCGAACCGCTCTGCCTGGGCAAAGGCCCGCAGTTCGCGGTGCATTCGATCTCCTTCGTGCCGGAACTCAGCCCCGCCGACAGCGACCAGGTGGTGGTGCCGGATCTCGACGCCGTCTATGTCTGCCCCTGGGACAATTCGATGGCGATCATCTTCTCCGATCTCTACTGGGAAGACGCACCTTACAACGTCTGCTCGCGCCAGGCATTGAAGCGCGCCATGCATGAGGCCAAGCTGGAAGGCTATACCGGCTATGCCGGGGTTGAGCCTGAATTCATCGTCATGAAATACGATGAAAACGGCCTGCCGGTGAAAGCCTTTGACGACGATCTGGGCAAGGCGATCAGCCCGCGCCGCCAAGCGTTCGGCTATGACGTGGAATACTCCATCAACTCCATGCCCTTCCTCAAGGACATGATCGACATCATCGAGGGCCTGGGCTGGAACCTGCACGACGTGGTGGCCGAGGGCGCCTATTCCCAGTTCGAGCTGGATTTCCACTATACCAACATGCTGGAAATGTCCGACCGGCTGGCCTTCCTGCGCATCACCCTGAAAGAGGTGGCCAAGAAGCACGGCATGTTCGTGACCTTCATGCCGAAGCCGACGGTGGGCGACTGGCGCTCCGGCGCGCATATCAACATGTCGATGCAGCATGACAGCCGCCCGGGCGAGAACATCTTTGAAACCGCCGATGGCAGCGACTGGTCGGATGAGAGCCGCTGGGCCGTGGGCGGGCTGATGCAACACGCCGAGGCGATCACCGCGATCACCTGCCCGACGGTGAACTCCTACAACGGCCTGGTGCCGCGGGTGGGCGGTTTCGAGGGCGGTACCGTCACCTGGGCGCCGACCAACATCACCTACGGCTTCAACAACCGCTCGGCCCAGTTCCGGCTGCCGCAAAGCCGCCACTGTATTGAGAACCGCGCCTGCGACATGACGATGAATGTCTACCTGGCGATGGCGATGCACCTCAGCTGCGCGCTGAAGGGCATCAAACACAAGATCGACCCGGGCAAGCCCACCGATTTCGACCTCTACTCCAAGACCGAGGCCGAACTGCAGGAACTCGGCATCCGCCGCCTGCCGCGCACCCTGTTCAACGCCATCGAGGCGCTGCGCCATGACGAGATGGCCGAACATGTGATGGGCCCGGTGATGCGCAAATCGTTCCTGGAATACAAGAACGACGAATGGGAGCGGTATCACCAGTCGGTCACCGACTGGGAAGTGCAGGAATACCTGCGCCTCTACTAAGCCCTCCCAGCAAAGGACAGACCCATGACCCAGGCCCTTCGGACGATACCAGCAACCCGGGCCAAGGACACGCGCCCGAAACTGCGGATTTTCGAGTTCAAATCGGACATCCCCGCATCCTGGCGCCTCACCCTCGGGGTGGCGGTCTGGGTCATCTTCTTTGCCATCTGGCAGATCGCCGCCTGGTCCGGTGTGATGCCCGCAATCCTGCTGCCAGGGCCTGGCAAGGTCCTGACAGCGCTTTACACGCTGTTTGCCGAGAACGGCTTTCTCGGCGATGTGCTGGTCAGTGTCTGGCGGGTGATGTTCAGCTTTGCCCTGGCCTGCGCCGTGGCGGTGCCGCTTGGCATCCTGATGGGCGCGTTCAAATCGGTCGAAGCGTTTTTCTCCCCCTTCGTCTCGGCATGGCGCTACCTGCCCGCCCCTTCCTTCATTCCCCTGTTGCTGATGTGGTTCGGGGCGGGCGATGCGCAGAAACTGGCACTTCTGTTCATCGGTGTGATCTGGTTCCTGATCACCCTGATTGCCGACCACACCAAGGCGGTGCCGAAGGATCTGATCAACACATCCGTGACCCTGGGCGGTACCCGCTGGCAGGTGCTGCGCACGGTTGTGGTCCCGGCTGCACTCCCCAACATCGTGATCGCCATGCGCCAGATGCTGGCGGTCAGCTGGACCTATCTGGTGATCGCCGAGATCACCGCCGCGGATGCCGGCATCGGCGCCATGATGATGCGCGCCAAACGCTTCCTGCATGTGGATCAGATCATGGCCGGCATCCTGGTGATCGGCCTGCTGGGGCTGATCTTCGACTACCTGCTGCGGGCGCTACATGCTCGGGCGTTCCAGTATCTCGACGACTATTCCTGAGGAGCCGGAGCAGAACCAGAAAACAACAAGCCAAATAACAAAACGACGTCGCAAGGGAGGTATCGTGACGATGACCAAGAAACTGCTGAAATCCGCCAGTGGCTGCATTGCAGCCCTCGCACTGGCAAGCGCCGCCGCCCCGGTATGGGCCGCAGAAAGCGTCAAGATCGCGGGCTTCACCTGGCCAGGCTACGGCTTCTGGCATATCGCTTCAGAAAAGGGTCTCGCCCCGGATCTGGACATCCAGTACCAGACCATTGAAGACCCCTATGAAAGCTTCAACCTCGTTGCTGCCGGTCAGCTTGATGTGGTCTCCTCCACCGCCGAATTCACCCCTGTTGGCGTCGAACGCGGCCTGCCGGTCAAGCTGGTCGCATTCGGCAATCTGTCCAACGGTACTGACAAGGTCGTTGCAGGCCCCGGCATTGAAAACGCTGCCGACCTGGCTGGCAAGGAAGTCGCCGTGCTCGAAGGCGGCCTGGCGCAGATCTATGTCGCCATGTGGCTGGAGCAGAACGGCGCCGCCTATGACTCCGTTATCTACCGCAACATCATCGCCGACGATGCCTTTGCCGCCATGATCGGCGGCGGCGTGGCGGCCTCTGAGTTCTGGGAACCCTATGGCACTAACACGCTGAAGGCTTTGGAAGGCGCCAGCATCCTGACCCAGTCGGACGAACCCTTCTGGCTGAAAAACGCTGTGGTCGCCGACGGCCACTACATGAGCAACGCGCTGATCAACGACCGCCGCGACGTGGCGCTGAAGACCATGCAGGCCATGTATGACGCCATCGCCTGGTGGAAGCAGAACCCAACCGAGGGCAACGAGATCATCGCCAAGGGCATGGGGATGAGCATCGCCGACGTCGAACTGGTGCTGGGCAAGGACGGCAGCTCCCTGGACGGCGGCCTCTATGTCTATGACTTCATCGAAGCGGCGCAATTCTGCGGTGCCGCCCCGGGCAACCCGCCGTTTGAGCAGACCAATGGCCAGATGTCGGACCACTGGAACCTGGTCAGCGAATGGTGGGTCAAGTTCGGCCTGATCCAGGAGGTCAAGGCGCCCGAAACCGGCGTCGAATGCACTCTGCACAAGGAGCTTTACGACGGCGGCTACCGCGGCTGACCCACTGAAACCAGTAAAGAGGGGCGCATCATGCAATCCAGCACCATTCTATCCGTCCAGAATGTCTGCAAGACATTCCCCACACGCGGCGGCGGGGTCGAGGCCTTGCGCGATGTGTCCTTCTCGGTGGCCCGCAACGAGCTCTGCGTGCTGCTGGGCCCTTCGGGCTGCGGCAAGTCCACGCTTCTGAACATCGTCGCGGGCCTCCATACCCCTACCAGTGGCAGCCTCAGCCTGGAGGGCCGGCCGATCCACGGCCCCGCCCGCGAACGCGGCATGGTGTTTCAAAGCTACACGTCGTTTCCCTGGTTGACGGTTCTGGAAAACGTCGAATACGGGATGAAGCTGAACGGCATCCCAAAGGCGGAACGCCGCGAACGTGCGCTGCATTTCATCGACCTGGTGCACCTCACCAAGTTCCGCGGTGCCTACCCGAAAACCCTCTCCGGCGGCATGAAACAGCGGGTCGCCATCGCCCGCACCCTGGCCAACGCACCGGAAATCCTGCTGATGGATGAACCCTACGGCGCGCTCGATGCCGAAACCCGCTGGCACATGCAGGAAATGCTGCTGGACATCATGCGCACCACCCAGACCACCATCCTGCTGGTCACCCACGACATTCAGGAAGCGATCTTCCTCGCCGACCGCATCGTCTTTCTTTCTGCCCATCCTGGGCGGCTGAAAACCATCCTCGAACTCGATTTCAAGAAGGGCAAGGAAATCCGCAGCAAGGAGGATCTGGTCGCACTGGGCGGCTACCCTGAGTGCGAACGCGAAATCATGCAGCTGATGCGCGGCGAGGCCAAGCTGGAAGAGGACGCCTGAACCCTCACCCGTAAATCAGGGACTTCACGAAACCCGCAGGCCCCAAAAGGCCGCGAAACCGCACTTGCGGGGCACTTCAATACCGGCAGGAAGGACACATTAAATGCCCATAAAGCCACCGATGACGGATCTGCACATCGACACACATGACGAGGGGTTCTACCGCGGGTTCAACAGGATGGTCGCCCTCGGCTCCAAGATCGCCATCGGCCTCTTGATCCTCTGGGCCGCGGTCTGGCCGGATCAGGCGGGCGCGGTGCTCAAAAGCATCCGCGGCGCCATAGATGCCAATACCGGCAGCTGGTACATGTATGTGATGGCGTTCTACATCGTGGTCTGCGTCGCGCTGGCGGTTTGGCCCGCAACCGGAAGGCTGAAACTGGGCGCTGCCGATGAAAAGCCGGAGTTCTCCAATTTCTCCTGGTTTTCCATGATGTTCGGCGCCGGGATCGGGATCGGCATGCTGACCTATGCCACCGCTGAGCCGATCTACCACTTTGCCACCAACCCGGATGTGATCCAGGGCCAGGCCGAAGGCTCCAGCGCCGGCAGCGTGCGCTCCGCCTACAAATGGTCCTTCATGCACTGGGGCTTCTCCGCCTGGGGCTGCTACGCGATTGTCGGCCTGACCCTTGGCTTCTTCAGCTACTCGCGCGGGCTGCCGCTGACCATCCGCTCCGGCCTGACGCCGCTGTTCGGCAATGCGCTCTCCGGCCCGCTGGGCCATGCGATCGACATCGTTTCGGTGATTGCCACTATCCTCGGCGTCTCGGTGACGCTGGGTTATGGCGTGTCGCAATTTGCATCCGGCATCTTCAACATCACCGGCGCCAGCTGGATGATGGACGCCGAGGGCACCCCCACAATCACCGCCATGATCGTCGCGCTGGGGATCGTGATGCTGGCCTCCACCCTCTCCGCGCTCTCCGGCGTCGGCAAAGGCATCAAGTGGCTCTCCAATATCAACATGGGGCTCAGCTTTTTCCTGCTTGCCTTCTTCCTGGTCTTCGGCTCGACCGTCTTTGCGCTGCAAAGCCTGTTCATCGGCCTCTGGGACTATGTAACCGCCTTCCCGGCCATGGCGGTCACCGTCTGGAAAGGCGACGGAGTCGCGGACAGCACCGCTACCCAGCTGGCCGGCTGGCAGGGCGGCTGGACCATCTTCTATTGGGCCTGGTGGATCGCCTTCGCGCCCTTCGTCGGCCTGTTCCTGGCCCGCATCTCCCGCGGGCGGACCTTCCGCGAGTACGTTCTGGGCGCGATGATCGTGCCGTCGCTGATGTGCTTTGTCTGGTTCACCTTTGTCGGCGGCACCGCCATCGATCTCACCCTGAACGGCGATGCAGGCGACACGATCACCAGTGCCGGCATCTCCTCGCAGCTGTTTGCAATGATCAACCACATGCTGCCCTCCGGCCTGGCGCTCTTGATGACCGCCGTCATCGTGGTGCTGCTGCTCACCTATCTGGTGACCTCGGCAAACTCGGCGGTGCTGATCATCAACACCATCGCAGCCGGCGGCGACGCCCAGCAGAAGCCGAAAATCCACATCATCGTCTGGGGCGCCGCCCTGACGCTGGTGATCGGCACGCTCCTGGTGGCCGGCGGCCTCGGCGCGATTAACACCGCGATGATCATCGGCGCGCTGCCGTTTTCAGTGGTGATGGCGCTGATGAGCATCGCCCTGTTCAAGGCAGTGATCCGCGACGGCATGCGGGCGCGCCACGGCGGGGACGCAAGCAGCCCCGCCGAATAAATCCCTGCCCCGGCTTGGAAACAGGCCGGGGCGCATCCTATTTTCATGAAAGAAGAGCCTCAAAATGCCGGACTATGAAATCCTTGACCTAGGTGATTTGCCGCTGCTGTCGGGCGGTGTCCTGAAAAACGCCAAGCTCGCCTATCAGACCTATGGCACCCTCTCGCCCGCGCGCGACAACGTCATCGTGCTGCCCACCTTCTACACCGGCACCAATTCCCGCAACGAAGGCTTCTTCGGCCCCGGCCGCGCCATCGACCCGGCCCGCCATTTCATTGTCAGCCCCAACCTGTTCGGCAACGGCCGCTCCTCCTCGCCCTCGAACACCCCGGCCCCGCAAGACGGCCCGCGCTTCCCGCTGGTGCAGATGTGGGACAATATCGCCGCCCAGCACCGCCTGATCCATGACCACCTGGGCATCGAACAAATCGCCCTGGTGGCGGGATGGTCCATGGCCGGCTGCCAATCCTACCAATGGGCGGCGCAATACCCGGACATGGTGCAGGCGATCCTGCCGTTTTGCGCCTCGGCCAAAACCTCCCCGCATAACTTCGTCTTCCTCGAAGGTGTCAAATCCGCCCTCTGCGCTGACCAGAGCTGGGACGGCGGCAATTACACTGCCCTGCCCGAGGCAGGCCTCAAAGCCTTTGGCCGGGTTTACGCAGGCTGGGCCTTCTCCCAGACCTTCTACCGCACGCATCTCTATCGCCAGCTCGGCTTCGAGACCATCGAAGACCTGCTGCAGGACTGGGAGCAGGACCACGTTCAGGGCTGGGACGCCAACAACCTCCTGGCCAAACTCGCCACCTGGCAGGCCGGCGACATTTCTGCCGGGCCGCTCTACAACGGCGACTTCCAGGCCGCCCTCCAAGCCATCAAGGCCCGCGCCATTCTGATGCCCTGCACCCAGGACCTTTACTTCCCGCCCGAAGACAACGAGATCGAGGCCCGCCACATGTCCAACGCCGTCTTCCGTCCCTATGACTCGCCCTGGGGCCATTGCGCCGCCAATCCGGGAAATGACCCAGGCTTCACTGCACAGCTGGATGCCAATATCCGCGCACTGCTCGAAGACTAGTTCCAGCCTCAGGCAAACACCTCCTCAAGCCAGGCCTCGAACAGCTGCTTGGCCGCCTCATTGGAGGCCCGGGCAGGCACGCTGACCAGATAATGCGCCTGATCAACCGGCACCGGATCGCCGGCAATAGAAATCGCCTTGCCCGTATCAATCGCCATATAGGCAAAGCGTTCCACAACCACGGCATAACCGCCGCCAGCGGCCACAATGTCGAGCGCGGCCACCGTTGTATCCACGGCAAACCGGGCCGCCTCCTGCAGCGGTGTGCAGCCATGCGCGTTCAGATACCGCAGCAGCATGTCCTCAAACCCGAGGATCTGAACCAAAGGCCCCTGCCGCAAGGCTTCGGGGCTCAGGAACCCGCTGCCCGCCGCGCGTACCGGCACCAGCCGCTCTTGCGAGATCCGCCGCACCCCGCCCCCGTCCCAGCCGCCTGAGCCAAAGCGCAGCTCAACATCGACATTCTCCGGCGCCTCAGCTCCTGCCCAGATATTGGACACCATCCGGACCGGGATGCCCGGATGCCGCTGAGCAAACTCGGGCAGCCGGTGCGCCAGCCACAGACCGGCGGTCGACATCGGCACCCGCACGGTCAGCGCCTGCTCCGTCCCGGTTCCAAACAGGCTTGCGGTGGAGATCGCCATATCCCCCAAGGCCTGGCGCAGCGAATAGGCATAGGCCTTGCCCGTCTCGGTCAGCGTCAGCCGCCGCGCCGCGCGGGTGAACAGTTTGCAGCCCAGCTCCGCCTCCAACGAGCGCACATGCAGGCTGACCGCGGTCTGGGTCATCCCCAGCTCCTGCGCGGCCCCGGTAAAACTCAGATGCTGCGCAGCGCTTTCAAAGGAGCGCAGCCAGGCAAGGTTGGGCAGTTTCCGCATTTATCACCAAAATTTCTTTGTGATTATGCTTCGTTTTACTCGTTTTACTTTGCCCACGCCACGTTCTTATCTCTTTCCTTAAAGGATTGCTGCATCAGAGAGGCCGCCGCGCCATGACCACAACCGACGTAAACGCCGCCCCGCAAGCCGAACGGCAGGACCCAGGGCCGATGAGCCGCGAATGGCATTGGCATCCCGAGCTGCCGGTCAAACACGCCCCCTACTGGCACTGGCCGCCCAAGCCCGGCACGCTGGCGAAATGGCTGTGGCAGAACTGGCTGCAGGTCTCCGACCGCTCGATCTATCTGGCGCTGGCCTTTGCCGTGGCTTATTGGATGCAACCGGTCACCGGGGCCCAGGCGGATTTCGCCCTTGGCTGGACCGCAATGGTCTTCCTGCGCAACTGGCTGCTGCTGCTAGTCGTGGCCGGCGGCCTGCACCTGTGGTTCTACGGCATTGACGGCCAGGGCAAGCTGTTGAAATACGACCCCCGCCCCTATGCCAAGCGCAAGAACGCATTATACAAATTCGGTTACCAGACCTGGGACAACATCTATTACTCCATGGTCTACGGCGCTACCTTCCTGTCGCTGCTCGAATGCGCCCTGCGCTGGACCTACGCCAACGGCTTCATTGGCACCCTCAGCTTTGCGGCGCACCCCATCTGGTTCATCGCCCTGTTCCCGGTGCTGGCGATCTGGCAAAGCTTCCACTTCTACGTGGTGCATCTGTTCCTGCATCAGCCATTCATCTACCGCCATGTCCACGCCGTGCATCACCGCAACGTCAACACCGGCCCCTGGTCCGGCATGTCCATGCACCCCGTCGAGGCCTTCGGCTACCTCAGCGCCATCCTGATCGTGCTGCTGCTGCCCAGCCATCCGGTCCACATGATCTTCCTCGGCTACTGGCTGATGCTGGGCGCCGCCTCCTCGCACTCCGGATACGAGGCGATCTGGGCCCGCGACCGCCAGGCCCTGCTGATCGGCGCCTTTTTCCACCAGCTGCACCACCGCTATTACGAGTGCAACTACGGCAACGCGGAAATGCCCTGGGACAAGTGGTTCGGCACCTATCACGACGGCTCCGCGGACGCGACCCGCCGCACCCGCGACCGCAAGCGCCAGATGCACGCGCAGGGCAAGGGATGACCCCCCCGGGGTCCTTGCCGCACTTGACCAACGGAGAGTTGCAGTGAATGACTTGGCAAGCTCTGCAGCCCCCTTGGTTGCACAGAGCGTCCCACAGGTTTCTTGAAACGGCAGGCCGTCATGCAAAACTATGCTTTCCCCATCGCAGACCGCTCCGTGGTTCCGGTTGCGGGCTCGGACAAGGTGTTCCCCGTCAACCGGATCTTCTGCGTCGGCCGCAACTACGCCGCCCACGCACGGGAGATGGGCGCCGATCCCAGCCGCGAACCGCCGTTCTTCTTTGCCAAGCCCGCGGACGCCATTCTGGCCGGCAGCAGCGTGCAACTGCCCTACCCGCCGCTGACCGCGGACCTGCACCACGAGGTCGAATTGGTCGTCGGGCTGAAATCCGGCGGCCGCGACATTCCGGCGGACCAGGCGCTGGAGCATCTCTTTGGCGCCGCCCTCGGCATCGAATTCACCCGCCGCGACCTTCAGGGCCAGGCCAAGAAAGCGGGCCGCCCCTGGGATATGGGCAAGGGATTTGACGGCTCGGCAGTGATTGGCGAAATGACCCGCTTCACCCCCGCCTCCCTGCCGCAGTCCGGTGCCATCACCCTGCAGGTGAACGGCGCGCTGCGTCAGTCCGGCGACTTGTCGGAAATGATCTGGAAAACCGGTGAAACCATCGCCGAGCTGTCCCGCTATCTGACCCTGCGGGCCGGCGATCTCATTTTTACCGGCACCCCCGAGGGCGTCGGCCCCGTCGTCCCGGGCGACAACCTGCGGGCGGACTGCCAGGGCCTGCAGCCGCTGCAAGCCGAAATCATCCGCTAGGGTCAGGACCCGGTTATATATTCCATAACCCTTCGCCACAGGGAATTCCCGTAGCTACCCCGCACATTCGCAGACTGGCCGGCAAGGCGCACCCCTTCACGCGGTGCGCCGTTGCTGACCGGAAAAGGGGGAAATTTTATGCCACACACCAGCAGTCTTGCTGCGCGTGCCGCACAAGCGCACCTGCCTGAAACCCATGCCCGTGCAGCCGCTCCCTGATGCGCAACCGCATCCTGGCGGCCGCGGCCGCACTCGCCGCAACTATCTTGCCCTGCCTTGCGGCAGCAGCCGGGCCGGACCGGATTTCGCTGCTGCTCGGTTCGCAGCACGCCTCCGGCAATGACTTCGAGGAGTTCAACCCTGGCCTCTTCCTGTCCTGGCTGACACCGAAACGCGACCTCACTCTCGGCGCTTTCCGCAACAGCTATGGCGACCTGTCCGTCTCTGCCACCGCCGGCAGACGGCTGACCGCAAACTGGACATTGTTCGGCGGGGTTGCATACTACCGGAACGCAGATGAGGTTTCCGGCATTCCCATTGGCAGGCTGGTTCCTGTCGCCGGCGTTCAGTTCGTGCACAAACGCCTGTTCGTCAAATATGTGCCGGGTGTCGTTGGGGCTGGCCTGACCTGGCCGCTCAACCAGAGACGCCGTGCAAGCCACTGATTTCCGTACCGCAAACACGCGGTGCTCCGCAGGATGTGATCGGCCCGTGAATGCAATGGGCGCCCGCCATGCGCATTCTGTAACGACCACAGCCAAAACGGCGGGGCACCCCGCTGGACCAAGCCCATAAAGGAGCGACACCCCCCATGTCCCAGATATCCAGCACCGTTCTCGCGCTGCTTGAATTCCTTGCCTATTCCTTCATCTTTGCAGTTGGTGCCGGCGTTCTCTGGCTGGTGGTGATCTATGTCCGCGACAAGACCCAGACCGACAGCACCCTGCGCCGCAACTACCCGGTGGTGGCCCGTTTCCGCTATTTTTTCGAACATATGGGCGAGTTTTTCCGGCAGTATTTCTTTGCCCTCGACCGCGAGGAAATGCCGTTCAACCGGGCCGAACGCTCCTGGGTGTACCGGGCTGCCAAGAACGTGGATTCCACCGTCGCCTTCGGCTCCACCCGCGACCTGCGCCCGACCGGCACCGTCTATTTCGTGAACTGCCCCTTCCCGACGCTGGAACAGGACGCCAAGGACCCCTCTGCCGTCACCATCGGCCCCTACGCCCGCCACCCCTACACGACGGATTCGGTCTTCAACATCTCCGGCATGAGCTATGGCGCCATTTCGGTCCCCGCCGTGCGGGCGCTGTCGCAAGGCGCCAAGAAGGCCGGCATTTGGATCAACACCGGCGAGGGGGGGCTCTCCCCCTATCACCTGGAAAGCGGCGCCGACATCGTGTTTCAGATCGGCACCGGCAAATTCGGCGTGCGCAAGCCCGAGGGCGGATTTGACGAGGATAAGCTGCGCAAGGTCGCAGCACATGAAAGCGTCCGCATGTTCGAACTCAAACTCAGTCAGGGCGCCAAACCCGGCAAAGGCGGCATCCTCCCCGGCGCCAAGGTAACCGGGGAAATCGCCGAGATCCGCGGCCTCACCCCCGGCGAGGACGCGATCAGCCCCAACCGCCACCCGGAGATCAACAGCGTCGGCGACCTCTTGGACATGATCGCCTATGTGCGGGATGTCACCGGGAAGCCGGTAGGCTTCAAGGCGGTGATCGGCGCCTATGGGTTCTTTGAAACCCTCTGCCGGGAGGTCCTGAAGCGCGGTATCGAAAGCGCCCCGGATTTCATCACCATCGACAGCGCCGACGGCGGCACCGGCGCCGCCCCGATGAGCCTGATCGACAACATGGGCATGCCCCTGCGCGAAAGCCTGCCCCTGGCGGTCGACATCCTTACCCAATACGGCCTGCGCGAGCGCGTGAAGGTCTGTGCCAGCGGCAAGCTGGTCAACCCGTCCGAGGTCGCCTGGGCCTTCTGCGCCGGCGCCGACTTCGTCAACTCCGCCCGCGGCTTCATGTTTGCCCTGGGCTGCATCCAGGCCCTGCAGTGCAACAAGAACACCTGCCCCACCGGCATCACCACCCACGACCCCAAGCTGCAGTTCGGCCTCGACCCCGCCAGCAAATCCGAACGCGTCGCCTATTACGCAAAAAACATGAAAAAGGAGGTCGGCATCATCGCCCACAGCTGCGGCGTGGCCGAGCCGCGCCTCTTGAAACGCTATCACGCGCGGATCGTGCTGGACAACGGCCGTTCGGTCTCGATGGATGAGCTGTATCCCGCGCCTGAACTGAAACAAGCCGCCGAATAACCCATTCTTATAATTCCAGAATTTACTGAACAGGAGCCCCCATGCCTGACCCAAGTTCCGCTGCCGTCAAAGCCTCCGACCTCCTCGTTGCCGCGCTGGAGGCCGAAGGCGTCGACTATATCTTTGCCGTCCCTGGCGAGGAAAACCTCGACGTGCTGGAATCCCTGCGCACCTCGAAAATCGAACTGGTGCTGACCCGCCACGAACAAGGCGCCGCCTTCATGGCCGCCACCTATGGCCGCCTCACCGGCAAGGCCGGCGTCTGCATGGCCACCCTCGGCCCCGGTGCCACCAACTTTGCCACGCCTGCGGCCTATGCCCATCTGGGCGGCATGCCCTTGATCATGATCACCGGCCAGAAGCCGATCAAGAAATCGAAACAGGGCCAGTTCCAGATCATCGACGTGGTTGGCCTGTTCGACCCGATCTGCAAGATGTCCAAGCAGATCGTGCACGGCAACACCATCCCTGCCCTGATCCGCGAAGCCTTCCGCGTGGCCGAAGAGGAACGCCCTGGCGCCGTCCTGTTGGAACTGCCCGAAGACATCGCCGCCGAGGACACCGACGCCGCCGTGCTGCAGCCCCACCCGCGCCATTACGCGGTCGCGGGCGATACGGTGCTGAACGAAGCGGCAGAGATGATCCGCGCCGCCAAAATGCCGCTGCTGCTCTTGGGTGCCGGCGCCAACCGGCGCAAGGCCCGCGCCGCGCTCAGCGATTTTGCCGAAGCGACACAGATCCCCTTCTTCAATACCCAGATGGGCAAGGGCGTGATCGATGAACGCTCGGACCTGTTTCTGGGCACCGCCGCTCTGTCAGACGGCGACTATCTGCATTGCGCCATCGACCGCGCCGACCTGATCATCAACGTGGGCCACGACGTGGTCGAAAAACCCCCCTTCTTCATGGAGGACGGCGGCACCAAGGTCATCCATGTCAACTACAAGGCGGCGCAGGTCGATCAGGTCTATTACCCGCAGGTGGAGGTGGTCGGCGACCTCGCCCAATCCATCACCCGCCTCGGCGAAATCCTGGACGGCCCGCTGGATTTCGACCGGGGCTATTTCCAGCGCATCAAGGCTGAGACCGACGCGCACACCTCTGAAGGTGCCGAAGACCCCCGCTTCCCGATCATCCCGCAGCGGCTGGTCGCCGACACCCGTAAGGTGATGAATGACTGCGACATCATCGCGCTCGACAATGGCATCTACAAGATTTGGTACGCCCGCAACTATAAGGCCTATCAGCCCAACACCGTGCTTTTGGACAACGCGCTGGCCACCATGGGCGCAGGCCTGCCCTCGGCAATGATGGCGGCACAGCTGAACCCCGGCCGCCGGGTGATGGCGATCTGCGGCGACGGCGGCTTTATGATGAACAGCCAGGAGCTGGAAACCGCCGTCCGCCTCGGCCTCAACCTGGTGGTCACGGTGCTGAACGACTCCTCCTACGGCATGATCCGCTGGAAGCAATCGCACGCCGGTTTCGACGACTGGGGGCTGGAGTTCAACAACCCCGATTTCGTGCAATACGCAAACAGCTACGGCGCCACCGGGCACCGGATCAGCCGCACCGAAGACCTGGCCCCCACGTTCGAGGCCGCCTTTGCCGCAGGCGGCGTGCATCTGATCGACGTGCCGGTCGACTACAGCGAAAACCAGCGCGTCCTGATTGATGAACTGGCCGCAAAGGTATGCCTGATATGACCAAATCCGTCGAAGTCGTGAACCCCTACAGCCTGGAGCGCATCGGCACGGTCCAGACCAGCGATTGGGAACAGATCAACACAATGCTGGACACCGCGCACGGGCTTTTCCGCCAGCGCGGCGCCTGGCTGCCCGCCTATCAGCGTATTGAAATCTTGAAGAAAACCGCGCGCCTGATGGAATCCCGCTTTGACGAACTCGCCCTGCTGATCGCCAGCGAAGGCGGCAAGCCCTTGGTCGATGCCCGCGTCGAGGTCAAACGCGCCATCGACGGGGTGGAGCTGTGCGTGCATGAAATCGGCCAGATGGCGGGCAAGGAAGTCCCGATGGACCTCACTGCCGCCGGGTCGGGCCGCATCGCCTTTACCCAGCGCGAGCCGATTGGCGTGGTTGTCGCGGCCAGCGCCTTCAACCACCCGCTGAACCTGATCGTGCATCAGGTGGCGCCCGCCGTCGCCACCGGCTGCCCGGTAATCGTTAAGCCCGCGATGGACACGCCGCTGTCCTGCGAGACCTTCGTCGCCATGCTGCATGAGGCCGGGTTGCCGCCGGACTGGTGCCGCACGGTGGTCTGCAGCAACGAGGTTGCCGAGCAGATGATCACCGACGCCCGCGTCGGCTTCTTCTCCTTCATCGGCTCTGCGCGCGTTGGCTGGATGCTGCGCTCCAAGCTCGCCCCCGGCACCCGCTGCGCACTGGAGCACGGCGGCGCGGCCCCGGCGATCGTGGGCGAAGATGCGGACATAGATGCGGTGATCCCGGCCTTGGCCAAGGGCGGTTTCTACCACTCCGGCCAGGTCTGCGTTTCGGTCCAGCGGGTCTTCGCCCCCGCCGCCATGGCGGAACAGATCGCGCAAAGGCTGGCCGAGGCCGCACAGGCGCTGAAGGTCGGCGATGCCACCGACCCGGCGACAGATTGCGGGCCGCTGATCCGCCCCGGCGAGGTGGACCGGGTGGAGGCATGGGTGCAGGAAGCCATCGACGGCGGCGCCAAACTGCTAACAGGAGGCAGGCGCCTGGGCGAAACCACCTACGCCCCCACCGTGCTGCTGGACCCGCCCGCAGACGCGCGGGTTTCGCAGCTGGAAATCTTCGGCCCGGTGATCTGCGTCTACAGCACCGCCGGCTTCGAAGACGCCATTGCAACGGCGAACAGCCTGCCCGTTGCCTTCCAGGCCGCGGTCTTCACGCAAAGCCTCGGCACCGCCATGCAGGCCGTCCGCCAGCTCGACGCCACCGCCGTGATGGTCAACGACCACACCGCCTTCCGCGTCGACTGGATGCCCTTCGCCGGCCGCCGCCAGTCCGGCTACAACACCGGCGGCATCGGCTACACCATGCATGACATGACCCAGGACAAGATGGCGGTGATCAAACTCTAGCCCCTGCCGTGCCGGGTTCCGGCCCGGCACGCGCATTTGCGCCTTTCAGCATCCGGCGCATGCCGCTATGACCGCCTCATCCCTGATAACATGAGGCAAACCCATGACCATCACCCGTATCGGCACCACCGCCCGCGCCAGCAAAATCGTCAAGCACAACGGCGTTGTTTACCTCAGCGGCCAGGTGTCGGAGGCCGAAACCGCGGCCGGCCAAACCCGCGAGATCCTGGCCAAGGTCGACGCCCTGCTGGCCGAAGCCGGCAGCGACAAGACCCGCCTGCTGCAGACCGTAATCTGGCTGTCGGACATGTCCTATTTTGCTGAGCTCAATGAGGTCTGGAACGCCTGGGTTCCCGAAGGCCACGCCCCCGCCCGCGCCTGCGGCGAGGCCAAGCTGGCGCGCGAAATCCTGAAGGTCGAGATCATCGTCACCGCCGCCTGCGACTGATCTTGTCCTGATCAGAAAACAAACAGCGCCGGGCCTCAGCAGCCCGGCGCAATTCTTTCAGGCCTCAAACTTGCCTCAGGCGTGCAGATCCTGCGATATCCGGGTGCCATCCGGCGCAGACGCAGCCTCGCCAATCGGTGCCGCCGAGGGATCGGTCTTCAGCGACCGGTACAGCCCCAGCGTCATCGCGATGATCACAAAGGAAATCGGGAAGGCCGCCGCAATCGACGCCGTCTGCAAGGCGCCAAGGCCGCCGGCCATCAGCAGCACGATCGCAGTGGCACCGATGCCCGCGCCCCAGATGATGCGGAACTTCTTCGGCGGGTTGTCGTCCCCCATCGACAGCATGGTGGTGATCACCAGCGTGCCGGAATCCGCCGAGGTCACGAACCACGAAAACAGCAGCAAGGTCGCCAGCGCCGACAGCGGCCAGGCGGTCCAGCTGAGGTCGCCCAGCCAGGAGGTCGCACCCAGATTGCCGATGGTGCCGTAAAGCGCCGCAGGCAGATCCCAGTCACGCACGGTCTGGATTACCCCCGCACCGCCTTCGGCTGCCGGGCCGCCAGCCATGTTCAGCTCCTGCCAGATCGCATTGCCGCCGAACATGCACAGCCAGAAAAACGCAATCGCGGTCGGCACAAACAGCACGCCCACCATGAATTCCCGGATGGTGCGGCCGCGCGAAATGCGGGCGATGAACATGCCCACCATCGGCGCCCAGGCAATCCACCAGCCCCAGTAAAAGATGGTCCAGCCGCCCTGCCAGGCGATGTTTTCCTCGGAGCTTGCGGTCCAGAAACCCATCGGGATGAAGTTCCAGATGTAGTCGCCCAGGGTGGTCACATAGAAGCCCAGCAGCCATTTCAGCGGCCCGATCACCACAAAGGCCGCCAGCAGGAACATCGACAGCCAGATGTTCCATTCGGAAATGATCCGGATGCCCTTGCCCACGCCCGACACGGTCGAAACGGTGGCAATGATCGTCACGATCACAATCAGCGCAATCTTCAGCGTATCGGTCGGCTCCAGCCCGAACAGCACATTCAGGCCGGTGGCCATCTGGCTGGTGCCCAGCCCCAGCGAGGTCGCAATCCCAAAGACCGAGCCGAACACCGCCAGCAGGTCAACGCAATGCCCCCAGGGGCCATAAATCTTCTCGCCGATCAGCGGATAGAGCGCCGACCGCATGGTCAGCGGCAGTTTCTTGCGGAAACCGAAATAGGCCAGGCACAGGCCCACAATCACATAGAGCGCCCAGCCATGGAACCCCCAGTGGAAATAGGTCACCCGCATCGCGTCAATCGCGCGCTGCATGTCCATCTCCGAATGGCCCGCCAGCTCTGCGTGCGGATTGTTCGGATAGCCCCAAACGGCGGAGTTATCGAAATAGAAGATCGGCTCAGCCACGCCAAAGAACAGGATGCCGATGCCGATACCGGCCGAGAACAGCATCGCAAACCAGCTGAAGTTGCTGAACTCGGGCCGTGCATCATCATCCCCCAGCCTCAGGCTGCCGAACTTCGAGAACATCAGGAAGAAGCAAAAGAACATGATCCCGGCCAGCACCGAGATGTAATACCAGCTGAGGCCCCCCTCGATCCAGCTGCGAACCGATTTGTACAACCCGCCGGCAAACTCGACGTTCAAAACTGTGAAAATCACGAATGCGGCGATCATCGCCTTGGCTGCGATGCCCATGCCAGGGTGAAGACCGGTAAAGAAACCGGACTTCGCCACCAGGTGGCTGTTGGAATTGCTTTCTGACATTTGGTCCTCCCATGACCGTGAACAAGTGCTCCCGGGCTGAACACCCGGCGTGTTGCGCCTGGCAATGCAGGCCGAATTTTTCAGGCGGGTTTTGTGTCTGGCCGAAGGCTCTCCTCTTTAACGCCCCGGCGCTCCCCGCATCGCTTAGCAATCTGCGGGCCGGAATCGGGGAGGAAATCCGGCCCGCAATGGGGGTTTTTCGACAGCCGCAAACTGCCGCCCCCAAGTCAGCCGCGCTGGCCGACGTGGCGCCCGGCACCTTCCGGCAGCGGCAGTCCTGCATGGGCGGCGGCATAGCCTGCCAGCCTGTCCGCAACCTCCGGCGAGGGCAGCGAGGTGCCGCGCGCATTGAGGTCCATATGCAAGAGCAGCGTTTCCACGGTCGCCGCCAGTTGCCCTTCGGGGCCAATCAGGCGGTGGAACAGATGCATCTTCTTGCCTTCGCCCTGCAGCACCTGAGTGGTGACGGTCAACGCATCGCCCTCGTGCAGCTCATCCAGGAAGCGCACATGGTTCTCGACGGTGAAATAGCTGCCGCCCGCCGCGATGTAGTCCGCGTCGCAGCCGATCATCTCCATGAACCGGTCGGTCGCCTGGGCCGAGGCCTCGGTGTAATGCGCCTCGTTCATGTGGCCATTGTAGTCGGTCCAGCTCTGCGGCACCGGACGGCTGACGGTGACCGGCAGATCCACCGCCTCCGGTACGGGCAGCGTTGCCTCATGGGTGTTGATGACCCCGCCAGCACCGCTGCCGGATTTCTTCAGCGCCCGCATCATGCCAACCAGATTGTCATCCCGCAGACGCTCCAAATCGCGGATCGACTGATGCCCGGACTGGGCATCCGACTGGCCCGCAATCAGGTCAACCAGCTCCTCTGTGAACTCCGGCACATCCATCAGCTTGGTCCAGGGCCATTCCAGCGCCGGGCCGAACTGCGCCATGAAATGCTTCATGCCCGCTTCGCCGCCGGCAATCCGGTAGGTCTCAAACAGGCCCATCTGCGCCCACCGCAGGCCAAAGCCCATGCGGATCGATTCATCCAGCTCCTCGGTGGTGCAGATCCCGTCCTTGATCAGCCACAGCCCCTCGCGCCAGACCGCTTCCAGCAGCCGGTCGGCAATATGGGCGTCGATTTCCTTGCGCACGGTCAGCGGGTACATCCCCACCTCGCGCAGCAGGTCCGAGGCCTGCACACAAGTGTCCGCATCCCCCACCAGCTCCACCAGGGGCAGCAGGTAAACCGGGTTGAACGGATGCGCCACTACCGCACGGGCGCCCTGCTCGTTCAGCTCCGAAGGCTTGAAGCCCGAGGTGGAGGAGCCTATCACCGCGCTTGCGGGCGCGTGCTCCTGGATCTGCGCATGAATCTTGTGTTTCAGCTCCAGCCGCTCCGGCACGCTTTCCTGGATCCAGGATGCCTCCGCCACGGCCTCGGCCATATCCGCGTGGAAGGTCAGCACCCCCTCGGCAGGCAGCGCCTTGTCATACAGCGACGGCAACGCGCGGCGGGCGTTGGCCAGCACTTCGCCGATCTTGCGCTCCGCTTCCGGGTCCGGGTCGAACACCCGCACGTTCCAGCCATTCAAAAGGAACCGCGCGGCCCAGCCGCCGCCGATCACCCCGCCGCCGATGATTGCTGCTGTTTTCATGAGACTTCCTTTTCAAAAACGCCCGGCTCTTCTTCTGGCCGAAAATATCCTGGGGGTTTGGGGGCAAGCCCCCAATCCGCCCTCCTGCCGCAGCGCGGCGGTGCACAAGCGGTGCACAGGGGGTGCACGCATGGCACCCCCAATACCGCCGCTTACTTCGCAACCGGCGCGCGCTTGGTCAGACCCAGCTTCTCGCGCACCGCATCGGGGCCGATGATCCTGGCGCCCATGCCCTCGATCACACCGACCGCGCGCTCCACCAGCTGGGCGTTGGTGGCCAGAACGCCTTTCTCCAGGAACAGGTTGTCCTCAAGGCCGACCCGCACATTGCCGCCCGCCAGCACCGACTGCGCCGCATAGGGCATCTGGTCACGGCCTAGGCTGAACGCCGACCAGGTCCAATCCGACGGCACATTGTTGACCATCGCCATGAATGTGTTGAGATCGTTCGGCGCGCCCCACGGCACCCCCATGCACAGTTGCACCAGCGCGTTCGGCTCCAAAATTCCCTCTTTTACCAATTGCTTGGCAAACCACAGGTGCCCGGTATCGAACGCCTCGATCTCCGGTTTGACGCCCAGATCGGTCATCATCTGCCCCATCGCCCGCAGCATGCCCGGGAAGTTGGTCATGACGTAATCGGCCTCGGCAAAGTTCATGGTGCCGCAGTCCAGGGTGCAGATTTCCGGCAGGCATTCCGCGATATGGGCCATCCGCTCGGTGGCACCGATCATGTCGGTGGCGGCTTCGTTCACCGGGAACGGACTCTCAACGCCGCCGAACACGATGTCACCGCCCATGCCGGCGGTCAGGTTCAGCACAACATCCACCTCGGAATCGCGGATGCGGTCGGTAAGCTCCCGGTAATACTCAAGTTTCCGGGACGGCGCGCCGGTCTCGGGATCGCGCACGTGGCAGTGAACGACGGCGGCGCCGGCCTTGGCGGCCTCAATCGCCGACTCGGCAATCTCTTTGGGCGAACGCGGCACATGGGGGGATTTGTCCTGGGTGCCGCCAGAGCCGGTCACGGCGGCAGTGATGAAGACGTCTCGGTTCATGGTCAGGGGCATGGTCTCGCTCCTTTGGGGTTAAACTTGCAATTCAGGGTGATCCGCAAACAGCGCCAGCGCCTGCGGGTTCGCGAGGCCGGATAGGTTGCGGACGGGTTGTTTGTTCACCACATCCCGCACCGCCAGCTCGGCGGTCTTGCCGGACTTGGTGCGCGGGATGTCAGCGACAGAGATGATCTTGGCGGGCACATGGCGCGGCGATGCGTTCTTGCGGATTTCCGTTTTGACACGGTCAGTTAGCGCATCGTCCAGCACGGCGCCCTCCTCTGGAACCACAAACAGAACCACCCGCACGTCGTTGTCGAAACTCTGGCCGACGACCACCGCGTCGGAGACCTCATCAATTTTGTCGAGCTGCCGGTAGATCTCCGCGGTGCCGATCCGCACGCCGCCGGGGTTCAGCGTCGCGTCCGAACGCCCCAGCACCACGTAGCCGCCATGCTCCGTGCGGATGGTGAAATCACCCTGCCGCCAGATATTGGGATAGGTCTCATAATAACTGGCCCGGTAGCGGGCATTGCCCGGATCGTTCAGGAACCGGGTTGGCATTGACGGATGCGCGTTGCGGCAGACCAGTTCGCCCGCGGCACCTTCGACCGCTTCGCCTTGATCGTTCAGGGTTGCCACATCCAGTCCCAGCATCGGCGCCTGGATTTCACCCTGATGCACCGGCAGCAGCGGGCAGCCGCCGATGAAACAGCCCAGAATATCGGTGCCGCCGCAGATCGAGGCCAGCTGCACATCCGCCTTCCAGTCGGCATAGACATGGGCGAACCCCTCGGGCGACAGCGGCGATCCGGTGGACAGAACCACCCGCAACGCAGCCAGGTCATAACTGTCCGCAGGCCGGTTGCGGCGCTTTTGCGAGGCATCTATGTATTTGGCGGAAATACCAAAATGAGTGACTTTCTCGGCCTCAACAAGATCGAACAGGCGGCGGATGCCGGGATACATCGGGTTGCCGTCGAACAGCACAATCGCGGCCTCCGACGCCAGCGCCGCCACCTGCCAGTTCCACATCATCCAGTTGCAGGTGGTGTAATAGAACATCCGGTCGCCCGGATGCAGATCGCAGTGCAACTGCTGCTCCACCAGCATCCGCAAGAGGGTGCCGCCGCCGGAATGCTCAATGCATTTCGGCTTGCCGGTGGTGCCGGAAGAGAACATCACATAGAGCGGGTCGCGGAAGCCCATGGGACGGCAGTCCAGCGCCGGGGCATCCGCCTGCTTGAAGGCATCATAGGCGGTCATGCCCGCCGGCAGGTCCGCAGTATCGCGCGCATAGGGCCAGACCACGATCTGCTGGATTGACGGCACCCGGGCGGCGACCTCGGCAATGGCGGCACGGGTCTCAAAGGTCTTCCCGTTGTAGAAATAGCCGTCCGCCGCGAACATCAGCTTGGGTTCGATCTGGCCGAACCGGTCCACCACCACATCCGGCCCGCTTTCCGGCGCGCAGGAGGACCAGACCGCCCCCAGCGAGGCGGTCGCCAGCATCGCCGCCACGGTCTGCGGCATGTTTGGCACGTAGCCCGCAATGTGATCGCCTGGCTTGATCCCGGCGGCACGCAGGGCGGCGGCCAGCTGTTCCACCTCGCGCTTCAGCTCTGCCCGGGTCCAGGCCATGCGGCGGCCGTCTTCGCCAATGAAGACAATGGCTTGGCGCCCGTCGGCGTTCTTCAGGAAGGTGTCCACGATGTTCAGCTGCGCCTCGGGGAAGAACCGCACTTGCATCGGGTCGGTATCCGCCAGCAACGGCACCGCGCCCTGTTCCCCTTCCAACCCGCAAAACTCCCAGGCCAGCGGCCAAAAGTCCTGCGGCTGTGCGACTGACCAGATGTGCAGACCGGCAAAGCTGTCCAGAGCGGTTCCGGTCGCGGCAGAGGCCTGCGCCATGAAATCGCACAGCAGAGGTTTGCGGCGCGCCGAAAGATCCGGCTGCCAAAGAAGAGGAGCAGTTGTCATGGGACTATCAGTGATTAGAGAGCGGGCGTCGGTTCAGCGGCGGCGGATCGTCAAGAGACTTGACTTCCCGCGTCATTAGCGCAGGAAATGACGCAGTACTTATACAGTTTTGGTCAAATAACATACAGATGCCGTCAAATACGCCGCCAATCTTTGAATTTCTACTGTTCCAAGGGTTTTCGAACATGGTGCTGGCCAGCGCCATGGAACCCTTGCGCGATGTGCGCATGAATGCAGGCCAGACAACGGCGGGCTGGCGGGTCAGCACCCTGGACGGGGAGCCGGTCAGCAGCTCCAGCGGGCTGCAGATCACCCCGGACGGTGCCTTTGACGCAGGCGCGGGCAACCGTACCCTGGTGCTGGTTGCAGGCTACCGCGTGCGCGAACAGCTGAGCCCGGATTTGCTGGCAAAACTCAGGACCGCCACACGGGCTGCCCGGCTGGTTCTGGCGCTGGACACCGCTGCCTGGCTGCTGGCCGCCGCCGGGGTGCTGGACGGCCATACTGCGACGATCCACTGGCAGGAGCTGGACGCCTTTGCCGAGGCTTTCCCCAAGACCGAAGTCTCCACCGCGCGATATGTGCGCTCCGGCGCGTTTCTGACTTGCGGCGGCGCCAGCACCGCCCTCGATATGATGCTGGGCCTGATACAGGATCTTTACGGCTCGGCGGCTGCTTTCGGCGCCTCGACGATGTTTGTCTATGACCCGTCGCGGCAATCGGAGCTTAACCGCGGGGCCGCGCGGCTAGAGCAGAAGGGCTCCCCCAAGGTTCTGAAAGCAGCGAACCTGATGGCAGAGACCATCGAAACCCCGATGACCACTGCCGCACTGGCCAAGCGGGTGTCGCTGTCCGAACGCACCCTGACGCGGGCGTTTCAGCGCGAACTGGGGATGACGCCGGGAAAATACTACAAGATGCTGCGGCTTCAGCACGCCCGTTACTTGTCGGAGGAAACCCATTTGAGCCTGGAGCAGATTGCGATGCGCTGCGGGTTTTCCTCAGCGTCTTCGCTGGGGCGGTCATTTACCGGGCATTATGGCCGGACGATCCGCGAGGCCCGGGTGCAGGAAAAACCCTGGATGAAGACCAGCCGCGATGCCGGCAAGGGATAGGGTCAGGACCCATTCATCCCGCGCCTAAGACGCCGCTGCCGGGGCCGGCTTCTCGTCCCGCGGCGGGATGCCAAACTTGCGGGCGTATTCCCGGCTGAACTGGGTCGGACTTTCATAGCCCACGTCATAAGCCGCCGAGGCCACGGATTTGCCACCGCTCATCAGCAAACGCCGCGCCTCCAGCAAGCGCAGCTCCTTCTGGTACTGCAGCGGTGTGGTGGAAGTGAGCGCCTTGAAATGCTCATGGAAGGTCGATTGGCTCATCCCCGCTGCAGCGGCCAGTTCTGCCACCGCAATCGGCGCCTTGTAACCGGTGCGGATCAGCGCAATCGCCTTGGAAATCCGGCTGGCCGGGCTTTCGTGCAGCAAGAGCTGGCGCAGCATGCCGCCGTGCTGGGCGCGCAGCAGACGGAAATGGATCTCCTTCAGCACCAGCGGCGCCAGCGCCTGCACCTCCACCGGATCTTTGGCCAAGCGGAACAGCCGCGCTACCGCATCAAACAGTTCCGCATCACCATCCGCCACGCTCATCGAATGCGAAGCCGGTTCCAGCCCCTCCGCCGCACCGATCTCGTCATAGAGGCTGCGCACGGTGGCGAGGTCCAGTTGCAGCGCCAGCGAAACATAAGGGGTTTCCGGTGAGGCATCAATCACCCCGGCCGTCACAGGCAGGGCATGGCTGACGATCAGCGACTTGCCGGCGCCGTAGCGGACCACCCGGTCTTCCAGATGCGCCTCCTTGGCGCCTTGCAGAACCAGGCACATGACCGGTTCATAGAACATCGCCTGAAACTCGCTCCGCTTTTCGCTGCAAAAGGCAAACAGCCCGTCGATCGCGGTTTCGCAGCCGGTGTCCAGCCCGCCGCTGGCGCGGACAAACTCAGCGACTTCGGAAATCAGGTCCTGGGGTACCATGGGCATTCCTCCTGTTGCCCTTGATTTATAAGCGCTGCGGCGGCGGCACTGAACCTCAAATCCCGTAGCTTCGGAGGATCAGGCAGATCATCCGGAGGATCGGGCACGGGGATCGGTGGCCTGCGCTCTACTTTGGTGGCAACCGAATTGCTGGAGCCAGAAAATGCCGCAGACCATTCTCATCACCGGGGCCTCGTCAGGGATCGGCAGGGCCACCGCCCGCCTGTTTGCCGATGACGGCTGGAATGTTGTTGCCACCATGCGCAACCCTGCGGATGCCGGCGATCTGGCGGAGCGGGCAAATGTTCTGGTCACGGCGCTGGATGTGACCAAGCCCGAAACCATCGCAAAGGCTGTGGATCAGGCGCTCAGCGCTTATGGCCAGATTGACGTGCTGCTGAACAACGCAGGCTACGGCGCCTATGGCCCGCTGGAGGCCTTCCCGATGGAGCGGGTCACGCGCCAGTTCGACACCAATGTGATCGGCCTTCTGGCGGTGACCAAGGCGGTGCTGCCGCATATGCGGGCGCAGAAGTCCGGGATGATCGTCAATATCTCCTCAATCGGCGGGCAGATGACTTTTCCGCTGGGCACGCTGTATCATGGCACCAAGTTTGCTGTCGAAGGCCTGTCCGAAGCCCTGCACTTTGAGCTGGAGGCCTGCGGTATTCAGGTCAAGATCGTCGAGCCGGGCATGATCAACACCGATTTCGGCGGCCGGTCATTCGACTTTGCGGTGGATGAGGGCATGCCCGAATACATGCCGGTGGTGGCGGGCATGCAGGCCGCCATGGGTGCATTCGGCGCGCAGGCCTCGGAGCCGGAGCTGGTGGCAGAGGTGATCCGCACCGCGGTGACGGATGGCACATCGCAGCTGCGCTACCGCGCGGGGGCGGATGCCGAGGCGCTGCTGTCTGCCCGCAAGGCGCAGGATGACGAGACGTTCATCGGCGGCATCAAGGCGGGCATGGGACTGTAAGGTCCCTGTTCACCTTTCAAACCCGGGAGGAAAAGCCATGTATGGACAAGCACTTGCAGCAGGCGGGCTGGCGATTGTGACCGGCGGTGCCAGCGGTGTCGGCTATGCTGCCGCAGAACGGTTTGCACAAGCTGGCCTGGGTATCGTGCTGGCCGATCTTCCGGGCGAGGCCTTTGAGCAGGCCGCAGAGAACTTGCGCACTCTGGTACAGCCTGGCGCCCCGGTGCTGGCCGTCCCCACCGATGTCAGCAACGCAGAGGCGGTTCAGGCATTGGCCGATACGGCATTTGACGCGGGCGAGGTGGCGGTGCTGATGAACAATGCAGGCATTGCCTGCCCCTCCGGCAGCTGGGAAGACCCCAGTGCCTGGCGCGCCATGATCGAGGTGAATCTCTTTGGCGTGCTGAACGGCGTGCAGGCCTTTGTGCCGCGGATGATCGCTGCGGCGCGGCCCGCCGTTGTGATCAACACCGGATCCAAACAGGGCATCACCACGCCGCCGGGCAACCCCGGCTACAATGTCTCCAAGGCCGGCGTGAAGGTTCTGACCGAGATGCTGGCCCATGACCTACGGCAGGCAGAGGCGCCAATCTCTGCGCATCTGTTTGTGCCGGGCTTTACCTATACCGGCATGGTGGCCCGCCACCTGACCGAAAAACCTGCTGCGGCCTGGACCTCGGATCAGACCGTGGAGCATCTGATAACCCGCATGGAGGCGGGTGATTTCTACATTCTCTGCCCGGACAACGACGTGACACCCGAACGCGACAGGCGCCGGGTGGCCTGGGCCCTGGGCGACGTTCTGGAAAACCGCCCGGCCCTGTCGCGCTGGCATCCCGATCACGCCGGTGCCTTCGCCAAATTCGAACAATCCTGAACCAGAACTTCCAGCCAAGGGGAGGCCCCACAGCCATGGCAATCTCACTGAAACTCAACGGCCAGACGCATGAGGTCGAAGCCGAACCCGGAACCCCGCTGTTGTGGGTGATCCGGGATGAACTGAAACTCACCGGCACCAAGTTCGGCTGCGGCGTCGCCGCTTGCGGCGCCTGCACCGTGCATCTGGACGGCGAGCCGGTGCGCTCCTGCCAGACTTATGTCGAGGACGCGGAAGGATCCGAGATCACCACCATCGAAGGGCTGAACTCCAAAGTGTCCGAGGCAGTGCAGGCCGCCTGGGTTGAGCTGGATGTGGTGCAATGCGGCTACTGCCAGTCGGGGCAGATCATGTCCGCGGTAGGGCTGCTCAGCGAGAACCCCAAACCGACTGTCGAGGAAATTGACGATTACATGAACGGCAACGCCTGCCGCTGCGCCACCTACCAGCGCATCCGCGCCGCGATCCTGCGCGCATCCGACATGATGGAGGCCTGATATGACCCTGAACACCTCCCGCCGCGGGTTTCTGAAGTCCGCCGCTGCTGCCGCTGCCGTTCTCTACGTTGGTGCCCGCCCGGATGGCGCTTTGGCGGCCGGTTCTGCACCGGCTCAGCTGAATCCCTTTGTGAAAATCGATGCCGACGGCACCGTCACTGCTATCATCAAGCACTTCGAGAAGGGCCAGGGCCCGGCCACCGGCCTCACCACCCTGATCGCTGAGGAGCTGGGAATTTCGATGGAGGACATCCGATACGAATTCGCGCCCTCCGACCCCTCGCGCTATGCCAACCTGGCGTTTGGCCAGTTCCAGGGCACCGGCGGCTCCACCGCGATGGCCAACTCCTATCTGCAGTACCGCCAGGCCGGCGCTGCCGCCCGTGAGATGCTGATCAAGGCCGCGGCTGAGACCTGGGGCGCAGACACCGGCGCACTCAGCATCGAGGACGGCATCATCAAGGGTGCGGGCCAGCAGGCGCCAATTGCGGACTTCGTAGGGGCCGCCGCGCAGATGGAGGCCCCGGCAGAGCCGCGGCTGAAAGATCCCAGCGCATTCCGGCTGATCGGCAACGCCAAGGTCAGGCGCAAGGATTCCCTGCCCAAAACCAACGGCACTGCGCAATACGCCATGGACCTGCATCTGCCGGATCAGATGGTGGCAGTCATTGCTCGCAGCCCGCGCATGGGCGGGCTGGCTACTGGGTTCGACGATACGGACGCCAAGGAGGTCAAAGGCTACATCCGCGCCGCCGTGCTGCCCAACAAGGCGGGCGTTGCGGTCTATGCCGAAAACACATGGGCCGCGTTCCAGGCGCGCGAGGCGATCAGCGTGGACTGGGATTTCTCTGCCGCCGAAAATCGCAGCTCGGACCAGATCCGCGAGCAACTGCTGGCCGCGGTGAACGCAGACCCGGAATACAATGTCAATGGCGCCGACCCCGCCGCTACCGCCGCCCTGATCGACGAGGCGGAGAAGGTGGTCGAGCAGGCCTTCTATTTCCCGCTGCTGGCCCATGCGCCGATGGAGCCGCTCACCTGCACCATCGAGGCCGATGAGGATGGTGGCATCACTCTGCATGACGGCGCCCAAATGCCAACCGGCCCGCATTTCGCAATGGCCGAGATCTTTCAGCTGCCGATGGAAAAGATCCGCATCAACACGATGCTGGCCGGCGGCTCCTTTGGCCGCCGCGCCACGCCAACCGCGGATTACCAGGTGGAGGCGGCACTGGCCTTTGCCCTGACCGACCGCAGCCGCCCCGTGAAACTGGTCTGGTCGCGAGAGGATGACATCACCGGCGGCTACTACCGCCCGGCAGTGGCGCATAAGGTGCGCGTGGGTCTGGACGCGGATGGCAATATCACCGGATGGGATCACCGCATCGCGGCGCAGTCGATCATGAAGGGCACCGCCTTTGAAAGCATGTTGGTTCACAATGGCGTCGATCACAGCTCAGTCGAGGGCGTGACCCAGAACCCCTATCAGATCCCTGGCCAGTTCATCGGCCTCAGCGATGTGGCCAAGGCGACCACCGTTCTGTGGTGGCGTTCTGTCGGCCATACCCATACGGCCTATGTGATGGAGAGCATGATGGACGAGGCTGCCCGCGCTGCCGGACGCGACCCGGTTGAGTTCCGCCTGGCGCTGCTGGAAGGCGGCGGCAAGGACCAGCAGCGTCTGGCGGGCGTGCTGAAACTGGCTGCCGAAAAAGGCAGCTGGGGCAACGCGCCTGAAGGCCGCAGCCAGGGCATTGCCGTCCACAAGAGCTTTGGCAGCTATGTGGCCGAAGTCGTTGAGATTTCGGGCAACGCGGACGACGGGGTGCAGGTCGAGCAGGTCACCTGCGCCGTGGACTGCGGTCTTGCCGTCAACCCGGATGTGGTCAAGGCACAGATGGAGGGCGGCATCGGCTATGGCATCGGCCATGTGATGCGGGACGAGATCACCCTGACCGAAGGCGTGGTGGACCAGTTTAACTTCCCGGACTACGAACCGCTGCGGATTGGCGACATCAACGCAATTGAGGTGCATATCGTGCCCTCCGCCGAGGCGCCCTCTGGCGTTGGTGAGCCCGGCACGCCGCCCTCTGCGCCGGCGCTGGCCAACGCGATTGCCGTCAATGGCCCGCGGGTGACCGAACTGCCGATGATCAACAGCGGGGTCAGCTTCGCCTGACCTTCCGCCCGCACCGGGGCTGACACCTGGTGCGGGCGCTGCGCGGCGGGCCCGCACCGCGGAACCTGCCCCGCCAGACCGGCCCCGTCAGACGAGCCCCATATCGATGGCGGACTTCGGTTTGATCCCGAGGCCGTCAAATCCCGCAATGCCCAGGCTTGCGGTATTGTCCTTCTGCATCAGGGCAATTTGCGCCTGGGTCAGCGGCGGCCGCGGCAAAGGAGACAGCAGCGCCGCGCCGATCCGCCACAGCGTGAAGGGCACGGGCAGCAGCAGGCGGCGGCGGCCACTGCGGGCAATCAGCCGCTGCAGGATTTCGCGGTAGGTAAAGACATCGGGGCCGCCCAATTCGATCACCTTGCGCCCCGCCCTGCCCCCATCCAGAACACGGCAAACCGCTTCGGCGACATCTCCGGCCCAGACCGGCTGCAACCGGGTCCGGCCGGTACCGAACAGCGGGATGACCGGCAGCCGCACCGCAATCCTGTGCAAGTCGCCAAAGAAGGCACCGCTGCGGCTGAACATGACGCTGGGCCGCAGGATGACGGCGCCGGGGCAAGCGCTGCGCACTGCGGCCTCGCCTTCTGCCCGCGCCCTCACATAGGCCGAGGGCGAATTCAGGCTGGCACCAATGCCGGAGATATGAATGAGGCGCTGGTCACCGTTCTCGCGCACCAGCCGGGCAATCCTGCGGGCAGCAGCGGCATGCACGTCCTGAAAGGTTTCACCTCCCTTTTCGCTGTAATAGCCGATGCAATTGACCACCGCGCTGCCCCCGGCCAGAACCCGCGCCAGCGCGCGGCTGTCCTTCAGATCGGTCCGCACCAAGCGCACGCTGCCGCCCCAGCGGCGGCTGCAGGCTGCCGCTGCTTCAGGCGACCGGGTTCCGGCGCTGACACGGCAGCCCCGCTCCACCAGCCTTTGCACCAGCCGCCGCCCAAGGAAACCAGTGCCGCCTAGCACAATTACATTGCGGGCATTGCTCTTCATGAAGCCCTGCTCCTCATCAAGCCCAACAGGAGCCGTCCCCGGACCGGCGGCTAAACGCTGGCAGGCGCGCATTGCATCTGCGCGCGGACGCGGCCCGCCATGCCGGGATCATGCATGGGTCCTGTCAGCTCCGGCCGAACCACCAAAAAGTACGCCGTAATGCTCCTTTAACGCCACCCCCTGACGGTCCAGGTAGCGTTCCGGAACATTCCCGGCCCATCGCCCCGGTCAGGTAGTGCTGCCGCCCTTTATTTCCACTGTCAGCAGAACCTGGGTGCCGTAGGCCAGCCCCTTGCGCAGGCGATAGAGGGAAAGCAATCAGCAGCGGCCGTTCTGCCTTCCCAGATTCCGCGCTGGTCAGCTGTGCACGTCGATCTTGAAGATCGACATTTCCTCGACCTCGTCCCAGTCAATTTCCAATCCCAGCCCGGGCAGTGACGAGGCGTTCACGTAGCCCTCGCTGTCTACTTCGATCCGCCCCAAAGCGTCGACCTGGAAGTCGGCATATGGCACCGGCATCTCGAAGTAGTCGCAGTTATCATGCGCCAGCATCAGATGCAGGTTGGCTGCCATCGACAAAGCACAGCCCCAGCTTTGGAACTCGACATTGAAGTTGTTGGCCTCCGCCAGTGCCATCACCTTGCGCGAAGGCGTGATGCCGCCTGCGGTGGTGGCGTCGATGCGCACCCCGTCCCAGCAGTTGTGCCGCATGGCATGAGCGATATTGGGCAAGTCGACAATGGTGTTGCCGCCCGGCAGGATCGGCAGCTCGGTGCGGCGGCGCAGCTCACGGTAGCCGTCCAGATCGTGGTCCGGGAACGGCGCCTCGAGCCAGACATAGTCCATCTCGCTCATTGCCCGGGCCACTTTCAGCGCCCCCTTATGGCTGTAGTAGGCGTCGGCGTCGAACATGAAGTCGAGCCCCTTGCCGCCATGCGCCTTGTGGACGGTGCTCATCATGTCGATGTCCGCACCCGGTTCACATTTGTAGTGGAATTTGAAGGCGGCAAAACCCTGTTCGCGCAGCTCGCCGATGAGGCCGACATAGGGCTCCGGCCCCTCGAACACCTGGGTTGATGCATAGGCCTTGATCCGGTCACGGGCGCCGCCAAGGAACATGTAGAGCGGCATGTCGGCGCGTTTGGCGGCCAGATCCCACATTGCAATATCCAGCCCGGCGATCGAGGTGTTCGGGATCGACAGGCGGCGCAGCTGCATCCACTTCCAGATGTCCTCGCGGCGCAGTGCCTGGCGACCCAGCAGTCCCTTCAGCAGCGGCCGCATCCCTTCGGCCACGGCGCGGTCGAAATCATGCTCGGTGCAGGAGAACACGCCGCCCGCCCCCTCGTAGCCGTCAGAGGTGGTGATTTGGGCGATGGTATTGGTGGTCAGCAGTGCCGGCATGGTCGGCGACCAGGAGAATTTCGGGATCCCGGTCTTCACGACATAAACCTGGATTCTCTCGATCCTGCCAAAACGATCTTCCGTCATTTCAGTCATTTACGCGCCCTCACATGCGGCATGGTGAACCTGATGCGCCGCTGGGGCGCGCTTTCCAATTATGACAAAACATCTTGCCCATCAATAGATATATCAGTTAATGCGCCAAACAATCCAACCTGTCCGGCGCGGCCCAGCGGTCCCCGGATGCAAGCCAGGGAGAGCCCGATGAGTGAGTTTGAGAGCCAGTGGCAGCGCACCTATGTGGAAGGCGCGGAAAGCGGCCTGCCGCTGTTTGCCGATGTCGACGTTGTGGTGGTCGGCGGCGGCGCGGCCGGTGTGGCGGCGGCGGAAACCCTCGGCCGCAAGGACCGCTCGGTGCTGCTGATCGAGCGCTACGGCTTCTGCGGCGGCGGCGCGGTGGCGGGTCTCTCGGGCACCATCTGCGGCATGTTCCTGTCGACAGAAAACGAAAGGGCCGCGCCCGAGCAGGTGATATTTGGCTGGGCCGAGAAGTTCCGCGCCGCTTTGGAAAGCCGCAATGGCGTCAGCGGCCCGCAGCGTTATGGCAAGACCTTCACCGTGACCCATGACCCGCTGGTCTGGCGCGAAGTGGCCGACGGCTTCCTGCGCGAAGCGGGGGTGCAGATCCTCTACCATTCTCAAGTTGTGGGCGTGCTGATGGAGGGCGATGCCTTTGGCGGCGTCATCGTCAACTCGAAGTCCGGCCTGGCGCAGGTGCGCGCCAAGCGGATCATTGATGCCTCGGGCGACGGCGATGTGATCCACCGCGCGGGCTTCAAGACCGCCAAGGGCAACGATGGCGCGATCCAGAACCCGACGATGATCTTCCGCATGGGCGGCATCGATGTGGAGCGCTTTTGTGATTACTGGGGCGAGGACACCATCAGCCCGCAGAAGGTGATCGACCAGCTGATCGCGGCGGATCCCGAGGGCGGCAGGCTGCCGCGCAAGAAGATCTGGATCTTCCCGACCACCCGGCCTGGCGAGCTGATGGTGAACGCCACCCGCATTCTGGGCTTTGACGGCCGCGACCTGGATGTGACCAATCCGGTGGATCATTCCGAGGGTGAGCTGGTGGCACGCCTGCAGGTGCGCGAATACGCCGATTTCCTGCGCCGCCATATCCCCGGATGCGAAGAGGGATACGTGAACGACACCGGCGTCGAGATCGGCATCCGCCAGACCCGCACCGTCACTGGCATTGCGACGCTGACCAATGACGACGTGCTGGGCCGGGCCAAGTCCCCCGATGCCATCGCCCGCTCGCCCTGGCCGATCGAGTTGCACGCGGGCACCAAGCCCAAGGTCGAATGGCTGTTCGATGACACCTATGAGATCCCCTTTGGCACCCTAGTGCCGGTCAAGGGCGAGAACATCATCGTGGCGGGCCGCTGCCTGTCGGCGGAGCATGAGGCGCTGGCCTCGGCCCGGGTCACAGCGCAGTGCTTTGGCTACGGCCATGCCGCAGCGCTAGCGGCGGATCTGTCGATCAGCGAAGGCCTTGCCATCCGCGACATTCAGGGCGCCGACATCCGCACCCTGCTGAACCAGGAGGGCGCGCGCCTGTAACGGCGCCTTCCAACCCATCCCCGAAACGCGCATTAGGGAGGAGAAACCTTATGCCGACCCCCAAGCTCGACCGCACTACATTTGCGGCGACTTTCATAGCCCTGTTCGCAATCTGCGTTCCGCTGATCCTGTGGCCGGACGCCAGCAGCGCCGTGCTGGGCGATCTGTTCAACTTCATGACCAAGACCTTTGGTGTGACCTACCTGTGGGCAGGCCTTGGTTCGCTGGTCTTCCTCAGCTGGCTGGCGTTCGGCCAGCATGGCCGCACCCGGCTGGGCGAGCACGCTCCAGATTTCTCGACCTTCAGCTGGGCAGCGATGCTGTTCTGCGCAGGCATCGCCTCTGGCATCCTCTACTGGTCGGTGATCGAGTGGAACTACTACTACAACTCGCCCCCCTTGGGCATTGAGGCCCGCAGCGAGCGGGCCGCCGAATGGGCGGCGATGTACGGCATTTTCCACTGGGGTGTGACCGCCTGGGCCTTCTATGCGGTGCCTACCGTGATCATCGCCTACAGCTATTATGTGCGCGGCATCCATGTGCTGAAGATTTCCGAGGTGTGCCGCGGCTTCCTGGGCGGATTGGTCGACGGCCCGCTGGGCAAGCTGATCGACATCATCTTCATGTTCGGCCTCTTGGGCGCGGCGGGCACCTCGCTGGGCCTCGGCACCCCGCTAATCGCGGCCGGCGTCACCCATCTGACCGGCATCGAGGACAGTTTCGGCCTGAAACTGGCAGTGCTTCTGGCCTGCACCGCGATCTTTGCGGTCAGCGTCTGGTCCGGCCTGGAGAAGGGCATCAAGCTTCTGTCCAACGTCAACACCGGCCTGGCGCTGGCACTGCTGGCTTTCGTCCTGATCGCCGGCCCCACCGCCTTCATGATCAAGACCGGCACCAATGCCATCGGCCTGATGCTGCAGAACTTTGTCCGCCTCAACACCTGGACCGACCCGGTCACCCAGTCGGGCTTCCCTGAAGGCTGGACCATCTTCTACTGGGCCTGGTGGATCGTCTATGCGCCGTTCATGGGGCTGTTCGTAGCCAAAATCTCGCGCGGGCGCACGATCCGCGGGCTGATCGGCGGCATGCTGTTCTTCGGCACCGCGGGCTGCGCGGTTTATTTTGCCATCCTTGGCAACTACGCCATGGATCTGGAGCTGACCGGCGCCTATGACGTCACCAAATCGCTCAGCGACAACGGCGGCCCGGCGACCATCATCAACGTGATCGCAACCCTGCCGATGTCCGGGCTGATGGTTGCAGTCTTCTGCATCGTGGCGCTGGTCTACCTGGCCACCACCTTTGACTCGGCATCCTATACCCTGGCTGCGGTAACCAGCGAAAACCTGGAAGAGGATCAGCACCCGGCGCGCTGGAACCGCCTGTTCTGGGCCTTTGCGGTGGCGCTCTTGCCGATGGCGCTGATGTTCGTCGGCGGGCTGAAATCGGTGCAAAGCGCGTCCGTCATCACCGCGCTGCCGATGATTGTGCTGCTCTTGGTGATGGTGTTGAGCTTCATCCGCGACCTTAGGGGCTCGGCACCTGAGGGTCAGCCCGCAAGCCAGAAAGCCGTCCAGCCGGCCGAATGAGCTCAGATAACCGGGCGGCCTTCGGGCCGCCCGCGACCCTTTTAGAAAGTAACCCCAATGCGCATCACCGATATTGGCGTCATCGAACTTTACGCGCCCAAGCCCGCCGGCCAGGACGCGCATGACACGGCCTATTCCACCTGCCTGATCCGGATCAGCACCGATGACGGGCTGATGGGAATTGCCGAGATCGACACGATCCCTTCGATCGCCAATGCCATCATCTCGGCCCCGACCCGCTCGCCGCTGCAGCGGGGGCTGCGCGAGATCCTGATCGGCAAGGATGCCTCGGATATCGAGGCCCGCTGGCAGGACATGCTGGAACAGACCAGTTTCATCGGCCGCCGCGGGCTGGTGATGCATGCCATCTCGGGCATCGACATTGCGCTGTGGGACTTGAAGGGCAAGGCCGAGGGCAAATCCGTCTCCGAACTGCTGGGCGGGCGCAAACATGATCGTGTGCCGGGCTATGTCACCATCTATCCACTGGGCCGCTGCCCGGACGAGGCCCGGCGCAAGCTGGACCGCGCAATCGCTGCCTATAACCCGGTGGGGATCAAGATCGCCGCCGACCGGTTCTGGCATGAGGACCCAGCTCTGGCCGAGATGCTGATCCGCAGCACGCGGGAGCATCTGGGCAAGGATTTCCCGCTGATGGTCGACGCCATCACCGCCTTTGACACGGTGGAGGACGTGAACCGGATGCTGCCGGTACTGCATGACTGCGGTATTCACTGGCTGGAGGCGCCCTTGCCGCTGGACGACATCGACGGCCACGCGCTGCTCAAAGGCTGCGGTCTGCCGGTTGGGGTGGGCGACCTAGGCCTCACCGCGCCGCTGGAATGGCGCCCTTTCTTCGAGGCAGGCATCGTCGATATCGCCCAGCCCGACCTGTCGCATATCGGCGGGCTGACCGGGCTGGTCAAATTGCAGGTGATGGCCGCGCGCCACGGCTGTACCCGCATTGCACCGCATGGTTGGAATTCCAACCTGACGCTGGCGGCCAACTTGCACGTTCTAGCCAACCGCGATCCGTTGGAGATGGCCGAATTCTCCACTTCTAATTCGCCGCTGCGGTGGGCGGTCACCCGCGAGGACATCCAATTCGACGCGGACGGCTGCCTGCCGGTGCCCGAAGCGCCCGGCCTGGGCATTCGGATAGATTGGGAGCGGATCGAAGCCTTCCGGCCCTGACCCCTAGCCTGCCGCCGGGCGAAGGTCCCGGGTGGCTAGGGTGAAATCCTCAAGATAGTCGATCAGCGCATGCGAGGCCGCACCCGCTGCGGCCTTGTCTCCGTGGCTAACTGCCTCCAGCACCGCGGCATGGAGGGCCGCCGCCTTCTGGTAGTCCTCAAAAGTGGCGTGAAAGAACCAGAACCGCCGCGAAAGCCCCTGAACCGGGCGCATAGCACGCACCAGAAAGGGGTTTTCCGCCGCTTCGGTCAGAGCCACATGGGCGGCGCGCAAGCTGGCCAGGAAATCGGTGCGGTTGCCGACGTTCTGCGCGGCCTCGGGCAGGGCCGCCGCCAGAGTTGCCATTGCCTGTCTTTGAGCCCCCGATGCATTCTCGCAGGCCGCCTCGACACACAGCGCCTCGACCGCCCGGCGCACCCGCAACAGTTTTTGCTGGTCCCCGGCGCTGACCGGCGGCACAAAGATGCCACGGCGCGACTGGATCTCCACCAGCCCTTCATGCGCCAGCTTCTGCAAAGCCTCGCGCACCGGTGTGCGCCCAAGCTGCAGCATCTCTCCCAGTTCGCGTTCTGTATGCAGGCTGCCGGGCGCCAACTGTCCAATGACAACCATGGCTTCCAGCGCCTCATAGGCCTTTTCCGTGTCGGTCAAACGGGGCTCCGATCAGTTCATATATCAGCCAGCTCCATCTTTACCCCGCCCAAGCCCCTTCCGCCAGAGCATGCCCGGCATTATCCTTTCAACCGGCTGTTTTCCGGGTCGAATGGCGGTTTCTCGAGCACCCGCGCGGGCAGGCGTTCCCCCAGCAGCTGCACCGTCAGCCCGTCGCGCGCGCTGCGGTCACGCAGATAGGCCAGCGCCAGCGTCTTGCCGGTGCGATGGCCATGGGCAGCGGAGGTGACGATGCCCACGACCCGCTCCCCTTGCACCACGCCGTGGGCATAGAATGGATCCACGTCCTTGGTCTCGACTTCCAGCAGCACCATGTCCCAGCGGTCCTCCGCCTCCATCCGCTGCGCCAGCGCTTCCCTGCCGGTGAAGGTGTGGTCCATTTTGATCATGAAGCCCGCGCCGGTTTCCGCCGGGGTGCGTTCCGTCGAGAAGTCGGCTCCCCAGGCGCAGTAGCCCTTCTCCAGCCGCATCGCATTCATCGCATAGGCGCCGAAGAAGCCCAGCCCATGCGGCTTTCCCGCGGCCTCCAGCGCCAAGAACAATTCCCGCATCCGGCCCGCCGCCACATGCAGCTCCCAGCCCAGTTCACCAACATAGGACACCCGCAAAGCGCGCACCGGGATGCCGGCCACGGTGATCTCCCGCACCGAGAGCCAGGGGAAACCTTCGCCAAGGTCCGCATCTGTCAGCGCGGTCAGCACATCGCGGGATTTCGGCCCCATCAGACCCAAGACACCGAATTGATCCGTCACCTGCGTGATGGTGACATCAAACCCGCCGGACCGCGCCCGCAGCAGATCCTCATCCATCTCCTCGGCCGCAGCCGCACACGTCAGGTAGATGTGATCCTCGGCCAGCACCGAGACGGTGAATTCGGACTGGGTCCCGCCTGCGGGTGTCAGCGCATGGGTCAGGCCGATGCGCCCTGACTTGGGAGTGCGGTTGGCACCGATCGTGTCGACAAAGGCGCGGGCATCCGGGCCTGTTATGTCGAACTTGGAAAACACCGACATATCCGCCAGGCCTACGGCCTCCGTCACTGTCCGGCATTCCTCCGCAACAGGCGCAAACCAATTGGAGCGGCGGAAACTGGGCACTGTTTCATCTCCAGCCTTATCCGAGAACCAGTTGGGGCGCTCCCAGCCATAGGCCGCCCCCATCACCGCGCCGCGTTCCACCATCACGTCATGGACCGGAGACAGGCGTTTGCCGCGGGCGGCAGGGCGTTCCTCATGCGGGTAGTGCACGCCGAACTGCAAGCCGAAGCATTCAATGGCTTTTTCCACCCGGTAGTCGCGGTCGGCCCACGACCCGAACCGGCGGCTGTCCACCGCCAGCGCATCCATCGGCGGCGCTCCATGGGTCATCCAATGGGCCAGGAACCAGCCTGCACCGCCGCCCTCCATCACCCCCATCGAGGAGCCGGTGAGCAGCCAGGCGTTTTCCAGCCCGTGCGCCGGGCCGATCAACGGATTGGCATCAGGGGTAAAGGTGATCGGGCCGTTGACCACCGATTTCACCCCGCCGGTCTCCAGCGCCGGAATGCGTTCCATCGCGGCCATGATGATATGCTCCACCCGGTCCAGGTCCGGCGGCATCAGGTCGGCGCCAAAGTCCGGCGGGCAGCCGTCGATAGCCCAGGGCTGGGCGTCTTTCTCGTATGGCCCAAGGATCAGCCCGTCGCGCTCCTGGCGCACATACCAGCTTTCCTCCGGATCGCGGATCATCGGCAGTTCGGGCAGGCCCTTGGCAATGCGTTCGGCCACGGCAGGCACCGTGTCGGTCACCAGGTACTGATGCAGCACCGGGACAGAGGGGATGTTGAGCCCCATCATATGCCCCACTTCCCAGCCCCAGGTCCCGGCCGCATTGACCAAGTGCTTGGCGCGGATGGTGGTTTTCTCTGTCTCCACCACCCAAACGCCGTCTTCGCGCCGGATCGAGGACACCGGGTTGTAGCGTAGGATGGTGGCGCCATTGGCCCGTGCCGCCTTGGCCATCGCATTGGTCGCCAGCGAGGGGTCCACATGGCCGTCGTCCGGCTCATAAATGCCGCCCAGGATCCCCTCGGTCCGGGCCAGCGGGTGCAGCCGTTCGACGTCCTCCGGCGTCAGCATCTGCAGGTCATAACCGGTAAAGCGGCTGAGGCCCGCGACGTGAGCAAACTCATCCATCCGATCCGGGTTCGAGGTGATCCGCATCGCGCCGGAACGGTGGAAGCCGCAGGTGTCGCCGGTCTCCTCAGGCAGGACATCCCGGTAGAGCCTGACAGAGGTCGCGCGCAGCTCCTGAATAGTAGGGTTATGGGCGAAATGGGTGCAGAGGCCGGCCGCATGCCAGGTTGAGCCGTGGGTGAGATCGTTCTTCTCGGTCAGCACCACATCGCGCCAGCCTGCCTTGGCCAGGTGGTACATCAGCGACACCCCCATGGCGCCGCCGCCGATGATCAGGACATTTGCGTTTGTGGTGGTCATGCTTTCATCCGTTCGCCTGAGGAGTCAAAGGGCGGGCGCCGCAGCGCCTCGGCGGTGTAGCGCTGCCCCGCGATTTCGATTTCAAAGGCCCGCGCGCAGGTCTGGGCCAGGGTCTCGCCTGGTTGCACCTCGACCAGTGCCAGCGCCAGCGTCAGCCCGGTGCGCGCACCGCGTCCGCCGGAGGTGGTGAAACCCACGGTGCGGCCATTTTCCAGAACCGGCTCGTCATGCAGCACCAGCGGGTGGCCGGGCAGACTGAACAGAACCATACGGCGGCTGAGGCCCGTTTCCCGCTGCGCAGCCAGAACAGGTTTGCCGAGAAAATCCTTGGACCAGTCGAGCGTAAAGCCCAGTCCGGCCTCCAGCGGCGTGATCTCCGGACCCAGATCATGGCCCCAGGCGCGGAAGCCTTTCTCGATCCGGCAAGCCTCCAGCGCGAAATGGCCCATGGGCTGCACTCCAGAGGTTTTGAGCGCGTTAAAGACTTGCCCTGCAACAGCAACCGGTATTGAAAGCTCCCAGCCCAGCTCGCCAACGAAGCTCACACGGGTCGCCCGTACCCGCTGCCCCGCCACAGTCACATCGCGGGCGGTGGAGAAGGGAAAGGCCCACCAATCATCACGGCCCAAGCCCTCCAGCACCGCCCGCGCGCCGGCGCCCATGACGCCGATCACAGTTTCCTGTTCGGTCACATCCGCGACCTGCACATCCCGGCCCTTGGCGTGGCGGCGCAGCCAGGCCAGATCCTTGCGCCGGGTGGCCGCGCCGGACGTCACCCGGAAATGATCCGCCGCAAGGCGGGTGACGGTGACATCAGCCTCGATCCCGCCCTTTGCATTCAGCATCGGCGTATAGACCGCGCGGTCTGGTTCCACATCCAGATCACCCGCTGCCAAGTACTGCATCAGCGCCAGCGCCTCCGGCCCCTGCACGTCGAACTTGCCGAATGGGGAGAGGTCCAGCATCACCGCGCCCTCCTCCATCACCGCCGCCTCGCGGGCTGCAATCGGATACCAAGGCTGATCGCCTGCCGAGTAGGGCAGGTTGCGTTCAGCCTCGTCTTGCGCGTACCACAGCCCGCGTTCCCAGCCCGCAGTCAGACCGAAATGCGCCCCCGCCGCTGCCCAGCGGTCATGCAGAGCGGACTTGCGCAGGCCCCTGCCCGCCTTTGGCTGCTTGAAGGGCCAATGCAGCGCAAAAGCATCGCTGACCGCCTCTTCCATCCGGATTTCAATATGCTGCTGCCCGGCGGCCAGAGGATCCACCCGGGCGATGTCCACTTCCCACAGGTCCATCGGCGGCTCATCCGCCAGCATCCAATCCGCCAGCACCCGGCCGACCCCGGCTGAGGACATGACGCCGACCGAGTTCATCCCGGCCGCCACATAGAGCCCGTCCACCTCAGGCGTCTGGCCGATCAAGGGCCTGGTGTCGGCAGTGAAGCTCTCAGGCCCGTTCATGAAATGCTGTATGCCAGCGCTCTCCAGCACCGGCACCAAGGCCAAAGCCGCCTCCATGAAAGGCATGAACTGATCCCAATCCTCAGGCATCTCCAGGAACGGGCGGTCGCCCTCCGGCCCGAAGGCATCCCAAACCTTGGCCCGCGGCTCAAAGCCGCCAAAGACCAACTTGCCCGCGTCACCCTTCACGTAAATCCCGCGGTCCAGATCGCGCAGCACCGGATAGGGATTGGGCAGACCCGGCATCGGCTCCGTCACCACATACATGTGCTCGACCGCCTGCAAGGGCAGCGCCACCCCGGCCGCATCGGCCAGCCGTTTCGACCAGGCCCCGGCGCAGAGAGCCACCTGATCCGCCAGCAGTTCCGAGCCATCGGCCAGACGCACACCTTTGCAGGTGCCGTTCTCCACCAGCAGCGCCTCCACCTGCACGCCCTCGCGGATCACCGCGCCCTTGGCGCGCGCTGCCTTGGCGTAGGCCATGCACAGGTCCACCGGGTTCACATTGGCGTCTTCCTCAACCCGCAAGGCGCCAACGACCCCCTGCAAATCAAGCCCCGGCACATCAATCCGCTCCGCCCCGACAATAGACGGCGTCAGCCCGAAATGCCGCCCCAAGGCCGCAATCCGGTGCAGCTCATCCATCCGCGCCTCTTCGCGGGCAATCCAGTAACCGCCGGTCTGGCGGTAACCGGTGGAGAGCCCCGCTTCCTCCTCCAGCCTGGGGAACAATTCACCCGCATACATCGCCAGCCTGGTCATGTTCGGTGTCGCCCGCAACGGCCCGACGATGCCCGCGGCGTGCCAGCTGGTGCCGCTGGTCAGCTGGTTGCGCTCCAGCACCGTGACCTCAGCCCGCCCGGCCAGGTGATAGGCCAGCCCCAGCCCGATCGCGCCGCCGCCAATGATGATAACCCGCGCCATAACCGGCACCCTCCGATGTTTGACGCAGGATTGACTTGGGCGCAGGCGCAGCACAAGAATTTGCTCCGACAATTAGAAAGACTAATGAAAGTCAGAAAAAATGAAGAAAACGCAGGCGGAATTGGACGTTAACCTGCTGCGCGCGCTGGAGGTCTTTATGGCTGTCGCCAATTCCCGCCATGTGACAGCGGCGGCGGCGGCCCTGGGGATGACCCAGTCTGCGGTGTCCCAGCAACTGAAAAAGCTGGAATGGGCATTGGATGCGCCGCTGTTCAACCGCGCCCGCCGCCCGCTGGAACTGACCCACGCAGGCGACATCCTGCGCCGCCGCGCTTTCCGAATCTTAAGCGAGGTGGAGGACCTGCGCTCCGAGCTGCGCCATGTGCAGTCCAGCTCGATCCCGATCCTGCGGGTGGCCTTGCTGGCTTCGGTTGCCACCACGCTGACACCCGGCCTGCTGGACATGGTGCGGGGCGGGCTGGGCATTCCGGAGCTTAGCCTGTCGGCGGGGCTGGCCACCGATCACCAGGCCGCGCTGAACGCCCGCAGCATCGACATTGCCATCACCTCCGACCCGCAGTTCGACCTGACGGACTACACCTGCACGCCTGTTCTTGATGAACCATTTTTCCTCGTTTTGCCAACGGATTATGACGGCCCTACGGATGACATTCACGCACTGTCCGAACGTCTGTCCCTGGTCCGTTTCAGCGCCGATGCCCCGGTTGGCCGACGCACCGACCAGCATTTGCAGCGCTGCCGCCTGGACCTGCCGCGCTCAATGGAGGCGGACCGCGCCTCGATGGTGGTGGCCGGCGTCATCACCGGCAAATGCTTTGCCATCCTGACGCCCTCGCTGCTGATCGACGCAATCGCAGAGGGCATGGCACTGCGGATCGAACCCCTGCCCTTTGCCGGCTTCAAACGCTCTATCGTGGCGATCCACCGCACCGGCGAGCTGGGCGCTATCCCAACCCAGGTCGCTCAGGAAAGCCGCCGCCTGCTGCAGCACAGCATCAAACGGCTGCTGCCCGCCGCAGCGGACCATGTTATCTACCCCGCCTAATCCGCATCATTAATGAAACTAATGCTGCGTGGTTTTGCTGTGCAGGCCACGGCTTCCTTGCCATGTCTAGTGCCAGACATGACCGCAACGGAGGCCCCTCGCATGGCCCGCACACCCACCCGCCGCGCCGGACGGCAAGAGCGCATGGCCGCCCGCTCCGCGCAAAACACGCTGGCGGCGCCCTATACGATCCGCAAAACCGGCCTGGTCAGCCTGATCAGCGGCGAGGCGGTGGCGATCATCGAACGCAACGCCGACCGCATCCTGGATGAGATCGGCATGGATTTCCGCGGCGACCCGGAAACGCTGGAATTGTTCAAAAAACATGGCGCCAGGGTCGACGGCGAGCGGGTCCGGTTCGACCCAGGCTGGTGCCGCAGCAAGATCAAGACCGCACCGCGCGTCTTTACCCAGCACGCCCGCAATCCGGCCCGCTCGGTGCAGATCGGCGGTGATGCCCAGGTCTATGCCCCCAGTTTCGGCCCTCCCTTTGTGCACGACATGGAGCAGGGCCGCCGTTACGCCACGCTGGACGACTTCAAGAACATCACCAAGCTGCACCACCAATTGGGCGCGGTAAACCACTCCGGCGGAGTGGTGGCAGAGCCGGTGGACGTGGCCGTTGAACTGCGCCACCTGCATATGGCGCATACGCATCTCACCATGAACGACAAGCCCTTCATGGGCGCCGTCACCGCCCCGGAACGCGCCCGCGACACCGTCGAGATGTGCCGCATCGCCATGGGGCGGGAGTTTGTGGACAACAACTGCGTGCTTTATTCGGTGGTCAACACCAACGCGCCCTTGGTGATGGATGAAACCATGCTGTGGGCGCTGAAGGAATACGCGCAGGCCGGGCAATGCACTGTCGTCTCGCCTTTCGTGCTGGGCGGCGCGATGTCGCCTGTCTCGGTCGCCGCCACCCTGGCGCAGGTACTGGCCGAAGTGATGGCCTCCGTCGCCTTGATTCAGCTGATCCGCCCCGGCGCGCCTGCGGCCTTTGGCACCTTCTTTTCCCCCATCAGCCTGAAAACCGGCGCACCCACATTCGGCACCCCCGAAGGCACCCAGTTCCAGATGTGCGCCAAGACACTGGCCGACCGGCTCGGCCTGCCCTTCCACTCGGTCGGCGGGCTGACCGCAGCCAAGGTGCCGGACGCGCAGGCCGGCTACGAAAGCCAAGCCCAGCTGATGGGCGCGGCGCTGGCCGGCGTCAACTTCATCATCCACGCCACCGGCTGCCTGGAGGGGCTGTTGACAACCGGCTACGAGAAAATCGTGATGGACGCCGACCGCTGCTCGGCCATGCAGCGCTTTATCAAGGGTGTTGATTTCTCCGAAGCCGCACAGGCGATGGATGCGTTTTTCGAGGTGGAGCCGGGCGGCCATTTCCTCGGCGCCCAGCACACCCAGGACAACTATCAGACCGCCTTCTGGATGGGTGACATGTCCGACAACGGCACTTACGAGCAATGGGCCGCCGAAGGCGCCGAATGGCAGCACGAGCGTGCCAGCGCTCGGGTGAAGCAGCTGCTCACCGACTACGAACAACCATCAATGGACAGCGGAACACGCGCGGCGCTGGACGATTTTGTCGCCCGCCGCACCAAGGAGATCGAGGGAGGAAAGACATGACCCTGCACACGGATTGGACCCTGAATGAGACCGCCGAACGGCGCGACAATTACTACGCCGCAAGCCAGCGCAAATTCATCCCCTTCAAGGACCCGATGGTCTTCAAGAAGGGTTCGATGCAATACCTGTGGGACGTTGAAGGGCGCAAATACACTGACCTTTTGGGCATGAACGTCTGCATCTCGGTCGGCCACAGCCACCCCAAGGTGGTCGCCGCCGCGATGGAACAGGCGCAGGAGCTGACCCATTGCACGACGATGTTCTACCATCCTGTCCCTGCACATTTTGCCGAGGAACTGGCCGCCACCATGCCGAACCCCAATGGGGATATCGAATGGGTGGTGCATTTCACCAACTCCGGCTCCGAGGCAGTGGACCTCGCCATGACCATGGCCCGCAGCTACACTGGCAATCTGGACCTGCTGGCGCTGCGTTCGGCCTATCACGGGCCCACGGCGGCGGCGCAATCGATCACCGGCATCTCCGGCTGGCGCCATCCCGGCATGCCCGGCAACGTCGCCTTTGTTGCAGAGCCGCACCAGTACCGCGGCATCTTTGGCGAAAACGCCGGCGCTCAGCCCTATCTCGACGAGATCGAGCGCACCATCCACACCGCCACCTCCGGCCGGGTGGCCGGCATGTTCATCGAAAGCGTGCAGGGCTATGGCGGCATTGTCGAGATGCCCAAGGGCTACATGACCGGCGCCGCCGAGCGGGTGCGCGCGGCGGGCGGTTTGCTGATCGCCGATGAGGTGCAGGCCGGTTTCGGGCGCACCGGCGATCACATGTGGGGGTTCGAGGCCGACGGCGTCATCCCCGACATCGTGGTGATGGCCAAGGGCATCGGCAACGGCTTCCCCTTGGGCGCGGTAGTCGCCCGCAAGGAAATCGCAGCCCCCATGGCGGAAAAGTTCATGTTCCACACCTATGGCGCCAACCCGACCTCCTGCGCAGCGGGCCGCGCGGTGCTGCAGGTGCTGAAAGAAGACAAGGTGCAGGAAAACGCCCGCACCGTCGGCGCCGCACTTTTGGAACGCTTGCACGCGCTCAAGAAAAAATACCCGGCGATCGGCGACGTCCGCGGCCGCGGGCTGATGCTGGCAATCGAGATGGTCAAGGACCGCAAGACCAAGGAGCCGGACCCGCAAACCACCGCCGCCGTATTCGAGGCCACGCGGGAAAGCGGCATTATCCTGTCAAAATCAGGCGCCTACCAGTCCTGCCTGCGCATGGTGCCGCCGATGTGCCTGTCGCTGGCGGATGTGGATCATGTCCACGACGGCCTCGACCGCGCCTTTGCCAGCCTCTGACCTCTCCGCAAGCACAGGATCCGGTCTTCATCTGGCCAAAAATATCCTCGGGGGAGCGCGAGGGGGCAGACAGCCCCCTCGTTTCTGTCTTCACTTCTTGAGGTTGGTCCAGATCTGGTCATAGACCGCTTGCGTTTGCTGGTCGCAAACCTCGATGAACACACCTTCGCCAGCGCCGGCATGGGGGTTCTTTTCCGGCTGTGCAGCCAGCACCGGATCCAGATACTCTGCAACCCCGCTTACCCCCGCATTATACTGCGCATAGTTGGTGACCAGGGCGATGTTTTCCGGCTCCAGCAGGAAGTCCATGAACTTCAGAGCATTGGAACGGTTCGGTGCGTCTTTCAGCAGGACGACATTGTCCATCCAGGCAACGTATCCCTGGGTCGGATAAGCGTATTCAACATTGGCGCCTTCCTCGCGCGCCTTGGCGGCAAACCCGTCATAAATCTGCCCGACAGCCGCGTCACCCGACACCAGCACCTCTTTGGCGGTGTCCGAATTGAAGGACGCCCAATGCTGCTTGGCCTCCTGCAGCAGCGCATTCAGCGCCTTCAGCTGCTCCCGGTCGGTGGAGCACTGAGGGATGCCCAGATGCAGCGAGGCCATTGCGATTACTTCGCCCTGGCTGTCCAGCATGTTGATCTTGCCCGACAGCTCCGGCGGCGGGTTGAACAGGATGTCGGTCGTTTGAATGTCGCCGGCGTAAGTGTCGCGGTTCACTGCAAAGGAGGTGGATCCCCACTGATACGGAATGGAAGAGGCCCGGCCCGGGTCAAAACTGGGATCAGCCCATTCCGAGGCAATGTTGCCCTTGTTTGCCAGTTCGCCGTCCGAAATGGTGTCCAGCAAACCTTCGCCGGCCATGATGCTGACCATATAATCACCCGGCACCGCCAAATCATAAGTGCCCATGCCACCGGCTTTCAGCGATGCCAGCATCGCCTCGTTTAAATCATAGGTATCCATGGTGACCTTGATCCCGGTTTCAGTGCTGAACTTGTTCAGTACTTCCTGCGGCATGTATTCGAACCAGTGATAGAGAACCAGCTTCTCTTCCGCGGCTGCGGCGCTTGCGCCAACCGTCAGCGCCAGAGCGGCTGCGGTGGTTTTTAGCATGGTTTTCATTTACGTTTCCTCCGTGTTGAGATTTATTTTGTGTTGTCTGATTTGCTGACGAAATAGCTGATGGTGACCATCACGATGGAAAAGCTCAGCAGCATGGTAGAGATCGCCATGATGTTGGGTTTGATGCCTTGTTTGACGGAGCCGAAAATCGCCGTGGGCAGGGTCTCGACGCCGGCCCCTTTGACGAAATTGGTGATGATGAAGTCGTCCAGGCTGACGATGAAGGCCAAGAGAAAGCCTGAGATAATCCCCGGCGCCATCAGCGGCATCAGCACCTTGGTGAAGGCTTGCCGCTTGGTGGCGTAAAGGTCCATCGCCGCCTGCTCAAAGCTGTCCTCGATACCCTGCATCCGGGCCGAAATCGGCAGGTAGGCAAAGGGGATGCAGAAGGCGATATGGGCCACCAGGATGGTCAGGTAACCTCGGGTGAAGCCGATCGAGTTGAAGAAGATCAGCGTTGCCACCGCGGTCACGATCTCAGGCACCATCAAGGGCAGCGAGATCAGGCCGAAGGACACGGTGCGCAGTTTGAACTTGCCGCCGCGCACCATGGCGGTGGCCGCCAGGGTGGCTATCGTGGTCGAAGCCGTGGCCGCCATGATCGCGATGGTGAAGCTGTTGAAGGCTGCCACCTTGAACTTGCCGCTCTCCGGGCCGGTGAAGACATCGGCGTACCAGCGGAACGACAGCCCTTCCCATACGGTGATCGAAGCCGAAGCATTGAAGCTGTAGACCGTGACGATCACCAACGGCGCATAAAGAACCACCAGGCACAGGAGGGTGATGGCACGAAAGCCCTTGTAGGTCTTGATGTCGTTATTGACGGTTGCCATGGCTCAGCCCCCTCCGTTTTCGGCTTTGGATTGCTGGCGGGCAAAGATCAGCAGGATGATCAGCACCATGGTCAGCAGGATCATCGACGCCGCCGCCCCAAAGGGCCAGTTGCCCGCGTTGCCCTTGAACTGCTCCTCGATCAGCGAGCCGATCATGAAGTTCTTGGCGCCGCCCAGAAGGTCGGGGGCCAGGAAGGAGCCCATCGAGGGCACAAACACCAGAATGCAGCCCGCAATGACGCCCGGCTTGATCGCGGGCAGCACGATGCGGCGCAGGGTGACCCATTTCGGCGCATAGAGATCCGCCGCCGCTTCGCTGAGCGAGAAGTTGTAACGCTCCACCGCCGCATAGATCGGCAGCACCATGAACGGCAGGTAGGAGTAGAACAGCCCCAGCTGCACCGCAAAGTTGGTGTTGACGATATGAATGGGGCTGTCGATCAGGCCGGTGCCGATCAGGAAGTCATTCAGCGGGCCCTGATCGCGCAACAGGAATTTCATCGAAACAGTGCGGATCAGCAGGTTCACCCAATAGGGGATGGTGATCAGGAACACCCAGAAGGGGCGTACGCTTTCAGCCCGCGTGGCAATGAAGTAGGCCGTCGGGAAACCGATCACCAGGCTGAGCAGCGTGGCCGCACCGGCCTGCCAGATCGAACGCCAGAAGATGGTGACATAGGTCCATTCGATCTTCGGCGGCTCATCACCGAACAGCCCGCGGTCAAAGAAGAATTGGTCATAGGCCGCCAGTGAAGGCTCCCAGATCACCCCGCCGCGGAACTCCTTGGTAAGGAAGGAGTAGATCAGCATCATGCATACGGGGGCGAGGACAAAGATCCCCAGAACCGCCCAGGACGGAAGCAGCAGCCAGTTGCGCGCTTCCTTGTATGTGTCTGTTGTTGCGCTGCCGCCGCTTGCTGCACCTGCTGCCATCAGTCCACCAGGAGGCGCCCGGCCCCCAGCTCCATATTGACAAAGATTTCGCTGCCCGGCTCAAAGATGCGCTTGTTGCCGCGCTCGGAGTTCGAGGTGCGCACGATGAACTGCGGCCCCTCGGCCAGATCGACAATTGTGCTGATGTCGGTGCCGACAAAGATGTTCTCGACCACCCGGCCCCTCAGCGCTTCGCCTTCCACCGGCACATCGGTGGTGAACAGCCGCTCAGGCCGCACCGACATATGCACTTTGGCGCCAGCATCGATGCCTTCCACCGAGTTGCAGGTCAGCGCGTGGCCGCCGCCCAGATGGCAAACCGCCCGGCCGTTCATCACCTGATCAACCGACACCTCCAAGAGGTTTGTCTCACCGATGAAATCCGCCACGAACATATTGCGCGGCTGTTCATAGATCTCGGTCGGGCTGCCCAGCTGCTGCATCTCGCCTGCCGACATCACCGCGATGCGGTCAGACATGGTCAGCGCCTCTTCCTGGTCATGGGTCACAAAAATGAAGGTGATCCCGGTTTCCCGCTGCAGGTGCTTCAGCTCCAGCTGCATCGCCTTGCGAAGCTTCAGGTCGAGCGCCGACAGCGGCTCGTCCAGCAGCAGGACTTTAGGCTGTGGCGCCAGCGCACGCGCCAGCGCCACACGCTGCTGCTGGCCGCCTGAGAGCTGGGACGGTTTGCGTGCAGCGAATTGCGACAGTTGCACCAGCTCCAGCATTTCGCCGGCCTTGGCGCGGGCTTCGGATTTCGATTTGCCGCGCATCTCCAGGCCAAAGGCAACGTTTTCCAGAATGCTCATATGCGGGAACAGCGCATAATTCTGGAACACGGTGTTCACCGGCCGCTGATGCGGGGGCAGTCTCTCAATCTCATCCCCGTAAAGGAGGATCTCACCCTCGGTCACATCCTCGAACCCGGCGATCATCCGCAGCAGGGTTGTCTTGCCGCAGCCCGAGGGCCCCAGCAGGGTAAAGAATTCATTATCCTTGATGGTCAGCGATATCCGCTTGAGGGCCGTGAAGTCCCCGTAGCGCTTGACCGCATTGCGCACATCAATCGCGTTTGACATCCTCTCCGACACTTGCGCCTCCCATCTGCCGCTTGACGTTTGACCCAGCATAGGAAGCGCGGGGGCCCGCATTAAGAATTGACTCCCTCAGCAAATGTTAGTCTCTGCCTAACCTTTGAATATCAATTCTTTTCAGCGCCTTACCCGGGATTGAGCAACCCGCCGTCCGCGCTGCGCAGGGTTCTGAAAATGCCCCGGCGCGGCTTTGCGGAATCCTAACCGCCGGCAAGGAAACTGCGTCTTTACCGGCTGGGCGGACGCCGCTTAGGCAAGGGCGCAAATTCACAGCGGCCAGGATTAGAGACATGCACACCACCCGCCAAGAACAGGACTTGATCGGCCCGGTCGAACTGCCGGCAGATTGCCTGCACGGCATCCAGACCGAGCGCGCCCGGCAGAACTTTCCGATCACCGGCGTGCCGCTCTCGCATTTCCCGGCGCTGGTGCGCGGCTTGGCAATGGTGAAATCCTCCGCCGCCCGCGCCAATGCGGAAACCGGCAGGCTGGAGTCGGGCAAGGCCGCCGCGATCACAACCGCCTGCGCCAGCATCATCGCGGGCCAGTACCATGACCATTTCAGCGTCGATATGATCCAGGGCGGGGCCGGCACCTCCACCAACATGAACGCCAACGAGGTGATCGCCAATCTCGCCCTCCTGTGGATGGAGCGCGCGCCTGGAGAGTACGCGCATCTGCACCCCAATGACGATGTGAACCACGGCCAATCCACCAATGACGTCTACCCGACCGCAATCCGGCTGGCGGTGCTGGCCAGCACCGCACCGCTGTGCGAGGCGCTGCACGGGCTGCAGCAGGCCTTTGAGGAGCGCGCCCAGGCCTTTGACGGTATTGCCAAGGTTGGCCGCACCCAGCTGCAGGACGCGGTGCCGATGTCGCTGGGGATGGAGTTCACCTCCTTTGCGGTCACGGTGGGCGAGGACATCGACCGGCTGCGCGACATCAGCCAGCTTTTGACCGAGGTGAACCTCGGCGGCACAGCCATCGGCACCGGGGTGAATGCCGGGTCCGGCTATGCGCCGCTGGCGCTGCAATACTTGTCCGAGCTGTCAGGCTTTGACCTGAAACAGGCCGGCAACCTGATCGAAGCCTCCTCAGACCTCGGCGCCCTTGTCGCCTATTCCGGTATTCTGAAGAGGGTGGCTGTGAAGCTCTCGAAAATCTGCAACGACCTGCGGCTGCTGTCCTCCGGCCCGCGGGCCGGCTTTGGCGAGATCACCCTGCCCGCAGTGCAGGCGGGATCCTCGATCATGCCAGGCAAGGTCAACCCGGTGATCCCCGAGGTGGTCAACCAGGTCTGCTTCCAGGTGATCGGCAATGACCTTACCATCACAATGGCCGCCGAGGCCGGGCAGCTGCAACTCAATGCGATGGAGCCGGTGGTCGCCTATAACCTGCTGGAATCGATCCGCATTCTGAAAAACGCCATTGAGGTGTTGACCGAAAAATGCGTGGCCGGCATCACCGCCAACGCGGACCGCTGCGCAGCGCTCCTGGATAACAGCCTGGTGCTGGCCACAGCCCTTGCCCCGCATCTGGGTTATGACGCCGCCGCCAGGATCGCCAAAGAAGCGCTGGCCACCGGCCGCAGCATCCGCACGGTGCTGGCGGAAACCGGAAGTTTGTCAGCTGACAAATCCGATAAAATTCTAAGTAATGCTGCCATGCTGAACGGACCGGAGCGTTAAGCTCCGGCCCGCAGATTCCGCCAGATGGCAAGCAGCGCGATCAGCAGGAACATCACCTCGATCACGATGGCGCCGGGGTTGGGGCGGTAGGCCAGCGACAGCATCACCAGGCTCCCGCCCGCGATGTTTGCCGCATTGAACGGAATCTTGTCCGCAGGAAGCAACCCGCGCGTGGCCAGGTAATAGGCCGCCACAATGATCACCGATCCGGTCAGCCCAACCGCATCATACCAAGCGAGCTCTGCAATCACGCAGGCAGGTCCGTGGCCACCGCCAGGTACGACTTGCGCGCTGCATCGCTGCGGACGTCCCACAACACCGGAGTGCCCTTGGCAATGATCCAGCTGTCGCCGGGGCCATAGACGACGGTGTCGCCGGTAGCCTCATTGGTCAGCGCCACCTCGCCGTCCAGCAGGGTTGCGTGCTCGTGGAAACCATAGGTGACCCGGTACTTGCCCTTGGTGACCGCATACAAACCGCCGAACACCGGATCATCCGGGCTGCCCAGGTCAAAGCTGCCCGCGCATTTGGGCGCGCCTTCCACGGTTTCAGAGCCGATATCCTCGGGTGTGCCCCAGGCGTCCAGCTCTTCGCGCTCCATCGTTTGCAGATAGGCTGTCATTGTCATGCCGTGTTCCTCAATTTGTCAGATCGTTCAGGATCCGGTCCATCATCGCGTCGCAAGCGGCGAGCTGGCTCAGTTCCAGATATTCGTCGGGCTTGTGCCCCTGCCCTTCCATCGAGCCCGGGCCGCAAACCACGGTGGGCACGCCCAGCTGGTCAAAGAACCCGGCCTCGGTGCCAAAGGCGACTTTGGTGGTGCTGTTGCTTTGGGCGAGCTTCTGGGCAAAGGGGACAACCGCACTGTCAGCGGCTACGTCAAGGCCGGGATAGGCATTGTACTGCTCCACCTCGATACGGGCTTCGGCCGGATAGCGGCTGCCGACCCGCTCGGCGGCGGCCTGAATGCGGGCCAGAATGTCCGCGCCGCGGTCGGCGGCCAGGTGGCGGTACTCAAAGGTCAGCTCGGCGCGGTCCGGCACGATGTTGAGCGCGGTGCCGCCGCTCATCTTGCCCACATGCACCGTGGAATAGGGCACCGCATACGCCGCATCCCGGGCGCCGTTGGCGGCGAAATCGTCCTGCAGCGCGCGCAGCTCCGCCAGGAAATCCCCGGCCAAGTGCAACGCGTTGGTGAAATTCGGCGCCAGCGCCGAATGGCCGCTTTGACCGTGGCACACGGCGCGCAGGGCCGCCTTGCCTTTGTGGCCAATGGCGACTTCCATTTCGGTCGGCTCACCGACAAAACAAGCGCGCGGCTGGCCGATCAGCGGCGCCAGGCGCTCGAGCATCTCCTGAATGCCGACGCAGCCGACCTCCTCGTCATAGGACAGCGCGATTTTCACCGGCTCCTTCAGATCCGCCTTCGCCGCCCGGTCTGCCAGCGCCAGCGCACTGGCAACATAGCCCTTCATGTCGGTGGTGCCGCGGCCAAAGATGCGGTCTCCGTCCCGGGTCAGCCGGAATGGGTCTCTGGCCCAGCCCTGCCCATCCACCGGCACCACATCGGTGTGGGCGGACAATAGTATCCCCTGCCCCGCCGGGCCTTTCTCGGCGTAGAGCCCGGTCTTGGAGCCATCCGGCGACAGCAGCCGGGTCACGGCAAAACCGCGTTCGGTCAGGAAGCCCTCCACATAGGCGGCCAGCTCCAGATTGGAATTGCAGCTGACCGTATCAAACGCAATCAGCTGCTCCAGTATGTCCAGCGTTGCTGTCATCGTCAGTCCACGGCCAGTTCGGTGATCTCGCGGCGGAAGGGCAGCGCGTCGCCGATGTCCGCGCCGTCCAGTTCCCGGGCATAGCGGTGGCCCGCGTAGGTCGCCCAGGCAATCGGCCCCGGCGCGCTGGCGTCGCCGATGATCTTGACCGACTTGATACCGGCATCTCCCCAATCCGCCGTGCGTGCGCGCAGGTCCTCATAGATACTGTCGTTGCCAATGCGCGAGGCCACCATGACCACCGCGTCCGCCTCGATGTTCCAGGTGCGGTCGGTGTAGGTGCAGTTGCTGACCACATGGCCCGCATGGATTTCCGTCACCCCGCGGTTCAGCACGATCTCCACCCCGGCCTCAACCAGGCGCGGGTGAATGGCAACCTGCTCCAGCGTGTTGTTGGTCCAGTCGCTGACAAAGGCCGACGGTGCGACCAGTGTTACCTGCGCGCCTTTGGAGGCCAGCAGTTCGGCTAGAACCCCGCCCATGTAATAGTGGTCGTCGTCATAGACCACCACACGGCCTTCGGGAATGGTGCCATCCATCAGATCGTCGGGGGTGTAGACCTTGGCGCCTTCTGCAATCGGCATTGGCACTACGTGCTGGCGCGAGACCCCGTCGCGGCGCCAGGTGGAGCCGGTGGCGATGCAGACGTTTTCAAACCCGAACTCAAGGATGCTGTCCGCATCCAGAGGGCTTTCGCGGTAGATCTCCACGTTCGGGCGCTGGCTCAGCTGGTAGTCGCGGTAGTCGACCACACGGCCCCAGGCATTGAGCCCCGGCAGAGTGCGCTCGCGGGTCACCCGGCCGCCGATCACATCCTTGGCCTCGGCCACCGCCACTTCATAGCCGCGGCGGCAGAGCGCCCAAGCGGCTTCCAGGCCCGCAGGGCCGGAACCCACCACAAGCACGTTGGAGCTTTTGCCCTTGGTGTTCATCTTCTCCGGATGCCAGCCCTTGCGCCATTCCTCCATAAAGGTCGGGTTCTGGGTGCAGCGGCTGATCGACATGGTCATGTCGCCGGTGATGCAGATGTTGCAGCCGATGCATTCGCGGATGTCCTCGATGCGGCCTTCCTCGATCTTCTTGGGCAGAAAGGGATCGGCAATCGACGGACGCGCACAGCCGATGAAATCGAGGGTGCCGGATTTCACCATCTTGGCCATCACATCCGGGCTGGTGAAGCGGCCGACGCCGACGATGGGCTTCTCCGTCAGCTCATGAATGCCGCGCACGAGCTGTTCCTGGGCGGCTTCCTCCTTGAACCGGGACGGGCCGGAGCAGTCCTCCCACGTCCCCTGCGCCAGGTCCCAAAGGTCCGGCAGGTCCTTGTTCATCTCGATATAGTCGCGCACCTCTGCGTTGGAGAAACCCAGTTCGCCGATAGTTTCGTCCAGGCTGACACGCAGTGTGATTGCCATAGTGTCACCCACCGCATCGCGCATATCCGCGATCACCTCCTGACTGAACCGCGCGCGGTTCTCCAAGGAGCCGCCGTATTCGTCCGAGCGCTGGTTGGTGGCGCGGCTCAGGAAGTGCTGGAAGATGCCGAACCCATGCGCGCCATAAAGGCAGATCAGGTCAAAGCCCGCATCCTTGGACCGTTTCGCCGCATTCACAAACCAGCGGCGCAGATCCTTGATGTCCTGCTTGTCCAGCGCGCGGGCCTGCACGGGGTCGTTGGTGAAGGTACGGATTGGCAGCGCCGAGGGCGCCAGCGGCACCTCCTTGGTATAGAGGTTCGGGCCATTGATCCCGGAATAGGCCAGCTGGATGCCGGCCAGCGCGCCGTGGGTTTTCATCCGCTCCGACATTTTGCGCAGCTGCGGGATATCCTTGTCTTCCCACAGGCGCAGCTCGATGAACGGCGTGATCTCGCTGGTGTGATGCATCTCGCACTGTTCGGTGAAAATCACGCCCCAGCCGCCTTCGGCCTTGATGCCGCGCATCGCCGCGGCTGCCGACGGGTCGCGATAGCCGCCGCCGTTGCAGTGGGGCACTTGATAAAAGCAATTCTTGGCTGTCAGCGGGCCAATGGTCATCGGCTCGAACAGAATATCATAGCGGGGATCGCGCAATTTCCATCTCCTTCGTGCAAGAGTGCCAAAAGGGTACAGGACTGGGCGCGTTGCTAAAGTTCAGCTTGCGGAAGCGTTGGTTAGCCTGCAGCTAAGCCGCGGCTCAGCCCGCTTCCGGCGCTGTCTTCAAACCCGGCAGCGCGGCTTCTTCCACCAGTTCCGAGCAATGCTCGACAAAGGAGCGGATGGTGATCGAGTTCTTGGAATCCGGCGCCATCAACAGCCCCATCCGCATCGGCCTGAGATCGCCCTGGATCGGGATGAACTTCAACGGCTTGCCGTCCGGCGACTGGTCATTGATCGGGCGGATATTGGCAATGGAATAGCCATAGCCATTGGCCACCAGGCTGCGCATCACCGCCATGTCGCGGGTGCGTTCTGCAACATTGGGTTTGATGCCGGCCTCGTGAAAGAACGACAGGAAATATTCGGCGCTGAACGGCAGGTCCAGCAGCACCATCGGATGCTCGCGCAATTCCTTGACCGTCACGTCCTTACGGTCCGCCAGCGGGTGGTCCTCGCCAACCAGCGCATAAGGCGGCAGCTCGGCCAGGGTGATGAACCTCAAATCTGCCGGAATATCCAGGTTATAGGTCAGCGCGATATCGATCTCGGCCCGCCGGATACCGCTGAAGATTGCCGCCTGGTCCAGCTCGATCTGGCGCACGTTCACATCCGGATACCGGTCCTCGAACCCGCGGCGCACCGAGGGCAGCACCACCTGGGCAAAGGTCAAGAGGCATCCCACCGCCAATGGCCCGCGCACCTGGCCGGAGATGTCGCCCGCAATATCCATCATCCGGTCGGCTTCGCGCAAGACGGTGCGGGCCTGCTCCAGCATCACACGCCCGGCCTGGGTCAGCGCCAGCCCTTGCGCATGCTGGCGCACAAACAACGGCAGCCCGAACTCCTGTTCGAGCTGTGCAATCGCCGCCGAGATCGACGGCGACGACACATTCACCTTTTCCGAGGCCAGTGCGATTGAGCCCGCCTCCCCGACTGCCACAAAATACTCAAGCTGGCGCAGCGTGTATCTGACTGGCAACGGCAGGCTCTCCCGGGGTTTAGCAGATCAAGCCTTGTACTTGATCCAGGTTGTTTTCAACGCAGTGTACTTCTCAAGCGAGTGCAAAGACAAATCACGCCCGAAACCGGACTGTTTCATGCCACCGAACGGGGTCTGCGCTGACAGCGCGTCCACAGTGTTGACCGAAACAGTACCCACCTGCAGTTTGTCCGACACCCGGCACGCGCGGGACAGGTTGTCAGTCCAGACCGAAGCCGCCAGCCCGTAAATCGAGTCATTGGCCATCGCGACGGCTTCATCCTCGCTGTCGAAGGGGATCACCGACAGGACGGGGCCAAAGATCTCATCCCGCGCCAGCGGGTTGTCGTGGCTCACGTCATCAAAGATCGTCGGCTGCACAAAGCATCCTTTGCCATCAACGGTCACCCGCTCACCGCCCGCCACCAGATTGGCCGTGCCCTTGCCTGCCTCGACAAAGCGCATGATGCCTTCGGTCTGCTTCTCGTCGACAATGGCACCCATTTTCGAGGCCGGATCCAGCGGATCACCCGGCTGGGTGGCTTGCGCACGCGCAATCAGCTTCTCGACAAAGGCATCCTTGACCGAGCGCTCCACATACAGCCGCGAATTGGCCGAGCAAACTTCGCCCTGATTGAAGAAAATCCCGAAGGCCGCCATGTCCGCAGCCGCATCCAGATCCTCGCAGTCTGCAAACACCAGATTGGGGCTCTTGCCGCCGGTTTCAGGCCAGACCTGTTTCAAGTTCGACTGCCCCGAGTACTGCATGAACATCTTGCCGATGCCGGTGGAGCCGGTGAAGGCGAGGCAATCCACATCCATATGCAGCCCCAACGCCTTGCCCGCAGTGACACCATAGCCGGGCACCACGTTGAAAACTCCATTGGGCACCCCGGCTTCGGCAGCCAGCTCGGCCAGCCGCAGGGCCGACAAAGGAGACTGCTCGGCCGGCTTCAGGACAACCGAGTTGCCGGCCGCCAACGCTGCCGCCGCTTTCCAGGTCGCCATGTCCAGCGGGAAGTTCCAGGGCGTCACCGCCCCGACCACGCCCAACGGGACACGGGACACCAGCGCCAGGTCACCCGGCCCGGTCGGCGCCACCTCGTCGTAGACCTTGTCAATGGCTTCCGCATACCACTGGAAGAAATGCGCTGAACCAGGCGCGTCAACAGTCACCGCATCGGTGACCAGCTTGCCCATGTCCAGGCTGTCCAGCAGAGCCATCTCTTCCAAATTGTCCCGGATCAGATCCGCCAGCTTCAGCATCACCGCCTTGCGGTCCCCCGGCGCCATCCGCGACCAGCGCCCGTCCTCAAACGCCCGGCGGCCCGCCGCCACGGCGCGGTTCACGTCTTCTTCATCGCATTCGGCAACCTGCGCCAGCTCTGCACCCGTCGCCGGGTTCACGCTTGCAAAAGTCTTGCCCGAGGCTGCATCCGTGAACTTGCCGTCAATGAAGGCCTGCCCCCGGAACGAGAGAGCCGCCGCACGTGTCTTCCAATCGTCGTATGTATAGTCCAGCATAGTCTCTCTCCCGATTATTCGTCACCCGGCACGCCGTAAGACGGCGCCTCGCGCGGGTCGAGCGCGCGCTGGACATAGGCGTCCAGCTGCGGCTTGTAGATCTCCCAGGCGGTTGCGATGTTTTCGATCGGGCAGTCCCTGGTCCAGTCGCAGCGCAAATCCGCCACCGGCCAGCTCACCTTGTCGACGATCTTCATGCCCGCCGAATGCACCGGCCCGGCCTCGCCGCCCACCGCCAGACCAGCCCGCATCGCAGCAATCAGCCGGTCGCCCAGATGGCCCGAAGACGTTGAAAACCCGTCCACGATAGCCTGGCACACACCGTCATTGGCCAGGAGGTTGCCGCCCGAGGCCACATCCTTGCCTTCCGCCTGGGTCCAGATGCCCAAGGAATTCGGACCCGAATGAATGGCGGTGCCGCCAATGCTGTCCACCGCCAGCACCTGGCGGTATTCGATGAAACGGCCGATCTCACGAACCTTCGCGACGGCCGCGGCAGCGGTCATGCCCTGCTCCATCAGATCCAAAGCCAGCGGCCCCAGGCTCGGATCGGTCACATTCTGGCTTGCCACCGCACCAACACCTGCACGGGCAAAAGAACAGCGCGCCGCCACCGCCGGCGAGGACGAGGAAATCGCCACCCCGAACATGCCCGTCTCCGCGCATCGCGCCACAAGCGAAAAGGTCATTGCCCTGTCTCCTCAGCTGCCGCCAGACCAGATCCGCTCTTCATCTGGCTTAAAATATCCTCGGGGGAGCACGAGGGGGCAGACAGCCCCCTCGTTCCCGCACTCAATCCCGGGCTCAGTCCGGAATGACGGCGGTGCCGTCGATCTCCACCAGCCACTCCGGCCGCGCAAGTGCCTGCACAACCAGCCCGGTCGAGACCGGATGCACGCCTTTGATGTATTCGCCCATGGTGCGGTAGACCGCCTCGCGGTGGCGCACGTCAGTGATGTAGACAACGACTTTCACCAGGTGCTCCATCGAGCCGCCGGCCTCTTCGATCAGCTGCTTGATGTTCTGCATCACCTTGTGGGTCTGCTCCACCGGGTCATGGCTGTCGATATTGACTGCGTCGTCCAGGTTCTGCGGGCACTGGCCGCGCAGGTAGACAGTTTTGCCGCCCTGGGTCACAACCGCCTGGCACAGGTCATTGTCCAGGTTCTGCTCCGGATAGGTGACGCCGGTGTTGAACTTGCGGATACGGGTATGGGCCATGATGTCCTCCTGGCATGCCGGTGCGGCAATCCGGCCAAAGGGCGCGTTTACCGCCAAAGATTTCATGAACCGCGGGCGGGCCAAATTACCTTCTGGCTACGCCTTGCTTCGGTTCTGGCTAACAAGGTCTGCACCCACCCCGGGGGACGGGGCAGTGCAGGCTGCGCGGGGACGGAAGCGCTCAGGCCTCGTCCGCCCGGCTTTCGCCGGGACCGCGGTAGGTCTCATAATGGCGCTGGATTGCAATCTGGTCAGCCACATGTTTGGCGTCGTGCCAGACTCCCCAGATAAAGGTCGAACCGCGGCGCGACTGCCAGGGCAGGCCCAGGAAATAGATCCCCGGCTCCACCGACACACCGCGCTGATGCTGCGGACGGCCCTTGCCGTCAAAGGCATCGACATTCATCCAGCCAAAGTCCTGGCGGAAGCCGGTGGCCCAGAGGATGGTGGTAATTCCTTCCGCTGCCAGATCCAGTTCGCGGATCGGATTGGTCAGGCTGTCCGGGTCGGCAAAGGCCTCCCGCGCCTGCGGCTCTTCCGGCAGATTGATGCCGGTGCGTGCCACATACTCGTCTGCCAGATCCAGCATTTTCAGGTAATCTGCGTCGCCGTTGGCAATGTTTTCCTGCAAGTCGCCTGCAAACGTGATGGTGCCGCTGTCATAGCTTTCCGTCAGGCCCAGCAGGGTCACGCCCTCACCGGCCAAGCGGCGGAAATCCATGGTCTGGCCGCCGTAGGCGCCGCTGACCGAGATCGTCACATGCTCCTTGCCCGGCTCCAGCGCCGCCTGGTCCCACAGGCCCAAAACGCCCAGCCACCAAACGAAATCACGGCCGCGGTACATGCGCGGCGGCCGGTCATGCGGGCCGACCGACAGGTACACCTTGCGGCCCGCCCGGTTCAGCTCATCGGCAATTTGCGCACCCGAAGAACCTGCGCCCACAACCAGCACTGCGCCCTCCGGCAGCTGTTCGGGATTGCGGTAGTGGAAGGAATGCAGCTGGTTCACTGCCGCCCCTTCCGGCACCACAGGCGGGATCACCGGATGCTGGAAGGCGCCGGTGGCGGCCACGATCCGCTGCGCCTCGATCACCCCGTCCGAGGTCTCGACCCGGAAACCGCCGGTGCCGTTGATGCGCTCGGCCTTCTTCACCTCGACACCGGTGCGGATCGGCGCATTGAAGCGCCCGGCATATTCGACCATGTAGTCGGCAACCCGCTCCTTGGCCGGAAAAGATTCAGGGTCGGTGCCGGTGAACTCCAGGTTCGGAAACCGGTCATGCCAGGCTGGTCCGTTTGCCACCAGCGAATCCCACCGTCCGGTGCGCCAGGCTTCGGCAATCCGGTTCTTCTCCAGCACCAGATGCGGCACACCATGGCTGGTCAGATGCTCGCTCATGGCCACGCCAGCCTGGCCCGCACCAACAACCAGCGTGTCTACCTTTTCAATCGCCATTTCCAAACCCTCTCCTGACACTTCGGCGCGGGCTGCACCGCGCCGGTCTTCCTAATCAGGAATTCCACATCGCCGGAGCATGAAAAAGAAATCTATGGCTTACCTCTGGTTCGCGTGGAACTAAGCAGGGCGGTTCCGGAAGTTATGCAATGGTTAAACGAGGGGGCCGTCTGCCCCCTCGAGCGCCCCCGAGGATATTTTCAGCCAGATGAAGAACGGATCCGGTGTTTGCCGCTGGCGAGGCGGCAGATCAGCGCATAACGAAGGGGTCCGGGATTGTTTCGTCTGTTGTGCGCAGCCAGACGGCTTTTGTTTTTGTGTAGTCGAGGGCGGCCTGGAGGCCGCCTTCGCGGCCGTGTCCGGAGAGGCCGTGGCCGCCGAAGGGGGCGATCGGGCTGACGGCGCGGTAGGTGTTGACCCAGACGATGCCCGCGCGCAGGGCGCGGATCATCCGGTGGGCGCGGGTGAGGTCGCGGGTGAACAGGCCGGAGGCCAGGCCAAAGGCGGTGCTGTTGGCAATCTCTACCGCTTCCGCTTCGGTTTCGAAGCCGACCACCGACAAGACGGGGCCGAAGAACTCGGTTGTCAGGCAGGGGGCCTCCGGGGCATCCGAGCAGTCCAGAACCGTGGGCGGGAAGTAGAAGCCGCCGCGCGCCGGCGCCGTGCCGCCGGTGATCAGCCTGGCGCCCGCCTTGAGCGAGGCTTCGATCAAAGCCTCTGCGTGATCGCGCTGTTTCAGGGTGCAGAGCGGGCCGACTTCGGTGGCCATGTCACCCGGGGCGCCGATCACCACGCTTTCCGCCTTGTCCTTCAGCCGGGCGAGGAAGGCGTCTTTGAGGCCCTTCTGAATGACCAGGCGGGAGCCTGCGACGCAGCTCTGGCCGGTGGCGGCGAAGATGCCGGAGACCTGCGCGTTCACGGCGCTGTCCAGATCGGCGTCGTCAAAGACGATGAAGGGCGACTTGCCGCCCAGCTCCAGCGAGGTGGAGGCGAGGTTTTCGGCCGAGTTGCGCACGATGTGGCGCGCTGTCTCCGGCCCGCCGGTGAAGGCCACGTGAGCCACACCCTGGTGGCTGGTCAGCGCCGCACCTGCTTCCGGGCCGCCGGTGATCACGTTCAAAACGCCTGCCGGAAAGCCCGCCTGATCAAAGATCCGGGCAAATTCCAGCATCGGCGCCGGGGCCTCCTCGGAGGCTTTCAGCACCACGGTGCAGCCCGCCGCCAGCGCCGGGCCGATTTTCACCGCCGACAGGAACAGCTGCGAGTTCCAGGGCACCACGGCGGCCACCACGCCGATCGGCTCGCGGCGCAGCCAGACCTCCATGTCCGGCTTGTCGATCGGCAGATGCGCGCCCTCGATCTTGTCGGCGAGCCCTGCGTAATAGCGGTAGTATTCCGCCACATAGGCGATCTGCGCCGAGGTCTCGCGGATGATCTTGCCGGTGTCGCGGGTCTCCAGCCCGGCCAGCCTGGGAGCATGTTCCGCCACCAGATCCGCCAGCCGCATGAGGAGCTTGCCGCGCTGGGTCGCACTCATCCCGGCCCATTCGGGCGAGAAGAATGCAGCCTCCGCCGCGCAGACGGCCCGGTCCACATCCGCAGGCGTGGCCGACGGCATCCGCGCCCAGGGTGCGCCGGTGGCCGGATCAAGGCTCTCGAAGCTGGCGCCTGCGTCCTCAAAGGCGCCGCCGATATACTGCTGGAAAGACTGCATCTGCTGGCTCCTGTTACTGGAAGGCGGGCATCACATCGGTGATGAAGCGCTCAAGCGAGGCCTTCTTGCGCTCAAACGGCATGCTCGAGTTGATCCAGAAGGCATATTCGTCATAGCCCAGGGCCTGGTATTTCCGCAGCCGTTCGATCACCGCCGCAGGCTCGCCGATCACCAGGTCGCGCGCCATGGCCTCGGGGCTGTAGAACGGATGCGCGGCGATTTCCTCGTCCGAGAGCGGCGCGATCAGGCCTTGCGTGACCTCGCGCTTGTTCATGAACCAGGCGCCGAAGTAGCAGTAGAAGCGGTTCAGCTCCTCTGCCGCCTGCTGCACATCCGCCGCGCTGTCCGCCACATAGGTGTGCTGCAGCAGCATGATCCTGGGCCGCGGCACCTCCGGGTGCTTTGCGCAGGCCGCGTTGAACTTGCCCATCAGCTCTTCGATCTCGCCGTCGCCCTGCCACAGCGGCGTCACCTGCACGTTGCAGCCCTGCGCCACCGCAAATTCATGGCTGTTGGGATCGCGCGCCGCCACCCAGATCGGCGGGCCGTCCTGCTGCAGCGGTTTCGGCGACGAGGTGGTCTTGGGGAAGGCGTGGAATTCGCCCTCCTGGGCATAATCGCCCTGCCACAGGCCCTTCACCGCCGGGATCAGCTCGCGCATGCGCTGGCCCGCCTCCCAGGCATCCATGCCCGGCATCATCCGCTCGTATTCAAAGGAATAGGCGCCGCGGGCAATGCCCAGATCCAGGCGGCCCTCGGTGATGATATCGGCCATCGCCGCCTCGCCCGCCAGCCGGATCGGATGCCAGAACGGCGCAATCACCGTGCCGGTGCCCAGGCGCACATTCTTGGTGTGGCGCGCCACGTCGATCAGGTTCAGCAGCGGGTTCGGCGCAATGGTGAAGTTTATGCCGTGGTGCTCGCCGGTCCAGATGGCATGCATGCCGCCCGCATCGGCGATTTTGCACAGCTCGATGAACTCATCATACAGCCGCTTCTGGTCGTCCTCCGCGGAGATCCGCTCCATATGCGCAAAAAGGGAAAATTTCATCAGGTCTCGCTCCCTGCCCCGCCCCCGGCGCCAACAGGGCGCACCTCTCCGCGGGTCTGGTTTCCATAATACACCCCGAAGTTGCCGATCCGGGCCTCACTGGCGAACCGCTCCAGCATGGTGCACATCGCCGCGTCGGCAATGTCCATCAATGTGGTTTCGGTCAGCTCGGTGAAGGCCCCCTGCGCCGGCGTGCCCCCGGCGGATTGGCACAAAAACGAGATGTGCTGATGTTCGCGCGCTTCATCTTCATAGACGGAGTAAATGAACCCCGCCTCAGCCTCGACGCCGCTCTCCGCAATCAGCCTGGCCAGCGCCGCCGAGGCGCCCTCCTTGCCGACCCGCACTTCCGGCAGCGTCAGCTTGCCCTGTTCATTGCCCAGCAAGAGCACCTTGCCCTCATGCTCAATCAGCGCCGAGACAATCAGCTTGGCCCCCTGGCGCAGCGCTTCGGCCTCGGCTGCAGGCGTCACATAGGCGCCGCGCACGTAGCCCAGCCCCGGCGCGGGCGAGGTCTCAAAACCCTCAACGCGGCCGATCAGGATCAGGTGGTCGCCCGCCTCCACCCGGTTGTGCATGGCGCAGTCGAACCAGGCCGAGACCCCGTCCAGCACCGGGCTGCCTGCCGGGCCCTGCCGCCAGCCGACCGCGGCAAAGCGGTCCTCGACGGGCCGGGCAAAGGTGTTGGAGACATCCTTCTGGTCCTCCGCCAGCACATTGACGGCAAAGCCTGCCGCCTGGCTGAAGGCCTGGTAATTGCTGGAGGAATTGGCCAGGCACACCAGCACCAAGGGCGGGTCCAGCGACACCGAAGTGAAGGAATTGGCAGTAAAGCCGATCGGGTTGCCGTCCGCATTCTGCGCCGTCACCACGGTGACGCCGGTCATGAAGGTGCCAAAGGCGTTGCGCAGGGCGCGCGGGTCCAGTTCGCTCATGACGTCTCCCCTTCCACTGGCGCTGCCAGCCAGTCCTGCAGCGCTGCGTTGACCGCCTCAGGGGCGGTCAGATTGACCATATGCCGGTGGCCTTCGATGACAATGGCCTGGCCCCGCGGCGCCGCCGCCGCCATTGCCGCGGCCATCTGCGGCGTCGAGTTCGGATCGCCGTCGCCGGTCAGCGCCAAAAGCGGGCAGGCAATGCCGCCAAACCCATCCGCATAAGTGCTGTCGCCGCGGGCAAAGGCGCTATAGGCCGCCGCGTAACCGTCCAGATTCACATCCGAGAGCCACGCCGCCACCTGCGCCCGCGCCGCCCTGTCCGCAGCACTATCGCCAAACCAGCGCGTCAAAGGTGTTTCCAGATCAAAGCTGCCCGCGCGGATCTCATCCGCGCGCGCCTCAACCGCCGCCCGCGCCGCCGCGCCGCGCCGGAACACCCCGTTCAAGAGCGCCACCCGGGCCACGTTTTCAGGATGGCTGACCGCGTAGCCGCCGGCAATCAGCGCCCCCATCGAATGGCCCGCCAGATAGACCGGCCCCAGCCCCAGTGCCTGCAAAACCCCATGCAGCCAGGCCACATAGTCCGCCAGCTCCGGCGTGCCCGGCAGCGCAGCGCTGCCGCCATGGCCCGGCATATCCAGCGCAACCACCTCATGGGCGGCGGCAAAAGCCTCAATCTGCGGCCCCCAGGCCGCCGCCTGCATGCCGACCCCGTGCAGCAGCACCAAGGGCGCGCCGGACCCTGCCCGCAGGCCGGTGACCGGGCCAGCCACCAGGCCGGAGGCCTCAGACAGCTGCAGGGTTGTCGAGGTCATGGCCCAGGTCCTTCAGGTCCTGATAGCGGTCGCCGATGCGGTGGTGCGGGCGGCCGCCGATCGAGGCGCCAAGTGCAATCACGATCTCATCCGGGCCCGGCGCATCTGCGACCGACAGCTGGATGGTCAGGTAGTGGCTGCGCTTGCCGCCGTCGTTCTTGTCCATCAGCGGGATCTGCAGCGAGGCATTGGCGGGCCCGCGGGTATTGGTGAAGGCAAGATAGGATTTCGCCCCCACCGCCTCGCGGAAATGGTTGCCAAAGCGCAGCGTGTGAATCAGCGCCGAGGCATGCTCCACCTCGCCGTTGACGCCGACAATGGCCGATTTGCCGTAGCCCTCGACCCGCTCGCCGCCGCCTGCGGCCTCCAGCACCATCGCCGTCAGCTTCTCGCCCAGCCCCGGCGCGCAATCATGGATCGCAGGCCGCAGATCCTCGACAAACCCCTGCCCCGCCCAGGGGTTCTTGATCACCGCCACCGCGGCAATCATCGTGAGCGGCTGCGCCGCCGCCTTGCCGCCCTCGATCAGGGTCTCTTCAACATGCAGCAGCGTCTTGCGGATTTCAGCGGGCATGGCCGGGTCTTTCTTGTGATTCCATCGTTGATCATCATATGGTATACCATACGACCATATGTCAATGATCCCTTGTTCCCCCCCGCCCCGGCTGCTATCCCGAATCCCATGACACGCCCCCAAAGCCAGCCTGTGATGCGCAAGATCGAGCAGCTGCCGCAGACCCTGCGCGACATCGTCCAGGAGCGCATGCGCGAAGCGATCATCGCAGGCCAGTTCGCCCCCGGCGAACGGCTGGTCGAGCGCCCCCTGTGCGACCAGCTCGGCGTCAGCCGCACCGTGGTGCGCGAGACCATCCGCTATCTCGAGGCCGAGGGCCTGGTCGAGATCCTGCCCGGCAAAGGCCCGATCGTGGCCCGGCTCAGCTGGGACGACGCCCGCCAGATCTACGATATCCGCCGGATGCTGGAGACCGCCGCCGCCGCCCAATGCGCCCGCAACATGACGCCGCAGCTGGCAGCAGACCTGCAGGCCGCCCTGCAGGACCTGCAGGCCGCTGCCGCCGAAGGCGCCCCCGCCCCCCTGCTGCGCGCCACAACCGAATTCTACCGCAGCATCTTCGACGGCGCCGCCCAGAACGTCGCCTGGGAAATCACCCAGCGCCTCAACGCCCGCATCAGCCGCCTGCGCGCCGTCACACTGTCAACCAAAAACCGGCAAAAACCCGGCACCGCACATATGCACGACATCTGCAACGCCATCCTATCAGGCAATGAAGCCGCAGCGCAGAACGCCGTTGAAAAACACCTGCAAGACGCAAAACAAACCGCGCAGCGGCGGCTCGCAGATGAAGAGAAGCACAAAGACAATGCCTAAAGGCTATTGGATCGCCAATGTGACCGTCACCGACCCCGGCCGCTATCAAGGATATCAGGCGGTGGCCCCAGCGGCCTTTGCGGAATTCGGCGCGCGCTTTCTGGCCCGCGGCGAGGCGGAAACCCTGGAAGGCCGGGCCTGGCAGCGCCGGGTGGTCATTGAGTTCGACAGCCTGGAACAGGCGCGTGCCTGCTATGAGTCCAAGGCCTATCAAGCGGCCCGGGCTGAACGCGCGGGTGCATGCGAGGCGGATATTGCATTGATCGAAGGCCTGGAATGAGCCATTCATCCGGCGCCTGAAACACCATAGCAACTGCTGCCAGGATCAGCCGCCACCCCGGGTCTGACAGATCTCGCGGGCGCGGTTGTGCAGCATCTCCAGGTCTTCAGGCGGAAACGGCGTGTCGGTGTGCTCGGCCATCCACAGCGCCATCTCCAGAAGCACCGGCTCCAGCGCCCGCCCCTTGTCCGTCAGCTCATAGCTGACAGCGCGGCGGTCGTTTTCGCAGACATGCCGGTCCAGCACCCCCAGCGACACCAGCCGGGTCAGCCGGTTGGTCAGGGTGCCGGTGGAAATACCTTCCTCCATCCGCAGAATCTGGCTGAATTTTTTCGGCCCTTGCAGCAGGTCACGCACGATCAGCAGCGACCAGCAGTCGCCGAAAAACTCCAGCGCGCCATTCAGCAGGCATTCGGAGCGGCAGATTTCTGGTTGCGGGTCAGTCATTTGCATAGATGTCACAGGCCGGAACCACACCCGGCAGCCTGGCAGTGATGCCATGAATCCGCGGCCAAGGCAATTGCCGCGCGGCGGCTAGCAGCCCGTCGGCATGGCCTCACCGCAATGTGATCCGGATCACAGACGCTTCGATATTTAGCTTTACTTTGAGAAGTGAAGTTCATATCGCTTCAAAAAGTGAAGCGATTCCGCCGCGCGCACAAGCGGCAATCAAACAAGAGGGCGGTGCAACATGACGAGAACTCCTATTGCGGTACATCGACTTTGTGCTGGCGTGGCGCTTATGGGTGCTGATCGGCATTCTGGCCGTCAGCTTTGCAGCGTCGGCCGGCATGTCGCGGCTGACGATGGCCAGCGACTACCGGGTGTTTTTCGGGGCCGATAACCCGGACCTGAAGCGCTGGGACAATTTCCAGGCAACATTCTCGAAAAACGACAACGTGTTCTTCATCCTGCAATACCCGGAGGGCGAGGCCTTTGACCGCCAGATGGCGGTAGTGATTGAGGATCTGACCGAACGGGCCTGGGCGCTGCCCAATGCCACCCGGGTGGATTCGCTCAGCAACTTCCAGCGCACCTGGGTGGATGGCGACTTCCTGGAGGTCGAGGATCTGGTGCTGGGCGCCGGGGACCTCAGTGCAGAGGACCTGCGCGAGCGTTCCGATTTTGCCGTGGGTGAGCCGGCACTTTACCGCGCGCTGCTGTCCGAGGACCTGCGCACCAATGGCATCAACGTCTCGATCGAGCTGCAGGGCGATGCTGACGCCGAGGGCCGCCGCACCGCGGTTGAAGCCCACGCCATGGCTGATGAGATGCGCAGCAAGTATCCGGACTTGAAGATCGCGCTGACCGGCTCGATGATCATGAACTACGGCTTTGTGCAATCGGGCGAAGCCGATGCCACCAGCCTGATCCCCGGCATGTACGGGCTGATGCTGGTGCTGACGCTGGTGATGCTGCGCTCGGTTTCCGGCATGATTGCCACGCTGATCACCATCATCCTGTCGACCACTGTGGCACTGGGGATTGCGGGCCTTCTGGGGATGCGGCTGGCGCCGGTCACCATCATCGCGCCGAACATCATCCTGACCCTGGCGGTTGCCGACTGTATCCATATCATCAGCTCGGTGCAGAAGCATCTGCGCGCAGGGATGGAGAAACAGGCTGCGATCAAGGAAGCGCTGCGCAAGAACTTCACCGCGGTCTTTGTCACCTCGGCCACCACCGCGGCGGGCTTCCTGGCGCTGAACTACTCCGACGCGCCGCCGTTCCAGTGGCTGGGCAATATCACTGCATTTGGCGTGCTGGCCGCCTGGATCCTGGCGATCACCTTTGTGCCGGCCTTCCTGTCCTACATGCCGCTGAAACCGGCCGCCGCACCGCGCGAAAGCCGGATGCAGCAGGCGATGGCTGCGCTGGCGGATTTCACCATCCGCCGCTCGCGCGCCATCCTGGTTGCGGGCACCGTCGGTGCGGCTGCGCTGATCGGCCTCGCGCTGACCAACAGCCTGGACGACCGGTTCTCGCGCTATTTCGACGAGAGCCTGACCGTGCGCCAGGACATCGACTTTGCCGCCGAAAACCTGCGCGGCCAGGACATCTTTGAATACGAGATCCGCGCCGAGGGCCCGGGCGGCATCAGCGACCCGCAGTATCTTGCGATTTTGGACAATTTTGCCTTGTGGCTGCGGGACCAGCCTGAGGTTGACCAGGTCACTGCCTTCACCGACGTGATCAAGCGGCTGAACCGGGACATGAACGGTGGCGACCAGGGCTTCTATGCGGTGCCGCAGGACGCCAAGCTGGCGGCGCAGTATCTGCTGCTGTATGAACTGTCGCTGCCCTTTGGCCTGGACCTGAACAACCAGATCAATATCGACAAATCGGCCACCCGCCTGTCCGTGGTGATCACCGATATCAACCTGGAAGGCCAGAACGCCTTTCACGCAAGGGTCGCTGATTGGGTGGACACAAACTCCCCCGAAGGCATGATCGAGCCGCCCACAGGCATCTCGCTGATCTTTGCCTCGCTCACCCTGCGCAATATCGTCGAGATGATTACCGGCAACGTGATCGCCGTGGTCACCATCAGCCTGATGATGATGGTCACCCTGCGCAGCTTTGGCATTGGTCTGGTCTCGATCATCACCAACGCGGTGCCTGCGATGATCACCTTTGGCCTCTGGGCGGTGTTTGTCGGCCATATCGGCATGGCAGCTGCGGTGATCGGTGCAGCGTCGCTGGGCATCGTGGTGGATGACAGCGTCCACTTCCTGACCAAGTACCTGCGCGGCCGCCGTGAAAAGGCGCTGAACCGCGAAGATGCGATCCGCTATGCCTTTGCCGAGGTGGGCGACGCAATTGTCTTCACCTCGATCATCGTGGGCGCGGGCTTTGCGCTGATCGCCTTCTCCACCTTCCAAGTGAACGCCCAGCTGGGCCTTCTGACCGCAATCACCGTTGCCGTGGCCATGGTGTTCGACTTCCTGGTGCTGCCGGCAATCCTGCTGGCAGGCCGCCGCAAATCCGACGTTCAATCCAACAATGGAGGCTTTGATGCCGCTGCAACCCCTGCTCAGTAAACGTTCCGCCCTGGCCCTGATCGCCGGCGCCGCACTGGCCCTGTCGCCGCTGCCGCTGCTGGCCCAGGACGCCGCCCAAAAGGGTTATGAGATCGCCGCCCGCTCTGATGTCAGCGATAACGGCTTCCGCGACAGCGCGGTCGACGTGACCATGGAGCTGAAAAACGCCGCAGGCCAGTCCAGCAGCCGCCAGCTGCGCATCCTGACCCTGGAGCGCGCCAGCGCCAAGGTGGGCGACAAGTCGATCTCGATCTTCTCGACCCCTGCCGACATCGACGGCACCGCTGTGCTGAGCCACGCCAAACTCACCGCCAATGACGACCAATGGATCTACCTGCCCGCGGCGCAGCGGGTGAAGCGGATTTCCTCGTCCAACAAATCCGGCCCCTTTGTCGGGTCGGAATTTGCCTATGAGGACATCACCGCGCAGGAGCTGGGCAAGTTCACCTACAAATGGATCGGCACCGAGAACTGCCCCGGCGGCGGCAAATGCGAGGTGGTTGAGCGGGCGCCGGCCTACAAGAACTCAGGTTACTCCAAACAGGTGGTCTGGTTCAGCACCAAGCACTGGCAGGCGGAAAAGATCGAATACTACGACCGCGCAGGCAACCACGCCAAGACCATGACCGCCACCGGCATCAAGAAGCGCGGCGGCTTCTGGCGCCAGGCCAAACTGCACATGGTGAACCACCGCAACGGCAAATCCACCACGCTGAGCTTTGCCAACTGGCGCTTTGCCACCGGTCTGCGCGACGGCGACTTCCGCTCCAACGCGCTGGAAAGCCTGGACTAAGCCATGCGGATTGCATTTACCGCACTCTCTGCGCTGCTGATTGGATCAGCGGCGCAGGCTGAGGCGCCACGATTTTCGGGCTATATCGGAGCTGAGGCCACCTATTTCACCAGCGAAGGTCTCTATCCGGGCCAGCTGGAGGACTTCCAGGGCAGCTTTGTCTTTGCGCCTGAGCTGCGCTGGCGCTCGGAGGACCGAGACACCCAGATCCGGTTCAGCGGCTTTGCCCGCTGGGACAGCGAGGATAGCAACCGCACCCATTGGGACGTGCGCGAGGCCTACATCCGCCGCCAGATGGGTGATTTCTCGGTGCTCTTTGGCGCCAACAAGGTATTCTGGGGCGTCACCGAAAGCCGCCATCTGGTGGATGTGATCAACCAGCTCGACCTGCTGGAATACACCGACGACGACGCCCGCCTGGGCCAGCCGATGCTGGAGCTGTCGCTGAGCAAGAACTGGGGCACCGTCTCGGCCTTCTTCATGACCGGTTTCCGCGAGCAGGAATTCCCGGGTGTGGACGGCCGCCTGCGGACGCCCTTGGTGGTCGATGAAAGCGCCGCCACCTATGGCCATAGCTCCGAGGAATGGGCACCGGACACCGCGCTGCGCTACTCCAACACTTTCGGCAGCGTCGACCTGGGCCTCTCCGCCTTCCAGGGCACCTCGCGCGAGGCGCTGCTGCTGCCCGCCGCAGGCGGCACGGCGCTGCGGCCCCATTACGCCCGCATCTGGCAGGCGGGGATCGACGTGCAATGGACCGGCGACAATGCCCTGTGGAAGCTGGAAGCGATCCGCCGCGGCAGCGAGGAGTTCGAGACCTTCGAAGCAGCCGTCGGCGGCATCGAATACACCGTCTACCAGATCGGCGGCGGCGACGGCGACCTGGGACTGATTGCCGAATACCTCTATGACGGCCGCGGCGCCAATACGCCGGTCACCGCCTTTCAGGACGATGTGTTCCTGGGCGCTCGCTGGACCGCCAATGACAGCAATGACACCAGCCTGCTGGCGGGCGGTTTCTATGACCTTGAAGACGGCTCCACCAGCTTCCGCGCCGAGTTCGAGCGGCGGCTGGAAAACGGCTTGCTGCTCAAGGTCACCGGCCAGAGCTTTGGCCACACCGATGCCGCCAACCCGCTGGACGCGCTGCGCGAGGATGACTTCCTGTCGGTCTCGCTGGAGCACCACTTCTAGACCCTGCCTCAGCCCTGAAAGCCGGTGCGGATCACTTGCCCTTGATCCGCACCGAATAGGTGGTCTTGGCACCGGCGGGCGGCGGCGGAAACGGCGCCGCCCGCCGCACCTGCGCCAGCGCGATACTGTCCAGCTTGGCCGAGCCCGAGCTTTTGGCGATCCGTGCCGCCCCCAATGCCCCGCTGCCGGTGATTGTGAACCGCACCAGCGCCGCGCCGCGGATGTTTACCTTCTGCCGCTTCGCCCGCATTACCCGCCGCAGCACCTGCCCGCGGTAGTTATCCGCCGCCGCATTGCCCTGCTGCTTGGCGGTGCCCGGAACAGATACCGCTTGCCCCGTAGACTGTGCAGCGGTACCAGAAGCCGTGCCCGCGGCGGCATCCTGCTCGGTATTGTTGCCGCGCCTTTGCGCTTGGCGGGGCTTGGGCTCCGGTTTCGGCTCAGGCTTGGTTTCGGGTTTAGGCTCCGGCAAAGGTTCCACAACGTCCGGCTCCGGCGCGGTCTCAGCCTCTTCAGGCTGTTGCTGCTCGACAGGTTCCGCCTGGGCCTGAGGCTGCACCGGTGCAGCAGCCTGCTGCACCTCCACCGGCCCGGTTTGTGCAAAGGGCAGAACCGGTTCCGCATTGGCCACCGGGGCCTGAACGGCCACGGCCTCCGTTCGCACTGCTTCGGCCACCGGCGGCTGCGCTTGAAGAGCGGGCTTCTCCGCAACTTCTGCCGTTTCCGCTTCCAGAAGCTCGTCGGTTGTCTGGGGCACATCGGCCCCCTGTACCAAATCCGCAAAAGCAAACCCTTCGGCAGCCAGCCCCGTATTGCCGCCCGCGTGCTCTGCCTGCTCCCCGCTGGCCATATAGGCAAAACCAGCGTGTCCGGCGGCGGCAATGAAAACCGCGGCCAAGCCCATCAGACGGGATTGCGGCACCCTCATTGCAGCGCCCTTTCCGAGACCAGCAGCACCCGTTTGGCGCCCGCCGCGCGCAGCGCGTTGCCCAGTTTCACCAGCTCACGCGCCAGCAGGTCCCGGTCCGGAACGATCCGCACCGTTTCGCGTTCCTCGTCAGACAGCATCGCGGCATAGGCCGCAGCTTCCGCCAGTTCCTCACCGCGCAGGGTCAACCGCCCGTCCGCATGCACCACCAGCGCATCCGGCGGCTCGCGGCCTTCCAGGCCCTTGGCCTCGATCAGGGTCACATCCTTGTCGAGCGGCACCGCGAGGGTGCCTGCGATCATGAAGAAGATCAGCATCAGGAATACGATATTGATCAGCGCGATCGTTGGCTCATTCGGCGCTGCCGCCAGCGGTTTGACACGCATCAGCCCAGCACCATGGTTTGCAGCCCATCGACGCTGCGCAGTGCCGTCAGCAGATCCACCAGCCGCTGCGAGGACGCGTCCTCACCCGGACTGACCAGCACCAGATGGCCCGCGCTTGTCTTGGGCTGCAGCCGGATCAGATCGGCAAGCCGCTCCAAGTCGGCAGGCTGGCCGTTCAGGGTCAGCCGGTCCTCGCCTAAGGTAACAAACAGCATCTGCCGCTCGCCGGCGCTGCCGCCCTGCCCCGCCGCCATCAGCTCCACCTCGCCGAATTTCGAAAACGTCGAAGTCAGCATGAAGAACAGCAGTAGCAGGAAAATCACGTCGATCAGCGAGGTCATAGACAGCCGCCCGCGCTTGACCCCCTGCAGCTTAACCGCCATGCGCCACCTGCAGTGTCTGCTGCTCCGCGTGCCCGGCGGAAGGCGCAAAGACAATCCGCAAAGCCCGGTTGGCAAAGACCCGCTCGCGCTGCATCCGCGCGGTCAGCCAGCTGAGCACCAGCGAGGTCGGCATCGCCACCGCCAGCCCCGCTGCTGTGGTCAGGAGCGCCACCCAGATTCCGCCCGCCAGCAGCGAGGGATCCACCGAAGACCCCGCCGACTGCAATTTCTGGAAAGCCTCGATCATGCCGAGCACGGTGCCGAACAGCCCCAGCAGCGGCGCCAGTTGCGCAACCATGTCGAGCGCGCCCAGACCACGCTCCAGTTTCGAAAACCGCTCTTCCGCCTCGGCATCCGCCCGTTCCGCCAGCATCTGATCACCCGGGCCTTTCAGCGCCAGCTGCATCACCGGCACGAGGTAGGATTTGCTCTGTGCCAGCATCGCCTTCGCGCCTTCGCCGTCGCCGCGGTCCCAGGCCTCAACCGCCCCGGCCAGCGCCTTGTGCCGCCCGACCCGCGCCGCCTGATACTGCCAGATTTTGTAAAGTACCAAAGCCGCCGTCAGCACCGAGACCACCAGCAGCAGCAGAACCACCGGGCCGCCCAGCTCCAGCACCCGCGCCAAGGCATCTTGCACAAATGTCATCCTGCCAGCTCCATCACCTTGCTGCTGAGGAAGAGGCCGCGGCTGCAGGCGCCGTCCGGCAGGCCCTCGCCCACGCAGGTAGCTGCCCCGTTGATCAAAACCCGGCTTATGCCTTCACAGGCTTGCGGGAACTGGAACTGCCGCACGCGCAGGCGCCCGGCAGGAAGATCCTGAAAGTCGAGGAGCGTGAGCCGCGCCACCTGCCCCTGAGCATCAAACAGGACGGTTTCATAGACCGCCTTGCCAATGTCCGCCGCGTGGGCGTTCTGCACCACAAAGGACAGCTTGCAGGCCTCGCCTGCCGGTTCGGCGGCACTCAGTTCGATGGAAACCCCGGGATTGGCGGCCTCGCCGGCTGCCGCAGTGTTTGTTGCTGCCAGCACAGCGGCCAGCAGCAGGGGGTTCACGTATTTCAGTCCAAGTGCCATGTCACACCTCTCGGGTTTTACCATTGGGATCAGAAGGTTTTGGCCAGGGTCAGCTTGAAGTTCCGGCCCGCCGCATCGCGCGAATACAGGCTGGGCCGGTAGTCACGGTCAAAGGCGTTCTCGATGCCAAAGCGGACCTCTGCCCCTTCCAGAACGCCCGACTGCGGCTTGTAGGTGGCGCGCAGGTTATGCACCCCGTAGCCGGCAACCGCATCACCCGCGGCATCAAAGCCGGATTTTGCAGCCACCAGCTCCCAGCTCAGGTCCAGCGTCTCGCCAAACCGCTTGCCCAGAGTCAGACGCAGGTCGTCGGCCGCCAGGTTGCGCCAGCGCGACGCGGTGCCGTTCAGGAGCTCCTCGCCCTCCGGCAGGTTGGCGTTCAGATCGGCATAGAAGCCCGAGTCCAGTGCATAGCTCGCTTCGAGCTCAATGCCGCTGGTCTCCACCTTGTCCAGCGGCACAAAGGCAAAGAACGGAGGCGTGGTGAGGGTAACGGTGTCCACATAAGAGGTGATGTCGCGCAGGCGGCTGTCGTAATAGTTCACCTTGACCGCAAGGCTGTCGTTTGCGGTGAACACATCCGCCGCCGCATAGGCCGCGCCGATTTCATAAGTGTCTGAGCGCTCCGACACGCCGATCCGGGCCGCGTTGTCCAGATCGTCGATGATCGGCAGGTTTTCAGTGTAGGCAGCGCTGCCGAACAGGGCAAAGCCCGAGTCGAATTCATAGCGCAGCGACAGCCCGCCCATCAGCGCCGAAGCATCGTGGTTCTGCGAGCCGTCGTGGGCCTCGATCTCCTGGCTTTCATAGCGCAGCGCAGGGGTGGCGCTCCAACGGCCGATGGAGATTTCGTCGACTGCAAAGACCGCATAGCGCTTAGCCGTGCCGCCCGGTGCCGCGGAGGCATCAAGACGTTCACGCCGGCTGAACTCAACCCCGGTGCGCAGATCATGGGTCAGGGCACCAGTGGTGAAATAGCTGCCGTTCTTCACCGTCAGCTTGGTCGTTTCATAGCGGTGGTCGGCGTCCTGGGTCGCGCTGCTGAACGGATCACCCGCGGTGCCGCTGCGGGCACAGGCCGGGTCTGCGCGTATCACGCCGCCATCATCGCAGAACGCGCTGCCCGCGATATAGGTCTGGTCGATTTTCTGATCCGAATAGGTCAGGTTCACATCCAGATTGACCAGATCATTGCCGGCCGGGTTCCACTGATAGCGGATACCCGCGACACGGTTATCAATCCGCCGGTCGACATTGCCAAAACTGGTGTCGGTGGTGCCGAACCCGTCATAGGGCACGTCTTTCTCATCATTCACGCTGTCATTCAGCGAAGCGGTGATCGAGTGTTCACCCGCGTCGCCAAAGGTGTATTTGCCCTTGATCAGGTAGGACGGCGTGCGCGACTGGGTGTTGGCCGTGAAATTGCCGTCGCCATCGTCATACTCTGCGGTATCGCGCAGCGTGTAGTTCAGCAGCAGCTCAAAGTTTTCGGTAGGCTGCCAGGCCAGGATCGAGGATGTGGCAAAGCCTTCTCCATTGCTGGTGGCCTGCAAGGTCTGGCGGAACCGCATGCCGATTTCGCCGCCGGTGAAATCGGAGGCGTCTTTGGTGTCCAGTTTGACAAGGCCGCCAATGATGCCGGAACCGTATTCGAAACTGCCGACGGTGCCCCGGATGACCGAGACTTCCTTGTACAGCTCCGGGTCGGTGAACAGCTGAGTGCCGATCCGGTACAGCTCCTCGGAGCCGGTAGTAGCGCCGTCAATGATCACTTGAACCTTCTGGTCGGTGCCAAAGCTGCTGGTAGCGCCGAAGCCGCGGATGTTGATGCCGGCGCCGCGCGGCGTGTTGCCGTTGACCAGATTCACCCCCGGCACCGAGTCAATCAGCTCGCCAATCGTGCCGGCCTGCCGGTCGTCGATTTCCTCCTGGTTGATCACCGTCAGCGGCACTGCGGTGCCGGTCTGCACCTCGCGTTTGCCTGCCCCCAGCTCAACCGTGCCCAGGAAGTCCTCGTCTGCAACAATATCCTGCGCTGCCAGGCTGCCTGCGCTGGCCATCAGGCCCAGCACTGACACGGTGCTCAGCAGCCGCCACCCCTTTTGGTAAGTCCCCATCTCGCGTCCCTTCGCATCTCATTCGTTCTTCGAACCGGATGCTTGCGTCGGGGCTGGCGTGGTCGTTTGTCTGTTGATTTCCGCGGAATCACAAATTCCGCTTGAGCCTGTTAATAAAGGTGATAAAAACAGTCAACATAAATTAACACACCGTTAACCACGGTGGCCAGCCGCTGCGCTCTTTCTGCCGCTGCCAGCCCTTTCCCCGAGATCACAGCTGAAAGGGCTGACATGACAGATTCTCCGATGGCGCCGGCGGCGATCCGCGCGGCCCGTGCTGAGCACTCCAACCTGCGCGACCGCGACTTTGCGGACAAGTTCGGCATCTCCGAAGGCCAGCTGGTGGCGGCCTACACCAGCGAAGGCGTAACCCGCATCTCCGCGCATCCGGACGATATCATGCCGCGGCTGGCCGCCTTGGGCGAGGTCATGGCACTAACCCGCAACGCCTCTTGCGTGCTTGAGAAGGTGGGGGTCTACGAAAACTACCACTCCGGCCAGCACGCTTCGATGATCCTGAACGAGGCCATCGACCTGCGGCTGTTCCCCAAGCATTTCGTCTCGGCCTTTGCGGTGGAGCGGCAGACGGACAAGGGCACCAAAAGCTCGATCCAGATCTTTGACGCGGCGGGTGATGCGGTCCACAAGGTGCATCTGCGCGAGGCCTCGGATCTGCAGGCCTGGGCAAAGCTGATTGACGAGCTGAAACTGCCGGACCAAAGCCGGGACCTGACGGTGGAACCGCGCAAACCCGCCGAGGCACCCAAGGCCAATCCGGACAAGGCCGAGGCCCTGCGCCGCGAATGGGCCAAGATGACCGACACCCATCAGTTCCTGCGGCTCACTTCCAAGCTGAAGATGAACCGGCTGGGCGCTTACCGAATTGCCGGCGCGCCGTTGGCGTGGGAACTGGACCCCGGCGAGGTCAACAAGATGCTGTTTGCAGTGCGCGACCAAGGTGTCGAGGTGATGATCTTTGTCGGCAACATGGGCTGCATTGAAATCCACGGCGGCCCCGTGAAGACCCTGCGCAGGATGGGGCCTTGGCAGAACATCATGGACCCGGGCTGTCACATGCACCTGCGGCTCGATCATATTGCCGAGGTCTGGGCGGTCAGCAAACCCACCCAGCGCGGCGATGCGGTCTCGGTTGAGGCCTTTGACGCTGATGGCGGCACCATCTTCCAGGTCTTCGGCCGCCGCACCGAAGCGAAGGACCACCGCCCCGAATGGAACGCCATCGTCGAAAGCCTGGCCTCCCTGCCCGTAAAGGAGGCCGTGTGATGTCCCTGTTTTCCCGTCTGTATCTGGGCCTGAACCTGCTCATCGCCGCGGTCTTTGCCGGCCATATGGCCCTGGCGGAGACGCCCGGCCGTATCGTCTCTGTCGGCGGCGCGGTGACCGAAATCGTCTATGCCCTGGGCCAGCAGCACCGGCTGATCGCCCGCGACACCACCTCCACCTACCCCGCAGCCGCAGCTGGACTGCCCGATATCGGCTATCAGCGCGCACTGGCGCCCGAGGGGGTCTTGTCGGTGACACCGGACCTCATTCTGGCCACCGAAGGGGCCGGCCCGCCAGAAACCCTGGACGTGCTGAAAGAAGCACAGGTTGCGTTTGTCAGCGTGCCTGAGATCTACACTGCAGACGGGATCGCCGAGAAAATCCGCATCGTCGGCGCGGCTCTAGGCCAGGACGCAGCAGCGGAGGCCTTGGCACAAGAGGTGTTCACCGAGGTCACTGCGGCGCAAGCCCAGGCGGCGCAAGCAGCAAACGGCTCCCCCAAAAAGGTACTGTTTGTGCTCTCCACCCGCGGCGGGCGGGTGATGGCCGGCGGCGCCAATTCCGCTGCCGGCAGCATCATCCGGCTGGCCGGCGGCATCAACGCCGCCGCCGGCTTCGAGGGCTACAAGCCGATGACCGACGAGGCCATCGCTCAAGCCGCCCCCGACGTGATCCTGGTGATGGCCCGGGGCGGCGACCATGGTGTCAGCACCGAAGAGCTGCTGGCGATCCCGGCGATCCAGCCAACCCCGGCGGCACAGAATGGTGCCATTGTTCGGATGAACGGGCTGCATCTGATCGGTTTCGGCCCGCGCACCGCCTCGGCCATCGTGGAGCTGAGCCAGAAATTCTACGGCGGAGGCAGCCAAGATGACGCTGGCCATTGACGCGCCCGCCGCAGGCGGCGTGGCGGACCGCCGGGTCCAAGCCCGGCGGCTGACCCTGGTGCTGGCGGCGCTGCTGTCTGTCATGTCGGTCTTCTCGCTCGGCTGGGGGGCCTCAGGGACCTCGCTCTGGAGCGCGCTGTCGGATCTGGTGGCAGGCCACGAGCTCAGTCGGCTGGACCGGATCATTCTGTTTGATATCCGGCTGCCGCGCCTGTTCATGGGGCTCTTGGTGGGGGCGGCGCTGGCGGTGTCAGGCGCGCTGTTGCAGGGGCTGTTCCGAAACCCGCTGGCCGACCCCGCAATCGTCGGCATCAGCGCCGGCGCCAGCCTGGCGGCAGTGGCCGCAATCGTGCTGGGCACGGCGCTGCCAATGGCGGTGCAGCAGGCGGCCGGCAGTTACCTGGTGTCCATCGCCGCCTTCTGCGGCAGCTGGGCTGCAATCATGGTCCTCTACCGGATCTCCACCCGCGGCGGCCAAACTTCGGTCGCCACCATGCTTCTGGCGGGCATCGCCATCAGCGCGCTGGCCAATGCCGGCACCGGCATGATCACCTATTTGGCCGATGACGCGCAGCTGCGCGACTTAACGTTCTGGAACATGGGCTCGCTGGCCGGCGCCACCTGGACCAAAGTCCTGGCTGCCGGGCCGGTGATCTGCGCGGCGCTGCTGGCTGCCCCTTTCCTGGCCCGGGGCCTAAACGGCCTGGCCCTGGGAGAAGCCGCGGCAGGCCACATCGGCATCCCGGTGCAGCGGGTCAAGAACATTGCCGTCCTGACGGTTGCCGCCGCCACCGGCGCCGCCGTTGCCGTCTCGGGCGGGATTGGATTCATCGGAATCGTGGTGCCGCATCTTTTGCGCCTGGCCACCGGCCCCGACCACCACAGCCTGTTGCCCAATGCCGCGCTGCTAGGCGCCGCCCTGCTGATCGGTGCCGACATGATTTCCCGGGTGATCGTGGCGCCGGCCGAACTGCCTATCGGCATCATCACCGCGGTACTTGGCGCGCCTTTCTTTCTGTGGATCCTGCTACGCCGCTTCGGTCACATGGGGATTTGAGGAAACATCATGCAAGCTTTTGATATCACCGTAACCCTCGGCCGCCGCACCATCCTGAAGAGCGTGGATTTCGAGGCCAGGCCGGGCCAGGTCACCGCCATCGCGGGCCCCAACGGTTCCGGCAAGACGACGCTGTTGCGGGCAATGACCGGCGAGGTGCCCTTTACCGGCCGGGTGCTGCTGAACGGACAGGACACCGCCGCCATGAAACCCTGGCAGTTGGCCGCCATCCGCGCGGTGCAGCCGCAGTCCGCCGTGATCGCCTTTCCGTTCACAGTGATCGAAATCGTGCGGCTGGGACTGTCCGCCGGGCTGGCAGCCGCCGATACCGATCTGCCGCTGAAGGCGCTGGAACAGGTCGATCTGGACGGCTTTGCAAACCGCTGCTATCAGGACCTGTCCGGCGGCGAGCAGCAGCGTGTCCAGCTCGCACGGGTGATAACCCAAGTCTGGGAACCGGTCGCGGACGGCACCCCGCGCTGGCTGATTCTGGATGAGCCGGTCGCCAGTCTCGACATCGGCCACCAATTCACCGTCATGGACCTGGCGCGCAGTTTTGCGGCTCGCGGCGGCGGCGTGGTGGCAGTGATGCATGATCTGAACCTGACGGCGATGTTTGCTGACCGGATCACCCTGATCCATGCAGGACATGTTGCGGCAGCGGGCACGCCTCAGAATGTGCTGACCAACAAGACACTGCAGCATGTCTACGGCTGCCCGGTGCCGGTCAACACCGCACCGCCGACCGGCATGCCGTTCCTGCTGCCGCAGGCCCGCCCGGTCTGAAGCTGCCGGCCTGGTCCGGCACGCCAGTTCACACCGCATCTTCCTGCCTGGGGGCAACGCGGAACAGGCCAATCACATCCTCGGCAATGGCGATCAGCACCGGCACCAAAATCAGCATCAGTGCGGTGCCGAACAACTCGCCAAAGGCCAGCGAGACCGCGGCGGGGATCAGGTACTGCGCCTGCTCCGAGGTTTCCGACAAGAGCGGCAGCAGGCCGGTCACCGTGGTGGCAGTGGTCAGAAAGATCGCCTGGAAGCGGGCGGTACCAGCCTGGTGCAAGGCGCCGGCAACAGGTTCCTCCTCCTCCCGCGCCTGATTGTAGCGGGTGATCATCACCAGGCTGTCATTCACAATGACGCCGGTGAGGGCCAGCATGCCGAAGAAGGACAGCAGCGACAGCGGCACATCCATAATCAAATGGCCTACGGCGGCGGCAACAAAGCCAAAGGGCACGATGGCCAGGATCACGATGGGCTGCCAGTAGCTTTTGAGCGGCACCGCCATCAGCACGTAGATCAGCACTGCCGCCAGCAGCAGCGCGCGGAGCAGGCCGCCGCGGATCTCGCCCATCTCCTCCAGCTCGCCCCCGGCGGCCACTTTGACGCTGGGGTATTTGGCCGCCAGCTGCGGCACCAGCTGTTCGAACACAGCCTGGCCGACTTCCCCGGGCGCCACCACCGAACGGTCGATGGAGGCCGCCACGGTATTGACCCGCCGCCCGTCGCGGCGGTGGATCACGCCGGAGACATAGCTGCCCTCGATATCCGCCACGATGCCCAGCGGCACCCAGGCGCCGGTATTGCTGCGCAAGCGCAGCTGCATCAGATCACTGATGGTGTCGCGCGCCGCGCGGGTGTTTTGCACCAGCACCCGGACCTCAGCGCCGTCGCGGCGGATCCGGGCAACTTCGGCACCGCCATATCCGTTGCCGATCTGGCTCGCCAGGGTTTCGGCTGTGAAACCCAGGCTGCGGGCGTCGGGGCGCAGGCGCAGCTTCAGCTCCGGCTGCCCGCCGGCCATCCCGTCGCGGATGTTGGCAACCCCTTCGATGCCCTCAAGGAAGCCGCGCATCTCGTTGCTGGCCTGGCGCAGCAGGTCCTCATCTTTGGACATCAGCCGGATGCGGAACCCGCCCGCCAGCTCCTCAGAGCCGGTGAACTCCAGCTCAGTTGCGCCCTCCACCGCGCCGGTACGCTCCCGCCACAGCCGGACCACGTCCAGGATTGGCACATCCGGGCGGTCCGCCACCGGCAGCATCTCGGCATAGATCTGGGCACTGCCCGCGCTGTTGATGATGGTGAAGAAGGTTTTGACCGGCGGGGTCTCCATGCCGGCCTGTTCGGCCAGCTCCTGATTCAGAGCATGGCCTGCGGCCTCAATCCGGTCGGCATTGGCGCGGGTGAGAGCAAAGGGCGCGCGGGCGTCCATTTCCAGGTTCACGGTGATCACTTGGCCCGGGACCTCAGGGAAGAAAACGGTGCGGACCTTGCCCTTGACCATCAGCCCCAGCCCCAGACAGGCCGCGGCGATGAACAGCACGAGCACGGCGTAACGGTAGGCCACGGAGACCACTAGAACCGGTTGGTAAACCATGTCGCGGACCCAGCAGAGCCCGCCCCGCGCGCCGTCCTGGACGCGGCCCCACAGGCGGCTCCGCAGATAGCGGCGGCGCGGCTGCAGCGGCACACGGGCCAGATGCGCGGGCAGGATGAACTTGCTTTCGATCAGGGAGAAGATCAGGGCCAGGATCACGATGCCGGAGAAACCGGCCAGCGCCTTACCCAGCGGGTTGTCGATCAGCAGCATCGGGAAGAAGGCGGCGATGGTGGTCAGCACGCCAAAGACAGTTGCCACGGCGACCTTGTGCACGCCTTTTTCGGTGCCTTCTACCGGGTCGTTCACCTTCCGGCGTTCCTTGAACACGCTTTCGCCGACCACCACCGCGTCATCGACCAGGATCCCAAGGGCGAGGATCAGGCCGAAGGTGGTCACGTCGTTCAGCGAGTAGTCCACCCATTTGGACCCGGCCACTGCAATGGCGCCCATGACCGAGATGGGAATGCCCATGGCCACCCAGAACGCCAGCCGCACGTTCAGGAACACCGACAGCATCAGCGCCACCAGGATCAGCCCCTGCACCCCGTTGGATTTGAGCAGGGCCAGCCGGTCGGCGATGTAGCCGGCACTGTCGCCCCAGACCTCAATTTGGACCGAGGGCGGCAGCTGGCGTTCGAAGTCCGCCGCCACGCTGCGGACAACACGGCTGATTTCCAGCAGGTTTTCTTTTTGCCCGACCAGCACCTCCATGCCGACAGTGGGGCTGCCGTTGAGGCGGAACAGGAAGTCGCCCTCCAGGTGGCCGTCCTCGATTGTGGCGATGTCGCGCAGCGGCACATGCGAGCCGTCTTCGCGTTCGATCACCGGCAGGGCGCCGTATTCCGGCGCGTAGCGGGCACGGTTGTCGGCGCGCAGGTGGATGGTGCCATCCTGGGTGCGCAGCTGGCCCGCCTGGTAGGTCAGCGAGTTTGACTGGATCGCGGCAGCCACATCGCCTGCGGTGAGCCCGTACTGGCGCAGCCGTTCCGGGTCCGCCTCGATCCGCAGCTCGCGCGGGATCAGGCCCCAGATCTTGAGCCGCGACAGCTCCGGCTGGCCCAGCAGCTCCTCCTTCAGCCGTTGGGCCAGGGTTTGCAGGGTGGCGGGGTCGGCTTGGCCGTGCAGGTTCACGTACAGCGCCGGGAAGTCGAAGCCGGACGCCTCGATCACCGGGCGGCGGGCCTTGTCCGGCAGATCGGCCAGCCCGTCGATGCGGATGCGGACCCGGTCCAGCACCGCCTGCAGTTTCTCGCCGCCCGCGCGGCGGACCGAGATGGTGCTGAGGCCGTTGACCGACAGCGAAGTGATGCTGCGCACGCCCTCAAGGCCTTCGAGCGCCTGCTCAACCTTTTGCGTCACCAGCTCATTCACCTGGCCCGCGGTGGCACCGGGGTATTCGATGGAAACCTCGACGCTTTCCGGCGGGATACGCGGGAAACCCTCGATGCGGATCGACATCAGTGTCTGCACGCCGAGGAACAGGATCAGTGCCATCATCAGATTGGCAGCAACGGGGTTGCGGATGAACCATGCGGTCAGAGCACGCATGGATCAGCCCTCCGCCGGCTTGGGGCTGACGCGCTGGCCAGGCAGGAATGATGCAAGCGGCGTTCTGGCCACCTGCCAGGGACCGGTGCCGTCGGGCGCGGCGATGGTGATATTCCCGCCGTGCCGGAACAGTACCCTGGGAGTGATGCGCTGCAGGAGACCAGTGCTGCCGACCAGCCAGATATGCCCGGCCCGGGTCAATGTGCCTTCGGGCAAGGTCAGAGTGTCCGCAAGCTCCCGCCCGCGAAAGTCCACCCGCAAGAAGTCGCCCGCCAGAACACCGTCATGCGGGTCCGTCACTTCCAGAAAAATCCGCACCTGGCGGGTCTTCGGGTCGAGAAAACCCCCGCCCTGACGGATCCGGGCCTGCCCCAGCAGCCGACCGTTCCGGTGGTAGAGATCCGCTATCTGTCCGCTAAGGGGCTGCTCCAGCAGGTTCCAGTTCTCCTGGCTCAACTCGGCCGTGAGCTCAAACTGCCTATCGCCGGATAGCTGCAGCAGCGGATCGCCCGCGCTGACCGTCTGGCCCAGGCTGGCCAGCCGCCGGGTGACAAAGCCCGCGAACGGCGCGGTGACCGCGGTATCCTCCAGCTCGCGCAACGCGGCCTGCAACTGGGCCTCGGCCGATGCAACGTTGCGCCCGGCGATCCGCAATTGCGGCAGGTGCAGCGCCAGGTCGTTGGGTGGGCTGGACCCGTCGCGGGCAAACTGACGCTCGGCAACGGTCACTTTGTTCTGGGCCTGCAGCAGATTGAGCCTGGCTTGCGCCAGCGAAAGCTCCGCCGCGGCCACTGCGGTTTCATACTGTGTCTTTTCGATGGAAAACAACGGTGTGCCCTTGGCCACCCGCGCCCCGGCAAGCGCCTCTTCATGCACCGCCAGAATCCGCCCCGACACGGCGGAACGCAACTCCGCCTCCCAGCGCGGACGCAACTCAGCGTAAACCGAGACAACCGCCCGCGCCGGGCCAGGCACGGCTGCAACCACCGAGACCAAGGGTGCCGGCGGCTGAGTTGCCGCGCGCTCTACATCCGCGGTGTCTTCGGTTTCAAACAGCAGCAGTACCACCACAGCCAGCACAGCTACCGACAATATCAGCCACAGCCATTGCCGCCCGCGGGGGGCCGGAACCTTAGTCCTTGCATCCATCATGGGCAACACTTTCCTTCGTCATCAGAACCATCCAGCCCTTGCAGGCCGCGCTTATCTGGCATATGTGATGAACGATCGTTCGCTCAAGAGGCGAAGCAAAGAATGCCCACCGCAGAAGACAAGACCGCATCGAAGCGCGAAAAGGCAATTGCGCAGCGCCGTGCACAGATCCTGGACGCCGCCCTGGAGTGCTTTCTGGAGAACGGCTATCACCAGACCGGGGTGCGGGATATTGCAAAGAAGGCCGGGATGAGCCTGGGCAATCTCTACAACCACTTCCCGGGCAAGCACGACGTGCTGGCGGAAATTGCGGCACTGGAGCACCTCGAGCTGGCGCCATTCCTCAGGATCCTCGGCAGATCTTCGCCCGCGCCGAAGGTCCTTGAGACTTTCCTCGCGTCTTATGCCAAGTATCTTGCCGACCCGGACACTGTGATTCTGACTCTGGAAATCTCCGGCGAGGCCATCCGCAAGCCCGACATCGCCGCCATGTTCATGGCCAACCGCGCCCAACTGGCGAACGCCGTCACCGCGGTTCTGAAACGCGGCATTGCCGAGGGCAGCCTGCGCACCCTGCCCGACCCGAATGAAACGGCACAGCTGATCATCGAACTCGCTGAAGGCAGCGCCTACCGCTGTGTGCTGAGCAATGTTTCCATGCGCAAAGTTCTGAAAGGGCTGCAGGATTTCGTCTCTGCAGCAGTTCTGCCCCGCTAGGCCTCAGCCCGGGGCCTGCTGCCCCTGCAGCCAGTCGGCAAACGCCTGCACGCTCTTTTGCGCGCCGCCGCGGCGCGGCCGGGCCAGGAAATAACCATAGTCCTGCAGCGCATAGGGCGACAGGCGAAACAGCTTGCCTTCGTCCATCTCGCGCTCGATCAGCGAATCCATCAAGGCAACCCCCTGCCCGTCGATCACCGCCTGCACCCGCACATTAGGATCAGGGATGATCAGCGTATCGCGCCGCGTCTGGTGCGGCAGACCTGCGGCAATCAGCCAGTCGGTCCAGGCGTTGCTGTCGTCATGATCACGCAGCAAGGTGAAACCGGAGACCGCCTGCTCCCAGCCCGCAGCCTGCACACGCTGCAATGCATCGGCATTACCGACGGGAAAGGCCGGGCACGGCAAAAAGGAGGCTACGTCCTCGTCGTCCCACTGCCCGTTGCCCCAGCGGATCGCGATATCCACACCCTGTGCCTCCAGATCGAACAACCGGATCATCGGCTGCAACCTCAGTTGGATTTCCGGATGCTCCTGCATAAAAGACATCAGCCGCGGTGACAGCCAGCGGGCGGCGAAATAAGTGGAAACACCCACTGTCAGCGTGCTGGAGGAACTCCCCTTCAGCGCCAGTATATCTGCCTCGATCGCCTCGTAATGGCTCTGGCAGGCTGTCAGCAGCTTCTGCCCGCCCGCCGTCAGCTCCACCCCGCGCACGTTGCGCTGGAACAGCGCAAACCCAAGATCCGTCTCCAGCGTTTTAACCTGATAACTCACCGCACCCTTAGTCATGTTCAGCGCCGCTGCCGCATCGGAAAAGCTGCGGTAGCGGGCAATCTCCGCAAACAGGCGCAGGCTGTCGTGGTGGCGGAACTCTACGGGCATGGTTCATGCGTATAAATTTCCTGAACACATTGAGCAAATAAATTCGATTGCTAGCCGCATTGTTCCCACGATTATGGACGTTGCACTGTATTTCGGGAGGCCAAACGTTGAAAAATGTGAACGTTGATACCCATATCACTCAACGCGGCAAATCCCGCCGCGGGCGGCTGACCCGGCACAATGCGCCGCAGACCACACCCGTGTACCGGCGCCGCTCGATCCCGGCCTATGGCCTGCTGGATGAAACCGCCCTCACCCGCATCGAAGCCCAGGCGGATTGGATACTTGAACACATCGGCGTCGAGTTCTGCGGCGACAGCACGGCGCTTACGCTGTTCGCCGGCGCCGGAGCCCGCATTGAAGGCACCCGTGCCCGCTTTGCGCCGGGCCATGTGCGGCAGCTCTGCCAGACCGCGCCTGCCGAATTCCAGCTCCACGGCCGCGGCCCTGGCCGCACCGTGACGCTCGGCGGCAACAATGTGGTGCTGATGCCCGGCTACGGCTCGCCCTTTGTCACCGACGTGGAGCAGGGCCGACGCTACGCCACGCTGCAGGACTTTGAAAGCTTCGCAAAGCTTGCCCATATGTCACCCGCCCTGCACCACTCCGGCGGCACCATAGTGGAGCCGACCGATGTACCAGTGAACAAGCGGCATCTGGACATGATGCTGGGCCATCTCACCTTGTCGGACAAACCCTTCATGGGCGGCGTCACCTCGGCGCAGGCTGCAGAAGACAGTATCAGCATGGCCCGGCTGGCCTTTGGCGCAGAGTTTCTCGACCGGAACGCGGTGATGCAGGCCAATATCAACGTCAATTCGCCGCTGGTCTATGACGCGGTTATGTCAGGCTCCCTGCGCCTTTACGCAGCGGCGAACCAATGCGTCTGCATCTCCCCCGCGATATTCGCCGGCGCCATGGGGCCGCTCTCTCCTGCCGCCACCGCCGCCCAGACCCTGGCCGAGGCGATGGCGGGCATTGCCCTCACCCAGCTGGTGCGCCCTGGCTGCCCGGTGGTCTTCGGCAGCTTCCATTCTTCGATGAACCTGCGCAGCGGCGCGCTGACCTTTGGCTCGCCCGAGGCAAACCTCACCACCATGGCGATGTCGCAATTGGGCCGCAGGCTGGGGGTGCCAGTGCGCTCGGGCGGCGGTCAGGTCACCGCCTCCAACGCCGCCGACGGGCAGGCGATGCAGGACAGCACCGGCGCCATGTGGGCAACGCTTTTGTCTGGCAGCCATCAGGTCTGGCACGCGGCCGGCTGGCTCGAAGGCGGGTTGGTGATGTCTTACGAAAAATTCGTGATGGACCTCGACCACTGCGGCGCCATGCTGAAGATGCTGCAGGGGTTCACCACCGATGACGAGGCCTTTGGCCGCGATGCCTACGGCGAGGCGGGGCCGGGCGAGAACTTCCTCTCAACCGGCCACACCCTGCGCCACTACACCACCGCCAACTTCGAACCGCAGGTGCCTGAGGCAGGCCCTTATGAGACCTGGGACGAGAGCGGCCGCCAGACCGCAGATCAGCGTGCCGCGGCCCGATGGCGGCAGATGCTGGCGGAGTATCAGCCGCCAGAGATGCCGGAACGCACTCGCACAGCCCTGAACGATTTCGTGGCGGAGCGCAAAGCCGCCATGCCCGACGAATGGTATTGAGAAAGGACCTCTAGACATGACCGAAGAACTGAGCCGCACCTCCGCGCTTGCCTCCCGCCACATTGCCCTGGGATCGGGGCTGGAAGACTGGAACGGCATGGGCACCGCCTGGACCTACAGTACCGACCCGAATGACGAACACGACGCGGTGCGCGAGCAGGCCGGCATGTTCGACATGTCGCCGCTGAAAAAGGTCTTTGTCCGCGGCAAGGATGCACAGGCCGTGCTGGATCACCTGACCACCCGCGACCTGTCCAAACTTGCGCCGGGCAAAGCCGCCTACCTCTGCGTGCTGACCGATGCGGGCGGCATTGCCGATGACGCCATTGTCTCAAACAACGGCGGCGATGAGTGGATGATCGTGCATGGCTCCGGCGGCACCATGGCGCTGCTCGCAGCCTCTGCCCAAGGCCGCGACGTCTGGCTGGAATTCACCGACGACCTGCACGACGTTTCGGTCCAGGGCCCCGCCGCGCTGGAGATCCTGAACGCCCATTGCGATACCGACCTGGCCACCCTCGGCTACTTCGAACACGCGCCTGCTGCCCTGTTCGGCCATACCTGCCGGATCTCACGCACTGGCTACTCCGGCGAGCGCGGCTACGAGATCTTTGCCAGCGCCGCAGTGATCACGGATATCTGGGACAAGCTGGCTGAGGCTGGCGTCATGCCCTGCTCTTTCACTGCCCTCGACAAGGTGCGGATCGAGGCCGGGCTCTTGTTCTACGGCTACGACATGACCGAGGAGCACACGCCCTGGGAGGTCGGCCTCGGCTTTACCGTCAGCTCCTCCAAGGGAGATTTCCGCGGCAAGGACGCGGTGATGGCGGCGAAAGGCCGGGAGAAGATCAGCAATGTCTGCCTCGACATCAACCACTCGGACATGGTTGAGGGCGGCGAGACCCTGCTGCTGGACGGTGAGGAAATCGGGGTGGTCAACAGCCCCTGCTATTCGCACCGGATGGGCAAATCCCTGGCATTGGCCCATGTCCGCCCGGGGATCGCAGCCGGAGCTGTCCTGCAGGTCAAAAGCGAGGCGCTGGAAACCACCGCCACCGTTGTGAACAGCCCCGTCTACGACCCGCAAAAGACCCGCACCCAAGGCTGACCGTGGCAAGGCCGGAGCGCAGCTCTCCGCTCCGGCCAAACTCATCAGCCGTGGCTCACCGGCATCAGCGCCGCCGTGCGCCCTGCAGTCAGACCGCCCACGGATTTCACAATCGCCTCCCGGTCGATCCGGAAATGCCGCGACAGGTCGCCAATGGTGCCGGTCTGGCCGAAATGCTCCACCCCATGCGGGACCGTCTTGTGGCCGGCAACCGCGCCCAGCCAGGCCAGTGTCGCCGGATGGCCGTCGATCACGGTGACCAGCGTGCAGTGGTCAGGCAGGTCCCCCAGCAGCCGCTCGATATGCGACAGCGCCGCCGGATTGCCGCGGGCGCGCTCCCGCTGGGCAGCGGTCCAGCCCGCGTTCAGCCGGTCGGCTGAGGTGACGGCCAAAACCCCCACATCGCGGCGCACCTCGCCGATCATGCCGGCCGCGGCAATCGCCTCATCGGCAACCGCACCCTGATAGGCAATCACAACCGAGCAGTTGGGCCCGGGCTTGCGCAGCCAGTAGGCGCCATCAATCGCGCCTTGCCGGAACGCATCATCAACGCGTTCGCCCGGCTGCTCCAGCGGCTTGGTGGAAAGGCGCAAATAAACTGATCCGCCGGTCTCATCGCGCAGCCAGGTGCGCTCATCCGGGTCGCCCTCGCCATCGCGTTGCAGATAGCCAAAGGCCCATTCCATGATCACCGCCAGCTCATCGGCAAAGGCAGGCTCAAAAGCCGCCAGCCCGTCCTGGCTCATGCCAATCAAAGGCGTGCCGATCGACTGATGCGCGCCGCCCTCCGGCGCCAGCGTCACCCCTGACGGCGTGCCCGCAATCATAAAGCGCGCGTCCTGGTAGCAGGCATAGTTCAGCGCATCGAGGCCGCGGCAGACAAACGGGTCATAGACCGTGCCCACCGGAATCACCCGCTTGCCCCAGAGGCTGTGCGCCAGCCCGGCAGCACCCAGCAGCAGGAACAGGTTCATCTCGGCAATACCCAGCTCAAGATGCTGGCCCTCGGGGGCAAAGTTCCATTTCGCGGTCGAGGGGATACGGTGCTCGATAAACGCATCCTTCTGCGCTTCGCGCGCAAACAGCTTGCGCCGGTTGACCCAGGGCCCCAGCCCGGTGGTGCCGGTCACATCGGGTGAAGTGGTCATGATCCGCGCCGCAAATTCGCTGTCCCCGCGCGCCAGCGCGTCCATGATCTTGCCAAAGGCCATCTGGGTCGAGGTTTCGCGGGACGTGTCCACCGCCACCGCAGGCACCGCCAAGGGCGCTTCGGAGTAACGCCGCGGGCCTTCGGCAAAAAACGGCACCTGCCCCAGGAAGGCCTGCAGCGCAGATACATCGCCGACGGTGGCAAAAGGCTCCCACTCCTGCCCTTCCGGCACCCCCATATGGGCCTGCCACTCCGCCATCTGCGCCTTGGTCATCAAGCCGCCGTGGTTGTCCTTGTGGCCCGCAATCGGCGTGCCCCAGCCCTTGACCGTATAGGCCAGGAAGCAGACCGGGCGGTCATGATCAATGGCGGCAAAACTCTCTGCCATGGTCTCAACACAGTTGCCGCCAAGGTTTTCCATCAGCTCTGCCAGTTCCGCATCGCTGCGCCGTTCGATCAGCGCCGAGACCTCGCCCTGATCTCCCAGATCATCCAGCAGCCGCTGCCGCCAGACCGCGCCGCCCATGAAGGTCAGCGCCGAATACTCCTGGTTCGGGCAGGCATCAATCCAGCCGCGCAAAGCCTCCCCGCCCGGTTCCTCGAACGCAGCCCGCTGCAGTGCACCGTATTTCACCCGCACCACATCCCAGCCAAAGGCGTCGAACACTTTCTCGACCCGCTCAAACAGGCCTTCGCGCACGATCCCGTCCAGCGACTGGCGGTTATAGTCAATGATCCACCAGGTGTTGCGCAGGCCGTTCTTCCAGCCCTCCTGCAGAACCTCGTAGATATTGCCCTCGTCCAGCTCGGCATCGCCCACCAGCGCCACCATGCGGCCCAGCCGGGTCTCCGCGCCCCAGTCCTTGGCGGCAATGAAATCCTGCACCATCGAAGCCAGAGCGGTGATGCCCACACCCAGCCCCACCGAGCCGGTGGAGAAATCCACATCGTCCACATCCTTGGTCCGGCTCGGATAGCTCTGCACCCCGCCAAAGCCGCGGAAGTTCTGCATCTTCTCCCGGCTCAGGTTGCCCATCAGATACTGCATCGCATGGAACACCGGCGAGGCATGGGGTTTCACCGCCACCCGGTCCTCAGGCCGCAGCGCCGAGAAATAGAGCGCCGTCATGATCGACACCATCGAGGCCGAGGATGCCTGATGCCCGCCCACCTTGATCCCGTCCGGGTTGGGGCGGATGTGGTTGGCGTTGTGGATCATCCAGTGCGACAGCCACAGCAGCCGCTGCTCAACGGTTTTCAGATGGGTCAGGTCCGGGCGCATGGCTCTCTCCTTATTCGGCGGCGTGCTGCAGCGGCGCGGGCAAGGCCTGCTCCAGATCGGCCAGGATGTCCTCCACCTCTTCCAGCCCCACCGACAGGCGGATCAGCCCGTCACTGATGCCATGCTCGGCCCGCTCTTCCGGAGTATAGGTCGAATGGGTCATCGAGGCAGGGTGCTGGATCAGGGTCTCCGCATCGCCCAGCGACACTGCCCGCTGGATCATCTGCAAACCGTTCATCAGGGCAATGCCGCCCTGCAGCCCGCCCTCGACCTCAAAAGCGATCATCGCGCCGGGCTGATCCATCTGGCGTTCCGCCACCGCGTGCTGGGCAAAGCTCTCCAGCCCCGGGAAATGCACCGCCCGCACCGCCGGATGCGCCGCCAGGAAATCCGCCACCACCCGCGCCGAGGCGCAATGGCGGTCCATCCGCAGGTTCAGCGTCTTCAGCCCCCGCAGGATCAGCATTGCATTGAACGGCGCCATCACTGCGCCGGTCATGTCCTTCATGCCGACCAGGCGGATTTCGGCAATCTGTTCGGCGCGGCCGGCGACAAGGCCTGCCACCACATCGCCGTGGCCGCCTAGGTATTTGGTGGCCGAATGCAGCACGATATCAGCGCCCAGCTCAATCGGCCGGGTCAGGTAAGGCGTGGAATAGGTGTTATCCACCACCACCTGCGCCCCTGCGGCATGAGCAATCTCCGCCGCACCGGCAATATCCACCAGCCGCATGTTCGGATTGGCCGGGGTCTCGAAATAGACCACCCGGGTCTTGTCCGACACCGCTGCGCGCAGATTTTCCATATGGGTCATGTCCACATGGGTGATGGTCACACCCCATTTCGACAGCCCGTGGCGCATGAAGGCAAAGGTGCAGCCGTAAAGCGTCTTGTCGACAATCACCTCATCGCCGGGCGACAGCAGCGTCCACAGAACCGCCGTCACCGCGCCCATGCCGCTGGACAGCGCCAGCCCGGCCTCGGCGCCTTCCAGCGTGGCAATCCGCTGCTCCAGCAGATCGCAGGTCGGGTTGGAAATCCGGCTGTAGATATGGCCCCGCCGCTCGCCCGCAAACATCTCGCCGCCGGCCTCAGCCGTCTGGAATGCAAAGGTCGAAGTCAAATGCAAAGGCGGCGTCAGCGCGCCCTCGTTCTGCTGCGGATCATACGCGTGGTGGATGGCGCGGGTGGCAAAGCCTTTTGAGCGGGTCATGGCTGTCTCCTCAATCTCTTTACAGCCATATTACGCCTCATGACTGGGCTATTGATTGCGTATTCTGCCTCAAACTATATGCTGATTGGCATATTATGCCAAGATGAGAGCTCAAATGGACGACAAGGACAGGCAAATCATCCGCGCCCTGCAGCGCGATGGCCGGATGACCAACCAGGAGCTGGCCGAGGCGGTGAACCTGTCGCCCTCCCCCTGCCTGCGCCGGGTCCGCAACCTCGAGGCCAACGGCGTGATCCGCGGCTACAGCGCCGAGGTGGACGCCAAGGCTTACGGGATTGCGATCACCGTCTTTGTCCGCGTCAAGCTGGAGCGGCACAACGAGACCGACGTGCAGCAATTCGAGCGCCGGATGCAAATGATCGAGGAAGTGCTGGAATGCCACGTGCTGACCGGCGCCATGGATTACCAGCTGCGGGTGCTGGTGCCGGATCTTGAGGCTTACGAGGATTTCATCCGTAACCGTATCCACCCGATCGGCGGCATCGCCTCGATCGACACCAGCTTTGTCTACAGCACTGTGAAACGCACTGCAGTGTTTCCAATGCCTGAATGAATCTGGCACTCAACCTGCACATATCCAAACTGCCGGCAAAAGCAGCAGTGCCAGAGAGATCGCAGCTCCCATCGGCAAGCTGCCCGGGGCGCGGACAACGGCCCAGCCCGAAACCGCGGCAGGCTGCTGTACCCGCAGGGCTGCAACGGCGATCACCACCGCAATCATCGCTGCACTGAAACACCAGCCGAAGCCGACCAGCGCCCAAGACGGCACAAACAGCATCGCCGCCCCCATCATTTTGACGTCTCCGCCTGCTAAAATCCGCAAGTGGAACAAGGCAGCGCAAAGCAGAAACACAAGCGCTGCCGACAACAGTCTCAGAGCAATCTCCTGCAGCGGCAGCAGCGGAGCGGCCAGCACAAACACGGCAATTATGCTCAAGACCAGCCAATTCGGTATCCGCAAATGCCGAAAGTCGCCAATGGCGGCCCAGACCAGCAACGGCATTGCCACCGTCAGCGGCAAAAACCCGGTCAGCGTGCTCATGCCGCTGTTCCCCGCCGTGGCGATTGCCCGGCAAACGTATCCACCGAAACAAGATGATAGACCAGCTCGGTCAGGTTCCGGGTGCGGGTCTTGGCATAAATGTTGCGCAGATGCGTGCGGAGGGTCGATTTCGAGATCCCCAGATCCGACTGCACCCGCTTGGCCGGCTGGCCCTTGCTCAGCAGCACGCAGACCCGGTATTCGGCGCGGCTCAGCTGCGCCGGGTTCTCCATGCTCAAGAGATGCGCTTCCACCTCTGCCCTGCAGCGCAGCCGCCGCTCGTTCAAGCAGGCCTCGGTGTACAGCCCTGGCGACCGGTTGGTCCAAGTCCGCACCAGCGTGTCCGAAATGATGTTCAAAAGCGCCTGCTGCACCGCCCCCGGACGGGAGGAAAAATGCAGTTCCAGAAAATCGGTGTAGTGGCGGCCCGAAGACAGCGGAATGACCGCCAGCTCTGCCAGCCTGCGCGACGCATGGAACCGGTCCAGTGCCGGATCGCTATCCTGGTCGCTCATCGATTTGTACCAGATCAGCCCCGGCTTGGCCTTGTCCAGATAGCCCCCCAGCACCGCCCGCGCGAAGGAACGGTCAAGCGCCGGGCCATTGCCCCCGCCTGCGGCCGCATCGAAAAACACTGATCCTGAAGCCCGGCCCTTGCCGGTCGAAACCCTGCAAACTGCAGCAGCTTCTCCATTAATGGCTGCCGCCAGGGCGCGCAAAGCGTCCCGGAATGGCGCGCAGCCATGAAGGCACTCACACCATCGCGCAATAGGCGCAATCATACCGGCCTCAGCGGCCTGGATGGTGCGGGTGTCAAAAAGCGCATTGGTCCCCATAACGCGCGTCCCCCACAGCAAAGTATACTCATTAACTTAGCGCTCTTAGTGCCGTAGCAAGCGCAAAAAACAATAATCCCCTATTGCCTCTCCTCATGCTGGCGGCATTTCGCAAATGCGTCAATAATTTGGCATTAATTGATCTCCTACGTTCAAATTTTCAATCATGAGGCGAAAAATTGCCCTGCCCGGGTGAAAGCCAAGGGATCAATTCCAAAGTTTTCGGCCGATTGTTCAACCACTTGCAAATCAACCGCCCAGCATGCGGATGTAACGGATCACCACAGGGCCGATCGTGATTGCAATCAGTGCAGGCAGCATCAGCGAGGCCAGAACAGCTGACATTTTCACCGGCAGCTTGTTGGCCATTTCTTGAGCCCGCATTTCCCGCTGGTCACGCAAATCCTCGGAATATGTAGCCAGGGCCGAAGCCATGCTGGTGCCGAATTGCATCGACTGCAGCGCAACATTGGCAAAGGAGCGGGCAAATTCCACTCCCGTCCGCTGCGCCATGTCCAGCAGTGCATCCTCGCGCTGGCGGCCTGCCTGGATTTGCCGCTGCACACTCAAAAGCTCAAATGCCAAGTCGGGTGAAACCTCCGCCAGTTCATTGCCCACCCGGGTCATCGCCGCATCGAACCCCAGTCCGGAATCCACCGAGATTCGCATCAGGTCCAATGCGTTGGGAAAGGCCTCCTTGATCCGGCGGCGGCGGGCGGCAGCGCGGCCGTTCAGAACATAAACCGGGCCAAAGAACCCGGCCCCCACCAGACCGCAGAGAGCCTGAAACACCTGAAGGTTGGTCCAGCCCGCGGCAAAGCCGGTCACCGGGTTCGGCGGCAGCAGACCCGGCAGCCGCGCCGCCGCGATGACAAGCAGCAAAAGCCCCGGCAGCAGCAGTCCCAGCAACACCCGGATAAGGGTAAACTTGCGCAATGCGCCTGCCTGGGAAAACCCGGCTTGGGCCAGCTTATTTTCCAGCTCCGAGCGCTGCTGCTGGTCTGCGGGCACAAAGGCTTTCATCAGCCCGCCTGCCTGCCCGGCCGGCGCCTTCAGCAAGGTCATGTCACGGCGCTGGCGGCGGCGGGTTTCATGCAGCGACGACAGCCGCGCTGCGGCCGGGGATTTACCCGCCAGGATGTTAGCCAGCCCGAGATAAAGCAGCAGCACCGCCGCTGCCGCTCCGGCTGCTGCCAAGGCCGCAGCGGACAGGCCGGTCCAGCTGGTGAATTCTGCAAGCAGCTGTTCCATCGCAAACCTCTCTTTCAAATCCGGAAACTGACCAGCTTCTTCAGCACGATGGCGTTCAGCACCGTCAGCACAGCGATACCCGCGATCATCGGCATGAACAGCGGGTCGTCCGCGACGCCGGAAAAGTAGCTGGGCGTCAGCACGGAAACCGAACCGAAGATCACCAGTGGCAGCGACGACAGCAGCCAGGCGGTCAGCCGCCCTTCCGAGGCCAGCGCACGCACTTTACGGCGCAAGGCGATCCTGCCGCGGATCACCCGTGCCAGCGTGTCCAGCATTCCCGACAAATCACTGCCGGTGCCGTGCTGGATGCCAATGCTCGCTGTCAGATACTGCACATCCTCCAGCCGGGTGCGTTCGGCAAACTCCTGCACCGCCGCGGGCAGGTCCTCGCCATAGGTCACCTGGTCAAAAATAATGCCCAGTTCGGTGCCCGCCGGATCCGCCATTTCGCGCGCAGTGATGCCAATCGCATTGTTCAGCGGATGCCCCGCCCGCAGGCCCCGCGCCATCATCTCCAGCGCATCCGGCAACTGGTGCATCAGCCTGTCCATTTGCTTGCGATGCCGCGCTTGCAGCAGCGCAAACGGAACGCCAAAGCCAAAGACCACCCCCAGGACAGCTGCGTTCAGCACGGCTGTGACCGACGAAGCCGCAATGAACAGAAGTGCCGACAGAGCCGTGCATCCTAACCAAAAAGCGCCGGCGCTCAGGGGCACTCCGGCTTGGCGCAGGGTCTTCGGCAGCACGCCCACCAGCGGCAGCCGCTGCCAGCCCGTCCGGCGCGCCGGCGGCTTCAGCAGCGCCAGCCGCTCTGTCCCGGAACGGCCTTGGGCAACCATCCGCATCCGGCGGCTGCGCGCAGCCGCTGCCAAGCTTTTGCGGCTCAACAGCTGCCGCAGACCCGATACCATCAAAAGCACCCCCAGGGCGAGCCCGCAATAGACCGCATATCCGCGCAGCTGACCCGTCCAGCCATGCAGTGCATTCAGAAATTCCTGTGCCATTCACGCCTCCTCCGGCAAAAACATGGCCCGGTCGAACCTGGCCCCCGCGGCCTCCAGCAGCGCGGTGCATTGGGGGCGGATGCCCGTGGGGATGAACTCCCCGGCGATGCTGCCATCCGCGGCCTTTCCCAGACGCCGGTAGACGAAGATGTCCTGCATGGTGATCACTTCCCCCTCCAGCCCGGTCAGCTCTGAGATGCTCACCACCCGGCGCTGACCATCCGCCAGCCGCGCCAGCTGCACGATAATCTGCAGTCCCGAGGCGATCTGCGCCCGGATTGCGGGCAAGGGCAGCTCCATCCCGATCATCGAGACCATCTGTTCAATCCGCCCAAGCGCGTCGCGGGCGGAATTGGCATGCACCGTGGTCATCGAGCCGTCGTGGCCGGTGTTCATCGCCTGCAGCATGTCAAAGCTTTCGGCACCGCGCACTTCGCCGACGATGATCCGGTCAGGGCGCATCCGCAGCGCATTGCGCACCAGGTCACGCTGGCTGACGCTCCCGCCGCCAGAGGGATTCGGCGGCCGGGTCTCCAACCGTACCACATGCGCCTGCTGCAATTGCAGCTCCGCGGCATCCTCAATGGTGACAATCCGCGAACGCGGATCAATGCTGGCCGAAATCGCATTCAGTATCGTGGTCTTGCCCGAGCCGGTGCCGCCGGAAATCAGGATATTAACCCGTGCCTCGACAAGGGCCTGCAGAAAGGCCGCGGCCTGGGCATTCAGCGCATTGCCCGCCACCAGCTTCTCCAGCGTCAATGGATCACGGGAAAACTTGCGGATCGACAGCGACGGCCCATCAATGGCGCAGGGCCGTATGATCGCATTGACCCGGCTGCCGTCCTCCAGCCGCGCATCAACCCAAGGGTTGCTCTCATCAACCCGGCGGCCGACACGCGACACCACCTTGTCGATGATCCGCAACAAGTGCTTTTCATCGCGGAACCGCACCCCGGTCTGCTCCAGCACCCCTCCGCGTTCGACAAACACCGTTTTGTGGCCGTTGACCAGAATATCGTTCACTCCCGGATCCGCCAGCAAAGGCTCCAGCGGCCCCAGCCCCAGCACCTCGTCGATCAGCTCATCCACCAGGCGGCGGAATTCATCCGCGCGCAGCGGGTTGTTCTCTTCCGCCAGAACGTCGCCAACCAGCGATGCGACTTCGCGGCGCAGCTCCTCCGGCTCCACCTTGTCGATCACCGCCAGGTTCAGCCGCTCGATCAGCGCTTCATGCATCCGGCTCTTCAATTCGAGGAACGCGATCAGCTTCCGGTCTTCTGCCGGAGGCTCTGTCTCCGCCGCGTTGCCGTTCTGCGGCCAGAGCGGCACAACCGTATCCGCAGTTGCCGTCTTTTCAGTCCGTTTGCCAAAATTCCTGAACATCTCAAACCGCCTTTCCCTGCGCGGGCTGCACAGCCGCAGCGCAGGCATTCCCTGCCCTGGCCAAATCCTGAGCAATCCGCCTGACGGCCTTGGCCAAGCCCGACCGCCTGGCCGCCGCAGACAACGGCACCCCATGATCCACTGCCGCTGCCGCCGCCGTGGAATCGTTGGGCAGCCAGTACTTGAATGGCCTTTGCAGCAGCTTGGCAGCCTCCTTATGATGGCCCGGCGCGATCAGCGGCTTGCGCTCGCGGCTAATCACGATATCCGACTGCAAGGCGGGGCTGGTTTCGCTATAGAAATCCAGCAGCCGCCGGGCCTGGCAGACCGCCGGCACAGAGCTGCCGGTGACCATCAGCAGCCGTGCCGCCGCCTCCAGAATTGGCACCAGCCACTCCGCCAGCGCCCGCGGCAAGTCGATGACGACGAAATCGAATTGCAAGCGCAGATGCGCAATCAGCGCCTGCAGCTGTTCAGGTTTCAGCGCGTGCAGCGGTGCGATTTCAGCAGGCGCAGCCAGCACCCACAAGCCAGGCGCAGCCTCGGTCAGCGACTGCCGGGCAAAGACGTGATCCGGTACCAGGTCTTCGCTGGCCAGCTCATACAGGCAACGGTTCGGCGGCAGGTCGAGAAAGCTGCCTACCGCGCCGAATTGCAGATCCAGATCCACCAGAGCCACCTTGAACTCCGGATCCTGCCGCCGCAGGCCGCGGCGCTGCGTCAGGCAGTCGGCCAGATTGACCGCCAGCGTGGTGGCCCCGACGCCACCGCAGGATTGCGCAACCGGGATCACCATTCCCTCCCGGCTGCGCTCCGCTGCAAGCCCGCCAGGAGGTTCCGAAGGCTCCAAGCACCTGCGGATCGCCTCCGACAACTCATCCGCCGAAACTGTATCGGGCAGTACATCGGCCACTCCGGCTTCGGTGAGGCGCCGCAGAGCAGCAAAGGGCATGGCTGCATCCGCCAGCGCCAGGATCTGTTTGGTGCCACCTGTATTCTGCAGGATTGCGCGCACCGCTGCCGCATCCCGTTCCGCATCCCCTTCGACCCGGAAGATCATCAGATCATTGTCGTCCGCCAGCTGCAGCGCAGTGCCGTTGATTTCTGAGAGTGCTGCTGCGCATTTCTGCACCCCGGTGCCGGGGCGGAACTGCGCCACGCTGGCCACCAGGGTACTGACATCCGGGTCCTTGGAAATCACTACGATGGATTGCGTTTCAGCCTGCATCGGCCCGTCCTTTCTGCATCGCTGACCAAACCCGGCCCGGTTCAACGGGCCGGGTTTGGCTCCGCCTCTGCAGCGCTGCCTGTTCCGGGAGTCCGGGGCCACCCCCTTGCCCCACACCGGACAGCGCCGAAGATCAGCGGATCTCGGTTTCAGTGACCTCGGTGCCGCGCCGGATCAGCACGGTTCTGCGAGCCGGCGCCGCTTCCGCCGCCAGCGGCAAATTGCGCAGCACATCGCCGAGCCCGATGGATTCCAACGGCACTTCTTCCTCCGGCGCATCCAGCGTCCGTAAGGTCAGGCTGAGCGTGCCGGCCCGTTGGGCCAGCGCCAGCCGCTGCCCCTGCTCGGGTGTCACCTCGACAGTCACGGTCCGGGCCACGCCCGGGGTTTCGGATTCTTCATTGGCATCCTGGTCCACCCCCACCACGCGGGAGTTCTGCAGGATGGTCACGGTCTTCAGGTCATTGCCGCGGCCCTGGGTCAGCAGGATGTCGACCCGGTCGCCCGGTGTCACAAAGCCGCCCACCGCCGTTTCGGCACTCACTTTGATCGCCATTGCCCGGTGGTTCGGGCTCAGGTTCTGCACAATCGTCACCTTCTCGCCGAACTTGGAAACCCGCGATGCGCGGATCAGCTCGCCCTGTGCAATCGGGCGGCGGGCCCGGCGCGGCGGCTTGCCAGCTTCCGGCAGCAGCGTGTCATAAGCGGTGAAGGTGCCCCCCGGCCGCGCTTCGGCAGGCCAGGCGATGGTGGTCAGCGTCTGTGCGGTGATCGCAGCGCCGAAGGCAATGTCCTGCGAGGCCACCACGACCTCGACCAGCTCCGGCCCTTCGGTCACGCGGGCGACGTTCTGGCCATCAATGTAGTCCTTGGCGACATAGGCCGAGCCGCCGGCCAGCGCCAGACCGGAGATCATGCTCAAGAGTGACGAAATATTCATGTCATGCATCCTTTCCGCACCGCGGTTCAACTCTTGGCAAGGCCCGGTTGCCGGGCTTCGCCGGCCCATGGAAGTTGTGAAAAGAAAGATGCCGCAGCCGCAGTGCAGCCGCGGCAATCTTTGGACGCCCGCCCGCAGGCACTGCGCTGCAGGCCATGGCAAAAGGCAGATCTTAGGGATCCGGCATCTCGTTGCCGGCCGCGGTCAGCGCGCCGCCGATCTCCACACCAAGAGCGTTCAGCCCCGCAGTGCCCAAGCCAACCGCCAGAGCAATGGCAATACCGTATTCCACCAGTGTCACCCCGCGTTCGTCGCGGCGCAGGCGCGACAGCATCATCATCAGATAAGCAGTCATGTCGTGTCTCCCATCAATTGAACGCCGGCAAGCGCCAGCACAGGTTCAGTTTACCGGGAGCCCAACAGCCGGCGCATCGGCGCCAAGTACCAAAAACTCATCCTTGAATTGTATTTTTCTCTGGCCGCCGGAGACCTCCTGCTCCCTGCTGAAGAACCGTCTGCAACCTTCACAGCTTCACGCTGCCCCACGCCTCCGCATCTTGGAAAGATCCGTAGGCCCAGGGCGCAAAACATCAGTAATTCAGTGGATTAATACGTGGCTTCAGTGCCCGGCCAGCTATTGGACCAAGGCCAGCTGTGCCGGGCTTTCGGTCAGGCTGAGGCTGCCGAAGTGACTTGCAAGCCCATTCGCGCAAGAGCCCATTTCCTCGGCGCTGCCATAGTCGATCTTGCCATAGGCTTCGCCGTAAACGTTCATCAGCGCAGCTACATCAGAGCCCAGTTTCAACTCTTCCCCTGCCCCCATCTGCACGCCGCGCAGATCGTTGTTGGAGCCAAACTCGATGTTGCTTTCGGAAAAAAGATAGACATTGTACGAGCCGGTGCCGCAAGCGCCCTGGCCGCCCACCTCATTGTTGGAGCCCAACAGGATCTTGTCCGGGCTGGCAAACACCACGTTCTCAACCGTCGAGTCAGATCCGACCTTGATTTCCTTGCCTGCCACAACGGCGATATTGGCCAGCGCCGCATCCGATCCAAAGTCCGCCACCTCGTCCACCACATAAAGCGTGCCTGCCGTCAGCGGGGTTAAATCGGTGATCTCATCCAGGAATACCGGTCCACTTGTGATGAAATCCGGCAGCTCTGACAAGAGACCGCTTTCCATGCTGGAAATCACTTCCGGTGCAAGCCCGGCAATCAGCAGCTCCACATCCATTTCCTGCAGCGCCTCCTCGGCGCCTTGGTTGTTGCCGCCCTGTTCAAAGTCGTTCAGGTCGTTCATCCCGATCACGGTGCCAGGCCCAAAGGAGTTGTCGGAACTGATCTTCACTCCGTCCCTGCCGTAGAGGCAGAAATCCGAGACATAGCTGTTGTTGCTGCCCGAGAGGATCTCCTCATCGCTGAAAAAGCCGCCATTGCGACAGTTCCCCAGTGCGTCGCCCGCCTGGGCAACGGCGGTGCGGGTAATTTCGAACTGGGTAATCCCGGCAAGCCGCGCAAAGAACGATCCCAGCGGGTTGCCGCTGGCGTCACTGCGCCGGGTCGTTACTTGAACCGCATTCTTGGGCGTACCGCCTGCCGCAAACACTGCGCCATCCCAATGGCCCGTCAAAACATCGCCCGCCTTCAAAACCGGCGCCCCGCCTGATTCCGGAAAGTTCTTGGCGGCATAGGCCAGTGCCTCGGTCACAGCATCGGCGTCTTCAGGCAATTGACTGGCCCCTGCCAGCGCAGCCGCGTCTGCGGAAATCTGCAGCCGGTTGCCGGTTAGCCGCACCAGCCCCCAATCAACCGACAGCGCCAGCGTCAAAAGCAGAACCGGCAGCGAAATGGCAAAGAAAACAAGTACGCTGCCGCGCTCATCACGGCGGAATTCCCCGCTCCGGAGGAGTAACCGGCGCATGGCTTACTCCTTCCGCATGGTGACTTCGGCCCGCATCTGGCCAGGCAGCGGTACAAAGGGCACCAGGCTGGCAAAGACATTGGCAGTTGTCACGGTCACCCGGACGTCATCCGTTCCTGTCGCCGCGCTGTCCTCAGCCGTAACCGAAAAGCTGGTGGGCCAGATCGACAGCACCGACTGCACCGACGCTTCGGTTTGAACAGCATTCGAAGTGCCCACAGCCAGCTCCCGTGCCCCTTTCCGGGCTGCGTCGAACATCGCATCAGACACCGATAGGGTGTACCCCCAGGTGATTGCACCAAAGATCAGAAACAACAGGATAGGCAGGACCAAGGCAAACTCCACCAGAACCGCACCGGAAGTCTCCTGCGCGAAGGCCAACAGTTGCGTTTTGGTTTTGGCCGCAAACCCTTGTGCAACGGGCGTTTTCCGTCTCATGAACGTCTGCTCCCAGAAATTCTCTTGAATAAGAATGCCGCAGGCCATGCGCCCGCGGCATCAGTTCAAAGAACCAAAAACACACCAAAGGGTTGATTTTCCCGCTCTGACGGTGCGAGGGCGCAGTGCATCAGCGGGCTAAGCCCCTCCGGCCAGCCGCACAATCAATGAAACCGCTTTGACTTGACCATTGCGCCGCCACGGGAGGGGATGTTTCAGATCTTCACGCGGCTCATCGACGGGTCGTAAAGCGGGGTGAGCTGCACCTTGCAGGGCACCCGTTCCGTGGCGACTTCCAGCTCGTATTCGCCGCTCAGCACGTAATCGGCATCAACGCCTTCGGGGTTTCGAATGTAGCCGTAGCCGATGGATTGCTCCACGCTGTAGCCATAGCCGCCGGAGGTGAGCCAGCCCGCGCGCTCGCCGTTGCGGTAGATGGTTTCGCGGCCCATCAGCACCACGCCGGGATCGGTGGTGAAGCAGGCGAGCATCTTTTTGACGCCCCCGGCCTTCTGGGCCTCGGCGGCTTCGCGGCCATTGAAGGGGATGTCCCTCTTCAGTTTCACCGCCCAGCCCAGGCCGGATTCGAACGGGGTGTGGTCCGGGCCGATGTCCGAGCCCCAGGCGCGGTAGCCCTTTTCCAGGCGCAGGGATTCAATGGCGCGGTAGCCCGCGTTGGTCAGCCCGTGCGGCTGGCCAGCCTCCATCAGCGCGGCATAGACAGTCTGGGCATATTCGACCGGCAGATGCAGCTCCCAGCCCAGTTCGCCCACATAGGTCACCCGCAGCGCCTGCACCGGGCAGCCGGCGATGCCGATGGTGCGGATCGTGCCGAACTTGAAGCCCGCGTTGGAGACATCGTCGCGGGTGACGGCAGAGAGGATCTCCCGCGCCTTGGGGCCCATCAGCGACAGCACCGCGTTGGAGGAGGTGATGTCGAACAGCTGGCAGTTCATGCCTTCGGGGATGTTTCGGCGGATCCAGTCGAAATCATGGGTGGCATAGCCGGTGCCGGTCACGATGTAGAACTCGTCATGCGCCACCCGGCCCACGGTCAGGTCGCATTCAATGCCGCCCTTGCGGTTCAGCATCTGGGTATAGACCAGCGATCCCACAGGTTTGTCCACGTCATTGGCGCAGATCCAATTCATGGCCGCCAGCGCGTCCGGCCCTTTCAGGGCGAATTTGGCGAATGAGGTCTGATCGAACAGCACTGCGGCCTCGCGCGCGGCCTTGTGTTCGCGGCCCACTGCCTGAAACCAGTTCTGGCGGCCGAAGCTGTAGACATCCTTGGGAGTCTCGCCCTTGGCGGCATCGGCAAACCAGTTCGGGCGCTCCCAGCCGAGTTTCTCGCCGAAGCAGGCGCCTTGGCTTTTCAGGGTGTCATAGAGCGGCGACTTGCGGCAGGGTCGGCCGGAGGAGTGCTCCTCATGCGGCCAGGCCATGGTGTAATGCTTGCCGTAGGCCTCGATCGTGCGGGTGCGGACCCAGTCGGTGTCGAAATGCGGGCGGCCAAAGCGGCGGATGTCAGCGGACCAGAGGTCAAACGGCGGCTCGCCATTTTTCACCCATTCCGCCAGCGCCATGCCTGCACCGCCGCCCGAGGCGATGCCAAAGGCATTAAAGCCTGCACCGACGTAGAAATTCCGCAGCTCCGGCGCCTCGCCGATGATGAAATTACCATCGGGGGTAAAGCTTTCAGGGCCGTTGGTCAGGGTCTTGATGCCTGCGTGTTCCAGCGCGGGCACCCGGCCGAGCGCCAGCTCCATCAGCTGCTCGAAATGGTCAAAGTTGCTGCCCAGCAGCGTGTAGTGGAAGCCCTGGGGGATGCCGTCCTTGGCCCAGGGGATCGGGTTCGGCTCATAGCCGCCCATCACCAGCCCGCCGACCTCTTCCTTATAGTAGGTCAGCCGGTCCGGGTCGCGCAGGGTCGGCAGGCCCGGGGGCACGCCCTCAAACGGTTCGGTCACCATATACTGGTGCTCCATCGGCACCAGCGGCACGTTGACGCCGAACTTGGCGGCAAAGGTGCGGGTCCACTGGCCGGCGCAGCAGATCACCTTTTCGCATTCGATACGGCCCTGTTCGGTGATCACCGCGCGGATCTTGCCGTTCTCGATCTCGATATCTGTGACCTTGGTGTCCTCGAATATCTTCGCCCCGGCCATACGCGCACCCTTGGCCAGCGCCTGGGTGATGTCGGAGGGGTTGGCCTGACCGTCGGTCGGCATGTAGGCGGCGCCGATCACGTCGGAGATATCCATCAGCGGCCACAGGTCCTGGGCCTCCTTGGGGGTCAGCAGCTCCATCTCCAGGCCAAAGGAATGGGCGGTGGTGGCCTGGCGTTTGACCTCGGTCCAGCGTTCCTCATTGCAGGCCAGGCGCAGCCCGCCGTTCATCTTCCAGCCGGTTCCCAGGCCGGTTTCCTCTTCGATCTTGTTATAAAGGTCGACGGAATAGCCCAAGAGCTGGGTGATATTAGCATTGGATCGCAGCTGGCCGACCAGGCCGGCGGCGTGGAAGGTGGTGCCTGAGGTCAGTTTCTTGCGTTCCAGCAGCACGGTGTCGGTCCAGCCCAGCTTAGCCAGGTGGTAGGCTGTCGAGCAGCCGATGATGCCGCCGCCGATGATGACTGCCTTGGCAGTTGAGGGGAGTTCGGTCATGTCAGTCCTCAGGTGTTTTGAAAGTCGTCGAGCGCCGCGCGGAAGCGGGCGAGGTTGCTGGCGGTGTAGGCCGCGTAGTCAAAGTCGATTTCGGAGGTGATCTCGGAGATCATGCTCCACATGGTCTCACGCAGGAGCGAGGCGCATTTCATTGCGCTGTAGCGGTGCAGCAGATCATCGCTGGCCGGCGCCTCGAAGTAGGTTTCCAGCAGCCATTGCTCCTGCTGCTGCGACAGCCCGTTGTTTGACGCCAGCCCGCCAAGGTCGAACAGCGGCGAGTTGAAGCCGGCGTAGTCATAGTCGATCAGCCAGAGCCGGTGGCCGTCGTCCAGGAAGTTGCCGCACAGAAGGTCGTTGTGGCCAAAGACGATGTCAAAGGGGCCGGCGGCCTGTTCCAGCCTGTTGCCGGTGGCGGCCAGTTCGGCAGCCAGTGCCGCGTGGGGGCTGTTCTGGTCCTGCAGGGTCGCGGCATAGTCGCGGATCACGTGGAAGACCCAGAACACCAGCGCCGGGCCGCGCAGGTGGCGCGGCACCTCCTGGTGGCAGGATTTGACCAGCTCCAGCACCCGCGGCAGCATCGCCGGGTCGCGCACGTCCTCCTCGGTCAGGGTGCGGCTTTCGATGAACTCCAGCACCGTCAGCCCGCCCTGGGTATGCACCACCGCGGGCGAAAGGCCCGCCGCATGGGCGGCGCGGCTGGCGGCCAGTTCGTTGAAGCGCATCACCTGATGCAGCGGGATGTCATCGCCGGCCCGCACCACGTATTTGGCGGCGCTGTCCTGGACCAGATAGTTGACGTTGGTGATGCCGCCGTTCAGCGGTTCGGCGGTGATCTCCCCCTGCCAGATGGGCAGGGCGCGGATTTGGTCAAGCAGATCGGATTGGCTCATGCTCAGCTCTCCAGTCCAAAGCGGATACGGGCGCCGCGGGCTCCGGCGTTGACCAGCCGGTCGGCGATGATGGCGATAAAGGCGATGGCAAGCCCGGCAACCAGGCCGCGGCCGGTGTCGGCCTTGGTCAGGGCAATATACACTTCCTGGCCAAGGTCGCGGGTGCCGACCAGCGCGGTGATCACGAGCATCGACAGGGCCAGCATGATGGTCTGATTGATGCCCAGCAGGATTTCCGGCAGCGCCATCGGCAGCCGTACCAGCCGCAGCAGCTGCCAGCGGGTGCAGCCGGAGACCTGGCCGGCCTCGATCAGCTCGCCGCTGACGCTGCGCACGCCATGGGCCGCATAGCGTACCGCCGGGGCCAGCGCATAAAGCACGATGGCGATCATCGCGGTAAAGTCGCCGACCCGGAACAGCATCACCACCGGGATCAGGTAGACAAAGCTGGGCAGGGTCTGCAGCGTGTCGATCAGCAGGCCGATGGCAACGCCTGCGCGCTTGCTGAGTGCGGCCAGCACACCCAGCGGCACGCCGATCAGGGTGGCCAGGATCACCGAGGCGCCGCAGAGGTAGACGGTGACCATCGCCTTGGCCCAGAGCCCGCTGAAGGCGATCAGCGCGGACATGCCGCCGCACAGCAGCGCCAGCTGCCAGCCGCCGGCCCGCCAGCCCAGCAGGGTCAGCATGGCGATGGCCCAGGGCCAGGGAATGCCCAGCAGGGTTTTCTTGATCGGCAGCATGAACCAATTGAGAAAGAAGACCTTAACCGCCTCAAACGCATCGAAGTAATTCACGTTCAGGTATTTGACGGCATCGTTCCAGAAGGCACCGGTGGTGATGGTCTGGCTGGCCGGATAGTCCAGCAGCAGCGGCGAGAAATGCCCCAGCACCCAGGTGACGGCCAGCAGCGTCAGCACCAGCACCGTGCGCTTGTGGCGGGCAGCCCAGGATCCCGGTGCCGCGTGATGCACCTGGCCCATGCGTTCCGCCAGCGCCTGGCTCAGCCGGTCGACGGCGATGGCCAGCACAACGATGGCGATACCGGCCTCAAAGCCTGCGCCGATGTCCAGGCGGCGCAGCGCGGCCAGCACGTCGAAGCCCAGCCCGCCCGCACCGATCATCGAGGCGATGATCACCATATTCAGCGTCAGCATGATCACCTGGTTCACACCGACCATCAGGCTTTGGCTGGCGGAGGGCACTAGCACCCGCCACATCAGCTGCCGCGGGGTGGTGCCGGCCATTCTGCCGAAGTCGAGGATCTCCGGGTCCACCGACTTGAGCGCCATGATGGTGATGCGGATCATCGGCGGGGTGGCATAGATGATGGTGGCGACCAAGGCCGAAACCGGGCCGAAGCCGAACATGAACAGGATCGGCACCAGATAGGCGAAGATCGGGATGGTCTGCATCAAGTCCAGAATGGGCGACAGGATACGCTCGCCCAGCGGATGGCGGTAGGCCCAGATCCCCGCCAGCAGCCCGCCGCCCGCGCCGATCGGCACCGCGATCAGGACAGAGGCCAGCGTGACCATGGCGCTGTCCCATTGGCCGAAGACCGCGAGGTAGGCAAAGCAGGCGCCGGCCATCACCGCCAGGCCCCAGTTGCGGCAATAGTGGCCCAGGGCGATGACCCCTGCGGTCACGGCGATCCAGCTGGCGGCGGGCAGCAGCGCCTGCGCGCCGGGGGCGGAAGAGACAAGGAAACCGTCTGCCAGCAGGCTCAGCATCAGCTGATAGGGCTGTTCGATCAGCCAGGCGATGGCGCGGGTCATATCGGTAAACCGCAGCGGGCCGATGGCCGCATCCTCCACCAGCCAGGTCATGGCGGAGGAGATATGGGTCTTGAACGGGATCACCCAGCCGGAGGGTACTTTGACCAGCCAGCGCGCATCCAGCGCCTTGGCCAGGTCGCGGCCGAACCAGCCCAGCAGAACCGTGGCCAGCACCAGGCCCCAGGCCGCGGCGGCGGGCCCGGTCAGGCGGGCAAAGAGGCGGGCGCTCATGCCCGCTCTCCGGTGCCGAACAGGACCCTGGCAACCGCCTGGCGGGTGATGCAGCCGATGATTTGGCCGCTGCCGTCGCAGACCGGGCGCGGGGCGTCGGCGGCGATGATCTGTTCGGCGACTTCCGACACCCGCGCGCTTTGCGGTACCGGCGTGCCTTCGCCGTCCGCGCCAGGGGACATGATGCCGCCGACGGTCAGAACTTTGGAGCGGGGGATATGGCGGGTGAATTCAGCGACATAATCGGTGGCCGGGTTCAGTACCAGTTCCTCTGGCGTGGCGACCTGGATGATCTCGCCGTCCTTCATGATGGCGATGCGGTCGGCCAGGCGCACGGCCTCCTCAAAATCGTGGGTAATAAAGACGATGGTCTTGTGCAGCCTTGCCTGCAGGCGCAGGAATTCATCCTGCATCTCGCGGCGGATCAGCGGGTCCAGCGCCGAAAACGGCTCATCCAGGAACCACAGGTCGGGTTCCGTCACCAGCGAACGCGCGATGCCGACCCGCTGCTGCTGGCCGCCCGACAGCTCGCGCGGGTAATAATCCTCGCGGCCCTTGAGACCGACAAGCTCCACCACCTCGCGCGCCTTTGCTTCGGCTTCTGCCCTTGGGGCGGCCTGCACGGTCAGCGGGAACATCACGTTCTGCAGCACGGTCAGATGCGGCAGCAGGGCGAAATGCTGGAACACCATGCCCATCTTGTGGCGGCGGATTTCGATCAGCTCCTGCTCGCTGGCGGTCAGCAGGTCGACACCGTCGAACAGCACCTGGCCGCCGGTCGGCTCAATCAGCCGCGACAGGCAGCGCACCAGGGTGGATTTGCCAGAGCCGGACAGCCCCATGATGATAAAGATCTCGCCTTCGGCGATGTCGATTTGGGCGTTGCGCACGGCGCCGATGATGCCTGCCTTGCGGATGTCCCCGCCGCTGGGGGAGGGGTTGGCGGTCAGAAAGGTATCCGCATTGGCGCCATAAAGTTTCCAGACATTGCGGCAGGAGAGTTTGGTCTTGGGGGTCATCAAGGCGGCTCCGGAGCCGGTCCGCACGGGCGGCCGGCGAAACTGATCGGGTGGGGAAAAAGCCGGGGCTGCCTTGAGAGCAAGCAGCAGCCCCGGGGAGTGAAATCAGTTGCCGATCCAGCCGGACCAGCGGTCCTTGTTGGCTGCCATCCAATCAGACACCACAGTGTCGATGCCGACGCCGTCCAGATCTGCCTTGCCGACCATGGCGCTCATCTCTTCGTTGGAGATATTGTAGGCCTGCACGATCTCGTAGGCGCCCGGCCATTTCTCCGGCAGCCCCGCCCAGGCAGCTTTCCAGATCGGGCCGCGCGGCTTGCCGCAGTCGTAGGCCAGGTCCGGGTTCACCCCCACGGAGGGATCGGAATAGCATTCCGCGGAATAGGGCGGGAACTCGACAAATTCGCCGTCGTATTTGGCCGGCGCCCAATGGGGTACATAGACCCACAGGACAATCGGATCCTGCCTCTGGTAGGCAGATTCAAGTTCCGCAAACAGCGCTGCATCGGTGCCCGCGTGGACCACTTCAAAATCCATCTCCAACGCTTCGACGCGTTCTTCGTCAAAGCCGCCCCAGGTGACCGGGCCGCCGACATAGCGGCCATAGGGAGAGGTTTCGGCGGTGGCAAATTCTTCGGCGCAGTCCTTCAGCGCCTGCCAGTCGGGCAGGCCGGGGCAGCTTTCCTTCATATAGGAGGGGTACCACCATTCCTCGATCGCCATCAGGCCGGTTTCGCCTGCGTTGATCACCTTGCCGGTGGCGGTGGCGTCATCCAGTGCTTCGCGGCCGGTGGTTTCCCAGATTTCCATGGCCAGATGCAGGTCGCCGGTCTTAAGCCCCGCAAATTGCGCGATGTAATCGGCCTGGACGTATTCAACGTTATACCCTGCTTCCTGCAGGATGCTGCCCATGATCTTTGTGTTGATCAACTGGCCGGACCAGTCGTGCAGCGTCAGTTTGATCGGGTCGGCAGATTCTGCGGACCAGGCGGAGGATGCGGAAACGGCGGCTGTCAGCGCCACGGCTCCCAAAGCATTGAAGTTTCTCAGCATAAGGAATTCCCTGTTATGTGGCATTTTGTGCGATTCTTGGCGTCGCGTGCTGAGATGTTGCGGTGCTTGCGGCTTTCAGTCAATGAAAAACCACAATAAACCACATTAAATGTGATCTTTCGCAAGTGTATCCGGGGTGGCTTTCAGTATTTTGGGTGGCAATGTTGTTTTTTGTGGCTTTCTCGCGTAGCAACGCAACAGGAGGCCCTATGACCAAAACCCGCAAAACCACCAATCAGCGCGAAGAGGAAATCCTGCGGGAACTGCAGCAGGCCGGCGGGTCCTGCCGGGTCAGCTATCTGGCGGGCAGGCTGGGCGTGACCAATGAGACCATCCGGCGCAATATCCGCACGCTGGAAGATGCGCAGGTGGTGCGCAAGGTGCATGGCGGAGTGCATCTGGTGGAGGATGTGGTCGAACTGCCGCTGCAAAGCCGGATGGGCACCCATGCCGCTGAGAAGCAACGCCTGGCCCGGGAGGTCGCCAAGACCATCAGCGACGGGGATTCGGTATTTCTGGATGTGGGTTCGACCACCGCCTATGTGGCGCAGGAGCTGCGGGAGCGGTCGAACCTGTTTGTGGTCACCAACTCCGTGCTAGTGGCCCATGCGCTGGCCTCGCGCAACAACAACCGCGTTTTTCTGGCTGGAGGAGAGCTTCGGCCGCACGATGGCGGCGCATTCGGAGCCGAAGCCCTTGACCTTGTACAGAGGCTGAATGTGCAATTCGCCATTTTCTCGGCCGGGGCGATCAATGCCGAGCTTGGATTCATGCTGCACGATCTTGAGGAGGCAAACCTGGCGCGTGTTGCCGCCGCCAATGCCCAGGTGCGGATTGTCGTCGCCGACCGCGACAAATTCAACAAACGCGCGCCGGTGTCGATCGGCAAAGATACCAAGTTTGACGTCTTTTATACTGACGCCCAGCCATCGCAGGCGATCAGGGACATGCTGAAGGCTTCGGATACCGACCTGATCGTGGTCAGTTGAAACCTGCCAGCCAATGCGGCAGCAACCTGCAGGAGCAGGATTGTGTCAGCAGCCTGCCCGCCCTTGATGCCCGGACAAGAACCAGCCCTTCGATACAGGCAACGAAACGAAAGCGCTATCCAACTCAGCAAACGCATGCCACGCTCACTCCGCTTATTGTACTGCCCCGGCAATTCAAAATAGGCTCCGGAAACCTGCAAATTCTGATTGGCGGTCTGTTCAGGGCGCCCTCAGTTTCAACAAAGCGCCCTGCTGCCGGGCCGGAACTTGCCATGCCGCAACCTGAAAAGCTGAGCCGCGCCAATCACTTCCGCAATATCTCTGAACTTGCCCGGTTCATTGATGAAAGCCAGGACGCTGAGGAAACCTATCTGCTGCTGACTCGCGGGGTTTGCCAGCATTCGCAATGGGACATGAGCAGTATTCAGGTGCTGGACCCGGCAGCTGGGCTGGCGATCCCGATTGTGCGCCACGATCCCTTCAATCAAAGCGATCTTAGCAATTTCCCAGGCTGGGACGCCCGGCTCAGCCCGGTGGGCAAGGTGCTGGAAGAAGGCAAGCCATTGATCCTAGAAGACGCAACCGCGCAGGAAGAGTTCCCGGGGTTCCGCGAGGATGCACTGCGGCGCGGCTACCGCACTACGGTGATGATCCCGCTGGAGGTACGCGACGCCGAGCGGCGGCAGATGGTATACTCAGTAGCCTCGCGCGCCCTTGCCAATGTGGATGAAACCGATCTCAGCTTTCTGCAATGCGTTGCCGAACTGGTGACTATTGCCATTCGCAAAATGCGAAAGCTGGAGGAAGAACGCCAGCAAGCTCAGCGGATGCGGCTGATCCTTGAGAACATGACCGCATCGCTGACCAAAACTCTGGATACCGAAGCAGCGGGCACTCTGGCAGCAGGTCTCAGCAGCCTGTTTCCGGCTGGCTGGCTGGCTGTGGACCTGACCTCTGGACGCGGGCTGTTCAACCCAGAGGTGCCGCCGCCGGTCGCCCTGGCCACAGCGCGGCGGGTGCCGGAGGATCTAATCTCCGCCGCGATGGCAGCACGCGGGCTGGCCAGCGGCACCGTAATGGATCTAACGGTGGCGGGCTCCACCATCCGCGCTGAGGTGAGCCCCCTGCAGATCGACGGCAGCCATGTGGGGGCGCTATTCTTTTTCCGCAATCAGGCGCTGAGCGATCACGAGCGCATTGCGGCGCAGGCCGGGCGGCTGGCGCTGTCGTCCTTCATCCTGCGCAGTTTCATCGAGTTCAAATCGCGCCGGGTGACCGCGCGGCGGCTGCTGTCGCGGCTGTTCAGCGGCGACTGGCGCGACCGCGACGAAATGCTGGACGAGGCGCACCGGCTTGATTTCGACCTGCAGGCGCCGCTGCGGCTGGTGGTGCTGCGGCTGCCTGGCGGCTGCCTCGACGACGGCACCCACAGTTTCATCCTGCGCTGCGCGCAATCGGTGTTCGGTGCCTCGGTCTCCTGCCTGCTGGATGGCGACCTGATACTGCTGCTAGACGACCGCGCGGGCGAGGCGGTGCGGCAGCAAGGGCTGTTCCTGTCCCGCATCCGCTCGCTGATGCCGGAGGGCACCGTGCTGGTGATGTCGGAACTGGTTGAGTGTTTCGAAGACCTGCCGAAGGCGCGGGAGACCTGTGCCAATACGCTGGAAGTGGCGCAGTCGATGCAGGCCTCGGGCTGGGTGACGCCAGTAAAAGTCGGAGAGTTCCCGGCGCTGATGGCCTCGGCCGAGATGGCCAAGGTGGAGGCCTACCTGGACAGCGTTCTGCCGAGGGTGCTCAGCGAAACCGGACGCAAGGCGCAAGTGGCGGCAGAGACCATCGAAACCTTCCTGAAGACCGGGCGGCGCTATCAGGAGGCGGCGGATGCCATGGGTATCCATGTCTCCACCCTGCGCTACCGGCTGGAGCAGCTGAGCGACCAGCATGGGCTGGATTTCGACGATTCTGACAAGTGTTTCGAGCTGGATCTGGCAATCCGGCTGCGAAGACTTCGAGATTCCTACGAACCGTAGGAAAAACTTTTCTTGACCTAGATCAAACCACCGGAGGACTGCAGGCGCTTTCCACTCCTAACCTGTGTGCAACAGAACCAGGAATGGACCGGACTCGTGAGCAATCAGGCCACAGACAGCGAAGACCGGCGGCGGCAGCTGCGGCAGGCGTTTGGCAGTTTTGCCACCGGCGTCACCGTGGTGACGGCGCGGGATGCAGACGGCAATCCAATCGGCTTCACCGCCAATTCCTTCACCTCAGTTTCCCTGGAGCCCCCCCTGCTCCTGGTGTGCCTCGCCAAGACCTCTTCCAACATCGGCCATTTCTCCCGGGCCAGCCGCTTTGCGGTCAATATTCTTGGCGAGGCACAGAAGGATGTGTCGAACCGGTTCGCTTCCAAAGTAGAGGATCGGTTTGCGGACACTGCCTGGCGCGAAAGTGCTGAAAGCACACCGCTGATCGAGGAGGCTGTGGCCTGGTTCGACTGCACCACTGACAACTTGGTGGATGCTGGTGATCACGTGATCCTGATCGGCCAAATCACAGATTTCGGCCAGACCGACGGGCGGCCGCTGGCCTACTTGCGCGGACATTACCTGGATCTGGGGCTGGCCGAGGAGGCCGCCGACTCCGTCTCGCATCATGGCGGTGTGCGGGTCGGCTGTGTGCTGGATTGCGGTGGCGAGGTGCTGCTGCGCAAAACGCAGGACGGCTGGTCGCTGCCGATGGGCAATGTCTGCGCGGGTTTCCGGGAGGGGCGGGCGGCGCTGGAGAAATCGCTGGCGGGGCAAGGCATCGCGGCGGAGCTGGGCTTTCTCTACTCGGTCTTTGATGCGCCGTCGGGCAATGCCACCTGGCTGATCTTCCAGGGCGATTTGGAGTTCGGCGCCGCGGAGGGCGATCTGCGCCTTTTCCCGGTGGACGGCCTGCCCCTGCAGGAGGTCGCGGTGCCGCAGGTGCGGTCAATCCTGCGCCGGTTCCAAAGTGAGTACGCCCAGGCGCGGTTTGGGCTCTATGTCGATGGCTCCTCCAGCGCCGGGCAGATCAACCCGATTGAGCGCAGCGCCACCCCCTGGACCAAATTCATCACCGATCAGGAGAGCGCCAAGTGACAGCTTTCACCGTAGACACCCTTAGCGACACTTGCCTGCCGGTTTACATCGGCGGCGAATACATGGCCTCGGCTGGGACGCCGATAGACAGCTATGATCCGGCCACCGGCAGGGTTTGGTGCCAGGTGCCCGATTGCACTGATGCCGAAGTCGACGCTGCTGTCAAAGCCGCCAATGCGGCGATGAACAACCCGGTGTGGCGCGACATGACGCAAAGCCAGCGCGGATTGCTGATGCTGAAGCTGGCAGAGCTGCTGGACGCGCATGTGGAGCGGCTGGCGGAAATCGAGACCAGGGACAACGGCAAGCTTTTGCGCGAGATGCGGGCGCTAAGTCAGGCACTGCCAGTAGCGCTGCGCTATTTCGCAGGCATGGCCGACAAGATCGAGGGCACCACGATCCCGGTCAACAAGCCCGACATGCTGAATTTCACCGTGCGCGAACCGCTGGGTGTGGTGGCGGTGATCATCCCCTGGAACTCGCCGTTGTTCATGATGATGCGGGCGCTGGCGCCCTGCCTCGCCTGCGGCAACGCGGTGGTGGTGAAACCCTCGGAACACGCCTCGGCCGGCGCAATTGCCTTTGCCGGGCTGATGAAGGAAGCGGGCTTCCCCGACGGGGTGTTCAATGTGGTGACCGGGTTGGGACACACCGCGGGCAATGCGCTGATCACCCATCCCGGCGTCAACAAGATCGACTTCACCGGCGGGCCTGCCACCGGCAAGGTCATCGCCAAGGGCGCGGCGGAGCAGCTGACACCTGCGGCGCTGGAACTGGGCGGCAAGTCGCCCCATGTGGTCTGCGACGACGCTGATCTGGACGCGGCTGCCAATGGTGTGGTGGCGGGGATCTTTGCCGCCGCCGGGCAGACCTGCGTGGCGGGCTCGCGCTGTTTCATCCAGGAAAACGTCTATGACGAAGTGGTTGCCAAGATCGTGGCCAAGGCCCGCGCCATCAACATTGGCGACCCGCGCCGGGATGATGTGCAACTGGGGCCGCTGGCACTGTGGAGCCAGGTGGAGAAGGTCGAGGAATTCACCCAAAGCGCCCTGTCGGAAGGCGCCACGCTGGCCTTTGGCGGCAGCCGGCCTGAGGGGCTGGGCGACGGCTGGTATGTAGCGCCCACGATTTTCACCAATGTCACCAACGATATGCGCATTGCCCGGGAAGAAATCTTCGGCCCGGTGCTCGCCATCCTGAAATTCCGCGACGACGATGACCTAATGAGCCAAGCCAACGACAGCGACTTTGCGCTGGCCTCAGGCATCTGGACGCGAGATCTCCAACGCGCGCTGCGCTTCATGCGCAGGATCGAGGCCGGCATGGTCTGGATCAACACCTACCGCAGCCCCTCTGTCATGTCCCCTTCCGGCGGGCACAAGGCATCCGGCTACGGCAAACACAACGGCTTTGCCGCCATCGAAGAGTTCAGCCGCATCAAGACAGTCGTGATCGACTATTCGGGCGCCCAGCAGGACGCCTTTGTGATGCGCGTTACAAAATAGGATTGTTCCCATGAAGTTTTCCATTGTCGTCAACATGGCGCGGTTCGACACCTCCAAAGCCATGGATCAGGTCGCCTCTGAGGCGCTGGATCTGGTCAAGATCGCCGATCAGGGCGGGTTTGATATCGTCTGGACCGCCGAGCATCACACGATTGAGCTGACGATCTCGCCGAACCCGTTCCAGCTGTTGTCCCACTGGGGCAACCACACCAAGAACGTGCGGCTGGGTACCGGCGTCGTCGCGGCGCCCTATTGGAACCCGATCCGGCTGGCGGGCGAGGCGGCACTTTGCGACATCCTCACCGGCGGGCGGCTGGAGCTGGGGCTGGGCCGCGGCGCCTATCAGTATGAGTTCGACCGCATGGCCGGCGGCATGCCGCAGGGCGAAGGCGGCCGTTACCTGCGCGAAATCATCCCGGCGGTGCAGCGGCTGTGGGAGGGCGATTATGCCCATGAGGGCGAGATCTGGAATTTCCCCTCGGTGGCCTGTGTGCCCAAACCCCTGGGCAAAGCACCTAGCATGTGGGTGGCGGCACGCGACCAGAACACCTTTGAATTCGCGCTGAAGAACAATTGCAACGTGATGTCCACCGCACTGCGCAAGGACTTCGCCGAGGTTGAGGATCTGGAGACCAAGTTCCGAGCGGCCAAAAAGGTGGCCGGAAACCCGGCGGGCCTGACGCACGCCACCATGCGGGTGTGCTGCGTTTATGACGACCCCTCAGTGCTGGATACCGCCGTCTCCTCGGTGGTGAACTTCGGCCGCAACTTCGAGAACCTGTTCAAGAACGCGGGCACCGTGGAAAACGGCTTCCCGGAGCCGGTGGACTTTGACACCGTTGCCGCCCGCGGCGAGTACCAGCCGGAAAACCTCAAGGAAAACCTGCTGTTCGGCACGCCGGACGAGATCATCGCCAAGCTGGAACGCTATCAAGCGATCGGCATCGACCACATCATGATCGGCCCCACCTTCGGGCTGCCGCATGAGGTGGCGCAACGCACGGTCGAGCTGTTCGCCGACCGCGTCATCCCGCATTTCCGCGCCAAGAAAGCCGCTTAAAGACGGTTCCGGCGCGTCACTCACACTACAGTCTACCTTAGGGAGGAAATCATGACTGAACGCAAACCCACGGCGGGCTTCAGCCGCCGCACATTCCTGACAACATCCCTGGCAGCGGGTGTTTCCGCTGCCGCATTGGCCGCTGGCACCGGCCGGGCAATGGCAGCGGCGGACCTCAAGGGCCGCGAAATGGTCTTTGCCAGCTGGGGCGGCAGCTATCAGGCGGCGCAGGAAGCCGCCTATTGCAACCCGTTCATGGCGTCGAGCGGTGCTGTGGTGATCCAGGACGGCCCGATGAGCGGCTCGAAACTGCGCACCATGGTCGAAGGCGGCCAGCCGATCTGGGATGTGGTCGATGTGACCGACACCTTCTTGTTCGCTAATGAGGAACTGTTCGAGGATCTCGACTTTGGTATCGTCGATGCCAGCGCGCTGGATCAGGCTTATGTGCATCAGAAAGGCATCGGCTGCATCGTCTGGTCCTACAACATCGCCTTCAACACCGATGTGGTGGGCGAGAACACCCCGCAGAGCTGGGCCGATGTGTTTGATGTCGAGAAGTTCCCCGGCAAGCGGGCCTTGCGCGACCGGGCCTATCCGATGATGGAAATCGCCCTGATGGCTGACGGTGTGGCGCCCGAGGACCTGTATCCGCTGGATATTGAGCGCGCCTACCGCAAGCTGGATACCATCAAGGACCACGTGATCTGGTACAAGTCGAACTCAGCCGCGCAGCAGCTGTTTGTGGATGGCGAGGTCGGCGTCGGCGTGCTGCTGAACGGCCGGACGTTTGATGTCAACAAGAAGGGCGCGCCGGTTGATCTGACCTGGAACCAGAACATCCGCTCAATCGACTATCTGGTGATCCCCAAGGGCGCGCCGAATGCCGAAGTCGCGCAGCATTTCATGAACGCCACCGTGGATGCGGACAATCAGGCGCTGATGGCCAATACGCTGGCCTATGCGCCGGTGAACCCGGCCGCCTTTGACAAGGTGGAAGACAGTGTTGTGCCCTGGCTCGCCACCACGCCGGAGAACGCCGAAAAGGGCTTCCTGATCGACGCGGCCTACTGGCGCGACAACCTCGGCCCGCTGACCGAGCGCTGGAACGAGTGGAAGCTGAGCTGATCCGCTGGTTTCAAACCATTTGGCGCTGCACTGGGCGGGCTCTCGGTTTGATTTACTGAGGGCAGCGCCTGACCTTGGGGAGGCGAGTAGCGCCTTCCCAGGGGGAAGGTCAGGCGCTGCCCGGCGTGCCGCCGGGCAATTCAGTCCTAATCTTGAAACGGCAATAACAACAGGAGATGCAGTGCAATGACGGCGGGAAACCGTACTCTCTGGCTCTTGATACCGGCAGTTCTGCTGATCGGGGTCTGTTTCCTTTACCCGGTCAGCTGGCTGTTGCAGCGCAGCGTCTCCGAACCTGTCTGGGGGCTGCAGAACTACATCACCATTTTCTCCAAGAGCATCTATCTGGGTGTGCTTTGGAACACGATTGCGATTGCCGGGGCGACCACGATCCTTTGTGCGCTGATCGGCTTCCCGGTGGCCTATTCGATGGTCCATGCTCGGCCTTGGATCCGCAAGCTGCTGATCTTTGTGGTGCTGATCCCGTTCTGGACCTCGATCCTGGTGCGCAGCTTTGCCTGGCTGGTGATCCTGCAGCGCGGCGGCATCATCAATGACATCCTGGTTGGCATCGGCATGATCGCCGAGCCCTTGGACATTGTTTACAACCGCTTTGGCGTGCTGTTGGGAATGGTGCAGGTGCTGCTGCCGTTCATGGTGTTCCCGCTTTATTCGGTGATGGCGCGGATTGACGGCTCCTTCTTCCGGGCTGCCACCAATCTGGGCGCAACACCGATCAGAGCATTCTTCCGGGTCTACCTGCCGCTCTGCCTGCCGGGCTTGGGCACCGGGGCGATGCTCGTCTTCATCATCGCGCTTGGGTACTTCATCACCCCGGCCCTGCTGGGCGGCCGCGGCGACATCATGATCGCGCAGCTGATCTTTGAGCGCATCGACGAGTTTGGCGACTGGCCGCTGGCCTCGGCCCTGGCGATCGTGCTGCTGATCGGCACTGGGCTTCTGTTCGCAATCATCAAGGGCGTGTCGAAACTGCGCCGGGGGCGGATCTGATGTTCTATTCTGCAAAATTCTGGGGCGGCCTGCGCGGCGTCATCAATGTGATGCTGGTGGTCTATATGCTGGCGCCCCTGGTGATCATCTTTGTGATCTCCTTCAGTTCGGCGCTGTACCTCACCTTCCCGCCGCCCGGCCTGTCGCTGCAGTGGTACGAGAAGATGTTCAGCAATCCGACCTGGACGCGGACGCTGGTGACCTCGCTGAAAATCATGGTGCCGGCCGCCATCGCCGCCACCATACTGGGCACTGCCGCTGCGCTGGCCTTGAGCCGGATAGAGAGCAAATGGGCGCTGGCAGTCAGGGCTGTGCTGATGGCGCCGCTGGTGGTGCCGGTTATCATCACTGCCGCCGCAATCTTTGGCGTGTTCCGGATCTGGGGGCTTTACGGCTCGCTGTGGGGGCTGATCCTGGCCCATGTGATCCTGACCCTTCCTTATGTGCTGTCGACAGTCAGCGCCAACCTGGCGGTGTTCGACAAGCGGCTGGAGGATGCCGCGGCTAATTGCGGCGCGCCGCCCTGGATCGCCTTCCGCCGGGTGACGCTGCCGCTGATCTCGCCCTCGGTGATGTCCGGCATGCTGTTTGCCATGGTGATCTCCTTTGACGAGCTGGTGGTGTCGCTGTTCCTGTCCACCCCGCGGGTGCGCCCGGTGACGGTGCAGATGTGGTCCAACATCAAGGGCGACACCGACCCCACCATCGCCGCCATTGCCACCGTGCTGTTCCTGTTCTCCCTGCTTGCGCTGCTGGCGGACGGCATAGCCCGCCGCCGCTCGGGCCGCGAGCCGGGCCTGTAGACCCCCGAGGATACTTCGACATGACTGAACCTCTTTTGAAACTGGCCGGTCTCGGCAAAGCCTATGGCCCGATTGACGCCGCCAAGGACATCAACCTGGATGTGGCAGACGGCGAGTTCGTCACCTTCCTGGGGCCATCGGGCTCGGGCAAGACCACCACGCTGATGATGGTTGCCGGGTTTACTGAGCCCACTGCCGGCGGCATCAGCCTCAATGGCCAGCCGCTGGACCCGATACCGGTGTGGAAGCGCGACATCGGCATGGTGTTCCAGCATTACGCGCTGTTCCCACATATGACGGTGGCGCAGAACATCGCCTTTCCACTGGAAATGCGCGGGGTGGCGAAAGGCGACCGCCGCAAGCGGGCAGAGGAGGCCATGGAGTTGGTCGGCCTCGCCGGTTTCGGCAGCCGCTTGCCCAAGGAGCTGTCGGGCGGCCAGCAGCAGCGCGTAGCCCTGGCTCGCGCCATGGTGTTCAAGCCGCGGCTCTTGCTGATGGATGAACCGCTGGGCGCGCTTGACAAGAAGCTGCGCGAGCATATGCAACTGGAGATCATGCATCTGCACAAGAACATGGGCACCACAGTGCTCTATGTGACCCATGACCAGGAAGAGGCGCTGGTGATGTCCGACCGGATTGCCGTCTTCAGCAATGGGCGGATCGAGCAGGTGGGTTCTCCGCGGCAGCTCTATGAGGCGCCGCAGACCAAATTTGTGGCGGATTTCATCGGCGAAACCAATTTCATTGCCGGAGCGGCCCAGGGCTGCAGCGGGGCAGGGGCCTCTGTGCGGGGGCTGACCGGCCAGCTGGGCGCACCGCTGGCGGAGGGTGCGGCTGCAGTGCTGGCGGTCCGGCCCGAGCGGCTGCGTGTGGTGAACGGCGCGGGTGCTGGCGGAACGAACACTCTCACCGGCACTGTGAAGGAACTGATCTATCTCGGTCAGTCCCGCAAGGCGATCATAGCGCTGGAGGACGGCACCGAAGTGGCGGCACTGGAACAGGCCGCTCAGGCCGAGGCCACCGCACTGGAGATGGGCAGCCAGGCCACCCTCAGTTTCCGGGCCGAGGACGCAAGGATCCTGGCCGATGTTTGAACGCGCCCCCGATGTGGCCCTGAACTACCGCGACGAGGGCAGCGGCGACCCGGTGCTGCTGATCCACGGCGTCGGCTCCGACCTGGAAAGCTGGGACGGGGTGCTGCCGCATCTGTCTTCCCGCCGCTACATTCGCTTTGATCTGCGCGGGCACGGGCAATCCCAGCGCACGCCGGGGCCATACACGCTGCCAGGCCTGGCCGAGGACGCCGTGGCGCTACTGGATCATTTGCGCATCGGAACTGCCTCAGTGATCGGGTTTTCCCTCGGCGGGCTGATTGCCCAGCAGATCGCGCTGAGCTGCCCGGAGCGGGTGCGCTGCGTGACGCTGGTGTCTTCCGTCGGCGGCCGCACGCCAGAAGAACAGGCCCGCGTTGACGAGCGCGCCGAAACCCTGGCCCGCGAAGGCGCCCTCACTCATCTGGCCAACGCCGTCGACCGCTGGTTCACGCCGGAGTTTGTCACCGCCCACCCGGAGGTACTGGAGGCCCGGCGGCAGAAATCGCTGAAGAATGATCCCGACTGTTATGTCGCCGCCTACCGGGTGCTCGCGGGTAATGACCTGGGTGCCGAGCTGCACAAAGTCACCGCCCCTGCCCTGGTGATGACCGGCGAAAATGACATCGGCTCCTCGCCGCGGATGTCGGAATTCATGGCGGCGCAGATCCCCGACGCCCGCCTCCACATCCTGCCGCGGCTGAAACACTCGGTGCTGCTGGAAGCGCCGGATCAGGTCGCGGCCCTTATTGACCCTTTCCTTGCCGCCCATGGCGGCCCAGCAGAAAAGACCAAGACATGACCCCAGAAGTCCGCAAATACGTTGCCTGGATCGAAGACATCCTGATCGAGGGCCACAAGCCCGCCAGCCCGCCCCTGCGTATGGCAGCGGTGGCGGCGGTGCTGAAAAACCCCTGGTCGGGGCGGTTCGTCGAGGACCTGACCCCGGAAATCCACGCCTTTGCCCCGGTGCTGGGCGAGGAGATGGTGAACCGGCTGATGCCGCTGGTCGGCGGCGGCTGCAAGGTGCAGGCCTTCGGCAAATCCGCCATCGTCGGCGTCAACGGCGAGGTCGAGCATGCCTCAGCCCTGATCCACACCCTGCGCTTTGGCAACTTCCTGCGCGATGCGGTGCAGAGCAGCGAGTTCATCCCGTTCTCGAACAAGCGCGGCGGCCCGGGCAATTCGATCACGATGCCACTGAAACACATCACCGAAGGCGGCGCCCGCTCGCATTTCCTGACGGTGGAATTCAACATCCCCGACGCGCCCGGCCCGGATGAGGTGCTGATTGCCATCGGCGTCGCTACCGGCGGGCGGCCGCACCACCGGATCGGCGACCGCTTTCAGGACATGAAAGACCTCGGCCACGACCAATCTGCGCGGCCTGCGTAAGGCCGCTCTTTTTTCATGAACACGTTGCAACCTGGCTCTCGTACTAGTTTGAGCCAGGCCCGCCCAAGCGCTGTTGCCGTTCTTAGCCAAAGTACGCGGCTTCAGCCCGTGCGGGCTTGCACGCGGCGGTTCACCGCAAACAGGCAATACATGGTCCCCGCCGCCCCCCCATCGGTGACGGCTCTGGTGCAGGAAGCCCTTTGCGACGTTGCCCCCGTGACGGCATTCCTCAAGTTGCGGCCAGCCTAAATGGCTGGCCGCAAAACTTTTGCACCTTCAATTCATACGCTGAGGCAGCAGTATTTCAGCTCGAGGTAATCCTCGATCCCGTATTTGGAACCTTCGCGGCCCAGACCGGACTGCTTGATGCCGCCAAAGGGGGCTACTTCGGTGGAAATCAGTCCGGTGTTGACTCCGACCATTCCGTACTCCAGCCCTTCCATCACCTGATAGATCCGGCTCAGGTCGCGGCTGTAGAAATAGGAGGCCAGGCCGAACTCGGTGTCATTGGCCGCCGCCAGCACCTCTTCCACCTCGGAAAACCGGAACACCGGCGCCAGCGGGCCAAAGGTCTCTTCCCGCGCCACCACCATGTCCTGGGTGGCGCCGGCAATCACCGTCGGCTGAAAGAAGGTGCCGCCGCGTTCATGATTCCCGCCGCCGGTGGCGATCTGGCCGCCCTTGGCCACTGCATCGGCGATGTGCTCGCGCACCTTCTCCACCGCAGCCTCGCTGATCAGCGGCCCGATCGCGGTGCCATCGGCAAACCCGTCGCCCACCGGCAGCGCCGCAACCGCCGCCGACAGTTTTTCGACAAAGGCGTCGTACACCGCATCCTGCACATAGATCCGGTTGGTGCAGACACAGGTCTGGCCGGCGTTGCGGAACTTCGAGATCATCGCACCCTCGACCGCGGCATCCAGGTCGGCATCGTCAAACACGATGAAGGGCGCATTGCCGCCCAGCTCCAGCGACAGTTTCTTGATCTGGTCCGCCCCCTGGCGCATCAGGATGCTGCCCACTCCGGTGGAGCCGGTGAAGCTGATCTTGCGCATCGCCGGGTTCTCGCAGAACTCGAGGCCAACGCCGCGGCTGTCGGTCGACGGCAGCACCGAGAACACGCCCGCGGGGATGCCCGCCTCTTCACCCAGCTTGGCAATCGCCAGCGCCGACAGCGGGGTTTCGCTGGCCGGGCGCACCACCATGGCGCAGCCTGCGGCCAGTGCCGGGCCGGCCTTGCGGGTGATCATCGCGTTGGGGAAATTCCACGGCGTGATCGCCCCCACCACGCCCACCGGTTGCTTCATCACCAGAATGCGCTTGTCGCGCTGATGGCCGGGGATGGTGTCGCCATAGATCCGCTTGGCCTCTTCCGCGAACCACTCGATAAAGCTGGCACCATACATGATCTCGCCTTTGGCCTCAGCCAGCGGCTTGCCCATTTCGGCGGTCAGGATCGCCGCCAGGTCATCGGCATGGGCGACCATCAGGTCGAACCACGTGCGCAGCACCGCCGCGCGTTCCTTGCCGGTACGCTGCGCCCAGTCTTTTTGCGCAATCTGAGCGGCAGAGATGGCGCCCTTGGCGTCATCAACGGTGCAGTCGGCTACTTCAGCCAGCACCTCGCCGGTGGACGGGTTCTTGACCGCAAAGCGGGCGTCGCGGGCCTGCCATTCGCCGTTCAGATAAGCGTCGCTCAGCAGCAGGTCAGGGCGGGAGAGAGAGAGCATGTGCAAAACTCCAATTCAGTAAGGAAAAGGGCGGGGTCTCCCCCGCCCGGTTTCGGATTTTTTGAGGGTCCGGTTCAGGCGTGCAGGTCGCCGTCCAGCGCGGTGCCGTCCGGCGCGCTGTCAGCCGCGCTGGAGACCGCAGCCGGGTCCTCCATCAGCGACTTGATCACGCCCCAGGCCATCATCACCACCAGAACCGAGATCGGCAGCGCGGCCGCAATCGCCGCAGTCTGCAGAGCCGACAACCCGCCGGCCATCAGCAGCACCGCTGCCACCAGGCCCTGCGCCGCGCCCCAGATCACCCGGTGCATTTTCGGCGGATGGGCATTGCCCATCGACAGGATCGTCGTCACCACCAGGGTGCCGGAGTCAGAGCTGGTGATGAACCAGGTGGCCAGCAGGAAGGTGGTCAGCGCCGAGATCACCCAGGCCAGGGTTCCGCCGTCGGCCAGCCGGTCAATGGTGCCGAACAGGGTGCCGCCCAGGTTCCAGCTGTTGACCATGTCGATCAGGCCCGCGGTGCCCACGCCGCCCTCGGCGTTCAGCTCAAAGAACAGCGCGTTGCCGCCAAAGACCGAGATCCAGATGAAGGCCATGGTGGTGGGCACCAGCATGGCGCCGAACATGAACTCTCGGATGGTGCGCCCTTTGGAAATACGGGCGATAAACATGCCCACAAACGGTGCCCAGCTCAGCCACCAGCCCCAGTAGAAAATGGTCCAGCCGCCCTGCCAGGCCACATCGCCCGGTGCCGAAGCAGTCCAGAAGCCCATCGACAGGAACTGGGTCACATAATCGCCGGTGGCATTCAGGAAGAAGCCCGCCAGCCACTGGGTCGGCCCTGTAATCACAAAAAACAGGATCAGCGCGATGGTCAGAACGATGTTCCATTCCGACAGGATCTTGATGCCGCGGCCGACGCCGGACACTGCCGACAGGGTCGCGATGATCGAGATGATGATGACCAGCGCCACCTGGGTGCCGGTGCCCGGATCGATGCCGAACAGCACATTCATGCCATGCGCCATCTGATTGACCCCCAGCCCCATCGAGGTGGCAATGCCGAAGACGGTGCCGAATACCGCCAACAGATCCACCGCATGGCCTGCCGGGCCATAGATCCGCTCGCCCAGGATCGGGTAGAGCGCCGAACGGAAGGTCAGCGGCAGCTTCTTGCGGAAAGCAAAATAGCCAAGCGCCAGGCCGGTCAGCGTGTAGATCGCCCAACCATGCAATCCCCAATGGAAATTGGTTACCCGCACCGCATCAACCGCGCGCTGCACGTCCATTTCCGTGTGCCCCGCCGCATCGGCAAACGGGTTGTTGGGATAACCCCAGCCCGCCGAATTGTCGAAGTAGAACAGCGGTTCAGCAACGCCAAAGAACATGATGCCGATCGACACCGAGGCCGAAAACAGCATCGCAAACCAGGAAAACCGGCTGAATTCCGGCTTGGCATTGTCATCGCCCAGCCGGATCGAGCCGAACCGGCTGAACATCAGGAACAGGCAGGCAAACAGGATGATGATCACCGAGCTGATGTAGTACCAGCTCAGCGCGCCTTCGACCCAGGAGCGGATGCCGCCATAGATCTCGCCTGCGTATTCCACGTTCAGGATTGTGAACACCACAAAGGCCGCGACCATCGCCTTGGAGGCGATGCTCATACCGTTGTGAAGCCCTTTGAACAGCCCTGTGCCGGCAACCAGATGGTCCCCGCCTCCGGGCTTGTAGTCTCTCGCCATGGTTTCTCCTCCCTTAGGCAATGACCGGGGTATCCGGCGGCGCTGAGTGCGCAGCCGGGATGCAAATTTCTTCCGCAGGGAACGGTTCCGCTCTACCGCATAACGAAGGGGTCCGGGATTTGTTCGTCTGTTGTGCGCAGCCAGACGGCTTTTGTTTTTGTGTAGTCGAGGGCGGCCTGGAGGCCGCCTTCGCGGCCGTGTCCGGAGAGGCCGTGGCCGCCGAAGGGGGCGATCGGGCTGACGGCGCGGTAGGTGTTGACCCAGACGATGCCCGCGCGCAGGGCGCGGATCATCCGGTGGGCGCGGGTGAGGTCGCGGGTGAACAGGCCGGAGGCCAGGCCAAAGGCGGTGCTGTTGGCAATCTCTACCGCTTCCGCTTCGGTTTCGAAGCCGACCACCGACAAGACGGGGCCGAAGAACTCGGTTGTCAGGCAGGGGGCCTCCGGGGCATCCGAGCAGTCCAGAACCGTGGGCGGGAAGTAGAAGCCGCCGCGCGCCGGCGCCGTGCCGCCGGTGATCAGCCTGGCGCCCGCCTTGAGCGAGGCTTCGATCAAAGCCTCTGCGTGATCGCGCTGTTTCAGGGTGCAGAGCGGGCCGACTTCGGTGGCCATGTCACCCGGGGCGCCGATCACCACGCTTTCCGCCTTGTCCTTCAGCCGGGCGAGGAAGGCGTCTTTGAGGCCCTTCTGAATGACCAGGCGGGAGCCTGCGACGCAGCTCTGGCCGGTGGCGGCGAAGATGCCGGAGACCTGCGCGTTCACGGCGCTGTCCAGATCGGCGTCGTCAAAGACGATGAAGGGCGACTTGCCGCCCAGCTCCAGCGAGGTGGAGGCGAGGTTTTCGGCCGAGTTGCGCACGATGTGGCGCGCTGTCTCCGGCCCGCCGGTGAAGGCCACGTGAGCCACACCCTGGTGGCTGGTCAGCGCCGCACCTGCTTCCGGGCCGCCGGTGATCACGTTCAAAACGCCTGCCGGAAAGCCCGCCTGATCAAAGATCCGGGCAAATTCCAGCATCGGCGCCGGGGCCTCCTCGGAGGCTTTCAGCACCACGGTGCAGCCCGCCGCCAGCGCCGGGCCGATTTTCACCGCCGACAGGAACAGCTGCGAGTTCCAGGGCACCACGGCGGCCACCACGCCGATCGGCTCGCGGCGCAGCCAGACCTCCATGTCCGGCTTGTCGATCGGCAGATGCGCGCCCTCGATCTTGTCGGCGAGCCCTGCGTAATAGCGGTAGTATTCCGCCACATAGGCGATCTGCGCCGAGGTCTCGCGGATGATCTTGCCGGTGTCGCGGGTCTCCAGCCCGGCCAGCCTGGGAGCATGTTCCGCCACCAGATCCGCCAGCCGCATGAGGAGCTTGCCGCGCTGGGTCGCACTCATCCCGGCCCATTCGGGCGAGAAGAATGCAGCCTCCGCCGCGCAGACGGCCCGGTCCACATCCGCAGGCGTGGCCGACGGCATCCGCGCCCAGGGTGCGCCGGTGGCCGGATCAAGGCTCTCGAAGCTGGCGCCTGCGTCCTCAAAGGCGCCGCCGATATACTGCTGGAAAGACTGCATCTGCTGGCTCCTGTTACTGGAAGGCGGGCATCACATCGGTGATGAAGCGCTCAAGCGAGGCCTTCTTGCGCTCAAACGGCATGCTCGAGTTGATCCAGAAGGCATATTCGTCATAGCCCAGGGCCTGGTATTTCCGCAGCCGTTCGATCACCGCCGCAGGCTCGCCGATCACCAGGTCGCGCGCCATGGCCTCGGGGCTGTAGAACGGATGCGCGGCGATTTCCTCGTCCGAGAGCGGCGCGATCAGGCCTTGCGTGACCTCGCGCTTGTTCATGAACCAGGCGCCGAAGTAGCAGTAGAAGCGGTTCAGCTCCTCTGCCGCCTGCTGCACATCCGCCGCGCTGTCCGCCACATAGGTGTGCTGCAGCAGCATGATCCTGGGCCGCGGCACCTCCGGGTGCTTTGCGCAGGCCGCGTTGAACTTGCCCATCAGCTCTTCGATCTCGCCGTCGCCCTGCCACAGCGGCGTCACCTGCACGTTGCAGCCCTGCGCCACCGCAAATTCATGGCTGTTGGGATCGCGCGCCGCCACCCAGATCGGCGGGCCGTCCTGCTGCAGCGGTTTCGGCGACGAGGTGGTCTTGGGGAAGGCGTGGAATTCGCCCTCCTGGGCATAATCGCCCTGCCACAGGCCCTTCACCGCCGGGATCAGCTCGCGCATGCGCTGGCCCGCCTCCCAGGCATCCATGCCCGGCATCATCCGCTCGTATTCAAAGGAATAGGCGCCGCGGGCAATGCCCAGATCCAGGCGGCCCTCGGTGATGATATCGGCCATCGCCGCCTCGCCCGCCAGCCGGATCGGATGCCAGAACGGCGCAATCACCGTGCCGGTGCCCAGGCGCACATTCTTGGTGTGGCGCGCCACGTCGATCAGGTTCAGCAGCGGGTTCGGCGCAATGGTGAAGTTTATGCCGTGGTGCTCGCCGGTCCAGATGGCATGCATGCCGCCCGCATCGGCGATTTTGCACAGCTCGATGAACTCATCATACAGCCGCTTCTGGTCGTCCTCCGCGGAGATCCGCTCCATATGCGCAAAAAGGGAAAATTTCATCAGGTCTCGCTCCCTGCCCCGCCCCCGGCGCCAACAGGGCGCACCTCTCCGCGGGTCTGGTTTCCATAATACACCCCGAAGTTGCCGATCCGGGCCTCACTGGCGAACCGCTCCAGCATGGTGCACATCGCCGCGTCGGCAATGTCCATCAATGTGGTTTCGGTCAGCTCGGTGAAGGCCCCCTGCGCCGGCGTGCCCCCGGCGGATTGGCACAAAAACGAGATGTGCTGATGTTCGCGCGCTTCATCTTCATAGACGGAGTAAATGAACCCCGCCTCAGCCTCGACGCCGCTCTCCGCAATCAGCCTGGCCAGCGCCGCCGAGGCGCCCTCCTTGCCGACCCGCACTTCCGGCAGCGTCAGCTTGCCCTGTTCATTGCCCAGCAAGAGCACCTTGCCCTCATGCTCAATCAGCGCCGAGACAATCAGCTTGGCCCCCTGGCGCAGCGCTTCGGCCTCGGCTGCAGGCGTCACATAGGCGCCGCGCACGTAGCCCAGCCCCGGCGCGGGCGAGGTCTCAAAACCCTCAACGCGGCCGATCAGGATCAGGTGGTCGCCCGCCTCCACCCGGTTGTGCATGGCGCAGTCGAACCAGGCCGAGACCCCGTCCAGCACCGGGCTGCCTGCCGGGCCCTGCCGCCAGCCGACCGCGGCAAAGCGGTCCTCGACGGGCCGGGCAAAGGTGTTGGAGACATCCTTCTGGTCCTCCGCCAGCACATTGACGGCAAAGCCTGCCGCCTGGCTGAAGGCCTGGTAATTGCTGGAGGAATTGGCCAGGCACACCAGCACCAAGGGCGGGTCCAGCGACACCGAAGTGAAGGAATTGGCAGTAAAGCCGATCGGGTTGCCGTCCGCATTCTGCGCCGTCACCACGGTGACGCCGGTCATGAAGGTGCCAAAGGCGTTGCGCAGGGCGCGCGGGTCCAGTTCGCTCATGACGTCTCCCCTTCCACTGGCGCTGCCAGCCAGTCCTGCAGCGCTGCGTTGACCGCCTCAGGGGCGGTCAGATTGACCATATGCCGGTGGCCTTCGATGACAATGGCCTGGCCCCGCGGCGCCGCCGCCGCCATTGCCGCGGCCATCTGCGGCGTCGAGTTCGGATCGCCGTCGCCGGTCAGCGCCAAAAGCGGGCAGGCAATGCCGCCAAACCCATCCGCATAAGTGCTGTCGCCGCGGGCAAAGGCGCTATAGGCCGCCGCGTAACCGTCCAGATTCACATCCGAGAGCCACGCCGCCACCTGCGCCCGCGCCGCCCTGTCCGCAGCACTATCGCCAAACCAGCGCGTCAAAGGTGTTTCCAGATCAAAGCTGCCCGCGCGGATCTCATCCGCGCGCGCCTCAACCGCCGCCCGCGCCGCCGCGCCGCGCCGGAACACCCCGTTCAAGAGCGCCACCCGGGCCACGTTTTCAGGATGGCTGACCGCGTAGCCGCCGGCAATCAGCGCCCCCATCGAATGGCCCGCCAGATAGACCGGCCCCAGCCCCAGTGCCTGCAAAACCCCATGCAGCCAGGCCACATAGTCCGCCAGCTCCGGCGTGCCCGGCAGCGCAGCGCTGCCGCCATGGCCCGGCATATCCAGCGCAACCACCTCATGGGCGGCGGCAAAAGCCTCAATCTGCGGCCCCCAGGCCGCCGCCTGCATGCCGACCCCGTGCAGCAGCACCAAGGGCGCGCCGGACCCTGCCCGCAGGCCGGTGACCGGGCCAGCCACCAGGCCGGAGGCCTCAGACAGCTGCAGGGTTGTCGAGGTCATGGCCCAGGTCCTTCAGGTCCTGATAGCGGTCGCCGATGCGGTGGTGCGGGCGGCCGCCGATCGAGGCGCCAAGTGCAATCACGATCTCATCCGGGCCCGGCGCATCTGCGACCGACAGCTGGATGGTCAGGTAGTGGCTGCGCTTGCCGCCGTCGTTCTTGTCCATCAGCGGGATCTGCAGCGAGGCATTGGCGGGCCCGCGGGTATTGGTGAAGGCAAGATAGGATTTCGCCCCCACCGCCTCGCGGAAATGGTTGCCAAAGCGCAGCGTGTGAATCAGCGCCGAGGCATGCTCCACCTCGCCGTTGACGCCGACAATGGCCGATTTGCCGTAGCCCTCGACCCGCTCGCCGCCGCCTGCGGCCTCCAGCACCATCGCCGTCAGCTTCTCGCCCAGCCCCGGCGCGCAATCATGGATCGCAGGCCGCAGATCCTCGACAAACCCCTGCCCCGCCCAGGGGTTCTTGATCACCGCCACCGCGGCAATCATCGTGAGCGGCTGCGCCGCCGCCTTGCCGCCCTCGATCAGGGTCTCTTCAACATGCAGCAGCGTCTTGCGGATTTCAGCGGGCATGGCCGGGTCTTTCTTGTGATTCCATCGTTGATCATCATATGGTATACCATACGACCATATGTCAATGATCCCTTGTTCCCCCCCGCCCCGGCTGCTATCCCGAATCCCATGACACGCCCCCAAAGCCAGCCTGTGATGCGCAAGATCGAGCAGCTGCCGCAGACCCTGCGCGACATCGTCCAGGAGCGCATGCGCGAAGCGATCATCGCAGGCCAGTTCGCCCCCGGCGAACGGCTGGTCGAGCGCCCCCTGTGCGACCAGCTCGGCGTCAGCCGCACCGTGGTGCGCGAGACCATCCGCTATCTCGAGGCCGAGGGCCTGGTCGAGATCCTGCCCGGCAAAGGCCCGATCGTGGCCCGGCTCAGCTGGGACGACGCCCGCCAGATCTACGATATCCGCCGGATGCTGGAGACCGCCGCCGCCGCCCAATGCGCCCGCAACATGACGCCGCAGCTGGCAGCAGACCTGCAGGCCGCCCTGCAGGACCTGCAGGCCGCTGCCGCCGAAGGCGCCCCCGCCCCCCTGCTGCGCGCCACAACCGAATTCTACCGCAGCATCTTCGACGGCGCCGCCCAGAACGTCGCCTGGGAAATCACCCAGCGCCTCAACGCCCGCATCAGCCGCCTGCGCGCCGTCACACTGTCAACCAAAAACCGGCAAAAACCCGGCACCGCACATATGCACAACATCTGCAACGCCATCCTATCAGGCAATGAAGCCGCAGCGCAGAACGCCGTTGAAAAACACCTGCAAGACGCAAAACAAACCGCGCAGCG
>NZ_JBSWTX010000001.1:3355000-4247380 GCF_056158765.1 Leisingera sp. ABM4_060 | reverse complement strand
ATCTCCCCAACCCGCCCCCCTCTCAAACCACCCCGCCAGCCCCAAAACACAGCCACCCCCGCCGCAGATCCCGCAACCCGCCCACTTATCCACAAACTCGCCGCGCTTATCCACAGCACAAAGCCAATAACAACTCGTAAACCTCCCAAAATGAATCGCGCCAAGAAGCCCCGTCCAAAAGAATCCCACATTCATCTGGCCAAAAATATCCCGGGGGAATTGGCCAAAGGCCAAGGGGGCAGAGCCCCCAAAAAAAGAGCGGCCCCAAAGGCCGCTCCTCCAAATTCATGATCCGGCCGGTCAGCCCTGCTCTTCCAGAACCTTGCGGGCGGCGCGGAAGCATTCAAGTGCCTGGGGCACGCCGCAGTAGATGCCGATCACGTGGATGATCGCGCGGATCTCTTCCTTGGTGACGCCGTTGTTGATGGCGCCGCGGCAGTGCAGCTCCCATTCATGCATCTTGCCCAGCGCGCCGATCATCGAAAGGTTCATCATCGAGCGGGTCTTGGCATCGATCACATCATCGCCCCAGCCGAACCCCCAGCACCATGCGGTCATGGCTTCCTGGAACGGGCGGGTGAAGTCGTCTGCTGCAGCCAGGTTCTTTTCAACATATTCCGCACCCAGCGTGCCTTTGCGCTGTTCCAGGCCTTTCAGGAACAGGTCTTCGTCAAATGTGCTCATCTCAGCCTCTCAATTTCATAGCGATGTTTTTGGTCTGCACGTAGTTCCACAGCGCCTCGCGGCCCTTTTCGCGGCCATAGCCGGATTTGCCGTAGCCGCCGAATGGAGTTTCCACGCCGCCTGCGTACCATTCGTTCACAAACACCTGGCCTGCGCGGACCTGGCGGGCCGATTGGGTGGCGCGGTCGAGGTCGCGGGTAAAGACGCCGCCGACCAGCCCGTATTCGGTGCTGTTGGCAATCTCGATCGCCTCGGCATCGGAACGGAACTTGAGCACCGAGAGGACGGGGCCGAAGATTTCCTCGCTGGCGATGGAGTCGTTCGGGGTGATGCCGGAGACGATGGTCGGAGCCAGGAAAGCGCCTGCGTTGCCGACAGGCGTGCCGCCGGTGGCGATGGTGGCGCCGTCGGCCTGGGCCTGCTGGACGATGCCCAATGCACGGTCGCGCTGGGGCATGGAGACCATGGCGCCCATGTTGGCGCCGAATTCAGGACGGTCGATGCCGGCACCGACGCTGAGGCTGTTGGCCACGTTCACCGCGCGTTCGACCAGTTCGTCATGGCGGCTTTCGTGCACGATGACGCGGCTCATGGCGCTGCAGACCTGGCCTGCGTTGAAGTAGATGCCCCAGCGGATGTCATTCTCAAAGGCTTCGAGGTCGGCGTCCTCATGCACAATGGCCGCAGATTTGCCGCCGAGTTCGAGCACGCAAGGCACCACGTTCTGCGCTGCCGCGGTGGCGATGCGGATACCGGTGGGCACCGAGCCGGTGAAGACGATCTGATTGACCTGCGGATGGCCTGACAGCGCCGCGCCGGCCTCGTGGCCGTAACCGCACAAGACGTTGACCGCACCAGCCGGGAAACCCGCCGCCTCCGCCGCGCGGGCAAGCCAGGCGTTGGTGAGCGGGGTGAGCTCAGGCGTCTTGATCACGCAGGCATTGCCGGTGGCCAGTGCTGCCGACAGGGAACGCGCGGTCATCTCCACCGGGTAGTTCCAGGGGATGATCTGGGCGGAGACGCCCATCGGCTCGTTCTCGGTCCAGTCGAAATAGCCGCCGCCCAGCGGGATAGAGCGGCCTTCGACGGTGCTGGCCTGGTTGCCGTAGTATTCGAAATAGAGGGCGGCGCCCTCCACCTCGATCCGGGATTCCCACAGCGGCTTGCCCTGCTCCAGGGTCAGGACGCGGGCGATCTCGTCGATGTTATCGAGCAGATAGCGGCCCATGGCCTGCACCATGCGGCCGCGCACGATCGGGCGCAGCGCCGACAGCTCGCCGGACAGGTGCAGGCGGCGGGCGGCCTGCACGGCGCGGTCCACGTCCGCGGCGTCAGCCAGCGCATGGCGGGCCAGCAGCTCGTCATTGGCCGGGTTGGTGACATCGATCCACCCGGCCCCGCCGGGCACCCAGGCGCCGTCAATGTAGTTCAGCCATTCGGCATCAAGCTGTGTCATAGTCCGTTAGTTCCCTGCTGCGAGATCGTGGTCTGCCGCTTCACGCATCCACTTCTGAAGATGCAGGATTGAATGTTCCGAGTTCACTCCGCAAGAGGGATCTACCACCAGGGGGCCAGGAACATAGCCGCGGCTTTTCAGCCCCCGCTGCACGGATTCCACCAGGTGGATGTCTTCCTCGACCGTTGTGGACCGGTCCTGCACCGCCATCCGGCGCACGGTTTCATTGTCTTCGCCGCCGATCGAGTACCAGCCGCGCCAAACCACCACATGATCCGCATCCACTGCCCGCCAATGGTAGGTGTTCAGCAGATTGCCCGGGTAGACCTGGAACGAGAACATCGGCCAGAGGAACCAGCTGGAGTATTTCTCGTTGTTGTCAAAGCCGGAGTCGATGTCATAGGTCATCTGCTCCAGCGAGTTGCACTCCGTCGTGTGGCGCAGGCAGAAGCCCTGGGGCTGGATGTCATAGGTTTCCGGCTTGATCACCCCGGTGGAGAAGGTCGGGTGGTTCAGGCTGCAGTGGTAGCATTCGGAGTAGTTTTCCACCGAAACCTTCCAGTTGCAGTTCTCCGGGATCTCGACCCATTCCAGCGGCTTCAGGTCACCCCAGTTGGGGACAAAGCTTTCCAGCTCGCTGCGGACATTGGGGAACCACTCATCCATCGGCTTGGCCTCGGGATCGAGGTTCACGAAGATGAAGCCCAGGAACACCTCGGTGCGCACCTCTGTCAGGCAGATCCTGGATTTGTCGAAACCCTGCACTGCCTTGATGTTCGGCCCGGCGCGCAGCTCACCCGTCAGCTCATAGGTCCAGGCATGGTACGGGCATACCACCACCCGCGTGGTGCCCTCGCCCGAAACCAGCTGGTGGGCGCGGTGCTGGCAGACATTATAGAAGGTACGGATTTCGCCGTCGCGCCCCTTGATGCTGAACAGGCTTTCGCCGGCCAGTTCGAAAGCAAAGTAATCGCCAGTGTTTTCCAGCTGGCTGGCATGGCCGGCAAATTGCCAGCTGCGGGCCAAAAGACCTTTCCGCTCGGCCTCAAAGACAACTGGGTCCGTGTAGTACCTGGCGTCAAGGGAATGGGTCAGAGGGGCATTCATTCAGGTTCCTCCGCATAAAGGCCCAGCTGGTGCCTGCGTTTGTGGAATTTCTCCACCCGCTCGACGATTTCCTCGCTAGAGACGGCAATCACAAAGGAGAGCAGTGTTTCCAGCAAGGCGATCATTGAGACGGATGACGGGAAGAATTGCGGTGTATCCACCGCGACGGTGAACCCGTGGTCCGCATTCAGGATCACGGGGCTGGCGGGGCTGTCGGAAATGCCGACGATGGTGACCCCTTGTTCGCGCGCTATTCTGATCGCTTCGATCACCTCGGCCCGGTAGGGCTTGCAGGTCATGGCGATGAGCACATCCTGGCTGTCTGCCCAGGCGAGATCATCAATCGCCGTGGAACCGGGCCGCGGGATGGCGTGAAATTGCTTCATGCCGGTGGAGGCAAGATAGGTGAAGTTGCGGGCATTGGCGTTATTCACGCCCACGCCCAGCGTGAAAACCTGGCGGGACTTCCAGATCGCATGGGCCGCTGCCTCAAGGCTGCCAGCGTCGATGCCTGCAAAGGTCTCCTCGATATTGCGCATCGCGGCGCCGACCATATCGGCATAGAGCCCGCCCAGCTCTCCGGAGCGGGAAATGTCCTGCAGCCAGCGCGCCCGGTCGGGGAAAGACACCCCGCCCTTGCGAATCGCCTCGCGGAACGGAGCGCGGAAATCCTCGTAGCCGTCAAAGCCCACCTGCCGCGCCATGCGGACAAAGGTGTTGGGCTTCACATTCGCCGCCTCGGCAATCTCGCGCACGGTGGAAACCCCGACATCCGCAGGGTTTTCCAGCACATAGCGGGCCGCCTTCTGCGCCTCAGGTGTTAGCGCATCCCACTCTTCGGTGAGGCGCTCCAAAACTATCGATGATACATTTGTGCCATTCATGATTGACGATGGTACAAATATGGAATTAGCCTGTCGAGCAGAAAAGCGACTCTGCAATCAGGAACGGCGAAATGGCTGAGAAAGAATTCCCGACACAGGCCAAGGTGGTCATCGTGGGCGGCGGCGTGATGGGGGTGGGCCTGGCCTATCACCTGGCGCATGAGGGCTGGGGCCCGGAGGTGGTTCTCTTGGAGAAATCCGAGCTGACTTCTGGGTCGACCTGGCACGCGGCGGGCCAGATCACCCATTCCACCAGCTCCTTTGGCCTCGGCAAATGCGTCGACTACAACATCGGCCTCTATTCCGGGAAGCTGGAGGAAGAGACCGGCCAGGCGGTGACCTGGCACGGCTGCGGCTCCTTCCGCCTGGCCTATACCGAGGACGAGATGGACTGGCTGCGCCACACCCTGTCAGTGGGCCGTTCGCTGGGCTTCAACATCGAACTGGTTGGCCCCGAAAAAGTCGCCGAGCTGCACCCCTTCTATAACCTCGAAGGGGTTCTGGGGGCGCTCTACACCCCCGACGACGGCCACGTGGATCCGACCAATGTCACCATGGCGATGGCCGCAGGCGCCCGCCAGAAGGGTGCGCGCATCATCCGCCACTGCCGCGCTACCAACATCACGCAAGCCGAGAACGGCGAGTGGATCGTCGAGTTGGAAAAGGGCACCATCCGCTGCGAGCATGTGGTCAACGCCGGCGGCACCTATGCCCGCCAGATGGGCGAATGGTCCGGGTTGCAGCTGCCGATGACCTCGATGACCCACCATTACTTTGTGACCGAACCGGTGCCGGAGTTTGAGGCACTGGACAAGGAATTGCCCGTCATCCGCGACGACAAGAAGGTCTCGGGCTACATCCGCATGGAGCAGAAGCGCGGGCTGATCGGGATTTACGAGAAGGAAGGCAGCAACTCGGTCTGGCACGACCACTGCCCGTGGGAATACGAGAACTGGCTGTTCGACGCAGATTACGACCGGGTGATGCCCTGGCTGGAGGAAAGCCTGAACCGGATGCCGATCTTTGCCGACCTTGGCATCCAGCGCGAAGTGCATGGCGCAATCTCGCATCCGCCGGACGGCAACCCGCTGATTGGCCCGGCACCGGGCGTCAGGAACTACTGGTGCTGCTGCGGCACCCAGATCGGCATCGGCTGGGGCCCGGGCCTGACCCGCGAACTGGCGCGCTGGATGGTGCATGGCTCGGCTGACATCTCCATGCGCGAATACGACCCGCGCCGCTTCGGCTCCTACGCCACCAAGGATTGGCAAGTGACCAAGGCGCATGAGGACTACAAGCTGCGCCACGAGATCCCCTTCCCGCATTTCAACCGCCTGGCGGGCCGCCCCATCAAACCCTCGCCGCTTTACGAGCGGCTGAAGGACAAGGGCGCTGTCTATGAAGAGGTCTATGGCCACGAGCGCCCGCGCTGGTTTGCCAGGAACGGCGTCGCGCAGCAGGACCACTATTCCTTCCGCCGCAATGAAGTGCACGACATGGTTGGGCTGGAGTGCAAGGCCGTGCGCGACGGCGTCGGCATCATGGACATCTCCGCCTTCACCAAGGTTGAGGTTTCGGGCCCTGGCGCCGCAGCCCTCCTGGACCGGCTGACCGCCAACCGCCTGCCGCAAAAGGTTGGCGGCATTGCCCTCACCCACATGCTGAACCGCCGCGGCCGGATCGAGCTGGAAACCACCGTGGTGAAGCTCGCGGACGACAGCTACTACCTGGTCTGCGCTGCATTCTTCGAACAGCGGCTGCTGGACCACCTGAACCAGAACCTCGCGGGCGAAGAGGTGGAGATCACAACGCTTTCCACCGACTGGGCCGCCCTTGCTCTCAATGGCCCGAAAGCCCGCGAGGTCCTGGCCGCCTGCACCGATGCGGATCTGACCAACGCAGGTTTCAAATGGCTGACCGCGCAGCAGATCGAGGTTGCGGGCCACACACTCTGGGCCTTCCGCATGTCCTATGCGGGCGAACTTGGCTGGGAACTGCACATCCCGCGCGGCAGCACCCTGGCAGTCTATGACGCGCTCTGGGCCGCGGGTGAGGCGCATGGCATTGCCGACTACGGCTCCTTCGCCATGAACGCGATGCGGATGGAGAAGGGCTTCAAGGGCGCGGGCGAGCTTACCAACGAGGTCACCCTGGCCGAAGCAGACGTGCTGCGCTTTGCCCGCACCGACAAGGACTACCTGGGCAAGGACAAGACGCTGAACGATGCGGACAAGCCCTGGGTCTGCGCCTATCTGGAGATCGAACCGGACGGCGTGGAGGACGGCCACGGCGGCGAGGCGATCCTGCTGGACGGCACGGTCGTGGGCTCCACTGCTTCGGTCGCCTATGGCCATACAGTCGGCAAAATTCTGGCCTTCGCCTATGTGAAACCGCACGCCAATGTGCCGGGCACAGAGATCGAGGTGATCGTCGCAGGCAGCCCGCGCAAGGGCCGGATCCTGGGCGCGCCCGCCTACGACCCCGAAAGCCTGCTGCCCCGCACCGACGCAGCCCTCGCCCCGGCAGAGTAACAAAACCGGCTCCCCCTTTCATCTTTCCAAAAAATACTCCGGGGGGAGCCGAAGGCGGGGGGCAGCGCCCCCCTCCCCCATACCCAACAGGACACCCGCGCGACATGACCCTGCCTGCAACCATGAAAGCCGTGCTTCTGACCGGCCACGGCGGCCTCGACAAGCTCGACTACCGCGACACCGCAACGCCGCAGCCGGATAAGGATGAGGTGCTGGTGAAAGTCGGCGCATGCGGGCTCAACAATACCGATATCAACACCCGCACCGCCTGGTATTCCAAGGCCAATACGGATGCGCTGGGGGATGGCGCTGAATGCGGCTTTGAGACCACCGACGATTTGGACAGTTCCTGGGGCGCAGGCGAGATCACCTTTCCCCGCATCCAGGGCGCCGATGTAGCGGGCACCATCGTTGCCATGGGCGAAGACGTCGACCCGGCACGGATCGGCGAGCGGGTGCTGATCGACCCCTGGCTGCTGGGCCATGGCGATTGGCAGAACCCGGAGAACTCCGCCTATTTCGGTTCCGAATGCGATGGCGGTTTTGCCGAATACACCAAGGTCCGCAGCGCCAACGCGATCAAAATCACCTCGGACCTCACCGATGCCGAACTGGCCACCTTTCCTTGCGCCTATACAACGGCTGAAAACCTGGTGCAGCGCACCCAGCCGCGGCCGGGCGAGACGGTAGTGATCACCGGCGCCTCCGGCGGCGTGGGGTCGGCATCCATTCAACTATGCACTTTGCGCGGCTGCCGGGTGATTGCGGTGGCCTCATCCAGCAAGGCGGACCTGCTTTATGAACTGGGCGCGGCAACGGTCATTGACCGCAACACCCCCAACTTGGAGGCCGCGATCCGCGAGGCTGCTGGCGGCCCGGTGGACATCGCGCTGGATGTGGTTGGCGCCACCACCTTCATGCCGCTGATCAATGCGCTGCGCCAGGGCGGGCGCTATTCCACCTCGGGCTGCATTGCCGGCCAGTTTGCCGAATTCGATCTGCGCCAGCTGGTCTACAAGGATCTGCAGCTGACGGGCGCCACCATCTGCCCGCCCGGCACCATGCACCGGGTTGTGGGCATGATCGAAAGCGGTGCGCTGAAACCGCTCCTGGCTGCCGTTTTCCCGCTAGAAAAGCTGGGAGAGGCGCAAGAAGCTTTCATTGCAAAGCAGCATGCCGGAAACATTGTGGTGACCCCATGAGCAAAGACCTGTTCGATCAGGCCCTGACAGCCGCCAAAGCCTATCATGCCGCCCTGCCCGCGGTGGCAGAGTTCCAGCCTTGGCCCGATGACATCACCTGGGCAGACCGGGCAGGACATCAAATCCCCGGCGCCGCCCTGGTTCAATCCGACCCGGGCTTTGCCGCCGAGGGCATCCCGGCAGAGGCTGAGGTGCGTGCCCTGCAACAGGCCATCATGGCGCTGGCGCCGCATGCGGAATGGCGCCTCACCTATACTGAGGAGGAAGTCGGGCATGACTTCCTTCAGCGTTTCGGCTGGTTCGAGCTGGTGGGGCCCACCGGCCATTTCCACTCTCTGCAAACCCGGATGACCATCGGCTACTGGGGGCCGGGCCTCAACTACCCCTGGCATGAACATGCTCCGGAAGAGCTTTACACCATCCTCTCCGGCAGCGCCGACTTCATGGCCAAGGGCGAGGAAGTCCGCCGCCTGGTGCCGGGCGACACCAAGATGCACGGAGCAAACCAGCCCCATGCGATGATCACCAATGAACACCCGATCCTCTGCTTCGTCTTCTGGCGCGGCGAGGGGCTGGCGGATGACCCGGCCATGTCCCCGGGCTGAGACAGGAGCGCACTTCATGAAAATCACCCGTATCCGCGTCTTTCAAACCGGCCTGCCCTACGTCGGCGGTGCCTATGTCTGGGGCGCAGGCAACGCCATTGAAACCGCCACCGCCTCGGTGGTGGTGATCGACACCGACGCAGGTCTGCAGGGCTGCGGCGAGTTCACCCCCTGCGGCGAGAACTACATGGTCGCCCATTCCGAAGGCGTCCCCGCGCTCGCCCGGCTGGCGGCGCCTGCACTGATCGGCGAAGACCCGCGCGATGTGGCGCGGATCGAGCGGATCATGGACCATCTGGTGCAGGGGCACGGCTATGCCAAAGGCCCGTTCGACGCCGCTTGCTGGGACATTCTGGGGCAATCTCTGGACGCACCGCTGTGGCGGCTGTGGGGCGGCAAACTGACCGATGGCGCGCCGATGTACCGGGTGGCGCCGCAGAAGGGCACAGAGGAAACCATCGCCGAGATGGATAACTACCGGGCGCAGGGCTACCGCCAGTTCCAGATCAAGGTCGGCGGCGACTGGGCGGCGGATATTGACCGCATCCGCTCCACCGTGCCGCTTTTGAAACCGGGTGAAAAGGCGATGGCTGACGCCAACCAGGGCTGGCGGGTCGACAACGCGCTGCGGGTGGCGCGGGCCACCAAGGATCTGGACTATATCCTGGAACAGCCCTGCCGGACTTACGAGGAATGCCAGCAAGTGCGGATGCGCACCGATCTGCCAATGAAACTCGACGAATGCGTGACCGGCATGCACGCTGCCCAGCGCATCGTCGCCGATCATGGCGCCGATCTTGTCTGCCTCAAGATCTCCAACCTCGGCGGCATCTCCAAGGCGCGCCGGGTGCGGGACTACCTGGTCGAGAACCGCCTGCCGGTGGTGGCCGAGGACACCTGGGGCGGCGAGATCTGCAGCGCCACGCTTGCCCATTTCGCCGCCACCACGCCCGAGGAATACCTGCACAACACCACTGACCTGATGAATTACAATACCCGCTCCACCGGCATCGGCGGCCCCCGTGCGAAAAACGGCAAGCTTTATGCACCGGACGCACCCGGGCTCGGCGTCACCCCCGATTTCGAAAGCCTCGGCGCGCCAATCGCCACATTCGGAGATCACGAATAACGCCCCCATCTTCTTCTGGCCCCAAATATCCCCGCCGGAGGCTCCCGCATTTTCAACAAGGACCACCGCTCATGACCATCACAGCCCAAGCCACCCAGATGATCGACGACAACCGCGTCCGCGTGACCCGTTTCGACTTCGCCCCCGGCGCCGAGACCGGCTGGCACACACATGCGATGGACTACGTGATCACCGCGATCACCGACTGCCACATGCGGCTGGAGATGCCGGGCGGCGAGATAAAAACCGTCACTGTCCCCGCGGGGACAGCCTACCGCCGCAGCGAAGGCGTCGAGCATAACGTCATCAACGCAGGCCGCGGGCCCATGAGTTTTGTGGAAGTGGAACTGAAATGAAAATCACCCGGATCACCGTCCATCAGCTCGATATGCCGCTGACCGAGCCCTATTACCTGTCGGGCGGGCGGCTGAAGTTCGAGAAACTCGACAGCACGTTTGTCCGCATTGACACGGATGAGGGCGTCTCGGGCTGGGGTGAAGGCTGTCCCTGGGGGCATACCTATCTGCCCGCGCATGGGCCGGGGATCCGGGCCGGGATCGAAACGCTGGCACCGGCTCTGATCGGGCTGGATCCGCGCAGTCTGGATCATGTGAACCGCGTGATGGACGTGCAGCTGCCAGGGCATCCTTATGTGAAATCGCCGATCGACTTGGCCTGCTGGGATATTCTGGGCAAGGCTTCCGGCCTGCCGCTGTGGCAGCTGCTGGGCGGGGCTGAGGCGGCGCCGGTCCTGGTGAACTCATCCATTTCCACCGGCAGCCCGGAGGAGATGCTGGCGCTGATCAGCCGCGCCGCGCAGAAGGGCTATACCGTGCATTCGGCCAAGGTGGGCGGCACCGACATTGCCCTTGATGTCGACCGGATCGAGGCAATTTCCGAAGGGCTCCCCAAGGGGCACAAGGTGACCTTTGACGTGAACCGCGCCTGGCAGCCCGGCGTGGCGGTGGAAGTGCTGAACTCGGTCAAGGCGCGCGACTGGGTGGAGCAGCCCTGCGAGACGCTGGATCAATGCGCCCATGTGGCCTCCCGCGTCTCCAATCCGATCATGCTGGACGAATGCATGCACACCTTCGGGGATCACCTGGAGGCCTGGAAGCACGGCGCCTGCGAGGGGGTGAAAGTGAAGCCCAACCGTGTCGGCGGGCTGACCCGTGCGCGGCAGATCCGCGACTTTGGCGTCTCAGTGGGCTGGCAGATGCATATCGAGGATTTGGGCGGCTCGGCGCTGGCGGATACCGCGGCGATCCATCTGGCTGCCTCGACGCCAGAGGCGAACCGTTTGGCCAGCTGGCTGTGCCATTATCACCTGGACGTGGATCCGGTGCCAGGCCAAGGCGCGCGCAATGACGCAGGTGTTGCGGCGCCACCCTCCCTGCCCGGCCTTGGCGTGACGCCTGAGGACGGCGCGCTCGGGGAACCGGTTGCGGTCTACGGAGGCTGAGGCGATGCCTGCGCGGCTGCTGCATGAGCTGACACGGCTGGCGGCCCGGACCGAAGGTCTGGGCTGGTTTGCGGCACGGATGCAAGGCCTGCCGCTGCTGGAGGTTGCGCCGCGCCGCCTGCCGGTCTGCGGCAAGATCAGCGCTTTGCGCGCGCGCTGGGCACAAGGCGGCCCGGCGCAGGACGCCGTGGCGGCGCTTGTTGACGCGATCCCGGCTTTGCGCTGGCAGCAGACTTATACCGTGGCCGACGGGTTTTCCCGCGAATGGCTGGACAATTACGGCTGGGTCAACCTGATCTCGCCCGAGGGGCTCTACCAAAGCCATGAGATGCGCCTGTCCATCGGTTATTGGGGCGCGGGCCAGCACTACGACGAGCACTCGCACGCGCCGGAGGAGACCTATCTGATCCTCGCAGGCCGGGCCCGGTTCCACTCCGAAGGCCGCCCGGCGCGGGATGGAGGGCCAGGCGACACCATCCACCACGCGCCGCATCAGAAACATGCCATAGATATGGTGCCGGGGCCGCTGCTGGCGGCGGCGTTCTGGCGCGGGGAAGACCTATTGAAGAAATCCGACTTGGGAACATGCACATGAAAATCACCCGGATCTCCCTGTGGCAGGTGCCGCTGACCAGCCACACCGCCTATTACATGGCCGAAGGCAAGACCTGCGACACGGTCGAAAGCGTGGTGCTGGCGCTGGACACCGATACCGGCCTGACCGGCTGGGGCGAGGTCTGCCCGATCCCGCATTACCTGCCCGCCTATGCCCGCGGCGTTGTGCCCGCGGTCGAGGAACTGGCACCGGTTCTGCTAGGCGCCGATCCCGTCGGACCGGAAGCCGTAATGGCCAAGCTCGACGCCTGGCTGCAAGGCCACCCCTATGCCAAGTCCGCCATCGACATTGCCCTGTGGGATCTGACCGCGCAGGCCGCCAATCTGCCGCTGCATGCGCTTTTGGGCGGGCGGCGGCAGTCTGATATGCCGCTCTATCACTCGATCACCTGCGTCGCGCCAGAGGAGATGGCGCGCATCGCCAAGGAGGCACAGGGCACCGGCATCGCCCAGTTCCAGGTGAAGCTCGGTGCTGACCGCAACTGGCAGGCCGACGTGGCCCGGCTGCGGATGGTGCGCGAGGCAGTGGGTGACGGGCCGCTGGTCTATGGAGACTGGAACTGCGGCGCCACCTCGTTGGATGCCTCGCGCGTGGGACGGGCGGTGGCTGATCTCGACATCATGCTGGAACAGCCCTGCGCCACCATCGAGGATTGCGCCCGGGTGCGCACGGCCTGCGGGCTGCCGATGAAGATGGATGAGAACGCCCACGACACTGCCTCGCTGCTGGCAGGCCACGCCGCAGGGGTGATGGATGCGGTGGCGATCAAACTGTCGAAATTCGGCGGATTGTCGGCCTCGCGCCGGGCGCGCGACCTGAGCCTGCATCTGGGCGCCAAGATGTGCATCGAGGACACCTGGGGCTCTGACATCACCACCGCGGCGCTGCTGCATCTGGGGGCCTCGACCGAGCCTTTGGCAGTGATGAACGTCTGCGATCTGTCCTCCTACGTCAGTCCCCGGCTGGACCCGGCGGGGCCGGAGCGCCGCAATGGCCGCATCGCGCCGCCGGAAGGCCCCGGCCTGGGTGTGCGCCCTGACCGTGAGGAACTCGGCGCTCCCGCAGCTGTGATCGAATAAATTTTGACTTTTTGGTCAAAATTCACCTAACAATGGGCGATACCGCCCTCAACAGGAAGCGAAGACATGGAAAAGATCCTCTCCCAGGCCGAATGGACCGAACGCGCCCGCGCGGTGCTGCCCGCCGGCGGTTTTGGCAACTTCGACCCCGGCATCGTCATCCGCGAGGGCAAGGGCTCGCGCGTGTGGGACGAAGACGGCAGGGAATACATCGACTATCTGATCGGCTCCGGTCCGATGATGCTGGGCCATGGCCACCCGGAGGTGATGGAGGCGGTGCTGGAGCAGCTGCCCAAGGGCATGACCTTCTTTGCCAGCAACGCCCGCGGCATCGAACTGGCCGAGGAGATCTGCCGCGCGGTCCCCTGCGGCGAGCAGCTGCGCTATGTCTCCACCGGCGGCGAGGCGGATATGTATGCAATCCGGCTGGCGCGGGCCTTCACCGGCCGCACCAAGATCGTTAAATTCGAGGGCGGCTATCACGGCATGTCGGCTGAGGCGCAGATGAGTCTGGCGCCTTCGGTGCGGGTGAATTTCCCGCAGGCGGTGCCGGACAGCGCGGGCATCCCTCCGTCGGTGGCGGCGGAGGTGCTGGTGGCGCCGTTCAACGACTTTGAATACATCAAGCAGCTGATGGCGGAGCACGGGTCAGAGATCGCCGCGATCATCGCCGAACCGCTGCAGCGCATCGTGCCGCCGCTGCCCGGGTTCCTGGAGCTGCTGCGCGAGGAGACGCAGAAACATGGCAGCCTGTTGATCTTTGACGAGGTGGTGACCGGGTTCCGCTCCACCTATGGCGGCGGGCAGGAGCTGTACGGTGTCACCCCGGATCTGGCGACGCTGGGCAAGGTGATCGGCGGCGGCTTCCCCTTGGCGGCAATCGTAGGCCGCGCCGACATCATGCAGCATTTCGACAAGGCGCAGGTCGGCGCCGAGGGATGGCTGATGCAGCTGGGTACCCTGTCGGGCAACCCGGTGGCGGCGGTTGCGGGTCTGAAGACCATGGAGGTGCTGCGCCGCGAGGGGGCTTATGACCGGCTGAACGCCACCGGCCAGCGGCTGATGCAGATGACCAGCGCTGCGCTGGAAGAGGCAGGCGTGCCGTTCCAGATCGTTGGCGAGCCTGCACTGTTCGAAGTGGTCTTTACCGATGCCAAGGTGCGCGACTACCGCGATACGCAGGTCGGCAATGCAGAGCGTACCAAGCGCTATAACGCGGTGCTGCGCGAGGAAGGCATATTCAAGTCGCCGGGCAAGACCTACCCCAGCCTGGCGCTGACGAAAGAAGACCTGGAGCAGACCGAAGCGGCGATCCGCAAGGCGGCGATGGCGCTGGACTAAACCTGAGTATTGAATGCTCAGCAAAGCCCCGGAAGCTGCTCTCAGCTTCCGGGGCTTTCTGTTTCTAGTGCGGCCGCTGTTGCACGTGAATCGGAAAGCGCTTGCGGATCTCGGCATCAATCTCTGCCGGGATGTGGCTTGGCAGCGGTGCAGCCAGCAGTTCCTGTGTGCGGATACGGGCTTTCTCCAGCAAATCCTTGTCCGATGCGGCTGCCCATTCCTGCGGGGTGCGGCGGTCGGCGAGCGGCGGGTAATAGTAATCGCTCTCCATCCGGTTCAGCGTCTGCGCATGGCCCAGAAAGTGCCCTGCCCCGCCGACACAGACATCGCGGATTACCTCCAGCGACAGGGTTTCCTCGCTGACCTCGAACCCGCGGGTGGCGCGCATGATCGAGCCGATCATGTCGTTATCCAGTACGAAGCTCTCCAGCGAGCAGCCCAAGAGTGAACCGTACATCCCTGCCGCCTCATAGATCAGGTTGGCGCCGGAAAGGGCCGAGAGCAACTCGGTTATGCCTTTCTCGTAGCCTGCCTGGAAGTCGGGCATCTTGGCGTCGGTCATGCCGGCCGAAACCGCGCAAGGGATCTCGTAGTGCTGTGCCATCTGGGCACAGGCGGCCATCAGCAGGCCTTGCTCGGCGCTGCCGCCGGACATGGCGCCGGTACGCAGGTCGCTGACAAAGGGCAGTGCGCCAAAGGTGGCCGGGTGGCCGGGGTTCAAGAGGTTCACATAGACGAGGCCCGCTAGCACTTCGGCAGTTTGCTGGGCAACCGCGCCGGCCAGTGGTGCCGGGCTGGTGGCGCCTGCCTGCCCTGCTGAGACCAGTTTCAGCGGGATGCCATGGCGGGCGGCGCATTCGATGACGCCCAGCGCCTCTTCGGCAAAGGTAAGCGGCGGCACGATGAAGCAGGTGGAGACGCAGAACGGCGGCCGCGCGCGCAAGGCGTCGGCGCCGCCTGCAATCATCTGCATCATCTGCACCGCAGCTTCCATGTTCTCTTCGGAGGTAAAGGAGCCGCCAACGGGTTTGGCCGTGCCCGCAAGGCAGGCGTAGGCGGTGTTCAGGTCCATCTCAAACGGGTCAGTGAGGTCGCGCGCCACCACGGTGCGCTGGAACATGTGGATATTGGGCAGCGCCTCGGCCAGGCGGGCCATGTCGTAGAGATCCTGCAGGGTGCTGTCGCGGATCTCACCTGTCAGGCTGTCGACGATATGCACCGCGGCGCCAGAGGTGCCCAAGTGGATGCGGGTGCCGGAGGGGTCGAGGTCGAGCTCGGGTTTCTGCCCGTGCAGTTTGAAGCCGCGGCCTGCGATTTTCAGAGTGCGTTCAACCAGACCGGCGGGCATCAGCAGACGGCCATCCTCGGTCAGGGATCCGCCTGCGCTGCAAACCGTTTCGATGCATTTCGGTGTGGCGCCTTTGACGCCGATTTCCTCGAGGATGCGGAAGGCAGTATCACCCACCATCCCAATCTCGCGCGCGGTGAAGGGGGCAAACCGGCCACCCTCGATGCCCGGCCAGATCGAGGTCGAGGGGCCGGAGCCGGCGCCATCTGCGCGTTCGGTTCTGCGGGCAGCGCGGCCGCCGCTGCGGCGTTGGCGGGTCATGTCAGGGCCTTTCTGAAGTGGTCAGCAATGTCGGGAGCATTGGTCCACCCAAGCAGAGTGGCGAACTCTGCCGCCGGGCGGTTGGTGATCGAATGGTACTTTGCGGCGAATTGCGCATCGCTCATCGGTGTGAAGCGCGAGCCCAGCGGGTAGTTGCAGGTGCCCGAGAGAACGCGCCCGTCGTCTAGCACCAGTTCCAGGCGGTCGGGCTGGGCCGGATCATAGTTCAGTTCCGGGTTCAACGGTTTAACGGTGGTGACTGTGGTGGCCTCAATGAGCCGGGCCACTTCCGGGTGCCGCCAGAAGCTGGCAGCGCTGTCGGCCATGGTGAGGTCTCCGCTCACCAGCACCTGCGCGGTGCAGGCAGGCACCGAAAACAGGGCTTCGGTCCTGGTGGCAGGGCGGTCGAAGGGCAGGATCGCCTTGTGAAAGTCCGGCATGGTGGCGCGGACTTCTGCGATGTCCTCATGCGGCGCTTGCTCGCGCAGCTCCAGCGCGATGGTCATCAGCCGGTGAATGTAGCTGCAGGAGGGCCAGGGTTTGGTCAGCAGCCCATATTCTTCCAGCGCCCAGGGCTGGCCAAGCTTGGTGGCAGCGGTTGCAAAACTGTCCGGCGTGCCTGCCCCCATCAGCCCGTTGAAGCCGCGCGCGCTGTCCAGCACCTGCGGCTTGCCAGTGGCGCCTGCACTGGCCAGCAGGGCGGCCTCATAGGCGGCACGGGCGGCAAAGCCTGCCTGCAGCGGTTTCACGCTGGAGCCGAATTGCAGCGTGTAGCCGGTGGCCTGCGACACCGCTATGGCCAGGGCGTGGGTCGTCTGTTCAGTATTCAGCCCCAGCGCGCGGGCGCAGGCGGCGGCCGCGCCGATGGTGCCGAGCGTTGCGGTGGAGTGGAAGCCGCGGGTGTAATGATCCAGCGTCACTGCCTCTCCCAAGCGGCAGATCATCTCAAAGCCAACGCAGTAGGCCACGAACATCTGCGCACCTGTCAGAGGCACCGTTTCCGCCACCGCCAGCAGCGCCGGGAAGATCACGATGGTGGGATGGGTGTTGCCCGGTTCCTCCCAATCGTCGAGGTCATAGGCATGGCCGGAAACTGCGTTGAGCAGCGCGGCATAGGCAGGCGTGGCGGTCTGCGGTGTGCCATAGAGCGGCGCGGGGCCTGCGCCGACCGGCAGCAGGCTGACGCGGGCAGCCCTGGCGGCATCGCTTTTGGTGCCCGCGACGATGCAGCCGAAGCAGTCGGCAACGGCACGGGCGACCATGGGCAGCTGGTCCTCGGGCGGTTCTGCTGAGGCGGCAAAGCGGGCGAAGGCTGGCAGAGTGGTCATACGGAATACCCGCCACAGATGTTCCGCCTGGCCGATAGGCCGGGCAGCGCCCGTCCGCCCCCCCGGGCGGGCGCTACACGCCCACCCGCGGACGGACGCTGCCCTATTTGCCTCACACAATTGGTCTGCATTAGAGCCTCACGTGTACATCTGCTTCTTACGCGCGCGGGTGGCACGGGTGGCCTCTTCGCTGCCGTCGTGGAAGGAGCCGAAGATCACGTCCCAGGGCATCTCGGCGGTTCCGTAGTTGCACTCGAAATACCGGTGGTGCAGCTGGTGGAAGAAGTCGCCTGCGTTGAAGCGGTTCTTGTCCTTGACCAGCACGCCTTCAAAACCGGAGTGGGAGACGCAGGGGTTGAGGCCGTTGACGTAGGCGTGGAACAGGACATGCACCGGGTGCGAGGGCACCACGAAGTGGATCAGCAGCGTCGAGAAATAGAGGCAGGCCTCGACCGGGTGCATCGAGATGCCGGCCCAGGGACCGATGTTGATATTGCGGTGGTGCAGCGCGTGGGCCAGCTTGTACATCGGCGGCCAGTGCAGCAGGCGGTGCACCCAGTAGAAGTGGAAGCTGGACCAGACCGGGAGGATCACCAGCCAGGCCGCGAACCAGACGGGGCTTTCCGCAAAGGTGATCTGCGGCGCATAGCTGTTGGCTGCCGCCCAGAAATAGAGCACCTCATACACCGTCCAGAACGTCAGGCTGGAGGCAATGGACCAGAACATGTTGTCCCAGACCTGGTTGCGGAAGGTGAAATGGCCGTTGCTGCGGGCCTGGCCGCGGGCGTCGAACTTCAGCGCCTGCCCCTGCCCTTTCAGGGTGATGAACCAGAGGTGCAATCCGCCTGCCACCAGGCTCAGCAGGATCAGGTTGCGCAGCCAGATCTGCAGGACCCAGCCGGGGGCGAGGCTTTGCATGGTCTCCCAGCTTGGCTGGAACCCGGCATAGATTCCCCAGGCCAAGGCGAGTTCAACGGTGACCGAGCTGATCGCCAGCCAGTAGGAGGCCACCCATTTCAGCCAGGCAACGGGCCGCGGCGGCCAGCTGAAGATCGGGGACACCGGGACCGGCAGGTCCGGGCGGTAGTTCCAGGTGCGGTTCTGGTTCCGTGGAATGCCTGCGGTGTCCTTCATATTTTCACTCCACGCCTAAGCTCTCTGCCAGCGCCAGAATTTGCGCCCATGTTTCTTCAGGCACCGCGGCCTGGCCGTTTGACGCCGCGCGGTGATTGCGTTCGCGCTCGCCGGGGATCTCGACCCGGTCAAAGCCCGGCGCGGGCGGGCAGCTGCGCAGATCATCGAGCACCTCTTCCGCCGCGGCCTGCATCGCCGGGGCCGCGCGGAAGCGGGTGGCGTCCAGGGTGATCAGCAGCCAGTTGCACTCGGTGGTCGAGGGCCCGAGCATCGCCTCGCCGATCAATTCCGCCACCAGCGCCAGCGCATAGCCTTTCTGGGCTCCGGCGGGCAGGATGGCGCCGCCATCGAAGTAATCTTCAGGGTCGCGGGTCGGGTTGCCGTCGCGGTCGATGACGCAGCCTTCGGGCAGCAGCGCACCTGCGGATTTGGCGGCATAAATCCAGCCGCCGGCGATCTTGGAGGTGGCAAAATCCAGCACCACCGGCCCCTGCGCCCCTCCTGGGATGCCCGCGCACCATGGATTGGTCGGCAGCTTGGCCCGCGCGCCGCCGTAAGGTGCAACCTGACGCCATATTTCGCGGTTGCCACCGCCCATGCAGATGGTGAGAAAGCCTTGGCCGGCAGCCATGTCGGCAAAGGCGCCATGGCGGCCGGTGTGGCCTGCGTGGCGGATGGAGAGCGCCGAAATCCCGCGCTCCCGCGCCTCTGTCATGCCGGTTTCATAGGCCAGTTGCATCGCCGGGATGCCGATGCCCCCGCCGCCCTCGACCCTTGTCACACCGCGGTCGTCCTGAAAGGCGCGGGCCACGGCCTTAGGGTCGAGGTAGCCGGACTGCATCTGATCGGCATATTGCAGCACCCGCATGATGCCGTGGCTCTCCATGCCGCAGAGGCTGGTGTCGGTCAGATGCTGCGCGACCTGCGTGGAAACCGGACCGCTGCAGCCCAGTTTCAGGAAGATCCCGGAGATCAGGGCTTCTGCCTCGGCCGCAACAACAACCGTGCGGCCGCCCTGCAGGGTGAGTTTCGACGCAGGCGCTTGCATTCTGGCTACTCCGCAAAAGGGTCCGGCTGATGCGGATCGGTCGACAGCCACACGGATTTCGTCTGCATGAAGCAGCGCATGCCTTCCCAGCCGTTTTCCCGCCCGTAGCCCGATTGCTTGTAGCCGCCTACGGGCGACTGGGTGGCCGCATTGAAGTAGTTGTTGATGTAGACGGTGCCTGCCTCGATCCGGTCGGCCATGCGCATTGCCTTGGTGACATCGCGGCTCCAGATACCGGCGGCAAGGCCGAAGATAGTGTCATTGGCGATGCGGATGGCGTCTTCTTCTTCCTCCCAGGCCTCGGTCGAGACCACGGGGCCGAAGACTTCGTTCTGGGCCAGGTCAGCGGTGTTGGGCACATCGGCGAAGATGGTCGGGCCGATGTAGTAGCCCTTGTCCCGGCAGGCGGTGCGGCCGTCGAGCAGCAGTGCGTGGCCTGCCTCTTCGGCGGCGGCAATGCGTTTCAGGACGGTTTCATAATGCGGCCGGTTGGCCATCGGGCCGATCTGAGTGGCAGGGTCGTTGGGGTCGCCGACGCGGGCCTTCCTGACCACCTCGACCAGCCGTTCGGTGAACTCCCCAATGATGGATTTGTGGACCAAAAGGCGCGAGCCGGAGATGCAGGACTGGCCGCCTGCCGGGAAGATACCCGCCGCAACACCGTTGACGGCCAGTTCGATGTCGGCATCAGGCAGCACGATCTGGGGCGACTTGCCGCCCAGTTCCATGACGATGGGTTTCACCTGCTTGGCCGCCGCCGCAGCCGCCGCGCGCCCGCCTGCGGTGCCGCCGGTGAAGGACACCATGCGCACGTCCGGGTGTTCGATCATCGGGCCAGCGGTGGTCGGGCCATAGCCGGTGACCACGTTCAGCACGCCCGGCGGCAGATCGGCCTCCAAAAGCACATCCATCAGCTCCAGCGTCGAACAAGAGGATTGCTCGGAGGGTTTCAGCACAACGGTGTTGCCAGCTGCGAGGCAGGGCGCCAGTTTCCAGATCAGCGTGCCCAGCGGCGAGTTCCAGGGCAGGATCTGGGCGACGACGCCGAAAGGCTCCCATTTCAGGTAGTTGTGGATGTTTGGGGCTTCGGCGGGGACCACCCGCCCCTCGAACTTGTCGCACATGCCGGCGTAGTAGTGCCAGCTGTCGACCTGCCACTGGCCGGGTTTCAGACCGGGGGTGATGGCGGCGGGCAGTTTGCCGTTGTCGCGGGTCTCGATGGCGCCAAGGCGGCCGGCGTTTTGGCTGATCACATCACCGATGCGGCGCAAAACGCGGCCGCGCTCGGCAGGCTGCATCCGCCCCCAGGGGCCATCGTAATAGGCAGTTTTGGCGGCTTGAACGGCGCGGTCCACGTCCTGCGCGCCGCAATCGGGAACACGGGCCCAGACCTCGCCGGTGGCGGGGTTTTCGCTGTCGAAATACTGGCCGGTAGCCGGTTCGTGCCACTCGTTACTGGCGAAATAGGCGAAGGTGCGGAGGTCGGTCATTTTCATCTCTTGTCAGCGCTGTCCGGGTTCTTGGCCCAGAAGGTTGTTTCTTAAGCGAGCCACTCCGCATCCTCGCGCACCACGATCACAGTGGGGCGGTCAGCGGTCAGTGCTGCGGTGAAGGCGGTTTCGAAGTCTTCGGCGGATCCGGATTTGGTTCCATGGCAATGACAGGCCTTGGCCAGCGCCACGAAATCCGGGTTGATCCCTTCCACCCCCACCCGTTGAATGTCGCGGGTATCCATGTCGTCCTGGATCTGCTTCAGCCCGCCGTTCTCCCAGATGATGATGGGCAGGGAGAGGCGGTTTTCCGCCGCCGCCATCAGCTCGGGCATGGTGAACATGAAGCCGCCATCGCCTGCCATCACTACCACTGGCGCGTCCGGGCGGGCCATCTTGGCGCCGATGCCATTGGGCAGCGCATTACCCAGCGCGCAGAAGCCGGCCGGGTAGAACCACTGGCGGGGGCCGGGCAGATCAAAAGCGAAGGCGCCGGTGTAGACCACCTGGCAGGCATCGCCGGAGAACACAGTTTCCGGCGGCGCGGCCTGGCGCAGGAGTTTCAGGAATTTGACGTGTTTCACTTCGGAGGGCGAAAGATTGGAGAATATCTCCTGTCGCACCCTAGCGACGGAGGCCGTGCCCTCCGCGCGCACTGCGCTGCCGTCGTGCCCAGCTAGCAGCGAGGACAGCTCTGCCATGGCCGGCGCGGCGTCGCCGATGATGCCGAGGGATGCCGGGTAGAAATCATTGATTTTGTGCGGGTCCAGGTCGACGCGGATCAGATCGCCATTGATCTCCATCCGCTCGACGAAACTGTCGGTCTCCGCCAATTCAGTGCCCACGGCGAGGATCACGTCGGCGGTGGCCAGGTAATCCCGCACCTCTTTGCGCACGGTGGACCCGGTGAGATGCAGCGGATGCGCATCCGGCACGATGCCTTTGCCTGCAGTGGAAGAGATCACCACGGCGCCCAGGGTTTCAGCAATTGCGGTGAGGTTTGAAGCCGCCGCAACCGCGCCGCCGCCGGTCATGATCACGGGGCGCTTGGCGGCCTTCAGCATCTCTGCCGCGGCCCGCAGCTGGCCTGCGGCGGGCGCCGGGGGCGCTGGCAGGCGGACGGGTTTCCACTCCTCCTCGACAATCTCGGCCTGCACATCCAGCGGCAGCGAGATGTGGACGGGGCGCGGGCGCTGGCTGGCGAAAATCGAAAACGCCTGCGCCAGCAGCTCGGGCACGTCGGAGGCGCGCATGGCTGTGGCGGAGAGCGCGGTCAAAGGCTCGGTCACTTTCTTCTGTTCGGTCACCTCATGCAGCACACCCCAGCCCTTGCCGATGGACTTGCTGTCGGGCTCTGCCGAGATCAGCAGCATCGGCAGGCTGTCGGCGTAACATTGCCCCACCGCGGTGGAGGCATTGGTGACACCGGGGCCAGAGATCACCACGGCCACGCCAACCTCGCCGGTTGCCCGCGCCCAGCCTTCGGCCATGAAGCCCGCGCCCTGCTCGTTGCGGGCCTGCACGTGGCGGATGGCGCCGGAGTTGCCGCCGCCGGTCAGCCCGCGGCACATGTCCAGCGTATGCACGCCGGGAATGCCGAACACCGTTGTCACGCCGTATTGTGCCAGAAGGCGCATGGTGGCCTCACCGCATGTCATGCTCATGCTGCTGTCTCCCTTGGGTCATCTGCTGCCAGCTGGGGCTTTCCGAGGATCATGTCGGCGGCCCGCTCTGCCAGCATGATCACAGGTGCCCCGATATTGCCACTGACCATGTCCGGCAGGGCTGCGGCGTCCACCACACGCAAGCCCTCCATGCCGCGCACCCGGAATTCCAAGTCCAGCACGGCACCGGGGTCGCTATCTGCGCCGATGCGGGCAGTGCAGGCCGGGTGGTGGCCGGTGGTGACCAGATCGCGGATGGCCTGACGCAGGTCTGCGTCTGTTTCTTTGTCGGCACCTGGGCTGATCTCCTCTCCTGCCAAACCTAGGAAAGCCCTCTGCTGCACCACCTTGCGCATGTGCCTGATGCCCTCGATCAGGTCTGAAAAATCGCTTTCGTCACTGAAATAGCCTGGGTCGATGCGCGGCGGCTGTTGAGGATCGGCTGAGGCCAGCATGACGGTGCCGCTGCTGCGGGGGCGCAGCAGATTGACGTCGAATTGCAACCCGGGCGCGGCGATCTTGCCGCGAGCGATCATCGCCTTGCCGAGATGGCTGAGTGTTTGAACTGAAAAGCCCTTGGCGCCGGCAGCGGAGTCCTCGCGCACCACCATCGGGGTGAAGAACACCTCCAGCTCCGGCATGTCAGTGTCGCGGATGGCATGGAACAGGACCGAGGCCCAGAAGGGCGCGGCGGCAGGGCCGGATTTGGCCAGCAGCCATCTCGCCCCCATCACCGCCGCCTTGTCGAGCCGCTGGAAGCGGGCCATCGACAGGCTGGGATCGGTGAGGCCGAACTGCACCGGCATGTTGGGATGGTCAAAGAGCGTCTGGCCAACACCCGGAAGGTCATTCAAGACTGGGATACCATGCCCCCGCAGATGCGCGCCGGGGCCGATACCCGACAGCATCAGCAGCTTTGGGCTTTCAAAGGCACCGAGACTGAGGATCACTTCGCCGCGGGCACGGAATTCGCCCAGGCCCGTGAGGATGCCGGTGGCGCGGCGGCCCTCTGTCAGGACTTGCAGCACCGGGGTGCCGGTCAGCACTGTCAGGTTTTCCGGGCGCGGGGTCAGATAGGCCTCTGCGGTGGACTGGCGGATGCCGCCGGAGGTTTTCACATCCATCCGCCCGGTGCCTGTCTGGCTGGCGCCGTTGAAGTCCTGGTTCAGCGGCGCGCCTGCTTGGCAGCAGGCCTCGACAAACACCTGGTTTATGCGGTCGAAATTGCCGGCAGGAGTAATCTTCAGCGGCCCCTTGGTATCGTGATGCACCTCGCCTGCACGATGCGCGGCTCCAGCGGCGCGGCGGTAGTAAGGCAGCACATCGCCGTAGGACCAGCCGGTGAGCCCGTTCTGCCGCCAGCGGTCATAGTCGCCCGCATTGCCGCGGATGTAGATCATGCCGTTCATCAGCGAAGACCCGCCCAGCCCCTTGCCGCGCGGGTAGTAGAGCTGGCGCCCGCCCAAGGCCGCTTGCGGCGTGCTCATGTAGCACCAGTCGTATTTCGGGTTGGAGTGGATCATTCCGACACCCGCAGGCATCCGGGCAAAGATCGACTTGGCCGGGCCACCGGCCTCGACCAGCAGCACCTTCAGTTTCGGGTTCTCACACAACCGCGCCGCCAGCACGCAGCCGGCCGAGCCGCCGCCGGCGATGATATAGTCGAACCCGGGCGTCATGCGGCCAGCTGCCGCAGCACGGCGCCGGTCACATCCATTGTGGAGGCGCAGCCGCCGATGTCAGGCGTGCCGGTACCGGAGGCCAGCACGCGCCCAACAGCCATTTCGATTTGCGCTTCGAGGTCCGGACGGCCCAAGGAATAGCGGAACATCATCGCGACGCTCAGAATCATGCCGAAGGGGTTCGCCACCCCCTGCCCGGCGATATCGGGTGCGGAGCCATGCACGGGTTCGTAGATGCCGTTGCAGGTCTGCCCTTCTGCCGGAACGCCGCAGAGGCAGGCGGAGGGCAGCATGCCCAGGCCGCCGGAGACAATTGCCGCCAGGTCGCTCAGGAAATCGCCGATCAGATTGCAACCCACCACCAAGTCAAAGGCTTTGGGATTGCGGGCCATCTGGTAAGCGCAATTGTCGGCATAGAAGTGTGTCAGCTCCACGTCGGGATATTCGGCTGAGACTTCATCTGCCACTTGCCGCCACAGTTTGTAGCTTTCCATCACATTGGCTTTGTCGGCGGAGACCATCTGCCTCTTACGCTGGCGCGCCAGTTCGAAGCCTGCCCGCATGATCCGGCGCAGCTCGTGCTCATCATAGCCTGCGGTGTCATAGCCGTAGCGGAGGCCGTCCCGTTCGGACTGGCCGCGGGGCTGGCCGAACATAACCCCGCCGCACATTTCACGCAGGACCATAATGTCGGCGCCTTCGGCCAGGCCGGGACGGAACGGGGTGCGGTCCGCCAGCGGCGCCCAGAAGCGCGCAGGGCGCAGGCCTGCGAAACTTTGCAGCCCAAAGCGCAGGCGCATCAGGCCATCCTGCATCTCCGGCCCGCCCGGGACACGGATATTGTCCCATTGCGGCCCGCCGACCGCACCCACCAGGACCGCATCGGCAGCTTTGGCCTTGGCAAGAGTTCCGTCTGTGCAGAATGTGCCATGCGCCTGCCAAGCCGCGCCATGCAGCAGGTCCTCGGTGATCTCCAGCGCGATGCCGTTCTGCCTGGCAACCGCATCGGCGACGGCCAGACCTGCTTCCAGGACCTCCGGCCCGATGCCGTCTCCGCCCAATGCAAGAATGCTGACTGCCATGCCGCAGACCCCGCGTTTCGCTGTTCTTCATTCACTCTACGGGCTTGCGAAATTCAAAAAAGAAGGAAAAGGTGAATGCTCATCATTCCCTGAAAGAATGATCTGAGGAATGATTGGGATATGAAGAACCTGCCTCCGCTTAGCCAGTTTCAGGCATTTGAGGCCGCCGCGCGGCATCTGAGCTTCTCGCGATCCGCGCAGGAGCTGAATGTGCAGCAGCCTGCAGTCAGCCGTCAGGTGGCGGCGCTGGAGGAGGCCTTGGGGGCCAAGCTGTTCCTGCGCAGCAAGCCGCGGCTGACGCTGACGGCCGAGGGAGAGACGCTGTTTTCCGCGGTCTCAGCCGGGCTGGCGGCAATCCGCAGCGGTGCCGCGTCGGTGCAGGCCTCCAGCCGTGAGGACGTGCTGGTGGTCAATGCCGCCATCGGCTTCACCTCGCTGTTCCTGCTGCCGCAGCTGGCGGAGTTTCAGGATCTGCATCCGGAAGTGCGGCTGGAGGTGGTCACCCGCGATCAGGACAAGGATTACGATCCCGGCCAATGCGATATTGCGGTCGTGTTTGGAGAGGCCGGCGCGCCGGGCATGCGCTCAGCACGCATATTTTATGAAGAACTGACTCCGGTCTGCGCACCAGGGTATCTGCCCAGTGACACTCCGCTGCCTCTGGAGGAGCTGCCGGGGCACCGGCTTTTGCACATGTCCAACCCGCATCACAGCGGTGACTGGGCGCGGTATTTGAAAGGAACCGGGCTGGCCGCCGGCCCGCCGCAGGCGCTGGACCGCATCCACAGCTACATGGTCTACCTGCGCGCCATCCAAAACGGCAACGGCATCGGGCTGGGCTGGGGCCGCCTGATCGACGACCTGCTGCAAAGCGGTGCGCTGGCGGTGGCTTGCGGCCGCAGCGTCAGCACCGCACGGGGTTATTTTGCCTGCATCACGCCGCGGGCCGAAGGCCGGGCCGGAGCCGAAGAATTTCTGAACTGGATTTCCGGCTTGATCCCCGGCGATTGAACAGGCGGGCCGGTGGCCCGCCCATTGGCCGTTCAAGCAACGCTCAGGCCTTGGCTGCGGTGACTATGAATTCCACCAGCAGGTCCTCACGAGCCAGCTTGGCCTCGCCGCAGGCACGGGCCGGGGCGTGGCCTTCGGGCACCCAGGCGTCCCAGACTGCATTCATCTCGGCAAAATCCTTCATGTCGGCAAGCCAGATCACAGCCTGCAGCATGCGGGTGTTATCGCTGCCGGCTTCGGCCAGCAGCGTGTCGATCTTGTCCAGGCAGTCCTGCGTTTGCTGGGCAACGCTGGCGCCAGCTGTGCCGACCTGGCCGGCAAGGTAAATGGTGCCGCCGTGAGTGACGATCTGGCTCATGCGCTGGCCGGTGTGGCTGCGGGTAATCTCGGGCATGTTGTCCTCGCTGTGAAATGGGCTGACAAAGGGATAACTGTCTTGCCTGCGCCCGGCAACGGACTCCCTTGCCTACTGAAACTTTGCGGTTTTATGAGTACAACACGCTGAACGTCTGCCCCTGCGCGTGCCCGCCGCTGGCGCGACGGGCTTGAAACCCAATCAAACATGCCGCGTTCTACGAGAACTTGCGGAAAAGGCGGGTCATGTCGAACAGCTCGTCCAGGCGGTCGTAGCGGTCCTTGGTCTTGTCCCAGCTTTCCTCCTGGGTGGCGGCGATCATCGCTTCCAGCAGCATCATCGTGGAGCTGTTTGAATCCCAGGCTGAGGGAATCTCAACCCAGCAATTGAAGGTATGCGCGGACACCGAGGCGATGGGGCTGGCCCATTGGTCGGTGACCAGAACGATCTTCACTCCGCGCTCCGCCGCCAGTTCCGCCAGCCGCTGCAGGTTGGTTTCATACCGGCGCACGTCGAACATCAAGAGCGTGTCGCCCTCGACCATGTCCAGCACGTAATGCGGCCAGGTTGCCGAGGATGAGGTCATATGAGTGACCCGCTGCCGGATCGCCTGGAAGTGGGTGAAGGCGTAATCCGCCAGCGCCCGGGTGATGCGGCCGCCGACTACATAGAGCCGCCCGTCCGTATTGGCGAGCTGATGCACCGCGGCGTCGAACTGAGCAGAGTCGATGTTGGAAAACGTCTGCTGCAGGTTGTCGGTGACGGCTTGTGCAAATCTGTTCAGCAAATGGCCTTCGGGCGCCTCCGACGCCCAGTTATCGCGCCGCTTGGTCGGGCCGGAGACCTTGGCCTCCAGTTCTTTAAGCAAGGCCTGGTGGAATTGCGGATAACCCTTGAAACCCAGCTTTTGCACCATCCGCGCCACCGTGGGGGTCGAAACCTCGGCATTGCCGGCCACGATGGTGATCGAAGCCAGGCCAGCTGCGGGGTAATTCTCCAGCAGGAGGTTGGCGAACTTGCGTTCCGATTGCGTGAGAGACGAGTAATTCTCGCGGATCAATTCGCGGACGGTGGCTGGCGGCTTGGTCAACGGGGTATCCCTGCAGTGAACAAATACAGTCTTACGCGGCCCGGGACTGAAAAGAAAGTTTCAGAAACCTCTGTTCCGAACCAGACATGAAAAGATATTGACACAAATATCTCTTCATGGAAAGATTTTTCCAATTCGCAGGGAGACGCGGTATGCAAGAGGGCGATTCTCACGCTCGGGAAGATGCAGTGGAGGTGGTGAACCGTGACGGCGCCGGCTCTGTGCTGCTGCTGTGCGAACATGCCTCCAGCCATATCCCGGCGCGCTACAACGGGCTGGGCCTGCGGGCCAAGGACCGTTTGAGCCATGCGGCCTGGGACCCGGGCGCGCTGGCTGTTTCCTTGCATCTGTCGAAAGCACTGGATGCACCGCTGGTGGCCAGCCGGGTGTCACGGCTGGTTTATGATTGCAACCGCCCGCCCGAAGCCGCCAGCGCCATGCCCGACCGGTCCGAGCTGGTTGCAGTGCCCGGCAACATCGGCCTGGGCGCGGCAGAGCGGCAGGAACGGGTCGACACGATCTACACTCCATTCTGCGAGGCCGCGGCGGACGTGATCAAAGCCCGCAAACAGGCCGGGCTGCAAACCGTTCTGGTCACCATGCACAGTTTCACACCGGTCTATTTCGGCAAGGAACGGGCAGTGGAGATCGGCATCCTGCATGACAGCGATACCCGCCTGGCCGATGCGATGCTCGCTGCGGCAGACGCCCTGCCCCACCGCCGGATCGCGCGCAACGAGCCTTATGGGCAGGCAGACGGGGTGACCCATTCGCTGAAGATCCACGGGCTGACCCATGGGCTGGCCAATGTGATGATCGAAATCCGCAACGATCTGGTGAAGACACCGGAAGAAGAAGAGGCCATGGCTGAGGAAATGCTGACATTGCTGCGCCCGGCCCTGGCCGAGCTGGCGGCAGAGGGAGGGCCCGATGCCTAAGATAATCCGGGCCTATGTCCACGGCATCGACGCGATGAACCGCTTTATCGGCCGCTTTGCCATGTATCTGATTTTTGCGCTGATCGGGGTGCTGCTGTGGTCGTCGGTCTCCAAGACCTTCTTCAACCCGTCGCTCTGGACGCTGGAGACCGCGCAGTTTGTGATGGTTGCCTACTATGTGCTGGGCGGCCCCTATTCGATCCAGATGGGGTCAAACGTGCGGATGGACCTGTTCTATGGCGCCTGGTCGACAAAGACCAAGGCGCTGGTGGATGCCTTCACCGTGCTGTTCCTGATCACCTACCTGGTGATCCTGATGTACGGGGCGCTGAGTTCCACGGCTTATTCCCTGGGCTATTTCGGGTTGGAGCCGGTGCAGTTCTTCTGGGACCTGCTGAAGACGCTGGTGACCGAAGGCCCCGCCGCGGCGGGTGAGAAACTCGGCTACCTGGAGCGCAGCTCCACCGCCTGGCGGCCGTTCCTGTGGCCTGTCAAAACCATCCTCTGCTTCGGCGTCTTCCTGATGCTGCTGCAATGCCTTGCCGAATTGTTCCGGGATATCGGACGCCTGCGCGGAGTTGAAATCTGATGTCCTACGAATGGATCGCCATCGTGATGTTTGCCGGCATGATGCTCATGCTGATGACCGGCCAGAGGGTGTTTGGCGCCATCGGCTTTGTCGGCGCGGTTGCCGGCATGCTGTTGTGGGGCACTGGCGGTGTGGAAATCCCCTTCTCAGCGGCAATGAAGCTGATGAAATGGTATCCGCTGCTGACGCTGCCCATGTTCATCTTTATGGGCTACGTGCTGTCAGAATTGAAGATCGCAGACGACCTTTACCGCATGTTTCATGTCTGGATGGGGCCGGTAAAGGGCGGGCTTGCGATCGGCACCATCGGCCTGATGGTTCTGATCTCAGCCATGAACGGTCTATCGGTCGCAGGTATGGCCATCGGCGCCACCATCGCGCTGCCGGAACTCTTGCGCCGCGGCTATGACAAAATTCTGGTGACCGGCACCATTCAGGCCGGCTCCAGCCTGGGCATCCTGGTGCCGCCTTCGGTGGTGCTGGTGCTTTATGCGATGATCGCGCGGCAGCCGGTGGGGCAGCTGTGGCTGGCGGGGGTGATCCCTGGCTTGCTGATGGCCACCATGTTCATCATCTACATCTATGTCCGCGCCCGGATGCAGCCGCATCTTGGCCCCGCCATGCACCCTGAGGATCTGGCCGAATATGAACAGGTAACCGACCACCCGCTGCGTCTGAATTTCATCGTACTGGGTGCGCTGGTGCTGGTGCCGCTGCTGATGCTGACCAGCGCGATGGAAGCCAAGCCGGCGCTTGGCGTGGCGCTTGCGCTGGGTGTGCTGTCCTTTCTGACCCGCAAGAACGCAATGTTCTACAGAGATGTCTTCATGAAGGAGAAGTACCGCCTGCTGTTTTCCGGCGTGCTGCCGCTGGCGATCTTCGCCGCGATGATGGTGCCTTTCGTGAACGGCTGGACCTCGCTGGTGGAAAGCTCAGCCATTGGCGCCATGACCGCCTTCATCGCCGCGGTGCTGAAGGGGCGGATGACCAAGGAAGTGTTTGAAACCTCGGTGCGCTCAACCCTCGGCATCTCCTGCATGTTCATGTGGATCATCCTGGCCGCTCTGGCGTTTGGCGCGATCTTTGATGGTCTGGGTGCGGTCAAGGCGATTGAGGACCTGTTCACCACCCGCCTGGGCCTTTCCCCTTGGATGATCCTGATCCTGATGCAGCTGAGTTTCATCGTGATGGGTACCTTTCTGGACGACACCGCAATGCTGGTGATCGTTGCACCGCTCTATGTGCCGCTGGTGGGGGCGCTTGGCTTCGACCTGATCTGGTACGGGGTGCTTTATACGATCACCACCCAGATCGCCTATATGACGCCGCCCTTCGGCTACAACCTGTTCCTGATGCGCGCGATGGCGCCACCGGAGATCGGGCTGAAGGACATCTATGTCTCGATCATTCCCTTTGCCGCGGTGATGGTGCTGGCGCTCGCCCTGATCATGATCTTCCCGCAGATCGCCCTGTGGCTGCCGGAATATGTCTACGGAAAATAACCAAGCAAGAGTCCTGCCAAGGGGCCGGATGTTTCAACAAGGAGTGAAATTATGACAACAAGACGTAAGTTTCTGCAGTCCGCCGGCGTTGGCGCCATGGCGGCACCGCTGGCCACCCCGGCGCTGGCACAATCCACCATCAAATGGCGGATGCAGACCTATGCCGGCGCGGCCCTGGCTGAACACGTGGTGAAACCCGCCATCGACATGTTCAACAAGATCGCCGGCGACCGGATGCAGATCGAGCTCTACTATGCCGATCAGCTGGTCCCCACCGGCGAGCTGTTCCGCGCCATGCAGCGCGGCACCATCGATGCAGTGCAGTCGGATGACAACTCGATGGCCTCGCCCACCGAGGTCACCGTGTTCGGCGGCTACTTCCCCTTTGCTTCGCGCTACTCGCTGGACGTGCCGGTGCTGTTCAACCAGTACGGCCTGAACGAGATCTGGGACGCGGAATACTCCAAGGTCGGCGTCAAGCATATCTCGGCCGGCGCCTGGGACCCCTGCCACTTTGCCACCAAGGACCCGATCAACTCGCTGGCGGACCTGAAGGGCAAACGCGTCTTCACCTTCCCGACCGCAGGCCGCTTCCTGGCGCAGTTCGGTGTGGTACCGGTCACCCTGCCCTGGGAAGACATCGAGGTCGCGGTGCAGACCGGCGAGCTGGACGGCATCGCCTGGTCCGGCATTACTGAGGACTATACCGTCGGCTGGGCCGATGTGACCGACTACTTCCTGACCAACAACATCTCTGGCGCCTGGGCCGGGTCGTTCTTTGCCAACCAGGGCCGCTGGAACGAGTTGCCGGAAGACCTGCAGACCCTGTTCCGCGTCTGCTGCGACCAGTCGCATTATTACCGCCAGTGGTGGTACTGGGGCGGCGAAGCGTCCTTGCGTGTGAACGGCGACAAGATGAAGCTGACCACCATTCCGGACAACGAATGGCAGCAGGTCGAAGACGCGGCGGTGAAGTTCTGGGACGAGATCGCAGCCGAGTCCGAAACCAAGGCGAAGGTTGTGGAGATCTTCAAGAAATATAACGCTGACATGCAGAAAGCGGCCGGCCCTACCGCTACGGCTAAGCCGCCAGTAAGAAGCACAGGATTTGGCTTGCACCGCAGCGGGCCAAATTCCTTGAAATAAGGAATTTGCCAAAACTTTTGCGTAAAGTTTTGGCCCCAGACGCAAAGGGCTGCCTATGCTCTCCTTCGAAAATTTGAAGTCCCAGGTTTCCTCCGGCCTGGTCGACACGGTTCTGGTTTGCCTTGTTGACATGCAGGGCCGCCTGATGGGGAAGCGGTTTCATGCCGGTCATTTTGTTGCGGGGGCCTGGGAGGAGACGCATTGCTGCAATTACCTGCTGGCGACCGACCTGGAGATGGCGACGCCGGACGGCTATGCCTCCACCAGCTGGGAGCGAGGCTACGGCGATTATGTGATGAAGCCGGATCTGGCGACGCTCCGGCCGGTGCCCTGGCTGGAGGGCACGGTGATGGTCTTGTGCGATGTGCTGGATCACCACACGCATGAGGAGGTTCCGCATTCCCCCCGCGCCATTCTGAAACGGCAGGTGCAGCGGCTTCAGGCGATGGGCTATGAGGCGATGTGCGCCACCGAGCTGGAGTTTTTCCTGTTTGAGAAAAGCTTTGACGAGATCCGCCGCTCAGGCTTCCGCGACCTGGCGCCGATCTCCGGCTACAACGAGGATTACTCCATCCTGCAGACCAGCCGCGAGGAGCATGTGATGCGGCCCATCCGCAACCATCTGTGGGATGCGGGGCTGCCGGTCGAGAACTCCAAGGGCGAGGCGGAAACCGGCCAGGAGGAGCTGAACATCAAATATGCCGCGGCGATGGAAACAGCGGAGTTCCACACCATTGCCAAACACGCAATCAAGGAAATCGCGGAGCAGCAGAGGCATGCAGTGACTTTCCTGCCGAAGTGGAGCCATGACAAAGTGGGTTCCTCGTCCCATGTGCACCAGTCGCTGTGGCAGGACGGCAAGCCTGCGTTCTTTGACGAAAGCGACCCGCTTGGCATGTCGGCGCTGATGAAGAACTACATGGCGGGTCTCTTGAAATACGCCCCCGACTACACCGCCTTCATGGCGCCCTACATCAACAGCTACAAACGCTTCATGAAGGGCACTTTTGCGCCCACGCGGATCATCTGGTCGGTGGACAACCGCACCGCGGGCTACCGGCTGTGCGGTGACGGAACCAAGGCGATCCGGGTGGAGTGCCGGATCCCGGGCTCGGATATGAACCCCTATCTGGCGATGGCGGGCATGCTGGCGGCGGGCATCGCCGGCATCGAGGAAGGGCTGGAGCTGCAGCCGCCGGCCAAGGGCGATGTCTATCAGGGCGACAGCGGCATGATCCCCGGCACCTTGCGCGATGCGGCGGCGGCGCTGAAGGGCTCGGCGATGCTGCGCGCGGCGCTGGGAGACGATGTGGTGGACCACTATGTGCGGGCCGCCGAGGTCGAGATCGAGGATTTCGACCGGGTGGTCACCGATTACGAGATTGCGCGTGGATTTGAGCGGGCGTGAGCCCGCATCTGGCGGATTGGGGCGCTGCCCCAAACCCCGGAGTATTTTTGACCAGAAAGAAGCAGGGGCGGCGTGCCCCGAGGACTGGAGTGAATGGCGATGGGCCAGGTATTGAAATGCATCTCACCGGTTGACGGATCGGTCTTTGCAGAACGCGAAGTGCTGCCGCGCGAGGACGCCTTTGCGGCGGCGGAACGGGCACGGGCGGCGCAAGGCGCCTGGGCAGCGCGGCCGTTGCAGGAGCGCATTGATCTGGTGATGGCAGGCGTGGCCGCCGTTGGTGCCATGAACGGCGAGATCGTGCCGGAACTGGCGCATATGATGGGCCGCCCGGTGCGCTATGGCGGCGAGTTCGGCGGCTTCAACGAGCGCGCCAGCCACATGGCGCAGATCGCAGAGGAAGCGCTCGCAGACATTGAGGCCGGCGAGGACGAGACCTTCAAACGCTACATCAAGCGGCTGCCGCATGGGGTGGTGTTTGTGGTGGCGCCCTGGAACTACCCCTATATGACTGCGATCAACACCGTGGCGCCGGCACTGATTGCCGGCAATGCGGTGGTGCTGAAACACGCGACCCAGACGCTTCTCGCGGGCGAGCGGATGGCACAGGCCTTCCACGGCGCAGGCGTGCCGCAGGATGTGTTCCAGAATGTTTTCCTGGATCACGGCACCACCTCGGAGCTGATCGCAGCACGCGCGTTCAACTTCGTGAACTTCACCGGCTCGGTGGGCGGCGGCCAGGCGATGGAGCGCGCCGCGGCGGGCACCTTCACCGGCGTCGGCACCGAACTGGGCGGCAAGGATCCGGGCTATGTGATGGAGGACGCGGACCTGGACGCAGCCGTGGACACGCTGATTGACGGCGCCATGTTCAACTCCGGCCAGTGCTGCTGCGGCATCGAGCGGATCTATGTGCACGAGAGCCTCTATGACGCCTTTCTGGAGAAGGCCATTGCCATCGTGCAAGGCTACAAGCTGGGCAACCCGCTGGAGGCGGAGACCACCATCGGCCCGATGGCCAATGTGCGCTTTGCCGAAGAGGTGCGCGGCCAGATTGCCGAGGCGGTGGCCGCAGGTGCCGTGGCCCATATCGCACCCTTCGCCGAGGACGACGGCGGCGCTTACCTCACGCCGCAGATCCTGACCGGTGTCACCCACGATATGCGGGTGATGCGCGAGGAAAGCTTTGGCCCGGTGGCGGGCATCATGAAGGTGTCGTCGGACGAAGAAGCCATCCGGCTGATGAACGACAGCGACTTCGGCCTCACCGCCTCGCTCTGGACCCGCGATGTGGAGCGGGCCCAGGCCGTGGGCGACCGGATCGAGACCGGCACCGTGTTCATGAACCGCGCCGACTATCTGGATCCCGGCCTGTGCTGGACCGGCTGCAAGGACACCGGCCGCGGCGGCGGCCTGTCGGTGATCGGCTACCACAACCTGACCCGCCCGAAGAGCTATCACCTGAAGAAACGCACCGGCTGACCGGCTTTCATCTTTCCGGAAATACTCCGGGGGGCTTGCCGCCAGGCAAGCGGGGGCAGCGCCCCCTCCCCGGCATCAACACAGGAACACCCTCATGTCTCTCGTTGGAAACTGGTCCTACCCGACCGCAATCAAATTCGGCGCCGGCCGCATCAAGGAACTGGCTGAGGCCTGCGCCGCCGCGGGCATCAAACGCCCGCTGCTGGTCACCGACAAGGGGCTGGCCGATCTGCCGGTCACCCAATCGACGCTCGACATCCTGGAGGCCGCGGGCCTGGGCCGGGCGATGTTCTCGGAGGTCGACCCGAACCCGAATGAGAAGAACCTGGACGCAGGCGTCGCCGCCTACAAGGCCGGCGGCCATGACGGGGTGATTGCCTTTGGCGGCGGCTCCGGCCTGGATCTCGGCAAGATGGTTGCCTTCATGGCAGGCCAGACCCGGCCCGTGTGGGATTTTGAGGATATCGGCGACTGGTGGACCCGCGCCGATGCTGATGCCATCGCGCCGATCATCGCGGTGCCGACCACTGCCGGAACCGGCTCCGAAGTGGGCCGCGCCAGCGTGATCACCGACAGTGTCAGCCACGCCAAAAAGATCATCTTCCACCCGAAAGTTCTGCCCGCGGTGGTGATCTGCGATCCCGAACTGACCGTCGGCATGCCCAAGTTCATCACCGCGGGCACTGGCTTGGACGCCTTTGCCCATTGCGTCGAGGCGTTCAGCAGCCCGCATTACCACCCGATGTCCCAGGGCATCGCGCTGGAGGGCATGCGGCTGGTCAAGGACTACCTGCCGCGCGCCTATGCGGATGGGACGGACATCGAGGCCCGCGCCCAGATGATGAGCGCCGCGGCCATGGGCGCCACCGCCTTCATGAAGGGGCTTGGCGCGATCCACGCGATGAGCCATCCCATCGGCGCCCAGTTCAACACCCACCACGGCACCACCAACGCGGTCTGCATGCCCAGCGTCCTGGAGTTCAACGCGCCGGCGATTGCGGACCGCTTCAATATGGCGGCGGCATACTTGGGCATCGCAGGCGGCTTCGACGGCTTCCGCGCCTTTGTGCAGGAGCTCAACGACAGCCTCGCCATCCCCCGCCGCCTGTCCGGTCTCGGCGTCACCGAAGACGCCATCCCCGCCCTCGCAAAAGACGCCGCAACAGACCCCTCATGCGGCGGAAACCCCATCAATCTCAACGAAAAAAACCTAACCCAGCTGTTCAAGGCGGCGATGTGAGGCAAACTTCCTTGAGAACTTTCAGCGCTCCCCGTCCGGCGGGGAGCGCTTTTTCATTGCCAGGCCTTGCAGTCAGCCGCTGACGTAGACCTTGTCCTTTGGGTAATAGAAAATTTTCTGATTATGCAGGCGGCCCAGAAGTTCGTGGACTCGGCGCAGAGTTTCTTCGTCGCTGCTGCCGGGTTCAGGCTGCGCCTCGGACAGGCTGTCCCTGGTGGTCTGCAGCGCAGTTTCGATCAGTTCCATATCCTCGACGGACAGCTCGAACATGTCGTTGTACTGGGGCATCTGGGCGCGTTCTCCTGTTTGGCTAGACTAAACTGGCTTGCTTCAGGCTGCCCGATGCCGGGCCATAAAGCCACAGGAAAGCGGGCGCCTGCGTTCACTCCCAGTCTAATCACCTGTTTCTACTCCTCTTTTCTCAGGTCGAAATAAATCATAGGGTCTCACCCAGGCTGATCGCCGGGCGGAGCTGATCAAAGACCAGCCCTTCTGCCCCGGCCACCTGACGCGATTGCAGGATGATACCGGCAGCGCGTTCGCCGATTTCGCGGCGGCAGGCGTCGGTGGTGGCCAGCTGCTGCGGCAGGCCCTGCAGGATCTGCAGATTGTTGAAGCCAGCCAAGGCGATATCGCCGGGCACCGACAGCTCTGCCGCCAGGCAATGCATCAGCCCGCCGACGCTCATCACGTCACTGGAGTAGTAAATGCAGTCCAGGTCCGGGCTGCGCGCGAGCATCTGGGCGGTGAGCTGCCGGCCAGTCTGAATCGCACTTTCGCCCGCGTAGTGTTCAAGGTCCGCAAGCGTCACGCCTTGTGACGCCAGCCCGTCGGTGAACCCGTCAAAACGCTTCCGGGCGCGGAAGTCCTGCGGCATCTTGGTGCCGATGAAGCCAATCCTGCGGTAGCCACGGGCCAGGATCTGCGCCGCCATGTCGCGGCCTGCTTGCAGATGCGAAATACCGACGCAGTGGCGCACCGGGTCGCCGTCCACATCCATCACTTCAACCACCGGGCAGTCCGCTTGCTGCAGCATCCGCCGGGTGGATTCGGTATGTTCGAGCCCCGCCACGATCAGGCCGGAGGGGCGCCAGCTCAGCATTTCGCGAATGACGCTCTCTTCTTCCTCCAGGTCATAGCCGGAAATCCCGACCACAGGTTTCAGAGGGCTGTCCTTGAGAACGGCGGAAATGCCCGATAGCACCTCGGGGAAGACAAAGCTGTTGAGCGACGGGACCACCACCGCCACCAGGTTGACCGATTGCGAGGACAAGGAGCCGGCAATCCGGTTCGGCACATAGCCATGAGAGCGGGCGATTTCCTCGATTTTCGCCTTGGTTTTGGCAGAGACGTCAGGTGCGCCGCGCAAGGCGCGGGAGGCAGTCATCTCGCTGACCCCGGCCAAGCGGGCAACGTCTTTCAGCAGCAGTTTCTTCGTCATGTGCCCATGCTCCTGCAGTTTGAGAGCGGCTGCAAGGGGCCGGCCGGATGCGGAGGGGTTGATTTAGGCCTCCGTTAGCGTTATCGGTATCGCAACCGTTATCGATACCGGAATCACTTCCGGTGCAGCTGCTGGAGGTGAGGCATGGCATTGAAGATCGCAATCAACGGATTCGGGCGGATTGGACGCGGGGTGCTGCGCGCCCTGCTGGAAAGCGGCGCCGAGGATATCGAAGTGGTGGCTATCAATGATCTGTCGCCACCGGAGACTCTGGTGCATCTGCTGAAATACGACAGCGTTCACGGGCGCCTGCAGGTCCCGGTGTTTCTGGCCGGCGATCTGATCCGGGTGGGCCATCACAGCATCCGGCTAAGCGCCATCCGCAATCCGGAGGAGCTGCCTTGGCAGGACGTTGACATCGCCTATGAATGCACTGGGCTGTTCACTGCCCGCGAGCAGGCAGCGCGGCATTTGCAGAACGGCAGCAAGCGGGTGCTGATCTCGGCGCCGGGCAAGGATGCGGACCGCACTGTGGTCTACGGCGTCAACCATTTGGATCTGACCGTAGAAGACGTGATTGTCTCCAACGCCTCCTGCACCACCAACTGCCTGGCGCCGCTGGCGAAGGTGCTGGATGAGGCCTTTGGCATCAAGACAGGCTATATGACCACGATCCACGCCTACACCGGCGACCAGCCTACCCATGATGCCAGCCACAAGGACCTCTACCGCGCGCGGGCGGCCTCCTTGTCAATGATACCGACTTCCACTGGGGCCGCGCGGGCGATTTCCGAGGTGCTGCCGCATTTGAAGGGGCGGCTGGAGGGGTCGGCGATCCGGGTTCCGACGGCCAATGTCTCGGTGGTGGATCTGAGCTTTGTGCCGGAGCGGGCTGCCACGGCCGAGGCGGTCAATGCTGCGGTCAAGGCAGCTGCCGGAAACAGGCTGGAAGGTATCCTTTCCTATGAAGAAGATCCGCTGGTTTCGGTTGACTTCAATCACAACCCGCATTCCAGCTGTTTCGCCGCAGCACAGACCGCCGTCACCGCCGACGGGCTGGTCCGGGTGGTCAGCTGGTATGACAACGAGTGGGGTTTTTCCAACCGGATGGCCGATACCGGCCGGCACATCGGAGACGTGATGCGTTCCGCCGAGGTGGCACTGGCCAGCTGACAGGGCTCTCCCGCCCGTCGTCCGGCCCAAAATGGGCCTCCTCCCGTTGGGCCGGGCGCCGCGCTGATGCGCGGCGCTGTTGCGTTTCGCGGCAGCAGCCCGCCCCGCCAACGGGCCAGTTCGCGAAAAACCTGTCTCCAGGATACGGAATATCAAACTCCGCCCGCCGGACGGCTGGCGCGCGGCGCCGAATTACGCCACAACTGCCCGCAAGACATGACCAGCTACAGGAGACCGGCGTGACCGTCACCCGCGAAACCGTCCTCAAGGCGCTCAAATCCATCGCCGATCCCGTCAGCGGCGCAGATATTGTCAGTGCAGGCATTGCCCGCGCGGTGACCGTCGAGGGCAGCACTGTACGTTTTGTGCTGGAGATCGATCCGGGCAAGGCCGAGGCCTATGGACCGGTGCGCGACAAGGCAGATGCCGCGGTGGCTGCTCTGTCCGGCGTGGAGAAGGTTTCTGCCATGCTGACTGCCCATTCAGAGAAAGCGCCGCCGGACCTGAAACCGAAGAAATCGGCGCAGGCCCAGCAGCAGCAGGCGCCCCAGAAGGTGCCCGGCGTGGCACGGATCCTGGCGGTGGCCTCGGGCAAGGGAGGGGTTGGCAAGTCCACCGTCTCAGCCAATCTCGCCTGCGCGCTGGCGATGCAGGGGCGTAAGGTCGGGCTGCTCGATGCCGACGTCTATGGCCCTTCGCAGCCCAAAATGCTGGGTGTCAGCGGCCGCCCTGCAAGCCCGGATGGCAAGACCATCCTGCCCTTGCGCAACCACGGCGTCACCATGATGTCGATGGGGCTGATGACCGGCGAAGATCAGGCGGTGATCTGGCGAGGTCCGATGCTGATGGGCGCGCTGCAGCAGATGCTGCTGCAAGTGCAATGGGGCGAGCTGGATGTGCTCATCGTCGACCTGCCGCCCGGCACCGGCGACGTGCAGATGACGCTGGCGCAGAAGACGCATGTGGACGGGGCCATCGTGGTCTCCACGCCGCAGGACGTGGCGCTGATCGACGCCCGCAAGGGCATCGACATGTTCCGCAAGATGAACGTGCCGGTTCTGGGTATGATCGAGAACATGTCCACTCACATCTGCTCCAACTGCGGCCATGAGGAGCATGTGTTCGGCCACGGCGGCGTGGCACAGGAAGCGCAAAAACTGAACGTGCCGCTGCTGGGCGAGGTTCCGCTGCATCTGGACGTGCGCCTGGCTGGCGACAATGGCACGCCGATTGTGGCCGCCAAACCCGGCAGTTCCCAAGGCAAGGTCTTCCTAGGCATTGCTACCCAACTGGTCGACGCAGGCGCCGCCTGACCCCTGCCAGCCGCGGGTCACGGGCCGCAAAGCGGCGGCACCCAGCGCCGTTCACCCTTGAGGCGGGGATGGCAAACCTAAGAACAGAAATAGCGCTTCAGGGCATACCTGCCCCTGAAGCGCTTCTCAGAAAACTGTACTCGCCGCGCAGCGGCGCCACGCCCAACTGTGACGCACATTCTATGAATGTGCAGCAGCAGACGGGAGCATTTGCCTGCCGGATCAAGAGTACTTCTCAAGGAATTCTTCTGCCCGCAATGTGCGAAAGTCCGGCAGCGCGGCGCGCAGGGCTTCGTGGCTCCAGTTCCACCAAGCCAGGTCCATCATCTGCTCGGCAACCGCTTCAGGATAGCGGCGGCGGATCACTTTGGCGGTGTTGCCGCCAATGACGGTGTAAGGTGCTGCGTCCTTGGTCACGATGGCGCCTGAGGCCACGACAGCGCCATGCCCGATGGTCACCTCTGGCTTGATCATCGCCCCATGGCCAATCCAGGTGTCATGGCCGATACGGGCCGTGCGCCCGGCGCGGCGGTTAAACCACTCCGCATCATCCTCCGCATCATCCCAGTAGCTTGCCGAACGGTAGAGAAAATGATGCAGCGACGCCTTCTCCATCGGGTGGTCCGTGGCACCGATCCGCACGCAGCTGGCAATATTGGCGAACTTGCCGATCTCTGCGTTGGCAATGTCACAGGTCCTGTCGCAATAGCTGTAATCTCCGACCACTGAGTTTGCGACACGGGTGCCAGCCCCGATTTCCACATAGGCGCCAAAGCTGCTTCCAATGATGGTGCAATCTGGATGAATAAGCGGCTCTTCAGCCTGCAATCGGGCCATTGTCGGTCCTCCTCAGAAAGCTGGGGCAAGGTCAGGGCAGCAGGAAGGCTTCGCCCTCTGCTTTCCGCGGCTTGCGTTTGGCTTTGCCGCCCTCGCCCTTGATCAGGCGGCGGCGCAGCCAGCCGGAGAACCAGTCCATCAGCATCACCATCAGGATGATTAGGGTGATGTAATAGGCCACTTCCTCCCAATCCTTCTGGGTGATGATCGCCTGGGTCAGCAAGAGCCCGATCCCGCCGCCGGTGATGGCGCCGATAATGGTGGCGGAACGGGTGTTGGATTCCAGGAAATAGAGCAGCTGGCTCAGCAGCACCGGTGTGATCTGCGGGATTACCCCGAAACGGTAGCGCTGCACTGGTTTGGCGCCGGTTGAGGCAACACCTTCGATCTGTTTCCGGTCAACGTTCTCCAGCGCCTCGGAGAAGATCTTGCCGAAGGTGCCGGTGTCCGTCACCAGGATCGCCAGCGCGCCGGTCAGCGGGCCGGGGCCAAAGGCGCGGGCCAGGATCACGGTCCAGATCAGCGAGTCGACGCCGCGGACAAAGTCGAACAGCCGGCGCATGGCAAAACGCAAAGTCCTAACGGGCATGAAGTTGCGGGTCGCAACAAAGGCCAGCGGCAGCGCGATAATGCCGGCGCCGATAGTGCCAAGGAAGGCCATCAGCAGGGTTTCGGCAATTGCCCAGGCCACATCCTGGTGGCGCCACATCTTGTTGGTCCAGAAGTCCTGGAAAATGGCGCCACCCTCGCCGGTGGCGGCGCGCTGCAGCAGCTCCCCTGCCCCCATGCCGTAGTACGGGCTGTCGAGGGTAAAGAAAAACAGCTCCCAGCCCGCGAAATAGCGGAACACTTCCGCCCGGTTGCGGGTGACGGTCAGGCGTCCGGCCCCGGTTTTGACTGCCAGGCAATTCTTGGAGACGCTGACCCAGTCCGGCACCTCCCCTGGCGGCAGTTCGGCCTGCACGCCCGCACGGCGGTTGGGCGTTGCCCGCACCAGACCGTAACCGGGGATCATGTATTCAATGGTGTGAGGACCAAAGGTGACCAGATGGCCGTCCTCGAGGTCAATCACGGTGGTTTCACCCAAGTCTACCCAGTCCGGCGACACGCCGTCCGGATAGGCGCCCTTGCGCTCACCCTCAATGGCGACCGAGAGGGCACCGCTGCGGTTGTCGCGGGTCACGTGGGTCTTGTAGCTGTAGCTGTCGCTGACCAGGGTCTTTGCATTCTCCAGGTTTGCCTTTTCCCACAGTCCCGGAACGTCGAACGCCAGGAACACATAGGCCAGATAGGCCAGTACCGCGGCCGGCAAGGCAAAACCCGTCAACTGTTTCCTCCGGAACAGCCGCGACATGTTCAGCTTCAGCTCTGCCGGAGGCAAATTGGTATCAAAACTGGTCATGCCTTCGCTCCATGGGTCAGACGGTCACGCAAGAGGCCGGACACCTGGTCGACGGCGACGATGGTAATGAATAGCAGGAGGAAAATCGCGGCGGCTTCATCGTAGCGCCCCTGCCCCCAGGACATGGCGTTTTTCAGCTCGTAACCGATACCGCCCGCACCGACGAAGCCGAGGATGGCAGAGGCGCGGATGTTGATTTCAAAGCGCAAGAGCGCATAGCTTACATAGTTGGGGCCGACCTGCGGGATCACGCCCAGCGCCATCCGCTGCGCCCAGGTGGCGCCAACGGAGGAAAGGCCCTCAACCGGTTTCAGCGAAGCATTTTCATTGACTTCCGAAAACAGCTTGCCCAGCGCGCCCGCTGTGTGGATGGCAATGGCAATCATCGCGGGCACCGGGCCGCCTCCAAGGACAAAGATCAGCACCAGCGCGATGACAATTTCCGGGATGGCACGGCAGATGTCGCTGATGCGGCGGAACAGCGGGATCAGCGCGGGCCATGGCGCCATGCCGCGGGTGGCCAGCAGCGACAGCAAAGTTCCGAACACCGCGCCGACCAGCGTCGACGCAGCAGCGATGTTCAGCGTCTCCACCAGGGCCGGGAAAAAACGTACCAGATGCCCGGGAAGCTGGGACGCCTTTTCTGCCGCCTCTGCCAGCACCTCCGCAGGATAGTCGAAAACCCGGGTGAACCCGTCGGCAAAGGACCCAGCGTTGCGGCTGTCCGCGGTGCGGAAACCTGCCGCCATGAGCGCCGTGAAGACCGCAAGAAGAATGCCGCCGTAAAGCCGCTTGCGCTGAATATGGGCGGTGTAATTTTCCCGGATCTCGTCCACCGCCGGCCGGGCTGCCGTCAGATCTGCCATGTAGGGGTCCTGGTGTTGCTGTCATGACGGCAACTGCCGCCCTCAGGGAAATTGCGGGGCCCGGGGAAAGTCCGGAACCCCGCAGAGCACAGTTCAATGAGTGCTGGTTTGAAATTACTGGGATTTCAGTTTGCGGGCTTCAATGATCACTTCATAGGCGTCGTGGGTGATCGGCATCAGGCCCTTCAATTCACCGCCCAGCACGTTGTACATGCAATCCGGGTCGATCGAATTCATCGAGGCCAAGAGGCCGGTCATCTTGACTTTCACGTCTTCGGGCAGCTCAGTGCGCAGCACAAACGGGCCTTCCGGGATCGGAGCCGATTTCCAGATTTCGACCATGTCATTCATGTCAACCAGGCCTGCGTCAACCGCGCGGCGCAAGGCGCCCGAGTTGTAGCCATCTTCCCACTCGCCCAGGCCATCGGCCCAGCTGACGCCGCCATCCACGTCGCCGTTGGCCACTGCTACGATTGCCTGCTCATGGCCGCCGGTGAACTTGACCTCGCCAAAGTAGTCGCCGGAGTCCATGGTGGCGCCGGTCACCTGCGGAATTTCGATCGACGGGATCAGGTAGCCCGAGGTGGAGTTCGGATCGCCAAAGCCGAAGGTCTTGCCTTTCAGGTCTTCCAGCGATGCAACGCCGCTGTCCTTGCGGGCAAAGCCGATGGAATAATAGCCATAGCTGCCGTCGGTGTTCACCTTGACCAGAACCGGTTCAACCGCTTTGGGGTCGGACAGATAAGTCTTGGCATAGCCGGACGCGCCCAGCCAGGCCATATCGATGGTGCCGCCCAACAGGCCCTGGATCACACCGTTGTAGTCAGCCGGGGCAAACAGTTTGGTCTCGACACCCAGCAGCTCCTCGGTCTGTTCGCGCAGGCATTCCTGCTTGCTCAGCCGGTCCTGGGCATTTTCGCCGCCCAGGATACCGATGCGGAATTCCGTGATTTCTTCGGCCGCAACGGGGGCGGTCAGCGCGGTGGTTGCCAGCGCTGCAGCAATCAGCTTTTTCATCTCAAGTCTCTCCGGTTTGGTCTTCCGGAGAGCAGCTCTCCGGAAAGATGAAAGCAATTCGGGGTCACTCGGCAGGGATGGCGGCCCGCAGGGGCTGTGCCTTCTCCAGCGTTTCGATTTCGGTCGAGGTGGCCGCCTCGGAGAACCCCTCTCCGGCGCCATAGATCTCGCGCGCCACACCGGTGGTCAGCTGCTCGGGCAGCCCGTCAAAGACGATACGGCCGTCGCGCATGCCGACCACCCGGTCGCAATAGCGGCGCGCGGTGTCCAGTGTGTGCAGGTTTGCAATGACGGTGCGCCCGTCTTCCTCGTGGATGCGGCGCAGCGCTTCCATCACGGTCTGGGCGTTCATCGGATCCAGCGAGGCAATCGGCTCATCCGCCAGGATGATTTTCGGATCCTGCATCAGCGCCCGGGCAATCGCCACCCGCTGCTGCTGGCCGCCCGACAGGGCTTCGGCGCGCTTGGCGGCGTGTTCTGCGATACCAAGGCGGTCGAGGATGTCGATGGCCTTGTGAATATCCTCCATCGGATAGAGATTGAACAGCGTGGCCATCACGTTGCGGCGGTTCAAGGTGCCGTGCAGCACGTTGGACACCACATCCATCCGCGGCACCAGGTTGAACTGCTGGAAGATCATCGCGCAATCGGATTGCCAGGCGCGCCTGTCCTTGCCCTTCAGCTGGGTGACGTCGCAGTCTGCAAACAGGATCCGCCCCTCGGAAGCGTTCTCCAGCCGGTTGATCATCCGCAGCAGGGTGGATTTACCGGCGCCCGAACGGCCGATGATGCCGATCATACAGGGCTTGTCGATGTCCAGCGTGGCCGCGTCCACTGCGGTCTTATTGCCGAACCTCTTGGTCAGTCTGTCAATGCGCAGCACGGCTGGTGCTCCCTCTTGGCTCGGGAACTGACTAGCGGCCTTGCTCAAACCCTGTGTGTCACCGCCGTGAAAGTTTTGTAACGGCGCCAAATGCAATCCTAGGGTGCGCGAAGCAGACCCGGGTGACATTCACCCTGTCCAGACCGGGCAGCAGGGTCTATATGGCATCCCAACTCCTCATTCCCTTTTGCTGAAGGAAGCTGCCAGATGTCCTTTGACCGCAAGATCAAGATCGCGCCCTCGATCCTCTCCGCCGATTTCGCCAATTTCGGCCAGGAGATCCAGGCCATCGAAGCCCAGGGCGCCGACTGGGTGCATGTGGATGTGATGGACGGGCATTTCGTGCCAAACCTCACCTTTGGCCCGCAGGCGGTGAAAGCGTTCCGGCCGCATGTGAAGACAGTGATGGACGTGCATCTGATGATTGCGCCAGTCGATCCCTATATCGAGGCCTATGCCGATGCCGGTGCCGACGTTCTGACCGCCCATATCGAGGCAGGCCCGCATATCCACCGTACCCTGCAGGCCATCCGGGCTGCCGGCATGAAGGCAGGTGTCGCGCTGAACCCCGGCACCCCGGCGGAAGCGGTGGAGCACCTTTTGGACCTGACCGACCTTGTCTGCGTGATGACCGTAAACCCGGGGTTTGGCGGCCAGAAGTTCATCGACATGACAGCCAAGATCCGCCGCCTGCGCTCGATGATCGGCGACCGCCCAGTGCATATCGAGATCGACGGCGGCGTCGATCCCTCTACCGCACCGCTGGTTGCTGCAGCCGGCGCTGATGTGCTGGTCGCAGGCTCCGCGGTGTTCAAGGGCGGTTCGGTGGACAAGCCCGAGGTCTATGGCGGAAACATCCGCAAGATCCGTGCCGCCACCGAAGGCACCTGGACCTGATTCGGATCTGAACCGGGGCGCTCCCGCCAATCACCTGGCACATCAAAGATGCGCCGCTCTTGTTGGGCCAGGCGCCGCGCTCTGCGCGGCGCTTCTTCGTGAAACGGCCAGCGTTCTGCGATCAGCCCGGCTAAGCCGGGCCGCGCCCTGATGGCCCTCGACGGGCCAGAAGGGCGCATGCCCCTGCCTCAGGCGCTCTTGTTCAAATCGCCGAAAGTCCTGCCATCTGCTGCCAGCTGCTCCAGCAAAGGCGCGGGCTGCCAGAAGAACGCATCTTCTGACGCATAGGCCTTGATATCCGCGAGGATGCCCTCAAGCCCCTGCAGGTCGGCCCATTTCAGCGGACCGCCCCAAAAGCGCGGGAAGCCATAGCCGAACAGCATCACCATATCGACATCCAGCGGGCGCCGGGCAATTCCTTCGCCCACCACCTTGGCTGCCTCATTGACCATGGCGCACATGTAGCGGCGCAGAACTTCTGCATCCGAGAACTCCCGCGGCGTTACTCCTTGCTGCTCCTGGTCCATGGCGATCAGCTCCGCCACTTGCGGGTTGGGCACGCCGCCGCGCTTGCCGTCTTGGTAGACGTAAAAGCCCCTGCCGGTCTTCTGACCGAAATCACCGCCTTCACAGAGCATCTCGTAGAACCGCGGCACCCGTTCCCGCGGATCGCGATCCGGCGCGCGGCGTTTGCGGGCGGCCCAGTTGATATCCAGCCCGGCCAGATCGCCCATCGCAAAGGGCCCCATCGGGAAGCCAAAACCGGTCACCGCCTTATCCACCTGAAAAGGCGAGGCCCCGTCCAGCACCACATATTCCGCAGCCTTGCGGTAGGCGTTCATAATCCGGTTGCCGATGAACCCGTCGCAGATACCAGAGCGCACCGCGACCTTTTTCAACCGCTTGCCAAGGGCGAATCCGGTGGCCAGCACCTCCGGCGCGGTCCGCTTAGCCACGACCACTTCCAGCAGCTTCATCACATGCGCGGGTGAAAAGAAATGCAGGCCGATCACATCCTGAGGGCGCGACGTAGCCGCGGCGATCTCATCCACATCCAGATAAGAGGTATTGGTCGCCAGCACTGCACCGGGCTTGCAATGTGCGTCCAGCTTGCCGAAGACCTCGCGCTTCACCTCCATGTCTTCGAACACGGCCTCGACCACCAAATCCGCCTGCCCCAGCGCCGCATAATCTGTGGCCACGGTAAGCGCCTCGCCGGTCAGCTGATCATATTGCGCCTGAGTGACCTTGCCCCGGTTCAGAGCACCTTGCAGATTGCCCTCGATCCTGCCGCGGGCGGCAGCCGCCGCCTCTTCCGTCATCTCGACCAGCACCACCTGCAGCCCGGCCAGCAGTGCCGCAGTGGCGATGCCCGCCCCCATGGTGCCGCCGCCGATCACCCCCATTGCGGCAACCTCACGGGGCGCGGCGCTTTCCAGTTCCGGCAGCTTGCTGACCGCGCGTTCCGAGAAGAACGCATGGATCAGCCCCTGCCGCTGATCCAACTCCATCAGCTCCATGAAGAGTTCGCGCTCGCGCCTGAGACCTGCCTCGAAACTCTCCGCTTCCACTGCCGCCTGCACCGCCCGCACGGCGGCGGCCGGGGACATCTGGCCCCGGCCTTTCTTCAGCGTCGCCTCATAAACGGCGTCGAAATCCACGGCCTCCGGTGCAGGCATCTCCGCCACCGCCCGGCGCGAAACGCCTTGTTCCAGCAGCTCCTGCACATAGGCCAGGCCGATGTCGCGCGGTTCACCCTCGGCGATCCGGTCAATGATGCCTTTCTCCAGCGCCTCAGCAGCGGAAAAATGACGGCCGCTGGTGATCATCTCCAGCGCCGCTTCAGTTCCCGCAAGCCGCGGCAGCCGCTGGGTCCCGCCCGCTCCAGGCAGGATACCCAGGTTCACCTCGGGCAGCCCCATTTTCGCCGATGGCACCGCTATCCGGTAATGCGAGGCCAAGGCCACCTCCAGCCCGCCCCCCAAGGCAGTACCGTGCATGGCAGAGACCACGATCAGAGGCGACGCTTCGATCCGGCCGCACAGCCCAGGCAGATAGGGCTCCTGCGGCGGCTTGCCAAACTCGCGGATATCGGCGCCCGCAAAATAGGTCCTGCCCTCGCCATAGATCAGCACCGCCCGGGCACCTTCGCTTTCAGCGCGCTCGATCCCGGTGAGAAGCCCCCTGCGCACGTCGATCCCCAGCGCGTTCACGGGCGGGTTCTGTGCCTTCAGAACGGCGATCTCTCCTACCCGTTCATATGCAATGGCTTCACTCATCCGGTTATCCTCTCTCTTCCGGGGGCCGTTTGGCCTGTGCCCGTCCCCTTTTCGATTAGGCACGGCGCGCAACAAGACGCCAAGCCAGAAATTTCGCAGGCAATGGCAAACCCCGCGTCGGCAGACGCGGGGGTGCTTCATCCAGCCCGCAGGCATGATGTAACAAACTTAAGTAGAAAAGTGAACTTTTGAAACTCCACAACCCGGCATGATTGGCCCAAGTCAAACCGGGCTGCGCTCAGGCTGGCTGCACCACGCCCTGCGCGGCCCATTCATCGAGAATTTCCAACACCTTATCCGTGAAAGCCTGATCATTGATGTGACACTCCAGATCATGGAGCACCGCATTCTCCGGGCAGGATGCGCGCATTTGCGAGCAGAAAGTCTCCAGCCCCGCGGCATCATGCAGCGGAGCACCGGGGCGGTCCCATTCATTACAGCCGCCTGCCGGCAGCAGCAGGGCAACTGGCGCCGTCGCAAGGGCGAGCTTGCCGCAAATGGCCTGCGCCACCTGCCGCCGTTCCCCCGCATGCAGCATGGCAGAGGTGAGGAGCCGGTTGTGGGCATGGGTCTCGCGCCCCTGCAACTGTGCAGGGGTTTCTTGCCAGCCAACAAAGTCCACCAGGTCGTAGCAGCCCGGCGCCACCAGCTGCGGCGTGCCGGATTTCCCGGCATTGGTCATCCGGTCCGCCCCCGCCGACAGCCCTCCGAACAGGTGGTTGGAAATCTCTTGGGGGGCAAAGTCCATCACCGCAGCAAAGGCGCCCTCCGCAGCCAGGCTTTCGAACGCCCGCCCACCCATGCCAGTGGCGTGGAACACGGCAACCTCAAACCCGCGGTCCTCCAAGGCAGGTTTCAGCGTCACCATATAACGCAGAACTGTTTTCCCGAAGGAGGTCATGCCGATTAAAGGCCGGTCTCTTTTAGGCGGCTCCACGGCACGGACGGCCCCCAGAACCGCACCGGCGGCTTGGCTGAGCGAGGCTTTGCAGATCGAATTCAGACCGTAAAGCCCGCCTGCCCAAAGGATCATCTGCACATCGGCCGGCATACGCTCCGGCGGCATCAGCGGCGAAAACGCAACGGTTGAGACAATGTACTTGGGCACCCCCACCGGAAGTGCCGCGCACATGTCCAGCGCCAAGTCGGTGCCCATGGTGCCGCCCAGCACAATCACTCCATCAATGCGCCCCTCCCGGTACAGCTCCAGCGCCTTGGCCGCGGCGCCAGCTCCCATGATCTGCATGGCAGTATTCTCGTCACCGGTGCCGATCGCCGCCTGGATCGAACTGCCACCGGCCTCAGCCACCTCGTGCTTGCTGACATCCGTCGGCTGGCTGGGATCCCCCAGCACGCTCACATCCATGGTCAGCACCCCGCCGCCCTGTCCGCGGATCACCTCTGCCAGATATCCCAGCTCATCGTCCTTGGTGTCATAGGTTCCGGCAACCAGAATGGTCTTGCTCGTCATGTCCCGTTCTCCCTGCGGCCTGCGCCCTGAAGCACAAAAGCCCTTTCATCTTTCCCCAAATACTCCCGCCGGAGGCCGCAGGTTTTGCCTCGCAAAATCTGCCTTAGAGCTGGATCCAAGCGGTCTTCAGGTCGGTGTATTTATCCAGCGCATGAAGCGATTTGTCATGCCCGTTGCCGGACTGGCCGACGCCGCCCAGCGGTACAGTATTGTCTGAACCGCCATAGGTGTTCACATGCACAACGCCCGCGCGGATGCCCGCCACCATCCGGTGCGCGCGGGACAGATTTGCGGTCCACACTCCTGCGGCGAGGCCATAGTCGGTAGCGTTGGCTAGGCTCTGCGCTTCTTCCTCGGTCTCGAAACTGGTCACTGCCAGCACCGGCCCGAAGACCTCGCGCTGGAACAGTGCGTGATCGCGGGCCACACGGGTGACGATGGCCGGCGCCATATAGGTGCCGCCAGTCTCTTCCAGAATGCGCGTGCCGCCCGAAATCACCTGCCCGCCCTCAGCCCGCGCAATGTCCATGAAAGACAGGTTCTGGCGCAGCTGGGTTTCGGAATTCACCGCGCCAACCTGCGTGCCCAGATCCAACGGATCGCCAACCCGCAATGCCTCGGTCTCGGCCTTCAGCATCTCGACAAATTCGTCGTGAATGGAGGCCTCGACCAAAAGCCGCGAGCCTGCGACGCAGACCTGGCCCGAATTGCGGAAAATACCTGCAGCCGACACTTTAGCAGCTTTGGCCAGATCCGGTGCATCCGCAAAGACGATGTTCGGAGACTTGCCGCCCAGTTCCAGATAGCAGCGCTTGAGGTTAGAACGCGCCGAGGCTTCCAGCAGTTTGCGGCCCGTGGCGCCGGAGCCGGTAAAAGCCAGCACATCCACACCCATCGAGGCCGCCAATGCCGCACCTGTTTCCGCGCCGGAGCCCGTCACCACGTTCAGCACCCCGTCCGGCAGCCCGCATTCCGTGCAGATCTCAGCCAGCCTGAGCAAAGAAAGCGAAGCGGTCTCAGCCGGTTTCAGCACCACAGAGTTGCCCATCGCCAGTGCCGGCGCCAGCTTCCAGGCGCCGATCATCAGCGGGAAGTTCCAGGGCACGATGGCGCCCACCACCCCCACCGGCATCCGGTGAACCAGCCCCAGCACATCCGGTGCGGTTGGCGCGACCTCTCCGGCCACCTTGTCCAGCGCCTCGGCATAGTAACGGAAGGTGCCCGCCGCCGATCCCGGCTCGGCCTTCAGCGCCATGTTGAATTCGGTGCCGTTGTCGCGCACGCCCAGCACCGCCAGTTCCACCGCTTCGGTCTCGATCCTGTCGGCAATCCTGTGCAGCACTTGTTTGCGTGCGGCGGGGCTCTGTCCCGCCCAGCGGCGGTCCTCAAACGCCCGCCGCGCCGAAGCGACAGCGTTTTCGACATCTGCTGCAGAGGCGCCTGCCAGCGTTGTCAGAACAGATCCGTCAACCGGCGAAGCAACTTCGAGTGTCTGGCCCGAACCTTCTTTCCGTGATCCTTCAAGAAAGAGTTTCTGCGGCGCCACATCAAGCTGCCGAAGCTTGTCGATGAGCGGTTGGTCTGCCATTCGGCCTCCTTCAGTTCTTTCCGGTCCTTCAGCACCCGCAGGATGTGGACCGCCAGAACGATGATGATGAGTAGAAACAAGATGAACGCCACCGGGCGGTCGATGAAATCGAAGGGCTCCTTCACCCGTGCCATGCCCGCGCGCAGCTTCACCTCCATGATGCCGCCCAGAACCATCCCGAGGATGATCGGCACCGAAGGCAGCGACAGGCGTTTCAGCACGTAACCCAGGATGCCGAAGGCCGCCGCCATCACGCAGTCGGTGGCGGAGTTGCGCAAGGAGTAGACCCCCACGAAGCTGAGCGTCAGGATACAGACGCCGAGGAAGCGGTTGGGGATGCGCACCACCTGGATCAGCGACTTGGTAGCAAAGAGCAGGAAGACAAGGACCAAGACATTCAGCACCAGCAGCGCCAGGTACAGCGCCACGACAAAATCCATGTCGTTCTGGAACAGCCCTGGCCCCGGCACCACGTTATGCACGTAGAAGACAGAGAGCATCATCGCCGTCAGCGCCTCGCCCGGGATGCCGAGCGCCAGCAGCGGCACCATGGCGGCGGCCGGCACAGCGTTGTTGGCGGTTTCTGCTGCGATCAGCCCTTCGGAGGAGCCGTTGCCAAAGTCCTGCGGCCGTTTCGAGGTCTTCTGCGCATAGGTGTAGGACATGAACTGAGCGGTGAACTCGCCGACGCCGGGCACCATCCCCATCAGCACGCCGAAACTGGCTGAGACGCCGGCCACGCGCGGATGGCGCGCCAGCTCGCGCAGGCCTTGGAACATGCCGCCGCGCAGGCGGGTCAGGCGGACTTTCTCGTCCTCGTCCGTCAGCAGGACAAAGGCCTGGGAAATGGCAAACAGGCCCAGCACCACCACGATCAGGTTGATGCCGCCGCCCAGGAAATCCTGCCCGAAGGTGTAGCGCTGAGTGTATTTCACCGGCTCCAGCCCGATGGTTTGCAGGAAAATCCCGAAACAGGCCAAGGCCCCGGCAATCAGCGCTTGCCCTCGATGGGCGACAACCACCAGGATCAAGCCCAGAAGCGCCGCCAGGAAGATCTCGCGCGAGCCGAACATCGGCGCGACTTTGGCCAGCACCGGCGCAAACAGGATCAGGCAGATGACCGAGAAGATGCCGCCGAAGAAACTGGCGGAGTAAGCAAGGCTCAAGGCGCGGCGCGGCTCTCCCCGCGCGGTCATCGGATAGCCGTCATAGGTGGTGAGCGCATTGACCGCAGTGCCGGGTGTGTTGATCAGGATCGCCGGGATCGAGCCGCCGTACATGGACGATCCGTAGATCCCCAGAAGCACGGTGAGGCCGACAATCGGATCCATCGAGAAGGTTGCCGGCAGCAGAATTGCGATGGCAACAGCGGGGCCGACGCCAGGGATAGCGCCGATCAGCACACCGCCGACCGAGCCCGCCAGCAGTGCCAGCGCCACGTCCCAGCGCATCAGGATGTCAATTGCAGAGAGGATCAGATCCATGGGAGGGGCTCAGAGGTAGAGAATGAAGAAACTGCGCAAGGCACCGGGCAGATACTCATAGACCAGCGCACCCGGGATCTTGACCGACAGGAACCCCTTGAACAGCACCACGACAATGATGGCAAAGGCAACACCTGCCCACAGCATGAAGCGGCTGCGGTAGCCCATCCGCCAGCACAGCAGCGGTACGAAAGCCATCGTCACAGGCAAGTAGCCGATAATGGGCACCAGCAAGACGTAGCCCATGAACCAGCCTGCATATTCAAACACCTGCCCCCAGCGCTTCACTTCCCACAGGTCATAGCGGCTGACCCGCCGCCAGGGCAGTTTGTAGAGATGCAGGCCGCCCATCAGCACCATGCCGCCAATGGCGACGGCAGGCCAGAACCGGGGCTGGGCAAACAGCTTGGTCTTCTTGACCCAAGTGGTCTGGTCACTGATCACGGCCAGCAGCAGCAGCGCCGCGCCCAACAGGATCAAGGCAAAGACCAGCTGCCCGCGCCGGGGCCCGGCAAAGCGGTGTTCACGTTCCGAAGGCATCTGAGGAGTTCTTTATCCGCGCGAAGGAATGGGCACCGGGGCCCGTCAAGGCCCCAGTGCAGGGGGAGGATTACTCAGACAGCAGGCCGCCGATTCGGGCCATGGTGCCGATATCATTGGCTACGCGGGCGGCACTGTCATCCGCGCGCTGCCAGTAAACCAGCGCGCCGGTTTCCTTGGCAACGTTCTGGGCACGCTCGCTCATCACGGTTTTCTCAGCCACCGCAATGATCTTATCGCGCACGTCCTGCGGTGTGTCCTTGGTTACGAACAGCCCGTTCCACAGGGCGATGTTCAGGCTCTCGTCCAACTCGCCGATGGTCGGCGCATCAGGGGCCAGCGGAATACGCTCGTCAGTGATGGAGACCAGCACCTTGACCTGATCCAGGCAGGGCAGCACCAGCTGCAGCGTGGTATTGATCACATCCGCATCGCCGGAGGCCAGCGTGTTGCAGTCCAGCGCGTCAAAGGCCGCGTCCGAACCCCATTCGAACCCGGCGTTCTTGGCGTAGGCCTTGGTCACCTGGGTCGGCGTCAGCACATCGCCGAAATGGCCCAGCGCCACGTCGTTTTCCCTGGCATAGGCCGCCAGCTCTTCCATCGTGCTGTAGGGTGCATCGCCTGAGGCAGCGATCACAAAGGGATAGGTCAGGAAAATCCCCAGCGGGTCGAACTTTTCCGGCGTCAGCGGCGGAATGTCGATCTGATGCCCCATCACCGGGACACCGATCACGAAAGAGCCGATAGTGTAGCCGTCGCTCGGCGCATTTGCCACTTCGATGGCTCCTGGGAACGGCCCGCCGCCGCCGCCCGGCTTATTCACCACCGCCGCCGCGACGCCGTATTCGTTCTGGAAATCCTCGGCGATCATCCGGGTCAGCACGTCTTCCAAATCACCCGGCGGCCAGGGCACGATAAAGTTTACCGGTTTTTCCGGATATTCAGCCTGCGCAGCAATCGCGCTCAGCCCCAGCACCGCCGCTGCGGTTGCGCCTTTCATGAGGGTTTTGAGTTTCATGGCTTTCCTCCCAGTTTTATCATACGGTTCATTATTTGAACCATTGGTTTGAATTTAGATTGACAGCCTATCCCGTTATCTGTCAAGAAAATTGCATAACGGGTGCAGCTTTTTCGAATACGACCACCTGCAAGGACGACATAGGGAGCACAGGCAAGCGCATGGGAACTGTATCCAAAGCCTTGTCATTACTGACATATTTCAACCACGGCAGGACCGGAATCGGGTTGAGCGACCTCACGCGCCTGTCCGGCTTGAACAAGGCAACCGTGTACCGGCTGATGACCGAATTGCAGGAATTGGGCTTTGTCGAACAGACCGATGGCGACCGGATGTACCGCCTTGGCCCGCAGGTTCTGCGCTTGGCAGCGCTGCGCGAGGCGGCAGTACCGATCCTCTCAGTCTCGCGCCGGGTGCTGCGCGACCTCAGCGATGAGACCGGCGAAACCACCCATCTGTCTCTCTTGCAGGGCAGCCAGCTGAACTCCTTGTCTCACGCCTATTCGCCGCGCCACGCCACCAAGGTGATGATGGAGGACGCCGAGGTGCTGACCTACCACGGCACCAGTTCCGGGCTTGCCGTGCTCGCCTATGCCGACCCCGGATTTGTCGACGAAGCGCTGGCCCAGCCGCTGCAGATCCATACCGCTAAAACCATCACTGACCCGCTACAGATCCGCACTCAGATCGCTGAGGTGCGCGAAACCGGAATGGCACAGTCGGTTGGCGGCTTTGAAGCCGATGTGCACTCCCACGCGGTGCCGGTTTTCGGCCCCGATCGCCAAGTGATCGGCGCGCTGGCCGTGGCGGCACCGGTGTCACGCATGACCCCGGAACAGAAACAGCTGATCCCGGCCGCCCTACGCCGAGCGGGCGCCACCCTCACCCATCGCATCGGCGGCTCTGCCCCCGCGGACTATCCGCAGAACAGCACCGCCTGACTTCCCCTCTCCGGCCCAGCGGGGCCGCATCCAGGAGCTGACCCCATGAAAGACTCCAACTTCCTGAAAGAGCACAATGCCAAATCCCTTTGGCATCCAATGGCGCACCCCGGCGACAGCCTGGCCAATCCGCCTGCTATCATCACCTCTGCACAGGGGGTGAAGATAACAGACGTGGACGGGCGTGAGGTGGTCGACGCGGTCGGGGGCCTGTGGAACGTGAACCTGGGCTTTTCCTGCCAGCCGGTGAAAGACGCCATCGCCGCGCAGCTTGATGTGCTGCCCTATTATTCTACCTTCCGCGGCACCACCAATGATCAGGTGATCCAGCTGGCCGAGGAAATGCGCAAGTTCTTCGCACCCGATGGTCTGACCCGAGCCTTCTTCACCTCCGGAGGTTCAGATTCCGTCGAAACCGCGCTGCGGCTGGCGCGCCAGTACCACAAGATCCGCGGCGCAGAAGGCCGCACCAAATTCCTGAGCCTCAAAAAAGGCTACCACGGCACCCACATGGGCGGCGCCTCAGTGAACGGCAACGCCAATTTCCGCACCCAATACGAACCGCTCCTGCCCGGCTGCTTCCAGATCCCGGCGCCCTACACCTACCGCAACCCCTTCAACGAGAGCGATCCGGAGCGCCTGGCCCAGCTTTGCCTGCAAGCGCTGGAGGACGAAATCGCATTCCAGGGTGCAGGCACTATCGCGGCTTTCATCATGGAGCCGATCCTGGGTGCAGGCGGTGTGATCCCGCCGCACAAGAGCTTCATGCCCGGCGTGCGGGAGATTTGCTCGAAAAACGATATCCTGCTAATCGCTGACGAGGTGATCACTGCCTTCGGCCGCACTGGCTCCTGGAGCGGTTCGCGCCATTGGGGCGTGCAGCCGGACATGATGGCAACCGCCAAGGCAATCACCAATGGCTATTTCCCCTTCGGGGCGGTGATGATCGCGGATCACCTGACCGAGACCTTTGAGAAGGACACCAGCGGCAAGGCGGCCATCGGCCACGGCTACACCTATTCCGGCCACCCTGTCGGCGCGGCTGCGGCACTGGCTTGCCTGGAAGAAACGCTGAAACTGAATGTGCCGGAGAACGCCGCTGCCCGGGGCACTCAGATCCACCAGGGCCTGCTGGACCTGCAGCAGAAATACGCGCTGATCGGCGACGTGCGCGGCGGCCATGGGCTGATGAGCGCACTGGAGCTGGTCTCAGACCGCGCCACCAAGGCCCCGGTTGACAAAAAGACCATCGGCAAGCTGCAGGAGGTTGCTTATGAGGCTGGCGCCATGGTCCGTGTCAGCGGCCCCAACATCATCCTCTCCCCGCCGCTGGTGCTGAGCGAGGCAGACGCGGCCACCATCCTCTCCGCTCTGGACGCAGGCTGTGCGGCGGTGAGCTGACGTCTGCCGAAAACGCAATCCGCGCCCGGGCCGCCAGGTCCGGGCGCCACCAGATGCCATGGCGGGCCCGAAGCTTTGCTTCGGGCCCGCGGCCTCAGTAGCGCCGCTGACGCGGCGCGGTAGCGTAATACGGAAACAGGCGCAGCTGCCGCAGCCGCGCCTGTTGCATCAAGCTCTTCTGATGTTCCGTGTCAGGCCTCCGGCACTTCCAGCACCAGCCCGTCCAGATCCGGATGCGCCTCAATCTGGCAGCTGAGGCGGCTGGTTTTCCGCCGCGCCTCTGCCAGATCCAGCATCGCATCTTCGAACTCTCCAGCCGCACCGCATTTCGCCGCCCACTCCGGATCCACATAGACATGGCAGGTGGCACAGGCGAGACAGCCGCCGCACTCGCCCACCACACCGGGCACATCATGTGCCAGCGCCGCTTCCATCAGGCTTTGGCCATAGTCCACTGTTGCCGTGACGGCCCCTCCGCCCGGCAGCTTCCAGGTGACTTGCATCGGTTTTCTCCGCAGATGATCAGATGAAATGCACGTAGAAATCGCGCATGCCGTCGCCTTCCAGGTCCCGGGTCTTGCGCACTTCCTTGCGTTTCATGAAGACGTGGTTGGCGACCAACTCCGGCCCAACCGCCTCCGCCAGAACCGTGTCCTTCTCCAGATCAGCCACAGCCCCCTTCAAGTCTATTGCCGTGCCCTCGCGGGCATCGGTGCGGTCAAACCCGTCGCCAGTCTCCATCGGCGGCAACTGGCGGCCGTTTTCTACCCCAAGGCGTGCAGCCTGCAAGACAGCCGCAACCGTGGTGTAAGGGTTGGAGGAGGCATCCGCCATCCGGTGTTCCAGCCGCGCCTTGGCACCGCCTTCCGAACTGATCCGCGTGGTCACATTGCGATGGTCGCCGCCCCAGTTCTGCCAGTAGCCCGACAACGACCCCGGCTGCAGCCGCATGTAGCTGTTGGCGGTTGGCGCAATCAGCCCCGCCAGCCCCTTGTGGTGGTGCAGCAGCCCCGCCAGGCAGCCGCGTGCAAGATCGTTCATATGCTCCGGCCCGCCCCGCGGCCCCGAGGACAGCGCGTTGCCCCCCGCCTCATCCGCAAAGGAAAAATTGATATGCATGCCCGAGCCGCCTGCCTCGGCTACCGGCTTGGGCATGAAGGTCAGGACAATGCCATATTCCAGCGCCACCTCCCGCGCCATCAGGCGGAACAGCACGATGTCATCCACCGCCTTCACGGCGTCATCAAAGGTCAGCGTGTATTCGAACTGCGGGCTATCGAACTCCGCCGTGATCATGTCGAGCGAAAAGCCCATGTCATCCGCCATCGCCCAAATCCGGTCATTGAACCGCAACGGATCGGCAAAGGGGCCGGTGCCGTACACAACCCCGCCGGGCGCATCATAAGGCATCAGCCGCCCGCGGTCGTCTGCTTGCAAGGCAAAGGCCTCCAGCTCGATCCCGACTTTCGGCGTCAGCCCGTGCTTTTGCCAGTCCGCAACGGCCCGTTTCAGAGCACCGCGCGGGCACAAGGGCAGCGGGCGCCCTTCGTCGTCGTAAAGATCGCCCAGAACCACCTGGGTCGATGCATGCCAGCTGTCACGGATATCATCATGCAGCCATTTCAGCTCCATATCCGGCAGGCCCTGCTTCACCATCGAGCCCGGCGCGTCCAGCAGATCCCGGTCATAGTGGGTGCCAAAGACCGACCGGCAGAACCTTGTCGAGTCATCGCCGATCTTGGAATTTGGCAAGTACTTCCCCCGCATGATGCTGAGGTGATCGCAGAACATCGCGCGCAGGCGGGTCTTCATGGCTCTGGGTCCTTCCCTGTGGGACAGCCATCGTTGGACTGTCGTCGGCATTGTTTCCCGTGCTTTATTACTTAACATATTTAGCGGTTATTGCGGAGTTTTTCCTGCGAAGACATCGAGTTCACGCCGCTTGCACCCGCACCGGCAGCTGCTTGATGCCGCCGACAAAGTTCGAGCGCAGAAACTTATGCGGCCCCGCCGCCTCAATGCTCTTGATCCGCTTGGCCAGCTCCTGAAACAGCACCGTGACCTCCAGCCGCGCCAGCCACATACCCAGGCACACATGCGGACCGAATTGGCCGAAGGACAGATGCCGGTTCGGGCTGCGGTGAAGATTTACGTGAAATGGATCGTCGAAATAGCCCTCATCCCGGTTGGCGGAAGAGAACCAGTACAGCACCTTGTCGCCTTCGCGGATGGTCTTGCCATGCATTTCCACATCCCGCGTCGCGGTGCGGCGGAAGTAGAGCGCCGGCGTCGCCCAGCGAATGATCTCATCCGCTGCCGTCTCCCAAACCGCGCCGCCTTCCTGCATCTGCGCCAGCAGCTCGGGCTGGTGGCACATCGCCTGGATGCCCGCGGCAATCGAATAACGCGTGGTGTCATTGCCCGCCGCCACCAGCAGGCAGAAAAAGTTGCGGAACTCGGTCTCCGTGATGACCGAGCCATCCTTGGCCGGTTCCAGGATCAGGTTCAGCACGCCCGAGGTATCCCCTTTGCGCGCCTTCTCCTCCATCAGTTCCTTGGCATACACATACAGCTCCGCCCCGGCAGGCGAATTGAACGGCATCATCCGGAACTCATCCGTCTGCATCTTGTCGAGCACATGGGAAGTGAAATCCGGGTCGGTATTGGCAATCAGTGCATCGCCCTTCTCCACCAGCCAAGGCAGATCCGCCTCCGGCAACCCAACCACCCGCCCCAGCATCCGCATCGGCAGCTGGCGGGCGATTTCCTTGGTGGCGTCAAACTCGCCCTTGGCCAGCGCCTGATCCAGAATGTCCGCGCAAAGGCCGCGGATGTCCTGCTCATACTGTGCCATCGTGGTTTTCGAGAAAGCCTTCAGCAGCTTCATCCGTACCTTGGAATGCTCCGGCGGGTCGGTCTCCTGAAAGGTGCGCCGCGCCAGGTACTCCTCGTAGGACTGATCCTCCATCCGGATGCCTCTGGCAGAAGAGAACACCTCGGTGTTCTTGTTCATCACGGTGATGTCTTCATAGCGGGTCACCGACCAGAAGTTTTTGCCGCCTTCGTATTCGGTCCAATGCAGCGGATCTTCCCGCCGCAGCCGGGCGAAGGTGTTGTGCGGTGCGCCACTGGCGAATGCGTCATGGCTGCTGAGATCCGCATAGCCGTCGTCACTGGGGGTCCAAACTGTCATTGCGGGCTTCCCTAACTTGCTTACTTAATGTATATTAATGAGCATCATAAATATGTAAATGAAAATCTTGCGAGCCTTCTCATGCACTTGGCCATCCTGATGACCAACACAGACGAAAGCGGCTTTGCCCAAAGCCACCCCAAGGACGGTGAGAAATTCACTGATCTGATGCTGCTGGTGCGACCGGGCTGGCGCACATCCGTCTTCTCCGTGAAGGACGGTGTATTCCCGCAGGATCTGTTTCAATTTGATGGCGCGATGATCACCGGCAGCCCGGCCTCGGTCCGCTCCGGCGCGCCTTGGATCACACAATTGCTGGAGCTGGTCCGCACTGCCCACGCCAGGCAATTCCCGCTTTTCGGCGCCTGTTTCGGCCACCAGGCCATCGCAATGGCACTTGGCGGCAGCTTGGATCACAACCCCGGCGGCTGGGTGCACGGGTTGACCCGCAACCGCTTGCTGGCCCGCCCGGACTGGGCCGCCGGTCTGCCAGAAGAATTAAAACTCTATGGCTCACATTGTGAATACGTCAGCCGCCTGCCACCAGATGCAGCCCCGCTCACAGAAAGCAACGGCATGAATTCGGGCTGCACCCTGGGCAGGCACATCTTCACCATTCAGCATCATCCGGAAATGACGCACGGCTTTATCACCGCGCTGACCGAAGAAATGAAGGACACGCTTGGCCCCGGCGCCTTTACCCGCGCTGTGGAAAGCCTTGCGGAACGCTCCGACCAAACAGAATTTGCCGAAAGCCTGGCAGCTTTCTTCGAACAGGCCGCCAACCCCTGACCGCCCCGGCTTCTTTCTGGTCCAAAATACTCTCGCCGAAGGCCCGGAGCCGAAAGGCTCCGGTTCACCCCAAAGCTGCCAGCAGATCCATGACGGTGACCTGGTCAAACTGCACATGCGCGATCATCGCGGCCTCTGCCTCCTCCCGGTCATGGGCAAGGATCAGTTCCGCAATCTCCCGGTGCTCCCTGGCCGACTGCGCAATGGCGCCCGGGTAGCGGTAGCGCGCCCGGTAATAGGCCATCAGCTTGCGCGCGTTGGTCTTGATCAACTCGACCAGAAACGGGTTGCCGGAGCCTTCGGCCACGCAGGCGTGAAACCGCAGGTTCAGCTGGTAGTAGCCCGCAGGATCACCGTCGCCTTTCTCCGCCGCATGTTTTTCACAGGCGGCAACCACGGCCTCCAGCTCCTCTGCCTGCGCCGGAGACAACCTCCGGGCCGCCAGCGCCGCCGCCTGCCCTTCCAGCCGGGCATGGACCTCCAGAATGGCCAGGAACTCCTCCAGCGTCGGCTTGAACAGCACCGCCCCTTTGCGCGGCAGCCGTTTGATGAGGCCAATGGCTTCCAACTGGATAAAGGCCTCGCGCACTGGTGTGCGGGACACCCCATGGCGCTCCACCAGCTCGCTTTCCTCCAGCGGCGCGCCAGGCACCAGACGTCCTGCCTCGATATCCTGAAGGATTGCGTTCAGAACCTGTTCCGTCTGCCCTGCCATTGCGCCGCCTTTGATGCGTTTGGGGCCAATTTATGCGCCTCTTCTCTGCTTGGCAACGCGCGCTGGGGGCGCTGCCCCGCCCTCACGGGCTCCCCCGGAGTATTTGCCAAAGAAGAAGAGCTGGACGCCTTAGCGCGGCACCGGCCCGCAGTACTTTTCGGTCAGCTCCGGCGCCACCTCATCCGCCTCATAGACCCCTAGCAGGATGCCTTTGCGCCCGGACTTTCCGCGGCGCGCTTTGATCTGGGTGTCGGAAAGCGTGATCCGCTGCGACATCCGCAGCCCCCATTTCAACAACCGGTCATACATCAGGTCAATGACCTCCTGATGCGCAGTGCCCTTAGCGAGATCCACCAGCTCGTCCGGGTCATTCTCCAGGTCAAACAGCATCGGACGCAGCCCGCCCTCAGCGTGCATGAACTTCCACCGCTTGTCCGTCACCATGAAGAGGCGCGCATCTTTCGGCTCCAGCCCAAGCTTTTCGCAAAGCGGCATGGTTGAATAGTCGAATTCGGCAATGGCATAGTCCCGCCACTCCGGGTTTTCGCCGCGCAGGAAGGGCATCAGCGAGCGTCCTTCCAGGATATGCGGCGCCGGCTCACCGCCGGCCGCCTCAAGGAAGGTCGGCAGCAGGTCGATCGCCTCCACCAGCTCATCACAGGTGATGCCGCGGGCGGCGTCAGCCTCCGCACGCGGATCATAGATGATCAGCGGCACCTTGATTGATGGCTCATGGAACAGGTTTTTCTCGCCCAGCCAGTGATCACCTAGGTAGTCGCCATGATCAGAGGTCACCACGATCATCGTGTCCTGCATCCGGCCGGTTTCCTCGAGCCAGGAAAACAGCCGCCCCATCTGGTCATCCGCCTGTTTAATCAGCCCCATATAGGCGGGAATGACCTTCTCCCGCACCTCTTCGCGGCTGAAGGTCTTGCCGATTTGATTGTTCATCATGCCATCAAAAACAGGATGCGCGTCCTCACGTTCCGCATCCGAGCGCACCACCGGCAGCACATGCTCCGGCCCGTACATATCGTGATAGGGGGCCGGCACGATATAGGGCCAATGCGGCTTGATATAGCTGAGGTGCGCGCACCACGGGCCTTCGGCCTGCGCGATGAACTCCATTGCCTGGCTGGTCAGCCAAGGGGTTTCGCTGTCTTCCTCGGCGATGTTTGCCGGTTTGTCCGCATTGACCATGAACCAGCCAGAGGCGACGTCATTGCCCTCCACTCCGGCGTTGGCAAAATCGTTCCACGGGTTCTCCCCCGGGTAGCCCTTTTCCTTCAGGTACTCATTATAAGGGCTGCGTTTCTGGTCATAGAATCCGTCCGGCCCCTCTGCCCACAGCCCGTCGTCGCGTACAAAAGGGTCAAAACCGCATTCCGACTGGCGCACGCCAATCACGCTGTCCGGTGCCAGGCCGAGCCGCTGCATACCGCCGGCATCCGCCACCATATGGGTCTTTCCGATCAGGTGGCAGCCCATTCCGGCCTTGCGCAAGTGATCGCCCATGGTCCACTCGCCCACCCGCAATGGGTAACTGTTGAACTGCACCCCGTGGCTGGACGGGTAACGGCCGGTGTAGCTCGACATCCGCGAAGAGCCGCAAGTGGGCGATTGCACATAGGCGCGGGTGAAGCGCACGCCCTTGGCGGCCAGCGCATCTATATGCGGCGTGTGCAGATGCGGGTGGCCCGCGCAGCTAAGGTAATCGAACCGCAGCTGGTCGAACATGATGTAGAGAATGTTCATTGGCTTCTCCCGCTCAGCGCTCTTTCCTGGCATATCCGCAATAATAAACAAGTGAAGCAATTTTGGCGAGGCGGTTTTCTTGACCGCCCCGCAGCAGTGGCCGAATTATAGCGCTCTGCATTTTCATTAGATCAGTTGCCATCATGCCCGAAACCGTCTCATCAGCCACCATCCGCTCCGCCGAAAGCAAGGACTGCTCCAGTCTCGCCGCTTTGTCCATCGAGGTTTGGCTGGGCACCTATCTGCAGGAGGGGGTCAGCGGCTTTTTCGCCGGCTATGTGCTCAGCCGCTGTACACCCGAACATTTTGCCGCCGTACTGAATGACCCGTCGGAGCGCGTGCTGGTTTCGCAAAACGTGACCGGCATCGACGGCTATATCCGCATCACGCACGGCAAACCGCACCCCGCAGGCGGTGCGTCGCAAACGGAAATCTCGACGCTTTATGTCCAGCCCCGCCATCACGGGAAGGGCATTGGCAGAACCCTGCTGGAGGCCGGGCTGAAGGCAAGCCGGGTAAACGGCTGGGACGCCCCCTGGCTCACCACCAATTCGCAGAACAAGAGCGCCATTGCCTTTTACCGCCGAAATGGCTTCGAGCAGGCAGGCCGCACCAGTTTCCGCATTCAAGAGGCCAGCTACCCGAACGACATCCTCCAATACTGCGGCTGCGGCGCATGAGCTGCATACGGGGCACCCAGGAACCAAGCTCTCCCGCCCGCCGTCAGCCTTTCTGGCGAAAGCCGTCCGTCCGTTGGGCCTGGCGCCGCGCTGTGCGCGGCGCCAGGCCCAACGGAAGCGGGGCATTTCCAATGCACCGGCGACGGGCGGGAGCGCTTGGCGGCATCAGTCCGGCGTGTCCTGAGACGGGGCTTCAATCTCCACCAGCAGATCCCCCGCCTGGACCTGGGTGCCGGCCTGCGCCGCGACCCTGACGACACGGCCCGCAGCATCTGCCCGGATTTCATGCTGCATCTTCATCGCTTCCAGCACCGCCAGCCGGCTGCCCGCGGCGACCTCAGCGCCTTCTGTCACGCTGATTTCCATCAGGCTGCCATGCATGGGGGCCGTGATCCTGCCCGGGTGATCTGCCGCCTCTGCCGCGGAACCGGGCGGCACGATGGTCAAGCCAAACAGGTGCGCACCGGCAGCGGCATAAAGCCTGTCATCCTTCAACTGCCACGCCGTGAGCTGCGCCAGCTCTCCGTCCACTCTCAGGCCAGCCCCTTCTCCCGTTATCACATGCCGGGCACCCGCGATGGAAACCATCAATGCCGCCCCCTTGCTGGTCACAATTGCAACGGCAGCTTCATCACTCCAGGAAAGGCAAAACCGTGCCGCCAGCCTGCCCTGGTTCGACCAGCCAAGCATTTCACGGGCCGTGCCGCCCGCCCGGGCCGCATAGCGCTGCTGGAGCGCCCGGAACAAAAGCGCCGTGCCCAGCGCGATGCCGCGGCTGAACAGGGACTCCGCCGGCCCGTCCGGGAAGTTCCGGGGTATGAAATCCGTGGCCGTCCTGCCGGCGGCGAATTCCGGATGCGCCAAAACCTGCAGCAGGAAGTCCCGGTTGCAGGCCGGTCCGAACAGCACACAGCCCTGCAACGCAGCAGCCAGGCGCTGCCGGGCCTCATCCCGGGTGCGGCCGCAGGCAATCACCTTGGCCAGCAGCGGGTCGTAGTGCGGCGGAATTTCCTGGCCGGCTGCAAACCCGCTGTCCACCCGGACACCTGCGCCTGACGGCGGCCGCCACTGCTCCACCCGTCCCGCCTGGGGCAAAAAGCCCTGTGCCGGATCCTCGGCATAAATCCGGGCTTCGATGGCGTGACCGGACAGCTGCACATCGGCTTGCGACACTCCCAATGGCTCATCGCGGGCCACGCGGATCTGCATCTCCACCAGGTCCAGCCCAGTGATCATCTCGGTCACCGGATGCTCCACCTGCAATCGGGTGTTCATTTCCAGAAAGCTGAACTGCCCGTCCTGCTCCAGCAGGAACTCGACCGTACCTGCCCCCCGGTAGCCAATGGCCTTGGCCGCTGCCACCGCCGCAGCCCCCAACCGGGTCCGCAGACCAGCATCCACTGCCGGGCTTGGCGCCTCCTCCACCACTTTCTGATGCCGGCGCTGCACCGAGCAATCCCGCTCGCCCAGATGGATCACCGTGCCATGGGCATCGCCAAAGACCTGCACTTCCACATGGCGCGGCCTCAGCAGCGCGCGCTCCAGGATCACCTCGTCCGAGCCAAAGGCGGCCCGTGCCTCGCTGCGTGCCAGCTCCAGCGCGGCGGTGAAATCCGCGGCGCGCTGCACCAGCCGCATTCCCTTGCCGCCGCCGCCCTCTGCCGCCTTGATCATCACAGGATACCCGATCCGGGCCGCTTGCGCTGCCAGCACATCGGCTGATTGCTCCCCACCCTCATAACCCGGCACGCAAGGCACACCTGCCTCGATCATCTTCCGCTTGGCAGCAGCCTTGTTGCCCATCAGGGCAATCGTATCCGGGTCCGGGCCAATAAAAACCAGCCCTGCCTTGATGCAGGCGCGGGCGAACTCAGCATTTTCGGACAGGAAACCATACCCCGGGTGCACTGCGCCGGCGCCCGCCTCCTGCGCGGCCTGGATCAGTTTCCCAATCGACAAGTAACTTTCTTCCGCCGGCCCTTCGCCGATCCGCACCGAACGGTCTGCAAAATCCACATGCGGGCTGGCGGCATCCGCATCGGTATAGACCGCAACGCATCGCAGCCCCATCGCCTGCACCGTGCGCATCACCCGCAGAGCGATTTCACCGCGGTTGGCCACCAGGATCGTTTCAAAGCTGCCCATAGCTGTTCCCTTCAGATCCGTGCGACACCAAAGCTGTTCGGGTTGAGCTGCCGCGCCCGGGCCTCCCGGCAGGTCTGCAGGCAGAAACCGATCACCTTGCGCGTATCGCGCGGGTCGATCATTCCCATGTCGAGCACCCGGCCCGAGGTATAGAATGCATCCGATTGCCCGTCGAAATGCGCGGCAATCTTCTTGCCCTGGGCCGCCAGCCGGGCCTCATCCGCCTCCGCCCCCCTGCGTTCAGCAGCGCGCCGGGCCACCTGCGCCATCGTCAGCGCCGCCTGCCTGCCTCCCATTACCCCGGTCACGGCATTGGGCCAGGTGAACAGGAAATCGGCACCAAAGGCATACCCGCACATGCCGTAATTCCCGGCGCCGAAACTGGCCCCGGTGTAGATCGAGATCTTCGGCACCCGGATATTGGTCACCGCCTGGATCATCTTGGCGCCATGCTTGATCATCCCTGCCTGCTCGGATGCGGTGCCGACCATGTAGCCCGTGGTGTTGTTCAGGAACACAACCGGTGTGCCTGCCTGATCCATCGCCTGCAGGAAATGCGCGGCCTTGGCGGCGCCATCCGGATCCAGCGGGCCGTTGTTGCCGAGGATCGCCACGGCCTGCCCCATGATCCGCGCCTGCAGGCAAACCGTGGCAGGCCCGAAGGCAGGCTTGAATTCCCGCAGCTTCGAGCCATCCGCAATCCGCGCTGCCACTTCCCGCATGTCATAAGGCCTGCGGTAGTCCACAGGCACCAAACCGGCGATTTCATCCGCCTTCAGGGCCGGCACCTGGTACTCCTCCAAAGGCGGCGCGCAGGCTGGCCAGCCCAGACCGGCCACCACCTCGCGGGCCAGCTCGATCCCATGCGCGTCATCCTCGGCCAGATACTCAACCAGCCCCGTGGTCCGGGCGTGCATCTCTGCGCTTCCAAGATCTGCGTCCTGCGCCGCCTCGCCCGTAGCCGCCTGCACCAGCGCAGCCCCCGCCAGCATCGCCATGCCGTTTCCCTTGACGCCGATCACATAGTCCGACAGCCCCGGCTGGTAGGCACCGCCCGCGGTCGAGGCGCCATGCAGCACGGTGATCACCGGAATGCCTGCGGCCGACAGCCGGGCCAGCCCCGCAAACATGCCGCCGCCATGTGCCCAAAGCTCCACCGTATAGCGCATCAGGTCGGCGCCGGCGCTTTCCACCAGATGGACAAAGGGCAGTTTCTGCTTCTCTGCAATGGCCAGCGCCCCCAGCGCCTTGTCCACTGACTTCTGCGTCATCGCACCGGCATTGATCCCCGCATCATCGGCAAAGACCATCACCCGTACGCCCTCGGCATAGCCGATGCCCAAAATGATCGAGGCGCCCGGCACTGACGTCTTTGGATCCGGATCATCAACCAGATAGGAAGCCATATTAAACAGCTCGAGAAACGGCATGCCCGGGTCCAGCAAGGCAGAAACCCGCTCCCGCGGCGACAGCTGCCCACGCTTGTCAAAGACCGGGCGGCGCTCCTCGGACTTGGCGGCGGCGCGGGCCTCCAAGGCGCGCATTCTGTCCACCAGGGCCAGCATATCCTTGCGGTTTTGCGCGAAGGTTTCGCTGGTGGCGGTGATTCTGGTTTCAAAGACGCGCATCACTCTCCCCAATCACGTCTGCATCCGCTTTCACAGGCGCTGCCAGCAGAAGTTGCGCATAGCCCTTGGCCTGCGGATCATTGCGCAAAGACGAGGTGCCGCCGCCGCCCAGCGCGCCGTGCAAAAGGATGTTCATCGACAAGCTGCCCGGCAGGAAGAACCGCTCGAACCGCCCGTCCCAGAAATGCCCGAACACCCGGCGCAGGTGCGCCTCATCCAGCGCGGCCCAGATCCAGGGCATGAACGCGGGCTGGCGGGCGATCACCCCGATATTGGCGATATCCCCCTTGTCGCCGCTGCGCGCCCAGGCGAGACGGTTCAGCGGCACCTCAACCAGCTCCTTTGCCGGCGGCAAAGCAGGGGGCGCAGGCGGTTCCAGGTTGCAGACAGGCACACTGCCCGCGGGTTCAACCGCAGCCTCTCCCGCGCTGTCCCGCACAATTACCCCCACCTGCGCCTTGGGAAGCAGGCAGGAGTGCAGCGCCAGAACCGGCGACGGTTTGGGCCGGGCACCCGCAAATCCGCTAAGCCCCGGCGGCGCCGACAGCCCCAGCCCAACCGCTTCCTGCAGGAACAGCCTGACCGCCCGGACATCGGAGTGGCGCACCGCAATCTTGGCCGCCACTTCGCGCGACAGCCCGCTCTGACGCAAGGCGCCGAACTGACTCTCGGCGCCTATCAGTTCGACACTTGCCTCTGTGAAGTCCGGTGCCCCCAAGCCAGCCAACCCAGCCCGCGCCCGGTCCAGCGCTGCATCGGCAAAGGCCTGCGCTTTCTCTTCGGCGTCCAGCCCGTAGAACGTAAAATAATGACCCGCGCGGTAGCCATCCGCCCAGGTGATGCAGACCTTATAGCTCTCAGGCACACCCATCCCGCGGGCGCCCGAGACACGCACGCGGTCCGGCCCGGCTTCCTCCAGCGTCACTCCGGAGACATCGCAGACCACATCCGGCAAAAGATAGGCCTGCGGGTCGCCGGTCTCATAAAGCAGTTGCTCCGCCACTGTCCCGCGCGAGACCTTGCCGCCGGTGCCCGGGGGTTTAACCACGTCAAAGGACCCATCAGCACGGATCTCTGCAATGGGATAACCGATCAAGGCCATCCCTGGCGCCACGTCCTGCCAGTCGGTAAAGTTGCCGCCGGTGGCCTGCGGCCCGCACTCCAGGATGTGGCCCGCCAGGCTGCCGCCCGCCAGCTGATCCAGATCCGCCGCGCTCCAGCCAAAGTGGTGGATGCAGGCGCCCAGCGTCACCGCGCTGTCCACGCAGCGGCCGGTGATGACAATATCCGCGCCCCGGTCCAGCGCCGCAGCAATGGGAAAGGCGCCGAGATAGGCATTGATGCTGGCGATCTTCTCCGCCGGCGGAAAGGGCGCGCCGGTAAACATGTCCCCGGCCGCCAGACCCGCCAGTTCCTCTGCGCGGTCCAGCAGGCCGTCGCCCTCCACCACCGCCACTTTTAGCGGCAGCCCCTGCGCGGCGATCTCCCGCTGCAGCGCATCGGCGCAGGCCTGCGGATTCACGCCCCCGGCGTTAGAAACCACCCGCACCCCCTGCCCGGCGAACTCTGCCAGGTTCGGCACCATCGCTCCGGTCACAAAGTCAGTGGCATAGCCCGACTGCGGATCCTTGGCCCGCGCACGGGCCAGGACCGCCATGGTGATCTCCGCCAGATAGTCGAAGACAAGGAAATCCAGCCCGCCCGCCGCCAGCAGCTGCGGCGTGGCCAGGGTGGCATCCCCCCAGAAACCAGCGGCTCCGCCTATGCGCAGGACTTCGGCCATCGCTCCTCCTTCCGGCTGCCGCCCCCTCATATGAATATATGCCAACTCCCCGGATTGGCGCGTTCTGCAGCCAATCGTGCCGCCAGCACTGCTGGCGCGGCAACGCTGACCCGGCGTTGGCTTCTGCAGGACGCAGCGTCGGCCCGCCAGATACGTTACAAGTTTTTCCTAGCCTCCATTTTCAGGTTACATTTAACTTGCCGCGAATCATCTTCCGGCGTATCACCGACCCAACGGTCGGCTTTTCCTGCCGCCGCCACAGGAGACGCGAACACCCATGGATTCTTTCATCTGCGATGCCACCCGCACCCCGATCGGCCGCTACGGCGGCGCGCTGAGCCAGGTGCGCACTGATGACCTTGCCGCCCTGCCGATTGCTGCGCTGGCAGCGCGCAACCCGGATGTGGACTGGGGTAGCCTGGACGATGTGATCCTGGGCGACGCCAACCAGGCTGGCGAAAGCAACCGCAACGTGGCCCGCATGGCCGCCCTGCTGGCAGGCCTGCCCACTTCTGTGCCCGGAACTACCATCAACCGCCTTTGTGCCTCCGGCATGGATGCGGTCGGCATGGCGTCCCGTGGCGTCAAGGCGGGCGACTATGACATGGCCATCGCCGGCGGCGTCGAAAGCATGAGCCGCGCGCCGTTTGTGATGCCCAAGGCCACCAGCGCCTTCACCCGTGCCAATGCGGTTTATGACACCACCATCGGCTGGCGCTTCGTGAACAAGAATATGCACGAGATGTACGGCACCAACTCGATGCCGCAGACCGCTGACAACGTGGCCGAGGATTATGGCGTCTCCCGCGCGGACCAGGACGCCTTTGCCGCCCGCAGCCAGGCCCGATGGGCCGCCGCGCATGAGGCCGGCATCTTCAAGGACGAGATCACTCCGGTCACCATCCCGCAGCGCAAGGGTGAGCCGATCGTTGTGGACACCGACGAACACCCCCGCCCCGGCACCTCGGCAGAAAAGCTGGCGGGCCTCAAGGGCGTCAACGGCCCGGACAAGACCGTGACTGCCGGCAACGCTTCCGGCGTCAATGACGGCGCCGCGGCGATCCTGTTGGCAAACGAGGCCGCGGCCGCGAAAAACGGCCTGAAACCCATGGCCCGCATCGTCGGTATGGCCGCCGCCGGGGTAGAACCGCGCATCATGGGCATCGGCCCGGTGCCCGCCACCCGCAAGGTGCTGGCGCGCACCGGCCTGACCATCGACCAGATGGATGTGATCGAACTGAACGAGGCCTTTGCCTCGCAAGGCCTCGCCAGCCTGCGCGAACTTGGCGTTGCGGACGATGCGCCCCATGTTAATCCCAACGGCGGTGCCATCGCACTGGGCCACCCGCTCGGCATGTCCGGCGCGCGGCTGGTGCTGACCGCCGCCTACCAATTGCAGCGCACCGGCGGGCGCTATGCCCTTTGCACCATGTGCGTCGGCGTCGGACAGGGCACCGCCCTGATCCTGGAACGCGTGTAACGAACCCTAGGGGAGGTCCCAGACATGTATGCTCAGATGATCAAATCCGAGGCGACCCAGGACGATCCGGAAAAACTGGCTGCCTTCCAGGCGCGCATCGACGCGGGCGAGAAGATCGAGCCCAAGGACTGGATGCCCGAGGGTTACCGCAAGACGCTGATCCGCCAGATCGGCCAGCATGCCCATTCGGAAATCGTCGGCCAGCTGCCCGAAGGCAACTGGATCACCCGCGCGCCGACGCTGGAGCGCAAGGCAATCCTGCTGGCCAAGGTGCAGGATGAAGCGGGCCATGGCCTCTATCTCTATTGCGCAGCAGAAACCCTTGGGGTGTCGCGCGACGAAATCACCGAAATGCTGCTCGACGGGCGCATGAAGTATTCGTCGATCTTCAACTACCCGACGCTGAACTGGGCCGACATCGGCGCGGTGGGCTGGCTGGTCGATGGCGCTGCGATCATGAACCAGGTGCCGCTGCAGCGGACCTCTTTCGGCCCCTACTCCCGCGCGATGATCCGCATCTGCAAGGAAGAGAGCTTCCACCAGCGCCAGGGCTATGACGCGATCCGCAAGATGGCCGAGGGCACACCGGAGCAGAAAAAGATGGCTCAGGATGCGCTGAACCGCCTCTGGTACCCGTCACTGATGATGTTCGGCCCCTCCGACAAGGACTCGGTCCATTCCGCCCAGTCGATGGCCTGGAAGATCAAGATGAACACCAACGACGAGTTGCGTCAGAAGTTTGTCGACCAGACCGTTCCGCAGGCCGAATACCTGGGCCTGACCATCCCCGATCCGGACCTGAAATGGAACGAGGAGCGCGGCCACTACGACTACACCGACCCGGACTGGAGCGAGTTCTTCGAAGTGATCAAAGGCAACGGCCCCTGCAACGTGGACCGCCTCGCCGCCCGCAACAAGGCCTGGGACGACGGCGCCTGGGTCCGCGACGGCCTCTTGGCCCACGCCAAGAAGAAAGCCGCGCGCCAGCACGCCGCCGAGTAACCCCAAGCATTCCGGCACCCGCCACAGCGCAGGCGCCCCCTCAGCCAGGAGGATTTGAGACATGAAAAACGAATGGCCCCTCTGGGAAATCTTCATCCGCGGCCAGCACGGGATGAGCCACCGCCACGTCGGCTCCCTTCACGCGCCGGACGCTGAAATGGCGATCAAGAACGCCCGCGACGTCTATACCCGCCGCAACGAAGGCGTGTCGATCTGGGTGGTCGAGGCGAATCACATCTCCGCCTCCTCGCCCAGCGATAAGGGCCCGCTGTATGAGCCGTCCGAGTCCAAGGTCTACCGCCACCCGACCTTCTTCGACATCCCCGAAGAAGTGGGGGCAATGTAATGACCCGCGACGACGCCTTTCTTCAATTCCTGCTGCGGATGGGGGACAACACCCTGATCCTCGGCCACCGGGTCAGCGAATGGTGCGGCCATGCACCGGTGCTGGAAGAGGACATCGCGCTGGCCAACACCGCGCTGGACCTGATCGGCCAGACCCAGATGTGGCTGGGGCATGCGGCTGAAGTGCAAGGGGAACGCAAATCCGCCGACGATCTCGCTTTCCTGCGCGACGCCTGGGATTTCCGCAACCTGCTGCTGTGCGAGATGCCGAACGGCGACTTCGGCCGCACTCTGATGCGCCAGTTCCTGTTCGACGCCTGGCACTCCATCCAGCTGGGCCGGCTGATGAAATCCTCGGACGAGCGGGTCGCGGCAATCGCCGAGAAGGCCTCGAAAGAGGTTGCTTACCACCTGGAACGCTCCGCCGACACCGTGGTGGGCCTGGGCGACGGCACCGAGGAAAGCCACCGCCGGATGCAGGAGGCGCTGGACTATCTATGGCCCTACGTGGGCGAGATGTTCCAGTCCGACGATGTGGACGCGGAAATGGCCAAGGCAGGCATCGCCCCCGACCCCGCCTCTCTGCGCGAAGAATACGACACGCTGGTCTCCCGCATCCTGACTGAGGCCACGCTGACCATTCCAGAGAGCCGCTTTGCCCACAAGGGCGGGCGCACTGGTGCAATGCATACCGAGCACCTGGGCCACCTGCTGACCCAGATGCAATGGCTGCAGCGCGCCTACCCGGGCGCCAAGTGGTAAGGCAGCACATAGAACACTGAGGGCTGGCCCCGGCCTCGGGTGGGGGTGAAGCCCCCTCCCGTGGGGGAGGTCGGGGGCTGCCCGGCCTATCGTCCGGGCGGAGCAGCCGAAGAGGAAACCCGCATGAGCCAAGTGACAACTCAGCCAAGCACCACCCGGATCTGGGAATGGCTCGACGCCGTGCCGGACCCGGAAATCCCGGTGATCTCGCTGGTCGATCTGGGCATCATCCGCGATGTCGCCTGGAAGGAGGGAACCCTGGTGGTGACCGTCACGCCGACCTACTCCGGCTGCCCGGCCACCTCGGTGATTGCCATGGACATCGAGACCGCCCTGCGCGACCGCGGTATCGAAGATCTGAAGCTCAAGACCCAGATCTCCCCGGCCTGGACCACCGACTGGCTGTCTGAAAAAGGCCGCACCAGGCTGGAGGCCTACGGCATCGCCCCGCCCCAGCCTGCCGGCGGCCCCGAAAAATGCCCGCACTGCGGCAGCAAACATGTCACCAAAGTCAGCCAGTTCGGCTCGACCCCCTGCAAGGCCCACTGGCGCTGCCAGGACTGCCTCGAACCCTTTGATTATTTCAAGTGCATCTGAGGAGACCCTGATGGCGCGCTTTCACGACCTTGAAGTCACCGACGTCCGCAAAACCATCCGCGATGCGGTGGTTGTCACCCTGAAGCCCGCGGGTGGCGCGGCTGAGGAATTCGATTTCACCCAGGGCCAATACCTGACCTTCCGCCGCGATTTCGACGGCGAGGAACTGCGCCGCAGCTACTCGATCTGCGCCGGCAAGGACGAAGGCATCCTGCAGGTCGGCATCAAACGCGTCGACGGCGGCGCTTTTTCGACCTGGGCCAATACCGAGCTGAAGGCGGGTGATACCCTGCAGGCGATGGCACCGATGGGGACCTTCTTTACCCCGCTCGATGCAAGCGCAGAGAAACACTACTTAGGCTTTGCGGGCGGCTCCGGCATCACCCCGGTGCTGTCGATCCTCAAGACGACGCTGGCGGCGGAGCCCAACTCGTCCTTCACGCTGGTCTACGCCAACAAGGGCGTGAACACGATCATGTTCCGCGAGGAGCTGGAGGATCTGAAAAACCTCTACATGGGCCGGTTCAACGTGATCCATGTGCTGGAATCCGACGCGCAGGAAATCGACCTGTTCACCGGCCTGGTCACCGAAGAGAAATGCGCCCAGCTGTTCGAGCACTGGATCGACATCAAATCGGTCGACACCGCCTTTATTTGCGGCCCGGAACCGATGATGCTGGGCATCGCCAGCGCCCTGCGCACAGCCGGCCTCAGCGAAAGCCAGATCAAGTTCGAACTGTTCGCCTCTGCCCAGCCGGGCCGCGCCAAGCGCAAGGCCGTCGCAAGTGATGCGGCCAGCAGCGCCAATCAGACCAAGGCAGCGATCACCCTGGACGGCGCCACCCAGACCATCGAGATGGGCAAGGACATGACTCTGCTGGACGCAGCATTGGAAAACGCGATGGACGCGCCTTATGCCTGCAAGGCGGGGGTCTGCTCCACCTGCCGCTGCAAGGTGCTGGAGGGCGAGGTCGAAATGGTCGCCAACCACGCGCTGGAGGATTACGAGGTCGAAAAGGGCTATGTGCTGTCGTGCCAGGCCTACCCGGTCACCGACAATGTTGTGGTGGACTACGATCAATAAGGACAAGTCAACCGGCTATTTTCAAACGGATTTCAGGGAGGGCATGGCATGTCCGAAGAGATGAGCATCGAAAGCTACCTGGCCCAGGGCGGGGTGCTGACCAACCCGTCCAATGTGCCGCCGCGCTACCGCGCTGAGCTGTTGAAGATGATGGCCACCTTTGTCGACAGCGAACTGGCAGGTGCCGCGGGCTTTGCCGACATCATCAACGAGGGGCCCGGCATCAAGTCGCGGATTGCAGCGGCCAAGATCGTGCTGGAGAAATCCGACAGCGCTGAGAAGGTGCTGCGCATCATGGGCGAGTTTGGCGCCGATACCGAGCGGTATGCCGACCACCACCCCTGGACCGCCCGGCTGGAACGGAACGCCGACATCGGCCAGAACCGCAGCAAGCACGACATGCGGCTGGCGGTGTTCAACTACCCGCTGGAAGGCTGGGCGGATGCGGTGGTGATGAACCTCCTGATGGGCCGTGCCGTGGCGGTGCAGCTGGAAGAGCTCTCCCATGTCTCCTACCAGCCGCTGGCCGAGGCCTTCCGTGCCATCCAGCCGGTTGAGACCCGGCATGCGGAACTGGCCGAAGAAGGGCTGATGCAGCTGGTGGAGGCGCAGGGCGCAGCCGCCTTGCAAGAGCTGGCAGATTACTGGTGGCCGCGGGTGGCGGCAAGTTTCGGCCAAGAGGCATCCGGCAAGTTCGAAGGCCTGAAAGCAATGGGCCTGCGCCGCACCCCCAACGGGGAGCTGAAGGCCCGCTGGCAGCAGGACGCCGCCGCGGTACTGAGCAAGGCGGGATTGAAGCCCGCCGGATAGCGCCCGGCAGCGGGGCCCTCCCGCCCAGGCTGGCGCGCATCATAGATGCGCTTGCCCGGTTGGGCCCGGCGCGCCTGACGGCGCGCGGCCCTTGGCGCACCCGCGCCGCCTGTGCAGCAGCACAGGGGATTGGTGCGGGGCTGCGGAATGGCGCCCGAACCAGGCGGGCCTCATATTGCCGGAACAGCAATTTGGAGGCTGCAATGAGCACCGGCATCACAAAACTCCCCGCTGGCACCGGCATAGGGCACGTGCATCTGAAAGTCTCCGATCTGGAGCGCGCAATCGGCTTCTACAGTGGTGTCCTGGGCTTCGGGATCACCCAGCGGCTGGGCAATTCCGCCGCCTTTCTCTCGGCCGGCGGCTACCACCATCATATCGGCCTCAACACCTGGCAGTCGCGCGGCGGCCCGGCCCCCGCCCGCAACATGACCGGGCTGTTCCATACCGCGATCCTGCTGCCGGACCGCAAGAGCCTGGCCGTTGTGCTGCGGCGGGTGCTGGACGCGGGTATAGAACTGGAGGGCGCGGCAGATCATGGCGTATCCGAGGCCATCTACCTGCGCGACCCGGATGGCAACGGGGTGGAGCTGTACCGTGACCGGCCTGAAGCGGACTGGCCGCGGGATCCGGACGGCAGCCTTGCCATGGGGACAGAAGCGCTGGACCTGCAGGCTTTGCTGGCCGAAGCAGATTAGGTCAGCTTTGCTGCCTAAATGTTTCGCGCGCGAAACAATGAGACAGAAGTTCTGACCTTTGGCACGCAGCGTCAGTCTGACCCGCCCCAAACTCTCAAACCCTTGAGAAGCCGCCTTCTTCCGCCACCCTGCGCCCGTCGGCCCCTGCCATCTGCGGGGAACAGTCTGGACGTCCAGGCAAACCCTGCCTAGCTTTCCAGCAGGCAAAGCGAGGACAGCGCAATGGCAGCGGGCAAGACAATCCGGACCTATTTCAACGGCAGCTGGCACGACGGCAACCTGGCGGTGCTGCGGGCAGCCGATCATGCAATGTGGCTGGGGTCCTCCGTTTTCGACGGCGCCCGCTTCTTTAACGGGATGACCCCGGATCTGGACCTGCACTGCGCCCGGACCAATGCCTCGGCAGAAGCGCTGATGATGGCACCCACGCATTCCGTTGCGGACATGATGGATGTGATCCGCAGCGGGCTGGAAGGCTTTGCGCCGGGTGCCGCGGTCTATATCCGTCCGATGTACTGGGCTGCGGACGGCGATGAGACGCTGATTGCGCCTGACCCGGCCAGCACGCAGTTTGCGGTCAGCCTGGAGGAAATCCCGATGCCGCCAGTCTCGGCCACCGCCACGCTGACCCGCAGCCATTTCCGCCGCCCGGTGCTTGAGAACGCGGTGGTAAACGCCAAGGCCGGCTGCCTTTACCCCAACAATGCCCGCATGCTGCGCGAGGCGCGCAGCAAGGGATTCACCAACGCACTGGTGCTGGATGCGATGGGCAATGTGGCGGAAACCGCCACCACCAATGTCTTCATGGTGCGCGACGGTGAGGTCTTCACGCCGATTGCCAACGGCACCTTCCTGGCCGGGATCACCCGGGCCCGGCATATCGGCAACCTGCGCCAGGACGGTTTCACAGTACATGAATGCGTGCTGACCTATCAGGATTTCGAGGCCGCGGATGAAATCTTCCTCTCCGGCAATCTGAGCAAGATCACCCCGGTCACTGCCTTTGATGAGTGCCGGTACCAGGCCGGCCCTGTCTCCAAACGGGTGCGGGACATGTACTGGGACTGGGCAGCCAGAGGGAGCTGACGGCGCGGTCCGCGCGTCCGCACGGGCTCCCGCCCGTTCCGGGCCTTTGACAAAGGCCGCTCGCACGGTTGGGCATGGCACCGTGCCTGCGCACGGTGCCGCGCCGCGCCAAAGCGCGGCGCCGGGCCCAAGGCCGCCAAGGCGGGGCCGGCGCAGCCGGAAACGCCCGCGGGCGCGGGAGCTTCCCCGTGACAGCAGGCTGTGCTAGGGCCAGATTCCCGCGCAACGTCCGAAGCTTTGGCTCTATTGCCTGAGACGCCCGCTTAGGCCATGATCCGCGGTGGAACAACGAGAGAGCGAAAATGCGCAAATTCCTTGTGGTACTGGACGATAGCCGCGAATGCCTGAACGCGATGCGGTTTGCCGCGATGCGGGCGGCGCACACCGGTGCGGGAGTGACCATCCTGTCGGTTATCCCGCCGGATGAGTTCAACCACTGGATCGGCGTCGGCGAAGTGATGCGCGAAGAGGCCCGCGAGCGGATCCATGCCCATTTCGAAGTCTTCGCCAAATGGATGCGCGACCGCCAGGGCGTCGACCCAGAACTGGTCATCCGCGAAGGCGAAGCAGTGCCGGAGATCCTGCAGTTCATCGAGAACGACCCGGAAATCGGGGTGCTGGTGCTGGGTGCAGGCACCGGGCGCAAGGGGCCAGGTCCGCTGGTCACCCAGCTGACCAAGAATTCCGGCGCCCTGCCGGTGCCGATGACCATCGTGCCGGGCGACCTGTCCAAGGAAAAGCTGGAAGCGATCACCTAAGGGCAGAGCAAGGAGCAGGCATGGGCGGCAAGGTCACCTTCTGGTTCGAATTCGCCTCCACCTATTCCTATCTCAGTGCCATGCGGATCGGCCGGGAGGCCGCCCTGCGCGGCCTCAGCGTGGCCTGGAGACCCTTTTTGCTGGGACCAATCTTTGCCGCGCAGGGCTGGCCCACCTCGCCCTTCAACCTTTACCGTGCCAAAGGCCGTTACATGTGGCGCGACATGGAGCGGACCTGCGCAGCGCGCGGCCTGCCTTTCCGCCGTCCCGATCCTTTTCCGCAAAACGGGCTGCTGGCAGCGCGGCTGGCACTGGCCGCGGCTGAACAGGGCAAAACCGAAGCTTTCACTCAGGCCGTTTACCGCGCGCAGTTCGGCGAGGGCGCGGATATCTCCAGTAAGGCAGTGCTGCGCGGCTGCCTGCGCAGCGCCGGGCTCAATGAAGAATTGATGCAGCGCGCAGAGGCGCCGGAAATCAAAGCCGCGCTGCGGGCGCAGACAGATGCGGCGATGGCTGCCGGGATTTTCGGCGCACCGGGCTTTACCTGCGGCAATGAATTGTTCTGGGGCGACGACCGGCTGGAGCAGGCATTGGAATTTGCCGCATCCGGTCAGATTTAGAATCGTTCCAAATCTTGACTTGGCGCGCTGCAGGGCGCATATCGGGGGCACGCTTAACGGAGGCCCCAGATGTTCATTCAGACCGAATCCACGCCCAACCCGGCGACGCTGAAATTCCTGCCGGGCCAGACCGTTCTGGAGGTGGGCACCGCTGATTTCCCCAGCGCCGATGCCGCGGGCAAATCGCCGCTGGCCTCCCGCATCTTTGCGGTGGACGGGGTGACCGGTGTGTTCTTCGGCAACGACTTCGTGACCGTGACCAAGGCCGACGGTGTCGAATGGGACCACATCAAGCCGGCCATCCTGGGCGCGGTGATGGAACATTACCAGTCCGGCCAGCCGGTGATGGCGGATGGCTCTGCCGACCCCGCTTCGGGCCATGCTGAGCATTCCGGAGAGGACGCAGAAATCGTCAACCAGATCAAGGAACTGCTGGACAGCCGCGTGCGCCCGGCGGTGGCCCAGGACGGCGGCGACATCACCTTTCACGGCTTTGACCGCGGCGTGGTCTACCTGCATATGCAGGGCGCTTGCGCGGGCTGCCCGTCCTCGACCCTGACCCTGAAAATGGGCATCGAGAACCTGCTGCGCCATTACATCCCGGAAGTCACCGAGGTGCGCCCGGTTGCCGTCTGAGGCAGCCGCGCCCGTCACAGGCCGCTGTTACTGCGGCGCGGTGAAGCTGGCATTCAGCGCCCGCCCGCAAACGGTGGCCTATTGCCATTGCAGCGACTGCCGCCGCTGGACCGGCGCTCCGGTCGGCGCCTTTGCCGCCTTTGCCGAGGGCGATCTGAGCGCGGAGCCGGGGCTGGGCCCGCCCTTTTCCAGCCATCCCGGCGTCACGCGCTGGAATTGCCGGGACTGCGGCTCGCCGCTGGCAGCGCAGTTCGACTACCTGCCTGGCCAGACCTATGTGCCCATCGGCATTCTGGACCAGGCGGCGGAGCTGCCGCCGGAAACCCACTGCCACGAGGGCTCCCGCCTGCCCTGGCTTCATTTCACTGATACTTTGGAACGCGCAGGCGGTTCAGGGCGGGACGCACTGAACGCCAGCAGCAAGAACTGACCATGCAAGACATTCCCGCCATAGCAGAAAACCGCACCGGGCCGCTGATCCTGGGGTTTGATACCTCAGCAGGCCATTGCGCCGCAGCACTGCTGCGCGGCGAAGAGCTGCTGGCCTCCCGTCTCGAGGAGATGACCCGCGGCCAGGCCGAACGGCTGATGCCATTGCTGGAAGAGGTGCTGGAAGCGGGTGGTGCTGCCTGGAAGGATCTGGATGCCATCGGTGTAGGTGTGGGCCCTGGCAATTTCACTGGCATCCGCATTGCGGTGTCCGCCGCGCGCGGGCTGGCGCTGGGACTGGAGGTTCCGGCCGTCGGCGTCGACGGGTTTGAGGCACGGGCAGCCGAAGATGTATTGCCCGCCATCCCCGCGCCGCGCGAGCAGGTTTATGCTGCCCTTCCCGGCAAGGCACCGCGTCTGATGCCGCGCCAGGAGGCCGGGGACGCCGCCCGCGGTGCCGGGCTGGCGTTTGCGCCCGAGGCGAGCCCCGCCGGAATTGCGGAAGCCATTGCGCGGATCGCCGCTGCACGGTTTGAATCGGTGACCGAACCGCCTGCGCCGCTGTATCTGCGGGCAGCGGATGCCGCGCCCTCCAGCGATGTCCCGCCTGCGCTGATCGATGAGTGACCCACTGACACCGGAGCGGATGGCCGCCACCCATGCTGCGGCCTTTACCCAGCCGCGCCCTTGGAACGCGGCGGAGTTTGCCGCGCTGCTGGACAGCCCGCTGGTTTTTGCCGCAGGCGATGCGCGGTGCTTTGCGCTGGTGCGGGTGGTTGCGGATGAAGCCGAGCTGCTGACCATTGCCACCGATCCCGCCCGTCAGCGGCAGGGGCTGGCGCGCGCCTGCATGGCAGATTGGCAAGCCCAGGCCATCCGGCGCGGCGCGGCAGAGGCGTTTCTGGAGGTTGCCGCGGACAACACTCCGGCGCAGGCTCTGTACCGTGCCGACGGTTTCGCGGAATGCGGGCGCAGGCAGGGCTACTACCGCCGCGATGGGTCAGCAGCCGCAGATGCCATCCTGATGCGAAAGACATTACGCTAGGCAAGCTGCGCGTATTTCGCACCAAATGGTCAAAAAAGCGGTTGACCCTCTCCCTGCCCTGCAGGCTAAATTGCCGCACCCTCTATGGCCTGAACGAGGCCGGGCAGCGGAACAGAGCCGCTGCATTCAACAAAAATGACAGTGGGAGTTAACCTGATGACCCTGATGAAATCGCTGATGGGCGCAGCCGCGTCGCTGGCCCTGACTGCAGGCGCCGCGCTGGCCGAACCGGCGCTGATCTTCGACCTGGGCGGCAAGTTCGACAAGAGCTTCAACGAAGCCGCGCATAATGGCGCCCAGCGCTGGGTCGAAGAGACCGGCGGCAGCTACCGCGAGATCGAACTGCAGTCCGAAGCCCAGCGTGAGCAGGCGCTGCGCCGCTTTGCCGAGGCCGGCTCCAACCCGATTGTCACCATGGGCTTTGCCATGGCCGATCCGCTGGGCCAGGTTGCTGCGGACTATCCCGACACCAAATTCGTCGCCGTTGATGTCACCTGGCTGGAAGCACCGAACATCCGCCAGATCGGCTTTGCCGAGCACGAAGGCTCTTACCTCGTTGGCATGATGGCGGCGATGGCCTCCAAGTCGGACACCGTCGGCTTTATCGGCGGCATGGACATTCCGCTGATCCGCCACTTCGCCTGCGGCTATGCCCAGGGCGCCAAGGCAGTGAACCCGGACATCAATGTGGTGGCCAACATGACCGGCACCACCCCTGCCGCCTGGAACGATCCGGTGAAAGGCTCCGAGCTGACCAAATCGCAGATCAGCCAGGGCGCGGATGTGATCTATGCGGCCGCTGGCGGCACCGGCGTCGGCGTGCTGCAGACCGCAGCCGACGAAGGCATCCTGTCGATCGGCGTGGACAGCAACCAGAACCACCTGCACCCTGGCAAGGTGCTGACCTCGATGCTGAAACGTGTGGACGTGGCCGTCTATGAAGCCATGAAGGCAGGTGAAAACCTGGAGACCGGCGTGTTCTCCATGGGCCTCGCCGAGGAAGGCGTCGGCTATGCGCTGGACGACAACAACGCATCGCTGGTCAATGATGAGATGAAAGCGGCCGTTGACGCGGCCCGCGAAAAGATCATTGCAGGCGAGGTAAGCGTTGCCAGCTATTATGAAAACGACAGCTGCCCCGCGCTGAGTTTCTAAGCAGAAAGCCCCAGGCCATGACGGTTTCCCTGAATACCCTGTTTGCGGCCTGGGGCGACCCATCGCCCGACGCCCGCGCCGAAAAGACGGACGCGGCTATCGGGCCTCACTTTTACTACTCCGATCCCAACACTCCCGCCCCCATCGAAACCCGTGACGCCTATCTGGCCTACATCGCGCAGTTTGCCGCGATGATGCCTGGCGCTTCGGCACAGGTGGTTGCGTCTTCGGAACACCATGGCCACGTGCGCGCCACGGTGGATTTCCTGAAGGACGGCAAGCTGATGGTGCGCGGCCAGTATTTTGCCGACCTCGAAGACGGCAAAGTGGTGCGTCTGATCGGATTTCCAGGCATGGGAGAGCCCGATTGACCGCCCCCGCCATCGAACTCAAAGGCATTTCCAAGGCCTTTGGCCCGGTCCAGGCAAACAAGGACATTTCCATCAGCGTCGCCCCCGGCAGCATTCACGGGATCATCGGTGAAAACGGCGCCGGGAAGTCGACGCTGATGTCGATCCTCTATGGATTTTACAAGGCCGATTCAGGCGAAATCCGGATCAAGGGCAAGAAGACCGCGATCCCGGACAGCCAGGCGGCGATTGCTGCGGGCATCGGCATGGTGTTCCAGCACTTCAAACTGGTGGAGAATTTCACCGTTCTGGAAAACATCGTGCTGGGCGCCGAGGACAGCGGCATGCTGATGCCCTCGTTGCGCCGCGCCCGCAAGGAGCTGAAGGCGCTGGAGGAGGAATACGAGCTGTTCGTCGATCCCGACGCCCGTATCGACGAGATCGGCGTCGGCATGCAGCAGCGGGTGGAGATCCTCAAGGCGCTTTACCGCAAGGCCGAGATCCTGATCCTGGATGAGCCCACCGGCGTGCTGACCCCGGCCGAGGCCGACCAGCTGTTCCGCATCCTCGACCGGCTGCGTGCGGAAGGAAAGACCATCATCCTGATCACCCACAAGCTGCGGGAGATCATGGAGTATACCGATACGGTGTCCGTCATGCGGCGCGGCCAAATGACCGCCACCGTCAAGACGGCTGAAACCAGCCCCGAGCATCTGGCCGAGCTGATGGTGGGCCGCAAGGTACTGCTGCGCGTCGATAAAGTGCCGGCCCAGCCCGGCGCTCCAATCCTGGAAATCGAGAACTTGCAGGTTGTCGACGAGGCCGGTGTCGAGCGGGTCAAGGGCATCGACCTGACCGTGCGCGCAGGCGAGATCCTCGGCATTGCCGGCGTGGCCGGCAACGGCCAATCAGAACTCTTGGAAGTACTGGGCGGTATGCGGGCCGGCACCGGCAGCATCAAGCTGCACGGCACCCCCCTGCCCCTGCGCGGCCAAGGCTCAGATGCCCGCGCCCGGCGCGGCTCCCATATCGGCCACGTCCCGGAAGACCGCCAGCGCGAGGGCCTGATCATGGACTTCCACGCCTGGGAGAACGTGGCCTTTGGCTATCACCGCGATCCGGCCTACAGGAATAGCGTACTGATGGACAACGCTGCCTTGCGTGCCGATACCGAGGCCAAAATGGAGAAATTCGACGTCCGCCCGCCCGATCCCTGGCTGGCGGCCAAGAGCTTCTCCGGCGGCAACCAGCAGAAGATTGTGGTGGCCCGCGAAATCGAGCGCAACCCGGACCTCTTGCTGGTGGGCCAGCCGACCCGCGGCGTCGACATCGGCGCCATTGAATTCATTCACAAGCAGATTGTCGAGCTGCGCGACCAGGGCAAGGCGGTCCTGCTGGTCTCGGTCGAGCTGGAGGAGATCCTGTCGCTCTCCGACCGGGTGGCGGTGATGTTTGACGGCGTGATCATGGGCGAGCGCCTCGCGGATCAGACCGACGAGAAAGAACTGGGCCTGCTGATGGCCGGTGTCGCGGGGGAGGCCGCGTAAATGGAAAAGATGCCGAAATGGGCAGATGTTGTGCTGATCCCGCTGATCAGCTTGGCTCTGGCCGCAATCCTGTCGGCCCTGGTGATCCTTGGGATCGGCGAGGACCCGGTGGCCGCGGTCAAGCTGATGGTCGAGGGCGCCCTGGGTTCCACCTATGGCTGGGGCTACACACTGTATTACGCCACCAATTTCATGTTCACCGGCCTCGCTGTGGCAGTTGCCGCCCATGCAGGCCTCTTCAACATCGGCGGCGAAGGCCAGGCGATGCTGGGAGGGCTGGGCGTGGCGGTAATCTGCCTGTTCATCCCTTGGCCGCACTGGTCGCTGGCGCTGATCTTTGCAATCCTGGCCGCAGGCCTGTTCGGTGCCGCATGGGCTGCCATCCCAGCATTTCTGCAAGCCAAACGCGGCAGCCATATCGTGATCACCACCATTATGTTCAACTTCATTGCTGCCGCGGTGCTGAACTATGTGCTGGTGAACCAATTGCGGCCAAAAGGCTCACAGGACCCGGCGTCGGCCCGCTTCGCCGAAACAGTGCATCTGCCTTCCTTGCACGAAATGCTGGCCCCTTTGGGGATAGAGTTCTCCAAATCAGGCCCGGCAAATGTCAGCCTTCTGATAGCGCTTGCTGCTTGTGTACTGGTCTGGCTGCTGATCTGGCGCACGCCGCTGGGATATGAAATCCGCAGTTTGGGCAAATCCGAACCGGCCGCACGCTATGCCGGCATTTCCTCGGTACGGATCATCATGGTGGCCATGCTGGTCTCCGGCGCTCTGGCTGGGTGCATGGCAATCAACAACGTGATGGGCGAGGCCGAGCGGCTGGTTCTGAACGCCACCGAAGGCGCCGGATTTATCGGCATCGCCGTGGCGCTGATGGGCCGCAACCATCCATTTGGCGTGTTCCTGGCAGCAATCCTCTTTGGCTTTCTTTATCAGGGCGGAGCTGAGCTGGCGCTCTGGACCTCGATCCCGCGAGAGCTGATCGTGGTGATCCAGGCGCTGGTAATTCTGTTCACGGGTGCGCTCGACAACATGGTGCGGATGCCGCTTGAGAGGATTTTCCTGGCGGTTCGGAAGGGGCAGAACTGATGGACTTCCTGACCCTCATCCAAATTCTGGACTCCACCGTCCGCCTCGCGACGCCGCTGCTGCTGGCCTGTCTGGCCGGCCTGTTTTCCGAACGCGCGGGCATCTTTGACATTGGCCTGGAAGGCAAGATGCTGATCGCCGCCTTCTTCTCCGCTGCAGTTGCCGCCGTGACCGGCAATGTCTGGCTCGGCCTGATTGCCGGCATCGCATCCTCGCTCGTTCTGGCTGCGCTGCATGGTGCCGCCTCAATCACCTTCCGCGGCAACCAGCTGATTTCCGGCGTCGCGATCAACTTCCTGGCCGCAGGCCTGACCGTGCTGATCGCTCAGGACTGGTTCCAGCAAGGTGGCCGTACGCCATCGCTGATTAGCGGCGGCCGCTTCGAAGGCTGGGAGTGGCCCTTTGCAATCGGCCCGCAGGACGCCGCCGCCACCGGCACACCCGTGTCTCAACTGATGGCTGCGGCGAATCCGTTCACCCAGGTTTATTCCGAATTGCTGTCCGGGCATTCGGTACTGGTCTACTTTGCTTTTCTGGCCGTGCCTGCCACCTGGTGGATCCTGTTCCGCACCCGCTTCGGCCTGCGCCTGCGCGCGGTGGGCGAGAACCCGGCCGCGGTGGATACCGCCGGCGTCTCGGTTGTCGGCCTGCGTTACGCAGCCGTGATGATCTGCGGCCTGCTCTGCGGCATCGCGGGCGCCTATCTGGCCACCGCGCTTCAGGCCGGCTTCGTCAAGGACATGACCGCAGGCCGCGGCTTCATCGCCCTGGCGGCGCTGATCTTTGCCAAGTGGCGGCCCTGGCACGCCATGGGCGCCTGCCTGCTGTTCGGCCTGCTGCAGGCCATCGCCCTGCGCTTCCAGAACATCGAGCTCGGCGGTATCACCATCCCGGTTCAGGCGATGGACGCGCTGCCTTACGTGCTGACCGTGGTGATCCTGGCCGGCTTCGTCGGCAAGGCGATCCCGCCCCGGGCCGGCGGCGAGCCTTATGTGAAAGAACGCTAGCCGCAGCGCTGGCAACATTGAAACGCCCGGCCACAAGCTGGGCGTTTCTCTTTGCCGCCCTTTGCCTTTTCCGGGTCAAGGGCCGCGCAGCGGCGGCGCGCAGGCGCCGTTCATCCTTGACGCGGCAAAGGCAAAAGTAAACTTGGCATGGCTCTCTGAGGGGGCAGCCCTGCCCCTCAGAGACCTCTCAGCAGAACCCCTTCCCGCCGCACGCAGTGCGGCGCCCGGCCCAAGGCCGCCAAGGTTCAGGGCGCAGCCCTGCACCTGCGGGCGCGGGAGCCTGCCGCCTCCCTAGCCAGTACCGGCACCCGCCGCCCCGCCTGCAATAAGTCCAGTTTTCTGCGTCAAATCAGTCCTGCACGCTGCAGAGCGGCATAGATTGTTGATTTTTGAACGAACTGCGGTTTAACAAGGACCATGCAGATCTACCTTCCCATAGCTGAGGTCTCGGTTAATGCTTTCCTTCTCCTGGGCCTCGGGGGCATGGTGGGCGTTCTCTCGGGCATGTTCGGAGTCGGCGGCGGCTTCCTGATGACGCCGCTTTTGTTCTTCATCGGCATCCCGCCCGCGGTGGCGGTGGCCACGGAAGCGAACCAGATTGTCGCCTCCTCCTTCTCCGGCGTGCTGGCGCATTTCCGAAGGCGCACGGTCGACATCAAAATGGGACTTGTGCTGCAGGCAGGCGGCCTCATAGGCGCCGCCCTTGGCGTGGTGGTGTTCAACTACCTCAAGGCGCTCGGCCAAGTCGATCTGCTGGTCAAGCTTTGCTACGTGGTGTTTCTGGGCGTGGTCGGCGGGCTGATGTTCATCGAAAGCCTGAACGCCATCCGCAAATCCAAGAAATCCGGCGGTGCCGCCCCTGCCCCGCGCCGTCAGCGCGGCTGGGTGCATGCGCTGCCGTTCAAGATGCGGTTCCGCACCTCCGGCCTTTATATCTCGGTGATCCCGCCCATTCTGGTTGGCGTCTGTGTCGGTGTCCTGGCAGCCATCATGGGTGTCGGCGGCGGCTTCATCATGGTGCCTGCGATGATCTACATCCTCGGCATGCCGACCAAGGTGGTTGTGGGCACCTCGCTGTTCCAGATCATCACGGTCACCGGCTTTACCACCATGCTGCACGCCACCACCAACTATACCGTGGATATCGTGCTGGCGGTGCTGCTGCTGATCGGCGGCGTCATCGGCGCCCAGATCGGCACCCGTATCGGTGTCTACCTCAAGGCCGAACAGCTGCGGATCCTGCTGGCGCTGATGGTCATTGCGGTCTGCGTCAAGCTGGGTCTCGACCTGCTGCTGCAACCTTCCGAGCTGTTCTCGCTCGGCGACAGCGGAGGCCACTGATCCATGCGCAAGCTGCTCTTGTCCGCCCTGACAGCCGCCAGCCTGGCCCTGCTGCCGCAGACCGCTGCCTTCGCCGCCAAGGAAGAAGTTGTCCTCGGCCTCAGCCAGGACCGGGTGGCGATCACCGCCACCTTCGACGGCTCGGAAATCCTGATCTTCGGTGCAGTGAAGAGGGAAGCCCCCATCCCCTCCGAGCACCCGCTGGAAGTTGTCGTCACCGTCTCCGGTCCCGCCCCTGCCGTCATGGTCCGCCGCAAGGAAAAGAAACTGGGGATCTGGGTCAACGTGGACAGCGTGCTGGTCAACTCGGCACCTGCGTTTTACGCGGTGGCCACCAGTTCCCCCTTTGATCAGGTTCTGACGGATACCGAAGACCTGCGCTACCGGATCTCAATCGAGCGCGCGATCCGCTCGGTCGGCGCTGCCATGCATATCCGCGGCGCCCAGGATTTTGCCGATGCGGTTGTGCGCATCCGCGAAAACAACGGACTTTATTCCTTGCGCGAAAACACCGTGGCAGTGGACGAGCAAACCCTGTTCCGCACCGCCATCGAGATGCCCGCCGACCTCACCGAAGGCGATTATGAAACCCGCATCTTCCTGACCCGCGGCGGCGAGGTGGTTTCAAGCTACGAAACCACAATCGACGTGCGCAAGGTCGGGCTGGAGAGGTTCCTGTTTTCGCTGTCGCGCGAACAGCCGTTCCTTTACGGCCTGATGTCGCTGGCGATTGCAATTGCCGCCGGCTGGGGCGCTTCCGCCGCGTTCAGCCTGCTCCGGAACCGGTAACGAGGGGCGCTGCCCCTCTTGGCCTTGCGGCCAATTCACCCCGGAGTATTTCTGTCCAGAAAGAAGCCTATTGGCGCGCACCTCCTGGCCCGCGTGCTTCTTTCTGGTTCGTAAATACTCAGCGCTGCGCGCCAGCGCAGCGCCACGCCCAACGGAAGCGGTGCATCTTTGATGCAGCAGCGACGGGCGGGTGCCCTTACCCCCGGCCGATGTAAGGCATCTTGGTCGCCATCACCGTCATGAACTGGACATTGGCTTCCAGCGGCAGGCTGGCCATATGCAGCACCGATTTCGCTGCATCTTCCACCGCAAATGTATGCATCGGCTCCGCGTCTGGATTGGCATCCGCATGGCGCTGGCTCAGGTCCTCGACCATCGGGGTGCGGGTGTTGCCGATGTCGATCTGGCCGCAGGCGATATCAAAGGGGCGGCCATCCAGCGACAGGCTTTTGGTGAGTCCTGTGATCGCCGCCTTGGTGGCCGCATAAGGCGCCGACTGCGGCCGCGGCACATGGGCAGCGATGGAGCCGTTGTTGATGATCCGCCCGCCCTGCGGGGATTGGTGGCGCATCTGCCGGAAGGCCGCGCGGGCAGTCAGGAACATGCCGGTGAGGTTCACATTGACGGAAGCGAACCAGTCCTCCAGCGGGATTTCGTCGATGGTGCCCGGCGGGGTGAAGATGCCTGCGTTGTTGAACAGCACGTCCAGCTGGCCCGCTGCAGCGGCAAAGCGGTTCACCGCATGATCCACCGCCGCCGGGTCCGTCACATCGGCAGGCAAGACATGGGCGCTTCCATAGCCTTCTGCCACTTCCTCCAGCTTCTCCGCCCGGCGGGCCAACAGGCCCACCTGCCAGCCCTCAGCCAGGAACAGCTCCGCCACCGCGCGGCCGATGCCGGAACTGGCGCCAGTGATCAGAATCGTGTTGCTCATGCCGGGGTATCCTCCTGTGCTTCCAGCGTCAGCGCTGCGGCTGGCAGTGCTTTCAGGTCATCCACCGGCAGCGGGCCCGATGGTTTCGCCAGACGGTTGCGAACCACCCAGATCAGCCGTTCCTGCGCCCGGGTGATCGCCACATAAGCCAGCCGTTTCCACAATGGCTGACCTGCCTCCACCCGTCCCATGCGGGCAGCGGCATAGATGTCAGGGGCAAAGACCTGCGCCGTGTCCCATTGTGACCCTTGCGCCTTGTGGATGGTCACCGCCGCACCATGCAGGAAGGCGGCGCCCATACGGGCGGCATAGGGGATGAAGGGCTCTTCCTCATCGGGTTTTTCGATCTTCACGATCGAGGCGGCCGAAACCTGCGGATCCTCTGCCCCCATCACATGCAGGCGGGAAAAGCCGGGCTTGCGGCCGGGGCCGAGGAAAATCACCTGGGCGCCCTTGATCAGCCCGCGGGCCTCCAGGTCCAGGCGTTTTTTGCGGTGTTTCAGGGGCAGTTCAATGCCGTCGCAGATCAGCGGCTCACCCGCGATCAGCTCATCTTCCGGCGCACCGTAAACGCGGCGGAATGCGTTGATCAGCCGGATGCGGGTGTTGTTGCGCCAGACCAGCACCGGTGAGCGCGCCATCAGGTCGACCTCCACCCGCTGGCCCCAGACCACCCGGTCGTCGCGCCGCGCGGTATCCTCGACCATGCGTTCGAAATCCTTAAACCCCAGCCGCGGATCGGCCAGCGCATGGGCAAGATCCAGGATCGGATTGCCCGCCTCCTGCCGGTGGATGCGGTTCAGGATCAGGCGGCGCGGCTCCGGCAGTGCGTCGAACACCATCGACCCCGACTGGTTCACCGGCGCCAGCTGCGCCGGGTCGCCGAACAGGATCAGGTTTGGGAAGATTTCCTTCAGATCCTCGAACTGGCGGTCATCCAGCATCGAGGCCTCGTCGACAAAACCGATGTCCAAGGGCTCCTCGCGCCGCTTCCAGCCGGTGATGAAATCGGACCCGCGCAGGCCCGCGGCAGCCAGGGCGCCGGGGATCGACTTGTTCTTCTCATAGAAGGCTGCGGCGCGGGCCAGCGCTTCTTCGGCCAGCCCCTCGATTTCCGGCTGGTCGCCCTGCCCCGCCAGCCATTCGGCAATCTTCTCGAACTCAGGATCATAGACCGGGGTGTAAAGAATGCGGTGGATGGTGGTGGCCGGGACCCCGCGCAGCCGCAGCACACTGGCTGCCTTGTTGGTGGGGGCCAGAATGGCCAGGGTGCGGCGGTCATCCCCTTTCTTCCGGCTTTCGTAATCGCCGGAAACGACCTCAACCCCCGCCTGCTCCAGCGCCTTGTACAGTTCGGCCAGCAAAAGCGTCTTGCCCGATCCCGCCTTGCCGATCACAGCCATCACCCCGGCGTCGCCGCGGGGCGGGTGCAACAGCCCGTCATCAAGGTCCACCCCCGCCTTGTGCAGGAGCTCGGTCACGCTGTCGAAAGCGGTGGCCTGGTCATCGGAGAACTGTACGGGCAGAGCTGTCATGGCGCGACCCTACAGGCGGCGGGCCGGGTCCGCCAGAGGATCCGGCCCAAAGGATGCGCCTATTCAGGCGGTCAGCGCCATCGGCTTCACAACAGCCGCGCCGCCGAAGGAACGATCGAACCACAGCTGCGACAGTTCGGGGGCAATGCCGGCCTTGGCAGCGACTGTGCCATAGACTTCGGGGGTGTACTCCCAGAGCCCCAGGCAGATCCTTTCCCGCCCCTCGCCCTGGGTGCCGATGATCTCGGGGCTGAAGCCCAGGCTGCGGTAGATCCGGACCATGCGGCGGTCGAACACGCCCGCAAAATGCTGAACCGAGAAATTGCGCATGATCTCGACGCCGCCCAGGGTCAGCGCCCCTGCCACCTTGCCGCTGGCCTCGCGCGAGAGGCAGAAGCGGGTGCATTCCCAGATCAGCGGGCTGCAGATAGGCACGCCGCCGGCCAGGTCCAGGAACACGTCATTCACCATGACCGGACCCGTGGTTGGCAGAAACCGCATCGAGCCGCCATGAGAGCCATCCGGCATTTCCCAGATCACATAGAGCGGATCCAAAGCGTCGTACTGGTCTCTTTCCTCTCCATCCGGACTGACATCCACGTCCCAGCCCAGCCGGGTTTTGAACTGATCCGCCCGGTCGCGGAACATCGAACGGGCCAGGGCGGCGTGATTGTGCAGGTCGTGAGCGTAAATATAGCGTAGCATTGTAGTCCCCTTTAGGTAGAAAGTGGGGACATGGTAAACGCTCAACGGGTACAACCCGAGGGCGATCTTTCACGCTATGATTGCAGGTTAGTCAAATCACGATCAATCCAAGGCTGATTGCCCGGGCGATGGCATGGGTTGTGTTGATGGCGGCCAGCTTGAACCGCGCGCTTTCGATGTAGACGCGCAGCGTGTGTTCGGAGATTGTCAGCGTCTGTGCTACCTGTGCGCGGCTGTAGCCGATGGCAAGCAATGTCAGGGCATCAATCTCACGCGGCGACAGCGGCTGGGCCTGTTCCAGATTGCGGCTGGGTTCGAACTCCAGGGCCTTGCGGTTGAAGTAATGCGCCATCAGGATCATGTCGCGGCTGTGCTTCTCGGTCAGCTTTTCCCAGGCAGCGTCATCGCAGTTGTGGCTGACGGTGAACACCGCAAACTGCCCGTTCGGCCCACGCACGGGAATTGAATACCCCTGGTTGCCAACCCCATGAGCCAGCGCATCTTTCAGGAAGGCGCGGGCAGGTTTCGACGACCAGTCCAGCCGCTTCCAATCCACCGGGTGGAAGCGTTGATAGCAGCCTGCCACCACCGGATCGACCCGGACATAAGCTTTTTCCTGGTAACGCTCCACCCAGTCCTGGGAGTAGGTCCCGAAATGGTAGTGATCGCCGGAACTGTCGACCCAATGGTACATGGCATGATCGACCCCGAAGCCCTGACGCACCTGGCCGATGATCTGCTGCAGGCCATCCAGCGTCTTGGTGGCGTCCAGCGCCTCAAGAATGCGGTCCAGTTCTGCCTTATGTGCCATTATCGCATACCATTGTATCCAAACCCCGGCGTAGCCCGGCACTGCGCAACCTGCAAGATTTCATCAAGCCGCCTTACCACCGTTTACCGGTTCTTTTGCAGCGCCCGCCGCCATTCGGTCAATGACAACCTCCGGCCTTCATGAAGTTTATTTCCGGACATTCACCCTAAGCGCGAACACCTAGAAGCGAACGCCTCCATAATCATAAAATCAGGGAAAATCACCGCCTTGCCTCATTGAGAAATGGAGATTGCAAGAGGATTACCCGGCCGAAAAAGATAAAATTATAAATAAAAAATCCCGCGAACCGCTGATGCGATTCGCGGGGCTTTCCCGTCAGGCAGAATTGCCTGGAATTCAACTGCCAGCGTCCAGCACGTCCTGCAGGGTGCGCAGGCCGGTCTTCGGCGCCTGCACCAGCACCGACATGTTGCCCGGCAGGTGCTCGTTGCGCAGCATCTTCATGTGGGCTTCCGGCAGATCGGCCCAGGTAAAGACCTCGGACATGCAGGGGTCCAGACGGCGCTCGACCATCAGCTGGTTGGCGGCCGCGGCCTGTTTCAGATGGGCAAAGTGCGAGCCCTGCAGGCGCTTCTGGTGCATCCACATGTAGCGCACGTCGAAGGTCAGGTTATAGCCGGTGGTGCCGGCGCAGATCACAACCATGCCGCCCTTCTTCACCACAAAGGTGGAGACCGGGAAGGTGCTTTCGCCCGGGTGCTCGAACACCATGTCGACATTGTTGCCCTTGCCGGTGATGTCCCAGATCGCCTTGCCGAACTTGCGCGCCTCTTTGAACCACTCGGCATATTCCGGAGTGTTCACTGTCGGCAACTGGCCCCAGCAGTTGAAGTCCTTGCGGTTCAGCACGCCTTTGGCGCCCAGGCCCATGACAAAGTCGCGCTTGCTTTCGTCCGAGATCACACCGATGGCGTTGGCGCCCGCAGTGTTGATCAGCTGGATCGCATAGGAGCCGAGGCCGCCCGAGGCGCCCCAGACCAGAACATTCTGGCCCGGCTTCAGGTCATGCGGCTCGTGGCCGAACAGCATCCGGTAGGCGGTGGCGAGCGTCAGCGTGTAGCAGGCAGCCTCTTCCCAGGTCAGGTGCTTGGGGCGCGGCATCAGCTGCTGGGCCTGCACGTTGGTGAACTGGGCAAAGGAGCCGTCCGGGGTTTCATAGCCCCAGATACGCTGGCTGTTGGAATACATCGGGTCACCGCCGTTGCAGTGCTCGTCGTCGCCGTCATCCTGGTTGCAGTGGATGACAACCTCGTCGCCAACCTTCCAGCGGGTCACTTTGGAGCCTACCGCCCAAACGATGCCTGAGGCGTCGGAACCAGCGATGTGGAACGGCTGGCCGTGGCCGTCAAACGGCGAAATCGGCTTGCCCAGCGAGGCCCAGACGCCGTTGTAGTTGACGCCAGCCGCCATCACCAGAACCAGCACCTCGTGGCTGTCCAGCTGCGGCACATCGACAACTTCCTGCACCATTGCGGTGTCCGGGTTGCCGTGGCGCTCCTTGCGGATTGCCCATGCGTACATCTTCTTGGGCACATAGCCCATCGGGGGCATTTCGCCCATCTCATAGAGATCTTTCTCGGGCGCCTCGTACGACATGACGTCAGTCTGGGTGTCCAAAGCCATGATGGCCTCCTTTGTGTCCTAGTTTTGCCGCGGTGCAGAATTGCAGCGATTACCTAGGGAATAGGATTGAGAAGGTAATATTGCAACCACTTTTGCGACGTTTGGGTAATTTTATGACCCTGCGGATGCAGCATTATCTTTAGCAGGTGCAGAAAAATCCTTTGCTGCACCATCTTCCGGCAGCAGGTGGCCGATGGAGTTGGCATAGAATTCCAGCAAATCGCGGCGCGCCTCTACCGGCGCATACCGGCCGTTTTCCTCGGTGATCAGCCCGCGCCGCTGCAGCTGGCGCAGCCCCACTTCGGCAGTATAGGAGCGGTTTTCCCGCGGTATGTGGACATGGGCCATGGGCATCGCAGCAATCAGCGCGTCCAGCCGGTGCTCTATGGCAGACCGGCTCAGGCTGCCGTGGCGTTGCAGGATGGCGGCAATCAGCGGCACCGGCAGCACCGGAACGATGCCTCTGATCCGCTCCATCAGCTCGCGTGCCAGCGGCTTGGTGATGTCGCCTTCCCGCCCGGCACCGAACCCGGCCAGGCTGAGGGGACGCCCGAAATTCACCGCCGCATAGCCGGAGCGGTGATAGCGCCCGGTCATCCACAGCCACAGCTGCCGGATGAGCCGCAGCGCCACCAGCCCGATGCGGGCGCGGAAGCGGCGCTCGCCGGCCTTGGCGGCAGAGGTCAGGATCTTGTCCTCCAGCACCCGGTCGTAATTCAGCGCCACCGGCACAAAGACCACATCCCGCCCCTCCGGGTCATAGCCCTCGACAATGTATTTCAGCAGCCCCAGCTTGGGCGCGGCGATGGTCCCATCCAGGCTGAGGCCCCCTTCGGGAAACATGGCCTGGGTGGAGCCGCCCCGGGTCGCCAGCCGCACATAGGCCGCCAGCACCCTGCGGTAGAGATCATTGCGCGAGCGGCGGCGGATGAAATAAGCGCCCATCGCCCGGATCAGCCGCGACAGGGGCCAGACCCGCGCCCACTCCCCTACTGCATAAGACAGAGCCGAGCGGTCCGCGGCCAGATAGGTGACCAGCACGTAGTCCATGTTGGAGCGGTGGTTCATTACAAAGACAACCGTGGCATTAGGATCAATCGCCCGCAGCGCCTCTTCGTCCTGGTGGCCCAGCCGCACCCGGTAGACCGCATTGGACAACATCCGCGCCGCCCGGATGGCAAAGCTGAAATAGGCGAATGCAGAGAACCCCGGCACGATTTCCCGGGCATAGCGGCGCACCTGCTCAAAGGCGACGTTTTCGGGGATACCCTCCGCAGCCGCGTAGTCAGCTGCGGCCTGGGCCACTTGCGGATCGTGAATCAGCCGCTGAATCATGTCGTGGCGCCGGGCCAACTTGAACGGCTCAATCGGCCGTTCCAACCGCTGGTTCAGCCGCGCCACCGCCCGCTCCAGCCGCCGCCGGAAGAACCAGCGCACCGACGGGAACAGAAAATGCGAGGCAAAGGTCACCGCGGCAAAGCCTAGGATCAGCACAAAGAGCCACAGCGGAAGTTCCACGGTTTGCGTCATATTATGAACCTTGCGTGAGGCCAGCAGGCATTACAAGCGTGCTGGCGACAGGGGTTTGCGCACCGCAAAGGCGGGATTGCCGCAACGCAGCGAATTGACACGGGTTGAAAATTGCAGTTTACATCTGCCTGACGAAATAAAATTACCGCCACACTGACTCGCGAGGCCCGACATGCCGCAGATGCAAAAAGACCGCCCCTGGCTGATCCGCACCTACGCCGGCCATTCCACGGCATCGGCATCTAATGCGCTTTACCGCGCCAATCTGGCCAAGGGACAGACCGGTCTCTCGGTCGCCTTCGACCTGCCGACCCAGACCGGTTATGACAGCGACCATGTGCTGGCCCGCGGCGAAGTGGGCAAGGTTGGCGTGCCCGTCTGCCATCTGGGCGACATGCGGACCCTGTTCAATGAGATCCCGCTGGAGCAGATGAACACCTCGATGACCATCAACGCCACCGCCCCTTGGCTGCTGGCGCTTTATATCGCGGTGGCAGAGGAACAGGGTGCAGACGTGTCGAAACTGCAGGGCACGGTGCAGAACGACCTGATCAAGGAATACCTCAGCCGCGGCACCTACGTCTGCCCGCCCAAGCCCAGCCTCAAGATGATCGCGGATGTGGCTGAGTACTGCTACACCAACGTGCCCAAATGGAACCCGATGAACGTCTGCTCCTACCACCTGCAGGAAGCCGGCGCTACGCCGGAGCAGGAACTGGCCTTTGCGCTGGCCACTGCCCAGGCGGTGCTGGATGAGCTGAAGCCGCGCATCGCGCCTGAGGATTTCCCGGCGATGGTCGGGCGCATCTCCTTCTTCGTGAACGCGGGCATCCGCTTTGTCACCGAGATGTGCAAGATGCGCGCCTTTGTCGACCTCTGGGACGAAATCTGTGAAAAACGCTATGGCGTTGCCGATCCCAAATTCCGCCGCTTCCGCTACGGCGTGCAGGTGAACTCCCTGGGCCTGACCGAGCAGCAGCCGGAAAACAACGTCTACCGTATCCTGATCGAGATGCTGGCGGTGACGCTGTCGAAAAAGGCCCGCGCCCGCGCGGTGCAGCTGCCCGCCTGGAACGAGGCGCTTGGCCTGCCCCGCCCCTGGGATCAGCAGTGGTCGATGCGGATGCAGCAGATCCTGGCTTATGAAACCGACCTGCTGGAATACGGCGACCTGTTCGACGGCAACCCTGCCGTGGACGCCAAGGTGGAAGAGCTGAAAGACGGCGCCCGCGCCGAGCTGGCCAATCTCGAATCCATGGGCGGCGCCGTGGCCTCTATCGAATACATGAAAGGCCGTCTGGTCGACAGCAATGCCGAGCGCCTGAACCGGATCGAGAAGAACGAAACCGTTGTGGTCGGCGTCAACAAATGGACCGAGGGCGAGCCCTCGCCTCTGCAGACCGAAGACGGCGGCATCATGGTGGTCGACCCGGCGGTGGAGCAGGAGCAGATCGCGCGCCTGAACGCCTGGCGCGGCGACCGCGATGCGGCGGTTGTAGAAAAGGCACTGGCGGCGCTGCGCGCTGCGGCGCAAAGCGGCGCCAACATCATGGAGCCCTCGATTGCTGCTGCCAAGGCGGGCGTCACCACCGGCGAATGGGCCGAGGAGATGCGCAATGTCTACGGCACTTACCGCGGTCCGACCGGTGTCTCGGCATCCGTTTCCAACAAGACCGAAGGACTGGACGATCTGCGCGATGCGGTGAATGCGGTCAGCGACGTTCTGGGCCGCCGGATCAAGTTCGTGGTTGGCAAGCCGGGCCTCGACGGCCATTCCAACGGCGCCGAGCAGATCGCCTTCCGCGCCCGCGACTGCGGCATGGACATCACTTATGACGGCATCCGCATGACCCCGGCCGAGTTGGTCGACGCCGCCCAAAAAGACGACGCCCATGTGGTCGGCCTGTCAATCCTGTCCGGCAGCCACCTTCCGCTGGTTGAGGAAATGATGACCCGGATGAAGGACGCGGGCCTCGCTCATGTGCCGGTGATTGTCGGCGGCATCATCCCGGATGACGACGCTGAACGGCTGAAATCCATGGGAGTGGCGCGGGTCTATACCCCCAAGGACTTTGAGCTCAATTCAATTATGAGCGACATCGTCGACCTGGCAAAACCATCGGAAATTGCAGTGAATTAACTTTTCCTGCGCGATTTTCCGCAAATTCCGAAAAAGATGCTGAATCGCGTCTGGTATTTGCGCCATAAATGATGACATACCGGGCTCTCCGGTATGTCATTTTTATGTGGAGTGCAAAATGGCCGTCGATCTTTCATCAATGTCTAGAAAAGAACTTCTTCAACTGCAAAACGACGTCGAAGAGGCGTTGCGTTCCGCGGAGCTTCGCGAACGCCAAGAAGCCCTCAAAGCCGCAGAGGAAGCGGCCGCAAAATACGGTTTCTCGCTGGACGAAATCGCCAATGCATCGCGCCAGGGCACCAAGAAAACAAAGGCCGCTCCGAAATACCGCAACCCGGAAAACCCCGAGGAAACCTGGACCGGCCGCGGCCGCAAACCGCATTGGGTGCATGCTGCGCTGACCGCGGGCATGGATATTTCCGATCTGGAAATCTGATCCCGGCAGCGGAGCAAACCCATGACCATTCATATTGGTGCCGCAACAGAAGACATTGCGGAAACCGTTTTGATGCCCGGCGATCCTTACCGGGCAAAATGGGCGGCTGAGACCTTTCTGGAAAAACCCAAACTGGTCAACGAAGTACGCGGCATGCTGGGCTATACCGGCACGTGGAACGGCCACCGGGTCACCATCCAGGGCAGCGGCATGGGCATGCCCTCGCTGTCGATTTACGCCAATGAGCTGATCCGGGATTTCGGCGCCAAGACGCTGATCCGTATCGGCTCCTGCGGCGGCATGCAGGACAAGGTCAAGGTCCGCGACGTGATCCTGGCAATGACCGCGAGCACCGTGAACAGCCCTTCCAGCGGCATTTTCAAGGAGCTGAACTTTGCCCCTTGCGCCGATTGGGGCCTGCTGCAGGCCGCAGCCCAAGCTGCGGAAAAGCGCGGCGCGCCTGCTCATATCGGCGGCATCTATTCGTCAGACGTGTTTTATGACGAACGCCCCGACCTGAATGAGCAGATGGTGCGCCACGGCATTCTCGGCGTGGAAATGGAAGCCGCGGAGCTATACACGCTTGCAGCCCGCTATAATTGCCGGGCGCTGGCGGTACTGACGGTTTCCGATCACCTGGGCACCGGCGAGGCGCTGCCCTCCAGCGAGCGCGAGCGCAGTTTCGGCGACATGGTGGAAATTGCGCTGGAAGCAGCCTTTTACTGACGTTACGTAAATTAATTCTTGTGCCAGGGCAGAGGTAATCCTCTGCCCTTCTTTCTTCAGCACTGCTGAGTTCGCTATCCCGCCAGGAAAGCTGCCGCCTTGTCTTCTTTCTGCCGGCAGAATTCTCCTATTTCAAAGAAGCATTACCGCATTCGGCAGAATTCACCTGCTGAAACGGCTTTTATCCCCGCTCCGGAAATTCAGAACTGGCGCCATAATCGACATCCCAGCGGAAGAGGCCGCTTCAACGGCACCCGTGGCTGCGGTCATATCCGTTTGGCGGCGGGCTTTGCCAACTATCCAATGCCGCCTCGGCAGGGGCAAAAACCTCGATCTTCAGCGGATAGCAGGCCGCCGTGTCGCTGGAATGCTCGGCAGAACAATCGCCGCCCGGACAGGCGCTGAGGGCGCCCAGCAGATCAATCTCGGCAAAGAACTCCAAGTAATCGCCCGGCCGTACCGGGCTCGCCTTCATGAAATACTGTCCGGTGTCGCGGGTGAAGCCGGTGCACATGAAGACATTGAGGACATCATGCACATGCGGTTCCGCCTCCGCGGGCGGAATGCCCAGGTGTTCGGTCAGCGCCCGGGTCAGATTGGAGTGGCAGCAATGGTGGTACTGGCTGCCCGCCAGCAGGTTGCCGGTATAGGGGTCGCAGCGGGTGCCGATCACGTCATGCACAGAGCCGCCGAATTCATCGATCCCGTACCAGCCCAGCGTGTCTTCGGTGATGGTCGCCATCGGGCGCAGATGCGGGAAGCTGGTCCACATCCGCTCACCGGTGGTGATATGGGTACCATGCAGCGCCCGGGTCTTGCCGGAGTAAAACCGCTCGCTGAGGTCGTGTTTGTTCCACAGGTTCAAATCGCCAACCTGCGGGCCCTCGACCGAGGTGATGCGGAAGAAATGTCCGGCAGGCACTTCGAAACAGGCAGCATCGCGCGGCTGCGCCAGCACTTCACCGGTTTTGACTGCCCCTTGCCGTGCTTGGCGGTAGAGCTGCAGGTCCGGAGCCGGCAGAGTTTCGTTGGGGTAGCAGATCACCGGCTTGATAGCGCGGCGGGCCTCCGCATCCGCGGGCACAGCGGGGGGATGTGTCATGGGGCAAACCTTCCTGTTCGTTTGCCCCATCAAGACCGCGCCGCGGCCGGTTTGCAAGCCTTGGCAGGCTGCGGTCAGATCACCACCACATCCAGTGGCGGGAAGCCATTGAAGCCGACCGAGGCATAGGTCGAGGTGTAGGCGCCGCAGGAATGGATCACCACGCGGTCGCCGCCTTTCAGCCCCAGCGGCATCTGGTAAGGCTTGCGCTCATAGAGCACATCGGCGCTGTCGCAGGAGGGGCCTGCCAGGATGCAGGGGCCGGTGGTCTCGTGATCGCGGTCGGTGGTGATGCGGTAGCGGATCGCCTCGTCCATGGTTTCGGCCAGGCCCGAGAACATGCCAATGTCCAGATACACCCAACGGTGCAGGTCATCATCATGTTTGCGCGAGACCAGCAGCACTTCGGCGGCAATCGCGCCAGCCTCGGCCACCAGGCCGCGGCCCGGCTCGGCCATGATTTCCGGCACATCGCCAAAGCGTTCGTTGACCAGCGCCATCACCGCACGGGCATAGTCTTCGGCCGGCGGCATCTCGGTGCCATAGGAGGCAGGGAAACCGCCGCCGATATTCAGAAGATTCAGCTTGTGGCCCGCCTCCCCTGCCTGTTCCCAGACCCGTGCGACCTGATCCAGGGTACCCGCCCACATCCGCGGCTCGCGGGTTTGCGAGCCGACATGGAACGACAGCCCGTCTACCTGCAGCCCGAGGGCGGCGGCGTAACCCATCAGCTTCAGCGCCTTATCCGGCGTGCAGCCGAACTTGCGGCTGAGCGGCCAATCCGCCTCGCTGGCCTCGACGATCAGACGCAGGCAGACCTTGGCGCCCGGTGCGTGTTCGGCCAGCTTGTCCAGCTCTTCCCGCTCGTCGGCGGCGAAATGGGTGATGCCGATGCTGTAGGCAAAGGCAATATCGGCCGGCCGCTTGATGGTATTGCCAAAGGTGATCCGGCCAGCGGCCGCACCCGCGGCCAGGCACATCTCGATCTCGGCCCGGCTGGCAGCGTCGAAATTGGCGCCTTCCAGCGCCAGCCGCTCCAGAATGCCCGGAGCCGGGTTGGCCTTGACCGCATAATGAATGCGCGCGCGCCCCAGACCGCGGGCCAGCGCCTGATACTTGGCGGCCACCGCTTCGGCGTCGACAACCAATGTCGGCCGCTCAAAGCGGTTTGCCGCAATGAAGCTCAGAGTACGGGATACAGTTTCGCAAGTGCGGGCAGTCAGCCCGGCTACGTTTGCGTTCATGGTCATCTCCAAAAGACCCGGCCATATATGACCGCTCAGTTCTGTCAGAGACGTTACCGTCGCTACGTAACCGTAGGGGCGTGACCCCTTTCGCCAGAGGCGCGTGCGTTGGCGTCTTGCGCGTCCATATCGGCCAAAGAGGTGAGTTTTTCAAGTGATTTTTTTGCATGGCTGCCTGCGCCCCTGCACAGGGCGCGCTCCCGCCCGCTCCAGCACCTTTTACAAAGGCACCTCACGGTTGGGCGTGGCACCGCGCCTTGGCGCGGTGCCACGCCCAAGGCCGCACAGAAGGCGTTCCGGCGCAGCCGGGGCGCCTGCGGGCGCGGGAGCCCCCCTTCGGCTTAGCGATGCGGATTGCGGCAGATGCGGGGGGCCGCAGGGCCAGTTTCAGTGGCGCCGCAGAAGCTGCAACGCCAGCGCGCCCGGGCCCGCTCCTGCCGCCAGCGGCAGTTGCGGGTCAGGTCCATGGCAAAGTGCCGCCACAGAAAGTAGCAGAAAACACCAATTGCGAGGGCAAGCAGCAAGACCATGCCGTTTGTCTAGTTCCGCGCGGTTCCTGGTTCAACTGGGCTGTCCTGCAACGCTTCTTCGGATCATGCGGCCCGGTAATACGAGAACAACTCTTCCCGCTGCGTCATCATCTTCAGGGCTGCGGGCGGTTCAGGCTCAAAATAGGCAAAGGCCTGTTCCAGCGCCGCCAGCGCATCGCGGGCGGCTTTGGCTTTATCATCCTGCCTGGGTTCCACGGGTTTCATCGGACTGCCTCCTGACTTCTGGCAATGCCCTCCCTTGCAGGCAGAGTGGTGCTGCGCCTGCCCCGCTGCACCGCATGAGTTTGCAGTCCCGCCATGCGGCGGCCGCAACCTTCCGCTCGGTAACGGTGTCAGCCTGTCAAAAGATCGCCCGCCAGCCCCAGCGCAAATCCCGCCACCGCGCCCAGCGCTGGCACGCTGCTGCGGCTGGAATGCGCCTTTGGCGCGATGTCCTGGAACAGCAGATAGAGTATCCCGCCCGCGGCAAAGATCATGATTGCCCCCAGCACCCCGCGGGCATCCGCTAGCCAGAACAGCCCGGCCAAGGCGCATAGCGGCCCAAGCGCCGCCAGCCCGAGAAACGCCAGCAGCACATGCCAGGCAGGGCTGCTGCCGCGCCAGATCTCGCGGAAGGCGGCAAAGCCCTCCGGCAGGTTCTGCAGGAAGATCATCAGCGCCAGCAGCCGCGCCGTGGCGGCATCCGCCACCAGCATCGCCCCCAGCGCCATCGCCTCGGGCAGAAAATCGAGCAGCATCGCCAGCAGCAGGGCGCCGCTGCCGCCGCGCTTTTGCAGCAGCAGATCGGCCAGAAAGAACACGCCGCCGCCTGCTGCAAACAGAAAGACAGCCAGCAAGGGAGGCAGGGCTTCTGCCGCCTCCGGAACCAGCACCAGCGCCACAGCCGAAGCCAGCGCACCGCCGCCAAAGGCCGCAACCGCATGCAGCACCTCATCCCTGAGCATCGGGTTGCGGATATGCTCGCACCAGGCGAGGACACCGCCCAGCGGCATGGCAAGACCGGCGAGCCCGGCTAAAAGAATGGCAAATTCATGCGGTTGCATCCCGCCAAGCTACCGCTGCCGGAGCCATAGCTCAACGGAATATGCATCACGCGTTGATGCAGGAGGTCGCCTGGCTGGCCTGCGCCCCGGTCACATTCGGGCCCGGCTGCACCGTCCGCAGAACCGTCGCCCCGGCGCCGTGACCCAGAAACTCGGTGCGCACCCGGTACTGCCCGGTAATGCCCGCCGCCTCGATGCAGCCAGGGATGCGCGCGTCGGTGGCTGCCAGCTGCGCGCCCAGCCTGTCATTGTCGGCAGCTGTCATGCAGCCGGCCAGAACACCCAGCGCCGCAAGAGCCAATGGAAAACGGATCATGAAACCTCCTGTGCCTGCTTCAGAAAAACATTACCCCCGGTCTCGCAAAGAACCGGGGGCAGTGCAATTTCAGCTGCCGCAAGGCGGCGGATCCTTGCGGGTCAGGCCTTTGGTCAGACCGCGCGCTCGACCATCATCTTCTTGATATGCGCAATTGCCTTGGCCGGGTTCAGGCCCTTGGGGCAGGTCTTGGCGCAGTTCATGATGGTGTGGCAGCGGTAGAGTTTGAACGGATCTTCCAGATTGTCCAAACGCTCGCCGGTCGCCTCGTCCCGGCTGTCGATGATCCAGCGGTAGGCATGCAGCAGCGCGGCCGGGCCAAGGTAGCGGTCGCCGTTCCACCAGTAGGAGGGGCAAGAGGTCGAGCAGGAGGCGCACATCACGCATTCATAAAGCCCGTCCAGTTTCTTGCGGTCCTCAATAGACTGCTTCCACTCCTTGGCCGGGCGGTTGGTCTTGGTCTCCAGCCACGGCATGATCGAGGCATGCTGGGCATAGAAATGCGTCAGATCCGGGATCAGGTCCTTGACCACCGGCATATGCGGCAGCGGGTAGATCGCCACATCGCCCTTGATCTCATCCATGCCATAGATACAGGCCAGTGTGTTGATGCCATCGATGTTCATCGCGCAGGAGCCGCAGATCCCCTCGCGGCAGGAGCGGCGAAAGGTCAGCGTCGGATCGATCTCGTTCTTGATCTTGATCAGCGCGTCCAGGACCATCGGGCCGCAGCTGTCCATGTCCAGAAAATAGGTATCAACCCGCGGGTTCTGGCCATCATCCGGGTTCCAGCGGTAGATCTTGAACTTGCGCACATTGCTGGCGCTCTCCGGCTTGGGCCAGGTTTTGCCGGTGGTGATACGGGAGTTCTTGGGGAGGCTGAATTGAACCATGATATCAACTCCTTGATCTGCCCGGCAAGCACAGGCCGCCTGCGGCATAGTTTTGTGTAGCCAGGGACCGCCGCGCGTTTGCCTGCACGGTGCCAGCCTTGGCCAATGTCTTGGCACATCCGCTTGCCGCCGCTTCTGGCGGCACGCGGGATTGATCGCCGGGCGTTCTCACCCCCCGGCCCTCAAAGAGGACCGGATGGTCGACCCGTCCTGCAAATACTGCAGGGCTCTTTGCTGTTCGGCCGGGGTCAGCTGGGGCCAAAGCTGGGCATCGCCGGGCATCAGCACATACCCTGACGGCAGCGGCAGGCTGCCGCCCGCGCTCCGCCCCTGCGCTGGAGGCGTGCCGTAGGTGTAGTTCACCACCGTGAAACCGCCGCCGGAAACACTTTCCGTTTCAACGGTTGCCCGCCGCGTCCGCACAGCCGTCTGGCCTGCCGCGGCCGCCTTGCGCTGGATACAGGCGTTCAGTGCCGCCGCACCTTCGGCAGTACCGCCTTCTCCCGGAACAGCATGGGGGGCGGCTGTGCCGGCGGGATACTCATAGGCCCCCGGAGCGTTCACCTCGAACATGCAGCTCAGGGCATAATCCGGCTGTTTGCCCCTGCCGCAGGCCGACAGGGCAGCCGCCGCTGCCAGCACCGCAATCAGGCCGGAACCGGTGAAGCGCATATCAGAAGGTCCGCGCTTTGGGGGCGATTTTCTTGAGGCTGATGCCGCCCTCGTCTTCGGTGGTCAGCGGGTCGGTGATCACCGGACGGTAGCTGAGCTCGACCTTGGTGCCGGTCTCGTCCACACGGCTGACGGTATGGACCCGCCAGTTCTCATCATCGCGCTCCGGGAAATCCTCATGCGCGTGGGCGCCGCGGCTTTCCTGGCGGGCTTCGGCGCTGACGATGGTGGAGATTGCCGAGGGCATCAGGTTGGTCAGCTCCAGCGTCTCCATCAGGTCGGAGTTCCAGACCAGCGACTGATCGGTGACATGCAGATCGCCCATCTTGCCGGCAATCTCCGTCATCGCCTCGACGCCTTCCTTCATGGTCTTGGCGGTGCGGAAGACGGCGGCATCGCGCTGCATGGTCTTCTGCATCTCCAGGCGCAGATCGGCGGTCGGGATCGCGCCCTTGGCATAGCGCAGCCCGTCGAACCGGTCGAACACCTTGGCGACCTTCTCCGCCGGCGCCTGCGGCACCGCGGCTTCGCGATCGACAACCTGGCCCGCGCGGATGGCGGAGGCGCGGCCGAAGACCACCAGGTCAATGAGCGAGTTGGACCCCAGACGGTTGGCGCCATGCACCGAGGCACAGCCCGCTTCGCCCACGGCCATCAGGCCTGGCACCACCGCGGTCGGATCGTCGGCAGTCGGGTTCAGCACCTCCCCCCAGTAATTGGTCGGGATACCGCCCATGTTGTAATGCACGGTGGGCAGAACCGGGATCGGCTCCTTGGTGACGTCGACACCTGCAAAGATCTTGGCACTTTCCGAAATCCCCGGCAGCCGCTCTGCCAGTGCCTCGGCCGGCAGGTGGCTGAGGTTCAGGTGGATATGGTCGCCCTCGGCGCCAACACCGCGGCCCTCGCGGATTTCCATCGTCATCGACCGGGAGACATAATCGCGCGGCGCCAGATCCTTGTACTGGGGCGCATAGCGCTCCATGAAGCGCTCGCCCTCGGAGTTGGTGAGGTAGCCGCCCTCGCCCCGCGCGCCCTCGGTGATCAGGCAGCCGGAGCCGTAAATGCCGGTCGGGTGGAACTGCACGAACTCGAGATCCTGCATTGGCAGCCCGGCGCGCATCACCATGCCGCCGCCGTCGCCGGTGCAGGTATGCGCCGAAGTGGCCGAGAAGTACGCGCGGCCATAGCCGCCGGTCGCCAGCACCACCATCTTGGCGTTGAAGACATGCATGGTGCCATCGTCCAGCTTCCAACAGACAACGCCCTGGCACTGGCCGTCATCGGACATCAGCAGATCGATGGCGAAATACTCGATATAGAATTCCGCGTTGTTCTTCAGGCTCTGGCCATAAAGCGTGTGCAGGATCGCGTGGCCGGTCCGGTCAGCGGCCGCACAGGTGCGCTGCACCGCAGGGCCTTCGCCGAACTCGGTGGTGTGGCCGCCAAAGGGCCGCTGGTAGATCTTGCCTTCTTCGGTGCGCGAGAACGGCACGCCGTAGTGGTCCAGCTCATAGACCGCCTTGGGGGCCTCGCGCGCCAGATACTCCATCGCGTCGGTATCGCCCAGCCAGTCCGAGCCCTTGACGGTGTCATACATATGCCACTGCCAGCTGTCCGGCCCCATATTGCCCAAGCTGGCGGCAATGCCGCCCTGCGCCGCCACGGTGTGCGACCGGGTCGGGAACACCTTGGTCACGCAAGCGGTGCGCAGGCCCTGTTCGGCCATGCCAAGGGTCGCACGCAGCCCGGCCCCGCCGGCACCAACAACCACGACATCATACTCGTGTGTTTCGTATTCATACGCTGCTGTCATCTTATCTGTTCCTTACCGCGTATTTCAGAGGGCGAGCTTGACGAGGGCGAAAAGGCCCGCAGCGATCAGCGTGTAGGCAAAGGCCGACACTGCGACGAGCGCGAGTTTGCCAGCAGCGCCATGCACGTAGTCCTCAATCGCTTCATGCGCCTCGCGCATGACATGCAGTGTGATCACGATCAGGCTCAGCCCCGTGGCAATCGCCGGGAACGGACGGCTGAAATAGGCCAGCACTTCTTCGTAGGAGCCGCCCAGGCCGTTGCCGAAAATGAAGATGAACAGCGGAACCAGCGGAACCAGCAGGATCGAGCTGACAAGCATCTGCCAATGGTGATGTGTCCCGGTGCCGCCGGCACCCAGCCCCTGCGCCCGTTTTCGGTCAGTCAGAAATCGCATATGATCGCTCCTTACACCACGAACACGGTGACAATGGTCAGGACAGTGGCACCAATGAACATGCCCTTGCCCAAATTTTCCGAGACAGCCACGTCCAGGCAGTAGCCGAAATCCCAGATCACGTGCCGAAGCCGGCCCAGCATGTGATACCAAAGCGCCCAGGCGGCGCCAAACAGCACCAGATCACCCAGCCAGCTGCGCAGCAGCCCGTCGATGAAGGCAAAGGCGGTTTCGGACGTCGCGGCGGCCAGCAGCCACCAGACCACCAGCAGAGCCAGAACCAGCGTCGCAATTCCCGTGATGCGGACCATGATCGACGAGATCGACGTCATCTGGGGACGGTAGTACGGCCCGATCATGAATGGCGAAAGCGGGCGGTTGCCCCGATTGACATCGGCCATGTTGGCTCCTTTCCGTTGGCTGACGACGTTTTAGCCGATTTTTACGTCGTGTCACCCGAAGGAAGGGTTAAAAACCTCGGGTTTTTGCGCTGTTGGCGCTAAAAGGCCACGCCTTGTGATCACACCGAATATTAAGTGATCACAAATTTACGAATTGGAAATTTTTTGCAGAATCACGAGGCCTTCTGCAAATCACTGCAAAGCCGCCCTCCTCCGTCCGGCATCATGCTGCAATGCAGCTGTCTGCCGGGCGACCTCGCGCACCAGCTTGCGCCGGATCCGGGATGGGTAGTCGGCAAAGCTGGCCGCGGTGACGACAAATGCCCCCTCGCCGCGGATCACGTTTTCAAAGAAATAGGCCGTCAGATCCGGCTCGCTCTGCTCGATGGCAATGGCGTTCACCGTGACGCCGGCGCCGGCCAGCGCGCCATGCGCCTCGCGCGGCTCGACCCCTTCGTTGGAAAACCCGTCACCGGACAGATCGATCACCCTGCGCTTGCACTGCGGCACCGCCGCGAACTGTTCCAGCGCCAGGAACAGCGCCTCGCCAACAGCCGTGGAATAGTTGCGCCAGGGCCGCGGCGCCTGTTCGATCCGCCGCGCCAGCGCCTCGACGTCGGCAAAACTCTGCACCTGCGCCCAGGGCAGCGTCACTTCCTGCCTTGTCTCCCCGGACCATTGCATCAGCAGCACCTGCGCCCGCCCCTTGACCAGCGCCTCAGAGACCACGCCGTCACGCAGGCCCGCCGCCAGCCCGTCCATCTGCACCCGGTATTCCTTGGCATCGACCGAACCGGAAACATCCACCGCCAGCACCAAGGCCAGATCGCAGGCCGCCGCCCGGAGCGGCCAGAAAGAAATCAGGGAGAAAACCAGAAGCTGCAAAATGCGCATGGAGCCAGCTTAGGCCGCAATTGCGCAAACGGTCATCACTTTTCTGCCAGCAAGGAATTTCCCTTGCGGCTTCTTTCTGGTGCGAAATACTCCGGGGGTGAGCAGGCCGCGCCTGCGAGGGGGCAGCGCCCCCCTCTATCACTTTGGCATCAAGGCCCAGTAGTCGAGATCCAGCAGCACGTCCGGCAGGTATTTGCCGTCCGCGCCCTTCAGCTCAAACGGCGCGCCGCCCTTGGTGGCCACCAGCCGCAGCCGGATCGCGCCAACACCCGGCGCGCTTGTGTCGGCCTTGTCCAGCACCTCGGACCAAGCCCGCACGGTCAGCCCGGACAGGCAGGGGTTGGCATGCGCCCCGCCGTTCAGGCCGACAATCATCTGCGCATTGGCCAGCCCGTTGAACGACAAGGTCCGCGCCATCGAGATCACGTGGCCGCCATAGATCAGCCGGGTGCCGTCGGGGCGCGCAGTGTTATCGAAATGCACCTTGGCGGTGTTCTGCCACAACCGGGTCGCCATCATGTGCTCGGCTTCCTCGATGGTGACGCCATCCACATGATCGATGGTCTCACCCACCTCATAATCGCCCCAGCGGTGCGGCTCGCCGGCCAGGGTGAAATCGTAATTGCTGAAATCCAGCCCGGCCGGGATTACCAGCTGCTCCGCCGGGATCACCTTGTTCAGTTCGGGGATCACGGTTTCGGGTGCCGGGGCCGAGATATCGCGTTTGCGCACCATCACCCAGCGCACGTACTCCATTACGCATTCGTCCCGCTGGTTCAGCCCGCGGGTGCGCACATAGACCACGCCCGATTTGCCGTTGGAATTCTGCTTGAGCCCGATCACCTCGGATTCCGAGCGCAGCGTGTCGCCGGGATAGACCGGCAGCAGCCAGCGGCCCTCGGCATAGCCGAGGTTCGCCAGCGCATTGAGGGAAATGTCCGGCACCGTCTTGCCGAACACCACATGGAAGGCCGCCAGATCATCCAGCGGCGCCGAGGGCAGACCAGAAGCCCGGGCAAATTCATCCGAAGAATAAAGCGCATGGCGCGCCGGGTAGAGCGCATGGTACAGCGCCCGCTCACCCCCCGACACCGTGCGCGGCACCGCATGGCGGATCACTTCGCCGACGGTGTAGTCCTCAAAAAAGCGGCCCGGATTGGTCTTGGCCATCAGTGTTCTCCCAGTTTGGTCTCAGGCGTGTAGGTTCCGTCCACGTCCTTCACCACCGCCTGGCCGCAGCGCATCACGCCGCGGGCCGCGTCAAAGGCGTAGACAGGCTCGCCCTGCAGCTCCCAGCCCTTGTTCAGCGCAGCCGTTACCTTGTGGCAGAAGGCAGAAGTGTCGTCTTCGGACAAAAATCGGTAGAGTTTCATGGCGTCATATCCTGCTAAAGGCCTATCCTGGGAAGGGCGACGGCCCGACCATGGAATGGACGTAGCCGATCACCCCCATCAGGACAATCGAAGCGGCAAAGAAGATGCCATCCTTGGCAAGCGGGCCCTTGGGGCGCGGCTGCCACTCCGGCTCGGACCGGTTGATCACGATAACTTCAACCACCGCCCAGGCCAGCAGCCCGCCGAACAGGATGATCGAGGCCAGGTCGCCATTGACCAGCAGATGCGCCGTGGCCCACAGCTTGAAGCCCGCCAGCATCGGATGGCGCATGCCGCTCAGCAGCGCGCCTTTCTTCGGTGCCGGGCTCATCATGTAGAGGGCAATCAGCACCAGCAGATTGTTGATATGCACCATGAAGGACGGCGGCGCCCAAACATGGATGAACTCCATGCTGCGGTAGCCCAGCACCATCATCACCACGCCGGCAACCAGCACCAGTGCAACCGCGCCGCGCCCGCCGTTGCCCATGGCGGCGCGCCGCTCCGGCGCCAGCCGCTTGAACAAGTGGCCGCCCCACCACAACAGGATGCCTATGAGCAAAAGCGTCATCTCAGTCTCCCAAAGCTGTTAACGCGTCAACAGCTAGGCCGAAAGCGCGGCGATTGCATCCGCTTTTGCCAGGATCTCACGCGCCGTCACCACATGCAGGTTCTCAACTATCCGGCCATCGACGACGGCAACACCCTGCCCTGCGGCCTGCGCCTCTTCAAATGCGGCGATCTGGCGGCGCGAGGTGTCGATCTCCCGCTCGGTCGGAGCAAAGGCGCCATTGGCCACCTTAACCTGCGCCGGGTGGATCAGCGTCTTGCCGTCAAAGCCCATGTCGCGGCCTTGCGCGCATTCCGCCGCCAGCCCCTCAACGTCCTTGAAAGCATTATAAACGCCATCGACGATCACCAGCCCCTCGGCCTTGGCCGCCAGCAGGCACAGTCCCAGCCCCGCCATCATCGGCATCCGGTCGGGCCGGTAGCGGGTCTGCAGCTCCTTGGCCAGGTCATTGGTGCCCATCACCATGCCCTGCAGCTTGGGATGCGCGGCAATCGCGGCTGCGTTCAGCATGCCGCGCGGGGTCTCCATCATTGCCCACAGCGGTATGTCCCCGGTGATCTCCGCCAGCGCATCCAGATCCTCCGGCGCGTTCACCTTGGGCAGAAGAATCGCATCGCAGTCCATCTGTGCGGCGGCCATCGCATCCTCGCGGCCCCATTCAGTATCCAGCCCATTGATCCGCACGATCTTCATCCGCGAACCGAACCCGCCCGCCTCCAGTGCCTGCGCCAAGGTCGCGCGGGCATTGGGTTTTTCGTCGACGGACACCGCATCCTCAAGGTCAAAGATCACCGCGTCCACCGGCAGGGTCTTGGCCTTCTCCAGCGCGCGGGGCTTGGAACCGGGGATATACAAAACCGAACGGTAAGGGCGCGCACGCGGGTCCATGCCAACTCTCCACAAGTCATATTGTTGCGCAAATCGGTATAGATTCGATTGTATACTTTCAAGTACAATTCCGCTGCAGCGCAGCAAAAACCTGACAGCATTTGCGGCAAGATGTTGATTTCCCGTGTGCTTTCTTAGCGTACGGGCGATTAACCACTTATCAGCACCTCCTCGGCAAACTGAAGGATATCAAGGCACAGGATCCCTGCCGCCGCACCGGCCGCACCTGACGCCCGCAGGCATGGGGCCTGCACTTTGTAATAAGTCACACACCGGCCCGCACAGGGACACCGGGGGCTGCCGTCAGGCACCCTGCTCTGTCCGGCCGTTCCGGAAAGGGTAAAACGAGATGAAACAGACACTTTTTGCACTGCCGGTTGCCCTGGCTGCGCTCACCCTGGCTGCCGCACCGGCCGCCGCCCAAAACCGCAACTGCGCGCCGCGCGACATGGTGATCAAGCGCCTGGCCGAGAAATACGGCGAAAGCCGCCAAAGCATCGGCATGGGTCAGCAGGGCATGGTGATGGAAACCTTTGCCTCCGGCGAGACAGGCTCCTGGACCATCACCGTGACCACCCCCAACGGCATGACCTGCCTGGTGGCCTCCGGCCAGTCCTATGAAGTGCTCGCAGAAGCACTGCCGGAGACCGACAGCGACGCCTAAGCAGACTGAGCAGTTATTGAGGCAGGTTTCCAGGCTGCAGGTTAAGCGGCCGGGGACGCCGCGCGGGCTGGCTCATGCGAGCAGTTGTCAGGTCAGCCCGTCCCAGATCAGCTTGGCGCCGGTCGCCGCCAGCAGCACATAGGTAAGCGCAAAGAACCAGCGCTCCGGGATGCTGTGATGCAGCCGCACCCCCAGCCAGGCACCAAGCAGCGCAAAGGGTGCCAGCGCCAGGTCCATCAGCAACGTTTCGCGGGTGAACAGCCCCAGCCCGGCATAAGGCACCGCCTTGGCAATATTGACCGCCCAGAAGATCAGCACGGTGCTGGCCTGATACTCTGTCTTCCGCAACTTCAGGCTGAGAAGATAGACCGCGGCGGGCGGGCCGCCCGCATGGCTGACAAAGCTGGTAAAGCCAACGGCCACTCCGGCAAACAGCCCCGCCCGGTCCGAAAGGCGCCCTGCAGCACCGGCTGAAAACCCCAGCCGCCCGCGCAGCTGCCACAGCACAAAGCCAACGGAAACGGCGCCGATCAGCACCCGCATCGCATCGTCATTCACCGCCGAATACAGCCAGGCGCCCAGCGCCACCCCGGGCAGCCCGCCGCCAATCAGCAGCAGCGACGCGCGCAAATTCCAGCGCCCCCAATAGGGCTTCAGCGTCGCCAGATCGATCAGCATCAGCAAAGGCAGCATCAGCGCCAGCGCCATTCCCGGCTCCAGCACCAGGGCCAGAATCGAAGCCGATGCAAAGGCGGCGCCGGATCCGAAACCGCCCTTGGACACGCCCGCGAAAACGACCGCAGGAATGGCAAAAACGAAAAACATAGCGTCAAATGCCATCATGACCCGCCTTCGAAAGCCCTAAATTCCTTGCGCTTTAGCGGTATCAGCACGGCATACGCAAGTATACAGAGCTCTTTGCCGCAGCGCAGAACCCTTGCACGGGGGGCCGTTACGCCGTAGGCATCAGGAAATTTCAACCGGACCGGAGACATTTCCCAATGGCACGACCCAAAATCGCCCTCATCGGCGCAGGTCAGATCGGCGGCACCCTCGCACACCTCGCAGCCCTCAAAGAACTTGGCGACGTTGTCCTCTTCGACATCGCCGAAGGCACCCCCGAAGGCAAGGCGCTGGACATCGCGGAATCCGGCCCCTCCGAAGGCTTCGACGCCTCCCTCAAGGGCACCCAGTCTTATGAGGACATCGCGGGCGCAGACGTCTGCATCGTCACCGCCGGCGTGCCGCGCAAGCCGGGCATGAGCCGCGACGATCTGCTGGGCATCAACCTGAAGGTGATGAAATCTGTCGGCGAAGGCATCCGCGACCACGCACCGGACGCATTCGTGATCTGCATCACCAATCCGCTGGACGCAATGGTCTGGGCACTGCGCGAGTTCTCCGGCCTGCCTCACGCCAAGGTCTGCGGCATGGCCGGCGTTCTGGACTCCGCCCGTTTCCGCCACTTCCTGGCCGAGGAATTCAACGTCTCCATGAAAGACGTCACCGCCTTTGTTCTGGGCGGCCATGGCGACACCATGGTGCCCTCCGTGCGCTATTCCACCGTTGCAGGCATCCCGCTGCCCGACCTGGTCAAGATGGGCTGGACCACCCAGGAGAAGCTGGACGCCATCGTCCAGCGCACCCGTGACGGCGGCGCCGAGATCGTTGGCCTGCTGAAAACCGGCTCCGCCTTCTATGCGCCAGCCACCTCGGCGATCGAAATGGCCGAAGCCTATCTGAAAGACCAGAAGCGTGTGCTGCCCTGCGCCGCCTACTGCACCGGCGAAATCGGCGTCAAGGACATGTATGTGGGCGTGCCCACCGTGATCGGCGCCGGCGGCATCGAGCGGATCGTCGACATCCAGCTGACCGAAGAAGAGCAGACCATGTTCGACAGCTCGGTCAACGCCGTGAAAGGCCTGGTTGACGCCTGCAAGGGCATCGACAGCTCGCTGGCCTAAGGCCCGCAGCGTCCCTTACGGTCAGGGGCCCGCCGCCGGCGGGCCCTTTTCTTTTGCCGCTTCCACGCCTGCGCCGCAACACAATGACGCTTCCGCCTTGCAATGCGGCGCTTGCGGCCTATGGCAGTGTTTCAAATCAACGCCGTTAAGCTTTCAAAAATTTGTGATCACACCCCCGAAACCCGTGATCACAAAACTCGAAAATCTTCATCATTTCCCGCCCTGCTGTCAAAAAAGCCTTTAACACTTGCCTTTAACACGGCCTATTGAAGACAGATTATTGCAGCCAGACGGGACAGTTTCAGATGAACATCCACGAATATCAGGCCAAAGCCCTCCTTCGCAGCTACGGTGCCCCGGTGTCCGACGGACGCGTGGTGCTGAAGGCCGAAGACGCCAAAACCGCAGCAGGCGAGCTCGACGGCCCGCTTTGGGTTGTCAAAGCGCAGATCCATGCGGGCGGTCGCGGCAAGGGCTCCTTCAAGGAAGCAGACGCCGGCGAAAAAGGCGGCGTGCGCCTGACCAAATCCGTGGAGGAAGCGGCCGAGGAAGCCAAGAAGATGCTGGGCCGCACCCTGGTCACCCATCAGACCGGCCCCGTCGGCAAGCAGGTGAACCGCATCTATATCGAGGCCGGTTCGGGCATCAAAACCGAGATGTACCTGGCGCTGCTGGTCGACCGCCAGACCTCGCGCATCTCCTTTGTCTGCTCCACCGAGGGCGGCATGGACATCGAGGAAGTGGCTGCCGCCACCCCGGAAAAGATCCTGTCCTTCTCGGTTGACCCGGCCACCGGCTATCAGGCCTACCACGGCCGCCGCATCGCGTTTTCGCTGGGCCTCAAGGGCGCCCAGGTCAAGCAATGCGTCAAGCTGATGGGCCAGCTGTACCAAGCCTTCGTCGAGAAGGACATGGAGATGCTGGAGATCAACCCGCTGATTGTCGGCGACGACGACAGCCTCAAGGTGCTGGACGCCAAGGTCGGCTTTGACGGCAACGCGGTCTACCGCCACGCCGACGTGGCCGAGCTGCGCGACACCACCGAGGAAGACCCGAAAGAACTGGAAGCCTCCAAATACGACCTGAACTACATCGCGCTCGACGGTGAGATCGGCTGCATGGTGAACGGCGCAGGCCTGGCGATGGCCACCATGGACATCATCAAACTTTACGGCGCGGAACCGGCCAACTTCCTCGACGTGGGCGGCGGCGCCACCAAGGAAAAGGTGACCGAAGCGTTCAAGATCATCACCTCCGACCCCAACGTCAAAGGCATCCTGGTCAACATCTTCGGCGGCATCATGCGCTGCGACGTGATCGCAGAGGGCGTGGTCGCCGCGGTGAAGGAAGTCGGCCTGCAGGTGCCGCTGGTGGTCCGCCTGGAGGGCACCAATGTCGAAAAAGGCAAGGAGATCATCAACACCTCCGGCCTCGACGTGATCGCTGCGGACGACCTGAAAGACGGCGCCGAAAAGATCGTGAAGGCGGTGAAGGGGTAACCGATGGCACTCGGGAATGTGCGTTCACTAAGAGTGGGGCTGTTAGGGGCAGGTCTGCTTTCCCTAGCAGCCTGCGTCACTCCGGAGCTGGAAAAACCCTCGGAAGCTCAGGCCCCAGAGGCCGAAAATACAGTGGCAAAGGCTGAACAGCCTGTGCAGTCGCTGAGTTACCGGGACGATTCTGGTGCCTTGACAAAGGCTTGCCTAAGTTCAGCCGGCGGAGATCTTCACGCAGGAGATCGTCTGATCGCTCATGGTTACACCAAGAAACGTTCCTTTGGCGACACTGTGTACATGAAATCACTACCGGTGACCTTAAAGTCTGCGTTCTCACAACGGCTGCATAGTATTTCTCTGGATGCCGGCTCCAATGGAACTTGCGTTCTTCGCTATTCGTCCATTGGCGAAGATGGACCCGCTCTAAGACGTACAATCGAAACGGACCTGGCACAGCTTGGTTACTCCCGAACCACACTACAAAGCCGCCGCGGCAGGCCCTACGAGGCTTACGTCCGCGGCGAACGTAAGGTTCGGATCTCCTTCAGCGAGGTCTACCAATACGGTTCTAATTCCGCTGTCATAATTTTCATTGAAAAGTAACCAGCGCTGGAAGTGGGAAATTTAGGGTAAGTTAATGAAAATCCTTCGCAAACACATAGCAGCATTGTCCATTTTTGGGACAGTAACTTTCGGAGGGGTGTCGGCCGCCGCCGCAAATGCTGACGTCGACAAACTATTTGAACTGTTTCAGGAAATTTGCCTAGCCCATCCTCTGCAAGTCACCAAAAGCGTCGCAAAACTTCAAAAGATTGAAGGTGTGAAAATTCAATCATTGGGCGGCGCCGAAGAAAACGATGCTCTTGTCTTGTTTGACGGAAAGCGCCGGATCTATGGCGGTGCCATGCGGGAAAACAAGACCCTGCAGCTGTGCACAGTTCACATCAAACCGGAAACTCGCCTGAAAGATGCGCTGCCTGCCGCGGTTGCAAAAATCCAAAGCGTCAGAGGCGTTTCCGAACAAATCCAACCTCAACCCAAAGGCCGTTACAAGTTTAGGTACAAGAACATGTTCTTGGTCGTGGAGGAACATAAGCGTCGGCTTCATTTTCTGATTGGGAACCGTTGATCCAAATTCAACTCGGTTCGTTCAAGCAGCTATCTCGAACTCCGAAGGCTCGCCATGCCGGCATCTTCCACCGCAGCCAAACAAGACGCACAGTCTAAGGACCCACATGAATGGCGCCCATCTACAACAAAAGCAGACTATCGCATCCAATGAGCAACGTGAGTTCCAAAGGTGCTTTTGGGTTCGAACGGGGCTGTTGTTCGTGAAAGCCGCCGCTTTCCTCATAAGCCTGCGGCAGGCCACGGGCCGGGCGGAGCTGATGCAGCGGGAGCTGGATCAGGCCGGGCTTGAGGCGACGCGCATCGACGCGGTGGACAGCACGGTTGTCAGCCGGGACGAGATGCTCAAGCAATGCAAGGATGAAGGCAACTGGGGCTATTTCCAGACCAAGGACATGGCCTGCACCCTCAGCCATGCCAGGGCCTGGGAGGCGTTTCTGAACTCAGATGCGGATGTGGCACTGATCCTGGAGGATGACGTCTTCCTGTCGCCCGACACCGGCGCCTGGCTCAAGGACCTGTCGTGGTGGCCCGCGGATGCCGGCATCGTCAAGTTCGAGCGCTGGCGGGCCAACCGGCTGCAGGTGGCGCTTGGCAAGGATGGCTTCACCCATCAGGGCCGCGAGGTCCGGCAGATGCTGTCGCGCCACGCAGGCGGCGCGGCTTATGTGATCTCGCGCCAGGCGGCGCAGCATCTTCTGGACAGCCGGCCGTTCTGCATCACGCTCGACAACCTCTTGTTCAACTTCGACGCCTCGCTGCCGGCCCGCGCCATCAAGGTCTACCAGGTCCAGCCGGCACTGGCCGAACAGGGCAATGACGCACCCGGCGAAATCTCCATCGGCCCGCCCCGCCACCGGCCCAAAGGCTGGCCGCTGATCCGCCAGAAACTCCGGCGCGGGATCTATGAATTCCGCGGCGGCTTCAGAGTACTTCCCAGCGTGGTCTTGGGGCGGGCCACCCTCGAAAAAATCCGCTTCGACGGCCGCGCATTGGCCACCCCGCAGAACCAACAGACACATACCGCTTGAAGGAACCTAGAACATGGCAGTCCTTATCGACGAAAACACCAAAGTCATCTGTCAGGGCTTCACCGGCTCGCAGGGCACATTCCACTCCGAACAGGCCATCGCCTATGGCACCCAGATGGTCGGCGGCGTGACCCCGGGCAAAGGCGGCCAGACCCACCTGAACCTGCCGGTCTTCAACTCCGTGCATGAAGCCAAGCATGTTACCGAAGCCAATGCTTCGGTGATCTACGTGCCGCCGCCCTTTGCCGCCAACTCGATCCTCGAAGCGATTGACGCTGAAATGGAAGTGATCGTTGCCATTACCGAGGGCATCCCGGTTCTGGACATGATGAAGGTGAAACGGGCGCTGGAAAACTCCTCCTCGATCCTGATCGGCCCCAACTGCCCCGGCGTGATCACTCCGGACGCCTGCAAGATCGGCATCATGCCCGGCCACATCCACAAGCGCGGCAACGTCGGTGTGGTTTCCCGCTCCGGCACCCTGACCTATGAGGCGGTCAAGCAAACCTCCGACGTGGGCCTGGGCCAGTCGACCTGCGTCGGCATCGGCGGCGACCCGATCAAGGGCACCGAGCATATCGACGTGCTGGAGTGGTTCCTGGCCGACGACGAGACCGAAAGCATCATCATGATCGGCGAAATCGGCGGCTCCGCCGAGGAAGAGGCCGCCCAGTTCCTGAAGGACGAGGCGAAAAAGGGCCGCTCCAAGCCAGTTGCGGGCTTCATCGCCGGGCGCACCGCTCCTCCGGGCCGCCGCATGGGCCACGCGGGCGCGATTGTCGCCGGCGGCAAGGGCGGTGCCGACGACAAGATCGAAGCGATGAAATCCGCAGGCATCGTGGTCGCCGAAAGCCCGGCCGGCCTCGGCGAAGCAGTGCTGAAAGCAATCGGCAAGTAACCGCGATGGTCGTCGTTTCACATACCCACCGCTTCATCTTTATGAAGACGCGGAAGACGGCTGGAACGTCGATCGAAATGCTGCTTGAGAGCCAGCTGGCTCCAAACGGCCATATCGTCAATGAAGCCTCGCCCGGCCTGCAATGGCCCGGCGGGATTTTCGGACACCGGCTGAAACGGGCGCTGCCTGATCCGGGCAGCGTCAGCGGCCCCTGGCGCGAGCACGTGCCGGCCAAGGCAGTGCGCAACCTGCTGGGGCGCAGCGTATGGAAAAGCTACTTCCGCTTCGCAGCCGTGCGCAATCCCTTTGACCGCGCAGTGTCCTTCTTCTTCTGGCGCAACAAGTTCGACAGCGTGCCACTGCCGAAAGACCACGCGGGCCAGAAGGCGCTGTTCCGCGAGTTCATTTTGCAAGGCGCCATGAAGACCGACCGGCCAGTCACCCATATCGGCGACCGGTTTATTCTCGACGATGTGATCCGCTACGAGCATCTGAACGCGGACCTGGTCCGCATCGGAAACAGGTTCGGCTTCAATCTCAGCCAGGCCTCCATGCCCGTCACCAAAGCGGACACTGGCCGCTCCAGACGCCCGGTTGCGGATTTCTTCGACCGTGAGACTGCCGCGGCGGTGCGCGCGCAAATGGCCTGGGTCTTTGAACGCTTCGACTACTCCCCCACCCCCGGCGGCGCGCCGGGCCGCGCACCAGCAGCTCCAGCGGGCTCGCAACCTGCCAATTCCGCGAAGGGCTGTTCGGCATGAGGCCCGGACCAGGCAAAGCCCCCGGTTCCAAGCGGACCGGATTGGCACGGCAAGGCGCGCTGCACCGGGGCGCCGCTTGCGTGTTTGCTTTGGGAAATGGCGCCCCGGTCAAAGCCGCAACCCTGGATGTCAATGACTGTTCCGGCCTTGCTTCTGCTTGCGGTCAGGAAGCCAGCAGCGACTTTGAAAGATTTGGCACAGTTTCCCGAATTTTTACCCGGGGGAAGTACTTCTTCCCCTTGGATACTCACCGTCAAGAAAACCCCGACCCTGTGAGGCTAAGATGACCGAACAAAGCCCCAACGACCTCTTCCACGCCTCCTCTTTCATGCAGGGGCACAATGCGGAGTATCTGGAGCAGCTTTATGCCCAATACGCCAATGACCCGAATGCGGTGGATGCCGCCTGGGCGGAGTTCTTCCGCCAGATGGGCGATGCCGAACTGGACGTGAAGGCCGAGGCGGCGGGCCCCTCCTGGGCGCGCAATGACTGGCCGCCGGCGCTGGATGATGATCTCACCGGCGCGCTGACCGGCGAATGGCCTGCCCCGGCAGAGGCCAAAGGCGCCGGCAAGAAGATCAAGGACAAAGCCTCAGCCAAGGGCGTTGAAGTCACCGACGATCAGATCCAGCGCGCGGTGCTGGACTCGATCCGGGCGCTGATGCTGATCCGCGCCTACCGGATCCGCGGCCATCTGTCCGCCGACCTGGACCCGCTGGGCATGCGCGCCGCCACCGCCCGGCCCGAACTGGACCCCAAGACCTACGGCTTCTCCGATGCCGATATGGACCGCCCGATCTTCCTCGACAACGTGCTGGGGCTGCAGGTGGCCACCATGCGCCAGATCGTCGAGATCGTGAAGCGCACCTACTGCGGCACCTTTGCGCTGCAGTACATGCATATTTCCGACCCCGAGCAGTCCTCCTGGCTGAAGGAGCGGATCGAGGGCTACAACAAGGAAATCAAGTTTACCCGCGAGGGCCGCAAGGCGATCCTGAACAAGATGGTCGAGGCCGAGGGCTTCGAGAAATTCCTGCACGTCAAATACACCGGGACCAAGCGGTTCGGCCTCGACGGCGGCGAAAGCCTCATTCCGGCGATGGAGCAGATCATCAAGCGCGGCGGCGCGCTGGGGGTGCAGGACATCGTCATCGGCATGCCGCACCGCGGCCGCCTCAACATCCTCGCCAACGTGATGCAGAAACCCTACCGCGCGATCTTCAACGAGTTCCAGGGCGGCAGCTTCAAGCCTGAGGATGTGGACGGCTCCGGCGACGTGAAATACCACCTCGGCGCTTCCTCGGACCGCGAATTCGACGGCAACAACGTGCACCTTTCCCTCACCGCCAACCCCTCGCACCTGGAGGCGGTGAACCCTGTGGTTCTGGGCAAGGTCCGCGCCAAACAGGACCAGCTGGGCGACAAAGACCGCAGCCGGGTTCTGCCGATCCTGTTGCACGGCGATGCCGCCTTTGCGGGCCAGGGCGTGGTGGCGGAATGCTTTGCCCTGTCGGGCCTCAAGGGCCACAAGGCCGGCGGCACCATGCATATCGTGGTGAACAACCAGATCGGTTTCACCACCGCACCGCATTTCTCGCGCTCCTCCCCCTACCCCACCGACAACGCGCTGGTGGTCGAGGCGCCGATTTTCCACGTCAACGGCGACGACCCGGAGGCGGTGGTGCACGCGGCTCGGGTCGCCACCGAATTCCGCCAGAAGTTCCACAAGGACGTGGTGCTGGACATCTTCTGCTACCGCCGGTTCGGGCACAACGAAGGCGACGAGCCGATGTTCACCAACCCGATCATGTACAAGAAGATCAAGGGCCATAAGACCACGCTCAGCCTTTATACCGACCGGCTGGTGCGCGACGGGCTGATCCCCGAGGGCGAGATCGAGGACATGAAGGCCGCCTTCCAGGCCCACCTGAACGAGGAGTTCGAGGCCGGCAAGGATTACAAGCCCAACAAGGCCGACTGGCTGGACGGCCGCTGGTCGCATCTGGACAAGAAGGACGCCGACTACCAGCGCGGCCGCACCGCCATCACGCCGGAAACCATGGCCGATATCGGCGCGTCGCTCAGCCGTGTGCCAGAAGGCTTCCCGCTGCACCGCACCGTCGGCCGGGTTCTGGACGCCCGCGGCAAGATGTTCGAAAGCGGCGAAGGCTTTGACTGGGCCACCGGCGAAGCGATGGCCTTCGGCTCCTTGATGCTGGAAGGCTACCCGGTGCGCCTTGCAGGCCAGGATGCCACCCGCGGCACCTTCTCGCAGCGCCATTCGGGCATCATCAACCAGGAGACCGAGGAGCGCTACTACCCGCTGAACAACATCCGCGCGGGCCAGTCGCAATATGAGGTGATCAACTCGGCGCTGTCGGAATATGCGGTGCTGGGTTTCGAATACGGCTATTCGCTGGCGGAACCGAACGCGCTGACCCTGTGGGAAGCGCAATTCGGCGACTTCGCCAACGGCGCCCAGATCATGTTCGACCAGTTCATCTCTTCGGGCGAAAGCAAATGGCTGCGGATGTCGGGCCTGGTCTGCCTGCTGCCGCACGGGTTTGAGGGCCAGGGCCCTGAGCACTCCTCCGCCCGCCTGGAGCGTTTCCTGCAGATGTGCGGCCAGGACAACTGGATCGTCGCCAACTGCACCACGCCGGCGAACTATTTCCACATCCTGCGCCGGCAGCTGCACCGCACCTTCCGCAAGCCGTTGATCCTGGTGACGCCCAAGTCGCTCCTGCGCCACAAGCTGGCGGTCTCGAAGGCAGAGGAATTCACCACCGGCTCCAGCTTCCACCGGGTGCTGTGGGATGACGCCCAGCACGGCAACTCCGACACCCGGCTGGTGCCGGACGACAAGATCAAGCGCGTCGTCATGTGCTCGGGCAAGGTCTACTTCGACCTTCTGGAAGAGCGCGATGCCCGCGGCATCGACGATGTCTACCTGATGCGGATCGAGCAGTTCTACCCGTTCCCGGCGATCTCGATGGTGAAGGAGCTGGAACGCTTCAAGCAGGCCGAAATGGTCTGGTGCCAGGAAGAACCCAAGAACCAGGGCGCCTGGACCTTCATCGAACCCAACATCGAATGGGTGCTGACCCGCATCAAGGCCAAGCACACACGGCCGGTCTATGCCGGCCGCGCCACCTCGGCCTCGCCTGCCACCGGCCTGGCCAGCCAGCATAAAGCCCAACAAGCAGCCCTCGTGAACGAAGCGCTGAGCATCTGAGGAAGAGAGACATGACAACCGAAGTCCGCGTACCCACCCTGGGCGAATCCGTGACCGAGGCCACCGTGGCCACCTGGTTCAAGAAACCCGGCGACTCTGTCAGCGCCGATGAAATGCTCTGCGAGCTGGAAACCGACAAGGTGACGGTGGAGGTGCCCTCGCCTGCCTCCGGCACCCTGGGCGAGATCGTGGCCGGCGAAGGCCAGACCGTCGGCGTCGACGCGCTTTTGGCCACCCTGACCGAGGCCAATGGCGCCGCCGCGGCCCCTGCCGCCCCCGCGGCAGCACCGGCTCCTGCTGCTGCGCCCTCCGGCGGCGATGGCGCACCGGTGCCGGTCATGGTCCCGGCACTTGGCGAGTTGGTCTCGGAGGCGACCGTGTCCTCCTGGTTCAAGAAAGTGGGCGACAGCGTTGCCCAGGACGAGATGCTGTGCGAGCTGGAAACCGACAAGGTCTCCGTCGAAGTGCCCGCCCCGGCGGCCGGCGTGCTGACCGAAATCATGGCCGCCGAAGGCGCCACCGTGCAGGCAACTTCCCAGCTGGGGGTGATCGCAGGCGGCGCTTCCGGCGCGGCTCCGGCCCCGGCGGCCCCCGCCGCGGCCCAGAACCCGGCCGTGGCAACTGCGGCGGCCAAGGATGTGGCCAATGCGCCCTCTGCCGAAAAGGCGATGGCCGAGGCCGGCCTCAACGCCTCGCAAGTCACCGGCACCGGCCGCGACGGGCGCATCATGAAGGAAGACGTCTCTGCTGCCGTGACCGCTGCCAAGGCCGCACCGGCGCCGGCCCCGTCACCTGCCCAGGTGCGCGGACCGGTGACGGCGGATGACGCGGCGCGCGAGGAGCGGATCAAGATGACCCGCCTGCGCCAGACCATCGCCAAACGCCTGAAGGACAGCCAGAACACCGCCGCCATGCTGACCACCTACAACGAGGTCGACATGACCGAGGTGATGGCGCTGCGCAACGAGTACAAGGACCTGTTCCTGAAGAAGCACGGCGTGAAACTGGGCTTCATGTCCTTCTTCACCAAGGCCTGCTGCCACGCGCTGAAGGAGGTGCCGGAAGTCAACGCCGAGATCGACGGCACCGACATCGTCTACAAGAACTTTGTCCACATGGGCATCGCCGCCGGCACCCCCACCGGCCTGGTTGTGCCGGTGATCCGCGATGCGGACGCGATGTCCTTTGCCGCCATTGAGAAGGCGATTGCCGAGAAAGGCGCCCGCGCCCGCGACGGCAAGCTGTCGATGGCGGAAATGCAGGGCGGCACTTTCACCATCTCCAACGGCGGCGTCTACGGCTCGCTGATGTCCTCGCCGATCCTGAACCCGCCGCAGTCCGGCATCCTCGGCATGCACAAGATCCAGGACCGTCCGATGGCGATCAACGGCCAGGTGGTGATCCGCCCGATGATGTATCTGGCGCTGAGCTATGACCACCGCATCGTCGACGGCAAAGGCGCCGTGACCTTCCTGGTCCGCGTCAAGGAAGCGCTGGAAGACCCGCGGCGTTTGCTGATGGATCTGTAAACCTTTGAGGGGAAAGCCTAGCCAGCCCTACAAAGTCAGCGCGCCCAAGATTGGTGAAAAACCCAACTATTGGGCGCGCTGGTGCGGAATAAAGTGTCCCGATTGCGGGCGTATTCAGTCACCGCTGGCTATGATGCGGACAAACCCTTGGAGGGGGGTGAATAAGACCGATTTTCACCTTTGCGGAACCTGCGGCACACACCTCTATCTGACCGGAAAATCCCGCCATTGGCGTTTCTTCCTAGTCGTCGTACCGATATTTTTCTCTGTAATAGTGCTCATCTCAATCGCATTTAGCTGGTTGGGCTGGGTGACAACTGAAAGCCTGAAAAAAGGTGAACCAACTTTCGGTGCCCTGCCTTTGATGATGATAACGACTTTCAGCGTGATAAGTGCCGTCAATGGACGCCGGGAAGAAGTCAAAAGTGTCAAACTTGAGGGCAGTTCAACCCAATGACCCTCCCGCTCTGGGGCCTTGTCTGCCTCTCGATCCTCGCCCTGATCCACGTGAGCTGCGACAGCTTCCTCTTGAAGCTCTCGGTGGGCAACGCCTGGACCGCAGGCCCGCGCGACACATCTGTCAGCCGCAGCGCGCTGGCGGGGCGGGCGCGGCGGGCCTTCACCAATTTCCTGGAAACCGCCCCGGTCTTCATCGCCCTGGCGCTGGTCGCGGAACTGGCAGGCCTGCAAAGCGCGCTGATTACCAGCGGCCTCTACACCTATCTCGCCGGCCGCGCCCTCTACCTGCCCGCTTACTTCAGCGGCGTGCCCTACTTGCGCACCGCAATCTGGCTGATTGCCACCAGCGGCCTCGCCGCCATGCTTGCGGGAGTGCTCCTCGCATGATGCTTCTTCTGGCCGAAAATATCCCGGGGGAGGCCCGCCAGGGCCGGGGGCAGCGCCCCCTTCCTGACACGGCCAGGCGCACGACGGGATTTCTTGAGCGTAATCAAAGCGCTCCCTTGCCATTCCGGTCCATCCTCTCTCCACTACGCAGTAAGGAGAAGACCGATGGCAACCCATGTTCTCTGGCAGGCCGATGTGGCCGATTTCGACGCCTGGCTCACCGTGTTCCGGCAGGACAAGCGCAACCGGCAGGCCGCGGGCATCACCGACATGAACGTCTGGAGCGATCCGGACCGGAAAAACCACGCCGTGGCGCTGTTCGCGATCACCGACCTGGAGAAAGCCCGCGCCTTCTTCGGCTCGGAGGAACTCGCCATGCACCTAGAACGCGACGGGGTCACCAATATCTCGATCAAGATGTTGACCCCCGTCTGATCCTAAGACCACTATCCCCTAACGCGTGTTCCGCCAAACGGAACCGGGGAGAACAGAGGAAAACCGACCCATGTCTCAATATGACGTCATCGTAATCGGCGCCGGCCCCGGCGGCTATGTCTGCGCCATCCGCTGCGCCCAGCTGGGACTGAAGACAGCTGTTGTCGAGGGGCGCGAGACCCTTGGCGGCACCTGCCTGAACGTCGGCTGCATTCCCTCCAAGGCGCTGCTGCATTCAACCCACCTGCTGCATGAGGCGGAGCACAACTTTGCCCATATGGGCCTCAAGGGCAAAAGCCCCTCGGTCGATTGGGACCAGATGAAGGCCTACAAGGACGAAGTGATCGGCCAGAACACCGGCGGCATCGAGTTTCTGTTCAAGAAGAACAAGATCGACTGGATCAAGGGCTGGGCCTCGATCCCGGCGGCCGGCAAGGTGCAGGTCGGCGACGCGGTGCACGAGACCAAGAACATCGTGATTGCCTCCGGCTCTGTCCCTGCCTCCATTCCGGGCGTGGAGATCGACGAGAAGATCGTGGTCTCCTCCACCGGCGCGCTGGAGCTGCCGAAGATCCCCAAGAAACTGGCCGTCATCGGCGCAGGCGTCATCGGGCTGGAACTGGGTTCGGTTTACGCCCGCCTCGGCTCTGAGGTCACCGTGGTGGAATACATGGACGCGGTCTGCCCTGGCATGGACAAGGACGTGCAGCGCTCGTTCAAGCGGATCCTGGAAAAGCAGGGCCTCAACATCATCCTGGGCGCCGCGGTGCAGGGGGTGGAGACCACCAAGACCAAGGCCAAGGTCAAGTATCAGCCCAAGAAGGGCGGCGATGAAGTCACTCTGGACGCCGATGTGGTGCTGGTGGCCACGGGCCGCAAACCCTACTCCGAAGGCCTCGGCCTGGATGCGCTTGGCGTCAAGATGACCGGGCGCGGCCAGATCGCCGCCGACAACCGCTGGCGCACCAATATCCCCGGCATCTATGCCATCGGCGATGTGATCGAAGGCCCGATGCTGGCCCACAAGGCCGAGGATGAGGGCATGGCGGTGGCCGAGGTGATTGCCGGCAAGCATGGCCATGTGAACTATGGCGTCATTCCGGGTGTTGTCTACACCACGCCTGAAGTGGCCACCGTGGGTCAGACCGAAGATTCGCTGAAGGCCGAAGGCAAGAAGATCAAGGTGGGCAAGTTCATGTTCATGGGCAACGCCCGCGCCAAGGCCGTCGGCCAGGCCGAGGGCGGCTTTGTCAAGATCATCACCGACGCAGAAACCGACCGCATCCTCGGCGCCGCGATCATCGGCCCGGCGGCGGGCGACATGATCCATGAACTCTGCGTGGCAATGGAATTCGGCGCCTCTGCCGAGGATGTGGCGCTCACCTGCCACGCCCACCCGACCTATTCCGAAGCCGTGCGCGAGGCCGCTCTGGCCTGCGGCGACGGGCCAATCCACAGCTAAGCGCCGGGCGAAGAGAATTCAGTGGAAAGGGCAGCTTGACGCAGCTGCCCTTTTTCCATTGGCAGGGCGGCAAAGACCGGCTCTAGTGCCCCTGCAATGCAGCCACAGGAGGCCCGTTAATGCCCGTTTCACTGCAAGTCATCTACCCTGTCAGCGCAGAAAGCCATTTCGATCACGGCTATTATGCCGCAACCCATATGGCGCTGGTGGACGCACATATCGCACCGCACACCCAACGCATCGTTGTGACCAAAGGGCTGGCCGGCGACCCGGATGCACCCGCGCCTTATCACGCTGTCGCAACCATGGTCTTTGCCGATCAGGCGGCAATGGATGCAGCGATGCAGGCCGCCGGCCCCGCGCTGGCGGACATTCCGAATTTCACCAACGTGCAGCCGCAGATCCTGATTGGCGAAGTGATCCGCTGAAATGGCGCCGGGCTGGCAGGGTATGTCCCGCCAGCCCGGCCCGGCACAATGGCCGGCAGGTGAGTGGTGGCGCAATCGCCGGACGGTTGCGCTTGCTGCAAATACAAACGCGCAGCAGCCGGATATCCGTCGCAGGTTTCGAAAGCCGGCACACAAAAGTTTTGCAAAAACTTTTGCCAAGGAAATTTGAATTTCCTTGCATCGCCTGCCGCCGCAGCCGTCGCGGATCAGTTCTGCAGCGCGGGCTGTCCCGGATCGAAACCCGCCTCGCGCATCAGCGCTGCGGAACGGCCCTCGACCGCCTCTTCCAGATCTTTCATGAAGGCTTTCGGCCGCATTCCGGGCGCCATCGGTTCAAGGAACTCCACCACCCCAAGCCCCGGGTTTCGCATCAGCCCGTTGCGGGGCCAGAAAACACCGACATTGGTTGCCACCGGAACGCAAGACTGTTTCAGCCCCTCATAAAGCACCGCTGTGCCGACTTTGTATGGTTTCTCGGCGCCCGGCATCACCCGCGTCCCCTGCGGGTAGATCACCAGCTGGCCCGGCTCGCGGTTCTGTGCCGCCACATCCTTGACCATCTTGGCAATCGCCGCGCCGCGCTTGCCGCGGTTCACCGGCACGCAGCCCAGGCGGCGGGCATAGACGCCGATAACCGGGGTCCACAACAGCTCGCGCTTCATGATGAAACGGGCCGAGGGCAGCGCGTTGAAGATGATCAGGATGTCCAGAAAGCTCTGATGCTTGGCGGCGATGATCACCTCGCCTTCGGGCACCGGGCCGCGCACTTCGGTGCGGATGCCGACCATCCAGGACGCGCTCCACAGCACCCAGCGGCAATAGGTCTTGCAGGCCGCGCGGGCGCCCTTGCGGGAGGCGATAGCCCAGGGCGCGAACAGCAGCCCCAGAACCAGCATCGAGGCGTAAACATGAATGTCGAACAGCACCGAGCGCAGCAGCTGGATAAGACGGCTCACGACAGTTCTCCCAATCGTTTGGTGGCGGCGCGGGTGGTGGCGGCAAAGGCCACCAGCGCGCCCAGCGGCGGGATCATCAGCGGCACCAGCCAGCCCCAGCCCTGGAAGCCGAGCCCAGTGAGGAAACCGCCCTCGTCCGAGGCTTCCGGCATCAGCAGCACCCCGATCATGCCCAGGGCAACGCCCGCGGCAGCACCGGTCAGCGCCCGCAGCGTAAAGCGGCGGATGAAGGCCTGGGCGATATAGCTGTCCAAGGCACCCACCAGCCGCAGCACTTCGATCACCTGGGCATTGGCGGCCAGCGCCGCGTTTGCCGCCAGGGTGATCATCGCCGCGGTGGCGCCGCCGATCAGCAGGATCGACACCCAGGCCAGCCGGCGCAGCGAGCGGGCCGCCTCCACCAGCGGCGCGCGCCAGCGGGTGTGGTCGTCCAGCACCGCGCCCGGCACCTCGGCCTGCAGCCGCAGCCGCAAGCCCTGGGCGTCATAGCCGGGATCATCGCCGGTCACCTCGATCAGCTGCGGCAGCGGCAGGCTGCCCGCAGGCAGGCTGGAGCCGAACCAGGGCGCCAGCAAGGCCGCCTGCTCCTCACCCGTCAACGCACGGGCGGTGGCGACACCGGGGGTCTGGCGCAGGATCTCCAGCGCCGCTTCGGTCTGCGCCACCCGCTGTTCGGCCGGGGCGTTGATGCGCAGGGTGGCGGCGCGGGCCAGCTCCGAGGCCCAGCGGTCGGCCAGCCGCCCCGAGGCCATGGACAGCGCCAGTGCGAAAACTGCCAGAAACGCCATCGCCCCGGAGACAAACAATGTCAGATGGGCAGTAAAGCCGCTGGGCGGCACCACCCGGTTGGCCTGGGCATCGCCCAGGACCAGCTTGCGCAGCCTGCTGTCTGTCATAGGTCCGCTCCCGCCAGCTGCAATTGCCGGTTCGAGATCCGCAGCACCCGCGCCTGCACCTGGTTCTTGGCCGCCCGGATCAGCGACAGGTCATGGGTGGCGACCAGGATGGTCTTGCCCATCCGGTTCAGCTCCACCAAAAGCTGCAGCAGCCGCTGCGACATGTCCCAGTCGACGTTGCCGGTGGGTTCATCGGCAATGATCACATCCGGCGACAGGATCACCGACCGGGCCAGCGCCGCCCGCTGGCGCTCTCCGCCCGACAGCTCCGGCGGCAGCGCATGGGCGCGTTCCGACAGGCCGACCCAGTTCAGCAGCTCGTTCAGGTTGGCTTCCTCGTGGTTCAGCTCGCGCCCCGAAACCAGGAGCGGCAGGGCGATGTTCTCGATCACCGGCAAGTGGTCCAGGAACCGGCAGTCCTGATGCACCACGCCGACCCGGCGGCGCAGAAACGCCATCTGGTCGCGGTCCAGCCCGTGCACATCCATGTTGAAGGCCCGCACCCGGCCCGCGGTCGGGTTCAGCGCGCCATAGCACAGCTTCAGCAGCGTGGTCTTGCCGGCCCCCGACGGGCCGGTCAGGAAATGAAAGGAGCCCGGCGCCAGCTGCACCGACACCGCGTTCAGCAGCTCACCGCCGCCGTAGTTGTAGCCCACATTTTCCAGCTCGATCACTGCTGCCCCCCGCTTGCGCCCCTTTGGTGGCGCCCGGGTGTTGTGCCCCAAGGGGCGGGCAGTTTCAATGGGGGCTCTGTTGCGCGGAAGCCGCCGCAGCAGGCGGGCGTGCAGGCGTGCCGCGATTGACACTTTCGCGCCCTCCCCGATCCGCCTATAATCCTTGGAAAAACAACCTGCCGCCTGCTGGCCGGCAGGATGGTGCCGAGGAGAGCATGATGCGCCTGACCTGCCCGAATTGTGCAGCCCAGTACGAAGTGCCCGAGGATGTAATCCCTGCTGAAGGGCGGGATGTGCAATGTTCCAATTGCGGCCAGACCTGGTTTCAGGCAGCAGCGGGCGCCCCGGCGCCGGAAGCGCCCGATGACGGCATAGCGGCAGCACCGGAAGCCGAGGCCGCTGCCGCTGCAGAGACACCGCCCGAGCCGGCTCCTGAGCCAGCCCCGGAACCGGAGCACGCCGAAGACAGGTTTGAAGAAGCCGCAGAGCCCGCCGCTGAGGAAGAGCCGGAGGCGGCAGAGGACCAGCACCTTATTGAGGATGAGGCGGAAGAGCCCGGCGAACAGGCTGACACCGAAGACAAAGAAGACGAACACGAGGACGAAGCGGAGGCCGCGCCTGCGCCGCGCGCGCGCGGGCTGGACCCGGCGCTCAGTGACATCCTGCGCGAAGAGGCCGAGCGCGAAGCTTCGCTGCGGGCTGCGGAAAGCGAAAGCTTGGAAACTCAGCCCGATCTGGGGCTGGACAGCGCCGCGGCCGAGGATGAAGCCGCCCGCCGCACCCGCCAGGCCCGCGACCGCATGGCCCGCATGCGCGGCGAGGACCCGCGCCAGATTGCCGCCGCCGAGAGCGGATCGCGCAAGGAACTGCTGCCGGACATCGAGGAGATCAACTCCACCCTGCGCTCGGCCGGCAGCGCCGCGCCTGCCCCGCAGGCCGCCAGCGAAGAGCCGCCCGTGCGCCGCAAGAGCGGGTTTGCCCGCGGGTTTTCCCTGTCGGTGATCACTGCGCTGGTGCTGGTGATGGTCTATGACAATGCGGCCCTGATCTCCGAGAAGGTTCCGCAGGCGGATAGCGCGCTCAGCAGCTATGTCGGCTGGGTAGATCAGGCCCGGCTGTGGCTTGACGGGCAAGTGAAGTCGCTGACCAGCCCGCAGTAACCACCCGGGCCTGCGGCCAGGCAAGCGGAAAGGCCGGGGCAATGCCCGGCCTTTTGCAATTTCTGCAAATACTCAAAGCTGCATGCGGCCCCGCCGCGCCGCTGCCAGACGGTCCTCAGAACCTGTCCAGCAAGCGCTGCAAATAGCTGCGCTCCCGTTCGTCCCGCGTACGCTCCCCAGCCCGGCGGCGGATGTCCTCCAGCAGATCCCAGGCGCGGCCATAGGCCCCGGGCCGGTCGCCCAGCTTGCCGCCGTCGTCCGTCGATCCATTGTTGCGGCCAAGCGGGTCCAGCCGTTCTCCTCGCGCCGTATCAGAAAGCTGCTGCCCCTGCCCGTTCTGCTGGCCGGGCTGGCGCTGCTGTGCCAGGGCCTCGCCCAGGCTGCGCATGCCCTCGCGCAGAGCCTCCATCGCTTCGGACTGCCGGTCGATCGCCTCGGCGTTGTCGCCGCCGCGCAGGGCATCCTCGGCCCCCTCCATGGCGCGGCCGGCCCGGTCCAATGCCTCCCGCGCGGCATCGCCGGCCTCGCCATCCAGAAAGGGCAGCCCCTCGCGCTGCTGCTGCAGCTGCTGGCGCAGCGCCTGCTGGCGGTCCGCCAGCGAGCCGCCCTGCCCGGGCTGTTCGCGGCCGCCAGAGCCATTGCCGCCGGGGGTGCTGTCCTGCGCGCCCTGGTTGCCTTCACCGCCCTGGCCGCCCTGACCGCCGCCCTGGTGGCTCTGGCCGCGGCCCAATCCGCCGTCGCGGCCTTCATTGCCCTGGCTTTCGCCGCTGCGGGCGCCGGGGTTGAATTGCTCCTGCAGATCCCGGAAGGCCTGGTCCGACAGCCCCTGCTGTTCCCGCAGGGTCTCGCCCAGCCCCTCCATCGCCTCGCGGCCCTGATCGCCGCCCTGGCCCTGCTGCGAGCGGGTCATGCGCATGTTTTCCATCATCTCCTGAAACTCGCGCAGCGCCTGTTCGGCTTCGGCCATGCGGCCCTGCTCCATCAGTTCCTGGATACGGTCCATCATCGCCTGCAGGTCGTCCTGGCTGAGGGTCATCATGTCCTCGGGCATTTCACCCGGCTCCAGGGTCTCGCCATTTGCCTCGGCCATGCGGCTCAGCTGACGCAGGTAATCCTGGGTGGCCTCGCGCAGCTCCTGCATCAGCCGGGCGATCTCCTGCTCCGAGGCGCCGTCGCGCATTGCCTGGCTCAGCCGCTCCTGCGCCCGCCGCATCCGCTCCAGCGCATCGCCGACATCGCCGTCCTCCAGCTGCACCGCCAGATCCCACAGCGCGTCGGAGATTTCCTCCTGCCCCGGCTCTGGGATGCTGCCCTGCACCGTATAGGCCTCCAGCCGCCGCAGAATGGTGCGCAGCCGCAGGTAATCGCCGTAATCGCGGAACAGGCCCGCCGGACGGTACGACAGCGTCCGCAAGACCTGCGCCACCCGCGGCGCATTGGCCCGCGCCCACAGCAGGTCGCGCCGCTGCTCGATCACCGCGGCCGCCAGCGGGTCAAAGAAACGCCGGGTGGTCAGCTCAGTCCCGAAACCGGCCGCCGCCGCGGACTGCCCGGCCTCATCCACCGCCGAGAAGGTGAACACCACCGGCAGGTTGGCCCAGGGATGCCGGGCAAAGTCCTCGATCAGTTTTTCAGTGAAATCCTTGCGCGAGCCGGACAGCGGCAAAGGCAGGTCCAGCACCAGCGCCTCGCGCGCATCGGGCTCGGCGGCCAGGCCGTGGCGGCGTGCCACCGCCGCCAGGTCCAGCACAATCCGCACCTGCCCGGCAGCCACGCCATAATCATCCCCCGCGGCAAAGGCCAGCGAGGTAAAACCGTCACTCTCCAGCTCCGGCTGGCCTGCAACGGACACTTTGGGCGGGTGGTCCGGGATCACCTCCACCTGCCAGCTGCGCCCGCCGCTGCCCTCGATGGCAAATGAGCCGCTGCGGGCAACGGTGAATTCCTGGGCGCCATCACCAGGCGGCGGTGTCTCTGCGCCGGCACCCGAGACGGTCTCTGCCAGGCTCAGCGCCCCCGCCTCGCCGTAAAACCGCAGGGTGACGCGGCTGCCCTCGGGCAGTTTCAGCGCGCCCTCTGCCTGGTCATTCAAATACAGCACCGGCAGACGGGTATAGGCAGGCGGCTCCGCCCAGCCTTCCCAGGCCGGGCCATTCAGCACGGCGGTGCCATCGGCTCCCAGATCCCTGATCGCCGCCACCTGCCAGATCGAGCCGAACAGCAGCGCCACCGCCAGGAACAGCCCCGCCGCGTAGCGCAGGGCGTAAGGGTCGGCCGCATTGACGTTCAGATCCGGAACAGGCGCCCGCGCCTGCGCCGCCGCCGCGGCCATCCGCCGCTTATGCGCCTGCCAAAGCGCGATCGAGGCCGCGTCTTCCGCCCCGATTGCCTGGGTATCCATCAGCGCGGTGACAGGGCGCCCGGGCAGGGTTTCATCCAGCCGCTCCAGCGCCTCACCGCGGCCGGGCCAGCGGAATCGCCAGGCGCCCCAGCCAAAGGCAGCGGTGGCGGTCAGCAGAGCCGCCACGGCACCCGTCCAGACAGCCGTTTCCGGCAGCAGCAGATGCAGCCCCAGCATCAGCGCGGCCAGCACCGCCATCAGCACCGAGGCCAGCGGCCAGAAGGCGCGCATGGCGCGTTCCGCCACAAGCCCGGCCTGCGTCAGCCGCAGGGGCCAGCGCAGGCGTTTCAGGACCGGATCGGCGCCATGTTTTGCCCGGCGGGCGGCTTGGCGGTCAAAGGGCATTCGGGCCTCGCATCACGGGTGGCCCGCGCTGGATCATCTCCCGGATCGCGTCAAAGCCACTCGGGGATGGTATCGCGGTTTATCATTTCGTCAAAGCTTGGACGTGCGCGGATAACCGCGAATTGATCCCCATGCACCAGCACTTCCGGGATCAGCGGGCGCGAATTGTACTCGCTGGCCATCACCGCGCCATAGGCGCCCGCACTTCGGAAGGCGATCAGAGCGCCGGCTTTCAGCGGCGCCAGCGCACGCTGCTTGGCAAAGGTGTCACCGGTCTCGCAGACCGGGCCGACAATGTCATAAGGCTGGCTATCGCTGCCCGGGGCCGGTTCGCGCACCGGCACGATATCATGATGCGCCTCATACATCGCCGGGCGGATCAGGTCGTTCATGGCGCCGTCCACGATCAGGAAATCGCGGCCCTCGCCGGATTTCACATAGATCACTTTCGACACCATCAGCCCGGCATTGCCCGCGATCAGCCGGCCTGGCTCGATCTCGATCTCACAGCCCAGGTGGCCCAGCGTGTCCTTGATCAGCTGGCCGTATTCCACCGGCAATGGCGGCGCCTCGTTGGAGCGCTCGTAAGGAATGCCCAAGCCCCCGCCCAGGTCCAGGCGGCGGATGTTGTGGCCTTCGGCGCGCAGCGTTTCCGTCAGCTCGGCGACCTTCTGATAGGCCAGCCGGAACGGTTCCAGATCGGTCAGCTGCGAGCCGATGTGGCAGTCGATGCCGACCACCTCCAGCCCCGGCAGGGAGGCGGCAAGAGCATAGACCTCCTTGGCACGGGAGATCGGGATACCGAACTTGTTCTCGGATTTGCCGGTGGCGATCTTGGCGTGGGTCTTGGCATCCACATCCGGGTTCACCCGGATGGTGATCGGAGCGACCATGCCCAGCTCCAGCGCCACCGCGTTGATCACCTCCATCTCCGGCTCGGATTCCACGTTGAACTGGCGGATGCCGCCTGTCAAAGCCACGCGGATTTCATCAGCTGTCTTGCCGACACCGGAAAAGACGATCTTGTCTCCCGGCACGCCCGCCGCCTTGGCCCGCAAGTATTCGCCCTGGCTGACCACATCCATGCCGGCACCCGCCTGCGCCAGCGTCTTCAGGATCGCCTGGTTGGAGGCCGCCTTCATCGCGTAGCAGACCAGGTGATCGGTGCCTTCCAGCGCCTCATCGAACAGCTTGAAATGCCGCAGCAGTGTGGCGGTGGAATAGACATAAAACGGGGTGCCCACCGCCGCGGCGATCTCGGAGATGGGAACGTCTTCGGCGTAGAGCGCGCCGTCGCGGTAGAGAAAATGGTCCATGGCCCCGGCTTTAGGGCAAAAGGGGCATATGGATCAAATGATTCCGCCCGCGGCCCGCCGCCTGCAACAAAGCAGCGCTCCCGCCCGCCGCAGACGCATCAAAGATGCGCCCGCGCCCGTTGGGTCCGGCGCCGCGCCTGCGCGCGGCGAAGCCCGCCCTCAACCGGCGTTCCGCTCCGGGCAGACGGGGCAGACGGGGCGCATTGAGTATTTGGACAAAGACGAAGCGCGGACCGTCTCTTCTTCTTTGCCAAAATTCTCACTGCACAACAGAAGCGGCACACCAGGCGCTGGCGGTGTTGCGCAGCCGCCGCACGCCCCTCTCACCGCATCTTAAGCCCGCGCTGCCATGATCCCCCTGATCGCGATCTTCGCCGGGACTGACACCCCCGGCACCTTGGAACAGGGCCCTTTGGCAAGGGCACGCAGAGACAACGTTCAGCGTGCGGGAGGAACCTCCCGTCCCGCCTCCGCCCCCTTGGCGGCGCCGCCACTCCTTACCGCTGGCATTCAGCAGATCAAAAACGAAACGCACAGCAGCAGGCAGCAACCGGACGGGGATCAGCCCCGGACGGCAATTGCGCTGTTCAGAACGTGTGGGAAACGCCCGCGCGGGCATAGCCGGAGACCGAAACACCCGGCTCTGCGGGCTGATGCTTCTGCTGCGCATTCGGCGCGGGAGCGCTGGAAGCAGCCGGCACGCCGGTGTCGCAGGCGGCCAGGCCGGCCAAGGCAAGAAAAACAAACGCAAGCTTCATTCCAGCATCCTTAATGAAAACCGCCCCGGCATCAGCCCGAGGCGGTTCCTAGGTGGTGTTTCTGCATTGCGGCGTCAAGAGCGCCGCAGGCGCTAGAAGCCCAGAAAGACGCTGATCGGGCCCTTGTGCAGCCCAACCGCGCCGCCGGCATGGACTCCGCCGTCACCGACGCCGATCCCGGCGTTCAGGGTCGGCTGCACCGGCTCGCCATCCACCCCGCAGGCCGCCAGCACCGCCAGCGCAAACAAAGCAAAACCCATCTTCCGCATGTTCAGCCTCCTTGATCAGCCCTATCAGCCCTTAGCCCCTGCGGCAGCCGCCGCCTCAGCCCGCCAGGATCTCCTGCCAGCGGGCGACCTGCGCACGCACCTGCGCCGGTGCGGTGCCGCCATAAGACATGCGCGAGTTTACCGAGTTTTCGACACCAAGCACAGTGAAGATGTCTTCGGTGATGCTTTCATGAACGCCCTGCATATCCGCCAGCGTCAGATCCGGCAAATCGCAGCCGCGGCTTTCCGCCATCGCCACCAGGGTTCCGGTCACATGGTGGGCATCGCGGAACGGCACCTTCAGCACCCGCACCAGCCAGTCGGCCAGGTCGGTGGCGGTGGAGAAGCCGGAACCGGCGGCGGCCGCCAGGCTGTCGCGGTTGCCGGTCATGTCGCGCACCATGCCTTCCATCGCCGCCAGCGCCAGCATCCAGTTGTCGGCGGCGTCAAACACCTGTTCCTTGTCTTCCTGCATGTCCTTGGAATAGGCCAAGGGCAGCCCCTTCATCACCATCATCAGCGCGGTATTGGCGCCAAAGATCCGGCCCACCTTGGCGCGGATCAGCTCTGCCGCATCCGGGTTCTTTTTCTGCGGCATGATCGAGGAGCCGGTGGAGAACCGGTCCGACAGGGTGACAAAGCGGAACTGCGCCGAGGACCAGATCACCAGCTCTTCGGCAAAACGGCTGAGGTGCACGGCGCTGATCGAGGCCACCGACAGGAACTCCAGCGCAAAGTCGCGGTCGGACACAGCATCCAGCGAGTTGGCCGCCGGGCGGTCAAAGCCCAGCGCAGATGCGGTCATCTCCCGGTCGATCGGGAAGGAGGTGCCCGCCAGCGCTGCCGCGCCCAGCGGCGATTCGTTCATGCGGGCACGCGCATCGCGCACCCGGGACAGGTCACGGCCGAACATTTCCACATAGGCCATCATGTGGTGGCCCCAGGTGACCGGCTGCGCAGTCTGCAGGTGGGTGAAGCCCGGCATCACCCAATCGGCGCCCGCTTCGGCCTGGCTCAGCAGCGCCTTGATCAGCGCCAGCAGGCCGCTTTCGGCTGCGTCCAGCTGGTCGCGCACCCAGAGTTTGAAATCGGTCGCCACCTGGTCGTTGCGCGACCGGCCGGTGTGCAGGCGGCCCGCAGGCTCGCCGATGATTTCCTTCAGGCGTGCCTCCACATTCATGTGGATGTCTTCCAAAGCGGTGGAAAACTGGAAACTTCCGCCCTCGATTTCTGACAAAACGGTGAGCAGCCCTTCCCGAATGGCCTCGGCATCATTATCCGTAATCACGCCTGTCGCGGCCAGCATCGCCGCATGGGCCCTGGAGCCTGCGATGTCCTGTGCTGCCATCCGCTTGTCGAACCCGATCGAGGCGTTGATCGCCTCCATGATCGCGTCGGGACCTGCGGCAAAGCGGCCGCCCCACATCTGGTTCGAGGATTGATCTGTCATGGTGTGGAACCCCGGAGATAATATGCGTCTGTTTCGTCAGCTTTCCCTTTATATGGCCCTCGCCTTGGGTGCAAATGCCGCGGCTGCGGCAGATCAGGCGCAGCTGGAAGCGCTGCGCGAGGACAGCCTGAAACGGCTGGTCGTGCATTCCGAGCGGCGCGATACTTCCGCCGCGGCGTTCGAACTGGCCGATGGCGCCGACACTGCCAGCCTTACGGATTACCAGGGCAAGGTGGTGCTGCTCAATTTCTGGGCCACCTGGTGCGCCCCCTGCCGCAAGGAAATGCCGCAGCTGTCCGAGCTGCAGGAGGAATTCGGCGGCGAGGATTTCGAAGTTCTGACCATTGCGACGGGGCGCAACTCACCCGCCGGCATCCAGAAGTTCTTTGACGAGGTTGGCATCACCAACCTGCCCCGCCACCAGGATCCGAAACAGGCACTGGCCCGCGAAATGGCGGTGATCGGCCTGCCGATCACGGTGCTGCTGGACCGCGACGGCAAGGAGGTCGCGCGGCTCTTGGGCGACGCCGAGTGGAACTCGGACAGCGCCAAGGCGATCATCAGCGCGATGATCGCCTCAAAGTAGCTTGCGCTTGAAATTCAAGTGAGTAGCTTGGGGGCGGAATACCGGCCCCAGGAGAACATTTTGAGAAAGTATTTTTCTTGCGCAGCGGTAACAGCAACCGCACTCTTAACAATCACCCTCCCCCTTCAAGCGGAAGAAATTTTGCTTGAAGGGCACAGATCCAAGGTAACTGTCCATTCCGATGCGAAACTGACAGGGAATGCGAAAAAGAGATTTGCTTCATTCAGAAAGAACTCCGACTTTTACGCTGCGATGTTTGTTAACCAACAGGAAGACATCGTTGGCATTATTGGCGAAACCACGAACATGGACCTCGCAAGACGCTACGCAAAAAAATCTTGCAGCCTAAAGTCGCAGGATCCAGGCCAGTGCACACTCTATGCGTCGATAAGCCCTAAGAATCCCGCGACTGGAAATGGAACGACTTTGAGTCAGCACGGTAACATTGCTTTTCGAAAGTATCAAAGAATTCAAGTCGGAGGAAAGTTCGGCGCGTTTGCAATGACAGATAACGGAGATACAGGCTTCGTATCGAAACGGGATACGGAAATCGAAGCTACAACTGGTGCATTAAAGTATTGCAATCTCGGTGTCGAAAACAACGCAAAGGTAAACTCAGCTTTCTTTTTCAATAACGTCTTGGATGAGAAGGGCAACAAGTGCCGCGTGATCCACGTAACCCGGCCCTAGCTACTGCCGCCACCTGACCCGGCGGAATTTCGCACTAGTTCATCCCTGAGGGACGTCTCGATAAGGGCGCCCTGGTGTAGGGTGGAGAGTGAAATGAAACCTGTTGTGTTACTGATCGGAAAGCTGCCGCATGTGATCGGCAATGTGGCTGAACAGCTGGATCACCTGCCGATTCAATGGCTTGGCGCGCATGACCAGCCGGAAGTGGTGCGCCAGCTGGAAAACGAGCCGCGTATCGAATGCGTGATCATGGGGGCCGGACTGGATGACCAGACCCGCGGCGACCTCATTGGCATCATCGCCGCGATCCGGCCTGATGTCTGCATCCACCTGAAGGACCGCAGCTCCGGCCCCGAAGGGCTGGTGCCCTTTGTCGAGCAGGTGGTGCAGATGCGGGTGCTGCCGCAGCCGCAGCGCGCCGCAGCGATGGTCTGAGGCCCCGGCCCCGCGGCCAGCTGCGGGAAACGGCCCGGCCCGGCGGCGGCGGCCTGTGCCGCCAGATCACTCAAATGCAATCTTTAATCCCGCATCAACCCTTTTGCGCGATGCTGCGGGGCAAAGCATATTGAGTCTCATCTTTGCCGGAACAGGGCCCTCGCAGCACATGAACAGACGAAACGCCAAGGCAGATCTTCCCGAAGGCTCCGAAAGCCCGCTGAATGCGGCGGTGGCGGGGCGTGACAAATCCACCCTCGAAATGGTTGCCGATGCGGTGCAGCACAATCAGACGGTGCTGGCCTACCAGCCCGTCATGCAGGCGATGGCGCCGCATGGCGTCGCCTTTTACGAGGGTTACATCCGGGTGCTGGATCCAACCGGCCGGGTGATCCCCGCCCGCGAATTCATGCATGTGGTCGAGGACAAGGAAATCGGCCGCGAGATGGACTGCCTGGCGCTGCAGCACGGGCTGCGGGCACTGGACAAATTCCCGAACATCCGCCTCTCCATCAACATGTCGGCGCGCTCCATCGGCTACCAGCGCTGGACCCAGGTGCTGGAGCGTTTTCTGAAACGCGACGCCAACCTGGGCGAACGGCTGGTGCTGGAAATCACCGAAGCCTCGGCCATGGCCGCGCCTGAGCTTGTGACCGATTTCATGGGCCGGATGCAGCAGCACGGCATTGCCTTTGCGCTGGACAGCTTCGGTGCCGCCTCCACCTCGATCGGCAGTTTCCGCCAGTTCTTCTTTGATGCGGTCAAGATCGACGGCCAGTTCGTGCGCGGCATCAGCGGCAATTTCGACAATCAGGCCGTGGTGCGCGCGCTGATCGGCATTGCCAAGCAGTTCGACATGTTTGTGGTGGCGGAATCGGTGGAAAGCCAGGAAGACGCCGAATTCCTGGTCGCCAATGGCGTCGATTGCCTGCAGGGCTACCTGTTCGGCGCCCCCTCGGTCTCGCCGCCCTGGGTCGAAGACATGAAGCAGCGCCAAGAGACCGGCTGACAGCCCCGCCAACCCTGGCGGTGCGCAGCGGATCAAACGCCCGCCCCTCCCCGGGGTCCCGGCGGCGGCCTGCGCCGCTGCGCGGCTCCTGCATACTCCGGTTGCGGCAGCAGCCGCCGGCCGCCCGTTCCCGCCGCCTTTGACCGCAACAGGCTTCTTGACAGAACGGCGCCGGTTTGCCTAAGTCCTGCCATTCTGGTCCGGCTGGGAGACCACCCGGGTAAAAGGGAACACGGTGCGGTGTAGCCAACAGGCGCCAAATCCGTGACTGCCCCCGCAACTGTGAGCGGAGAGCAATGCTGCGATATGCCACTGCCCCAAGGGGCGGGAAGGCGCAGCAAAGCCTCGACCCGCGAGTCAGGAGACCTGCCAGGATGATCACCCTGTCCGGGTGCGGGGCGCGCTGGGGACAACGGACTTCCGTAGTGGTGGCATTTTCACCGTCTGCGGAGGCCATGCCTTCCAAAGACCGACATTTGAACACGCTGCCCGGCACGGGCGGCAGCTTGGCCTGTGCGTATCCCCGCAGGCCGGGAGGAATGGACTATGCGCAAGGCAAGCTTGCCCCTGGCTGCAGCACTGGCAGCCGCCCCCGCAATCGCAACCGCCCAGGAGGAAGACGTTCTGCTGCTGGATGAGATTATCATCTCCGGCGGCCTGACGCCTGTTGAAGCTCAGAAATACGGCCGGTCCGCGTCTGTTGTGACCAGCGGGGAAATTGAAAAACGCGGCATCACCACCGTTCAAGACGCACTTCGATCGGTTCCCGGTGTCATGATCAACGGCTCCGGCGACAGTTTCACCCAGGTCCGCATCCGCGGCGGCGAAGCCAATCACACTCTGATTCTGATCGACGGCATTGAAGCCACCGGCGGCGACCGCGAGTACATCCTGTCCGGCCTGGACACCGCCAATATCGAACGCATCGAGGTTCTGCGCGGCCCGCAGTCGGTGTTCTACGGCTCCAACGCCTCCAACGGCGTGATCAACATCATCACCAAGACGGGCGGTATAGGCACCGAATACGGCGGCAGCGCCGAGGCCGGTTCGGACGGCTACCGGGCCTCTGCACGGGTTTCCACCCGCACCGAGCGCGGCGGCATCACCTTCAGCCTCGCCCATGACAACGACGACGGCTATGACAGCTCCGGCGACGGCGGCGAAGAGGACGGCATCCGCCGCAACACCGCCCAGCTGAAGGGCGACTATCTGGTCACCGACCGGCTAAAGCTTGGCTTCAATTTCCGCACCTCTGATGAACACTATGACAACGACAGCACGACGGATAATGCTACGGTTCCGGCGGGGTATGTGGTGGATGATACCGCACCTTTCAGCGACCGGGAGGAGCAGCAGGCCCAAGTCTACGCCGAATTCGATTCTTTGGGCGGACGTATCAAGCAGCGGCTGTCTTTTGAGCGCACGGATTTCGCCCAGTCCTTCAGCGGCTTCGCCCCTACTGAAACCCAGACGGAAGCTGCCAAATACCTTCTCAGCTTCGGCCTCGGCGGGCAGCGGGCAGACGAAGCGGACCACCTGCTGAATGTTCTGGCAGAATGGGAAGAAGACAGCAGCAGCAGGAACCCGGCGTTTGTCCGTGAAACGAAATCCCTGGCGCTGGAGTACCGCGGCAGCTTTGCAAACGGGCTGGACCTTCAGCTGGGTGTCCGCCATGACGACAACAGCGTCTTTGATGATGCCACCACCTGGACGGCCAGCGCCTCCTACACCTTTGCCGGCAGCGGTGTGCGCCTGCACAGCTCGGCAGGCACCGGTATCGCGAACCCCACCTATTTCGAATTGTTCGCGAATGACACTTTCACAAGCTCGTTTGGGGCATCGACTTTCAGGGGCAATCCAAACCTGACACCAGAAGAAAACCGGAGTTTTGATGTTGGGATCGAAGTGCCGTTCCTGCAAGAGCGCGGTGTTATCGACGTGACCTATTTCAAGGAAACGCTGACCGGAGAAATCGAGAGTTTCTTTGCCGGCACGGATCCGGATCCGGCGATCGGGAGCGTCTTCAACTACCGCAACCAGGCCGGTGACAGCGACCGCGAAGGTTTTGAAGTATCTGCAAGCCTGGATGCCACAGAGTCTCTCTTTCTGAACCTGTCCTACACCTATCTGGACGCCACCAACCCGGACGGCTCGGTCGAGGTCCGCCGTCCGGAGCACGAACTGCTGCTCAGCGCCACCTTGCAGACCTTCAACGGCCGCGGCTCTGTGACCACAGACATCCGTCATGTGGCAGGTAACTGGGACACCCAGTTCTTCGGCTCCTTTGCGACCGCCGAACTGCCGGATTACACCACTGTGAATGTCTCGGCCCAGTATGACCTGACAGACAACCTGGTGCTGACCGGCCGCGTCACCAACCTGTTCGACGAGGAATACTCGGACGTTTGGGGCTACGCCAAGCGCGGCCGCGCGGTCTATGCCGGCATCAGGGCCGAGTTCTGACCCATGCGCAGGCTGCCCGGCATAGCCCTGGCCCTTTTTTGGGCCGCCACCGGTGCCCTTGCCGGGCCGTCGCGCGTGGTGTCGATGAACCTCTGCACCGATCAGCTGGCGATGCTGCTTGCAGCGCCCGGCCAGCTGGCCTCGGTGTCCTATATCGCGCGGGACGCCCGCGCCTCGGCCATGGCTGAAGAGGCCCTGGCCTACCCCGTCAATCATGGCCGGGCAGAGGAGATTTATCTCTTGAAACCGGATCTGGTGATTGCCGGCGCGTATTCGACCCCGGCCACCACGGGTATGCTGCAACGGCTTGGCGTGCCGGTGGTGGTGTTCCAGCCCGCGGACTCGCTGGAAGATGTGCGGGACCGCATCTTGCAAATGGGCAAGGTGCTCGGCCGCGAACAGGCCGCCCGCGATCTGCTGGCAGAGTATGACAGCCGGATGGGTTTGCTGCAGCCGGCAGATGGCCCGCGCCCGCGCGCCGCGCTTTATGCCGCCAACAGCTATACCTCCGGGCCCAAGTCGCTGGCCGGGCAGATCCTGGTGGCGTCGGGCCTCAGCAATATCGCCGCAGAGATGGGCTATGGCCGCTCCGGCAAGATGCCTCTGGAGGTGCTGGCGATGGCCGAACCGGACCTGCTGGTCGGCACCTCGCCCTATCCCCGCGCCTCGCGCAGCGAGGACAATCTGGCGCATCCGGTGGTGCAGCAGCTGGCGGCCCAAAGCGGCGCCGGGCAGATGCGCGATGCGGATTGGGTCTGCGGCACGCCGCATGTGCTGCGCGCGGTGCAAGGCCTGGCAGAGGAACGCCGCCTGTTCATCGAAAAGGAGAGCCGGGAATGACCCGTCTGATACTGGGGCTGTCCGGTGCCGTCGCGGTGCTGTTCCTGATCTCGCTGACCGTGGGGCCTGCGGATGTCGGCATGGGCGAGAGCCTAGCGGCGCTGTTTGACGGCAGCTACGGCCCGCTGACGCTGGTGATGCGGGAAATCCGCCTGCCGCGCGCCATTCTGGCCATTGTCATCGGCGGCGGGCTGGGGCTGGCGGGGGCCGCGATGCAGGGCTATCTGCGCAACCCGCTGGCTGAGCCGGGGCTGATCGGGGTGTCCTCTTCGGCAGCGCTGGGTGCGGTTCTGGCAATCAACACCGGCCTTGCCGCCTCGCTGACGCTGGGCCTGCCGCTGGCGGCGCTGGCCGGTGCCTTGGCGGGCGTGTTCCTGGTGATGGCGCTGGCCGGGCCGCAAGGCGGCTCGCTGTCGCTGATCCTGGCGGGGATTGCGATTTCTGCCATGGCGGGCGCACTCACCTCGCTGGTGCTGAACCTGTCGCCCAACCCCTTTGCCGCCAATGAGATCGTGTTCTGGATGATGGGCTCGCTGGCGGACCGGTCGATGGTGCATGTCTGGCTGGTGCTGCCCTTTGCGCTCACCGGGGCTGCAATCCTGCTGACCCTGGCACGGGGGCTGGATGCGCTGACCCTGGGCGAGGATGCGGCGCAGACCATGGGCATGAACTTGAACCGGCTGCGGCTGCTGCTGGTGATCGGCACCGCCAGCATTGTCGGCGGCGCCACGGCGGTGGCCGGCGCCATCGGCTTTATCGGCCTGGTGGTGCCGCATATCCTGCGGCCCTTGGTGGGCGGCCAGCCCTCGCGCCTGCTGTGGGCCTCGGGCCTGGGCGGCGCCATCATGCTGCAGCTGGCGGACATCGCGGTGCGGATCATCCTGCCGTCGCGCGACCTGAAGCTGGGGGTGGTGACCGCCCTGGTCGGCGCGCCCTTGTTCCTGCATCTGATCTACAAGACACGGAGGGGTCTGGCATGAGCCTGCTGTCGGTCGAAAACCTCTCCGTCACCTTGCGTGGCCGCCCGGTGCTCCGGGATGTGTCCTTAGAAATCCAGGCAGGCGAGTTCGTCGGCCTCCTGGGACCAAACGGCACCGGCAAGACCAGCCTGATGCGCGCGGCGCTGGGGCTGATCGCCTCCTGCGGCCGCAGCTCGCTGGCTGAGATGAGCGCGGCAGAGCGCGCCCGCGCGGTGGCCTGGATGCCGCAATCGCGCGAGATTGCCTGGCCGATCCCGGTGGAGCGGCTGGTGGCGCTTGGCCGCCTGCCGCATCTGCCGCAGGGGCTGCGGCTGCCGCCTGGCGATCAGGCGCTGGTCGACCAGTCGATTGCCCGCATGGGGCTGGATCCCTACCGCCAGCGCGCTGCCTCTCGCCTGTCGGGCGGCGAGCAGGCACGCGCGCTGATTGCCCGGGCGCTGGCACAGGACACGCCGCTTTTGATGGCGGATGAACCCGCCGCCGGGCTCGACCCGGCGCATCAGATCTCCACCATGGAGGTCTTTGCCGCGCTGGCTGCCGAGGGCCGCTCAGCCCTGGTCTCGCTGCACGACCTGGGGCTGGCGGCGCGCCATTGCACCCGGCTGATCCTGCTGGCCGAAGGCGGCATTCTGGCTGACGGGGCGCCCGCCGAAGTGCTGACGCCTGACCTTATGGCGCGCGCCTTTGGCATCTCAATCTGGCATCAGGCCACGGTGCAAGGGCCGGTGTTCCAGCCGCTGGAGGTGCTGTGATGAGTGCCGTCACCCTGGAACGGCCCTGGATCGAATTTGATCTGGGCACGGAGATGCAGGTGCTGAGCTGGGCGGTGAACCGCCCCGGCCTGGTCACTGCCCGCCGCATCCTGTGGCGCGAGGTCAGGAACAGCGATCTGCCGCGCAATCTGGATGTGACCGAGTGGTTCTCGGATGAGCTGTCCGCGCGCGGCAGCCAAGATGCGGTGGCTTTCCTCACCTCGCGCGATGTGCGCCGCTATTGTGAGGCCACAGCCAGGGTTGAGGGGCTCAGCGCCCATGCGGTGGCCACTGTCGGCCTGTCCAACGCCGAGCGCGTGGGCAGCCGGATGGATTACGCCAGCCGCAACTGGGGCACCATCAACGTGGCCCTGCGTCTGTCCGAAGGGCTGACCCAGGCCGGGCTGATCGAGGCGCTGAGCATTGCCGTCCAGGCGCGCACTGCGGCAGTGATGGAGGCGGGAATTGCCTTGCCGGGCGGCACTGCAACGGGCACCGGAACCGACTGCGCCGCGGTGGCGGCCCCGTCAGGCACGACCCCCTATGCCGGGCTGCACACCGCCGCCGGCGAAGCCATCGGCAAAGCCGTTTACCAGGCCGTCCACGCGGGCGCCCTGGAATGGAAATCAACCAACAGGAGGGCAGCACATGCCTGAGCTTCAACAGGTGCTGAAAGAGGCGCTGATGCAGGAGGACTGCGGCTGGAACATGGGGTCTTTTGGCGCCATTGGCGAGTTCCACCATGTCTATGGCGACTCGGCACCGCAGGAACAGGACGGGCTGATGCAGGTGACAGGCCGTGGCGGCGTCCGCATAGACAGCTTGGAGGGCGTGCGCCCGGTGGCCTATGAAACCCTCAGCCCAAAGCCGCACCGCTGGACCCAGGCGGTGTCGCTGTGCCTGCCTGAGGCTGCGGCGGCGATGAACCGGCGCGATGTGCTGACCGCGCTTGGCCCCGATGACGGCGCCTTGCGCGATGAAGACCGCGGCGCTTTGCTGTTCGACATGGGGCTGGGCCAGTTCCAGGCGGACTTTTGCATCCGCACCGCCGACCCGGAGCTGCTGGACGTGCTGGCTGCGCAGGCGGGCCGGTCGCTGTTTGAACATGGCAACCCGGCGATGGGGGCGATCCTGAAAGCACATCCGCACCGGGTGGTGCTGACGCGCATCGGCCGGGTTGAGGTCTACCAGATGATCGGCGGGCCGGACACCGGCGGCAAATCCCCCGAAGGGCCGCATACCCATGTGCTGCCGAAGCTGCTGCGCGCAGAGCGCACCCATTCCGCCAACACCCCGATCCCCGAAGGCTGGGTGCCCTGCTGCGGCGTGCATCCCGAAAACCCAGTGATCGGGCGGCTGGGCGAGGACAAGACCTTCAACCGCGCCGCCTTTGACGCCTTCCAGGAATTGCTGGGCGCCTGGGGTGCGGAACCTTACGCCCAGGGCAAGCAGGCGGTCTGGGCGCTGTTGCAGGCGGAAACCCCGGCTGAGGACGCCGCAGAGCCGGAGACCCGCGAAGGCCGGGCCGGCTGGCGCAATGGCATCCGCCAGTGGCGGGTGCTGCACGGCCCCGGCAAGCTGGCCAAGGCCTATGCTGAGCGGTTTGACCGCGGTGCCGGGCAGGAAGAGGAGGAAAACCCGGGCCATTGATGCCCGGCCCAGGCCGCCCGAGACTTGGCCGCCCGAGGCTTGGCCGCCGCCAGTGAAACGCAGGAAGCCGCCGGCCGGAAACGGATGGCGGCTTTTGCACCGGGCGGCTCCCTGCTGCTTTGCAGCATCAAAACTCCGCAGATGACCGGATTCGTACAACCAAGGACGGTTCTGGCGGTTGACTCCTGCGCACCCCCTGAGACACCCTGTCAATTGCTGCACGTGCAGCAATAGATTATGTCGGTACCCGGAGGATTCGGGAAAGATTCTTGCGCGGCCGATTTCGCACCGGCCGGGCGGGCTCTCCCGAGAGACCTGAATTGATGGCAGAGGACCAGAAATCAATGACCAATGTTGTAATCGCATCCGCCGCGCGCACCGCCGTCGGCTCCTTTGGCGGCGCGTTCGCCAACACCCCGGCCCATGACCTGGGCGCCGCGGTGCTGGAAGCCGTGGTGGAGCGGGCCGGTGTGGACAAATCCGAAGTGTCGGAAACCATTCTGGGCCAGGTGCTGACCGCCGCCCAGGGCCAGAACCCGGCGCGCCAGGCGCATATCAATGCAGACCTGCCGAAAGAAAGCGCTGCCTGGGGCATCAACCAGGTCTGCGGCTCGGGCCTGCGTGCAGTGGCACTGGCGGCGCAGCACATCCAGCTGGGTGACGCCTCGATCGTGGCGGCTGGCGGCCAGGAGAACATGACCCTGTCCCCCCATGCCGCACACCTGCGGGCCGGCCACAAGATGGGCGATCTGAAGTACATCGACACCATGATCCGCGACGGTCTGTGGGATGCGTTCAACGGCTACCACATGGGCCAGACCGCCGAGAACGTGGCCGAGCAGTGGCAGATCTCCCGCGATATGCAGGACGAGTTTGCCGTGGCCTCGCAAAACAAGGCCGAAGCGGCGCAGAAAGCGGGCAAATTCGCCGATGAGATCGCCCCGTTTGTGGTCAAGCACCGCAAGGGCGACATCACCGTGGACGCGGACGAATACATCCGTCACGGCGCCACCATGGACGCGATGCAGAAACTGCGCCCGGCCTTTGTGCGCGACGGCGGCACCGTGACTGCGGCCAACGCCTCGGGCCTGAATGACGGCGCTGCGGCCACCCTGCTGATGAGCGCAGACGAGGCTGAGCGCCGCGGCATCGAGCCGCTGGCCCGCATTGCGTCCTATGCCACCGCGGGCCTGGACCCGTCGATCATGGGTGTGGGTCCGGTCTACGCGTCGCGCAAGGCGCTGGAGAAAGCCGGCTGGGCCGTGGGCGACCTGGATCTGGTCGAAGCCAACGAAGCCTTTGCCGCCCAGGCCTGTGCTGTGAACAAGGACATGGGCTGGGATCCGTCGATCGTGAACGTGAACGGCGGCGCCATTGCCATCGGCCACCCGATCGGCGCCTCCGGCTGCCGGGTTCTGAACACCCTCTTGTTCGAAATGAAGCGCCGCGGCGCCAAGAAAGGCCTCGCCACCCTGTGCATCGGCGGCGGCATGGGCGTCGCCATGTGCGTCGAGCGCCCGTAAAACCGGCAACAAACCGTTAAAACTGAAGGACGCCCCCGGGCGTCCTTTTTCTTTTACATGGGCTGCCTATACTGCAGGTGCGACAATTTTTTCGCGGCAACGCAGAATTTTGCTGCGCAATATTGTTGCGCTCACCAATTGGAATCTGTAGCAAGATTACCAAGAGACTATGACTGGAGGATTCTCTGAATGGCACGTACTGCACTCGTCACCGGCGGCTCCCGCGGCATCGGCGCAGCAATTTCCCAAGCGCTGCAGGCGCAAGGCTGCACTGTGGCAGCGACCTATGCCGGCAATGACGAAGCCGCGGCGAAGTTTACCGAAGAGACCGGCATCAAGACCTATAAGTGGAATGTCGGCAGCTACGAGGAAAGCGCGGCAGGCATCGCCAAGGTCGAGGAAGAACTGGGCCCGATCGACATCGTGGTGGCCAATGCCGGCATCACCCGCGACGCGCCGTTCCACAAGATGACCCCGGAGCAGTGGCAGCAGGTGATCGACACCAACCTGACCGGCGTGTTCAACACTGTGCACCCGATCTGGCCCGGCATGCGCGAGCGCAAGTTCGGCCGCGTCATCGTGATCTCCTCGATCAACGGCCAGAAGGGCCAGTTCGCGCAGGTGAACTATGCCGCGACCAAGGCGGGCGATCTGGGCATCGTGAAGTCGCTGGCGCAGGAAGGCGCGCGTGCCGGCATTACCGCCAACGCGGTCTGCCCCGGCTATATCGCCACCGAGATGGTGATGGCGGTTCCGGAGAAGGTGCGCGAGTTGATCATCGGCCAGATCCCGGCAGGCCGCCTGGGCGAGCCGGAAGAGATCGCCCGCTGCGTGGCCTTCCTGGCCTCCGACAACTCGGGCTTCATCAACGGCTCGACCATCTCTGCCAACGGTGCGCAGTTCTTCGTCTGATTATTCATATCAGCAGAAACGGCAAGGGCCGGTCCAGATGGACCGGCCCTTTTCCTATCCCGTAAGGACGCTTGCGCGCTCAGGCCCAGCGGGAAACCTTGGGGCGGAGGGCTGGCACATGCCGCTTGCCGAACAGCCAGGTCCACGCTTGTTTCAGCACCAGGCCTCGTTCGGCATGGGCACGCGCCATGGCAGTCTTGGTGGCGGCGTCAGCAGTGTATTCCAGCATGTCAGGCCTCCTTTTTTTCGGATCAGTATCCTTTACCTGCACCCAATATGAGGACGTTCCGTCAAACGGACAAACGAGTTTTTTACAGACTTCAGTTAAGGTATACTTGTGTGAAGATGATTGATCGCCTGCCGCCCCTCACTGCTTTGCGCGCCTTTGACGCTGCTGCCCGCCATATGTCCTTTGCCAAAGCGGCGGAGGAGCTGAACGTGACCCCTGCCGCGCTGTCCTTTCAGATCAAATCGCTGGAGGAGCACCTGGGCCAGCCGCTGTTCCGCCGCCTGAACCGGGCGGTGGAGCTGACCGAGGCAGGCAAGACGCTGGCGCCGGGGGCGGCGGAGGGGTTTGAGGCGCTGACGGCGGCCTGGCGGGCCACCCGGCGGCTGCAGGACAACACCACGCTGACGGTGACGGCCGGACCGGGCCTGACCGCGAAATGGCTGGCGCCGCGGCTTTATGAATTTGCCCGGGCGCATCCGGAAATCGATCTGAGGTTCTCGGCCACGCTGCGGATGCTGGATTTTGTGCGGGACGAGGTCGATGTGGCGATCCGGTTCGGCTATGGCCCGGATGAGGGGCTTTATGTGGTGCCGGTACCGCCGGAATGGGTGACACCGGTGATGTCGCCAGAGCTGGCGGAGCGCTATACCACACCGGAGAGCCTGATAGAGGCACCGCTGATCTTTGACGAATCCATCGACTTTCTGGACCCGCCCGCCGATTGGCCCGCCTGGTTCCGCACCCAGGGCATCAGCTTTGATCCGACCCATGGCTCGCATTTCTCGCAGGCCGATCACGCCATCGACGCCGCTGTGGCGGGGGCCGGTGTGGCGCTGGGGCGGCGCGGCATGGCAATCACCGACCTGCATGCGGGACGGCTGGTGGCGCCTTTCAAGACCGCGATCGAAACCAAGGCGCATTTCCGGTTCCTGTGTGCGCCGGGAACCGAGACCCGGCCGCAGATCGCAGCGTTCCGCGACTGGTTCATTGCCGAGATCGACAAAACCGCCTACGTCTCGGAGGAATTTGAGATCATTCCTGTCGAGGACATCCCCCCGCCATGACCAAGACCCGCGCGACCGCCATCGGCTTTGTTGCTGTTCTTCTGTGGTCGCTGCTGGCCTTGCTGACCGTCGGATCGGAACCGGCGCCGCCCTTGCTGCTGAACGCGCTGTGTTTCAGCATTGGCGGCACGCTGGGGATCATATGGACCGCGGGCTCGGGCAAGCTGGGGCAGCTGAAGGAGGTGTCTTTTAAGGTTTACGCTTTTGGCACGCTGGGGCTGTTTGGCTATCACGCCCTGTATTTTTCGGCACTGCGGCTGGCGCCGGCGGCGGAGGCCGGGCTGATCGCCTATCTGTGGCCGCTGCTGATCGTGCTGTTTTCGGGCCTGCTGCCCGGAGAAAAGCTGAAGGCCGGGCATCTGATCGGCGCAGGCTTGGGCTTTGCCGGGGCGGCGACGATCATTTCGGGCGGCGGCAGCGGGTTTGAGGCGCAGTATCTGCCGGGCTACGGTCTCGCGCTGCTGTGCGCGCTGACCTGGTCGGGGTATTCGGTGCTGTCGCGGCTGGTGGGCAAGGCGCCGACCAGTTCGGTTGCGGTCTTCTGCCTGGCCACAGCTGCAGCGTCCTGGGGGCTGCATTTCGCGCTGGAGGAGACGGAGTGGCCTGCGGGCACATTGGGCTGGGTCTCGACCCTGCTGCTGGGGCTCGGCCCTGTAGGGCTGGCGTTTTATGTTTGGGACATCGGCGTCAAGCAGGGCGACATTCAGATGCTGGGCACAAGTTCCTATGCCGCACCGCTGCTGTCGACTTTGATCCTTGTGCTGGCGGGGATTGCCGCGGCCTCCTGGGGGCTGACGCTGGCGGCGGCGCTGATCACTGGTGGCGCGCTGATTGCGGCACGGGCCAGCGCCGCGAAGTGATCCGGAAATGAAAAGAGGGCCGCCGCGCGGGCAGGCCCTCTGAAACTTGTGCCGGGCTCGCCCGGCGGAACTGTTCAGACTGCGTCTGCTGTCAGCCGGGAAATCTCTTCCTTCAGCTTCAGCTTCTGCTTTTTCATTGCCGCGATTTGCAGATCGTCGGTACCGGGCGATCGTTGGGCCTGTTCCACTTCCATGCTCAGATGCTCGTGCTTCTTCTTAAGTTCGGTCAGATGCGAGCTGAGGCTCATGGCAACCCTCCTTTTTTGAGCTAGATGTGTTTGACAGAAAGAGTGGACCACAAGTTTCCGCGTCTGTCACGCTGCAGCCGCAGTATTTTTGTCATGAAATTTTCATATCGGCTATGCGCCGCGCAATTTGCCGCAGGCTGGCGCCCCTTATGGCAGAGTTTTGCTGTTGAAATTTCTCTATGGTTGAAACTTTTGAAAACCGGCCTTACGGTTGCGCCAGAGCGCCTCAGGCAGGTTTCGGCCAGGGCAAAGCCGCTCCGTCCCGCAGCACGGCCCGGATTTCCGGCCGGTAGCTGTCCCCGTCCTGCTCGTGCCGGATGCCTTCATGCAGAATCAGCGGCGCGTGCAGACGGAAGCCGGCCCTGCCGCCCTTGCGCGCCCGCAGAATGACCAATTCCGCCGCGCGGCCAGCGCGCGGCGCCAGCGGCAGCACTTCGAGGGACCCCAGCACGCCGCCGCAGCCCGCCAGCATGTCCGGCAGCCGGTCCGCCCGCTGGATCATGTGCAGATAACCCTTGGGCGCCAGGCGGCGGGCTGCGGCGGTGATCCACTCGGCCAGCGGGGTTTCCTCTCCCAGCGCCACCCGGCGGCCTGCGTCCTGTGACGGGCTGTGAGCGCCTGCCTTGTAATAGGGCGGATTGGCGATCACGTGGTGGAATTGGCGTTGCCTCAGCGCATCGGGCAGCGCCGAGAGATCAGTCTCGAAAACCTCGATTTGCCGGCCGTTCTCCGCCCCGTTGCGCCGTGCGAGCGCTGCGTAGGCCGGCTGCAGTTCGACACCGGTCAGAACCAGCCCCGGCACCCGTGCCGCGGTGCAGAGCAGCGCCTGGCCGGCCCCGCAGCCCAGCTCCAGCAGCCTCTCCCCTGCCCGCGCCGGAACCGCGGCCGCCAGCAGCACCGGGTCCACCCCGGCACGGTAGCCCTTGGCCGGCTGCCACAGCTGCACCTTGCCGCCCAGAAAGCCGTTGCAGGTCAGATCGCTGTCCGCGAAACCGCTCATCTTCCCAGTGGGATTTCGTTGTCGCGCATCACGATCAAAGCTTCATCATAATCATCCTCATGCACCATCAGGCGGCGCGGGAAAATTCCGATCCCGCCTTCCAGGACGCTCATATTTACGTCCATTTGAAAGCAGTCTATATCCTCTCCCTCAAGGAGGGCGGAGGCAAAGGCCATGATCGTCGGGTCAGTGCTGCGCAGAAGCTCTTTCATGAGAACGGATCTAAGGGCAAGGCGCAGGTCTTGTCGAGCCTCGCAGGCAGGAATGTGATGGACCAAGTGATGACCAGGAAGCCGCATGAGATGCTGGCCGCAACGCTGCAGGAAGAGCTGGAGGCGGTAAACGCGCTGATCCGCACCCGGATGGCGTCCGAGCATGCGCCGCGCATTCCGGAAGTGACCGCGCATCTGGTTGAAGCCGGCGGCAAGCGGCTGCGGCCGATGCTGACGCTGGCGGCGGCACGGATGTGCGGCTACGCGGGCGATCACCACCTGAAACTGGCGGCGACGGTGGAGTTCATCCACACCGCCACCTTGCTGCATGACGATGTGGTGGACGAAAGCGCCCAGCGGCGCGGGCGGCCCACGGCGAACCTTTTGTGGGACAACAAAAGCTCGGTCCTGGTGGGCGATTACCTCTTTGCCCGCAGTTTCCAGCTGATGGTGGAGACCGGCTCCCTGCGGGTGCTGGACATTCTCGCAAATGCCTCGGCCACCATTGCCGAAGGTGAAGTGCTGCAGATGACGGCGGCCTCGAACCTGAAAACGGATGAGGACATCTATCTGCAGGTGGTGCGCGGCAAGACCGCGGCGCTGTTCTCGGCGGCGACCGAAGTGGGCGGGGTGATTGCCGGGGCGCCGGAGGAGCAGGTGAAGGCGCTGTTTGCCTATGGCGACGCGCTGGGGATTGCCTTCCAGATTGCCGATGACCTCTTGGACTATCAGGGCGACAGCAAGGCCACCGGCAAGAACGTCGGCGATGATTTCCGCGAGCGCAAGCTGACGCTGCCGGTGATCAAGGCGGTGGCGCAGGCGACGGATGAGGAGCGTGCGTTCTGGATGCGCACCATCGAGAAGGGCAAGCAGCAGGACGGCGACCTGGAGCAGGCGCTGGCGCTGATGGCGAAGTACAAGACGCTGGAAGCCACCCGCGAGGACGCCTATGGCTGGGCTGCCAAGGCGCGGGAGGCGCTGGACGCCCTGCCCGATCACGAGATCCGCAGCATGCTGCGCGATCTGGCCGATTATGTGGTGGCGCGGCTGAACTGATCCGGCCCGCTGGTACAGGTGCAGGGGGCGCTGCCCCCTCGGCCTGACGGCCTCACCCCCGGAGTATTTCAGACCAGAAAGAAGCCGCAGGGCGGCGGCGCGCCGTGCGCCAGCGCGGCGCCGGGCCCAACGGCGGGCAAGCATCTTTGATGCGCCGCCCGCGGGCGGGAGCTTCCGGCCTTAGCTCAGGACGGCCGCGCTGCACCACCAATCGGGATGTTCCGCGCCGATTTCATAAGCCGCCATATGGGCGGCTTTTTTTGTGGGATAAAGCGCAAAGCAGGTGGCGCCGGAACCGGACATGCGGGCCAGCAGCGCCTGGCGGGAGCTGCGCAGATCGGACAAGGTGCGGTCTATGGCCGGCGCCAGCGCCCGGGCCGGGGCTTCCAGGTCGTTGCGCTGTTCCGAAAGCCAGGCGGTGCAGTCTTCGGCGCCTGTGAAAACCGGAACCTCTGCCGGCATCGGCGCATTGTCACGGGAGGCAAGCGCCGCAAACACCGGACCCGTGGGCACATGCGCACCGGGGTTGACCAGCAACGCGTGCAGCTGCGGCAGCGCAACGGCCTCGACCTGATCGCCGATCCCCCGCATCCGCGAGGCCCGGGCTGCCATGCAGACCGGCACATCCGCCCCCAGCGACAAGGGCAGAGCCTCCGGTACCGGCACCCCCTGCCCGGCAAGCGCGCGCAGGACAGCCGCAGCATCAGAGGAGCCGCCGCCGATGCCCGCGCCGTGGGGCAGGTGCTTGTTCAGGCGGATCCGCCCGCGCCAGCCTGCCCCCGCGGCGGCTTTCCACACCAGGTTGCGCTGATCCGCGGGCACGCCTTCGGCGAAGGGGCCGGTGACCTCCAGAGCCATCTCCGGCCCCGGTTCCAGCCGCAGATCATCGCCGGTCCCGGCAAAGGCCACCAGGGAATCGAGCAGATGGTAGCCATCCGCGCGGCGGCCGGTCACATGCAGGGTCAGGTTGATCTTGGCGGGTGCAAAGACCTCAGCCGCCATTGGCCACTTCCAGCGGCTCGGCGCCCTCTTCCGCCAGCACCGCGTCCAGACCGATGTCCAGCTTGCGGCGGATGCGTTCAGGGTCGGCCTCGCCGTCGGTGTCTTCCGGGTCGATGAAGGAGAGTGCGCGCTTCCACTGGAACTCGGCCTCGCGGGCGCGGCCCACCGCCCAGTAGACGTCGCCGAGGTGGTCATTGACCACCGGATCCACCGGCATCAGTTCCACCGCCCGCTCCATATGGGCGACGGCTTCCTCGAAGCGGCCCATGCGGTACAGCACCCAGCCAAGCGAGTTGACGATATAGCCGGAATCGGGGCGTGCGGCGACGGCGCGTTCGATCATGTCCAGCGCCTCGTCCAGCTTGCTGCGCTTTTCCACCAGAGAATAGCCCAGGTAGTTCAGCACCTGCGGCCGGTTCGGGTCCAGCGCCAGCGACGCGCGGAAATCAGCCTCGGCCTGCGCCCAGTGGCCCAGCCGCTCGTGGCAGATGCCGCGGGCGTAGAGCAGGAACCAGCGGCTGCCGCTGTCCTGAGCCGTTCTATCCAGCGCCTTGTCATAGGCGCCGGCGGCACCGGCATAATCCTCCTGCTGGCGCAGCAGGTCGCCAAGGCTCACATAGACGGCAGGCTGATCCGGGAAATCGCGGGCCAGTTTCTCCAGCACTTCGATCGCCGCGTCCGGCTTGGCAGCGCGGCGCAGCGCCTCGGCGCGGCCCATTTCCGCTGCGTGGTAATCAGGATGGCTGGCCGGCACTTGTTTATAGGTGGCAACCGACAGCTCGTAGCGGCCCAGCTGGTCCAGCAGGCCCGCGCTCAGCAGGATTGCATCCACATGACCGGGGCGCAGCGAGGCCGCCATCCGGGCATACATCAGCACGTAGTCGTTGGCGGTGTCACCGTTCAGGGCCGAGCCAAGCGTGTAAAACACCTCGGCGATGCCTTCGCGCGGACCGGGAGCAATGGTGAAGGCGAGAGTTGCGCCGGACTGAAGCCGGGCCTCCAGCGCCTCAAGCCCCGGGTCGAGACGGCTGCCGAAGGCTGCATTGAGGGCGTTGCGGGCCTCATCGTTGCGGCCCAGCTGCGACAGGATCTGCACCCGCGCGATGGCGGCCCGGCGGCTGAGGCTGGCAAGGCGCCCGTCCTCGGCGGCAAACAGCTCTTCCGCACCGCCGTAATCGCCCGCCGAGGCCAGCGCCAGCGCCCGGTGATAGAGCACGAAGGGCCGCAGGCTGCTGTCCTTGGCAAGCCGGTCAAACGTCTTGAGCGCGCTGGACACCGAGCCTGCACCAATATGCGCCCAGCCTTCCAGCAGGCCGTCCACCAGCGGGTGGATCGCCTCTGTCTCGGGATCGCGGTCCAGGATCGCCTGGTAGTCTTCCGCCGCCGCATGGCCGCCCGCGATGACGACATTGGCCACCTGGCTGCGCGCGCCGGTCTGCAACAGCCGCTCTGCCACCGGCACCGCCAGTTCCGCCTTGCCCATGGCGAGCTGCGCGAAGACCACATTTTCCATCAAGAGCGGGTTCTGCGGATCCCGCGCCAAAGCCTGGGTGTAATAGAGCGCCGCAGCCGCAAAATCGCTGTCATAGGTCGCTGCCCGTCCGGCCAGATAAGATCCTGCCAGCCCGTCCGCCTGGGCGGCGGATACAGAAGCGGCCACCAGGGCCGCACTTGTCAGGGTGCGGAGAATGGGTACGGGCACGGGGGACCCCCTTACGGTTTACTGCTCTTGCTCTTCTAAGAAAGCGTAGTGCGCCGCCCGTCAACACGCAATGGGGCGGCCCGAAGACCGCCCCATAAAATCCGGCAAAAGCCCGCCGGAATGCTAACGTTCCCGTTACATGTTCGGGTAGTTCGGGCCGTCGCCGCCCTGCGGCGTGGTCCAGGTGATGTTCTGGGACGGGTCCTTGATGTCGCAGGTCTTGCAGTGGACGCAGTTCTGGAAGTTCACCACGAACTCCGGCTTGCCATCGTTTTCAACCACCTCGTAGACGCCGGCCGGGCAGTAGCGCTGCGCAGGCTCTGCGAACTTGGGCAGGTTGACCTGGATCGGGGTGTCCTGGTTGCCCAGCTGCAGGTGGCAGGGCTGGCTTTCCTCGTGGTTGGTCATCGCAAAGGACACGTTGGTCAGGCGGTCAAACGACAGCACGCCATCGGGCTTGGGATAATCGATCGGCTTGTGCTTGGAGGCTTCCTCGGTCAATTCGGCGTCGTTCTTGCCGTGGCTCAGGGTGCCGAAGAAGGAGAAGCCCAGCAGGTTGTTGGTCCACATGTCCAGCCCGCCCAGCGCCAGCGAGGCGGTGAGGCCCCACTTGGACCACATCGGCTTGACGTTGCGGACCATCTTCAGGTCCTTGCCGATGGCGCCATTGCGCACTTCGGTTTCATAATCGGTCAGCTCGTCGCCGGAACGTTCAGCCTTGATCGCCTCATAGGCGGCTTCGGCCGCGGCCTTGCCCGAGAGCATCGCGTTGTGGTTGCCCTTGATGCGCGGCACGTTGACCATGCCCGCGGAGCAGCCCAGCAGCGCCACGCCCGGTGCGACCAGTTTCGGCATCGACTGATAGCCGCCTTCGGTGATGGCACGGGCGCCATAAGCTACGCGCTTGCCGCCTTCCAGCAGCTGGGCAACCACCGGGTGGTGCTTGAAGCGCTGGAATTCCATGTAGGGGAACAGGTGCGGGTTCTTGTAGTTCAGGTGCACCACGAAGCCCACATACACCTGGTTGTTGTCCAGGTGGTAGATGAACGAACCGCCGCCCGCGTTGGAGCCCAGCGGCCAGCCCATGGTGTGGGTGACAGTGCCTTCCTTGTGCTTGGCCGGATCGATCTCCCAGATCTCTTTCATCCCAACGCCGTATTTCTGCACGTCCTTGCCGGCCTGCAGGTCATACTTGTTGATGACTTCCTTGGCCAGCGAGCCGCGAACGCCTTCGGAGATGAAGACGTATTTGCCGTGCAGCTCCATGCCGGGCTCGTAAGACGGGCCGGGGGTGCCGTCGGCGTTCTTGCCGAATTCGCCGGCAACCACGCCTTTGACTTCGCCGTTGTCGCCATAGACCAGTTCCGAGCAGGCCATGCCCGGGAAGATCTCGATGCCCAGTTCCTCGGCCTGCTCTGCCATCCAGCGGCAGACGTTGCCCATGGAGACGATGTAGTTGCCGTGGTTGTTCATCAGCGGCGGCATCGGGAAGTTGGGGATGCGGACGTGGCCGGCTTCGCCCAGCATCAGGAAGTTGTCTTCCTTCACCTCGACATTCAGCGGCGCGCCTTTTTCCTTCCAGTCGGGGATCAGCGCGTTCAGGCCGCAGGGATCCAGCACCGCGCCGGACAGGATATGCGCGCCCACTTCGGAGCCTTTTTCCAGCACCACGACCTCAAGGTCGCTGTCCAGCTGTTTCAGGCGGATGGCCGCAGACAGACCGGCGGGGCCGGCCCCGACGATCACCACGTCGTATTCCATCGCTTCGCGTTCAATCTCGGCCATTTGCGGCGCTCCTTGGCTTTCTTTTCGCTACAGGCCCCACCGGGCGCAATTTTGTGTCGCGGCTGCTTAGCGTTTGCCAGCCCCGCAGGTCAATCCAAACTCGACGTTAGCCCCCTGTAAAACAGGGTTCTGAGACAAAAAGTGCGCCGGTTTTCGTCACTCAGTGTCCATTTTCCGCCTCAGCTGCTGTCTCGGGCCTGTCTCCCATCAGGTATCTCGGCCCCTGCCCCTTCTGTGCCGCGCGGTCTTCGGGGTTGTAAAGTTTGCAATTCGGAAGCGAAAGACAGCCGCAGCCTATGCAGCCGTCCAGATTGTCGCGCAGTTTCACCAGAGTTTCGATTCGCTGGTCCAGATGGCTGCGGAACCCTTCGGAGATTCGCGCCCAGTCCTCTTTCGTTGGCGTCCGCCCGCCCGGCAGGTCTTTCAGAAACCCGCGGATCTCGGGCAGCGAGAAGCCGAACTGCTGGGCGATCATGATGAAGCTCATCCGGCGGATGTCGGCGCGGTGAAACCGCCGCTGGCCGCCCGCGTTGCGCCAGGGCTCCACCAAACCTTGCGCCTCGTAATAGCGGATGGCCGACACGGCGAGGCCGGTGCGCTCGGCCAGATAGCCGATGGAAATCCCGGCGGATGAGGGCATGCAAATCTCCTGCAGAAAACTCTTGAGCTCAAGTAAGGTTTAGAAATTACGGTGAGTTGTATCAACAGGTTTATCCGAGCAAAGGAGTATCCGAATGAGCGCGGTTTTAGAGCATGCAAACGTCACCGTGGCAGATCCCAACGCCACAGCGAAATGGATGCAAGAGGTGTTTGGCTGGCATGTGCGCTGGGAAGGCGAGGCCAAGAACGGCGGCTACACCGTGCATGTCGGCGAAGAGAACAGCTACCTGGCGCTCTACACGCCGCGCACGCCTGCTGGCAAAGCGCCGGAGAGCTATGGCATCGTCGGCGGGCTGAACCACCTGGCGGTGATTGTCGAAGATCTGGACGCCACCGAAGACGCGGTGAAGGCAGCCGGGTACACCCCCATCAACCACGGCGACTATGAGCCAGGGCGCCGGTTCTACTTCCACGACGAGAACGGTATCGAATACGAGGCGGTGCAATATGATTGATGGCCTTTGGCAGGCGGGTCTGCCTGCCCTTCCCTCCCGCGGCATCTTTCCGCGCAAACCTGTGGAAAACCCGCCGAAATCGTCCGCTTGAGCGGATTTCACGGCGCCCGGGGTCCGCGGCCACTTGAAATCGGGCGCCGGATTGGGTCAGGTAATTGTCAACCGGACCGGAGGCCCCGCGGCAGATGCTGCGGGGCTCCGGCTTTCCACATGACAAGAACAATAAGCGACCTGGACCAATCACATGGAAAAGATCCCGATGACCCCGGCCGGCCACGCCGCGCTGGAAGCCGAACTGAAGAACCTGAAATCCGTCGAGCGCCCGGCCATCATCCAGGCGATCGCCGAAGCCCGCGAACTGGGCGATCTGTCGGAAAACGCGGAATACCACTCGGCCCGCGAAAAGCAGTCCTTCATCGAGGGCCGCATCAAGGAGCTGGAAGGCATCCTGTCGCTGGCCGACGTGATCGACCCCTCCAAGCTTTCCGGTGCCATCAAGTTCGGCGCCAAGGTGACCGTAGTGGACGAGGACACCGACGAGGAGAAATCCTGGCAGATCGTCGGCGAGCATGAAGCCAACATCGAAGCGGGCCTCTTGAACATCAAATCGCCGATTGCCCGCGCCTTGATCGGCAAGGAAGAAGGCGACAGTGTGGAAGTGCGCACCCCCGGCGGCGAGCGCGGCTACGAGATCCTCAAGATCGTCTATTCCTGATCACCAAGGTAAACGGGCATTTATGACAGGCTCCAGCACAGGTTCCAGCAGCGCCCCGGGCTCCAAGGCACCGGGCAGCCGCCCGCTGCCCCGCATTGACGCGCCCGGCGGCAATGGCCTGGGCGGGGCTGAGCTGGTGGCCATCGGCCTTGGCGCCCTGTGGCTGCTGGCGGCGGCGGGGCTGTACCTCTTTGGCCCGGAAGACGGCGGCCTGGCGCAATGGGCTGACCTGATCACCGGCGTGCTGGCCCTGGTGCTGCCGCTGGCGATGCTGTGGGTTGCGGCCTCTGCCGCGCGCTCGGCCCGGGTGATGCGGGAGGAAAGCGAGCAGCTGCAGGCCGCCATCGACGGGCTGCGCCAGACCTACCTGGCCCAGGCGCAGCAGCATGCGGCGGTGGCGGAGCCTTCGGTGAGCAAGCGGCTGGAGGAAATCGCCGAAGCCACCCGCAAGACTGAAACCGCGCTGGCCACCTTCCACACCAGCCGCCGCGACACCCCGGCGCGCCCGGCAATTCCGGCGGCCGCAGCTGAGATGACCGCCGCCGAGCAGGGTTCTCTCGCGCTTGGCACCGATGCCGCCGACACCGCCCCGCCGCTGGCCGCAGAGCAGTTCATCCGGGCACTGAATTTCCCGGAAACCGCCGAGGATCATGAAGGCTTTGCCGCGCTGCGCGCCGCGCTGCAGGACCGCAAGGCCGCACAGGTGATCCAGGCCGCGCAGGATGTGCTGACGCTGCTCAGCCAGGACGGCATCTATATGGACGACCTGCGCCCCGATATGGCCCGCCCGGAAATTTGGCGCCAGTTCGGCCAGGGCGCCCGCGGACGGGCGGTGGCGGCTTTGGGCGGCGTGCGCGACCGCACCTCGCTGGCGCTGACCGCAGCACGGATGAAGCAGGACCCGATTTTCCGCGATGCCGCGCATCACTTCCTGCGCCGGTTCGACCAGATGTTTGCCGATTTCGAGGCCGAAGCGAGCGACAGCGAGATCTCCGCCCTCGGCGACACCCGCACGGCGCGCGCTTTCATGCTGCTGGGCCGGGTGGCCGGGACATTCGACTAGGGGGGCGGCCCGTTGGGCCGCTGCCTGCAGCGCGAGTATTTAAGACCAGAAAGAAACAGGAACGGTGCCGCGCCGTGCGCCAGCGCGGCGCTATGCCCAACGGCGGGCACGCATCTTTGATGCGCTGTGCCGCGGGCGGGAGCTTCCCGGCTACATTGCGAAACTGCCGTAGGGGATGAAGCGCACCGGATCGCCCGGCTGGATATGGGCGGCACCGTCGCCGAGCTCCACTAGGCCCTCGGCCCAGCTAAGACCGCTGATGCGGCCGGAGCCTTCGGATTTGAAGACCTCCGCCTTGCCGTCCCGCACCCGTGCCCGCAGGTATTCGCGGCGGCCCGGTTTCTTGCGTTTCCCGAAGGCGGCCGGGATGTCGAAACCCTGCGGCACCTGCCAGCCTGCGCCCGCCATCAGCCCCATGGCGGGTCGCGCAAAGATCAGAGTGCAGACCAGCGCTGCCACCGGGTTGCCCGGCAGGCCGAACACCGGCGTGCCCTGCCACATGCCCAGTGCCAGCGGGCGGCCGGGTTTCAGCGCGATGCGCCATTCCTGCATCGCGCCCGCCTCGCGCAGAAGTGCCGACATGTGGTCTTCATCGCCTGCCGAGGCGCCGCCGGAGGTCAGGATCACATCCGTCTCCGCCGCTGCCGCATCCAGCCGCGCCCGCAAAGCCTCGCGGTCATCCGCCGCCTTGCCCAAGTCCACTGGCAAAAAGCCCAGCTGGCGGATCAGCGCCAGCAGCATCGGCCGGTTGGCGTCAAAGATCTGTCCCTTGCCCGCAGGCCCGCCTGCCTCCACCAGTTCATCGCCGGTGGAGAGCACCCCGACCCGCAGCGGCAGCCGGACGGTAAGCTCTGCCAGCCCCACCGCCGAGGCCAGAGCCAGGTCTGCCGGGGTGATCACCCGGCCCGCGGGCAGGATGACCTCATCTGCGCAGACATCCTCACCCGCCTGGCGGGTGTTGGCGCCTTGTTTCAGCGGGCCATTGAAGGCGATCTGGGTGCCATCGGTGTTCACATCCTCTTCCAGGATCACCGTGTCCACCCCGTCCGGCAGCGCTGCCCCGGTCAGGACCCGGATGGCGCTGCCGGCAGGCACTTCCCCCTCGAACGGCACGCCCGCTGCGGCGCGGCCCTCCACCAGCGGCAGCACATGCGGCCCCTCTGCCCGCAGGCCGGCAAAGCCGTAGCCGTCCACCGCCGTGTTCGGCAGCGGCGGATTCGAGCGCTTGGCGACCGCATCCTCTGCCAGCACCCGGCCCAGGGCGTCTGCCAGCGGCACGGCTCCCGCACCGGTGACCGGCCCCAGCCGCTCCCGCAGCAGGGCCAGCGCGTCATCCACCGGCGTCCAATCGACGCCCGCGGGCAGGGCAAAACAATCGTTGCTGAGCGGCGGCGGCGTCAGGCCGCCCGGCCCGTCCGGGGCCAGCGCGTTCAAGCGGTCCTCAAATCCGGTGCCCAAAATCCAAGCCTCCTCTTGTGCCTCCTCAGGCGCAGCCTCCAGCATTGCCGCCAGCTCCTCTGCCGGCAAGCGGCTGAGCGCCTGGGACAGCAACCGCATCTGCACCTGGTCACGTATTTCCTCAGGTCCGGCAGCCGCCATCGCAGCCTTTACCGCCGGTTCGATCAATCCTGGCCAGACTTCCGCAAACACGATTTGCGCGGCCGCAACCTTTTCGAACGGCCAGACAGCGGCCTGATGCCGCAGCCGCAGCCGCTGCAGCACCGGCAACCCCATCAGGACCTGGCTGCCCACCGTCGGGTTGAAGAACAGCTGAAAACAGGAAGACGCCGCCTTGGCCGCCAGATCCGCACGGCGCCGTTCAGCCACATCCGCATAGAGGATACCAGACTTGCGGTAGGGGATTTCGGGCCAGGCTTTCTCATCCGGCTTACCCCAGAACGGACCGGGACCGGCAAACAGGCGATTCATGGCTGAGGCCACTTCAAACCGGTTGTTGCTGCCGTCCCCGGCATCTTCGATGCGTTCTTCCAGCCACTGCCAGAGCGCAAAGGGATCGTCCGAGCCGGTCACCCGGCGGGCAAATCCGCGCGGGTAGCCAAAGGGGAAGTCAAATACCGCCAGCACCCGCCGGCCCGCCACCTGTTCGGCGGCCAGGAAGCTGTTGATCCAGGCCTCGGCCTCCTGCCGGCTGCGGCAGTAGATTTGCTGCTCCGCTTGCCCGCCACGTGCCACGCCCAGCCAGATGGCGTCCTTGCTGGGCCGCTGCGGCCTGCGCCTGGCGGCGGACCAATCGACCGCCAGCACGGTATCAAAGCCGGTCACAGCCCCAATTCCGCCTGAATGAAATCCGCAACCGCTGCAGTGTCATCGAGGTCAAAAACCGGACGGTCCAAGTGCAGCGGCACATCGCTGGCGACAGCGCGGATAGAGGGATCCTCCGGCGCGATCAGCGGCTGGCCTGCAGCGGTGCGGTAGGCTTCGATCTTTGGATGGGGTTCGCGTTTGAAGCCCTCGACCAGCACCAGATCCACCGGGCGCAGGCGCGAGAGCAGCTCGGTGAAAGACGGCTCCCCTGCCCCGCGCAGTTCCTGCATGATGGCAACCCGGTTGGGCGAGGCCAGCACCACCTCGGAAGCGCCTGCCTGCCGGTGCCGGTAGCTGTCGGTGCCGGGCTGGTCGACGTCTGTGGTATGATGGGCGTGTTTCAGGGTCGAGACCGTCAGCCCGCGGGCGCAGAATTCGGCCACCAGCCGCTCCATTAGCCCGGTCTTGCCGTTGTTTTTCCAGCCGGTGATGCCGTAGATCTTCATTTGATCAGCGCCTCGGCGCGGGCCAGATCATCCGGCGTGTTGATGTTGAAGAAGGGGTCAAACGGCTCTGCCTCGAACAGTGCCTCGCGCCCGCCGTGCTGATCGGTCCACAAGACCACCTTGCGCAGGCCATCCTGCAACGCCGCGCGCAGGTCGTCGCGCAGGGCAACAGGCCAGAGGCCAAAGGCCGGGTGCCGGTTGATACGCTTGCCGCCGCCGGACTTCAGCGCTTCCTCACCGGTGCGCGGGGTGGTGGCCAGCACCAGCGGATGCTCCATGCCCTCGGACGCTGCGGTCAGCCTGGCCACCAGATCCTGCGGGAAGAAGGGTGTGTCGGCGGCGGCGGTGACGATGGTCTCCGCGCCCTGCTCCGCCGCCCAGTCGAGCCCGGCCAGGACGCCGGCCAGAGGACCGGCGAAACCTTCGATCGAGTCTGCAATCACCGGCAGGCCCAGGTCGGCGAACCGCTCCGGGTCGCCATTGGCGTTGAGCGCAAGCCCTGCGACCTGCGGCGACAGACGGTCCACGACACGGGACAAGAGGCTCTGGCCGCCGACCTGCAGCCGCCCCTTATCGCCGCCGCCCATCCGGGTGGCGAGGCCGCCTGCGAGGATTACGCCGAGGGGCTGGGTCATTGTGTTCTCTTATCCTCTTGCTGGTGGTACCAATCAATGATTTGTGCTCGGACTACCGCTGGTTCGCCAATCGGTTCAAACATTCGATCCGAAAAAACAAATCCAAGGTGGGCAAAACCGAAGACTAACATTTCACCTTTTTCCCGAGGGGCATCGAGTTTGGTCCAGCACGAAAAATAATTCCATTCCGGTGAGTGCAGCTCGATCCCTTCAGCCGACACCTTCGCCTTAAGATTGGAATCCTGCAGCTTCTTATGAAATACCTTCACTGGCCGGTAGGAAAGCGCCGCCAGGGTAAACAACACGGCAAGTCCCACGATCAACACCAAACCATAATAGGCAAGCGGAGCATCAGATATGGCAACCTTCAACTGCTTAAAGGTGTTCATCGCGACAATCAGCCCAACAACAAGTCCGGACAAACCGAAAAACAGGCTCTTGACTGCAACCGCCAATTGCCACGGACCGCTGTACAAATTTTTGTAGACTAACCTGCCGCCCGACTTCAGCTCCTTGAGCGTTGGCTTGTAATCAAACTCATAAATCAAATTGCTCATCCCGCACTCTTGCGCCGGTGCTTCTTCTCTTCTACCGGTGCGTCTTTCGGATCCATGTCGCGCACCAGCCGCTCCTCGCCCGAGAGGCAAATAAACCGCTGGCCGCGCATGCGGCCGATGAGGGTGAGGCCAACCTCGCGAGCGATCTCAACGCCCCAAGCGGTGAAGCCCGAGCGGGAGGCCAGCACCGGGATGCCCATCATCGCGGTCTTGATCACCATTTCCGAGGTCAGCCGGCCGGTGGTGTAGAGGATCTTGTCCGCCGCCTCTGCCTGCTCCGACAGCATCCAGCCGGCGATCTTGTCCACCGCGTTGTGGCGGCCGACGTCTTCCATATAGACCAGCGGGCGGTCCTGATGGCAGAGCACGGTGCCGTGGATGGCGCCGGCCTCCAGGTACAGGGACGGCGTGCGGTTGATCTTGTGGGCCAGCGCATAAAGCCAGGAGGTTTTCACTTCCACCTCAGGCAGGCGCACATCCTCCAGCCCCTCCATCATGTCGCCGAAGACGGTGCCGACGGCGCAGCCCGAGGTGCGGGTCTTCTTCTTCAGCTTTTCCTCGTGGCTGGTTTCCACCGCAGTGCGCACCACCACGGTTTCCAGGTCCTCGTCATAGTCGACGCAGGTGACCTCATCTTCGTTCCGCAGCATGCCCTGGTTGCGCAGGAAGCCAAGCGCCAGATATTCCGGGTAGTCGCCAATGGTCATCGCGGTGACAATTTCCTGGCTGTTCAGGAAGATGGTCAGGGGGCGTTCCTCGACCACCGCGATCTCGCTGGCCTCACCGTTCTGGTCAACGCCGGTGACGGCGCGGGTCAGGCGCGGGTCGGAAACGCCGGGGGCGATCAGATATTCCGCCCCGTCACTTTTGCTGACATCCGTTCGGGCCAATTGCAAACCTCCAGTTTCAGGCGTAGGCCGGTTCAAACGCAATCTAGGGTGCCCGCATGGCAATCACCACCACCAAATCGGCCTTTTGGAAGGGCTTCCGCGACAGCGCACCGTTCATCTTCATGGCGTCGCCCTTTGGCTTCCTGTTCGGGGTTCTGGCGGCAGAGGCCGGGCTCATTGTGCCCGAGGCCTTTGCGTTTTCGCTGGCGGTCTTTGCCGGAGCGGCGCAATTCACCGCGCTGCAACTGATGCAGGAGAATGCACCGCTGATCATCATCCTGATTTCAGCGCTGGCGGTGAACCTGCGGATGGCGATGTATTCCGCCTCTCTGACACCTTACCTGGGTGATGCGCCGATGTGGCAGCGGGCGATTGCCGCCTATTTCATGGTCGACCAGTCTTATGCGCTGTCGATCGTGCAGTTCGAGAATGAGCCCAAGATGCCGGTTGCCCACCGCATGGCTTATTTCTTTGGCACCAATGGCATCGTGGCGCCGGCCTGGGTGATTGCCACCGCTTTGGGTGCGCTGGTCGGCACCCGCATTCCGGAAAGCTGGGGGGTGGATTTTGTGCTGCCGCTGGCCTTCCTGGCGATGATCGGGCCGATGCTGCGCACGCCTGCCCATGTCGCGGCCTGTTTCGTGGCGGTCGCCACCTCGCTGCCGGCCTCCGCCCTGCCCTATAACCTTGGGCTGATCGTGGCGGGCATTGCCGGCATGATGGCAGGCGCCCAGGCAGAACTGTGGCTGGAGCGGCAGAAAGCCAAGACGGAGGCGGCAAAATGAGCAGTATTCCTGCACCCATTCTATGGACCGTGATCATCGGACTGGCTCTGGGCAGCTATGGCTTGCGCTTTGCCTTCATCGGCTTCATGGGCGGCAAGCCGATTGCGCCCTGGCTGATGCGCCATCTGCGCTATACCGCGGTGGCGATCATTCCCGCGCTGGTGGCGCCGCTGGTGGTCTGGCCCGCACCCACGGATGGCGCCCCCAGCCTGATCCACTTTGCCGCCGCCGCGGCAACCTTTGCTGTCGGCTACCTCACCAGAAACGTGCTTTACGGCCTCGCTGCCGGCGGTGTTTCACTGCTGCTCTTGTACCTTGCGGCCTAAGCGCTCATTGCCGGGTCAAGGGACGCGCTAGCGTCCGCGCTGCAAGCGCGGCTTGCCCTTGAGGCGGCGGTGAGTGCGGTAGAATGGCTACGGCCTTGAGGGCAGACCTGCCCCTCAAGGCCTTCTCAGCAATTCACTTGGCCATGGGCAGCATGGCCCGCGCCGGGCAGGCAACGGCCCGGCGCCACCGGGCTGCTTTTAACAGGGGTTACTCTTCGGCAGCGCTCAGGGCCGCATCACTGCGGGCCAACCCGTCCTGCAGGTCAGCACTGTCGGTCTCGTAGTATTTGTCCGTCGCCACGCCGGGCAGCTGGCCGAATTGCTCTGCCAGTTTCTCCGGATAGAAGGTGCGCTCCAGGCTCTCGAACCCCGGAACCTGCTGCAGGATGGCAATGGTTGCCTGTGCACAGAAGGCACCGGGCACACGGCCATTGGCCACCGCCAGCTGATAGGCTTTCTGGGCCTGTTCCGGCGTCACCTCAACCGTTTGCACCACCACATGGAAAGTGCTGCGGGCATGGGCACCGCGATAGGCCTTCTCAACCGCCGGGGTGATGCCGTACAGCACGTCATCGCGCTCCGGCACCACCGAAGCATAGAACGAGCCCGCCGGGTCAAAGATCACCCGCTCGGAGGCGTTGATCATCAGCGACGCATGGCCGCCCCGCCCGGTGCGGTTGTTGATCATGGTATATAGGGTGAGTGTGGCCGGGCCGGGATGGCGGTAAGCCACCTGCGCCAGCGTTTCAGCATCCGCATTGGGCTGCTGAGGCGCCGCGCAACCCGCCAGCGCGAGCATCACCGCGCCAAGGCACAGCAGGTTGCGCATCATCATGTTTCCCTGATTGCCGGGCTGAGGATCAGGAGGCGAAAACAGCCAGAAAGATCGCGAAGAAGAACAGCGCGATGCAGGAGCGGGTGATGAAGGTCAGAAATCCTGCATAGACCTTTTCCTGAACGGTGGTGTCCATGGTGCCGTGCTGATGTTCAGCCATGTGCGTGTTCCCTCGAATTCACGTGCATTTTTCCGGTGATTACCGGATTTGCCCTGCACTGTCACCACGTCAATAAAGCGCATAGGGGTAAAAAATACCTGCGACCCCGGCCTTGCCCGGCCGAAACGGCAGATTTTACGGGCGGCAGCCCGAATCGTCCCGCGTCACTCCTGCTCCAGGTCCGAGGCGAGGCGGAAGCCGATCCGGTTGGCCGGCTCTTCCTGGCGCGCTTTCGGGACGGCCCGCAGCATCACGCTCAGCTGGCTGACATGCTGCACCAGCTGGGTCTTGGAACCGTTGCCCTCGCTGCCATAGAAAGTGAGAATATCGGGATCATAGTACCCCATGCCCTCGATCCTGAGCACCCCGGCGTCGCCGCCGGTGAAGCCCATCGCCACCTCATGCTCGCCGTCGAGCTGCTGCTCGAAATTCTGGATATAAAGGATCAGCCGCTCGTAGGCCCAGCGCGCCGGGCTTTTGGCGGCGTCCTGCCGCTGCAGCTTCTCCGGCACCTTGGTCAGGCCTGCGCAGGCCTCGGGATCGGCGTGGACCTCGTGCACGCAGGGCAGAATCGCCGCCTCTGCCGCCTCGGCGCTGGTTGAAATCTCGTTGTCCATTCTTTCCCCCCAAGATCTGGAACTGTCCGGGGTGCATTACCCCTTGCGCTGATAAAGCCAGGCGCCGTCTTCGCGTTTCCAGCGATCCACCTGGCCGGTGTGGTACAGGTGATTTACATGGGCCACGGATTCGACCAGTGCAAGCCCGTACTCGCCTTCTCCGATTGTGCGCTTGAACAGGGGGGCAAAGCAATCCGCCGCGGTTTTCGGCACACAAAGGTGATCCATCAGCCGCTCCAGCGCGCCGTGGTGGTTGTCGATCAGCTGCCGCATCCGGAGCGGCAGGCGGGAGAACGGCAGCTTGTGGCCGCCCAGCGCCAGGTGGTCCGGGCGGGCCAGGATTGAGAGCCGCTCGCAGGCCTCAAGCCATTCGCCCAAGGGGTCGGCCATCGGCTCGGTGGCGTAAACGCCGATGTTGGGGCTGATTGAGGACAGGATCTGGTCGCCGGTGATCACCAGGTGGTCGTCGCGGCTCCAGAAGGTGGCATGCTCCGGCGCGTGGCCATTGCCGATATGCACCTCCCAGTCGCGCTGCCCCATGCGGATCACGTCGCCCTGCTTGATCCGGGTGAACCCCAGCGGCATCGGGTGCACGGTATCGGCAAAATTGAAGGGCCGGTCGGCGGCGCGCTTTTCGTAAAACGCCTTATCCATGCCGGCACTGCGGTAATAGGCCAAGGTTTCCTCGGGCCATGTCTCCTGCACGTCCAGCGTCAGCATCCGGGCAAACAGCCAGGCGGTGCGGGTGGTGACCAGTTCGGCGCCATGTTCTGACTGGAACCAGCCCGCCAGGCCGATGTGGTCCGGGTGGTGATGGGTGCCGACAACACGGCTCACCGGCTTGCCCTTCAGCGGGCCCGCAATCAGGCTCTCCCAGATCGCGCGGCTCTTGCGGGTGTTGAAGCCGGTGTCAATCACCGTCCAGCCGTCGCCGTCATCCAGCGCGTAGATGTTCACATGATCCAGCTTCATCGGCAGCGGCTGGCGCATCCACAACACGCCTTCGGCCACCTCGATCGCTTCGCCCTGTGCGGGCGGCTCTTCCCAAGGGGTGCGCAGGCTGACTTCGGGGACACTGGTCATGGCTCAACCCGCCAGTTCGTCGAGGCTGAGCGCAAAGGTGCCGGCAGCACCCGCCTGGGCATGGGCCAGAAGGGCGGCGTGTTCCGGCAGCATCCGGGTTATGTAGAAGCGCGCAAGCTTTTCACGCGGGCCGCCCGGGTCGGCCATGGCTGCGGCCAGGTGGCAGTGGCCGCCCAGCACCCGGGCAAAGGCGCGCGAGTACGGAACCGAGCCGGCAAAACGGTCCTGCAGGTCATCCTGCGCCACCAGCCATTCGGTGGCTTCGCGCAAGGACTCACACGCTTGCCAGACGGCTTCCGCCATGTTGGGATGGGTGGCGCGGGCGCGTTCGGCCTGTTCCTCGATCTCGTCGATCAGCGAGAACGCCATATCGCCGCCGTCCATCATCTTGCGCGCCACCAAGTCCATCGACTGGATGCCGTTGGTGCCCTCGTAGATCGCGGTCACCCGCACGTCGCGATAGTACTGCGCGGCGCCGCTCTCTTCTATGAAGCCCATGCCGCCATGCACCTGTACCCCGGTTTCCGAGACCCGGATGCCAGTGTCAGTGCCAAAGGCCTTGGCGATCGGGGTCAGGAAGGCCGCGCGGGCGGCCCAACCGGCTTCACCGGTGGCGGTCTGCATGTCGATAGCCCGGGCGCAGGCCAGCAGAATCGCGCGGGAGGCAAAGATTTCCGCCTTCATCTCCATCAGCATCCGGCGCACGTCGGCGTGGTCAGCGATGAAACCGCTGGCAGTGCGGCCCTGCTTGCGCTCCAGCGCATAGGCCAGCGCGTGCTGATAGGCGCCCTCGGCAACACCGACGCCTTCGCCGCCGACGCCGAGGCGGGCGTTGTTCATCATAGTGAACATCGCCGCCATGCCGCCGTGCTCAGGGCCGACCAGCCAGCCGGTGGCGCCGTCGAACTGCATCACGCAGGTAGGCGAGCCGTGCAGGCCCATCTTGTGCTCCAGGCTGACGACCTTCAGATCATTCGCCTTGCCCGGATTGCCCTCCGCATCCGGCAGATACTTCGGCACCAGGAACAGCGATATCCCCTTGGTGCCCGGCACCCCATCGGGCAGCCGCGCCAGCACCAAGTGGCAGACATTGCCGCAGAAATCATTGTCGCCCCAGGAGATGAAGATCTTCTGCCCCGAGACCGCATAGGTGCCATCGCCATTGGGCACCGCCTTGGAGCTGAGCGCGCCTACGTCCGAGCCCGCCTGCGGCTCAGTCAGGTTCATGGTGCCGGACCACTCGCCGGAGATCAGCTTCGGCAGGTAAAGCGCCTTGATCGCATCCGAAGCATGATGCTCCAGCGCTTCGATCTGGCCCTGGCTCAGCAACGGCGCCAATTGCAGCGACAGGCAGGCGCCGGCCATCATCTCGTAGACTGCGGTGGCAACGGTTTGCGGCAGCCCCATGCCGCCGTGTTCTTCCGCGGCGCTGATGCCGACCCAGCCGCCCTCGCAAATGGCCTGGTAGCCTTCGGCAAACCCGGGCGAGGTCCGCAGCACGCCGTTTTCCAGATGCGCCGGGTGCAGGTCGCCGTTGCGCTGCAGCGGCGCCATCACCTCGTCGCACAGCTTGCCCGCTTCGGTCAGGATCGCGCTGACCATGTCGGTTGAGGCCTCGGCAAAGCGCTCCGTCTCCGGGATGGCCTCGTAGCCAACCACATGGTTCAGCAGAAACTCATACTCGGAAACGGGGGCACGGAAGGTCATGGGCGTCCTCTGGCGGTCTTTAAGGGGCGTCCTGGCGCGGGCAGTCTTGGCTTCCCGGCACGGGCCTATTATGGTCAGTGGCTCGACCGATTACCTAATCGGACGCCTATTGCAATCAACCAAAACGCCGCGTCACCCGGAATGCCCCAGCAGAGCACTGAAATTCTTGCCGCGACGGAAGCGGGAATTGCCCGTGCAGCCCTGCTGCTGCGGCAGGGCAAACTAGTCTCCTTCCCCACCGAGACGGTCTATGGCCTGGGTGCTGACGCTCGTCTGGGCGAGGCGGTTGCAGCGATCTATGAGGCCAAGGGGCGGCCCTCCTTCAACCCGCTGATTGCCCATGTGCATTCTGCGAAAGCCGCGCAGCGCTATGTCGAGTGGAATGATGTTGCGGAGCAACTGGCGCAGGCGTTCTGGCCCGGCCCGCTGACACTGGTGCTGCCGCTGCGCGACGGGCACGGCATTTCTCCGCTGGTCACAGCAGGGCTCGGGACATTGGGCGTGCGGGTGCCGGCGCATCCGGCGGGCCAGGCGCTCTTGCAGGCGCTGGACGGGCCGGTGGCGGCGCCCTCGGCCAATCCCTCGGGCAAGATCAGCCCTACCACGGCGGCGCATGTGCAGGCCGGGCTGGACGGCCGCATCGCCGCAATTCTGGACGATGGCGCCTGCGGCGTCGGGCTGGAATCGACAATCATCGGCCTGGCAGGGCCAGAGCCGATGCTGCTGCGCCCCGGCGGGCTGGCGGCGGAAGCGGTGGAAGACGTTCTGGGCCGCAAGCTGGCAATGCGCGATGTGCACGACCCGCTGACCGCGCCTGGGCAATTGCTGTCGCACTACGCGCCGGGTGCGCCAGTACGGCTGAAGGCAAAGGCTGCAGCAGAGGGCGAGCTGTATCTCGGCTTCGGACCGGGCGCCTGCGACCTGACCCTTTCGGAACGCGGTGACCTGGCAGAGGCCGCCGCCAATCTCTTTGGCCATCTGCACCGGCTGGATGCGCTGGGCCGGCCTATTGCCGTCGCTCCAATCCCGGAGCGCGGGCTGGGCGTGGCCATCAACGACCGCCTCCGCCGCGCCGCCGCACCGCGGGGCTGAACCGCCAGCGCCTGCAGCCGCAGCTCTCCCGCCCCTTTTCAACCATCAAAGATGGCTTTCAAAGCGTTGAGCATAGCGCCGCGCATGCGCGGCGCTATGCCCGCAACCACCCGGATTGGTCCCGGAAAATCCCGTCACCTGCCACAAACGCGCTGGCTTCTTTCTGGTTGCAAATACTCCCGCCGGAGGCGCGCCGCGCCCCGCGCGGCGCCACGCCCAACCTTTGTTCCGCTCATCTTTGATGATCGGAACAAAGGGCGGGAGCCCGCCCCTGCCCCTGGTGCAACGGCAGCTACCTTGGCCGTTCAGGCGTGGCCGGCGCTGGCCGAGAGGGTCAGCGGGTCGACCCCAAGCGTGTTCAGCGCCGCGCCCCATTTGCTGTCATCGGCCAAGCCGAACACCAGGTCCGGACTGGCATCTGCGGTCAGCCAGCCGTTCATCGCAATCTCTGACTCCAGCTGCCCCGGCCCCCAGCCGGCATAGCCCAGCAGCACCAGCAGATCCTCTGGCCCCTGCCCTTGCGCGATGTCCTCCAGGATATCCAGCGTCGCAGTCATTGAAAACCCGCCCGGCACTTTCAGCGAGCTCACATCCAATTCGTAATCCGGCGTGTGCAGCACAAATCCGCGCTGGGTTTCCACCGGGCCGCCAAAGCGCACCGGCAGGGCCGCTGCCGCGCTGCCCTCGCCGCCCATGTCCAGCTGCTCCAGCAAATCGCCCAGCACCACCCCGTCGGCGGGCTTGTTGACGATCAGCCCCATCGCGCCTTCCTCCCCGTGCGAGCACAGGAAAACCACCGAATGCTCAAACCTGGGGTCGCCAATTCCGGGCATTGCAATCAAGAGCTTGCCAGTCAGATCCATGTAATTCCGTCTTTCTGCTGCCTCCCCCCACCATGACGCCCTGCCGGGCTGCACGCAAGGGGCGCCAAAGGCGCGTGCGGTAAAGCCTTCGGCAAAATTGCCGCAAACTCAGGATGATGTGGGGCGGCTTTCCGGTCTCTGACCGGATCGTGACTTGGCAAACCCTGCTTTGCAGCGCATGTATCAGGACATGAAACAGAAGCTGAAGATCACCGCGGCCGCGGCCCTGCTTGCCGCTCTGGCAGGCACACCGGCGCTTTCCGGCGCTGCGGAAGGGGAGATCGTGCAGATCGACGTGCTGGACGGCGGCATGACCAAGCGCGGCACCTATCTGGGCGCGCTGAAGGTCACGCTGCAGCCCGGCTGGAAGACCTATTGGCGCGCGCCCGGCGATGCAGGTATCCCGCCGAGCTTTTCCTGGCGCGGCGCACGCAATGTCGGGGAACTGTCAATTACCTGGCCGTCACCGGAAGTGTTTCTGACCTCCGGCTACCGCACCATCGGCTATCATGATCAGCTGGTGCTGCCGGTGGAGATCACGCCAGAGACACCGGGCAAGCCGGTGCGCCTCAAGGGCCGGATGCAGCTGGGTGTCTGCAAGGATGTCTGCGTGCCGGCAGAACTCAGCTTCGATCATCAGCTGGACGGCAGTGCAGGCCGCAACCCGGCCATTGCCGCAGCACTTGCCAGCCGCCCCTGGTCCGCCAAGGAGGCCGGCGTGCGCCAGGCCACCTGCAGCCTGCACCCCACCGAATACGGCATGAAGGTCACCGCCCGCATCTCGATGCCCTCGGCCGGCGGCGAGGAAGTGGCGGTGATCGAGCCCGGCACCCCCAGCCTCTTTGCCGGCGAAACCGCCACCCGCCGCGAGGGCGGCCTGCTGGTGGCGGAAACCGAGTTCCTGCCTGCGGACAGAACTGCCTACGCCATTGACCGCTCGCAGCTGCGGATCACGGTGCTGGGCAAGAACCACGCTGTCGACATCCAGGGCTGCAGCGCCGGATGAGCGTGCCAGAGGTTCCGCCGCGCCCGGTGCTGGGTACCATTGCCGTGGTCTGCCGTCGTTATGGCGGCCAGGACCAGGTGATCCTGGTGCAGCGCGGCAAGGAACCCAATGCGGGCTGGTGGGGCTTCCCCGGCGGCCATGTCGAGATGGGCGAGACCGCGCTGGAAGCCGCCGCGCGCGAACTGCTGGAGGAATCCGGCGTTGTTGCCAGGCCGCTGGAGTATCTTACCAATGTGGATGTGATTTCGCGCGATGACAGCGGGACAGTGCAGCGCCAGTACCTGCTGACCGTGGTTCTCTGCGAACACATCAGCGGCGCTCCTGTCCCGGATGATGATGCCGAGCAGGCCGAATGGATCCCGGTGGCAGAAATCGAAACCCGCGGACTTCAACTGCTGGATCAAGTGGCCGAAGTTGCACGGTTGGCTCAAGCCCGCTGGCGGGCGCTGAAACGGTAAGCCGCGCCGCCGGCCAGATAGGCCAGCAGGGTCAGCACCAAAGCCCCCGCGACACAGGCCAGCAGGCCTGCATGCACCGGCTCCATCGCCGCCAGCACCGGCACCATCCGCAATAGCGGGTGCAGCGCGCCGGTGGCCATCGCCCAGCCCAGTGTCAGCACCAGCCAGCCAAGCTGTGCCAGCGCGGTGCCCATCACCAGCCAGCGCAAACCGCCAGCCCCCTGCCGCACGGCGCGGCGCAGCGAGGTCATCGGCCGCGACAGGTCCCGCTGCATCGCCACCAGCGCAGGCACCACCAGCAGCACCAGGAACATGCCGAAGCCCAGGCCATAGACCAGGGTAATCACCGTTGGTTTCAGGAACTGCGCCTGCTGCGAGCGTTCAAACAGCAAGGGCGCCAGCCCCAGCACCGTGGTCATGGTGGTCAGCATTACAGGGCGCAGCCGGTCGGCTGCCGCGTCGATGATCGAGGGGATCAGCCCGCGGTCCTGGGCATACTGGTCAATCGTAGTCACCAGCACGATGGAATCGTTGATGATGATCCCGGTCATGCCCAACAGGCCAACCACGGTGAACATGGAAAGCGGCACCTCCCACATGTAGTGGCCCCAGATGGTGCCGACGAGGCCAAAGGGGATGATCGCCATCACCACCAAGGGCCGGGTCCAGCTGGCAAAGATCCAGGACAGCACCAGGTAGATGCCGGTGAGGCAGAGGATCAGCCCGGTGCCCGCCTCCTGCAGGAAAGTCTGTTCCTGCTCGGCAAGGCCGGACAGGCGCCATTCCACCTGCCGTTCGCTGGCAATTTTCGGCAAGACCTCCTGCTGCAGCGCCTGCATCACCGCCTCGGCGCGGGCAGGGTCGTCTTCGGAGATGTCGCCGGTGACGCTGATCACCCGGATGCCGTTTTCGCGCCGCACGGTAGAGAACCCGGTGCGCTGGGTGACCGAGACGATATCAGCCAGCGGCACGTAGATCCCGCTGGGCGCCCGCATCAGGGTGCGCTCCAGGAAGTCGGCGGTCAGCTCGCCCTCGGGCAGTTCCACCCGGATCGCGGCGCTGCGCGGCCCGTCCGGATAGGTCGCCGCCTCGATCCCGTTGAGCCGCGCCCTGAGCGCCTGGCCGAGGTTGCCGATGGTGAAGTTCAGCGCCTGGCCCTGGGGGGTGAGATCAAGGATCACCTCCTCCTTGTCATAGGCCAGGTTATCCTCGACGGCTGAGACTTCGGGGAACCGCAGCAGCGCGGTCTTCAGGTCTTCGGAGGCCGTTTTCAGCACCTGCACGCTGGGGCCGGAGAACTGCACATCCAGCGCATCCCCGCCCGGCCCCGAGCGCCAGCTGCGGAAGGAAAGCGTCTCTGCCATCGGATGGCGCGCGACGGTTTCCTGCAGCTCGGCTACAAAGGCAAAGCTGGAATAGGGGCGCAGGTCGGCGTCGATCAGCTCGATCGAGATTCCGCCCAGGAGATCGGTGTCCTTGGCCTCCACCCCGCTGAGGCCGCGGCCTGCGTTTCCGCCGACTTCGGCCATCACGAAGGCAAGCGGATTGCGTCCGTAGCGTTCGGCGTATTCGGCGCCCAGCGCCTCGGTGGCGCGCTGCATTTCCCGCATCATTGCCAGGGAATTGCTGCGGGTGGCACCTTCGGCCATGGCAAAATTGCCGGTGACCGAAGCACGTTCCGGTGCGTTGAAGAAGCGCCATTTAACATCGCCATTGATGAACAGCGCCGCCTGGCTGGCGAGGATCGCCAGCGCGCCCGCCAGCACCGCGTAGCGCGCGGTGACGATCGCACTCATCAGCCGCCGGAAGACATGATCGCGCAGCCAGCGGAAGCCGCGGTTCACCATCCGGTTCGGCCAGTCATACCAATGCCGCGCCTGGGCATGGGTCAGCGCGTGGGCCAAATGGTTGGGCAGGATCAGAAAGCATTCCAACAGCGACGCTGCCAGCACCGCAATCACGGTGAAGGGGATGTCGCGGATCAGTTCGCCGAAACGGCCGCCGACCAGGGTCAGGCCAAAGAAGGCGATGATTGTGGTCAGTGTTGCGGCAAAGACCGGCATCGCCATGCGCCGGGCCGCATTTTCGGCCGCCTGCACCGGGTTCTCTCCCAGGCGGCGGACACGGAAATCGGCATGCTCGCCCACCACGATGGCGTCATCCACCACGATGCCGAGGGTGATGATCAGGCCAAACAGGCTCACCATATTGATGGTGATCCCGGCGGCATACATCAGCGCCACCGCGGCAAACATCGACGCCGGGATGCCCATCGCAACCCAAAAGGCAATCCGGGTGTTGAGGAACAGGAACAGGAGGCACAGCACCAGGCCCAGCCCCATCAGCCCGTTGTCGACAAGGATATCCAGGCGGTCAGTGATGCGCTCGGCGCGGGTGCGGATCAGCTGTGCCGTCACCCCTTGCGGCAGGCTGGCCTGCATTTCATCGACCACATCCTGCACCTGTCCCTGCAGGCGGATGGCATTGCCTTGGTCCGAGCGGTCCACCCGGATCGACATCGCCGGATTATCATCGACAAAATACGACCGGTTGCGGTCCACCCCTTCGACCCGCACCTGCGCCACATCGCCAATGGTCAGAACCGAGCCGTCGGCATTGGTGCGCAGGACGATGGCCTCCAGCTCATCCGGTTTGCGCTTTTCGCGGCCGGTGCGGACGCGGGCGTTGGCGCCGCTCACATCGCCTGCGGGGTCGGCGTCAACCTCGGCCGCGATGGCCTCCGCGATTTCGCGCATGGTGATGTCATGGGTGATCAGTTGTGCGGTGGGCACCTCGACAATGGTCTCTGGCGCCGCCACGCCGCGGATCGTGGTGCGGGTGACCCCGGCCTCGAACAGCCGCGTCACCAGTTCGTCGGAGAACAGTCCCAGCTGCGCCGCGCCGACGGGCCCGGTGATCACCACATCGGTGACCCGGTCGCGCCAGGCGCCGCGCCGCACATCCGGCTCCTCCGCCTCTTCCGGCAGCGTGGTGACACCGTCAACGGCAGACTGCACATCATCCGCCGCCTGCCCCATGTCAGTGCCGGGTTCGAACTCCAGCGTCAGCGTCGCCGCCCCCTCGCGCGAGCTAGACGTGGTCTCCTCAACCCCGTCCACCGCCAGCAGCACGGGCTCCAGCACCTGCACGATGGCGCTGTCCACATCCTCCGGACCCGCGCCCTCCCATTCGACGGTGACGGTGACACGCTCGACAATCACATCCGGGAAGAACTGCGCCCGCATGTTGGGCATCGCCACCGCCCCCAGCACCAGCATGATCACCAGCAGGAGATTGGCCGCAGTGCGGTGGCGGGTGAAATAGCTGAACAGCCCGCGGGCCGGCCTGGGGAGCCTGCGCACCATGGGCCTCAGCCTCCCATCCGGGATTCGATCCGGGAGACCAGCTGCGAGGGCACTTTGGCCTCAGCCAGCTGCGCCAGCATCTTTTCCTTCATTTCCGAGGGCATCCGGCTGCTGCCCTCGACAAAGGCCACCAGCCTGGCACGGCGTTCGTCACTGAGTTCAATCAGCTCCGGCAAAGCCTGCACTTCGGCGCCCTGACGCAGCGGGCGCACCTTGATGCCTGCGCCCAGCAAAGGCGTACGTCCGGTTACAACCTCACGGCCCTCCAGCCCGGAGCCGCGGATCAGCACGTCATCGCCCTGGCGGCGCACCAGCTCCACCGCCAAGGCCTCCAGCCGGTCCTCTTCCCCCAGCACCAGCACCGAGCCATCGGCACCCAGCGCCGAGGCCGGAACCCGGGCCACGGCAGCCACCTCAGGCTCGGTCACCTTGACGGTGACAAAATCCCCGGGCTCAAACCCCGGTGCTGCCTCCAGCCTGGCATAGACCAGCCGGCCGGTCTGGCCGTCGCCGGCCGCCCCGCTGGCGCGGGAAATCTGCCCAGCGGCGCTCAGGCCTGCCCCGGCGGCATCCAGCGTCACCCGCACCGGCGCCCGCAGCAGCCGGCCCTCAGCGTCCAGCAGCCGGGCGTATTGCGCGGTCGAGATCCGGAACGCCACCTCCAGCAGTTTCGGGTCCACCAGATCCGCCAGTTTCTCATTGGCCGAGACCAGCCGCCCCTGCACCAGCGCCACCGCCTGCAGGGTGCCATCGAAGCCGGCCTTGATGGTGGTGTCATCCAGATCCCGGCGCGCCTCATCCAGCGCGATCTGCGCCCGGGCCACCCGGGTGGCCGCCTGGTCTGCACGCGCTTCGGCCTGGCTCACCGCCTGGCGCCGCGAGATCACCGTCTGACGCGCCTGCACCGCGGCCAGTTCCGCGGTCTCCACCGTCGCGGCCGAGCCCACCCCGCGCGCTGCCAGATCAAGCTGCCGCTGGAATGCGCGCTCGCGCAGCTGCGCCTGGTCCTGGGTGGCCTGCAATTCATCCTGTGCCAGGATCAGCGCCCGGCCGGCATCGCGTTCTTCTGCGCGGGCATCCATCATGTCGGCCTCGGCCCGGTCCAGCGCCGCCTGGGCATCGGCCGGATCAATCTGCACCAGCACCTCGCCGGCCTGCACCCTGCCGCCTTCCTCGAAATCCTCCGACAACTGCACCACCCGGCCGCCCGCTGCAGTGCGCAGCTCCAGCGCCCGGCGGCTTTCGACCCGGCCAAAAGCGGTGAGTTCCGGCGCCACCGTCTGCAAGTCCGCCACCACCACATTGACCGCAAACACCCGCTCACGCGCGGGCGGCGCCTTGCGCTCGGCATTCAGCTGCGCCTCGATGGCATTGAAAACCAGCTGCCCGGCATACAGCAGCAGGCCCGCCGTTACCGCCGCCAGGAAAAGCCCTGTCATACTCTGACGCAAAAAGCGCATGTCTCTCCCTTCCGGTGGCGGATGCAGCCGGGACCGCCAATGGCCTGCCAAAGCGCAACTGCCGTGACGGCACGAATTTTTGCCCGCTTGGAAATATACGATTTTCCGAGCGGGTTTTCGAGGTTACACGCCGCGCACGGTTACTTCCGTCGCAGATGTTCCTCCAATCTGGGCATGATTTCCACGAAATTGCAGGGCCGGTGGCGGTAATCAAGCTGTTTTGACAGGATTTCATCCCAGCCGTCCTTGCAGGCGCCAGGGCTGCCGGGCAGCGCAAACAGATAGGTGCCGCCCGCCACCCCGCCGGTTGCCCGAGACTGCACCGCGCTGGTGCCGATCTTCTGCATGGAGACCAGGGTGAAGACGGTGCCAAAGGCCTCGATCTCCTTTTCATAGACGTCGCGGTGCGCCTCCACCGTCACATCGCGGCCGGTCAGCCCGGTGCCGCCGGTCGAGATCACCGCATCCACCTCCGGATCGGCCACCCATGCACGCAGCTGGGCGGCAATCTCTGCCCGCTCGTCCGGCAGGATCTTGCGATCCGCCAGAGTGTGCCCTGCGTCCTGCAGCCGGTCGGCCAGCACTTGCCCTGAGCGGTCATCCTCCATCTTGCGGCTGTCCGACACCGTCAGCACCGCAATGCGGACGGGAATGAACTCCATGCTTTCGTCGATACGGGACATCAGGCCCTCTCCATTACTGCCAGCCGCACGGCCAGCCCTGCAAAAATTCCAGCCGACACCCGGCCCAGCCAGCGGGAGAAAACCGGCGATCCGGTCAGCCGCTGCCCGGCCTGGCCGGCAAAGATGCCCACCAGGCCGTTGATGAAAAATCCGCCGATGGCCAGAATCAGCCCGAAGATCAGGAACTGGGCCAGCACCGGCCCTGCTTCCGGCTTCACGAATTGCGGCACAAAGGCGAGCACAAACAGGATCACCTTGGGGTTCGCAAGATTGACCAGCAGCCCGCTGCGGAAGGCGCTGGCGCCGCGGCGTTCGGGCAGCGCATCCGCCGCCAGCCCGCCGCGCAGGGCGCCCCAGGCGAGATAGAGCAGATAGGCGACTCCGATCCAGCGGATCACGTCAAACAGCGCAGGCATGGCCGCGACCACCGCGCCCAGCCCCAGCCCTGCAAGCGCCACATGCACCATGCTGCCCGCCGAAATCCCGGCACTGGCCGCAACTGCCGCACCGCGGCCCGCGCGCAGCCCCTGGCCGAGGCAGAACATCATATCCGCCCCCGGTGTCAGGTTCAGCGCCAGCGCCGCCGGGATGAACGCCAGCAAAGTTACCGCGTCGATCATGGTGTCACCTCAAACCAGTTCACCGCAGGGCCGAGATTGGCCACTTGCGTTTTCCCTAAATAGCCGCGGAAGCCCCAGCAATCATGCACATGGCCGCAGAGCAGAAGCTGCGGCTGGATCCGCTGTGCCGCCGCCAGGACCGCGGTGGAGCCCACGGAGGCACCGCCGGACGTCACATCGCCAAAACCCTTGGGTGGAGAATGGGAGATCAAGACATCCGCTTGACTGCAAGCCACCAGCATCGTTTCAGCCTGCGCCTCACTCAGATCGCAGGACCAGCTGCCAAAGGGCGTCTGCGGCACGCCATACCCCAGCCCGAACAGGCGCAACCCCTCAAATTCCATGCTTTCGCCATGCAGCACGGTTGTGTTGGGGAAGCCCGCCGTGCGCAGCTCATCGGCGCTTTCGCCGTTGCCCGCCACCGCCGCCATCGGCGCCTGCAGCCCCGCCAGCATCGCCGCCGCCCGGTCCAGCCCGCGCCGCATGTTGCAGAAATCGCCCGCGCTGATCACCAGATCAGCGTCTGCGCTGGCCTCGACGATCGAGGCCGCGTGGGCACTGGAGAGATGCAAATCGGAAAAGGCGAGGATCTTCACGTAGGCCTCCTCAGGACACAGCGCCCAGCCGCGCCTTCAGCTCCAGCAGGTCTGCCCAGGCCAACCGTTTCTGCGACGGCTGGCGCAGCAGATAGGCGGGATGGAACATCGGAAGGACCGGCTTGCCCCAGACCTGGGCCCATTGCCCGCGCAACCGGGTAATGCCGCGCTTGCCCAGCACCGCCTGGCAGCTGATGTTGCCCATAAGCACCAGGATATCCGGCTCTGCCAATGCCACATGCCGCTCCAGGAACGGGGCCAGCATGGCAATCTCGGCCGCCAGCGGATCGCGGTTCTGCGGCGGCCGCCAAGGCAGGACATTGGTGATATAGACGCTTTCCGCCCGTGAAAGCCCGATCGCCTCCAGCATCCGGTCCAGGAGCTGCCCGGCGCGGCCGACAAACGGCTTGCCCTGCAGATCCTCGTCGCGGCCCGGCGCTTCGCCGATGATCATCACCCGCGCGCCTGCCTGCCCGTCCGAGAACACCAGATTGCGGGCGCCGCGCTTCAGATCGCAGTGGGTGAAACCTTCCATGGCCTCGCGCAAGGCAGGCAGGGAGGCCGCGCCCTTGGCGGCCGTCCTGGCCACGTCAACAGGGTCAACTTCCTTGGGCTTGGGCGGTGGCGCAGGCGCCGCGCCCGGTTTCGGCTTTGGCGCCGCCTGCGCCAGCCCGTAACGGTCGACGGGCACGTCGCACAGCGCCTCGGTGGCGCCCAGCTCAACCTGCCACTCCAACAGCGCCTTGGCGCTCCAGTAATCCAATGCCAATTCCATGCGCCCAAGCTACCCTGCCCGCCCAGGAAGCGGAACACCCCTCCCCTCCTGAATTTGCCCCACCCCCTTCTTCTGGCTGAAAATATCCCGGGGAGCGCGAGGGGCCGGCCCCTCGCCTGCGCAGCCTTGCCGCAAGGCACCACCCCGCCTATAAGAGCCCGCAAATCAAGCGGAGCCGCCCCATATGTCCTTCGAACACCGCCACCTGCTTGGCATCGAACCGCTGAAGCCGCATGAGATCACTGCGATCCTCGATCTGGCCGATGACTATGTGGCGCTGAACCGCCGCCCGGAAAAACACTCCGACGTGCTGGCGGGGCTCACCCAGATCAACATGTTCTTCGAGAACTCCACCCGCACCCAGGCCAGTTTTGAGCTGGCAGGAAAGCGGCTGGGCGCCGATGTGATGAACATGGCGATGCAGGCGTCGTCGATCAAAAAGGGCGAGACCCTGATCGACACCGCGATGACGCTGAACGCGATGCACCCGGACCTGCTGGTTGTCCGCCACCCGCATTCCGGCGCGGTGGACCTCTTGGCGCAAAAGGTGAACTGCGCGGTGCTGAATGCCGGCGATGGCAAGCATGAGCACCCGACCCAGGCACTGCTGGACGCGCTCACCATCCGCCGCTCCAAGGGCCGTCTGCACCGGCTGAACATCGCGATCTGCGGCGACATTGCCCATTCCCGCGTGGCGCGCTCCAACCTGATCCTGCTGGGCAAGATGGAGAACCGCATCCGCCTCATTGGCCCGCCGACCCTGGTGCCCGGCCAGTTCGCCGAATTCGGCGCCGAGATCTATGACGACATGCGCGAAGGCCTCAAGGACGTGGACGTGGTGATGATGCTGCGGCTGCAGAAGGAACGCATGGACGGCGGCTTCATCCCGTCCGAGCGCGAATACTACCACCGTTACGGGCTGGACGCCGACAAGCTGGCGCAAGCCAAACCCGACGCCATTGTCATGCATCCCGGCCCGATGAACCGCGGGGTGGAGATTGACGGCACCCTTGCGGACGACATCAACCGCTCGGTCATCCAGGAGCAGGTCGAGATGGGTGTTGCCGTCCGCATGGCCGCGATGGATCTGCTCGCACGCAACCTGCGCGCCGAGCGCCAGGCCCCCAATCAGAGCCAGGCGGGCTGACCCGCTTGGAAGGCGTCATTCATATCCCGGCGGGCGAGCGCGGCGTGATCCGCCTCTTTGCGCTCGGCATGCGGCCCGAGCAGGCGGCGTTTCTGAAGGAGCCTGGCGCGCTGGCGCAGGTTCTGGGGATCGAAGCCCTGGACATGGACCAGGCGGAGGTCTTCCCGGTCTCTGACCTCGAAGACATCGGCCTGACCGGCTATCTGACCGAAGGCTGCGGCGTGCCGCGGGCGCAGGTCGAAGAAGACCACGAAATGCTGAAAGCGCTGGACGGCCACGTGCTGCTGATCCGTTCCCGCGCCTTTGAGGGCAAGGAAGTCCGGCTGACCCCGGCGGAGCAGATCGTGCTCAAAGGCACCTATGGCGAGCGCCGGACCAATTGGAGCGCCGCGCCTGCAAGTGCCGAAAGCGCCAAACCCCATTCGGCGCCCAAGCTTTCCCCGCGCGAAGCCCGCTCGCAAGCCCGCCGCATCGGCGCCACGTTGTTTGCTGTGGTCATGACCCTGATTGCACTGCTGATCTGGGCGCTGGTGTTCTGATGGAGGAAACCGCCTTCACACCGGACCGAAGCGCCTATGTCCGGGCGCATGCCTGGATGGCCGCGATTGGCATGGGCGGCGCGATGGCGGTGCTGTGGTTTCTTGACAGCCCCCACGTCTGGACCGGTGCCGTGGGCGGGCTCGCCGCCATCGCCTTGCGCGGCTGGTACATGGCCAGCGAAGAGCTGGCGGTGGTCTGGATCCTGACCAAAGACACACTTGCCGGCCCCGCCGGACGCAGCGTGCCGGTTGCTCAGATTGAAGCTGTGAAAACCATGGGCAGCTATGTGCAGGTCATCACCAAGAGCGGCGACAAGCACCTGATCAAATACCAGGCCGACCCGGCCGCGACCCTCAACGCTATTGAAAGAGCCAAGGCATGACCACTCTGTTCACCAATGCCCGCCTGATCGACCCGGAAGCAGGCACCGATACGCCCGGCGCGGTTCTGGTCCGGAACGGTCGGATCGCGGCGGTTGAGAAAAATGCTGCCAGCCCTGAACAGCTGCTGGCCACGCATGGCGTCACACCGGATGAGGCCGCCATTCAGGACTGCGGCGGCAAATGCCTGGCACCGGGGATTGTCGACATCGGCGTCAAGGTTTGCGAGCCCGGCGAGCGGCACAAGGAAAGCTATAAATCCGCAGGCCTCGCGGCGGCGGCGGGCGGGGTCACCACCATTGTCACCCGCCCTGATACCGCGCCTGCGATCGACAGCCCGGAGACGCTGGAGTTTGTCACCCGCCGCGCCCAGGCCGACACGCCGGTGAACGTGCTGCCGATGGCGGCGCTGACCAAGGGGCGCGAAGGCCGGGAGATGACCGAGATCGGCTTCCTGATGGATGCCGGCGCGGTGGCCTTTTCCGATTGCGACCATGTGGTTGCCAACACCAAGGTGTTCCAGCGCGCGCTGACTTATGCCCGTTCTTGCGGCGCCCTAGTAATCGCGCATCCGCAGGAGCCGGTGCTGAGCAAGGGCGCGGCAGCCACCAGCGGCAAGTTCGCTGCACTCTATGGCTTGCCCGCAGTTTCACCGATGGCAGAGCGGATGGGACTGGACCGCGATATTGCCCTCTTGGAAATGACGGGTGCCAAATACCATGCCGACCAGATCACCACAGCGCGCGCCCTGCCCGCGCTGGAGCGCGCAAAGGCCAACGGGATCGACATCACCGCGGGCACCTCGATCCACCACCTGACGCTGAATGAGCTGGACGTCGCGGGCTACCGCAGCTTCTTCAAGGTGAAGCCGCCGTTGCGCTCGGAAGACGACCGGCTGGCGGTGGTTGAGGCAGTGCGGACCGGGCTGATCGACATTATCAGTTCGATGCACACACCGCAGGATGAGGAAAGCAAGCGGCTGCCGTTTGAGGAAGCCGCCGCCGGCGCGGTGGCGCTGGAAACGCTGCTGCCCGCCGCGCTGCGCCTTTACCACGCTGAACTCTTGGACCTGCCAACCCTGTTCCGTGCCATGTCGCTGAACCCGGCGAAACGCCTGGGTCTGGAAAGCGGCCGCTTGGCCGCGGGTGCACCTGCCGACCTGGTCTTGTTCGACGCGGACGTGCCCTTTGTGCTCGACCGTTTCAAGCTGCGTTCGAAATCGCAGAACACGCCGTATGACGGCCAGCGGATGCAGGGCCGGGTTGAAGCCACCTATGTTGCGGGCGAACCCGTTTACCGGAGGGACTGATGCCAGTTATCGAAAGCTCTGCCGCAGTGCTGATCCTCTGGGCGGTGATCGGCTATGGCCTGGGGTCCGTGCCCTTTGGCATGGTGGTCACCAAGGCGTTTGGGCTGGGCAATCTGCGGGAAATCGGCTCGGGCAATATCGGCACCACCAACGTGCTGCGCACCGGCAGCAAGGCCGCCGCGGCACTGACGCTCTTCCTGGATGGCGGCAAGGGCGCGGCGGCGGTACTGCTGGCCCGCTTTCTGGCCGGCGAAGATGCAGCGCAAGCAGCCGGCCTTATGTCCTTCCTCGGCCATTGCTTTCCGGTCTGGCTGGGGTTCAAGGGCGGCAAGGGCGTGGCGACCTTCCTGGGTCTGATGCTGGCGCTGGCCTGGCCGGTGGGCATCGCCTGCTGCCTCACCTGGCTGGCGGCGGCGGCCGTCAGCCGGATCTCCTCGATGGGGGCTCTGGTCTCAGCGGCCTCGGGTGCGGTCTGGGCACTGGTGCTGGGCTACCAGCCAGTGGCCTTGCTGGCGGTACTGCTGGCGGTGGTGGTGTTCATCCGCCACTCGGCCAATATTGCCCGCCTGCGCGCAGGCACCGAGCCGCGGATCGGCCAGAAGTGAGCCTTGGAACAGGCAAAGGCGGGCTGAACGCGTTTCTGGCCGCCTTTGATGCGCTGCCGCTGGGCGGTTTCACAGGCATTGCGGACGGGCGCAAATATACCGTCACCCGCGGGAACCTGGCAGGCGGAAAGGCCCAGAAACTGGTGGCCCGCGAACTGGGCGGCACCGATTACATCAGCCTCAACCTCTACCGGCTGGTATCCGGCGCACTGCTGAAGCCCTGCGAAATGCCCGAGGAGAAAGTGGTCCGCTTCGTGCTGGCGCTGGAGGTTACGGGATAAGCCGCTCCAACGCGCGGCCATTGGCCCAGGTGCCATGCAGCTCACCGCTGGGCATCCGCACATAAACCACCGGATGCGTTTGCCCCCAATCGACCCAGATCACATCGCCATTGCGCGAGCCGGTGCCGGAGTAGCCCTGCCCGGCAATGCTCCATTGTATCTGAACGCTGCCGCCGTTGTCCTGGATCTGCACGGTGCCGGTATAGCTGCTGCCATCCGGGTTGCGCCCCTCGGCCCGGTAGATACCGCTGACGCTTTGAGCAAGGGCCGGCAGTGCTGCCGCCGTGAAAGCCGCTGCCAGTATGCCAAGCGCAGCGCGGCGGGTTGAAAAGGAACCTGTCATCCTTGCCTCCAAATTGCCTGCTTCCATAGTGGCTGGAGAAAACCTGCCTGTCACCCGTTCTGCGCAGGAATGCACAGGCTCTTGCAGGCTGACGCACATTCAAATTGAGTTGTTTTGAACGTGATCGCCTGCCTCTCCACATGGGTTCCGTGACCCGCAGCATACCGCGGCACACATGGTGAAACGCCGGCCGGGCAAACATTTTTCATCCACCCTGGCCGGGATTTGAAAGGACGGGACCATGAACAAAGTAAAAGCACTGATCAGCGGTGTGGCTCTGTCGGTTGCGATGGCAACCTCGGCACTGGCGGCAGGCGTTGAGATCAACGCATCCTCCACCGGCCTGGCAATGCAGGGCTATGACCCGGTCGCATATTTCACAGACGGTGCCCCCACCAAGGGCAGCTATAAAATCACTACTGTTTACAATGACGCAATGTACCGCTTCGCCTCGGAAGAGCACAAAGCGGCTTTTGAAAAGAATCCCGAAGCCTACCTGCCGGCCTATGGCGGCTACTGCGCCTTTGGCACCGCAATGGGCTTCAAGTTCGACGGCGACCCGAACCACTGGAAGATCGTCGACAACACCCTGTACCTGAACCTGTCGGCTGACATCCAGGAACGCTGGGAAGGCGACATCCCGGGCATGGTGCAAAACGCCAATGCCAACTGGGAAGACATCGCCGACAAGACCCCGGCAGAGCTGCAGGCGCAGTAAGGCAATTTACGCCGCTCACAAGCAAACAGCCGGCGGCGGGGCAACCTGCCGCCGGTTTTCTTTGTCTTGACACGACTCGGGTTTTCCAACTTTCTGTCCTTACAGAAATTTCAGGATGCCGTGATGAAACTGACCCCCGCGATGCAGAACTTTATCCTTCACTGGGGCGAGATGGGCAGCCGCTGGGGGGTGAACCGTTCCGTCGCGCAAATCCATGCGCTGCTGCATATCGCCTCTGCCCCGATGACCGCGGAAGAGATTTGCGAGGTGCTGGGGCTGGCACGCTCCAACGTTTCCAACGGGCTGAAAGAGCTGCAGGCGCAAGGGCTGGTCAAGGTCAGCCGCCAGCTGGGCGACCGGCGCGATCACTTCACCTCGATCCGGGACATGTTCGATCTGGCCGATGCGGTGATTGCGGCCCGGCGTGAGCGCGAGTTTGCCCCCACCCTGCGGGCCCTGGACGCGGTGATGCAGGAGGCCGAAGCCGACAGCACCCCCAAGGCGGTCAAGGAGCGCATGGGCGAGACGCTGCGGGTGATGCGGATGTTTGACGACTGGTATGCGGATTTCTCCCGCCTGCCGCGTTCGGTGCATCTGGCAGTGCTGAAGCTGGGCGCCAAGGTGGCGCGGTTCCTGCCCGGCGGCAAACAGACGGAATGAGTGCGGGCCGGATGCGGCCCTGGTTCAAAAAAATTTTGCGAGGACATTTCCCTCATGACAGAAATAACTGACAATAATGACGGCGACCTGCATGACATCGACTCTACGTCCTTCTGGGTCGCCCTGATCGCCGCCCCGTTAATAATCGCAGTGCTATTTTGCTGGGTATACCTCATCCCCGTCTTTGCCGTCATCCTCGGCGGCCTGCCTTGGCTATTGTTTGGCGGCCCGGCCCTGTGGCTTACCCTGAAGCACAAGGGCACCGGCCCTCTGCTGATGTTAGCTGCTTTAGGCGCCAACCTGCTCGGAACGCCGGTTTACGCCTATTTTGCGGTGCCGCTGTTCCATTCCTACCGCGGCTTCCCGAACCTTGCAGAGTACCTGGACTTCGCAGGCTTTCTGACCGGCTTTGGCGCCTTGTTTTCGCTGACATGGGGCATGGCGTTTTGGCTGATGTACCGCGGTATAGCCCGTGAGCGCGAAACCAAGAGGAAAGCCGGACCTGAAGATCAAACAGGGCAGACATCCCCTCAATCCTGATCGAAAGGAGACCGCCATGCACACGCCCGTTTCCCGTGAATTGGCACCGCGCAATGTCGACTGGCAGGATCTGCTGCCAGTCACCGGCCGCCAGCGCTGGGGTGAACTGACCCTGCCGCTGCCTTGGCTGATACTCTCCTGGGTCTTCTATGCCTCGCCACTCTGGCCGCTGGGAGCCGGTGCCAGCTTTATGTTCTTCCTTTGCGCGCTGCGGCTGAACCATGAGGCAATCCACGGCAACCTGGGCCTGCCGCGCCAGGGCGATATCGCCGTGCTGCATATCCTCAGCGCCCTGATGTGCGGATGCAACTGCTCTGTCGCCTGGAGCCATATGCAGCATCACTGCCATTCGATGGGACCCGGTGACATCGAGGGGCATTGCGGCCATATGACGGCCTGGGAAGTGCTGCGCTACGGGCCGCGGTTTCCGGTGGATCTGATCCGGGGCTGCTGGATGCAGGGCGGCGGCAAATGGCGGCGGCGGATGCTGCGCGACGGGCTTTGCGTGGCAATGGCTGCCGGGCTTTGCCTGTGGGGCGGCCAGCGTTTTCTGCTGCTGCATCTGGCTGCAATGGCGGTGGCGCAATGCATGACAGCCTTTTTCGCAGTCTGGATCACCCATCAGGGCACCGGCACTGCGGGCCTGGTGGCGCGCAGCCAGCGCGGGGTTCTGGCCAGGGCCGCCTATCTGATGTTCTACCACCGCGAACATCACTTGTTCCCGAAAGTGCCCGTCAGCCGCCTGCCGGAACTGGCGGACAGGCTGGATACCCAGGTGCCCGGTTATGCCGCCAGCCGCCTGCCGGTTGTGGCCTGGCTGGACCGGCGCTGATACCCCGGATCCGCCTGCAACCAGCCACATTGCCGCCGGAATTTCAGCGCAACTCAAAGGGGATAGATTAACAGCAGGTTTCCAATGATCACCCGCATTCTCACCCCTTTTGAAAACTTTGCATTCAAGTTCTTCGATTTTGACGGCCGCGCCACGCGGTTGGAGTACTGGAGCGTTATCCCCCTGGTCTGGCTCGGTATTCTCCTGATGCTGCCAGGTGATGCCGCAGAAGTCTGGGACTATTTGCTGCGCCGCGAAGTGCCGCCGCTGAACCCGTTCCACTATGGCTCCCTTGGGTTGTTTCTGATCACCTTCATTCCGCGGCTGTCGCTGACAGTGCGCCGCTTGCACGATGCCGGGCGCAGCGGCAAATGGGCCAAGCTGCCCTTCAGCGCGGTCTCGCTGGGTCTGATCATGAGCTTTGGCTTCCTGACCTCGGCCCTGACCAGCGACCCCAGCGGCCTGGGCAGCGGGATGCTGATTGCCGGTGCGGTCATGGCCTCTGTCTCCGGCGGCTTCTGGGAGGCGCTGTTCAATCTGGCGGCCGTCGCCAGCACAATGAATTGGGAGGTGGTGCTGGACAGGTTGCTAGGGGTTGCCGCCCAGGCAGACCCGGGTGCCGCGCTCGATCAGGCCGGGGGCTTGGCTGCACATGACCCCTTCCTGGGGTTCCAATTTCTATTCTACACCGTGTTCTTCGGCTTTGGTCCGTTCATCGCGCTGCTGCTGCACACCTATTTCATGCTGCTGCCATCAGAACGGGACGGCAATGCCTATGGCACCAGCACAAGCCAGCCCGCACAACGCGGCTCTGTCAGCGGCAAGGGCCAAAGCAGCGCATTCGCGGGCTACGCCTATCTGCAAAAACGCTCTGCCGAAGAGGAGTTGCAGCTCCAGGCCGCCCGCAAAGCTCAGGTCAAGGATCTGTACAAAACCCGGGTGCTGGGCAGCACAGGCCGCTAGCCGGCACAGGCTGGCCGCACTTGGTTGCGGCCGCCGTTCTTGGCCGCATAAAGCGCCACATTGGCTTCCCGCAGCACCGCCTCAACCGGGCGGCTGCCGTCATGGTAGCCAAGCCCGATTGAGACTGTGCAGAGCACCCCCCCGGCACCAACTGACAAGGGTGTGGCACCGATTGCCTGGCGGATCTCCTCGGCTTTTCCGGCAGCTTCGCTCAGCGGCACATCCGGCAGGCAGGCGACGAACTCCTCACCGCCGAACCGCGCGGCGATGCCTCCGGGCTGAACTCCCTCCTTCAGAACACCTGCGACAAAGCGGATCACCTCGTCCCCGGCCTGATGCCCGTGGGTGTCATTGATCGCCTTGAACCGGTCGATATCGGCCAGCAGGAAACTGCCCTGAAAATCCTTGCCGAGCCCGGCAATCAGCCGGAAGAAATGATCACGGCTGTAAAGCGAAGTCATCTGATCATGCGCAGCAAGATGCAGGAGCTTCTCGTTCAGCATGTGAATTTCCAGCAACCGGCCAGCAGCCCAGTAAGATGCCAAAGGCGCTATCAAAAGGGGGGCCAGCGTGGAAGGCACCAATGCCGCGCGGCTCAATCCACTGGGTACCGTCAGGGCAGTCACCACCCAGGAGACTGCCAGGGCAATTAGAGTTACAGATGCAACGAAATACCATTTCTGGCTCTTGCTTCGAATTGCCAGCATAAAAGCCCCGTGAAAATCCCCGCCGCCACTGTGCCGCAAGTAGTTCAGGAAGGACAGTACGCCTTTCGTATAGGCCACGCACTTTTGGATAGGCGAACCGTCCAAACAAGCCTTGCCAAGCAGACCGCAACCGCATTGCAGTTGCGACCGCCTGCCCATCTCCCGCTGCCGCGCAGGAAAAGATGGCCTAGGATCTGGTCAGGACCCGGGCTCTGGCCAATCAGGGAAATGCGGATCCGGCTCGGTGCCGGCCAGGCGGTTGAAGCTGTTGGTGAAATGGCAATGAGCGATCTCGGCCACGATGGCCACCAGCTGCGCGTCGTCAAACCCGCCGGCACGGGCCTGGGCCAGTTCCGCATCGCTGAGCCGGCCGCCGGTCTCCACCAGCCGCCGGGTCAGGCGCTGCAGCCTGGCCGGACGGCTGCCGCCCTCCAGCAGCTCGCCGCGGGCGATCCGGCGGATCATCTTCATGTCGACGCCGCGGGCCTGGGCCATGCCCAGATGGGCCGGCACGCAGTAATGGCAGCCGTTCTGGACCGCCATGTCCATGCAGATGACCTCACGGTCCTCAGCCGACAGCCCGCAGTTGTCCAGCGCCGCCCAGAACGACAGGAAACCCTCCAGAACCGCCGGATTATGGACCATCGCATCCGAGATGTTCAGCCTGCGTCCCCACATTTTGGCGACCCGGGCCTGGGCCGCCGCCTGTTCCGGGGTTTCCGCGTCCTTGGCGACTGCCGGGATCCGCTGCATCAGTAGGCAAACTCGCCGTAGATGCGGCTGAGGTCCTCACCCCACGCCCCGTTGTAGCGCTCCAGCAGCTCGTCCGCAGGCACCTTGCCGCTGTCGAGGCTGTCCTTCAGAGCGTTGAGGAAATGTGTCTCATCCGGCACCAGCCCGCCCGCACCGGGCTTGTGCCGGGCCTTCAGGCCGCTTTCGGAGATTGCCACCACTTCGCGCGCCAGCTCGTGCATGCTGATGCCGTTCACCTTGGCCTGCAATCCCTGCTCGGAGGCCGCAACACGCAGGGCGTCGCGGGTTTCAGCATCCCAGCCCTTGACCAGATCCCAGGCTGCGTCCAGCGCGCTTTGGTCATAGGTCAGGCCTACCCAGAAGGCTGGCAGCGCACAGAGGCGCCGCCACGGGCCGCCGTCGGCGCCGCGCATTTCAATGAACTTCTTGATGCGGGCTTCAGGGAAAATGGTGGTCAGGTGGTCGGCCCAGTCCGACAATGTCGGGGTTTCGCCCGGCAGCGCTGGCAGCTCGCCTTTCAGGAAGTCGCGGAAGGACATGCCCAGCGCGTTGATGTATTCGCCGTTCCGGTAGACAAAATACATCGGCACATCGAGCGCATATTGCACCCAGGCCTCGAACCCGAAGCCGTCCTCGAACACAAACGGCAGCATGCCGGTGCGGTCGGCATCCAGATCGCGCCAGACGCGGGCCCGCCAGGATTTATGGCCGTTGGGCCTGCCGTTCAGGAACGGTGAATTGGCAAACAGCGCGGTGGCCACCGGCTGCAGCGCCAGCGCCACCCGCAGTTTCTGCACCATATCGGCCTCGGAGGAGAAGTCGAGGTTCACCTGCACGGTGCAGGTGCGCCGCATCATGGTGGTGCCCATGGTGCCGACTTCCTGCATGTAGCCGTCCATCAGCTTGTAGCGGCCCTTGGGCATCAGCGGCATATCTTCATGATGCCACACAGGGGCTGCGCCCAGGCCAATGAAGCCAACGCCGATCTTATCTGCGATGTCCTTGACGTCGCGCAGGTGGGCGTTCACCTCGTCGCAGGTCTCATGAATGGTTTCCAGCGGCGCGCCGGACAGTTCCAGCTGGCCGCCCGGTTCCAGGCTGACATTGGCGCCGTCTTTTTCCAGGCCGATCAGATTGCCGCCTTCGGTCACGGGCGCCCAGCCGTGGCTGTCGCGCAGGCCTGTCAGCACAGCTTCGATCGAGCGCTCACCTTTATAGGGCAGCGGCTTCAGCGTGTCCTTGCAGAAGCCGAATTTTTCGTGCTCGGTGCCGATGCGCCAGTCTTCCTTGGGCTTGCAGCCGTCGGCAAGATACTGGGCAAGCTGCTCGTGGTGTTCGATCGGCCCGCCGCCGGACTGGGGAATGGACATGCCTGGCACTCCGTCCTGTTAGGTCTGTCTTGAAGGGTCAGTGGTGGGCGGAATTGCCGCCGGTGTCAATGCAGCCTGTGATGTTCCGGCCGGCTCGAGGAACGTTCCCAGATCACGACCTGGTGAGGGCCGCGGCGGCGCAACTCGCTGAGCATACGTTCGGTTTTCAGCCCCGGCAGAGCGGCAAAGACGTCAAACAGCGCCTCATAGCCTTCGGCATTCACCGGGATCGCCAGCGGCGGCTGGCCGGGCTGTTCCAGCAGCCAATGGGGCGGTTTGGCGGATTGGTCCAGCGCCAGCCGCTCCAGCTCCGAGGCGGCGACGGCACCGCCGGTAAGGGGCCCAAAATAGGCGATCTGCCCCTCGTCCACCTGCACCACACCCGGACCGCTGGTGCCGCGGCGGAAACGCATCCGCTGGGCACCGATGATCGCGGTGACCAAGCCGGTGGCAACCAGCGCCCAGCCGGTGATGGCGGTAAAGCCAACAGAGGAAAACGCCCACTTCAGCCCCAGCAGGAACATCATCACTGCGGCGATCACTTCACGCCAGCGCCACAGTTGCGCACGGGCCTCGGGGCGGATGAAACTCATGTGTTTCGCCTCATTGCAAACGTCCGGCAAGCGCTGCCGCCTGCCCTGCCCCCTATGTGTGGAGCCTGCGCAGCGGATGCAATGGCGGAAACGGCGATTGCATCCGGATTACAGGCCGCTAGCAGCCGGCGGCCGTTACCGGGGCACTGAATTCGACAAGGCGGTAATCGCCGATACGCGCGAAACCGAGTTTCTGATAGGCCCGGATTGCCGCAGTGCCGGAGGCAAACAGGATCGCTTGTTGCACCCCTTCCTCATGCGCCTCGGCCAGATGCAGCGCCACAGCGCGGCGGGCAAAGCCGCGGCTGCGCTGGCCCGGCGGCGTGTAAACCCCGCCGATCTGCACGGTTTCCGGCAGCACCGCGTTGAAGGCGGTCATAGCGACCGGCAGCCCGCCCAGTTCCAGGATGCGGCCGCGGCCGCTGTCCACCAGCGCCTCGGCCCGGGCCGTGGAGCGCTGGCGGATTTCCGGCAGGTCGGTGGAGCCGAAGATCTCCTTGTCATAGGCATGGCGCCATTCGGTGATCAGCGGCACGTCCTCGGGGTGCATCGGGCGCAGGGTGCTGCCGCCGGAGGGCATCTGCAAGTCCTTGAGCTGCAGGCTGAAATGCGCGTCCTCCTCGGAAAATCCGATCTCGCTCCGGTCCAGCTCAAGCGCCGCCAGCAACTCCTCTGCCTGGCCCGCCTCGCCGGTGAGCGCCGAGATCTGCCGCCCGGCCAGCGCCTGGCGCAGCGCGGGCGCATCCGCGGGTGCGAATTCCGGCGCCTCGAACATGAAATAGCCCGCTTCGGTCAGGCCAAAGACGCCAGAGATCCCGTCATTGCTCTCGCTCAGCCACACCGTGGTGGCCTTGGGGTTGCCCGTGGCGTTCAGCCCGAAATCGCGCAGATTGCCGGACAGGAACATGGAGGTCGCCGCGCGTGGCGCCAAAAACTCCCCGATGGCCTGCAAATCTCCCTGTGACGCCTTGCGAATCATCCTGCCCTCCATGATCAGAACCAGCCCCTGCAATGCCGCCCGAAGGGCAGGCCCATGCCGAGCATGATATGGCGGCAGGGCCGTTTCAACTGCGGGTTGCGGTCAATTTAGCAGGAATTGGTTTCCAGACTCTGATCCGGTGTAAATTAATTTGCCCGCCACCAGTCGCCCAGCGCCTGCTGCCACAGGGTCATTGCCGCGACTGCCGCCGTATCTGCGCGCAGGATGCGGGGGCCGAGGCTGACGACATGGGACTGCGGCAGGGCGTGGAGGCGTATGCGTTCGCTCTCGGAGAAGCCGCCTTCGGGGCCGATCAGAATCGCCCAGGGCGCGCCTGTTTGGGTCTCAGCGGCCAGTTGCAACGCATTGCCCACCTCGGCCTCGTCGCAGAACATCAGCTGCCGTTCGGCCGGCCATTGATCCAGCAGGCGGGAAAGCTTCTGCAACTCGCCAACCTCGGGCACATAGGTGCCGCCGCATTGCTCGGCCGCTTCCACCGCATGGGCCTGCAGCCGGTCCTGGCGGATGCGCTCAGAGTTGGTGAACTCGGACTGCACCGGCAGGATGCGGGCAGCCCCCATCTCGGCGGCCTTTTCGACGATGAAATCGGTGCGCGCCTTCTTGATCGGGGCAAACATCAGCCACAGGTCCGGCGGCAGCTGCAGGGGCTTGGTCTGCTCCTGGCACACAAGGGTGCCGCCGCGTTTGCCGGCCTCGGCGACCTCAGCCAGCCACTCACCGTCGCGGCCGTTGAACAGCGCCACCGGGGCGCCAACCGCCTGCCGCATCACTCCGAACAGGTAATGCGCCTGATCACGATCCAAGGGAACCGATTGCCCTGCCCCCAAAGGGTGCTCTACATACAGTCTGATTTTTGCACTCATGGGGTCCTACATATGCAAGGCCAGAAGCCAGCGCCAGAGGGTCAGGTCGCGGATGCGGTCAAGGGAAACTGGGTCGACACATATGCTCCGGAATGGACACGGCCCTATCTGCGGCTCAGCCGCGCCGACCGGCCGATCGGCACCTGGCTGTTGCTGATCCCCTGCTGGTGGGGGCTGGCCCTGGCCGTCCTGTCGGATCAGGCCCCGCGCTGGGAAGACCTGTGGATCGCCATCGGCTGCGCTGCCGGCGCCTGGCTGATGCGCGGCGCGGGCTGCACCTGGAACGACATCACCGACCGCAACTTCGACGGCCAGGTGGAACGCACCCGCTCGCGGCCGATCCCCTCGGGGCAGGTCACGGTCAAGGGCGCGCTGGCCTGGATGGGGCTGCAGTGCCTGCTGGGCCTGGCAATCCTGCTGACCTTCAACCAGGCGGCCATTGCCATGGGCGTGCTGTCGCTCTTGCCGGTGGCGGTCTACCCCTTTGCCAAGCGGTTCACCTGGTGGCCGCAGGTGTTTCTGGGGCTGGCTTTCAACTGGGGCGCCATGCTGGCATGGGTGGCGCATACCGGCACCTTGGGATGGCCGCCGGTGCTGCTCTATCTGGCGGGCATCGCCTGGACGCTGTTTTATGACACCATCTATGCTCATCAGGACACCGAAGACGACGCGCTGATCGGCGTGAAATCCACCGCCCGGCTGTTTGGCCGCGAAACTCCGATGTGGCTGCGCCGGTTTATCGTGCTGAAGGTCAGCCTGATGGCGGTGGCGGTGATCCTGGCGATGCTGGACACGGCTTCGGTGCTGGCGCTGGTGCTGGCTCTGGCAGCGCCTTGGGCGATGGGCTGGCATCTTACGTGGCAGCTGCGTGCCTTTGACGCAGAGAACAACCTGGGGCTTCTGCAATTGTTCCGTCTCAACCGTGATACCGGCCTGATTCCGCTGATCTTCTTCGGGCTGGCCATGCTCGCGTGATTGAACAGGGCCCCGCAGCAGGGTATGAGCCGGTAACTTGAACTGGGAATGTGCCGCCATATGCGCTTGTCTTCGCTTTTGATCCCGGGCTTGGCCTTTGCCGCCGCTGCCGGGCTGAGCCTTGTCGCTGCCGGTTTTGCCGTGACAGCGGTGGAGCAAGGCACCGAACGCGCCGTGCGGGGCACGCTGGACCGCAATGGCTACACCTGGGCAGAAGTGACAGCGGACGGGCTGCAGGTGCTGCTGGAAGGCACCGCCCCGGACGAGGCCACCCGGTTTTCGGTCAAGTCACTGGTCGGCACGGTGGTGGATGCGGCCCGGATCCTGGATGGGATCGAGGTTCCCCCGGCGGACGGGCTGGCGCCGCCCCGGTTCTCGGCGGAAATTCTGCGCAATGACCGCGGTATCTCGATCATCGGCCTGATTCCCGCGGGCTCGGGCCGCAGCACTCTGGTGGAAGAGCTTTCCGGGCTGGCCGGAGCGGAGAATGTCACCGACCTGCTGGAAACCGCAAAATACGAAACGCCCGAGGGCTGGGCAGACGCCATGGCCTTTGCGGTCGAGGCGCTGAAGCTCCTGCCGCGCGCCAAGATCTCGGTTGCAGCCGGCGAGGTCTCGGTTACGGCGATCTCTGACAGCAGCGATGCAAAAGCACGGCTGGAGGAACAGCTTGGCCGCAAGGCGCCTCCCGGGCTGCGGCTGGCGCTGGAGATTGCAGCGCCGCGGCCGGTGATCACCCCGTTCACTTTGCGCTTCCTGCTGAACGAAAAAGGCGCCTCCTTCAACGCCTGCTCGGCCGAAAGCGAAGAAAGCCGCGACCGCATTCTGACAGCCGCGCGCAAGGCCGGGCTGCAGGGCGAGGCTGATTGTGTGATCGGCATGGGTGTGCCCTCTCCGAACTGGGCAAAGGCCGCGGAGCTGAGTATCGCAGGCCTCGCGGAACTGGGCGGCGGCTCGGTGACCATTGCCAATGCCGACATCACCCTGGTGGCCGCTGAAGGCACCCCTGACGCACGCTTTGACCATGTGGTGGGCGAGCTGGAAAGCGCCCTGCCCCGGGTTTTTGCCCTGCATGCGGTTCTGCCCATGCCCGAGACCCAGGACGCCGCCGCACTTCCGGAATTCACCGCCACCCTCAGTCCCGAGGGCCAGGTGCAGCTGCGCGGGCGGCTCAGCGACGCGGCGCTGCGCGCGGTGGCCGACAGCTATGCCAAGGCCCGTTTCGGCTCCGGCAATGTGCATACCGCCGCGCGGATCGCGCCGGGCCTGCCTGCCGATTGGCCGGTGCGGGTGCTGGCGGGGCTAGAGGCGCTGTCCTACCTCCAGCGCGGCTCGGTTCTGGTGACGCCGGAAACGCTGGAGCTGCGCGGCATGAGCTACAGCAAGGACAGCCCTGCGGAGATCGCCCGCTTCCTGTCAGCCAAACTGGGCGAGGCAGAGACCTACGGGCTCGACATCACCTATGAGACGCCGCCGGAACCCAAGGACAAGCCGATCCCGCCCGAGCTTTGCGAGGCACAGCTCGCCAGCGCCCAGAGCGGCACCAAGATTGCCTTCGAACCGGGCTCTGCCACCATTGCCGCGCAAAGCGCCGGCACCATGGACCGGATTGCCGGTATCCTGGGCCGCTGCGGCCCGGTGCGGCTGGAGATCCAGGGCCATACCGACAGCCAGGGCCGCGAAGTGATGAACCAGAACCTCAGCCAGGCGCGCGCCCAGTCGGTGCTGAACGAATTGCGGGCGCGCCGCGTCGTGACCTCGACGTTTGCCGCCAAGGGCTATGGCGAAAGCGAACCAATTGCCGATAACGGCACCGAGGAAGGCCGCGAAGCCAACCGCCGTATCGAATTCAAGCTCATCCGTATTGCGGGTGCACAGGCCGCCGATGCAGAAGCGGCGGCGGAAGACGCCGCCACCGGGGATGCCGCCGCAGAGGCGGGCACCGCACAGGAGACATCAGAGGAATGAACAGGACCGAGTTCATCATAACCACCGCGATCATCCTGTTTGCGGCCTTTGCCATGGGCTGGTTTGCCAATTGGCTGGTGCACCGCTTCACCCGGGTGAAGCAGAGCGACGTGGCCGATCTCGACCGGATGAGCCAGGAGCTGCACGAGGCGGAAGAGACCCGCGACCAGGCGATCACCTACCTGCAGCAGCGCGAAGCGGAGCTGACCAACCAGCTGACCCAGACCGAGGCCGAATTGCGCGCCGCCATGGAAGGCCTGCGCGAAGCCCGCCGCGAAGCCGAAGAGCTGCGCAGCCAGATCCCGCACTGAGTTCCGCAAACGGAGCACTCCCGCGCCTGCAGCACGCACTGGCTGCGCCAGCACGTGCTGAACAGCCTTGGGCATGGCGCCGCGCTGCGCGCGGCGCGGGTGTTTCCCAAACCCCGGCGGGTCAAGGAGGCCGCAGGCCCCGCGAAGCGGCTTGTCCTTGACGCGCCAATCTTCAAACACAATCGAATTGGGCCTGAATGGGCAGACCTGCCCGTTCAGGCCGTCTCAGCAAAGAGAAACCGCCGCGCGAAGCGCGGCGCCGGGCCCAACAGGCGGAGATCATCTGTGATGATTGAACAACTGGCGGGAGCTCCCTGTCCTGCCTACCAGCCCCTGCCTTACCAGCGCTTCAGGGCGTCCTCGTCGGTATCCTTGGCAGCCACCCAGTCCTCGCCGCCGCCGGCCAGGATTTCCTTCTTCCAGAACGGCGCCCGGGATTTCAGGTAGTCCATCAGATACTCCGCCGCCTCGAACGCGTCCTTGCGGTGGCGCGCCGCCGTGGCGACCATCATGATGCGCTCACCCGGTGCCAGGCGGCCATGGCGGTGGATCACCAGCGCATCCGCCAGCGACCAGCGTTTCATCGCTTCATCCGCAATCGCGGTCAGGGCCTTTTCGGTCATGCCCGGGTAATGCTCGATCTCCATCGCCTCGAGCCCGCCCTGGTCCGCATCACGCACCACGCCGGCGAAGGTGACGACGGCACCAGCGCCTGCCACTCCGGCCGCAAAGGCATCGCTTTCAGCGCCCAGTTCAAACGGCGCCTCCTGGACAGAAATCCGCATCGCTTCAGCCCCCGGTCATCGGCGGAAAAAAAGCCACTTCCCGTACCCCCTCCAGAGAGGCGTCGAAGTCCGACAGATCCTGATCCAGCGCCACCCGCAGGGCCGAGAGATCGGCAAAGGCAGCGGCATAGCGCTCTTCGCGCGCCCGCAGTTCCTCGACCAGGTCGTTCACCGTCGCGGCTGATGTCTCAACCCGCTCGCGCGGCAGGCCGATGCGTTCGCGCACCCAGGCGAAATAGAGAATGTCCATCAGTGCGCCTCCTTCAAATGCGGCATCGCCTTGCGCAGGTAGTCGATGCCTGTAATTGCAGTCAGCGCCGCGGCAATCCACAACAGCCACAGGCCGGCGCGCCCGGTCCAGACCATGCCCGCGAATTTCCAGCGCAATCCCTGCTCGTCCGAGACCTGCCCGGTCATGATCTGATCGATCAGCGGCTGGTCCATGCCAAAGGACGACATCACCAGGTAGTGCTCGAAGATGCCCTGCGAAAACAGCGTCGCAATCGCGATCATCTGGGCAGTGGTTTTCCACTTGGCCAGTTTGGTCACCTTCAGCGTGCCCGCCGTATCACCCAGATATTCCCGCAGGCCTGAGACAAAGACCTCGCGGAACAGGATCACCGTGGCGGGCAGCACCAGCCAGGGGGTCCAGTGCTCGGCGGCATAGCCGACCAGGATCATCAGCGCGATCACCACCATCGCCTTGTCGGCAATCGGGTCCAGCATCGCACCCATCTTGGTCTCCTGCCCCCAGGCCCGCGCCAGATAGCCGTCGAACCAGTCAGTGATCGCGGCACTGATGAACAGGAGCAGCGCAAACCAGTCCGCGTAGGGCCGTGAGAAGTAGAGGAACATCACCGCGAGGCCGGGCGCAGCCACCAGCCGCAGCAGGGTGAGGATATTGGGCAGGGTCCATTTCATGCGGGCACATTATCCGGCTGTTTCGAAAGTGGAAAGCGGCCCCGCGCAAAATTCCTCCCTCTGCTGCCAGGCGCGTGAAAATATCAGGGAGCGGGATCGCGCCCGCGTGATCCGCCCTGCCCTGCCGCAAGCCGGCCTTCAGGCAACCGAGGTGTCCAGCAGCGCCCCGTGCTTCTCGCCGTGATGGCTGGAATGGTCAATTTTCCGGTGCACTTCGTTCAGCCGGTCCCGGTCCAGGAAAATGTGGTTGTGGATCACCCGCACCAGGTCTTCCTTGGCCAGCGTCAAGGCCTCCGCCTCGGTGTCCGCCAGCCCCTTGCCTTTCAGCTTGTTCAACTCCTTGGCGATCTTTTCGCATTCCTTCTTGGCCTTATCCACATGCTGCGCCTCATGCGCCAGGCAGCAGGCATAGAAGCGGTACCATTCGATCAGCGCCCGCGGCGACAGCCCGCTGACGGAGCGTTTCGGGCAGCGGATGGAAGGATGCAGCACCAGCTTCAACGCCGAGACCTTGGCGGTCACCTCGAACCAGCCGGTTTTCTTGTCGATCTTCGGTTTACCGTCGGCTGCGTATTTGCCTTTGGCGGTCAGGCACTCCAGTTCGGTGGTGGTCAGAAAGGCGACTTTCTTGTTGTCATTGGGGTCTTTCGGCCCCTTGCTCTTAACACTCTTGGCGATGTCGGGCAGCGTCTTTCCCGACACCGAATAGGTGTCGTAGACAACGGTCTTTACGGTCAGGGATACGGGCATAATTCCTCCGGGCAGTGAATGGCTGCCCGCAAAACCTAGCACGATTGCCATCTAGCCCAAAATTTCCGGCCTATCCTTGCGCGTGGAAGTGGTCGTAGATCCGCTCGGCCAGGGCTTCCGAGATCCCCTCCACCGCCTTGAGGTCGGCCAGGTTGGCCCGGCTCACCGCCTTGGCGCTGCCGAAATGCGCCAGCAAGGCGCGTTTGCGCGAGGCGCCGACGCCTGGCACCTCGTCCAGCGGTGTGGCGCTCATCGCCTTGGCGCGTTTGGCGCGGTGGGTGCCGATGGCAAACCTGTGCGCCTCGTCCCGCATCCGCTGGATGAAATAGAGCACCGGGTCATTGCGCTGCAAGGCAAAGACAGGCGCGCCGGGTCGGTAGAACTCTTCCTTGCCGTGGTCGCGGTCGACGCCCTTGGCAACGCCCACCATCGGGATGTCCTGTACGCCGTGCTGTTCCATGATCTCCGCCACCGCCGAAACCTGGCCCGCGCCGCCATCGATCAGCAAGAGGTCGGGCCACAGCCCCTTGTCCCGGTCCGGATCCTCCTTCAGCAAGCGTGAGAAACGGCGGTTCAGCACCTCCTTCATCATGCCAAAGTCATCGCCAGGCACCAGATCATCGCCCTTAATGTTGAACTTGCGGTAGGCGTTTTTCATGAAGCCCTCCGGCCCCATGACAATCATGCCCCCCACCGCATTTGTTCCTTGAATATGCGAGTTGTCGTAGACCTCGATCCGCTGCGGCGGGCCCTCCAGGCCAAAGGCTTCGGCCAGCCCGCGCAGAAGTTTCGCCTGAGTGGCACTTTCGGCCATGCGCCGCGCCAGGCTTTCACGGGCGTTGCGCACCGCAAAGGCCACCAGCTCGGTCTTTTCGCCGCGCTGGGGCACCAGCAGCTCCACCTTGCGGTCTGCCTTTTCGCTCAGCGCTTGTTCCATCAGGTCCGCATTCTCAATCGCATCCGACAGGATCAGTTGCCGCGGCGGCTCCTTGTTGCTGTAGAACTGGCCCAGGAAGGCCTCCATGATCTCAGCCGGGCTATTGTCGGCATCCACCCGCGGGTAGAAATCCTGGTTGCCCCAGTTCTGGTTGGCGCGGATGAAAAACACCTGCACGCAGGCCTGGCCCGACTCCAGATGCAGGCCGATCACATCGGCCTCGGCCACGCCGCGCGGATTGATGCCCTGGGAAGACTGCACCTGGGTCAGCGCCTTGATCCGGTCGCGCAGGGCGGCCGCGCGCTCGAACTCCATCGCCTCAGACGCGGCCATCATCTGCTCCGCCAGCTCCTCCTGAACTTTGGTGGAGCGGCCTGACAAGAACCGTTCCGCATCCCGCACGCTGGCAGCATAGTCCTCCTCGCTGATCAGCCCGGTGCAGGGCGCGGTGCAGCGTTTGATCTGATACTGCAGGCAGGGCCGGGTGCGGGTCTCGAACATGGAATCCGAGCAGTTGCGCAGCAGGAACGCCTTTTGCAGCTGATTCAGCGTCCGGTTAACGGCACCGGCACTGGCGAAGGGGCCGAAATAGCTGCCCTTCTGCTTGCGGGCGCCGCGGTGCTTCTTGATCTGCGGAAAATCGTGATCCTTGGCGACCAGGATATTCGGAAAGCTTTTATCATCGCGCAAGAGCACGTTGTACTTGGGCTTCAACTGCTTGATCAGGTTCTGTTCCAGCAGCAGCGCCTCGGTCTCGGTCCGCGTGGTCAGGAACATCATCGAGGCGGTCAGCGCAATCATCCGCTCGATCCGCGGACTGTTGCCGGGGCGGGTGTAATTCGACACCCGCGCCTTCAGATTGCGCGCCTTGCCGACATAGAGAACCCGGCTGTCCGCATCCAGCATCCGGTAGACACCCGGCGAGCTGTCGAGCGTTTTCACATAGTCCTGGATCACGGCATAGCCGGTGCGGGGCGGCGAATCCGGGGAAGTTTCGGAAGGCTGGTCGTTCATGCGCCCAGACATATGATTCCCCGGCTCTGGCTGCAATGTTTGCCTGTCCGGATCAAGAGCGGGAAAATCCACGCAAACTGTGGATAACTACGGAGATATCTTTGGGCTATCCCGCGTTTTCCCTTATTTCAGGGCCATTTCGGACGAATGCCTAAAATTTAGGCGGTTTGATAAGATACTGTTTTCAAACAGTATTTTTCCCGCACCCTGTCAAGGTTTTGAAAACAAAGGCACTTTTGTAACGCTTCCGTGACGGCACGTGATCCGGTGCAAAACTTTCAGGAAAAGGGACCGTTTTGCGCTGGGTTGCGTCACTCCAGCCCGTCGGTATCCGGGGTTTGCCAGCCCAGGTGCTGGCCGCCGTCGACACAGATCATCTGGCCGGTCACCGCCTTGGCTCGCAGCAGATAGGAAAGCGCCGCAGTGATGTCCTCAGTGCCGGCCCCGCGCTGCAGGATCGTTGCCTGGCGCTGGCGCTCGAACTGCCTTGCGCTTTGCCGCGGGCCCGGCAGCGTGGGCCCCGGACCGATGGCGTTGACCCGGATCTGCGGTGCCAGTGACTGGGCCGCGGTCTGGGTCAGGGTCCAAAGCGCCGATTTGGCCAGGGTATAGGTCATGAACTCCGGCGTCAGCTTGCGCACCCGCTGGTCGATCATGTTAACGGCCAGCCCCCAGGCGCGCGGCTCGCCGCCCTCCTCCGGCTGCGCAACATGCTGCGCTGCCATCGCCTGCAGCAGCACGAAAGGCGCCCGCAGATTGCTGTTCAGATGCCTGTCCCAGCTCTCCCGCGTCGCGGTCTCCAGCCGGTCATGCTCGAAAACAGAAGCATTGTTAATCAGGCAGGTGATAGGCCCGCCCAGCGCCTGTGCCGCGCGCGGCAGCAGCGCCTGGGCCTGGGTTTCCTCCAGCAGGTCCGCCTGCAGCACCTCCGCCTGGCAGCTCAGCTTGCGGACCTCACCGGCCGTCTCCTCCGCGCCATCCGCGGAAGAGGCGAAATGCACCGCAACGTCATAACCCTGCGCAGCCAGTTCCAGAGCCATCGCGCGGCCCAGCCGCCTGCCCGCTCCGGTTACCAGTGCCCGCATCTCTACCCTCCCGCTGCTGCCGCAAGAAAAGTGTTAGAACAGGACAACCATATAGGCCAGATAAAGCGCCGTCAGAATAATGCCCCAGATACGGGTAATGTCCTGCTTGAAGAAGACAAAAGGGATCAGCAAGAGCGAAGCCGCCAGCATCACCCACAGGTCGAACACCAGGAACTCCGGATCGACGCTGATCGGGCCGACAAAGGTGGCAATGCCGATGATGGCCAGCAGGTTGAACATGTTGGAGCCGATCACATTGCCCAGCGCCACATCCGCCTGGCGCCGCAGCGCCGCCATCACGGTGGTGGCCAGCTCGGGCAGCGAGGTGCCGACCGCCACCAGGGTCAGGCCGATCACGGTTTCGCTGATGCCATAAGTGCGGGCGATGATGGTGGCATTGTCGACCAGCAGATCGGCTCCCAGCGGCAGGCCGATGAGACCCAGCAGAAGATAGGTGCAAACCCGCCAGTAGGGCATATCGGGGTCGGCTTCCTCGATCTCTTCCAGGTCGTCCTCGCAGGCGCAGTCCTTGCCGTTGCGGCGGTGGGCGCGCGCCTCATAGAAGGCCACGCCCAGCACCCCCGACAGCGCCGCCAGCAGGATCAGGCCGGACCAAATGGTGAAGGTACCGCAGAAGGCCAGAGCGATGAACAGAAAGGACGCGCCCAGCATAAACATATAGTTCTTGCGGGTGCTGCATTCGCTGGTGTGAAGGGCGCGCATCAGTGCGGGGATACCCAGAACCAGAAGGATATTCGCAGTGTTTGAGCCCACCACATTGCCCAGTGCAATGCCGTCTGCGCCCTCATGCACGGCGCTGATGGCAATCAGCAGCTCCGGCGCCGAAGTGCCGAAGGCAACGATGGTCAGGCTGACGATCAGCGCAGGCACCCCCAGCCGCAGGCTGAGGTTCACCGCGCCGCGCACCAGCGCATCGCCTGCCAAGAGCAGGATCACCAGCCCCAGGGCCGAATACAGCCATGGCATCATTTGCCACGCCCTCCTTTTTGGCAGCCGCAGGGGCCTTTGCCGATCTTGAAGCGGCCGCAGGACGGGCAGCGCTTGGAATTGAGGTGTTTCTGGCCGGGAAAGCGCAGCTTGCCGAACATTGCCAGCACCGCCATCACCACCAGAAAGATTGCAACGATCTTGAACAGCACGTCAGAGCCCGAAACGCGCAAATTCAGCGCGCTCCTCGATCCCCGCGAGGGCGTCCTGGGCCACCCGCATGCCAAAGCGGCTCAAGAGCGGTTTCTTGAGCCCGTAACGGCGGAACCGGACCTTCTCGCCAAAGCGCTCCTGCATCTTGGGCTTCAGATGGCCGATGCCGTCGATCAGCCCCAGCTCTTCCGCCCGGCGCGCCAGCCAGATCTCGCCGGTGAACAGGTTCTCGTCGCCTTTCAGCTTGGGGCCACGGCGCTCGGTGACATGGTCGATGAAATTGGCGTGTATGTCGTTCAGAATCACCTTCAGGCGCTGCACATCCTCGGGGTTCTCGGGGCGGAACGGGTCCAGCATCGATTTACTCTCGCCTGCGGTATAGACCCGGCGCTCGACGCCCTGGCGGGCGAGCAGCACATGGGCGCCGAAACCGGCCGAAATTACCCCTACCGACCCCAGCACCGAACTGGCATCAGCCCAGATCTCATCTGCGGCAGCCGCCAGCCAGTAGCCGCCCGAGGCGGCGACATCTTCGACAAAGGCGTAGACGGGCACGTTCAGCTCTTCCGCCAGGCGGCGGATGCGGGCCCCGATCAGCGAGCTTTGCACCGGCGAGCCGCCGGGCGAGTTGATCTCCAGCGCCACGGCAGCGGGTTTTCCCTTGCGGAAGGCACGCTCCAGCACCGGCGTCAGCGCCGCATCGCTCAGCGAGCCGCGGCCCGGCATGCCAATGGCGCCGTTGAGGCGGACCACCGCCACCAGCGGCTGTCTTTTCAGGAAAGGCAGGCGAAATCTCATGGCGCCGATGTAGAGGGCCGCCCGCGGTGAAACAAGGTGCGCGTCCGGCGGAAATGCCGTGAAATGCAAAAACCGCACAGCCGCGGGCATAATTGCAACGCCGGCCAGCTGCTGCGGGCCAAGGCGCTCCCGCCGGTCAGGACAGCAGCTTGCAGCTGCATCCTTCCCGTTGGGCCGGGCGCCGCGCTGACGCGCGGCGGGACGCGTTCCGGGAGCCCTTTGCGCAACATCCGGCACGCGGAACGCGTGCCGGGCCCAACCGGGATGGGCCTCCCCCGGGAGGCCCGGAGCGGGCGGGAGCCCGACCCCGAGCGCGTCGTGCCCCCGGATCAGGCGCGGATCCGCCAGCCGGTTTTGAAGATCCACCAGATCACGCCCATGCAGGCCAGGGTAAAACCGCCGATGGCACAGAGGCTCAGCAGCACCGGCACATCTGCCTGGCCGAAGAACGCCCAGCGGAAGCCCGACACCAGATAGACCACCGGGTTGAACAGGGTGATCGCCTGCCACACCGGCGGCAGCATCGAGATCGAGTAAAACGAGCCGCCCAGGAACACCAAGGGCGTCACCACCAAGAGCGGCACCAGCTGCAGCTGCTCGAAATTGCCGGCCCAGATGCCGATGATGAACCCCATCAGCGAGAAGCTGAGGCAAGTCAGCACCAGAAACGCCACCATCGCAACGGGATGCTGGACCGACAGGTCCACAAACAACGAGGCGGTGGCCAGGATTACCACACCGATGAATAGCGACTTGGTGGCCGCGGCCCCCACAAAGCCGGCCACCACCTCCAGGAAATTGACCGGCGCCGAGAGGATCTCGTAGATATTCCCGATGAATTTCGGGAAATAGATCCCAAAGGAGGCATTGGAGATGCTCTGGGTGATCACCGACAGCATGATCAGCCCCGGCACGATGAAGGCGCCGTATTCGACCCCGTCAACCTCCTGAATCCGGCTGCCGATGGCGCTGCCGAAGACCACGAAGTAAAGCGAGGTGGACAGAACCGGCGAGATGAAGCTTTGCATGAAGGTGCGCCAGAACCGCGCCATTTCCGCCTTGTAGATGGTGGCAACCGCTGTCCAGTTCATGCCGCATCTCCCGAAACCGTGCCGTCAGAAGCCGCGCCCTGCGACACCAGGCCGACAAAGATGTCCTCCAGGCTGGACTCCCGCGTTTGCACATCCGCCAGCACCAGCCCGGCCTGCGCCACGTCATTCAGCAGCGTGGTGATCCCGGTCCGCTCGGCCCGGGTGTCATAGGTGTACAGCAGCGCACCGCCGCCGTTCACGAGCTGCAGATTGTGCTGCGACAGCGCTGCGGGGATTTCCGCCACCGGCGCGGTCAGCTGCACCTCCAGCTGTTTCTGTCCCATCCGGGCCATCAGCTGCTCTTTCCGTTCGACCAGCAGCAGCTCGCCGCCGGTGATCACTCCCACCCGGTCGGCGATCGCCTCGGCCTCTTCTATGTAATGCGTCGTCAGGATGATCGTCACACCGCTGGCCTTCAGCTCTGCCACGATGTCCCACATGTCCTTGCGCAGCTCCACATCGACACCCGCGGTGGGCTCGTCCAGGAACAGGATGCGCGGGTCATGCGCCAGCGCCTTGGCAATCAGCACCCGCCGCTTCATGCCGCCCGACAGCTCCATGATCTTGGCGTCCCGCTTCTCCCACAGCGACAGCTTGCGCAGCACCGCCTCAATCCGCGCCGGATCAGCCGGCTTGCCGAACAGACCGCGGGAAAAACTGACGGTGTCATGCACCTTGGCAAAGGGCTCCAGGGTGATTTCCTGCGGCACCAGGCCAATCAGCGACCGCGCCGCACGGAATTCGGAGACGTTGTCGAAGCCGCCGACACTGACGCTGCCGGACGACGCCGTCGTAATGCCGCAAATGGTTGAAATCAAGGTTGTCTTCCCCGCACCATTGGGGCCGAGCAAAGCCAGGATCTCACCTTCTTCGATATCAAGCGAGACACCTTTCAGCGCCTCGAAACCGCCGTCGTAAACTTTACGCAGATCACGGATGGACAGGATGGCCGCCATGGTGCCTCCGGGAATGTTTTAAATCCCGGCCAACCTAGCGGCGGTTTGCCGCATCTGCCAGCCCCTGCGGTGCAGACGCGCCTGTGCGCCGGCGCAGGGGGTCAGCCGCGGCCGGTCACCTTGCTGAACCAGCCCTTCTTTTCACCGTCTTCAGCGGCATCCCCGTCTTGGCTTGCCTCTTCCGGAGCCAGATGCGCCTGCAGGTTGGCAAAGAACTGATCTGCCATCTTCTTGGCAAAGCCATCAATAATGCGGCTGCCCAGCTGCGCCAGCTTGCCGCCGACCTTGGCCTCCACCTCATAGGACAGCAAAGTGCCGGTTTCCGAGGGCGCCAGGGTCACCAAAGCCCCGCCCTTGGCAAACCCTGCCGCGCCGCCCTTGCCCTCGCCGGAGATCGTCAGTCTTTCGTTTTCCGCCAAGTCCGACAGCGAGACCTGCCCCTTGAAGGTGGCTTTGACCGGCCCGACCTTCTGGGTCACGGTGGCCTCAAAGCCATCTGCCACAGTGCCGGTCACCTCCTGAGCGCCGGGCACACAGGCTTGCAGCACATCCGGAGACAGCAGCGCCGCGTAAACAGTTGCAGGCTCGGCGGCGATTTCCTTCTGGTCACTCATCTGCATGGGCAGGCTCTCCCTGGCGCTGAATTGGCTTTCCTCAGACCTACCTCCCCGGCCGCCGCGTGCCAAGCCGCAATGGGCGGCGGGCCTGACCCGGCAGCACGCATCCTGCCGGCAAAGCCCATATTGCCGTGGCGTCAATACAAGGAGATTTATCTTGATGTCGAGATTTCCCTCAACTATCTCGACATCAAGATAAGAAAGGAGCATCCCATGAAAATCATCATTTTCGGCGCCACCGGCGATGTGGGCAGCGCAGCGGTCAAAGCCGCAACGCACCGCGGCCATCCTGTGACCGCAGTGTCGCGCGCGCCCTCTGCCCTTGCGGCGATCAGCCCTTTGGTCACCCCCTTGCCCCTGGATCTGCTGGCAGATCCCCAGGCCGCGGCCAGCGCGGCAGAAGGCCACGATCTGGCCATCAGCGCCCTGCGCCCGCCAGCCGGGCGTGAAGCCGACCTGATCCCGCTGACCCGCACCGCAGTACAGGCCGCCCGGCACGCCGGCATACCCGTGCTGGTCACCGGTGGCGCAGCCTTGCTCAAACTGCCAGACGGCAGCGGCCATACAGTGCTGAGCGCACCGGGCTTCCTTCCGGAAGGCTCCCGCCCGATTGCCGAGGCCTGCGCCGCGCAGGACGCCTTGCTGGAAGCAGATACCGCCGCCGCATGGACCTGCCTGCGCCCGCCTGCCCTGCTGGGCGAAGGTCCGCGGACCGGCCGCTACAGATTTGGCACCGATACGCTGATCACTGATGGAAACGGCGTCTCGCAGATCTCCCTTGCCGACTTCGGCGAAGCGCTGCTGGATCTCGCCGAAGCCCCCGGCGCGCCCCGCCGGCGGCTGACCGTGGCCTGGGGCGCTCCCGCCCCTGCCCGGGCGGCCGGCTGACGCCGGCCTTGGGGCAGCGTTGGGCCCGGCAGCGCGCGGAGCGCGCTGCCGCCCTCGGTTTCTGACCGGGGAAGCAATCCCTTTTCCCAGCGCCCCCCGGACAGCAGGTCCGGCAAGCAGCAGCTGCCGCGGGCTTCCTTTGAAGGGACCTGGCGGCTGTCTGACAGTTCCCGGCCCGGCCGCACCCGCCCAGCTCTGCGGCCGCGCCGCGCCCTTGCGCAGCGCCGGGCCCAAGGCTTTTGCGGGCATCTTTGATGCCTGGAAAAGGCGCGGGAGCCCGCCGCTTCAACCCGGATGCGGCTTCAATCCGGACCCGGCACCGCACCGAACCCTGCGGCGCGTCAATACGGCAGTCCGACGTAGTTCTCCGCCAGCGAGGCCTGTGCCGCCTCCGAGGAAAACAGGTAATCGAGATCTGCCCGTTGCAGCCGAAGGTCCGTCTCGGTCCCCTCCGGAGCCCGGTGCAGCAGGCTGGTCATCCACCAGCTGAACCGCTCTGCCTTCCAGACCCGCGCCAGGGCCTTTTCCGAATAGGCCTCCAGCCGGGCGCTGTCGCCCCGCAGGTAATGATCCAGGAACCCGTGATAGAGGTAATGGATATCAGAGGCCGCCAGGTTCAGCCCCTTGGCCCCGGTGGGCGGCACGATATGGGCCGCGTCACCTGCCAGGAACAGGTTGCCGTACCGCATCGGCTCCGCTACGAAACTGCGCAGGGGCGCGATGGACTTCTCAACCGATGGCCCCGTTTGCAAATCCGCCGCGACGTCATCCGGCAGGCGGCGTTTCAGCTCTTCCCAGAAAGCCGCATCGCTCCAATCCTCCACCCGGTCCGTCAATGGCACCTGGATGTAGTACCGGCTCAGCACCCGGCTGCGCAGCGAACACAGGGCAAATCCGCGCTCGTGCCGGGCATAGATCAGCTCATCCGACACCGGCGGCGTTTCCGACAGAACCCCCAGCCAGCCGAAGGGATAAACCTTCTCGTATTCCTTCAGAACCTCCGCCGGGATCGACTTGCGGCTGACGCCGTGGAAACCATCGGCCCCGACGATGAAATCGCACTCTGCGCAGTGTGCCGCGCCATCCTGCTCCCAGGTGACTTGCGGGCGCGCTTCGGTCAGCGCCCGCAGCTGCACGTTCTGCGCCTCGTGGATCACAACCCCGCCCATCGCGTCCCGTGCCGCATAGAGGTCACGGGTCACTTCGGTCTGGCCGTAGACCATCACCGTCTCGCCGCCAGTGCTCCCCGCCAGATCAATCCGGTCCAGCCGCCCCTGATGGGCAATGCGGAAACCCGCATGTATCTCCCCCTCACGCTCCATCCGCGCGCCGCACCCTGCCTCGCGCATCAGGCTGACGAATCCGTGCTCCAGCACACCGGCCCGGATCCGTCCCAGAACATGAGCGCGCGCGTGCTTCTCCAGCACGATCGAAGAGATGCCCTTGCGGTGCAAAAGCTGCGACAGCAGCAGCCCGGAAGGACCGCCGCCAATGATGACGACTTGTGCCTGATGAGAGGGCATGCGCGTTCCCCTGTCCGTTCGAATTCTGCGTGCACCGGGAATTATGCACTGCGGGCCCTTCATTGCGAATGGACCAAGCACTCAAGTTCTTGTATTTTTCGCACATGAACACCACGCCCCGCATCGACAGCTACAACCTATTCGGCGAAACCGCCGAACTGGCCGATGTGCTGCATATTGAGACAATTCGCGCCCGTTCTGAACTGTTTGACTGGGAATTGAGGCCGCATCGGCATGCGCGGCTGCATCAGCTGCTGGTTTTGACCGGCGGCGGCGGTGCGGCGGACATTGACGGGTTCGCCCATCCTTTGGCGCCGCCCTGCCTGATCAATGTGCCGCGCGGCGTGGTGCATGGGTTCCGGTTCGACAGCGGCACCGGCGGCTGGGTGATCACCCTGGCCTCGGACCTGCTGGACCAGAACCTGACCCCGGGCGAAGGCGTGCGCGCCTTGCTGGATCAGCCCGCCGTGCTGCCGCTGCCCGCCGGGCTGCAGGATCTGGCTCAACAGCTCTTTTCTGAATACAACCGCCGCGAATTTGGCAGAGCCCAATTGCTGCGCGGGCTGGCGCTGGCGGCCACGGCACTGGCCGCACGGGCCATTGCCGAACCACGCGGCGCACAGCCCCGCAGCGGCGGCGGCCCGCTCTTTGCCCGTTTTGAAGCGCTGATAGAGCGCGGTTTCCGCCAGCGCCGATCGTTGACCAGTTACGCGGACGAGCTGGCCGTCTCCCCTGCCCACCTGAACCGGATTGCCCATCAGGCCACCGGCCAGCCGGCCTCGGCCCTGATCAAGGCAAGGATGCTGCGCGAGGCGCGGCGGCTGCTGATCTACACCAATCTGACCGCCGCCCAGATCGCCTATGAGCTGGGCTTCAACGATCCCGCCCATTTCAGCCGGATGTTTGCCAAGGGCACCGGAATGCCGCCACGGAAATTCCGCCAGCAGCTTGCCCAAGGCTCCTGACCCGCCGCAGACTGGTCTTTGCCAACCATCGCAAAGGGAGCGCAAAATGCTGCAGGGGATCCGTATTCTGGAGGTCGAGGGCCTGGGCCCCGGCCCCTTTGCCGCGATGACACTGGCCGACCTCGGAGCGGAGGTAATCTGCGTGCACCGGCCGTGCACCGCCTGTGCACCGGCGCGTGCACCGGGGATGCCCGAACGCTCGCTTCTGGACCGCGGCAAGCGCTCAGTCACGCTGGACCTCAAGGACCCTGCAGATGCGGAGACTTTCCTGAAACTTGCCAAAAACGCACATGGGCTGATCGAAGGCTTCCGCCCCGGTGTGATGGAGCGGCTGGGGCTGGGGCCGGAACAATGCCACGCGGTGAACCCGGCCCTGGTCTATGGCCGGATGACCGGCTGGGGACAGGACAGCCCGCTGGCCCATGCGGCGGGGCATGACCTGAATTACATCTCGCTGTCGGGGGCGCTGTGGTATGCCTCCGCCCCCGGTGATGTGCCGCTGACGCCCGCGACGCTGACCGGCGATATCGGCGGCGGCGCGATGTATCTGGTGGCGGGAATGCTGGCGGGTATCCTGAAGGCCAAGTCCACCGGCGAGGGCTGCGTGGTCGATGCCGCGATCTATGACGGCTCGGCCCATATGATGAACCTCTTGATGAGCATCCGCCAGGCCGGGAACTTTGGCGTCACACGTGGAGCAAACCTACTGGACGGTCCGCATTGGAGCCGCACCTATGCCTGCGCCGGCGGCGGCTATGTCTCGGTGCAATGCCTGGAGCCGAAATTCTATGCGCTGTTTCTGGAGAAACTGGGGCTGGCAGCGGACGCGGAGTTCCAGCAGCAGTTCGATAAAGCCAAGTGGCCTGCCCTGACCGGCCGGCTTGCCGGGATTTTTGCCAGCCAGCCGCGCGATCATTGGACCGCGCTGTTTGAAGGGTCAGACGCCTGCGTGGCCCCGGTGCTGAACCCGGAGGAGGCGCTGGCGCATCCGATGAATACCCGCGGCACCTGGGTTGAAGAGCAAGGCGTGCTGCAAGCCGCCCCTGCCCCGCGGTTTTCCGGTGAGCCGGATTGGACACCGCCGGAGATCCCCCGTCGCGGCCAGCACACGGAGGAAATCCTGGCAGAGCTGGACCAGGCGTAGGCTCAGTCTTCTGTCTTGGCCTTTTCAGCGGCGGCCTTCATCCGCTTCAGCAGCTCGGTCTTGTCCGCCTGCTTGCCAAAGGGGTTTTTCTTTGTGCCCTTGGCGTTGTGTTCCGCGTGGCGCGGCTTGTTGCTGCCCATGCGGGCGCCGCCCATTCTGCTGTAGTCCATGATCAGGCCTCTGGATATATCCGAAGATGCGGCTATTGCCGCATCTTCAAGGATAACACAAGATCAGCAGCTGCGGACCGTGTCGATCATCCGCTGCACATTGTCCGGGTCGGCGTCAGGCGTGATGCCATGGCCCAGGTTGAAGATGTGCGGGCCGTTCCGGAACGCCTTGACAATGCGGCGGGTGTCGTCCACCAGATCCTGCCCGCCAGTGACCATGTGGCGCGAGGCGAGGTTGCCCTGCACGCAGCCGTCCACCTGGATATTGGCCGCTGCCCAGGCCGGGTCGACCGAGTTGTCCAGCGCCACGCAGTCGACGCCGGTGGCCTTGGCAAAGCCCACGTATTTCTCGCCCGCCTCGCGCGGGAAGCCGATGACGGGGATGCCCGGGTGGCGTTCCTTCAGCGCCACGGTGATCTGGCGGCAGGGTTCCAGCGCGTATTTCTGGAAGGCTTCGCCCTTCAGCGAGCCGGCCCAGCTGTCGAAAATCTTGACCGCCTCGGCGCCGGCCTCGATCTGTTTCGACAGGTAGTCAATGGTTGCCTCGGTAATCCGCGCCAGGAGCGCCTCGAACAGGGCGGTGTTTTCCTCGCGCAGGGCATGGGCCGGCCCCTGATCCGGGGTGCCGCGGCCGGCAATCATATAGGTCGCAACGGTCCAGGGCGCGCCGGCAAAGCCGATGAGCGCGGTCTCGGACGGGAGTTCCCGCGACAGGATGCGCACGGTCTCATAGATCGGGTTCAGCGTCTCGTGAATGTCCGAGGCCGGGCCCAGCTTGGCAAAATCCGCGTCAGAGGTGATGGTCGACAGCCGCGGCCCCTCGCCGGTCACGAACCACAAGTCGGCGCCCAGCGCCTGCGGGATCAGCAGGATGTCGGCAAACAGGATCGCCGCATCGAACCCATAGCGGCGGATCGGCTGCAGCGTGACCTCGGCGGCCAGCTCGGAATTGTAGCACAGCGACAGGAAATCCCCGGCCTGGGCGCGGGTGGCGCGGTATTCCGGCAGGTAGCGGCCCGCCTGGCGCATCATCCAGATTGGCGGCACATCCTGTTTTTCACCTGCCAATGCGCGCAGCAGCTTCTTTTGTCCAGCCATGGGTATCCTCTTTGTCGCTCGGCTCCTGAGGTCACGCCTGCGGGGGCGAATGTCAAGAGCAGGGGCGATGTGCCGCGCCTTGCGCACAGGCGCCTTGTTCTATGTCAAAGTCTTGGGGGCGGGGGCGTGAGAGGGGCAAAAACCGGTTTCCTCCGGGATGCAAACTGATTTATGGCTTTCAGCATGACACTGACCCTGCCCTCCCCCGCTTCGCCCCTGAAAATCGGCACCCGCGGATCGCCGCTGGCGCTGGCCCAGGCCTATGAGACCCGCGCGCGCCTGGCCGCGGCCTTTGATCTGCCGCATGAGGCGTTCGAGGTGGTGGTGATCAAGACCACCGGCGACAATCAGGCGCTGATCGCGGCGGACAAGCCGCTGAAGGAGCTGGGCGGCAAGGGGCTGTTCACCAAGGAAATCGAAGAGGACCTGTTGTCCGGCGCCATCGACATCGCGGTGCATTCGATGAAGGACATGCCGGTGCTGCAGCCTGAGGGGCTGCTGCTGGACACCTATCTGCCGCGCGAGGATGTGCGCGATGCGTTTGTCTCGCCGTCGCTGGCCTCGCTGCAGGATCTGGCCGAGGGCGCGGTGGTCGGCACCTCGTCGCTGCGCCGCCGCGCGCAGCTCTTGAACCGCCGCCCGGACCTGAATGTGGTGGAGTTCCGCGGCAATGTGCAGACCCGGCTGCGCAAGCTGTCGGAGGGCGTGGCGGAATGCACCTTCCTGGCGATGGCGGGCCTCAACCGGCTGGCGATGGCGGATGTGCCTGCCACCGCAATCGGGACGGAAGACATGCTGCCTGCGGTGGCGCAAGGCGCCATCGGCATCGAGCGCCGCGCCGATGACAGCCGCGCGGGCGATATGCTGGCGGCGGTCCATGACCATGAGACCGGCCGGCGCCTGGCAGCGGAACGCGCCTTCCTGGCGGCGCTCGACGGCTCCTGCGAGACCCCGATTGCAGGTCTGGCGGACCTGGACGGCGCCACCCTGCGCCTGCGCGGCGAGGTGCTGCGCCCGGATGGCTCGGAAGCCATCAATGACGACCGGACCTGCCCGGTCGAGGATGGTGCGCAGCTGGGCCGGGAGATGGCGGCGAAGCTGTTGGAGAAGGCCGGCCAGGGGTTCTTTGACTGGAAGGGATGAAGCGAGGCTCTGCCTCGCGCTCCGGGATATTTGCAGCCAGAAGAAGAAACCTGTTTCTTTCTGGCCGAAAGCACTCTGGGGGCGAGCGCCCAAGGCGCGAGCGGGCGAAGCTCCCTGCCCGCGCTGGATTTGCCCCGGCCACCTGAACCAGCTTTCCGGGCTCAAGTGCTTGTCATTGCCCCTATTTCCCAAAGCAGGGAAACTGGGGCGGCCGCTGCCTCGGTTGGCCAACTGAAGCAGCGGTGGCAAGCCGGCACGCTGGAAAACTCTAGTGCTGATTGCGGAGCCTCTGGGGGCTCTGAGCGGCAGGTGCGTGCCAGCTGCGCGGACGCCCCTTTACCCGTGCATTGAGCCCATGGAACGCGGCCCCGTAACTTTGCACGGTTTCTTGGGCCGGCATCCAAGGCAGATGCCATCGGCGCCCGGATGCCTGCGCTGTTCGCACAGAAGTCAGACGGTTTGCGGCCGTAGCACCCAGTTGAACCGGAGGCCGGGGAACTCCGGGCTTTACGCCGGCGCCGCGACGATTTGGCGGAGATTGCCGGGCAGATCAAAACCGCCTCAAAGCACGCGGCAAACCCGCCAAGGCCGTCATCACGGCGATCATGCGAATGCTCATCGTCATCATGAACGCCGCCGTCAAAGACGGAGCAGTTTCAAATCTCCAAGGTGCAGCAACGTAGCGGCCGCCCCCATTCGTTGCAGGGGAACCGAATTGGCAAGATGCGGGACAAAGCGATCTTTCGCCGCAGATGCAGCGAGGTCATTCCCGTGCGTCTGCTTTGCGCAGAAAGCGCTATTTGCAGAGTTGCAGAAAGTAGACCGGGGCAAGTGCTTCTGAGAGCACTAAGTACGCTCACGCGCTCACACCTCTAAATGTTTCGACACGGGTTGCCGTATCCGCAGTTAACCGGTTTCACGCAACCTCAGCCAAAGCCAGGCTCATGAAGAGCGGGACGCAAAGTCCAAGCCTGCAGGTCGCAGGCAAGACCGGATCAGTCAACCACTTCCAGCGGCCCGTGGTCATCGCAGTGACCATCATGCGGATGATGCAACCGGCCATCGGCCAGATAACAAACGTGACCGCCATGAGGGACAGCCTCATGCCCGCACCCGGGGCCATGCACATGGCCTTCTTCGTGGCCAAGGCGATCAGCGGCAATCGGCGCGCAGGCGTCGGGGTTCGCGTCAGAGACTTCAATCTCGTGTTCGTCCACATGATCTTCGTGCGGGTGATGGAGGCGGCCATCATGGATGCAGTCGATGTGATCGCCGTGGCGAACAGCTGTATGGCCGCATCCGGGCCCATGTTCATGGGTGTGGTTCTTGTGCTTTGGACCATTGCATGTGGTCATCACGTGTCTCCTGATTGGTCCGGATTCAGGCGCCTTCCCGGCTGTAGGGCCGCGGGTATCGTGCGAGGCGGACGCGATCTTCCTCAGCGTACGCAGGGCGAACGCCGGTTGCCGCACGGGGCAGCTCCGTCAAACTAGGTTGGTAAACTGCACTATCAAACCTGCCCGGTGGGAGCCGGGCCGTGCTAGAACTTGCCGAGGCGGCTGCGAGCGGTCCCTTGGGAGGCGTCATGGCAGCGCTTAAGAATTGCCCATAAAGGGCTTGCAAGGGAGTGGACAGCTTGCGGCGGCAAAGCTGCGTTGCTGTGAACCGCTTGCAGGCAAATGAAGCAGACCCGCAGCTTTCGGCGAGCAAATCAGGCCTTAGGTCCGGATTGCCGATAGATCCGCAGCCCGGATTGCATGAACCGGCTGATGGATGGTGAAACCCCGGCGGACTAAATCTGCGCCCAGGATGGTGATTTGGGTGGCCGGTCCCGGGCAACCGGGATCGTCGCAGTCGATTTCGACAACGGTAATCAGGGCAAGCTGCCCGGCACCGGCCATTTCACGCACCATGCGCTTTACGCGCTGGATATGCCACAGTGCGGCTGCTTTCCCTTTGATTTGGGCGGCAAAGCTCACAGCTGCGTCGGGTTCGGTGCATCGCCATAGGCGGCGGCTGGATCAAAGCTCTTCCGGTCTTCCTTGAAAACCAGCGGGGCGCCTGCATCGCTGCCGGTGGGAACTGCACGGTAGAAGCAGGAACGGTAGCCCACATGGCAGGACGCACCTGAGCCTGCGACCGCCACACGCAGCCAGACGGCGTCCTGGTCGTCATCAATACGGGCTTCGACAACTTGCTGGACCAGGCCGGATGCTGCCCCCTTGTGCCAGAGCGTCTGACGCGCCCGGCTGAAGTAATGCGCCTCGCCAGTTGCCAGCGTCAGCCGCAGGGCCTCTGCAGTCATCCAGCCCAGCATCAGAACCTCGCCGCTGTCTGCGTCCATGGTGATGCAGGGCATGAGCCCGTCGGGGCCGAACTTGGGTGCCAGAACATTGCCCTCTTCGACTTCCTCGACCGATTGGCGGGGGGCGAAACGAATATTGTCCACTTGGGTGCCTTGCTATTAGATATGTTATACCATAACAAGCACGGTCAATCATGCTTCGCAACCCGAAAGAGCGGCAAGACATGCAAAACCAGATACCTGTCACCTTGCTCACCGGCTTTTTGGGCGCGGGAAAAACGACGCTTTTGAACCGCCTGCTTCATGACCCCGCAGCAGGCCGCATCGCAGTTGTTGTGAATGAATTCGGCGATGCCGGCCTGGATCATGATCTGATCGAGGAAACCGCCGAAGATGTGGTTCTGATGGCAGCTGGGTGCATTTGCTGCTCGATCCGGGGTGATTTGCCGAGGACTCTGATGTCCTTGCTTGAACGCCGCACAAATGGGGAACTGGCGTTTGACCGCGTGGTGATCGAAACAACCGGGCTGGCAGATCCGGGACCCGTCCACCACACCTTGCTGATCGACAAGGATCTCGCGCCGAACTTCACTTTGGATGGCATCGTCACGGCCGTCAATTCCGTACTAGGCGATGACACGCTGAACCAGCACGCCGAGGCGCAGGCACAGGTTGCCATGGCCGACCGGATTGTTCTGACCAAGCGGGATCTGGCAAACCGGGCTGCCAAACGGGCACTGGCGCGGCGGCTTGACCGGCTGAACCCGGGCGCTCAGCGGGTCGAAGCTGAGCATGGAGCCGTGCCCTCCGGGGCACTGTTCCGCTTAAGCGCCATGCGGCAGGAGACATCACGCAGCCACGCCCTGGACTGGCTTGCCGCGTCCGCCGCCACCGCTCCCGCAGATCCTTTGGCGGGGCTTTCCGGATTTGCCCTGCCGCAGCCGGACCCGGTGCTGGAAATCGGCGCCCCTTCGCATCATGCCGCCGACAGCAGGATCGTCACCGCATCGGCAGCAATCGGCACGCCGATCCCGGCCAGGGTTTTTGATTTCTGGCTGGATACGCTCATCGCTTTGCGCGGCTCGGACATCCTGCGGCTGAAAGGCATTGTCCACATCGAGGATGTGCCGACGCCCTTTGTCTTTCACGGCGTTCAGCACATTTTCGAACCCCCTGTGCCCCTGAAGGACTGGCCGGAAGGCGACCATACCAGCCGCGTTGTTGTGATCGCCCGGGACTTCCCGCTGGAGGATCTGGAACAAAGCCTGGCCATGCTGCGCATGCGTCCAAAGGAAGGGGACGAGACCCAGGGGATAACCGTTCACACCCTGAGCGCGGAGGCCTTGTGACCCTGCGCTTGTTTCAACCCGATGCCTTGCACCGATGAAACGCTGCACCCCATGGAGCGGGCCGGAGCAAAGTCCGGCGCTGCCCGCACAACCGAGGAAGCAAACACTATGATCCATGTTCACTTGCCCGATGGGGCAGCCCGCGCGCTCTCTGCTGGCGCGACTGCCGCTGACTTGGCCGCAGCGATCAGCCCCAGTCTGGCAAAACGCACTGTGGCAGCAGCGGTCGACGGGCATCTGGCCGATCTGTCGGCGCCTCTCCCTGATGGGGCCGCGGTGGAGCTTGTCTCCCGCGATGACCCCCGCGCGCTGGAGCTGATCCGCCATGACCTGGCCCATGTGCTGGCAGAAGCCGTGCAAACGCTCTGGCCCGGAACCCGGACAGCCATCGGCCCGGCAATCGAACATGGCTTCTACTACGACTTCGAGCGTGAGACGCCCTTCACGCCCGAAGACCTGCCGGTGATCGAAGCCAAAATGCGCGAGATCATCGCAAGCCGCACGCCCTTCGTGTGCGAGACCTGGACCCGCGGCCAGGCGCGCGCGCATTTCGAAGCCGCAGGCGAGAGCTACAAGCTGGCCCTGCTGGATGCGATCCCCGAGGGCGAGCCGGTGACCATCTACCGGCAGGGTGATTGGCTGGATCTCTGCCGCGGCCCGCATATGCGCCACACAGGCGACGCGGGCGCGGCCTTCAAACTGACGCGGGTTGCCGGGGCCTATTGGCGCGGCGATGCCAACAATCCGATGCTCAGCCGGATCTATGGCGTGGCCTTCGCCTCCAAGGCTGATCTGGATGCGCATCTGACAATGATGGCCGAGGCTGAGAAGCGCGACCACCGGCGCCTGGGGCGCGAAATGGACCTGTTTCATTTCGAAGAGGTCGCGCCGGGTTCCATCTTCTGGCATCCGAACGGCTGGCGCCTGTTTCAGACCCTGATCGGCTACATGCGCGACCGTCAGGAGGCGGCGGGTTATGCCGAGGTGAACTCGCCCGACATCATGGACCGCGCGCTGTGGGAAACCTCGGGCCATTGGCAGAACTACCGCGCCAACATGTTCCTGGCGCAAACCGAGGATGACCGCGACTACGCGCTGAAGCCGATGAACTGCCCTGGCCACATGCTGATCTACGGGCAAGGCACCAAAAGCTACCGCGACCTGCCGCTGAAGCTCGCCGAATTCGGCAAGGTGCATCGCTATGAGCCGTCCGGCGCGCTGCACGGGCTTCTGCGGGTGCGTAGCTTTACCCAGGATGATGCGCATATCTACTGCACGCCTGAGCAGCTCACTGAGGAGTGCCTGAAGGTCAACGACCTGGTTCTGTCCATCTACCGCGATTTCGGCTTTGAGGATGTCCGCATCAAGCTGTCCACCCGGCCGGAAAACCGGATTGGCAGCGAGGAAAGCTGGGATCGTGCCGAAGATGCCCTGCGTGAAGCGTTGGAGGCCTCAGGGCATGAATACACTCTGTTCGAAGGCGAAGGCGCGTTTTACGGGCCCAAGCTGGAATATGTCCTGCGCGATGCCATCGGGCGGGATTGGCAATGCGGCACGCTGCAGGTGGATTTCAACCTGCCTGAGCGCTTCGGGTCGTCCTATGTGGCGGCCACGGGCGAAAAGCTCCCGCCGGTTATGCTGCACCGGGCGCTGTTCGGGTCTCTGGAGCGTTTCACCGGCATCCTGATCGAACACCACGCGGGCCATCTGCCACTGTGGCTGGCACCGGTCCAGGTGGTCGCCGCAACCATCACCGGTGCTGCCGATGACTGGGCCAAGGAAGCGGCACAAGCCATGCGCGCCGCCGGGCTGCGGGTGGAGACGGACCTGCGCAACGAGAAAATCGGCTACAAGGTGCGCGAACACGCGCTAAAGAAAATCCCCGTCCAGATCGCCCTAGGCATGCGCGAGGCAGAGGAGCGGACCGTCACCATCCGCCGCCATGGCGCGGCCAAGACGCAGACGCTGCCATTGTCCGAAGCCATCACACTTCTGACGCAGGATGCACAGCCACCGGAAGCGGCTCAGGCAGAAAGCGGTCTGCTATGAACATGCACATCAGAGGCAAAGCAATGCAGCCCGCTGTCCCGCGTTTCCCGCCGGTATGCCGAAAGGGTTTAAAAGCATGAACGTTGTTGATTTTCCCACCCGCGGCGAAGCCTGCTCTGTGCTGCAGGCGCGCGATGCATCGGCCTTGTCCGGAATTAAACAGCCGGGTGTTGCGGCGGCAATCTGGCAGCGCGGCCCGGCGCCTGAGTTTGCCAACTGGATCTCAGGGCTGCCGCCGGCAAAATTGCCGAAACTGCGCAGCCTTGTTGGCGTCGATGCGCTGGAAGGGTGCATTCAGGCGGCCTGCGGTCTGGCCGGAACGCCCGCCGGGCCGGAGCGGGACATGCTGGCAGGCGACATCGCCGCGCTTGGGTTCCTTATGAGCGAGATCATGGAGACACCGCTGCTGCATGTGCGTCTGGAAGTGGTCTCGACAAACGCCTGCCGCAAGTTCCATGTCGACAATATGACGGCCCGGATGCTTTGCACCTACCGGGGGGCAGGAACCCAGCTTGCCCAGCCCGGTGCCGAAGCCGCGCCGCTGTCGGTGTCGCCGGGCAGCGCTGTCTTGCTGCGCGGCCGCCGCTGGCCTGGCAAAGAGCAAACCGGATTGCTGCACCGGTCCCCGCCAATCGAGGGCACGGGCGAAACCCGTTTTCTTGCGGTGATCGACCCGGCCATGGATCATGAGCCCCAGGAAACCTTCCACTGACGAAAGCAGGAAGGGTATCAGCCCGGTGCCATGCCAGCCGTCTTGAACCTTGCCCGGTAGTCACGGGGCGACAACGAGAAGCGTCGGCGGAACACCTTGCGCATCTGCTCGTCTGAGCTGAACCCCGATCTGAAGGCCACAGTTTTCATCGGCAAATCAAAATCTAGAAGCAGCGTCTTGGCCCGGTCGCAACGCAGGCTTTCGAGATAAGCCACCGGCGTCACTCCAAACGCGGCAGTAAAGGCGCGCGTGAAGCTGCGGACACTCATCTTGGCCTGCGCAGCCATATCGTCCAGCGTCATCGGCTGATCAAACCGCAGGCTCAGCCAGGTCTGGATATCACGCATGCCCGAAGAGCCGCTCATCTGGCCCGTCAGCATCGTGCTGAACTGGGATTGCCCGCCCGGCCGCTTGAGATACATGACCATGTCGCGCGCCACCCTCAGCGCAATATCACGCCCGAAATCCTGCTCCACAAAGGCCAGCGCAAGGTCAATTGCCGCCGTGACCCCTGCCGACGTCCACAGCGTTCCGTCCTGTACAAAGATTGCATTGGCATCGACATCGGCCTCAGGGAAAAGTGCTTGCAGGCGGGCCGCATAGTTCCAGTGCGTGGCGGTCTTGCGCCCATCCAGAAGCCCGGCGGCGGCAAGAATGAAGCTGCCGGTGCAAAGGGCTGCAAAGCGCTCGGCCTCATGGGCCCGCCGCCTGCACCAATCCACCAGCGCAGCCTCCCGTGTCAGGACAAGCTCGATTTCCTGGGCACCGACAATGAACACTGTGTCCAGCGGCGCTGCTTCCGGCAGGGTTGTACTGGCATCCAGAGACATCAGCGTGTCCGAGCGCACCGCGCCTGGTTCGGGGGCGGCAATGGTCACGTCATTCCCACCGTTCAATCCGGCGCCCTGCAGATGCTGGCCAGCGTAATTCAGCACAGCAAGCACGCCAACCGCCTCAGGCGCTTTGAAGCCCGGATAAACCACCAGCGCCACGGAACGGCTGTTCTCTGGCAAAGAGATTGCAGTCTGGGCCATGCGTCTGTCCTTTTGGGCCGGTTTGACGTGCCGAATGGCCAGATTTGCCCGGTTGGCAGCCTTTGGCGCAAGTTAGTTACGATATAACATTTCAATCTGCCAAATAGAAGAAGGAGCACTGCCATGAAGACCCGTGCAGCCATTGCCTGGGAACCCAACCGGCCCTTGGAGATTGAGGAAATCGATCTGGAAGGCCCCAAGGAAGGCGAAGTCCTGGTTCGCATCGTGACCACCAGCCTGTGCCACACCGACATGTTCACCTTGTCGGGCCGCGATCCCGAGGGGCTGTTTCCCGCGGTTCTGGGCCATGAAGGCGTCGGCATCGTCGAGGAGGTCGGCCGCGGCGTGACCTCTGTGATGCCCGGCGACCACGTGATTCCGCTCTACACACCCGAGGACCCCGACTGCCCCTTCATCAAGTCCGGCAAGACCAACCTCTGCCAGACGATCCGCAAGACCCAGGGCCAGGGGCTGATGCCCGACGGAACCTCGCGGTTCTCCTACAAGGGCAAAATGATCCATCACTACATGGGCACCTCGACTTTCAGCGAATACACCGTCCTGCCGGAGATCGCGGTTGCCAAGATCTCGAAGGACGCGCCGCTGGCCAAAGCAAGCGTCATGGGCTGTGCCGTCCCCACCGGCATCGGCGCCGTGCGCAATACGGCAAAGGTTGAGCCGGGTTCGACCGTGGCGATCTTTGGCCTTGGCGCGGTTGGCATGGCCGCAATCCAGGGCGCGAAAATGGTCGGCGCGGGCCGTATCATCGGCATTGACACCAACCCCAACAAGTTCCCGCTGGCCCAGAACCTTGGCGCCACCGAGTGCATCAACCCGTCTGATTTCCCGCAGCCGATTCAGGATGTCATCATCGAGATGACCAACGGCGGTGTCGACTACTCTTTTGAGTGCATCGGCAACGTTGATGTGATACGCGCGGCACTGGAGTGCTGCCACAAGGGCTGGGGTGAATGCACCGTGATCGGCGTGGCGGGCGCAGGTGAGGAAATTGCCACACGCCCCTTCCAGCTGGTCACCGGCCGGGTGTGGCGCGGCTCCGCCTTTGGCGGCGTGCTGGGGCGCAGCGAACTGCCGGGCATGGTGGATGAATGGCTGCGCGGCGACTTCGACGTCGATCCCTATATCACCCATAATATGACACACGACCAGATCAACACTGCCTTTGACCTGCTGCACGCGGGCAAGTCGATCCGGTCTGTCATCCATTTTCAGCCGAATGACACGATGCTTGTGAACGATCTTCCCGGCGTCATCGTTCCGGCCTGACCAACGAGGCTCCGCAGCCTCGCGGCTGCGGACTGCTGCTTGGTGGACGCCTTGCTTGACGAGCCCTCTTTCAGTTTGGCACCCGTTTCTAAGTGTTTTTGATTTTGGCGCTAGTTTTCCTATTTGCGGTTTGAATGTGCCTGCTTTGGGCGGCGAGCGGCCATTACGTTTGCAGCATCCAAGGCTGGCAGGTGACGGCAACTAATGGGATGTACCGGCTGCTTCACCCAGCAGGTTAGGCTTTGCCTATTTCTGCAAACTGGTGAAGCAGCATGGCGAAAAAGGGCTTTGATGAGCTGCAGCCGATTGGCATCGGTATTGGCAAAGACGTCTTTCACTTGGTCAGCTTTGATTGTGAAGGCCGGCTTGTGTTGCGCAAGAAAATCAAACGGATGGCATTGATGCCGGCGTTTGAAAAGCTGCCACGCTGTATTGCCGGGATGGAGGCCTGCCTGAGTGCGCACATTGCCGGCCGCAGCCTGCGCGGCCTGGGGTTTGAGCCCGGATCATTCCGGCAATTTATGTGAAGCCCTTCAACAAGAAGCAAAAGAACGGCTACAACGACGCAGAAGCGAGTGCAGAAGCCTCTCGGCAAGCTGATTAGAAAAACCGGCATTCGTGCAAAGTGCAGCATTCCGCACTTTGGGCTCGTTCGTTGAATCCACCGCGCTAAGAATGAACGGCAGCACTGCTGAAATCGCCTGGGCAAAAGCGCGCAGACCTCATCCATCGGAGCGCTTTTTGCCCAGGCTTGCGTGGTTTGATGTGTTGACTGAAACAACACGGTAGATATTTGGGGCCAGAGGAAGAGGCCGGCTTTTCCTCTGGCCCTAAGTATCCTGGGGGTGTGCGCCCAAGGCGCGAGGGGGCAATACCTCCTGCCGGCGCTAGATTTGCCCCGACCACCTGAGCCAGCTGTCCGGGCTGCCGCGGAAGGTATTGAGGTCCACATCCCCCTCCACCCCCGGAACCTGGCCGGTGCCGGAATACTGCCAGAAGCTCCAAGCCTCGCCCGGGTAGACTTCGCGCGGGTGGCCCGCCACGGAGCGCAGCCAGAACTCGGTGCCGCTCAGCCGCCCGATACCGGTGTCGCGGTAGAAATCCACTGTCGTATAGACCACCGGGCGCTTGCCGTAGTGGCGCTCCAGGATGTTCAGGAACTTGCGTGCTTCGGCCCTGACAGTGGCACCGTCGGGGCGCAGCTTGCAGGTGCGGGAGCGGTGGTTCCATTCCATGTCCAAGACCGGCGGCAGCGCGTTGGCGTCGCTCGGCACGTGCTTGATGAACCAGCGCGCCTGCTCGGCCGCCGGGCGGCAGAAATAGTAATAATGATAGGCGCCGCGCGGCAGGCCTGCATTGCGGGCGCCCTGCCAGTTCTCGCGGAAGCGCGGGTCGGCGTGGTCGCCGCCCTCGGTTGCCTTGATATAGGCAAACCCCACGCCCGCGCGGCGCACCTGGCGCCAGTCCACCTCGCCCTGGTAGCGAGAGACGTCAATGCCGTGCACCGGGTAAGACCAGGGCTTGCGGCCCTGCCAGTCAAACGGGTCGCTGTCGCCGAACCGGGGATAGGTCCGCAAGGACGCGGTTCGCGCATTGGCAGGCTCCAGCCGGGTGACCTCCGGGGCGCTTGCGCTCCTCTCCGGCGGGCGGCCGCATCCCGCTGCCAGTGCCAAAGCCAATACCCCCAGAACCAGCCCGCGCATGTGAAATGCCCCCTGCCTTGCCTTGTGTGATTGCTGCTCTTTTCTTGCCTGTTCCCTTTCACTTTAGCGCAGCCGGGCGCGATGTCGCGGGCCGCGGCGGCAAATCAGCATAAATCCGCCGCAAGACAAAAACGCGCCGCTTGGGGGCGGCGCGCTTGCAGAGGTTCAATGGCGGAGCCAGTTCAGACCCATTTGGCCAGAGGCGGCAGGCTCATCAGCACCGCGTTGGCGTCATGGCCGGTCTCCAGCCCGAACTTGGTGCCGCGGTCATAGACCAGATTGTATTCCGCGTAGAGGCCGCGGTGAATGAGCTGTGCGTCCTTGTCCGCGTCATCAAACGCCTGCACCCGGCGTTTTTCGACCAGCGGCACAAAGGCCGGCAGGAAGGCGCGGCCGATGTCCCGGGTCAGGGCAAAATCCGCCGCCCAGTCGCCGGAGTTCTGGTCATCCATAAAGATGCCGCCGACGCCGCGGGCGCGCGCCCGGTGGGGAATGTAGAAATACTCATCCGCCCATGCCTTGAGCCGCGGATACTGATCCTCCCCATGCGGGTCCAGATACTGCTTCTGGACGCCGTGGAAATGCGCGGTGTCCTCATCGTATTCGATGCACGGGTTCAGGTCCGAGCCGCCGCCGAACCACCAGGCGTGCGGGGTCCAGAACATGCGGGTGTTCATGTGGACAGCGGGCACATGCGGATTGCGCATATGGGCGACCAGCGAAATGCCCGAGGCCCAGAACCGCGGATCGTCCTTCATGCCCGGAATGCCCTTGCGCGCGGCCATGGCGTTCTGGGCGCGCGCGCCCAGGGTGCCGTAGACTTCGGAGATATTGACGCCGACCTTCTCGAACACCCGGCCGCCGCGCATCACGCTCATCAGCCCGCCGCCGGCATCCGAACCATCGTCAGACGTGCGCTTGGTCTCCGTCACCTCGAACCGGCCCGGCGCCATATCCGAGAAAGGACCTTCGCTGTGGCTCACCTCCAGCCCTTCAAAGGCCGCAACGATCTGGTCGCGCAAATCCCGGAACCAGGCGGCCGCCCGGGCCTTTTCTTCTGTCATCTCAGCGGTCATAGGGGGTCTTTCTTGTTATCTGCCGGCCCGTCAGTGGACCGGTGCGGCCACCGGATCCAGCAGCGTGCGGCCGCCGTCCAGCGTCAGCACCTGGCCGGTCATGAAGCCGGAGGCGTCGGAGGCCAGATACTGCGCGGTTTCGGTCAATTCGGTGGGCGAGGCAATGCGGCTCAGCGGCGTATGCGCCTCGATATCCTGGCGGTAGCTGCGGTTGTCCTTGAGGGTGGTCCGCATCGACGCGCTCATCACCGAGCCAAAGGCAATCGAGTTCACCCGGATCCGGTGCGGCGCCAGCGCCACCGACAACGACCGGGTGGCCTGATCCAGCGCTGCCGAGGCAACCGAATAGGCCATCAGCTCCGGGTGGGTGCGGCGGGCGGCAATCGAGGAGAGGTTGATGATGCTGCCCAGCGCCCGCTCTGCGTCCTCCTCCTCCTCGCCCTGTTTGATCATCCGCTTGGCCACCTGCTGCGACAGGCGCACGGTGGGCAGCAGGCTTTGGGTCAGGAGCTGGTCCAGCGTGTCATCGCTTGGGTCCAGCGGATCGGTGGCCACCATCTGGCGGGCGCCATTGACCAGGATGTCGACACCGTCAAAGGCGTCGATGGTGGCGGACAGCAGGTTGGCGATGGTCAGCCGCTCGCGCAGGTCGCCGGCGAAATAGCGGATATTGCTTTCCTCGGCCTGCTCGCCCAGCTCGGCCACCAGCTGCGCCTCGCTGGCATCCGCAAACATCACATTGGCGCCAGCATCGGCAAACTGCTTGCCGATGGCCAGGCCGATGCCGCTGGCGGAGCCGGTCACAATGGCAGTCTTGCCGGAGATGGAAAAGGACATGTGCAGACACTCCCTGGGGGCGTTTTCCTGGCACGTTAGACCGCGCCTGCCGGTTTGAAAACCGGCATTCCACGGTATGCGCCGTTACTTGCGCGCGCGTTTTGGCCTGCTGGCGTGCAGGATCTTGAAGCGGTTGTCGCCGCCCTCCTCGCGCACCTGGGCAAAGCGTTCACCCAGCGCGGTTTCATAGGGCAGATGCCGGTTGGCCACCAGCCACAGGCTGCCGTTGGGTGCCAGCATTGCTGCTGCGGCGCCGATGAAGGCCTGGCCCAGCGCCGGTTCAGCGGCGCGGCCAGAGTGGAAGGGCGGGTTCATCACCACCGTGTTCACCGGGCCCGGCGCTTTCCAGCTGCGGGCATCGGCCCAGTGAAACTGCGCCCGGGCATCTGCAACGTTTTGCCGCGCGCAGGCCAGCGCGTGGTAGTCGGCTTCGGCCAGGTGCAGTTCCTCGACGCCCTCGCGCTGCAGCACCTGGGCAGACAGGTAGCCCCAGCCCGCCCCCAGATCGGCAACGCAGCGGCCCAGTTTCGCAGGCAGCATCTCTGCCAGCATTCTGGAGGCCGGATCGATTCCATCCGCCGAGAACACACCCGGCGCGGTTACAAAGCCCTCAACCGGCTGGTTTTCTCCCGGCAGCCAGTCCGCCAGATCCGTGCCGCCGTCGATCCAGAACACCTTGCCGTGCGCCTTGGAGACCGGCGCCGAAGGCTCGGTCCGCTGGCGCAGCGCCTTCAGGAGCGAATCAACCCCCTCGGTCTTGGCGCCGTCGATCAGCACCTGGCCTTGCGTCGCAGCCGCGGCCTGCGCCACCAGCATCCGCGCCAGCGCCTTGGCCCGCGGCAGGAACACCACGGCAGCGGCAAATTCCCCGCCCGCCTCCAGCGCCGGTGCGCAGGCATAACCCTGGCCCGTGAAATGATCGTGATCGGGGCGGAACGGCTGAATGACCAGACCCTGATCCTTGGGCAGCGCCGACAGGTCATGTTCGCTGCGCGGGTGGAAGACAGCAATACGGCCCTCAGCCGGAACGGCAAAGCCGCCCGATTGGGCGGCCAGTGACAAGCGGACAGACATCTAAGAGCCTCTTTATTCTTCTTTTTCCATGGTGCACTGCAGCGGGTGCTGATGGCGGCGGGCAAAATCCATCACCTGGCCGACCTTGGTTTCGGCGATCTCATGGCTGAACACACCGACCACGGCAACGCCTTTTTTGTGCACCGTCAGCATGATCTCGAACGCCTGCGCATGGGTCATGCCAAAGAACCGCTCCAGCACCATGACGACAAACTCCATCGGCGTGTAGTCGTCGTTCAGCAGCAGCACCTTGTAGCGCGGCGGGCGCTTGGTCTTCGGCTTTGTCTTGGTCAGGACGCCAGTATCGGTATCGTCGTCGGAATGATCCGTCATCATTACGGGCTGCAGCAGCATGGGCGGTTTGATCCAAAGATACGTGGAATTAACTGTGACGCTTATATAGCCTCTATAGTGTTTAGGAAAAGAGACTGAGACACGCAGATTGACAGGAAATTTGACAACAATCGGCTTTGATGCCGACGACACCCTATGGCACAACGAGCGTTTCTTCCGCGTCACGCAGGAAAAATTCGCCGAATTGCTGATGGATCACACGCCCGCGGACATCGGCCCCGAGCAGCTGGAACGCCTGCTGCTGGACGCCGAAAAGCGCAACCTCGGCCGCTATGGCTACGGGGTGAAGGGCTTTACCCTTTCGATGATCGAAACCGCGATCGAGGTGACCGGCGAACGGGTGCCGGCGTCGGTGGTGAAGGAACTGATCACCGCGGGCCAGATGATGCTCTCTTACCCGATCGAGCTGTTGCCCCACGCCCGCGAAGCGGTGGAGGCGGTGGCCGGGCGCTATACCGTGGTGCTGATCACCAAGGGCGATCTGCTGGACCAGGAGCGCAAGCTGGCGCAATCGGGCCTGGGCGATCTCTTTGACGGGGTCGAGGTGGTCTCGGAGAAAACGCCGGACGTTTATGTCGAGATCTTCAACCGCCACGGCGACGGCCCGGAGACGGCGATGATGGTGGGCAATTCCATGCGTTCCGACGTGGTGCCGGTGATCAAGGCCGGCGGCTGGGGCACCTATGTGCCGCATGGGCTGGTCTGGGAGGTGGAGCACGCCGAAGCGCCGGAGCACAGCCCGCGCTATACAGAAATCGCCGACCTGAGCGGCCTGGCCGAACTGGTGGAGAGCCTGGGCTGACTTTATCCCGCGCCCGGACCGCCCGCTCCGCCCCAATGTGATGGCCATCGCCAATGCGGGACAGGTCGAATTCCTGCGAGGAATTCGGCCCGGTTTCCGGCGCGGAAACCGGATACCGCGGGGGGAACCGAAGGCTTCTACCCGAAACGGGCCTGAAATCCTCGCAGGATTTCAAGACGGAATTCGCGCCCGAATTCCGTATCCCCCGGATGCGGCAGCCTTGCCCCAAAGGCGGGTGCTGCCCTCATTGCGGGTCTTCATACGCTTTTCATTCGTCCCTTGATGGCCTAACTCCATCCCAACAGCCAAGGGAGCCCCGGGACATGCCGCACGCCGAACTGAAATACTCCAGCGACCTGGACATTGATGCGGGGGCGATCCTCGCCGGGATCGAAGCCATCATCCTGGAGCATGACAGCGGTGCCGGCGCCTGCAAGGGGCGGGCCTATCCCACCAGCCAGTTCCACCACAGCCATATCGCCATCAACGTGGCGCTGCTGACCAAGCCGCACCGGGACGCGGCCTTCTCGCAGGCGCTGCTGAACGACTTGGAGACCCGCATCAAGGCGCAGCTGAAACAGCCTTGCGAATTCTCTCTCGGCCTCAGCTACTCAACGCCGCATTATGTGACCAATTCCCACCGCCCCTGACCCTCATGGGCTGCTAGACAGCCCGTTCCGCCCCGTTAAAGGCAGGCTCCGCAGGGCTGGTTTGCAACTTTTTTTGATAACCATTTGTTAGGACTTGCCGCATCTAGCGGCCGGGCTAGGTCTACCTACAAGATGCCGGCCTAACGGTGGCAGCGGGCCAGACAGGCTGTTTTCACCGCTGTTTATTCCGCGCAAACCCTGTGTTAGGCTTTCGTCAACAGGCAAAAAGGCCAGCCGGAAAACCGGCGGCACGAGGCAAACATGGCAGTGATCACGCAGGTCAAACCGGCGTCAGGCCGGGATTCCCGACTCCGTTCCCTATGGACAGCACGCGCATGGGCCGCGGCAGGGGTTTTCCTTGCAATTCTGATACTGGGGCTGGCGCCGCAGCGGGCGGCGGCAGCGCCTTATGCGGCGATGGTGATCGATTCCCGCACCGGCGAGGTGCTGCATTCGCGCAATGCCGACACCCGGCTGCACCCGGCCTCGCTGACCAAGATGATGACGCTCTACATCGCGTTTGAGGCGGTCAGGAACGGCGAGATCACCCTCGACACCAAGGTGAAGATCTCCCGCAATGCCGCGGCTGAGCCGCCCTCGAAACTGGGGCTGAAATCCGGCCAGCGGATTGCCTTCCGCTACCTGATCCGTGCCGCAGCCGTAAAGTCCGCCAATGACGCCGCCACCGCCATCGGCGAGACGCTGTCCGGCTCCGAGGCGGCCTTTGCCCGCCGCATGAACCGCACCGCCAAGGCGCTGGGGATGAGCCGCACCACCTTCAAGAACGCCCATGGCCTGACCGCCAGCGGGCATCTGTCGACCGCGCGCGACATGACCACGCTGGGGCGGCATCTGCTCTATGATTACCCCGAGTACTACAATCTGTTCTCGCGCCGCTCGACCCATGCGGGCATCCGCGAAGTGCCCAATACCAACCGCCGCCTGCTGGCCAATTACCGCGGCGCCGACGGCATCAAGACCGGCTATACCCGTGCGGCGGGCTTCAACCTGGTGGCTTCGGCCAAACGCGGCAACGAACGCATCATCGCCACGGTGTTCGGCGGCAAGTCGACCACGTCGCGCAACGCCAAGGTGGCGGAACTGCTGGACCTCGGCTTCCGCCGTGCGCCCTCGCGCGCCAAGCTGCGCCGCCCGGCACGGCCCGCCTACCAGGGGGCCGGCGTGATTGTGGCCGATGCCGGCAGCGGCAGTTCCGAAGAAGCGGCCGGCAAGACCATCCGTGTAAGCGGCCAGGTCAACACCAGCCTGCGCCCCAAGACGCGCCCGGGCAGCAGCGAATCGCCGGTTCTGACCGCCGCGCTGGAGGAAGCCTTGCAGACCCCGCCGGCAGAGCCTGGTGAAGCGGCCTCTGTCCCTGAGCCGCAGGCAGAGAAGATCGAAAACGTCCAGCCCGTCAGCGCCGAAGGCGCGGTGCAGGGCGACGCGCTGCGCAACAGCATTGCGGTTGCCCTGGCAGAAGCCGAGGCGGAGCCGGAGCCTGCCCCGGCAGCGGTTCAGGCCGCCATTCTGCCCGCGGTTCAAAAGGCCTCCGCCAGTACCCTGCGCCCGGTTGCGCGCCCCGCCAGCCTGGCGCTGGCAGAGGCCTCTGTGGAGCCGGAGCCGGTGGTGGTCACCCGCCTTTCCACCTCGGGCGGGCGCTATTGGGGGGTCAACGTCGGCCTCTACACCAGCCGCTACCAGGCCGAGAAGGTGCTGCTGCGCACCGCATTGTCGGAACTGGAGACGCTGGACGGCAGCTTGCGCAAGGTGGCCAAGACCCGGCGCGGGTTCGAGGCGAATTTCCTCGGCATGACGCAGGAGCGTGCCGAACGCGCCTGCCGCCGCCTGAATGCCCGCAACGTCGCCTGCAAGCCGATCGGCCCGTCCTGAGCAATGCCCGCAGCACGCATCCGGAAAGGCGCCTTATCAGGCGCCTTTTTTTCGTGCCGGAAACCCAGGATCAGGCAGGTTCTCCCGCCCGCCGCCAGCCTTTTCTGCGAAAAGACCGGCGCCCGTTGGGCGTGGCACCGCGCAGGGCGCGGTGCCACGCCCAACCCCGCCAAGGGCTCTGGCGCCAGCCGGGGCAACTGCGGGGGCGGGAGGGCTTGTTTGCTGTGCAGCGGCCGGACGGATCAGGGCTTGGGCCGGATCAGGGCTTGGGCTTGTCGTCCCAGTCATCGCTGAGGATCCGGCGGGCGTCGCCTTCGGGATCGTCATACTGGTTGCTGCGCACCGTGTAGACAAAGGCCGCCAGCCCCACCGAGCCGAGGATCAGCGAAATCGGGATCAGATAGGCGAGAACACTCATGGGCGGTTCCTTGGCGGGCGGGTCCGGCAGGGCAGGCTCAGCGCAGCCGCAGCGCGTTGAGAGAGACGGTTATGGAAGAGGTAGACATCGCCAGCGCCGCAATCAAGGGCGTCGCCAGCCCGGCAATCGCCAGCGGCACCGCAATCACGTTATACAGCGTGGCAATACGGAAGTTCTCGCGGATGCGGCGGGTGGCCTTCTGCGCCACACCGCAGGCCTCGGCAATGGGCTCAAGGTCCTGGCCCAGGAGCACGATGTCCGAGGCTACCCGCGCCGCATCCAGCGCCGAGGCCGGCGAGACCGAGACATGCGCCGCCGCCAGCGCCGCAGTGTCGTTGAGGCCGTCGCCCACCATCAGCACTTTCCTGCCCTGATCTGCCAGCTGCTGCACCCGGGCGGATTTGTCGGCGGGCAGCGCTTCGGCCACCCACTTGGCGATGCCCAGCCGCCCGGCCAGATCCTCCACCGCGCCGGTGGTGTCGCCGGAGATCAGCAGCACGTCCTTGCCGGCCGCCTTTAGCGCTTTCACCGCTTCTGCCGCCCCGGGGCGCAGCGCATCGGTGAACAGGAACGCTTTCGCCGCCCCTGCCCCGCTGTCCAGCCAGGCTGCCGTCTGGCTGCCTTGCTTGGCACCGGTCCAAGCGGCACGGCCCAGGCGGACACGGTGGCCATGGAACATCCCTTCAGCGCCGTAACCCGGAACTTCGGTGATGTCCTGAACGCTGGCAGGCTTGATCCCGGCCTCCCGCGCCGCGCGGGTCAGCGCCATGGACAGAGGATGCGCGGAGCCTTCGGCCAGGGCCAGGGCAATCTCCAGATCGCGGCGGCCATGATCGCCGAGATTGGTGACCTCCGGCGTGCCCGCGGTCAGCGTGCCGGTCTTGTCGAAGACCACGGTGTCCACTTCTGCCAGCCGTTCCAGCGCGGTGGCGTGTTTGATCAGCATGCCCTTCTTGAACAGCCGGCCCGAGGCGGCGGTCGTCACCGCGGGCACTGCAAGGCCCAAGGCGCAGGGGCAGGTGATGATCAGCACCGCAGCCGCGATGTTCAGCGCCATGCGGATGTCGAATGTCCACAGGTACCAGCCAGCAAAGGCCAAGGCCGACAGGATATGCACGCCGGGCGCATAAAGCTTGGCGGCACTGTCCGCCAGCGACGTGTAGCGGGAGCGGCCCGATTCCGCGATGGCGACCAGATCGGCCATCCGGTGCAGCGAAGTGTCCTCGCCCACCGCCGTGGCGCGGACGGTCAGCGGGCCTGTGAGGTTCACTTCACCGGCGGAAACCGCAAGGCCCGGCTCTGCAAACACCGGCAGCGTCTCCCCGGTCAGCAGGGAGCGGTCCAGTTCCGACTGGCCCTCGACGATCTCGCCATCCACCGGCATCCGCCCGCCGGGGCGCACCAGGATCAGATCGCCGATGGCCAGATCTGCCACCGGCACCTCGTATTCATCACCATCCAGCAGCCGGATCGCACGGGGCACCTCCAGCGCCGCCAGTTCCTCAGCCGCGGAGCGCGCCACCGCCCGGGTGCGGTAGTCCAGGTAGCGGCCCGCCAGCAGGAAGAAGGTGAGCGTCAGCGCCGCATCGAAATAGGCGTGCTCGCCGGACAGCGAGGTTTCCCACAGCGAGGTCACCAGCGCCAGCACCAGGGCCAGCACAATCGGCACATCCATGTTGAGGCGGCCAACCCGCAATGCGGTCCAGGCATTGGCAAAGAACGGCTGCGCCGAGAAAATGATCGCCGGGAAGGTGATCGCGGCAGAGATCCAGTGGAACATATCCCGGGTTGCGTCAGACGCACCGGACCAGACCGACACCGACAGCAGCATCACGTTCATCGAGGCAAAGCCGGCCACCGCCAGCCGCATCAAGAGGTCGCGGCCCGCCTTGTCGTTCTGAGTGGCGGCCAGCGCTGCCAGATCCAGCTCATGCGCCTCATAGCCTGCCTTCTCCAGAACCGGGATCAGATCAGCGGCGCGCACGTCCGGCTCTGCCTCGATCAGCGCCCGCTTCAGCGTCAGGTTCACCCGCGCCGAATGGATGCCGGGATGCGCATTCAACTCCCGCTCCACCGCCGAGATGCAGGCCTGGCAATGGATGCCCGGCAGCGACAGCGCCAGCCGGGCCTCGGTGGGGGCCTGCTCAACGCCGCCTTCGGGGGCGGCGACGCAGGCCGGACAGGCGGCCAGGGACGGGCGGAGCTGGGCGGTCATCGAAAAGCCTTTCCAACGAGCAGTTTGAAAGCGTTCCGCCCGGCGGCACGCCGGGCAGCCCCATGCCGGAGGCATGCTTCCAGCATGACCCGCCCCCCCGGGCGGGGGCTATACCCCCACCCGCGGCCGGGGTTGCCCTTAGCGAAATACTCCACCGTCATCCCAAACACTTTTACCCTCTCACATGCAGGATCACGCGCTGGGTGAACTCGGTGCCGTCCTTGGCCCGCGCCACCATGCGGATGTTCCAATTGCCGGGGCCAAGCGCGGCCGGCGCCACATAGGCCTGGCCATCAAAGATGAATTCCGGCTGCTGGTCGTCCTGCACATGGGTGGCCCGGCCCAAAGTCGCGCTCAGCTTGGCGACCTCCACCGGCTGGCCGTCGGCATCGGTGATCTCCAGCTTGACCTGATCGCCTGCCGAGGAGGCATAGACCGACCAGCCCAGCGCCTCCTGCGCGGAACGGCGCACGTCAAACTCCTGGCTGGCGATATAGGAGTTCTTCACCTCCAGCCCCGGAAAGGTCTTCACCGCGTTCACCGCCAGGGCGATGTTCACCCCGATGATGACGGCAAAAGCCCCGCAAAAGACCATCAGCATGTGCTTGCCGGTAAACTCACGTTCGCGCTTGGCCATGGTTCACTTCCCCTTGCCGTTAAAGCTGGTGTCCTTGTAGGCCCGTTCCCCGTTTATCAGATCCTCGACCCAGATGCGAACCGGGGTGGTATCGGTCTGCGACGGTGCCGCGCCCTTGGCGGAGACGATATAGACCCGCTGCAGCAATGCCGTATCGGCGGGCACGTTGACCGAGTGGTAGACGGTGCCTTCCAGCTGCAGCCGCATCGTGGGATCGCCCTTGATCGACAGTTTGAACACCCGGTCCTCGCCATGCTTGTTGCGCAGGCGCACGTCATAGGTGTTGCGGATCGAGCCGTCCGACAGCGTCACATAGGTCGGGTTGCGTTCAGGTGCCACCGTCAGCTCGATGTCGGCGCGGATGAACAGGGCAAACAGCAGCCCCAGGCCGACCAGCGACCACAGGCTGGTGTACATGATGGTGCGCGGCCGGAAGATATGTTTCCAGACGTTCTTGGACGGCTTGCCCTGGCGTTCCGCCGCCTCGTCCGAGGCCGCCATATAGTCGATCAGCCCGCGCGGCTTGCCGATCTTGGCCATCACGTCGTCGCAGGCGTCGATGCACAGGGCGCAGGTGATGCATTCCATCTGCTGGCCGTCGCGGATGTCGATGCCCATCGGGCAGACGTTGACGCAGGCCATGCAGTCGATGCAGTCGCCTTTCGTCTCGCCGGGCGCATCCGTCTTGCGCGGCTTGCCGCGCGGCTCGCCGCGCCACTCGCGGTAGCCGACGGTCAGCGTGTCTTCGTCCATCATCGCCGCCTGAATGCGCGGCCAGGGGCAGGCATAGATACAGATCTGCTCGCGCGCGAAGCCGCCGAACAGGAAGGTCGTCGCGGTCAGCACCAGCATGGTGGAATAGGCAACCGGATGCGCGTTCAGCGTCACCAGGTCATACGCCAGCGTGGGCGCATCGGCGAAATAGAACACCCAGGCGCCGCCGGTCGCGAGGCCAATGAGGAACCAGGCGGTCCATTTGGTCAGGCGCAGCCGCGCCTTGCGGAAATCCATCTTTTTCTGCCGGTGCAGGCGCAGGCGGGCGTTGCGGTCGCCCTCAATCCAGCGTTCCACCAGGATGAAAAGGTCGGTCCAGACCGTCTGCGGGCAGGCATAGCCGCACCAGACCCGGCCCAGCGCCGAGGTGAACAGGAACAGCCCCAGCCCCGCCATGATCAGCAAGCCGGCCACAAAGTAAAACTCATGCGGCCAGATCTCGATCCAGAAGAAATAGAACCGCCGCCCCGCCAGATCCAGCAGCACCGCCTGATCCGGCAGGCTGGGCCCGCGGTCCCAGCGGATCCAGGGGGTCAGATAGTAGATCCCCAGCGTCACTGCCATGATGTACCATTTCAGGTTCCGGAAAGGCCCGGACACGCGCCGCGGGAAGATCGGCTCCCTGGCGGCGTACAGGCTGGGGGCAGGTTCGGAATCGCTCACGGACTCTCTCCGTCTTGTGGCTGTCTTGCGGCCCTTGTCACAGACGCGGCGGCCGGGAACTTTGACGTGGATCAAAAAGCGCATCGCACAATCATGTTTTCCGCCCCGTTTGCGCGTTTGTGACGGCAAAACGCCACCTATGCCCGCCTGCGCCCGCCCGCCAGGGGCAAGTTGCCGCAGCGCAGCGGGTGCACCAGCAAGATCTCCTTGATCCATCCCGGATCCTGCCCAATTTCCGGCCAATTCCCCGCCTATTTCCGCATGGTGATTGATGCATTTCATTTTGGAGATACCCATGAGGGGAGCAATTTCCCTGGCCGCCGGCGTTGCCGTGTTTGCCTATGCGCTGGCCGGCCCTGATTCCTTTTTCGCCAAGCCTTCGCTGCAGGCAAAAGCAGCAGACCCCGCACCGGCGGCAACGGTTGCAGAGGCCGCGGAATATACCCCCCGGACGCCGGGGCACGCCGAGGTGCAGCTGCAATACGTCGTTCATGCCGCTGAGCTGTTCACGGTGCAGGACCTGGCAGAGGGGCCGCCCGATATGCCGGTGGAGCAATATGCAGAGCTTCACATGGGCGCGCATGTGGAGAAAACCGAATGCGCGGTGATGAAGGAAACGCTGGCGGCAACCTGCGTTCTTGACGATCTGTCGATGACGCCCTTGGGCAAGGGCCGGTTTCTGGTCAAGGCCCGGTTCAAGTTCGATCCGAAGATAGACCCCGGACTTAGCCGTTACCGCAGCGCGCCGCATCACGGCAGCAAGACCTACAAGACCTATGATCCGCTTTACATCCGCGGCACCAAAGAGGAGCTGCTGCGGATGAAACGGCACACCTACGCCTATGGGCCCAAGCAATGCGATCTGGTCGAGGACCTGGAGACAATCTGCCACGTCAGCGATGTCGTGATGCATTTCCTGCCGGACGAAAACGGCGGCGCCGGCATTCATACCAGCACCCGGGTCGGGCTGCGCTGGGGGTATGACTCCGGAACAGACGGTTAGGCCGCTGCGCCCCTGGAGCCGGCACCGGACGGGGCCAGTCAGACGGCATCCCGCTCCCGCCGCAGCCAGGCGATGAACTTCCTGGCCTCAGGCCGCTGCACCCCCTGGCGGGTGGCGATGTGATAGCCGCGGCCGTCGGCCTCGTTGAACAGCTCCACCAGCCGCCCGGCGGCCAGATCCGCCTCGACGAAATGGCGCACCGTCACCGCCACCCCCTGCCCGGCATAGACCGCCTGCATCAGCAGGTTGCCCGGCATTTGCGTGCGCGGCCCGCGCAGGGCCTCTTGCACCCCGTGCATCTGCAGCCAGTGCGAGGCCTCGGTGGTGCCCAGCTCCTCCAGCCAGGGATAATCCAGCAGATCGGCGGGCGAGGCCACCTGCCGCCCGTCCAGCAGCGCCGGTGCTGCGATCACCACGATCGGCGAGGCCAGCAGCATCTCCGCCTCCAGCCCCGGCCAGCTGCCGTTGCCATAGCGCAGCGCGATGTCCACCCCGCCCGGCTTCAGCTCGACAATGCCGCCCGCGGGATCCAGCACCAGCTCAAGCCCCGGGTTCTGGGCCTGAAACCCCGGCAGCCGCGGCATCAGCCAATGGGTGGCAAACATCGGCGTGCAGGTGATGTGCAAAGGCCGCGCCGCCCCGGCCTGGGAGATTTCCTGCACCGCCGCCTGAATCGCCCCGAACCCCAGCTGCAGCGCCCGCCCCAGATGCGCGCCCTCTGCGGTCAGCGCCAGCGCCCGGCCGCTGCGCTCCACCAGCGCCACACCCAAATGCGCCTCCAGCGCCCGCAGCTGCTGGCTGATGGCAGCATGGCTGACATTCAGCGCCGCGCCTGCCTGCACCACATTGCCGCTTTCGGCAAAGGCTGCAAAGGCCCTCAGCGCCGCCATCGGCGGCATGCTCATCCAGTCCATATGTAATCCTGACTTACATATTGCGATTTTTCCTGACTCGCAAATTCCCCGCCCGAACGCAAGTATCAGGACAGACGCCAGCACAGGAGACCGATGAGATGTCAGGAGTTTTTGCCCGCTGCCTGTTCCTTGCAGCCCGGATCAACCCGCCCCGTTTCAGCGAACCCCGGACTGCCGCGCCCTGCCGCAGAACCCGCTGGACGCCCCCGGACCGCCGCGCAGGCCGCAAATCACACGCCCCGGACGGGGCAGCGTTTTAGGAAACACCAAATCAGGAGGCACTCGAAATGTTAGGTATCTTTGCCCGCAGCATGTTCACCGCAACCCGGATCCCCGCCGCCCCTGCACGCAAGACCCGCTGGGCCGCGCCCGCCCATTGGCGGCGCAGCTGCAAGCACGGGCTGAACCAGGCCGGGTACTGACACCGGGCCCCTGGCGGTTTGGCGGAAAAAAGCGCCGGTTTTCCAGGAAACGCGCGAACAGATCGGAAAACCGGCGCATGGCCTGCTTGGCCTGCACGTAGGCCTCGCAGGATTTCTTGCGGCCCGGGAGGGGGTGATGGCCAAGCCGCAATCTCTTGTCACCTGCTGGTTTAACGCTGTTTGCCCGGCGCGAATTTGACACGGATCAAACAGGCGCAAATTAATTGCCCGGTAACTGCAAAAATTCTACGCTTGTTTCATGGACATGGACACGCGCGAACACAGCAAACAGGGCGCCCGCGCGCCGCTGTCAGCGGCTGAGATCGGCGCGCTGGCGCATTTGTACCGCGGCGAGATTTACCGCAGCACCGTTTGGCGCACCCGGCTGGACACCACCACCAACTGGGCGGTGGTCACCCTTGGCGTGGCGCTGTCGATCTCCTTTTCCTCTCCCGAAGCCTCGCCATTGCCGCTGATCCTGGTCGGCATTCTGATCATCTTCTTCCTGATGCTCGAGGCGCGGCGCTACCGCTACTTCAACGTGTTCCGCGCCCGCGCCCGCTGGATGGAAACGCATTTCTACACGCCGATGCTGCAAGAGGGCGATCTGCACCTGGAGGAGCACTGGCAGGACGTGCTGGCCGCCGATTACCTGCGCCCCGAATACCATGTCGGCGTGATGACCGCGATCGGGCGGCGGATCCGGCGCAACTACTTCTGGATCCTGCTGATCCAGACGCTGGCCTATGCCGGCAAGATTGCCGTGCACCCCACCGGCGTCACCTCGCTGCAGCAAGCCATCGAGCGCGCCGATATCGGTCCCTTCCCCGGCGAACTGGTGCTGGCAACCGGCGTGTTCTACATCCTGCTGTGGGGCAGCATCGCCTGGTGGAGCACCCGCAGCGACGCCGCCCGGGCCAGCCGGCGCAAGTCGATGACCTCGATGGGCTGAGGCCTGCAGGGCAGGATTTGCTGCCTTGACTTGCCGTTACGTAACTCTCCTTATGAGAGAGCGACCGACTTCCCAGCCCCATGCACGGACATTCCGATGAAATTCAGTTTCTCCCTTTTCCTTTCCAAGCGGTTCTGGATCGCATTGCTGATCCTCCTTGCCGCGGCCTTGTTCTTTACCCTGCGCAGCACCGCCGTCCGCAAGATCGTCGAAACCCTGACGCCGCCGGAACTGCCGCAGGCCGAACCGGCGCAGAACCGGGTCTCCCTGGCGCAGAACTGGAGCGCGGAAACCACCGGGACCTTCCATTTCATCTCGCAGGGCACCGGCACCCTGCCCATTCCCTATGACTGGCTGCTGGCGCTGGAACAGCCCGAAGCCTCGCCCTTCGGCCTGCTGTGGCCCGGCAGCGAGCCGGCATTCACCGACCCCGGATACCTTGAGCGCTACGGCTTCATTTCCGCGCCGGCCAGCCCGGAAAACCCCGATGGCCTGCCTGTCGGATTTGCCGCAACCCCGTTCCAGAACCTTGCCGGGCTTCCCGAAACCGCAACCGCCGTGGGTTTCACCTGCGCCGCCTGCCACACGGGCCGGTTTTCCTATGAAGGAACCGAATACATCGTCCAGGGCGGCCCCGCGGTGACCGATCTGCAGCAATTCACCAAAGGCCTGGGCGCCGCCATTGGCCAGACGGTCCTGTCGGCCAAGCTGCCGCTGCCGAACCGGCGTTTCGACCGTTTTGCCCGCAACGTGCTGGGCGATAACTTCAGCCAGGCCGCCAAGGCGCAGCTGGCGGAAAACCTGCAATCGGTCGCCGGGGCCGGTGCAAAGACCGGCGATGTGATCGAAGTCGCCGAGGGCTTTGGCCGCCTCGATGCGCTCAACCGCATCGGCAATCAGGTGTTTTCCAAGAACACCGGCCGCCGCGAAAACTACACCCCCATCAATGCGCCGGTGAACTACCCGCATATCTGGACCGCCTCCTGGTTCGACTGGGTGCAGTATGACGGCTCGATCATGCAGCCGCTGGTGCGCAACGCGGGCGAGGCCCTGGGGGTGCATGCCGCCATCAACACCACCGCGCCCCTGGCCCAAAAGGACATGCCCGGCCAAGGCCGCTTCTCCTCCTCGGTTCCGGTGAAAAACCTCAAGTGGATCGAGGACAGCCTGGCAGGGGAAGAGCCCCCCTATGCGCAGCGCAAGTTCGGCGGACTCTGGGCGCCGCAGTGGCCCGAAAGCCTGCCCGCCATCGACAGCGCCCTCGCGGAACAGGGCGCGGCGCTTTACGGTGAAATCTGCGCAGGCTGCCATCTGCCGCCGCTCAGCTCCGACGCGATCTGGAGCGACAAGTATTTCCGCAAGATCAGCTATTACTCCGGCGGCCAGCAGCGGGAAACCGGCGAGGCGTTCCTGGCGCTGACCATCAAACCGCAGGCAGATATTGGCACCGATCCGGCGCAGGGCGCCGTGCTGGCCCAGCGCACCGTCAACACCGCCGGCAGCGTGGAGACCGGCGCCAAAGGCATGGGGATTGATGCCACCGTCTGCATCCCCGAACCCCGTTTCGAAGGCCGGGCGGATTATGCCTCCTCCGCGCTGGACACCAAGGTGCAGTACCGCGCAGCGGGCAGCGAGAACCGCCTGGTCGATGTGCACGTGCAGGACGGCCCGATGGTCAGCTTTGCCCTGGCGCTTGGCGCTATCGTGCAGCAGGTGGACGACGCCTGGTTCCGCAACAATTTCATCCCGGACCGCCTGCGCCCCTTCTTCGAGGGCGAGCGCCCCAATTGCCTGCAGGCAGGCGCCGGCTACAAGGCGCGGCCGCTGAACGGGGTCTGGGCCACCGCGCCCTTCCTGCACAACGGCTCGGTGCCGACGCTGGACGCGCTGCTGCGCCCGGAGGCCGAGCGCCCGCGCTACGTGCGGCTGGGCGATACTTCCTTCGACCCCGTCAAGGTCGGGCTGGCCCAGCCTGTGCTGGAGGGGGAGCAGCCGCTGTACAAAGACGGCTACTTCATCCTGGACACCGCCAAGGACGGCAACCGCAACACCGGCCATTCCTTTGAAGGCAAGGCCGGGGAATACGGCAACGGCGTGGTCGGGCGCGCCCTCAGCGATCAGGAACGCGCAGCGCTGATCGAATATCTGAAAACGCTGTAGCCGCAGCACCATCACAAAGAAAAGACCCGCCCCGGTTCGGGGCGGGTCTTTTCCTGCTCTCCCGGACAGGTTTCGCGCGTCACAGTTTTCTGGTCACCAATGAAAAGCACATCGGCAGCTGCGCCGGCTGGTTTTCGTAGACAGCAAAGCAAGCCTCCCGGTTGGAATGCGGATATTCCTCGAACCGGGCGGTTTCCATCCCGGCGCGGATCAGCCCCATGAAGATGCCGCTCATCGTGTGGCTGTACCAATAGGAGGGCGCCGCAGCCTGTTTGGCGCTGCCGTCATAGGTGATGGCGGTTTCGGTGACCGCCGGTTCGCTGTTGAAATAGGAATAGGCTGGCAGAAACGGCTGCGCGGCCTCCGGCTCGAACATCTCCAGCACCGGGTGGGTTTCGTAGATCACCAGCCATCCGCCGGGGCGCAGCAGCCCGGCCACGGCCTGAAAGAACCGCGTGAGATCCGGCATCCAGTTCAGCACCCCGATAGTGATCACCGCAAAGTCGAAGTCACGGCGGATGCCCGGCGGCAAAGCATAGATATCGGAACAGAGGAATTCGCAGTCCGATCCGGCGATCTCCTTCAGGATCGCCGCCTGCTTCAGAAATTCCGCCGACTGGTCAATCCCCAGGCAGCGCTCTGCCCCGAAGGCTGCCAGAGACAGCGTCTCGCGCCCGTTGTTGCAACCGATCTGGACACCGGACAGCCCCTGCAGGCCCAGCCCCTCCAGCACCCGCGTCATCGCCGGATCAAAGGTGGAGTACCCCGGCTGCGCAAATCCCGCGGTCAGATCCTGCCACAGGGCGTTGCCCATGTGCAGCCGCGCGGACTCGTCCCAGGCGCGGCGGTTGGCGGCAACGGCTTGTTCCAAGTCAATAGGTTTGTCCGTCATGGCTGTTCTTCCCAGTGAATTTGATCAAATATCCGGACGAGGCTGCCGGAGTTTTCCGCCGAACTCAACCGGAAAGTGAGTACCCCAAATCAAAAAGGGCCGCCCGAAGGCAGCCCTTTCGTTGTTCTTGCCAAACCGGTCCCGGCTTATTCGCCGCCGCCCAGCTGGTGGACATAGGCCGACACCGCGCGGATCTGCGCCTCGGTCAGGCGGGTGTTCCAGGCCGGCATCACGCCATAGCGCGAGTTGCTCACGGTCTCGGTCAGGCTGGCGTAGTCGCCGCCGTAGAGCCAGATCGCATCGGCCAGGTTCGGCGCGCCCTGCGAACGGTCGCCGGTGCCGTCATCTGCGTGGCAGGAGGCGCAGTTGTCGGCAAACAGCACCGAGCCCGCGTCCACCTGGGAGGCATCCTGCGCCTCGCCCGACAGCGACATCACGAAGTTCACCACCTGGGCAATCTCTTCCTTCTCCAGCAGCTCGTCCCGGCCGAAGGCAGGCATCTGCGAGTAGCGCGCATCGTCGCTGTCCTCGTTGCGGATGCCGTGGGCGACGGTGGCGTGGATGTCCTCCACCGAACCGCCCCAGAGCCAGTCGTCGTCCAAGAGGTTCGGATAGCCCTTGGCGCCGGCCGCACCGGAGCCGTGGCACTGGGCGCACCAGGTCTTGAACACGGCGGAACCGGCAGACACCGCGTAAGAGCCCAGTTCAGGATCTTCCGCAATGGCAGTCAGCTCGGCCGCTTCCAGCTTGGCATTTATCGGCGCGTTGGCTTCTTCCACCGAGGCGATCTCTGCCGCCACATCGGCGCGGGTCGACCAGCCCAGCACCCCGGCGGTGGCGCCGTTGATCAGCGGCCAGGCCGGGTAGGCGATGGTGTAGAGCACCCCCCAGATGATGGTCACATAGAAGGTCCACAGCCACCAGCGCGGCATCGGGTTGTCGAATTCCTCGATCCCGTCCCACTCATGGCCGGTGGTGTTCGGATCGCCCTCGAATTTTTGCGATTTCTTGCTCATGCCCTCGCCTCCTTAGCCGCGGCGGGTTTGCCGGTGCCTTCGGCCGGCGCCGGTGCGTCATCATGCCGGAACGGGATGTTGGCGGTATCCTTGTAGACCTTGGTGCTGCCCGGGCGGAACGCCCAGACCACAACACCGATGAAGAAGGTGAACAGGAACAGCAGCATCCAGCTGTCGGCAAACTGCCTGAGAAGTGTATAGAGTTCCATCTCTCCCTCCTCAGCGGCTTGCGTCGGGCGTGAAGGTCGAGAAGTCGACCAGCGTGCCCAGCATCTGCAGGTAGGCGATCAGCGCATCGGCCTCGGAAACCCCCGGCTGGCCGTCAAAGTTGCGCACGTTGACACCCTCGCCATAGCGTTCCAGCAGCCCGTCGTAGTCGCTGTCCGGATCCGCCTGGGCGCGGAAGTCTCGCTGCGCCTGCTCCACCATCTCGTCGCTGTAGGGGGTGCCCAGGAGCGCGTTGGTGGCCATCACCTCGCCGATGTATTTGCCGTCGATCTTCTTCTCTTCGAGGAAGCCGTATTTCGGCATCACCGATTCCGGCACCACCGCCTGCGGGTCGCGCAGGTGGTCGACGTGCCACTCATCCGAGTAACGGCCGCCAACCCGGGCCAGGTCCGGCCCGGTACGCTTGGAGCCCCACTGGAACGGGCGGTCGTACATCGATTCCGCTGCCAGCGAGTAGTGGCCGTAGCGTTCGACCTCATCGCGCATCGGGCGGATCATCTGGCTGTGGCAGACATAGCAGCCCTCGCGGATGTAGATGTCCCGGCCTGCCAGTTCGAGCGGGGTGTAGGGACGCATGCCCTCCACCTCCTCGATGGTGTTTTCCAGGTAGAACAGCGGAGTGATCTGCACCAGGCCGCCAATGGTCACGACCAGGAAACTGCAGATCAGCAGCAGGGTCGCGTTGGTCTCGAGGATCTTATGTTTGTCGAGAATGGACATATCTGCCTGGCTCCTTATTCAGCCGGGACCGGGACCGACAGGCTGGCATCTTTGGCCGGGGCCCGGCGGACGGTCATCCACAGGTTGTAGCACATGATGATCGAGCCGGTGAGGAACATCACCCCGCCAAGACCGCGCACCACATACATCGGGAACTTCGCTGCCACGGTGTCGGCAAAGGAGTTCACCAGGAAGCCATTGGCATCCACTTCGCGCCACATCAGGCCTTCCATAATCCCGGTCACCCACATCGACGCGGCGTAGAGCACGATACCGATGGTGGCGAGCCAGAAGTGCCAGGAGACGAGGCTGAGGCTGTACAGGCGCTCCCGCTTCCACAGCACCGGCACCAGATAGTAGAGCGCGCCAAAAGTGATCATGCCGTTCCAGCCCAAGGCGCCGGAGTGCACGTGGCCAATGGTCCAGTCGGTGTAGTGCGACAGCGAGTTCACTGCACGGATCGACATCATCGGGCCTTCAAAGGTGGACATGCCGTAGAAGCCGACGGAGATCACCATCATCCGGATCACCGGGTCGGTGCGCAGCTTGTCCCAGGCGCCCGACAGGGTCATCAGGCCGTTGATCATGCCGCCCCAGGAAGGCATCCACAGGATGATCGACATCACCATGCCCAGGGTCGAGGCCCAGTCCGGCAGCGCGGTGTAATGCAGGTGGTGGGGGCCGGCCCAGATATAGAGGAAGATCAAGGCCCAGAAGTGGATGATCGACAGCTTGTAGGAGAACACCGGACGCTCGGCCTGCTTCGGGATGAAGTAATACATCATGCCCAGGAAGCCCGCGGTCAGGAAGAAGCCCACGGCGTTGTGGCCGTACCACCACTGGATCATCGCATCCTGCACGCCGGGCCAGACGATCACCGACTTGGAGCCCCAGATCGAGACCGGAACGGTCATGTTGTTGACCAGGTGCAGCATCGCCACGGTGACGATGAACGCCAGGTAGAACCAGTTCGCCACATAGATATGCGGCTCCTTGCGCTTGATCACGGTGCCCAGGAACACGGCCAGATAGGCAACCCAGACCACGGTCAGCCACAGGTCGACGTGCCATTCAGGTTCCGCGTATTCCTTGGACTGGGTCGAGCCGAACAGATAGCCGGTCGCCGCCAGCACGATGAACAGCTGATAGCCCCAGAACACGAACCACGCCAGGTTGCCGCCCCACAGGCGCGCCGCGGAGGTCCGCTGCACCACGTAGAAGGAGGTGGCGATCAGCGCGTTGCCGCCAAAGGCAAAGATCACCGCCGATGTGTGCAGCGGGCGCAGGCGGCCGAAATTGGCAAACCCTTGCGCCCATTCAAAGTTCAGCGCCGGAAAGGCCAGCTGGAACGCAATGAATGTCCCCGCCAGAAACCCGACCACACCCCAAAAGGCGGTTGCAATTGCACCAGCGCGGATCACGCTGTCGAAATACTCGTTTTCCACCCCGGCGACGGCCTTCTTCGGCTCGTCAGTGTGGCGCAAAGTGTAGAGGAACAGCCCGCCGGCCACGATCATCACGATGACCGCATGCACCTGGTAAGCCAGATCCCGCGCGTAATTGGTCCCGATCATCGCAAACAGCGTGATCAGACCAAGCGCTATCAGCTTGATATAGTTAGACATCTTGCGTCCCTTTGCCATGCCTGCGCAAATCTTAAATCGCAGAGGCGTTTTTAGACTGGGCCCTTCATGCAAAAGGCGCCCTCTTGCTGCCTTGATCTGCATCAAGACAATTCCGGGCGGTATGTGACACTTCTGCCCATGCAGTGAAATTCCGCACCGGGGCCTCTGGCGGCCTGCGGTGCCTTATCCGCCGAGAGGTGTCAATGTCTTACAAGTCCTTGCTAACCGTCCTCACGGCTGCGGAGACCGCAGCGGCGCCGCTGGCGCAGATCACCGCCCTGGCCGGGGAGTTCGGCGCCCATGCCGATGCCCTGTGCCTCGGCGTCGACCGGACCCAGACCGGGTATTATTATGCCGGCGCCAATGCGCTGGTGCTGCAGGAAACCCTGGCCCGCGCCCAGGAGGAGGCCGAAGAGGTCCAGGCGCTGGCGGAAGACACCCTGCGGCGCGCCGGCGTGCCCTTTGCCGCCGACAGCGGCATCGCCCAGATCGCCGACCTCGGCCGCCACGTGGCGCGCCAGGCGCGGTTCTCCGATCTGGTGGTGCTGGGCAAGCCCTATGGCCCCGGCAAGCGCGCCGAGGCCGAGCCGATTGTCGAGTCGGCACTGTTCGAGGGCCGCGCCCCGGTGCTGGTGGTTCCGGATGAGGGTGCGGCGCTGCAGCAGCCGAAAACCGTGCTGGTGGCCTGGAATGAAAGCGTCGAGGCAATGACCGCGATCCGCAAGGCGCTGCCGTTCCTGACCCGCGCCGACCTGGTGCGCATCGCGGTGATCGACCCGCCGCAGCACGGTCCCGAACGCTCCGACCCCGGCGGCCTCTTGGCGCAGATGCTGGCGCGCCACGGGGTGGCCTGCGAAATCGACGTGCTCAGCAAGACGCTGACCCGGGTGTCCGGCATCCTGAACCGGCACGCGACCGACACGGCGGCGGATCTGATCGTGATGGGCGCCTATGGCCACTCCCGCTTCCGCGAGGCGATCCTCGGCGGTGCCACCCGCAACATGCTGGAACAGGCGGCGGTGCCGGTGCTGATGGCGCACTGATGGCGCACTGACGGCGCTGACGCACAGGCCCGGAACCAGAAGAAAGGCGCCCGCGATGATGCTGCCCGGAAGGCCCAAGCCGCGCCCCTGCCCGATCCTGCATGATCCTGCCCAGCAGCCGGAGAACTGACGGCACACTCTGCGCGGCGGCGCTGCTCCCGCCCGTCGCCGGCCCCTCCTGCGGAGAGGCCTCCTCCCGTTGGGCCAGGCTCAGCGCCAGCGGCGCTGAGCCTGGCCCAAACCCGCCAGCGGGTCCGGCGCAGCCGGGCGCGCGCGGGCGCGGGAGCGCTCCCGGCGGATTTGCAAGGCGGCGGCCTCAGTCCGCGCCGCCGCTCCAGGCGAATTTGCGCGCTTGCGCCACGAACCGCTGCACCGCTTCCGAATCCTGCCGTCCCGCCGCTACCGACAACAGCACGCTGCGCTTCATGTCCTCGCGCGCCAGCGGCACCGTCGCAATCCCGTCCATCACCACCGAGTGGCGCGGCAGGATGGTCACCCCTTGCCCGGTCTTGACCAGATACTGGATCCAGTCCTCCCGCTCGCTGCGCACCGAGATCCGCATCGGCACATTCTCCCGCACCGCGGTGGCCAGAAACGTGTCGCGGAACTCGCAATGCAGCCGGTCCAGGTAGGAGAGCCGCGACAGATCCTCCAGATCCACCTCGGGCCGCGCCGCATAGGGGTGATCGGCCGCACAGGCCATCACCATGTCCTCGGTATAAAGCTCGATGTGATGCAGCCGCCCGGCATCCGAGACCGGCGCGCCGAGGATGGCCAGATCGACCCGGCCGCTCAGCAGGTCCTCTCCGATCTTCACCGCGGGCACGTCGTGCAGGGTGATCTCCACATCCCTGTGCTCCGCCAGGTAGTCCAGCATGAACGGCGACAGCCGGTAGGGGCCCACCGTGCACATCACCGCAATCTCCAGGGGCTGCACATTGCCGCTGGAAATCCGCCGCGCCTCGGCCTCAGCCGAGGACGCGCTGCGCGCCACCTCCGCCAGATGCAGCGCCATCGCCCGGCCCAGATGGGTCAGATGCGTCAGCCGCCCCTCGCGCCGGATCAGGCTGCCGCCCAGCTCCTCCTCCAGCTTGCGGACCGACTTGCTGAGCGCGGGCTGCGACACCCCGCTGCGCCGGGCGGCCTCGGAGAAATTCAGAGTGTCGGCCAGCAGCAGAAACTGGCGGATGCGGCGTAAGTCCATGCGGGTCCTCCCGGCCCCAGTAAACGGCAATTCCCGGCGGATGTGCAGTTATGATTTTCATAACCCAAAGGCGGCCCGCGCCTTCCTACCTTTGTTCCAGCCCAACCCGGAACTTAGCCAAGGACATGCCGATGACCCAGGAACATGCCAAATCCATCCTCCTCGCCGCCCTCATTCTGCTGACCGCCCTGATCATGGCCGCAGTGGCGGGCGGCACCGTCTTTGCCCAGTCCGCCGCCATACGCGGGGCCGGTTTCACCGCCGGGGGCGACGCTGTCCGCCCGGAGGGCTACCGCCGCTGGGTTTTCGTGGGCAGCCCGCTCACGCCCAATGCGCTGAACGGCGGCGAGGCGCCCTTCCCCGAATTTCACAATGTCTATGTCGAACCCACAGCTTTTGACCACTACGCCGCCACCGGCTCCTGGCCCGAGGGCACGCAGATCGCCAAGGAGCTGGTGATGGTGCAGACCGACGACAGCACAGATCCGGACACAGGCGCCAATGCGCAGGTGTCGGGCATCGGCTATTTTCAGGGCGATTTCGCGGGGCTGGAGCTGCTGGTCAAGGATACTGCCCGCTTCCCGGATGAACCCGGCGGCTGGGCGTTCTTCTCCTTTGGCCACGGCGGCGAGCCTTATGCGGAAACCGCGGCGGCCTTCCCCACCGAGGCCTGCAATGCCTGCCACGAGGCCAATGCCGCGGATGATTTCGTCTTCACCCAGTTCTATCCGGTGCTGCGCGCAGCGAAGCCCTGAGCGGCATTCCCCGCCCGCAAGCCGCAGCACAGGTCCCCAAGGGTGCGGCCCGGCACTCTTGGGGGTTTGTTCAGGTAAGAAGGTAAACCGCAGTCAGCCCAGGAAGCCGCCGTCGCTGTCGTCGCCGGCTTCTTCCATCAGGCGGCGCATGTCGGGCACGGTGACGTGGCGCTTGCCTTCCAGCTCGATGATGCCGTCCTTCTTCAGCGCCGAGATCTGGCGGCTCACGGTTTCCAGCGTCAGGCCAAGGTAATCCGCCATCGCCTCCCGCGTCAGCGGCAGATCGAACACCATCCGGTTGGTGGCGCCGCCCGGGGTCAGCGAGGCATCGCGGCGGGCGATGATCGACAACAGGCTGGCGATCTTCTCGCGCGCGGTCTTGCGGCCCAGCACCAGCATCCACTCGCGCGCCGCGTCGAGTTCATCCAGGGTCATTTCCAACAGCCGGTGGGCGATGTGCGGGGTGCGCTCCATCAGCTCCTCAAACGGCTTCTTGCGGAAACAGCACATCACTACATCGGTGGTCGCCACCACATCATAGGCCGCGCCTTCGCGGCCCGGGCGGCCGACAAAGTCGCTGGGCAGCAACAGCCCCACCATCTGGGTGCGCCCGTCCTCCATCGTCTGCGTCAGCGAGGCGATGCCGGACACTACGGAACCGACGAAATTCATCACGTCGCCCGACCAGATGATCGGCTGCCCGGCCTCGTAGGTGCGGTAGTATTTGATGCTGTCCAGCTCCTCCAGCTCATCCGCGTTGCAGCGGGCGCAGACGGCACGGTGGCGGATCGGGCAATCGCCGCATCTGGATTGGGAAAGGGCTGGAGCGTTCATTAAGCGATCCCGGTTGATCTGGGTCAAGGATGATGGTCGCGCGTTCCCATAACGGTAATTGAATGGATCAGAAAGCTCAATTGGCCAAACTCGGTTTGTTTGACGCCAAAGTGCCGCGCTATACCAGTTACCCCACCGCGCCGCATTTTGGGGACAGCACTGATTCCGCCGTGTTTTCCAATTGGATTTCAAGCATTTCCCCCGGCAGCAGCATCTCGCTTTATGTGCATGTGCCGTTCTGCCGCAGGCTGTGCTGGTTCTGCGCCTGCCGCACGCAGGGCACCCGGTCGGAGGCGCCGGTGGAGGCTTATGCCGAAGTTCTGAAAGCCGAAATCGCCTTGCTGCGGCGGCAATTGCCCGACGGCATCACCCTGTCGCGGCTGCATTGGGGCGGCGGCACGCCGACGCTGCTGAGCGCGGGTCTGATCCGCGACTTGGCCGGTGCCATCACTGCGGCGCTGCCGCTGGCGCCGGGGGCGGAATTTTCGGTCGAGATCGACCCGAACGAGGTCGGGGACCGGCGCCTGGACGCGCTGGCAGAGGCGGGCATGACCCGTGCCTCGGTCGGGGTGCAGGATTTTGACAGCACCATCCAGCAGTCGATCGGCCGGATCCAGAGCTTTGAGGCCACCCGCCAGGCGATCGAGATGCTGCGGGCGCATGGGATCACCAGCCTCAATGCCGACATTCTGTTTGGCCTGCCGCATCAAACTCCTGCGCGGATGACCGAAAGCGTGCAGAAGCTGTTGTCGCTGACCCCGGACCGGGCGGCGGTCTACGGCTATGCCCATGTGCCCTGGATGGCGGGGCGCCAAAGCATGATCCGCTCGGACACGCTGCCAACGCCGGAAGCGCGGCTGGAACTGTTTGAGACCGCGCGGCAACTGTTTCTCTGGGACGGCTACCGGGAGATCGGCATCGACCATTTCGCGCGGCCTCATGACGGGCTGGCGGTGGCGCAGCGCACCGGGCGGCTGCGGCGCAATTTCCAGGGCTACACCGATGATCCGGCAGAAGTGCTGATCGGCATCGGCGCCTCGGCGATTTCGCGGTTTCCACAGGGCTATGCGCAGAATGCGCCCGGCACCTCGGCCTATGTCCGCGCGATCCGCGGCGGAGGCTTTGCCACCACACGCGGCCATGGCTTTGGCGGCGAGGACCTGCTGCGGGCCAGGCTGATCGAAGCGCTGATGTGCGATTTCCGCATCTGCCGCGAGGAGATCCTGTCGCGGTTCCCGGTCTCCGCTGCTGCGCTGGATGGGATGTTCGCCGAAGCCGGAGCCGCCTTTCCCGGGATGCTGGCCCTGTCGCCGGATGGCCTGGAAATCCGCGACGAGGCGCGCCCGCTGACCCGGATGATCGCCCGCAGTTTCGACGCCTATGGCCTGAACCACGCGGGCCACAGCACCGCCATCTGAGCCGTACTTCTGTTCCCAGGAGACCCTCCCGCCCGTCGCCGCTGCGCCAGAGCGCATCGCTCCCGTTGGGCCAGGCTCAGCGCCTGCGGCGCTGAGCCTGGCCCAAGGCCGCCAAGGGGTCCGGCAAAGCCGGGCACCTGCGGGCGCGGGAGCGCTCCGGCCGTATTGGCAGCCCGGTTTTGAAACGTTGAAGACAGGTCAGCAATGCTGCCGCAATGTTTCGCGCGCGAAACATTTGGTCAACCGCACTGCCGCAACTTGTGGGCGTTGCAGACAGGGCGCGCGCATAGATGCGGCAAAGCCTGCCAGAGGGTTAACCCGCAGGTTACCCCGCCGCTGCCAGCAGCCTGCGGGTGTATTCGGCCTGCGGGTTTTCGAACAAGGCTTCCGCTGAACCGGTCTCCACCACGTCGCCCTGGTTCATCACCACCACCTGATGCGACATCGCGCGCACCACGTTAAGGTCATGGCTGATGAACAGATAGGCGAGGCCATAACGCGCCTGCAGGTCGCGCAGCAGCCCGACAATCTGCACCTGCACCGTCATGTCCAGCGCCGAGGTCGGCTCATCCAGCACCACCAGCTTGGGGCGCAGCACCATGGCACGGGCAATGGCAATGCGCTGGCGCTGGCCGCCGGAGAACTCATGCGGGTAGCGGTCCATGGCGGCGGGATCAAGGCCCACCTCCGTCATCACCTCTGCCACCAGTTCGCGGCTGTCGCGGTGCTGGTCCACCTTATGGATCGCCAGCCCCTCCGAAATGATCTGCGCGCAGGTCATCCGCGGGCTGAGCGAGCCGAAAGGGTCCTGAAAGACGATCTGCATGTCCTTGCGCAGTTTGCGCAGATCGCGGGTGGACCATTTGCGCAGGTCCTGACCGCGGAAGGAAACGCCGCCTTCGGAGGCAATCAGCCGCATGATGGCAAGTGCAAGGGTGGTCTTGCCGGAGCCGCTCTCGCCGACGATGCCCAGGGTCTCTCCTGCCCGCACCGCAACCGACATCGGATTGACCGCCTTCACATGGCCCACCGTGCGTTTCAACAAGCCGCGCTGGATCGGGAACCAGACCTTGAGATCTTTGGCCGCGACCAGTTCCTCGGCGCCGTCTTCCACCGGCCGGGGCTGGCCCGAAGGCTCTGCCGCCAGCAGTTTCTGGGTGTAGGGGTGCTGCGGATTGGCAAAGATCTCTGCTGCCGGGCCTTCCTCGACAATCCCGCCGTCTTTCATCACGCAGACCCGGTCAGCGATGCGGCGCACGATGCCGAGGTCATGGGTGATGAACAACAGGCCCATGCCCTCGCTCTGCTTCAACTCCGCCAGCAGGTCGAGGATCTGCGCCTGGATGGTCACATCGAGCGCCGTGGTGGGTTCGTCCGCAATCAGGATGTCGGGTTTGTTGGCCAGCGCCATGGCGATCATCACCCGCTGCCGCTGCCCGCCCGACAGCTGGTGCGGATAAGAGGTCAGACGGTTTTCGGCGTCGCGGATGCCGACCTTCTCCAGCAGTTCCAGAATGCGGGCACGGGCAGCCTTGCCGGTCAGCCCCTGGTGCAGGGCGAGGGATTCCTCCAGCTGGCGTTCGATGGTGTGCAGCGGGTTCAATGAGGTCATCGGCTCCTGAAAGATGAAACTGATGTCATTGCCGCGCACCTCCATCAGGTGCTTTTCGCTGGCGCCGACCATCTCGGTGCCGTTGTAGGAGACCGACCCTTCGACGATGGCACTGTCACCCAGCAAGGACACGGTAGAGAGCGCCGAGACCGATTTGCCGGAACCGGACTCGCCAACCAGCGCCACCGTCTCGCCACGGTCCACGGAAAAGGAGACGCCGCGCACGGCCTGGGTAATCTTGCCGTCCTGGCGGAAGGAAACGCGGAGGTCTTTGACGTTCAGGAGGGGCGCTTCGGATGGGGTCATTCTTCTTCGCCTTGCATTCCAGTGGGGAGGGCATTGCCCGTCCGAGGGCGGAAACGAAGTGCCCGCCCGTGGGGGCGGACGGGCACTGCCCGGCGTACCGCCGGGCGGTACAGCTTGAACTCACCTGCCCCAATCATGAAAATGTCTTCCTCGGATCGAAGGCATCGCGCACGCCTTCGAAGATGAAGACCAGCAGCGACAGCATGATGGCAAAGGTGAAGAAGGCGGTGAAGGCCAGCCAGGGCGCCTCCAGGTTCTGCTTTGCCTGCAGCGTCAGCTCTCCCAGCGAGGGCGCCGAGGACGGCAGGCCGAAGCCCAGGAAATCGAGCCCCGCCAGCGCCGAGATGGTGCCGGTCACGATGAAAGGCAGCATGGTCAGCGTCGCCACCATCGCGTTGGGCAGCATGTGGCGGAACATGATGGTCATATTGCCGACCCCCAGCGCCTTGGCCGCACGGACGTACTCCAGGTTGCGGGCGCGCAGGAACTCGGCCCGCACCACACCAACCAGCGCAGTCCAGCCGAACAGGATCATCAGGAACACCAGGAGCCAAAAACTGCGCCCCAGGATCGCAAACATGATGATGATCACGTAAAGCGTCGGCGTAGAGCTCCAGATCTCGATGATGCGCTGGAACACCAGATCCACCCAGCCGCCGAAATAGCCCTGCACGGCGCCGGCCAGGATGCCCAGCACCGTGGCAGCGCCGGTCACGATCAGGGTGAACAGGATCGACAGGCGGAAGCCGTGGATCACCCGCGCCAGCACGTCGCGCTTGGTATCGTCGGTGCCCAGCAGGTTCTGGCCGTTGGGCGGCAGAGGGGCTGCGCCAGGACGGTCCACGGTGGTGTTGTAGCTGTAAGGGATCGGCGGCCAGAGGGTCCAGCCTTCCTCAAACCCCTCCGCGGCATAGGTGCCTGCGGAAATCGCTTCGATGATGCCTTCGGGGTCGTCAAAGCAGTCCTCGATGCCGCCGGAGCGGATCAGGCATTCCACCTCGGGGTCGCTGTAGATCGCCTCGGTCTGGAAATCGCCGCCGAATTTGGTTTCCGGGTAGAAGTTGAACACCGGCGCGTGGATCTCTCCGCGGTAGCTGACGAGGATGGGTTTGTCGTTGGCGATGAACTCGGCAAACAGCGACAGCGTGAACAGCACCGAAAAGATAATCAGCGACCAGAAGGCGCGCTTGTTCTTGCGGAAGTTGCTCCAGCGGCGCTGGTTGAGGGGGGAAAGCGCCATTGGTCAGGTCTCCGAAGAAAGGTCTTGCCTGGCCGCCAGGCCGGGCAGCGCCCGTCCGCCCCCGTCAAACCGGAGGTTTGCCTTCGGCAAAACGGCGGGCGCTACACGCCCCCCCGCGGCCGGGCTCTGCCCTATGCGTTTCAGGATGAAGTCCATCCCTCAGCCCTCCCTCTTTTCAAAGTCGATGCGCGGGTCGACCAGCACATACATCAGGTCCGAGAGGATCCCCACCACCAGGCTCATCAGGCCGAAGATGAACAGGGTGCCGAAGATCACCGGGTAGTCGCGCGCCACTGCGGCCTCGAACCCCAGGCGGCCCAGGCCGTCGAGCGAGAAGATCGTCTCGATGATCAGCGAGCCGGAAAAGAAGATGCCGATGAAGACAGAGGGGAAGCCTGCAATCACGATCAGCATCGCATTGCGGAACACATGGCCATAGAGCACCCGGTTCTCGCTGAGGCCCTTGGCGCGGGCGGTCATCACATATTGCTTCTTGATCTCATCGAGAAAGGAATTCTTGGTCAGCAGAGTCAGCGTCGCAAAGGCGCCGATGGTCGAGGCCAGCACCGGCAGCGCGATGTGCCAGAAATAGTCGGCGGTCTTGCCCAAGAGGCTGAGGTTCTCCCAATTGTCCGACGTCAGCCCGCGCAGCGGGAAAATCTGCCAGTAGGAACCGCCGGCAAACAGCACCAGCAGCATGATGGCAAACAGGAAGGATGGGATCGCATAGGCGGCGATGATCACGCCGCTGGTCCAGGTGTCAAACCGCGAGCCATCGCCCAGCGCCTTGCGGATGCCCATAGGGATCGAGATCAAATAGGCGATCAGCGTCGACCACAGGCCGAGCGAGATCGACACCGGCATTTTCTCCAGCACCAGATCGATAACGCTGACGGAGCGGAAATAACTTACCCCGAAGTCAAGCGTCAGATAGTTGCCCATCATGCCCAGGAAACGCTCCAGCGGCGGTTTGTCAAAGCCGAACTCTTTTTCCAGTTCAGCAATGAATTCCGGCGGCAGGCCGCGGGCACCGGCATATTGTTCACTTCCAGCGCTGGATTGCGCCTCGACATCGCCGCCGCCGGCAAAGCCCTCAAACACGTCGCCACCGCCCTGCATCTGCGCGATGACCTGCTCAACCGGCCCGCCTGGCACAAATTGCACCAGCGTGAAATTGACAATCATAATGCCCAGAAGGGTCGGGATGACCAGCAGCAGGCGGCGGAGAATATAGGCTCCCATCTGACCCGCCTACCTCAGCGCGCCTGACGCCTTGAGCCGGTCCGCCTTTTCGGCGTTGATCCACCAGGTGTCCAGCGCGCTGAGGCCGTAGGGCGGTGTGGTTTCCGGGTGCTCGTACATATCCCAATAGGCAACCCAGTGGCTGTCATTGTACCAGACCGGCACCAGGAAGCGCTGATACCGCAGTGCCCGGTCGAGGGCTTTCAGCGACGCCAGCTCTTCTTCACGGGTTTCACTGGCCAGCGAGCGGTTGATAATCTCGTCCACCAGCGGGCTGGCAAGACCGGCCGGGTTGAACAGGCTGAAGGCCGCCTCGCCCGAACCGAACAGCTGCCGCAGCCCAGTGCCGGTTTCCTCGGACAGCGGATAGTAGAAATCATAGACCATGTCATAGTCGCGGTCGCGGTTGCGCAGGGTGTATTGCGCCGGGTCGATCCGTTCGACATTGGCCTCCACACCCAGGCTTTTCAGGTTCTTGGCATAGCTTTCGAGAATTGCAAAAATAGTCGCCGACCCCGCCGAAGAGACCGGGAAATCAATCTTCAGCACCTGTCCCTGCGGGTTGCGGCGCAGCCCGTCATCTCCAACGGCCCAGCCGGCCTCATCCAGCAGCTGCATCGCCCTGCGCAGGTTCTTCCGGTCGTTCAGACGCTTGGGCCGCGATTCATGCGCGCGCACCGCCGGTTCGTTCAGCATTTCCGGCGGCACCAGATCGCCCAGTGATTCCAGCAGAGCCAGCTCAGCGCCTTCAGGCGGGCCGTCTGCATGGATACTGGTGTCCTGTGCAAACGACTGGCGCTGTTTAAACAGGCCGTACTGCAGCAACTCGTTAGTCCATTCGAAATTATAGGCCAGCGCCAGCGCCTGCCGCACGCGCACGTCCTGCAGTGGCTCGCGCCCAAGGTTGAACACAAACCCCGTGGCGGTGGGCGGCAACCCGTCCGGCAGCACCTCGCGCACCACGTCACCGCGGTTGAAGGCCGGGAAGTCGTAACCAGTGGCCCAGGCCTTGGAGCTGCTTTCCGGGCGGTAGGTATAAATGCCGGCTTTGAAGGCTTCAAAGTTGGCGGTTGCGTCGGTGAAATACTCCACCCGGATTCTGTCGAAGTTGAACCGCCCCACCGCAAAGGGCAAATCCTTGCCCCAGTAGTTCGGGTTCCGCTTATATACGATGCGCCGGTTCACGTCATAGCTCTCCAGCTGGTACGGGCCTGAACCCGGCGCTGCGTCCAGCCGCAATTCATCCAGCCGCGCGCCGGTGGCGTCATACCAATGTTTGGGGAATACCGGGGTCCCACCTACCTGATCAATCAGTGAGCGCCGCGAGATCCCGGTGGCAAAGGTGAACTTCACCCGGTGGTCGTCCAGCGCTTCGGCGCCCAGCACCCGCTTTTTCACCGCCGCTGAGTAAGAAGGCAGCCCTTGTTCGATGAACAGGTTATGCGAGAACACGACATCATGCGCCGTCACCGGCTGCCCGTCGGCAAACCGCGCTTCGGGCCGCATGTGGAAAATGACCCAGGTCTTGCCCGCATCATATTCCAGGCTTTTGGCAAGAACCCCGTAAACCTCGCCAAATACATCCGCAGGCACACTGGTGGAGTTGTCATAGGCGCGGGTCAGCAGCGTCTCATACGGGATGTTCGACAGCGCCCCCGCGCGTCCTTTGCGCGCATAGGGGTTCATGGAATCAAAAGTGCCGGAAGCACCTATTGAGATTTCCCCGCCTTTCGGCGCATCCGGATTGACATAATTGAAATGCGGATAATCTGCCGGGTAAGAAAGATTGCCAAAAAAGGAATACCCGTGGCTCTTGATGATGGTTTCCTCTGCCTTGGCCAGCGTCGCTGCTGCCAGCGCCAGAACCAGCCCCAAGGCAAGCGCCGCAGCGGCTTGCACCGGGTTCCCCCTCTCCTTCACGCGCACACGCGCCGCAGCCCGAGCGGTTTTCATCTGCCATGACCTCCTTTGCCCCGGGACTGCACGCCCGGGATGTTATCTGCCCACAAGCTAATGGCCCGGGGCGGTAACATTCAAGTTGAGATTGGGTGATTTCCCGGCACAGGCCTCTGCGCTTTAGGCGTGCAACTGCCGATCCGGCCTGCCCTTTCACAGCCCGCTTGCCCGCATCCGGCCCGCGTGCCAGCCTCGCATCACGATTTTGTTAACGATCCTGGGAGACAGAGATGCCGAAAGTGAAAATCGCCGCCGTGCTTGCAATGGCCGGAGCCGCCGCGCTGAGCGCCTGCGCCCAGCAGGAAGAGGAAGTGGTCTACAGCAGCCCGGAAGAGGCGTTCTGCGTGCAAAGCGGCGGCAGCTATGTGCTGCGCAGCGGCAAGGCCGGCACCATCGGCGTCTGCATCCTGCCCGACGGCCAGGAGCGCGATGCGCTGGCCTATTACCGGGAGAACAATCCGGCCTGAGGTTTGGGCCAAAGGGCTGGCCTGAGGTTTGGGCCAAAGGGCCGGCCTGCCCCCGGCGGGTCTGCTGCCATCAAAAAAGCCGCTGCGGAACTGCAGCGGCTTTTTCGTTTTGGATAGCTTGGACAGCGGGCTGGATCAGTTGTCCAGGCTGTCCAGATAGGCGATGAGGTTCACCCGGTCCTTTTCTTTCTTCAGGCCGGCAAAGCTCATGCTGGTGCCGGAGGCATAGGCGGACGGTTTGGTGATGAAGGCGTCCAGCTCTTCTGCGGTCCAGGCCTTGCCGGCCAGGCCGGTCAGCGCGCCGGAATAGCCAAAGCCGGCTTCGGTTGCGATGCCGCGGCCGACAACGCCGTACAGCGACGGGCCGGTGGAGTTCACGCCGGCTTCCAGCTTGTGGCAAGCGGAGCATTTCTTGAAGACTTTGGCGCCTTTGGCGGCGTCGGCGGAGGCCATCAGCTCTTCGAAGCTGACTTCCGGCTCATCGCTGGCGGCTTCGGCCGAGGCGACTTCGATCACATAGGCGGCCTCACCGTGGCTGTCCATGTGATACAGGCCGCTGGCAGCCCATTTGCCCAGCAGGAGAACCAGGAACGCGCCGCAAACGCCTGCGGTCGCTTTGGTAAGGGTCATTGTGTCAAACATGAATCGCGGGTCCATTTAGCTGTCTGACGGGGTGTCTAAGGCTTCCCCTCTCAAGTGGCAAGGTATAGACAGCGCGACGAAACGCCCAATTGTTGAAGTTTTGCACCGGGAACACACCTTATGACCCGCAAGATCGCCATCCAGGGGGAGCTGGGCTCCTACAGCCACGAGGCCTGCCGCAATGCGCGCCACGATATGGAGGTGCTGCCCTGCCGCACTTTTGAGGACGCAATCGAAGCGGTCAAACGCGGTGACGCCGAGCAGGCGATGCTGCCGGTGGAAAACTCCACCTACGGCCGGGTTGCCGACATTCACCGGCTGTTGCCGCACAGCGGGCTGCATATCATCGACGAGGCGTTTGTGCGGGTCCATATCAACGTGCTAGGGGTGCCGGGCGCAAAGCTCGAGGACATCCGCGAGGCAAAGTCGCATCTGGTGCTCTTGCCGCAATGCGGCACCTTCCTGCGCGCCCATGGCATCACCGGCCGCGTCAGCCCCGACAATGCCCGTGCGGCCCGCGATGTGGCCGATGCCGGCGACAGGCATGTGGCGGCGCTGGCCAGCGAGCTGGCGGGCGAGATCTACGGGCTGGAGGTGCTGGCGCGCCACATCGAGGACAACGGCGACAACACCACCCGCTTTCTGATCATGTCGCCGGAGCCCAACTACACCCGCCGCGGCGCCCATAACATGATCACCAGCTTCGTGTTCCAGGTGCGCAACATCCCGGCGGCGCTTTACAAGGCGATGGGCGGCTTTGCCACCAATGGCATCAATATGACCAAGCTGGAAAGCTACATGGTGGACGGCTCGTTCACCGCCACCCAGTTCTATGCCGACATCGAGGGCCACCCCGAGGATCCGCATGTGCAGCTGGCAATGGACGAGCTGAGCTATTTCACCACCAATGTGGAAATCCTCGGCGTCTACCCGGCGGACAACGGCAGGTTCTGAACGGGGCCTGCCGGCAGGGGCGCTGCCCCTCTTGGCCTCGCGGCCAATTCACCCCGGAGTATTTCGGACCAGAAAGAAGCGGCAGCCCCGCCGCGCGCCAGCGCGGCGCCCGGCCCAACGGCGAGGGGGCAATCTGTGATTGCACTGCGCGCGGGCGGGAGAGGCCCGTCTGCTATTCAGTTGTGCGGGGATTTAAGTGAGAGGCTGGACATCGACCCAAGCGGGGCTCGTTGTGGCTGCTTCCTTCCGGACCTGACCAGGTTGGCGAGGCGCCTGCCCGCGCCAACCTCTCGAATCCCGGTATAAGCGCGCCTGCGGCGATTGGCAAGGGCCCGGCGCCCGGGCCTAGAGATACAGTTCCAGCTGCCAGAAACCGCTGCTGCTGACACCGCGGGGCCGGGCCAGCCCGGGCGGCAGCTCGTCCAGATACTGCGCCGCCCCGGGGCCGGTGACGGCGGTGGCGCGGGTGCCGGGCAGCGCTGCCAGCTGCCAGGGGTAAGGCTCTTCGGCCAGCGGGTCGGCGGTCAGCCGTCCGGCGATATAGTCGCGCACCGCGTCGCGGATCCGCATCGGCGGCAGCGGCAGCTGCTCGGCCTCCCGCAGCATGCGGAAACTGCCGCCGCCGGCGGTGCGGTAACTGTTGGCGGCAACCGCAAACCGCTGCCCGGGCGCCACCGGCTGCCCGTTCCAGCACAAGTCCCGGATCCGCTGCGCCTGAGGGCTGATGCGCTCGCCCGCGGCTGAAAACCGCGGCGGCTGCGAGGGGTCGATCCGGTAGCTCAGCCCGAAGATGACATCAAAGTTATGGCCGGCCCGCTGCGGGTCGACCAGCAGCTGGCCGCCGCGGCCCGGCGCCACCTGGCTGAACAGGCCCGCGGACATCTCCAGCCAGTCCGTCAGCTGGGCGCCGGTCACCACCACCGCCCGCAGCTCGTTGGGAAAGACCTGCAGGTCGGCGATATTGCGGGCACAGAGGCCGCCGGCTGCGATATCGGTATAGAATTGCGGCCCCGAGCGGCCGCCGAACTTGCAGGGCGCCGCCGCCGACAGCAGCGGCAGCCCCTCTGCCGCCGTGCCCCGCAGCAGCGGCCGCACCGCCGCCGCCTGGGCGCTGCTGACCAGCGCCAGGCCGCGGTCCGGGGCAAAGAAGGTGAAATAGGAATGCATCGCCACCGAGCTGTAGCCGGCCGGCTGGCGCATCCGCTCCAGGGTGCGCGCGTGATCTGCCGCCAGCGCCTGGCAGAAGGCCGGATCTTCGGCAATCAGGGGCTCTGCTGCGCCATCCGGGCCGTTCTGCGCCACCGGTTGCAGGCTGGCGCTGCCGCCGCAGACGCGCCAGCGGGCGCCGCTGTGTTCCAGTTCGAGATGGATCAGCCCGAGATGCGAGCCATGGGCGCCCGGCATCACCACAGGATTGGCAAAGCGGTGCTCTGCGTCCGGCAGCGTCAGATGGGTGTGGCCGCCGACCACGGCATCAACCTCGGGGATCGAGGCCAGTTGCGCCAGGGCGTTTTCGCAAAGACCGGCGCCGGTTTGGGAGGCCAGGCCGGTATGGCCCAAAACCAGCACCAGATCGCAGCCCTCAGCCTTCAGCCGGCGGGCCTTGGCCGCAGCTGTTTCAACGATCCCGCCGGCCGCCAGCTGCTCTTGCAGCGCCGGGCCGCACCAGGCCAGCGTCTGCGGCGGCAGGACTGAAAACAGCCCGATCCGCACCGGCGGCAGCCCGGGACAGCCGGGGATGTGCCGCTCCAGCACCGCCGCGGGCGCAAAGGGCAGCGCCAGCTCCGGCTGCAGCGCGGTCAGGTTTGCACAGAGCACCGGGCAGTCCACATCCTTCAGAATGCCCGCCAGCGCCTCCAGCCCGAAGTCGAAATCATGGTTGCCCAGGCCCACCGCATCATATCCAAGCACCTGAAAGGCGCGCGCCAGCGGATGCGGCCCGGCGGCACCGGGCACGATGTCGCCCAGCGGCGAGCCCTGGAACCCGTCGCCATTGTCCACCAGGATCGAGGCGGCGCCCTGGCGCGCCGCTTCCGCCCGCGCCCGGGCAATCAGGGTGGCGACCCGCGACAGGCCGATGGAAGGATCCGGCCGGTCGGCGTAATAGTCGTGGCTCAGCAGGTTGCAGTGCAGGTCCGTAGTGGCCAGCACCTGCAGCACCCCGGAGGTCCGGGCCGCGGGAGCCTCCGCCCCGCCTGTCATGTCCGAAGTTGTGCTGACACCGCCTGCCCGCCGCTCCTTTCGGCACCCTTCAGCGCCGATCCTTGTCCGCTGACATTTAAATCAGCGTTTCAACGATTTGCAAAGAAACCTTTTTACCGCATTTGAAAAATTATTAACGCAACGGCAGCGCGGGCGCGTTTCAGCCCTGTTCCGCTGGAAATTGCCGCAAACCCGGCACGCAGGGTGTGGCGGCACAGTGACAGGCAAGCACCGATCACCACCCGCTGCTGGCAACACCGCCGGCGCGCTGGCATGCAGAAGCTTAGTCCAGCCGTTGAGCCAAGCCGCGGCGGCGCCAGCCAAAGGAGAGCTGTCATGAAACATGCGGAACAGGTGACCTTCGGCGGCGGCGGGCTGGAGCGGGCGGCGCATCTGCGCGGCGACCCGGCGGCGCTGGCCGCCGCCTGGCAGGATCCCCGGGCGCAAGTGCTGCTGATGTGGCGCGGCAAGCCGCTGACGCTGCGGCAGGCAGAGACGGATCTGCCCTGCGGGCTGGCCTGGACCGCCCCCGCCCATGCGCTGGCTGCCAGCCGCCGGGATGCGGCGCTGTTCCTGGGCCTGGAGCCGGACGGCGCGCCGTGCTTTGCCTGCGATCTTGGCGATTGGCAGCCTGAGGGGCTGGATCAGGAGGCTTTGAACAGCTTTGCCGATGCCAGCGAGCAGCAGCATCCCGATTTGCCGCAAACCCATGTCTTTGCCGAGCTGCGCCGGGTGATGACCCGGCTGACGCCGCTGGAAGCGGAGCTGGCCGCCACGGCCAAGGCGCTGCTGTCCTGGCACCGCAGCCACCGGTTCTGTGCCTGCTGCGGCAACGCCAGCGATATGGTGCAGGCGGGCTGGCAGAGGCTGTGCCCCTCGTGCAAGGCGCCGCATTTTCCGCGCACCGATCCGGTGGTGATCATGCTCATCACCCATGGCGATGCGGTGCTGATGGGCCGCTCGCCGGGCTGGCCCGAGGGCATGTATTCGCTGCTGGCGGGATTTGCCGAGCCGGGCGAGACGCTGGAGGCGGCAGTGCGCCGCGAGACCTTGGAGGAAACCGGCGTGCGGGTCGGGGCGGTCAGCTATCTGGCCTCGCAGCCCTGGGCCTTTCCGATGTCGCTGATGTTCGGCTGCGCGGGCGAAGCGCTCAGCCGGGAGATCACTATCGACCCGGCAGAGATCGAAGATGCGCTTTGGGTCAGCCGCCAGGAGATGATGGACGTATTTGCCGGCGGGCACCCGGTTCTGAAACCTGCGCGGAAAGGCGCAATTGCGCATTTTCTGCTCAAGAACTGGCTTGCAGACAGGCTGGACTAAAGCGCATATTTGCCGGAAACGACGCAGCGGGCCCGCCGCGCAACTGAGGCAGACCACCATGGACTTTCAAAGCAAGGAAGATATCGAGGCGCCCATCGCCGATGTATTCGGGGCGATTGCGGATTTTGAGCTGCTGGAGCGCGCGGCCCTGCGGCGCGGCATCGAGGTGCAGCGCATCGGCGACGCCGCCCAGCCGGAGAACGGCCTCGCCTGGGATCTGGCCTTCAGCTTCCGCGGCAAGCAGCGCGAGGCGCGGATGACCCTGGACAGCTATACCCCGGTCACCGGGCTGGCGGTGGCCGGCTCCGGCAGCGGCATCGACGGGCGGATGGAAATCGAATTGCTGGCGCTGTCGCCGCAGCGCACCCGGATGTCGGCAGAGCTGAAACTGACGGCGTCCAGCCTGACCGGCCGCCTGCTGGTGCAATCGATGAAACTGGCGCGCAGCAACCTCACCCGCCGCTTCAAGCTGCGGCTGGCGGATTATGCCCGCGTGACCGAAGAGCGGCTGAACCGCAGCGCCTGACGCCGGATGCGCGGCTGCCCCGGGGGCCGGAAGAATAAGGGGCGCTGCCCCGCAGGTTTGTGCAGAAGAGGGGCGCTGCCCCTCTTGGCCCTTCGGGCCAATTCACCCCGGAGTATTTCGGACCAGAAAGAAGCCTGGGCCGGTTTGCGGCACCAGCTGCGGCCATAGGGCGGCGCTGCTGCGGGCAAAGGCGCCGAGATGGCCGATCCTGTTCAGCCCATGCGCCTGCGGCACCAGGGTCTTGCGCTGCTGCGGCCCTTTGCCAAAGACCTCGCCCAGCCGCCAGACGGCGGCCGGCGGCACCATGCTGTCATCTCCGATCGCGAACAGATCCACCGGAATGCCGGTTTCCTCCCACCGTGGACGCGGCAGGCTGCCGCCGGTTTCCGGCAGGCAGCTGCCCGGCGTGGTGCACCAGCGCCGCCATTGCCAGTAGACCCCGGCAGGCAGATCTGACCCGAACCCCAGCGCGCGCCCGGGCAGATAGCCCAGGGCGCGGACCAGCACCGGCACATGGCCGAACCAGAAAGCCAGCGCCAGCGCGCGGTAGGGCCAGGGGTGATCGTGGTGGTGCACCAAGCCGCCCGCAACCACGATCATGCGGGCGACGTCTTCAAGGCCGTCCTGCAGGGGCATCAGCATTGCCCCCAGCGAATGGCCAATGATCCACAGCGGCACCCCCGCATGGTGCCGCCGCATTTCTGCCCGGGCGGCAGGCTGATCCGCCAGCGCCCAGTCCGCCATGGTGGCAGCGGACCGGCGCGGATGCCCCTGCGCCGAAGCTGCGAAATCCCGGTAGTCGTAGGTCAGGCAGGCGATCTGCCGCTCTGCCGCCAGCCAGCGTGCGAAATGCCGGTAAAAGCGCTGCGGCACCCCGGTTGCCCCGTTCAGCACCACAGCAGTCCGCGGCTGCCCGGCCGGCTGGTAAAGCCGCCCTGCCAGCACGGTGTCCCCGGAGGGAAACCGCAGCTCCTGCTCCCGCACTGCCGCTGTCTGATCTGCATTGCTGTCCAGCATTGCCGCCTCCTAGACCAATCGGTCCAGCAACATCACTGGACCAACCGGTCTATTGCTGTCAAGCTACCGCCATGGATGACGTGACGACAGCCGGACCCGCTCCGGCCCAGCCCCTGCCAACCCGCGAGCGGCTGATTCTGGCCGCCGCCAGCCTGTTCCGCAACAAAGGCTACAGCGGCACCGGGCTGGCCGAGCTTCTGACCGAAGCCGGGGCGCCCAAGGGTTCGCTCTACCACCATTTCCCTAACGGCAAATCCGACCTGGCGCTGGCGGCTGCCAATTGGGCGTCAGAGCAGATGCTGCAGCTGATCGATGCCTCTTTCACTCCTGCCCCCAGTTTTCAGGAAGGCGCCAAGACGGTCTGCTACAAGCTGGCCAAGCTGTTTGACATGCAGGGAAAATGGAGCGGCTGCCCGGTCTCGGCGACGCTGTTCGAAGGGCCGGAGAACGAGGCCTTCCACCAGCACGCCGCCCTGCTGTTCGAGGGCTGGATCAGCGCCACCGCGGCGCATGCGCGGCGCCTGGGCCTGGTGGAGGAAGAGGCCCGCGCGGCGGCGGAGACCTTCTATATCCTGCTGCAGGGCGGCTGGCAGCTGGCCCGGGTGCGGCGCGATTCGGATGTGATCCGCGGGCTGCACCTGCAGCTTCACCTGCCCCAGCCAAACCCAATGCAGGTGCAGAAAAACGATTGACAACTCAGGGATCCAGCCGCTACCGCTTGTGGCGATGGTTCCCGAGCCACAAAATCTTGTGTCCGGGATGAATAGGGAACACGGTGCGGCCTGCGCAAGCGGGTCAATTCCGAGACTGCCCCCGCAACTGTAAGCGGCGAGCGACCCCGATAGAGCCACTGGCCTTGATAAGGCCGGGAAGGATCGGGAAAGCGACGACCCGCAAGTCAGGAGACCTGCCATCGGATGTGAAACTCGAACCCGGGCGGGGTGTCCGGACAGGGTCTGATGGCACTGCGGGGCTCCCGCTATTTCATCCGGTCTCTTGTCCTGCAGGCTCCCCGCACCACGCGCGGAGGGCGCAATTATGATGTGGACCGACCAGACGCATTTCTATGCGGCAACGGATTGCAAATACCTGGGGCGGCCCTGCCCCGCGGCGGAGCGGATGATCGCCAAGCTGGCCGAGGCGATGACCAAGGCCAAGCCGCTGACCCAGGAAGATTTCGAAATCACCGGCACCACCGCGCTGGACGGCTGCCCGCGCAACTGCCCGGCGCAGTTCGTAGCCAGCCATGACCGGATCCGGCTTTACTGCGGCGTCGGCGAGGACGCGCCGCGTGAGGGGCTGGACCGGTTTGCCGATGCGATCCTCAGCCGCGATGGCACCGGCTTTGCTGCCTCGAAACTGGACGCCCGCCCCTGCGCGCTGATGGAGGCGCTGCCGAAAACGGCGGAGGCGCGGCGGGCGGAGCAGATGCTGGCGCTGTAACGCGCGACCCAGGCGCCGGCACCGGTTTCTGCGGGCGCCTTCTCATCCGGCTGACGGCATTGTGTTCTGCGCCGGGCTGGCCCGTCCGCAGGATCAGCTCTAGGCAATTCCCGCTATTCAGACTTTGAACACGGGGATTGCCGATGATTAGGACCTTTCTGCCCGCTGCTGCTGCCGTTCTTGCCTGCGCGGCGGCAGTTTCCGCCGCCGAACAGCCGCTGACCAGCAATGAGATCAAAGAACTGCTGACCGGGAAGACCATCGAAGGGCTGCATTTCGAGAGCCGTACCCGCCAGTATTTCTCGCAATCCGGGCTGACGCTCTGGATCAAGCAGGGCGACGCTGCCCCTTCGGAAGCACGCTACAAGATCGAAGACGGCCAGTATTGCTCCAGCTGGTCCGGGTTGTGGAACACACCGGAATGGGGCTGCTATGCCATCCTCAAGGATGCGGCGCAGGGGCTTTATTATTTCCACGGCGAGAATTTCCGGGCGCCTTTTATTGCCGGAGACGGGTTTGACCTGAGCTTCGACTAGAGGTCCCGTTCATGCCGCGGCGCGGGTCACAGGCCGGCAGGCCGCGCACCGGCACAGGCCCAGTCCAGCTGCGCATCCGTCTCTACTGCGCAGGGCCGCACGGCCCGCAGCCGTGCCAGTGCTTGCGCCGGATCTTCACCGCAGTCGATCATCAGCCGCAGCACCGCCATGCCGGAGCGCCCGCAGCCGCCCTTGCAATGCACCAGCACCCGGCCGCCGCCGCCCAGCGCCTGCCGGGCCGAGCGGCTGGCGGCGGCCCATTTCGCGTTCACCGCGGGCGGCGGCACCTGGAAATCCGGCACCGGCAGATGCAGCCAGCGGCAGGCCATGCTTTGGAGATCAACCCCCAGCCGCGGTGCGCCGGCGGCCACGTGCTCGGCTTCTGTGGTCATCGAAATCACCAGCCCCGGTTTCCACTGATAGATCTGGATCAGGTCGCTGCGGTAGTCGCCCGCACCGCCCGGCAGCCGGCACAGCGCCAGAATGCCGCCGCCCGCGGACAGCGCGTGGATGGTCAGCCCGGCCTGCGCCGCAGTTTCCTGCATGGCAGGCTTTGAAGTGTCTTCAGTTTGCATACCGCCTCCCCGGACGCTGCGCCCCTGCACTTCCCCCGCATTTCCCCCTGCCCGCAGCCTAGCTGCTAACCGCAGAAAGCCAAAGCGCTTTTGCAGCCCCCGGAATGCCGCCTTCTGCGGTGGACGAACGGGCTGCGCTTCAATACCCTGCGCGGAACGCGGGACACCCGCAAACCGAATCCGGCACGAGAAACCATGAACGATACCCCCAGCGGCACCACCGGCGGCACCGGCCAATCCCAATACCAGGTTCTGGCCCGCAAGTACCGGCCAGAGACCTTTGCCGATCTGGTGGGCCAGGACGCCATGGTGCGCACCCTGAAGAACGCCTTTGCCGCCGACCGCATCGCCCAGGCCTTCATCATGACCGGCATCCGCGGCACCGGCAAAACCACCACCGCCCGGATCATCGCCAAGGGCATGAACTGCGTCGGCGAGGACGGCCAGGGCGGCCCCACCACCGACCCTTGCGGCAAATGCGAGCATTGCACCGCGATCATGGAAGGCCGCCATGTGGATGTGATGGAGATGGACGCGGCCTCGCGCACCGGTGTCAACGACATCCGCGAGATCATCGACTCGGTGCAGTACCGCGCGGCTTCGGCCCGCTATAAGATCTACATCATCGACGAGGTTCACATGCTGTCGACCAGCGCGTTCAACGCGCTGCTGAAGACGCTGGAGGAGCCGCCGGCGCATGTGAAATTCATCTTTGCCACCACCGAAATCCGCAAGGTGCCGGTGACGGTGCTGTCGCGCTGCCAGCGGTTCGACCTGCGCCGGATCGAGCCGGAGGTGATGATTGCCCTGTTGCGCAAGATCGCCACTGCCGAAGGCGCCCAGATCGCCGAGGACGCGCTGGCGCTGATCACCCGCGCCGCGGAAGGCTCTGCGCGGGATGCGACCTCGCTGCTGGACCAGGCGATTTCCCATGGCGCCGGGGAGACCACCGCCGATCAGGTCCGCGCCATGCTGGGCCTTGCCGACCGCGGCCGGGTCCTGGACCTGATGGACATGATCCTGCGCGGCGATGCGGCGGCGGCCTTGACCGAGCTCAGCGGCCAGTACGCCGAGGGCGCCGACCCGCTGGCAGTGCTGCGCGATCTGGCCGAGATCACCCATTGGGTCTCGGTGGTGAAGATCACCCCGGATGCGGCCGAAGACCCCACCGTCAGCCCCGACGAGCGTGCCCGCGGCAAGGCGATGGCGGATGCTCTGGCCATGCGCGTGCTGACCCGCATGTGGCAGATGCTGCTGAAAGCGCTGGAGGAAGTCGCCGCCGCGCCGAACGCGATGATGGCCGCAGAGATGGCGGTGATCCGCCTGACCCATGTGGCCGACCTGCCCTCGCCCGAGGAACTGATCCGCAAGCTGCAGGACACCCCGCCGCCGCCGCCTCCCGGTCCCGGCGGCGGCGTGCCGATGCAGGGCATGGGCGGCCCGGCGCTTGGCGGCGGCAGCACCGATGCTCAGGGCAGCTATACCGGTCCCGGCGCCCCCGCAGGCGGTGCTCCGGTTGCGCGCGGCGGCTCCGGCCCGGCGGCAGCGCTTGCGCCGCAAGCCAGCCCGGCGCTGGCCCGCTACCCCACCTTCGAACATGTGGTCGAGCTGATCCGCGAAAAACGCGACGGGCTGCTGCTGGAATATGTCAAAAGCTACCTGCGCCTGGCCGCCTATAAACCCGGCCAGATCACCTTTGAGCTGACCAGCGACGCCCCCCGCGACCTGACCAAACGGCTGAGTGAACAGCTGAAGGCCTGGACCCATCACAACTGGTTCTTCACCATTGTCACCGAAGGCGGCGGCGATACCATCAGCGAGCGCGAAAACGCCGCCGAGAACGCCCTGCGCGCGAAAGCCGCCGCGCATCCGCTGGTGCAGGCGGTTCTGGAAAGCTTCCCCAAGGCCAAGATCAAGCGCATCCGCACAGCCGACGAACTGGCCGCCGAGGTTGCCGCCGAGGCCCTGCCCGAGGTCGAGGACGAATGGGATCCCTTCGAGGAAGAGTGACGGCCGGCCTGGCGGCACTCTGGTTCTCCCTACCGGCCACCGCCTTCGCCAATGCCTGCTGGCATGAAGGCGGTACACCGGCCAGCGCATGGGATGAGCTGATCCGCCTGTCCGCCAAGCCTGTTTCTCTGGTCCTCTTCGCCCTTGCCGGATTCGCTATTTTTTCCGGGCGGCGCCTTCCCTTTGCAGCCGCCGCCGCGCTGTGGGCCGGGCTGGCGCTGCTGATTGCCGTCGATAATCATGAGGTTTTCTTCGATGATAAGAGTGCCTTGGGCATAATCCAGGACTGCACCGCCTCCCCCCACTTGTTCATCGCGCTTGCAATTGCGATATGTGCGGGGATGACTTACGGCGCCCTGCGCCCCCGCACTTAGGAGAACACAGATGCTCAAAGGCCTCGGCGGTCTTGGCGACATGGCCAAGATGATGAAATCGGCTCAGGAACTGCAGACCAAGATGGCGCAGATGCAGGAAGACCTGCACAACGTCATGGTAACCGGCGAGGCCAGCGCCGGCCTGGTCAAGGCAACCGCATCCGCCAAGGGCGACCTCAAGGGGCTGGACATTGATCCCTCGATCTTCAACGGCGACGACAAGGAAGTGGTCGAAGACCTGATCCTGGCCGCCATCAAGGACGCGCAGGCCAAAGCAGCCGAGAAGGCGCAGGACGAGATGACCAAGCTGACCGAAAGCATGGGTCTGCCCAAGGACATCAAGCTGCCGTTCTAAGCGGCGCTTGTGCGACCCGACAAAGGCGGCCCCTTGGGAGCCGCCTTTTTCTATGCCCGGCTCAGGATGTCTGCAGCCGGAACTTCAAAAAACGCTGCCCCTCGTATTGCACCTCTCCGGTTTGCACCGCGCCCAGCCGTGCCAGCGGCCGCAGATGACGCCGCGTCGGCGGCAGCAGAAAGGTGACATAGGGAATGCGCGCGTCGCTGCGGGCAAAAGCCAGCGCCTTGCGGGCAATCGCAGGCCCCAGGCCAAAGCAGGCAGGCCGCAGCACCAAACCGAAATCCCACTCCGCGCCTTCTTTCTGGAAACCGCCCCAGCCCAGATAAGCATCGCCGCGCAGAAACGCCCAATGGCCCAGGCCGTCACGCTGCCAGCAGGCTTCCTTGGCTGCCGCAAAAGCCTTGGCGGCCTCCGCATCCCAAGGCCCCGTCAGCAGCGGCATATGCGCCGCCATCCGCGGATCGGACATATGGCGGGCGATCTCGCCCGGTGCGACCTCCGTCAGCCGGGCAAACCGCATGGGTCCGGAAAGCTTGCCTGTCTGTTCTGCCATCGCTCCAGCCTGAAAACCTCTGACGGGCCAACAGATACTCCTGCACGGCGGCAAAACAAACCCTGAACATTTTATCTGCCTGCTCTTGCGCTCCCCTGCCCCGTTCAGCCTATATGGCTGGGACGGAAAAGGGCCAAAGGCATGATCAAGAATTCCACCGGCAGCATCGAAGACCTGATTGACCTGATGGCCAAGCTGCCGGGGCTGGGGCCGCGTTCTGCCCGGCGCGCGGTGCTGCATCTGATCCGCAAACGGGCGCTGCTGCTGGCGCCGCTGGCCGATGTCTTAAGCGAGGTGGCGGCGACAGCCCGCGAATGCCTCAACTGCGGCAATGTCGGCACCGAGGAGATCTGCCCGCTGTGCACGGATGAGCGGCGCGCCAACGGCGAGATCTGCGTGGTCGAGGATGTCTCCGACCTCTGGGCGATGGAGCGCGCGGGCGTGTTCAAGGGCCGCTATCACGTGCTGGGCGGCACGCTGTCAGCGCTGGATGCCGTAGGGCCGGAGGATCTGCGCATCCCCCGCCTGGCAGACCGGGTTGCAACCGAAGAAATCACCGAGGTGATCCTGGCGCTGAATGCCACCATCGACGGCCAGACCACGGCGCATTACATCGCCGACCTGCTGCAGGGGCAGGTCAAGCTCACCTCGCTGGCGCAGGGCGTGCCGATTGGCGGCGAGCTGGATTACCTGGACGACGGCACCATCTCTGCCGCAATGCGGGCGCGCAAGGAACTCTGACGGCGCGGCCGGGCGCAGAAAATTTTTCAGTAAAAATTTTGGCCGGAAAATTTGCAATTTTCCGGTGCCGCGCCGGGTGCAAGCGCGGCGCGCCGGGCCCAAAGCCGCCAAGGGGTCCCGTCAGGGGCACCTGCGGGTGCGGGAGCCCGCCCTTGCCGCCTTAGCCGCCGCTGCACCGCGCCGGACGGTCAGCGGAATACCGCCTTGTAGAGCTTTTCCTTGGTAAAAGGCTTGTCCAGCACCTGCACTTCCGCGAGCTCCGGAAATCCCGCCTCCGCCGCGCTGATGGCAAAACCGCTCATCATCACCGCGTTCAGCCCCGGCTGCAGCCGGCGCAGCTGCGACAGGGTCTCCCAGCCGCCGCGCCCCGGCATGCTCATGTCGATCACCGCGCCGTCAAACGGCCCCTGGCCCTGCAAGGCGGCCAGCGCCGCGTCATAGCCGTCCGCCAGCGCCACCTGGCAGCCGCGCAGCTGCAAGAGCCCGGCCACCGCGCGGCGCACCGTGTCCTCGTCATCCACCACCAGGATCCGCAGCGCCCCGGCGCTGCGCCCGGCCGCGGCCGGAGCCGCCGGCTCAGGTGCTGCCGCCCCGGCACAGGCCGGAAAGTAGAACCGGAAGGCACTGCCTTCGCCCTCACGGCTTTCCACCGCCAGCCCGCCCCGGTGGCGGCTGATGATGCCAAGTGCCGCCGCCATGCCAAGGCCGCGGCCGCCGGGCTTGGTAGTGAAGAACGGATCGAAGATCCGGGTCACGGTCTGCCGGTCCATGCCGCCGCCGGTGTCGCGCACTTCCAGCAGCAGGCAGTCGCCGCCGTCCATTTCCTGCCCGTTCAGCAGCTTGCGCCGCTCGGCGCTGCTGAGGCGGGTGCGCCGGGTGGCGACGGTGACCGTGCCCGGCCCCGGGCCAATCGCCTCCACCGCGTTGAACACAAGGTTCATCAGCAGCTGGCTGACCTGGGCCGGATCCATCCGCGCCGTCAGCACCCCCGGCTCCAGCGCCATTTCCACCGACTTGCCCATCTTGCGCTCCACCGGCACCAGCGCCATCGTCTCCTGCACGATTGCGTTCAGATCGCAGGCTTCCTGCTCGCGGCTGCCGCCGCCCTTGGCATAATTCAGCAGCTGCCGCACCAGCGCCGCCGAGGCCTGCAGCCCCTGTTCCACCACCTGCACATGCGCGCGCGCCGGGTGCCGGGTCTCCAGATGCGCCAGCGCCAGCTCGCTGCGCCCCTGCATCGAGGCCAGAAGGTTGTTGAAATCATGCGCAATGGTGCCCGCCAGCAGCCCCAGGCTCTCGGTCTTGTGCTTGATCAGCAGCGCTTCCTCTGCCTGCGCGCGGCGGCGCTCGGCCTTGCGGCGGCGCAGCTCCAGCCCGATGCGGGCGGCAAACAGCGCGATCAGATCGGTCTCAAGCTTGCGCTGGCGGATCTCCCGGTCGTGCTGCAGGGCAAAATGGCCGATCACCGTGCCTTCGGCATCCTTCAGCGGGATGCCCAGGTAAGAGTGCAAATTCTGGGTCCGGAATTGGGTCTGGCTGGGAAAGGCCTCCTGCAAGCCTTCAGGCACCAGGAATTTTTCCCGCCCCTGCAAAAAGGCGCAAGGTGTGCCCTCATAAGGCACAACCGCATCCTCGACCGCTGCCATCTGCTGCCCTTCCAGGCAGCAGGCCAGCACCCGGAAGCACTCCGGCTGATCCTCCAGGCATTCGGCAATGAAGGCCGAGCGCACCTTGAGCGCGCCCTGCAGCTGCTCTGCCAGTTGCCGGAAGGCTTCCCGCGGCGAGGAATCCTGCGGCCCCTCCGCCAGCACCGACAGGGTCGCCAGGGTCTGCAGCCCGGCGATTTCGGCCCCGAGCCGGGCGGCAAACCGCTCCATCGCCTCCACCACCCGGCGGCCGAACCCCTCGCCGATCTCCTGCCGCCAGGAGGCCTGCACCAGGCCGATAGCCTCGCCATCGGCGTTCTTCAGCGCCACGCCGATATAACTCTGGATCCCCTCTTCGATGAACATCTCATCATCGGGGTACAGCTCTTGCACCCGGCAGGGGAACACATGCGGATTGCCGCTCAGCACCACATCGTGGCAGGGCGTCACGCAGCTCTCATATTCGAAATCGCCCAGCTGCAGGCCGTCAAAAAAACTGGCCAGCACCCTGATGCGTTCGGTTTCCATGACCTTCAGCTCGCCGACGGTGACCAGATCCGCGCCAAAGGCGGCGGCCAGCTGGTCCACATAGGCCTGGCAAAATTCCAGCCCGCTCAGCCTTGCGAGCACCTCCAGGTCCAAACTGCCCCCATCGCCAAGCGCTGCTGCCCCTGCTGCATCCATAGCCCCTACTCCTGCCATCCCTGCGCGCGCCGGCTTCCTGGCCCGGCCCGCTGGCAATACTCACTAACTCCTGTCCCTGTCACTCTGGCAAACCGCCCGTATTCGCAAGGCGTTTCCCGCACCCCGGTTCCTGCAGGCGGTCTGGAACATGACTGCCCTGCAACACAATGCTGCGCAAAAGAGGTGCGTATAGTCAACATTTTGTAGTGCTGACAGTTCATTCTAACAGAAAAAGCCGCAAATCCGGAGCGCCGGATTTGCGGCTTTTTAATGAAGTGCCGGGGCAGGCCTGCCAGGCCCGCCGCAGGGGACAAGGATCAGAAACGCGGATCCTCGCCGTCTTCCTCGTCCTCATCACCGCCGGAGGGCAAGTTGAAGAAGCTGTCGGCGTCGAGGATGTCCTCTTCCTTCTTCTCTTCCTCGTCAGAAGAACCGCCGCCCAGGGTAAAGGTTTCCAGCCCTTCGATGGCGCTCGGGATCTTCGGCTCGGCGTCCATCTCCAGCGACTGCTCGGTGGAGACCAGCTTGCGGCGCTCGTCGTCGCTCATCACGCCGCCTTCGGCTGCCTTCTTGGCTGCGGCTTTCTGCACCGCCGAGTCCAGCTCGGACTGTTTGCACAGCCCCAGCGCCACCGGGTCGATCGGCTGCATGTTGGCGATGTTCCAGTGGGTGCGCTCGCGGATCGACTGGATGGTCGGCTTGGTGGTGCCCACCAGCTTGGCGATCTGGCCGTCCGACAGCTCCGGGTGGAATTTGACCAGCCACAGGATCGAGTTGGGACGGTCCTGGCGCTTGGACAGCGGAGTATAGCGCGGGCCGCGGCGCTTTTCCTCGCCCGCCGCGGCCGGGTTGAACTTGAGCTTCAGCTTGTGCAGCGGATTGGCCTGCGCCTTGTCGATCTCTTCCTGGGTCAGCTGGTTGTTGGCCATCGGGTCGAAGCCCTTGACGCCCACCGCCACTTCACCGTCGGCGATGCCCTGGATTTCCAGCTCGTGCATGCCCACGAAATCCGCAATCTGCTTGAAGCTGATCGTGGTATTGTCCACCAGCCACACGGCGGTTGCCTTGGCCATCAACGGTTTTGCCATGTGCTCATCTCCTTAAACACCTCATCCCCGGATACATCTCTCCCGCCGCCTCAAAAGGGCGTCCCCGGCGTGCGGGGCAGGTTTCCGTTGTCGGGGAACTTCCGCCCTATATAGTCGGCATCGTTGCATAAGGAAAGAGGCCAATGCGCAAGTTGTTCACAGGGGTCTTTGCGGCTGTTCTGAGCCTTGCCGCACCCGCCGCTGCCGAAGGAGAACGCGCGGGAGAGTTCGACTACTACGTGCTGGCGCTCAGCTGGTCGCCGAACTGGTGTGCACTGGAAGGCGACGCGCGCGGCGCCGATCAATGCCACCCCCGCCACGATTACGGCTGGACGCTGCACGGGCTCTGGCCGCAATTCCACCGCGGCTGGCCCAGCTATTGCCGCACAGTTCAGGCGCCGCCCAGCCGCGCGATGAGCCGGGGCATGGCGGACATCATGGGCAGCCCGGGCCTGGCCTGGCACCAGTGGAAGAAACACGGCACCTGCACGGGCCTCAGCGCCCGCGCCTATTACGCCCTGATGCGCGAGGCCTATGGGCAAGTCACCCGCCCTGCCATCTTCCGCAAGCTGGAGCGGCCCGTGAGCCTGCCCGCGTCAGTGGTGGAGCAGGCGTTCCTGAAGGAAAATCCCGCGCTGTCGCCTGGCAGCCTGACCATCACCTGCCGGGACGGCGCCATCCAGGAGGCCCGCATCTGCCTGTCCAAGGCGCTGGAGCCGGTGCCCTGCGGCCGCGATACGATCAAGGATTGCGCTTTGAAAAACGCGCGTTTCGCGCCGGTGCGCTGAACGAGGAGGGGCGCTGCCCCGCAGGCTTGAAGGGAAGAGGGGCGCTGCCCCTCTTGGCCTCACGGCCAATTCACCCCGGAGTATTTCAAACCAGAAAGAAGCCCCGCGGAATTGTCAGGCCGCGTGACCCGGGCCTCCCCGCCGCTTTCATCTTGCCAAAAATACTCCCGCCGGAGGCCGGCGCCGCAAGGCGCCACGCCGCGCACGCGGCAATAAATGGCCTGTGAAGCACACTTCGGCAGGATTTGTGCTAGTATTATGTTACGTGCCGCGCCCGGCCCCGCTTGAGCCCTGTCTGAACGGCACTTCCGTTTTAGCCGGTGAGGAGGAGAACGCATGGCAAAAACAATCGGAAACCCGCTCAGCTGGCTGTTGCAAGGGGCTGAGACAACCAGTGAGCACATTGGCCATACCGTCGGCGAGATGAGCAGCGACGGCGTCAAGGAGCTGCCCAAGGCCCGCAAGCTGACCATGGACGATATCATCCATTCGCTGGCGGCCGGGCTGGAGGATTTTGCCGCCTGCCGCTCGGATGCGATGTTCCTGGTGCTGTTCTACCCGCTGATCGGCATCGCCCTGGTGGTGATGAGCCTGTCGATGAACCTCTTGCCGCTGATCGTGCCGATGATCATGGGCTTTGCCATCCTCGGCCCGGTCGCCGCGGTCGGGCTTTACGAGATGTCCCGGCGCCGCGAGGCCGGGGCGGAGCCGCGATGGCTGGATGCCTTTGCGGTGCTGCGCTCGCCCGCCTTTGGCGCCATCCTGGTGCTTGGCATCTACCTGGCCGCCCTGTTCATGGTCTGGCTGGTGGCCGCCGACATGATCTACAGCCGCACCCTGGGGCCGGAGCCGCCGGCTTCGATCGCCAGCTTTGCCGCCGCAGTGGTGACCACCCGCGAGGGCTGGATCATGGCCATTGCCGGCGGCGCCGTGGGTGCGGGCTTTGCCTTTGCCGCGCTCGCCGTCAGCCTGGTGTCCTTCCCGCTCCTGCTGCACCGCCATGTGGGCCTGCCGGTGGCGGTGGCGACCTCGCTCAAAGTGTTCCGCAAGAGCCCGGTGGTCTGCCTGACCTGGGGCGTCATTGTCGGCGGTTCGCTGGTGGCGGGATCGGTTCCCTTCCTGGTCGGGCTGATCTTTGCAGTGCCAATTCTGGGGCATGCGACCTGGCATCTGTACCGCCGCGCGGTGCAGTAACAGGCAGTCTCAAACAAGCAAGGGCCGGCGCATCTGCCGGCCCTTCATTATTTCAGGTTCTGCCGCTCAGCCCACGTTCAGGACAATCTTGCCGATATGGCCCGAGCTCTCCATCCGGGCATGCGCCGCGGCGGCCTCCTTAAGCGCAAACTCGCTGTCCATCACCGGCGCCACCTTGCCCGCCGCCAGCAGCGGCCAGACCGCCTCGCGCAGCTCCCGGGCGATCTGCGCCTTGGCCAGGTCGCTTTGCGGACGCAGGGTCGAGCCGGTCAGCGTCAGCCGCTTGACCATCATCAAGGCAAAGTTCAGCTCGACCTTGGGCCCTTGCAGAAAGGCGATCTGCACCAGGCGGGCGTCCTCGGCCATTGCCTTGATGTTGCGCGGGATGTAATCGCCGCCGACCATGTCCAGCACCAGATCGGCGCCGCCTTCGGCGCGCAGCACCTTGACGAAATCTTCGTCGCGGTAGTTGATCGCGCGCTCAGCCCCGAGGTCCAGGCAGGCCTGGCATTTCTCATCCGACCCGGCAGTGGCAAAGACACGCGCGCCGAATTCACGGGCCAGCTGGATTGCGGTGGTGCCGATCCCGGACGAGCCGCCATGCACCAGAAAGCGTTCCCCCGCCTTCAGCCCGCCGCGCATGAAGACGTTGGACCAGACGGTAAAGAAGGTCTCCGGCAGGCAGGCCGCCTGTTTCAGATCCAGCCCTGCAGGCACCGGCAGGCAGTGCGCCGCAGGCGTCGCCGCATATTCCGCATAGCCGCCGCCCGGCAGCAGCGCGCAGACCAGATCGCCCGCCGAAATCCCCTCGACGCCCGCGCCCACGGCCACCACCTCGCCCGAGGCTTCCAGCCCCGGCAGGTCGCTGGCGCCCTTGGGCGGGTCATAGGCACCGGCGCGCTGCAGCGCATCGGGGCGGTTCACGCCGGCATAGGCCACCTTGATCACCACCTCGCCATGGCCCGGCTGCGGCACCGGGCGCTCGCATAATTGCAGCACCTCCGGCCCGCCGGGTTTGCTGATCTCCACCGCGCGCATCATCTCTGTCATCGGAATATGTCCTCCTGATCCTTGCCCCTGCCTAACATCCGGCAAGAGAGGCGCAAACAGCAAAGGCGCCGCAGTTGGGGCGGATTGCGGACAGCGCTGCCGGGCAAAAATACGGGACCAGCCGTGCCTCAAGCCTTGCAGCCCAAGTGCCCGGCCGGCCCCTTGGCCGATGAGGCAGCGGCTTCAGCCGTAGGCGGATGTATCCCAAAGCCCGGGCTGCATGAACGGCTCAACTGCAACCGTTTTGCCGCTCAGCGGCTTTACGGCCCCGGCGGTCAGCTCAAGCACCATCCAGGACTCCGGCATGGTCAGAAGATCCGGATAGGGAGTCTGCTGGTCTGCCGGCACAAACCCGTACCGCGGATAGAAGCCCGGCACGCCCAGGACAAAGACCGCATCCATGCCGATGGACTTGAGGCGGGCGATGCTGGTTTCCATCAGCTCGCGTCCAACGCCGCAGCCTTGATACCCGGGCAAGACACCGCAGGGGGCCAGCAGGCAGCACGCCGTATCCGGATGGTCCTCAAACACAAACGGTGTGAACAGCACATTGCCGGCGAGTTGCCCGTCGCGGCGGGCGCTGATGGAGATTGTGTCCGGCAGCGCCAGGAAGCTTTCGGCCAGCCGGGCGATTTCAGGCCCTTCTTCCGGCCCGAAGGCCAGGCGGTGGATGGTGATGATGTTTTCTTTTTCCAGGTGGTCCATTTCAGGTTTCCTCGTGATCAATTGCTTGGCCGCGCCGGCCAATAGCGTTGCATGCGGCGCGCGCCCCTGGGCCGTCCCCCGCAAGGGACAGCCCGCTGGTAGAAAGTCAGGCGCCGGGCATCGACATCTTCCGGCTCACCTGGCCGGAAGGTTCGTGCAGCTCGTCCCCGGCAAACACGAAACCGTAGCGTTCGTAGAACGGCCGTCCGATGGTGTTGTCGCGAAAGACCTCGACCTTCAGCGGCCCTTTGAGGGCGACGGCATGATCGACCAGTGCCTTCCCATACCCCCTGCCGTGCCTGGATGGGTCCAGAAACAGGCCGCCGATTTCATTGCCGAGCAGGGCAATGAAACCAAGGACGGCTCCCGCCTCCTCCAGCACGTGGGTTTCGGCGTTGGGCAGATAGACGTCGCGCATTGCCTGCTGCACCTCTGCCACGAAGTCCCGGGGGAGGAACGGATGGGCCAGCGCGTTGGCCCTTTGCCAAACGGCAATCACCTCCTCTGTGTCATTGGCATGATAGGGGCGGATCAAAATGGCGTTGTTTGTCATCTTCTTATCCTTCTCTACCGCTGGTTCATTTGCGCGCGCACGGATTGGTTCCCCAAATGCGTGATGCGGTAGGGGCTGCCGTTTTGCGACTTGATGAAGCGTTTGTCCTTGAGACGTTTGAAAACGTCCAGCGTGCAGGCGGAGAAGACAAATCCGTCACGTGTATAACACTGAACGGATTGTACTTTTCCGTTATCGCCGCGCGCGTATTTTATCTCGCCGCCCAGGGCGAGTTCATGCAAAACACGTTGCTCGTGCTTTGAGATGTTCATTGGGATGTCTCGATTTTATGAAAGCACAGAAAAATGAGCCGCCCAGCGTCGCGCGTGAGCGTGCCTGTTTTTGCTGATGTTCCTGAGAGTTTCGCCAGGAACGGGCGTTAGCCCCGGGACTCTTTCATAAAATCTCCATGACAAGAGGCAGCCTGCCTCTAGTGCCGGCCGTAGGTAGCCATCCTGCCGGAAAAGGTCAAGAGGCGCAGGTGAAAAAGGCGTCCAGGCCTTTCAGCAGGTGCAGAGGCTTTGTGCCTCTCTTCCAGTCTGGCCGGGCCCGCTGCGGACCGCCGCCGCAACGCATCGCGGCCGCCTCAATCCACGCGGTGCAGCCAGCAGCCCGCCCGGATCTCAGCGCCGCGGGTTCAGCGACCCCGGCAGATCATCGCGGCCCTTGGGCGGTTTGATCTGTTCGGCCAGCCAGTTCGGCCCCACCAAAAGGGGTTTCAGCAGCGGGTTCTTCTGCAGGCCCGCTTTCAGCTTTTCAAAGTCCATGACGTTATCAATGCGCCGGTCCAGGAAATCCCAGGTCGCCTGGTGGTCCAGGCTGTCGTCGCCCAGCCAGTACAGCACGGTGGCAGAATAGACCCCCGCCAGCGAGGCGCGCTTGGTGTACCAGTTCAGATCGTCCGAACCGTCGCCCAGCGCCTCCCAGATCAGGTCGCAGGTGCCCCAGATCGCCTTGACGCCGTCGCCCGCGTATTGCGGCAGCGTCAGCAGCGTGGTGCCGCGGCGCACCGCCTCCTTGTCGTCCACCGCCTCCAGCCGGAACCGCACCGCCGCCGCCACCTTGTCGCGGAACCGCAGCCCCGACAGGTCTTCGCTCTCCAGCCGCGCCAGCATCCGCGAATCGCCGCGCGCATGATAGGCCAGCGCCAAGTCGACACCGCCGCGCGGGCAGACCGCATGCGCCAGCACCTCTGCCACATCCGCATCCTGGCAGGCGGCGCGGAATGTGACCTCGGACCAGCCGTCGAAGGGCACATGCAGCAAAGCCGCATCCAGCAGTTTTTCCTTCAGATCTTCCTGTGCGTGATCCTGGTTTTCAGCCATGGCACCCTCCCGCTGGCAGCGTTCTGACACGTCCTGACACCCTACTAGACAAATTAGCGGCGCTTTGCTATACGGCCACCTCCTGCAATTTCCTTGCAACTCAAAACTTAGAAAGGTGGTGAATACCACATGCAGGTTAGTGTTCGCGACAACAACGTCGATCAGGCGCTTCGTGCCCTGAAGAAAAAGCTGCAGCGTGAAGGCGTCTTCCGCGAAATGAAGCTCAAGCAACATTTCGAAAAGCCGTCCGAGAAAAAAGCGCGCGAGAAAGCTGAAGCGATCCGCCGTGCCCGTAAACTGGCACGCAAGAAAGCCCAGCGCGAAGGTCTGCTCTAAGAGCGCAAGACCCGGCTCTCCAGCTTTGGACAGCACTAGGGCAAGTCTCCGGACCCGCCCGAACAGAAGATCAGACGACCCCCGCGGCCCCGGCCCGGGGGTTTGTCATTTGGAGCCCCCCAAAAGGATAGGCCGGCGCTCCTAAGGATAGGGTACCCCCTGCGAATTATCCAAAATTACATCTTTAGGGTGTATTTTCATATTAACCTCTGCTATACAGAGAGTACGGCAGGGCAAACTCAAAGCGTTTCCCTAACCACTGCCCCGCCGTCCGGGCTTGGAACACCCGGTGCATTGATACCCGGAGCAGGCTGCGTCTCCCCCCATCTAAACCGGCGCTTGTCTTGGTCCCTGCAAACAAGGCACTGCCTCTCCGGGTTCTCTTTTGTCCGGGCGCCGCCTCCTGACCGGGGCGGCGCCCGGCCCGTTCTCCCCTCCAGCCCCCGCACCCGGCCCGCCGGCCGCGCCCGCCTTCGGCTGCGGCCGAATCCCCGGCGCGCGCTGCCCCGGGCGGGCGGCACAGTTCCGCCGCCGGCCGCCTGCAGCCCCTGTGGCAGCCTGCAGGCGCAGGCACGCGCAGGAATCCGCGTATCCGCCGCCGGGCTTCGGGCAAGTCTGTGCCGCAAACCGCCACGGCACAGAGCTGCCCTTTTAGCGCCTTAAAATTTGGTTAACCGGATAGGGCACCGCCGCACAGCCGGCTCACTCACGGAGCAGTTATTGATGTCACAGGCAAGCGAACTCGAGCGCCAGATGCTCGACCTGATCAACGCCGAGCGCACCTCGCGCGGGCTCAACCCGGTGCAGTTGGAGCTGCGCCTCAACGATTCAGCCGAAGACCACAGCGAGTGGATGCTGAACCAGAATGTGTTCTCCCACACCGGTGCCGGCGGCTCCAGCGCGGGCGACCGGATGGCGGATGCGGGCTTCCAGTTCTCCGGCAGCTGGACCTGGGCCGAGAACATCGCCTGGCAAAGCGAGCGCGGCGCCCCCGGCCTGGCCGATGATGTCATCGACCTGCACAACTCGCTGATGAACAGCCCCGGCCACCGCGCCAATATCCTGAGCGCCAATGTCGAGGTGATCGGCATCGGCATCGAACAGGGCAATTTCAACGGCTGGGATGCGGTGATGGTCACCCAGAACTTTGCCCGCACCAGCGCCTCGGTGCAGCTCGACAACGGCAGCGGCAACAGTGGCGGCAGCGGCGCCACCGCCGGCAATGACAGCCTGTCTCTTTCAGGCCCCGGCAGCCTGGAAGGCCTGGCCGGAAATGACACGCTGGCCGGCAGCAGCGGCCAGGACACACTTAAGGGCAACGCCGGCCACGACAAACTGAACGGCAAGGCCGGCGCAGACAAACTGACCGGCGGCGACGGCAATGACACGATGCGCGGCAACAGCGGCGCAGATGATCTGAACGGCGGTTCGGGCCGCGACAAGATGTGGGGCGGTAACGGCAACGACACATTGGACGGCGGCAACGGCAACGACAAGCTGACCGGCAAGGGCGGCGGCGACCTCTTCATCTTCAGCAAGGGCGATGACACCGTCACCGACTTCAACCCGAACGCCAGCGGCGAGCGTATCGACCTGGATGCGGCCACCGGCATCAGCAGCTTCAGCGACCTGATGAACAACCACACCAGCCAGACCTCCAAGGGCCTGCTGATTTCCGACAGCGACGGCGACACCCTGCTGCTCAGCGGCCTCACCGCGCAGGATCTGAGTTCAGGCGACTTCCTGTTCTGAACACCCCACCGGGCAAACGGAAAAGGGCGCGCCATCCGGCGCGCCCTTTTTCCGTCACCGGCACAGCCTCAATAGACCTTCGGCACATACAGCTCATCCGGCAGCACCTGGCGCTCATAGTCGGGCTTGTACTCCCGGTCAGGCAGCTCCACCTTTTCGCTTGGCACTTCCTCATAGGGGATCTTGGTCAAAAGATGCTCGATGCAGTTCAGCCGCTCCCGCTTCTTGTCGTTGCCCTCGACAATGAACCAGGGCGCCTCGGAGATATTGGTGCGCTCCAGCATCTCCTCCTTGGCCTTGGTGTACTGCTCCCAGCGGATCCGGCTCTCCAGGTCCATCGGTGACAGCTTCCACTGCTTCATCGGGTCATGGATGCGCATCATGAACCGCAGCTGCTGCTCCTCGTCGGTGATCGAGAACCAGTATTTCAGCAGGATGATGCCTGAGCGCACCAGCATCCGTTCAAATTCCGGAACGTCCTGAAAGAACTGCTCGACCTGATCCTCGGAAGCAAACTCCATCACCCGCTCGACGCCCGCGCGGTTGTACCAGGAGCGGTCGAACAGCACGATCTCGCCCCCTGCCGGCAGATGCGGCACATAGCGCTGGAAATACCACTGGCTCTGCTCGCGGCGGTTGGGTGCGGGCAGCGCCACCACCCGCGCCACCCGCGGGTCCAGCCGCTGGGTGATCCGCTTGATCACCCCGCCCTTGCCAGCAGCATCGCGGCCCTCGAACAGGATGCAGACCTTGGCGCCGGTATGCTGCACCCAGTCCTGCACCTTGATCAGCTCTGCCTGCAGCCGCAACAGATTGCGGAAATAGACCTGCCGGTCGAGCATCTCAGGGTGCTGCTCACGGTAGATCTTGCGGATCTCCTGGCTCAGCATCGGCTCGGAAAACTCGATTTCGATATCCTCGTCCAGCGTGTCCTGCAGCTCCGCTTCCAGCCAGTCGAGGGATGCGGTTTCAAATTCGCGGGTCACGGGCGGGCTCCTTCCGGTCAAGTTGTGCAATTGCTGCCTTCCAGCGGTGCCATGCGACGGTGTTATGCCACCCGCCCGCCTGCAGCTTTCTTTCAGGCAAGCGGAATTCCCGGGCGGGTTCAAGCGCAAAAGCCGCAAGGCCCCTGCACAACCGGCTGGAAACCCGGAGGAGGAGCGGATTATGTGCAAGCCATGAGCTTTGTTTTGACCACCCTGCCCCAGACCTGGCCCTGGCTGATCCTGATGGCGGCGCTTGCTGCCGGCTGGGCCGGGCGGCGCGGGCTGGGTTTTGCCCTGCTCGCAGTCTTTGCCGGAGCGGCAGTTGCGCTTGGGCATCTGGAGCCGCTGGCGCTGATGGCGCTGGCCACCGGCCTGCTGTTTGCCGCCTTCATCCCCCGCACCCGCGGCCCTGCGGGGCTGATCGGCCATGCGGTGCTGGTGCTGTGGTCTCTGGCGCTCGGTGCGCATCTGCTGCCGGGAGTGCAGAATCTGCTGATCCTCAGCCAGGTGCAGGCCGGCCCCGCCAGCGCGCCATATTCCCTGCATCTGAACCTGGACAAGCCGCTGGTGTTCTTCGCCCTGCTGCTGGCCTGGCCGGCGCTGTTGATGCGCAATGACCCGGCAGGCAGGCGCGCCTTGATCTCCGGCCTGCTCCTGCTCGCCGCCCCATTCCCGCTGGCCCTGCTGGCCGGTGCACTGCAACTGGAACCCAGCCTGCCGGACTGGACCCTGCTGTGGATGGCGTCAAACCTGCTGCTCACCTGCCTGGCCGAGGAAGCCTTCTTCCGCGGCTATATCCAGCAAGGCCTCAGCCGCCGCTTCGGGCCTGCCGCGGGTATCGCCTCCGCCAGCCTGCTGTTCGGCCTTGCCCACATCGGCGCCGGCCCCGCGGTGGCCGCATTCGCCGGCTTGCTGGGCCTTGCCTGCGGGCTGGGCTATTGGGGAACCGGCCGGTTCTACGTGCCTGTGCTGATGCACTTCGCCTTCAACCTCACCCACCTAGTGCTGTTCACCTACCCCGGTCCGGCCTGAATATGCGCCTCCCCGGTGCACAGGGGGTGCACAGGGGGTGCACGCAGGACACCCCCTGTGCAGGCTCAAACCGGCAGCGCCGTCGTCTTGAACACGGTGCGCAGCGCAAAGCTCGACTGCATCTGCGCCACCCCCGGCAGCCGCGCCAGATACTGGCGGTGGATGCGGGCGAAATCCTCGGTGTTCTCCGCCACCACCTTGAGGATGTAATCCGCCGTTCCCGCCATCAGGTGGCACTCCAGAACATCCGGGATCCGCGACACTGCCTTCTCGAAGGCATCCAGCACTTCATCTGCCTGGCCGGACAGGGTAATCTCCACAAAGACCGTTGTCGGAACCGCCATCTTGCGCGCATCCAGAAGCGCCACATAGTCGCGGATATACCCCTCCGCCTCCAGCCGTTGCACCCGCCGGTGGCAGGCCGAGGCGGACAGGTTCACCCGCTCTGACAGATCGGCGTTAGAGATGCGCCCTTGCTTTTGCAGTACCGATAGAATGCGACGATCTGTTTCGTCCAGCGACATTTTGCGAAGATCCTTGCTGTGTTCTGCCTGTATAGACGAAGAATCTTCGAAAGCCATGTTTTAATTCTGCTCAAAAAAGAAGCACATTTTGTCGCACCTCCCCCAAACTCGCAGGCAGAGAGTTTGGAGGAGATACTCACATGAAAATCGGCTGCCCCACCGAAATCAAACCCCAGGAATTCCGCGTCGGCATGACCCCGGATGCGGCACGCGAAGCCGTCAACAACGGCCATGACGTCGTCATCCAGAAAGGCGCCGGCCTGGGCGCCGGCTTCACCGACGAAGACTATGCGTCCGCCGGCGCCGTCATTCTGGACACCGCCGAGGAAATCTTTGCCACCGCCGACATGATCGTTAAGGTGAAGGAACCCCAGGCGGTTGAGCGCAAGATGCTGCGTGAAAACCAGCTGCTGTTCACCTATCTGCACCTGGCACCCGACCCGGAGCAGACCCACGACCTGCTGGAATCTGGTTGTACTGCAATTGCTTACGAGACCGTCACCGACGACCGCGGCGGCCTGCCGCTGCTGGCGCCGATGTCGGAAGTGGCCGGCCGCCTGGCCCCGCAGGTTGGCGCCTACACCCTGCAGAAGGCCAACGGCGGCCGCGGCGTTCTGATGGGCGGCGTGCCGGGCGTGGCCCCGGCCAAAGTGGTTGTGATCGGCGGCGGTGTTGTCGGCACCCACGCAGCCAAAGTGGCTGCAGGCATGGGCGCAGACGTCACCATTCTCGACCGTTCGCTGACCCGCCTGAAGTACCTGGACGACGTCTTTGGCCGCGAGTTCAAGAACCAGTACTCCACCGCCGGCGCCACGGCTGAGCTGGTGCGCGACGCCGACATGGTGATCGGCGCGGTTCTGATCCCGGGCGCCGCAGCGCCGAAGCTGGTGTCCCGCGCACAACTGTCCGAAATGAAGCCGGGCGCGGTGCTGGTGGACGTCGCCATCGACCAGGGCGGCTGCTTCGAGACCTCCCGCGCCACCACCCACGCCGAGCCGATCTATGAGGTCGACGGCATCATGCACTACTGCGTGGCCAACATGCCGGGCGCCGTGGCGCGCACCTCGACCCAGGCTCTGGGCAACGCCACCCTGCCCTTCATGCTGAACCTGGCCAACAAAGGCTGGCGCCAGGCCTGCGAGGACGACGCGCACCTGCTGAACGGCCTGAACGTGCACGCCGGCAAGCTGACCTACTACGCGGTTGGCGAAGCCCTGGGCCTCGACGTGCTGTCGCCGAAACTGGCACTGAAGCAGTAAACAACTGTTTTTAGAACAAAAAAGAAGCCCCGCCAAACGGCGGGGCTTTTTGGTTTTCAGGACCGGAACCGGGCCGGAACAGGCCGGTCAGGCCACCCCCAGATCCTCGGCCGGGCCAAAGAACTCATAGTGGATCCTGCCGATCTCGACCTGCGCATCCAGCAGCCCCTGGATCGCCATCGCCATGAAGCCCTTCGGCCCGCAGATGTAGTATTCCGAGACCGCGGTATTGGTATTGGCCGCCAGCCAGTCCGGGGTGATCCGCCCTTCCACATCAAAACTGCCGGCCTGGCGGTCCGCGTCGCTTGGCGTCTCGAAGAACACCACACTGCGTTTCGACAGGGACTTGCTGACACTGCCCATCGCAAGGGTGCTGCCGTTCTGCGTCGCATGCAGGTAGGTTGCGCTTTGGCCGTTGGCCGCCAGGGTTTCGAGCATGGCAACCATCGGTGTCAGCCCGACACCGGCAGATAGCAGCACAACCTCGGAACCCGCGGTGTCCTTGAGGAAAAACTCCCCGGCCGGTGCTGCCACCCGCAGAACCGTTCCGGCACCTGCCGTCTCATGCAGCCAGCCGCTGACCGCGCCGCCCGGCTCGCGCTTCACCGAAATCCGGTAATAGGCGCCGTTGGGCGCGCAGGAGATCGAGTAATTGCGCCGCGCCTTGCCGCTCTCCGGCAGATCGAAGTCGAACGAGAGATACTGCCCCGGCTTGTGCCGCAGCACCGGGCCGCCATCCGCCGGGCGCAGAACAAAGGACTTCACCGCGGCGCTTTCCTGGATGACCTCGGCGATCACGAAGTCGCGCCAGCCGTCCCAGCCGCCCTCTGCGGCAGCGATCTCCTGGTACATCCTGCTTTCCGCCGCGATCAGCAGATCGGCGAGGAACCAATAGGCCGCGCCCCAGGCGTCCAGCACCTCCTGGCTGGCAGCCCCGCCCAGAACCGCCTTGATGGCACCCAGCAGCGAAGTCGCCACATGGCTGTAATGCTCCGGCTTGATCTGCAGGCTCACGTGCTTGTTGACGATACGCTCCACCGCGCCGTTCAGCGCGTCCAGGTTATCAATGTTGCGGGCATAGGCGAGGATGGCATTGGCAAGGGCTGCATGCTGCGGAGAGCTGCCGCCCTGATGCGACTGGTTGAACAGCACGCGTATGTCTTCATCCGCCAGCAGCCGGTTGTACATCTCAGCAACAATCGCCGCACCGTGCTGCTCCAGCACCGGAACGGTTGCCGTCACCACAGCCTTGGTCTGATCCGACAGGGTTTGTGCCATTTTTGGTCGTCCTTTCAGGGTCTGCCTGCGCCGGAATCGGCGCTTAAACATTCATTTTAAGTGAATGTATTTCCTTTCCGCAGAAACATTCAATAGAAATGAATGTTAAATGCTGCTGCCGGGAGGCCGTGATGAAGCTCAACCTGAAGACCGACTATGCGCTCAGGGTTCTTATTTTGCTGGGCAGCCGCCCCGGCCGCCTGTTCGATATTGAGACATTGAGCCGCACCTATCAGCTGCCTGCCAGTTCGCTCATGAAAATCGTCAGCGAGCTGGTGCATCACGGGTTTATCCGCAGCACCCGCGGCCGCACCGGCGGTGTTGAGATCGGCAGGGACCCGTCGGACATCCGGGTTGGCGACGTGGTCCGGGCCATGGGCGAGCCGATGGAGATCGTGGACTGCTCAAGCTGCCTGATCGCCGGCCACTGCCGCCTGCAGGGCGTCTTGTGCGAAGCCGCCGAAGCCTTTGTTGCGGTCTTGATGAAATACCGGCTCAGCGACCTGATAGCCGCCCCGGCCCCGGTGCTGGCACCGGTTCTGGACGCAGACCCCGGCCTCAAGGCCCCCTGACCCGCAGCGCCAGGCCCGGGCCCCTCCTCCGGGAGTTGAGCCGCTGAGGTCCGATCTTTCCCCGCTGCGCCCTATTGCCACAGCCCGCGCTTTCCGGGACATTCGGGCGCATAGAAGAAATGGAGAGGGACAGCGGACATGGAACAGATGATGGAACAGGCAGGCGCCTATTGGCCCCTGATGGTGAGCGGCGCCAAGGCGCTGGCGGTCTTGATCCTGGGCTGGATCGCCACCGGCTGGATCAGCGGCATGGTGCGCAGCCGCATCAACAAGACACCGCAGATCGACCCGACGCTGGGCAATTTCGCCGCCAGTGTCATCCGCTGGGTGCTGCTGGCGGTGGTGCTGGTCGCGGTGCTGGGCATCTTCGGGATCGAGGCCACCAGCCTTGTGGCGATGCTGGGCGCCGCCACCCTGGCGATCGGCCTGGCGCTGCAGGGCACGCTCAGCGATCTGGCAGCGGGCTTCATGCTGATCCTGTTCCGCCCCTACAAGATCGGCCAGTATGTGGACATCGGCGGCACTGCCGGCACCGTGAAGGACCTGAACCTCTTTGTGACCGAGCTGGCGACGCCGGACAATGTGCAGATCATCGTGCCCAACGGTCAGGCCTGGGGCTCGATCATCACCAATTTCTCGCACCATACGACCCGCCGCGTCGATATGGTGTTCGGCATCGACTATGGCGACAGCGCCGATGCCGCCAAAGAGATCATCCTGGCCCAGGCCGCTGCCGATGCACGGGTGCTCAAGGATCCGGAGCCCTGGGTGCGGGTCACCAACCTGGGCGACAGCTCGGTCGATCTGACCGCCCGCGTCTGGTGCGATGCGGCGGATTACTGGGAAGTGAAATTCGCCCTGACCCAAGGCGTGAAAGAGGCGTTTGACGCCAAGGGTATTTCGATCCCCTACCCGCATGCGGTGGAGATCAAGAAAGAGGGCTGAGGCCCTCCCGCCCGTCTTCGGCCCTGGCAGGCCTCATCCCGTTGGGCCCGGCGCCCCGCCTGCGGCGGGGCGTTTCGGCTTGCCGCAGATGGGCCGTCAACGGGTCCGGGCGGCCTGCATTGCCCGCACCGCCGCATTGCGCGCCCTGGCCTCCCGCGCGCGGTCCTGCACCCGGTTCTCCTGCCGCTCCGGCGGGCGGCCTGACAGCACGGTCATCCCATCCAGATCGGTAAAGGCCCATTGCGCGGCCAGCAGCTGATAGGTCTTGAGATCCCAGCCCGATTCATCGGCAACAAAGCGCAGGCGCCAGGTGCCGCGGACCTTGACCGGCAGCCGCAGGCGCCGGATTTGCGCCATTGTGTCCCGGCCCGCCGCAGTCCGCACCCCTTGCGCATGGAGCTGCTTCATCCGCTCCACCAGCGCGGCCGCCTCCCGGGTGCGGCGGCCGGCAAAGACCACCTCGACCTCGGCCTCCGGCTTGACGATTCCCTTGACCACCAGGTCGCCGCGGCCGTTGCGGCTGAAAGCGGGCATCAGCTCCACCTCCACATCCCGCACCTCGCGCTTGAACAGCCCGGAATCCTCGTAGACCGGGGTGATTTGCGTTGCAGGTCTGCGCCGGTTTGCCATGTGAATTTCCAGGCCCGCTGCCGGAAACAGGGGCCATTGCCTTTTGTCGTGCGTTATCAGTTTTGGTAGCCCGCGCGCCGTTAACGAAGGGTTGAATTCAGCCCCGTCCGCAAAATTGCTGCAAAAATTCCTCCGCCCGCAGCCGGCGGGCTGCGGCCTTCCGCGGCGCCTGCCGCAGCCGGGCCCGCGCCGCGCGCCAGCGCGGCGCCACGCCCAACGCTGCACTGCGCTTCGCAAGAAGCGTCTTCAGGGGCGGGAGCACTTCCCCGCCGCCTTATCATCCGCCAACCGGGCGCACATGCACGGCTGAGGCGCCGCCCCGGTACTGCACCTCCTGGCGGAATACATAGCCCGCCTTCCCGGCCAGCTTCAGCGAGGCCGCGTTCTCCGGGTTGAGCAGGCAAAGCGTTTCCGGCCAGAGCCGCGCGTCATCCGCCCAGGCATGCGTCCGCAGCACCGCCTCTGCCGCGTATCCTTGCCCCTGCGCCCATGGCGCCAAGACCCAGCTGGCCTCCACCGCATCACCCAGCGCCGGTGCGCATTGCCGCGGTGTCACAAAGAACCCGGTCTCGCCCAGATACCGCCCGCTCTGCCGCTCGGTGATCACCCAGACGCCAAACCCCAGGGCCTGCCAATGGCCATGATGGAACAGCAGCTTGGCCCAGGCGCCCTCCGGCGTTTCCACCGAGGGCTGGATGTAGCGCACCGTCGCAGGCTCCGCCCACAGCGCCGCCACATCGGCAAAATCCTGCACCCGGTGCGGGCGCAGGATCAGCCGGTCCGTCTCCAGAACCGGAGGCGTCATCCCGGCAGCCTGCCGGTCAGCACGTAGTTGAGGATTTCCACCACCTGGCGCGGCTCCTCTGCCACCGCCAGCGCCGCCGCATGCACCTCTTTCAGGGCATGCTGGTGCTCCGGCGGGCTGAGGACGATGATCGACTTGCCCAGGGCGGCCGCATAACCCGCGTCAAAGGCCGCGTTCCACTGCTTGTATTTGTCGCCAAAGCGCACCACCACCACATCGGCATCGGCAATGCCTTTGCGGGTGCGGATCGCATTGACCATCGCGCCCTTGTGGTCGTGCCAGTACTTGTTCGCTTCCGCGCCCAGCACCGCCACACCGCAATCGTCGGACGCGTCATGATCGGTGACCGGCGCGTCAAAGCTCACCTCCAGCCCCTTGGACCTTTCGATGATCTGTTCCCGCCAATCGGTGTGAATCTCGCCCGAGAGATATACTTTCAATGCCACGTCGTGTCCTTTCCTGCGCCAGCCTCCGGGGCAGCCGCCAGGGCGGCGGCAACCTCTTCGTCGCTGGTTTGCGTAAAATCCCTGTAATGCGCGCCGACCGCCCAGAACTCGCTGGGGCTCAGCAGGCAGACCAGAGTATCTACCAGCGGGCGCAATTCGTCCACCGCTTCCGGCGGCGCCACCGGCACCGCCAGCACCACCTGCGCGGGCTTGCGCTCTTTCAGCCAGAAATGCGCCGCCATGAAGGTGGCGCCAGTGGCAATCCCGTCATCCACCACAATCACGGTGCGCCCCGTCAGTTCCACCTGCGGCCGCCCGCGCAGATAAAGCGCGCGGCGGGCGGCGTTTTCCTCCTGCGCCTGCCGCACCAGGGAGGCAAAATCCCCGGGCTTCATACCCGCCGCCTGCAACAGGGCGCCATTGAAAATGGGATTGCTGCCCTCGGCCAGGGCGCCTGCCGCCAGTTCGGGATTGGAGGGCATGCCGATCTTGCGCACCAGCAGCAGATCCATCGGCGCCTGCAGGGCCTGGGCAACCGGCAGCGCCACAGGTGCCCCGCCGCGCGGCAGCGCCAGCACCACGGGGTCATTCAGCGGCATCTCAGCCAGTTCCTTGGCCAGCTGAAGCCCGGCGCTGATCCGGTCTTCGAACATGTCAGCCTCCACCCCGTTACCTAGCGCAGACGGGGCAAAGGCAAAGGATCAAACCCGCCGCGCCACCAGATAGCGGCCGGGTGTGGAGGCCGGAAAATTACCGGCCTCGATGATCTCAAAGCCGGCCTTCTGCACTGCCGTCTCCAGCCTGCGGATGCCGATGAAGTCCACATAACTAGGCGCCTTGCCCGCCAGCCGCATCAGCGGGATGGCCGCCGAAAACACCCAGTATTTCCAGCTGCCCCGCATCTCGCCCAGGCAGGGCGTCTTGGAAATGAACAGCCCGCCGGGCTTCACCCGTTCTGCGGCACCGTCCAGAACTTCTGCCAAATCCGGCAGCAAATGCAGCAGGTTATGCGCCAGCAACACATCATACGGCCCCTCCGGCGCCGCGCTGGCGCTGCAACAGCGGAACTCGATATTGTTTGCACCCGCGTCCCAGGCGCGTTCGCGGCCAACCTCCAGCATCCTCTCCGACAGATCGGTCGCAGTTATCCTGGCCACGCTGCGCGCCAGTTCGATCGCGGTGGAGCCGGTGCCGCAGCCCAGTTCCAGCACGCTGTCTTCCGCGCCCAGGTATGAGCGGGTCCGCTCCAGCGTGTAGCGGTAGGCCTCCTCGTCGCGGATCTTCGACCTGGCGTATTTCGGGGCGATTTTGTTCCAGAAACGGGCGTCAGCACTCATCACGGCTCTCCTTGCTCGGGGCGACCCTATCCATGCAGGAACCACGGATAAATTGCCGAAATTCGCAAGAATGTTATACGTATTTGCATGAATAGCCCCGATTGGAACCACATCCGCGCCTTTCTCGCCACCGCTGAAACCGGCTCCCTGTCTGCCGCGGCGCGGCAGCTTGGCCTGACACAGCCAACGCTGTCGCGCCAGGTGGCAGCGCTCGAGGGCCAGCTCGGCGTGCTGCTGTTCGAACGCCTCGGCCGCGCCCTGGCGCTGACCGAGGCGGGGCATGAGCTGCTGGCCCACAGCCGCAGGATGGGCGAGGCGGCCGACGGGCTGGCCCTTGCGGCGACCGGCCAGGCGCAGACCATCGACGGGCTGGTGCGCATCACCGCCAGCGATGGCATCTCAGCCCATATCCTGCCCGGGGTGCTAGGCCGGCTGCGCCAGCAGGCGCCGCGGCTGCGGATTGAGATTGTTGCCGCGGACGACATCCGCGACCTGCAACGGCGCGAGGCTGACATCGCTGTCCGCCATGTCCGCCCGGAACAGCCGGACCTGATCGCCCGCAAGATGCAGGACACCACTGCCCGCTTCTATGCCGCCCGCAGCTATCTGGAGCGCCGCGGCACCCCCCGCTGCCGCGCCGACCTCAGCGCCCATGACTTCGTATCCTTCGGCGATATTCCCCAGTTCCTGGCCTACATGGAGCCGCTCGGCATCCGGCTGAGCGAAGAGAACTTCCCCGTCGGCTCAACCAGCGGCCTGGCGGCCTGGGAGCTGGTGCGGCAAGGGTTCGGCATCGTACCGATGCTGGACGCCATTGCCCGCAAAAACCCGGACGTGGAGCCGCTGGACCTCGAGGACCTGCCTGCGCTGGAGTTCCCCTTGTGGCTGGCCACCCACCGCGAGCTGCACACCAGCCGCCGCATCCGCCTGGTGTTCGACATTCTGGCAGACTACCTGACCGGGCTGAAGATGCGGTTCTAAACCGCCGCCGCAAACGATAATGGGCGGCCCCGGAACCGGGAGCCGCCCAAAAGTTTTCCTCAAAACTTTTGCCAAGGCTTTTCAAAAAGCCTTGGGCCAGCCGTTACCCGCGCAGAGTGCCGCCGGTTGCCTTGGTCACTTTGGCAATGATCTTCTCGCTCACCGCTTCGATGTCCTTTTCCTTCAGCGTCTTGTCGCTGGGCTGCAGCCGCACGGTGATCGCCAGCGATTTCTTGCCCTCGCCCAGGCTGCCGCCGATGAATTCGTCAAAGACGCGTACGTCTTCGATCAGCGCCTTGTCGGCACCGGCCGCGGCGTTGACCAGGGTCAGCGCTTCGACGCTGTCGTCAACCACAAAGGCAAAGTCCCGCTCCACCGCCTGCAGGTCGCTGATCGCCAGCGCCGGACGGGTGGCACCGGATTTGCGCGGCATCGGAATTTCATCCGGCCAGATGGTAAAGGCGACAGCGGCGCCCTTGATGCCCATCTCTTTCAGAACCTTCGGGTGCAGTTCGCCAAAGACACCGAGGGTCTTCTTCGGGCCCAGACAGATGCGGCCATGACGGCCCGGGTGCCACCAGGCAGCACCTTCGCGCAGCACCTGCACCTTGGCCGGCGCGCCGATGGCGGCCAGCACCGCCTCGATATCCGCCTTGGCGTCGTAAAGATCCACCGCGCGCGAAGCACCATGCACATCTTTCGGCCCGGTGCGCCCCACCAAGAGGCCCGCGATCTGGTTGACCTGCTCGCCCGGCTCTCCGCCGGTGAAGGCAGGGCCTGCCTCAAACAGCGCCAGGTCCATATAGCCACGCGCCTGGTTGCGGGCCGCAGCCTGCAACAGGCCTGCCAGCAGATCGGGGCGCATATGAGACATTTCCGAGGAAATCGGGTTGGCCAGCATGGTGGCATCATCGCCGCCGCCAAACAGCGCCGCCGAGGCCTTGTCGATGAAGCTGTAGCTCACCACCTCATTGTAGCCGAGGCTGGCGCAGGTGCGGCGGGCCATTTGCTGGCGGCGCTGCTGCGGCGTCATCACCGGCTTGGGGATGCCATCGGTCAGGCGCGGCAGCGGCTTGCCCTGCAGCTTGGTCAGCGAGGCGATCCGCGCGACCTCTTCTACCAGATCAGCCTCGCCCTGCACGTCCGGGCGCCAGCTCGGCACATGCGCCATATTGCCCTCCAGGCGGAAGCCCAGGCGGGTCAGGGTCTGGCGCTGGTCGCTTTCCGGGATCTCCATCCCCACCAGCGACTGCACCCGGTCGGCGTCCAGCTTGTAAGCGCGCGAATGATCCGGCACGTCGCCCGCAATCACCACTTCGGACGGCTCGCCGCCGCACAGATCCAGGATCATCTGGGTTGCCCGGTGCAGGCCCTCGATAGTGTACTCCGGATCCACACCGCGCTCAAACCGGTAGCGTGCATCCGAGTTGATCTTGAGAGCGCGGCCCGCCATGGCAATCTGCACGTGATCCCAGAACGCGCTCTCCAGGAACACATCCACGGTTTCCTCGGTGCAGCCGGTCTCTTCGCCGCCCATGATGCCGCCGATGCTCTCGGGGCCGTTGGCGTCGGAAATCACCATCTGGCCCGCGCCAAAGGTGTATTCCTTCTCGTCCAGCGCCTTCAGGGTCTCGCCGCCAGCCGCACGATGCACCCGCAGATCGCCGGACACCTTGGCCGCGTCAAACACATGCAGCGGCCGGTTCTGGTCGAAGGTGAAGAAGTTGGTGACATCCACCAGCGCCGAGATCGGGCGCAAGCCGATCGCCTTCAGCCGGTCCTGCAGCCACTGCGGGCTGGGGCCGTTTTTCACCCCCTTGATCAGGCGGCCTGCAAACAGCGGGCAGCCGTCCAGCGTGTCCGCGTCGATCGAAACCTTGATAGGGCTTTCGAAACCGCCCGGAATGGCTTCAAAGGCGCGGGTCTTGAGGGTGCCCAGGCCGCGCGCCGCCAGATCGCGGGCAATGCCGTAGACGCCCAGCGCATCGGGGCGGTTCGGGGTGATTGCGATTTCGATCACCGGATCGACCTTGGCCGGATCGTTCTCCGCCAGCCAATCCACGAAACTGTCGCCGACATTGCCCGAGGGCAGCTCGATGATGCCGTCATGCTCTTCGCTGAGCTCCAGCTCGCGCTCGGACGCCATCATGCCAAAGCTTTCCACGCCGCGGATCTTGCCGACGCCGATGGTGATGTCGAGGCCGGGGATATACATGCCCGGCTTGCAGACCACCACGGTGATGCCCTCACGCGCGTTCGGCGCGCCGCAGATGATCTGCAGCTCACCCTCGTCGGTGTCCACCTTGCAGACCCGCAGCTTGTCGGCATCCGGGTGCTTTTCGGCGTGTTTCACATAGCCGAGCTTGAAATCCTTCAGCGCATCCGCAGGGTTCACGACCCCTTCAACCTCAAGGCCCAGGTCGGTCAGGGCATCGGTGATTTCCTCGACGCTGGCGTTGGTGTCGAGGTGGTCTTTCAGCCAGGAAAGCGTGAATTTCATCGGTCAGAATCCGCCTGTAATCTCGGGTCCATTGGCGTGTAGCGGATTATCCCGCGGGGTGGAAGAGGCCGCTTGGCCAGCGCCGCCCCCGGCGTCAGCCGGAGGCCAGCAGGCCGGCCCAGTTTGCCAGTTCCCTGAGCCGGTTTTCCGGCGCCAGTTCCTGCGGCGAGGTCCCCAGCCGCACCGCAGCAGCCGCATCACGGTCCGCCACAGCGCAATCCTCGGCCATCCCGGCGTGGCCTGCAAAAATCCCGCGCGCCGACACATAGCCGCCAACGTCGCTGAGTTTGAGTTCCGGGTGGTATTGCGTGCCCCAGAACCGCACCCCGCCCTGCTCATAGGCCATCGCTTGCACCGGCGAATGCGCATTGCCTGCCAGCAGCACGGCCCCCTCGGGCAGCCGCTGCACCTCATCGCGGTGAACGCAGGGAACCGCCCAGCCATCCTGCCGCCCGGCCAGCATCGGATGGCCGCGGCCTGTATCTGTCATCTGCAAATTCCGCGCCATGCCCACTTCCATCCCGTTGGGCGAAGCCCCGACACCGCCGCCCAGCACCGTGCAGGCCAGCTGCAACCCGTTGCACGAGCCCCAGACCGGGCGGCCGCCCTCCAATGCCAGCGCCATCGCCGCCTGCAGCGGCGCGGCCTCCGGCGCATCGGCGGACCAGCTGACGCCAGAGCCGGTGAACACCATACCGTCGGCTGCGGCAAAAGCCTCCTTGGAAACAGCTCCGCCGTAGGGCGCAACCAGCCGGATCTCCGCCTGCGGCGCCAGCGCGGCAAAGCTGCGGACAAACCCGGCCGCAGCCGACTGCCCCGCCGACACCATTTCCGGCGTGTTGCTCTCAACGATCAGAATGACTGTCATGGCGCTCTGCCCCCTTGTTCCCTTCCAAAGGCCATGCAGCGCCAGCGCGGGCAGAAAAACGCGCCCAAAAGCGACATCCCTCAGGGATAAGAGGGCGCCAGCCCCAAAAGCTCATCCAGCTGCCGCCCGATCCAGCCATGCGGGATGAAATGGCCGCCGGGATGCGTGTCCAGCACCACCTGCCCGGCCGCACAATCGCGCCATTCCACCCGGCTGAGTTTCAGGAACTCCACCACCTGCCAGTCGCCTGCCCCCTGCCCCGCGCCGCAATCCAGCCGGGCGCGCCACAGCCCCATCGGCACGCTGTCCGCGCCCAAGGCATCGTTTGGAAACGGCATCACGGTGTCGCTCACCCCATGCACATGGCGCACCTCGCGCGGCGCCTCGGGACAGGTCTCCCCCGGCGGGAACGCCCCGGCAATCCCCAGCAGCGCCGCCACATGATTGCCGCTCTGGCAGGCATAACGCCAGGCCATGGCCGAGCCATAGGAATAGCCCGAGACGTAAATCTTCCCTGTATCAACCGGATAGCGCCTGGCCACATCCTCCAGCACCCGGTTGGTGAACGCCACATCCTGCGTGTCCGAGGTCCAGAAATCCCAGCTCTTGCGCCGCCCGTTCGGCGTCACCAGCAGCACCCCGCGCCGCCTGGTCGAGGCCCCCACCCGGTCGCTCCGCTGCGCATTGACCCCGGTCCGCGCCCAGCCATGGAAATGCAAGAGCACCGGAAGGGGCGTCACCCCGTCCCACCCCTCCGGCTCCATCACATGGTAGGAACGGCCCTCCAGCTCGCAGGGCGTCTCGCCATGGCAGTCAGAGGCCTGCCACGGCCCCATAGCGGCGGCGGAGGTGGCCCACAGAAGGGCGGCGGAAAGGGAAAGGACTGCTCGGATCATCTGCCCGAGACTAGCCAAGGAAGCCTGCGTGTCACGTCACATGTTTGTGGGGCAAAAGCCCCGCCATCGCCTGCCCGTGCGGGCGGTCTCTCGTGCAATGCACTGCCGACAGGCGATTGCGAGCAAGCGCCAAGAGGCAAGCGATGGCGCGGCGGCCTATCGGCCTTGTTCCGCGCTAGGGCCAATTTGGAAGGAAGTACTAATCCCCACGTGGCGCAACCGTTGTGTCCAATCACGGAGCATCGCGCCGGACCCGAGGGTGGGCGTATCGCGCCCGCCCTGGGGGGCGGGTCGGGCGCGATGCGGGGCTGCACCCCGCGGTTACTTTGCAATCAGTGCGGCCTCGCCAAGACTTAGTCCGCTTAGCCAGTTATCGCGTTCCCTAGCTTGGGAAATCAGAAAACATTCACACTCACATGCGCTTAGCCCAAACCTTCTGATGAGCATGCAGAAACATTGAAGCCAAAGGAGCTGCAATCAGAATGTAAGCAGCTCCGATCAACGCCGGTGCGTGCACAATCAGCAACCAGAATGGCACAACTGCACAAACCGGGATGGCGAAACCAATCCACCACGGGTTCCTTTCACAAAACGCAGTACACCAGTCATAGTACCGCGCCAGCCAGATCCCGATCAGGTACATTTACCGCGACAAACCGCCATGCAGCGCCGGCATGTCCAGGCTCTGGAAGCCGTAGTGGCGCAGCCAGCGCAGGTCGCTGTCGAAGAAGGCGCGCAGGTCGGGGATGCCGTATTTCAGCATGGCCAGACGGTCGATGCCGATGCCGAAGGCAAAGCCCTGATAGATCTCCGGGTCGATGCCCCCGGCCGCGATCACCTTGGGGTGCACCATGCCGGAGCCGAGGATTTCCATCCAGTCGTCGCCCTCGCCGATCTTCAGCGTGCCGCCTTCCCAGGAGCAGCGGATGTCCACCTCAGCCGACGGCTCGGTGAAGGGGAAATGCGAGGCGCGGAAGCGCAGCTCGACGTCGTCCACCTCAAAGAAGGATTTGACGAATTCCTCCAGCACCCACTTCAGGTTCGCCATCGAGATGTCCTTGTCCAGCGCCAGGCCTTCGACCTGGTGGAACATCGGCGTGTGGGTCTGGTCATAGTCGGCGCGGTAGACCCCGCCCGGACAGATAATGCGCAGCGGCGCGCCCATCTTCTCCATCGAGCGGATCTGCACCGGCGAGGTATGGGTGCGCAGCACATGCGGCGGCCGGTCGTCGCCTTCGGCACGGTGCATATAGAACGTGTCCATCTCGGCGCGCGCCGGGTGGTGGCCGGGGATGTTCAACGCATCGAAGTTGTACCAGTCGGTATCGATCCGCGGCCCTTCGGCAACCGAGAAGCCCAGCTCGGCAAAGATCGCGGTGATCTCTTCCTGCACCTGGCTGATCGGATGCAGCGAACCCTGGCGGGTGGGGCGCGACGGCAGAGTCACGTCCAGCCATTCGGTGCGCAGGCGCTCGTCCAGCGCGGCATCTTCCAGACCTGCCTTCTTGGCCGCCAGCGCTGAGTTGATCTCATCCTTCAGCCCGTTCAGCGCCGGGCCCGCCACCTGGCGCTCTTCCGGGGTCATCTTGCCCAGCTCGCGCATCTTCAGCGCCACTTCGCCCTTTTTGCCCACGGCAGCCACACGGATCGCCTCCAGCGCGGCTTCATCCGCAGCCTCCGCAATCTGACCCAGGTATTTGGCTTTAAGATCGTCCATGACGGCCCCTCGAATTGTGCTGACGCCCTGCTATCACAAGGGCCGCTGAAAGCAAGAGGGCCAAGGCGGATGCGCTGCTGGGTGTGTTGCAGGCGGCAAAGGAGTTTCGGCAAGCATAGTCTTGGGCAAAGACAGGACTTGGCCATGCTTGCCTAAACCAGCATTGCCTCCCAGTCTGAAGACACGGAACGGCTGAAGAATCCCGGAACGCTAACCCCAGATTCAATGGGTGGCATGCAGCGCTCCATAAGCGGAGTCCAGGCCCATTGCCCCTCCGTTTTCCCGATCAACCCTGCGTTCTTGCAAAGCTGCGCAAAGCCAGGGTCCAGCTCAACCACCGAAGACGCCACCGGCCCGTCCGGCCCCTCCAAACTGGCTGCGCCCCATTCATCCTGGGTTTCGCACCCAAAGAAGGCGTAGACCATGTATTCAAACTCTTCCGCTCCGAGAGTGCGGCTTTCCAGCAAGTGCTGCCGGATTTTGCCACACGGCACAGCCGCTTTGAAAAAAGCGGTTTCTCTGTGCCTGATGACTATCCCCAACTGCTCCAGCACCCAGGCCGCGCGGCTGTATGCTGCAACATTTGCCCAAATGAGCGCGCCAGCAAGGCCGCTGAACTGCGCGACGCCATCATACGCCCCGCTCTCGTTTTTCGCGCCCTCCTCGCCGGACACAATGTCCTTCCAGTCGTCAAAATCGAGCTGCGAGAAAAACCGCGTGAGCCTGAGCAACACATAACCTGCCATTTCAGCGGCAAGTTCAAACTGCGGTTCAGAAACCTGGTCTTTGTACATTTTCAGAGCCACCCGGAATTGAAATCTTCATCAGCTTGATACGCTGCCTGTCTTCAACTTCCTGATACCTGAGTATTTATCCGCTGCCCACAAAAGGCTCTGCGAATTCACCCCCGTGCCGGCGCAAACCGCTTGCGGTATTCACTCGGCGACAAGCCGACAATCCGCTGAAACAGCTTGCGGAAGGCGGAGACGTCCAAATACCCCGCCTCCATTGCTATGCTCTCTATGCTGGCGGTCGAGAGTTCCAGCCGCTCCCGCGCCTTGGCGACGCGCAACTGCTGCAGGTATTCCGAGGGCTTGTGACCCGACGCCGCCTGAAACCGGCGCAGAAAGGTGCGCTCCTCCAGCCCGGCGGCGGCGGCCATCTGCGGCACTGTCACCGGTTCAGGGTAATGCGCCTGCAGCCAGTGCTGCGCCTTCAGTACCTGGGCGTCGCCGTGGCCCAGGTCTGGGGCGAACAGGTTGTAATAGCTCTGCTCGCGCCCGCCCGGGTCGATCAGGAAGAACCGGGCCGTCTCCAGCATCACCGCCAGCCCCAGGAACCGCGCCACCAGCCGCAAGCCAAGGTCGGTCCAGGCCATCAGCCCGCCCGCGGTGATCACATCGCCATCGTCGATCAGCAGCCGTTCGGCCTGCAAGCGCACCTGCGGATAGGCCTGGGCAAAGGCCGGCGCCAAGGCCCAATGGGTGGTCGCCTGGCGCCCATCCAGCAATCCCGTCTCTGCCAGCGGAAAGGCCCCGGCGCAGATCGAGCAGACCAGCGCCCCGCCCCCGTGCTGGCGCGCCACCCAGGCTGAGACCGCGGCCAGCGCCGCCCCCTCCGGCCGCGGCCCCAGGCAGGGCGGCAGGATCACCGCGTCAAACCTGTCATCACCCTCGAAATCCTCGACAATCTCCACCCGCAGCCCACGCGCCGCCTGCGCCATCCCGCCGGCCGCCTGCAGCAGGTCCTGCAGCCCCAGCACCGCCGCCCGCTGCGCGCAAGGGTAGGCCGCCAGCCCGATCCGTATCTCTGTGCCCGATGCCATTTGTCCGATCCAACCCGCTTTATGTCATTTCCGCCAATCACATCTGGGCATGCCCCGGGCCTATACCAACCCCATGCTTACGGAAACGGAGACTCAAATGACCAAATCCGCATTGATCCTGATCGACATCCAGAACGACTATTTCCCCGGCGGCAAATGGGAACTGCACGGCATCGAGACCTCTGCCGCCAATGCCCGCCGCCTGCTGGACCAGGCCCGCGCCGACGGCCGGCTGGTGGTGCATGTGCATCACGAGTTCGCGTCACAAGACGCGCCTTTCTTTACCCCCGGCAGCGATGGCGCGCAGATCCACGCCTCGATGCAGCCCGCAGACGGCGAGCCCACCGTGCTGAAGCACCATGTGAATGCCTTCCGCGAAACCAGCCTGAAGCAGCTGCTGGACGAAAACGGCATCACCGATGTCACCATTGCTGGCGACATGAGCCACATGTGCATCGACGCCGCCGCCCGTGCCGCCGCCGACCATGGCTATGCGGTCACCGTGGTCGAGGATGCCTGCTCCTCCCGCGATCTGGAGTTCAACGGTGACACCATCGCCGCCGCAGACGTGCACAAGGCCTATATGTCGGCGCTTGGTTTCGCCTATGCCGCCATTGTGACCACCGATACCTATCTTGCCGCCTGATCCTGAACGAGACTGCCTGAATGACCACGCTTTACCACGCCCCGCTCACCTGCTCCCTCGCTGCCCGCTTTGCCGCCGCCGAGGGCGGGGTGCCGCTGAACATCACCTATCTGAACCTGCGCACCAAGGAGCTTGAGGCCGGCGGCTCGCTCTATGACGTGAACCCGCTGGGCCAGGTCTCGGTGCTGGAGCTGGAGGACGGCAGCCGCATCACCGAAACCGCCGCCGTGCTGATGTGGATCCAGTCGCAATCGCAGAACCCGGAGTTCCGGGTGGATCCGCAGCACCCGGACTATTTCCAGCTGCTGCGCTGGGCCAATTTCTGCGCCACGGAACTGCACAAGGGGCTGTTCCGGGTGGTGTTCTACCAAGAGGCCACCGACGACGTGAAGGACCGCGTCCGCGATCTCGCTCCGCTGCGCTTTCAGGTGCTGGAGGACCATCTGGCCGCCCGCCCCTACCTGCTGGGGGACCGTTTCACCGCGGCGGACGCCTATCTGGCCTGGTTCTTCGTGCTCTCCGGCAACGCCCGCCTGGACCACAGCACCTATCCCAGCCTCGAGGCCTACCGCCAGCGCGTCCTCTCCCGCCCGGCGCTGCAGGCGCTGATCGAAAGCGACCGCCGGAAGGACAAGCAGCTGGATCAGCAGATCATCCCTGACTGATGCGGCCCGTCCGGCCGCCGCCTCTTTGGCGGCCGGGCGCCTCCCAGGGCATTTGTGCCGCTAGTGCTGCTACCCGGCTTGAGCTTTTTGCAGCCCGCCTTCCGCACAGGAGGCGCGGCCGGGTTCAGGCCAAGCTGCAAATGCGCAAGGCGTCAAGAATTGCAGCGTGCATGTTGCGGCCTGCGACGGCATCGCCAATGCGGGCCAGATGAAACTGCCCGGACGGCTCAGTGTCCTTGAACGGGAACTTTCCCTGTATCAGCGCCGTGTGGTCGAGCTGCCCAAGGTTCCGCGAGTGCGGCTTCAGCGCGTGATAAAGCTCGTCTGCCGGGGTCAGGCCATGCTCGGCGACCACGTGATCGGCAACCCGTTCGGTGATTTCACCCGTCAGCACATGGCGCAGGCGGGCGCGCACCCGGTTCCCTTCCCGGGCAAGGGAGTGGAGTTCCTGCAAGCAGGTGAAGGTGACGCCTTTGGCCGCCAGATCGCGCAGGGCGACGGCTGAGGTTGTCGGGCCAAGATCATGCAACAGCGCCCGGTCGGGGGTCACCAGCCCGACCTTGTGACCGGCATCCGCAAGCGCGCTGGCCGTGACCGCGGCGGGGTGGTCGCCCACCTCGTCGAACAACAGCACCTCGCCCAACACACGGGCTTCTCCGGACAGGACCTCCCAGCTGGAAAGCGCCAGATCGCCGCCGGGAATGGACAATGGCCCGGGCCAGCCGCCGGTTGCAGCTATGACCAGATCCGGGGCCTCCGCGAGCACGTCACCGGCTTCGGCATAGGTGTTCAGGCGGATGTCCACGCCAAGGGCAGCCACCTCGGAAATCAGCCAGCCGGCAACGCCCCAGACCTGCCTGCGCACCGTGCCCTTGGCAGCCAGAACCAGCTGCCCTCCCAGCCGGTCCGACGCCTCGAACAGAACGACATCGTGGCCGCGCAAGGCGCTGACCCGCGCCGCTTCCAGCCCGCCGGGGCCGCCGCCTGCGACTACCACCTTCTTCCGGGTGCCGCTGGAGCGGATGACATGCGGCAAAACCTGCTCCCGCCCGGTGGCGGCATTGTGCCCGCATACGGCGGGCTTGCCCTGATTGACCCGGTCCACGCAATAGCCAAGGCCGACACAGGGGCGGATGCGGTCTTCCTCCCCGCGGGCCAGTTTCGCCACCAGATGGGGATCAGCCATCTGGGCGCGCGTCATGCCCACCAGATCAACATGGCCGCCGGACACCGCGTGGCGGGCGGTTGCAATGTCGGCGATGCCGCCCGCGTGCAGGACCGGCAGGCTGACGGCCGCGCGGATACGCCCGGCCACAGTGATATGCGGCGCGGCAGGCAGGCCCATCGGGCGCACCCATTCAGCAAGGCCCAGATCATCATAGGGCGCCCCGGCCAGGATGTTGAGCAGGTCGGCATGGCCGCTGTCCTCCAGCATCCGGGCGGCAGCGACGCAGTCCTCAGCGCTCAGCCCGCCCTCGGCCAGCTCATCGCCGGTGATGCGCATGGACAGGATGAACTCCGGGCCGGTTTCTGCCCGCACGGCCTCCAGGACCTGCAGGGTCAGGCGCATGCGGTTTTCCAGCGAGCCCCCATAGCTGTCGTTGCGCTGGTTGGTCAGGGGCGACAGAAACTGGCCCAGCAAATGCGAGTGGGACAGAAGCTCGATCCCATCGAATCCGCCTTGCTGACAGCGCCGCGCCGCGGCGGCAAAATCGCCGATCACCCGGTCGATGTCCTCTTGCTCCATCACTTTGGGAAAGGCCCGGTGCGCGCGTTCACGGACACCGGACGGCGCCAGAACCGGCAGCCAATGCCCGTCGTCCCAGGCGGTCCGGCGGCCCATATGGGTGATCTGGCACATGACGGCGGCCCCATGCGCATGAACCCCATCCGTAAGCTTGCGGAACCAGGGAATGATACTGTCGTCCCCGGCATAAAGCTGGCCGAATACTGAGGGGCTGTCGGGGGCGATATTGGTCGACCCTCCGATCATGGTAAGGGCGACACCGCCCTTGGCCTTCTCCTCGTGGTACAGCCGGTAGCGGTCCCGCGGGTGGCCGTCCTCGACATAATTGGGCGCATGGGAGGTGCTTACAATCCGGTTGCGCAGCGTCAGATGCTTGAGCTGAAACGGATCAAGTAGTTTGGCCACGGTTACGTCCCTTCAGTCCCAGCATCAGCTTGAAATCCTCCCCGTGCCGGACCCGTTTCAAGAACGGTTGAGGCGGGGTACCGAAAGAAGGCTAGGTTTGATGCCCGAAGGAGATTTCACTGCTACCGACACGGAGACACAAAAAGACGACCTGGCCCAGAGAAACCATTGCGGAAACCCCGCTGGCCGCTGACGGCGCCCTGATGCCCGCCGCACAGTCCGCCAAAGGCGGCAAGCCTGGCCGCCGCACAGCAGGCCCTGGGGCCAGAAATGCGGATTGCGCCGAAACCCGTCCTGCCCTCTCGCCGCCCCCTCAGCACCGCCAGGCCTCCTGCGGCAGCTTCAGCAGATACTGCTGCAGCCATTGCCCGGCCTGTCCCAGCACCCGCTGCGAGGTCCAGACCACGTCGATCCCCGCCAGCGCGTCGCTCTGCTGAAAGCCAAAGCGCAGCCGCACCAGGGCGCCGCTGGCCAGATGCGCCTTGACCGCAGGCAGCGGCAGCTCGGCCCAGCCCAGCCCCTGCACCAGCAGCGCCACAATCACATCCGGATTGCCTGCACGCCAGACCGAGGCGCTGTGCGCCTCGCCGATCAGCCATTCGGCCTCCTGCGAACGGCTTTGCAGCACCAGCTGCCGGTGCGCCCGCAGATCCCGGTGCGCCAGCGGCCCCCGCCCCGCCAAAGGATGCGCCTGCCCGCAGACCGGCACCACCACCGTGTGGCCGACGCCGCGGAACTGGAAGCCTTCGGGGTAGCTTTCCTGCTCGGTCATCAGCCCCAGATCGGCGCGCCCCTCCTTCAGCAGCCTGGCCGTCTCATTGGGGCCGGCCGGCAGAATCTCCAGCGCCACATGCGGGAAGGCTTCGGCAAAGCTGTGCAAAGCCTCCACCAGCGGCGTCATATTCAAACCCTGCTCCACCGCCAGGCACAGGCTGTCCTCCACCCCTTCCGCCATCGACGCAGCCTTGGCGGCAAACTCGCGGTGCCCCAGCAGGATGCCGCGCGCATGCGGCAGCATCTCGCGGCCCGCTTTCGTCAGCACGGGCGAGCGGCCGCTGCGGTCAAACAGCTGCAGCCCGCAATCGATCTCGAGGTTGGCAACCGCGGTGGAGACCGCCGACTGCACCTTGCCCATCCGCCGCGCCGCTGCCGAAAAGGATCCCAGCTCCGCCGCCAGCACAAAGGCCTGCAGGCTGTCAGGAGACATCACACCCCACCTATCGCAAAACCAGATACATACTGACTGGAACTACCACCAAACCCCGATAGAAAAAAGCCAAACACATTGACTCACCGATGGAGGCCCCAAGTGGCAGGCAACGTTGCAATGCGCTCAGCCAAGGACCGGCTGCGCTATACCGTCAGCTTCGAGATCCTGCTGATGGCGATCCTGGTGCCGGTTGGCGCCGCCTTCTTTGACAAGCCGCTCAGCGACATCGGCCTCTTGGGCGCGTTCCTGTCGGTCAAGGCGATGCTGCTGAACCTCCTCTACAACTGGATCTTCGACAAGGCGGATGCCAAGGCAGGCCGGGTCAGCAGCGAGCGCTCAACCCTTGGCCGGCTGCTGCATGCCACGGGGTTTGAGGCCACGCTGCTGGTCACCTCGCTGCCGGTCTATATCTGGTGGCTTGGCCTCAGCCTCTGGCAGGCGCTGGCAACCGATCTGACGGTCACCTCCTTTGTGGTGCTCTACACCTATGGTTTCACCCTTGCCTATGACCGGATGTTCCCGGTCCAGCACGCTCCGGCCTGACCGAAACAGGCGCGGCTGCCGGTTCTGTGCTATACTGGCGCTGCGCGGTTCAGCGCATCCCATACAGCAGCAAAACCGGAGGTGACAGCCATGGCACATGTGGATTGGTATATCGAAGGGCGAAGCTTCGGGAACTGCAATTGCAACTACGGCTGCCCCTGCCAGTTCGAGGATCTGCCCACACACGGCAACTGCACCGGGTTCGAGGTGATCCATATCGACAAGGGGCATTTCGGCGAAACCGATCTGGCCGGCACCCGCGCCGCTCTGCTTTATGCCTGGCCCGGCCCGATCTTCGAAGGCAAGGGTGCGCTGCAGGCGATCATCGGCGACCGCGCCACCGAAGCCCAGCGCGCGGCGCTGGAAACCGTGATGCTTGGCGGCGAAACCGATGAGGAAGCCACCCACTGGTGGGTGTTCCGCGCCATGTGCGACACCGTGCACGAGACTCTGGTCAAGCGGATCGACTATGAGGTCGACATCGAAAACCGCACCGCCAGGCTGGATATCGAAGGTCTGGTCACCTCAACCGGCCGCCCGATCCAGGCCCCGCACGGCGGCGGCCCGCACCGGGTCCGCATCGACATCCCCGGCGGCATCGAGTTCACCCTGGCCGAGATCGGCAGCGCCTCAACCAAGTCCACCGCCGCCATCAAGCTGGACCTGGACGACAGCTATGGCCAATGGGCCATCATCCGCCACGGGCCCCACGGAATTGCGGCCTGAGACCTGGTTCAGGCCTGCAGGCAAGCCGTAAAGACCGCGTGCTTTTCCTTGGTGAATACCCCGCCGGGCTGAACGCCTGCGGCCTCTTCCGGTGTCATGAACTTATACAAATCGCCCTTGATCACCGCCTGTTTCCAGCAGGTTTCAATCTTCGCCTTGGTAAGGCCGGCGGGCGCGGCCTGAAGCCGGGCGGTATAGGTTTCACTGCCCTGACTGCTTGCAGGCGCTGGCGCTGGCTGCGGCGGGGCAGTATACTTTTCGCGGTCAACGCTGCTTTGGCAGCCTGCCAGCAACACCGCGCTTGCGGCAAAAAACACCTTGAATTTCATGATCCTAATCCTGTTTTTCTCATTCATTCAGGCGCGCAGGTTAGACAAGAAAGAAGCCTAGCCGACACAACACCAACCTGTTTCGAGGCTGCACGCCCTGCGGCTGCAAGCAGAGATCTTCGACGGCGAGAGCCTGTAACCTGCCGGCGCGGCAGCCTATGCAGCTGATACGCCGGCCAAAACCATTCAGTTGGTGAGCTTGACCGCGGTGCCGCTGGCGTGCCGGCAGCCCCAGCTTAGCGGGCAAAGGACAACTTCTCCAATCTCTGCATTGATCACCGCATCCGCTCCCAGTTTCGCGGCCACAATTCGCAGCTTCTGTTCTGCGTCAGCAACAGTCGGCGCAGGGTGGAAAGCCGTGAGCTTGCCTACTGATGTATTAACGGTGCTGAGAACCTGGAACTGGCCGCCATTGATTGTATCACCGGGCACAAGCGTGACCTGATCCACCGGGGTTGCCGCAGTATGGGTAGCATCTTGCGACTGTTTTTCCAGCTGCGACGGGTAACTGAAATCGTCTCCGCAAGCCGTCAGCGCCAGAAATGGCAGGACAAGGAACATCATCTTCTTCATGAATGGTCTCCGCAGTTCATTTGCCGCCGCCGGGGCGCGGGCTAGAGGCCAATAAGCCCATCTGCACCGCCCGTTCAAGCAAAGGGAATGGCCGCCGCACCGGCATCATGTAAAAGTTGCGCAAAAACAACTCTAACCCCTTTACATGCGCCGCTGCATCATCGCCTGCAGCGCCCGGCGGCTGGCATAGCCCAGCTCATGCGCCATCCGTTCCATGTCCTCTCCCTGTGCAAGTGCCCGCAGGGCGATCTGGCAGCGCAGGCGCTCGCGCCACAGGCCAAAGCTCAGCCCCGTCTGCTGCGGAAAGCGGCGGGTGAAACTGCGGCGGCTCATCCCGGCCAGCGCCGCCCAGTGGTCCAGCGTCTGGCCGCTGCCGGGTTCCGCCATCAGCGCATCGCAGGCCCGGCGCAGCCGCGCATCCGGCGGATAAGGAAGTGCCAGCGGCGACTTTGGCGCCGCGCCCAGCTCGATCAGGATCAGCTGGCTCAGGTGATGCGCCCGCGGCGGCAGCGGCCAGGGGTTGTTCATACCGCAAAGCGCCGCGATCAGCCCCGCCAGCAGCGGCTCCACTATGACCGCCCGGCATTCCGACATTGCCCCAGCCCCAGCCTCGCCCGGGTGAACATACAGCGACTGCAGCTGCACCTCTCCCGCCATCCGGATCTCATGCACCATCCCCGCCGGAACGATCAGCCCCGATCCTGCAGGCACCGCCCAGCTGGTGCCGTCCGCCTCTGCCATCATCAATCCCGCCACCGCATAGACCAGCTGATGGCGCGGATGATCGTGCCAGGCAGAGACATAACCGTCCTGATAGGTCCGCGCATAAGACACGACCCCATGTGGCAGCTTTTGCACCGCATCGGATGAGGTTTCCCTCCGCCGGCGGATATCCGCAGTTTGGCCCATTTGCCCAAAAACTGGCCCCATTGCAACGAAAGGGCAAGCTAAAACGCAACCAAAAGGAGGCACACCCATGCAGACAATCACCAGCACCGACGCGCTTGACCAAATCTACGGGGCCCCGGTGCCGCAGTCGCTGACCAAGGTCGCAACCCGGCTGACCCCGCTCTACCAAGAGTGGATCAGCGCCGCCCGGTTCCTGGTGCTCTCCACCATCGGCCCCGAGGGCACCGACGCCAGCCCGCGCGGCGATGACGGCCCGGTGGTGCATATCGCCGACGACCGGACGCTCTGGCTGCCCGACTGGCGCGGCAACAACCGCATCGACAGCCTGCGCAACATCGTCCGCGACAGCCGTGTCAGCCTGATGTTCATGGTGCCCGGCTGCAACAACGTGGTGCGGGTGAACGGCACCGCCGTCCTGACCGCGGACGAAGGCCCGCGCGCGCATTTCGCCCGCAAGTCGCTGCTGCCCGCCACCGTCGCGGTGATCACGGTGGAAGAACTCTACTTCCAATGCGCCAAGGCGCTGATGCGTTCCCGCCTGTGGGACCCGGAGGCCGTCCGCCCCGCCGTCCCCACCGCAGGCCAGTTCCTGAAAGAGCAGGAGGCCGGGTTCGAGGCAGAGGCCTATGACGCGGGCTATGCGGATTACGCCAAAACACGGATGTGGTAAGGCGCCGCCCTGCGCCATTTTCCCAAACAATGATCTGCCGCAGCCCCCGCAGGGGCTGCGCGCAGCGAACAGCGCCTGGCAGGCATGCGCCGCCGGCTGCCGCCCCGGTCATTCCGCAGCAGTTTCCGGCCCCAAAACCGCGCGAATTTGCGGTTGCGCAAAGTCCGGCCTGCGCACCTGAGCAATACTCGGGCCAACCCCAGAGAAAGCGGGACAGCAGCACGGGTGCTCCCTTCCCGCATTGGGCTTCTTTTTCACAAACGCGCCGGCGCTGCCCGCCGCCTCCACCTCAAGAATTGGAGAACTGCATGGGAAAGCTCGTTAATCCAGGACTGATGCAAACCAGCCGCCGCAATGTGCTGCGCGGCTCGCTGCTTGCGGCTGCGGCTGCAGGCGTGGGCGGGGCCGCAGGCGCTGCCTCTACCCGGGTTCCGCGCCCCCCGGCGGTGAACATGCAAGGGTTGCCGCTGGTCAAGGCCGCAGCCAAGCAGGAGGCCGCCTCCAACGCCAAGCCGGCGGATCTGTCCGGCTACACCCGCGTCAAGCAGGAGCTGGTTGCCCCCCCCTTTGCACCTGTTCATGAGCAGGTGGCCACTGGCGGGCCCAAGATCATCGAAGTGACGATGGACACCACCGAGGTGCTGCTGACGGTGGATGAAGACACCGGCGCCGAGATCTGGGCGCTGACCTACAACGGATCGGTGCCGGGGCCGCTGATCATCGCCCACGAAGGCGACATGATCGAGCTGACCCTGCGCAACCCCGCCAACAGCATGATGGAGCATAACATCGACTTCCATGCCTCCACCGGCGCGCTTGGCGGCGGCGGGCTTACCCACGTCTTCCCGGGCGAGGAAACCGTGCTGCGCTGGAAGGCCACCAAGCCCGGCGTCTTCACCTATCACTGCGCGCCCGGCGGGGCGATGATCCCCTATCACGTCACCCACGGCATGAACGGCGCCGTCATGGTGCTGCCGCGCGACGGGCTGAAGGACGCCCAGGGCAATCCGCTGCGCTATGACAGCATCGCCTATATCGGCGAGCAGGACTTCTATCTGCCGATGGATGAGGACGGCAACTACAAGACCTATGAGACGGCCGGCGAGGACTATGCCGACAGCATCGAGGCGATGCGGACGCTGACCCCGACCCATTCGGTGTTCAACGGCTCTGTCGGCGCCCTGACCGGCGAAGGCGCGCTGAAGGCCAAGGTGGGCGACACCGTGCTGATGATCCACAACCAGGCCAACCGCGACACCCGCCCCCACCTGATCGGCGGCCATGGCGATTACGTCTGGGAGGCCGGATCCTTCACCGACGCGCCGCTGACGGGCCTGGAAACCTGGCTGTGCCGCGGCGGCAGCGCCATGGCGGCGATGTACACCTTCCGCCAGCCCGGGGTCTATGCCTACGTCAACCACAACCTGATCGAGGCCGCCCTGCTGGGTGCCGCCGCCCACTTTGTGGTCGACGGGCAATGGGACAACGAGCTGATGGAACAGGTCGTCGCGCCCCGGGAATTCGCAACCTGACGCATTGAAAGGAGCCGTAAAATGACCAGCGCCGCCCGCATCAAGATGACGATAGGAGCATTCATCGGGCTGGCGCTGGCCGCAAGCGGAGCCGCGGTGCTGAACCGCGGTTCCGGCGCCGGGGCACCGCCTCCGCCCGAGGCAGCCCCGGTCACCCTGGCCGGCGGCTATGTCCTGCATGTGCAGACGCATGAGGTCACGGTGGCCGAATGGAACCGCTGCCACATGGTCGGCGCCTGCACGCTCAGGGTGGCGGCTCGTCCGGGGATGGACCCGGCCGCCACCCCCGCCACCGGTCTCAGCTACCTGGATGTCGGCGAGTATCTGGCCTGGATACAAAAGGCCACCGGGCACCCCTACCGCCTGCCGACCCTGGCCGAATGGAACGAACTGGCCGCCGAAGTCATGCCGCCGGAACCGGAGCCGGTGTTCACCGATCCCTCCCTGACCTGGGCCTCTGCCTATCTGGTTGAGAACCTGCCCCGACGGACCTTGATGCCGACCGGCGCCTTCCAGACCACCAGCAGCGGCATCAGCGATCTGGACGGCAGCGTCTGGGAATGGACGCAGGACTGCTATACCGGCGGCGATCCGGAAAGCTGCGCGGCCTTCTATCTTGGCGGCGAGCACCTGTCCGTGATGTCCTATCTCATCCGCGATCCGGCCCGGGGCGGCTGTGCGGTCGGGTCCCCGCCGGCCCATTTGGGTTTCCGCCTGGTCAGCGACCGCCCCCTGTCCTGACCGCTTCTGGCTCTTTGCTGCAAGCAATGCCGGCACCCTGGGCCAGCCCCGCGCATTGCCATGCCAGGCTGTTCCAGACCGCTCCAACAGAAAAAGGCCGCTCCGGCAGGAGCGGCCTTTCCGAATTCCGGACCGGTCTGGCGCCTCAGGCTGCCAGCGCGTCCTGTGCCTGGCGGACGATCGCGCCGAAGGCTTCGGGCTCGTGCACGGCCAGGTCGGCCAGGACCTTGCGGTCCACTTCGATGCCGGCCAGGTTCAGGCCGTTGATGAAGCGGGAATAGGTCAGCGCTTCGTCATGCGAACGCACAGCGGCGTTGATCCGCTGGATCCACAGCGCGCGGAAGTTGCGCTTGCGGTTCTTACGGTCGCGGGTTGCGTACTGGTTGGCCTTGTCGACGGCCTGACGGGCAACCTTGAAGGTGTTCTTGCGGCGGCCGTAGTAACCTTTGGCTGCCTTGATGACCTTCTTGTGACGGGCGTGAGTTGTGGTACCACCTTTAACGCGGGACATATCTCAGATCTCCTCTTAGCGGTCGTAGGGCATGAAGCCCTTGACGATCTTTGCGTCCGGTGCGGACAGGGTGGTGGTGCCGCGGGCGTCGCGGATGAATTTCTTGTGGCGTTTGATCATGCCGTGGCGCTTGCCGGCCTGACCTGCGATGACCTTGCCAGTTGCGGTCACCTTGAAGCGCTTCTTGGCGCTCGACTTTGTCTTCATCTTGGGCATTTCCGTCTCCTTCAATGCGGGTTCGCTAGACGCGCAACTCGGCATGCCTCGACGGCCGGCCGCACGGAACAGAGCTGCCCTTTACGCAATGCTTGAAGGATGAGCAAGCGGATTCTCTACAGCAGGCGCCCGACGACCCGGAAAAACGCATCCGGGATCTCGCCCATCGAATATCCGCCCGGCTTGGCGATCACCGCATAGGCGACCAGCCCGATGGCAATCAGCACCGTCACCACCGACGCCCGCGGCGGCCGCCGCTCGCTCAGCGCCGACAGGACCGAGGGCACCGTGAAACCCGCGATCACCAGCCCCAGGATCAGCGCAAGATCCGTATCCATGAACCGCTTCCCTCGTTACCAGAAACACTCCGGTAAATGGTAGGGGGCGGCTGCGGGTTTTCAATTGCCCGGCAGCCGCATCCGCCGGGTGCCGCCGCGCCGCAGCGCGGGGTCAGCTCACTCCGGGTCGGTGCTGTAGATCAGCCGCTCGTCGCAGGGCGCGATGCGCAGGATGTTGGTGGTGCCCGGCACATTGAACGGCACGCCTGCGGTGACCACGATCTGATCGGCATCGCCGGCATAGCCGCCCGCGCGCGCGGCCCGCGCCGCGCTGACCACCGCGCCCTTGAAGCGGTCCAGTTCCGGCGTCATCACGCATTTGCAGCCCCAGCTGAGGCACAGCCGCCGCGCGGTGGAGCTGACCGGCGTCATCGCAATGATCGGCACGCCCGGACGCTCGCGCGCGGTCAGCAGCGCGGTGGTGCCGGACTGGGTGAAGCAGCAGATCGCCTTGATGTCGGTCTTCTCCGCAATCTCGCGCGCCGCCGCCACGATACCGTCGGCCACGGTGGTGCCCTTGGCCGAACGCGATGCGGTGATGATCTGCGTATAGGTCGGGTCCATCTCGACCTCGGTGGCCACCTTGTCCATGGTCTGAACCGCCTCGATGGGGTATTGGCCGGCCGCGCTTTCTGCGCTCAGCATGATGGCGTCGGTGCCTTCATAGATGGCGGTGGCCACATCCGAGACTTCGGCCCGCGTCGGCATCGGGCTTTCGATCATGCTCTCCAGCATCTGGGTGGCTACGATCACCGGCTTGGCAGCCGCGCGGCACTTGCGCACCAGCCGTTTCTGGATCGGCGGCACCGCTGCCACCGGCAGCTCCACCCCCAGATCGCCGCGCGCCACCATGATGCCGTCGGAGGCATCCAGAATGGCCTCGAAATCCTCTACCGCCTGCGGCTTCTCGATCTTCGACAGCACCGCAGCACGGCCATCGGCCAGCTGGCGCGCCTCGAACACGTCCTTGGCCCGCTGCACAAAGGACAGCGCCAGCCAGTCAACACCCAGCGCGCAGACAAACTCCAGGTCCGCCCGGTCCTTCTCCGACAGGGCTGCCAGCGGCAGCACCACGTCGGGCACATTCACCCCCTTGCGGTTCGAGATGGTGCCGCCGGTTTCCACCGTGCAATCGGCAAAGTCCGGACCGCAGTCATCCACCACCAGGCGGATCTTGCCGTCATTGACCAAAAGATGCGCACCTGGCTCCAGCGCCTGGAAAATCTCCGGATGCGGCAGGCACACGCGCGAGATATCGCCCTCCGCCTCATCCAGATCGAGGCGGAACTTGGCGCCTTCCTCCAGTTCCTCTTCGCCATTGGCAAAGACACCAACCCGCAATTTGGGACCTTGCAGGTCCGCCAGAATCGCAATCGGGCTGTCCAGATCCTGCTCCACTTGGCGGATGATCCGGTGCTTCTCGGCAATCTCAGGATGGCTGCCGTGCGACATGTTCAGGCGGAACACGTCGGCGCCCGCCTCATGCAGGGCGCGGATGGTCTCATAGGTCTCCGAAGCCGGCCCCAAAGTGGCGACAATCTTCACATTGCGCGAACGTTTCATTGGGGGTCTCTCCTCCGGCCCGAATTTCTGTTACCGCAAACAGCGCTTGAGGTGCTTATCCCCCAATTCCCATTCTGCCGCAACTCCCGTAAACAGCTTGCGGCAAAACATATCAGGCTCATGACATACACACCCTTTTTTGTTCACGGCGAAGACCGTCCCGCCCGCTGGCTGATCACCTGCGATCACGCAACCAACCACGTGCCGGAATTTGCCGGCGGCGGCGATCTTGGCCTCCCGCGCGAGGATATGGAGCGCCACATCGCCTATGACGTCGGCGCCTATGAGGTGTCGAAACTCTTGGGCGAGATGCTGGACGCGCCGGTGGTGGCCTCGAATTTCTCCCGCCTGGTGATCGACCCCAACCGCGGCGAGGACGACCCGACGCTTCTGATGAAGCTTTACGACGGCACCATCATCCCCGCCAACCGCCACGCGGGCGAGGCAGAGCTGAAACAGCGGCTGGAAGCCTGCTACCGCCCCTACCACCGGGCGCTGGCGCGGCTGGCGGAGCGGCCCCGCAGCGTGATCGTCTCGGTCCACAGCTTCACCCGCCAGCTGCGCGGCCGCAGCCCGCGCCCCTGGGAGATCGGCATTCTGTTCCCCAAGGGCGAGCAGTTCTCGCCCTTCGTGGTGGATGAACTGAACCGCCCCGGCGATCTCTGTGTCGGCGTCAATGAACCCTACACCGGCTACCTGCCCGGCGACGCGATCGAGACCCACGCCACCAAGCCAGGCCGCCCCAATACGCTGATCGAGCTGCGCAATGACCTGATTGCAGAGCACAAGGGCCAGCACGAATGGGCCGAACGCCTGGCCCAAGTCCTGCCCAAGGCCCTGGACGCCTCCGGGCTCTGATCCCGGGGGCGCCGGAATTCGGCGCGAATTCCGGCCAGGAAAAATCGATTTTTCCTGGCCGTTTTCCGTGCCGGAAAACGGCCGCGCGTTGCAGAACCGGCGGCGCAACCCCATATCTGTAACCGAAACGCGGCACAGATACGGGAAAGGAGCCATCATGGCCCAGGACACCCTCTCCGCCTTCTTCGGCTGGCTGACCATCCTGCACCTCGGCCTGTTCACCCTCTCTGCCATCCTGCTGATGCTGTTGCAGGATTGGGTGGCCCGGCTGCACGCCCGCATTTTCGGACTGGCGCCCGCGGATGCCAGCCTCAGCATCTACCGCTGGCTCGGCACCTACAAGATCGTGATCTTCGCCACCGCGCTGGGGCCGTGGCTGGCGCTGCAACTGATCTGAGCCCGCGCCCATTGCCCGCTCCCCTCCCGGCTGCTAGGCCTGCGGGGACGCAAGACAACTCCGGAGCCACCGCCATGGACAAGCAAACCGAGATCGAGATCCAGGCCGCCGCCTTCCGCCGCCTGCAGAAGCACCTGATGGAAGACCGCACCGACGTGCAGAACATCGACCTGATGAACATGGCCGGCTTCTGCCGCAACTGCCTGGCCCGCTGGTACCAGGAAGCCGCCAATGAGCGCGGTGTCGAAATGGACAAGAACGCGGCGCGCGAGGCTTATTACGGCATGACCATGGACGAGTGGAAAGCCAGCTACCAGACCGAGGCCAGCGCAGAGAAACAAGCGGCCTTTGAGGTCGCGTTCAAGGAGAACGTGACGGACAAGCAGTAGCCGCCGCCTTCCGCACAGGCCGCTGCGACCATAGGACAGCGGCAAAAATCACCGCCCCGCCTGCCATGGTCTGCAGGCTGGGCCGCTCGGCCAGGATCAGGAAAGCCAAGAGCGGCGCCAGCGGCGTCTCCAGCGCCGACAGCAGTGCCGTCTCGGCGGCAGGCAGCCGCCGCGCGCCCTCGCACAGGGTGACAGAGGCGACCGCAAAGACCAGTCCGAACAGCACCAGCACCGGCATCTCGCCCTGCGGCACCGCCATAACCGGCACGCAGGCCGCCGCTACCGGCAGCAGCAGCAGCGACGACACCGCATTGGGCAGCGCCGCCTTCGCGTCCGGCCACTTGCGGTAGGCGGTCATGATTCCCGCCATCATCAGCGTCATGAACAGTGCCAGCAGATCGCCCCTGAGGCTGCCGCCGGCCAGCCCGCCCTGCAGGATCAGGGCCACACCGCCCAGCGAGGCGGCGCTGGCCAGCAGAACCCGCCGCCTGGGCACCTCCCGCAGTGCCAGCCAGGCAAGCCCGGCGGCGGCAAAAGGTGCCGCCGCGTAAATCAGCGCCACATTGGCGACGCTGCTCAGCTTGAAGGCCGGAATGAAGGCGGCACTGCCCGCAGCCCCCATAACCGCAATCAGCAGCGAGCGGCGGCCGAAACTGCGCAGCTCTTCGGCAAGCTGCCCCCGCAGTGCCAGCCAGCCCAGGGTAAACCCCGCCGCCGCCAGCCCGCGCCAGAAGATCACAACCCAGGCCGCAGCCGTCACCGAGCGGGTAAAGATCCCGGCAGTGCTGAAAACTGCGGCCGAGACCGCGACCAGGGCGATGCCCGCCAGATGCGTTGTGTGATCAGGTGCAGTCATGCGTGCTCCCCCCAAACTGTCCCGGCCCCGATTACCACCGCGCTGCTGCCAGCAGAGTGTCAGCAATCAGGATTCGCCGAACCTTGCAGCGGCGAACCATGGCGTCGCGCCATCAACAATTTGAGGAAAATTCAATGATTATCCCGCCTCCCCGCACATTGCTCCGGAAAACCAGCACTGCCCGGCCATGAACCCGCCTGCTCTCTTTACTCCAGCCGCACGGCCGCTAGTCTCGCGATGATTGTATTCGGGGGGGGGGGTCCAGATGATGGGTTTGCTTGTGCTGACCGCAATGCTCGGGACAGCTTTTGTGATCGTTGACAATCAGGATGAAAAGGAGGCCGGGGCAGACAGCGAATTTGAAGTGGATGACACCATCAGGCTTCAGGAAGATGGCGGGACCTTTGAAGGCAGTTCAGAGGCCGAGCGGGTTCTCGGCGGCAGCGGCAGCGACCTGATCCGCGGCGGCGGCGGGAACGACACGCTGTCCGGCGGCGCTGGTGAGGAGGATTTCCTCTACGGCGGCAACGGCAACGACACCATCTATGGCGGCGGCGGAACTGACCGAGCCTTCGGCGGCAACGGGGACGACCGGGTGTTTCTGGGGTCCGGCGATGATTTCTACCTTGGTGAAGACCGGTTTGAACTGGATGAAAACGCAGGCGATGATTTTGTCCGGGGCGGCGGCGGCAATGACCTTCTCAACGACAGTTCCGGTTCCAACATCCTGTTCGGCGATACCGGGAACGATTACTTGCTGGCGGTGGATGACGGCGCAGCCGATGATCGGCATTCCTCTGACACCTTGAATGGCGGCATCGGCAATGACACTCTGACCGGGGACGACGGCGACCTGCTGACCGGCGGCAGCGGTGCCGATCTCTTCAGCGTCCAACACGCCTATGACGACGACCAAGGTGCAGTGATCATCGAGGATTTTGACACCGCAGAGGACGCGCTTGCCATTTCCCTGCAGTCAACAGATCTGGCAAGCGATCCGGAAACCGCCGGAGACCCGGCAGCCCGCTTCGACGCGGAGACTGGCGAAATCATCATTTCCGGCGGCGGCGAGACCCTGGCCATTCTGCGCGGCATGAGCCCGGAAGACCTGGACAACCTGGCATTCAGCGTCTTTGCCAGCTGAGAAGCGGAAGCTGTTCCGGCCCGGCACAGGGCTTTCCCGGACGGCAGCCGGGCTGGAACAGAGGCAAGGCGCCCCCCGGGCTTCCCGGGGCCGCATGAAACTCCGGTGGCGCTTCAAACCGCCGCCGGTGCGCTCCCGCGCCCGCGCGCAACTCCGGCCCAGGGCCGGACTTCCGGACGGCCTTGGGCGTGGCGCCGCGCATGGCGCGGCGCCACGCCCAACTGCAGGGAATGCATTTTCAATGCAGATCCGGCAGGCGGGAGCGCTCCACCTGCGGGGGCTGGCGCCGCGGCGCTGCGGACGGAGGCCGGGTGCCTCTGGCCGCTCTCAGGCCGCTCTCAGGCCATTCTCAGGCGGCTGCTCCCCGGCCGCCCTCAGGCCACCACGCCCTTGGCTTTCAGCGCCGCAAAGGCATCGGCGGCAATCCCGATCCCCTGCAGCACCCCGGCGCTGTCGGCGCCATGGGCGCGCGGCGCGTGATCCAGCGCCGGGCTGCCATGATCATAGGCAAAGCCCGCCACCGTCAGCCGCTGCCCCTCGACCTCCTGCACCACGCCGCGGGCCTGGTAATGCGGCTCGCCCAGGCTCTCCTCCAGCCTGCGCACCCGGGCGGCGGGCACGTGATGGGCATTCAGCAGATCCTCCCATTGCGCCGCGGTCCGGGTCTTCATCACCTCGGCCAGAATGTCCGCATCCCAGGTCCGCCGCCCGGCAATCCCTGCCCGCGGCGTGTTCTCAATCGCTTCCGCCTCCGCCGGGCGCCCAATGCTGCGCATCAGCCCCGCCATCTGCCGGTTGGTATAGGCGCCGATCATCAGCGTGCCATCGGCGGTTTCATAGGCCGCATAGCCGGCCAGCGACGGGTCCTGATTGCCATGCGGGCGCGGCCCGGTGCCGGTGGCCAGCGCCTGGCAGGTGCCGGAGTTCTGCAGCATCAGCGCCGCATCCGCCATCGCCACGTCAATCCGCCGCCCCTGCCCCGTCATGGCCCGCCCGTAGAGCGCCGCGGCAATGGCAAAGGCGGCCTGGGCGCCGGTGCCGTAATCCACCATCGCAGGCCCCACCCGCACCGGGTCCTGCCCGGCCTCGCCATTGGCCGCCATGATGCCGCTGAAAGCCTGGATCACCGTATCATAGGCGGGATGCTCCGCCTTTGGCCCCTGCTGCCCGAAGCCGCTGATTGCGCAATAGATCAGATCAGGCTTCAGCTCCGCCAGCCGCTCATACGTGAGCCCCAGCCGCTGCACCGCCGGCAGGGTGTAATTCAGCACCACCGCGTCTGCGCTCTGCACCAGGCGGGCAAAGATCTCCTTCCCTTCCGGCATGGCCAGATCCAGCGCCAGGCATTTCTTGCCCGCTCCCTGGGCCTGAAAGGCCAGCCCCATGCCCTGCGCATTCAGCTCCGGGTCGGCGCCCTCGCTTCGGGTCATGTCGGGCTGGCCGACCGGCTCGATCTTGATCACTTCTGCGCCCAGAACCGCCAGCTGGTAGGCTGCAAAGGGCCCGGCAAAGACATGTGTCAGGTCGAGAACCCGGACACCTTCAAATGGCCGCATGGATAAACCTCCCTGTTACAGCGAGGCTAGGAGCAATGGGCAAGGCTTACCGGTCCGTTTCCGCCATCGCCCGCGTCGTTTTCATGCGGCAGCAGAAGGGGCGCTGCCCCTCTTGGCCTAGCGGCCAATTCACCCCGGGGTATTTGCCCGATGTTGCATGTGCCCGCAGGCAAGGCTGCGCGAACCTGCAAAACTGCCTTGCTTGGCAGGTCTATGGCGCTAGTCTCCGCTTCGTTGTTACATCAAACAGATTTGAGGCCAGCATGCTTTGCAAGATCGGCAGCGTCGAAGTGTGGAGAATTCTTGAAATTCACGCGCCCTTCATGACGCCGGAAGACCTGTTCCCAACCGCAGGCCCGGACGCCGCAGCGGTCATCGAGGCTGAAGCACCCGGAAGCATCTGCACCCGGACCGGGCGGCTGATCCTGCCTATTCAGGGGTTTCTTCTGAAAACGCCCGCACACAACATTCTGGTCGATAGCTGCGTGGGCAATGGCAAGACGGTTCCCGGCCGGCTGGAGTGGCACCAGCGTTCAGACAACCGGTTCATGGCGGCACTGACCGCCGCCGGGATCGGCACCGGCGACATCGATTATGTGTTATGCACCCACCTTCACACCGATCACGTTGGCTGGAACACCCGGCTGGAGGACGGGCGCTGGGTGCCCACTTTCCCAAATGCCCGCTACGCAATGCCATCGGCGGACGAGGCATTCCAGCGCCAGGCCAGCAGCGATGTTTACACGGAAAGCGTGCTGCCGGTGGTGGAAGCCGGGCAGGTTGAGCTGGTTGAAGCCGGCCACATGCTGGGCGATCACGTGACGCTGATCCCGACTCCGGGGCACACACCCGGGCATGTTTCTGTCCTGATCCGCAGCGGTGGCCGCGAAGCGATCATTACCGGCGACGCGCTGCATTCTACGGCCCAGTGCCGCCATCCGGAGTGGCATTTCAAGTTCGACACCGATGCGAAACAAGCCGTCCATTCTCGCAAATGGCTTCTGGAAGAGGCCTCAGAGAAAGCCTGCACTGTGCTGGGCAGCCACTTCACTCTGCCTTCTTTGGGACGTGTAAAAGCAGACAAGAACGTCTTCCGCTGGGAGGAGTAGGACTAACGCCAGCCCTGCGCGGCCTTGTCGGAAAGAAAAAGGCCGCCCTCCACGGGCGGCCTTTGGATTTCAATCGGTGCTGGGCACTCAGATCGCCTTCTTGCGGCTTTCTTCCAGGTAGATCTCTCGCAGGCGCTTGGCGATCGGGCCCGGGGTGCCGTCGCCCAGGGTGACGCCGTCGATCTCCACCACCGGCATCACAAAGGCCGAAGCCGAAGTGGTGAAGGCTTCATCCGCCTCTTTTGCTTCATCGATGGTGAACAGGCGCTCTTCGATTTCCATCTGCGCTTCTTCCGCCAGACGCAGCACCGCGGCGCGGGTGATGCCATGCAGGATGTCGTTGCTGAGCGGACGGGTCACGATCTTGCCGTTTTTGACGTAGTAGGCGTTGTTGGAAGTGCCCTCGGTCACATACCCGTCCTCGATCAGCCAGGCGTCATCGCAGCCCGCTTTCTTGGCCATCATCTTGCCCATGGACGGATACAGCAGCTGCACGGTCTTGATGTCGCGGCGGCCCCAGCGGATGTCCTCGATCGAGATGATCTTGGCGCCCTTCTGCGCAGCGGGGCTGTCGGCCAGGCCAGGCTTGTTCTGGGTGAACAGCACCAGGCTCGGCGGGGTGTCCGCGGAGGGGAACACGAAATCCCGGTCGCCATCGGAGCCGCGGGAGACCTGCAGGTAGACCAGGCCTTCCTCGATGCCATTGAGCTCCACCAGCTTGCGGTGGATTTCCAGCAGCTCCTCCTTGGAGCAGGGCGAGGGCATGTCGAGTTCGTTCAGCGAGCGCTCCAGGCGCACGGCGTGGCCTTCGAAATCGATCAGCTTGCCGTCCAGGACCGAGGTCACCTCATAAACCGCATCGGCAAACAGGAAGCCGCGGTCGAAGATCGAGACCTTGGCTTCATTTTCCGGCAGGTATTCGCCATTCACATAAACGGTACGGGTCATTGTCTCTCTCCTCAGCCCCAAAGTTCAGCTGCAGGCGGGTGAACCCCGTCCTGGTCGAATGTCAAAGGTGTTGCGCGGTCTTCGGCCAGAAGCAGCGGCCCGTCAAGATCCGTAACCGCCGCACCCTGCGCCACAAGCGTCGCGGGCGCCATCGCCAGCGATGAGCCGACCATGCAGCCGACCATCACCTGATAGCCCTCGGCCAGCGCCTGCGCGCGCAGCTTCAGCGCCTCCGTGAGGCCGCCGGTTTTGTCCAGCTTGATGTTGACCACATCGTATTTGCCCTTGAGTTTCGGCAGGCTTTCACGGTCATGGCAGCTCTCATCCGCACAGACCGGCACCGGGCGCTCCATGCCGATGAGGGCGCTGTCCTCGCCCGCGGGCAAGGGCTGCTCCACCAGTTCCACGCCGAGGCGCACCAGATGCGGCGCCAGATCGGCATAGACCTCGGCCGACCAGCCTTCATTCGCGTCGATGATGATCTTGGCATCCGGCGCACCGGCGCGCACCGCTTCCAGGCGGGGCATGTCGTCAGGGGTGCCGAGCTTGATCTTCAGCAGCGGGCGGAAGGCGTTTTCCGCCGCTTGCTTTTGCATGTTTTCGGGCGTGTCGAGTGACAGCGTATAGGCGGTGATCTCCGCCTTGGGCTCCGGCAGGCCTGCCAGTTCCCAGACCCGCTTGCCGGCCTGCTTGGCCTCCAGATCCCACAGTGCGCAGTCAACTGCGTTGCGGGCGGCTCCGGCGGGCAGCAGCGACTGCAGCTCTTCGCGGGTGAAACCGGCGGGCAGGCCTTCGATCTCGGCGGTCACGCTCTCCAGCGTCTCGTTGTAGCGGGCATAAGGCACGCATTCGCCCCAGCCGGTGACGCCATCCTTCTCGACCTTGACGGTCAGCACCTTGGCCTCGGTGCGCGAGCCGCGCGAGATGGTGAACACCTGCGCCAGTTTGAATACGTCCGGGGTGACGGAGACCTGCATCGCCTGTTCCTTCCCTTGCAGCGGGCAGCCGCGCCCGCGGACCGGCCTGCGCCGCCCCGGAAGGGCTTCCCGCTCTTTCATCTTTCCAAAAATACTCCCGCCGGAGGCATCCCAGGGCGCACCTGAAAACCTCCGGCGGGAGCTGTTAGATCAGATTGCAGCCAGCGCGTCCACCAGGCGGCCTGCACCGTGGCGGTACGGGTCGACGGCGGGCAGGCCCATCTTCTCTTCGACCTCGGCCAGGTACTTGACCGCGTCGTCTTCGCTGAGGTGCTGGGTGTTCACCGAGATGCCGACGATCTGGCAGGCCGGGTTGGCGCGCTGCGCCAGCGGCAGGGCAACGTCGCGCAGCGATTCCAGGGTCGGCACGTCGTATTCCGGCAGGCCGCGCATATGGGTGCGGGTCGGCTCGTGGCACAGGATCAGCGCGTCCGGCTGGCCGCCGTGCACCAGCGCCATGGTGACGCCCGAGTAGGAAACGTGGAACAGCGAGCCCTGGCCTTCGATCAGGTCCCAGTGGTCTTCGTCATTGTCCGGGGTCAGGTACTCGATGGAGCCCGCCATGAAGTCGGCGATGACCGCGTCCAGCGGCACGCCGTGGCCGGTGATCAGGATGCCGGTCTGGCCGGTGGCGCGGAAGGTCGACTTCATGCCGCGCTTCTGCATCTCGTTGTCCATCGCCATGGCGGTGTACATCTTGCCGACCGAGCAGTCGGTGCCGACCGCCAGGCAGCGCTTGCCGGTACGCGGCTTGCCGTTGGCAATCGGGTAGCCGACGGTGGGGACGCGCACGTCGTGCAGGGTGCCGCCATGGGTCTGGGCCGCGGCCACCAGGTCGCCTTCGTCGCGCAGCAGGTTGTGCAGGCCGGAGGCCAGGTCATAGCCCATTTCCAGCGCTTCGATCAGGACTTCCTTCCAGGCCTCGGAGATCACGCCGCCGCGGTTGGCAACGCCGATCACCAGGGTCTTGGCGCCCGCTTCCTTGGCTTCGGCCAGGGTCATGTCCTTGATCCCCAGGTCGGCGCCGCAGCCCGGCAGGCGGATCTGGCCGACGGCGTGGTCAGGACGCCAGTCGCGGATGCCGATGGCAACCTTGGCGGCCAGCATGTCAGGCGCGTCGCCCAGGAACAGCAGATAAGGGGTCTCGATCATCGCGCTCATCCTTCGAGTTTAACAGGTCGCGCCAATGTCAGGGCAAATCTGCGCAAAGTCCTCTCGAAATCGCGCAAGAAAGTTACTCTGGCGCGATTTCCTTCGCAGGATTGATCAAACAGCCGCAGAATCTCCTGCGGGCTTGCTGCTTGCAGGTGTTTCCTCCTCCGGCAGCCATGATTCCGCCTGCAGCACCCCGGGCTGGGCCACGCCGATCACGCCCATCGCCTGCACCTCGCCGGTTTCCTCCGGTGCTGCCTCCTGCACCCGGCGGGCCATGGCAATCACCGCCACGCCGCTGCCGACAATCGCCAGCAAGAGCGGCAGCCCGCGCCCGTCCGCCATGCTGATCGCATTCGGACCCAAAAGCGTGCCCGCCAGCAGCCCGACGTTCAGCAGGAACACCATGGCGCCGCTGGCCGGCACGATCTGCGACGGCTTCAGCTGGTCGTTGGCATGGGCCGTCAGGATCGAATAGGCCGGGAAGGTGCCCATGGCGATCACCGCAAAGCCGATCACCGCCCGCGAGGGCGAGCTTTCCAGCGCCACCCAGGCGCTGGCCATGACGGTCAGCATACCCAGCCCGAACACCACATAGCGGCGGTCGGTATGGTCCGAGATCCAGCCCACCGGATATTGCACCAGCGCCCCGGCAATCAGCGCAACCACCAGCGCGCCCGAGGCCTCCGCCGCGCTAAATCCCATCGGCAGCAGATACAGCGGCAACGAGATGAAGGTGGCCGAGACCGCAACGCTCATCAGCAGGATCCCCATCACTGCCATCGGCGAGACGCGGTAAAGCCTGCGCACCGGCATCCGCTCGGGCGCGGTGTAATCCGGCGCCCGGTTGTCCGACAGCAAAAGCGGCACGATCGACAGCGAGATCAGGATCGACACCAGCCCGAACAAGAGATTGCCGCTGGGATCCGGAAAGCCCACCAGCGCGGTGCCCAGCGCCGGTCCCGCCAGCTGGATCACGAAATAGACCGACAGCACCTGCGCCCGGATCCGGTTTTCTGCCTTGGCGTTGAGCCAGCTTTCGGTGACCACATAAAGCCCCGGGAAACAGATGCCGCCCAGAAACCGCATCGCCGACCAGCTGTAGGGGTCGGTGGTCAGCAGGTGCACGATGGCGGCAATCGACACCAGCGAGGCCAGCGCAGAGAACACCCGGATATGGCCCACCTTCTCGACCATCTTCGGTGCCATCACCGTGCCCGCCAGCGCCCCCAGCGGGTAACAGGCCTGCATCACCGAAATGGTGAAATCGGAAAACCCCAGGCCATTGCCGCGGATCGTCAGCAGCGTCGCCAGCAGCCCGTTGGCCACCATCAGCATCAGCATGCCCAGAAACAGGGCCCAATTGTCGATCAATGCGCGTTTCATGAAGCTCCTTTTCCGCACGGGGTTCTCTGGCGCCCCATGTCCTGCCCCACCCCTAATCCCCGGCACACGCCGGTTTCGCGCGGGTTTGCGACATCGGGCGCCATGGGAGGCCGCAAACAGAATTGCCGCAACGCGGCGGAATTTGCCGCAAGTGCAAAATACACTTGCAAGTGCGTGCGCAATTTAATAACCCGAAGGGCGAAAATTCTGCAATTTCCTTACCCCGGGAGGTTTCCGCATGTCATTCCGCATCCAGCCCGCAGCCCCTGCGCGCCCCAACCGCTGCCAGCTGTTCGGCCCTGGCTCCAAGGTCAAGCTGTTCGAGAAGATGGCCGCCTCGGCCGCCGACGTCATCAACCTAGATCTCGAGGATTCGGTGGCCCCCACCGACAAGGACCAGGCCCGCGCCAATGTGATCGAGGCGATCAACAGCGTCGATTGGGGCAGCAAGTACCTGTCGGTGCGGATCAACGGGCTCGACACCCCCTATTGGTACCGCGACGTGGTGGACCTGCTGGAGCAGGCCGGAAACCGGCTTGACCAGATCATGATCCCCAAAGTGGGCTGCGCCGAGGATGTCTATGCCGTGGACGCGCTGGTCACCGCCATTGAGCGTGCCAAGGGCCGGACCAAGCCGATTTCCTTCGAGGTGATCATCGAATCGGCGGCGGGCATTGCCCATGCCGAGGACATCGCCAAATCCTCTCCGCGCCTCCAGGCAATGTCGCTGGGCGCGGCGGACTTTGCAGCTTCGATGGGCATGCAGACCACCGGCATCGGCGGCACTCAGGAAGACTACTACATGATCCGCGACGGCCAGAAGCACTGGTCCGATCCCTGGCACTGGGCCCAGGCCGCGATTGTCGCCGCCTGCCGCACCCATGGCATCCTGCCGGTCGACGGCCCGTTCGGCGATTTCTCTGACGAGGACGGCTATATCGCCCAGGCCAAACGCTCCGCGACCCTGGGCATGGTCGGCAAATGGGCGATCCACCCCAGCCAGATCGCGCTGGCCAACCAGGTCTTCACCCCGTCGGAGGAAGCAGTGCAGGAAGCCCGCGAGATCCTGGCGGCGATGGAAGAGGCCAAGGCCTCGGGCGCCGGTGCCACGGTGTACAAGGGCCGTCTGGTCGACATCGCCTCGATCAAGCAGGCCGAGGTGATTGTGGCGCAGGCCGAACTGATCGCGGGCAGCTGACGCCGGTCCGTGATCGAAGGGTTGAAGGGCGTCCCGATGGGGGCGCCCTTTTTGGTTTGAGGGAGAGGTTTCATGAGCAAAGCCACGTTACTGCACACCGCTGCAATGCATGCCGCAACCTTTGATGCGCTGGCGCCGGAGGCAGGCTTCCATCATCAGGTCCGCCCGGATTGGCTGGAGCGGGCGCAGAGCGGAATTGGTATTACTCTGCGCCGCGAGATCACTGAAGCAATCCAGGCAGCAGACGGCACCGTTCTGTGCTCCTGCACCACCATCGGCGAGGTGGCAGAAGAGGCCGGCGCCATCCGCATCGACTGGCCTATGATGCAAGAGGCCGCGCGCATTGGCGGGCCGGTGCTGATGGCCTATTGCCTGGACAGCACCGCGGAGCCCTCGGCAGCCCTGCTGCGCCGCGCTTTCGGAGATCAGAACCCGCAGCTCACCTGCCTGCACCTGGGACGGCACTGGCCGCTGTTTGAAGCAGGCGATAGCGGCGGCTTTGCGCAGGCCATTGCAGTGGATGTCCTGCAAACGCTGGAAGGGGGCGCCTTCGGCTGCGTAGTGCTGGCGCAGGCCTCGATGGCAAATGCGGCGGGGGCCATCCGCGCAAGCTCAGATGTGCCGGTGCTGGCCCCGCCAGAGCTGGCGGCAGCATATCTGCTCACGCAACGCTAGCTGCCCGGCCAAGGCCCCAGCCCCGCCGGTCTTGTCTATCTCTGTTTCAGTGTCCTGCGCGTCAAAGCTGTCAGGCGGTTAGGAATTGGCGGCGCCGCCAAAAGGCGGAGGCGGTACGGGCGTATCCGCCCGCGTGCTAAACGTTGTCTCTGCACGTCCCCATAGGGGAACCTGTTCCAAGGTGCCGGGGGTGTCAGGCCCGGCGGTGACCGCGATCGGGAAAGACTATGGGCCGAACAGCTTAAGATCGGGAAAGCGATGCGTGCGCCGGGTTCGCAACACCCGCAGCCGCACACCTGCCGCAACGGCCGCGCAAGGAGTATTTTTTGAAAGATGAAAACTGCTCCGTTTCATCTTTCCTCAAATACTCAAATCCCCGGCCGGCAAAGCCTCACGCCCGCATGTCCTTGGGCGAGCCCATCACCACATAGGTGGTGATTCCGGTGACATAAGGAGATGTGCCCAGTATGTCGGTGTGGAAGCGCTTGTAGCTGGGCAGGTCGGCGCATTCGACGCGCAGCAGGTATTCGATGGTGCCGGTGATGTTGTGGCATTCCACCACTTCCGGCGCGGCCTGCATGGCGCGTTCAAACGCAAGCTGCGCCTCCTTGGTGTGCTCGCCCAGGCCGACGCCGATGTAGGTGGTAAAGCCGTGCCCCATCTGCTCGCGGTCCAGCACCGCGCGGTAGCCGGTGATGACACCGCTGCGCTCCAGCTCCTGCACCCGGCGCAGGCAGGCCGATGGCGACAGCCCGACCCGCTCGGCCAGCTCCAGGTTGCTGATGCGGCCATCGCGGGAGAGCTCTTGCAATATCTGCTGGTTTATCCGGTCCGTTTTCGCCACTGATTGCGAAAATAGGCCGCAAACGCTGCAGAACGCAATTACATTTGGCGGGTTGCGCGCAATACTTTTGCGCATGACCTATGAACTCCTCACCGCGCTGGCGCTGTTTGCCTTTGTTTCCTCGATCACCCCGGGGCCGAACAACCTGATGCTGATGGCGTCCGGCGCCAATTTCGGCTTCCGCCGCACCATCCCGCATATGCTGGGGGTGGCGCTGGGATTTGTGTTCATGGTGCTGCTGGTCGGCGCAGGCCTGGTGCAGGTGTTTGACGCCTTCCCGGTCAGCTACACGGTGCTGAAGGCGGTGTCGGTGGTGTATCTCTTGTGGCTGGCCTGGAAGATCGCCCATGCCGCACCGGTGGAAGCCAAGGGCGGGGGCGGCACGCCGATGACTTTTCTGCAGGCGGCGGCGTTTCAATGGGTGAACCCCAAGGCCTGGGCAATGGCCCTGACTGCGATCAGCGCCTACACGCCGGATCAGACCCTGGCGGCGATCCTGCTGGTGGGCGCGGTCTTTGGCGCCATCAACCTGCCCTCGGTCGGCTCCTGGACAGTGCTGGGCCAGCAGATGGCGCGGTTCCTGACCAGCCGGCGGCGGCTCACCCTGTTCAACTGGACCATGGCAGCACTGCTGGTGGCCTCGCTCTATCCGGTGATCTGGCCGCAGTAGCGCGAAACGCCCGCCCGGCCCGAAGGGGCGGAGCGCCCACCCACCGCTGCGGGGCGGGCGCTCCGCCCCTTCGGGCCGGGCGGCGGTCCTTGCTTGGCGCCTACTTCAGAGGCAGGCAGATCTCGGTCAGCAGGTCTTCGGGCGCGGTGTCGCGCGGGTTGTTGAGATAGATCTCGAAACAGGGCTGGTCAGCAGGCTCTTCGCCCGACTGCGGCAGCCAGTTGCCGAACAGGCTGTGATAGGCGGCGTGGATGCCGGAGTACGGCCCCTTGTAGGTCAGCACCGCGGTCCGGCCGCCGGCCAGCTTCACCTCTTCCATGTCCTCTGGCAGCGGCCCGTCCGAGAACTCGGCACCGGCAAAGCTGCGCAGGTCCGCCTCGGTCACGGTTTCCGGGTTGTCGAAATAGACCCCGGCCACAACGCCCACCCGCGGCCACAGCCCGCGGCTTTCGCAGATGGCGCCGAAAGCCTCGAAGCTTTTGCCGATTTCATGGTAAGCACCCTGGTGCGGCAGGCCGGCCAGGCGGCGGGCGGGTTCAGAGCGGGTAATCACATCATGCATGGGGTAGGTTCCTGTTTTCAGATCGGGGTTGGGCAGCCGCAATTGCCCGGCGCGGCGGAAGGCCGCCGGGCTGCTGCCGTAGGCGTCAGAAAAAGCGCGGGAGAAGCTGCCCTGGCTGGGATAGCCCGCCTGGGACGCGATCTGTGCAATCGTCAGCCCGTCCTGCACCAGCCAGACCGCGGCCCGGTGCAGCCGGATGCGGCGCACAGCCTGGGCGCAGGTCTCGCCGGTCAGCGCCCGGAACACCCGGTGCCAGTGGAACCGCGACATCGCCGCCACATCCGCCAGCGTGTCCAGCGACAGGTCGCCGTCCAGATGGTCGTGGATATAGGCCAGAACGCGCAGGATCCGGTCTTCGTAGCTGGCGGCCATCGGCGGCGTCTCCTTTGTCTCTGCTGTCTCTGCTCTCAGGTGATGGCATGGGTGCAGATCACAAATCTTGCTGAGTTGCTGGAACATCAACTTCCCCGGCCATCAGCCCATCCGCCATTGCCCTCAGTTTGCGGGCTATCTCGTGAAACTCTGCCGGCAAGGGTTGAGGCGTAAAACTGGAGAAGGAGACTTGGCTGCTGCTGAACCTGTAGCTCAGCTTCCGGACGCTGTCCCAAATCCGCAGATCGCATTGCCACAGGTCAGGCTGCCCCCTGAGCTTGCACCAGGCGTGGATACGGAACCCGTCCGCTGTCAGGCCGCGAGTAACCAGATGAGTCCAGGCATTCTTTGCATTCTCCTTATAAAAGAATATCTCGGACGGCTCCGCCGCAACAGGCTCCGGGGCGGGCCATGCAGCCGGCTGAGAATAGGTGCTGACTTCCAGCCAGTTTGTTTTCTCAGATGGCAAACCCGAAGAACGTGCCTGCGCCGCGGCACCCCCGAACGTCCATCTGATGCTTCTCAGAACAAGCGGGACCGGATCGCTTTCGTCCAGACAAACCCTGACCGGACTTTCCGCAATGGGCTGCCGCTTGCCTTCCGCCAGCTGCAGTCTCTCTGCATTGTACTCCGGACCATCAACGGTTCGAACGGACAGCCACTGGGATACCGGCAAGGTAAAGGCCTTGCCTGCAAGCGACACAGGCAGATGATCAACATAACGGCAGGCTGCCTCCCGCTCCTTTGCCCGTTTTGCAACCTCCCCCGGCAGGAAGCTGCAATAGGCAACAAAGACGGCCACGCAAAAGGCCAATGCTGCGAGAACAACCTTGAAAAGAATTTGCTTGAAGAACTCAGCGAAAAGCATGTGTTCAGCTTTAGCCTGTGCACGGGAAACGGCCAAGCTGTCATGCACGCAGTTGCATCCGGCGTCTCCTGAGGCCATATAGCTGCAAACCTGCAGAGCAGAGGCGATATGACCCAGTATCTGGAATTCGAAAAACCGCTGGCCGAAATCGAAGGCAAGGCGGAGGAGCTGCGGGCGCTGGCGCGCGCGAACGAGGAAATGGATGTGGCAGACGAGGCCGCGGCGCTGGACGCCAAGGCGGCGCAGCTGCTGCAGGATCTCTATAAGGATCTGACCCCCTGGCGCAAATGCCAGGTGGCGCGCCATCCCGACCGGCCGCACTGCAAGGACTATATTGAGGCGCTGTTCACCGAATACACGCCGCTGGCCGGCGACCGGAACTTTGCCGATGACCTGGCGGTGATGGGCGGGCTTGCCCGTTTCAACGACCAGCCGGTGGTGGTGATCGGCCATGAGAAGGGCTCGGACACCAAATCGCGGATCGAGCGCAACTTTGGCATGGCGCGGCCCGAGGGCTACCGCAAGGCAATCCGCCTGATGGAGATGGCCAGCCGCTTCAAGCTGCCGGTGATCACCCTGGTGGACACCGCCGGCGCCTACCCCGGCAAAGGCGCCGAGGAACGCGGCCAGTCGGAGGCGATTGCCCGTTCGACCGAGATGTGCCTGCAGATCGGCGTGCCGCTGATCTCGGTGATCATCGGCGAAGGCGGTTCGGGCGGTGCGGTGGCCTTTGCCTCGGCCAACCGGGTGGCGATGCTGGAGCATTCGATCTATTCGGTGATTTCCCCTGAAGGCTGCGCCTCGATCCTGTGGAAGGATGCCGAGAAGATGCGCGAAGCGGCGGAAGCGCTGCGCCTCACTGCGCAGGACCTGCAGAAGCTGGGCGTGAACGACCGGGTGATCCCGGAGCCGATGGGCGGCGCCCACCGCGACGCCAAGGCGGCGATGGCGGCTGTTGGCGGCGCAATCCAGGAGATGCTGGACGAGCTGGCGGGCAAGGATGCCGCCGAGCTGGTCAAGGACCGGCGCCAGAAGTTCCTCGCCATCGGCTCCAAGGGGCTGGCGGCCTAAGGCAGCCCGCCCGCGCGGATCCGGGAGATGACTCCCTCCCGGTCTGCCTGCACTTTGTCACTGAAGCCGGTCATCGCATGGCCGGCTTTGTTGTATTTGGAGCTCCACAGGGCGATATCGGCCAGCACCGGCGCCAGGTCCCGGCCCTTTTGCGTGAGCGTGTAGAGATAGCTGCGGCCGTTCTCCGGGTCCTTGCTTTTGCTCAGGATCCCGGCCTCCTCCAGTTGTTTCAGCCGCTGCGCCAGGATGTTGGTCGAGATCCCCTCCCAGCCGTTCAGAAGCTCGCCATAGGTGCGCGCGCCCTTTACCGCCATGTCGCGGATCACCAGAAGGCTCCAGCGGTCGCCGAAGATTTCAAGCGCATAGGCCACCGGGCAGCCGGATTCGTATTTGCCGTTTTTGTCAGTCATGCGCTTTCGTAAGATTTTTACTTGCAAAACGCAAGTGTTCATGCAAGCCCTTAACTACTTGCAAAACGCAAGCTTTCAGACTGGAGCGACCATGACCAATAACCGAACCAACGCGGAGTTCCGCGGCCGATCCCGGCTGTCCCGCCGCCAGTTGCTGGCGGCCTCGGCCGGAGCGCTGCTGCTGCCTTCCCTCCCGCAAGCCAAGGAAACTGCCATGACACCGAAAGCCTTTGTCTATACCGAAGTTGCCATCTCGGTGCCGTTTGACCAGGTGCCCTGGCAGGAGATCAATGAGAGCATCCGGCAGCAGCCCGGCTTTCTGAACAAGACCTGGCTGTCAGGCCATGGCAGCGGCTCGCTAGGCGGTTTCTATGCCTTTGACAGCATCGGGAATGCCCGCAAATTCGTGACCGGCTATTTCCCGGGCGAAGCGCGCAGCTTCGGCGTGGCCCATACCACGCGGGTGTTTGATGCCGAAGCCACCGCCGCGGCCAGCCGCGATATGGGGGCGGTGCATTACGGCGGCAGGGCAACGGCGCCGGGCGCCTTTGTCTATACCGAGCTGCAACTCTCCGTGCCCTTTGACGAGGCGCCCTGGCAGGCGCGCAACAGGGCGCTGAAGATGCTGCCGGGACTGCAGAACAAGGTCTGGCTGAGCGGGCTGCAGACCCGGACGCTGGGCGGGTTCGACGCTTTTGACACGCTGGACAATGCGCTGGATTTTGCCGTGAACCTGTTCCCGGAAACCGCAGCCGGGCTTGGTTGCGCCTTTTACACAAGGGTGTTTGATGCGTCGCTCACCGAAGCGGCCAGCCGGGCAATGAACGCGCCTTATTATACCGGCAGCGGCGCCTGATCAGGCCCGCCGCCCGTCATGGGAGCGGAGCGGGCGGCGGCGGATACCCTCCCGCGCCCGCGCAACACCGGCTGGCGCCGGTGCCGCTGGCGGCCTTGGGCCAGGCTCAGCGCCTGCGCTGAGCCTGGCCCAACTGCAAAGGTCTGCCTGACAGGCAGGCCTGCGCAGGCGGGAGTGCCTGGCTGGCGGTTCAGACCCGAAGGTCGCTGACGGGCAGATAGCTGGAGGACTTCAGCTCCCGCAAGGACAGGCTGGACTTGATGCCGGACACTCCCGGCAGACGGCGCAGCACGGTTTCGACAAAGCGGCTGTAATCGTCCAGGTCGCGCGCCACCACTTGCAGCAGGAAATCCGCATCACCCGTAGTGTTGTGGCAGGCCAGCACATTGGGGCTGGCCTCGATCGCGCGCTGGAACCCGGCGGTGGTGGCGGCGTCATGCTCGGTGCAGCTGAGCTGGACAAAGGCCATAACTCCAAACCCCAGCGCACGGCGGTTCAGAACCGCCTGGTAGCCCTCGATGATCCCCTCCTCATTCAACCGCTTCAGCCGCCGCCAGCAGGGAGTCTCGCTGAGCGACAGCTGCTCTGCCAGCTTGGCGTTGGAGAGGCGGCCGTTCTTCTGGAGATGATCCAGAATCAAGGCATCTACTTTGTCGATATGCGCCACTTAGAAAGATACCTGCTTGATTCTGAGGTTATGAGAAAGATTACACCCCAAACCCGCCGAACCGAAGCAGGAAAAGAAATGCTCTCTTCCGCCTGGCCCTGCTAGAAAGGCCGGGCCCCGAAACCCGCAGAGGAAAACAACCCGATGAAAGCCGTCTTATACGAGAGCTTTGGCCAGGCGCCGCAGGTGAAGACCGTGGAGGACCCCGCGCCCGAGGCCCATGGCGTGGTGATCAAGGTGGAAGCCACCGGCGTCTGCCGCAGCGACTGGCATGGCTGGATGGGGCACGACCCGGACATCACCCTGCCGCATGTGCCGGGGCATGAGCTGGCCGGAACGGTGGCAGCCGCGGGCAAGGATGTCACGAAATGGAAAGCCGGCGACCGGGTGACGGTGCCTTTCGTGGGCGGCTGCGGCGCCTGCCCCGAGTGCCATGCAGGCCATCAGCAGGTCTGCCGCAGCCAGTTCCAGCCCGGCTTCACCCATTGGGGGTCGTTTGCCGAATATGTTTCGATCCATCAGGCGGATCTGAACCTGGTGGCGCTGCCCGAAGACATGGGTTTTGCCACCGCTGCCAGTCTTGGCTGCCGCTTTGCCACGTCCTTCCGGGCGGTGGCGGATCAAGGCAGGGTTTCCGGCGGCCAATGGGTGGCGGTGCACGGCTGCGGCGGCGTCGGGCTGTCGGCGGTGATGATCGCCAATGCCCTGGGGGCCAATGTGATCGCCATCGACATTGCGGAGGACAAGCTGGCGCTGGCCCGCGAACTGGGCGCGGCGGCAGCGGTCAATGCAAGCGCGGTTGCGGATGTGGCGGAGGCGGTGCAGGAGATCTCCCGCGGCGGTGCGCATGTGTCGCTGGATGCGCTGGGGCATCCGGTGACCTGCTTCAATTCGGTCAGCTCCCTGCGCAAGCGGGGCAAGCATGTGCAGGTGGGGCTGATGCTGGCGGACCACAGCACGCCGCAGGTGCCGATGGCGCGGGTGATCGCGGATGAGCTGGAAATCCTCGGCAGCCACGGCATGCAGGCGCACCGTTACGGGGCGATGCTGGACATGGTGCAATCTGGCAAGCTGGCGCCGGAGCGGCTGGTGGGCCGGAAGATCAGCCTGGAGGATTCTGTTGCGGCGCTGATGGAAATGGACCGCTTTCAATCCATCGGCGCAACCGTCATCACCCGGTTTTGAGCCCGCCGCCGCGCCCCGTCCGGGACGCGCAGCAGCAAGGAGGTGCTCCCGCGCCCGCGCAGCACCGGCTGAGGCCGGTGCCGCTGGCGGCCTTGGGCCAGGCTCGGCGCCTGCGCCGAGCCTGGCCCAACTGCGCGGGCAATTTTTCAAATTGGCCGGAGCAGGCGGGAGAGCCCTGCCCGTAGGCAGGATGAAAGGGGGGGGGCGGAGGCTGCCCGCGGGAACTTCTGCCGGAAACCCGGAGTTACCCTGCCAGCAGCCGCAGCCCCTGTGTCACATCCGAGCGCACCGCCAGCCGCAGGCCGGGCTCATCGCCCGCTTTCAGCGCCGCGATGATCAGGCGGTGGTTCTGCGGCGGATCGGTGCGGCGCAGCCGGCCATAGAGCGCGCGCATGGTGGGGCCGAGCTGCAGCCAGACCGTCTCTGCCATCGCCAGCATGGCCGGGGCCTGGGCGCGCAGGTAGAGGGTGCGGTGGAACTCCAGGTTGGTGCGGATATAGCCCACCGCATCGCGTTTGGAGACCATCTCTGCCACGGTGGCGTTGATCATCTGCAGCCGGTCGATCAGCGCCATATGGGCCCGCGGCAGGGCGCGGCTGGCCAGCTCCACCTCCAAAAGCGCGCGCAGCGCCGCCAGTTCCTCGATCCGCTCGTTGGTCAGTTCCGGCGTCGACACCCGGCCCGAGGAGGACAGGAACAGCGCGCCCTCCGCCGCCAGCCGCCGCACCGCCTCGCGGGCGGGGGTCATCGAGACCTCGAATTCGCGGCCGATGCCGCGCAGGGTGAGCGCGGCGCCGGGGGTGACCTCGCCATGCATGATGCGGGTGCGCAAGGCGCGGTAGACGCGGTCGTGGGCCGGGGCGGCAGCATCCTGGGAAGAGCGGGCAGTCAAATTCATCCCCTCATGTGATCACAAAGGCGCGGGAGGTCAAGCGGACAGATCCGCGCGTGTGATCACAGGCGGAAGGCGCGCGGCGGTTGCTTGGGTCAGGTCTGGGTCAGGCCCGGGGCAAGGACCCTAGGGCCGTCCCGGCAGCCCGGCGAGGCTGAGCCCGGTGCGCAAGCGCTGCTGCGCCGCTGCGGCCCCATGCGGGAACGCTCCCGCCGCCTGCTCCAGCGTCAGCCCTGCGGCTGCAAGCTGCGTGCAGGTGCTGCCGGCCTCATCAAAGCGGCCAAGGCCTGCAAGCCCCGCGCAGCGCACCGCCAAGGCGAGCTGCGCTTGCGGCTCGGCCTCCAGTGCCAGCGCCGCGGCCCCGGCAGCCGCTTCATCGTCGCCGGAGGCAAACAGCATCGCCGCCCGCAGGCTGAGGTAGCGTGCAGGCGGCACCGGGTTGAGCCGCAGAGCGGTGGCATAGGCCGCCTCGCCCGCCTGCTGCTGCCCGGCCAGATGCAGCAGCCAGGCACGCAGCAGGTGGCCGTCGGCGTCATTGGGGTATCTCGCCTGCAGCAGGCGGGCCTGATCCAGCGCCGCTTCCGGCCTGCCGCCGAACTGGGCTGCGAGGGCGCGCAGGCGTAAGCTGCCAGGCGTTTCCGGCAGGCCCTCCAGCTGCGCCGCCGCCCGGGCGGCACGCTGCGGCAGGCCGGCCAGCGGGCCGGTCAGAAAATCCAGTTCCAGTTCGGCCTGCAATGCTCTGGCCTCGGGCAGGTCCGGCGCCAGCAGCAGGGTTTGCTGCAAGGCCAGCCCGGCTTCTTCCGGGCGGCCGTCCGCCAGCTTGCTGCGCGCCACCAGCAATTGCAGCAGCGCCCGGTCCGGAGCCAGCCCCGCTTTGGCCGCTGCCGGCGGCTGGTTGAAATAGGTCAGGATATCCGCCGCTGCCGAAGCGGTCAGGGCAGGCAGATTCGGCTGCTGCCGCGCGGGCAGCCCGGCCTGGCCTGAGGCGCCATGGATGCGCAGCCGGATGCCCTGCAGCGGCGGGCCCGGCAAATGGCCGCTGACCAGGTACTGGGCACCCAAAAGCTCTGCCGCCCGCTCCGGCGGCAGGCCTGCTGCCGCCCGGCTGCTGTCCGCTGCTACCACCGCCAGCCCCGGCGCCGCAGCCAGGGCACGGATCACCTCGCCGGAGAGCGCCTGCGCCAGTTCCGGCGGCCCGGACGCCGCGGTGAAGGGCAGCACCGCAATCAGCGGCCGCAGCTGCGCGGGTTCCTGGACCGCGGGCTGCTCCTGCGGCAAGCCGGGCAGGCCCGCGCCCCACCAGCCGCCCGCAACCGCCGCCAGCGCAGCGCAGGCGGCGGCTGCCAGCACCGCCGGACGCCCTGCCCGGCTGCGCAGGGGCGCGGGTGCGGCGGCCTGCGCCGGCGCTGCGCCCCGGCTCAGGCTGGGCAGAGAGGTCAATTCCTCGCCCAGCGCATAGACCTGCACCGGCTGGGGAATATTGCGGACCTCATGCAGGCCCAGGTCTTCGAACTTGTAGGGAATGCGGCCCTGCAGCTGGCTGTGCGCCGCCGCCGACAGCGCCACCCCGCCCACCGGCGCCAGCGCCTCCAGCCGGGCCGCGATATTCACCTCGTCGCCAAAGACGTCTCCCTGGGCGATGATCACCTCGCCCAGGTTGATGCCGATCCTGAGTTTCAGATGGCGGCCGCGGGTGGCGCCGGCCTGGATTTCGGCAGCCGCTTCCACGGCGGAGATCACACTGGGAAAAACTGCCAGCACCCCGTCGCCCATCAGCTTGACGATGCGGCCCTGATGGGCGCGGATCGCCGGGGCGATCAGGCTTTGCTGCTGCGCCAGCACCTGGTTCAGCGTGCCCGCTTCGTCCTCGGCCATCATGCGGCTGAAACCGGAGACATCCAGCACGAAGATGGCGGCAAGGCGGCGTTGCGGTTTGTCTGGCACGGGCGGGCCTCTGGCAACCGGGGAAACTGATAACGGAAACTTGCAAAAAGCTTAGCCCGCCCAGGCCGCTCCGCAAAGCATTGGTTTCAATCGCCGAAGCGGTAGCGGTGCAGGCTGGCGCCGTTTTCGCGCAGCCAGGCGCGCTGGGTCTGACAGCGGCCATGAATCCGCTCCACCGTGTCCCAGAAGGCCTGGGAATGGTTCATCTCCTGCAGGTGCGCGACCTCATGGGCGGCCACATAGCGCAGCACCGCGGGCGGCGCCAGGATCAGCCGCCAGGAATACATCAGCCCGCCGTCCGCGGTGCAGGAGCCCCAGCGCGAGCGGGTGTCGCGCAGGGTGAGGCGGCTGTAGCCCTTGCCGAGCCGGGCGGCGTAGAAATCCGACGCCTCGGCCAGGCGGTTGCGCGCCAGCTCCTTGAGGTAGCGCTGCAAGGGGCGGCCCGGCATATCCCCCGGCACGGCAATGCGGCCTGCATCCAGCTGGATGCGGCGGCCCGGTGCGCGTTCGACCACCCGGTCCTGGCCGTCGACGGGCAGCACTGCGCCAAAGGCGGCCTCCACCGCCTCCGGGTGCTTCTCCAGATGCGCGCGGATCCAGTCCGCCTTCTCCTCGGCGAAGGCAAGCGCCGTGCGCTCCGGCAGGCCTTTGGGCAGGGTCAGCGTCACCCGCCCGTCCAGCGAGGAGATGCGCAGGCTGATCCGCCGCGCCCGCGCAGAGCGGCGCAGGGTCAGCGGCACCGGCGGCTCCCCGGGCAGGTGATGTTCGGCCATGCTGTCGCCCCTTTCCAGGCTTTGGCTTTGACAGTGCCCCCCTCATATGGCAAGGCACCGGAATCGTCGATACGACTCACCAGTAAATCAAGGGGATCCACATGCCCAAGGAAGAATGGGGTGTAAAGCGCGTCTGCCCCACCACAGGCAAGCGCTTTTATGACCTGAACAAGGACCCGATCGTCAGCCCCTACACCGGCGAAGTGGTCGAGCTGGACACCGGCAAGACCCGGATGATCGAAGCCGATGCCGAAGATGCGGCCACCCTGAAGGCCAAGGAGAACATGGACGGCGATGACGTGGTCCTGGAGGATGACGACAACGTCGACATGGATCTGGGCGATGACGTCCTGGATGATGACGATGATGACGACAACGTCTCGCTGGACGACATCGCCGACATGTCGTCGCCGGAAGACGATTCCTGAGACGGATCAAGCAGTTCGGGGCGGCGAACAGCCGCCCCAGGGCTGCCCTCCGGGTTGACCCGGAAAAAATTTGGACCCCGGCGCATTTTCCGCTTGCAGCCTGCGCCGCCGTCCCGTAAACGACGCTCACACCGCAAGACGGACCGCACCGGAGACGGAACGGACACACCGCAGCGGACAAGTTTGGGGCCTTAGCTCAGTTGGGAGAGCGCTTGCATGGCATGCAAGAGGTCAGGGGTTCGACTCCCCTAGGCTCCACCAAATCTCAAACACATGCTGAAACTGGATCCGCCCCTGAAAGCGCAGGTTTATGCCTGATCTTGCGCAGTGAGGTATTACAGCAGCATCAGATGGCCTGCCTGCGGCCGCCGATGCGGTCTCCGAAGTTTGCTGCGGACGGCAGCGGCTGAGACGTCCACCGTCCGGACAGGCTGTTACAGGTTTGGCCGCCGCGCTGCCTGGTCCAGCCATGGCATCTTCTGCTGCAGCACCGAGGCCACATGGAAGGCCCGCGGGTCGTCAAAGGCGCGGGCCACGATCTGCACGCCGACCGGCCGCCCGTTGGCACCGATCCCGGCAGGGACTGCCAGGGCGGGCAGGCGCGACAGCATGTTGAACACCGCCAGCGTGTTCAGATCATATTCGCTGTCGAAGTCGCGGCCGCCGATGGTGATGCGGTCCCAGGGCTTTTGCTGAGCCAGCATCTCGTAGCTGGCAAAGGCCGGGCAGATGAAGGCATAGCAGTCATTCTCCATCATCGGCCCGAACCGGCTGTAGATGTCTGCGGCGATGTCAAAAGCAGCGAGGAACTCCTCCGCCGTGGTCTTGGCGGCGCAGTCGGCAAAGTACCTGGTGTAATCGCAGACCTGATCCGGGTGCGCCTCAACCTCGCGCATCAGCGCGGCGCCCATCAGATGGTTGAGGTAGTTCTTGCACCCCTCCCGCACCTCATGGCCCCAGCCGAGCTTGACCTCTTCCACGATGGCTCCGGCATCCGACAGCGTGTCCAGCACCTTGAAAGTCTGGTTGGCAACGTCCTGCGTCACGACCTCGTTGCTGATATCCAGGCTGTAACCAATGCGTTTGCCCTGCAGGCTGCCGTATTCCATCGGGATGGTCATTTTCTGACGGACCGTGGCAATGTCCTGCGGGTGGTGGCCCGAGATCACGTTCTGCATCAGCGCGCAGTCCGCCACCGTGCGGGCCATGGCGCCGACGTGGCAATAAGGGTCCAGGTTAAAGGGTGCTGCATCCGGAACTCTCCCATAGGGCGGCTTGAAGCCGACAACCCCGCACATCGCCGCCGGGCCGCGGATCGAGCCGCCGATATCCGAGCCGGTAGCCAGTGTTGTTGTGCCTGCCGCCAATGCAGCCCCGGCGCCACCGGAGGAGCCCGAGGGGGTATAGTCCGGGTTCCAAGGGTTGCGGGTCACCCCGTGCAGGCGGGTCTCGGTCGTCCAGGCGCTGCAGAATTCCGGCGTGGCCGAGCGCGCATGGAAAATCGCGCCTGCATCGCGCAGCCGCTGGGCCACCGGGTGGGTTTCGTTAGCGACATAGTCCTTGTAAATCAGCGAGCCTTGGGTATTGCGCTGCCCCTCAACCGACATCTCATCCTTGATGGCCACCGTGACGCCTTCCAGCGGGCGGGCATCGCCGGGACGGTTCACATAGACCTCCTCGGCGGCGCGGGCGGCGTCCATGGCCTGCTCGTAATAGGTATCGGTAAAGGCGTTGACCACCGGCTCGACAGCCGCAGCGCGGGCAAACTGCGCCTTCACCATTTCGACAGGCGACAGCTCGCCGGACTTGAACAGCGCGATCTGCTCAGTTGCGGGCAGGTAGCACAGGTCGAGATCGGACATGGCAAGGGTCTCATTCAATGGCATGGAGTTTTCTCTCTTGGTTGGGTGTCTGTTGGTCCGGAAGGGCGTGGCAGGACGCCGCAATCAGTTTCCGGGTGTATGCATGCCTGGCCCCGGCAAAGAGCCCGGCGGCGGGGCCGGTCTCGACAAGTTCGCCTTTCAGCATGACAATCATGCGGTCGGCGGCATGGCGGACGACGCTCATGTTGTGGGTGATCAGCAGGATCGACAGACCCATCTGCTCCTGCAGTGCATTGAGCAGGTTCACCACTTCGCCCTGGACCGAAACGTCCAGCCCGGCGGTGGGCTCATCCGCGACGACCAGCGACGGCGAGAGCGCCAGCGCCCGGGCCACGCCGGCACGGCGCGCCTGGCCGCCCGACAGCTCATGCGGGAAGCGGTCGGCATAGGCTTCGCCAAGCCCGGCCTGGGTCAGCAGCTCAATCGCGCGGGCACGGGTTGCTTCCGAACGGCGGCCATGCACGATCAGCGGCTCAACCACCTGTTCAGCGATAGTTACCCGGGGCGACAGCGATCCGGCCGGGTCCTGGAACATCATCGCAACCTGCTCGCGCGCGCGGCTCCAGCCTGCGGCATCCGCTCCAGTCAGCTCGCTGCCATTCAAGGAGATCATGCCGCTGTCAGGGCGCACCAGCCCCATGATGGAGCGCGCCACCGTGGTCTTGCCCGAGCCGCTCTCGCCGATCAGCGCCAAGGTCTCGCCGCTGCGGATGTCAAAACTCACGTTGCGGACCGCCGGGATCTTCTCGCGCCAGCCGCCCAGGGCGGGCGGCAGCAGGCCGGAGCGTGTGAAAGTAACCGACAGATCCTCGACCCTCAGAACCGGCGCGGCCTCTGGCCCGATCCGCCCCGCCGGCCCCTGTACGATTTGAACCGGGCGCAACAGTGCCTCGCTCATCGTGGGCAGCCGCCGGGTCGGTGTTTCGATCTGGGCCGGGTCGCAACGCAGCAGCGCCTTGGTGTAATCATCCCGCGGCTCGGTGAAGACGTCCTGCACTGGCCCTGCCTCGCGGATCCTGCCGGACCTCATCACCAGCACTTCGTCGCAAAGCGAGGCAACCACCCCCAAATGATGAGTCACAAAGATGATGGCGCAGCCGGTCTCCTGCTGCAGGCGCTTCAGCAGCTCCAGAATCTCCACCTCCAGCGTCGGGTCCAGCGCAGTGGTGGGTTCATCCGCCAGCACCAGATCCGGCCCCAGCATCAGCGCCATGGCGATGGAGACACGCTGACGCTGGCCGCCGGACAGCTCATGCGGATACATGTTCATCCGTGCCGCCGGATCCGGCAGGCTGACCCAGTCCAGCACATCGATGGCGCGCTGCCATTTCTCGCGCTTGGACCAGGGCTCGCGGTACAGAAGATCGGTCATCTGCCGGCCGATAGTCAGCCCCGGCGCCAATGAGGTCATCGGGTCCTGCGAGATATAGGAAATCCGGCTGCCCCGCAGCGCCCGCATCCGGGCGGGCTGCAAGCGCAGCAGATCCTCGCCGTCAAACCAGACCTCGCCCGAATTCAGCGTCGCCGCATCCGGCAGCAGCCGGGTCAGCGCCCAAAGCAGCGTGGACTTGCCCGAGCCGCTCTCGCCGACAATGCCCAGAGTGCGGCCGCGCTCTAGCGAGAAAGAGGCCCATTTCACTGCTTGAACGGGACCAAAGCGCACCGCAAGTTCGCAAACTTCCAGAAGTGTCTCAGCCATGGCTCAGCCCTTTCCGCCAAGTTTCGGGTCAAAGGCATCGCGCAGCGCTTCGCCCAGGAAGGTGAAGCCAAGCGTTGCCAGCACCAGCGGAATGCCCCCCGCCACCACCAGCCACGGGGTGTGGCCAACGAAGTCGAAGCCGTCCTGCAGCATCAGCCCCCAGCTGGAGGCAGGCGGCTTGACCCCCACGCCCAGGAAGCTGAGGCCCGCTTCAGCCGCGATGAAGGTTGGAATGTCCATTGAAGCGACGATCAGCACCGGGCCGATCACATTGGGCAATATGTGGCGCGCCACGATGCGCACCCGGCTGGCGCCCATTGCCCGCAGCGCCTCGACATATTCGGCATTGGCCTGCGCCATCACCGAGGCGCGCATGATCCGCCCGTAGTAGGGCACCGAAGTTGCCACCAGCAGGCCGACCAGAACCACCATGCCGCCGCCGAAGATCGGGCCGATGGCCAGCGCCAGAATAATCACCGGATAGGCGCGCACGGTGTCGAATCCCAGCGTCAGCACATAATCCAGCCAGCGCGGGCCCATGGCCGCCGCCATGCCCAGGATGCCGCCCAGGATCACCGACAGTGCGGTCGAGACCAGTGCCACGGTCAGTGCAATCCGCCCGCCGTAAAGCGCACGCGACAGCACATCGCGGCCCAGCTGGTCGGTGCCCAGCCAATGGGCCGCACTTGGCCCCTGCAGTTTCGACGGGATGTCCATGGCATTGGGGCCATAGGGCGCGATCCACGGCGCCAGCACGGCCGACAGGATCAGCAGCACCGCCAGCGTCAGCCCGAATATACCCATCGGATCCTGCATCAGCCGGACAAAGCCGCTGGAACGCATCGGCCTGGCAACAGGTTGAGTATCAGCCGCAGTCATTGCTCCTGGCCCTCCTTGAAGCGGGGATCGATGATGGCGTTGAGGATGTCGGCCGCGGTGGTGGCTGCGATCAGCAGCGCACTGGAGGCCAGCACAGCGCCCAGCGTCACCGGGTAGTTGCGCAGGATCACCGCGTCATACATCAGCTTGCCGATACCGGGACGGGCAAAGACGATCTCGGCAAAGACCGCGCTGCCCAGCATATAGCCGACCCCGACGCCCAAAACGGTGATGGTCGGCGCCACCGCCACCCGCAGCGCATAAGCCCGGATGATGCGCGGCTCGGTCAGCCCGAAGGAGCGCGCATTGCGGATGTAATTCGCCGACAGCACCTCAATCATTGAGGCGCGCACCAGCCGCGCGAGGTAACCGACCCAGCCGATGCCAACCGCAACTGCGGGCATGATCAGGTGGTGCAACGCCGACCAGAACCCGCCCTCGCCCGCGCCGATCGCGGGCAACCAGCCCAACCGCGCCGAGAACAGCAGCATTCCGTATATCGCAATGATCACCGAGGGCACCGCAATGACGCTCACCGACAGCACTCCGATCAGCCGGTCAAACACACTGTTGCGGCGCACTGCCGCCAAGCAGCCGAGCGGAATGCCAAGCCCTGCGGCCAGCAGCATCGCCGCCGCCACCAGCTGCACCGTATGCGGCAAATGCGCCAGCAGAACATCCCTGACCGGCAGGCGGCTGCGCAGGTCGGTGCCCAGATCGCCGTGGGCAACCGCACCCAGATACCTGACGATCTGCACCGGCATCGGCCGGTCCAGCCCCAGCCGCCCGGCGAACTCGGCTTTGATCGCCGGGGTTGCGCGCGGGCCCAGCATGGCGCTGGCGGGATCGCCGGGAGCCAACTGCACCAGGACGTAGAGTGTCGAGACCGCAAGGACCAGAACGGTCACCCCAAGACAGGTGCGGCGGAAGATATAACCAAGCATGCTGGTGGTTCCTCTTTAGAAAGATCCGGGCGGGGCACGGGGCCGCCGCCCGGCAGGAGGGAGATCAGTCAGCGGCTTTCTTGAAGCCGGCAAAAACAGGGCGGCCGTCCGGCAGCGTGGCCGGCACGATCCTGTCGCTCCACAAAATGGTCAGCGGCTCATTGGTCAGGAACAGGAAGTTGCCTGAGGCCACCATCAGCTCCTGCATCTTGGCGTAGAGCCGGCCACGTTCTTCCTCATCAGTGCTGCGGCGCGCCTGCTCGACCAGGGCGTCGTATTCCGGGCTGCTCAGGCCTTCCCAGTTCCAGACGCCAATTTGATCAGAGGTGAAATACTGCATGGTGTAGATACCGTCGGGGTTGCCGGTCCAGGATTTTATATGCAGCTGCAGATCCGCGGCGCGGGTCTCATCGACGCTCCAGAACGTGCCCTCGTCCTGGCCGTTCAGCTCAACGATCAACCCGATCTCGGCCAGGTTGGCCTGAACGATCTGCGCGATGGTGGCGCGGTTGGCAGTGTTGACAAAGTCCAGCCGCAGCACGGTCCCTTCGGCACCGGCGTCGGCTATCTGCGCGCGGGCGCCTTCGACATCCCGCTGCATCGGCGCGGCATCACGGTAGCCCAGCAGCCCCGGCGCCACGATACCGGTGGCATGATCCGCACGCCCGTTCGAGATCGCTGCCAGAATTGCGGGCACATCCACCGCCTTCTGAATGGCCTGGCGCACGCGGATATCCGACAGCCCGTCGTACGTCTCGGAAATGCCCATCCACAGCGGGTCCAGCGAGGACCGCAGCTCGGCGTTGCCAGAACCCTTTGACCAAGTGTCATATTCCAGCGCAGAGGCAGCATAGGTGTAGTCGATCTCGCCCGCGTCGAAGGCGACCCGGGCGGCGTTGTCATCGGCAATGGCGATGATGGCGATCTCGTCAAACTCTGCCGCCGTGCCGTTCCAGTCCGGGTCCTTCTCCAGTATGAAGGGCTGGCCCGGATCATGCGACTTGAACCTGTAAGGACCCGCAGTTGCGACCGGAGTAGCCTCGAAATATCCCTCTGAAGCCTCGGCGGCCGCCTTGGAGATGATCGCACCCGACGTGTAGGAAAGTGTCGCGCTCCAGAACGCCGGAGACGGCGCGCTCAGATGGATGATGCCGGTGTATTTTCCCGTGACTTCAACATCTTCCAGCAGGGAAAACTCCGCGGAAACGCCGGACTCCAGATCCGGGTCCAGATGGCGTTCAAAGGAGAATTCCACATCCTCCGCAGTCAGCTCGCCAAAGCCGCCGGACCACATGATGCCGGGCTTCAGTTCAAACGCGATGTGCTGCGGATCCGAGAGATCAACCGTCTTGGCGGCATCCAGTTCGGCCTGCCAGCTGCCACCCGCCGCATATTTGGCCAGCCGCGGATAGAGGTTGTCGATCAGCAGCTGTTCGGAGCTGGACCCCCAATAGGCCGGGTCCAGGTATCCCGGGTCCGCAGCCACCGCGATGCGGAGGGTTTCAGCCTGGGCGGCACCCGTTGCAGCGGCCCAGAATACCGCGGCTGTGCTGGCATATGCGGATACGCGCTTGGCCCTGTCTTTGGCTGTGTGGGTCATTTTCCTCTCCGTCTGTTGGTATCTTTTCCTTCAGTCTAGAGGGCCGCCGCGCTGCAAATCACGCGCTGTCAGGCCCCAAAGATTAAGCTGGACGAAGCCAAAAAGCATAAACTAGCTTAAACTCATGTCTGAAACCCGTCTCTCCGCCAACCTCAGGCTGCTGTGCAGCTATGGGCGTTCCGTTTCGGATGTGTGCCGTCGAATTGGCATCAACCGGCAGCAATTCAACAAATACCTCACCGGCCATACCGCTCCTTCGCTGGCGACGCTGCGCCGGATCTGCGATTTCTTCGGAGTGGATGAGGCCGAGATCCTGCAGGACCATGCAGCCTTCGCCAAACTGGTGCGGCTGCGGCCGCCGGTTCTGAACCGCGCGGAAGATCCGCTGTCGGCGCATCTGGAGAAAGTCATCCGCCGCGGCCGCCGTAATGCCGCCCTACTGGAACGCCACGCGGGCTACTACCACATCTATATGAGCCCCGATCCGGCCAAGAACTACCTGCTGAAAAGCGTCGGGCACATCTTTGGCAGCGGCCAGGATTGGTTCTCCAAGGAAATTGAGCGCTATGAGGATGACGAGTTTGCCGTGCCCTCGACGCTGAAACACGCAGGCCTGGTGTTTGAGGCCCACAACAGGATCTTCATCACCAGCCGCGAGCAGGGACAGGGCAATGGCATGTGGACCACCGCCCTGATTGCATCAGATTATGATGAACCGTCGTTTCTGCCCGGGCTGCTGCAGGGGATCGAGCCCGAGGGCGGCCATATGCTTTATGGCACCCGGGTGGTCTGGGAGTACCTGGGCAAGACTCCGAAGCTGCGCAGCATGCTGCGGCGCTGCGGTGCCTACCAAAGCAGCCACCCGGAAGTTCCCGAGTTCGTCCGCAATTCCATTTTCCCAAGGGGCGGAAGTGACACGGCGACCTTGACAGCCGCTTTTTGACTGACGGGTCAGACCCGGGCCGCGCTCATGCCAGACTAAGCCCTTCGGAAATCAAGTCGTCCGTCGCCTGGCGGATACCCTTGTCCAGGATATCGAACATCTGGTTGATCTGGTCTTCCTGGATAATCAGCGGCGGAGAGAACACGCACATGTTGATGATCGGCCGCAGGATCAGGCCCATCTCCTGGCAGCGCGCGTCAATCTGCGCCCCGACCCGCTTGTCCAGTTCCAAAGTGTCTGCACTGCTGCCGTCGAAGATGCATTCGACGCAGCCGACCAGCCCCATCCCCCGTGTGTCGCCGACAATCGGCAGCGCGCCAAGCGCATGCAGCCGTTCCTGAAACAGCGGAGCAACTTTCCGGACATGTTCGAGAATGCTGTCCCGCTCCATGATTTCGATGGTCTTCAAGGCCGCTGCTGCGCTGACCGGATGTCCCGAATAGGTGTATCCGTTCGAGAACACCGCCCCTTGCGACCTGTCCCCGGCGATATCCGCGATCAGCCGGTCGGAAATGATACATGCCCCCATCGGGACATAGCCAGAAGTCATGCCCTTAGCGCAGGTGATGATGTCGGGCACGATCCCGAATACCTCCTCTGAGGCAAACATGTGGCCCAGGCGCCCGAAACCGGTCACGACCTCATCCGAGATATACAGCACATCATGGGACCGGCAGACATCCAGGCAGCGTTTGTGGTAGCCCTCAGGCGGCACGATCACACCGCCCGACGCCAGGATCGGCTCGGCAATGAATGCGGCAACCTTATCCGCGCCGATGGACAGGATGGCGTTTTCAAGATCTGCGACCTTTTCGTCCAGGAAGGCGTTCATGCTCATACCGTCCGGCCGGACCAATGGATTCACGTTCGGCAGGAAATGGGTGAGGCCAGGCGCCAGGTCCATCCAGCCCTTGTCGCGTTCCTTGCCACTGACGCTGGCCGCCAGGTAGGTCGAGCCGTGATAGGCCTTCTGCCTTGAAATGATGACCTTCTTTTCCGGCTTGCCGAGGATGTTGTTGCGGAAGTGAACAAACCGCAGCGCGCTGTCGACCGCGGTTGAGCCGCCGGTGGTGAAGAACACATGATTCAGGTCGCCGGGGGTGCGCTTGGCGATTTCATGGGCCAGCTTCGCGCTGACCGTGCTGGTATTGTTGAACGCCGAGAAATAGGCCATTTCACGGGCCTGACCGGCCATCGCATCGGCAATTTCGCGGTTGCCGTAGCCAAGTTGGACACACCACATGCCGCCGGGGCCGTCGATCAGCCGGCGCCCGTCCTCCGCCGTCAGGTAAATCCCCTCGCCGCCATCGGCAAACAGGCGCTCGTTGCTGCCGATGAACTCCATGCCTTCCCAGGGATGAAGGAAGTTCCGGTTGTCCCAGCCCTGAGAAACACGGCGGTCTGCATTCCAAAGCATAGCAATCTTCCAGATCTAGTGTTACAGTTTTTAACAAAATGACTGACCGTTCATTCAAAGTCAAGTATTGTTGAAAGTCGGCCTCCGATGGACTATCACCCTTTCCGCTGCAGCCTGGGTTTACGGCACGAACATGCATGAATTTGAGAAGCCTCCGGAGCGCCTGTCTGCCCGGGAAATCGGCAAGATGCGCCACCGCAGGCAGTTGCTGGACGCGGCTGCCGAAGTTGTTTCCATCAATGGGCTGGCCGGCACCACCACTGCGAAAATCCAGGAGGCATCCGGGCTTTCGAAAGGCATGATCAACCTGCATTTCCAGTCGAAAGACCGGCTTTTGCTGGCGGTCGCCGAAGATCTGAATGCCGAATACTACCGGAATTGGCGGCAGGCCATTGAGCCCGCGACGGCCGATCCGGCGGCGCGCTTGCGCTCCATTGTCGAGGCCGATTTCGCGCCCAATGTGCTCAACAAGCGGAACATGGCGATCTGGTTTGCGTTCCGGGCGGATGCCCGTTTCCAGACCGAATACCATTCTCTTGTGGACACCCGGTCGCGGGAAATCCGGAAGACGCTGGCAGGCGTCTTCAGGGACATCAGCCCGGATGAGCCGGATTGGACAACGCTCAAGCGCAAGGTCAATGCTTATACGGCCATGCTCGAAGGCATGTGGACTGACTTCCACCTCAACCCGGACAATTTCGACAGGGCCGAGGCAAAGGCAACGTGCCTCTATGTTGCCGAGTGCTTCTTTCCCGGACGCTTCACTTTGAACTCCGGCCAAGACGGGTTTGGTTGACAGGCGCCCTGACGCCCACCGCAGGGTTCGCAAGCATTTACTTGCTGCGCACCCGGGCTAAGGTGAAGCAGCCGTATCCAGCCGCAGGAGCACGCCCATGGCCGCCCCCTCCGACCCGTTCCGCACATCGCCGCTGACAGAGAGATTTGGCACGGTTGTGCATGATGCAGACCTGGCCGGAATCGCGCGCGGAGGCGGGTTCGGCCAGATCCGCGCCCTGTTTGAGGAGCATTCAGCGCTGCTGTTCCGGCAGCAATCCCTGGCGGACGAGGACCATCTGCGGCTGGCAGAGCTGTTCGGCCCGATCGAGGACCGGAAGGCGGACGAACGCAAACCTGGCGAAACGGCGGGGGTTTCGCCGGTCAGCAACCAGCGCGTTGACGGCAGCCTGACCGGCGAAATGGACCTGCACACACTGCATCTCAAGGCCAATCAGCTGTGGCATATCAATTCAACCTTCATGCCCACACCGTCGCTGTGCAACATCCTGGCGGCCAGGGTTGTGACCTCAACCGGCGGCGAGACCGAGCTTGCCTCGACCCGGGCAGCATGGGCGGAAATGCCGGAGGTTCTGAAATCCCGGATCCGCGGCAGGGTGCTGGGCCACAATTACACGCGCTCGCGGGCGCTGATCTCCAAGGAACTGGCGCAGCAGGCGATGTTCAACAAGTGGCCGCCGCAGCGCTGGCCTGCGGTCTGGCGCAATCCTGTCAACGGCAAAGAGGCGCTGTTTGTGGCCTCCCACGTCTATCAGGTCGAGGGGCTGGAACCGGAGGAGGGAGAGGCGCTGATTGATGAGTTGATTTCCTACTGCACCCAGCCGCAATTCACCTACTCCCATAAGTGGGAGGCCGGCGACGTGCTGATCTGGGATCAGCGCGCGATGATGCACCGGGGGCGGCCCTGGCCGTATGGCGAGCCGCGCACCCTGGCCAGTGTTTGCTGCTCCATGCGCGACGAGGACGGGCTGGCAGCCGCGCGCGCAGCCGTGGCCTGCGCCTAGGGAGCGGCAAAACGGTTCTGTGCCACGGCCGCCGCCAGCCGCTCGATGTCGCCGCCCAGGGGCCGGTTCAGCGTCTCTACTACGCTGGTGATCTCGGCCGTGAAATAGGCACCGCAAGACGTAATCTGCCCGCTGTCCGCAAAGGCAACCGGGTTGTCGCTGGAGCTGTTGATTTCGACCTCCAGGCAGTCCACCGCACGATCAGCCCCGCACGGACAAGCTCCGGCGCCTCCCCGGCACCAATTGCATGGGCGCGGCCGCGCAGGGTCTGAAGTGAAAACTCCGCCAGCGCCGCCGTGCTGAGCACCTCGGCCGCACGGGCGCCAAGCCCGGTGGCGCCCCCATAGACCGGCACCTTTTCGCGGATCATCTTACCGACCAGCTCATGGGACCGGGCCATGGCTTCCAGCCCGTCGGGATCCAGTTCAACCGGCATAGTCTGCGTGGCGCCCCGGTTCAGCGCCGCCACCGTCAGCGAGGATCCATCCAGCCGCAGGACATCCATGTCAGGCATCCCGGTACAGCAGGTTCTAGGTGATGCCCATCTCCCGGGCCTTGTCCAGAATGCGGGCGCCCAGAGTGATGTCGCCGGTCGACATGCCGCGATGCCAGAACAGGAAGGTCTCATCATCGGATTCCCGGCCCGGCTTCAGCCCGGCGGCATTCTCGCCGATCTCGGCGCAGGAGCTTTCCTCGCTGATCAGCCCGGCATCGATATGCGGCCTGAGCGCGATCATGGTGCCGTATGGCACGACATAGGCGCCCTTCTTCACCCAGGAACGGTCGAACATCGGCGCCGGCTGATTGAGACGGGGCGCCTCGATCAGGATGTCGGCGCCCTCCAGGCAGCTTTGCCAGTCCTCGGTTACGACGACCTTCTTGCCAAGATCCCGGCTGAGGCGTTCGCCAAAGGCATCCCGGCTTTCCGGTCGCCGCGAGTGCACCCGGATCTCCTCGAAATCAAACAGGTAATCCAGCAGCCGCACGTTCCAGCAGGAGGTGCCGCGCGCGCCCACATGGCCCAGCACCCTGGGGTTCTTGGAACCCAGCCACTTGGCCCCCCGGCGCGGTCAGCGCCCCTGTACGCATGTCGGTGATGCCCGCCGCGTCGATCACCGCCCGCGGCATGCCAGTGCGCGGGCAGAACAGGTTCAGCAGCGCCAGCTCCGACGGCAGCCCTTACTTGTAGTTTTCGACGAAGTCGCCCACCACCTTTACACCGGCATAACCCAGCGGCTCAACACAGCCGCGCAGCACGTTGAAGTGGCCGTTAAAAGCCGGGTCCGGGGTCAGATGCATCCGCGGCTCGATCACGGTCTTGCCCTGGCCTGCCGCGATCAGCCCCTGCTCAATGGCGTCCAGAACGTCATCATTGGTGAGGCCCACCCGGTCGATCTCGGGCTGCCCCAGGTATTCAATCTCAACCTTAGCCATGCGCGCCTTCCCTGTTTTTTGCCATCATGGGCCTTGGGCGCTGGCGTCACAGTCTGGAAAATGTAAGCCCTGCACACGTTTTTCTGATGCAAAAAGAACCACTCTCATGCGTCTTCCCCGCTCAACTCTCTCAAGGCCTTTGAGGCCGCCGTGCGCCTGGGGGCTTCACCCCGGCAGCCGCCGAGCTTGGCGTTTCTCCTGCCGCCGTCAGCATGCAGGTCAAGAAAGCCGAAGAATTCCTGGGCAAAACGCTGTTCCGCCGCACCCACAACAGCCTGCTGCTGACCGATGCCGGGCGCTCATACTACCCCGCGATCGCAGAGGCACTGATGGGAATACCGGCGGTTTCTGATCAGCTGCTGGAAAACGAAGCCCGTTCACGCGTTGCCATCAGCACAATCCAGTCTTTGGCAGAAAAAAGGGTGGCGCCCGCCATATCCCGGTTCCGCCGGCTGTACCCCGGGACCGGTATCGAGCTGCGGATTGAGGCGGATCCGGTGGATCTGCTGCGCACCTCCACCGATATCCGGATCTCCTATGAAAGCCACCTCTATCCGCAGCATACGCAGGTGCCGCTGTTCAAGGACGTGGCCTATCCGTTGTGCTTCCGGGCGTTTCACGAGCAGCACGTCAAGACCGGTGGCATGGCCGCGGTGCCGGACCATCTGCTGATCCATACCGACTGGGGCGAGCAATATGCCTCGCACCCGACCTCGGCGGGCTGGTTCCGGGCCGCGGGCGCGGCCAACAACCCCGACGTGCGCAAGGGCCTGCGCGTGGGCGGCGCGGCCGTGGCCTTTGCGCTTGCCGCGCAGGGGGCCGGCATGGCCCTGGTGCCCAGGATGCTGACCAGCGCAGCACCGGAGAATCCGGATTTTGCTGTCCCGGATCCGCTGGGCCTGCCGCTGCCCTATTCCTATTTCGCCATCCTGCCAAAATCTGCCGCCCTGCAAAAAAGGGCCACGCCGAAAACAGCGCAAGTCAAGGCGCTGCTGGCCGAGCTGGCCCGCGCAAAAGAAGGGCCCGCTGCATAGGCATGGGCACCGGCAAGTTCCGCTTCCAGCCATGAGACCGGCCCTTGCCCCCGGAGACCACCCCGTCTCTGCGGATGCGGGCCGCGGAAAAGCGCAGCGCCCTTGACAAGACCGTTGCGGAAATTGCGCCCGTGCTGCCCACGCTTTTGGCAGGCCGGCGCCGCAAATCTTTGGCAGCGGCCAAGGGACCCGCCCCGGCTGCAAGGAATTTCACCACAGAACCGCACGGACAACACCTTGCGCAGCTTGAATATTCTTTCAGGCACCTCACGTAATGCTCACACCCCGTGACGGCACCCGCCCTTGCCTGCCGCCACATGACCTTTAAGGTATTTCCCAAGAGCACCTTTCGGAGACCCTGAATGAAAGATCTCGCCCCCGCGCCGGACCTAAGTCCGGAAACCGCGCAGCCAGACCTGCCCGACAACCCGCCCGGCCTGCACGAGCGCGCGCTGCATTTTCTGGCTCGCTTCCTGCCGCTGGCCTACTTCAAGCGCCCGCCCAAGATCATCATCATCGACGCCACCAACAGCTGCAACCTGCGCTGTCCGGTGTGCCCGGTGACCTTTGCGATGCAGCGCAAACGCGGCATGATGAAGCCCAATGTGTTCCGCAAGATCATCGACGATTTCAAGGACCAGCGGGAAAAGCCTGCGATCTATTTCAGCTTCTCGGGCGAGCCGACCCTGCACAAGGACCTGCCGGATTTCATCACCTATGCGCATGAAAACGGCCACGACACTTATCTGTCGACCAATGCCACCCGGCTGACGCCTGAGATGAGCGAGCGGCTGATCCGCTCGGGGCTTGCCCGGGTGAACCTCTGCATGGACGGCTTCTCGAAAGAAGCGCAGGAGACCTACCGGGTCAATTCGGACTTCGACAAGGTGAAGGCCAGCATCGAAGAGTTCCTGACCATCAAGAAGGAGATCGGCTCCAAATCGCCGGTCACGGTGCTGCAAACGCTGCTGACCAGCTATTCGGAACCGCAAATGGACGAGATGGAGGCCTGGGCCAAGGAGGCCGGTTTCGACCGGGTGCGGTTCAAAACCTTCTCGATCGGCTCCTACACCTCCGCCGACCAAAAGCGTGAATTTGCCCATTTCCTGCCGCGCCAGAAGGAACTGCGCCGCCACCCGCGCCACACCAGCCACGCCATGTGCACGGTGCCGCTGTTCCAGTCGGTGGTGTTCTGGAACGGCGACCTGGGCCTGTGCTGCATCGATTACGATCAGGTGATCCAGCTGCCCAATGTGGAACAGGACGGCTTCCTTGCCGCCTACCGCTCCGACGAGGCCGCCCGCGCCCGCAAGCGCGGCTTCCTCAAACAGTTCGGCATTTGCAAGACCTGCTCCTTCTCCAACGCCGAAAACATGGGCATCCGCCGCGACCTGAAAAAGTAGCCGGCCGCGGCGCCTGCATTTTCATCTTTCCAAAAATACTCTGGGGGTGAAGGCCGCAAGGCCTGAGGGGGCAGCGCTCCCTCCCCTCCTCTTACCGCTGCAGCAGCACAGGGAACCAATCTTCACGCAGGCGCTGGCCTGGCTGCATGTCGTGACCCGGGAAAGGCGGCGAGGTGCGGCCCGGGCGCTCCACATAGCGCGCATCATCCCCGACCAGGCGCAAGGAGAACGCCCGGCGGCGCGCGGCCGAGGTATTGCCGCGGGCGCCATGCAGGATCTTGTAGTTGAAGGCCACCGCGTCGCCCGGCTGCATTTCATATTCCAGCACTGTCATACCGTCCTCGGCATCCGGATCTGGCACCGCCATGTACTGGCCTTCATCCGGGAAGAAATCCTCCTCCGACACCCAGCGGGTCGGCAGCACTTCCTTTTCCCATTTGTGCGAGCCCGCCACGCAGCGCAGCGCAGCTTCCTTCACCTCATCCAGCGGCGACCAGAAGCTGATGGTCTGCTGGCCTTCGACAAAGTAGTACGGCCCGTCCTGGTGCCACGGCGTCGCCATCGAGGTGCCCGGTTCCTTGACCAGCACGTGATCGTGGAACATCTGCACCGACGAAGACTTCATCAGATCGGCCGCAACTTCGGCAACCGGCGACTGCTCGATGGCCTGCTGAAACTCGGGGATCCGGGTCCAGTTGCAGTAATCGTCAAAGAAGCGGCCGGTTTGGCCTTCCTTCTTGTTTTCCGAGGCGTAAGGCCCCGGATTCTCCATATTGGCCGCGACGCCGGCCCGCAGAAGCTCGACCTGATCGGCGAACAGCCCGCGGATCAGCACAACGCCATCGCGCTGGAACTGCTCGACATGTTCCCGGGTGATAAGGGGGTGGACCATTTCTGCCTCCGCTGCTGAATGATGCATTTCTGATGCGTCCTTCCTGCCGCGGCAAAGGCATAGTTTCAAATCATATCTTTCTAATATACCCTTCGCCTTATGTTATATCTGACACTGCGCCACTACGAGTATATCTGCGCCGTCGCACGGCATGGCAGCTTATCGGCCGCGGCCGAGGCCGTGCACGTGAGTCAGCCCGCCCTGTCGGCAGCGCTCAGCCGGATCGAGGAGCGCCTGGGCCACCCGCTGTTCCTGCGCCGCCGCGGGGCCGCTTTGGCACTCACGCCGCAAGGGCGGCTGTTTGCAGATAAGGCGCAAATGCTGCTGGATCAGGCCGCCCAGCTGGAAGACCCCAAGGGCGCCGGCGCCGGGCAGCAGCGGCTGGTGCTGGCCTGTTTCTCGGATCTGGCGCCATTCCTGCTGGCGCCGGCACTGAAAGCCCTGCGCGAGGCGATGCCGGATGTTGAAATCAGCCACCGCGCCTGCGGGTTTGAGCCGCTGATCACCGCCCTCACCGAAGGCGGGGCGGATCTGGCGATCACCTATGACCTGGGGCTGGATGCTGCCTTCAGCCGGACCAGGCTGGACCGCTACGCCCCGCACGCGCTGGTGCCGCCGGAGCATCCGCTGGCCGGGCGCAGCAGTGTTACCCTGGAGGAGCTTACCCGGTATGCACTGGTGCTCTCGCAAGAGGGAATGTCAGTGCAGCACATGCTGGGGCTGTTCAAGACGCACGGGCTGGTGCCGCGGATTGCGCACCGGGCGGATTCGCTGGAGTTGCTGCGTAGCTTGGCCGCTAATGGCGAGGGGGTCGGAATCAGCTACAGCCTGCCGCCGGGAGGCATGAGTTATGACGGCAAACCCCTGCATGCTTTGCGGGTGAGCGATCCTGCCGCCGAAGAGCCGGTGATTCTTGCCGCGCACGCGCAGGTTCCAGAGGGCTCTGCAGCTTACCGGGCCCATGACATCCTGCAGAAGGCACTGAGCGGCTGAAAATCAAACCTTGCGCAGGCGGATCACCACGTCGACTGAAGCGATTTCCATGCCTTCAGGCGCTTCCGGCAGCTTGTGAATCACCAGGTCCTGCGCCGGCGCGTCGCTGACACGGCCCTCGTCTTCCCAGAAGAAATGCGGGTGGTCGTGGGTGTTGGTGTCGAAATAGCTTTTGGAGCCGTCCAGCGGGATCTCCTGCAGCACGCCTGCATCACAGAAGGCCCGCAGCGTGTTGTAGACCGTAGCCAGCGACACCGCGGCGCCGTTTTTCTTGGCGGATTCGAACAGGCTTTCGGCGGTGATATGGCGGTGTTTGCCGTCGCCGACCAGCAATTCGGCAAGCGCCACCCGCTGCCGGGTGGGTCTCAGCCCGGCCTCTGTCAGCCAGCGTGTGGCCACGTGTTCGCTGTTTGGCGTCATGAGCAGGTCCTGCATCGCGTTGCTGACCGTATATATAGGAGCAACCCTACCGGTTTTTCAAATGAAATTCATTCGCAGCTAACGCAGTAATTTCTTCCGCGCCTGTGGCACATTCAGCGCAGGAAGTGACGCAGGGTACCCTTGCGGGACCCTTTGGCCCGGTGCTACAGGGTTCCAGATACCTACACACGAACCTCACGCAGGAGATGCGACCGGATGGCCGATTACCCCAGCAGCTTTGACAAGGACGATTTGCTGAAATGCGCGCGGGGCGAGCTGTTCGGACCGGGCAACGCCCAGCTGCCGGCGCCGCCGATGCTGATGATGGACCGGATCACCGAGATCTCCGGCGACGGCGGCGAGCACGGCAAGGGCCATGTGATTGCCGAATTCGACATCACCCCGGACCTTTGGTTCTTTGACTGCCACTTCCCCGGCAACCCGATCATGCCCGGCTGCCTGGGGTTGGACGGCCTGTGGCAGCTGACCGGCTTCAACCTGGGCTGGCGCGGCTGGCAGGGCCGCGGTTATGCGCTGGGTGTGGGCGAAGTGAAACTGACCGGCATGGTGCGCCCGGACCGCAAGATGCTGACCTACCGCATCAACTTCACCAAGGCCATCCAGACCCGCCGCCTGACCATGGGCGTTGCCGATGGCATCGTCGAAGCGGATGGTGAGGTGATCTATCAGGTCAAGGACATGAAGGTGGCACTCAGCGAAAGCTGATCCTCGCAATTTCCCGCAACAGAAAAGAGGCCCGAGGGCCTCTTTTTTGCGGATTGTTCCGCTTGGAACAAGTCTTGCACCTCATGCTGTTCAGCATTAGCCGTGTGGCTATGGACGACACTTCACCCGGCTTGCACCCGAGTTTGCACATCGCAGCGCTTGGTGGCTTCTTGGAAGGCGTTAGCTTCTTGAACAGAGACCCACGCTCCAATTTCGCCGCAGCCATTGCCATCGAGGCTCAGGATGACGCCGGAGTTCTTGCAGAGCTGCAATCCGGCTTTGCGCAGCTACCCGGTCTGGAGTTGCGTTTTGACGAGGCCTTTCAAGGCGGTCTCGGTCAGCTGGAACGGGACATCGAGGCGTTTCTGCTTAATGACCCTCATGTAGCCGAAGCTGCCCAGGCACAGGATATGCGGTCATATTTGTCCTTCAAGATCATGGACCGGCTGGATGACATCGCCAGGCAAGAGATGTTCGCAGAACCTAAACGCATTGTCGGAACTTACGATGACAAGAAGTATGAATTGGCGTTCTACTTGCTGCGCAATACTCAGGTCTGTTTCGTGATTTACGTCTGCAATTCCATACTCTGCCGTGAAACCTAAACTCCAGACGGCCACGGTTCACTCTGCCCTGTTTTGACAAACACCAACCCATCTTGCACCTGCCCCCCTCAAAGCCTAGTAAGGCTTAAGCAAACAAGGGAGTGCACGTATGCGCCGTGTCGTCGTCACCGGTCTGGGGATCGTCTCCTCCATCGGGAACAATGCCGAAGAGGTCACCGCTTCGCTGAAAGCCGGCAAATCCGGCATCGTTGCCAGCCCGGAGATGACCGAGCATGGCTTCCGCAGTCAGGTGGCCGGCACGCTGAAGATTGACACCGCCGAACATGTGGACAAGCGTACCCTGCGGTTTATGGGCCCTGGCGCGGCCTATGCCCATATCGCGATGAGCCAGGCGATTGCCGATGCGGGCCTGAGCGAAGATCAGGTGGTGAACGAGCGCACCGGCCTGGTTGCGGGCTCCGGCGGCCCGTCGACCTCGGCCATGCTGGCGGCGCATCAAGTGGTAGCCAAGACCGGCGCCACCAAGCGGATCGGGCCGTTTGCAGTTCCCAAATGCATGTCCTCGACAATTTCCGCCAACCTGGCGACTGCGTTCAAGATCAAGGGCATCAACTATTCGATCACCTCGGCCTGCTCGACCTCGCTGCATTGCATCGGCAATGCGGCGGAGCAGATCATGATGGGCAAGCAAGACGTGATGTTTGCCGGCGGCGGCGAAGAGCTGGACTGGACTCTCTCCTGCCTCTTTGACGCGATGGGCGCGATGTCCTCCAAGAAGAACGATGATCCGGAGAAGGCCTCGCGCGCCTTTGACCAGGACCGCGATGGTTTTGTGATCTCCGGCGGCGGCGGCATCGTGGTGCTGGAGGACCTGGACCACGCGCTGGCGCGCGGCGCGAAAATCTACGCAGAGGTGACCGGTTTTGCCGCCACCTCCGACGGTCACGACATGGTGGCCCCGTCCGGCGAAGGCGGCGAGCGGGCGATGCGCCTGGCGCTGTCGACCCTGCCCGAGGGCCGCAAGGTGGACTACATCAACGCGCACGGCACTTCGACGCCGGTCGGCGACGTGGGCGAAGTTGAAGCGGCCCGCCGTGTCTTTGGCGAGGGCAAGGTGCCGCCGATCTCCTCGACCAAGTCGATGACCGGTCACGCCCAGGGTGCCGCCGGCGCGCTTGAGGCGATTTTCTGCCTGCTGATGCTGGACAATGATTTCATTACCCCGTCGATCAATGTAGAGACCCTCGCCGAAGGCATCCTGCCGGGCGAGATCGCTACGGACCTGGTGGAAAATGCCGGTCTGGATTCGGTGATGACCAACAGCTTCGGCTTTGGCGGCACCAATGGCTCGATGGTACTGAGCAAATACAAGGGATAAGTGACGATGGCGGGACTGCTGACAGGCAAACGCGGCCTGATTATGGGCGTTGCCAATGACCGCTCCATCGCGTGGGGCATTGCCAAGGCAATGGCGGAGGCCGGGGCCGAGCTGGCCTTTACCTACCAGGGCGAGGCCTTTGGCAAGCGGCTGGAGCCGCTGGCACAGAGCGTCGGCTCGGACTTCATGGTCGATGTGGATGTGACCGATGACGCCTCGCTGGATGCGGCTTTTGAACAGCTGGCAGGCCGCTGGCCGTCAATTGATTTCGTGGTGCACGCAATTGCCTATTCGGACAAGTCCGAGCTGACCGGGCGCTTCCTGGATACCACGCGTGCGAACTTCAAAAACTCGCTGGATATTTCGGCCTATTCCTTCATCGAAGTGGCGCGCCGCGCCCATCCGCTGATGAAAGAGAACGGCGGCACCCTGCTGACCCTGACTTATCAAGGCTCAAACCAGGTGGTTCCGAACTACAACGTGATGGGCGTGGCCAAGGCGGCGCTGGAATCGGCAACCCGCTACCTGGCCAATGATCTGGGCCCGGAAGGCATCCGCGTGAACGCCATTTCGCCCGGCCCGATGAAGACCCTGGCCGGCGCGGCCATTGGCGGGGCCCGCAAGACCTTCAAGCACACCGACCAGAACGCGCCGCTGCGCTCCAATGCAACGCTGGAAGCGGTTGGCGGCACTGCGGTCTATCTGGCGTCAGACGCCGGCGCCTGCACCACCGGCGAGATCATCCGGGTGGACGGCGGCTTCCACGTGCTGGGCATGCCGCAGCCGGATCACCTGTGATTTCCGGCATATGCTGAACAGCAAAGGGCACCCTGGCGGGTGCCCTTTTTCGTTTCCGCAGCAGTGGCTTGCGTAAAGCAGACCGGCCGCAGCTGCCACAGATCATGCGGCTCCCGTCAGGTCCTCTGCCAGCATGAATGCGTTGCCGTCCGGGTCATAGAAGGTCGCTGTCTTGACCATGCCCTCGATGACTTCTGTCTCACCGTCAAAGGCGACCTGCGCCTGTTCCAGTTTGCGGCGGGCGTCATCAATATCTGCGATGCCGAAAACCGGCACGCAGTTTCCCGGGGACGGCTGCACCTGTTCACCCAACCCAAGGGTCACACCCGCGGTCCGGGTCTGAACCTCTGACCAGCCTGCCTCATCCGCATGATAAAGGAGCGGGAAGCCAAGCAGGTCCTCAAACCACTTGGCACTGGCGTGCCGGTCCTTGACCGAAAGAGCGATCGTGATGGTGTCTTCAAGCGAAATGAGTGCCATAGTCTTTCACCTTGTCTGAAAATATACTAACTATATTTTATGGACATAAATATGCTTGTCAACATCACCTCCAGAGCCTGGGCACTGCCCATTCTTGCAAATCTGCATGAGGGGGTTCCGGGACGGCAGGCAGCTTTGCTGACCGCCACAGGTGCAGGCAGGACAGCCTTTGCCCACAGCATGGAGCATCTGATTGAGATCGGCTTGATGGAACGGAACCCCGGACATGGGCATCCGCTGCGGCCGGAATTCCGGTTGACCCGGCTGGGCATCAAAGCCGCGGCCCTCGCCAGCAAAGTGCAGGGCGCGGCAGGTGCCGAAGGTCACGGTCTGCTGCGCCGCTCCTGGACCGTGCCGGTGCTGGCGTCGCTGCAATCCCCAAGCCATTTCAACGAGATCAAGCGGCGCTTGCTGACGATCTCGGACCGTGCCCTGTCGCAATCCCTGAAGTCCATGGAAGAGCGGCATTGGGTGCATCGCGGTGTGAGCGAAGCCTCGCGCCCGCCGCGGTCTATCTACAGTGCCATCAGTACAGGCAGCACCATCAGCGGCATTGCCGGGGCCGTAATAAGCGCCTCTCAAACGTGACCGAAGGTGCCGGGCCCATCCGCCGGGACGGCTTGCGGTGATTGTGCGGGGACGGAATCAGCGCCCCCACAGCCTTGTTCAGCGGTGATCAGCAGCAGCCGCAGCTGCCCTCTTCCTTGTCTGCAGCTGGTGCGTTGACCGAGACCAGCTCGATATCAAAAACCAGATCCTTGCCTGCGAGGAAATGATTGGCGTCCAGGGTTACGGTCTCGTCGCTGACTTCAACCACGGTAACCGGAAGCACATGGCCATCAGGGCTCTGCATCTGCAGCTGGGTGCCCAGCTCCAGCGGAATGTCGGCGGGAATGCCTTCGCGCGGGATTTCCTGGCGCGCGGCGGGATTGATCGGGCCATAAGCCTCGGCACAGGGGATTTCGAGAACCTTCTTCTCGCCCACGGCCATGCCGTCAATGCCTGCGTCCATGCCAGCGATCACTTGCCCGGCGCCCACGGTGAATTCCAAAGGGTCGCGCCCCTCAGAACTGTCAAAAACGGTGCCGTCCGTCAGCTTGCCGGTGTAATGGATGCGCACGGTGTCGCCGCTCTTGACCTCGGTCATGGGATCTCCTGTCCAGATGAGGGTTATCAAAGCCGCGCAGCCTAAGGCGTGACGCTGCGATGTAAACCCGTCAGGGGTACAATTATCCGCTTTGCCTGCCCTGCCCTTCGTGCAACTCTCCCGCCAGGGGAGGACACCATGCCGATCACCACTTGCATTTTTGACGCCTACGGAACCCTGTTCGATGTTGCGGCAGCGGCGCGCCAGGCCGCAAGTGAACCGGAATTTCCGCATTTGCAGGACAATTGGGCAGAGCTTGCCAGCCATTGGCGGCTGAAACAGCTGCAATACACCTGGCTGCGCGCAATCACCCTGGCCCACGCGGATTTCTGGGATGTGACTCAGGACGGGCTCGACTGGGCAATGGAAGCCACGGGACTGGCCGGCGACGCCGCCCTGCGCCAGCGGCTGCTGGATCTTTACTGGGAGCTGCAGGCCTACCCGGAAGTGCCTGCGATGCTGAAAGCGCTGAAAGATGCAGGGCTGAACACCGCCATCCTGTCCAATGGCTCGCCCGCGATGCTGGATGGTGCGGTTCAGTCTGCCGGGCTGGTCAATGTGCTGGACGATGTGCTGTCGGTGGAAAGTGTCGGTATTTTCAAGCCCGATGCCCGCGTCTATGATCTGGTTGGCAAGCGGTTTGGCTGCGCCAATGAAGAGGTTCTGTTTGTCTCCTCCAACGGCTGGGATGCGGCAGGGGCTGCGGGTTACGGCTTTGTTACCGCCTGGGTAAACCGCTCAGGTGAGCCGGTGGACCGGCTGCCCTGGAAACCGGCGCATATTCTGCCGGATCTGATCACCATTCCCGATCTCGCCAAGGGCTGAGCACGCCAATGCCATTCTTTCAAACCTCTGACGGGTTGAACCTGTTCTATGCGGACCGCGGCGAGGGTCTGCCGCTGTTGTGCCTGGCCGGCCTCACGCGGGACAGCCGGGATTTCCGCTACTTTGCCCCGCATGCCGCACGGTACCGGATGATCACACTGGATGCCCGGGGGCGCGGTCAGTCGGACCATGACCCTGGGTTCATGAACTACAATGTGATGCGCGAGGCGCAGGATGTGCTGGAGCTGCTGGACCATCTGGGCCTGGATCAAGCCGCCATCCTCGGCACATCCCGCGGCGGGCTGGTGGCGATGACGCTGGCCGCCACGTCCAAGCACCGGCTGTCCGCAGTGATCCTGAACGACATCGGTCCGGAAATCGCTGCAGGCGGCATCACTCGCATCATGGAGTATGTGGGCCGCCGGCAGGCTGCGAAAACCTATGCACAGGCCGCGGAGACTTTGAATGCTGTGATGTCCCCGGCCTTCCCGGATGTACCGATGGCGCGCTGGCTGGAAGAGGTTCAGACGTTTTACAGTCAGGAGGCAGAGGGCCTGTCCCTGAACTATGATCCGCACTTGCGTGACGCACTTCTGGCCCAGGCCGAGGCGGGCCCGGCGCCGGACCTGTGGCCGCTGTTTCTGGCCTTGAGCGGCCTGCCCTGCGGCGTGATCCGCGGTGCAAACTCGGATCTTCTGAGCCAGGAAACCTTCCTGGACATGCAGCGCCGCTTGCCCGGAGCTCAGACCGCGGAGATTGCCGACCGCGGACATGTGCCGTTTCTGGACGAGCCAGAGGCACTTGCCCTCATCCATTCCGTACTGGAGCAGATCCAATGACCTCGATTGCCATGATCGAAGCGGCCGCAGAGCGGCTCAAGGGCCATGCACGGATAACGCCGCTGCTGTCCTCGCCGTTTCTGGACGAGATTGCCGGACGCCGCCTGTTCGTGAAGGCGGAATGCCTGCAGCATACCGGGTCTTTCAAGTTCCGCGGCGGCTGGTCGGCGGTCTCTGCGTTGCAGGAAGACCACCGCCAGCGCGGTGTCATCGCCTATTCCAGCGGCAACCATGCCCAGGGTGTGGCTGCGGCAGCCAAGGCGCATGGTGCGCCTGCGGTAATCGTGATGCCAGCCGACGCGCCGCAATTGAAGATCCAGAACACCCGCGACTTGGGCGCCGAAGTGGTGCTTTATGACCGCGCCGGCGGGGAAAGCCGTGAAGCGGTTGGCGCTCAGTATGCGGAGGAACGCGGGCTGACTCTGATAAAACCCTATGATGAGCCCCTGGTCATCGCCGGCCAGGGCACCTGCGGGTTGGAGATCGCGGAACAGGCCGGCGCCGCGGGCGCCACACAGGCAGATGTGCTGGTGAACTGCGGTGGCGGCGGGCTGTCCTCGGGCATTGCACTGGCGCTGGAGGCCCGCGCGCCGGGCTTGCGGGTGCGCCCGGTGGAGCCGCAGGGGTTCGATGATGTGACCCGGTCGCTGGAAACTGGAGAGGTGCAGCAGAACTCCAGCCAGTCCGGCTCCATCTGCGACGCCATCCTGACGCCGCAGCCGGGCGAGATCACCTTTCCCATCCTCAAGCGCCTGTGCGGGCAGGGCATCGTGATTACCGAGGATGAGGCGTTGCAGGCTATGGGGCTGGCCTTCCTGCGGCTCAAGATTGTGCTGGAACCCGGCGGCGCGGCCTCGCTGGCAGCGGCGCTGTTCCATGCGGACCAGATCAAGGGCGATGCGGTGATTGCGGTCGCCACTGGCGGCAATGTGGATGCAGAGCTGTTCCGGGAGGCACTCTCGCGCTATGCTTGAACCCTGAGCGCACGATTTGCCGTGCGCCACTCAGGGGGACACGTCATGACACGTTTCACCATCGCCTCGTTCAACGTGAAGAATCTGATCGGGCCGGAGCGGGAGTATTACCGGTTCCAAAGCTACACGCCCGAGGAATACGCTTGGAAGGCCGATTGGATGGCCGACCAGCTGCTGACGCTGAACGCGGATATCGTCGGCTTTCAGGAAATCTTCGAGGAGGCGCCGCTGCGCCAGGTGATCGCCGAGGCCGACCGGCGCGGGGCGGAGGCCAATGAGGCCAGCATCCCGGACCCTTCCAAACGCTATCACCGCAAGGCGATTTTCCAGAAACTCGCCTATGGATCCTATGCCGAGGCCGAGATGGCCTTTGCCCCGAACCTCAACGACACCGGCGAGCCGGGCAAGCGGCGGCCCGGGCTGGCAGTGCTCTCGCGGTTCGGGTTTGAAGGCGAGCCGGAGGTGATCCAGGATCTGGAACAGCCCTTGGACATCCCGATGGCGTGCCTGGGAGAGGAAGAGGATGCCGGCTTTTATACCCTGCGGCGCCTGTCGCGCCCGGTCCTCAAGGTGCGGGTGCCGGTTGGGGATCAGGTAATTACCATCTTCAACTGCCATCTGAAGTCCAAACTGGGCGAGTTCATCAAGCCGCAGGGCGCATCTTACCCGCCTGAAACCGTGATGACCGCCTATGACGCAGCGGGCCGGGCAATGGGGGCCTTGCGGGCTGCGCTCAGGCGGATGGGCGAAGCCTGGGTGCTGCGGCGCGCGGTGCTCGACGAGCTGGAGCAGGGCCGCCCGGTGATGGTGATGGGCGATTTCAATGACGGCGAACATGCGGTCAGCAGCGAAATCATCTCGGGCGAAACACCGTTCAAGAACTACGCCTGGATGCTGCGCCATGATGCCCAGCACCCGGGCGACCGCTACAGCGAGGCGGAAGACACGCAGATCCGCGAGGCGATCGACCGGGTGCGGCTGCGCTCGGCCGAAAAGATGTTCCTGAAGAAGTCCCTGCGCGATGTGGTCTACACCACCGCCTTTGGCGGCGTGCATGAAAGCATCGACCAGATTTACATGTCGCGCCATTTCGACCCGGCCTGGGAAGGCGCGGTTGGGGAGATGCTGTACTACAGCGTCTTCAACGATCACCTGACTGACGGCAGCCATCCTGAGGCGCCCTACAACAAGCTGGCTTCCGATCACGGACAGATCATGGCCCATATGGCGCTGCGCGGCTGAGGCGCGCCGGAAAAATGCAATTTTTCCGGCCAATTTTCTTTCTCAAGAAAATTCCTCCGCCTGCGGCTGGCGGCTGGTTTACCTCTCTGCCCTGGCGCAGGTAGACTGCGGCGGAACAATCACGGGGCTTTCCATGCAGACCGCAGACCTGGGCGATGTCCAGCTTCACTACCGCATCGACGGGGATCCGGACGGCGCGCCGCTTGTTTTTGCAAACTCTTTGGGCACCGATTTGAGCGTCTGGGACGCAGTGGTGGAACGGCTGCCGGCAGGCCTGCGCATCATTCGCTATGACAAGCGCGGGCACGGGCTGTCCTCCTGCCCGCCTGCCCCCTATTCCATGGGGGCGCTGGTGCGGGACGCTGAGCGGCTGCTGGACCTGCTTGATGTGCGCGACAGCGTCTTCGTGGGGCTGTCAATCGGCGGCATGATTGCGCAGGGGCTGGCGGTGAAGCGGCTGGATCAGATCCGGGCGCTGGTACTGTCGAACACCGCGGCCAAGATCGGCACAGCGCAGATGTGGCAAGAGCGGGTCCAGACAGTGCAGGACTGCGGCATCGAAACGCTGGCGGATGCGGTGATGGAGCGCTGGTTCCCCAAGCGGTTCCGTGCCACGCCGGAGCTGCAGCACTGGCGGGAGATGCTGGTGCAACAGTCCCGCGACGGCTATGCCGGCTGCTGTGCAGCGATTGCCGGCACCGATTTTTACACGCCGACAAGCGGTTTGCGGCTGCCCTGCCTGGGTATTGCCGGCAGCGAAGACGGCTCCACTCCGCCCGACCTGGTGCGCGAGACGGTGGAGCTGATCCCCGGCAGCCGGTTCCAGCTGATACGACGCGCAGGCCATATTCCCTGCGTCGAACAGCCGGATGAATTTGCGCAGCATCTGACTGCCTTCTTGCGGGAGACCGGGCACATTGGCTGAGATCCTTCTGGTCCACGGCTCCTGCCACGGGGCCTGGTGCTGGCGCGACGTGCTTCCCGCGCTGGAGGCACATGGCCATGCCGCCCGCACCGCCACATTGCCAGGGCACAACGATGGGCGCGACCCTGCAAGCGTGACGCTGGAAGAGACTGCCGCAGCAGTTCTGGTGGCCTCCACTCCCGAAACCATTGTCCTGGGGCACTCCTGGGGCGGCTTCCCGATCTCGGCAGCGGCCGAAGCTGATCCCGGCAGAATGCGCGGGCTGATCTACCTGTGCGCCTATCTGCCGGTTAACGGCATGTCCTTGATTGATATGCGCAAGGCCGGGCCGCGGCAGACATTGGCTGGCGCCACCCGGAAAAATGCGGCAAGCACCGGCTACCGCCTGCTGCCGGAGACCGCGCCGGAACTGTTTTACCATGACTGCCCGGCAGAGGCCGTGCGCTTTGCCATGAAAAACCTCTGCGAGCAGCCAATTCCGCCGCAGGACACGCCGATCCGCCTGTCGGAACGGTTCGCCAGCGTTCCCAAAGCTTATATCCGCTGCACCGATGACCGGGTGATCCCGCCGGAATACCAGGCACAGATGGCAGCCTCCCTTCCGCCGCGGCGGGTGCACAGCATGAACACATCCCATTCGCCCTTCTTTGCCGGACCCGAAGGTCTTGCAGAGCTGATCGGGCACATTGAAAAGGACTTCTGATGGCGGGTTCCGTCTTTGACAGCCAGGTGTATGGCGATCTTTTCAACAGCGGCGAGGCCAGCCGTCTGTTTTCCGACAGCGCCGAGGTGCGTGCCATGCTGCTGGTGGAAGGCGCCTTGGCCAAGGCACAGGGCGAGGCGGGGATAATTCCGCAGGAGAGCGCGGTCGCCATTGGCCGTGCGGTGGTGGAAATCGCTGTCGACCCGGGCGTGCTGAAGCGGCCTGCGGCGCAAAACGGCGTGCCAGTGCCAGGATTAGTCGCGGCGTTCTGCGAGGAGATGAAGGCGCCGGAACATGCACAGTTTGTGCATTGGGGCGCCACTTCGCAGGACATCATGGACAGCGCGCTGATGCTGCGGCTGCGGCAGGCGCTGGCGCTGGTGGAGGCGGATGTGAAAGCAGCGGTGCAGGCGCTTGGCAAACTGGCCAAGACACATGCAGAACTGCCGATGCCCGCCCGCACCTATGGCCAGCATGCCACTCCCACCAGCTTTGGCGCGGTGATGGCGGGCTGGGGCACACCGTTGCTGAACCTGCTGGAAGAGCTGCCTGCCTTGCGGCAATCCTGCCTCATGGTTTCGCTGTCTGGTGCAGCAGGCACGTCCTCCGCATTGGGGGCCAAGGCTGCAGAAGTCCGCGCTGCCATGGCCAAGGGCCTGGCACTGCAGGATCCAGGGTGCAGCTGGCACACGGACCGCACGCCCGTCTTGCGGCTTGCGGACTGGCTGATGCGGGTGACGCTGGCCTTTGGCAAGATCGGCGAAGACTGCACCGCTCTGGTTCAGACCGGCATTCAGGAAATTTCGCTGGGCGGAGCGGGAGCCTCCTCCACCATGCCGCAGAAACGGAACCCGGTTTCACCCTCTGTGCTGGCGGCGCTGGCGCGGCAGGGCAGTGGCTTGTTTGCTGTGCTGCAAAGTGCCGCGATCCAACAGCACCAGCGCGACGGTGCCGCCTGGTTCACTGAGTGGATGTGCCTGCCGCAAATCGTTCTGGGTGCGGCAAGTTCGGCCCGAACGGGCAAGGCGCTTTGCTTTGGGCTTGAGCCGGACGCGGAAACCATGGCGGCGGCACTATCCTGCGGGCTCGGCATGATCCATGCTGAGGCGTTGAGCTTTGCCCTCGCCGCACAGATGCCGCGGCCGGATGCGCAGGCGGCGGTGAAAGCTCTGTGCCGGGAGGCCGGGGCTGCGCGAACTCCCCTCCAGGAGCTTGTGAACCGGGACTACCCGGAACTGGACACGGCAGCTCTGTTTGACCCGGCGCAGCAGATGGGGCGTGCCCCGTGGGAAGCCTTGCAGTTTGCAAGAAAGACAGAAGAACTCGGGCGCGAATAAGAACCGCTGAAGGGAAACGGCTTGCCCGGGGCATCCGCAAACCAGAGAGGAAGTTCCGGGGCCGGCCGCTTTAACCGGCTGTCGCTGATCTTTGTGCTGGCGACTGTGATGATTGATGCCATGGGCATTGGCCTCATCATGCCGGTAATGCCAGGCCTGATAACCGAGGTGCAGGGCGGCTCACTGGCCCAGGCAGCAGTCTGGGGCGGCATTCTCAGCACTGTGTTTGCGGTGATGCAGTTTTTGTTCAGCCCGGTCCTGGGCAGCCTGTCCGACGCGGTGGGACGCAGGCCGGTTTTGCTAGTGTCACTTTTTGTGATGGCGCTGGATTATCTGATCATGGCGGTGGCGGGCACCATGTGGCTGCTGCTTCTGGGCCGCGTGCTAGGCGGCATCACCGCCGCCACCCATTCCACCGCCGGCGCCTATATCGCCGACATCTCGCCGCCGGAGAAGAAAGCCGCAAACTTCGGCCTCTTGGGTGCGGCCTTTGGCGCGGGCTTTGTTCTGGGGCCGCTGATGGGCGGGCTGCTGGGAGAGCTGGGCACGCGGGCACCCTTTTATGCCGCGGCGGTGCTTGTGCTGCTGAATTTTGCCCTTGGCTGGTTTGTGATGGGCGAAACCGTTCGCGAGAAGAACCGGCGTCCGTTCGAGTGGCGCCGTGCCAACCCTTTTGGGGCCTTCCGCGCGGTCGGCCGCATTCCGGGTATCAAGGCGCTGTTGTGGGTCTATTTCCTCTATTCTGTGGCGATCTATGTTTACCCGGCTGTCTGGTCATATTTCACGCTGGAACGCTTCGACTGGCAGCCGCAGGTGATCGGCCTTTCACTGGCGATCTACGGCATCTCCATGGCTTTGGTGCAGGGCTGGCTGCTGCGCTACACGGTGGTCTGGTTTGGCGAACGGCGCACGGTGGTCTGGGGTCAGGTCTTCGACTTCATCGCCTTTGGCATTCTGGCCTTCATCTCTAGCGGAGTGCTGGCGATGATGCTGATCCCGGTCTCGGCATTGGGAGCCGTGGTGCAGCCTGCGCTGCAGGGAATGATGGCGCAGGCAGTGGAGGACAATCAGCAGGGGGAGCTGCAAGGGGTGCTGACCGCCGTCAACGCGCTGGCGATGATTCTGTCGCCGCTGATGATGACGGCGGTGTTTGCCCGGTTCACCGCAGAGGGCGCGCCTGTCTACCTGCCCGGCGCGCCGTTCCTGCTGGCACTGCTGCTGATGGCCATAGGCTGTGCGGTGTTTCTGCGCAGCAAATCTCCCGTAGCGTAAAACCGCCCTGCCGCTGCCGCATACCGGCTTGATACGGTCCTGCCTCCACGCCACGCTGCTGGAAAACGGGGAGAGAGATCATGCAAACCATCAAAGCCGCCGTCTGCCACGAATTCGGCACTCCGCTGGTGATCGAGGAGGTGCAGCTGGCCGCGCCCGGCATGGGTGAGGTTGAGGTGACTTTGGACGCGGTTGCCATCTGCCACAGCGACATCTCCTATGCCGAAGGCGCCTGGGGCGGCCATCTGCCAGCGGTCTACGGGCATGAGGCGGCCGGGGTAATTACCGGCATTGGCGACGGTGTTCTGGGCTTTGCCGAGGGCAATTCCGTCGTGGTCACCCTGATCCGCAGTTGCGGCACCTGCCCCTCCTGCGCGGGCGGCAAGCCCACCATCTGCGAAACACCTCATGACACTGTGAACGGGCCGTTGATGACCGTTGACGGCCAGCCATTGGACCAGGCCATGGCCTGCGGTGCCTTTGCCGAAAAGGTCGTGGTGGACCAGCGCCAGATCGTGAAGATCCCTTCGGACATGGCCAAGGACGCGGCTGCATTGGTCTCCTGCGGGGTGATCACCGGCGTCGGCGCGGTGGTGAACGCGGCGCAATTGCGCGCGGGCCAGGACGTGGTGGTTATCGGAGCTGGAGGGGTTGGCCTCAACGCCATCCAGGGCGCCCGCATCGCCGGCGCCCGCCGCATTGTCGCGGTGGACATAAGCCCGGAAAAACTGGAGATCGCCAAGGAGTTCGGCGCCACCCATGGTGTGCTCGCCACCGAGGAAAAGCCCTGGAAGGCGGCCTATAAGGCGCTTGGCGGACGCGGCGCGGATGCAGTGCTGGTCACCGTCGGTGCCATCCCCGCCTACGACCAGGCCCCCCGCTACCTGGCCCGCGGCGGCAAAGCGGTGCTGATCGGCATGCCGCATTCCGGCGCCAAGGCGAGCTATGAACCGGTAGTACTGGCGGCTGTCGGCCAGGGGCTCATTGGCTCCAAGATGGGCGATGTGGTGATCCAGCGCGATATCCCGTGGATGGTGGATCTCTACCGCCAGGGCCGCTTGAAGCTGGATGAGCTGATCTCGGGCCGCTGGCCGCTGGAGCAGATCAACGAGGCGATTGCCGACACCAAGACTGGCAGTGCCAAACGCAATGTGATTGTGTTCCGCTGACTCTATCCTAGCGGAGCGCAGGACATGCTGAAATTCCTGACCGACCTGTTCAAACCCGAAGCGCCCAAGGCGCAGCCGATCACCTCGGAAACCTCGATGAGTTTTGCCAGCATCGAGGTCGGCCCTTTCCTGACGCGGCTGGCCAATAATCCGCGTTTCGGCCTGCCCGCCAATTTTGCGGCCTCCATTGCCGATGAGGTGCCCGGCATGGCCCGGGACGCCAGCCGCCGCTGGAAGATCGACGGCGGATTTGGCGGGGCACCCGCCGCGCTGGAGATCGCAGTCTTCATGAACGGAGACGCAGAGCCCGACCTCACTTTCTTCAGCAGCCAGGCCGCCATCGAAGAGATCGAGCGCGAACTGACCGCCTTTGCCGAGGCGATGGAGGGGTAAGCCATGAAGCTGCAAGACCTTGACGTCATCGTCACCGCGCCCCCGCCCCCCGGCTGGGGCGGGCGTTACTGGATCCTGGTGAAAGTGACCACCAACACCGGCATCACCGGCTGGGGCGAATGCTATGCCTCCTCGGTCGGTCCAGAGGCGATGACCCATGTGATCCGCGATGTGTTTGAGCGGCACATGGCGGGCGAAAACCCGGAGAACATCGAACTGATGTTCCGCCGCGCCTATTCCTCGGGCTTTACCCAGCGCCCCGACTTGACGGTGATGGGCGCGTTTTCCGGGCTCGAGATTGCCTGCTGGGACATCCTCGGCAAGGACCGCGGCCGTCCGGTGCATGCACTGATTGGTGGCCGGATGAATGATCGCATCCGCGCCTACACTTACCTCTACCCGCTGCCGCATCAGGACATCATGGATTTCTGGACTTCGCCCGAAATGGCGGCCGAGGCGGCGCAAAAACGAGTCGAGGAAGGCTACACAGCGCTGAAATTCGACCCGGCCGGTCCCTATACGCTGCGCGGCGGCCACATGCCCGCCATGTCCGATATTTCCCTGTCCGTGGCTTTTTGCAAAGCAATCCGCGAGGCGGTGGGCGGCAAGGCCGACCTGCTGTTCGGCACCCACGGCCAGTTCAGCACAGCCGGAGCCATCCGCCTGGGCCAGGCCCTGGAGCCCTATGCACCGCTCTGGTTCGAGGAACCCACGCCGCCCGACAATATCGAAGACATGGCCCGCGTCGCCCGCAACGTGCGCATCCCCGTGGCCACCGGCGAGCGGATGACCACTAAATCCGAATTCGCCGCCGTACTGCGTGCGGGCTCTGCCGAGATCCTGCAGCCCGCCTTGGGACGTGCCGGGGGCATCTGGGAGATGAAAAAGGTCGCCGCCATCGCAGAGGTCTTCAACGCGCAGATGGCACCGCATCTTTACGCCGGGCCGGTGGAATGGGCTGCAAACATTCATCTGGCGGCTTCGATTCCCAACATTCTGCTGCTGGAGACCATCGAGACCCCGTTTCATGACCAGCTGATCAAAGGCACGATCCGGGTCGAAAACGGTTTTGTCACCCCGCCCGGGACACCCGGTCTCGGCATCGACGTGGACGAGGATCTCGCACGTGCCCATCCGTTCACGGGCAGCGACCTGCACCTCAACATGCAAGAGGCCCCCTGCAACTATGCGGGCGGGAATGCTTTTGCCGGTGGCTCGCCGCCCATCGTGGAGTGATGCTGCAACTCCGGGGTGACTTGACGCAGCGAAAGCTGCAATATGCGGCAGAAGACAAGCCAGGACGCCGCAAATTGCCCTCACAAACCCGCGCCCCCATCCCGCCGGAGACGCCCCAGGACATGCAGGAACGCGCCGCTGCGGCCGCCGCCTTCCTGAAAACACTCGCACATGAAGGGCGGCTGATGATCCTTTGCCACCTCTGTGCCGGGGAACGGTCGGTGGGGGAGCTGGAGGCGCTCTTGAACATGCGCCAGGCGGCGGTGAGCCAGATGCTGGCGCGGCTGCGGGAGGACGGGCTGGTCGCCACCAGGCGGGAAGGGAAGACGATCTACTACTCGCTTAAGGACCGCAATACCGAAGAGATCATCGCGCTGCTTTACAAGCAATTCTGCGGCAGCTGAGCCTGGATCCGAAAGCACCAGCAGGAAAGCCCGCATGCGCTCACCGCCCACGATCGAGACCAAACGGCTGCTGCTGCGTCCGCAAGCAGCGGCGGATTGGGAACAGTACCGGGACATGATGCAGTCGGAGCGGTCGCGTTACATGGGCGGCCCTTTTTCCTTGCCCGGGGCCTGGGGCCTGTTCTGCCATGACTTGGCCCAATGGCAGCTGTTTGGCCACGGCGAGCTGATGCTGGAATGCCGCCGGACCGGGCGGTGCCTGGGCCAGGTCGGCATCAACGCAGGCCCGCTGTTTCCCGAGCGGGAGCTGGGCTGGCTGGTCTATCCTGAAGCCGAAGGCCAAGGCTACGCCCAGGAGGCGGCCCTTGCGCTGCGCGACTGGGCATTCGGCACGGCAGGTTTCGCAACCCTGGTCAGCTATATCACCCTGGGGAACACCCGGTCGCAGCGGCTGGCGGAACGGCTGGGCGCCGTGCCCGACCCTCAAGCCGCCCGCCAGGATCCCGGCGATCTGGTCTACCGCCATTTGCCGTGACGTCCCGCGCTGCGCGGAAGCGCAGCGCCACACCCAACTGGGCCGGTGCATTCTGTGAATGCGCCGGAACGGGCGGGAGCCCCCGCCGTCTAACTGTCTGCCCGCACAGTCTGTGTCTGCACACCCAAGCCTTCGATCTCCAGCCGCATTTCATCGCCCGGCCTCAGGTAGACCGGCTCCGGCTTGACCCCCATGCCGACGCCCGGCGGGGTGCCGGTGGCAATCACGTCGCCCGGATGCAGCGTCATCAGCTGGCTCAGATGCGAGATGATCTGCGCCACTGTGAACACCATGGTGCCAGTGCGGCCGCTTTGCCGCCGCTCGCCGTTCACATCGCAGGTGAGCCACAGGTCTTGCGGGTCCGCCACCTCGTCGCGGGTCACCAGCCAGGGGCCGATGGGACCGAAGGTGTCGCAGCTTTTGCCCTTGGTCCATTGCCCGGCAAGCTTGGTTTGGTAATCACGCTCGGAGATATCGTTGATCACGCAATAGCCCGCCACATGGCTCAGCGCCTCCGCCTCGCTGACGTATTTCGCAGCCGTGCCGATCACCACCCCCAGCTCCACTTCCCAATCGGCGGCAACAGAGCCGCGCGGCAGGATCACGTCGTCATTGGCACCGCTCATCGAAGAGGTGGCCTTCAGGAACAGAATCGGATGTTCTGGCAGGGCAAGACCCATCTCTTCGGCGTGGTCAGTGTAGTTGAGACCGATGCCGAGGAACTTTCCTGCCTGTCCCACACAGGGCGCCAGATCGGCAGGCCCGTCCACCAGCGGCAGCGCCCCGGCATCCAGTTCCGCCAGCCGCGCCAGCGTTCCGTCATCCAGCACCGCGCCGGTGATATCCGGCACATGCACCGACAAGTCCCGGATCCGGCCGCCCGCGTCCAGCAAGCCCGGCCGCACCTCTCCTTCCGCGCGGTATCGCAGCAGTTTCATGTCTCATTTTCCTGTTCTTGATTATCCACTCAGTTGGAAACGTAGCCCGCCACCACCTGCAGCAGTTTGAAGGCAGTCGAGGCGTCATTTTCGACCACCGCAAGGAACTCCTCCTCGCCAATACGCAGGCAATTCAGATCCGTGGCCGCAATCATGCTCAGCGCCCGCGGCTCATGGCGGATCAGCCCCAGCTCGCCCACCAGCCGTCCGGGCCCCACCGTGGCAATCAGCCGGTCCTCGGCACCGTCCTGCGGCAGATACAGGCCAGCCTCGCCCTCCAGGATCATATAGGCACCGTCAGTGGCCTCATCGTCCTTGAGGAACACCACCTCGCCCGCCTTGGCGTCATACCAGCGCGCACCAAAGGCCAGGAGACGCAGCTGGCGGCGATTGAGGCCAGAGAATAGTTCGGTCTGTTCAAGCGCCCGCAGCTTGCGCGCCAGATCCTGGCTGGCCGCCCCGTCCCCTGCCGCCGCGGCCTGAGCCTCGTCGCTGACCAGCCGTCCCTGGCGCAGTTCAAAATAGGCGTCAAACACATCCGGGCTTTGGAAAGCAGGCGCCAGATAGACAAGCGTGGTCTCCGGCAGCAGCTTGCGCAGGTTCTTATGCACCGCCACCCGCGTTTCCAGATCATAGCTTGCCATCGCGGAATCGAGGACCAGAACATCCGGCCGCTTGATAGTTGCGCGGCAGAATGCCAGCGGTTCGGCAAAACTGGCCGCCAGCCCCTGACCGCCAACTGCAATCGGCATGTCAAAAATCAGCTCCACCACCTGATCGCGCAGGCCTGCCTGCACCATCAGCTCGGACACCAGCTTGCGCACCTCGTCGCCCTTGGCGCCTGAGGCATCCGAGATCTTGCCGAACAAGGCGTTTTCCAGAACCGTCAGGCTGGGCGCGAAACGATCACCGGAGAAAGGCACAAATCCTGCGCCCAGCGCCTTGCGCAAGCTCTGCCCGTGGCTGCGGCGGAAGCCAAGGATGCGCTCCTTCATGCCGTCTTCAAAGGCCGGGCCGATCTGCTCGGCGGAAATGGTGAAGGGCACGATCAGCAGCCGTGCCAGCTCTTCGCGGCTCAAGGCTGCCGGATCGGTTTCACCCGGTTTATCGACAAGTGCAAGCGCCGCTTCATAGGCTTCGATGTCCAAGCCAAGCTTGCGGAACAGCGGATGGCCGGTGCCATCCATGCCAAAGATCTGACGCAGCATCTCGACCACGTCGCGGGTCAGGGCCACCAGGCCTTCATCCAGTCCCAGCTGCTTGAGCTGGTCGAGGAAGTCGGCATGGCCGTGCAGCACCTCGCCCGTCATGGCCTCTTGCGAGGCCGCGAACAGCAGGTTTTCCGCCACCGGCAGCGCCGGGTTATAGCTTTCGGCCTCCAGGAAATGCACATGGGCGTCCAGTCCGGCATCCTGCAGCGCCTGCCGCACCGCCGGACGCAGCTCAACAAGCTGCTGCGCCAGTTCCGCATGGGCCGGAGCATCAAAAACCTGCTCAATGCCGCGGCGGAACAGGGCCGTATCCGAGCCGATCCCCTCGACCAGTTTCAGCCACCAGCCCCGCAGTTCCGCCTCGCTGGTGAACCCTGCAAGTTGCGGGTCAAGCCAAGGCACATCGAAGGGGTCCGGGCTGTTGCCTGCTTTCTTGGCAATCTCCAGCTTCTGCCTGTCCTGCGGTTCGCCAATCGGGCGCAGCCGCATCGGCATCATCACATTGTCGCCAAAGGAACCCTGAAACAGCACCGGCCGCGACGTGGCATAGCCGATCCGCGCTGCAACTGTGGCCTGATGCAGTCCGCTGAGGTTCTGCTCTGCCACCGTCACCGTGCCTGCCGCCGGCAGGATTTCCCGGGTCAGCAGCTCCGCCAGGGCCCGCCTGTCTTCCTCCGACGGCGCCGCGATGCCGATCACCTGACCGGCAGGGAAGGTTGCGCTGAGGTCTTCCAGCACCAGGTTGCCGTCGGTATCGCGCACATTGACCGAATTCAGCACCACGTCGCCCTTGAGCCGTCCCAGCTCCGCGGGCGCACCCCGCATCAGAGATTCGTCCACCATGCCCTGCGGCGCAAACCGTTCCAGGATCACCTCCCAGCGCAGGGACATGTCCTGGGTCTGGTTGTAATAGGCCAGCAATTCCTTCCAGGGCGACGCCAGGTCCTTGTAGGCCGCCAATGCCGCCACCAGCGCCCCCAGAGAGACCTTGCCCTGCAGCACCAGGAAGCCGCCGACTGCATAGAAGAAGAACGGTGTCAGCTGGGTGATGAAGTTGTTGAGAAACTTCATGAAGAACTTTTTCTGATAGATCTCGAAGCGGATGTCATAGAGCCGCCCCAGCCGGTCGGTGATCACCGCCATCCGGTAGCGCCAGCCGCCATTGATCCTGAGCGTCGAGGCCCCCGCCGCGCTTTCGCCGATCTCGGTTGCCAGCGCCCGCACCTGTTTGATGCGCTTCTTGTTCAAGAGGTTGATCTGGCGCTGCAGCTTGGGAATCAGCCAGCCTTGCAGCGGGATCAGGGCAATTGCTGCAAGCCCGAACCAGACGCTTTGCAGAAACAGGAAGAACAGGATTGTCAGCATTTGCCCCGCCTGTAGCACCGGCTGGCTGACCGCATCCCCCATCAGCCCGCCCATCGGTTCCGACTCGGAGGTGACCATCGACACCAGTTCACCCTGGCTGACGCGCTCGAAATAGGGCTGCGGAAAGCGCAGCACCCGGGCAATCAGCTGATAGCGGAACCGGCGCAGCATGCGCTCGGCCAGCACGCCCTTCATGGTATTGATGCGCATCTTCAGCAGGCCGTGGCACAGCACCGACAACAGGAAACCGCCGCAGAGAATCCACAGGAAGGTCAGCTGATCGAAACTCTGCCCCAGCACCGCGATGGTGGAGGTCTCCGAGCCAATCGCATCATTGATGATCCGCTTGGGCAGCTCCAGCGTCAGATAGAGCAGCGGGAAAAGGCAGGCCGTGACCAGCAGCAGCACCAACTGGTCGCGTTTTGAGTATTTCCAGATGAAACGGAACAAAGAGCGTTCGATGGGAAGGCTCCATAAATAGCTGCTTCGGATATGGGCTGCCTCATGGGTAGCGCGGTTTGCCCTGGACAGGCAATGGGCAGAAACCTGCCCTGCCCCGCCCGGTCCCTCCCAGTCCCGTTGCGGCACCCTGCCGGCACGGCATTTGCCAGGCGGCGAAAAATCCGTAAGGTTCCAGCGAAGTACACTTGCTGGAGGTCATACGGTTTGCCTGAATATGTCGGTTCCGTCCTGCTGCTGCTCTGCGCCCTGCAGATCAAGCATCTGTTTGCCGACTTCTTTCTGCAAACGCCGAAAATGCTGTCCGGCCGCTGCGCTTATGTGCATATGGGACGCGCCCAGCATGCCGGCGTGCATGTTATCGGCTCGGCCATCGTGTTTGCCTTGTTCGGTGCGCCGGTGATGTTCATCCTGGTGCTGGCGGTGCTGGAATGGATCGTCCATTTCCACATCGACTTCGGCAAGGCGCGCTATTCCGAAGTGAAACAGCTGAACCCGCAGCAAGCCCGGTTCTGGCAGGCGATGGGCTCCGACCAGGCGCTGCACCAGCTCACCTATCTCGCCATGGCCTGGGCCTGGGTCAAATACGCCGCTATGTGAGGCGGCGGCTGGGGGCCGGCCCCAGAGCCCCGGAGTATTTTCAGCAAAGAAGAAGCACAGAGGTTCCGCTCCCTTCTTCTTTGACCATAAACTCCCCGCCGCAACCCGGCAGACGCAGCGTTTAGGGAACAACGGGCCTGTCCCGTTTGATCGTGCGCAGCACCACATTGGTCTGAGCACTGGCCACGGCCGGCAGACGGAACAGGAAATCCTCCAGGAACCGGTTATAGGCTTCCAGGTCAGGTGCCAGCACCCGCAGGTGGTAATCGGCCTGGCCAGTGGTTGCGTAGCATTCCTGCACCAGAGGGCTGGTCTCCACCGCGCGGATGAACTCCACCAGCTTGTCCGGGTCGTGGCGGGTCAGATGCACATGCACCAATGCCTGGAACCCCAGCCCCATCGCAGGCGCATTCACCACCGCCCCGTAACGTTCGATGATACCCGCCTCCTCCAGCGCCCGCACCCGGCGCCATAGAGCAGAGGCGGACATGCCCACAGCCTCGGCCAGATCGGCATTCGAGATACGGGAATCCTCCTGCAGCAGGGTCAGTATGCGGCGGTCGCGGTCGTCGATCTTCATGACTTCGGTCCAGGCTTTCAGAATTCGGTGTCATTGCGGTCAACCTAACCATAAATCTCCGCAAAACCAGCAACAGTGGCAAATCTTTTCAGGCTTTGAGGATTATTCTTCCGGCAAACATGGATTTGCGCGCAAGGACTCCCCCGCGATGACCAAGCTGAGCCACGACTTTCGCAGCTACAAGCTCGACGACCGCTACGACATGACCAAGGGCCGGGTGTTCCTGACCGGCACCCAGGCCTTGGCCCGGATCATGCTGGACCAGGCCCGGCGCGACCGGGAGGGCGGGCTGAATACCGCAGGCTTTGTCTCCGGCTACCGCGGCTCGCCGCTGGGGGGCGTCGATCTGGAATTCTGGCGCGCCAAGGATCGGATGCAGGCGAACCGGGTCAAATTCATGCCCGCCGTCAACGAAGACCTTGGCGCCACCGCGGTCTTGGGCGCTCAGCAGGCGGTGCTGGATCCGCATTGCGAAGTCGAGGGCGTGTTTTCCATGTGGTACGGCAAGGGGCCCGGAGTGGACCGTTCCGGCGACGCGCTGAAGCATGGCAACGCCTATGGGTCTTCGGAAAAGGGCGGCGTGCTGGTGGTGGCGGGCGATGACCACGGCTGCGTCAGCTCTTCGATGCCGCATCAGTCCGACGCAGCATTCCTGGCCTGGTTCATGCCGGTGCTGAATCCGGCGGATGTGTCGGAGTACCTGACCTTCGGCGAATACGGCTTTGCCCTGTCACGCTTCTCAGGCACCTGGGTGGGGTTCAAGGCGGTGTCGGAGACCGTGGAAAGCGCGCGCTCGGTTGAGCTGCGCCCGGACCGCAAATTCATCTACCCGGAGCTGCCGGACTATCCCGGCGGGCTGCATATCCGCCGGGCCGATCTGCCCTCGCCCGAAATCGAGACCCGCATCCATGCCAAGCTGGACGCGGTGCGCGCCTTTGCCGAGGCCAATCCGATAGACCGCCGGATCTATGACATTAAGGAGGCGCGCTTTGGCTTTGTCTCTACCGGCAAGGGCCATCTGGACCTGATGGAGGCGCTGCGGCTGCTGGGGCTGGATGAGGCCGCCTGCCGCCGCTTGGGGATCGACATCTACAAGGTCGGCATGGTCTGGCCACTGGACCGGACAGATGCGCTGAAATTCGTGAAGGGCAAGCAGGAGGTGCTGGTTGTCGAGGAGAAGCGCGGCATCATCGAAAGTCAATTCAAGGAGAACTTCTATGACTGGCCCGGCAGCAAGCCGGAAAAGATGGTTGGAAAATACGACAGCCAGGGCAAGCCGCTGATCCCCTGGACCGGAGAGCTGAGCCCGCTGCTGCTGGCCCCCATCGTGGCGGCGCGGCTGGACAAGTTCTTCCCGGAGGAAAATCTGCCCGCCAAGGCCGCCGCCCTATCCGCCGAACCGCCGAAGGTGCTGAACGTGCCCGGCGCCACCCGAACCCCCTATTTCTGCTCCGGCTGCCCGCATAATTCCTCGACCAAGCTGCCAGAGGGGTCTAAGGCGTTCTCCGGCATCGGCTGCCATGTGATGGCCAGCTGGATGGACCGCGAAACCGCAGGCTATGCGCAGATGGGCGGCGAAGGAGTGCCCTGGACGGTGGCCTCGCAGTTCAACGGAAACAAGCATGTGTTCCAGAACCTCGGCGAAGGCACCTGGTACCACTCGGGCTCCTTGGCGATCCGCCAGGCGGTCGCGGCCGGCACCAACATAACCTACAAGATCCTCTATAACGATGCCGTTGCGATGACCGGCGGGCAGCCGGTGGACGGGCCGGTTTCGGTGCATGGAATCGCCCAGACCTGCCGCGCCGAGGGGGTGGAGCGGATCGCCCTGGTCTCGGACGACATCGGCAAGTTCATTTATGGCGATTTTCCGCGCGGAACGACTTTCCACAACCGCGCCGAACTGGACACCGTGCAGCGGGAGTTGCGTGAAATCCCCGGTGTTACCGTGCTGATCTACGAGCAGACCTGCGCCACCGAAAAACGCCGCCGCCGCAAGCGCGGCAAGATAGAAGACCCCAAGCGCTTTGCCTTCATCAATGATCTGGTCTGCGAAGGCTGCGGCGACTGCTCAGTGGAAAGCAACTGCCTGAGCGTCGAGCCGAAAGAAACACCCTTTGGCCGCAAGCGTAAGATCAACCTGTCCAGCTGCAACAAGGACTTCTCCTGCCTGAACGGCTTTTGTCCCAGCTTTGTCACTGTCGAAGGCGCAACCCGGCGCAAGAAACAACCCGCCGGGGTGGATGCTGCCCAGCTGACCGCCAAGCTGCCTGCCCCCGAACTGCCATCTCTCACTGAGCCGTTCGACCTGCTGGTCACCGGGGTCGGCGGCACCGGCGTGGTCACCGTTGGGGCGCTGATCACCATGGCCGCACATCTGGAGGGCAAGGGCGCCAGCGTGCTGGACTTCACTGGCTTCGCCCAGAAATTCGGCACAGTGCTGAGCTATATCCGCCTGTCCAAGGATCCGGACACCCTGAACCAGGTGCGCATCGGTCAGGGCGGCGCCGATGCTGTCATCGGCTGCGATGTCGTGGTGAGCTCGGCACCCAAAGCCTCGGTGCACTACCGCCACGGCACCAAAGTGGTGCTGAACCGGGCCGAAATGCCTACCGGCGACCTGGTACTGCGCCGCGATGCCGATTTGATGGCAGGCGTACGGGAGCAAACAATTGCCCAGGCTGTAGGGCCGCAAAACCTTGCGGGGTTCAATGCCAATGAAGCCGCTGAAAAGATGCTGGGCGACGCGGTGCTGGCCAATGTGATGATGCTGGGCTTTGCCTGGCAAAAGGGGCTGGTGCCGGTCAGCGCTGGCGCATTGGACCAGGCGATCGAGCTAAACGGGGTCGCGGTAGAAAAGAACCGCCTCGCCTTTGCTATAGGCAGGGCGATGGCCGCGGATCCGCATCTGGTTGCGGGCCACTACGAGGAGAAGTCGGAAAGAGAAGAAACTCTGGACGCCCTGATCGAACGGCGCGCCACTTTCCTCACCGGCTATCAAAACATGGCCTATGCCGGCCGCTATACCTCCGCTCTAAAGCGCTTCCGGGAAACGCTGCCGGATGTTGCCCGGGAAGAGCTGACCCGGGCTGCCGCGAAGTCACTGTTCAAACTGATGGCCTATAAGGACGAGTTCGAGGTCGCGCGCTTGCTGACCAGCGAAGCTTTCCGGCACCAGCTGCAGGATGAGTTCGAGGGGGACTTCAGCGTCAAATACCACCTCGCACCGCCGCTTTTGAACTGGAAAAAAGATGCGCGGGGGCGTCCCGCCAAACGGGCCTTTGGCGCCTGGTTGCGGCCTGCGATGAACCTGCTGGCAAAAGGAAAGGGCCTGCGCGGCTCTGCCTTCAACCCCTTTGGCTACCACGAAGAAGCCCGGCTGCACCGGAGTTTGCTGGCGTGGTTTGAGACGACATTGGACACCGTGGCAGACCAGTACAGCGCGAAAATCCACAACGCCTGCCTGAAGATCTTGCAGACGCCGATGGAGATCCGCGGCTACGGTCCGGTGCGAATGGAGGCAGCGCGGGAAGTGCGGGCCAATACTGAGGAACTGCTCGCCAGTCTCTAGGCTCAGACGTCCCAGTGCAGTTTGGTGAATTCGGTAAAGGCGTCCATCTCTTCGGGCAGCGGTTCACGCCCGGTGAAGACCTTGAGGTATTCCGGCGTTACTTCCAGACGGTGGGCATGGCTCTCATTCGGGTCGGCCATGTCATAGCCCAGCTGCATATAATAAAGCACCTTGGCCCGGGTCATCGCCTCACGCTCCGGGTAGCCGTAGCGCCGGAACATACCTTTCAGCGCCTCGACCCGGCGGCTGTCGGAGCGGTCCAGCAGGCTGCGCACCTTGCCGGAACGGCGCGACCAGTCCCGCACCGCAAAGTCCAACGCGGTGTTAAACAAGTTGGGGTTGGTGATGCAGTGAAACACGTTCAGAACCGCGCCGGTGATGGTCTTGGCCGGCGCCTCGGCCTGACGCACCATGCCGGCGGTGTTGGTCTGCTCCCAGGTCTTCAAAAGCGCATCGAGCAGGTCCTGGCGGGATTTGAAGTACCAGTAGAAAGAAGAGCGCGACACCTGCATCCGCTCAGCCAGCGCCAGAACCTTCACCTGCTCCACCCCGTCCGAGATCAGCACGTCCATCGCCACATTCAGCCAGTCATTGCGGGTCACCTTGATGTTTCCAACCAGCGGCTCGGCCTCCGGATCGTCCCGGTGCAATACAGGTTTTTGCGCCATTTGCCGCCCTTCAATTCCATCGCTTCCCGCCGCCATCCTAGGAGCGGCGGCGCCCGGCGCCAACATGGCAATCCCGTCAGCCCGCAGGTCAAGTGGCGGCAAGGCCACAGCGGAGCCACCTATGCCTTGCCGGGCAGGGCCACCCCTTCGCGCAACTGCGCGCTGCAGGAAATGGAATGAAACCTATAACCGGAACGCGGATGTTATCCATTGTGAACTTGCCTTATGCCCAGAGCCGGAAACCGTTACAAAACCGGTATGCAGGCTGGCTATCAGGCCTGTGCACCCGCCTTGATGCGGACCTGCAAGCCGTTCACATTTCCCTTGTGCCACGGGCAGCTGGCCAAATGGGGTTTGACTAAACAGCGCCGGTCGCGCGAAGGTGATGCAAAAAACAGGGGAAAACACGATCTCATGAACGCCTTGAACCAGCCGGGCGGGCAAAACTGAATGCGTCCGCTGCTGTCTGTCGAAAACCTCAGCATCGGATTTGGCAAGGGCGAGCCGGTCGTGAAGGACGTGAGCTTTGCCGTGCAGCCGGGCGAGACCCTGGCCCTGGTCGGGGAAAGCGGATCGGGCAAGACGATCTCCTGCCGTGCCGCATTGCGCATTTTGCCCAAGGCTGCGCAGCTTCGCACCGGACGCATCCTGCTTGAAACCCGCGGTACATCCCTGGACCTGGCAACGCTGGATGAACGCAGGATGCGCGATGTGCGCGGCAATATCGTTTCGATGATCTTTCAGGAACCGATGCGTTCGCTGTCGCCGCTGCACCGGATCGGCAACCAGGTCTCCGAAGTCTTGTGGCTGCATGGCCGCACCCCTGAGCGTGCGGCGCGCAAGGTTGTTCTGGACTGTTTCGAACGCGTCGGCTTCCCGGACCCCGAGCGTACTTACCGATCCTACCCGTTTGAATTGTCGGGCGGCATGCGCCAGCGGGCGATGATCGCCATGGCGATGGTAGCCAAGCCCGATCTGCTGATTGCCGACGAGCCCACAACCGCGCTGGATGTGACCACACAGGCGCAGGTGCTGGGCTTGATGAAAGAACTGCAGCGCGAAACCGGCATGGCGATGATCCTGGTGACCCATGATCTGGGCGTGGTCGCCAATATGGCCGAGCAAGTGGTGGTGATGCACAAGGGCCGGGTAATGGAAGCCGGCCGCGCCGAGCCGATGCTGCGTGCCCCTGCGCACCCCTATACCCGGGCACTGTTTGACGCCGCGCCCGAAATCCCGGACGAAGCCGTCGTCGCCATACCGCCGTCCCGCGACGATCTGATCATGGAGATGAAATCGGTCTCAAAGACCTACACGTTGCGTACCAGCAAAGGCTGGCAGGAGCCAACCCTGGTGCATGCCTGCCGCGAAATCGATTTGCGGGTGACCCGCGGCGAAACGCTGGCAATCGTCGGTGAAAGCGGTTCGGGCAAGACGACCGCAGCCCGGATTGCTCTGGGGGCGGAACTGCCGGACCCGGGCGGCAAGGTGCTGTTCCGCCCCGCTCCGGACCAGCCGCCGATTGCAGTGCACGATATGGACAGGGCAACCCGGATTGCCTTTCAGCGCCGGGCTCAGATGGTGTTTCAGGACCCCTACTCTTCGCTGTCGCCCAGAATGCGCATTCAGGACACGCTGGTGGAACCGCTGGAGATCCATGGCATCGGCAGCCGCTCGGAACGCCGTGACAAGGCTGCCGAAATGCTGCGGCTTGTCGGCCTGTCTCCCAACATGCTAAAACGCTATCCGCATGCGTTCTCGGGCGGTCAGCGGCAGCGGCTGTCAATCGCCCGGGCTCTGATGCTGGATCCTGCGCTGATTGTCTGTGACGAGCCGACCTCAGCCTTGGATGTTTCCGTGCAGGAGCAGATCCTGAACCTGCTGGAAGAGATCCGCGACCAGCAGAACCTGTCCTATCTGTTTATCAGCCACAACTTGGCGGTCGTGGCCCGGATCGCCGACGAAGTCGCGGTGATGCGGCGCGGGCTGATCGTCGAACAGGCGCCGCCTGAGACGCTGTTCTACAATCCCCAGCACCCCTACACCAAAGCGCTGATTGCGGCCCAGCCGGAACCCGATATCGACCGGCCCATTGACCTGGAACTGGTGGCTCAAGGTGCTGGTGCGCCAGAGTGCTGGCCCGAAGAATTCCGCTTCAACGGCATTCAGGCACCGCCGCTGGTGAACCTGAGCCACCTGGAAGCCGGCCACAAGGTACGCTGCCATGCTTGACGTTTTGAAGCCCCTGCTGACCGCAGCACTCTTCCTTGCGCCCCTCCCGTCTGTGGCCGGTCCGGTGGCACAGGAAAGCAATTTTTGGCGTTCTGAAGTCAAGGCCGGGTATTTGCCGCCTGTTGCCGAACGCTTGCCACAGGTGCCGCTGGTGGTGGATCTGGCCGCCAAGGGCCGCGAATTCGGCATTCAGGGCGGCACGCTGAACACCATGGTGACCCGTTCCAAGGATATCCGCCAGATGGTGGTCTATGGCTACGCGCGGCTGGCGGGCTATGATCAGAATTACCGGCTGCAGCCGGATATCCTGCTGGGGTTCGAGAACGAGGGCAACCGCCGCTACACCCTGAGGCTGCGCCCCGGCCACCGCTGGTCCAGCGGCGATCCCTTCACTTCGGATGATTTCCGCTACTGGTGGGAGGATGTCGCCAACCACCCGGAGCTGAGCCCGGCCGGCCCGCCGGATTTCCTGCGGGTGATGGGACAGCTGCCGCGGGTGAGCTTTCCGGACAGAACCACCGTAATCATTGAATGGGATGAGCCCAACCCCGGCTTCCTGCATGTGCTTGCACAGGCCCGGCCGCCGTTCATCTACCGGCCTGCTAAATACCTGAAGCAGTTCCATGCAGACTATGCCGATCCGGATATGCTGGAGGAAAACGTCGAACATGCCCGCGTCAAAAGCTGGGCGGCGCTGCACAACAAGTTCGACAACATGTACAAGTTCGACAATCACGAACTGCCCACCCTGCAGCCTTGGATCAATGCATCAGCCGGTAAAAAGATCCGCCACCAGTTTGTGCGAAACCCCTATTACCACCGGATCGACAGCCGGGGCGTGCAGCTGCCCTACATAGACACGGTCGAGATGGAGATCGTCAGCCCTGGCCTGGTTGCCGCCAAGTCCAACGCCGGCGAGGCTGATCTGCAGGCCCGCGGCATCGGGTTCCGCGACATCCCGATCCTGCGAAAGGGCGAGAAAGACGGCTCGAAGTACAAGACATTCCTTTGGGGCAACGGCACCGCCTCGCAGATCGCGATCTACCCGAACCTCAATGTGAACGATCCCGTCTGGCAGGAGGTGCTGCGCGACGTGCGGGTGCGCCGGGCACTGTCGCTGGCAATCAACCGCCGCGCCATCAACCGGGCGCTTTACTTCAACCTTGCGAAACCAGGTGCCATGACGGTGCTTGAGCAGAGCGAGTTCTTTGACCCGGAGCTGCGGGCGGCCTGGGCAGATTTCAACCCGGATCAGGCCAACCGGCTGCTGGACGAGGCCGGGCTGTCAAAAAGGGACGGTTATGGCATCCGCTACCTGCCCGACGGGCGGCTGATGGAGCTGGTGGTGGAAACCGCCGGCGAACGCCAGGAAGTCGAGAACGCTATGCAGATCATAACCGATGACTGGCGTGACGTGGGGGTCAAGCTGGTGATGCGGCCGCTGGACCGGGATATTCTGCGCAACCGGGTGTTTTCCGGCGGTGCCATGGCCTCAGTCTGGTTCGGCTGGGACAATGGCCTGCCGCAAGCCTATACGTCTCCCGCCTATCTGGCGCCAACGGATCAAGTTTTCCTGTCATGGCCGAAGTGGGGGCAGTTCTTCCAAACCGGAGGCGAAGCAGGTGAGCCGCCCGACATGCCCGCTGCCCAGCGATTGCTGGAACTGTTGCACAATTGGGATACGGCCGGCACCGACGCCCAACGCGCCGCCGCTTGGCGCGAGATGCTGAACATCCATGCAGATCAGGTCTATGCCATTGGCGTAGTCGCGGGGGCGCCGCAGCCCGTGGTGGTCAGCAACCGGCTGCACAACGTGCCGAAACAGGCGGTTTGGGCCTGGGACCCCGGGGCGCATTTCGGCCTCTACCGCCCGGATGAATTTTTCTTTGAGGACGGCAAAGGCTGATGGAAATCCTGAAATACGCCATTTACCGTTTTGGCACCATGCTGCTGACCCTGCTGGTGGTGTCGGTGCTGGTCTTTGCCATCATCAACCTGCCGCCTGGCGACTACCTGTCCAACCAGATTGCCGAGCTGCAAGCCACCGGCCAGTCCGCCGGCGTCGCCAAGGCGGAGTTTCTGCGCCAGGAATACGCGCTCGATAAGCCCCTGTGGCAGCAATATATGATCTGGATGGGTTTCATGCCCGGCCCCCACGGGTTTTCGGGCATGATCCAAGGCAACTTCGGCTGGTCCTTTGAGTTCGACAGCCCGGTGGCGGAAATCGTCGGCGACACCCTGTGGCTGACCGTGCTGGTAAATCTGGCCGCGGTGCTGTTCGTTTATGCCGTGGCGCTGCCCCTGGGCGTGCTGGCCGCAGCCCGGGCCCGAAGCTGGGTCGACTATACCTCTGCCTTTATCGGTTATCTGGGGCTGGCTACCCCGAACTTCCTGCTGGCCCTGATCCTCTTCTACTACGGCCACCGCTGGTTCGATCTGCCGATCGGCGGGCTGATGGATCCGATGTTCGAGGGCATGCCGATGACCTGGGAGAAGGTGAAGTCCATCCTGATCCACCTGATCGTGCCCACCTTTGTGATCGGCACGGCCGGCGCCTCCGCCATGATGCAGCGGCTGCGCGCCAATATGCTGGACGAACTGGGCAAGCCCTATGTGGAGACCGCGATAGCCAAGGGCATGAAATCCTCGCGGATGCTGGCAAAGTACCCACTGCGGGTCGCCTTCAATCCCTTTGTCGCCGACATCGGCAACCTGCTGCCCTCGATGATCTCCGGCTCGGTTCTCGTGTCCGTCGTGCTGGGTCTGCAGACAATCGGCCCGACCCTGCTGACAGCGCTCAAGACCCAGGACATGTTCCTTTCCGGTTTCGTGCTGATGTTTGTGGCCCTGCTCACGCTGATCGGCACCATGATCTCGGATGTGCTGCTGGTGCTGCTTGACCCGAGGATCCGGTATGAGGGGCGCGGCGCATGACCCAGCTACCCGATGGACGCTATGTCGACGACGCCCCCTTCGATCCGCAGGCCTCGCTTTCGGAGGTTGAGCGCAAGGATCTGGACGCCCCCAATTGGCTCCTGGTCTGGCGGAAGTTCCGCACCCATAAGCTGGGCCTCATTTCCGGTGCATTCCTGCTGATCTGCTACCTGCTGCTGCCGGTGGCCGGCTTCATCGCGCCGTACGGGCCGAACCAGCGCCACAGCGAACATCTTTACTCGCCGCCGCAATCCATCAATTTCTTCCACCAGGGCGAATTCATCGGACCTTATGTCTACCCCCTGACCTCGCATGCCGATCTGGAAACCTTCCAATGGGTGTTCACACCGGACCTTGAGAACCCGCAGAAGCTGGAATTTTTCTGCGAGGGGCGCGCGTATAACATCGCCGGGCTGATCCCCTCCACCACCCATCTGTTCTGCTCCCCGGACAAGAACAGCCCGGTGTTCCTGTGGGGTTCCGACCGGCTGGGCCGCGATATCTTCTCGCGCATTCTCTACGGTGCCCAGCTGTCGCTCACGGTTGGCCTGATCGGGATATCAGTCTCCTTTGTGCTGGGGATCTTCTTTGGCTCGCTGGCGGGATACTTCGGCGGCAAGACCGACTGGCTGATCAACCGGGTGATCGAAGTCCTGCGCTCCCTGCCCGAACTGCCGCTGTGGCTGGCGCTCTCGGCTGCGGTGCCCTCGAATTGGTCGCCAGTGGCCGTGTTCTTCGTTATCTCAATCATTCTCGGCATCCTTGACTGGCCAGGGCTGGCGCGATCGGTACGGGCCAAGTTCCTGAGCTTGCGCGAAGAGGAATATGTCCGCGCGGCAGAGATGATGGGCGCCTCCTCCGGCCGGGTGATCCGCAAGCATCTGCTGCCGAACTTCATGTCGCACCTGATCGCCTCCGCCACCTTGTCGATCCCGGCGATGATCCTGGGTGAGACTGCGCTCTCCTTCCTGGGCCTTGGCCTGCGCGCACCGGCGGTCAGCTGGGGGGTGATGCTGAACGACGCGCAGAACCTTGCCTCCATCGAGATCTACCCGTGGACAGCGATCCCGATGCTGCCCATCGTTGTGGTCGTGCTCGCCTTCAACTTTCTCGGTGATGGGTTGCGGGACAGCCTGGATCCCTATCAGCAATGACCCTGCTTTCCGCCCTGCCTGCCCCTGACAGCTACCGCACGACCGGCAGCGGTCAGTGGCACAGCGCCTTTGCGGTCACTGAACTCGCCAACGCATCGGTGGCAGCGGCGGGGCTGGAACTGGCCCGGCTGATCAAGGCCCTGAACCTCACGCCAGCCCCCCCGGAAGTCACCGTGGATCAGCGCCTGGCCTCGCTCTGGTTCAGCTACAGCTTCCGCCCCCGGGGCTGGGAACTGCCCAGTCTCTGGGACTCGATTGCCGGCGTTTACGAAACCGCAGACGGCTGGATCCGCCTGCACACCAATCTGCCGCACCATCGCCGCGCAGCGTTGCAAGTGCTTGACTGCAAAGGCGAGCGGGAAGCTGTAGCGGATGCCGTCAAACACTGGCAGGCAGACAGCCTGGAAAGCGGGGTTGTTGCGGGCGGCGGCGTGGCTGCCGCCATGCGCAGCCGCGCAGAGTGGCTGGGCCATCCGCAGGGCCGGGCCGTCGCTGCCGAGCCGCTGATCCATTGGACTTCACCCCGCCCCATGCAGCTGCGCGACCGGCCGCAAGCCACTGCAGAGCGGCCTTTGGCCGGCCTGCGGGTGCTGGATCTCACCCGGGTTCTGGCAGGACCGGTCTCCACCCGCACCCTGGCCGGCTTCGGCGCCGACGTACTGCGAATTGACCCGCCCGGCTGGGATGAGCCAGGGGTGATCACCGACATTTCCCTGGGCAAACGCATGGCGGTGCTTGATCTGACCAAAGGCGAAGACCGGCAGGTGTTCGAAACCCTGCTGTCCCAGGCCGACGTGCTGGTGCACGGCTACCGCCCCGGCGCGCTGGACGGTTTAGGTTACGGCGAAGAGGCCCGCCGCCGGCTTTCACCCAACCTGATAGAGGCAACGCTGGATGCCTATGGCTGGACCGGCCCCTGGGCCCGCCGCCGCGGTTTCGACAGCCTGGTGCAGATGAGCGCAGGCATTGCGGACACCGGCCGGGATTGGGCGGCCTCCGGCAAACCGCACCCCCTGCCGGTCCAGGCACTGGATCACGCCACCGGTTACCTGATGGCAGCTGCGGTTCTATCTGCGCTGGCATCCGCAGTTCAATGGGGCGCAGCGCCAGCAGCCCGTCTTTCCCTCGCCCGCACCGCCGAACTGCTGGCCGGAACCGGCAAATCCTGCGAAGGTCCCAGGATCATGGGAGCCGAGGCAGGCGATTTCAACCAGGATACCGAGACCAGCGGCTGGGGGCCGGGCCTCCGCCTGGCACCTCCCCTCAGCCTCACTGGAACGCAAATGCATTGGGATCTGCCCGCCAGCCGCTGCAACACTGCCCTGGCTTGCTGGCCCGGTTAGCCAGGCAAAAGGGGCGCTGCCCCTCTTGGCCTCACGGCCAATTCACCCCGGAGTATTTCGAACCAGAAAGAAGCCCATCCGGAATAAACCCGCTTCTTTCTGGTCCTAAATACTCCTGTCCCGCTGTCCTCCTGGCCGCTGAGAGGGAAGGCCGCGCCGCGCGCAAGCGCGGCGCCGGGCCCAACCCCAAGCGGAGCGCGCCAGCGGTCCGGCGCGGGGGCGGGAGAGCCCCCCTGCAGGCTCAGCGGTCGTCGCCGCCGGGACCGCCCATTTCTTCCAGCAGGTCTTCGTCTATAGCCGCCTGAACCGCGCCCGCTGCCGCCTCGCGCTGCTTCGGCGTTACTTCGCCTTCCTGATCCGGGGCAAGCCGCACGGTAACCTCGCGGTGGGCAAATTTGATGCCTTCGCGGGCAAACAGTTCGCGGATCTCCTGATAGACCTTCTTGCGCACCAGCCATTGGTCGCCCGGCTTGGTCATGAACTTGACCCGGATGATCATCGCCGAATCCTGCATCTCGATCACCCCCTGCGACTTCAGCGGCTGGATGAAATTGTCGCCGATCACCGGATCATCCAGCAGGCTCTGGCCCAGCTTCTTGATCAGCTTGCGGACCTTTTCCACATCGGTGTCATAGGTGACCCTGAGCGGCAGCTTCATCATCACCCAGTCACGGGAATAATTGGTCAGCACCTTGATCTCGCCAAAGGGAATGGTGTGCAGCGCGCCCAGATGGTGGCGCAGCTGAAAGGACCGCACCGAGATCTTCTCCACAGTGCCCTTCACATCGCCAATGTCGATGTATTCGCCCTTGCGGAAGGCATCATCGATCAGGAAGAAGGCGCCCGAGAAGATATCCCGCACCAGGGTCTGCGACCCAAAGCCCACTGCCAGGCCAACCACGCCGGCACCGGCAAACAGCGGGCTCACGTTGATGCCCAGTTCCAGCAGCAGGATCAGCGCGATCGACACAAGAACAACCGCGAGAATCGCCCCGCGGAACAGAGGCAGCAGGGTCGCCAGCCGGCTTGCCCCGGCCGCGCCCCCTTCGTCGCCCAGTTCCGCTTCCGGCAAATCGCCCACTTCCTCGTCAATCTTGCTGTCGATCCAGATCCGGAACAGGTGATAGACGACATAGCCGATGAGCAGGATCACCGTCACGTCGATCACCCGTTCGGCAGAGGTCGTTTCGGTCCAGCTTGCATCCGGGTTCCAGACAATCACCAGGGAATAGGCCCCCACGACAAAGGCGAGTATGCCCGCAACCCTGCGCGCAAGATCCTCGAAGGTGGCTATCGGGTGCCGGGCAGGAAGCGGAAATTCTTCATCTGGAACCTCATCACCTGTCTCAACCAAGGGGCTTTCCATTGCTTCCCCGGGCTCTGCTGTTTCGAGAATTGGTGACGCAAACGCCGTTTCATCAGATACTCCCGTTTCGGATTCCTGCGCCGCAGCCGCAGTTTCCTGAAGGTTTTCCAGCTGGGTCTCACTTTCTGTCTCCAGCCTTTCAGCCGTGGCCGCTGCCTCGGCTTCCGCTGCCTTCAGCAACCGCACCCGGTGGAAGTAACGTTCGATGAAGTAATTGATCGCGCCATAGACCACCAGGATCGTGGTCAGCACAAAATAACTGCCCGCCATAAGCGGGATTGAGACGTCGTTTTCCAGCACCAGATCAAAGGCCAGTTTGAGCCAGCCAAACGCCATGTAGACCATCAGCACCGGCGCCCAGGCCACAGCCAGGACCCGGAGCAGCCAGGAGCATTCCTCGGGCCCGCGGCCAGCCCTGATGGCATTGGAAATGGCGCGCCCGTTGACCAGAACCATCAGAAGGTTCCCCAAAGTCCCAACCAGGGCCAACACCCCGTAGACCAGCGCGTAAACATTGTAATTAAGGCCGAAATCTCCAACCCAGGTCGCAAACAAGGTCGAAGATATATCATACGTCGCAAGCAGCGATGCCCAGATGTAGAGCCGCTTGGCGTCCCGGCCGGAGAACACCGGAATCCGGTATTGCTCCAGAAAGGGCGACAGCACCATCCGCCACAGGTCGGACACCGTGCGGGCCAGGAAAAAGGCCGTGTAGACGGCAGTTGCGGTAAACTCGATAGACGGATCGCCGGAGGCCCCGAAGACGAGATAGGAAAGAAGCGCCGCAAAAACCATCGCAAAAACCGTGGCGCCTATTCCCATCAGAAAGCGGTAAACCAGAAACGGCATCTTTTCCTGATAGCCTTCAGGATTTTGCCTTATCCGCGCAACCACATAGCGTTTGGCAATCCGCTTGCCGTAAACCTGCACTGACAGCCAGCGGCCGATCAGCAGGAAAAGCACACTCCAGCCCAGCACCTCGGCATAGGTCATGATCCGCCCGTCCGGGCTGGTCTGGCGCAGAATGTACTGCATTTCGAAGATGGAATAGGGCAGCGCCTCCAAGCGGCTGTTCAGCTCAGCGCGGAAAGCGCCGACCTTGGACTGCGCCTTCATCAGCATGGAAGGCTGCTCCATCAGTTCCGTGGCCAGGTCTTCATCGCCCTCGCCGGCACCCGGCGGCCCGTTCAGCAGCTGGCCGCTGCTGTTAACAACCACAACACTGACGCCACTTTCGGCCGCCTGTTCAATCGCCTGCGCCAGCGCCTCCGCTCCCGCAGCGTCACTTTCCTGCGCGCCGGCGTGAGCAGCCAGGGTGAAACTCAGCAGCACGCCAAAAAGAAACCGGTACAAGTTATGCAGCATGAGCGCCTATCCTTTTGGAAACTTGCGCCAAATTAATCATGCGAAGGAGCGTTGCGCAAATGGCGCGGAGGCAAATTCCTGTGCGCCTTGCAACAAAGGCGCACGATTGCATGCACAGGGCCTCCGGGCTATACAATTTCCGACATCCGCCATTTTGGCGGAACGCTGCACCCCCTGGCCGGCCTGGTCTGCCATGGCCGGAGTGCGGCAAAAGCTAATACTGACCGCGCTCCCGCCGCAACCGGCTGCGGAGCGCGCAACTGAGGCGGAAGATGGCGGAGCACAAGAGCATGCGCCCGGGGACGAGCGGCAGCCGCGGCTGGCCTGCCCCTTGCACCGCTGGAACCTACTCTTGGCCAGGCGCCTCCCAGCCCCCCTATCAGGCATCCCTATGACGGACACAGGCACCACACAGACAGCGGCGGACACCGGCATGCGCGGGCCGCGGATCATGTTCTACAGCCATGACACTTTTGGGTTAGGGCATCTGCGCCGTTCGCGTGCACTGGCCGGGGCGATCACCGCCGCCAATCCGGATGCCTCCGCGCTGATCCTCACCGGCTCGCCGGTGGCCGGCCGGTTCTCCTTCCCGTCCCGGGTCGACCATGTCCGCCTGCCCGGCGTGATCAAGCGATCGGACGGCTCATATGCCTCGCGCACCATGGGTATGAGCATCGAAGAAACCGCAGAGCTGCGCGCCGCGCTGATCCGCTCTACGGTGGAACAATACGAACCAGACGTGCTGATTGCCGACAAGGAGCCCACAGGGTTCCGGGGCGAGCTGATGCCGGCACTGGACCTGCTGAAATCCAAGGGCCGCTGCAAGATGGTTTTGGGACTGCGCGATGTTCTGGACGAGCCCGAAGTGCTGGCCGCCGAATGGGAGCGCAAGCACGCCGTCGAGGCCACCCGCGACTTTTATGACGAAATCTGGGTTTACGGGCCGCGTTCGGTCTATGACCCGACTGCCGGGCTGCCCTTCACGCCTGAGATGCAGGCGCGGATGCATTGGACCGGCTACCTGCGCCGCGATCTTGGCCAAGTGGGCGAACCGCCCGAGCAGCCCTATTTGCTGATCACCCCCGGCGGCGGCGGTGACGGCGAGATGATGGTGGATCTGGCCATCGCGGCCTATGAAGCCGACCCGGAACTCTCTCCCCGCGCGGTGCTGGTCTACGGCCCCTTCCTGTCCGGCGAAACCCGCGAGGACTTCGAGGCGCGCGTAGCCCGCTTGAGCGGCCGCGTCACAGCCGTCGGCTTTGAATCGCAGATCGAGACGCTGTTTGCCGGCGCCCAGGGCGTTGTTTGCATGGGCGGCTACAATACCTTCTGCGAGGTGCTGTCTTTTGACAAACCGGCAGTGATCGTGCCCCGCACCACGCCGCGGCTGGAGCAGTGGATCCGCGCCAGCCGGGCCGAGGAAATCGGCCTCACCACCATGCTGGACGAATCCCGCGATGGCTGGAACGCCCCGGCCCTGGCCAAGGCAATCCGCGCACTGGCCAAGCAGCCGCCGCCCTCTGCAGCCGGCTCGGAGGGTCTGCTGGACGGTCTCGACTATGTCACCCGCCGGGTGGACGCCCTGCTGCAAGACACGCATCAAGAGGCCGCCGAATGAGCACGCCCCGCCCGCCGCTGGCGGTTGTGGTCAAAGGCTGGCCGCGGCTGTCCGAGACCTTCATCGCACAGGAACTGGTCGCCCTCGAGACCGCCGGTCACACCTTTGAAATTTGGTCGCTGCGCCACCCCACCGACCTCAAACGCCATCCGCTGCACAGCCAGCTTCAGGCCCGCGTGAACTACCTGCCCGAATACCTGTTTGAGGAGCCGGAACGGGTCTGGCGCGCGCGCGGGATCGCGCGAACTCTGCCGGGCTACGCCGAGGCCTACCGTATCTGGCGTGCCGATCTGCGCCGCGACCTCAGTCCCAACCGCATCCGCCGTTTTGGCCAGGCCTGCGTGCTGGCCGCGGAAATGCCCGAGGAAGTGCTGGGGCTTTACGCGCATTTCCTGCACACGCCGTCGTCAGTAGCCCGCTACGCCGCCATCATGCGCGGCCTGCCCTGGAGCTTTTCGGCCCACGCCAAGGACATCTGGACCTCCCCGGATTGGGAACTGGAAGAGAAACTCTCAGCCGCCCATTACGGCGCCGCCTTCGGTGCTACCTGCACCGGCTTTGGCGCCAAGCATCTGCAGGAGATGGCCGATACGCCGGCGCGGGTGGATCTGGTTTATCACGGCCTTGATCTTTCCCGCTTCCCGGCACCGCCGGAACGCAGCCTGCGCCAGCCGCAGGACCCGGTGCATTTCATGTCGGTCGGCCGCTTGGTTGAGAAAAAGGGGTTTGACCGGCTGATCGCCGCCCTCGCCCTGCTGCCTGCAAGCCTCGATTGGCACTGGACCCATATCGGTGGCGGCGGCTTGGGAGACTTGCTGCAAGGCATCGCCGAGGATGCAGGCATCGCAGACCGCATCACCTGGCGCGGCGCCTGCGACCAGCCCGAGGTGATCGAGGCGATGCGCACTTCGGACCTGTTTGTCCTGCCCAGCCGGGTGGCTGCCGACGGCGACCGGGATGGGTTGCCCAATGTGCTGATGGAAGCCGCCTCGCAAAACCTTCCGATCCTGTCGACCCCGGTCTCAGCGATCCCGGAATTCATCGACCACGGCACCCACGGCCTGCTCAGCGATGACAGCCCCGAGGCGCTGGCCGAAACCCTGCTTCATGCCGCCCGCCATCCCCAGAAGCTGGCCGTGATGGCAGAGGCCGCACTCACCCGCCTGCGCACAGACTTCGGCATGGCGCCCGGCATTGCCCAGCTCTCAAAACGGCTGAACGCGATGCTGCAGGGCGGCTGAGGCCTATGCAGCCCGGAGCCGGGAAACGGGTCGCCTTCTACGCGCCGATGAAGCCGCCGCACCATCCGGTGCCCTCCGGCGACCGCGAGATCGCCCGCAACCTGATGGGCCTTCTTTCTGGCAGCGGCGCCGATGTGCAACTGGTCTCGGATCTTAGGATCTATGACAGGCGCGGGGATAGCGGCATACAATCTGCTCTGCGCAGGCAAGCCGAAGCAGAGGCCGAGCGGCTTGTCCGCGGAATGCCTGAGACAGATCTCTGGGTCACCTATCACAACTATTACAAAGCGCCGGACCTGATCGGCCCCGCCATGGCCCGTGCCTGCGGCATTCCCTATGTACAGATCGAGTCCACCCGAGCCAAGAAACGGCTGACCGGACCGTGGAGCGGCTTTGCCGCCGCGGCCCACGCCGCCGCAGATGCCGCCGCCGCGATCTTCTATTTCACGGAGCAGGACCATTTTGCCCTGCACCGCGACCGTTGCGGCGAACAGGTCCTTGCGAATTTGCCGCCCTTCCTGCCGTTGGACACATTGCCCGCCGCCTCCACGCTGGAGGGCCCGATGCTGACCGCAGGCATGATGCGCGAGGGTGACAAGCTCACCTCCTATCGCATCATCGCCGAAACGCTCGCCCTGATGCAGGGGGACTGGCGGCTGGACATCGCCGGCGACGGCCCTGCCCGGCATGAGGTAGAAACGCTTATGAAGCCTTTTGGGGGCAAAGTCCGTTTCCTCGGCCAGCTCTCACGACTAGAGCTGGCAGAGGCCTACACAAAGGCCGGTCTGTTCCTCTGGCCCGGCGTCAATGAGGCCTTTGGCATGGTCTACCTGGAAGCCCAGGCACACGGCCTGCCGGTTGCAGCTCAGGACCGCCCGGGCGTGCGGGACGTTCTGCTGCCAGGAGCTTATCCCGATCCGGACGACGGCCCGGAAGCTCTCGCAGCTTTTACCAGCCACTTGCTTGCAAATCCTGCACGGCGCGCAGACATTGGCCGGGATGCACGCCGGCGCATCTCTTCCCGCCACTTGGCGCCCGCTGCAGCCCGAACCTTCTGGGCCACCGTTTTGCCCCTGATGGAGACTGCGCGATGATCCGCCTCGCCCTCCTGCGCCACGGCCACACCGCCTGGAACCGTGCCGGCCGCATCCAGGGCCGCAGCGATATCCCGCTGGACGACCCGGCCCGCGCGGAGCTGCGCGGCTATGCCCTGTCTGCGGAGTGGAGCCAAACTGAACTCTGGTCCAGCCCGCTGCTGCGCGCGGCAGAGACCGCAGAACTGGTAACAGGCCGCAAGCCCCGCACTGCCGCGGAACTGACCGAAATGAACTGGGGTGACTGGGAAGGCCTGCACGGGCAGGACCTGAAAGCCGACCCAATGAGCGGCTTCCGCGATATCGAGGACTGGGGCTGGCACTACCGCCCGCCCGGCGGCGAAACCCCTGCCGAGGTTTGGGACCGCATCTCACCCTGGCTGCACAGGCTGACACAGGACAGTATCGCGGTCTGCCATATCGGCATCATGCGGATGATTCTGGCCCGCGCCTGCGGCTGGGACTTCAAAGGCCCCGCCCCGTTCCGCATCAAGCGCAACCGGCTATTTGTGGTTGAGATCAACGGCACCGCCCTCACTCACCTGCCCGAGCCCGTGCGCCTCCTCCGCAGGGACGCTGCATGAAAGTCCTGATTGCAGTCACCCATTTGCTGGGAACCGGCCACCTGTCCCGCGCGCTGACTTTGGCCCGCGCGTTCACCAGCGCCGGGCACCAGGTGCAAGTGGTCTCCGGCGGCTTCCCCGCTCCGCAGCTGAACACCGGTGGCATCGGGTTGATCCAGCTGCCGCCCCTGCGCTCGGACGGGGTAGACTTCACGCGGCTGCTGGCAGCGGACGGCTCTCTGGCCGACGACACCTATCTGGCAAGCCGCCAGGACACCCTTTGCTCCGCCCTGCAAAACCTGCAGCCCGATGTGCTGATCACCGAACTCTACCCCTTTGGCCGCCGCTCTCTGCGCAAGGAATTCCTCGCCTTGCTTGAAGCCGCCCATGGCATGCCCAGGCGGCCGGTTATCCTGTCCTCTATCCGCGACATCCTCGCGCCGCCCTCTAAGCCAGAGAAGGCAGAGAAAGCGGATAGGGTCATCGCGCAATACTATGACGCGGTGCTGGTCCATTCCGATCCCGCTGCCACCCGGCTTGAGGCCAGCTGGCCGGTCTCTGAGATGCTGGGCACCAAGCTGCGCTACACCGGATACGTCGCCCCGCCCGCCTCAGGGCCGCACCCGCAGCAGGCTGGCCGCGGCGAGGTGCTGATCAGCGCCGGCGGCGGCAGTGTCGGCACCCCGCTCTATGAAACCGCTCTGGAGGCGGCCAAGCTGATGCCGGCGACGCCCTGGCGCCTGCTGGTCGGCGGCTCAGACGCGGCGGCTCGGATCGAGACCTTCGCCAAGGCAGGCTCCCCTGCCCTGCTGGAGCCCGCCCGCAAGGACTTCCGCCAGATGCTTTCCCACGCCGCCGCTTCGGTCAGCATGTGCGGCTACAATACCGCGCTGGATTTGCTTCAAGCCGGGACCCCGGCAGTTCTGGTGCCATTCGATGCAGGAAACGAGACCGAACAAGGCCTGCGCGCTGATAGCCTGGCCTCCTTGAATGGCATCGGAATTGTTAAAACCGCGGACCTCACGCCCGAGACGCTATGCGCTGCGGTCAACTCGGCTTTGCGCGCTCCCAGGCGGGTTGCAGGCGGTTTCAGGTTTGACGGCGCCGCCCGGTCTGTGGAAATTGCCGCAGAACTGGCGGGGGAGCGCGGATGACACCGGACTGGAGCGAGCTGGACAGGGAATTGACCCATTGGCAGGAGGCAGGCCTGACCTTGCCGCTGTGGTGGCGGGATGACGACGCGATGTCCCATTCGACAGAGCTGGAGCGTCTGGCGGCACTGGCAGAGGAGCTTGACCTGCCCGTGCATCTGGCGGTGATCCCGCAGGGCGTGACCCCGGACCTCAGCCGCTTTGTTTCAGAACACCCGCTGCTGGTTCCCGTGGTGCATGGCTGGGCGCATCAGAACCACGCGCCCGCAGGCGAAAAGAAGGCAGAGTTCGGCGCCCACCGGCCACTGGAAGAGCTTCTGGATGACGCCGAACGCGGGCTCTCCAGCCTTCAGGAAATGTTCGGCGCCAGCCTGCGCCCGATGTTTGTGCCGCCCTGGAACCGGATCTCGCCCGAGATGATGACCTGGCTGGCAGGCGCGGGCTATACCGCAGTCTCCACCTTTACTCCGCGCAAGGCTGCCAAGCCCGCCCCCGGGCTGCTGCGGGTAAACACCCACCTCGACCCGATCAACTGGAAAGGCGGCCGCAGCCTCGTGTCCCCGGAACAGTTGATTGCACAGGTGGCCCGCCAGCTGCGCGACCGCCGCCTGGGCGAGGCGGATAATGCGGAGCCCTACGGCCTTCTCACCCATCACCTGGTGCATGACGAAACCGTCTGGGCCTTCACGGCCGCGCTTGCGAAACGCCTGCTCGATGGCCCGGCAGAGGCCTGGATCTACGATGAAAGGATGTCCTGAATGAGCCGTCTTGATTCCATGCTGCGCCGCCTCACCGCCCAGCGCGACGGGCTGAACTGGGCCGCGGAACAGATCAGCCCTCTTGACGGCGATGTGCTGGACATGGGGCTCGGCAACGGCCGCACCTACGACCACCTGCGCGAGACCCTCACCGGCCGCCGGATCTGGGTGATTGACCGTGTGCTGCAATGCCACCCCTCCTGTGTGCCGCCGGAGCAGGACTTCCTGCAGGGCGAGGCCAAGCCGATGCTGGAACGGCTGGCCGCAGAAGGGCACAAGATTGCCCTGGCGCACTACGACTTCGGTTTCGGAGTCAAGGAAAAGGACGTGGCGGAGGCGGCTGCCCTGTCACCCGTGATTGCCAAGGTCATGACGCCGGGCGGCATCATCGTTTCCGGCCAGCCGCTGGTTGGTTTCAATGAGCTCGCAGGCCCGGAAGGTATTCCGCCGGGACGCTATATGTTTTACCGCGCCGCCTGACCCTGGCCCCGCCCGGCCAAAGGCCGGGCAGCGCACGCCCACTCTGCGGGGGCGGGCGCTGCCCCGTTCCATTCAGGCCACCCGCACGCCGCGCGACCAGACTCCGCGCAGGGCCGGGGTGCCGGCCCTGATGCCGAAGCGGATCAGGTCCGCGCGCTTGCCAGCCTGAAGGCGGCCCCGGTCGCCCAGCCCCACCGCATCTGCAGGTGCATGGGTCACAGCGCCAAGGCCGCGCGCCATGTCCCCCCACAGTTCCCCCAGCTTCACCGCCGCCATCAGCAGTGCCGCCGGAACATAATCGGACGAGACAATGTCCAGGAGCTCAAGCTCCGCCAGCTCATGCGCCGCCACATTACCGGAATGCGAACCGCCGCGGATCAGGTTCGGCGCCCCCATCATCACCTTGATGCCATTGGCATGGCAGGCCAGCGCCGCTTCCACCGTGGTCGGAAACTCCGCCAGGCGGATGCCGTGGCCGGCCGAAACCGCCACCTGCTCTGCCGTGGTATCATCATGGCTCGCCAAGACCGCGCCAAAGCGTCTGGCAGCCTTCACCGCCTCCACTTCATGCAGCGTGCCATAGGTCTCCTGCAGCTCCAGCAGATGCGCCACATGCGCCTTGAAGGCCGCATCATCAAAGCCGTGCTTGCCTTTTACATACTGCTCCAGCTTGGCGATATCCCGGAATTGCCGCTGCCCCGGCGTGTGGTCCATCAGCGAGACCAGCCCGACCCGATCCTCGGCACCAAAGGCATTCAGCTCTTCCACCAGCGTGTCGGTGCAGACCTCGGCCCGCAGGTGCAGGAAATGCGAGATCTTCAGCGCATCCGCCGCTCTCAACTCCAGCAGCTCCGAGGCCAGCCCCCGCGCATAGGCGCCATAGCGGCTGTCCCGGCGGCTGATCGAGCCGACCCGCATCGCATCAAATACCGTCGTGATGCCGGTCCCGGCCAGCTCCGCATCATGGGCCATGATTGCACTGGCATGCGGCCAATCCACCTTAGGGCGCGGCTGGATATGGCGCTCCAGATTGTCTGTATGCAATTCGACCAAACCCGGGCAGACATAATCGCCGCCGCAGTCCACGGCCCCCGCCGGAACCGAAGCACCTCCGGCTATATCCGCGATCTCACCGCCCGCGATCTTCACGCTGCCCGTCCGGATCTCGCCCGGAAGAACCAGCGTGGCATTGGCAAGGATCAATTCATCTGTCATCTGAATTTCACATCTTTCGAGCTATGGAAGGCCACGTTTAGGAGGCCAATGTGACATTCACGCGATACGCGATCTATTACGCCCCGCCCGCCGATGCGGAGTGGAGCCGGTTCGGCGCCGGCTGGCTGGGCTGGGACATGGAAGCGGGTGCGGAGCTGCCGCATCCGGAAATGGCCGGGCTGGACATCGCGGCTATCACGAGCGTGCCGCGCAAATACGGGCTGCACGCTACGATGAAACCGCCGATGCGCCTCGCCGAAGGCCAGACGCAAGCCGCGCTTGAAAATGCCTGTGCAGCGCTGGCCGCAGCTCAGAAACCCGTCACGCTGGAGGGCCTGCACCTGGCCCGTCTCGGCCGTTTCCTGGCCCTGCGCCCAACTGGGGATCAAGCCACGCTGAACGCGCTGGCCGCGGCCTGCGTGACGGAGCTCGACAAATTCCGCGCTCCTGCATCCGAAGCCGAAGCGGAACGCCGCCGCGCGGCCGGTCTGACGCCGGAGCAGGACGGCAACCTTACCCGCTGGGGCTACCCTTACGTGCTGGACCAGTTCCGCTTTCACATCACGCTCACCGGCAAACTGCCCAAGCCTGAGCTGCCCGCGGCAGAGGCCGCGTTGACGGAGCACCTGATCCCGCTTTTGCCCGTACCCTTCGTGATTAGCGATTTGGCACTGACGGGCGAAGCGCAGGATGGCAGTTTCCATCTGATCCACCGCTATGCCCTTTCCGGCTGAATAACAGCCAGCGCGGTGTTCACCGCCGCGCTGAGCGCACCGCTGTTGTCGATTTCATAAACACGGGCCACCCCCTCTGGCAGCGGATAGAGCGCCCGGGCCAGCCTCTGCTGAACCCCTCCGGCATCTTCCCGTCCGCGCGCTGTCAGACGCTCTGCCAGCACCTCAGGCCGCGCCGTCACAGACAGCACCATAACGTCACCGAAAACCTCCTGAGCTTCCAGCAGCACCGCGCGGGAGAGGTTCACCAGCACCCCCGCCGCCCCCTCGCGAAGCTTTTCGATGTCACGCGGGATCCCATAGTGCAGACCATGCGCCTGCCAGTGCAGCGCAAAAACGCCGCCCTCTGCAAGCGCAGAGAACTCCGGCTCACTGACTGCCTGATAGTCTTCGCCGCCAGCCTCAGGTGCACGGGTGATCACCCGCCGCATCAGACGCAGCTGCGGGCCTGAGACGGCAAGCGCCGACATCAGGCTGTCCTTGCCAACACCGGAGGGGCCGACAACGGCAATGACCGGGCCTTTTTGCAGGTTCTCACTCATGCTGCATCCCTTGGTGAAAAGCTGGAGACATCCACGAAACGATCGCAGACCTGCTCTCGGGCGGCTTCGTCGTGGAAAATGCCGATAATCGCCGCGCCGCGGGCCTTGGCCTCTTCGATCAGCCCCAGCACGGTGGCGCGGTTCTGCGCATCCAGGCTGGCCGTTGGTTCGTCCAGCAGCAACGCTGGGTACTCATAGGCAAAGCCGCGCGCGATGTTCACCCGTTGCTGCTCCCCGCCTGAGAACGTGGTGGGGCTAAGCCCCCATAGGCGTTCCGGGATATTCAGCTGCGCCAGCAGCGAAGCCGCCCTGTCACGAGCCTGCTCCACCGGCGTGCCCACGGCCAGCAGCGGCTCCGCCACCACATCCAAGCTTGGCACGCGCGGCACCACCCGCAGGAACTGGCTGACATAGCCTAGCGTCTCACGACGCAGCGCCAGGATCTGGCGCGGCTCGGCCTTGGCCACATCCACGCCGCCGACCCTCACACTGCCAGACGCCACTAGGTAGTTGCCATAAATCACCCGCATCAGAGTGGATTTGCCCGCCCCGGATGCTCCGGTCAGCCCCACGCATTCACCCGGCTGCACGGTGAGGCTCGCGTTCTCCATCACCGGGATCACCGCGCTGCCCTGATTGTGCAGAGTGAAGCTCTTGCTCACATTGCTCAGTTCAATCATTTCCCTGCCCTCAGACTTGCAGCACGCTGGAAACCAGCAGCTGGGTATAGGCATGCTGCGGGTCGTCCAGCACCTGGTCGGTCAGCCCGCTTTCCACCACATGGCCGTCCTTCATCACCATCAGCCGGTCCGCCAGCAGGCGCACCACAGCCAGGTTGTGCGTTACGATAATGGCGCTCAGCCCCATTTCCCGAACCAGCCCCCGCAGCAAATCCAGCAGCCGCGCCTGCACAGAAACATCCAGACCGCTCGTCGGCTCATCCATAAAAACCAGCCGCGGGCCGGTCACCAGGTTGCGCGCAATCTGCAGCCGCTGCTGCATGCCGCCGGAAAAGGCGGAGGGGCGGTCATCGATCCGGCTTTCCGGGATCTCAACCCGGCCCAGCCAATCGACCGCACGTTCTCGGATCGCGCCATAATGGCGGTCCCCCACAGCCATCAGCCGCTCACCAATGTTGCCGCCCGCAGAAACCGGCATCCGCAACCCGTCCCGGGCGTGCTGATGCACAAAGGCCCAATCGGTGCGGGACAGCATCCTCCGTTCCGGTTCGGACATGGTGACAGTATCCACAGGCCCATCCGCAGGGGTGTCAAAGATCACCTGGCCCTGGTCGGGGGCCAGATGGCCCGCCAGGCAGTTCAGCAAAGTTGACTTGCCGGACCCGCTTTCGCCCACGATCCCCATCACCTCGCTGGGATATAGATCAAAGCTCACATCCGTGCAGCCGATCCGCGCGCCGTACATCTTGGCAACGTTCTTCGCTTGCAGCAAAGGGGTCATCACGCTGCCTCCTCATTCAGGCGGCCGGAGTGGCCCGCCTCGCGCCGCGCGCGGCAATAATCGGTGTCCGAGCAGACAAACATCCGGTTGCCCGCATCATCAAGGATCACCTCATCCAGATAGCTGTGCTCGGACCCGCAAAGATCGCAGGCGTGATCCGCCTTGCTGGCCTCAAACGGGTAGTCCTCGAAATCCAGCGGCACCACCTGCGTGTAGGGCGGCACAGCATAGATGCGCTGTTCCCGGCCGGCACCAAACAGCTGGATGGCCGCCATCTCCATCTTGGGGTTGTCGAATTTTGGGATCGGCGAGGGATCCATCACATAGCGCCCTTCCACCTTGACCGGGTAGGCATAGGCTGTGGAAATGGCGCCGTGCTGGCTGATGTCTTCGTAGAGTTTCACGTGCATCAGCCCGTATTCCTGCAGGGCATGCATCTTGCGGGTCTCGGTCTCCCGCGGTTCCAGAAAACGCAGCGGCTCCGGGATCGGCACCTGATAGACCAGGATCTGGTCCTCGGTCAGCTCTGCCTCGGGGATCCGGTGACGGGTCTGGATGACGCTGGCCTTCTCCGTCTCCTCGGTGGTCTCAACACCGGCCGTCTTTTCAAAGAACTTGCGGATCGACACTGCATTGGTGGTGTCATCCGCCCCCTGGTCGATCACTTTCAGCGTATCGTCCGGCGTCAGCGTGGCGGCCGAAACCTGCACGCCGCCAGTACCCCAGCCATAGGGCATCGGCATCTCGCGGCTGGCAAAGGGCACCTGGTAGCCCGGCACCGCCAGACCTTTGAGGATCGCCCTGCGGATCATCCGCTTGGTCTGTTCGTCCAGGTATGCAAAGTTGTAGTCAGACATGTTGCCTCAATTCGTTGCAGGAACCGTTTTATGCAAACGCCCCTGATTTCCTGGATTTTGATTTTGGCCTTCGGGGTGTTCGTTCTTTGGGACTACCGTCGAAAGAAACGTCGAAGGGATAGCCTCCGCCAAGAACCTGATGGCACTTGGATTTGGATTGGCCTTGACGGCTCTGAATGCAGGTCGCCCAATCATCCTGATCGGCCAGGAGGTGACTGGTACGCCGAAACGAGCAATACTGATGGATGGGGAGGCTAGCCTCATTCCGCAGCCTCCCGTGCCGACAACGTTTCTGCCAGCTCCGCCGCTTCACGGCGCAGTTTGCGGACCAGCTCCAGTTCGGACTGGAAATCCACGTAATGCGGCAGCTTGATGTGCTCCAGAAAACCGGTGGCCTGGATGTTGTCGGCATGGCTCAGAACAAATTCCTCGTCCTGTGCGGCGGCACCAACGTTGTCCTCGCCCAGCTCCTCCCAGCGCAGCGCCCGGTCCACCAGCGCCATGGCGATGGATTTGCGCTCTGACTGGCCAAAAACCAGACCATAACCGCGGGTGAACTGCGGCGGGACCGTCTTGGAGCCCTTGAACTGGTTCACCGTCTCGCATTCGGTCAGCTCCACCTCGCCGATCTCAATGGCAAAACCCAGTTCCGGGATCTCCATCTCCACCGGCACAGTGCCGATACGCAGTTCGCCGACAAAGGCATGATTGCGCGCATAGCCGCGCTGGGTCGAGTAGGCCATACCGAGGATGAACCCCTCATCGCCGCGGGTCAGCGACTGCAGCCGCACTGCCCGCCCGGCTGGAAAGGACATCGGTTCACGGGTCAGATCGCCCGGAACCGCGTCCGAAACAGGCTCGCGCTCGATAATATCCTCGCCTTGCAAGAACTCAGCAATATGCGGCGTGGCTTCCTTGCGCGGCTCCGACACAGGCGCCTCCGGCACCTCGCCCTCGGCGGCCAGTTTGAAGTCCAGCAGGCGGTGTGTGTAATCGAACGTCGGTCCCAGCACCTGCCCGCCCGGCGCGTCCTTGAAGGTCGCCGAAATCCGGCGGTCGCAGGACATGTCCGCGGTCTCCACCGGCCGCGAATAGCCGAAGCGCGGCAGGGTGGTGCGGTAGGCGCGGATCAGAAAGATTGCCTCGATCAGATCGCCGCGCGACTGCTTGATCGCTAGCGCCGCCAGGTCCGGATCATAAAGCGAGCCTTCCGCCATCACCCGGTTCACCGCCAAACTCAGCTGCTCGCGGATCTGGGCGAGGGTAAGCTCAGAGACATTCCTGTCGCCACGGCGTTCCTCGGCCAGCCAGGCATGAGCATTTTCGATGGCGCGTTCGCCGCCTTTAACTGCAACATACATGCCCTCAAGCCTCCGCAGTTACTTGGGTTGACCGCGGCAGCGCAGCCACCTGCGAACCCGAGGTAAAGAAGGAATCCAGGCCGAGCGGATACAGAACCGCGTTGTCCTGAAACGCCGCCAGCTCCGGCAGCTGCATTTCTGCGGTGCCCTTGATGCCCGGACCTTTGAGCTGTGCGTTTGGCGTGCCGAAACCAGGCACTTCGACAATCAAGGTGGCAGAACGGTCCGGGTACTCCGGAGTGCCGGTGCGGAAGCGGGTCAGCGGCATCAGCGCTTCCCAGCTGCCAAGGACGAAATCTGCCTGCTCGGCCGCCACGATGGGCGCTCCGGTGTGGAATGCAAGCCAGGCACGCACGGCCTCAGAGTTGGTACCCGGCGCCAGAAATATGCCGGTCTCCGGATCGCAGAGCGTCAGCAGCAGGCACCCTGCGGCTGGGGAAATACTATCTGGCGGAGTGGCGCCGGTGATTTCCTGGACCTCGCCAGGGCGGGCCATCGCATTCATTGCAGCCCGGAATGCATGCGCCGAAGCCACCGGGGGATTGCTGAACCCGCCTGCGTAGACAGCGGAGCTGGTTTGAAGGCTCATCAGTCCTCTCCCCGGACCATGGTGAAAAACTCGACCTTGGTTGCCGCCGCTTTGGCAGCGCGCAGGTCCTTTTGGACCTGTCGCTCCGCCGCCAGCGGTGCAAGAACCGCAGCGCGCAAACCTGCGGCCGCGCCGGTTTGCATCAGCGCATCAACCTTGGCGGCGATCTCGGCCTTGGCCTTGCTGCGGCCCTGCACGTATCCATGCCCGACGGTTCCATCCTCCAGCGACAGCGTGCAGCGGGTCACCGTCATCTCGCCCAGGTTAAAGGGAGCGCCGCTGCTGCCCATGCGGCCTCGCATCATGACGCCGCCCGCTTCGGGCGCGCGGAGGAATTCGCAAGCGGGATCCCCTCTGTATTTTTGCCACAGAGCGGTCAGCCGGGCCTCGTCAGCAGTGGCCAGGAGGCTCATCCAGACTTTGCGGTCCTCTGTATGTAAAGTCGTGTTCATTTGTCTAAGCCTCTTGGCCAGGTTGTCTATATTTGCTATACAACTAGACAAATGCTATCTGAGTTGCCCTGGGCGGCGCAATCCTCATCTTGTGAAAGTTCCGTGACATGGCCCGCACCCCCGTCTGGAAATCCATCGCCATCGCCCTGACAGACGACATTGCCCAAGGCAGATACGAGACCGGCGGCAAGCTGCCAGCAGAGGCGCAGTTATCCACCCGGTTTGGCGTCAACCGGCACACCGTGCGCCGGGCACTGGCAGAGATGGCGAATCAAGGCCTGGTGCACTCCCGCCGCGGTGCAGGGGTGTTTGTAGCTGCCAAGCCAACGGATTACCCGATTGGCAAACGGGTGCGCTTCCATCAGAACCTTGCGCGCGAAGGGCGCAGCCCCGCCAAGCGGATCCTGACCTTGGAAACCCGGGCAGCCGCAGCCCCTGAGGCCAACGCGCTGCAACTTGACCCCGGGGACAAAGTGCATGTCTACGACGGGCTGTCGCTGGCAGACGGCCAGCCCATCGCACTGTTCCAAAGCATTTTTCCGGCTGGCCGCTTCCCGGGCATTTTGGAAGCCCTGCAGGAGCAACGCTCTGTCACCGCGGCCTTGCAGCAGTATGGGATCGAGGATTACACCCGCACCGAAACACGGATAACGGCGAAGCTCGCCACTGCCACCCAAGCCCTGCATCTGAAAGTGGCGGAAGGCAGCCCGATCCTGCGCACCACGGGCATCAATGCCGACCCGGCAGGCCGGCCAGTCGAATTCGGCCGCACCTGGTTCGCCGGCGACCGGGTTACCTTGACGGTGGGCGGAGACATGTAAGGCGGCGCACTCCCGCCTGCTCCGGCGCAATTGACATTGCCCCTCGCAGTTGGGCGTGGCGCCGCGCTGGCGCGCGGCGCAGCCGGCCGCTTGAGATGCAGCGCTTCAGCCGCCGCGCTGCATCTGGGCCGGGGTCGTGCCATAAGCGTTACGGAAACACTTGGAGAAATGACTGGAGGCCTGAAAGCCGCAGGCCAGCGCCACGTCCAGCACGCTCATCTGGGTCTGGGTCAGCAGGAAATACGCCCGGCGCAGCCGCAGCTGCATGTAGTATTGCTTGGGGGTCACATTCAGCTGGCTGCGGAACAGCCGCTCCAGCTGGCGGGCGGAAATCCCCGCCTGCTTGGCCAGCACCGAGGGCGGCTGCGGCTCCTCAAGGTTCTGTTCCATGGCTCCGATCACCGACGCCAGCTTGGGGTTGCGCACCCGGGTCCGCACCGGTGCCACCGCACTGATGGTCCGCTGCACCTCCTGGATCATGCCGTAATTCATGCTTTCCGCCACGCGTTCGGCAAAGGCCTGGCCGTGATCCTGTGCAATCAGATCCAGGAACAGGTCGATTGAAGACACTCCGCCGGATGAGGTGCAACGGTCTCCATCCGACACAAACTGCCTGTCGCTCAGCTCTACCTCCGGGTACATCTCGCGGAAACTGTCACGGAACTGCCAATGCAGTGTGGCCGGGGCCTCCTCAAGCAGCCCGGCATCCGCCAGCACAAAGGCGGCAGTGGCCAGTCCGGTAACCCGCACCCCGCCGCGGGCATGGCGCGACAGCCAAATGCTCAGCTTGCGGCTTTCCAGCTCTTTGGTTTGCCAGCCGCCGACCAGCACGATGTCAGCCGGGTCGCGGCAATCGTCCAGGCTTTGCCCAGCTTCGGCCGGCATTCCCAAAGAAGAGGCCACTGGCCCCACCTCGATGCTGCACAGCACCCAGTCATACAGCGCTTCACCGCTGCAAAGGTTGGCGTTTTCCAAGGTCTCCAGCGCCGAAACCAGCGACAGCAGGGAAAACCCTGGCAGCAGCACAAAGTGAAACCTGTGGCGGGCGTTCTGCCGCTTGGAGGAAAGCCCAAAAGGATCCGCAGCAGCGCTTTTGGAGAGGCGCGGCTGGGCGTTTTTCAGGCCGGGGGATTGATAGTCCGTCGTCATGGCGCGCAGTCTGGCATGTCATAACCGTTTGCGTAAGTGGCATTTTCGCCGGTCACGCATTCTGCGCACTGCGCGGCGCGCCTGCCCTGCTGCAAACCGGATACCTGCAGCAGAGCAGGTCACGGCACCGCGTTGAAGACGAACAGCGCCTCGCCGCTGATTTGATAGCTGTTGATCAGTTCCGCCGCCTTGTCTGACACCAGCCAGGCCTCCAGTTCCATCGCCAGGCGATTTTTCACATGGCCGTGCTTTTCAGGGTTTACCGGGATATAGGCGTATTGGTTGAACAGCACCGGGTCGCCGGAAAACAGCAATGCCAGGCTGCCCTTGTTGCCAAAGTTCAGCCAGCTGGCCCGGTCCGACATGATATAGGCGTCCATGCCCGACGCCGTGTTCAAAGCGGCCCCCATGCCGGCGCCAACCGCGCGGTACCAGGGGCCAAAGGCTTCCGGCTCCAGCCCGGCAGCATCCCACAGGCTGAGTTCCTTCTTATGCGTACCGCTGTCATCGCCGCGGCTGACAAAGGCCGCCTCTGCGCTAGCAATCTTCTGCAGTGCACCAGCTGCATCTTCAGCACCCGCAATCCCGGCAGCATCACCCGCGGGGCCGATGAAGACAAAATCATTGTACATGATCTCGCGGCGATGGGTGCCGTTGTCCCCGGCCAAAAAGGCCTCTTCGGCCTTTTTCGAGTGCACCAGAATCGCATCCACATCACCCGCCTCGCCCAGGCGGATCGCCTGCCCGGTGCCGACGACCAGCAGCTGCACATCCAGTCCCAGGTCCTTCTTGATCTGAGGCAGCAGAACTTCTGCCAGGCCGGAATTGTGGAAGGAAGTGGTCACCGCCATCTTCATCTCTTCCGCCAAGGCCGCACCAGCCATCGCCAGTGATGCAGCTGCGCCCAAAATCAGACGTTTCATTCGACAATATCTCCGTTCAGAAATGCACGCCCCTGAGGCGTCCCGGGCCCGGCAAAGAAATCCCCCGCCGGGCTGAATTCATGAATGCGGCCGCCGAGGACAAAGATCACTTCGTCCGCCAGCCGCCGGGCCTGCCCCATGTTGTGGGTGGACATGATCAGCCTTGTGCCGCTGTCCGAGGCATGTGCCAGGATCTCCTCGATCTCACGCGTCGCGCGGCCGTCCAGCGCGGCGCAGGGTTCGTCCAGAAACAGGACTTCCGGCTCCCGCACCAGCGCACGGGCCAGCGCCAGCTTTTGCCGCTCGCCGCCCGACAGCATGGTGGCCTGCCGTTGCAGGATATCGCCCAGCCCGACACGGGAGGCCCAATCCGCCGCCTTGGCCCGCGCATCCTTGCGCCCAACACCCGTAAGCCGCAGCGGATAGGCGACGTTGTCGATCACCGTGCGCCGCATCATCACCGGAGTCTGGAACACAAAGGCCTGCCGCTTTTGCGCTTCCTCCAGCGGGCAGGCCCAATCGAGGCTGCCACCGTTCATCCGCACGATGCCATGCAGCATCTTCAAAAGCGTAGTCTTGCCCGCACCATTAGGGCCGATGACAATCGAGGTCCCCTGCCCGCCCAAAGTCAGATCGACAGGGCCAACCAGAACCTTGCCGCGGCGGCGCACTTGCGCGCCCTTGGCCACCAAAGGGAACATCTGCATCACCAGCGCCCCTCGCTCTCAGTGCGGCCCAGCCAGTGGATGCACAGGTTCACTGCAATCGCCAGGGCAATCAGCACAAAGCCCAGACCCAGCGCCATGGCAAACTCGCCTTTGCCGGTCTCCAGCGCAATGGCCGTGGTCAGCACCCGGGTGGCGTGGTCGATATTGCCACCGACCACCATGATCGCGCCGACCTCGCCAATGGCCCGGCCAAAACCCGCCAATGCCGCTGTCAGCAAGGCCCGCCGCCCGTCCCACAGCAGCGCCTTGATGCGCTGCAGCTGGGTCGCGTTCATCGAGATCAAGAGGTCATGGTAATCGCTCCACAGCTCCCGCAAGCTTTGGTGTGCAATCGAGGCCACCAGCGGCACCACGATGATCACCTGCGCGATGATCATAGCCGTCGGCGTGAACAACAGACCAAACACCCCCAAAGGCCCGGCGCGGGACAGGAACACGTAGACGATCAGCCCCACCACCACCGGCGGCAGCCCCATCAGCGCGTTCAGCACCGCAATTGTGGCGCGGCGGGCCCGGAACCGGCGCACCGCCAGAAAGGCCGCCAGCGGCAATGCAATGGCACAAGCAATCGCCAGCGCCGTCAGCGTCACCCGCAAGGAGCGCAAGGTGATCTCCACCAGATCCGCGTCCAGCGTCACCAGCAGCCAAAAGGCCTGGCTCAATCCTGCCCACAGATCAGTCATCGCGCTCCGTTTTTCTCCCAAAAGCCCTGCACCGGTCCGGTCTACCATGGCCTGCCGCGGCTCCAAATCACAGGAGAGGACTCCAGGACAGCCAAAAACGGCATCGCGACTGGAAAATGCCGCAGCAGATACCCATCTGGAAAACAACGGCTTCCCAAAGATGCCGCCTGTTAGCGCCAAATCACCGCATTTGGCTCCAAATCCGCTTCCGCGTGCTTGCGTGCGCGTATTGAACGTGAAACAACCCCCGCCCAAAGTGTCACCCCGGACGCAACCTTGAGGAAATGCCATGTTCGACCTGCAATCCATGCGGGATCAGCTCGCCACCCATTACGATCTGGCGCCCAATCCGGCCCTGGCCGAGAAGATGGCAGACGTCTACGCACGCATGGACCGCGTGGTGAACCCCGTCGAATGGGTCACCCATGCGCCTTACGTTGCGGCAATTCTCGAGCTGAAAAAGCAGCGCAACGCGGTGATTCTGGCGCATAACTACATGACGCCCGAAATCTACCACGGCATCTCCGACGTGGTCGGCGACAGCCTGCAGCTGGCAATCGAGGCGACCAAGGTCGAGGCCGATGTGATCGTGCAATGCGGCGTGCACTTCATGGCCGAAACCTCCAAGATCCTGAGCCCGGGAAAAACCGTGCTGATTCCGGATATGGAAGCGGGCTGCTCTCTGGCGGAATCGATCACCGCCGAGGGTGTCGAGGAAATGCGCCGCCGCTACCCCGGCGCGCCGGTGGTCACCTATGTGAACACCACTGCCGAGGTGAAGGCGGCGTCCGACATCTGCTGCACCTCCTCCAACGCGGCCCAGATCGTGGCGGCGATGGAAGAAGAAACCATCATCATGACCCCGGACCAGTATCTGGCGCAGAACATCGCCAATCAGGTGCCGGAAAAGAACATCGTCTGGTGGGAAGGCTCCTGCATCGTGCACGAGCAGTACACCGCCAAGGACCTGCGCGACTTCCGCGAATGGAACCCGGGCACCCGGCTGATCGCCCACCCGGAATGCCCGCCGGATGTGGTGGCTGAGGCCGATTTCTCCGGCTCCACCAGCGGCATCGTCAAATATGTGACCGACGAGAAGCCCGAAAAGGCCCTCCTGATCACCGAATGCTCGATGGCCTCGAACATCGCCGACCAGCTGCCCGAGGTGGACTTTGTCGGCCCCTGCAACATGTGTCCCTACATGAAGAAGATCACTCTGGAGAAGATCCTGTGGTCGCTGCACACCATGTCCGAGCCGGTCGAAGTCGACCCGGAAGTCGCAGACAAGGCCCGTGTCGCGGTGCAGCGGATGATCGACCTCAGCCAGAAACTGGGCATCTGATCCGTGATCGAAACCGGCCGTATCGTCATTGCCGGCGCAGGCCTGGGCGCGCTTTACGCCGCGCTTGAGCTGGCACCGCGGCCGGTTCTGGTGATCTCGCCCGAGCCGTTGGGCGAAGGCGCTAGCTCGGCCTGGGCGCAGGGCGGCGTGGCGGCCGCCATGGCCGCCCATGACACGCCCGAGGCGCATGCGGACGACACCCTGCAGGCAGGCGCCGGCACCGTCGACCCCGAGGTTGCCGCCATGGTCACGCGGGTTGCCCGCGAGCACATCATCGACCTCACTGAGCTTGGCACGCCCTTCGACCGGGACGCTGACGGCAACTACGTGATGAGCCGCGAGGCTGCCCATTCCGCCGCCCGCGTGGTGCGGGTGAAGGGCGACCAGGCCGGCGACCAGATCATGCAGACGCTGATTGCCGCGGTGCGTGCAGCACCATCCGTGCAGGTGCTGGAAAACACCCAGGCTGTGCGGCTGGAAACCGCGGGCAATGCCGTCACCGGCATCTGGATCACCCGCGCCGATGCACCCTCCGCCCCGATGCTGATCAACTGCCCCGGCGTGCTCTTGGCAGGCGGCGGCTCTGGCGGGCTTTACGCCCACACCACCAACCCGCCCCGCATCCGCGGCCAGGTGATCGGCTTTGCCGCCCGCGCCGGCGCCCGCATTGCCGACCCGGAATTCGTGCAGTTTCACCCCACCGCCTTTGATATCGGCGAGGACCCGGCGCCATTGGCCACCGAAGCCTTGCGCGGCGAAGGCGCGGTGCTGGTCAATACCGATGGTGAACGTTTCATGGTCCCCGCGCACCCCGACGCCGAACTCGCCCCCCGCGACATCGTCGCCCGCGCGATCTTTGCTGAGACCCAGGGCGGCCGCCGCCCGATGCTCGACACCCGCGCGGCCCTGGGCGCCGAGGTGCTGAGCCGCTTCCCCACCGTGGCTGAAACCTGCGCCCGCGCCGGCATCGACCCGGTGCAGCAGCCGATCCCCGTCGCCGTTGCCGCCCACTACCATATGGGCGGGGTCGAAGCAGACATGCAGGGCCGCACCAGTTTGCAGAACCTCTGGGTCTGCGGCGAGGCCTCCTCGACCGGCCTGCACGGTGCCAACCGTCTGGCGTCCAATGGCCTGTTGGAAGCGCTGGTCTATGCCCGCAACGCGGCCCAGGATATCGGCAGCCTGAACCTCGCAGACAACGCTTGTGAAGTCCGTCCGTCGTTCCCCGAAGGCGGACCGGATCTGGACCCGGCAGCGGTGAAGTCCCTGCGCGAGACCATGACCGCCCATGCCGGCGTCCGCCGCACGGCAAAAGGACTGAAGCAGGCGCTCGCCGCCATTGCCCGGCTCGAGGCCGAACAGGCAAGCGACGAGAATTTCATCAACATGTGCGCCACCGCCACGCTGATCGCCGCCGCCGCGCTCCAGCGCGAGGAGAGCCGCGGCGGCCATTTCCGCGACGACTTCCCCGAGGCCGACCCCGCGCAGGCGCACCGCACCCGCATCACCCTGGATGAGGCCCTGGCCATCCGCACCAAGGTTCAAGAGGAGCTGACATGAGCACCCAATTCGCCACCCTGCCCGACCTGATCCTCGAACCGATGGTACGCGCCGCGCTGATGGAGGACCTGGGTCAGAACGGCGACATTACCACCCGCGCGGTGATCCCGGCCTCTGCCACCTACTCCGCCCGGCTGAACGCCCGCGAGGATGGTGTCGTGTCTGGAATGCAGATCGCCCGCATCGCCTTTCACCTGGTCGACGCCGGGCTGAAGGTCGAGACCCTGCTGCCCGACGGGTCGCCTTGCAAAAAAGGCGACACGCTGATGACCATCGAAGGCTCCGCCGCCTCGATCCTGTCGGGCGAACGCGTCGCGCTGAACTTTGCCGGCCGGCTTACCGGCATTGCCACCCTGACCGCCGCCTTTGCCGCGGAAACCAAGGGCACCGCCACCCGCATCACCTGCACCCGCAAGACCACCCCGGGCCTGCGCATTGCCGAGAAACAGGCGGTGCTGCATGGCGGTGGCTACAACCACCGTTTCGGCCTGTCGGACGCCATCCTGATCAAGGACAACCACATCGCTGCCGCCGGCGGCGTCAAGGCGGTGCTGGAAGCCGCCAAGGCCTCCGTCAGCCACATGATGAAGGTGGAGATCGAGGTCGATACCCTGGACCAGCTGGCCGAGGTTATTGCCACCGGCGGCGCCGATGTCGTGCTTCTGGACAACATGGACACCCCCACCCTGATCAAGGCCGTGGACATGGCAAAGGGCCATGTGGTGACCGAAGCCTCCGGCAACATGCGGCTGGAGCGCATCGCCGAAGTGGCCGCCACCGGTGTCGATTACATCTCTTCGGGTGCGCTGACGCATTCGGCCCGCACTCTCGATCTGGGTCTCGATTTTTGAAGGCAGCTTAGCTTTCTCAATCCTGCTGTCGCCGCTTGCGGGCGGCGTCCAGTTTCCCGTCCCGCAGCGCCACCGGCGAGAGCATCAGAACAGAGCCGCCCTTAACCGCGCGCACTTCAAACCCGCTTCCCTGCAAGCCGCCGTGCAGTGCCTCTGGCAACTCCGCACAGGCCTCGGGGGTGCGTTCGCACATGATGACATCGCGCCCGGTCAACAGCTCCAACCGGGCTTCCATCGCATAGGTTTCCTGCAGGTCCGCTTTCACCGCGGCCTCCAGCGACAGGTAAGTACCGGTCACATAGACCGGGCCCTCAGCGGCTTGCAGCTCCACCGCCATCGCCCGGCTCAACGCCGGCCAGCGCGCATAAGACTGCTGCAGCATCAGCGCAAACATCACATAGACCGCCGCCGTCAGCGCCAGCAAGTAGCGGCCCAGCCGCGCCCGGCCGTTTTGCTGCAAGGAAATGGCAAACAGCCCCAGCAAGACCGCAAAAAAGATCCACAGAAAACCGCCGGAGCGCATCGGCATGTCGATGCCGGTGCGAACCACCTGCAAGCAGATCAGCCCCAGCCCCAGCGCCACGCCGGAAAGCATGTACAGCGCCCGCCATCTGTCCTGCCGCAGCACACTCCGGACCGCCGCTGCCAGCACTGCGCCCTGCATCAGCATCAGCGGCGTGTTGGCGTATGAGCCCTTAACCGCCAGGCCGCTCAGAAACTCCCAGGCCAGTCTGGTGTTTTCCAGCGCCGAGGCCAGGTCATGTGCCGGGCTCGGGTTCCGCCACTCGGCCATTGGCACCCCAAAAATGCCATGTTCGAAGAAATTCAGCGTGTAGATCGCCAGCATCCCCAAGGCGAAACTGGCAATGAACAGCGCCAGCAGCCCGGCCAGGTCCCGGGCAGAGCGGGTCACGCCTGCACGGGTCAGGCTTAGCGCCAGGATCAGGAAGGGAAAGGTGGTATAGGCCATCAGCGACACCGGCACGAACACCAGCATCAGCCAGCGGCAGGCGCGCTCGTCCAGCCGGGTGGCCAGCCAGCCGTAAAGCGCCAGCACCGCCATTCCGGGGATCAGCGTGTTGAACCACAGCGAAATCAGGATCCAGGGAAAGCTCAAGCCAGCGATCAGCGCCACCGCCACCCGCTGCCAGAGCTCCGCCTCGCGGCCAAAGGCATTGTGCACCAGACAAGCCAGGTAGATGGCCCAGAGCAGCTGATACGCCAGGTAATTCACCCAGGCCGGGGTCACCACACCGCGCAGATGCCACAAGTAGTTGAGCCAGCGCCCCTCGGAGAGAGTCTTGGTGTAAAACAGCCCCGGCTCAGCCAGCAGCGCCGGGTAATCGTCGTGGCGGATCATCGGATCCGGCAACAGGAACAGCGCCGCCAGCAGCAGGCCGCCGTAAACCGCGCCAACCAGCTCCCGGAGCCGGGGAGCGGCCTGCGGGTGGGAAACGCTGCCCTCTGCTGCGGCCAATGTCATCCGGCAGCCTCTTGCAGACGGCGGGCGCGGCGCGCCAGCACCGCAGCGCGGCCCTGGGCGATCCTGGTGACCATCGGCTGCGGCATCAGCGACACGATCCCGCGCCGCATGCGCCAGCCCAGGCTGCCCGCCAGCGGCACCTTCTGGCCGGCCGGCACTTCTGCCGCCAGCACCTCCTGCGGCAGGCCTTCGCGGCCCGCGGCATTGGCATAAAGCACGGTGTTGTAGCGGTACCAGGGCTCAACGCCCTCCATGTGCTTCAACTTGGGCCGGGCAAAATCAAAGGCGGTGAACCCCCGCGCGGCAAACATCTCCTGCCAGAAGGACAGCGGTTTTTCATTTATGTGGAACTCGCCCCCCTGTCCCGGCACCGCAGCCGAGAACAGCACCCGGTCTGCATGTCGGGTGAGGCTGTCCACCAGCTTCTCCGAAGCGGCCTCGGGCAGGTGCTCGCCCACTTCCAGGCTTTGCGCCAGGTCGAACTTGCGGCCCAGGTCAAAAGGCTTGGTCAGATCTGCCGCGTGAAACTGCTCGCGCGGGATCGCCAGCCGGCCGCGGTCGACATAATCGCCGTCAACCCCGGCCACATCCTGCACACCCGCCTTGATCCATTCGCTCAGCCACACGCCGCGGCCGCTGCCCAGATCCAGCACGCTGCCCGCCTGCAGCTGCGGCTGCACCACCGAGATCATCGCCTGCGCCGAGGAGCGCGCGCCCTGGTCGATGTAGTCGTAGAACTCGTTCGAATAGATATGGGACATGGTTGCTCCGTTTGCTCCTCAGCCAGCCGCGGCATAGACCCAGAGGCGGAAAATGATGAAGTTTTGAATGGGCAGGATCACCGTGACGGCAGCCGCAGACAGCCAGCCCGCCCAGCCCAGCGCCGGGCCAAGGGCTCCGGTGATCAGCGCCGAGACGGCAAAGCCCGCGGCAATGGTGCAGGCAAAGCGCGCCATCTGATCCGGCAGCGCCAGCGGGCGGCGGAAGGTCCAGGCGGTCTGCAGGACATATTGCACGGCAACCGCAACGGCAAAGGCCAGCGCATTGGCCGCAGGCTGCGCCATGCCGGCGGCCAGCAGTGCCGAATAGCCCAGCACATAGAGCCCGGCCACGGCGGCGCCGACAACCGAAAACCGCAGGATCTGCCCCGCATCGCCCATGATCAGGACGCTTCCTTGCGCAGCGGCGCGGGCTCGATCTTGACCGGGTCCGCCGGTTTTTCCCCGCGGCCGGTTTCCTCCGACAGGAAATACATTGGCCGCTGCTTGCTCTCCATATAGAGCCGCCCGATGTACTCCCCCATGATCCCCAGCGTCAGCAGCTGAATGCCGGAGAAGAAAGAGATCGCCAGCAGCATCGAGGCCCAGCCCGGCGCGGTGCTGTAAAGCGCCAGCGACAGGAACACATAGACCGCCATCAGGAAGGTCACGTAGAGGCTCAGGAAGGCCAGCCGTGTCGCCATCTTCAGCGGCTTGGTGGAAAACCCGGTCAACGCATCGGTGGCAAAGCGCAGCATCGCGCGAAACGGGTATTTGGTGACACCGGCCACCCGCGCGTCGCGCACATATTCCAGCCCGATCTGCTTGAAGCCGGCCCAGGCGAACATGCCGCGGATGAACCGCGCCCGCTCCGGCATTGCCAGCACCGCGTCCAGCGCACGGCGGCTGACCAGGCGGAAATCGCCGGTGTCCTTGGGGATGTCCACATCCGACAGCGTGTTCAGGAAACGGTAGAACCCATAGGCAGTGATTTTCTTGAACAGAGTCTCGCCCTGCCGTTCCGCCCGGCGCCCGTAGACCACGTCATAGCCCCGGTCCATCATCAGCATCATGTCGGGCAGGATTTCCGGCGGATCCTGCAGGTCGGCATCCAGCATGAAGATCCGGGCACCGCGTGCAGCCTCCAGCCCGGCTGTCAGCGCCACCTGATGGCCGCGGTTCGCCGAAAGCCGGATACCCCGCACCACAGCATATTTGGCATGGGCCGCCTCGATCGCAGCCCAGGTCGCATCACTGGAGCCGTCATCCGCCAGGATGATCTCGGCGTCCTGCGCCCATGGTTCAATTGCCTGCACCAGCCGCTCCACTAGCAGGGGGACCAACTCTTCTTCGTTATAGCAGGGCACAACAACGGAAAGCTGCATTTCCCGCCCTCAAGTCTGTTTGTTAACCGCTCGTTAACCACGATACTGGCCGATCCGGCGCAGCAAGGGCAACGGCAGCCCGCTGAGAGCTGAATTTGCAATCAAATGGTTAAGGCCCTGTGTGCTTTTGGTAACGCACTATGTCAAAACCAAGGCAAATGCGGACGAATTGCCGAAAATCCGCCCGCATCCTGCCCGGGTTTACAGCACGCCGCGGGGAATCGTCTCGCTCCACTCCTTGGTCAGCACAACTTCCTTGTTTGCCCCCTCATAGGCCGTCACCCGGCGCCAGAGATAGAAGTTCTCCCGGTCGCAGGTCACCTTGTTCTCGGTATCAATCGCAACCTGCCAGCCGCTGCGCTCAAACTCGAAATTCCAGTCGCTGGCAAAGGCCGCCGTGGCCGGGTCATCGGGATGCACCTCGTAGTGCATGGTCACATGGCTGCCAACGCACATGCCGTGATAGGGATCCACCGCCTTGCCGTAGTCATCCATAGTATCAAGCACCAGCGCGCCATCGTCGCGGGTCCAGGTTTTCGACGTGCCGCCCGCCGCGCGCAGTTGCTCTGCTTGCAACACAGGGTAGTCCCGCGGCGCGCCGGGCTGTTGCGGGTCAATCTCGTCGGAGACCCGGCGTTCCGGCAGCACCAGTGAACAGCCCTCCAGATGCAGCGTCACCTCTGCCGCCTCCGGCGCCGGCCAGACAATCGGCCAGTATGATGTGGACAGCGCCAGCCGCAGCACATGCCCCGGCTTCAAATGATGCGCGCATTCGTTCAGCTCGATCTCGGCCTCATAGCGCTCCCCCGGCACCAGCTTCTGCGGCGCCTCAAAGCCATCACGACACGTCAGGTTCAGCGGCCGGAAGCTGATCCGCTGCGAGACACCTTCGGGCGAGACATCGCACAGCCGCGCCACCAGCTGCGCCACCGGCTTGTCGACACTGAACGCAACCTTCACCCGCGGCCGGCCCAGCATCTCCAGCGGCTCCGCCAAGGGCGCGGTGTCGAAACAGGCCGACAGCCTGTCATCCTCCGCCTGATCGCCCGCCAGCTCATTGTCAAACCGCATGCCCGGGCAAAAATAACCGCCCGCCTGCCCCACGGTTGCCGGGCTGCTGACAGCCAGCGTGCCGCCTGCGGCTGCATCAGCCAGAACGCCCGCACCCAGATGCATCACCCGTTCCTGCACATTGGGCGACGGCCATGCGGCCTCTGCCACCCAGCGGCCCTGGCGCGGTTTGTTTTGCATGGTCGGGTTGAAATGCTCCTGCATGTAGACGCGGTAGTCCGGCAGGTCTTCGGCCCCGGTCTCCTCGCCCTTCAGCCATTTGCCGAACCAGGCCAGCACCTCGCCATGGAAATCCGCCGGGTCCAGCTTGGCGATATGGGCATAGCGGTGCTCCCACGGGCCGATCATCGCCTTGGCCGGAACCTGCAGATTGGCCGCCAAAGCAGGCGGCGCATTCACATAAGCATCGGCCCAGCCGGTAATCGCCAGCACCGGCGCCTGGATCGCGGACCAGTCTTCGCAGACTGAACCATGCGTCCACTGCCCGTCCCGCGCCTGATGCCGAAGCCAGTCGGCGGGCATGAACGGCATCTCCTCGATCCGGCGGATCCAGTCCTCGCGCCAGTCGCTGCGCAGCTCCGGGTCCGCCGGACGCGACTGATAGGCAAACATCTGGCTGCCCCAATTGGCATTGTCGCTCAGCAGGCAGCCGCCCATGTAGTGGATATCATCGGCGTAACGGTCCACGGTCGAGGCCACCGACACCACCGCCTTCAGCGCCTCAGGCCGCCGGAACGCCAATTGCAGCCCGTTGAAGCCGCCCCAGCTGATGCCGATCATGCCGATACTGCCGGTGCACCAGTCCTGCGCGGCGATCCATTCCAGCACCGCCTCACCGTCGCTCAGCTCCTGCTCGGAGTATTCGTCGTCAAACACCCCCTCGCTGTCGCCGGTGCCCGCAATATCCACCCGCACGCAAGCATAGCCTTCGGCCGCAAACACCGGATGCGTGGTCTCGTCGCGCGGCGCAGTACCGTCGCGCTTGCGGTAGGGCAGATATTCCAGGATCGCCGGGAACGGCCCCTCGCCCTCCGGCATCCACATCCGCGCCGACAGCTTGCGCCCATCCGGCAGGGTGATCCAGGTGTTCTCAATGATGGTGAATGCGCCGGGCATTTGCTGTTCCTTTTCTTATTAATCCGGGCCGCGCCCCTTGGCTCCACCTTCCCCAAACTTGCCCCGCATGAAAAGGCAGCACTTGTCCGCGGGTGTAAGCGGATGTACGCAGTTTGCCAGCCAAACCGCGAAGAAGGCCGCGCCGATGCAAGAAGATTTTGCCCGCAACCTGCGCAGGCTCTGCGCCGAGACCGGCAGCATTGCCCAGGTCTGCCGCGGCATCGGCATCAACCGCCAGCAGTTCAACCGCTACCTCAACGGCCACGGGCTGCCCTCCGCCCACAACCTGCGCCGCATCGCCCAGTTTTTCGGGCTGGAGGAAGAGCAGCTGTTTGCTCCGCACCAGGACTTCCGCCAGGCCCAAGGCACGCAGCGCGCAGGTATCGCGGCCCCTGCCAAGCATTTCGGCGCGCAATTTGCAGGCCAGGCCCGCCACATGCGGCGGTTTCTAGGGTTCTTCCACGGCTATTACCGCACCCCGACCTGGCCCGGCCAGGTCATGCGCACGCTGATCCGCCTGCGCGAAGAGGACGGCCATGTGGTCACCGACACCTTCGAGCGCGCCGCCGCCAGTGACGGCAGCATCCGCCAGCGCGGCCGCTACCGCGGCATGGCGGTGTTTCACAACAACCGGATCTGCATGTACGAAAGCCCCCGCCGGGCGCATGGCTTCCTGTCCGAAACGGTGCTGATGCCCGCCCACCCGCAGCAGACCTCCTACTTGCAAGGGCTGGTGCTGGGGATCTCCGCCCGCGCCGACCAGCCGCCTTACGCCGCCCGCACCGTCTGGGTCCGGATCAGCGAACGGGTGACCGCGCGCGAAGCACTCACTGCCACCGGCGCCTGCCGCGAGGACAGCCCGCGCCTGGACCCCAAAGTGCGCCGCTTGCTAGGGGAAGAGCTGCCACTGAGTGTGGATGTGAACATTTAGCAGAACCTTGCTTTCACACGGAGAGGGCAGCGCCGGTCCCGGCGGGGTGGGAAGCGAAGCGCCCGCCCCGTGGGGGGCGGGACGGGCGCTGCCCGGCCTATCGGCCGGGTGGTCACTTCGGCAGCTTCGGCGCTGACTTCTCCAACGCCAGCTCCGCTTCCGAAAACTTCCACGGTCCCCGCACCCCCGGCACGCCTTCCGGTTCAATCTGCATGCCCCGGTGCTGGATCTGCGGATCCTCAAAGGCCTGGCCGATTGTGTTGATCGGCCCCGCTGGCACCGTCGCCGCCTCCAATGCCGCCAGCAGGTCGCTTTGCGTCCACCCCGCCAGCACCTCCTCCAGGATCGCCGTCAGCGCCTTGCGGTTGGCCACCCGCAGCTGGTTGGTCTGGAACCGGGCGTCTGCCTTGGCCTCTGCCAGCCGCAGCACATCGCACAGCCGCTGGAACTGCCCGTCATTGCCCACCGCCAGGATCACATGGCCATCCTTCACCGCCATCACCTGATAGGGTGCAATATTCGGATGGTCATTGCCCAGCCGCACCGGACTGTCACCGGTCGCCAGGTAGTTCATCGCCTGGTTCGCCAAAAGCGCCGTGGCGCAATCCATCAGTGACATATCCAGATGCTGGCCCCGGCCCGTGGTGTGGCGCTGCTCCACCGCCGCCAGAATGCCGATGGTGCCATACAGCCCGGTGACAATGTCAGTGATCGCCACCCCCACCTTCTGCGGCTGGCCGTCCTGCGCGCCAGTGATCGACATCAGCCCGGACATGCCTTGCAGCAGGAAGTCATAGCCCGCCCGCGCCGCATAAGGGCCATCCTGGCCGAAACCGGTGACAGAGCAATAGATCAGCCGCGGATTGATCTGCGAGAGGCTCTCGTAATCCAGCCCGTATTTCCTGAGGCCGCCAACTTTGAAGTTCTCGATCAGAATGTCCGCATCCCTGATCAGATCAATCACCGCCTGCTTTCCTTCCTCGGTACGGAAGTCGGCAGTCACACAGTCCTTGCCCCGGTTGGCGGCATAGTAATAGGCAGCGGTCTTGTCGCCGTCCCGCTCGATGAACGGAGGCCCCCATTTGCGGGTGTCATCGCCATCGGGGCTTTCCACCTTCACCACCTCGGCGCCGAGATCCGCCAGCGACTGGCCAATCCAGGGGCCCGCAAGAATACGGGCAATTTCGACCACTTTCAGGCCTGCTAGCGGGGTCATGGGCACTCCTCCCTGATGGCGCCAATGTGTCTGCCGGACATGCTTAGCCGCTGACGCAGCCCTCGGCAAGATTTGATCAAATTATTCAATTCTCCGCTGAACCATTCCCTCGCATACTCGGTACAAACCACAGCGGAGCGCGATTCGCATGACCAGCCGGCCCAATGTAATCCTGATCCTCGCCGACGACATGGGCTTTGCCGACCTCGGATGCACCGGATCGGAAATCCGCACTCCGCACATCGATGCGCTGGCCCGGAACGGCGCGCTGCTGACCGCGATGTACAATTGCGCCCGCTGCTGCCCGACCCGCGCGTCGCTGCTGACCGGGCTTTACCCGCACGACGCCGGCATCGGCCACATGGGCGCCAATCTCGGCACGCCTGCCTATCAGGGCTTCCTGCGCAATGACGCCGCAACCCTCGGCGAACACCTGCGCGAAGCGGGCTACAAAACCCTGATGAGCGGCAAATGGCATGTCGGAGGAGACTTCATGGCCCGTGAGGTGGACAGCTGGCGGGTCGGCGATTTGGACCACCCCACCCCGCGCCAGCGTGGTTTCGACCGTTTCTACGGCATCGTCGACGGCGTCACCCATTTCTTCTCGCCCCACTACATGCTCGAAGATGACAGCCGGGTGGAAACCTTCCCGGACGATTTCTATTTCACCGATGCGATCACCGGCAAAGCCATCGGCATGATCGAAGACTCCGTTGCCAGCGGTCAGCCCTTCTTCCTCTATCTCGCCCATACAGCCCCGCATTGGCCGCTGCATGCGCACCCCGAGGACATCGCCCGTTATGACGGTGTCTATAACACGGGCTGGGACGCAACCCGGACAGCCCGCCATGAGACGATGAATGCCATGGGCCTGTTCCAGACGAACTGGCAGATCTCCCCGCGCGACAAGGATGTGCATCCTTGGGAGAGTGAGGAGAACCGCAGCTGGGAAGCGCGCAAAATGGCCACCTATGCCGCCATGGTGGACCGGATGGACCAATCCATCGGCACGCTTGTTGCAGCACTGAAACGCCTGGAGCAGTTCGACAACACGCTGATCCTGTTTCTCTCCGACAATGGCGGCTGTGCCGAGTTCATGGCCGAGGACGGCTGGGCCAAGTTTTTCCCCGATGTCACCCGCGATGGCCGCCGGATCACCATGGGCAACCGTCCCGACGTCATGCCTGGCGATGCGCTGACCTATCAAAGCTATGACAAGCCCTGGGCCAATGTCTCCAATGCGCCGTTCCGGCTGTTCAAGCACTATGTCCACGAAGGCGGCATCTCTACCCCGTTGGTCGCGCATTGGCCCAATGGGTTCGCAGCACGCCCGGCCGCTCATGCGGCCTGCCATGTGGTGGACATTCTGCCAACCATCCTCGAAGCCACCGGGGCCGCATACCTGAACGAACTCGGCGGCCAGGAGATCCAGCCGATGCAAGGGGAAAGCCTGCTGCCCCTGCTGCGCGGCCGCGACTGGGAACGCCAGCAGCCCATATTCTTCGAACACGAAGGCAACGCCGCGATGCGTTTGGGCCAGTTCAAGCTGGTGCGCCTGCACGGCCAGGACTGGGAGCTTTACGACATGGACGCCGACCGCACCGAGCTCAACAACATCATCAAGGGCGAAGACCGCCGGGCACGGGAAATGATCCGCCAGTATCAGGACTGGGCCGCGAAATCCGGGGTAATGGACTGGGACACCGCGCTGCCCAAACTGCTCGCCGCCTGGGACATAACCTCCCCCGAGGGCTGACCGCCGCCGCGGGCGCCGGAATTCGGCGCGAATTCCGGCCCGGAAAAATCAATTTTCCCGAGCCGTTTCCCGTGCCGGGAAACGGCCGCCCGCAGTACGCGGTCACTCAAACCACTGGTCCCAGCCTTCCTGATAATACCCCGCCAGCGCATGGGATTGCAGCGTATTGACCTCCGCCGCCACCGGCCCGGTGTCCGCAGCAAACACTTGTGCCGCCTGCCAGACTGCGCCGTTCAGGAACTTCAGCCCCTCCGGCAAGTCCAGCGCCCGAGGCTTCAGCGTCTGCGGCGCAGCCATCACAAACCCCCAATCGCCGAAACTCGGCAGATAGGCGTGATAGGGGGTCACCCGCAGCCCCTCCCCGGGCGCATAGGGGTTCCGTGCGGCCTCCAGCGTCCTGGCCACCGACCAGAACGCCCGGCGGGCAAACAGCGGCGAGCCAGCTTGGGTCACCATGATCCCTTGCGCGCTCAACCGCTCCATCAGCGCGCCGTAGAACTGGCGGGTGTAGAGCTTGGACAGCGCCAGGTTCTTGGGGTCCGGCAGATCGGCGATGATCACGTCAAACACCTGATCGGTGCCCTCAACGTACTGCCAGGCATCCGAATTGCGGACCGTCACACGTGAATCCTTCATCGCGCCGCCATTCAATGCCGAAAGCTGCGGATGATCGCGAAACAGTTCCGTCACCCGCGGATCAAGATCCACCAGCGTCACCCGCTCCACCTCCGCCCAGCGCAGCACCTCCCGCACCGCCATGCCATCGCCGCCGCCCAGGATCAGCACCTCCTTGCGCCGCGGTGCCATCGCCATTGCCGGATGCACCAGGCTTTCGTGATAGCGGTGCTCGTCCAAAGTGTCGAACTGGATCGAGTAATCCAGGAACAGCCGCACCCGGTCCCTGTAGCGGGTCACGGTGATCTGCTGATAGGGCGTTGCCTCGCTCAGGATGATGTCATCCTCGAACAGATCCGCCTCGGCCACGGAAACCAGCCGTTCCGACTGCCACAGCCCCGTCAGCGTGGCGGCAAAGACCACGGCCCAGACAGCAACCTGACCGCGGCTGGCCGCCGGACGGAACACCCACAGCGACAGTCCCGCAACGCCGAGGTTCAGCGCCCCGAAACTCAGGCTCGCCGACATCAGCCCCAGTTGCGGGATGATCAGCAAGGGAAACGCCACCGAGGCCGCCAGCGCCCCCACGTAGTCGACGCTCAGCACGTTCTCAAACCGGAACTCCGGTGCGCCGATCTCCTTCAGCACCCGGGCGATCAGCGGGATTTCCATCCCCGACAGCACACCGACCAGCACCAAGAGCCCGTACAAGGGCACCGAAACGCTCTCCAGCCAGGCATAGGAAAAGAAGATCCCAGGCGCCATGAAGCCGCCAGCAACGCCAAGGCAGATCTGCGCCCAGATAAAGCCGCTCATGGCGCCGCCCACAAACCGCGACAGCCAGGCGCCCAGCCCCATCGCCGACAGGAACACCCCGATCACCAGCGAGAACTGACGCACGGAATCGCCCAAGAGGTAACTGGACAGTGTCGCCGCGATCAGCTCATAGATCAGCCCCGAGACCGCCACCAGAAAGGTCGCCGCCAAGAGCCAGAACTCACGCAGCCGCACGCCCCCCGGATCAGGGGCCGCCGCGCTCATGACAGGATGACGGCGGCGATGATGATCGAGATGGACAGGAACAGAAACCCGATCAGCACCGCCAGCGCGATGTTCTGATCCTGCTCAATCTCCTTCATGATCGGAAATGGCGTCAGCCAGTCGATCACCTTCCAGATCACCCCCATCAGCGCCACGCCGACAAAGGTGTAAAACACGGTGCTGATCAGCTCAGCGGCCTGAATGGCAGAGAAATACTCCATGGGTCCCTCATTCGTTTTTTTCGTACGCATATTCTGCGCATAGTGCCCGCGCGGTTCCTTCATCAAAGCCAACCGCCACCCTTTCGAGGGTGCAAGCACGGATCGGTGAAAAGTACCAAAAACCAAACAACGCCATGCAACACGCTGCGATAGTTGCAAGTCCAAGGATGACGCCTTTTTCCATGACCCGGCCCGGTTACTTTACACTACCGTTTGAGTAGCGCCCGCCGCTGGCGGCGCGGATCGATGTGTCCAGGTCACGGCTCTCGCCGCCGTAGCCATGGTATGAGACATAGGTGGCACCTGCGATTGACACGCCGGACATGAGCAGAAAGATGATACGGAACAGGTTCATGGTTCAGTCGTCGTCCTCGTCTACCCAGTCGCTGCCGCTCCAGCGTTGCTTGCGGTGCCACCAAAGACGGAACACCGCCTGTGCGCTCAAAGCCCCGAAGACCGCGGCCAGCAGGAACAGCCAGCGGCCGGTGGAAAGCCCGCTCTCCACCGAAACAGTCAGCTCTCCAAGGGCAGGACGGAACTGGCTTGTACCGCTGCTGGAATAGGTAAAATTCGGGCTCCATAGCCCGCTTTCCCCGATCTCCACGCTCAACGTGTAGGTGCCTGCCATTTCCGGCCGGAAGGTTAGCGATGCCTGATTGTCCCCTTCACTCCAGGAGCCATCCTTGTCCCTTCCCTGGTAATATTCAACCGTGCGTCCTGCCTGGAACACCGGTTCGTCTTCGGGATCGGTCAGCTCAACCTCGACATAAGCCCAGCTGTTCCTGGTGTCGCCCTTCAGGTCCAGCCGGGCCAGCCAGCCGGGGTCCGTGATTTCAAATGGCAAATCAACCGGCATCTGCTCAACTTGGACCACCTGGCGCTTCAACACGGTTTCCCCTCTCGGGGACGACAGGGTGATCCCGATCATCAGACAGAGAAACGCGCAGATTGCACTGGCCGTACAGACAAACCAATAATTTGGTCCGGTCTTGAACTGCTGCAGCGGATGCACCGTATAGGGCTTCAGCCCGGTCTTGATGCCGAACCCCGCCTCCGCATCCTTGACTGGCAGATATTGCGACAGCCAGGCCTCTCGTTCGCTGCCGGTCTGGGCGAACCCCAGCATCGCGTCATCGGCCAGCGCTGAAACCGTGGTGGTTTGCTGACCCTTAACGGGCGACCAGGTAAATTCACCTTCGGCAAAAGTAATCTGGCTGGTTGAGGTATCGTAATACTGGAAGGCCCGGTCATTGGCATGGACCTTTGGCCGGTATTCCGCACGTTCAACCCAATCGGCAGACATCCACACCGGACGCCGGTAACGGCGGGTGAAAACCAGATGCCGGTCCTCGATCGTCAGCCAGGCATAGCCGTGGGTCGGTGAATAAAGCTGATGATCCACCCAGATCCAGGTCCGTGCGCCCCAGCGTTCCTCGTGCTGCAGGGTGCCGATCACCGTGTATTCGGCCCCGAACAGGGTGCCTGTCATGCCGATTTTAAACGGGCTGACCGGGCGCTGGATGTCGTTGAACTGGCGGATGGCACGGTAATTGTCCAGCGCGTCCAGCTCGGTGCCGCAGTAAGGGCAGATATGCACCGTCACCCGGCCGCCGCCGAGGATGTCCAGCCCGGCCCCGCAGGAGGTGCAGTCAACCGCCTTCAGCTCAGCACTCAGGCTCATGCCAGCACCTCGACCTCGAACGGATCATACCACTGGCCGCGGTACCATTCCCGGCTGCTGCCCTGGAACTCGCCTGATAAAAGCGTGCCGTCCTCGCCCTGCAGGTTCACGAAGCGGTAGCGCTCGCCAACAATCAGCGCCTGATCGAAACTGCCTCGCACAGCAACGCATTCGGCATCGTCTTCTTCGGAGACTGTAAACAGCTCGCCTTCGTAATTGAGGGTGCCGCCAAGTTTCAGATAGCCGTCATAGCGCGGCCAGGCGGAGCGCTTCAGCCCCCGCTGCATCACGATATCGCCCTCATCCAGCGACACCCAGCAGGGGGAGCCGCTGCGATCCAGCGCCCAGAACTCCTCCCAGAAACCACGCCCGTAAGAGAACCGTGCGTGACCCAGGATCTGCAGGGTCTGACCGCCCAGCCGGATCGTGCTGCCCAGCCCGAACAGCATCGGCGCCTCATGCATGACACCAGCCTCGCCCGCCAGCCGCGCCTGATCATCCTCGATGAACAAGGTGGTGCCGCAGGAGCCGCACCCGGTCAGTTTGACCGAAGCGGCTGCCGGTTCCACCGGGCTGGCACAATTGGGGCAGTGAAACGTGCTCATGGCCTCCCCTTTCCCGAAGCCGCGGATCAATTCAAGCGGGAAGTTAAGAAGACCTGAACAATTGTTCAGCACTGTTGACCCAATGTTTCGCGCGCGAAACATTTGGACAGAACGACTGACCTATTTTCGGCAGGGGCGGCAGCGGCATTTTCCGATGGTCCTGGCAAACGCTATATGTTAGCGATAACTCAACTTTAACCGGCGGTGTGCCAGCAGGGGGAATTGAATTGCCCGGCCCCAGGCTGCACAATGGCCCGGCCTCCGGCTTCCGGCCGCCCCAATAGAACAGCGATGTAAAATCAATGGTTTCGCGCGTCATACCAGTTGACCCTTTCGACCTCGTGCTGTTCGGCGCGACCGGCGACCTGGCCCGGCGCAAGATCCTGCCGGCGCTGTTCCACCGGTTCCAGATCGGCCAGTTCAGCAGCGATTGCCGCATCATCGGCTCTTCCCGCAGCGATCTGTCGGCCGGGGAATTCCGCGCCCAGACCGCCGACGCCATCCGCAGTTTCGGCCAGGATGTGGAAACCACCCCCGCGGAGATCGAGGCCTTCACCGCCCTGCTGGACTATGTCGCCGTCGACGCCCGCGGCGCGGCCGGCTGGGACATGATTCACGGGAAACTGCGCGACGGCTGCGTGCGCGCCTTCTACCTGTCGGTCGGCCCCTCGCTGTTCCCCGGCATCGCCCGCCGCCTCAGCGAGACCGGCATCGCCACCCCCGACAGCCGCATTGTGCTGGAAAAACCCTTCGGCCACGACCTTGCCTCGGCGCAACAGCTGAACGCCGCCCTGCGCGAACACTTCGAAGAGCGGCAGATCTACCGGATCGACCACTACCTGGGCAAGGAAACTGTGCAGAACCTGATGGCGCTGCGCTTTGCCAATTCACTGTTCGAGCCGCTGTGGAATTCCTCCCACATCGACCATGTGCAGATCACCGTCGCCGAAAGCATCGGCATCGAGGGGCGCGAGGAATACTACGACAAATCCGGCGCCATGCGGGACATGGTGCAGAACCACCTGATGCAGCTTCTGTGCCTCACCGCGATGGAGCCGCCCGCCCAGTTCACCCCTGGCGCAGTGCGCGACGAGAAGGTCAAGGTGATCGAGGCCCTGCGCCCGGTGCCGCAGTCCAACATCGCCCGCGGCCAGTACCGCAGCAAAGATGGAACCAGCTACCGCGACCACGCGGGCAGCCCCTCCAGCCGCACCGAAAGCTATATCGCACTGAAAGCTGAAGTGGCGAACTGGCGATGGGCCGGCACGCCCTTCTACCTGCGCACCGGCAAGCGCCTGCGCGAACGGGTCAGCGAGATCGCCGTCTACTTCCGCGACCCGCCGCACAATATCTTCGAGGGCTTCGGACCGGTGCACGGCAACGTGCTGGTGATCCGGCTGCAGCCCGACGAGGGCATCACCCTCAAGACCACCATCAAGGACCCCGGCCCCGGCGGCATGCGCCTCACCGGCGCCAACCTCGACATGACCTTTGCCGACGAGCTGCCGGAATCGGGCCGCCCGCAAGACGCCTACGAGCGGCTGATCATGGATGTGATCCGCGGCAACCAGACCCTGTTCATGCGCGGCGACGAGGTCGAGGCCGCCTGGGCCTGGGCCGACCCCATCATCGCCGGCTGGCAGGAGGCGGGCGACACCCCGCAGGCCTACGACAGCGGCAGCGCGGGCCCCGACGACTCGCTGCTGCTGATCCACCGCGATGGCCGCCGCTGGCGAAGTATCGGAACCTGAGCCCGGCCGCCCTCCCCTTCGGCACCGCAGTTTGCTACAAAGGCACCAAATGAGTTTGAACCCCACACTGGCCGCCGTCACCAACCGCATCATCGCCCGCAGCGAGGCCACCCGCGCGGCCTATCTCGAGCGGATGCGCGCGGCCCGCGGCAAGGGGCCTGCCCGGGCGCATCTGTCCTGCTCGGGCCAGGCCCACGCCTATGCCGCCACCGGCGCGGACCAGCAAACACTGGCCCAGGGCAGCAAGGGCCACCTCGGCATTGTCACCGCCTATAATGACATGCTGTCGGCGCATCAGCCGTTCGAGGCCTACCCGGGCCTGATCCGCGATTCCGTGCGCGCCGCAGGCGGCACCGCGCAGGTCGCGGGCGGCGTGCCCGCCATGTGCGACGGCGTCACCCAAAGCGAACCGGGCATGGAGCTCAGCCTGTTCTCCCGCGACACCATCGCCATGGCCGCAGGCATCGCGCTCAGCCACAATGTCTTCGACGCGGCCGTCTTCCTCGGCGTCTGCGACAAGATTGTGCCCGGCCTGGTGATCGGCGCCCAGGCCTTTGGCCATATCCCGGCGGTGTTCCTGCCCGCAGGCCCGATGACCAGCGGCCTCGCCAATGACGAAAAAGCCAAGATCCGCCAGCAGTTCGCCGCCGGGGAAATCTCCCGCGAGGAGCTCTTGAAGGCGGAAATGGCCGCCTACCACGGCCCCGGCACCTGCACCTTCTATGGCACCGCCAACACCAACCAGATGCTGATGGAGTTCATGGGGCTGCACCTGCCCGGCTCCTCCTTTGTCACCCCTGGCACGCCGCTGCGCGAGGCGCTCACGGTGGAGGGCGCCAAACGCGCCCTGTCGCTCAGCGCGCTTGGCAACAATTACACCCCCGTTTGCGACGTGCTGGACGAGAAGGCCTTTGCCAACGGCATCGTCGGGCTGATGGCCACCGGCGGCTCCACCAACCTCCTGATCCACCTGATCGCCATGGCCCGTGCGGGCGGCATCATCCTCGACTGGCAGGACTTCGCAGACCTCTCTGACGCGGTGCCGCTGCTGGCCCGCGTCTACCCGAACGGGCTCGCCGACGTGAACCACTTCCACGCCGCGGGCGGCCTTGGCTATCTGATCGGCGAACTGCTGAAGTCCGGCCATCTGCACCCGGACACCAAAACCGTCGCGGGCGAAGGGCTGGAGCACTACGTAATGGAGCCCTTCCTCTCTGAGGACGGCCTCACCTTCCGCGAGGGCCCGGGCCAAAGCCTGAACGACGCGGTGCTGCGCCCGGCAGAGGCGCCGTTCCAGGAAACCGGCGGGCTGAAACGCCTGACCGGCAACCTCGGCACCTCTGTGATCAAGGTCTCAGCTGTGGCCAAGGAACACCAGGTGATCCAGGCCCCGGCCCGCGTCTTCCACGACCAGGCAGACGCCAAGGCCGCCTTCAAGGCAGGTGAGCTGACCGGCGACGTGATCGTGGTGGTCCGTTTCCAGGGCCCCAAGGCCAACGGCATGCCGGAACTGCACAGCCTGACCCCGTTCCTCGGCATCATGCAGGGCCGCGGCCAGAAGGTGGCGCTGGTCACCGACGGGCGTATGTCCGGCGCCTCCGGCAAGATCCCGGCGGCGATCCATGTGGTGCCCGAAGCCCTGGACGGCGGCCCGATTGCCAGGATCCAGGACGGTGACATGCTGCGGCTGGACGCGGTCAAAGGCACTTTGGAGGTCCTGACAGACGGCGCCATGGACCGCGAACCTGCCACTGCCGACCTCAGCGCCTATCAGCACGGCACCGGGCGCGAGCTGTTTTCCCTGTTCCGCCGCTCGGTCGCTTCGGCGGATGAGGGCGCCAGCGTGTTTGGAGTTTAAGCGATGCGGATAACCCCTCAGGACGCCAGCCTGCGCACCTGCGAAATCTGTGCCCTGGCGCCGGTGATGCCGGTGCTGGTGGTCGAGGACGCGGCCCACGCCCGCCCCCTGGCTCAGGCGCTGGTTGCCGGCGGTTTGCCCGCACTGGAAGTCACCCTGCGCACCGGTGCAGCGCTGGACGTGATCCGCGAAATGGCGCAGGTGAAGGGCGGCATCGTGGGGGCCGGCACGCTGATCACTCCCAAGGACGCCGAAGCCGCCAAGGACGCAGGCGCGCAGTTCGGCGTCTCCCCCGGCGCCACCGATTACCTGCTGGATGCCTGTGAATCCATCGGCCTGCCGCTGCTGCCCGGTGCTGCCACCGCAACCGAGGCAATGCGGCTCCTGGCCCGCGGCTATGGCATGCTGAAGTTTTTCCCGGCTGAGGCCTCGGGCGGCGCAGCCGCGCTCAAGGCCATCGGCGCACCGCTGCCGCAGATCTCCTTCTGCCCCACCGGCGGCATTACCCCGGCCAATGCTGAAAGCTACCTCAGCCTCGGCAATGTGGTCTGCGCCGGCGGCAGCTGGGTGGCGCCCAAGGATCTGGTCAAGGCCGGCGGCTGGGCCGCCATCGAAGCCCTGGCCCGCGACGCCAGCCAGCTCGGACAACGTTAAACCATCGCAAAATCATCCGGGCAGCTCGCGGCGCCAAGGCGGGTTTGCCCCAGCGCGGGAGACGGTCACGGCGGCCGCCTTCACCGCGTATTGCAGGCAGGTTTCCAAGTCTTCTACGGCGGCCGTGCCCGCAGCCGCCGCTTGCAGAACGCCCAGTTCCTGCGCCTTGGCCAGAAAGCCCGCGTTGAACGTATCCCCCGCGCCCACCGTATCGGCGGCCTCAACCGGAACCGCATCCGCCTGCACGATCCGGCCATCCGCCAGATGCGCCTCCGCCCCCTCCCCGCCGCGGGTCAGCAGCAGAAGCTTTGGCCCGGCGGCTCTCAGCTCCCGCAGTTTTTCTCCGCTGTCCCCGCGGGGACAGAGCCAGGAAAGATCCTCCTGCGAGATCTTCACGATATCCGCCAGCGCGATCATTTCCCGCAGCCGCGCCCGGTAGGCCGCCTCGTCCTGCGCAAAACCCGCGCGCACATTCGGGTCCAGCATCACCACCCGCCGGCCCGCCTCCCCCGGGCCAGGGCAAGATAGGCCTCCGCCGCAGGCGGGTTGCACAGGCTGATGCCGCCAAGGAACAGCGCCTCCACGCTGTCCGGCACCTCCGGAATATCTGCCGCTGACAGAGACGCTCCCGCCGAGCCGCTGTCCAGAAAACTGTAGCTGGCCTCCCCTCTGGTCAGATGCACAAAGGCCAAAGTGCTGGGCCGCGGGCTGGTGACCGCCAAAGAAGCGTCCACCCCGGCCGCTGCCAGCGCGCCGCGCAGCTGCTGGCCGAATACATCGCAAGACAGCCCGGCGAACAGCCCCGCACGGGCGCCGAGCCGGCCCAAGCCCAGCGCCGTGTTGAACACCGACCCGCCGCAATGAGGCACATAGGCAGCCTCTCCCGCGGCGGTCTCTGCGGGGAACATGTCGATCAAGGCCTCACCGCAGCACAGGATCACGACCCGGCACCGCCGAACCCGAGTTCATTCTGGTAGGCAAACAGCGCAGGCAACCCGCCGGTATGCAGCAGCAGCACCTTCTGGCCCTTGCAGATCGCGCCATCCTCCAGCAGCCCCAACAGGCCCGCAAATGTTTTGGCGGAATAGACCGGATCCAGCAGGATGCCCTCCGCTGCCGCCATACGTTGCAGTGCCGTCCGGGTGGCGGGACCTGCACGTCCGTACCCCGGGGGAAGCGCGCCGTCCCAGGTGAGAATGCCGTCACCGGCAAAGGGGCGCGGGATGTTCATCAGCCCGGCCAGTTCCGCCGTCACCTGCTCCAGCCGCGCCTGCTGCTGCGCCGCATCCCGGCGCACGCAGATGCCATAAACCGGCGCGGTGATCCCCGATAGGCGCACCCCGGTCAGGAAACCGCCATGGGTCGCACCGCTGCCCGAGGGCACAACCGCCGCATCAAAGCCGCCGATCTGCGATGCCAGCTCTGCCCCGCCCTGCACATAGCCCAGCGCACCCAGCGGCGCGTGGCCAAGGCCGAGCGGGATGATGTAAGGCCTGCGCCCCGCCGCGCGCAGCTCTTCGGCGCGGGCTTCCAGCGCGGCATCAGCGCCGGCCTCGTCCTCTCCCTCCGGGTAACTCATGGCTTCGGCGCCCAGGATATCCGACAGGAAGACGTTGCCGTTGCTGTGGTAGAGCGGGTCCATCCCCGGCACCCGCTCCTCGCGCTGCAGCACCGCCTGTATACCGTATTTCGCAGCCGCGGCGGCGGCGGTGCGGGCAAAGTTCGACTGCACCGCGCCGGTGATCAGGATGGTGTCGGCCTCAGCCGCCCGCGCGGCGCCGATATAGAATTCCAGCTGCCGGGTCTTGTTGCCGCCGAAGCTGAGGCCCGTGAGGTCGTCACGCTTGATCCAGAGGTCGATATCCAGCTCCTTCGACAGCCGGTCGAGCCGCTCCAGCGGGGTTGGCTGCGACAGCAGGGGGGCGCGGGGGAAGGCGGAGAGGAGCGTGTCGATCCGGGGCATGGGCGGGTCCTTCGGGGTCAGGCGGAGCGGACGGCTTGCAGGTAAGCCGCACGTAAACGCAACGTAAAGTCGCCGGGCGCTCCGGCGCCGATGGGCTGGCCGTCGATCTCCACCACCGGCTCTACATAGCTGGAGGCGCCGGTGAGAAAGGCCTCATCCGCACTCAGCGCTTCCTCCAGGGTAAAGCGCCGGGTTTCAATGGCATAGCCCAGCTCTTCGGCCACCCGCAGCATGGTTTGGCGGGTGATGCCGTGCAGGATCTCGTTGGTCACGGGACGCGCCAGCAGCGTCTGGCCGCGGATGATGAAGAAACTGGTGGCACCGCCTTCGGTCACAAAACCATCGTCATCGACCATCAGCGCCTCATAGGCACCGGCCCGGGAGGCGGCGGTCTTGGCAATCACCTGGCCCAAGAGGTTCGAGGTCTTGATGTCCCGCCGCTTCCAGCGCAGGTCGGGGTGGGACTTCATGGAGACGCCAGAGACCGGTGCATCGGCCTTGCCTGAAACAGTCTCCTGGCTGAAGGCAAAGACATTGGGTTTCAGGGTGCCGCTGTAGACATAATCCCGGTTTGCCTCGCCCCGGGTGATGTGGAGATAGATAAAGCCTTCGGCTAGATTGTTTTCTGCAATCAGGTGGTTGCAGATCTCCAGGATTTCCTCCGGCGCCAGCGGCACAGGGAAATTCAGCTTGGCCATCGAGGCCTGCAGGCGTCCCATATGCATGGCGAAGTCAATCACCGTGCCATCGAGCACACCCAGCCCCTCATAGACCGCATCGGCGAACAGCAGCCCGCGGTCAAAGATCGAAAGCTTTGCCTCGGCTCCGGCCATGTAACTGCCGTTCAGATAGACGGTTTGCGTCAGGTGATTTGCCATATCCTGCCTCCCAATACGGTTCCGGCCGCAGTGATTTTCTGCGTGCCTTCAAATGCTTCCTTGTCGCCGTCCTCAAACGTGAACGCCCCCTCCTGCAAACGCAGGATCGAGGCGTCACCCACTGTGCCCGGCGCCAGCGTGCCCAGTTCCGGCCGCTGCACGGCGGCGGCGGCGTTCAAAGTGGCGGCGCGGATCACTTCGGGCAAAGGCATCCCGAGGGCCAGGAATTTCGACAACGTGGTGAGCAGATCAAAGGCCGGACCTTCGATGCAGAGCGTGTGCACGTCCGAGGAGATCGTATCGGGCCAAAACCCATTGGCCAGCATCTGCCGCGCCACCTGGACCGAGAAGGACGACATGCCGTGGCCGATGTCGAAGATCACGCCGCGGCGGCGCGCCTCCAGCACGGCCGGGCGCACCTCGCCGGTGCCTGTCAGCGGGGTGTTCGGGAAGGGGCGGAAGCAATGGGTCAGCACATCGCCTGGGCGCAGGCGGCGGACCACCTCGTCATAAGAGGGCGGCGGGTCGTCGATGTGGACCATCAGCGGCAGGCCGGCCTGTTCCGCGACCTGCAGGGCGAATTCCAGCGGCGCCATGCCGTGGATGCCAGAGGTCCAGGCGCCGAGGCGGACCTTGATGCCGATGATGGTGTCCGGGTTGGCCCTGGCAACTTCCAGCGCGGTGAGCGGATCCATCAGCCGCATCTCTTCGGACTCGCCGACCATGACGCGGTTGGAGAAGGCAAAGATGCCGGCGTGCGAGATATGCAGGTAGACAAGGATGCGCGCCTCGGCCAGGTCTATCACATGGTGCTGGAAGCCTGCGAAGTTGCCGGGGCCGGTGGAGCCGGTGTCGACCAGCGTCGTGACCGCGCTGGATTTGGCGTAGTCATCTGCCGCGATGCCGATCGAGGTGCCGCCCCAATAGACATGGGTGTGCAGGTCGATGAGACCGGGGGTGATCAGGCAGCCTGAGACATCCTCAATCCGGCCGGCGGTGCCGCTGATGCTGGCGGCCACTTCGGCGACCTTGCCGTCGGCAAAGGCGACCTGCATCGGGCGGTCGATGCCCTGGCCCGGGTCGATCAGATGCCCGCCGCGCAGGATCAGGTCATAGTCTGCCATGTTTGGTGCCTCCCAGCCGCGCCCTCCCAAGCGCAGACCGACTTTGGCGCAGCCGCCTGACAGGTCAACAGAAATCTGCGGCGGGGAAACATCCGGCCGCATTTTGACACCGCCTGCTACCGCAGGTTCGCGCCCCGCCAGCCAAAAAGCTCCCGCCCGGCTGCAGGCCGGGCCGCGTCATGCCGAAGGCATGCCTCCGGCATGACCCGCCCCCATGGGGCGGCGCGATGCGCCACCCCGCGGGTCTCTGCGGCCCTTACCGCAATATCTCTACGGTCAAGAAATCTGCGGGCCTGCTTGCAAATTACCCTTTCATTACGCCCCGAACCGGTCCAGCACGTTGCGGGTGACGCGCTCGACCTGCCAGTCGCGGCGGGTGAGGCCCATGACCCATTCGCAGGTGGCGGCGTTGAAGACCTCACCCGCCCCGCGTTGCCAGTGCACAATAACCCCGTTGCCGCGGGCGGAGCGGTCGACGGTTTCGGGCGTCGCCGCGCCATGCATCGCTTCCGCTTTGAACACCGCGTCGCCGTCGCCGATATAGATCGTCTCACCCCAGATGCCGTGATCGGGCTCTATGTTGGTGGCAAGACCCAGCGCCAGGATCTGCATCTGCGGGTCGGCGCCGTCGCTGCCGGTGGGATAGGGCAAGCCGTCCTCCATCCGGTAGTCCACCCCGTCCACCTCATAGCCGAAGATCCGCGAGGTGCCGCCGATCTGATCGCCATAACCCAGCTCGGCGCCGTCAAAGGCCCAATGCTGGGGCCGGTAGACGGTGTAGCCGCCGCTGTTCTGGCCGGCACAGCGGCCAAAGCCGGTGTACATGCCCTGCAACCCGTTGGCGCCAAAGGTCTTTGTGCCCGGCCAGTTGACCGGGGCCACTTCCCAGGCGGCGGTGGTCAGGTGTTCTTGCGCGGTGCCCGACAGCGGGTCCTGCGCGGCGTTGTATTTGTAGCAGACCTGGGTGCGGCCTTCGTCCTCGATCCTTGTTTGCCACAGGAAGTTGCCGGCAAAGCGCGCCACCCGGCCGCCGGTTTCGGAATAGCGGTCGACGGCGCGGCGCATGTTGGCGCTCCAGTATTCGTCGTGGCCCACGAAGACCACGCATTTGTGGCGGCTGAGCAGGTCCGGGTCCGCCTCGAGGTCGTGCTGGGTGGCAAAGTCGAGTTCATAGCCCTGCGCCTCGGCCCAGCGGGCAAAGTGGCGTTCATAGCTGGCCCAGCCGGCGGAGGCGTATTTCTTGGAGTAGCCGTAAGAATAAGCCCATTCCATGTAGGGGTAGCGCACCATGCCGCCCGGCACATGCGGGGTTTCGGGCACCGCGCGGGGGGCGCCTAGGGGCAGCTTGCAGAAACCGCGCGTCCAGGGGCGCTGGGTGGAGACCACGGGGGCGAAGGCGTTGCCTTCGGGGCCGGTGATGCCCTGGTAGTGGTTCGAGCCGCCCCAGCAGTTGTAGGCGAGCCAGGTGCCGGTGGCGCAGACCAGGAGATAAGGGGCCGCCGGACGATCCGGAGCGCGGCGGACCAGGATCAGGTGATGTTCCTCGACGCGGTCGCCGTCGCGTTCGGCACTTAGGGTGATCAGATAGCCGCCCTCCGGCCAGTCATCGGGGATGGTGAACTGGTAGGACATCTCCCAATCGCAGCCTTTGACTGAACAATCCGCCGGGGTTGGCTGATGGGTGCCTTTCAGGCCGGTCTCGCGCAGCACCGGGCGATAGTCTGCGCCGTCGCGGCCGATCTCCAGATCCCAGGTTCCGGCAGTGGTGGAGACGTGCAGCGCGACGGTGTCGCCCGGCGCATAGGTGACGCGCGGGGTGTAGCCCCAGATCTCCAGCACCGCCGCATCGCGGGCCGGGCCGATGTAGTAGTTATCCAGGATATGCCGCGCCTTGGCACGGGTGCGCGGGGTGTTGGCCGGGGTGGTGCTTTCGGAGGGGTGCGTGGTCATCGGGGCCTCAGGTCTTGGGTGCTGACGCCACGTTGGGAGAGTTCCGCGCGGCAGGCAAGCCTGTCTGCGACAGTTGTTTTCTGCCCTTACCGTTCCCATTTTCAGTGCAGCAACAATGCAGCGCAAAGGACCGGCAATGGCCAAAACCGCAAACAGCCCAGCCCTGAGGGTCGATATCATTTCCGACGTGGTCTGCCCCTGGTGTGCGGTGGGCTATAGCCAGCTGGCCTTTGCCGCCCGCCGGGCCGGCGTGGCGCTGGACATTCATTGGCAGCCGTTTGAACTGAACCCGGATATGGTGCCGGAGGGCGAGGAGCTGCGGGCGCATCTGGCGGCGAAATACGGCAGCACTGCTGAACAGTCCGCGCAGATTAGGGCGCAACTGACGGAGCTGGGCGAGGCGCTGGGGTTCACCTTCCGGTTTTTTGACGGGATGCGGATCTACAACACGTTCCAGGCGCATCAGCTGATCGAATGGGCCGAAGAGCGCGGCAAAGGGCATGCGATGAAACAGGCGCTGCTGGCTGCCTATTTCACTGATGGCAAGGATGTTTCGGAGCTTGAGATGCTGGTCGAGACGGCAGAGAGTATCGGCCTGGACGGCGCGGAAGCGCGGGCGGCGCTTGAAAGCGGCAAACATGCGGACAGCGTGCGCCAGCGCGAGGCGTTCTGGGTGAGCCAAGGCATCCGCGGGGTGCCTGCGATGGTGTTCAACGGCCGCCATTTGATGACCGGGGCGCAAGGCGTGGAAAACTATGCCAGCATCCTGGAGCAGCTGGGCGCTGCCGAAAGCGAATTTCGCTGAGGGCAGCGCCCGTCCCGGCGGGGTGGGAAGCGAAGCGCCCGCCCCGTGAGGGGCGGGACGGGCGCTGCCCGGCCTGCAGCCGGGCGATGCGTCATTTCTTCCAACCGCTTAGATTTGCGGCAGGCACTGGGTGATCGCGGTTTCCAGCTTGTCCACCACCTCAATGATCTGTTCCTCAGTGATGATGAAGGGCGGCGCCAGCAGGATGTGGTCGCCGTTCTGGCCGTCGCGGGTGCCGGACATCGGGTAGCAGATGAGGCCCGCCTGGAACGCCGCCTTCTTGATGTTCTTGGCCAGCGCCAGGGCGGGGTCGAAGGGCTCCTTGGTTTCGCGGTCGGCCACCAGCTCAACCCCGCGGAACAGGCCGCGTCCGCGGATGTCGCCAACGTTGGGATGCTGGCCGAAGCGGTCTTGCAGCGCGGATTGCAGCTTTTCACCCATCTCGGCGCAGCGCTGCACCAGCCCGCGCTCCAGCAGCGCTTTGACCACCGCCAGGCCGGCCGCAGTTGCCACCGGGTGGCCAATATAGGTGTGGCCGTGCTGGAAGAAGCCGGAGCCGTGCTCAATCGCCTCGTAGATCTGCTTGGTGCAGAGCATGGCGCCGATGGGCTGGTAGCCGGCGCCCAGCCCCTTGGCGATGCACAGGATATCGGGGGCCACGCCGTCCGCCTCGCAAGCAAACAGATGGCCGGTGCGGCCCATGCCGCACATCACCTCATCCAGGATCAGCAGCACGCCGTACTGGTCGCAGATCTCGCGGATGCGTTTGAAATAGCCCTCAACCGCCGGCACCGCGCCGGAGGTCGCGCCGACCACCGGCTCCGCCATGAAGGCCATCACGGTCTCCGGGCCGAGGCGGAGGATTTCCGCCTCCAGCTCATTTGCGACGCGCTGACCGTAGTCATAGCTGCTCTCGCCCTCCGCCTTGCCCACGTATTCGTAACAGGGGGAGATATGGGAGATTTCGATCAAAAGCGGCGCGAACTGAGTGCGGCGCCATTCGTTGCCGCCGGCCGCCAGCGCGCCAAGGGTGTTGCCGTGATAGCTTTGCTTGCGGGCGATAATGTGGCGGCGCTGCGGCTCGCCGCGCTCCAGGTGGTACTGGCGGGCGAGTTTGATGGCCGCCTCAGTGGCCTCAGAACCGCCAGAGACAAAATAGACCCGGTCAATATCGCCCGGCGCGTTGGCCACCAGCAGGTCTGCCAGTTCCTCGGCCGGTTCAGAGGTGAGGAAGCCGGTATGGGCAAAGGCCAGCTTGCCCGCCTGGTCCTGCACGGCTTTGATGACATCGGCGTCGGAATGGCCGAGGCAGGACACGGCGGCGCCGCCGGAGCCGTCAAAGTAACGCTTGCCGCTGGCGTCAATCAGATAGCAGCCGTCGCCGGAGACGGCGGTGGGCAGGTCGGCTTTGGTGTGGCGGGGGAAAACGTGGCTCATGATCAATGCTCCTTGAGGGTATGGCCCTGGGCCTTTGCAGCCTGAACGAAGGCGGCAACCGAGGCTGCGTTGTCTGCCAGCAGCCCGCCCTCAGGTGTTTCGATGTTATTCTCAAATCCGATTCGCGCATCCCCGCCCGCGGCCACGGCAGCCAGCAGGCAGGCGTGCTCATGCCGGCCAAAGGCGCAGACGGTCCAGTTCAGGCGCAAATCTGCCGTTGCGTCACGGAATGCCGTCAGGCCTTCGGGCTGTGCCAGCACCGGCGGGTTGTACTTGCCCAGAACAAAGATCGCGTCTCGCATGGCATCCGGCACGATGCCGTCCTGATACCAGGCATTAAGCTGGGCGATGCACTCGGGGCCATAGAGGATGTGCTGCACTTGGGTGCCGGCCTCCAGGCACAGCGCATAGGCGCGTGCGGCCAGCTGCGGATCGCGGGCCATCTCCCGTACCGAGACCGAGGCGGCGGCAGGGCGCAGTGCCTCCAGGCAGGCAAGCTGAGCAGCCACATCATAGATCCCGGCGCTCTCGGTGGTGATCTGCACGGCCATGCCCGGCGCGCTTTCCCGCACCGCATCAAGGGCTTCGCGGTAGCGGCCCGCGTCCAGCGAGTGGCCCCCTGCATCATCGCGTACGTGCAGGTGCAGCGCCTGGGCGCCGGCCGCGAAACAGGCGGCTGCCGTCTGTGCGGTCTGCTGCGGTGTCACCGGCAGTTCCGCATGATCCCCGCGCGTGCGCCGGGCACCGTTCGGGGCCGCCATCAAATTGAATTCCGCCACCGGTCTCCTCCTTTGCGGCCTGCCCTGCGGCGACTCGTGCCCAGGGGTTGATGCAGACTGACCCGGCGGCACATCCGCTCTCAAGAAGGCGCTTTCAAAACATCTGTTCTATTCCATTTCATGCCGGGCAGCCCGCCGGATTTGCCCGCCTCTGGACCTAAGCAAGCACATGCTCTGGCCCTAACGAATTATACGAAACTGACGTTTCTGGTACATAATACGCCTCAGAAGCCCTGTAGGGTTCTGGGCAGCCTGATTCACTTCCAACGCCGAAAGGACATGTCATGGACGGCACGTTCAACGAAAACGATCTCTCCCGCGTAGTCGAGGCCGACAAGGCCCACATGTGGCACCACCTGTTCCAGCACAAGGCGCTGGAAACCTCTGACCCGCGCATCATTGTCGAGGGCAAGGGCATGCGCGTCTGGGATCAGAACGGCAAGGAGTTCCTGGATGCGGTCTCCGGCGGTGTGTGGACCGTCAACGTCGGCTATGGCCGCGAGAGCGTCTGCAAGGCTGTCTATGACCAGCTGATGAAGATCTGCTACTTCGCCAACTCCGCGGGCTCCATCCCCGGCGCGCTGTTTGCCGAAAAGCTGATCGAGAAGATGCCGGGCATGACCCGCGTCTACTACACCAACTCCGGATCGGAGGCCAACGAGAAGGCCTTCAAGATGATCCGTCAGATCGCCCACAAGAAATACGGCGGCAAGAAGACCAAGATCCTGTACCGCGACCGCGACTACCACGGCTCCACCCTGGCAACCATGTCGGCCGGCGGCCAGGACGAGCGCAACGCGCAGTACGGCCCCTTTGCGCCGGACTTTGTCCGCGTGCCGCACTGCATGGAATACCGCAAGCATGAGCTGGGCCTGGAGCATCTGTCCGGCCGCGAGTTCGGCATTGCCGCGGCGGACGCGATCGAAGAAGTGATCCTGCGCGAAGGCCCGGAAACCGTTGGCGCCCTGTGCCTGGAGCCGGTGACCGCAGGCGGCGGCGTCATTGAAGCGCCGGAAGGCTACTGGGAGCGCGTGCAGGAGATCTGCAAAAAGTACGACGTGCTGCTGCACATCGACGAAGTGGTCTGCGGCGTCGGCCGCACCGGCAAGTGGTTCGGCTACCAGCAGTACGGCATCAAGCCCGACTTCGTGACCATGGCCAAAGGCGTGGCCTCCGGTTACGCGGCAATCGCCTGCATGGTCACCACCGAGGAAGTCTTTGAACTGTTCAAGGACGACAGCGCCGATCCGATGAACTACTTCCGCGACATCTCCACCTTCGGCGGCTGCACTGCAGGCCCGGCGGCGGCGCTGGAGAACATGCGCATCATCGAGGAAGAGAACCTGCTGGAAAACACCGTCGCCATGGGCGAGCGGATGCTGAACAACCTGCGCGCGCTGCAGGAGAAGCACGCCGTGATCGGCGACGTGCGCGGCAAGGGCCTGTTCCTGGGTGTTGAGCTGGTTCAGGACCGCGAAACCAAGGAGCCGGTGGACGAGAAGCTGGCCCAGCAGGTTGTCGCGGACTGCGGCGCACAGGGTGTGATCATCGGTGTCACCAACCGCTCGCTGCCGGGCCGCAACAACACCCTGTGCTTCAGCCCGGCGCTGATCGCCACTGCGGACGACATCGACGCGATCTGCGACGCGGTCGACAAGGCCCTGACCAAAGTTTTCGGCTGACACCTTCTCCCTGTTGGACGAACTGACTGCGCCCCGGACATTCCGGGGCGCTTTTTCGTTCAGGGCTTTCAGCCGGGGCGGGGCTCAGACAAGCCGCGCCGCAATCCCGCCGTCCACGGCCACCGGCCCGCCGGTCACGAAGCTGGAGCGGTCAGACAGAAGAAACAGCGCGCCTTGGGCGATTTCCTTCGGCTCGGCCATCCGTTTCATCGGATGCAGCCCGGCAATGAAACTGTGGATGTCCGGATCATCGCCGGCCATGGCGGTTTTTGTCCCCCCTGGCAGCAGCGCGTTTGCCCGGATGCCCTCCGCGGCCAGATCGGACGCCAGCGACTGCACCAGTCCGATCAGCCCCGCCTTCGAGGCTGCATAGGCCCCCATGCCCGGCATGCCGCCGTTGCTGAACCCGACAAAGGAGCCGGTGAACACCAGCGACCCGCCGCCCCTTGCGCGCAGAGCCGGTATCTGTGCCTTGGCCGAGAAAAACGCTCCGGTCAGGTTGGCCGCAATCACCGCGTTCCAATTGGCGGCATCCATCTGATCCACCGGTCCGGTTTCGCCCATCATGCCGGCGTTGTTGAAAGCCCCGTCCAGCCCGCCGAACTCTTCTGCCGCCAGCGCAACCAGGGCTTCGCAATAGGGTTCCGATGTGACATCCCCGGCCAGAAGGGCCGCCCTGCCGCCGCTTTGGTTGATCTGCCCGGCAAGGGTTTGCAGTTCAGATTGCCGCCGCGCGCCCAGCACGACATTGGCCCCTTCTGCTGCAAACAGCAGCGCCGCCGCCGCGCCGATACCGCTGCTGGCACCGGTGATGATCAGTGTCTTGTCCTTCAGTTCCATCGTCAAAGCCTCCATAGGTTGAATGCCTTGACCTAACCGCGGCCTTAGCGTGCTCTCGACCCGTTTCTTGCGGTTGCCGCCAGTGCCCGCCCCGTTCCTGCAAGAAACGGGTCGGGAAAGACGGGATGCGCCGCGCGTCAGCGCGGCGCCGGACCCAACGGGAGCGGGGCAATCTTTGATTGCCTTGCGACGGGCGGGAGTGCTCCGCCGCAGGCGCCTCAGACCAGCTGGAACAGGATGCCGGAGATGATCGCGCCGCTGACCCCCAGTCCCAGATAAGTGGCGAACACCTTTGGCTTCACCAGCGACCAGACCGCCGCCATGGCAGGCACCGAGCTCACCGCGCCGGCCACCATAAAGGCCATCGCCGCACCGGCGCTCATGCCCTGCTCCATCAGCCCCGCCAGCAAGGGCGGCGCGACATAGGAGTTGAGGTAGGCCGGCATCCCGACAAGCGCCGCGATGGCAATCGGCAGCACGCCTTCGCCGCCCACCAGCCCTGCAATCACATCCGCAGGCACATAGTGCACCAGCAGCGATTCCAGAACATAGGCCAGGGCCAGCCATTTCAGCAGGAACACCCCGTTGGAGACGAACTCGCTGCGGAATTTCACCCGGCGCTCTGCCTCACTCCAGAACTTCCAGTTCGGCGTGGCATCCAGCTTTGGGGCGCCGCAGCTGCTGCAGCCGGCGGCCGGCTGCTGGCGCAATGGGCTGGCAAAGACGCCCTGCCCGCGTAAAAGCTTGATGGCAAAGCCGCCGAACAGCCCCAGCGCCACCGCCGCCACTGCCTTGCCGATGGCGAAGGGCCAGCCCAAAGCACCGGCGGTGATCAAGAGCGTCGGCGGATCGATCAGCGGCGACGAGAGCCAGAAAGCCATCACCGCAGACAAAGGCGCGCCTAAAGCCAGAAGTCCGGCGATGAAGGGAATCACTTCGCAAGAGCAGAACGGCGCCAGCCCGCCGAACAGCGCAGCCAGGAAAATCATCCGGGTTTCGCGGCCCTCAAAGGCGCGCGCCACCATAACCTCGGCACCTGTGGCCTTGAGATAGGCCAGCAGCAGCACCGCAAACAGGATGTATTTGGCGGTGCTCGCCAATGCGGACAAGGCAAAGCCGGCAACCGAGCCGAAATTGCCCGGATCCAGTACAGCCGCCGCTGCCAGCAGGGCAACGCTCAAGGTCCAGGGTGTCTTCAGCCAGCTGCCCAGCGTTTTCGCAGCCCGGGGGTTCTGTGTCAGATCAGCCATCGTTTGCCGCCTTTCCAGCTGCGTCCGCGCAGCACTCGCTGAGAATGAAACCGGCCAGCGCCTCCAGCCGGGTGAAACCGGCACGGCTGATGGTCGAACGCCCCATGCGTTCCTGGTCGACCACACCCGCAGCGGACAGGAATTTCAGATGATGCGCCAGGGTCGACGGAGCGATGCCGGTGCGGTCCTGGATCTCCCCCACCGTCAGCCCAGCCTCGCCGGCCTGGGTCAGGCAGCGCAGCACGTGCAACCGGGCCTCGGCCCCCATCGCAGCAAAGCCCTGCGCGGCTTCTTCCCACTCCATTTCGTGAGGCATGATGTCAGCTCCAATTGATTCGTTAAAACTAGTTTTATGGTTTTATTTGATGAGTTTCAAGAGGCGCTTTTCTGACCTGCCGAAGCTGCAAATGCAGGTGATCGTCATGCCGCACCGCGCGGCAGCCCTGGAAACGCAGCTTAGCGGAGCGCAGGCCCAGCTGGTCCTGAAGATGCGGCTCCGGAAAACCTGCCCCGCCCGGCTGTCTGCTTCCAGCACTTGCACAAGGTGCCGGGTGCCCGGCGCATCCACCTGCAAGTCCAGCCGCAACAGCTGCAGCGCAGTCAAATTCCTACGCAGCGTCAGACAAGTGCCGGGGCAGTCAGTTGGCCCCCGTTCGAAGGCAGAGTAGCCGATTGGAGACCGGGTTGCCCTGGGGGCATACCTGCCGTTACCTGCAAACATAATCGGCTCGACCTGCAATCATCACGTTTTTCGGCCCGAAATTTCTGCATCTATCCGGCACCCCAAACCCGGAATGTCTGCGATTGAACCCACATTATTTGCGACGGGCTTGCAATCACCCGTCCCGGCTCACATTAAATGCGAACAGGATTTGCCAGGAGTTTTCAAACACCTGCACCTGTCTGACTTCCCGTCTGCAACTTACTTCACTGAACGTAGAAATTCGGACGCGATTTCAGGACAGGATTATTCAAAGTCTCCGGGCGCGGGTTCGGCGGCGGCATGGCGTCTAGGATCAGGCCCCATTGTTTTCCGAGAGCCGGCGTGAATCACGATTCGAAAACGAGCGGTGAACATGTCTGATCTCTTCTGGCTGACCGACGCGCAGATGACGCGTCTTGAGCCTTTCCTTCCAAAGTCGCACGGCATGCCCCGATTTGGTGACCGACGTGTGTTAAACGAATTTTTCTTCATCAACCGCAATGGCTTACGCAGGTTCGACGCGCCAATGGAATATGGCCCGTATCGTGAGACGGGACCGTCGTCCCAGTGGGGCGGCATAAGCCCGGTGAGCGCTGTATAACCGTTGGAAACGGTGGAGCGGCAAGGGTATCTTCGCTGCAATGCTCACCGGCTTGGCCGCCGAACACGGCGGAAAGAAGACTGTGATGATCGGCACTCCATGCTGGCGCTCCAGAAGAGCAGAAATGTCAGATCAAGTCGCGTGTTTTACAGGTAAATTCTTGCCCAAGACTGAAAGCAGTTTGCAATATTTCACACCTCTCCCTCCTGGCGGGCAAAATACTGTCTCAAGCTTTTCGCCGTCGCCTGCAGCGCTTTTTCAACGTCCTCGCTTCGACTTCCATACCGCGACGTGGGCATCGGGACCGAAATGGCATGCAGATCCCCGTGCCAGTCGCGGAATGCTATCCCGATTGCGGAAATTCCCTCCGAGTGATCATCCTGATCATAAGCGATGCCGGATTGCCGCACATTGCTCAGCAATTCCAGAATGTCTTCCTCATGTTTGTGAGCCCCCGTGCGCTGCCATTCTTCGCGGATCAGTTCGAGCGCCTCTTCCTCGGGCAATTGCGCCAGGCAGGCGCGGCCGTTGGCGGTTGTAGTCAGCGGAAACACTTCGCCGACTTTTGAAACAGTGGTGAGCCGCTGGGTTCCTGGCACTTGATCAAGAAACACCATGCCTGCCCCGCGCAGGGCGGACAAGTCCGCCGTTTCCCCGGTTTTCTGCGTCAGTTCCGTCAGCAGCAGCCGGCAATGCTCCACGATGTTGAACTGTGCCGCTTTGGCGAGCGTGTTGAGCTCCGGGCCCAGCTTCAGCCCGCGGCCCTGGATATCGCTGACCACAAAGTTCTCGGCAGCCAGAGCCCCCGTGATTCGCTGCACCGTAGAGCGGGGCAATCCGACCCGGTCTGCGATTTGCCCTAGGCTCATTCCTGTATCAGTTTCTTTGAGCGCGCGCAGGATTGCCGCTGCGCGGGAAATGACCTGAATTCCACCTTTGTCATTTTTCACTTCTTTTTCAGCCATTTAAATACCCTTCAAATGTGTCTTCCGTGATTTTCCGGCGGTTCATATCGCTCGTTACTGCACCACAATGCGGTGCAAGTCAACTGCATCGCGATTTACTTGTTGACCGCATTGCGGTGCATGTGCATCAATATGCGGGACAGATGGGAAGCCATCCTGAACAAGTTTGAAACAACCAGCACCGGGATTCCGGTGAACAGAGGAGATGTGCCTGATGGTGAAAATCCGCGGCATCGAGTTCCAGGCAAACACTGACAACGACATGGGCCTGGAGTTCTACAACCTGAGCCACCGCTACGGGTTCCAGTGCCCGAACTGGCCGTACTTCAAAGACGTGCAGATCGATCGAAAGCACTACATGGCCAAGTCCGGCGTGCTGTCGCAGACGATTACCACCACCATGCATGTGACCACTCACATTGATGCGCCGGCGCATGTGGTTCCGGGCACGCCCTTCATTGATGAAGTGCCGCTGCCGCATTTCTTCGGCTCCGGGCTGGTTGTCTCCATCCCCAAGAAGAAATGGGAGCAGATCACCGCCGACGACCTGGAAAAGGCTTGCGGCCACGCCATCCGCAAGGGCGATGTGCTGATCATCAACACCGGCTGGCACAAGCAGTATGAGGACGGCGATTACTTTGCCTATTGCCCCGGTCTGGTGTCTTCGGCGGCAGATTGGATGATTGAAAAAGGCGTCAAGGTTGTCGGCCACGACACCCAGGCCAATGACCACCCTCTGGCCACCGCCATCGGCCCGCAGCGCAACGGCCCGATCCTGCCGCATCTGGAACAGGAATACCTGGAGTGGTCCGGTGGCCGCGACTGGAAAGACGATTTCCCGGAATGGGAGCCGGTTCACAACAAGCTTTTCGCAGAAGGCATTCTGGGCATCGAGAACGTCGGTGGAGATCTGGATGCAGTGTCGGGCAAGCGATGCACCTTCGCCTTCTTCCCCTGGAACTGGGACCGAGGCGACGGCTGCATCATCCGCCTGGTGGCGATGATCGACAAGGAACAGACCTACCGGATCGAGGCAGGCGCGCGTTTCTGAGCATTCCCCGGACTGGCTGCCGGGCAACCGGCAGCCGCTTTTTCCGCAACAGCAAAACGAGCCGCCTTATGCACTTAAAACGGTTTTCAGATGCCCAGCCCTATGACGCGCCGAACCACTTTGGCTGCCATGGCCTGCGGCTGCAGGGGTTCGAGGCAAACGGTCCCGTAAATCAATGGGTGGGTCTGAGCCACTTTCTGCCCGGCGGCGGTGCAGGCCCGGACACGACACCATTCGAAAAGGTCTACGTTGTTTTGGAAGGTGAGATCACCGTGACCATCAACGGCCAGGACACTGCATTGAGGAAATATGACAGCTGCACCATCGCGCCGAACGAAATCCGCAAGATCGAGAACCGCAGCAACAGCGTTTGCACCATGCTGGTCATCATTCCCTATCCGCCGGAGGCCTGAGAGATGAATACAGACACTAACCCGCTGTCGATGTTCGACGTGAAAGACAATACCGCGCTGATCACTGGTGCCTCGGGCGCTTTTGGCATGGTGGCTGCGCGGTTCCTGGCCGGCGCGGGTTGCAACCTGGTGCTGGCAGCCGGCAATCAGGATGTGTTGGATCAGGTGGCCGCGGAATGCCGCGCGCTGGGCTCGGCAGTCGTCACGGTCAACACACGGCCGGAGGACGAAGCCGCCTGTGATGAGCTGGTCGAGGAAGCCGTCCGCAACTTTGGCAGGCTGGATATTCTGGTTGTTGCCTCTGGCATGAATAAGGTGGCGTTGATCAACGACATGGCGCCTGAGACCTTCAGCAAGGTGATGGACGCCAATGTCAACCAGAGCTGGCTGCTGGCCCGTGCCGCCTCCAAACAAATGAAGGAACAGGGCTACGGCAAGATCATTCTGGTTAGCTCCGCGCGCGGGCTGCTGGGCCATCCGGCCGGCTATACCGCCTATTGCGCCTCCAAGGCGGCAGTGGACGGGATCACCAAGGCGCTGGGATGCGAGCTGGGCAACTCCGGCATTACCGTCAATGCAATCGCGCCGACCGTCTTCCGCTCACCGCTGACCGCATGGATGTTCGAAGACACCGAAGAGGCGCAGAAAGTGCGCGACGGTTTCCTGACCCGGGTGCCTAAGGGGCGGCTGGGCGAGCCGGAGGATCTGGCCGGGCCGCTGCTGTTCCTGGCCTCAAAGGCGTCTGATTTCTACACCGGCCATATTCTTTACGCCGACGGCGGCTATACGGCGGGCTGAACGATGGTGCGGAAAAAACAGCAGATCGCAGTAATTGGAGCCGGCCTCATGGGCCATGGCATTGCTCTCACACTGGCGCGTGCCGGTCAGTATGTGGCGGTCACCGATCCCGTGCAGCAAGCGCGCGATACCGTCCCGGCCCGCATCCGGGCCAGCCTTGCAGCTATGGGCGACAGCGAAGAGAAGATCGCAAAGAGCCTGAAGATGATCGAGGTCTTCAACACAACTGCGGGAGCCGTGCGGCAGGCGGATGTGGTCTTTGAGGCAGCGCCAGAAAAGCTGGAGGTCAAAAGGGCTATCTTTGCCGAGGTAGAGGAACACGCGCCGGACAGTTGCATACTGGCTTCCAACACCTCGGTGATGCCGATCACGGACATTATGTCCGGCCTGCGCCTGAAGGAGCGGGCGCTGGGAACCCATTGGTGGAACCCGCCGCATATGATCCCGCTGGTGGAAGTGGTGAAAACGGAATGGACCAGCCCGGATGCCGCGGCCGAAACGATGGCCTTGCTGGAAGACGCCGGCAAAACCCCGGTGATGGTGGAAAAGGACATTCCCGGCTTCATTGGCAACCGGCTGCAGCACGCGCTGTGGCGGGAGGCCGTTAGCCTGGTGGAAAACGGCGTTTGCAGCGCAGAAGCAGTGGATACGGTGATCAAATCCAGCTTCGGCCGGCGTCTGGCGGTTCTCGGGCCGCTGGAAAATGCCGATCTCGTGGGAACCGACCTGACGCTGGATATCCACGAGAATGTTTTGCACGACCTCGAAAGCCGCAGGGGCCCGTCCCCTTACCTTCAGCAGCTGGTCGGGGAGGGCCGGCTGGGCATGAAGGCGGGCGAGGGTTTTCTAAGATGGACCAAGGCCGAGGCTGAAGATGTGCGCAACCGGGTGGCGCGGCATCTGAACCGACTGGACGGCATCTTGCTTGACTAAATGAAAAACCGGGATGAGCCCGGTCAAGGGAGGATACAATGACCAAGGTAGTGAAGCCTGTTTCACGCCGCAGTTTTCTTGCGTGCGCCGGAACCATGCTGGCGGCGCCGGCGCTGCTGAACGCAACCCGCGCCTATGCGGCCACCCCTACTCTGCGGGTCGGCCATGTAAGCCCTCGCACCGGACCGCTGGCGGGTTTTGCCGAGGCGGACGACTATGTGCTCTCTGCTGTCCAGCAGGCGTTTTCGGCCGGTCTGGTAAACAACGGCAAAGCCTGGAACGTCGAAATCATCTCAAAAGACAGCCAGTCCAATCCCAACCGCGCCGCAGAGGTTGCCGCCGATCTCATCCTGGGCGAGGAGGTTGATATCATCGTCGCGGCCTCAACTCCCGACACGGTGAACCCGGTTGCGGACCAGGCAGAGGTGAACGAAGTGCCCTGCATCACCACGGATTGCCCGTGGCAGCCTTATTTCTTCGGTCGCAATGGTGTGCCGGGTGAAGGCTTCCAGTCGACCTATCATTTCTTCTGGGGGCTTGAAGACGTTATCGAGGCTTTCCTCGGCATGTGGGGGAAATCCGGTGTTGCGAAAACAGTCGGTGGCCTGTTCCCCAATGATGCCGATGGCAACGCCTGGGGGCATCCGAAGCTTGGCCTGCCCCAGCCGTTGGCCGATGCCGGTTATACGCTGACCGATCCGGGCCGCTACCAGCCGCTGTCGGATGATTTCTCCAACCAGATCGCGGCTTTCAAGTCAGCAGGCTGCGAGATTGTCACCGGCAATATGATCCCGCCGGATTTTGCCACCTTCTGGGCGCAGTCGGCGCAGCAGGGGTTCAATCCCAAGATCGTCACTATCGGGAAGGCGCTGCTGTTCCCGTCGGTGATCGAGAGCCTGGGCGGCCGCGGCGACGGGCTGACCTCCGAGGTTTGGTGGTCGCCGAACCATCCGTTTTCCTCCTCCCTCACCGGGCAAACTTCCAAAGAGTTGGCGGACGGGTATACGGCCGCCTCCGGTCGCCCCTGGACCCAGCCGATCGGCTTCAAGCATGCACTGTTCGAAGTGGTTGCGGATGTGGTGAAACGGGCCGAGGACCTGGAAGATCCCGCCGCCATCGTGGACGCCATTGCCAAGTCCGATGTGCTGACCATTGTTGGTCAGGTGAACTGGTCCAAGGGACCGCTCAACAATGTCACCAAAACGCCGCTGGTCGGCGGCCAGTGGCAAAAGGCGGGCGATACCTTTGAACTGCAGATCGTCGCCAATGAGGCCGACCCTGAAATCCCGCTGACGGCTGATCTGAAGCTGCTTGGATAACAGTGGAGGCGGCGCAGCCAAGCGCCGCCCGCTTCAAGGCAAGAAAACATGACCACAATTTTGAAATTGGACAATCTGAGCAAGTCCTTTGGCGCCGTGAAAGTGGCGCAGGAGCTTAGCTACGAGGTGGCTCAGGGTGAGGCGCTTGGTGTGCTTGGCCCCAACGGGGCGGGCAAAACCTCGATGTTCAACCTGATCACAGGCACTCTGGCTGCCGATAGCGGCCGGGTCATCTTTGACGGCCGGGACGTAACCGGCCTGGGGGCGGCCAAGCGCTGCCGGGCCGGCATTGCGCGCAGCTTTCAGGTGCCGCAGCCGTTTTCCGGCATGACGGTCTTTGAGAACGCGATGATTGCAGCCACCCAGGCGGCCGGGCTGAAGGGGCAGGATGCTGAACAGTTTTGCCTCCAAGTCCTGGAGCAGACCGGGCTGCTGCCCAGAGCCAATGTGCTGGCGGGCAGCCTGACTCTGCTGGAGCGCAAGCGGCTGGAAATGACCCGTGCGCTGTGCGCTAAGCCCAAACTTCTGCTGCTGGACGAGATTGCCGGAGGTCTGACCGAAGGCGAATGCGTGTCGCTCGTGCAGACCATCTCGGACATCCATAAATCCGGCGTCACCATCATCTGGATCGAGCATGTCGTGCATGCGCTGATGGCCGTGGTCGACCGGCTGATCGTGATCGACTTCGGCAAGAAGATTGCGGAAGGCGAGCCGGAGGCGATCATGCAAAGCCCGCAAGTGCAGGAAATCTATCTGGGGATTGAAGCTGATGCCTGATCCTATCTTGCAGATAACGGGCCTAGACGCCCGATACGGCGATTTTCAGGCGCTCTACGGCGTGGACATGCAGGCGGCCCCCGGCGAGGTGCTCGCAATCATTGGCGCCAACGGGGCCGGCAAGACCACGCTGATGCGCTCGGTTACCGGCCTCCTGACCAACGGCCCCGGCCAGATCCGGTTCAAAGGGCAGGATATCAGCGGATTGCGCGCCGATCAGGTGGCCGCCTGCGGCCTGGCCATGGTGCCCGAAGGCCGGCAGCTGTTTCCCTCGCTGTCGGTTGAGGAAAACCTTCTGATCGGTGCGCAAGCCGGGCGCAAAGGCCCCTGGACGCTGAAGAAAGTCTATGCGCTGTTCGAAATCCTGGAGGAGCGGCGCAACGTGCCTTCGACAGCGCTGTCCGGCGGCCAGCAGCAGATGGTGGCCATCGGCCGGGCCCTGATGTCGAACCCGGAGCTGATCCTGTTCGACGAGATCAGCCTCGGCCTGGCGCCGATCATCATCAAGGACATCTACGAGGCCCTGCCCGGCATCATCGGCGAGGGCATGAGTGCAGTCATTGTCGAGCAGGACATCACCAAGGCGCTGGCGGTCTCGTCGCGGGTCTATTGCCTGCAGGAGGGGCGGGTGTCGCTGGAAGGCGCCTCGGCCACGGTTTCCCGCGAAGAGATTTCGCGCGCCTATTTCGGGATGGAATAATATGGAATGGCTCAACGCAATCATTCAGGGCACGCTGCTGGGAGGCTTGTACGCGCTCTTTGCGGCCGGATTGTCGCTGATCTTTGGCGTAATGCGGCTGGTCAACATTGCCCATGGCGACCTGATCGTGCTGGCCGCCTACCTGGGGCTGACGGTCACTTCGGCAGCCGGGCTGCATCCGCTGGCGGCCCTTGTGCTGGTGGTGCCGGCCATGGCCGCCATCGGTTATGTGCTGCAGCACGGGCTATTGAACCACACGCTTGGCGATGATCTGTTGCCGCCGCTGCTGGTCACCTTCGGCCTGTCGGTGATCCTGCAGAACGGGCTGCTGGAGGTCTACTCTGCCGATCCGCAAAAGATGGCGTCCCCGGCGCTGGAAACCGCCAGCCTGCCGCTGGGTCCGCTGTCTATCGGCCTGCTGCCGCTGCTGACCTTCGGCATCGCAATCGCCGTGATCGCCGGGCTGCAGTGGACTTTTTACCGGACCGCTTTGGGCCGGGCGTTCCGGGCTGTCTCCGACAATCAGGACATTGCCCAGCTGATGGGACTGAACAGGCGCCACATCTTTGGTCTGGCCATGGCCCTGGCACTGGCGGTGACTGCGGTTGCTGGCATCCTCTTGGGGCTGCGCACCAGCTTTGACCCGGCGGCGGGCAGCGGGCGGCTGATCTTCGGCTTTGAAGCGGTGATCATCGGCGGGCTGGGCAACCTGTGGGGCACCCTGGCGGGCGGCGTCATCCTGGGCGTGGCGCAGACCATCGGCGCCAAGATCGACCCGGGCTGGCAGGTTCTGGCAGGCCACATCGCCTTTCTCACCATTCTTGCAATCCGCCCGCAGGGCCTGTTCCCGAGGATGACCGGATGAGCCTTCAAACCTACTCTGTCACCCGCAGCTCCAGCGCGGCCCGGGCCGCGGCCATCCTTGGCACCATTGCCCTGGTTGTGCTGATTGCCGCCCCCTGGTGGGCCGGCCGCGCCGACATGCGCCTGATGAGCGAACTGTTCCTTTACATGGCCCTGGCCTCGCTGTGGAACCTGATGGCCGGGTATGCCGGGCTCGTCTCGGTCGGGCAGCAAGCCTATGTGGGCTTTGGCGGCTATATGCTGTTTGCACTGACGATCTTCGGCGGGCAGCATCCGCTGGCGGCTATCGCCGCTGCCGGGGTGCTGGGAGCGCTGGTTTCGATCCCCGCCGCCTTCCTCGCCTTCCGACTGCGCGGCGCCTATTTTGCCATCGGCACCTGGGTCATCGCCGAAGTCTTCCGCCTGTCCTTTGCCCAAATCCCGGCGCTTGGCGGCGGCTCCGGCTCCTCGCTGCCGGTGAGCGTCGTGAAATCCCTCGCGTCCAACCGCTCGGGCCGCGAAAGCCTCAGCTACTGGCTGGCGCTGGGGGCTGCGGTTCTGGTGATCGCAGCAATCTATGTCTTCCTGCGCTCGCGCCGGGGGCTGGCGCTGACCGCAATCCGCGACAACGAGCTGGCGGCGGGTTCTCTGGGGATCGACATCTGGCGCACCAAGTTTGCCGTCTATGTGGTCACAGCTGCGCTCACCTCGCTGGCTGGCGCGCTGATCTTCCTGCAAAAGCTGCGGATCTCGCCGGATGCGGCCTTCTCGGTCAATGATTGGACGGCTTTCGTGATCTTCATCGTGGTGATCGGCGGCATCGGCACCATTGAAGGGCCGATCATCGGTACCCTCATCTTCTTTGCCCTGCGCGAAACGCTGGCCGACCTTGGCACCATCTACCTGATGGTGATGGGGCTGGTGGCCATCGTGGTGATGCTGAAGGCGCCCAAGGGCGTCTGGGGGCTGATCCGTGCGCGCTTTGACCTGCAACTCTTCCCGCTCGGCTATCGCGTCGTGCAATCCAAAGACAAGAAGGACGGCTGACATGGCCCGCCAGAAAAAGACCATCATCACCTGTGCCATCACCGGGGCGATCCATACCCCAACGATGTCGGATGCTCTGCCCTATACCTATGACGGCATAGCCGCCCAGGCGGTCGAGGCTGCCGAGGCCGGCGCCTCCATCCTCCACCTGCACGCGCGCAACCCGGAAACCGGCGCGCCGTCGGTGGACCCCAAGGACTTCGCACCGTTCCTGCCGCGCATCAAACAGGGCACCGATGCGGTGGTGAACCTCAGCACCGGCGGCTCGCTGACCCATACCATCCAGGAGCGGATCACCCCGGCCAAGACCTTCAGCCCGGAAATGTGCTCGATGAATATGGGGAGCATGAATTTCTCCTTCCATCCACTGGCCAAGCGCTATGACGATTGGAAATTCGACTGGGAGAAGGACTATGTCGCCAATTCCGACGGCAACATCTTCCGCAACACCTTCCGGGACATCCGCGAGGCAGCCGAAACCCTAGCGCCGCACGGCATCAAGTTCGAGCATGAATGCTATGACGTCGGCCATCTCTACAACCTGAAATTCTGCATGGGCATTGGCCTGTTCAAGGCGCCGGTCTTCATCCAGTTCATCTTTGGCATCCTGGGCGGTATCGGGCCGGAGGTGGACAATCTGGTGTTCATGAAACGCACTGCCGACCGGCTGTTCGGTGACGATTACCGCTGGTCGGTGCTGGGGGCGGGCGGCGCCCAGATGGGGCTGGCGGCCACCGCGGCGCAGATGGGCGGCAATCTGCGGGTGGGGCTGGAAGACAGCCTGCTGATCCGGCGCGGCCAGCTGGCAGAAAGCAACGCCCAGCAGGTGCAGAAGATCCGCCGCGTCGTCGAGGAGCTGGGCAGCGAAGTGGCCACTCCGGATGAGGCCCGCGAAATACTGGCGCTGAAAGGCGGGGACAAGACCGCTTTTTAGACGGGCTACCGGACTGAACCTGCCTGGCGGGGCGCGTGCTCTCCGGGCCGGTCACTCATCCTGACGCTCTGACAGATTTTGAGGAGGCTTGAGGGCGGGAGCTTTGTTCCCGCCAAGGGAGAAACTGTGCCTTCTCAACGCTTAAGGGCGGGCGGTCAGCCACAGGCCGCGGCCTGTGGCTGACCGGACTCAGGATCTGAACATGGCTGCATGCCATGCAGGGGCCGCAGCGGCCTCACCCCCTGACCGGCGGCCTGCAGGCCAATGGTCTGCTTAAAAGAAGGAGGAGCAATATGGGACTGCGAAAACTAGTCGGGATGGCGCTGGCCGGCCTGATGATCACCTCGGCTGCCGAGGCCAGGGAGCCGGGCGTCGGGCCATCGTTTCCGGCCGGGCTGACCATCGGTATTCCAACCGGCGCCCTGCCGCCGCCGGGCACCTATGTGCTGCAGCGGTTCAACTACAGCAGCGGCAATGTCGTCGATGGCGATGGCAATGATGTTGGCGTCAGCGTGAACGCCAAAGTGGCCTCGACACAGATCAACTTTTCTACCGATTGGGAGCTGTTCGGGGGCCGCTACATGACCTTCATCGCCTTCCCCTACATGGTGGATCTCGATGTTTCGACGCCCGGCGGCTCGTCCTCGTCCAGCGGCCTGCTGAACCCGATGTGGAAACATCTGTTGTCCTGGAACCACGAGAATGGCTGGCACACCTCGGCGGGCCTGGGCATCTATCTGCCTATCGGCGACGATGATGTCGCGCCCCAGTTCGACTACATCCTCGAGCCGGAGCTTGCCGTTAGCTACCTGAGCAAGGATTGGCAGTTCACCGGCCAGGCCGTGTTCAACATCAACGGCGAGAATAGCGATACTTCCTATAAGTCCGGCAATGAAATGTTCCTGAATGCTACTGTTGTCCGTAACTTCGGCAAGTTCTCGATCGGGCCGACAGCTTACTATGCCACCCAGCTGACCAGCGACCGGAACAATGGCACCAACTATGGCGGCGTGGCGGCAGGCGACGCCGAGGCCTTTGCGCTTGGCTTGCATGCGTCCTACAATTTTGGCCCTTTCGTCGGCAGGCTCAACTACACAAACAGTGTAAAGGCGCGCAACACAGTGGATGAGGAGAACCTTTGGGTCCACTTCGAGTTTAAGTTCTGAACGGTTTGGCTGGAACCTGCTGGCATTCAATCGCAGGTTCCAGCCTCAACAGGCAAGTTCAGTTCGCCAAACTTATCGTCAAGACTGTACAGGTGACCACCAGAAACGGGCTCTTCCCAAAAGCTCGGGCACTGACGTAAGCAGCTATTTTCTGTCTTTTGGTCTTCAGCACATAGGACATCAGAAATAGCCGGTCTAGCAGTGCCTTTTTTCGCGGCCGATGTCGTGATGCTGGCACAACCTATGGCCGCACTGCAGACAGCCATGCACTGGCTTTCAGTTTTGATCACTCAAGCAGGACTGCTTATTCCCCTTTGTCAGCGCCTCGTTTGGCCGACCTGTTTACAGCGATTTGACGGTTTGAGCGGCATCGGTTTCTGTGGTGCCGGAAGACCGCAAACGGGAGGCTCGCTGCGCTGCTGAAAGTCTTGCACATGCGGAAGGACGAAGCCGCTCGCGCGGCAGGGGCGGCTGTGGCGGGCGCACCTCGCTGATCTGCCCCCCCTGTGCATTTGGGAATGACCGGATCTGTCTGATGATTGGGACCTTCTCAATCCACAGACAGGAGGGTCCCATGAAGGTTCATAGAACCGCGCCGCTGCGCGCGGATGATCGAGGGCATGCGCATCCGTGGCCTGGGCGAGAGCGCCCGGAAAGCCCGTATTCGGGCGGTCAAGGATTTCGCGGGATACCTCGGGCATGCGCCCGATACAGCGGCGCCGGAAGAGCTTCGGGCCTGCCAGTTGCACATGACCGATACCGGCGTCCCGGCCTCGGCGTTCAACGTGCGGATCTCATCGCTGCGGTTCTTCTTCGGCATCGCATGCGGCCGCGGGGAGATGAAGCGGTACATGCCGTTCCGAAGCAACCCCCGGAAGTTGCCGATCGTCCTCAGCGCCGAAGAGGGGGGCGGCCTGATGGCCGCGGTGCCCGGACCCGGGCTGAAGTGCCGTGCGGCCCTGGGTATCAGCTGCGGAGCAGGTCTGCGGGCCTCCGAGGTCTGCAATCTCAAGGTCACGGATACCGGCAGTGACCGGATGCTGATCCGCGTCGGGGACGGCAAGGGCAGCCGGGACCGCAAGGCGATGCTGCCGCCGGGGCTGCTGGAGCTTTTGCGCGGCTATTGGCGCGAGGCGCGGCCGGAGGGCTGGCTGTTCCCGGGCAAGCCGAAGATCAACCCGCTGTCACCGCGGCAGCTGAACCGGGCGTTCACGTCCGCAAAACACATGGCAGGGATCAACAAGCCCGCACCCCTGCACACGCTCCGCCATAGCTTCGCGGCGCATCTGCTGGAGGCGGGGACGGATGTGCGGATCATCCAGGTTTTGCTGGGCCGCGCCAAGCTCAGCACCACCGCCCGCTACGCGCATGCGGCCACCAGGACGATCCGCTCCACCGTCAGCCCGTACGAACGTCTGAAGGAGCTGCAGGACCGCACTCTCCGGCGCGGACTGGTGCGGCCGGACGCCGGGGGGGCCCGGGCGGCCGGGACTGGAGCTTGCTGGCATCTTCCGAAGACACGGACCCGCGTGGCGGCGGGCCAATGCCGGGCATGCCAGCCTAACCCGGCTCAAGGGGATGCCGGCGATCGAGGCCTGCCGGACCGAGGTGCCCGGCGGGCATGCCGCTGCGTGCGGAAAATGCGGTCACCGGCACATCGCCTGCAGTTCCTGCAAGATACCATTGACCGGCAGGCGATTTGGCGGCGCCAAATCTGCCGGGAGGGGGGCACTGCCCGAAGTGCCAGGGACCAGCCGCAGGTGGCTGGATGGCCGCGCGGGCCGAGGACTTGCTGCCGGCCGGGTGCTTCCACGCGGTCTTCACCCTGCCGGCCGGGATCGCGCAAATCGCTTACTGGAACAAGAAGGCAGTCTGCAGCCTGCTGTTCCGCGCCTCGGCTGAGACCGTGACGGCCATCGCCGCGGATCCCCGGCATCCCGGCGCCCGGGCCGGCATGGCCAGCGTGCTCCACACCTGGGGTCCGGCGCTGACCCGCCATCCGCATGCCCGCATGATCGTGCCCCCTCTCGGCAGATCGCTGCGCAATCGCCTGCCGGGCAATGGGACGGCGGCCTGCCGCCGGACGGCACAAATGGATCGCCTGCCGCCCCGGGTTCTTCCTGCCGGTGCGCGTCCTCTCCCGGTTATTCCGGCGGCTCTTCCCCGAAGGGCCGGCGGTCCTGCACAAGGTGGGCGCGCTTCAGTTCTTCGGCGACCTCAAAAACCTGGCTCAGGCCGCCGCTTTTGCCGCCTGCCCCGCCCCGCTGCGCAAGACCGAGCGGGTCATCTGCGCCAAACCGCCCTTCGGCGGCCCCGCGGCCGTGCCCGCCTGTCTCAGCCGGTACACGCACCGCGCGGCGGTCTCGAACCCCCGCCTGACCGGCGCCGATGCTGCGGCCGTGGCGTTCCGCTGGAAGGACTGCCGCATCAAGCACAGCGGCCGGCAAAAGGTGATGCGCCTCGAGACCGGCGGGTTCATCCGCCGGTTCCTGATCCGCGTCCTGCCCGATGGATTCCACCGCATCCGGCACTACGGGCTGCTGGCCAGCGCGGCTCGCAAGGCCACCATCGCCCGCATCCGCAGATTGCCCGGCGGGGCGCCCCAGGACCCGGACCCGCAGGAGAGTGCTGAGGCCATCCCCCTCACACTGCGCGAACCGTGCCCCTGCTGTGGCGGGGCGGTGCGCATCATCGGGATCTTCCGCCGCGGTCGGAAGCCGCCATCCCGGGCACCGCCCCGGGAGCAGGCCGCATGACGCAACGCCCGTCTCAAACGCGCGAAACTCACCAGCTGCCGCCCGCAGGCTGGACCGCTCCTGGCCTGCCCGTTACTGCGCTTTGCTCAGGAAAATGCAATCAGCTGTTCCGCCGCCATCCGAAACCCACGCCCCCAGCCGTCCGAGCGGCCTCCAGTGACAGGCACGCCATGTCCGGCCGGTGGCCGGACCCCGCCCTCGCAATCACCCGCAGCACGCTTTCCCATAGACAGCGCCCGGGTCCCGCGGCTTCCTCCTTCCGAGGTTTGTCAACGCGGGCCGGCGCCCGCAGACGCCCCGCTGTCACGCAGAGGCCCGCATCGAAAAACCTTCAGGGAAGCGGAAGTTCTGCGCAAGCAATAGTGGCGACGGCAAAAGGCCAGGTTGAACCCTTTATTTTGCGTCTAAGCGCCGTGCAGCGAAAGCACGGTTTCGATCTGCCAATCGGACCCAGCAGGCAAAGGCCGCTTCCATGGCCAGGGCTGCAATGCAGCGAGAATCCCGCCGCTTATGCAATGCGATACTGCGTCAGCGAAAAGGAAAAACCCAAAGCCGGGCAGTCCCGCGTCTTTCGAGTTCATGACCCTTGCAGCGGACGGCAATTGCTGCACCGCAAATCTTTCAGCCTAAACATGCCAAGCTCTCCTGCCGGACTGCCGTTCGCACGTAATCTGGGTTCGAGTCGAAGGTTGCAGGCTGGTTGCAAATAATGTGGGTTTAGCACCCCGGATAGATGCAAATAATTCGGGCCGAAAATCAGGATGATTGCAGGTCGAGCCGACTATGTTTGCAGGCCGTTACACGTACCTCTTTGCCTCAGCTCAGTTGAAGGCCAATTCTGCTTTGCGGCCGTCATGATGGGGTAGGTGCGGCAGCAGCGGGAAGCCGGTGACGAACGGAAAGTTGGCGTCAAGCACCTGCGTGACGGTGCCGGGATACTCTGCATCCACGGCGGCCGCCGCATCCTGCAGCAGCTCTGCCAGTCCCGGTGCCACATTGTTCCGGTTCAGCGCACAATAGAACCAGGACTGCATCTGCAGTGGGCCGCGCTCCCCGCAGTTGAGCGCGGCCCGGCCGGACAGCGGTTCCGCCCAAGTGGCGGCCAGGCTGAGACCTGCATAGAGAACCAGGAACGCCAGCAGCCTGCACCGGCACAGAAGCGCCCCAACCCAGGTCACACCTCCGAGCGGCGTGAGAAAAGTCAGAAGAGCAGTGAGTGCCAGATGGCAAACGATTTTCAACATGGCGGCACGCTGGCACCGCCCTCTGTCCAGAGCATGCCGCAGATTTCCGCAAACTGGCCCTAAGGCCAGATTGCGCCGCGCTTAAGTCCACCCTAAGGTGGCCGTCATGGCCATTTCAGTCGACACCTTCTTTCTCAACCCGGACGCCCAGGGCACCCTGCAGGCGCAGATCCAGGAGATGATCGCAGAGGGCATTCTGTCAGGCCGGTTCCGGGTCGGGGAGAAGCTGCCGTCCTCGCGTAAGCTGGCAGCGCATCTGGGCATCAGCCGGATCACGGTGACGCTGGCCTATACCGAGCTTCTGGCCAACGACTACCTCACCTCGCGCGGGCGTTCGGGGTATTTCGTGTCGGACAATGCGCCTGTGCCGCCGTCCTACACGCCGCAGCAGAAGTCCGGCGATTCCGTGGACTGGGGCAAGGCGCTGGCGCGCAGCTTTACCGGCGGCGACACGCCGCGGAAGCCCGAGGGCTGGCGCGACTACCGGTATCCATTCATCTATGGCCAGGCCGATGCCTCGCTGTTTGATCATGCCAACTGGCGGCTGTGTGCGCTGCGGGCGCTGGGACAGAAGGATTTCGCGGCGCTGGCCAACGACTATTTCGACCAGGATGACCCGCTGCTGCTGGAATACATCGCACGCCACACCCTGCCCCGGCGCGGCATTACTGCACGGCCCGAGGAAATCCTGATTACACTGGGTGCCCAGAACGCGCTGTGGATCACCTGCCAGTTGCTGCTGAACCGCGGGCGGCGGGCTGCTGTCGAAGATCCCGCCTATTACACCCTGCGCGACCAGGTGGTGCAGACCCGCTGCCAGGTCGATTGCATCCCGGTGGACGAAGGCGGGCTGCCGCCGGAGCAGATTTCAGAAGACACCGATGTGATTTTCTGCACTCCCAGCCATCAGAGTCCGACCACCTTCACTATGCCGATGGAGCGCCGCAAGGAGCTGCTGCAACGCGCCAGCGACATCGACGCGGTGATTGTCGAGGACGACTATGAATTCGAAATGTCCTTCCTTGGCGCACCGTCACCGTCGTTGAAGTCGCTCGATACCGAGGGGCGGGTGATCTATGCTGGCAGTTTCTCGAAGTCGCTGTTCCCGGGGCTGCGGCTGGGCTACATGGTCGGCTCGGAACCCTTCATCCGCCAGGCCCGGGCACTGCGCGCAAGCGTCTTGCGGCACCCGCCGGGGCATGTGCAGCGCACCGTCGCCTATTTCCTGTCGCTCGGCCACTACGACGCCCAGATCCGCCGCACCGCCAAGGTGCTGCATGACCGCCGCGCGGTGATCGAGGATGCGATCCGCAAGCATGGGCTGACCATTGCCGGTGTCGGCAGCTTTGGTGGCTCGGCCCTTTGGATGCAGGCGCCGGAGAATGTGGACGCCACTGCAGTGGCCGAAAGGCTCAAGGAAAAGAGCGTCATTATCGAGCCCGGCGCGCCGTTCTTTGCCGCCGAGCACCGCAAGCAGAATTATTACCGTCTGGGCTATTCCTCGATTCCCGCCACCCGAATCGAGCCCGGGCTGGCTCTGCTGGCCAAGGCGCTGAAACAAGGCTAAGCCACCCCCCGCTGCAAGTTGCGGCAAATGATACCAAACGTATCATTCAGTGAGCCACCGGATTTTATGGCGCTCTCACGCTGCAACTCGCTGATGCTTATGTGAAAATCCGGCGGTACTATTTTCATGGATCCAGTTTTGGACCTATCCGGGTTTCATAACTGGCCCTAACCCGGTCTGCACCCGCCCCCTAAACCAGAGTCAATTCCCGGCAGCGCGTCCGGGGGAATTCCGCGTCTCATTCAGGAGAACCCGCCATGAAAATGACCACCGAAGAAGCCTTCGTCAAAGTCCTGCAGATGCACGGCATCGAGCATGCCTTTGGCATCATCGGCTCTGCAATGATGCCGATCTCGGATATCTTCGAGCCTGCAGGCATCACCTTCTGGGACTGCGCCCACGAAGGCTCCGGCGGCATGATGGCCGACGGCTACACCCGCGCCACCGGCAAGATGTCGATGATGATCGCCCAGAACGGCCCCGGCATCACCAACTTTGTGACCGCCGTGAAAACCGCCTACTGGAACCACACCCCGCTGCTGCTGGTCACCCCGCAGGCCGCGAACAAGACCATGGGTCAGGGCGGCTTCCAGGAAATGGAACAGATGCGCATGTTCGCTGACTGCGTCTGCTACCAGGAAGAAGTGCGCGACCCGTCCCGCATGGCCGAGGTCCTGAACCGCGTGATCATGCAGGCCAAGCGCAACTCCGCGCCGGCCCAGATCAACGTGCCGCGCGACTATTTCACCCAAGTGGTGGACATCGAACTGCCGGCGGTTGTTGATTTCGAACGCCCCGCAGGCGGCACCGACGCGGTCAATGAGGCAGCTGAGCTGCTGTCGAACGCAAAGTTCCCGGTCATCCTGAACGGTGCCGGCGTTGTCATCGGCGGCGCGATCCCGTCCTCGATGGCCCTGGCCGAGCGCCTGGACGCCCCGGTCTGCGTTGGCTACCAGCACAACGACGCCTTCCCCGGCTCGCACCCGCTGTTTGCAGGCCCGCTGGGCTACAACGGCTCCAAGGCCGGCATGGAACTGATCTCCAAAGCCGACGTCGTCCTGGCCCTGGGCACCCGTCTGAACCCGTTCTCAACCCTGCCGGGCTATGGCATCGACTACTGGCCGACCGACGCGAAAATCATCCAGGTTGACATCAACCCGGACCGCATCGGCCTGACCAAGAAAGTCACCGTCGGCATCGTCGGCGACGCCAAGCAGGTTGCGGACACCATCCTGGGCAAACTGTCCGGCACCGCAGGCGACGAGGGCCGCGACGAGCGCAAGGCGCTGATCGCGCACACCAAATCCTCCTGGGCGCAGGAACTGTCCTCGATGGACAGCGAGCAGGACGATCCCGGCACCACCTGGAACGAGCGTGCCCGTGCTGCCAAGCCTGACTGGCTGTCGCCGCGCCGCGCATGGCGTGCGATCCAGGCCGGCCTGCCGAAGGACGCGATCATCTCCTCCGACATCGGCAACAACTGCGCCATCGGCAACGCCTACCCGTCGTTTGAGGAAGGCCGCAAGTACCTGGCCCCCGGCCTTTTCGGCCCCTGCGGCTACGGCCTGCCGGCGGTTGTCGGTGCGAAAATCGGCTGCCCGGACGTTCCGGTTGTCGGCTTCTCCGGCGACGGCGCCTTTGGCATCGCGGTGACCGAGCTGACCGCAATCGGCCGCGAAGAATGGCCCGCCGTGACCCAGGTTGTCTTCCGCAACTACCAGTGGGGTGCTGAAAAGCGTAACTCCACCCTGTGGTTCGACGACAACTTTGTCGGCACCGAGCTGGACACCCAGGTGTCTTATGCCGGTATCGCCAATGCTTGCGGCCTGAAAGGTGTGATTGCCCGCACTCAGGAAGAGCTGACCGACGCGCTGCGCCAGGCCTGCGAAGACCAGAAGAAAGGCATCACCACCCTGATCGAAGCGATGATCAACCAGGAACTGGGCGAGCCCTTCCGCCGCGACGCGATGAAGAAACCGGTTCAGGTTGCAGGCATCAGCAAGGACGACATGCGTCCGCAGAAAGTCTGAGACCATGGAATTGCCCTTTGACCTGTCCACCGGCCAAGGGGCATTTCTGGCCGCCGCGTTATTCGCGGCGGCCGTGATCCGCGGGTTTTCCGGCTTCGGATTTTCCGCGATCTTCATCATTCTGGCGGCTTTGACGACCAATCCACTGCCGCTGATCCCGGTGGTGTTTTCCTGCGAAATCGCCATGACCGCCTTTCAGGCCCGCGACATCCGCCCGCATATCGACTGGCACCGTGCCTTTGCCCTGCTGGGCGGCGCAGCCGTCGCAACCGTTCCGGCGATCGCCATCATGGCCCGGCTGGGGGAATACGAAGCGCGGCTGGCAATCTCGAGCCTGATCCTGGTGCTAAGCCTGGTGCTGCTGAGCGGCTGGCAAGTCAGCCGCCCCGTCGGGCGCAATGGCACCGCAGGTGTCGGCGCGCTGTCGGGTATCGCCAACAGCGCCGGTGTCGGCGGGCTGGTCACCGCGGCGTTCCTGACCGCGCAACCGGTGCCGCCTGCGGTGTTCCGGGCCACGATGATCGTGTTTCTGACCGGCATCGACATCATGGCGCTGCCGGTGATGGCCGCAAACGGGCTGGTGGGGCCTGAGACCCTGACCGGCATCCTGCTGGCCTTTCCTATTCTGGGCCTCGGCATCTGGGCCGGGTCCCGCACATTCCAGTTGGTCTCGCAGTCGCTGTTCCGCCGCGCGGTGGTGCTGATGCTGACCGCACTGTCGCTGATCAATATCGCACGGCTGGCGTTCTGACCGTCCCGCCCTGCCCCGAAACCGCTGCTACAGGACAATCCCCGTGACCCATACCTTGTCCCCGCTAGACCTGCTGAAGGCCGAAGCCCCCGCCATCCGCCCCGTCGTCGCGCTGAGCGAGGGCACCGACCCCCGCGTGGTGGCAGGCGCCCTGGCCGCGCATCAGGCGGGCATCGCCGATGTGATCCTGGTCGGCCCGCAGGCTGAGGTCGAAGCCGCCCTAGAGGCCGAAAGCGCCGAAGCCAGCGAAGGTGTCGCGATCCATGATCCGGCCACCTCTGATCTGACCGCCAGCTTTGCCGCCGAGTACTATACGCTGCGCAAGCATAAGGGCGTGGATGAGGCCAAGGCCCGGGCCGCCGCCGAAACCCCGCTGGTCTATGCCGCCATGCTGGTGCGGCTGGGCCATGCCACCGGCACCGTCGGCGGCGCCGTCCACACCACCGGCGACGTGGTGCGCAGCGCCATCCAGGTAATCGGCATGGCGCCGGATGCCGGCATGGTCTCCTCCTTCTTCCTGATGTACCCGCCGGAAGGCGCGCCTGAGGGCGCCCGGGCGATGCTGTACTCCGACTGCGGGCTGGTGATCGATCCCAAACCGGCCGAGATGGTTTCCATTGCCGCTGCCTCGGCCCAGTCCGCCAGCGCGCTGCTGCGGGTGGATCCGAAACTGGCCTTCCTCAGCTTCTCCACCAAGGGCAGTGCCAAGCACCCGGCGGTGGACAAGGTGACCGAAGCCCTGGGCCTGTTCCAGGACGCGCACCCGGAGCTGCCCGCCGATGGCGAGTTGCAGTTCGATGCGGCCTTTGTGCCCTCGGTCGGCGAACGCAAATCGCCCGGCTCTGCTGTTGCAGGCCAGGCGAATGTGATGATCTTCCCGAACCTGGACGCCGGCAACATCGGCTACAAGATCACCCAGCGGCTGGGCGGATACGCCGCCATCGGCCCGGTTCTTCAGGGCCTGGCCAAACCCGCCAACGACCTGTCGCGCGGCTGCAGCGCCGATGACGTCACCCAGATCATCGCCGTCACCATCCTGCAGGCCGGAAAAAAGAATACCCAATAATTATTAAGCATTGACATAAGGAGGGGCCGCCCTCCTTCTTCACAGTCAAACGAACGCCGCTTCACGCATTCGCCTTCAACAGGACCCGCCAATGACCCACCAGCAGCCAATCCTAAACACTTCGCCAAAGGTCTCTGACGAGATCCGGCGCACCACCTGCTATATGTGCGCCTGCCGCTGCGGCATCAACGTTCATATGAAGGACGGCAAGGTTGCCTATATCGAGGGCAACCGCGATCACCCGGTGAACAAGGGCGTGCTGTGCGCCAAGGGTTCAGCCGGGATCATGCAGGTCAACGCACCGTCCCGCCTGAAGGCCCCGATGATCCGCACCGGGCCGCGCGGTTCCGGCCAGTTCAAGGAAATCTCTTGGGACGAGGCGCTGGCGATTGCGGTGGGCTGGCTGGAACCGGTGCGTCACGAGGCGCCCGAGCAGCTGGCGTTCTTTACCGGCCGCGACCAATCGCAAAGCTTCACCAGTTTCTGGGCGCAAAGCTTTGGCACCCCGAACTATGCGGCGCACGGCGGCTTCTGTTCGGTCAACATGGCGACTGCAGGCATCTACACCATGGGCGGTGCCTTCTGGGAGTTTGGCCAGCCCGACTGGGACCACACCAAGCTGTTCCTGCTGTTCGGCGTCGCTGAGGACCACGACTCCAACCCAATCAAGATGGGCATCGGCAAGATCAAGAAGCGCGGCGCGCGGGTGATCGGCGTCAATCCGATCCGCTCGGGCTACAACGCTGTTGCGGACGACTGGGTCGGCATCACCCCCGGCACCGACGGGCTGTTCATCCTGTCGATGATCCATGTGCTGATGAAGGCGGGCAAGATCGACCTCGACTACCTCAGCCGCTACACCAATGCGCCGGTTTTGGTGAACGCCTCGGAAGGGCCCGAACAGGGCCTGCTGATGCGCGACGACGACGGCAAGATGCTGGTCATCGACCGCAACACCGGCAAGCTGACCCCGTTCGACCAGCCCGGCGTGCGCCCGGACCTGTCGGCGGTCTACGAAAAAGACGGCGTTACCCACCGCCCGGTCTTCCACCAGATGGCCGAGCGCTATCTGGCGGATGAATACGCGCCCGAAGCCGTCGCGGACAAATGCGGCATCCCGGCCAAGCGCATCCGCGCCATCGCAGGCGAGCTGGCCCGCGTCGCCTTTGACGAAGCGTTTGAGCTGGATCACGAGTGGACCGATTTCCGCGGCGAGAAACACACCAAGATGACCGGCCGCCCGGTGGCCATGCACTCGATGCGCGGCGTCTCAGCCCATGCCAACGGCTTCCAGACCTGCCGCGCGCTGCATGTGCTGCAGATCCTCTTGGGCACTGTCGAAGTCCCCGGCGGCTTCCGCTTCAAACCGCCCTACCCCAAGCCGGTCGAGGCGCATCCGACCCCGCACTGCAAGGCCACGCCCGATACCCCGCTGGACGGCCCGCACCTGGGCTTTGTCCGCGGGCCTGAGCATCTGGCCCTGAAGGAAGACGGCAGCCCGGCGCGGATCGACAAGGCGTTTACCTGGGAAAACCCGATGTCGGCGCATGGCCTGATGCATATGGTGATTTCCAACGCGCACGCGGGCGATCCCTACAAGATCGACACGCTGTTCATGTATATGGCGAACATGTCCTGGAACTCCTCCATGAACACCAAAGGTGTGATGGAGATGCTGACCGACAAGGATGAGAACGGCGACTACAAGATCCCGCATATCATCTACTCGGACGCCTATAGCTCCGAAATGGTGGCCTTTGCCGACCTGATCCTGCCCGACACCACCTATCTGGAGCGCCACGACTGCATTTCCCTGCTGGACCGCCCGATCTGCGAGGCGGATGCGGCGGCGGATGCGATCCGCTGGCCGGTGATCGAGCCGGACCGCGACGTGCGCGGCTTCCAGACGGTGCTGATCCAGCTGGCCAACCGGATGAAGCTGCCGGGCTTCACCAACGAGGACCGCAGCGCGAAGTGGAAGGACTACGCCGACTACATCGTCAACCACGAACGCAAGCCGGGCATTGGCCCGCTGTCGGGCTTCCGCGGCGAGGACGGCAGCAAGACCGGCCGCGGTGAAGTGAACCCGGAGCAGCTGAACCAGTATATCGAGAACGGCGGCTTCCATGTGGCCCACATCCCGGAAGGTGCGGATTACTACAAACCGTGGAACGCTGCCTATCAGGATTGGGCCGTGGGCATGGGGCTCTATGACAGCCCGCAGCCCTATCTGTTCCAGCTCTATGTGGAACCGATGCGCAAGTTCCAGCTTGCCGCCGAAGGCCATGGCGAGCGCCAGCCGCCGGAGCATCTGCGCCAGCGGGTCAAGGACGTGATGGACCCGCTGCCGATATGGTACGAGACCGACCAAGAAGGCAACGAGGGCTTCACCGTCAATGCGCTGACCCAGCGCCCGATGGCGATGTACCACTCCTGGGGCACTCAGAACGCCTGGCTGCGCCAGCTGCACGGCCGCAACCCGCTCTATGTCCCGACCAAGCTGATGCACGAGCACGGGCTGCAGGACGGCGATTGGGCCAAGGTCACCTCGCCGCACGGAGAAATCACCGTGCCGGTGATGGAGATGGCGGCGCTGAACAGCAACACCGTCTGGACCTGGAACGCCATCGGCAAGCGCAAAGGCGCCTGGGCGCTGGAAGAGGATGCGCCGGAGGCCACCAAGGGCTTCCTGCTCAATCACCTGATCCACGAGCTGCTGCCTGCCAAGGGCGACGGCATGCGGTGGGCCAACTCGGACCCGATCACCGGCCAGGCGGCCTGGTTCGACCTCAAAGTCAAAATCGAAAAGGCCGCTGCCCCGGCAGACCTGCAGGAAAGCCAACCGGCCTTCCCGGCGCAGGAATCCCCGGTCGGCACCGGCCCGAAAGAACTGAAGTGGAAAGTAGGCAAATGACCGAGCTCCCCAACTCCACAGACCGCAAGATGGGCCTGGTCATCGACCTGGACACCTGCGTTGGCTGCCATGCCTGCGTGATTTCCTGCAAAGGCTGGAACACCGAAAACTACGGCGCGCCCCTATCGGATCAGAACCCCTATGGCGGCGATCCCTCGGGCACCTTCCTGAATCGGGTGCACTCTTATGAGGTGCAACCGGAACAGGGCCACGCGCAGCTGATCCACTTCCCCAAGTCCTGCCTGCACTGCGAAGACGCGCCCTGCGTCACAGTCTGTCCCACCGGCGCCAGCTACAAGCGGTCGGAAGACGGCATCGTGCTGGTCAACGAAGACCACTGCATCGGCTGCGGCCTCTGCGCCTGGTCATGCCCCTACGGCGCGCGGGAACTGGATCTGGCCGAAGGGGTGATGAAGAAATGCACCCTGTGTGTGGACCGGATCTATAACGAGAACCTGCCGGAGGTGGACCGTATCCCCTCCTGCGTGCGGACCTGCCCTGCAGGCGCACGCCATTTCGGCGATCTGGGCGATCCGGACAGCGATGTCTCCAAACTGGTGGCAGAGCGCGGCGGCATGGATCTGATGCCGGAAATGGGCACCAAACCGGTGAACAAATACCTGCCGCCCCGGCCCAAGGACACCATCGAGGAAGAAATCGACATCCTCGCGCCGCTGCTGGCACCGGTCGCTGAGGAGCCGCAGGGCTTCATGGGCTGGCTGGACAAAGCTCTCGACAAACTTCCGGGAGGAGCGAACTGATGCATCCCGCACCATCCGTCATCATCTTTACCACCCTGTCGGGTCTGGGCTTTGGCCTGCTGTTCTTCCTCGGCCTCGGCCAGCCGGCCGTCACCGGCACCGTGGGTTTTGTGTTCTACGCCATCGCCTTTGGCCTGGCTTGCGGCGGCCTTCTGGCTTCCACCTTCCACCTGGGCCACCCTGAGCGCGCCTGGCGCGCCTTCACCCAGTGGAAAACCAGCTGGCTCAGCCGCGAAGGCGTCTGCGCTGTCGGTGCGCTGGCCGTCATGGGTCTGTATGCCCTTGGCGCCATCTTCATGGACAGCCATTGGACGCTGCTGGGCTGGATCGGGGCCGCACTCAGCCTGGCCACCGTTTTCACCACCTCGATGATCTATACCCAGCTCAAGACCATCCCGCGCTGGAACATGGAGCTGACGCCCGCGGTGTTCCTTTCCTTCAGCCTGGCGGGCGGCGCGCTGCTGGCCGGTGCCGAGGCCGTAGCCCCCTGGCTCTTGGCCATCGCAGGTGCGGTGCAGCTGGCCTATTGGGCCAAGGGCGACAAGGCGCTGGCGGCCTCCGGCACCAATCTGGGCACCGCCACCGGCCTGGGTGAGCGCGGTGCGGTGCGGGCGTTTGAGCCGCCGCATACCGGCTCCAACTACCTCTTGCGCGAGTTTGTGCATGTGGTTGGCCGCAAACACGCGCAGAAGCTGCGGATGATCGCTTTTGTGCTAGGTTTTGCCCTGCCGCTGCTGTTGATCCTGACCCCGGTTCAGGGCGTGGTGATCAAGCATCTGTTCGCTGCCCTTGCGGTGCTGTCGCATCTGGCCGGTGTTGCCACCTCGCGCTGGCTGTTCTTTGCCCAGGCTGAACATGTGGTCGGCCTCTACTACGGCAAACGCTGATCTTATCAGGGGCGCCCAATGCGGCGCCCCGAACTTTTTTCCGGATTTTTCTTCCGGCCCTGTCACAAACCGCCTGGCTGCCTCGTCCTGTTCCTGAAGCCATCAACAAAGGAACAGACAGATGACCCCGCGCCTCGACTATTTCACTCTCGCCGCCGACCTGTTTCAGCCGATGCTGCAGCAGGAGAAACTGTTCAAGGAGAGCAGCCTGGAACACAGCCTGGTCGAGCTGGTGAAACTGCGCGCCTCGCAAATCAACGGCTGCGCCTATTGCATCCACATGCACAGCCACAACCTGCGCGCCCACGGTGAAGGCGAAGACCGGATGCATTTGCTGAACGCCTGGCGCGAATCGCCGCTGTATTCAGACCGCGAACGCGCTGCGCTGGCCTGGTGCGAGGCGCTGACCCGTGTTGAAACAACTTCCGCGCCGGATGCGGATTATGCGGCAGTGGCGCAGCATTTCGAGCCGCGCGAGCAGGTGGCGCTGACGCTCTTGATCTCGGCGATCAACGCCTGGAACCGGATTGCAATCGGCTTCCGCACCCCGCATCCTGCCGCCCAGGAGGCAAGTGCCGCATGAAACCGCAGCAGCATCTAGAAGGAACCGATGCGTTCCTGGCAGCCCGGCCGCGATTGTTCGCGGCCGCCTACCGGATGCTGGGCACCGTAAGCGATGCCGAGGACATCCTGCAGGATGCTTTCTTGCGCTGGCAGGCAGCTCCGCAATCGCAGGTCCAGGATCCAACCGGCTACCTGATGCGGATCACCACGCGGCTGTGCCTGGACCAGTTGAAGTCGGCCCGCGCCCGGCGCGAGAGCTACCCGGGCGAATGGCTGCCCGAGCCGGTGCTGACCGAGGATGCCACCGAGCTGCTGGACCACGATGTCACGGTGGCGCTGCTCTTGGCACTGGAACGGCTGTCGCCGCTGGAGCGCGCAGCCTTCCTGCTGCATGACATTTTTGACGGCGCCTACGAGGACATCGCCGCCGCGCTGGAGCGTTCCCCCGAAGCCTGCCGCCAATTGGCGGCGCGCGCCCGGCGCAAGGTGCAGCAGCTGCCGCCCAAGGAGCCGGACAGCCCGGAACAGGGCCTGGAGCTGGCCGAGGCGTTCTTTCACGCCTCCCGCACCGGCGACATGGCGTCTCTGACCCGGATGCTGACCCAGGATGTGCAGCTGATTTCCGACGGCGGCGGCAAGGCGATGGCGGCGCTGAACCCGATTTACGGGCGCGACAAGGTACTGCGCCTGATCGAAGGCATTGCGCGCAAATACGGGCAAGGCGACCCGGACCGCTGGCGGACCTGCCGGCTGAACGGCCTGCCGGCCATCCTGCACTGGGCCGAGGACGGTATCCTGCAGGCAACCTCCCTGGAAATCCGGGACGGGCGGGTCTGCCGCATCTATGTGACCCGCAACCCGGACAAGACAGCGCATCTGGCGGAGGCGCTGGAGTAGAGCGGGCGGGAGGGGCCAGCCCCTCTTGCCCCTTCGGGGCAATTCACCCCGGAGTATTTCGGACCAGAAAGAAGCAAAAGGGCGGCGCTCCGAAGGAGGCCGCCCTAACGGGTTCGCATTTTGGGCCGAGGCTTACAGCAGGCCCGCGTGCACCATGGCGGCGTCAATGGCGGCCTTGGTGCTTTCCTCCAGCGTGGTCAGCGGCGAGCGGACCTCTTCGCTGCACAGGCCGAGCTTGCTGAGGCCGTATTTCGCACCCGCGAGGCCGGGCTCGATGAAGATCGCCTCATGCAGCGGCATGAGCTTGTCCTGGTATTCCAGCGCTTTTGCGTAATCGCCGGCCAGGGTGGCAGCCTGGAACTCGGAGCAGAGCTTGGGGGCCACGTTGGCGGTGACCGAGATGCAGCCCACGCCGCCATGGGCGTTGAAGCCCAGCGCGGTGGCGTCTTCGCCGGACAGCTGGATGAAATCCGCACCGCAAGCGGCGCGCTGCTGGCTGACGCGGGCGATGTCGCCGGTGGCGTCTTTCACCCCTACAATCCGCGGCAGCTTGGCCAGCTCACCCATGGTCGCAGGCGTCATGTCGACGATCGAGCGGCCCGGGATGTTGTAGATGATGATCGGGATATCGGCACAGTCATGGGCTGCGGTAAAATGCTGCAGAAGCCCGCGCTGGGTCGGCTTGTTGTAATAAGGGGTCACAACAAGTGCGCCGTCGGCGCCGGCTTTCGCGGCAAACTCGACGAATCGAATCATCTCGACGGTGTTGTTGGAGCCCGCACCGGCAATCACCGGCACCCGGCCACCCGCTGCCTTGACGGTTTCCGCGATGACCAGTTCGTGCTCGTCATGGGTCAGGGTCGGGCTTTCGCCGGTGGTGCCGACCGGCACCAGGCCGGTGGAGCCTTCGGCAATTTGCCATTCCACCAAGCGTTTGAGCGCATCCAGATCCAGCTCGCCGTTCGAAAACGGGGTGACGAGTGCTGGCATAGAGCCTTTGAACATGGGCACGCTCCCTTCGCTAGTGGTGCAGGCGGCAATCCGCCGCCGTCAAGATATGGAATGCCGGGGATTTGAGTTGATACCGGCACGCCAATGAGTAACGTTCAAGCCTCTATCCCCGGACTGCTGGAAAATGCAAGAGATGACACGCATCCTGGCCCTGTTTCTGCTGATTGCCGCAGCCTTTGCCGCGGCGCCTGCCCAGGCGCGCGGGCTTGGCGATGCATTGGAATTGATACGGGCCGAAAAATGGGATGACGCCGCGCGTGAGGCCGGGAAGCGGCAGAGCGTGTCCCGCGACATCATCGAATGGCACCGGCTGCGGGCCGGGCTGGGCTCTGCCCGGGATGTGACGGCATTCCTGGCGCGGCGGCCGGACTGGCCCGGACTGGCCTATTTGCGGCGTCAGAACGAGGATGCGATTGCCCGGGCCGGCCGGGAAACCATCCTGGCGTTCTATACCAAAGACCGTCCGCAAACCGCCGAGGGCGCGCTGAGCCTGGGCAAGGCGCTGATCGCCTCAGGACGGCGTGGCGACGGTGAGGCGGAGATCGTGATGGCCTGGCGCACCATGGCGATGGGCAGCGCCATTCAGAAGGGCTACATGCGGGACTTTTCCAAGCTGCTGAAGCCGCATCACAGCGCACGGCTGGACCGGCTGTTGTGGGACAACCACCTGGTCAGTTCCAAACGGATGCTGCCGCTGGTGCCCGAGGGCGAGCGCAAGCTGGCCGAGGCACGCATCGCGCTGCAGGAACGCGCGCCGGGGGTGGATGGCATGATTGCGGCGGTGCCCGCCCGGCTGAAAGACGCGGCGGGGCTGGCCTATGACCGCTTTGCCTGGCGCGACCGCAAGCGGCTGCAGGACAGCGCCATCGCGATGATGATGGAGCGCAGCACCAGCGCCAAGGCCTTGGGCGAGCCCGGCAAGTGGCTGCGCCGCCGCCGCGACCTGGCGCGGCAGCTGATGCGCGACAAGGACTATGAGCGCGCCTACCAGCTGGCCGCCTATCACTTCTCCACGCCCGAGGACGGGTATGGCTATTCCGATTGCGAGTGGCTGGCCGGCTATATCGCCTTGCGCAACCTGCACGATCCTGAGCTGGCCGCAGTGCATTTCCAACGGTTCCTAACCTCGGTCGAGACCCCGATCTCGGTCAGCCGCGGCGGCTATTGGCTGGGCCGGGCCCATGCGGCCATGGGTCAGGCAGACAAGGCCTATGAGGCCTATGCCCAGGCGGCGGAGTATCAGACTGCCTTTTACGGGCTGCTGGCCGCCGAGCAGCTGGGCCGTCCGTTTGACCCGGCGCTGACCAAGCCGGCGGAGCTGCCGGATTGGAGCACGGCTGAGTTTGCCAAATCCTCGGTCACCCATGCAGGTCTGGAGCTGCTGAAGGCCGGCGAGCTGGCCTTGGCCGAACGCTTCTTCACCCATCTGGTCGAGACCCTGCCGCCGGTGCAGGCGCGCCAGCTGGGGCAGATGGCGGTGGAGCTGGATCAGCCGCATCTGGCAGTGATGATCTCGAAACGCGCAGCACGGCGCGGGCTGGAGCTGGAAGGCGCCTATTACCCGCTGCACCCGGTCGCCAAGCGGCAGCTGCCGATGGCCGAGGAGATGACCCTGGCCATTGCGCGGCGCGAAAGCGAGTTTGACCCGGGCGTGATCAGCCACGCAGGCGCGCGCGGGCTGATGCAGGTGATGCCTGCCACCGCCAAGCTGGTGGCGACCGAACTGGGCATTCTGGCCAATCACAAAACATCGCGCCTGACCGCCGAGTGGGATTACAACGCCAAGCTGGGCGCCAACTATCTGGCCGGGCTGGCCGGCGCGTTCCGCGGCAATGTGGTGATGATGGCCGCGGGTTACAACGCAGGCCCCCACCGTCCCAAGGCTTGGATGGAGCGCTACGGTGATCCGCGAGACGGAGATCCGGACATCATCGACTGGATCGAGCACATCCCCTTCAACGAGACCCGCAACTACGTGATGCGGGTCACCGAAAGCCTGCCGGTCTACCGGGCCCGGCTCGGCAAGACGCCCTTGCCGGTGCCCTTCTCGCAGGAGCTGAGGGGCTCAACCCTTCACGCGTTCGCGCCATAGGGTGAACAGGCCCGCGCCGATGATGATCGCCGTGCCGATGGCCACGTTGGCACGGATCACCTCGCCAAACACGGTGACGCCCAGGATGGCGGCCCAGATCAGGTGGAAATAGGCAAAGGGCTGCACGGCGCTGGCCTCGGCCATCTCGTAGCATTTGATCAGCAGCCAGTGGCCGGTGACACCCGAGACGCACAACAGCCCCATCCACAACCAGTCATCGGGGCTCATCGGCTCCCAGTACCACATGCCCACCGCCGTCATGAAAACCATGCCGGAGATCCCGGTCCAGAAAAAGCTGGTCGCGGTGCTATCCTTGCGTGCGGCATAGCGGGTCACCAAGCCGTAGACCGCAAACATCAGTGCCGAGATGAAGGGGATGATGGCGGCCACGTCAAACACCCCTGCCCCCGGCTGCAGGATGATCAGAACGCCAATGAGGCCGACGCCAATAGCCGCCCAGCGCCTCCAGCCGACGCTTTCGCCCAGCACCGGGCCGCTGAGCGCTGCTACCAGCAGCGGGTAGCAGATGAACACCGCCAGGCTGTCCACCAGCCCCAAGAGGGTGAAGCCGTAAACCGCAACGCAGATCTCACCCGCCAGCAGCACGCCGCGGAAAATCTGCAGCCCCAGCTGCCCGGTCTGCGCCGTCTTGCGGATGCCGCCGGGCGCGCGCGCCGCCAGCGACAGCACAAACAGCGCAAAGAACCAGTAGCGCACCATGATCACCATGAAGGTGTTGTACTCGCCCGCCAGATGCCGCGAGATGCCGTCCTGCAAGGCAAAGACCACGGTCGCCGCGATCATCAGCAGGATGCCGGCGGTGACATTGTTGGTCTGCGCCGGTATAGGTGCTGCCTGGGTCATGCCTTTGTCGCCTTTGTCATATGCCGCTTGCGCCCGTAGCCGGGGATGCGGGTCACCTCAAATCCTGCCGCCTCCAGTCCGCGGCGCACAAAGCCTGCTGCGGTATAGGTCGCCGCCGAGCCGCCCGGTGCGGTATGCGCCGCAACCTCAGCCATCAGCGCCGCTTCCCACAGTTCGGGGTTCTTGGCCGGAGAGAACCCGTCCAGAAACCAGGCATCCGCCCGTCCTGTCCACTCCGGCAGCGACATGCGGGCGTCGCCCTGGATCACCTCCAGTTGCAGGGTTCCCAGATCGCAGGCGCCTGTGCCCTGCCATTCTGCCAGGAAGCGGTCTGCCCAGGGGGCCACGGCGGGAAAGGCCTCCAGCGCCTTGGCCATATCGGCAGGCGCCATCGGGAAGGCCTCGAAACTGGTGAAGCGCAACGGGCCTTCCTGCCCCGCCCCTTCCCAAGCACGCCAGGCAGCCAGCATGTTGAGGCCGGTGCCAAAGCCCAGTTCGGCGATATGAAACCCCGGTGCAAACCGCGCAGGCAGATCGTTGCCGGCGAGGAACACATGCTCCGTTTCCGCCAGCCCGTCGTGGATCGAGAAATAGGGATCATCGAACTGATCCGACACCGGCACGGTGCCATCGCGCCAGCTGAGGCGGGCCTGCTGGTCTGCCATGCTATAATCCTCTAAGCGGTTGTGCGGAACGGCGCGACACTGGCGAAAGGAACGGCAAATGGCAATGGCAGATGTCAAAGCAGATATCACGGTGCGCGGCGCAGGCATCTTTGGCCTGTCGATTGCCTGGATCTGCGCCCGGCGCGGTGCTGCTGTGCAGGTGGTGGACCCGTTCGGCGCCGGTGCGGGCTCCAGCGGCGGGCTGGTCGGCGCCCTCGCCCCGCATGTGCCGGAGAACTGGAACCCCAAGAAACAGTTCCAGCTGGAAAGCCTGCTGATGGCGGAAAGCTTCTGGGCAGAGGTCGAGGCCACCGGCGGCGTCTCGCCCGGCTATGGCCGCACCGGCCGGCTGCAGCCCGTCAATGACGCCCGCACCCTGGAGCTTGCCCGCCAGCGGGAAGCCACCGCGCAGGAATTCTGGAAAGACGCGGCTGAATGGCGGGTCTGCGAGGCGGGCAGCCTCGGCCCCTGGGTGCCGCCCAGCGCCACCGGCTATGTCATCCACGACACCCTCAGCGCCCGCATGCACCCCCGCCGCGCCTGTGCCGCGCTTGTCTCCGCCCTCGCCGTGATGGGGATCGAGGTTCAGCCAGAGGCCGCGGACCAGGGAAAGGTGGTCCACGCCAAGGGCTACACCGGCCTCATGGAGCTGAACGAGGCCTTTGGCAAGACCGTTGGCGGAGGGATCAAGGGCCAGGCCGCGCTCCTGCGCTTTCACGAAGGCGAAGTGCCGCAGCTTTTTGCCGATGGGCTGCACATCATCCCGCATGCCGACGGCACCCTGGCGATCGGCTCTACCAGCGAACGCGATTTCGAGGACGGCAAAACCACCGACGCACAGCTGGATGACGTGATCGAGCGCGCCCGCACCGCCATCCCGGTGCTGCATGGCGCCGAGGTGATCGAACGCTGGGCCGGGGTGCGTCCCCGCGCCAAGTCCCGCGCCCCGATGCTGGGCGCCTGGCCCGGCCGCGACGGCCATTTCATCGCAAACGGCGGGTTCAAGATCGGCTTCGGCATGGCCCCCAAGGCGGCGCATGTGATGGCGGACCTGCTGCTGGAAGACAAAGACAGCATCCCGCAAGGCTTCCGGATCGAAGACAACCTCTGACCCGGCGCGCGCCCTGCCCTTTGGCGGGTCAAGGGCGGCGCAGCCGCCGCGCGGCACGCGCGGTTCACCCTTGAGGCGTCAAAGGGCAATTCACAATGGGTCAGGCCCATTCAGGGCAAACCTGCCCTAAATGGGCGTCTCAGCAGAAACCCCTTGCGCCGCGCAGCGGCGCTACGCCCAAGCCGCTAATCTGCCCGGCAGGGCAGCTTGGGGCGCGGGAGTGCCCCCGCCCCCCCTCAGCCGCAGGGCACCGCGACCGCGCTCATGCATTGCCGCCCGTCCGGCCCGCGCACCCACAGGTCCTGACCGTCGCGGCACAGCTCCGCGCTTTCGAAATGCATCAGGGGAGACGTCGCCCGGAAGGCAAACTCCGCCAGCGGCCCCATCAGTTCCTCCGCCAGCAGCATCAGCTGCTGGGCCAGCAGCGGGCCATGCACCACCAGCCCTTCGTAGCCTTCGACATCGCGGGCATAGTCCAGGTCATAGTGGATCCTGTGCCCGTTGAAGGTCAGCGCCGAATAGCGGAACAGCAAGGTTGAGCTGAAGGAAACCTGCCGCGCATCTGTCTCATCGCTCCGCGCCGCCGGCGGCACCGGCCTTGGCGCAGCCGGGTCCGGGTCCTCGCGGTAGACCAGGTCATGCCATTCAGCAAGGCACAGCCGCCCGGCCTGCCGGATCTCATGGCGCAGGGTCACCAGGCCCAATGGGCCAGTGCGGCCGGCTTTGCGCTCCGCCTTCTCCAGCACGGACATCTTTTCGGCCGCAACGCCTGCCCGCAACGGCGTCTCAAACCGCAGCCGCCCTCCGGCCCACATCCGCCGCGGCAGGCCCAGATCCGGGATCAGCCCGGCGCCGCCGACTTTCGGGTGGCCGTCCCGCCCCAATTCCCCAGGCGGCAGCGGTGTCCAGAAATAAAGCTGGTGGAAAAACGGTGGCAGCGCGCTGCCTGTTTCAATGTCCGGTTCCAGTCCCAGCGCAGTCTGAAAGGCAGCAGCCCGGACCGGGTCCATCAGGTCGGTCAAGTGCTGCGCAGGTCCAGCGGAGGCGGCAGAAGCGGCAGTGTCAGTACTCATGCCGCCACCTTAGCCCGCCGCATCCGCAAGGCAAGCTCAGCGATCCAGCTCCGCGCGCAGTTTCTGCATAAGCCGGGTCAGCGTGCCCTCGTAGTGCTCGCTGATCAGCCGCCCGGCCTCATCGAACTCCTTGCCGGAGCCCGCCAGGTGCACACCCGGGCCGGTGATCAGCCGCGGCTGGAACGGCACCAGAAAACCGCGCAGCAGTGCCTGCGCCTGTTCGCCGCCGGCCCGGCCCGCCGCTGCCGACATCACTGCAACCGGCTTGTCCGCCCAGGGGTTGCCTTCAGTGCGGCTCACCCAATCCAGCGCATTCTTCAGCACGCCCGACGGGCCCTTGTTGTATTCCGGGGTCGAGACAATCACCGCGTCTGCCGCTGCAATCTGATCCGCCAGCGCCTGCACTGCAGGCGGAATGCCCTCAGCAGCCTCGGCATCGCCATCATAGAGCGGCAGGTTCAGGTCCGCCTCGGTTACGGACGCCGGGCCAAACACCCGGGCGGCTTCTGCCAGCAGCTTGCGGTTGGTGGCCTCCCGGCGCAGCGAGCCGGACATGGTGAGCAATACGGGGCCGGTCATTGGGCAATCCTTTGTATCTGTCTTGGTTGCCCCATCATGTATGCGGCCGCCCCGCCCTGGAAACATCCATGCACGCGCAGCCCCTGTGCAGTTGTACAAAAGACCTCTGCTCAAAGAAAAAGCCCGCCCCAAAGGGACGGGCCTGGAATACCGCAAGAGCCGGGGATCAGGCCGCCTGCGGGATCACCACAACTTCGACGCGGCGGTTGCGGGCCTTGCCCTCGGGAGTCAGGTTCGAGGCAACAGGCTGCTCCTCGCCGCGGCCAATGATACGGAGCCGGTGGTACGGCACGCCGCCGGCCTGGATATGATCCGCCACCGCATTGGCCCGGCGCTCGGACAGGCCCTGATTATAGCCTGCATCGCCATCGCTGTCGGTGTGGCCGATCACCTGGATAGTGCTGTTGGGGTAGCGCACCAGGCTGTCCGCCACCCGGCGCAGGTCGCCCTGCACGGCTGGTGCCACCGCTGCGCTGTCGGTGGCAAAGGTCAGATCGTTGGGGAAGGACAGGATCAGCCGGTCGCCGGTGTTGACGATGGTGATCGAGTCATTAGCCAGGGTCTGGCGCAGCTCGCGCTCCTGCGCGTCCAGCTGATTGCCGATGACACCGCCCGCCGTGGCCCCGACCAGCGCCCCGGTCACCGCGCCAAGACCCCGGTCCGAATCATTGGCAATGGCACCGACGCCCGCACCGATAATGCCGCCCAGGATCGCGCCCTGCTGGGTGTTGCTGCCCGGGGTGCCGATGGTTGCGGGATCGGTGCAGGCACTGAGGCCGAGGGTTGCGGCGACAATACCTGCCGTGGTGAGTTTCATCTGCATCATCAAAAACTGCCTTTTCGCTTTCTCAAACCCGGGCCACGCCCGGCATTCCAATGGAATATCGGGGTGCCGCGCCGCCTTCTCAAGGCAGGATTGCCTCACATTGGCGAAATCCCGCGCAAAACCAGCTTCAGGGCGCAAAGGCAAAGTCCCAGCCTTCCTGCTCCATCCACAGCTTGCGCAGGGTTTTGGCCTCGCCTGCAAATTGTTCCTGCTGCAGCTCTGCGGCGAACATCCGGTCTGTGCGGAAGTGCCGGAAACCGCCGCGCAGCTCGCACCAGGCGGCCAGCATGGTGCATTCGATATGGTAGATCAGCGCCAGCGGCCGCAGCGTCCGGCAGGTCTCGCCGCTTTCGGGGCTGACATAGGTGATCCGCAGCTTGCGGCATTCCCGCACCGCCTGACGCAGCAGCGCCTTTGAAACGCAGCCCTGTTCCGGGTCGTCCAGCGGCGCCCCCCAAGGCGCCACCTGCAGCCACTCCGCCGAGGCGTGCACATCGCAGATCTTGCGGCTGACACGTGCAGCTGCCTGCTGCATGGCGCCATCGCCGGTGCGCATCAGCATCGCCAGCCCCACATGCAGCGCCTCCAGCTCTTCCTCGTCAAAGTTGAGCGGCGGCAGATCGTAGCCGTTGCGCAGCATGTAGCCGACCCCCGCCTCGCCCTCGACCGGCGTGCGCATTGCCTGCAGCGCAGCAATGTCGCGGTAAATGGTGCGCTTGCTGACTTCCAGCTTCTCGGCCAGGTCCTCAGCCCGCACCGGAGAGGCCGCGGAACGCAGGATCTGGATGATTTCGAACAGGCGGCCGGTGCGGGGCATAGGCAGGCTCCAGTGACAATCTGCTGACATCCTAGCACAGGCCGCTGACAACATCCTGTCAGCAGGGATCTGCTTTTCTGATCACCAGAGAAGGAGAGTTACTATGCTGAGTTATGAATGGATCACCATGATCACCCTGGGCCATGACCGCTGGGACACCATGTACCGGCTGCCGAAACCGCATGAGATCGAGCGCGAAGCAGCCCGCCAGCGGCATGAGGCGCAGCAAGCAGCCAAACCGTCAGGACCGGGCCTGCTGCAGCGCCTGTTCAGCCGGCGGCGCGCACATCACCTGCCGCAGCCTCCTCGTCCCTTGCCGCCTCGAAAGCAAGCATCGCGCGCTTGACCGGCAGCCCCCAGTGATAGCCGCCCAAGGCTCCGGACTTGCGCAAGGCGCGGTGGCAGGGGATCAGCCAGCTGACCGGGTTGCGCCCCACCGCCGTACCCACGGCGCGCACCGCCTTGGGTGAACCGATGGCCTGGGCCAGCTCGGAGTAGGTGGTGACATGGCCCGAGGGAATGCGCAGCAGTGCCTCCCACACCTTGATCTGCAAAGGCGCGCCGATCATGTGCAAGGCAGTTTCGCCCTTCTGGGCAAAGGCCGCCTCGGCCAGCGGGCGCAGGGCTGTGGGATCCTCGATGAACTCTGCCTGCGGCCAGCGGGCGCGCATGTCGGCCATGGCAGGCTCTGCCCCGGTCTCCGCTGCAAAGGCCAGGCCGCAGATGCCTTTTTCCGTGCCCATCACCAAAGCCAGGCCAAAGGGGCTGTCGAACCAGCCCCAGAAGATCCGCAAGCCGTCACCCTTGCGGGCGTATTCGCCGGGGCTCATCGCCTCCCAGCGCAGAAACAGATCGTGCAGCCGGCCCGACCCGGACAGCCCCACCGCATGTGAGGCCTCCAGCGTGGTGAACCGCTCGCGCAAGAGCGCCTTGGCATGGCCGAGCCGCAGATACTGCTGATAGCGCTTGGGGGAGACGCCGACCCATGCCGAGAACAATCGTTGGAAATGCGCCGGGCTCATGTCCATTCGGGCGGCCAACTGCTCCAGCGTCAGATCCTCGCCGCCGTCGTCGATCAGCTCAATCGCCCGGCGCATAACGCCATAGTGGTATGTGTTTTCCCGTGCTTCGATATTCATCGGCCCAACCTGTTCTGACTTGCTTTTGAAGGTAATACGCCAAGCGCTGGCAAGCGACCCGGAACTTGCGGTTAGCTTGCATCCAATTGTCAACTTAGTTGACGAATCAAATCTGCAGGACCTACTGTGCCGACATGACACAGACCTTGGATCACTTGTATGAGGCCGTTCAGGCCACCCGCCCGCTGCTGCGCGGGATCACTGCCGCCGTGGAACAAGGCACCCTGCCGCACGGCATCACCCTGGGGCAGCGCGCGCTGCTGGAGGGGCTGCTCAACCGCCCCGGCGCCACAGCGCCGCAGCTGGGCAAGGATCTTCAGCTGAAACGGCAGTTCGTGTCGCGCATCCTGAAGGAGCTGCGGCAGGCGGTGCTGATCGAGGCCAACCCCAACCCGGCCCGCAAGGGCAGCTCCTGCTATCGGCTCACCCCCCGCGGCGCGGAGATCATCCAGGAGATCCGGACCCGTGAAACTGCGGTACTGCAAGACTTTGCCAGAGGCTTCTCCGACGCGGACATCGCCACGCACCACCGGGTGCAACTGGCGCTCACGCGTTTCTTCCTGAACCAGGCGCAGGAGGGCTGACATGATTGTTCTTTGGATCCTGGGCGGCATGGGCCTACTGGCTGCCGCTTATACGGCCTGGGGGATCCGGCGGATGACCGCTCCGACCCGCGGCCCCCGCATTGACCCCGCCAAACGCCCCGGCGTTGCGCTGCTGGTGATCGACATGCAAGAGGATTTCACCCGGTCGCAAGCGGGCCAGGACTGGAGCGAGGCAGATCTCCTCGCCGCCATCAGCTGCATCCGGCAGCTTGCCCGCAAAGCCCGCTCCCGCGGCGAACCGGTGATCGTGATCCGTCACGTCATGAAGGGCTGGTGGACCAACCGGCTGAACAGCTGGGCCAACCAGGGCCTGGGCAACCGCGGCTCAGCAGGCCTGGGGCTGGACCCGCGGCTGCAGCTGCCGGTGTCGGCTGAGTTCGTGAAACATATTGGCGACGCCTTTTCCTCGCCGGCGCTTGAAGACTATCTGGCAGAAAACCGCATCGGCACACTGCAGATGACGGGCCTTGATGGATGCCATTGCGTCAAGAATACAGCCTGCGGCGCCCTGAACCGCGGCTATAAAGTGGACATCATTCCTGCTGCAGTTCTAGCTGCCGACAAGGCAGGCTGGAAACGCGAGCAATCCCGGCTCGCAGAAGACGGTGCAAAATTCCAGGCCTGTCATTCGGAGTAAGGTCTTGTGCCCGGGTTGCACCAGCGCCGCAAGGTTGCCAAGCTTCCCGCATCCGGCTCGCTAAATCATTGCGCCCGCGGGTGAGAACAGGCCATAAGCGCAGCTATGGCAAAGCAACTCGATTATCATACGCTCCGCGAGATCTTCACGCGGTTCCAGGCAGCCGAGCCCGAACCCAAGGGCGAGCTGGAGCATGTCAACGCTTATACGCTGGTGGTCGCGGTGGCGCTGTCAGCACAGGCCACCGATGCCGGCGTAAACAAGGCCACCCGCGAGCTGTTCAAGATCGCGGACACACCGCAAAAGATGCTGGATCTGGGCGAAGAGCAGCTGATCGAGCACATCAAAACAATCGGCCTTTACCGCAACAAGGCCAAGAACGTGATCAAGCTGTCGAAGATCCTGGTCGAGGACTACGGCGGCGAGGTGCCCAATTCCCGCGCCGCGCTGCAGTCGCTGCCCGGGGTGGGCCGCAAGACCGCCAATGTGGTGCTGAACATGTGGTGGAAACAGCCCGCACAGGCGGTGGACACCCATATCTTCCGGGTCGGCAACCGCTCAGGCATTGCGCCGGGCAAGGATGTGGACGCGGTGGAGCGCGCGGTCGAGGACAATATCCCGGCGGATTTCCAGCAGCACGCCCATCACTGGCTGATTCTGCACGGCCGCTATCACTGCAAGGCGCGCAAGCCGATGTGCGGCAGCTGCCTGATACGCGATCTTTGCATGTATGAAGACAAGAACCTATAAACCATTTGCGCGGCATATTCGCCAGGTTGAAACCGCCGCGGACATCCCCAAGGAGGGACCATGACCAAGACCTATCAGCTCGTCGGGATCGGCAATGCCGTGGTCGATGTGATTGCACAATGCGAAGACAGCTTCCTGGCCGAGCAGGGCATCGAAAAAGGCATCATGCAGCTGATCGACCGCGACCGCTGCGAAGAGCTTTATGCAGCCATGGGCAACCGGGTGCTGACTCCCGGCGGCTCGGTCGCCAACACGATTGCAGGCGCCGGCGCGCTGGGGCTCGAGGCCGCCTTTATCGGCCGGGTCCGCGAGGATGCGCTGGGGAAATTCTATGCCGATGCGATGAACAACGAGGGCGTCGCCTTTGTGAACCCGCCGGTTGCGGATGACGATCTGCCAACGTCGCGGTCGATGATCTTTGTCTCGCCCGATGGTGAACGCTCGATGAACACCTATCTGGGCACCTCATCGGAGCTGAGCTCCCCGGATGTGCCGGAAACAGCCGCGGGCAATGCCCGGATCATGTTCCTGGAGGGCTATCTGTTTGACAAGGACAAGGGTAAATCCGCCTTTATGGAAGCGGCGCGCGCTTGCCGCGAGGGCGGCGGCCGGGTCGGCATCTCGATCTCCGACCCGTTCTGCGTCGAACGCCACCGCGCCGACTTCCTGAACCTGATCAGCAATGAGCTGGATTTTGTGATCGGCAACCAGGACGAGATCTGCGCGCTGTTTGAAACTGATGACCTGGAAGCGGCAATGGCGAAAACCGCAGCGATGTGTCCGCTGGTGGTCTGTACCCGCTCCAGCGACGGGGTGACCGTGCTGAACGAAGGCGTGCGCATCGACGTGCCGGTTGAGGCGATTGTGCCGGTCGACGCCACCGGCGCGGGTGACCAGTTTGCCGCCGGTTTCCTTTTCGGCATGGCCACAGGGCGCAGCATGGAAATCTGCGCCCGCATGGGCTGCATTTGCGCGGGCGAAGTCATCCGCCACATCGGCCCGCGCCCGGAAACCAATGTGCGCACGCTGCTGGAAGAGGCCGGGCTGGTCTAAACCAGACAGCTAAGCCAGCCGGTTTAAGACGGCAGGGTACTCCCGCCCGCCGGAACAGCACCTGACGGTGCTATACCGCCCGTTGGGCGTGGCGCGGAGCGGCAAAGCCGCTCCGCGCCACGCCCCCACCCGCAGGACGCAAGGGCGCGCAGCTTTGCCGCGGCCCGGCTTAAGCGTGTCCCCTGTCAAAACTCAGCGTCCGGAGCTTCAGATGTCAGCAGCAGTCTGGGCCTTGCTCAGCAGGGTCTTGAGCATCTCCACTTCCGCGGCGCTGAGTCCCTGCAACAGACGTGTCTGGGTTTGCACATGGGCTGTCACTGCGCGCTCGATCAGGGCAAAGCCCTCTGCTGTCAGCCCAACCAGAAAACTGCGGCTGTCCTCCGGGTTCACCTCGCGTTTGACCAGCCCGTCCGCCTCCAGCCGGTCCAGCCGGTTGGTCATCGTGCCGGAGGCCACCATCGTCGCCTTCAGCAAATCTCCCGGCGACAGCACATAGGGCGCACCCGACCGGCGCAGCGTGGCCAGCACGTCGAATTTCGCCGCATTCAGCCCGAACTCCGCGAAGGTCACATGCATCCCGCGCTGATAGGCCAGATACAGCCGCGCCACCCGGCCGATGACGCCCATGGCCGTGACATCCAGGTCCGGCCGCTCCCGCTCCCATTGCTGGGTGACAAAATCCACATGGTCCATATCCCCGGTTTAGGCCGTCACATCTTGACGTCAAGATAAAATCCATTATCTCGACATCAAGATAAGGAGAGACCGATGCCGATCAAAACCCTTCTGCTGACCGCGCTGGCCCCTGCAATCTGGGGCAGCAGCTATATCGTGACGACCTCCCTGCTGCCCGGCCACTCGCCGCTGGTGGTGGCGCTGCTGCGGGCGCTGCCCGCGGGGCTGCTGCTGCTGCTGGTGGTACGCCAATTGCCGCCGCTGAACTGGCTGCCGCGGCTGCTGGTGCTGGGCGCTCTGAACTTCTCGCTGTTCTGGGTGCTGCTGTTTGTCTCGGCCTACCGCCTGCCCGGAGGCGTCGCCGCCACGCTGGGGGCGGTGCAGCCCCTGATCGTGGTGTTTCTGTCGGCGCTGCTGCTGAACACACAGATCCGCGCAGCAGCCGTCGCTGCCGCCCTCCTGAGCATCGCGGGCGTGGCCCTGCTGGTGCTCACCCCGGCTGCCAAACTGGACACGATCGGAGTGCTGGCCGGACTTGGCGGTGCGCTGTCGATGGCCGCGGGCGTGGTGCTGACCCGCAAATGGCAGCCGCCGGTGCCGCCGCTCACCTTTACCGCGTGGCAGCTGACGGCAGGCGGGCTGCTGTTGGTGCCGGTAGCGCTTTGGGCAGTGCCGGAGATGCCGATCTTCACCGCCGCCAATATCGCAGGTCTGGCCTACATGAGCCTCATTGGCGGTGCGCTGACCTATATCCTGTGGTTCCGCGGCCTGGCCCGGATCGACCCCGCGCAAGTCTCGCTGCTCGGCGTCCTGAGCCCGCTGTCCGCGGTGGTCCTTGGCTGGCTGCTGCTGACTGAGACTCTGACACCGAACCAGATGCTGGGTGCTGTTCTGGCCCTGTTCAGCCTGTGGCTGGGTCAGGCCCGCCTGCCGCTGTCCAGAAAGCAGGCCACAGCCCTCGCAGAATAAACCGTCTCACTGCGGCAGGGCAGGCTCGCAAGCCTTGCCGCGGTGGCAATCAATCACCTGCCGCCGCGCCTGGGAGGTGTCGGCAAAGGCAAAACCGCCGCAGGCTCCGGCCCGGATCACCAGTTCACTGCCCCGCTGTTCGGCAAAGAACAACTGGTCCGCGCCGGAGGCCATTCCGCCGCACCAGGGGCCAAGGCATTCCACCTCCAGCACCGCAGGCATGTTAACCCGCTTGGAGAAATACCTGCCCTCCAGCATCTTGCCCGAAAGCTGTGCGGGAATGCGGGTCAGCGGCGGAGTTTCATTCGGGTTGTCCGAATGAGACCGCGGCAAGATGGATTCGTCGAACCGCAGTTCGCCCGCAATGATGTTATAGACGCTCTCCGACTGCGCAGCCTGCAAGTAGGCGTCTGCAGGCCCCCAGGGCAGGCAGCTGAGGGCGGCCGCTGGACTAGAGGCAAATACTGACACGGTTGTCAAAATTGATGCGCATAGGGCGGAGACCGTCCGCGGGCGGAAGCGAAGCGCCCGCCCAGGGGGGCGGACGGGCGCTGCCCGGCCTGACGGCCAGGCGGAATGTTTTGAAAGAATCTGCCGTACTATACCCATCTCACAAATACTCCCTGAACTCTTCCACCACCCGCGCATAGACCTCGCGCTTGAAGGGCACGATCTTCTCCACCAAGCTGCCGACCGGCTGCCAGCACCAGGCCGAAAACTCCTGATGCTCGGTTTCAATATCAATCTGATCATCAGAGCCAAGGAACCGCATCAGATACCATTTCTGCTCCTGCCCGCGGTACTTCCCGCCCCAGAACTTGGGCACCACATCATGCGGCAGGTCATAAGGCAGCCAGCCGTCGCTCTCGGCAATGATTTCCACCAGTGCCGGCGCCACGCCGGTTTCCTCTTCCAGTTCGCGCAGGGCCGCGGTGCGCGGGTCCTCGCCCGCATCAATCCCGCCCTGCGGCATCTGCCAGGCATCTTTGAAACGGTCTTTGCGCTGGCCGACCCAGACAGCGCCTTCGGCGTTGATCAGCATCACGCCGACATTAGGGCGGTAAGGCAGCTTGGCAATCTCTTCCGGGGTCATGGCGGCTCTCCTCAGTGTTCTTTGCCTGAACCTTAGACCGCTTGCCGCTAAGGCACGCAAGAGGGTGACGCGGCGTTTGCCCGTGACAAGGCGGTCCGCAGCCTTGATCCTAAGGGCAACTGCCAGGGAGAGTTATTGATGACTGCGTACCCGAACCTGCTCGCGCCGCTGGATCTGGGCTTCACCACCTTGAAGAACCGGGTACTGATGGGCTCGATGCATACCGGGCTGGAGGAAACCGGCGACTGGAACCGGGTGGCCGAGTTCTATGCCGCCCGCGCCCGCGGCGGCGTGGCGCTGATGGTGACCGGCGGGATCGGGCCGAACCTGGAGGGCTCGGTGCTGCCGGGGGCGTCGATGATGACCACCGCCAAGGACGTCGAGAACCACCGGGTAGTGACGGATCGGGTGAACGCAGCGGGCGGCAAGATCGCCATGCAGATCCTGCACGCGGGCCGTTACGCCTATGGGCCGGAATGCGTCGGGCCCAGCCCGGTGAAATCGCCGATCTCCCCCTTCCCGCCCAAGGAGCTGGATGAGGACGGCATCGAAAAGCAGATCTCGGACATCGTGAACGCCGCCCGGCTGGCGCAGGAGGCAGGCTATGATGGGGTCGAGATCATGGGGAGCGAGGGCTATTTCCTCAATCAGTTCCTGGTCACCCGCACCAACAAGCGCGAGGATCGCTGGGGCGGCTCCTATGAGAACCGGATGCGGCTGCCTGTCGAAGTGGTCCGCCGCACCCGCGAGGCGGTGGGACCTGAATTCATCATCATCTTCCGCCTGTCGATGATCGACCTGGTGCCGGAGGGCTCCACCCACGAGGAAGTGGTGCAATTGGCGCAGGAGATCGAAAACGCCGGTGCCACGATCCTCAACACCGGCATCGGCTGGCATGAGGCCCGCATTCCGACCATTGCCACCTCGGTTCCCCGCGCGGCCTTTGCCTGGGTCACCAAAAAGCTGATGGGCAGGGTCTCGATCCCGGTGATTACCTCGAACCGCATCAACACCCCCGAAGTGGCCGAGCAGGTGCTGGCAGAGGGCTGCGCCGACATGGTGTCGATGGCGCGGCCGATGCTGGCGGATGCGGAATTCGTCGCCAAGGCTGCAGCCGGGCACTCCGAGCGCATCGCCCCCTGCATTGCCTGCAACCAGGCCTGCCTGGATCACACCTTCGGCGGCAAGCTGACCTCCTGCCTGGTAAATCCCCGCGCCTGCCACGAGACCGAGCTGGTGATCGAACCTGCCCCTGTTGCGAAATCTGTGGCCGTAGTGGGGGCTGGCCCCGCCGGCCTGTCTGCCGCACTGACCGCCGCCCAGCGCGGGCACAGCGTCACCCTGTTCGACAAGGCGGATGAGATCGGCGGCCAGCTCAACATGGCCAAACAGGTGCCGGGCAAGGAAGAGTTCTGGGGGCTGGTGGATTGGTACCGGGTCATGGTGGCCGAGGCCGGCATCACGCTGGAACTGGGCCGCGAAGTTGCTGCGGAGGATCTGACCGGGTTCGACGAGGTGGTGATCGCCACCGGCGTCGCCCCGCGCGATCCCAAGATCCCGGGCCAGGACCGCGAAAACGTGCTGAGCTACATCGACGTGCTGCGCCGTAAGAAGCCAGTGGGCGAGCACGTCGCGGTGATCGGCGCCGGCGGCATCGGCTTCGACGTCGCCGAGTTCCTTTTGGAGGAAGGGCACAGCCCGGCCACCGATCTGCCCGCCTGGATGAAGGAATGGGGGGTGACGGACCCCGGCGAACACCGCGCAGGCCTGGCTCCCGAAGGCCCGCAGCCCGCAGCGCCCGCCCGGCAGGTCACTCTGCTGCAGCGCAAGGCAGAACGCCATGGCAAGCGGCTGGGCAAGACCACCGGCTGGATCCACCGCGCCACGCTCAAGATGAAGAACACAGCCTTCCTGGGCGGCGTGAACTACGAGCGCATCGATGAGGGCGGCCTGCATGTGAGTTTTGGCGAAGCCCGCGAAAACCCCACGCTGGTGGCAGCCGATACTATTGTGCTCTGCGCAGGCCAGCTGCCCGAGCGGTCGCTGGCAGATCAGCTCGCAGAGCGCGGCGTCACTGCCCATGTGATCGGCGGTGCGGACGTGGCCGCGGAGCTGGATGCCAAACGCGCCATCAACCAGGGCACCCGGCTCGCCGCGGCGCTTTGATCCCGGCCCAGGACCTTGGCCGTAGCCGTAGCCCTCCCGCCTGCGGCTCCAGGCCCTGAAGGGTCCGGCCCGCAGTTGGGCCCGGCGCCGTGCCTGCGGCACGGCGTCCGGCACCGCGCGGCCCGCGCGGTGCCGCGCCCAACGGGCGGGGCGCATTTACAATGCGCCTGAGCCGGGCGGGAGCCGCCCGCCGCCGCATTCAGCCATGCGCGGCAAGACTGTCCTGCGGCGCCTCTGCGCGCCCCATCATGCCATAATCCCGGATCACTCCGGCCACCCGCAGCCGGTAGTCCGCAAAGATGCCGGCCCGGCCCCGGGTTTGAGCCGCCCGGTGCTCTGCCAGCTGCCGCCAGCGCTGCACCGCTTCCTCGTCGCGCCAAAAGGACAACGACAGCAATTTCTCCGGCGCGCTCAGGCTCTGGAACCGCTCGACGGAGATGAACCCCTCCACCTGCTCCAGAAGAGGGCGCAATTCAGCAGCTAACCCGAGATACGCGTCCTTCCGGCCTGTTGCGATCTCAACTTCGAAAATGACAGCAATCATCAGCGGCTCCTTACCCGTGTTTCACCCGGCCCCATGCGGTGCCGAAGCCAGTTTCAGCCAGGTCCGGTCTTCGCGCAGCAAGAAACCTTCCCGTTGCGCGAACGCGTAATTCTCACGCCCCAGCGGGTCCGCCGCCAGCCGGGCGCGGTAGGCTTCATATGCCGCCAGACTCGCCACATTGTAGATGCCGTAAGCCAGGGTCGAAGACCCCTCATGCGGCGCATAGTAGCCAATCAGGTCCGCGCCGCAGCGCGGGATCGCCTGGCCCCAGTTGCGGGAGTATTGTTCGAACTGGGCCTTCTTGGCCGGATCAATCCGGTAGCGGATGATGCAAGTCAGCATGGATAGTCCTCTTGTGTCTCTGGACCTCCTGCCTAGCTTGCGCCGCTGCCGCGATGCTTCGCTCTGAACCGAAACGTCAGTCCACGGTGATGGTGATCAGGTCAGAGACAACCGGTGTGGCATGGGGCACATGGCCCGCATCCCCCAGCACCAGCTGCAGCGTATGGCGGCCCGGGGACAGCTCCAGCGTCACCTCGGTCTGGCCGCCGCCGAAATGCAGGTGGTTCTCATCCGATGGCAGCCCATTGCTCAGCTCATCCGCCCCATCCTCTCCCTCGCCGAGCCGCGGGCGGTCGATCAGCAGGTGGTGGTGGCCAGTGTTTTCCTTCTCCACCCCCGAGGGCGCCACGCCCATGCCCGACAGCCCAAAGATCAGCGTCACTGGCGACGTGACTGTGTCCCCGTCCTGGATATTTGCAAAATAGACCTTGGCTTCCGGGTTCGAGGGTGTCTCTCCCCCGGCCCAAAGCGGCGCCGCCAGACAGGCAGACACGGTGGCGGCAATCAGCAGTTTCATGATCAGACCTCCGGCAACTCAAGCTCTCAACACCCTACAGCTAGCGGCAGCCCGGCCTCCGGCAATCCCGCCGCCGGCGGCGGCTGCACAAATATAAGGCAGCAGTGCCCGCAGCCGCCGCGTAACTTCGCCTTCCGCTTGCCGGCAGCGGATTGCCGCGGCAGGGTCGCCGGGACGTCAACCAATGAGCAGCGAGGCAGGGACCGGCCATGGTATTTGCGGTCATTCTGATGGGGCTTACCCCCAGCTTCCTGATGGTGGGGCTGGGCGGCATAGTGCGCAGGCGGCTGGCGCCGCAAGCCTGGCAAGGCCTGGACAAGCTGAATTTCGAGGTGCTGTTTCCTGCCCTCTTGTTCTTTGCCGCCTGCGGCCGTCCGATCGCGGTGGCGGATCTGGGCCGCATCGGTCCTGCGGTTTGCAGCATCCTGGCCCTGGCACTGGGGCTTGGCCTGCTGGCCCGCCGTTTCGGCCCCGAGAAATTCCTGGACTTCGCCGGTGCCTGGCAGACTGCCTGGCGCTTCAACACCGCCATCGCCTTTGTCGCCCTGCCTGCCATCGGCCAGGAACTGACCGGGCAGATGGCAGTCGCCATCGGCATGGCGGTGCCGGTTGCCAATGTTCTGGCGGTCAGTGCGCTGTCGCGCGGCGGCAGCCTGTCAATGCGGGAGACTGCGCTGAAGGTGGCGCTGAACCCTTTTCTGCTGGCCTCGGTCGCAGGCGTTGCTGTCGGCCTTTCCGGCTACAAGATCCCCGCCCCGATCCTGGCCCCGGCCGAAATGCTGGCCCATGCCGCCATTCCCATCGCGCTCTTGTCGATCGGTGCGACCATGAACTGGCAGGCGCTGGCGCGGCTGGATCTGTTCAACGGCTATCTCTGCCTGGTGCGTCTGGTGCTGGTGCCGGCCGCCGTCTTTGCCGCCTGTCTGGCCCTTGGGGCAGAGCCTGGCCTTTCTGCTGTCCTGGTGCTGTTTGCAGCGCTGCCCACCGCCTCGGCCGCCCATGTGCTGGCTTCGGCCTTTGGCGCCAACCGCGAGCTGGCTGCCACACTTATTGCGCAATCCACCCTGCTCAGCGCGGTCACCCTGCCCCTGTGGATTCTCGTGATCAAGCTTGTGTTTTAGGGATTTGTTAACCCGGGGTCACCGCAATCCGGCCCCGGCAAGCCGCCGTTTCCGCAGCGCAAACGATCCGCGCAAAACCTCGCAATTATCCCACCCCTGCCCCGATCTTGCCCGATTTCACCGGCAGCTTGAAGGCAACACGGCTTTACGAGGATGGGTGAATATGGATCGGCTTACGGAAATGGAGGCCTTTGCCAATGTGGTGGACCAGGGCGGGTTCACCGATGCGGCGCGCAAGATGGGGATCTCGAAATCGGCGGTTTCCAAACATGTCTCCAGCCTGGAAGCCCGCCTTGGTGCGCGCCTGCTGAACCGCACCACCCGCCGGGTCTCCCCCACCGAGATCGGCCTCGCCTATTACGACCGCGCCCGCCGGGTGCTGAATGACGCCGGAGAGGCAGACGCGCTGGTCACCTCGATGCAATCGGCGCCCTCGGGCCTCTTGCGGATCTCGGTTGCCACCGATTTCGGCGTCAACCACCTGTCACCGGTGCTGTCGGACTTCCTGCGCGATTTCCCCGATATCACCGTCAACATGGTGCTGAACAACCGCTATGTGGAACTGATTTCCGAAGGTTTCGACATGGCGGTGCGGATCGGCGAGCTGGAGGACAGCTCCTTGCGTGCCCGCAAGCTGACCGAAACCACCAAGCGGATGATCGCCTCCCCGGCCTATCTCGAGAAATACGGGCGGCCCCAGAAGATCGACGAGCTGAACACCCACAAGCTGCTGCATTACTCCAGCCAGTCCAGCGGCAATGTCTGGAAGATCACCGCGCCGTCGGGTGAAAAGCGCCAGGTGCGCACTTCCGGCTGGCTGTCGGTGAATGACGGGCAGTCGCTGCTGAATGCAGCAATCTCCGGCCTCGGCATCGCCTATCTGCCCAGTTACCTCTACTCGGAAGCGCTGGAAGAAGGGCTGGTTGAGGACGTGATGCCCAGCCTGCCGATGGAAACCCAAGGCATCTACGCAGTCTACCCGCCGGGCAAATTCACTCAGCCCAAGGTGCGCGCCTTCATCGACTTCCTGGTCCAGGCCTTTGCCGACCGCGATCCTTCGGAATGGAAAACCTGAACCGGTTCAACGGAAAACCGGGCCAAGACCTCCCTCGAAGACCTGCCCCCGCGCCAATCGCGGGGGCTTTTTTCTGTGCAGAACCAAGGCCCCTGCCAGGGCCTGCCAGGCAGGCTCCCGCCCGTCCCGGGTCAATCAAAGATTGATCCGCTCCCGTTGGGTCCGGCGCCGCTGCGCGGCGCCGGGGCCCCCGCCAGCACGGCTGCCGCGGATCAGCTCTTGTACTGCGGCGCCTCAACGTCCAGCCGGCGGCGGATGGCATGCCATTCCAGCTCGCCCTCGTAGCCGTACCAGTCGCTCGCGGCCATATCGCTCAGGTGGCGTTTCTGCTCGCTTTCCGGGATGGTGCGGATTTCGACGCCAGGGCAGGCCGCTGCCTTCTGGACTTCCAATTGCACCGCGCAGGCCTGATCCAGATAGAAGGAGCGGAAGAACGCCTCGCCCGCAGTACCTCCAAACACAAAGGCGCCATGCCAGGCTTCCACAACCGCCTTCTTACCCCGGCCGGCCTTCAGCAGCCCGGTCAGGAAATCATCGGTGCATTCGAACTCATAGTCGGTGTAGCCCAGCACATCACCGCCGCCGATCATCAGATAGGCCTGGCTGTAGGGGCCGACTCCCTGCTTCTGCGCACTCACACCCATGATCGCCTTGGTGTGAATATGCATGATGCAATTCTTCTCCGGCTCCGCCTCAAAGAACAGCTTGCCGATCTCGGTGGCGGAAGGATTTGGTTCGCCGTTTTCCGGATTGTGGTTCACCCGGTCAAAACCGACCTTGATCAGGTTCGAGGCGGTCACCTCCTCATGCATCCAGCCATAATGATGGGTGATCAGGGCGTCCTCGCCCGGCACCCGGATCGCGTGCCATTGATTGGTTTGATCAGTCAGCCGGTATTTCACCAGCGCATTGTAAATCGCGGCCAGCTCGCAGCGGGCCTCCCATTCGGCATCCGAGCAATTGGCAGGACGGCCTTCCAGCGGCGTGGGTGTCATGACGGTCATGGCGTTTCCTTCTCCTCTTTCCCGGGAAGCCTACGCTGTGCTGCCGCAAACATATTTATCTGGAAATGCCCCAAACTTGGCGAAATACTCCCTCTCATGCATAAACATAAAGTGGACTTCCTCCTGTTCCCCGGCTTTCAGATGCTGGCCTATGTTCTGGCCACAGAAACCCTGCGGCTGGCCAACAAATGCGCAGGCGAACAGCTGTTTGAGTGGGAAACCCTGACCGCGACCCGAAAGGCGGTAGAGGCTTCGAACGGAGCCCTGGTGGCCCCGGGCCGCACCGATTGGCGGACGGAGCCCCGTCCGGACCTGGTGCTGCTGTGCGCCGGTTACGATCCGCTGCGCAGCGTGCCAGCGGGCGTGCGTGCCTGGCTGGCCCGGATGGAGCGCAACGGCGCCACCCTGGGCGGAGTGGACACGGGCACCGTGGTGCTGGCCGCGCTCGGCTTTCTCGACGGCCATGAAGCCGTGCTGCACTACGAGGCGGAACCGGGGTTTCGCGAGGCGTGGCCCGATATCGCGGTCAGCGACCGCATCTACTGCCTCGGCACCCGCCGCCTGACCGCGGCCGGCGGCATGGCCACCGGAGACGCCATGCTGGCCTGGATCGCCTCGGCCGCCTCCGGCGCGCTGGCGGCAGCTGCCTCCGACGCAATGGCGCATGGCGAAATCCGTCCCGCAGGCGCCGGCCAGCGGGTCGAAGCCAGCGCCGACCCGCTGCTGCAGCGGATGCACCGGCTGATGGCCGCGGATCTGCAGGAGCCGCGGCCGCTGCAGGACATCGCCGGTGCCTTGCACCTCAGTCTCAAAGCGCTGCGGCTGCGCTGCCAGCGCGGCTTGGGGATGACGCCCAAGGCCTATTACCTGCAGCTGCGCCTGGCCCATGCGCGGGACCTTTTGCGCAATACGGAGATGACGGTGACCGAAGCCGGTCTCGCGGCAGGCTTCGCCTCTCCCGCCAGCTTTTCGCGGCAGTTCAAGGCCCGCTACCAGCACAGCCCCCGCGCCCTGCGCCGCCGCTGAACAGCGGATACGCCCCTTGCGGCGGCAACGGCGCTCTCCCGCCCGGCGCCGGCGCAGGAAACCTGCACCCCGCCCGTTGGGCCAGGCTCGGCGCGCAGCGCCGAGCCTGGCCCAACACCGCTAAGCGGTTCTGGCGCAGCCAGGGCAGCTGCGGGGGCGGGAGAACCGCGGCCCGCTGTGCCGCCCGTCCGTCAGTTTGAGATCAGCACCGCTTCCACCCGCCGGTTCACCTCGCGCCCTTCCGGGGACCGGTTGCTGGCGATCGGTGCGAGGTAGCCCGCACCGGCCACATCAATGCGCTGCGCATCCGCTCCCAGGCCATCCACCAGCCGCTCTTTCACCGACTCGGCCCGGCGCTGAGAAATGGCCGTGTTCTGTTCCAGAGAGCCAACCGTGTCGGTATGCCCGACCAGCACGATCCGGTCGCGCGGATTGGCCTCAAGGAAGCCTGCCAGCTCCTGCAGGCTGGCATAGGCCCCGTCATCCAGCCGGGCAGAGCCGCTGCCGAACACCAGGTCGCGCAGCACCACATGGCCCTGGACCTCCAGCACTTTGGCCAGCTCCAGCGGCAGGGTTTCCACCAGCGTCTGCCCGGAGGGTTTCACCGCCATCGGTTCGGCTTCCGGCGGCCGCACATGGATCACTTGCAGATAGGCCGCGCCGCCGCCCCGGGACACCAGCAGCGAAACCGCTTGCGGGCCCTTTGCCGCCGACAGGAAATGGTAGCTGGAAATATCCACCATCATGTCCGGCGACGGCACCACCTCAATCCCGAAGCGGAAGCCGAAGCCGCCGCAGTCGCGCGCCGCGCAATCCAGCAGCACCTCATAGCCATCCGCCAGCAATTGTTCCCGCAACGGCGCCAGGATCTGCAGCACCGCTGCCTCTCCCTCGACCCGCCAGGTACGGCGCGAGATCCGCCCCTCAAAACGCTGCGAGGGGACCATGTCCGCAGCCTCCGGTCCGGTGGGCAGCTGATAAACCCCCAGCGCCGTGGCGCGTTCGGACACCGCGACGGCTCCGGCCGGCAGCGTTAGGCCGGCAGCGGCAAGCCAGCCCGGCAGCACAGCCGTGGCGGCAATGGCAAGGAAACGGCTTAGCGGCACTGGCTGTGATATTCCGGATTGGGTGCCATGGCGGTGGCGCTGGCCACCCGGTTGGACATGTTGAAAAAGCCGGTGACATTGGCGATGTCCCAGATATCGCGGTCGCTGAACCCCGCATCGCGCAAGGCCTGCCGGTCCGCTTCTTCTATCTCCGCACTCGCGGTGGTCATCCTGGCGGCAAAATCCAACATCGCCCGCTGCCGCGCATCCAGAGGGGCAACGCGGTAATTCATCACCAGCATCTCGCCCAGCGCCGGGTCGCCCGACAGCTGCCGCACCGCCGCGCCATGGGCCACCAGGCAATAAAAACAGCGGTTGATGGCCGAGACCACCACCGCGATCATCTCCCGCTCCAGTTTGCTGAGACCGCTGTCCGCCAGCATCAGATCGTTGTACATCGCCGTGAACGCATTCAGCTTATCGATGTCAAAAGCGTTTGCCTTCAGCACATTGGGCACAAAACCCAGCTTCTCGGTGCAGATGTCGAAATATCTTTGCGTTTCCGGCGGCAGCGGGTCCGCCATCGGCAGGTCAAGGGCTGTGGGCAAAGTCTGGTCACTCATCGTCTTAAATCGCCTGTCTGCAAAATCCGGTAGTGATACTGACCAACGCAGTCCATCCCAAGGGAAGCGTAAAGCCCGTTGGCGCCCTCGTTACGTTTCGTGCACAGCACCGCCAGCTCAGTGGCACCATTGTCAACCGCCCAGAACGCCGCTTGCCGCATCATCCAGGCGCCCATGCCTGCGCGGCGCTGATGCGGCAGGATTTCCAGCGCATGCACCATCGCAACGCCATCATGGATGGCAACAAAACCCGCGCCCGCGGGCTTGTCCTTGTGGCGGCCCAGCAGGCCGGTCTTTGCCCCCTGCACCCGGCTCATCACCGCAATCCGCTCCGGCCCGATGCCCCCCTGCGCCCAGATCTCGCGCTGGATCGCCAGCGGCTCCCAGATGCAAAAAGCGGTGACACGGGGCACCGGGATATCCGTCAGCCGCGCTGCCGGGCAGGTCCAGAGGTTCACCGGGTCTTTCACCGCATAGCCGCGTGCCTCAAGCTGCGCGTCCAGCGCGGTCTCGCCGTCGCGGATCATGAACAGGCAGTTCTGGCCCATCGCACGCATCGCCTCTTCCGCCGCGGCGATCTCAGCCTCCGAGGCCGCGCCGTTCACGGTTGCCGCCGACACCCGGCTGCCGCCGCCCTGCCCTTCGCGCAGGGTCACAGGACCCAGCTCCCGGACGGATGCAGAGGGCCATGTCGCCTCGGTCACGGCATAGTAACGGGGATCGGTGGTCACTGCTCCAGCTCCTTTGCCAGCTCGGTCATCGCGGCATCCACGCGGGCGCCATCAGTGCCGCGGATCACGATATTGGCGCCAAAGGCACCGTCTTTCTGAAACGGGTAGCAGCCTACCGACAAATCCGCATAGGCCTCGGCCAGCGCCCGCAGCGGCCCGGCAATCTCGCCCTCGCCGCGGAACACCCGCAGGGTTTGCGACAGCATCGGCTGCCCGCCGGTCAGGGTCGGCATCACGCTGGCCACCATCGCCTGGAAGATCATCGGGACACCCGCCATCACATGCACGTTGCCCAGGGTGAACCCCGGCGCCGCCGAAACCGGATTGTCGATCAGCGCCGCACCCTCGGGTATGCGCGCCATCCGCAGCCGCGCCTCGTTCAACTCAATGCCCTGCGTATCGTAATGCGCCTGCAGGATCGCCCGCGCATCACCGCGAACGCCCAGATCCGCCGCAAAGGCCTTGGCAATGCAATCGGCAGTGATGTCGTCATGGGTCGGCCCGATGCCGCCGCTGGTGAACACATGGTCATAGGCGCCGGACAGAGCCTGCACTGCCGCCACAATCGCAGCCTCGTCATCGCTGACGATGCGCACTTCCTTCAAATCGATGCCGTGCTTGGCCAGTTCCCCGGCCAGGTAGTGCATATTGGCATCGCGGGTGCGCCCCGACAGGATCTCGTCGCCGATGACCAGCATCGCGGCGGTGGGGTTGGGCAGTGAGGACATGCGGCATCTCCATAGGCTGTGCGTGAAGATACCCCGCCGGCGCAGCGGCACAAGGGCCAAAGCGACTAGGTTAGCCCGGCAACTGCAGTGTCGAACAGCGCCGCATCTCCCATTGCCCGGGCCAGAATCATCGCCCCTTCCAAAGCGGCAATCATATGTGCCGCCGCCTGGTCCGCCGCCGCATCCTGCAACCCCTTGCGGCGGTAGACCTGCCCCAGCCAGTCCAGATTGCGGGCAAAAAACGCCCGCGTCGCTCCGGCTACGGGCGGCGGCAGATCGGCAATCTCGGCGCCGAACACACCGCACAGGCACATCAGCCCGTCCTGTTTCAGCGCAGTACCGTAAGCCGCAACGTAGCGTGCCAGAAGCTCTGCCGGAGGTGCCGACTGCGGATCCCCCAAGATTTTGAAAAAGTTATCTGAATACCGCTCTGCCAGTGCCTCTCCCAAGGCCTCTTTGGTGGGGAAGTGATAATGGACCGAGGCGGATTTGATGCCGATTTCCGCCGCGATTTCGCGGAAACTGAAGGCGTTGTAGCCGCCTGTCCGGGCGGCCCGTTCCGCAATGTCCAGAATGCGTTCTGCCGTGTCCGGTTTTGCCATGCCTATCCCCTCGCGGATCTACCTACCTGCAGATAGGCCTTGACGGCAGGCGGCACAATCCACATTCATCTACCTATCGATAGATAGGAGAATCGCAATGACCACAGACACCGCACTGATCATCGGGGGATCCTCGGGCATGGGGCTGGAAACCGCCCGTCAGCTGGTGAAGGCGGGACAACATGTCACCCTGCTGGGATCGTCCGCCGCCAAGCTTGAGACTGCCAAGACCGAACTCGGCGGCCTGGCTGATGCCCGCCAGATCGATCTCTTGGACACCGCAGCCGTTGAAACCCTGGCCGCTGAACTGAAAGAAGACAGCCGCCATATCAGCAAACTGGTGAACGCCGCGGGCGTCTTTGCCCCCAAGCCGTTCCTGGAGCATGGGCCTGAAGACTACGATTGCTACATGGGCCTGAACCGCGCCACTTTCTTCCTGACCCAGGCGGCGGCCGCCAACATGGCCCGCAACGGCGGTGGCGGCATCGTCAACATCGGCTCGATGTGGGCCAGACAAGCGGTCAAAGCCACGCCCAGCTCCGCCTATTCCATGGCCAAGGCGGGCCTGCACGCGCTGACCCAGCATCTGGCGATGGAGCTGGCAGACCACGGCATCCGGATAAACGCGGTGGCACCCGCGGTGGTGGTCACCCCGATCTACGGCGCCTTCATCGACCCGGAGCAGATCGAGGACACGCTGACCAGCGGTTTTGACGCCTTCCACCCGCTGGGCCGCGTCGGCCGTCCGGCGGATGTTGCCGCCACCGTGCTGCATCTGCTGTCGGATCAAGCCGCTTGGGTCACCGGCGCCATCTGGGATGTGGACGGCGGCGTCATGGCCGGGCGCAACTAACACTTTGCCTAGGGCCGGGGCTGGGCTAGTCATCGGTGCATGAACTTTGCCCAGCCCCTGATCCCCGCCACCCTGATCCGCCGCTACAAACGATTCCTCGCCGATTGCCGGCTGCAGGACGGGCAGGAGATCACCGCCCATTGCGCCAACCCCGGCAGCATGATGGGGCTGGCCGAACCGGGCATGAAGATCTGGCTGGAGCCCAACGACGACCCCAAGAAAAAGCTGAAATACGGCTGGCGGCTGGTGGAGCATGACGATGGCCATTTCACCGGCGTCGACACCTCGGTCCCGAACCGCGCCCTGCGCGCCGCCTTGGAAGCCGGAGAGATTGCGGAACTTGCCGCCTACAAAACCGTTCGTCCCGAAGTGAAATACGGCGAGAAAAGCCGCATCGACTTCCTCCTGCAGCAAGACGGCTTGCCCGACTGCTATGTCGAAGTCAAAAGCGTGACCCTGTCGCGCCAGCCCGGCCTCGCGGAGTTTCCCGACAGTGTCACTGCGCGGGGCACCAAGCACCTGGGAGAGCTTGCAAGCATGGTGGCCGAGGGCCACCGGGCCGTGATGCTCTACCTGGTCCAGCGCACCGACTGCAGCCGTTTCCAGCTGGCGGCTGACATCGACCCTGCCTATGCGGATGCCTTTGCCAGCGCCCAAGCTGCCGGCGTCGAGCGGCTGGTCTACACCACACACATCTCACCCGAAGAGATCACCCTGGGCCGGGCAATCGCGGCAGTTTGATAACTCGAAGCTGCCGGATCCGCTCCAACTGGGGCAACAGGCCCGGCTGCCGCTGCCCGCCCCCTCTGGCCCTTTCGGCCAAGACCCCTTAAATAGCTACGGGACAACTCGCGATGGAGCTTCGCCTGATGAGATCGAAAGACGGCCGCACAACCAAGGACGGCATCCGCATTCATGAAGCCGGCGATTATGCCGGCATGCACAAGGCGGGTGCGCTTGCCGCGCGCATTCTGGACGACATCGCCGCGCATGTGTTTCCGGGCCAGAGCACCGGCGAAATCGACCGCATCATCACGCAAATGGTCGAGGACTCGGGCGCAAAATCCGCCACCATCGGCTACAAGGGCTATCAGCACGCCAGCTGCATCTCTGTGAACCACGTGGTCTGCCACGGCATCCCCGGCGACAAGAAGCTGAAGGACGGCGACATCCTGAATATCGATGTGACGGTGATTGTCGACGGCTGGTTCGGCGATACTTCGCGCATGTTCGCGGCCGGCAAGCTGCCGCGCAAGGCGGAACGCCTGATCCAGGTTACCCATGATTCGCTGATGAAGGGGATCGAGGCGGTGAAGCCCGGCAATACCTTCGGCGACATCGGCCACGCGATCCAGGCTTATGCCGAAAGCCAGCGGATGAGCGTGGTGCGCGACTTCTGCGGCCATGGGCTGGGCACCGTGTTCCACGCGCCGCCCAACGTGCTGCACTACGGCCGCCCCGGCACCGGGCCGGTGCTGGAGGAAGGCATGTTCTTCACTATCGAGCCGATGATCAACCTGGGCCGCCCGGAAACCAAGATCCTGGCCGATGAATGGACCGCCGTCACCCGCGACAAGTCGCTGTCGGCGCAGTTTGAGCATTCGATCGGGGTAACTGCCGACGGCGCCGAGATTTTCACCCTGTCGCCTGCGGGGAAATTCCATCCGACCTACGGGTAAGACAGTCGGGCAGAAGCGGGGGCCGGCCCCGCACCCCCGGAGTATTTCTGACCAGAAAGAAGCAGCAGAGCGTTTCGGCGGCTAGCTGTCCCGCTCCTCTGTCTCCTGCAGCCGCCACAGGGCCAGCAGCATGGTGCCATCTGCCCATGGTGTCACCGCATCCTGAATGAACAGCGGCGCCCGCGCCGGTTTCGGCTTGGGCCGGGCCCGGGTTTCAGCGTTCTTTGCGGGCTGCAGGAACGGGGTGCGCAATGTCTGTTCCATGCCCGGATACTAGCACAGCCGCCTCAGATCGACAAAAGCGCGGGCACCTCGGCCATATCGCTGAACACTTCGGCCCCAAGCGCAGCCAGATTTTGACCGCCACCCCGCGGCGCAAAGCCTAGGCAGCGCATGCCGGCCCGCACCGCCGCGGTGACGCCGCTGCCGCTGTCCTCGATGACCAAACAGTCACGCGCCTGCACCCCGAAGTGGCTGGCGGCCGCGAGAAACAACCCCGGCTCCGGTTTGGCCACGCCCAGCGAATGAGCCGAGAACATGGCGTGCGGATGGAACCGCTCCCACAGCCCGTTCTGGCCCAGGGTGATGCGCATCTTGTCCTCGCTGCCGTTGGAGGCGACGCAGACCGGAATGCCATGCGCATCAAGCTTCACCAGCAATTCCGGTATCCCGGATGTCAGCGGCACGCCGTGCCGCAGCCGGGCATAGGTCTCGGTGTAGACCTCTGCGATCCAGTCTTCCGGCAGATCCGCCCCCAGGCTGCGGGCCTTCTCCATGACCCCCGCCATGGTGCCGCCGACGAAAAAGGCCATCGACTGTTCCAGGGTCAGTTCCAGCCCGTGGCGGGCGAGGTTATCAATCAGCGCCTGGTTCGAGGCGGGCTCGCTGTCCACCAGCACACCATCGCAATCGAAGATCACCAGTTTCGGGGTGGGGAATGTCTTGGGCATGCAAACACCTCATCGCACTATAGGCATTGCCCGCGCGTTGCGCAGGCTCAAATCCTGTTCCGTAGCAGTGCAGCCTGCCTGCCGCGGCAAACCAGCGCTGAGCAATCCCCTGCCTGGCCCGTTTCAGCCTGAAACATCCCGCCACATCAAGGAGATATGGGTATCACCGTATTTGCGGCTGTCCTGCAGCTCAAAGCCTTCGGGTGCGGCCATCGCAGTGCTTTCCTCCCAGACCACCAGTGCGTCATCCGCCACCCAGCCGCCATTGACGGCTGCGGCAAGCGCCTTTTCCCCAAGCCCCTTGCCATAGGGCGGATCCAGAAAGATCAGGTCAAACGGCGCATCCGGATTCTGCCCCGGTTTCAGCGCATCCCGGCGCGCCAGCGTGCAGCGGTCCTCGGCCCGGCAAATGCCAATGTTCTTCTTGATCAGCCCGCCGGAGACACGCCCGTCGTCGACAAACAGAACTTCGGCGGCACCGCGCGACAGCGCCTCCAGCCCCAATGCGCCGGTGCCGGCAAACAGGTCCAGCACCCGGGCGCCAGGGATGGCACCGGTGTGCATCAGCACATTGAACAGGCTTTCGCGCACCCGGTCGGTGGTGGGGCGCAGATGGGCGCCCGCATCCCCCTTGCCCACCGCGGCCAAGCTGCGGCCGCGGAAGTCTCCTGCGATGATCCTCACGCTTTCAGAAGCGGCTTCAGATCGGCGGCGGGGTCGGCAACCACACCCTTGTCGGCGCTCTTGCCCATGTCGATCAGCCGCTTGCCCACCATATAAGCCCGCGGATCGTTCATCGCATCGACCGCAACCAGCTGATCGCCGGCATAGTACCAGAACGACACCTGCAGGCCTTCGCCCTGGCGGGTGACGACGTTGTTATAGCCGGTGTTCAGGCCCGCGATCTGCAGCTTGACGTCATACTGGTCCGACCAGAACCAGGGCTGCGCCACATAATCCTTGTCCGCGCCCAGCATGTTCTGTGCCACCACCTCAGCCTGATCGATGGCGTTCGGCACGCTTTCCAAGCGGATGCGGCTGCCCTTGAACGGGAAGGAGGCGCAATCGCCCGCCGACCAGATCGAGGCATCCGAGGTGCGGCCCTTGGCGTCCACCTTGATGCCGTTCTCCAGCTCAAGGCCGGCCATTTCAGCCAGCTGCGACGAGGGCGTGATGCCGACGCCGACAACAACGAAATCCACATCCAGCGTTTCGCCGCCGCTCAGCACCGCGCGGGTGACCTTGCCATCCTCGCCTTCCAGCCGCTCCAGGCCAACGCCTTCACGGATGCCGACGCCGTGCGAGGCATGCAGGCTGCGGAAATAATCCGAGGTTTCAGGCGCTGCGACACGCTGCAGGATGCGGTCTGCCATCTCGACCAGGGTCACCTTGACGCCGCGCTTGGCGCAGACCGCTGCGGCCTCCAGCCCGATATAGCCGCCGCCGACGATCAGCGCGCGCTTTCCTTCGGTGACATTGGGGGCCATCGCATCCACGTCGGTCAGGCCGCGCACCACATAGACGCCGTCCAGATCACCGCCGATCGCCGCCGGCAGGCGGCGCGGGTCGGAGCCGGTGGTCAGTGCCAGCTGGTCGTAGGAGATCACCTCATCCCCCAGCGAAACGGTCTTGGCCGCCGGATCAATTGCAGTCACCCGCGCGCCCAGCTTCACGGTGATGTTGTTCTCTTCATAGAAACTCGCAGGCCGCAGGAACAAGCGCTCCAGTTCCATCTCGCCCAGCAGGTAGGCCTTGGACAAGGGCGGGCGCTGATACGGCAGCGCCTCCTCTGCGCCGATCAGGGTAATCTCCCCCTCAAACCCGTCCTTGCGCAGTTTCGCCACCAGCGAGGAGCCCGCCTGGCCCGCTCCAATAACGACGATGTGGGACATCTTCACTTGCCTCCCGCAATAGTTCCGTACACGCTTCCAGCGGACCCTATAGACACAGGGCCCCAAAACGCAATCATGAGAAAGAGGAACGTGCGATGATTTCTGTTGGAGACCAACTGCCAGACGCGACGCTGACACTCATTGGAGACAGCGGGCCCGAGCAGGTGCAGCTGTCAGACAAGCTGAAGGGGCGGAAAGTGGTGCTGTTTGCGGTTCCCGGCGCCTTTACCAGCACCTGCCATTCGGCCCATGTGCCCAGTTTCATCCGCACCAAGGACCAGTTTGCCGTCAAGGGCGTGGACGAGATCATCTGCCTCGCGGGCAACGACCCCTTTGTCATGTCGATCTGGGGCGACAACACCGGCGCGGCCGAGGCCGGGATCACCATGCTGTCGGATGCCGAATGCACCTTTACCGAAGCCATCGGCATGCGGCTGGACGCCCCTGCCGCCGGCCTGATCGGCCGGTCGCTGCGCTATGCGATGCTGGTGGAAGACGGCGAAGTGAAAGTCCTCAACAAGGAAGAAAACCCGGGACAGTGCGAACTTTCGGCGGGTGAAGGCCTGCTGGAGTCGATGGGCTAAGGTGATCAAGCCTACGGCCGCCACTGCGGCGGCCACTCCAACCCTTTAATATTTCGTAAAAAATAAGGTCAGCCGTTCTGCCGCAATGTTTCGCACGCGAAACATTTGGACAGAATTGCTGACCTTTTCTGGAAGGCCCCGGTACAGGGCCTCAGCCCTGCCCGAACAGCCCGTCCATCTTGCGCGCCAGCTTGGCATCCTGGGCGCTGATCCCGTCCACGTCATGGGTGGTCAGCACCACCGTCACCCGGTTGTAGACGTTGCTCCACTCGGGGTGGTGGTTCCATTTCTCGGCCCAGATCGCAGCCCGGGTCATCCAGCCGAAGGCATCGGCGAAATTGCCGAACTTGAAGGTCTTGGTGATGGCATCGCGGCCCTCGACCATTTCCCAGCCGGTGGCAAACAGCGGTTCCAGCAAGGGACCGCGGGTGGCGTCGGACAGTTTCTCCGTCATTCTTGCTCCTCCACGTGCGCTTTGCGGAACGGGCCGTAATCGGTGAGGATCTCGATCTCTTCCTCTACCGCCGCCCGTTCTGCCTCCAGGTAGCGGCCGACAGCCTTGGCGAACCCGGGATCGCCGATCCAGTGCAAACTATGGGTCTGGCTCGGCAGGTAGCCGCGCGCCAGCTTGTGCTCACCCTGCGCGCCTGCCTCGATCCGGTCAAGCTTCATGGCAATGGCCAGTTCGATGGCCTGATAGTAGCACAGCTCGAAATGCAGGCAGGGGTGGTGTTCGACGCAGCCCCAGTAGCGGCCGTAAAGCGTGTCCCGGCCAATGAAATTCAGCGCCCCGGCCACATACCGCCCGTTCCGCCAGGCGAGAATCAGCGCCATGTCGCCGGCCATGGTGTCCTGTGCGATGTCGAAGAACCGCCGCGTCAGGTAGGGCGAGCCCCATTTGCGCGCGCCGGTGTCCTGGTAGAACTCCCAGAAGGCGTCCCAATGCTCCAGCCGCAGGCTGCTGCCCTGGTAGACTTTGATTTCGCCGCCAAAACATTGCGCCTGCATCCGCTCCTTGCGGATGTTCTTGCGCTTGCGCGAAGACAGCGCCCGCATAAAGCCTTCGAAGTCCTCATAGTCCTGGTTCAGCCAGTGAAACTGCTGGGTGGCGCGGGGCATCAGCCCCATTTCCCCGCCCATCCGCGCTTCATCCCGGGTGCAGAAGGTCACATGCAGCGAAGAGAGATTGTTGTCCGCCGCCAGCTGCACCGCACCCTGCACCAGCGCCGAATGACCGATGCCATCGTAGCCGGGTTTCACCAGAAAACGCCGCCCGGTCACCGGGGTGAAGGGCACGGCCATCTGCAGTTTCGGGTAGTAATGCCCCCCTGCCCGTTCATAGGCATGCGCCCAATTATGGTCGAAGATATATTCGCCCTGGCTGTGGCCCTTGGCATAAAGCGGCGCGCAGGCGATCAGCCTGCTGTCCAGATAGGCAGTCAGATACTGCGGCTGCCAGCCTGTGCCGGGGCCGACCGAGCCGCTTTCTTCCAGTGCGCTCAGGAACCGGTGGGTGGTGAAGGGATCCAGCGGGCGGCCCCCGCCGGCAGCCTCGGGGCAGGCGCAGGCGTCCCAGTCCTCTGCCGCGATTTGCGACAGCGAGGCCAGCACCCGGATTTCGATTTGCGCCTGATCCATGCCTTTCCTCCGCACCGCTTCAAAGATGTGGGGTTTGCGCCTTCAGGATCAAGGCGCAAACGCGGCAAGGTACTGTTCAAAAGTCACATTATCGGCAAAGGCGCGGGCCGCGGCTTCCTGTTCTGCCGAGGTGACCGTCCAGCACAAAACCGGCACGCCGTCCTCGCGCATCTGCTGCACCAGGGGGCGGCTGAGGTCACAGGCCTCGTGGCTGATGAAACTGCATTGCGCGCGGTCATAATCCGGAATGGCGCGCAGATGATCGCAGACAGCTTCAGGCAGTTCCGGCCATTCCGCCGGGTCATAAGCGCTGGTGACGATGCCGCGCGGGATATCCGGCGCCAGATGTGCCAGAACGGCCACGGAATTTGGATTGAAGGACATGACGGCCACCGGCCCCTGGTAGCCTTGCAGGGCCTCCGCCGCGGCCTGCTCCAGCCGCCCGTCGGTCACTCCCATTTCGCCCTGCTGGTCCTTCAGCTCAATCAGCAGCGGCACCTGGCCCGCGACCATCTCCAGAACTTCCGGCAAGTCCGGAATGCCATCGCCGCCGCCGCCTTTCAGCGCAGTGGCGCGCAATTCGGCGCGGCTCTGCGCCTTGACCGGACCGGAGGCCTCCGCCAGCCGGTCCAGGCCATCGTCATGAAAGACCATCGCGCAGCCGTCGCTGGACAGCTGCAAGTCGATCTCGATCCCATATCCCGCCGCCAGCGCCGCACGGATGGCCGCGCGGCTGTTCTCGGGGCGTCGGTCCTTCACATCGTGCAACGCGCGATGGGCCAGAGGCACGCTCAGGAAGACGGCAGGCAGGGCGGGTCTCATTTGATCTGGAAGACCCCGTCGATTTCCACTGCAACACCCAGCGGCAGCGAGACAGACCCCACTGCAGAACGGGCATGGCGGCCGATGTCGCCAAGCGCCTCGACCAGGAAGTCGGAGGCGCCGTTCACCACCATCGGCTGACCAGTGAAATCCGGGGCGGAGTTCACGAAGGCACCCAGCTTGACGACGCGCACCAGACGGTCCAGATCGCCGCCGCAGGCCGCCTTGAGCTGCGCCAGCAGCGCGATGGCACAGCGCTTGGCTGCCGCCTGGCCTGCTTCGACATCCAGGTCCGCGCCCAGCTTGCCGGAGATCAGCCCGTTCTCATCGGCCGAAATCTGGCCCGAGATATAGACCATGTCGCCTGCGACGACATAAGGGACATAGTTCGCTGCCGGTGCCGGCGCGTCGGGCAGGGTCACGCCCAGTTCTTTCAGTTTTGCTTCGATGCTCATGGCCGAATTCCTCCGAGTTTTTGCTGGCCGGGACGCTACCCGCCGCGGCGGAAATCGGAAAGAGCAAATGCGAAGCGCCTCCGCGCCTTTCCGCCCCTTGAGGCGGGAAACCGTTTTCATACGATGAAAACGGCCATGAAAAATTGATTTTTCATGGCCGGAATCCGTGCCGGATTCCGGCTGCCGTCAGCTTTCGCGGAAGGCTTTGACAAAGTAATCGGACAGCGGCTTGACCAGATAGGCCAGCGGCGAGCGGTCGGCGGTGCGGATGTAGCTTTCCACCGGCATCCCCGGGATCAGAACGGTGCCCGCCGGCAGGCGGCCGCGCTCGCCGGGGTTCAGCTCGATCTCGGCCCGGTAGTAGGACAGCCCGCTGCCCTGGTCCTCGAACGCATCCGCCGAGACCTGGGTGACATGGCCGAACAGCTCCGGCGTTGAGCGCTGGTCCAGCGCCGAGAACCGCAAGGTCACCTCCTGGCCTGTGTAAAGCTGGTCAATGTCCGTGGGCGCCACCTGCGCCGCAATCACCAGCGGCCGGTCCTGCGGCACCAGATAAAGCACCGGATCGGCAGGCCGGATCACCGAGCGCGGGGTCTGCACCTGCAGCCCGTACACAATGCCCGACACCGGCGCAGTGATGTCCAGCCGTTCCAGCCGCCCCTGCAGCGAGCGGCGGGTCTCGGCCAGTTCCAGCTCCTGGTAGCGCAGGTCGCGCAGGCGGCTGATTGCCTCCTCGCGCTGGCCGGTGCCCAGTTTCAGGATCTCGATGTCGATCTCGGTGATGCGGCCTTCGGCCTGCGCTTCCGAGGCCACCAGTTCGCCCAGCTGCCCGTCCAGGCTGGCCTGGGTGCGGCGCAGGTTCAAAACCGTTGCCGCTTGCGCCAGGCCGCGGTCCAGCAGCGACTGCTGGTTGCCCAGTTCCTCGCCGATCAGCTCCAGCTGCACCTTCAGCGACTGCTGCTGCGCCTGGATGCCGCGGATCTGCTCCTCGATCTGCACCCGGCGCTTCTCCAGCTGGTCGATTTCGCGCGCGGTGCTGTCCTTGCGGGCCATGAACAGGCGGTTCTGTCCCTGCACCAGATCCATCACCTGCGGCTGCGCCTCTGCCACCTGCAACAGTTCCGGATCAAAGGTGATCGCCTCGCCGCCATCCCGCTCAGCCTCCAGCCGGCCGCGCCGCGCCATCAGCTCGAACAGCTGGCCTTCGGTGATCACCAGCTGCGAGGTGATCTCATTGGCGTCGAGCCGCAACAGCGTGGCGCCTTCGGCGACGGTGTCGCCCTCATCGACCAGAATCTCGGCAACGATGCCGCCATCCAGGTGCTGCACCACCTGACGGTTGCGGTCGACCTCGATCTTGCCAGTTGCCACCACGGCACCGGAAATCGTCGACAGCACCGACCAGGAGCCGAAGCCGCCGACCAGGATCACCAGGGCCAGCAGGCCAATAATCAGCGGCCGCCGCGCGGGCCAGTTGCTTTCGACGCTCATTGCACACCTCCTGTGCCGGTGGCCTGACGGATATTCTGGTGGTTGGCGACCATTTCCTGCAGCACCTTGTCCTTGGGACCAAACGCAGTCTGGGTGCCCTTGTCGATCACCAGAAGCATATCACATTCCTGGATCGCCGCCGGCCGGTGCGCCATGATCAGCACCGAGCGCCCCTCGGCCTTGATCTGCTTGATCGCCTGGTTGAGAGCAATCGAACCCTCATTGTCGAGGTTCGAGTTCGGCTCATCCAGGATCACGATCACCGGATCATCATAAAGCGCGCGCGCCAGACCGACCCGCTGCATCTGCCCGCCCGACAGGCGGCCGCCGGTGGCATTGACCCGCGTGTCATAGCCATCGGGCAGCTTCAGGATCATCTCATGCGCGGCGGCCTTCCTGGCGGCTTCCACCACCTTTTCGGCATCCGGCTGCTGCTGCAGGCGGGCGATGTTTTGGGCAATGGTGCCGTCGAACACCTGCACCCGCTGCGGCAGGTAGCCGATGTGGCCGCCCAGCACGTCCGGCGCGTATTGATCCATCGCCGCCCCGTCCAGCCGTACGGATCCGGCTGCAGGGCGCCACACGCCCGTCAGCGCCCGCGCCAGCGTCGATTTGCCGGAACCCGACGGCCCGATCACCCCGATTGCCTGGCCCGGCTGCACCCGGAAATTCACATTGCGCAACAGCGGCGTGTTGCTGCCAGGCGGCACGATGGCCAGGCCCTGCACTTCCAGCAGCGCCTTGGGCTTCGGCAGCGCTGTGCGCTCAGCCTCTTCCGGCACCTTGTCCAGAAGCTCGGCCAGGCTGTGCCAGCCCTTCATCGCCCGCTGCACCATCGCCCATTGGCCCAGCCCCAGCTCGATCGGCGCCAGCGCCCGGCCCATCAGGATGGAGCCTGCAATCATCGCGCCCGGCGTCACCTCGTTCTGCAGCACCAGATAGGCGCCAAGGCCCAGCATCGCCGATTGCAGGAACAGCCGCAGGGTCTTGGTCAGCGTGGTGAAGCCGCCACCGGTGTCATTGGCTGTCACACTGTCGGTCAGCGCCGCATCCCGGGCCAGCTTCCAGCGCTCGAAGGAGGCGCCGCGCATGCCCATCGACTGGATCATCTCCGCCTCGTTGCGGATCTCTTCGGACATCAGGCTGGCCTTGTGGCCGGTCATATTGGCCTTCTGCATCGGGGCCCGGGTGAAAACCTGGTTGAAGATGGCAATCACCACCAGCACCGCGCCGCCTGCCAGCGCCAGAAGGCCCAGCCAGGGGTGGAACAGGGCAATGCCCGCCAGGAACACCGGCGTCCACGGCAGGTCGAAGGCCGCCGTCAGCACCGGCGAGGCAATCAGCCGCTGCACCGACTCCAGATCGCTGAGGCCGGTTTGCGCAGTCTGGTCCTGCGCCACCGCCGAACGGCGGATCATCGCATCGAACACCCGCTTGTCGAGCGCCGCCTGGAACCGCGCCCCGACCCGCGCCATGATGCGGCCGCGGGCATAGTCCAGAAGCCCCATCATGCCGTAGAGAAAGACAACCAGCAGCGACAGCGCCAGCAGCGTCGCCTCCGACCGGCTGCCCAGCACCCGGTCATAGACCTGCATCATGTACAAAGGCCCGGTCAGCATCAGCAGGTTCACGAAAAAACTGAAGATCCCGGTGAACCAGTATAGCCCCCGGCTCTGCTGCCGAACCCGGCGCAGTTCCTCATAGCCGTTCTTATAAATGCTTTTATTCATGGTCAGACTGCAATAGTGGTTCCTTGGCTCCTGGTCAGGACTGATTTTGTAACAGTTCCGACACAAGCAGGTAAAAAAATGTAATCGCACTGGAAATCCGCGGCAAAACTCTTATTTGCGCTCCGATCCGCCGGCCCCAGTATCAATTGGACACTTACCCGAATGCCCTTCATGTTGCGACCGCTTAAATTTGTATCTGCGCTGATTTTGGCCGCTTTTGCCGCGGGCTGCGCCACCCAGGACCCGGTTGCGCGCGCCTCGGGCGAAGTGTTCGACCCCTACGAGCGGACCAACCGTTCGGTGCATGCCTTCAACCGCGGCGTCGACCGGCTGGCGTTCCGTCCCGCCTCCAAAGGGTATGTGGCGGTTGTGCCCGCGCCGATGGTCACCAGCTTCTCGCATTTTGCCGAGAACCTGTCGATGCCAGGGCAGATGGTGAACGCGCTCCTGCAGGGCGATCTGAAGCTGGCCGGCAATGCGCTGTCGCGGTTCCTGATCAACTCGACCGTGGGCTTTGCGGGCCTGGCTGATCCCGCCACCGAACTGCATGTGCCCGAGGTCGACACCGATTTCGGCGAGACCCTGCACGCCTGGGGCGTTGGCGAAGGCGCCTATGTTGAATTGCCGTTCTTCGGCCCCTCCACCACCCGGGACGCGGTTGGCATCGGCGTCGATTTCTTTACCAACCCGCTGGGCTACGTCGAGCAGAATACTGCCGACAACATCAGCATCTACGCCGAGATCGTGCGCCGCATGGGCGATCGTGGCAACTATTCCGACACGATCGATTCGATTCTCTACGAGAGCGCCGACAGCTATGCGCAATCGCGCCTGATTTATCTGCAGAACCGCCGGTTCCAGCTGGGCGACGGCGAAGAGATCCAGGAAGTCGACCCGTTCGACCTGAACACTGAAGGATTTTGAATGATGCAACGCCGCAATTTCCTGATTGGCCTGGGCACCGCACTGGCCGCAGCCCCGCAGGCGCTTTGGGCGCTGACTGAAAATGGCGCCAGCCAGCTGATCAATGCCCTGGTTACCGACATCAACAAGGTAATCGCCTCCGGCAAGGGCGAAACCGCGATGTTCCGCGAATTCGAGCGGATCTTCCAGCGCTACGGCGACACCTCTGCAATCGCGGCCTATGCGCTGGGTGTTGACGGGCGGCGCGCCACCACCGCGCAGAAGAAAGCCTTCTCGACGGCTTTCCAGGGCTATATTTCGCGCAAATACGGCAAACGGTTCCGAGAGTTCATCGGCGGCAAGCTGGAAGTGACCGGCGTGCGCAAGGTGAAGAAGTGGTACGAGGTGAGCACCATTGCCCACCTGCGCGGCCAGTCGCCGTTCGAGGTGACCTTCCTGGTGTCGGACCGCTCGGGCAAGGAGCTGTTCTTCAACATGTTCATCGAAGGCGTGAACCTGCTCTTGACCGAGCGCACCGAAATCGGGGCGATTCTGGACAGCAAGAAGGGCGACATTGACGCGCTGATTGCCGAGCTGAAGCGGCTGAGCTGAACAGCCCCATCCCGATGAATTTGCGAGAAGGCTCCGGTAAACGGGGCCTTTTTCTTTGCCTGCGGAAGCTGCGCCCTGATCAGGCCGGGCTCTCCCGCCCGTCGCCGCTGCATCAAAGATGCCGCGCTCCCGTTGGGCCTGGCGCCCTGCCCCCGGGGGCAGGGCGCGCGCCGCACCGCCAGGTGCGGCGCCGGACCCAACTGGCTTAAGGCGCCCCGCCGGGGGCCTCAAGCCAGGCGGGAGCCCCCTGGTCTGCGGAACAGGTCAGTTGCCGAGAATGTCGCGCAGGATGTTGTCCACCGCGCGGCCCAGTTCCTGGCCCAGCTTGGGGCCTTGACGGCGGCGGCGCTCGCGCCGGGTTTCCTGCGGCGGCGGGGCAATCGGGGCGGGCTCCAGCATCGGCAGCGGCTTGGGCGTCAGACCGTCATGCACGCGGACCATGGTTTCCTTCCAGATCTCGGCAGGCAAGCCGCCGCCGGTCACGCCTTTCAGCGGCGTGTTGTCATCATAGCCCATCCAGACGCCTGCCACGTAATCCGCGGTAAAGCCGATGAACCAGGCGTCCTTGGCGGCCGAGGTGGTGCCCGACTTGCCCGCCGCCTGCCAGCCGGGGATCTGCGCCCGCTGGCCGGTGCCGCCGGCGATCACCTTCTCCATCATCCAGACCAGCTGCTGTGCCGCCTCCGGCCGGATCACCCGTTCGCCAATACCGCCGCTGGCGCCCATCAGCGCCGCGTTGTCCTCGACCAGCTTCAGCTCCGTCACCCCGTAGGGCGTCACTGACGAGCCGCCGTTCAGGATGCCCGCATAGGCGCCGCTCATCTCCAAGAGCGTGCTTTCCGAGGCTCCCAGGGCCAAAGCGGGCCCCGCCGCCAGGTCGCTGTCGATGCCGAAATCCTTGGCCACGATGCTCACCTTGTCGCGGCCCACTGCCTCCGAAACTTTCACCGCCGGCACGTTCAGCGAGTCCCGCAAGGCCCGGGTCAGGCTCACCTCGCCGTAAAACTTGCGGGTGTAGTTCTCCGGGCACCATTGGCCGGAGCCGCTGATGTTCAGGCAGTATTTCGCATCCAGCACCCGGTCATAGGGCGAATAGCCCAGCTCCAGCGCCGTGGCATAGACAAAGGGCTTGAACGCCGACCCGGTCTGCCGCTTGGCTTGCGTTGCGCGGTTGAACACGCCGGAGACCCGGGTCTTGCGCCCGCCCACCATGGCGCGCACCGCGCCGTCGGCGCTCATCACCACAATCGCGGCCTGCGCCTTGGAGCTTTTGCTGACCTTGGTGTCAAAGATGTGCTTCAGCGCTTCCTCGGCCGCCGCTTGCAGCCGCTGGTCCAGGGTGGTGCGGATCACCACGTCCTCGGTGGTCTGATCACCCAGGAAATCCGGGATGGTGTCCATCACCCAATCGGCGAAGTACCCCCCAGCCCGCGCCGCAGCCGCCTCGCTCAGCACCGCCGGGTTGTCCTGGTTCTGCTTCATTTCGGCGGTGGTCAGATAGCCCTGCTCCTGCATCAGCCGCAGCACGGTGGCAGCCCGGTCCTGCGAGCGCTGCAGGTTGTTGGTCGGCGCCAGGGTCGAAGGCGCCGTCAGCAGCCCTGCCAGCATCGCGCCTTGCGCCGGGTTCAGCTGGTTCGCCGATTTGCCAAAGTAGCGCTGCGCCGCCGCTTCGGCACCATAGGCACCGCCGCCCATATAGGCGCGGTTCATGTAGATCGAGAGGATCTCGTCCTTGCTGTATTTGGCTTCCATCGCCAGGGCAAAGATCGCCTCGGTGCCCTTGCGCCACAAGGAGCCCTTGCGGCAGTCGGCCTCATAAGCGCTTTCGCTCTTCCACTCGGCAGGGTCATAGACCCGCCCCAGGCACAAGAGTTTCGCCGCCTGCTGGGTGATGGTCGAGCCGCCATGGCCCGACAGCGGCCCGCGTCCTTCGCGCAGGTTGATGCGCACCGCGCTGGCGATGCCGCGCGGCGACAGACCGAAATGGCGGTAGAAGCGTTTGTCTTCGGTGGCGACGATGGCGTTCTTCAAATGCGGTGAAACGGTATCCGCCGTCACCACCCCGCCGAACTGGTCGCCGCGCCAGGCAAAGACTTCGCCGCTGCGGTCCAGAAGGGTGACCGAACCGCGGGCGCGGCCGTCCAGATAGGCTGAAACCTCCGGCAGCTTGGCATATTGAAACGCCACCGCCATCCCGACCAGCAGGCAGACCACCATTCCGACGCGCCAGGTAAAGCCCCAGGCCAGCCGGAAGGCAAAGGTGAAGGGCGCCAGCAGCAGGCCGATCAGCCCGCGTTTCTTGCGTAGGGGCTTGGCGCGGGTCTTCTTGCGGGAAAACAGCCGCGCCAGCAGCCCGGGCTTCTTCGTCTTGCGTGCGGGTTTCTTGCGCGCAGGCTTCTTGGCAGCCGGCTTGCCCTTGCCGCCCGAAGAATAGCGTTTCTCTGCCACCAAAGGCTTGCGCCCGGATCCTTGTGCCATCGTCTGTTCCTGCCCGGTTTGCCCGTTTGCCGCGACAATACTCTGCCTGCCGCGGTTTGTAGAGGGGGCAGAATCCGGACCTTTCCCCTTTGCCAGATGGCCGGTTTTTAAGCGAAGCCGCCTTAGGGCGCAAAATTATTGTGCGCGCGCAGAAAGACGCGCGGATTCCTGCTGCCTTGGCGTTTGCACGACTCAAGGGAGCGGTTTTGCTGCAGGTGCACAATGCGTCGGCGCGGGGCCGGAGCAGCGCGAAACCAGAAGGTGCACATATGAAAATGATCATAGCTGCCATCAAACCCTTCAAGCTGGACGAGGTCCGCCAGGCGCTGACCTCTCTGGGCGTGAGCGGGCTGATGGTCACCGAAATCAAGGGCTTTGGCGCCCAGGCAGGCCACACCGAGATCTACCGCGGCGCCGAATACGAAGTGAATTTCGTCCCCAAGCTGAAGCTGGAGCTGGTGGTGCCTGCCGACCTCGCCGAACAGGCCGTCAGCGTCATCTCTGAAACCGCCCGCACCGGCAAGATCGGCGACGGCAAGATTTTTGTTCTGGATGTGGACCAGGCGGTGCGGGTGCGCACCGGCGAAACCAATCTCGAGGCGCTGTGACGGCGCCCGGCATGGAGGAAAGACCTATGAAGACCCTGAAACTCCCCCTCTTGGCGCTGGCCCTGGCCGCGCTGCCGGGCCTGGCGCTGGCCCAGGACGGCCCGGCCCCCGGTGTAAACCCCTCAACCGACACCGTGTTCATCCTGAACTCCTTGCTGTTCCTGGTGGGCGGCTTCCTGGTGTTCTGGATGGCGGCCGGATTCGCTATGCTGGAGGCGGGCCTGGTGCGCTCCAAGAACGTGACCATGCAGCTCACCAAAAACATGGCGCTGTTCTCGCTGGCGGCCGTGTTTTACTGGCTGATCGGCTATAACCTGATGTATCCGCTGGGCAATTGGTCGATGGACGGTATCCTGTCCGGCGTATTTGGCCCCGGCGTGCTGGAGGCTGTTGGGATCAGTGCGGAAGGCGCGGATGACTATTCCTACGCTTCCACCGGCTCGGATTTCTTCTTTCAGCTGATGTTCTGCGCCGCCACTGCCTCGATTGTTTCGGGCACTTTGGCCGAGCGCATCAAGCTGTGGCCCTTCCTGATTTTCACCATCGTCCTGACCTCGGTGATCTACCCGATCCAAGCCAGCTGGAAATGGGGCGGCGGCTTCCTGGAGGAGATGGGTTTCCTGGATTTCGCAGGCTCCACCGTGGTGCATTCGGTGGGCGGCTGGGCGGCCTTGACCGGCGCACTGATCCTGGGCCCCCGCATCGGCAAGTACAAGGACGGCAAAACCATTCCGATGCCCGGCTCCAACCTGGCCCTGGCAACGCTGGGCACCTTCATCCTGTGGATGGGCTGGTTCGGCTTCAACGGCGGCTCGCAGCTGGCGATGGGCTCGGTGGGGGATGTGGCCGATATCTCGCGCATCTTTGCCAATACCAATGCAGCCGCGGCCGGCGGCGCGGTCGCGGCTCTGATCCTGACCCAGCTTCTGTTCAAGAAACCGGATCTCACCATGATCCTGAACGGTGCGTTGGCCGGCCTGGTCGCGATCACTGCCGAACCGCTGACCCCTGGTCTGGGCCTGGCCACCTTGATCGGTGCCATCGGCGGCGTGATCGTGGTTTTTGCCGTGCCGTTCCTCGACAAGCTGCAGATCGACGATGTGGTCGGCGCCATTCCGGTGCATCTCCTTTGCGGCATCTGGGGCACTGTTGCTGTGGTGCTGTCGAACCCGGACGCCACCCTGCTGAAGCAGCTGACCGGCATCGCCGTGGTGGGCGTCTTCGCCGTCACCGCCTCCGCCGTGGTCTGGATTGCGCTGCGCGCCGCCACCGGCATCCGGGTGGAAGAAGAGGATGAGGTCAACGGCCTCGACATGGCGGAGCTGGGCATGGAGGCTTACCCGGAGTTCTCGCCGAGCTAAGTCTGTCCCGGCAAAAACAAGCGCGGCGCCTGCTTCAGGCGCCGCGATTTTGTTTCGGCGGGGCTCCCGCCAGCTCCGGGATCATTTCAAATGATCCCTCCCTGTTGGGCCGGGCGCCGCTGGCGCGGCGCGGGCTGCGGCCTTAGCCCTGGGGGACGACAATCACCTTGGGCGCTTTCTGGTCGCGGTAATCGCGGCGGTCCTCGGCGCGGTCCAGATGGTCCTCCACCACATCCCAGACGCCGGTATCGACGGCTTCGTCCCGGCGGTTCTCGCGGCGGTCGGCGCGGTTTTCCACCCGGTCAATCACCTCGCCGTTTGCAGCAAAGGCGGGGGCGGCCAGCGGCAGGGCAACGGCGGCGGACAGGATCAGGGCAAGAGCGGATTTTGCGAGGGTCATTTCAGGTCTCCTAGGCTGTGTTACTCGTGACTTCCGCAAGCACAAACGCGGGTTCCCGGCTCTTCCGTCGCCGGATTCCAGGTGACCAAACGTCAAGCAGGAGATTTTCTTTCCCGCGGTTCAGGGGCAACTCAACTGCCATCTGCACCGCGGCAGCGGTGCCACGCCCAAGCCTGCAAGGGTCTTGGCGCAGCCAAGGCACGCAGCCAGGCGCGGGAGCCCTGCCCCCGCAGAATCGCAGATCACTGGATCTTGCGCGCAAAAGTTTTCTGAAAACTTTTGCCTAAGACTTTTCAGAAAAGTCTTAGGCGCCACGTCAAGAAAAACGCGCCCGCAATGGTGCGCGTTCCTCACTTTCAAACTGCCTGAAAGGCTCAGACGCCGGCGTCGACAATCGCCTTGGCCAGCACCGGCACGGTCTGCGCATTCAGGCCCGCAATGTTCAGGCGGCTGTCGCCGACCATGTAGATGCCGTTGTCCGCGCGCATCTTCTCGACCAGCTCCGGCGTGGTGCCCAGAAGCGAGAACATGCCGCGGTGCTGGGCGATGAAACCGAAGCGGTCGGAGCCGGTCAGCCGCTGCAGTTCGTCCGCCAGCTGCTGACGCAGGCCCAGCATGCCCAGGCGGGTGTCTTCCAGCTCAGCGGCCCAATCGGCGCGCAGGGCCTCGTCGTTCAGGATCATGGTCACCAGACGCGCGCCGTGATCGGGCGGGAAGGAGTAGTTCTGGCGGTTCAGGAATGCCAGGGTGCCCTGGTTCAAACCTTGCGCACCTGCGTCGTTGGACACCGCCATCAAGAGGCCGGTGCGCTCGCGGTAGATGCCGAAGTTCTTGGAGCAGCTGGCGGCAATCAGCGTCTCGGGGCAGCTGGAGGCGACCAGACGCACGCCAAGCGCATCTTCTTCCAGACCATCGCCAAAGCCCTGATAGGCAATGTCGATCATCGGGATCAGGCCGCGCTCGTTCAACAGCGCAATGACTTCCTTCCACTGCACTTCGCTCAGATTGGCGCCGGTCGGGTTGTGGCAGCAGCCGTGCAGGAGAACCACGTCGCCTTTGTTCGCACCCTTCAGGTCTTCCATCATCGCGTCGAAGTTCACACCGCGGGTCTCGCGGTCGAAGTAGCGGTAGACCACGGTCTCGATGCCGACGTATTTCAGGATCGACACGTGGTTCGGCCAGGTCGGGTCCGATACGAAGACACGTGCGGAAGGGTTGGCCATCTTGATCAGCTCAAACGCCTGGCGCACGGCGCCGGTGCCGCCGGGAGTGGCCGCAGCGGCGATATTGCCACGGGCAACCGCATCGCCCAGGATCAGCTTGATCATTGCATCGCCATAGGCCGGATCGCCTGCCAGGCCGACATAGGCCTTGCTGGTCTGCTCTTCCCACAGCTTGTGCTCAGCCGCCTTGATGGCGCGCATCACCGGAGTGACGCCCTCGGCGTTCTTGTAGACGCCGACACCAAGGTCGATCTTGTCCGCGCGCGGGTCGTCGCGGAACATCTGCATCAGCGCCAGAATCTTGTCGGCGGGCTGGGGTTTCAGGGTCTCGAACATCAGTTCTCTCCGGTAGCAACGGGAAGGGTCGGGAAGGCACCCCATTCCACCCAGGACCCGTCATAAAGCGCATGGTCGGTCTTGCCGGCCCGCTCCATGGCGAGGCTGAGGATGGCGGCGGTGACGCCCGAACCGCAGGAAGTAATCGCAGGTTTGTTCAGATCAACGCCGGCGGCCTCAAAGGCGGCGCGGATGCCGGCAGCGTCCTTCATGGTGCCGTCCGCGTTCAGCACCTGGCCAAAGGGCACGTTCTTGGAGCCGGGGATGTGGCCTGCGCGCAGGCCCTCGCGCGGTTCCGGCGCATCGCCGCGGAAACGCTCTGCAGAACGGGCATCAATGATTTCGTGATCGCCCAGCTTGGCCGCGGAAGAGACCTGGGTCACGTCGCGCACCATGTGGTTCTGCACCCGCACAGTCATGTGGCGGTCGCGGATCACCGGCGGCAGGTCCTCGACCGGTTGGCCTTCGGCCTGCCATTTCGGGAAGCCGCCGTCCAGCACCGCGATGTTGGTCTGCCCCATCAGCCGGAACAGCCACCACACACGGGCCGCCGAGAACAGGCCAGCGCCGTCATAGACCACCACCTGGTGGCCGTCGCCCACGCCCATCGCCCGCAGGCGGGACATGAACTTCTCAACCGGCGGCACCATATGCGGCAGGTCCGAGCGGTGGTCGGAAATCTCGTCGATGTCAAAGAAGCGCGCGCCGGGGATATGGGCGGCCTCATATTCTGCCTTGGCGTCCCGGCCTTGCTGCGGCAGATACCATGACGCGTCCAGCACCCGAAGATCCGGGTCCTTCAGATGGGCGGCCAGCCAGTCTGTGGAAACGAGTGTCTTCGGATCGTCCTGCATCAAAGCTTCTCCCTCTCTGTGCATGCGCCATGGGTACATCCGGCAGCACAGCGGTGCAAGGCATCGCGGCCTTCTACCTGCGGTTACAAAAATCTTGCGGGCCTTTTGCGGAGCGGTAATAACAAGGGTCACCATTTCAGCACGTTCCCGCAAAGGTATATTGCATGCCCGGTCTCCGTCTCTTCCTTGCAGCCCTTCTGACCGCCAGCGGGCTGATGGCACCGCAAGCGGCACTGGCAGATTGCGTGAAAATCGGAGAAACATGCATTGATAACAATGATTTAAAGGCAAAGGTCCGGATTGGGGAACATACCCCGGACTTGCAGGAGTTAACGCAGTTCCGCCAACTCACCGACCTCACGCTGCTGGCTGATTTGCGCTATGGGGAACCGCTGGACCTCACTCCGCTTGCCGCCCTGCCCAATCTGGAAAGACTGGCACTGGTGAGCATTAACGCCCCGGATCTGGCACCGCTCACCCGGTTGCCGGAGCTGAAGCGGCTGAGCCTTGATTCTGTCAGCGCCCCGGATTTTTCGCCGCTGGCCAGCCTGACCGGGCTTGAGCACCTGTCGGTTTGGGGCATCGAAGAAATCACCGATCTCGGCTTTCTGCGCGGCTTCACCCGGCTGCAGAGCCTCAATATCGCCAACTCGGGGGTCACCGACCTCAGCCCGCTGGACGGCCTGGAGGATCTGGAAATCTTCCTGGCCTTCAACACGCAGGTGTCCGACCTGAGCCCGCTGGCGGCTGCCAACCTGCGCGTGGCCTGGATTTCCAACTGCCCGGTCGAAAGCGTCGCCGCGCTGGCGGCCTCGGACCGGCTGGAGATGCTGCGCGCCGACGGAACCCGGCTGCAAAGCCTGGAAGGGCTGCAGGACAAGCCGGTGCTGCAAACCCTGATCCTCTCAGACACCGGCGTCACCGATCTGAGCCCGATTGCCGGCGCCATCAGCCTGACAGAGCTGGAGCTGGACGGCACCAGCGTGAGCGACATCGCCCCGCTGTCCGGTCTCGGCGCGCTGCGCAAGCTGAGCTTGAAAGGCACCGCCATCACCAGCCTCTCCCCGCTGGCAGGTAAGAACCTGCGGGAACTGTCGGTCAGCAATACCGCTGTTTCCAGCCTGGACCCCGTCAAGGACATGCAGGAGCTGTGGGATTTCAGCATTTCAGGAACGGCCATCACCGATCTGTCCCCGCTGAAAGACCTGCAGAAGCTCTCAATTCTGCGGGTGATCGGCCTGCCGGCAGAACTGCTCAACCCGCTGCTGGATGTCAAAAACCTGCGGATCGTCTTTGCCGGCCCGGATATGGACAACCACAAGCGCCTTCTGGGCAAGGAAAAAATCGCCGCCTACATCGCCGGAACCCGGTAGTGCCACAGGCGGGAAACAGCCGCCGCTGCCCAAGCTGGGCAGCAATGGCAATTGACCTCATCCTCCCCCAGGGGATATGCCGCCATTGGAACAACCGAACCGGGCAGGTAAAATGCGGGCAGGCATAAGCAGATGGCTGATGGCGCTGAACATCGCGCTGTGCCTTGCCATGGCCGTCTGGAGCCTGAAGGCGCCGCTGCGCCATGACCCGGGCCAGGCTCTGATCCAGCAAAGCATCGTCGAGCGGGCAGCCGAACACGGCCACGCCCATGGCGAGGCTGCGGATCTGATGTGGAGCCAGCACGGCCACAGCCACGACGCCGCCGACCACGATCACAACTCAGCCCTGACACCTGCCCCCGGCGGCCTTGCCCTGCACATCCCCGCGGCGGACCGTCATCAGGCGGCAGGCCCAGGCTTTGCTCCGCCGCCCATCTTCACAATCGAACACCCTCCGCGCGTCTGGATGTCCTGACCACACCTCAGAACACATCCAAACCAACGGAGCAATTTCATGAACTCTGCCCCTTTCGGCAGGCCCAAACGGCGCGCGCGCCGGGGTCCTGTCCTGCTGCCAGCCCTGGCGCTGATCTTCAGCGCCACGATGGCGGCCGCCCATAACGTCACCCCCGGCGATGCCGGCTATATCCAGGAGATATGGGGGGTGAAGCTGATCCCCTTCATGTATCTTGGCGCCAAACATATGGTCACCGGCTACGACCATATCCTGTTCCTCTTCGGCGTGGTCTTCTTCCTCTACAAGATGCACCACGTGGCCATCTATGTGAGCCTGTTTGCCCTTGGCCACTCCACCACGATGCTGCTGGGGGTCTGGTTCGGCTGGAACGTCAACGCCTATCTGATCGATGCCATTATCGGGCTGTCGGTGGTCTACAAGGCGCTCGACAACCTCGGCGCCTTCCAGCGCTGGTTCGGGGTGCAGCCCAATACCAAGGCCGCCACGCTGATCTTCGGCTTCTGCCACGGGCTGGGGCTGACGACCAAGATCCTCGACTACGACATCGCCCCCGACGGGCTCTTGGCCAACCTGCTGGCCTTCAACGTGGGCGTCGAGATCGGCCAGGTGCTGGCGCTCTCGGCCATCCTGATCGCGATGGGCTGGTGGCGCCGCTCGGACAGCTTCTGGCGCCATGCCTATACCGCAAACGTCGTGATGATGACGGCAGGATTTGTGCTGACGGGATATCAGCTGACCGGCCTCGCCCTCTCCCTCTCCCTCTGATCTTAGGAGATTCAAACATGTACAACGCAGACAAACCCAAGGCAGAGGATCTGCCGGCCCCGCAGCAACTGGTGAAATCTACTCTGATCGCCGCTGCCTCCGCCGCCGCGATCCTGGTCACCGTGGTGCTGCCTTCGGAATACGCCATCGACCCCACCGGCATCGGCCGCCTGCTGGGCCTCACCGAGATGGGAGAGATCAAGACCCAGCTGGCTGAGGAAGCCGAGGCCGACCAGCAGGCCGCCGTTTCCCCCGCCGGCGGTTTCCTGCACCTCTTCCTCTCCAGCGCCCAGGCGCAGGAGGCCCCGGCCTGGAAAGATGAGTTTTCCTTCACCCTCAGCCCCGGCCAGGGGGTTGAATGGAAACTGGTAATGGACAAGGACGCCGAGGCGGTCTTTGACTGGTCGGTCTCCGAAGGCGTGGTGAATTTCGACCTGCACGGCGACGGCGGCGGCAACTCCATTTCCTATGAAAAGGGCCGCGGCGTGCCGGGGGCAGCCGGCGTCCTGAAAGCAGCGTTCACCGGCAACCACGGCTGGTTCTGGCGCAACCGCACCAGCAATGACGTCACGGTCTCCGTCCGCCTGCGCGGCACCTACAGCAGCATCACGCAGACCTACTGAACCTGAAACACCGTGCCCGCGGCCCAAGCTGCGGGCACTTGCCCCAAAGCTATGCCACCACCCGCAACCGCGGCGCTTCTGCCCGCGCCGCCTGCCCGGCTGAAAACCGGCAGGCAAAGGCCAGCCCGGCCCGGATCACATGCGGATCCATCTGCCCGGCGGTCACATCCGCCACCGCCTCGCGCGCCTGCGGCGTCTGATCCCGGCGCATATGGTGCAGCATCCGCAACAGTGCCGCCTCATCCGCCGTGACCGAAGCCCGGCGCTCCAGATCAAAGGGATCGGCAAAGCAAAAGCGGCTTTCCCGGCTTTCCAGCACCGCGCGCACCAGCTTCATCAGCGCCTGCGCCGCCGGCAGGCCGACCGCCTCCCCCCAGCGCTCCGCAGCCACCGCGTAAGCCTGCTGCCAGGCTTGGCTGTGCGGCTGCTCATAACTCAGCAGAAACTGACGCAGCACCGGCAGAAGCCCGGTCTCGAAATCATCAAACCCATGCGCCGCCAGCGCGGTCCCGGACACTCGGGCACACATCCGCTTCCCCCTATCGCTTCCGGACAGCCGGCGGGCTGTCCTCTCCGGCCGGGCCTGATCCAGTGGCGAATCTGCTGGGCAGCGCTTATCTGACTCATTCAGTCAGATAATACAACAAGCCAAATCGAAACCATGGCCCGTCCCGGCAAGGCCCCGCGGCATACGCAGCCCCACAGCTTCTTTCTGGTCCAAAATACTCCGGGTGAATTGGCCGCAGGCCAAGAGGGCAGCGCCCTCCTCTGCTCAGCGCGCGTCTTTCAGCAGCCGCTGCTTCTGGCGGCCCCAGTCACGCTTGGCCTGGGTTTCACGCTTGTCATGCAGCTTCTTGCCCTTGGCGATGCCCAGCTTGATCTTGGCCCGGCCGCGGTGGTTGAAATAGATCACCAAGGGCACCAGGGTCATCCCCTTGCGCTGGGTGAGGTTCCACAGATCCGCCAGTTCCTTCCTGGACACCATCAGCTTGCGGCGGCGGCGCTCCTCATGCTTGAATACCTTGGCCTGCGCATAAGGCGGGATGTAGGAGTTCACCAGCCACAGCTCGCCCTCCTCCACCGCCGCATAGCTGTCGGCGATATTGGTGCCATTGCCGCGCAGCGCCTTGACCTCGGATCCCTCCAGCACGATGCCGCATTCGATATCGTCTTCGATCGCGTAGTCGAAACGCGCCCGCCGGTTCTCGGCGATCACCTTGTAATTGGGATCTGATGTCTGCTTCTTCTTGGCCATGGGCGGCAGATGTAAGGCGGCGCGGCGGCAGGCGCAAGACGGGGTTCACGCTTTCCGGCTGCGCAGCAGCGTGAAAACACCGCTGCCGACAATGACCGCGCTGCCGATCAGGGTCAGCGTATCGGGGCGCTCGCCAAAGACCAGAACCCCCAGCACCATGGCAAAAACCAGCCGCGTATACCGGAACGGCGCAATCACCGAAATCTCGCCCGCCCGCATCGCGCCCGACAGGGCGTTATAAGCAATGACTCCAATGACCGTGGCGGCGGTGATGTCCAGCCAGTTGCGCGGCGCAGGCCAAACCGCCCCGCCGCTCCAGCCCAGCGCAATCGCCCCGGCCGCCACCAGCATGGCAAAGCCGAGGAATCCCAGCTGATGGTTGCTCATGTCCTTGGGCGCGGCACGGGTGGCCAGATCGCGGCCGGCAAAGCCCAAGGTGCCCGCCACCGCAAACAGCGAGGCGGGTTCAAAACCGCTGAGGCCCGGGCGCAGGATCAAGAGCACCCCGGCAAAGCCCAGCCCGATAGCCAGCCAGCGCCGCCAGCCGACGATCTCGCCAAAAAACACCACCGCACCCGCGGCCACCACCAAAGGCGTCGCCTGCAGGATAGCCGAGGCCGAAGACAGCGGCGTCAGCGCAATCGCCAGGGTGAAACACAGCCGCCCAACCACCTCCGCCAGAGAACGCCACAGCATCGGGCGCGTGCCAAAGCCCGGGTGCCAAGGGGCGTGACCTTGCGCACGCGCCAGGCCTGCGAAAATGACCATTCCGCCGAGGCCGAACAGGATCAGGATCTGCCCGACCGGCAGCGCAAGGGCCGCGGATTTGATGAACATGTCTTCCAGCGCAAAGGCCGCCATGGCCAGCACCATCAGAAGGCTTCCGCGCAACGTGTCCATTCCGGTGCCCCTCAAATCCCCAAAACTCAATGACTTGCGCAAGTGGTAGGGGTGCGGGCTGAAATACACAAGTGAAGCACTTCAATCCCGCTGCGTCAGAAGGGCCTGCCGGTAGTGATGCATATTGAGGAAAGACGCACCGGTCTCCGCGCTGCGGTAGCCATGCGGCTGGTCGGCGGCAAACCGCAGCCCTTGGCCGGGCTCCAGCGCCACCCACTCACCATTCCGCAGCACCTCCATGGAGCCGTGCAGCACATAGACCTCCTCTGTAACCCCGGTGTCATGCGGCTGAGACTGATGGCTTTGGCCGGGCTGCAGCGTCACCTGAAAGGTCTCCGCCCCCAAAAGCGGATCGAAGGGAAAGACAATCTTCACCGCAATGCTGCCCGGGAACTGCACCGTCTCGTAAACACCGGTAGCGGCGCTCACCGGCCGCGCTGCCTCACCCAGCAAAGCTGTCAGCGGCAGGTGGAACCCCTTGGCGATCTTCCACAGCGTCGCAATCGTCGGACTTGATTCGCCGCGCTCGATCTGCCCCAGCATCGCCTTGCTGACCCCGGTGATCTCCGCCGCCTTGCTGAGGCTAAGCCCAGCCGCCGCACGGATTTCCCGCAGGTTCAGGGTGATGCCGTCATCGCTCATTCTATCCGCCCGTCAAAAAAGCCTTGTGCGTTATAACGCACAAACTGTAGTGTGCGCTATAACGCACGAAACCCCTAGCCGATCCGGCGCCAAAGGAAAACCCGCATGCTCAAGGATCTGAAGCTGTCGCATTTCGTCTCCGGTGCTGTTGCCGTGCTGGTCGGCTACACCGGCTCGGTCGCCATCATTTTCCAAGCCATCGAGGCCGTCGGCGCCACCCAGGCCCAGGCCAACAGCTGGATGCTGGTTCTGGGGCTTGGCATGGGGATCACCTGCCTGGTCCTGTCGCTGATCTACCGGATGCCGATCCTGACAGCCTGGTCGACCCCTGGTGCAGCCCTGCTGGCCGTCAGCCTCAATGGTGTGCCGCTGGCTGAGGCGGTGGGCGCCTTCCTGTTCTGTGCCCTTCTCTTAACCCTCACCGGTGTTACCGGCTGGTTTGCCACCCTGTCGCGCCTGATCCCTGACAGTCTCGCCAGCGCCATGCTGGCGGGCATCCTGTTCCAGTTCGGGCTGTCCGCATTCACCTCACTGCAAAGCGACACCGCGCTGGTCACCGTGATGGGCCTCACCTTCCTCGCAGGGCGCAAGCTGTTCCCCCGCTACACCATTCCCACGGTGCTGGCCGCAGGCGTGCCATGGTGCGCGAGCACCGGTGCCTTCGGCAGCCTGGAGGCGCTGGACCTGACCCTGGCAGCCCCCGAGTTCGTCACGCCCGCCTTCTCGCTGCCGGTGCTGATCGGCATCGGACTGCCGCTTTATATCGTCACCATGTCCTCGCAGAACATGCCCGGCGTGGTGGCTCTGAAAGCCTGCGGATATGAACCCCCGGTTTCCGCCAGCCTGACCGTCACCGGCCTGGCCTCGCTGATCCTTGCGCCCTTTGGCGGCTTTGCCTTCAACCTCGCTGCCATCACCGCAGCGATCTGTGCCGGGCCAGAGGCGGACGAGAACCCCGACACCCGCTATCTGGCAGGCGTGATGACCGGGCTGGTCTACATCCTGGTGGGGCTGGGCGGCGCCACTGTCATCAGCCTGTTCCTGATCGCCCCCAAGGCGCTGATCGCCACCGTCGCAGGCCTGGCGCTGCTCTCCACCATCGGCAACAGCCTGTCGGCCGCATTGTCAGATACCAAGGGACGGGAGGCCGCGCTGATCACCTTCATGACCACCGTCTCCGGCATCAGCTTCTATGGAATCGGCGCCCCCTTTTGGGCGCTGGTGCTGGGGATTGCGGTAAATCACTGGCTGAAAAGCCCGGAACCCGCCCCGGCCCGTGCCTGAGAGACCCTGCCAGAGACATTTCACCCCGCAAAAACCGGCGTATACTGCGCCAAAATTACCGAACCCCGCCCCGCCCGGTTGCCTTTATTGCGCAAATCGTGTCCCTGAGGGCAAAGATTAAGGGAACCAGCCTGATGCCAAAGTACCGATCCAGAACCTCCACCCATGGCCGCAACATGGCGGGCGCGCGCGGATTGTGGCGCGCCACCGGCATGAAGGACGATGATTTCGGCAAACCGATCATCGCCATCGTCAACTCCTTCACCCAGTTCGTGCCCGGCCACGTCCACCTCAAGGACCTGGGCCAGATGGTCGCCCGCGAAGTCGAGGCGGCCGGCGGCGTGGCGAAAGAGTTCAACACCATCGCGGTGGATGACGGCATCGCCATGGGCCACGACGGCATGCTCTACTCGCTGCCCTCGCGCGAAGTGATCGCTGACTCTGTCGAATATATGGTCAACGCGCACTGTGCGGACGCCATGGTCTGCATCTCCAACTGCGACAAGATCACTCCGGGGATGCTGATGGCCGCGATGCGCCTGAATATCCCGGCGATCTTTGTCTCCGGCGGCCCGATGGAAGCGGGCAAGATCGACATCGCCGATCTGGACATGAAAAAGATCGACCTGGTCGACGCCATGGTCGCCGCGGCGAATGACAAATTCACCGACGAGCAGGTCCAGCACATCGAGGAAAACGCCTGCCCCACCTGCGGCTCCTGCTCGGGCATGTTCACCGCCAACTCGATGAACTGCCTGGCCGAGGCCCTGGGCCTGGCGCTGCCCGGCAACGGCTCGACCCTGGCCACCCACGCCGACCGCAAGGGGCTGTTCCTGGAAGCCGGCCGCAAGATCGTCGAGATCACCAAGCGCCATTATGCGGACGAGGAAAAAGGCCTGCTGCCGCGCGAGATTGCGACCTTTGATGCGTTCGAGAACGCAATGAGCCTGGACATCGCCATGGGCGGCTCCACCAACACCGTTCTGCACCTGCTGGCCATCGCCAACGAAGGCGAGGTGGACTTCAACATGTCCCACATGGACGCGCTGAGCCGCAAGGTGCCTTGCCTCTGCAAGGTGGCGCCGAACACTGCGAACGTGCATATGGAAGACGTTCACCGGGCCGGCGGCATCTTCTCGATCCTGGGCGAGCTCAGCCGCGCAGGCCTCTTGCACAACCACTGCAGCACCGTGCATTCCTCGACCATGGGCGAAGCCATCGCAAAGTGGGACATCAAGGTCGCCAACAACCCCGAGGCCGAAGAGCTGTTCAAGGCGGCCCCCGGCGGCGTGCGCACCACCCAGGCATTCAGCCAATCCAACCGTTACAAAGAGCTGGACAACGACCGTGAAAACGGCGTGATCCGCTCGAAAGAGCACGCCTTCAGCCAGGACGGCGGCCTTGCGGTTCTGTCCGGCAATATCGCCCTGGACGGCTGCATCGTGAAAACCGCAGGTGTGGACGCCAGCAACCTGACCTTCACCGGCTCGGCTTATGTCTGCGAAAGCCAGGATCAAGCCGTGAACGACATCCTGACCGGCAAGGTCAAGGAAGGCGACGTGGTGGTGATCCGCTATGAGGGCCCGCGCGGCGGCCCGGGAATGCAGGAAATGCTCTACCCGACCTCTTATCTGAAGTCCAAAGGCCTGGGCAAAAAATGCGCCCTGCTGACTGATGGCCGCTTCTCCGGCGGCACTTCGGGCCTGTCGATCGGCCATGTTTCGCCCGAGGCAGCCGAGGGCGGCACCATCGGCCTGGTGCGCCAGGGAGACACCATCGAGATCGACATCCCCAACCGCTCAATCCATCTGGCGGTCTCCGACGAGGAACTGGCAGCACGCCGCGAAGAGCAGGACGCCAAGGGCTGGAAACCCGCCGAGCCGCGCAAGCGCAAGGTATCGAAGGCGTTGAAGGCCTATGCGATGCTGGCCACGTCGGCTGCCAAGGGTGCGGTACGCGCGCTGCCTGACGAGGATTGAGGCACAAAAGCCTGACTTCCATTTCAAACCCGCCGCCCCAACCGCGGCGGGTTTTCTTTTGGCACCCTCGCCTGAGGCCGGGTCAAGGGCCGCGCACGCGCGGCGGCGCAGCCGCTTGCCCTTGAGGCGGTCTCAGGCGCTTTACCATGGACAAGGCGCGTTCAGGGCAAACCTGCCCCTGAACCGCTTCTCAGCAAAAATTCCTGCAGCCGCCAAGCTCTCCCGCCCCCGCTGCTGCGCGCTGGCTGATGCCATCGCGCCTGGCGGCGTTGGGCGTGGCGCCGCGCAAACGCGCGGCGCGCCTCCGGCGGGGAGTATTTGCGACCAGAAAGAAGCCGAAAGACTGCCTATTGAATGCAACCGCGCCGCGCCAGCGGCGCCCGGCCCAAGGCTTGTGCTGCGGCATCTTCGATGCGGCGGCAAGGCGCGGGAGTGTCCCGCCCGCTCTGTCACTCACCCAGCTTGGCGTGCACCTCGTCCAGATCGATCGCGCCCACCGGCATCTTGCTGCCCGGGTTCTCGAAATCGTATTTGAACAGCTCGAAATCGCGCTTGTAGATCTCGTAGACCAGATGCATCGACAGATCGTCGAAGTAATCCTCCACCGGATGGGCGCGCTTGGGGCCGTGGCCTTCGCTTTCGTTGAAGCGCGGGATGGCGGCCAGGTCTACCGGGTGCGGGGTTTCGATGGCGTCCAGCACCCCCTGCATCCCGTCATTGAAGGCCTCGGTCCAGAAGATCTGGTTGTAGCGGCCGCCGTTCAGGATGAAGGTCGACACATGCCCCGACATTGCCGACCAGTGGATGTCCGGATCCATCGGGCGGCGCCAGCGGATGGTGTCGCGTGCGAACAGCAGAAACCGGCGGAAACTGGCAATCTGGTCGAATTCCTGCTTGCCGTCCTCGCCGCCCACCTCGATGCCGTATTCATAGGCCAGCTTGGGCACCAAGTTGCCGCGGTAGCGCTTGCCGTTGCGCTGGATGCCGCAGATCTTGTCGAAGAAAGACGACAGGATGCGGGTATAAGGGTTTCTTACACAGGTAAAGGCATAGGACCGGTGCCCCTGCACGTTGCGGGTGATCGGACCCTGGCTGTGGTCCAGCGCCCATTTGTGCAGCCCCTGCTTGGCGTCGTGGATGTCACCGTCAAAGAATTCGCCGTGGTCGGAGTAATACAGGATCTGCCCGATCGTCGAGCAGGCGCATTTCGGCACCACCCGGTAAACCACGCTTTCACTTTCCGTCATCCAGGTGCCGGGGAACCCCATCCGCTGCCCTCTTCTTTTTGATGCGCCGTTACCCGCAGTCATCGCATAAGTTTAGCGAAACGGGAACTATCTGGTTTATTCGCGCCCTCAGCCCGCTTATCAAGGGAAACAATCAGGCAAAACAAGGCAGTCCGTCCGCACTATGGCAAAAATTGCATATATTCTGCTCTGCCATAAAGACCCCGAGGCGATCATCCAGCAGGCCGAGCGGCTGACAGCTGCCGGCGACTACATGTCGATTCACTTCGATGCGCGCGCTGCCGCCGAAGACTTCCAGCTGATCCGCAGCGAACTGGCGGACAACCCCAATGTCGCCTTTGCCCGCAAACGGATCAAATGCGGCTGGGGCGAGTGGTCGCTGGTCGAGGCGACGCTCTATGCGCTGGAGACCGCGGCCGAGGAATTTCCCCGCGCCACCCATTTCTACATGCTGTCGGGCGATTGCATGGCGGTGAAGACGGCGGAATACGCGCACCGGTTTCTGGACGCGCATGACTGCGACTTCATCGAAAGTTTCGACTATTTCGAAAGCGACTGGATCAAGACCGGCTGGAAAGAGGAACGGCTGATCTACCGCCACTGGTTCAACGAGCGCACCCAGAAGAAGCGCTTCTATACCATGTTCGAAGCACAGAAACGCCTTGGCCTCACGCGTGAGATCCCGGCCGATATCCAGGTGCAGATCGGCAGCCAATGGTGGTGCCTGCGGCGGCGCACGGTGGAATGGATCCTGAGCTTCATCGCCAAGCGCAAAGATGTGGTGCGTTTCTTCCGCACCACCTGGATCCCGGATGAGACCTTCTTTCAGACCCTGGTGCGCCACCTGATCCCGGAGCAGGAGATCGAAACCCGCACCCTCACTTTCCTGATGTTCACCGACTACGGCATGCCTGTGAACTTCCACAACGACCACTTCGACCTGCTGCTGAGCCAGGACTTCCTGTTTGCCCGCAAGATCAGCCCGGAGGCGAAGGAGCTGAAATCGCGGCTGGGTCGCCTGTACGCGGCGCAGGGCGTGGATTTCCAGATCTCCAACGAGGGCCGCAGCCTCTACAAGTTCCTGATCCAGCGCGGCCGCATCGGGCGCCGATTTGCGCCGCGGTTCTGGGAAACCGAAAGCACGCTGGGCCGCGAGCGCGAATTGCTGATCGTGATCTGCAAAAAATGGCACGTGGCCAAACGGCTGCTGGAGCAGATCCGCCAGGTGACCAACATCCCGGCCATCGAATACCTGTTCAACGAGGAGGACACCCCGCTGCCCGACCTCGGCGGCATTCAGGCGGCATTGATGAAACGCACCCGCCACCGCCGGGCGCTGATGCGGATGCTATTCGAATACTACGAGTCGGACCAGCTGATCATCTGCCTGGATCCGGGCGCCATCGAGCTGATGAACGACTTCCATTCGGACCGCTCCTCGACCCGCTTCCTGCAGATCGAGTGCGACTTCACCGACGACTACCTGATCGGCCACGCCCACCGCGTCGGGCTGGCGGGTGAACGCACGCCGCAGCAGACGCTGGAGCGGCTGCTGCCGACGATCCGCAATGATATCGTGCATGAGGCCGACCGGATCCGCGATGCGGGCTTCAGCCAGCTGTTCCAGATGCGCGAGAGCGGCTCTCCCGAGGAAAACGCCGCCCAGCTCAGCGGCTTCCTGGGCCTGGCTGAGGACAAGGCGATGCAGATCGCCGAAACGCACTACCTGTTTGCCGACTGATCCTCTGGCCGGGGGCGCCGCTGTGTGAAAGGGTTCACTGACACAACCGGAAATCTGGTTATGTCTTACACCGGCGCCCGGAGCCTCCTCCCGGAGCTAAGAACCCGGAAGGAAGAAACAATGGCAAGTCAGCCGGAGAACAAAGCGGTCTTCCTGACCGGCAGCCTGATGGGCCATGTCACCCGCATGTCGCTGACCGCCAGCATCGGGCTGATGGCGATGTTTGCGGTCGACTTCGTTGACATGGCGTTCATTGCCATGCTGGGCAATGACGCGCTGGCCGCGGCTGTGGGCTATGCCGGCACGCTGCTGTTCTTCACCAATTCCATCAATATCGGACTGTCAATTGCCGCGGGTTCGCTGGTTGCCCGTTCGCTTGGCGCCGGACAACCGGACAAGGCCCGCCGCTATGCCTCCAGCGTGGCTGTGATCGGAGCGCTGACCGGGCTGCTGGTGCCAATACTGGTCCTGTCTTACCTCAATCCGATCCTGGCGCTATTGGGCGCCGAGGGCGAGGTGCTGCGGCTGGCGGCCCGCTATGTCTCCATCATCCTGCCGACCATGTGGGTGATGGCGCTGGGGATGAGTGCCATGGCGGTGCTGCGCGCCCATGGCGATGCCCGCCGGGCGATGCTGGCCACGCTTTACGGCGGCGGGCTGAATGCGGTATTGGACCCGATCCTGATCTTCGGCGTCGGGCTGGGGCTGGATGGCGCCGCGATTGCCTCGGTGCTGGCCCGGGTCTGCATGCTGATTGCCGCACTCTGGCCCGCAATCCGCGTGCACCAGGGCTTCATGCGCCCGTCGCTGCGGCAGATCGCCGGCGATATCCGGGCCATCCGGGCCATTGCGCTGCCCGCGGTGCTGACCAATGTGGCAACACCGGTGGGCAGCGCCATCGTGATCCGCGAGATCGCTCAGTTCGGCACCGACGCGGTTGCGGGCATGGCGGTGATCGGGCGCCTGATGCCGGTGGCGTTCTCGGTGATCTTTGCCCTTTCCGGTGCGATCGGCCCCATTGTCGGCCAGAACTTCGGCGCCCGGCTGTTTGTGCGCGTGCGGCAGGCCTTTCTGGCCGGCATCGCCTTTACCGCGGTCTACACCCTGCTGGCGGCCGCGGTGCTGTATGCCCTGCGCGCGCCAATCGCCGATCTGTTCACCGCCACCGGGGAAACCCGCAGCCTGCTCTACCTGTTCTGCGGCCCGCTGGCGCTTATGCTGTTCTTCAACGGAGTGATCTTTGTCGAAAACGCCTGTTTCAACAACCTCGGCCACCCGGTCTATTCCACCTGGATCAATTGGGGCCGCCATACGCTTGGCACCTGGCCGCCGGCCGTTCTGGGCGGCTACCTGGCAGGCGCGCCGGGGGTACTGCTGGGGCAGGCTCTCGGCGGTATGATCTTTGCCGGATTGGGCTGGTTGCTGGTGAACCGCGTGCTCGCCAGCCTGTCGCGCCCTGAACCGGTCGACTCCTTTGCCCCCCAGAACCGGCTGCACGCGCTGCTGGGCCGCCGCAGCTGGTAACCCCTCCGCTTGCGCCTGCCCGCAGCCGCCGGTTTCCCCTTGATGCATCGACCCTCAATGCATATACAGCCCGCATGAGCACCAAGACCAAATCCCCGGACCTGCTGGACCCCGCCTATTGGAACGGCACAATCCGGATGAGCCTGTCCAAGTTCTTCATCCTCTGCGTCCTGCACGAGAAGGAGCTGCACGGCTATGACATCGCCAAGGAGGTCGTGCGCCGCACCAAGGGCTGCTGCGCGCCGCAGGAGGGCACGATCTACCCGGTGCTCAAGCAATTCACCGAAGGCGGCTATGTCACCTATGAGACCGAAACCGTCTCGGGCCGCGAGCGCAAGATCTACACCATCACGGACAAGGGCCGCGAAGCGTTCCGGACCGGCCTGAATGAATGGATGAAAATCACCCGCGCGCTGGAGGCCTGCACGCCAATGGTGGAATAGCCCGGTAAAAAATTTGCCCACACACATCGATCATCGATGCATTGATACCCATAATCAGGAGACCCCAATGACCAGCCTGTTCGACACCGCCCCCGCCAAGACCGGCGACACTTTCGTCCGCCATAATCCGGACTTTCTGAACATGGTGTTCGGCACCGCAGAGGTGACCCCCCTGTGGGTTGCGGACATGGATTTCGCCATCGCCGAACCGATCAAGCAGGAAATGCTCCGGGTCGCGAACCGCGGCCAGTTCTGCTATGAATTCAACGCCAAGGGGGTGTTTGCCGCGATCTCGGACTGGTACGCCCGCCGCCACGGGCTGACCCTGAACCCCGGCAACTTCGAGCAGGTCACCGGTGTTCTCACCGCGGTGTCGCTGCTGGTCCGGCAGCTGACCGCCGAAGGCGGCAGCGTGCTGATACAGGTCCCCGCCTACCACCAGTTCGTCAAGGTCATCACCGGCGCCGGCCGCAAGGCCGTGACCAACCCGCTGCGAAACATGGATGGCGCCTACGGGATGGATTTCGACGACCTCGAGGCCAAGCTCAGCGCCCCGGAAGTCACCGCCATGATCCTCTGCAACCCGCACAACCCGGCCGGCCGCGTCTGGCGCCGGGACGAGCTGGAGCAGCTTGCCGCCCTGGCCGCCCGCCATGGCGTCACCCTGATCAGCGACGAAATCCATTCCGACATCATCTATACCGGCCACCGTTTCACCAGCCTGATGGCGGTGGACCCGGAGAACCACGTCTCGGTGATCGGCTCCCCGGCCAAGACCTTTGGGCTGCAAAGCATCTCCAACGGCTACGTCTACACCGGCAACGATGCGCTCCTGAAGCAGTTCAAACAGACCGCGGACAGCATGTATCTGACCCATGGCAACGCCTTCACCCTGGCCGCCACCATCGCGGCCTACGCACATGGCGAACCCTGGCTCGATGCGCTGCTGGCCTACCTCGAGGGCACGGTTGAATGGATCGCCGCCTTCCTCAAGGATGAGCTGCCCGGCATCACGATGTCCCCGGTTGAGGGCACTTACCAGGTCTGGCTGGATTGCTCTGCAACCGGGCTGGAAGGCGACAGCCTGAAGGCCAAGCTCGCCGAGTCCGGTTTCGGCGCCACCCCGGGCACCTGGTTCGATGCAGAGGCCACCCAATTCATCCGCGTGAACATCGCCGCGCCGCGGGCAGAAATCCAGGCCGCGTTCAAACGCTTCAAGGCGGCGCTGTAATCCAGCCCGCCCGGCGCCTCAGGCGGCGTCTTCGCCGCTCTTCAGGTCCACGCCTTCGCAGCACTCCGAGGTCAGGAAGCCGATGACATTCTGCATCTGCCGATAGTCGGCGCGGTTCAAGACCTCGCGCCCCTGCCGCTCCTGCACCACAAGGCCTGCATCCACCAACGTTGACAGGTGATGCGCCAGGGTCGAGGGCGCAATGCCCAGATGGGCGCCGATACCGCTGACCCGCAGGCCCTCCTCCCCGGCTTTCACAAGCAAGCGGAAGATCGCCAGCCGGGCATCGTGGCCAAGGGCGGCAAGGGCGCGGGCATGGGGGCTGGTAGCAGTCATGGCGGCAAGATACCGCGGCCACCGGCCGCGTCAACAGGCGCCCGCACCGGCGGCCCTGCCTGTTACTGCAGCACCGGCACTGGTGAATGCGCGGCGATCCAGTCAAACACCAGGCTGGGGCCGCGCAGCTGGCTGGAATAGTCGCGGGACATGATGTAGCCCGCATCACTGTCGACCACATCGCCGGTGACCTGCACCAGCGAGCCAGCCTGCAGCGCCCTGTCGATCAGACCCAGCCAGCCCAGCGCAATCCCGTCCCCCGAAACCGCCGACTGCACCACCATGTCATAATTGTTGAAACTGATGTAATTGCGCGACCGCTCGCCGGAAATACCAAGCGCATCAAACCAGCCCTGCCAGGTCTGCCATTCCGCCGAGGCCGGTTTTGACAGACTAAGGAGCTGTGCATCCAGCAGCTGGGCCGAGGCGGTAATCCCGCCATGCGCCGCCAGGTAGGACGGGCTGCAGACCGCCGCCACCCGCTCCTGCAGCAGCATGACGTCCCCCTTCACCATGCTGTTGCGCGGCGCCACGTGGATCTTGATGTCGCAATCCTCGCCGTAATCCTCCGGCGGCACCTGCGCCGCCAGGATCTGGATCTCGATCTCATCCCCCAATTCGGCCCGCAAATGCGACAACTGCGGCAGCAGCCAGAAGCTGCAAAAGGCAAAATCCGCAGAAATCCGCACCCTTGGCCGTGATTTTCGCTCCATCAGCGCAGAGACCGAGTTGCCCATTTGCGTCATCGCCGGACGCACCACATTGAGCAGCCGCACCCCTTCGTTGGTCAGCGACACGCCCCGGTGCTCACGCCGGAACAAGGCAATGCCCAATTCCGTCTCCAACCCTTTGATTTTCTGGGAAACTGCCGACTGCGTCAGCCCCAGCGCCTCAGCCGCGCCGGTAAAGTTGCCATGCCGGGCCACCAGGTCGAAGGCATGCAGCGCGACCAGGTTGTAGCTCAGCTTCCTATTAAGGCTGCTAATGTCATTCATAAATTATTGCCTACTGCAAAAGGCAGAAATTTTATAACAAAAAATGCCCTGCGTAAGCTCTGCTAAGACCGCAGCCCCGGCGGTTCAACCCGGCAGAGCAGGGAAAACAGGGATACTCTATGTCAATCAAACCACCTTTAACGGATCTGCCGATCGGCACATCCGACAGCGGATTTTACCGGGGCTTCAGCCAGATCGTCACCATTTCCTCCAAGCTGATGATCGGCGGGCTGGTAATCTGGGCCATTGCCTTCCCCGAGCAGTCCGGCGCCATCCTCAACTCGATCAACGGCTTCATCCTCGCCTCCTTCGGCGCCTGGTACATCTGGACCGTGGCGCTGTTTGTGCTGTGCTGCGCAGCACTTGCGATGTGGCCCACCGCGGGCCGGCTGAAACTGGGCCAGGATGGCGATAAGCCGGAGTTCTCCAATTTCTCCTGGTTCTCGATGATGTTCGGGGCCGGCATCGGCGTCGGCATGCTGACCTGGGCGGTGGCCGAGCCGATCTATCACTGGAACAACAATCCGGAAGTGATCCAGGGCCTGACCAACAGCGGCACCGCGGACAACATCCGCATGGCCTACAAGTGGTCCTTCCTGCACTGGGGCCTGGGCGCCTGGGCCTGCTATGCGATTGCCGGGCTGGCGCTGGGGTTCTTCAGCTACCGCCGCGGATTGCCGCTCACGATGCGCTCGTCGCTGACGCCGCTGTTCGGCGCCCGCCTGTCGGGCTCCATCGGCCATGTGGTCGACATTGTCGCCGTAGTTGCCACCATCCTGGGTGTCGCCCAGACTTTGGGTTTCGGGGTTGAGCAATTTGTCTCCGGCCTCACCCGGATCGGCATCACCGGCCTGACCAACGAGGCAGGCACCGCCAACACATCCGGCGTCATCGTCGCCATCCTGGTGATCATGCTGGCCTCCACCGCCTCGGCGCTTTCGGGCGTCGGCAAAGGCATCAAGTGGCTCTCCAACATCAACATGGTTCTCAGCATCGCACTGCTGGGCTTCTTCCTGCTGTTCGGCTCCACCTTCTTTGGCATGCAGGCACTGCTGGTCGGCCTCTGGGACTATCTGATCGCCATGCCCGACATGATGTTCCGCGTCTGGACCGGTGACGGCAACCCCGACAGCGTCGCCTCCAAGCTGGAAGGCTGGCAGGGCGGCTGGTCGGTGTTCTACTGGGCCTGGTGGATCGCCTTTGCGCCCTTCGTCGGCCTGTTCCTGGCCCGCATCTCCAAGGGCCGCACCATCCGCGAATTCGTGCTGGGCGCGATGATCGTCCCGTCGCTGATGTGCTTTGTCTGGTTCACCTGGGCCGGCGGCACCGCCATCGACCTGGAGCTGAACGGCAATGCCGGCGGCCTGATCTCGGGCGCACCCGATGGCGACAAGATCTTTGCCATGGTGCAATACATGCTGTCGCCCTGGCTGGGCTGGGCGATGTCGGTGATGATCGTGGTCCTCTTGATGACCTATCTGGTGACCACCGCCGACAGCGCCGTTCTGATCGTCAACACCATCAACGCGGCCGGTGACGAAGGCCCCAAGGCCCGCCCGCATATCATCTTCTGGGGCGTCGCCCTCGGCTCGGTGGTGACAGCGCTCTTGCTGGTTGGCGGCCTCAAAGCGATCCAGACCGCGATGGTGATCGGCGCCCTGCCGTTCTCGCTGGTGATGGTGCTGCAATGCGCCGCCCTGGTGAAAGCGATCTACAACGACGGCCGCCGCGAACAGGCAGGCGTCGCCACCACCGTGACACAGGAGCCCGCTGAATAAGGCATCTCCCCGGGAGCGGCGGCCAGCGGGCAGGGCCGCCGTTCCAACCTCCATACCTGCTGCCCGCACCCTTTCCGGCGCTGAGCACAGCAACAAAGGAAGCAAAATGACCCAATTCTACAACAGGGAAACCCTCCACCCCGCGGTCCGCATGCATGCGGAGGAAGCCGCCCAGGGCAAACTGGACCGGCGCGAGTTCTTGAGCCGCGCAACCGCGCTTGGTGTGACTGCCTCTGCCGCCTATGGGCTTATCGGCCTCAGCCAGCCGGTGCAGGCCGCGGCCAACCCGCAAGCCGGCGGCACCATCCGCATCCAGCAGGTTGTGCGCGCCCTCCTCGACCCGCCGCTGTTCAACTGGCCGCAGCTCGGCAACCTGGTGCGCGGCTACCTGGAGTACCTGGTGCAATACAACGCCGACGGCACCTTCGAGCCGCGCCTCTTGGAAAGCTGGGAGGTCAACGAGGACGCCACCGAATACCTGCTGCACATCCGCCCCGGTGTGAACTGGAACGACGGCCGCGGCACCCTGACGGCACAGGACGTCGCCTATAACTTCGCCCGCTGGTGCGACGGCAAGTGGGAAGGCAACTCGATGGCGGCCCGCATGGGCTCGCTGCAAAACGAGGCCGGCGACGGCCCCGCCGAGGGCGCTCTGGAGGTGGTCGACGACCTCACACTCAAGCTGAAATTGACCCGGCCAGACATCACCATCATCCCGGCGGTGACCGAATACCCCGCTGCCATCGTGCCGGACGGCTGGTCCGGCGATCCGGGCGCCGATCCGGTCGGCACCGGCCCCTACAAGCTGGTGGAATACGAAGTCGGCGTGAAGGTCGCACTGGAAAAGAACACCGATCACGAATGGTGGGGCGAAGGCGCCTATCTCGACCGGATCGAGTTCATCGACTTCGGCACCGACGCCTCGACCCATCTGTCGGCTGCCGAGGCCGAGGAAATCGACATGACCTACGAGACCGTGGGCGAATATGTCGACATCTTCACCTCCATCGGTTGGAACGTCAGCGAGTCCGTCTCGGCCAACACCCTGGTGCTGCGCACCAACCGCGACTCCCTGGTGGACGGCGCCGCGCCTTATGCCGACGCCCGGGTGCGCCGCGCCCTGGCGCTGGCCTGCGATAACGCGGTGCTATTGGAGCTGGGTTACGACGGCCGCGGCACCCTGGCCGAGAACCACCATGTCTGCCCGATCCACCCGGAATATGCCGACATCGGCGCCCCGGTGCGGGATGCGGAGGCCGCCCGCCAGCTGATGGAAGAGGCCGGCATGCTCGATTTCGAGCATGAGCTGATCTCGATCGACGACGACTGGCGCCGCAACACAACGGATGCGCTGGCGGCGCAGATGCGCGATGCGGGGCTCAAGGTGAAACGCACGGTGCTGCCCGGCAACACCTTCTGGAACGACTGGGACAAATACCCGTTCAGCTCCACCGACTGGGGCCACCGCCCGCTGGGGGTGCAGGTGCTGACACTGGCCTATAAAACCGGGGTTGCCTGGAATGAAACAGGCCTCGCCAGCGCCGAGTTCGACAGCATGCTTGAGGCTGCCTCGGCCATTGCCGATGCCGATACCCGCCGTGGCCATATGGAGAAGATCGAGCAGTTCATGCGCGACGACGGCACCGTGATCCAGCCCTATTGGCGCTCGCTCTACCGCCACGCCCGCCCCGGCATCATCGGCGCCGAAAGCCACCCGATCAACGAAATCCACGTGCACAAGCTGGCACTGGAAGCCTGATCAGGTCACGTAAATGAACGGGCGTGCGCCGGATCCGGCGCACGCCCTGTTTCTTTAGATGTCCACTTCAACCCGGCCAATCGGGTTGGAGCAGCAGGCCAGGATGTACCCTGCCTCCACGTCCTCTTCCGAGATGCCGCCATTGTGGACCATATGCACCTCGCCCGCGGTCTTCTTGACCTTGCAGGTGCCGCAGATGCCAAAGGTGCAGCCCGACGGGATGTTGAGGCCCGAGGCCTTGGCCACCGCCAGCACCGTGTCGGTCTCGGTGCAGGTCGCCATCACCCCCGACGCGGCAAAGCTGATCTCGGCAGTTGCGCTTTCTTCCGGAACCACATCGTCCAGCTCCGGCGCATCAGCCTCGGTCTCGACCGGCGCGCCAAAGCTTTCCTGGTTGTAGTTCTCCATGTCAAAGCCCAGGCCAATGAGCATGTCGCGCACCGCCTGCATGAACGGCTCAGGCCCGCAGCAATAGACCTCACGCTCCAGATAGTCGCCGGCAATCAGGCCCAGCATGATCTGGTTCAGTTGCCCGCGGTAGCCGGTCCAGACCTGATAGGGGTCGTCCTCCTCGACCACAAAGTTCAGCTTCAGCCCCGGCACCCGCGACGCCATGCTTTCCAGCTGCTGGCGCGCGATGATCTCGCTGGGCCGCTTGGCGCAGTTGATGAAGCAGATGTCGGGCGACTGGCCACGGTCGAACAGATACTGCGTCATCGACAGGCTGGGCGTGATGCCGGAGCCTGCCGAGATGAACAGGAATTTACCATTCGGGCGCTTGGGCAGGGTGAACACGCCCGCGGGGCCCGAGGCCTTGAGGAACATCCCCGGCTTCAGGTGGTCCAGCATCCAGCGGGTGCCGATGCTGTCGGCCTGCGCCTTCACCGTGACCGAGATCGACAGCGGCCGCGAGGGCGAGGAACTGATCGTGTAGGTCCGCCAGACAGTCTCCCCCGGCACCGGCAGCTCCAGCGTCAGGAACTGACCCGGCTGGTACTTGAACCACGCGCCAGACGGCGCGCGGAAGCTGAAGGAGGCGGTGTTCGGTGCTTCCGGCACGACCGAGACGCATTCCAGCATCTCGTCGTCCGTCCACGCCAGGGTTTCATCCAGCGTCTCGAAATTGGCCTGCAGTCCCATACGCTTACTCCGCCGCGATCAGGTGGCGGCCGGTCAGCGCGCGGGTCAGGTGATCGGCATACCAGTTGGAGAACTGGATGACGCCGCTCTCCTGCACTTCCGAATAGGGACCGGGCTCATAAGCGGGCGAGTTGATGCCGCGCTGGTTGTCCTCGACCACGATGCGGTCCTCGTCATTGGTATCGATCCAGACCTCGGTCAAGCGTTTCAGATCATAGTCCTGCCCCTCAACCGCATCCTTGTGCACCAGCCATTTGGTGGTGACTTCGGTTTCGGTGGGACTGATCGGGGTCACCCGGAACACGATGGAATGATCCGGCAGGAAGTGGTTCCAGGTGGTCGGGTAGTGGAATTTCAGCAATGTGCCCGCATCGGCGAACGGCACCCGGCCCAGCTTCTTCGTTACCGCCGCCTTGCCGTCCAGGGTATAGCTCTCGGCGCCCTCGTTCAGCGGCATCCGCGCCAGCCGGTGCTGACCGCGTTCGTCGATGGTAAAGGCGGACGGGACGCCCGCCGCCTCGATCCGGTCGAAATGCGTTTGCAAGTGCGCCGGTGTCTCGCCGCCTTCGATGCCGGTCACCGACGGGTCTTCCGGGAAGGTGCGGCACAGCGACGGGTGGTTGCCGCCGCAGTGATAGCACTCGCGGTTGTTCTCCCAGACCAGCTTCCAGTTGCCGTTCTCGATGATCGAGCTTTCATAGGCCACCTTGGCGTTACCCAGGTCATGCGGTTCCAGATACGGACGCGCCACAGCGGCAAAAGCATCGAAATCCGGCGCCTCATCGGCCAGACAGATATAGATCAGCCCCGCCAGATCACGGCAGTGCACCGGTTTCAGGCCATGCTTGGAGGCATCGAAGTCCGGCCCCATGTCACGCGCCCACAACAGCGAGCCGTCCAGCTCATAGGTCCACTGGTGGTAGGGGCAAACCAGCTTGGGCGAATTGCCTTTCTTGGCCTTGCACACAACCGAGCCGCGGTGGCGGCAGGCATTGTGGAAGGCGCGCACTTCGCCATCGGTGCCGCGCACGATGATGACATTGTAGGACCCCACCTGATGGGTCACGTAATTGCCCGCCTTCGGGATCTCGCAGGCCGGAATGGCAAACAGCCACTCGCGGTAGAAGATCTGGCGCATGTCCAGATCCAGAACCCCCGGATCGGTATAGAACGCCTGTTCCAGGGAATAGTTTTTCTGCCGGCCCATCAGCTTGGCCAGAATTTCGCTGTCCTGAAGCATCTGCTTCTCTCCTTTGCCGCATCCCCGCGGCGTCTTGGCTGGGTGCAGGCATGGGAAGAGAGATTGCAGGCCACGCGCCCGCAACCGCCCGACCGCCGCCCGCGGTTGACGTGTTTTCATGGCAAGGCTGGTTTCCGGACTGTCCCGGGGCCGCGTGGCGGCGGAGCCTGGCACCTTCCCGAGGCATGCGCCTCAGTGGTCTTTGCCAGGCCTGACCCGGGGTCACCGTTGCGGGGGCAGTGCCGGAGTTTCACCAGCTTCCCAATTCTCCGCCCCGAAAGGCGGCACCTTGCTGAGATGGAAAATGCCCGATCACGGGCCGGTCGGCGAAAACAAATCCGACCCGCCGAAACCGGAAAAAGACATGCATGTTTGCCGCTCTAAACCGCACAGGGTTGTCCAGAATCTCAAACCGGCACTCGCCAGCCTGTTTGCGGCAAGCGCTTATCTTTCATGCGTTTACCCGTTGCCCGCTGCCGCGAATTGATTCGCGGACACCCGAAAATGCGCCGGTCACTTGGAACTGGAACCACGATTAACTATATATCGTATAATTAATTGCGACTCAGGAGAACCAGATGACCACCGGCCACGTTTTCATCGCCACCAGCCTCGACGGCTTTGTGGCCCGCCAGGACCACTCGCTGGATTGGCTTTACAAACAGCCTGTTGCCGACGATGACGATGGCGGTTTTGCGGCCTTCATGGACAGCGTCGACGGGCTGGTCATGGGAACAGGATCATTCCGCACCCTGCTGGGGTTTGATGCATGGCCCTACGCCAAACCGGTTGTGGTGCTCAGCAGCAGCCTGACCGAACAGGACATTCCCGAGGAACTGAAGGACAAGGTACGCCTCAGCACCGCTGCACCCGCAGACCTTATGCAGGAACTGCAGGAAGAGGGCTGGAAACGCGCCTATATCGACGGCGGCCGGATGGTGCAGTCCTTCCTGCGGCAAGGGCTGATCGCGGATCTGACCATCACAACGGTCCCGATCCTGATCGGCAGCGGCATCCCGCTGTTCGGCAGCCTCGACCGTGACATCGACCTCCAGGTGGCAAGCTCCCGCACACTGCCCACCGGCATGGTCCAGACCACGTTCCGGGCGGCCTGACCCATGCCCCCGCGCAAAGGGCGCCCGCCCAGAGGCAGCCGGACCCTCAGCAAGGATGATGTGCTGAACCAGGCCCTGCAACTGCTCGACGAAGGCGGCAGCAAAGCTCTCACCTTCAAGGCACTGGCGGCGGCGCTTGGCGTCACCCCGATGGCCGTTGCCCATCACGCCGGCACCAGGGACGAGATGATTGCATCTCTCGTCGCCATTGCGTTCGAAGGTGCTGATGCACCGTCAGAAGCGGCAACGCCAAAACTGCGCCTGCGCGGTCTGATGACCCGCTACTGCACGCAGGTGACCCGGCACCCGGAGCTGGCGAAATGCATCCTGGAAAATCCGTCCTTAATCGGCCCCTCACTGACAAGGCTGACGCAGCTCATCGAGGCAGAGATTGCAGCCGCAGGCGTGACCGGCCCAGAAGCCCGCACCCTTCTGTGCCTGCTCGTGGACTACACACACGGGTTTGCCTTCGCCGCCGCTGCGGCACCTCGCGGGGCGCTTGCAGCTGGCGACTTCACCCCTGCTCTGGACTGGGTGCTCGACCGCATTGACTAAAAAACGCGGGCCATTCAAGCCCGCGCATCCGCTTGTGCCTTCCGGAACCGCCCAACCGGCGGCCTCTCATCACTTCGATTTCCAGCTGTCCAGCCAGCGCCGGAACCGTCCTTTGCGCTCGGCAATTGCATCCCCCGCCGCATACAGGCTGTCCTCGGCGCTTTCGATCATCGGGTCGATCCGGGCCTGCCGGAACCGGCGCCAGCGCACGTAGATGGCCCACATCACCCCCGCCAGCAGTACCAGGAAGATGATCGCGAACCAGTTGGTCGGCTTGTCCTCCGGCCCCGCCACCGGCTTGATTGTCACCGCGTTGGGGAAGATCGACAGGAACTGGTTGCGCCAGCCGTAATGCATGACAGAGACCCACTCCGGCGCATCCTTGGTCGAAACCGCGTCATTGGCGTCGGTGTACAGATTTGCAGTGTCGAACTTGAAATAGGGCGGCCAGTTCCAGCCGGTGTCCTCGTTGCGGTAAACAATAGGATCACCGTTCGGGCGCACACCCTGGATGAACTGCACATCGCGGTTCAAGAGCTCCGCTGACTGATCATCCGGCTTGGACCAGAAGATCCGCGTCCAGTCGTTCAGCTCCTGCCGCTCCTCGTAGGTATTGACGATCCGCACCACGTCGTACTGCGGCAGCGTGTAATGCAGGAAAGCGCCGAACAGCACCCAGAAGGTAATCAGGAAAGCCCATTTGATGAAACGCATGGGGTGGACCTCACATGAAGTTAATGACGTAGATCAGGAGCGCCAGCGCCCCCAGCGGGATGATATAGACCAGCAGGATCAGCTTGCGCCGGAACGAATTGTCGTACTGCTTCAGCCCCCGCTGGATGAAGGCCGCGCGGTCGCCGGTCAACCCCTTCTCTTTCCAGCGCCGCTTCAGCTTCAGCCGCCGCATCTCGCGCGAGTAGAGCGACACTGCGGCATAGACCATGGTCAGCACCACCAGGAGGATCAGGATCAGGCGGATAAATCCGAACATCTCAGCGCCCCCTCACCCGGTTCACAGCCCCCCAGGGGCCGACCCGGTCAAGCATCCCCTTGCGCTGGACCCGCGGCAGCCTGGGCATGCGCCCCTCCATATCCGGCTCATGCCCGAACAGCGCCTCCCGCGCGCCGGCCTTGTCTACCGCATATTCCCGCGCCAGGAACTCCGCCGAATAGGCCTTCTTGGTTTCCGGCCAGCCGCGGTACTGGCGGTAAAACTCTTCCTTGTGGCAAATGAACATCTGGCGGAAATCATGCGGGCACAGCTCCGCCAGCAGCATATTGACCAGATCCCGGTCGGCCGTATCCGCCGCCCGCAGGGAATAGAAATAAGCCGGATGGTCCGAGCGGATCTTCGGCCACTTGCCGCCACCTTCGGCCCAGCGCACCAGCGCGGACAGCCCCTCGAACTCCTCCGGCAGCTCATCGGCATGGCGCGCCGCCAGCCGCCGCAGATCCGCACGCGACAGCCCCGACAGGTCCCGCCCCTTCTCCGTCAGCACCGAGACCGCCAGGAACCCCATCTTCTGCCGCAGGATCGCCGCGCCATCGACACCGCGCGCCCGGATCACCGGCTCTGCCAAGCCATTCAAATCCAGAAACTTGGCAATCGCATTGCGCTGCCCCAGATCGAAAACCCGGTCCAGAGGAACCCCCTCCGGCTTCTCCCCGCTGGCAATCACCGCCGGATGCTCGACGCCCTGAAACACATACATGCCGCCGAAATGCGCGGTCCAAAAGTTCGACTGCGCAAACACCTCATGCTCCAGATGCACCGGATTGCGGGTCACATCGCCGGTCTTCTCCGCCGTCCGGATCATCTCCGCAATCAGCGCATCATCAAACCAGGCATCCTCGCCCGTCTTGAACCGCTCCACCAGCGCCGCCAGACGATCCGCATGGCGCAGCGTGCCCTTGGTGGTATCCGCCTCGATCCGCACCTGCTGGATGTCGAACAGCTTGGCAGGGGTGGACACCTCGAACACCGAATTCACCAGCTCGCCCGCCACGGCATCGGTCGCGGTCAGCGCAAACAACTGGCGCTCATTGACCTCGATAAACCGCCGCAGAATGTCCCGGCTGGTGGAGAATTTCACATTGAGCAGCGGGCAGCGCTTCTGCTCGGTGCTGAGGAGAATGAACTGCCGGTTCACGCCCGCATGGTTCAGATAGTGATCATCCCCCAGCTCATCCCCGATCTCCGGCGAAAAACCCGAGATATCGACGTGGAAATCCGTGAGCGCGGTGGTTTTGCCGGTCAGATGCTTCAGCGCGCGGTTATAGCGCTCCACCAGCGCGGGCGAGGCCACATGGAAGAGATTGCCGAACATCAGGCCATGCTGGATGAGGCGTTTCATGCAGGTACCTCTCTGGAGACACTTTGCTTCCATTCAGGGCGGGCCAGAATTTCTTTGATGTTCTGCTCAATGCGTCCCAAACCCATTTGCTCATGCAAAGCGGCAGTTGCTTGATCAAGCTTCACGCGAAGACCATTCAGGCGCCCTAGTATTCTTATTAAGTCAAGGTAAGCAAACTCCTCACCTACGCCGAACCCAGAGAACAATTCATCCTCACACATTTGAAGATTGTACAGGTGTTTGCCACTCGACAAGGTTAGCTCGCGAAAAAATCTGTATCCGTCTGACAGGCCAGACACTTGATGATAAAAACCGCCCATCAGTAGCTGCCCATCGGCGCATAATGCCTGTTGTTCTCTGCAAACTTCGACGAATAACTTCAAATCGGCTTCAAACTGGTCTTTGGCCTCTTTTTCTTTCCTCTGTCGCTGCTCATCTTCAAAAATTGCCGCTTGAGCTGCCATGGCCCGAGCCATGTCCTGCGTAGCCTCGCGCTGTTCTCGCAACTCTTCCCTTTGCGCTGCCAACTCTTGTCCCTGCAACCAAACGGTCGCAATCAGCCAAACAAAGGCCAACGCCCCGGCAAAACCTGCAAGTGTATCCCCAACTTCATTGGGGGAAGCTTCCAGAAAAGCGCTCCACTTACTTCCGCCACAGTTTTGATTGCCCCAGAAATCCGTTTGGCAAACGGACTGGTTCGCCGCCCAAACGCCAAAGACAATCACTGCCGCAGTCGCAAGCACGCCCCACATGATCGGATTGCTCAACCGCCAGAACGGGTCGCGGGATTTCTCAGCCATTCAAACCTCCCCGCCCGAGGCGCTTGCGGCTCGGGCAGCGCCCGTCCGCCCCCCTGGGCGGGCGCTTCGCTTCCGCCCGCGGACAGGCTCTGCCCTCATGTCGCGCGAAACAGTCACCCCCGCCCCTCCAGATACCGCCGCTTGGCCTCTTCCTGGCGGCCGAAGTCGCGCACCATGTTCTCAATCGCCACCTCATCCGACTTGTCGGCATAGCGGAACTCGCTGTCGGCGTAGCGGTTGATCTCCTGCACCACCATGTCGACCGTGATGGGCACCCGCAGCTCCGCAATCATTGCGGATTTGGTGTCGTAGTCCTTGAACAGGAACAGCTCCGGGTTCTCCATCCATTCATCCGGCAGCTCAAAATCCATCGCGCGGACCTTGACCGCATCGGTGATGTTCTTGATGGCGCGGCCGGTGAAGCGTTCATCCGCCTGCTGGATGGCCTTCAAATAGGTGCCCAGCTTTGCCAGATCGTCCAGTTCGCCGATCTGGTCATGCACCCGGCCAAACACCTCTGCCAGCCCCGGTTCCTGCGGGCGGTTATGCGCCTCGAAGGAACGCGCGACCGCCTTCTTGATCTCCTGCGCGCCATACAGATCATGGTCGCCTTGCGGGATTGCATGGTTCTTGCCCATCAGCAGGGTCAGGATGTCGATGTAATCCTCCCGTGTCTGCGGCCCGTCCACCAGGAACCGCGCGCCCGCCCGCTGGCGCAGGGCGTCGTCCACATTCTCCGGGTAGTTGGAGAACATGCCGAATGTGCAGTTGCCGCGCACCACGGTATTGGCGCCGGCAAAGGCCTCCATGAACACCGCCGTCACCTCCTGCTGGCCCGCGCTGGACTGCCGGTCGCCGCGTTTACCGGCGATCTGGTCGATGTCGTCGATGGTGCCAAAGCCGATCACGCCCGGGTCGATCACATTCTGGATGAACGATTTGGCGTTCTGCCCCGACTTGCCCTGGTAGCTGTCGATATTGTCGATGCCGAAGTTCTGATAGCGGAAGGCATAGCCCGCATTCTGGCAATAGTCGTGGATCAGCCCCGCCATCATCTGAATGAGCGTGGTCTTGCCGGTCCCCGGCTTGCCGTCGCCCATGAAGGTAAAGATAAACCCGCCCATTTCGGCAAAGGGGTTCAGGCGGCGGTCGAAATCATAGGCCATCAGCATCTTGGAGAGCCGCAGCGCCTGGTATTTGGCGATATGGTTGCCCACCACCTCATGCGGTTTCTTGAACGCCATCGTCAGGGTGGTGGACTTCGCCTTGGCCGCCGCGTCAAAGCCGCTGATGGTCAGATCATCCGCCTCCACCCGCCAGGCGGCAGCGGTGAACGCCTCCAGCCTTGGAGCATTCTGCGCCCGCAAGGCCGCCTTTTCCATCAGCTGCTCGGCATAGGCGGCGGTGGCCGCAATCAGATGCGCATCATCGGGGGCATGCAGCGCCAGCTTCTGGTCCAGCTCCCACAGCGCCCCGTGCAGCGCCAAAGGCGCGTTGTCGGTCAGAAGCTCCTCCGCCTCGCCCACCTCGGCCTGCGCCTCGCTCCCGTGCGGCGCCAGCAGATAGGCGGCGGCATTGGCAAACACATGCGCCGCAATCAGCGCCTCCGCCGCCAGCAGTTCGGTGAACTCGCCCTTGCGCGCCGCGTCCAGCGAACCGGCCAGATTGGCCCGCTTCAAATCGCCCAGGCCAGAGACATCCGCATAAGCCTCCCCCATCGCCAATGACACCGCCAGCGCCCGGCGCAAGCAATGCTGCAAGGTCGCCTGCAAGGGCGAGGTCAGCGGGTCATCCTCATCCGCCGCCTCGATGCGGGCAATCAGATGCACCCCCTCAGGCCGCGCAGTGGAACGCGTCACCAGCCCCGGCGTGGTCGAGCGGAAGCGGCGGGTGCGGGCAATCCCCGGCGAACGCTCCGGCGCCTTGCCTTCAACAGCAGGCTTGGCAATGCGCGGGGTGTGGTCAAACCCCTCCAGCATCGCCGCCGCAGCCGCGTAATGCTTGCGGATATCCTCTTCCCGCAGCTCCATCTGATTGCCTGAAATGCTCATCTCACCCTCTCAATCTCAACGCTGCAAACCAAAACCGATCCGCTCTTCATCTGGCTAAAAATATCCCCGCCGGAGGCTCCTGCGGTCTCGGCAGGCTCGCCACTCAATACCGCAGCACCTGCCCCGCCTCGCTCACCACGAACTTCTGCACGTCGGCAAAACCCGGCGGATCCAGCTCTGCCAGCACCTGGAACGGACGCTGCGGCAGGATGATCGCGCGCTGGGTCCGGGTCGCTCCGGTATCCGCGCCGCGCCCGCCAAAGGGGTCGAGCGCAAATACTTCCCGCTCCACAGTGCCGAACCAGCCAGAGCGCTCCTCGCGCACGTCCTCGCTTTCCAGCTCCTCCAGCGTCCAGGCCAGGGCCCAGTCCTGGCCTGCGGGCGCCTCCGCCTCCTCCAGCACCCGGCGCAGCGGCCCTGACTGCTCGGTATAGGCCGAGGAATACATCGGCCCGACGTGATAACGCCGCAGCTGCTTGGGGTGGAGGTCGCCGAAATCCTCGTCGAACCCCTTCGCAATTGTCACCAGCTTCAGCCCCGCCAAGGCCTGCGCCATCAGATGCGCCTGCACCTCCGGCCAGCGGCGCTCGTCCTTGGGCAGGGCCACCTTGCCGCTGTCCTCCAGCTCCATCAGGTAGATCACCGGCAGGTTCACCTGGCTGTCATAGGCAGCCCAATGCAGCAGGAAGCGCCGGCGGCGCGGGCCCAGGTTTTCCAGCCATTCGCACTCCGGGTCATTCTGCGTCCAGAACAGCTCACCCTTCAGCAGCTCCTGATAATAGAGCCGCTGCGACAGCGCGAACTGCAGTTTCGAAGGCACAACCCGGTCCGAGATGATGGTGCGCACCATATCGTCCTTCAGCACCTCCTCGCTGGCCATATTGGCCAGATGCCGCTCTGCCTGCTGGGCGTCATTGGCCATGGTCATCAGCTCAGCGGCAACAGGAAAGCCGCTGTCGCGCTTGTCCATCGCCAGGCTGCCGAAGAACCGGCCGGTATCGCGCCCGGTCATCAGGTATTTCATCGAGAGCGCGCGGAAGGTGAAGTTCAGCCGCATGAGGTAAGCCGTCAGCACCTTCACATCGGATTTCGAAAGCCGCCCCTCCGCCTGCATCGCCGCCGCCACCCGTGTGAGATGCCGGATGATGGTGTCGAACTTCTTGAAATACCGGCGCGAGGCGAAGGTATCGGCAAGGGCTGCGTGGTCGGTTTTCATATCAACTCCTGGCAATCCAGCACCTCCACCAGCGACGGCCATCCTCGTGCAAACTCTCCCAACGGCTGTTGACCGCAGCCAAAGTTTCCTGAGGTGTGAGCCTAGAAACTCTTTGAAGGAAGAACCCGGACAACCCCATTAGATCCAAATATGCCGGGAAGAAAAACTTGAACGCTGGAACAGTCCAAAACGGAAGAGCCGCCAGACCAACGATCGAAATCGCGACAGCAAAACCCACGTCGCCCCAATAGTATTGCGAAAGCAGAACCGGAAACTGCCCGATCGCAGCTAATGGCAACATGACTGTCATCATGCGAAACACTAACCACCCCTGACCGGCCAGAACTGCGCACAATCCCAACAACAAAGGGTTCCAGCAGCGATTTTCTACTTCGGCTTTAGTCACAGCTCCACCTTCCGGACGTGCCGCTTGCGGCACGGACAGCGCCCGACCGCCCCCATGGGCGGGCGCTTCGCTTCCGCCCGCGGCCTGGCGCCGTCCTCTGTTGCGCATTGGGGAGGTTGGGCGCCCAGACCCTCACCCCCCATAGAGGTTCTTGTCGTGCTTCTCGACAATCGCCGCGAACCGGCGGGCAAAGCGTTCGTCGGCCTTGGCCTTCTTCTCCAGCACGTCGCGGGCAAACACCATGTTGCCCTCATGGGCTTCCAGCATGTCGGCCATCTTCTGGTTGGTCGCGGTGCCGATCGCCGCCATCGCGGTCTGGGCCTCCTTGTCGGTCGCCACGCCGATCTCGTTGATCCGGTGGGCAATATCCTGCTGCTGCGCGGTTTTCAGCGATTTGGTCAGCGCATCATACAGCACCACCCGCTGCTGCGTATCTGTCTGCAGCTTATTGATCAGCACCATCTGCGTCGCCGCCTGGTTCTGCAGAGAGTCGACCCAGGTCTTGCCTTTCTCGATATAACGCTCCAGCGTCTGGGATTTCGCCAGCTTCACCTGCTCGTCCTGCACCAGCGCGTTGTATTTGGCATTCAGCTCCGCCAGTTCGGTCTCCAGCTTGGTGCGCGCCGCGGCGTCCTGCTCGACCGAGATCTTGTTCTCCAGCTCGATGATCTGCGGGTCCAGCGCGACAATCTCAGCCCGAACCGCCTCCAGCTCCTGCACGGTGAATTCGCGGTCATCCAGCGTCGCGGTCAGATTCTCCTGGACCTTCTCGCGCTGTTCTTCCAGCGTCGCCAGCTGGCCTTCCAGCAGCTTCACGATCACATCCGACTTGGCGATCAGGTCCTGCAGCTTGTCATCGATATTGGCGGTGCGCATCCGCTCCTCGCGCATCGAGTCCGATTTGCCCTTGCTGAAAAAGCCGACAAAGCTCTCCCAGCCGGTCTTCGAGCGCATCTCGTCGAAATCCTTGGAGAACGCCGCCGTCACATCATCGAGCCCCATGATCAGCTCGGCAATATTCGCGTTCATCACTTCGGTATGTGCATGCACATCGTCCAGCGTTGCGTTCTCGATGTCGATGCTGGCATCCTCGCCCGCCTCGATCTTGCTGCGCGCGCTTTCGATCCGGCTGGTCAAAGCTTCGATCTTGGCCTGCAACTCCCGGACCTTGTCCTGGCTTTCGGCGACCATTTTCTCGAACTGGGAAACACTCATCGTATCTGTTCCTCCCCTTGAAATAACTGATCCATAGATGGGGATGTAAAATGAATTTACATCCCCGGAGCGGTCAAATTCCGCCCGGTTCCTAAGTACTGTTGCAGAGAGGCCGCACAATGAAAAGCCCCGGAAAACCTGCCCGGAGCCTTCCTGTTTCCGCAGCCGCCTTCCGCGGCTCCCTGCATTTCTTCTTTGTTCAAATACTCTGGGGGTCTGGGGGTGAAACCCCCAGCCTGCCCGGCCAAAGCGTCACATGGTCTGCTGCTTGCCCAGCACCAGAAAGGTCATCATGCCGAACGGCGGGATGCTCTCCTGCTGCTCGACCTGCAGCCGGTCCTCCTGCAGCACCGTCTCCAGCGCGAAATCCGAATGCCAGCCGATCACATTGGCCAGGGGCGCCGAGATCTTCTCAAGCGACGCCCGCACCCCTTTGCCGCTCTTGAAGTGGTTGGTGATCACCAGCTTGCCGCCGGGCTTCAGGACGCGCGCGATCTCGCGCATCACCTGTTCCGGCTCCGGCACCACCGACAGCACATGCATCGCCGCCACGGTATCGAACGAGTTGTCCGGAAACGCCAGCTGCCGCGCATCCATCTGCCGCAGCGCCTCGACCTGGGCCAGCTGCATCTCCTGCACCTTGGCCTCTGCCTTCTCCAGCATGTCATGGCTGAAATCGATGCCGGTCACCTGCAGGTGCGGCGCGTAATGCTGCAACGACAGGCCGGTGCCGACGCCAACCTCCAGCACCTTGCCCTGGCGCGAATTGATATAGCGGGTTGCCCGCCGCCGCCCCGAGCGCGTCACCGCGCCAAAGGTCTTGTCATACACCGGCGCCCAGCGCGCATAAGAGTCTTCAACTGCCTTGATATCCAATTCGTCCCTCCCCTGGACGTCCCGGGCTAGCCCCGCGGCTTGGACACCAGCCCCCATATCACCATCGCAACGTAGCCAAGGCTTAGCACAACCAGCACCGTCCATGCATAGGTCAACAGTGCCGCAGCCATGAAGGCAAAGCCCACCAGAAGATATTTAACATGCTCGCGGGAGATTTTCATCGCTTTCGGCGACCAGGTCTGAATGTGGCTGATCATTGCCAGTCCCACCAGCACCATGTTGAGGCAGATCAGCAGCTCCGGCAGCACTGTCCCGCTGCTGCCATAGGCAAAGGCGGCAAACATCGGCAGCAGGGCCAGCAAGGCGCCGGCAGGCGAGGGGATGCCCTCGAAATACCCCTTGCGGATCTTCGGCGCCTCTTCTTCCGACTTGGCGGAAACATTGAACCGCGCCAGCCGCACCACGCAGCAGACCGAGAACACCAGCACCGAGATCCAGCCCAGGCCGCGCATGTCCTGCAAGGCCCAAAGATAGATCACCAGCGGTGTCGCCACCCCGAAGTTCAGGAAATCCGCCAGCGAATCCAGCTCGGCGCCCATCTTGGAGACACTGCGCAGGGCGCGGGCCAGCCGCCCGTCCAGCCCGTCCAGCACCGCCGCCAGGATGATCATCATCACCGCCAGTTTGAAATTGCCGTAGACCGCAAAGCGGATCGCCGTCAGCCCCGCGCAGATGGCGCCGATGGTCATCATGTTCGGCATCAGCTGGATCAGCGCGAATTCCGACTTCTTCTTTTCCGGGGAGTCATACATGGCGGCGGCTCTTTCTTCCTCGCTGGCGGCACTCATGGGCGCGCGGACCCGCGCCGCGGTCTTGGGCACCAGGAGGCAAATTTCGGGGCTGGGCGCACATATGCCCCAAGACCCGCCCCGGCGCAACGCCTGCCCCCGCGCGCAGGCAGCCCGGCGGCCAGGGGTAAGCATCCCCGGCACAGGCCGACCTTGCGGTTTACGATATCTTAGCGGGGGGCACAGAATATGCAGGTCAATCGCATTTGCTTCAATTGAGGAAGAATTCCAGTTGCCTGACAGACAATCGCCCAAGCCCGCTCAAGACCGGCACGACAAAGACCCGCAAACCGCAGACCAGCTCGTCCAGCAGGCCAAGTCGGAACCTCTGGGGGACGGCGGCCTGCGCACTTCGCAGATTCTCTCCGAGGCTCTCGCCCTGGACCCCGGCCACCACGAGGCGCAGGTGCTGCGGGAACGGCTTTACCAGACTTTTGTCCCCCGCTGGCATTTCCCGATGCTGGCGGACACCGCGCGCAACCGCGCCTATGCGGAAGCGATCGCCGCCAAGGTCCGGCCGGGCGACATTGTCCTGGACATCGGCTGCGGCGCCGGGCTGACGGCGATGCTGGCGGCGCGGGCCGGGGCAAAACACGTCTACACCTGCGAACAGCAGCCGCTGATCGCTGAGGCCGCAACCCGCGTGATCGCGGAAAACGGGCTCAGCGGCCGGATCACGGTGATCCCGAAATGGTCGCATGAGATCATCGTGGGCGAGGACATCCCGGAGCAAGCGGACGTGGTGGTCTCGGAAATCGTCGATACCGTGCTGCTCGGCGAAGGCGCGCTGGCAACGCTCACCCATGCCATGTCCGCGCTTGCCAAGCCAGGCGCGCGCGCCATTCCCGAGCGCGGCAGGCTGATGGCCCGGCTGGCAGAAAGCCCCAGGCTCCTGGACCTCTGGCGCCCGCAGCAGGCTGAGGGGTTCGACCTCAGCGCCTTTCACCGCTTTGCCACCGTTGCCCAGATCACGCCCAACGACCTGGCAGCCTGCGGGCTGCGGCCGCTGGGCCCGGCAGAGCCCCTGTTCAGCTTCGACTTCACCCGCCCGGACATCAGCCCGGCGCGCGCGGCCCGGGATCTTGCCTGCACTGCCTCCGGCACCGCCCATGCGGTCTTTGTCAGCTTCGAGATGGAGCTGGCGCCCGGCATTCTGGTCTCCAACGGGCCTGGGGACGGCGGCCATTGGGGGCGCACAGCCTTCCTGCTGGACACACCGGAAACCGTCTCCGCCGGGGACCGCCTGGCCGTGACCGCGCAGCATGACGCATCGCAGCTCAGCCTGGCCGTGCACGATTGGACGTTCGGCGCGGCAGAGGCGGACCAGGCCGCGCTCTGGATGACCGGGGCCTGGAACGCAGGCCGGCTGCAGCGCGGCAGTGGCAGCACCGCCGCCCCCGCGGACCCGGCCTGGACCCCGGCCGAGGCTGGCAGCGGCGAAAGCCCAAGCCACGCGCATCACTAGTCTTAGCTGGCGGCCGCTGCTCACGCCGGGCAGCGGCCGCCAGGCTGTTATTCCCCCTCGAAACCCGCGACGAAAATCCCTGTCGATCAGCGCTTCAATTCGCGGTATCACACGGCCTGCGAACAGATTGTACAACCTGCCGCCTTTCCGGGCGGCAGCGGATATTGGAAGGACGACAGGATGCCAATCACCTCTACCGAAATCGACGCAGCCCTCACCGCCTGGGGGAATGGCAAGGTAGCGATCTCAAAAGCCTTCGAAGATGGCGGCATTGACGCGGCTCGCCAGGTCGCCAGCGCCCATCTCGATTCGAATTATGGCTACGGCCTGGGACCCGTCTTGTTCAAACCCACTATGGCCAGTGGCGAGCAAACTTTCCGCCCGACCAAAGAGGGCGCCTTGGCCTATTTTTGCGGACACTCGGAAGAATACCCGCTGGACGGCGGATTTGCAATTCAGGGCTGGCGGTCGATGGAAAGCGTCACCTGTGCTGAGTTCATTGAGGGCGATGTGGCCATGTGGATGGGCTGGGTCATTCTGACCAACAAAGACGGCCAGGCCACCAAGGTCGACAAGAGCTTTGGCTATAAAAAGGATGCCGAGGGCGTACTGCGCATCGTGCTGCACCACTCGTCCCTGCCCTATCAGCCGTAAGCGGCAGAAGTGACCGGATGCCCCCGCCGGTGCACAGGGGGTGTACAGGGGGTGCACGCGCGGCACCCCCTGTTTTGTTATGCCCTGACCGGTTCAGCCAACGACGTTGAACTCAGGCCCGTAGGGGTACTTGGTGATGTTCTCGTTGCCATCCTCGTGGATGATCAGGATGTCATGTTCCCGGTAGCCGCCGGCCCCCGGCTGGCCATCGGCAATGGTCAGCATCGGCTCCATCGAGATCACCATGCCCGGCTCCAGCACCGTGTCGATGTCCTCGCGCAGCTCCAGCCCCGCCTCGCGGCCATAGTAATGCGACAGCACCCCGAAAGAGTGGCCATAGCCGAAGGTGCGGTACTGCAGCAGATCCTGTTCTTCAAAGAAGGCGTTGATCTTATGGGTGATTTCCGCACAGCTTGCGCCCGGTTTCAGCAGCGAGATACCCAGCTCATGGGCCGCCACATTGGCCTCCCAGATCCGCAGGGACTCGGCGTCCACTTCCTTGACGAACATGGTCCGTTCCAAAGCCGTGTAATAGCCTGAAATCATGGGGAAAGTATTCAAGGACAGGATATCGCCGCGCTCCAAGCGGCGGCCGGTGACCGGGTTGTGGGCACCGTCGGTGTTGATGCCGGACTGGAACCAGACCCAGGTGTCGCGGTACTCCGCATCCGGGAACCGCTTGGCAATCTCCAGCTCCATCGCATCGCGGCCGGCCATCGCCACGTCGATCTCGCGCGCACCTTCCTTGACCGCATCGCGGATGGCAAAGCCGCCCACGTCGGCCACAGCAGCACCGGCGCGGATCATGTCCAGCTCAGCCGCGGATTTGCCCATCCGCTGGCGCATGGTCGGCTCGTAAAGGTCAACCAGCTTGGACGGTGCCAGGAAGCCTTCAAGCTTGGCCTTCTGCAGCAGGGTCAGGTGGTCGCTCTCATAGCCGACAACCGCGCCCTCGCCGCTAACCGACTTGATCGCACGCCAGAAATTGTCGCGCTGCCAGTCGGTGTAGGTGATGTTGTCGCAGAACGAACGGCGCCAAGGCTGGCCCGCATCGATACCGGCCGAGATGGTCACGGCTTCGGTTGCGGTCACCACCAGGCCATAGGGGCGGCCAAAGGCACAATAGGTGAAGCCCGAGTAGTAGGAAATGTTGTGCATCGAGGTGAAAACCGCGGCGCTCACCCCTTTGTCGGCCATGATCTTGCGCAAGCCAGCGATCCGCGCCTCATACTCAGAGACGGCAAATTGCAGCGGCGCTTTCTCACCATTGTGAAAACGGTACATTTCAGGACGTGAAGTCATATCAGACCCTTCCTTCTTACAAGAAAGGTCCCGGCGTTCAGGACGGTTTTGGATTTTGAGGGCGGCATGTGATCCATGCGGCGACGCCATCGCCTGGCCCTTGGCCGAAAGATGGGGCGGAATCGGGCTTCTGGCAAGAAGTTTTTGCAGCAGCCCCGCAGGGCGGGCGGTTCCGCCCGCCGCTCCACGCTCAATTCACGATCAGCGCCACCAGATCGCTGTCCGGATCCGCCAAGGGATCGATCACATTGAAATGGTGCTTGCCAAAGGCGATGACGTGATCCGTCTCCCAGGCCTCCACCAGCCAGATCGCCTGATCCAGGAACGCCGGCCGTTCCTCGCCGCCGACCCAGACCGTGACCTCTGCCGAGTAGCGGTCCGTCATATCCACCGGGCTTTCGGCAATAGCAGCCGCCGAATCCATCTTGAACTTCTGGTTCATCGAGGTGCGCAGCAACGGCCGCAGGTCCGCCAGCGGCGAGATCGGAATCACCGTCTTGATCCGCGCGCCCACCTCAGCAGGCAGCAGCGCCCTATCCAGCATCCGCGCCACCAGATGGCCGCCCGCGGAATGGCCAGCCAGGGCAATCGGCCCCGCCACCTCATCGGCAATACGGGTCACCGCCGCGGTGATCTGCCGGGTGATACCGGCAATCCGCACCCCGGGGCACAGGTCATAGGACGGCATCGCCACCGCCCAGCCATGGGCAATCGCGCCGCGCGCCAGATGCGACCAGGAGCTTTTGTCGAAGGCCAGCCAATAGCCGCCATGCACAAAGACAAAAACACCCTTGGGCGTACCCTCCGGCAGGAACAGGTCAAACCTCTGCCGCTCCCCCGCGCCATAGGGAATGTCCAGCCGGGCACGCTCACGCAGGCTGTTGCGGAAATCCTCCGCCGAAGCGGCCCAGCGCGGCGGGTAGCTTTCTGCGTTTTCGATATAGGCCCCGTTGGCATAGGCATCATCCAATTCCATGCCCAATCTCCCCTGTTGTTTCTTATTTTCGGCTACCTGACAGTCTGCCACAGCGCATGTCAAATTGCCCGGCAGAAATGCAGCGCCCGCATAGGCAAACGGAAAATTTGATCAAATTCTGGACTCATCAATCCTTCTGGACTTATTTAGGCACAACTGCTTTGCATTCCAGCGACAGAACACCCGGGAGGCCCGCAATGCTCGACGCAACCACAGATCTGAAATCCCTGCTCAAAGACCCCAGCCTGCTGGAGACCCGCGGCTATATCGGCGGCCAGTTTGTTGACGGCGAAAGCACCTTTGACGTCTCCAACCCGGCCCGCGGCGATGTGATTGCCCAAATGGCCGACATCAGCCGCGCCCAGGTGGCGGGCGCCATCGTCCAGGCGGAAGCCGCGCAAAAGGAATGGGCCAAATGGACCGGCAAGGAGCGCGCCGCAGTGCTGCGCAGGTGGTTCGACCTGATGATGGCAAACCAGGAAGATCTCGCCGTGATCCTGACCGCCGAAATGGGCAAGCCGCTGGCGGAATCGCGCGGTGAGATCGCCTATGGCGCCTCCTTCATCGAATTCTTCGCGGAAGAGGCCAAGCGCATCTACGGCGAGACCATCCCCGGCCACCAGCGTGACAAGCGCATCACCGTTCTGAAACAGCCGATCGGCGTTGCTGCCTCGATCACACCGTGGAACTTCCCCAACGCGATGATCACCCGCAAGGCAGGCCCGGCGCTGGCCGCAGGCTGCGCCTTTGTCGCCCGCCCGGCGGCTGAGACCCCGCTGTCGGCCACCGTGCTGGCAGTGCTGGCCGAGCGCGCAGGCATCCCCGCAGGCGTCTTCAACGTGGTGCCCTCGTCGCGCGCGTCTGAAATTGGCAAGGAATTCTGCGAGAACGACGCGGTGCGCAAGCTGACCTTCACCGGCTCCACCGAGGTCGGCCGCATCCTGATGCGCCAGGCCGCCGACACGGTGATGAAATGCTCGATGGAACTGGGCGGCAACGCGCCTTTCATCGTGTTTGACGACGCCGACCTGGACGCCGCCGTCGAAGGCGCCATCATGTGCAAGTTCCGCAACAACGGCCAGACCTGCGTCTGCGCCAACCGGATCTACGTGCAGGCCGGCGTTTACGATGTTTTTGCGGAGAAGCTGAAAGCGGCGGTCGAGGCGATGAACGTGGGCGACGGCCTCAAGGACGGCATCCACTTCGGCCCGCTGATCAACATGGAAGCGGTCGAAAAGGTGCAGGAGCATATCGCCGATGCGACCTCCAAAGGCGGCGAAGTGATCCTGGGCGGCAACCCGTCGGAACTGGGCGGCAGCTTCTTCCAGCCGACCATCGTCAAGGGCGCAACCCAGGAGATGGCCTTTGCCACCGACGAGACCTTCGGCCCGCTGGCGCCGCTGTTCAAGTTCGAGGATGAGGACGAGGTTATCGCCATGGCCAATGACACCATCTTTGGCCTCGCGTCCTATTTCTACGCCAAGGACCTCAGCCGCGTGTACAAGGTCGCCGAGGCGCTGGAATACGGGATTGTCGGCGTCAACACCGGCATCATCTCCACCGAGGTGGCACCCTTCGGCGGCGTCAAGCAGTCGGGCCTGGGCCGCGAAGGCAGCCACCACGGCATCGAGGATTATCTGGAGATGAAATACATCTGCATGTCGGTCTGATCCGGCCCTTGCCAGACTTCAGTGCCGTGTCATCGTGCCTGCCACCAGGCTGATGGCACGGCCCCAGGCGGCTTCGGTCTCAGGGTCCAGATCCGCCCCCAGAACATCGCGCAAAGCGGCAATCAAGGACCGCTTTGCCGCCTCGGTCTCCCGCACGCCAAGATCCAGATGCGCATGCACCCTGAGCAATTGCGCCCCCAGATCCTCCAGCGTGCGGCGGTTATCCAGGTTTTTGACGCAGGCTGCCACCATCGCGGTCAGCATCGCTTTCTGCTTGACGAAATCATTCCTGAACAGGCGGCGCGCTTCCGGCAGGCGGGTATAGAGGTGCACATAGAACCGCTCGGCAAGGTCTGCCTTGCGGGCAAAAACACCCGCGAAGCTTTGCTGAACAGAATGAATTTCCTGAGGTCCCATAACCGTGCCTCTGCTACTCATCCACCGCGCCGGACACCGCCTGATTGCGTTCACGCAACGCAGTACCGGAGCGGGAAAACCTGTTCCCAGAGTGCTCCTGAAAGCCTAAGATTTCCTTTCCACCGCAACCAAAGCCTGCACCTGTCCCCGCGGGGACACCCCGGCAAAACGAAAAAGCCCCCCGGCAGAACCAGGGGGCACGAGCACTCAAACCTTGCCGGAAGGGATCAGTTGACCGCTTTGGCCTCGATCTCGGCCCGGTTCGAGCGGGAGGAGGAGATTTCGATCCGGCGCGGTTTCAGCGCCTCGGGCACCTCGCGGTGCAGATCGATATGCAGCATGCCGTTTTCATGGCTGGCGCCGGTCACACGGACATGGTCGGCCAGGGTAAAACGGCGTTCAAAGGCGCGGGTGGCGATACCGCGGTGCAGGAAGGATCGGTCCTCGCCGTCTTCTGCCTTCTTGGCGGCCACCACCAGCGCGTTTTCCTTCACTTCGACGCTGAGGTCGTCCTCGGCAAAGCCGGCAACAGCGATCGAGATGCGGTAGCTGTCAGCGTCGGTCTTTTCGATGTTGTAGGGCGGGTAGCTTGGCTGCGCGGCATCGGCGCTCAGCGCGCGGTCCATCAGGCTGGCGATCTGGTCGAATCCGATGGTGGCCCGGTGCAGCGGTGCAAAGTCAAACGTACGCATTTTCAATCCTCATTCATGAGCGATTTCAGGATACCTTCCCCGCGGGGACAGGCTGTTTTTTACCGGGCCCCAATCAGCGGCTGCCCGGATACACTCGAGATAGGAAAGGAAAATGTGCCTTCAAGAGGGGGATCACTCCCCCACGCGGACAAATTTCGCACCGCCCGCAGAAGCGCCGCCGCCGACCCGGACCCGCTTGATCCGGCGGTCCGGCGCCGCCACCGGATTGCGGCGCAGCTGGGCCTTCAGTTCGGCCACGCGCTGCGGCAGTTTCATGCCAAAGGCCACCTGCCGGCCCTGATACGCGCCGCCGCCGGAAACCAGCGCCAGGATCCGCCCGCGCCCGCCCACCTGCGACAGCACCGGCGCGCCCGAAGAGCCGAAAGTGACGTTGCAGTCGATCATCAGCACATCCTGATGCTCGCCCATCAGATTGCACTGGCGCTGGCGCGACAGGGCCTCGGCCCGGCCCATGCCATAGGAGGTGACCGAGATGTCGCTGCCGTAGTCCCGGCCCGAGTGCAGCGCAAAGGCATCCGCCTCGCCGCTCAGGATCGGTTCCGCCAGCCGGATCAGCGCCACATCATGGCGGATGTTTTCCAGGTTGAGCCGTCCCCCCGGGGTGAAGCCCGGATGCGCGGCGATCTGCAGCGCCTGGCGCTCGGCAATGGCGACGCCGTCGCGCAGGCCGGCGCGGAAGGTGATCTGCTCTGCCGGGCGCAGGCTGTTGCTGCGGTCGTAAACGCAATGGGCCGCAGTCAGCACCAGGTCCGGCGCGATCAGCGTGCCGGTGCAGAAGCCCTGGCGGTTCAGCTCCAGCCTTCCGACCGCCTCCCAGCCGAACAGGTCATCGCGGTCGGTCAGGCGCCGGAGGCCGGTGTTCTGGGCCGTTGCGCTGCCTGCGTACGCCAGGGTGGCAACGGCCAGTATCAATGCGCGGAACATCATTGCCGGATGAACTTCGCACCGGAGGAGCTGCGCCCCTCGCCCACCTTCACCCGGCCCACGCCCGGCGGCAGCCGGCCGCCGGTGGCAACGCCGGTCAGCTGCGCCTGCAGCAGCGTCAGCTCTTCAGCCAGGGCGGAGCCAAGCGAGACCCGCTCGCCGCTCACCTCGGCCTTGGCGGAAACCACCGAGACAATCCGCGGCTCGCCGCCCTCAAAGGAAAACACCGGCGCGCCGGAGGAGCCGAAGTCCACATCGCAGGACATCACCAGCACGCCTTGCTGGCGCGCCATCACTGCGCAAACTTCCTGCAAGGACGGCGCCTCGGAGCGGTCATGGGCATAAGAGACCACACCGATGCTGGCGCCTTTGCGCGGGCGCGCGTCGGTCTCAAAGGGCTTTACGGTGGTGTTACGGATCGGGCGCTGCAACTGCAGCAGGGCGATGTCGTTGCGCACCCGGTCGGTCGACAGCTCGCCGTCATAGACATAAGAAGGATGCTCGACCGCGCGGCGAACCGAGCGGTAGGCGGAGGCGCGGCCGTTGCGCCAGCCGGCCAGGAATTCGATGGTGGCGGGGTCGATCCGCTCCTTGGTGCGGCTGTCATAAAGGCAATGGGCGGCGGTCAGCACCAGGTCGGGGGCAATCAGCGCTCCGGTGCAGAAGCCTTCGCCGTTCACATCCAGCCGCCCGACGGCCTCCCACTGGCGGCCCGCATCCAGCGAATCCATCCGCTGCAACCGGCTGTCCTGCGCTGCGGCCGCAACCGGCAGCAATGCCGCCAGCCCTGCCAGAATCCACTGCCTCACATGCGTCTCCTCTTATCCACCGGGTGGGAGGTTATTCGTTTGTTCAGGCAAAATTAGGGCAAGCGCGCGGTTTATGCAGCCCGATTCTTTCAAGGCCGCTCCTGGACCGTATCAGCGCAGGATGGGCACCTCCGGCGCCCGCTTGCCGGGTGCAGTCAGCGCAGGCGGCTGCGGCCCCCCGGCGGCCCAGTCCAGCAGCTCCACCGTGTGCACAATGGGCACTTCGGTGCCGGAGCCGATCTGCATCATGCAGCCGATATTGCCCGCAGCGATCAGGTCGGGCGCCTTGGCCTCCAGGGTCCTCACCTTGCGGTCCTTGAGCTGGGCCGAGATTTCCGGCTGCATCAGGTTGTAAGTGCCGGCCGAGCCGCAGCAGAGATGGCTGTCGGCGGGCTCCACCACCTTGAAGCCCGCGCGTTTCAGCAGGGTCTTGGGGTGGGTCTTGATCTGCTGGCCGTGCTGCAGGGAACAGGCGGCGTGGTAGGCCACGGTCAGCCCCTTGTCCGCGCCTTCGGGCAGGTCCAGCTGCATCAGCAGTTCGGAGATGTCCATTGTAATGGCGGACACCCGCGCGGCGTCTGCCGCCAGGGGTTCATTGCGGAACATATACCCGTAGTCCTTGACCGTGGTGCCGCAGCCGGAGGTGTTGATGACAATCGCATCCAGCCCCTGCCCGTCCATCTCTGCCGCCCAGGCGCGGATGTTCCTGGCCGCGGTGGCGTGACTTTCCTCCTCGCGTCCCATGTGATGAGTGAGCGCGCCGCAGCAGCCTGCGCCCCTGGCCACAACCACCTCGCAGCCCAGCCGGGTCAGCAGACGGATGGTGGCGTCATTGATATCGGTGTTCAGCGCCTTCTGCGCGCAGCCTGTCATCAGCGCCACGCGTTTTCGTTGCGGTGCGGCAGGCGCAAAGCTTTGCGGATCGTCGTTGCGGCTGACTGGCGGGATTGCTTTCGGCGCCATATCCAGCATCGCCCTGAGCCGCGCATCCGGCATCAGCCCCTTGAAAGGCCGCGCCAGCCTTGCCCCCATCAGCGCCAGCCGGAACCTTGCTGGATAGGGCAGGATCCGCGCCAGGAGCCAGCGCAGGGCGCGGTCGCTCCAGGGCCGGTCATAGTGTTTCTCGATATAGGCGCGGGCATGGTCCACCAGATGCATGTAATGCACGCCTGAGGGGCAGGTGGTCATGCAGGCCAGGCAGCTGAGGCAGCGGTCAATGTGCTTGACGGTTTTCTCGTCCGGCACACGGCTGTTCTCAAGCATATCCTTGATCAGGTAGATCCGGCCCCGGGGGCTGTCGAGCTCGTCTCCCAGCACCTGATAGGTGGGGCACGTGGCGGTGCAAAAGCCGCAATGCACGCAAGAGCGCAGGATCTCGTTGGCGCGTTTGGTACCCGGGTCTTGCAGCTGTTCATCTGTGAAAGCGGTCTGCATGTCTTACCCCATCAGTCCCGGATTGAGGATGCCCTTCGGGTCGAACCGGCGGCGCAACCCCTCGGAAATGGCGGCCAGCGGGGCGGGCTGCGGCTGGAAGACACCCAGGCTGGCGCGGGTCCCGGCGCTGGCGCGCACCAGCGTGGCATGGCCTGGAACATTGATCCGGGCGCGCAGGTCGGTGCCTTCAGGCACCAGCGCCCAGATCAGGCCGCCGCCCCAATCGAATTGCAGCGCGTCCGCCTGCAGCTGCGGTGCCAGCGCCACTGAATCGGAGGGTTTCACGGAGATCCCCCAGACATCCCCGTCCTTCCCATGGAAAGCAGCGACATCGCGGATACCCTGCCACAGCGGGCCGCTGCCCTCTGCGATACCCGCAGGTCCGTAACTGGCAAGCTCCGCGGCCAGTTTGCCGCTGCGGTAGGCCACCGAGTCTGCAAAGCCTTCCACCCGGACATAGGCGGTCTGCCTGTCCGGGTCATAGGCCGCGCCGGTCACGTCATAAGGCGATCCCAAGGCCGCCGACATCGCCGCCACTGCCTGGCTCAAGCCCAGGCCCTCCACTGCAACCGTGGCCATTGCTTCGGCCCGCGGCAGCACTTTCAGAGACACCTCGGTCAGCACCCCCAGCGTGCCATGAGCGCCGCACATCAGCTTCACCAGGTCATAGCCAGTGACGTTCTTCATCACCCGGCCGCCGTTCTTCACCGCCTGTCCGGAGCCATCCACAAAACGCACCCCCAGCAGGTGGTCGCGCGCAGCACCTGCCTGGATGCGCCGGGGGCCGGAGATTCCCGCGGCAATCACTCCGCCAATGGTCGGCTTGCCGTCAATCCCCAGCAGCCCGCGGTGGTCCATCGGCTCGAACGCCAGCTGCTGGTTCTCCGTGGCCAGCAGCGCCTCCACTTCGGCAACGGGTGTGCCCGCCTTGACCACCAGCGTCAGCGCGCCGGGTTCATACAGCTCCACACCGGTCAGGCCAGCCGTGCTCAAGACTTCGCCATCCACTGCCAGGCCGCGGCTGCCGCCGCCCTGAAGGCACAGCGGCCCGCTTGCGCCTGCGATGATTTCGGCCAATTCGGCCTCGCTCTGAGGTGTCATCATTTTCATCTTGCCAAAAATACTCTGGGGGTTTGGGGGCAAGCCCCCAAAGGTCACTCAGCCGCCAGCGCCACGGCGCGGCGGCTCTCTGTCACAGACAGCGGAAACACCTTGGCCGGGTTCAAAAGCCACTTGGGGTCGAACACATCCTTGACCTTCAGCTGCGCCTCCAGGTCCGCCTCGCCGTACTGATGCAGCATCAGATCGCGCTTCTCGATCCCCACCCCGTGCTCACCGGTCAGGCAGCCGCCCGCCTCGACGCAAAGCTTCAGGATCTCGGCGCCAAAAGCCTCGCAGGTTTCCAGATCGCCGGGCTTGTTGGCGTCAAATAGGATCAGCGGATGCATATTGCCGTCGCCCGCGTGAAACACATTGGCCACGTCCAGCCCGAACTCTTTGCTCATCTCGCCGATCCGGCGCAGCACAAACGGCAATGAGGATACTGGAATGGTGCCGTCCAGGCACATGTAATCGTTGATCTGCCCCATAGCACCAAAGGCCGATTTGCGTCCCAGCCAGATGCGGGCGGCCTCGTCGGCATCGCCCGCCTCGCGCAGTTCCACCGGGTTGTGCGACTTGGCGATGTCTATGATCAGATCCAGCTGGTGCGCGATTTCCGCCTCGCTGCCCTCGACCTCGATGATCAAGAGCGCCTCGCACATCGGGTAGCCCGCCTTGGCAAAAGCCTCGCAGGCCTCGATGCAAGGGCGGTCCATGAACTCGATTGCCACCGGCAGCACGCCCGCCTTGATGATGTCCGACACACAGGCGCCGGCCACTTCGTTGCTGTCATAGCCGATCAGAACCGGGCGTGCACCCTCGGGCTTGCGCAGGATGCGCAGGGTGGCCTCGGTCACTACCCCCAGCTGCCCCTCGCTGCCGCAAATGACGCCCAAGAGATCCAAGCCCCCGGCGTCCAGATGCGCACCGCCGATCTCCACCACGGTGCCGTCCATCATCACCATGGTGACGCCCAGCAGGTTGTTGGTGGTGACCCCGTATTTCAGGCAATGCGCCCCGCCGGAGTTCATCGCGATGTTGCCGGCAATGGCGCAGGCGAGCTGCGAAGAGGGGTCGGGCGCATAGAAGAACTCTTCCTCTTCCACCGCTCCGGAGACGCTGAGGTTGGTGCGCCCGGTCTGCACCCGGATGATGCGGTTTTCGTAATCCGTCTCCAGCACCCCGTTCATCCGCGCCACACCCAGGATCACGCAATCCGCGGTCGGCAGCGCGCCGCCTGCCAGCGAAGTCCCCGCACCGCGCGGCACCACCGGCACGCCCTCCTCATGGCAGATGCGCAGGATGTCCGAGACCTCCTGCGTGGTTCGCGGCAGCACCGCCAGCAGCGGCGGGCATTTATACGCAGTCAGTGCATCGCATTCATAAGCCCGGGTTTCCATCTCGTCCTGAATGACCGCATCCGGCGGCAGCACTGTCAGCAGCCGCGCCGCAAGCGACGCTTTGCGGGCCAGAATGGCGGGGTTCGGGGATGGCATCTGCATCGGACTCTCCTCTTTGGTAAAATAATATTACCAATTTATCCCACCTGGCAAGAGGCGGATTGCCGCGCTAGGGTCGGGCCATGATTTGGCTCGACCGTTTGACCCAGTTTTCCCTCTTTGACCTTGCTGCCCTTGCCCTGCTGATTGCTGCCTGGCTGTGGATCGGCTGGCGCATCGAGAATCCGCCTGCAGGCAAACCATCAGTATCCTGGCTGATGGCGGATTTCCGGCGCGACTGGATGAAGCAGATGGTGGAACGCGACCCACGGATCTTTGATGCGCAACTCATTGGCAACTTGCGTCAGGGCACGGCGTTTTTCGCCTCCGCCTCGATGATCGCCATCGGCGGCGGGCTAGCGCTGATCGGCAATACAGAGCAGCTGGCAGGCGTGGCCCAGGACCTGATCCAAGACAGCGCCCCGGCCTTTGTCTGGGAGGTGAAAATTCTGGTGGTGCTGCTGTTCCTGTCCAATGCGTTCCTGAAATACGTCTGGGCGCACCGGCTGTTCGGCTATTGCTCGGTGCTGATGGCGGCGGTGCCGAATGATCCCGGCGACGCGCTGGCCTTTCCGCGCGCGGCGCAGGCCGCTGAGATCAGCATCACCGCTGCGCGCAGTTTCAACCGTGGCATGCGGGCAACCTATTTCGCGCTGGCTGCGGTGGCCTGGCTGGCGGGTGCCGCAGCCCTGGCCGGGGCCGTGCTGATCACCTTTGCAGTACTCTACCGGCGCGAGTTCGCCTCGCACTCCCGCACCATCCTGCTGCGCATCCCGCCAGACAGCCAGGGGGACACGGTTTCGTGACTGTGCCTGCGGTCTTGCACGGATATGGTGGCGGCATGAAACAGCTTCTCCTGCCTCTTGCGATCGCCATGGCTGCCCCCGCTTTTGCCGAGGAACCGGTGATCGAGAACGCCACCGCCCGCCAGTCCGGCAGCAGCTGGACTTTCAGCGTCACGCTTTCGCACCCCGATACCGGCTGGGAGCATTACGCCGACGGCTGGCGGGTGCTGGACATGGACGGCAAGGAACTGGGCCTGCGCGTGCTGGCGCATCCGCATGAGCACGAACAGCCCTTCACCCGCTCGCTCAGCGGCGTGCAGATCCCGGAGGGCACCGCAAGCGTGCAAATCCAGGCGCGGTGCCTGGTCGACGGCTGGAGCGAGGCACTCTACACCCTCACCCTGCCCTGATTTCATCTTTCTAGAAATACTCGCGCCGCAGGCGCATTTACACCCTGTGATACGGGCTCCCGGCCAGAATGGTGGCGGCGCGGTAAATCTGCTCGGCCAGCATCACCCGCACCAGCATATGCGGCCAGACCATCTTGCCGAAGGAGATCGAGAAATCGGCCTCGGCCCGCAAGCCGGGGTCAATCCCGTCGGCGCCGCCGATGATCAGCGCCAGGTCCTGGCGGCCGCTGTCGCGCCAGCCAGCCAGCTTGTCCGCAAAATCCGGGGAGGAGATCACCTTGCCGCGCTCATCCAGGGTGCAGATCACCGCGCCCTTGGGCAGCGCCTTGCGCAGCAATGCAGCCTCGGCGGCCATGCCGCCGTTTTTCTTGTCCTCGATCTCCACCACCCGTGCAGGCCCCAGCCCCAGCGCCCGGCCGGTGCGGTCAAAGCGGGTGAGGTAGTCGTCGATGAGAGATTTTTCCGGACCAGAGCGCAGGCGCCCGGCCGCACAGATATGCAGACGCATGAAATTTCCGAAGCAATCCGGCCTGTTGTATTCAGGCCTGAAGCAATCCGGCCCGCACCCAGGCGCGGGCCTGCATCAAATCAGTCCCAGCTCAGGCTGGTCTCAGCCTTCGGCAGCGGTGGAGCCTGCAGGCATCCACATTTTCTCGAGCTGATAGAACTCGCGCACTTCCGGGCGGAACAGGTGGACGATCACATCGCCGCTGTCGATCAGCACCCAGTCGCCGGCGCCTTTGCCCTCGGTCTTGCAGATGAGGCCGTAATCCTGTTTCAGGCGGTCCATCAGCTTTTCCGACATGGCGGCGACCTGACGGGTCGAACGGCCGGAGGCGATCACCATGTAATCGCCGATCTCGGTCTTGCCGCGCAGGTCGATCTGCACGACATCTTCCGCTTTGTCATCGCTGAGTGAGGAGAGAATCCGCTCCAGCAGCTGTTCGCTGGTGGGCTGGGACTGGGAAGCCATCACGGCTGCCCCATTAACAGCGGCATCTGCCGCTTGAGGTACGGGTGACAGGACATAGTCCTCCTTACAACGCGCCGCCAAGCCCCGGCGCCGGGCCTGTTAATAATGTAGCAACCAAGGGGTAAATTTTCAATGAAACCCCGCCTTGGCGAATCCAAGCCTGTGCTTTATCCGCCATTGCCGGCAGGTGCAACCCTGACCGGCAGCGGGTCGTTGAGCATCCGCACTTCGCGCTGCGGGAAGGGGATCGAAATGCCTTCGGCCTGGAACGCATCCCAGAGTGCCAGGAAGACGGCGCCGCGGATATTGGTGAGGCCGCCGGTGGGGTCGTCGATCCAGATCCGCAGCACGTAATCGACGCTGCTGTCGCCGAAGCCGGTGACGTGGCAGACCGGTTTCTTGCCCGCAGAGCTGAGCACCCGGTCGACGGCGGCGGCGGCCTCGATGGCGATCCTGCGCACCTTGTGAGGATCGTCGCCGTAGCCGGTGCCGAACCGCAGGTCGAGGCGCACGTATTTGTCGGAATGCGACCAGTTCACCACCTGCGAGGTGATAAGATCCTCGTTTGGAATCAGATACTCGCGCCCGTCGCGGGTGACCACCGAGACATAGCGGGCGCCCAGCGCGTTGATCCAGCCGAAGGTGTCGCCGAGCGAGATCACGTCGCCGGGCTTGATCGACTTGTCCAACAGGATGATGAGGCCGGAGACCAGGTTGGACACCACCTTTTGCAGGCCGAAGCCGAGGCCGACGCCGATTGCGCCGGAGAGCACCGCCAGGCCGGTGAGGTCGATGCCGATCGCCTTGAGCCCGATAAAGAAGGCAGCGCTGTAGAACAGGATCTGCGCCAGCTTGGCCCCCAGCACCTGCATCGAGGGGGATATTTCGGGGTTGTTGCGGATCCGGTTGGCGGCGGCGGCGGAGACCAGCCGCGCCAGCGTCAGCATCAGCCCCAGGATCACAATCGCCTGCAGCACCAGAAGCAGCGAGATCCGCAGGTCGCCGAAGTCAATTGCGACGCTGTTCAGCAGGTCTTCTGCCTCGGCGGTGATGCCGAGGATGCGCAGGGTGATCCAGGTCCAGGCGCCGTATTTCACCAGGTTGCGCAGCAGCGCGTTGCTGACAAGGCGGGTGGCAAAGGCGACGATCAGCCAGGCCAGCGACAGGTTGGCGATCACCATCAGGACGCGGGAGCGGCTGGGCCAGGTGGCCTCCTGCATGATCAGCACTACGGCCCAGATCAGCACCACGAACAGGATGGCGCGGATCCGCTTGTGCAGCACCAGCGCCACCCGCATCCGCCAGCGCGGCCAGCCGCTGCGGCTGCGCAGCCAGTCGTGGTAGGCCCGCCCCAGCGGCCGGGCAAGGAGGGTTGCCAGTACGAAGACGGCAAAGGCGATGCCGACCTGATAGGCGTTCCAGGGCCGCATCAGCATCTCGCCGCCCTGGGCTGCCAGCTCCCAGATCCGCTGGCCGAATTCCAGCGCCTCGGCGGTGCTTTCCGCCAGCGCGTCTGTCTGTTGGGTCTCTTCCTGCTCCATCACGCCCCCTTTTCAAAGCAGTCTGCCGCCCAGCCGCGTTTCGATCAAGCCGCGCCGGAAAGATCGTCAGGCAGCCAGGACTTTGCTAAGCTGCGGAAAACGGAGGGGCCGATGGCAGAAACTGTCAAACAACCGCTGTGGATGCGCATCCTGATGTTTCTGGTGCCGGGGATTTTCATCCTGTTCGGCATAATCGCCTTTCTCGACAGCTGGCGGTTCGTGCGGCACGCGCAACCTGCTGAGGCTGAAATTCTGTCGGTCCGCTATGTCCACGGGACCCGCACCGATACTGTCACCAAACGCACGGTCGATGACGGCGACTATTATCCAACTGTCCGTTATCAGGATGCTGCCGGCGACTGGTGGCAGGCAGAGGTTTTTCTGCCGGTGCGCTTCACGCCTGAAGCGGGCCAGACATTCGGGATCCTGTATCACGAGGAAAACCGCGGCTGGGTGCAGGAGCGGCACGGTTTCTTCTCCACCTGGATGATGCCGCTGGTCATGGCCGGGCTGGGCATAACCGGCGCCTTTGGCATGCGGTTTGCCCTGCGGTCGATGTCGCGTGCCGATGCCAGGCGGCAGGCAGAGACAGACCCCGGCCCCTGACTGCGGCCGGCACGAGGGGCACCGGGGGCACGGCTTCTCATTTGAATGGCCGCCTGCCCTCTTGCATCCTTCAGACACTAGCGCCCGGCCTTAGAACGAATCTCTGATTGCCGGCCCGCCGGGATGTATCTGACAGCCATGACCTATGTCTTGGCCCAGAAGATCGAACTGCAAGACCGCGCACGCCTGCGCGAGCGGTTCTTTGGCGCCGCCCGCACGGTCCTGGCGCGCCTATAAGGTGCCTGCCCAGCCCAAAGCCAGCATTTCTACAAGATACGGGAGAGGACTCATGTCCCCCAAAACACTCTATGACAAGATCTGGGATGCGCATGTTGCGCATGAAGCAGAGGACGGCACCTGCCTGCTCTATATCGACCGCCACCTGGTCCACGAAGTGACCAGCCCGCAGGCGTTTGAAGGCCTGCGTATGGCCGGCCGCAAGGTGCATGCTCCGGACAAGACCATCGCAGTGCCGGACCACAACGTGCCGACCACCCTGGACCGCGCCGACCCGGCCACCATGACCGAGGAAAGCCGCATCCAGGTTGAGGCGCTCGACAAGAACGCCAAGGAATTTGGCGTGCACTATTATCCGGTCTCGGACATCCGCCAGGGCATCGTGCATATCGTCGGCCCGGAAAACGGCTGGACCCTGCCCGGCATGACCGTGGTCTGCGGTGACTCGCATACTGCAACGCACGGCGCATTCGGCGCTCTGGCGCACGGCATCGGCACCTCGGAAGTGGAGCACGTGCTGGCCACCCAGACGCTGATCCAGAAGAAATCCAAAAACATGAAGGTCGAAGTGACCGGTAAGCTGCGCCCCGGCGTCACCCCCAAGGACGTGACCCTGGCGATCATCGGCGAGACCGGCACCGGCGGCGGCACCGGCTATGTCATCGAATATTGCGGCGAGGTGTTCCGCGACATGTCGATGGAAGGCCGCATGACCGTCTGCAACATGGCGATCGAAGGCGGCGCGCGCGCAGGCCTGGTGGCCCCGGATGAGACTACCTTTGAATACGTGAACGGCCGCACCCATGCGCCCAAAGGCGCCCAGTGGGAAGCTGCGCTGAACTGGTGGAAGACCCTCTACACCGACGAAGGCGCGCATTTCGACAAGGTTGTCACCATCCGCGGCGAAGACATCGAACCGGTCGTGACCTGGGGCACCTCGCCCGAGGACGTGCTGCCCATCACCGGTGTGGTTCCGGCCCCTGAGGATTTCGAAGGCGGCAAGGTCGAAGCGGCCCGCCGCTCGCTCGAGTACATGGGCCTGACCCCGGGCCAGAAGCTGACCGACATCGAGATTGACACCGTGTTCATCGGCTCCTGCACCAACGGCCGCATCGAAGACATGCGTGCCGTGGCCGAAGTGGTGAAGGGCAAGAAGATCAAGGACGGCATGCGCGCCATGATCGTGCCGGGCTCGGGCCTGGTGCGGGCGCAGGCAGAGGAAGAAGGCCTGGCCGCGATCTTTGAGGAAGCCGGTTTCGAATGGCGCCTTGCGGGCTGCTCCATGTGCCTGGCGATGAACCCCGACCAGCTGTCCGAGCATGAGCGCTGCGCTGCAACCTCGAACCGGAACTTCGAGGGGCGTCAGGGCTACAAGGGCCGCACCCACCTGGTGAGCCCGGCGATGGCGGCGGCTGCCGCTCTGACCGGCAAGCTGACGGATGTGCGCGAGCTGATCTGAGCCTTTAGGGGGCACCAATGGCGTCCAGCACTTCCCTTCCAGCGGTAGCGAGCCTGTGGGTCGGCGACAGCCTCAACTGGCTGCACGAACTGTCCTTGGCCAGTTTCGTGCAGCGCGGCCATGAGGTTGTGCTGTTTTACACCGGCAAGACCGCGCCGCAGGTTCCGGCAGGTGTCCTCACCTGCCCCGCCGCGGAGATCTGGGACCCTGCCGCGGCAGGGCATGGGGACGCGCCTGCTTCGATGCTGTCGGATCTGTTCCGCCTGTACCTCTTGAAACAGACGGAGATGATCTGGATCGACACCGATATGCTCTGCTACCGGCCGTTGCCGGATGTGGACTATCACGTGGGCTATGAACCGACGCGGTCGATCAACGGCGCGGTGCTGCGGCTTCCTAAGGACTCGGCAACCCTGAACCATCTGCTGGACTGGTTCGAGGATCCCGGGTTCGTGCCCCCCTGGCTCAACCGCAAGATCCGGAAAGAGGTGGAAGCCGCCCCGCCCGGCAAACGGCTGCTGACAGCGTTTGAGCTGCAGCGCCCCTCGCTGGGCCCAAGGGCGCTGGACTACACGCTGAACGAAACCGGCGAAGTAAAGCATGTGCGCGAGCCGGATGTGTTCTATCCGATCCGCGGCGTTCTGACCGACGTTCTGTTCAGCGGCAACTGCCAGGAAGACGGCTGGCTCACCGACGATACGCTGGCCATCCACCTCTATGCTTCAATGGTGCGCCGTTACCACAAGGCGCACCGGCCCGAAAAACACAGCTTCATCGCCCGCCTGGCGGAAGAGATCGGCTTTGATCTCAGCGGATTGAAGCACCAGAAACAAGGAAACGAGTAATGGAAAAGTTCGAGAAACTGCAGGGTATCGCAGCCCCGATGCCGCTGGTGAATATCGACACCGACATGATCATCCCGAAGGTGTTCCTGAAGTCCATCCAGCGCACCGGCTTCGGCAAGAACCTGTTCGACGAGATGCGCTATAACCGCGATGGCACCGAGATCGAGGATTTCGTGCTGAACAAACCGCAGTACCGCAACGCCGAGATCCTGGTGGCGGGCGACAACTTCGGCTGCGGCTCCTCGCGCGAGCACGCGCCTTGGGCGATTGCCGACTTCGGCATCAAATGCATCATCTCCACCTCCTTTGCCGACATCTTCTTCAACAACAGCTTCAAGAACGGCATCCTGCCGATCGTGCTGCCGCAGGAGCAGGTCGATGTGCTGATGGCGGACGCGGAGAAGGGCGAAAACGCCCGCATGACCGTGGACCTGGAAGCGCAGGAAATCACCACCTCGGACGGCGAAGTGATCAAGTTCGAAGTGGATGCGTTCAAGAAGCACTGCCTGCTGAACGGGCTGGACGATATCGGCCTGACCTTGGAGAAACAGGACTCGATCAAGACCTTCGAGGAAAAAGCCGCGCAGGCGCGCCCCTGGGTCTGACCCGGAACCTTCCTTAGCTGAAGTTTCAGAGCCGCCCCTTCCGGGCGGCTCTGCTTTTGGCGGCACCGCCAGATTCGCGCCGCATTTCCGCCGCAATTCCACCAGGGTGGCCGCCTTGTGCATCCATTGGCTGCAGCCACAGCATGTGGTAGAAAGCCTGCCAACCCCCTCAAATTCCATCACTTCGCTGATGCAATCCCGCACCAGTCGGCCTGCGAAAGCACCCCCTCGCCTGCCGCTGCCTCTTGAGCGGAAAGCCGCCAACCGGCAACATTGGGGCAAAATTGAGGCAGAGCGCCCTGACCGCATCAGGGGGCTTCAAAGCTGGAACCAGGGAGAAAAAACGCCCGGTCCGGTTTCGAAGGGAAACATAGACGTGTTTGCACGCATCACAGGCGCGGCGTTCCGCGGCATATTGGTGGCCATGCTGTTTGCAATGCCGTCGCTGATTCTGCCGGCATCCGCCACCGGCACGCCCGAGATCATCCTGTTCATTGCGCTTCTGGGCGCGGCGCTTGCCTTTGCCGAGTATTACTCTCACTTCCCCAGCTTCGTCGAATTCCGCAGTGCGCCGCCGATCAACCGGATGCGCTTTGCCGCCGCAGCCGCTGCTGTCGGCGCATTGAGCCTGCTGGCGGCGCATCCGCTGGCGCCAACCGGGCTGACGGCACTGGTGCAGCAGCTGGGCGGCTGGCTGGGCGGGCAGCTCAGCTTTGCCTATTCGCCGGTTCAGCTGACCGTGCTGATGATGCCCGCTCAAGCATCCGAGACTACCGTGCTGATGGTGCGCGACGCAGCAGCACTGGCCTGTGCAGTATCGGGCATGGCGATTGCCCTGTTTGCGCTGGTGATCCGGGTCGGCCATTGGCCGGTGGGAAGCGGCGCCTTCAATGTCTGGATCAACCTGCCGCTGTTCGATCCCACCACCGGCGGCGATGTGGTGCAGCGGCTGCAGCGGGACGCGCGGATCAACATCATCTGCGGCGTGCTGCTGCCCTTTGCACTGCCCGCCGCAGTCAAACTGGGTTCCGGGCTGGTCGATCCAGGTATGCTTGCAGCCCCGCATATGCTGGTCTGGGCGGTCAGCGGCTGGGCGCTGGTGCCCGCTTCGATGATCATGCGCGGCATGGCAATGCTGCGTATCGCCGGGCTGATTGCACAGAAGCGCCGCGCCGCCTGCAGCGCCGCCGATGAGGCGATGCAGACCGCATGAGGCAGCTGGCGGCAGGTCTTCTCCTGGTTCTGGCCGCCGCTGCGGCCCAAGCGGACACGCTGCGCATCGCCACCTTCAACACCGAACTGTCCCGCGACGGCCCCGGGCTGCTGCTGCGCGATATCGAGCGGGGCAAAGATCCGCAGATCGACGCGGCCGCCGATGTGATCGCAGCGATGCAGCCCGATGTGCTGGCGCTGCAGGGGATCGACTGGGACTATGAAAACCGCGCCCTCGCCGCCCTGGCGGAGCGGCTGGCGGAGGCAGGCGCTCCCTATCCGCATCTGGTGTCGCTGCAGCCCAACGCAGGCCTGCCGCCGCCGGAGCCGCTGGACCTGGATGGCGATGGGCGGACCGGAGGACCGCGCGACAATCAGGGCTACGGGCGGTTCCGCGGCGAGGGCGGCATCGCTCTGTTGTCCCGGCTGCCAGTGGACCGGGAGGGTATCCGCGATTTTTCGGGGCTGTTGTGGCGGGACCTGCCCGGCGCGCGGCTGCCGCAGCATCCGGACGGCAGCCCCTACCCCTCCCCTGAGGCGCAAGCGGTGCAACGTCTGTCTTCCACCGCGCATTGGCTGGTGCCGGTGATGCTGGCCGGCGGCGGATGGCTGAACGTGATGACCTTCCATGCCAGCCCGCCGGTGTTTGACGGGCCCGAGGACCGCAACGGGCGGCGCAACCGGGATGAAATCCGCCTGTGGCAGCTGCTGCTGGACGGGCAGCTAGGGCCTGTGCCCCACGGCCCCTTTGTCATTGCGGGCGATGCCAACCTCGACCCCGCACAGGGAGAAGGCATCAAGCCTGCGATCCGCAGCCTGCTGGCAGATCCCCGCCTGCAGGACCCTGTTCCGGAAAGCGGGAGCAGCGGGACTGCGACAGTGGATTGGCCCGGAATCGGGCAGATGCGGGTGGACTATGTTCTGCCCTCTGCCGGGCTGCGCGTCACCGGCAGCGGTATTGCCTGGCCCGAGGGCCCGGACGCGCCTGCCGCCGTGGCCAGCCGCCACCGGCTGGTCTGGGTGGATATTGCGCTGGACTGACCCGTTCCGGTCCCCGGCAAATCCCCCTCAATCCCCTTTATTTCCTAGGGCTGTTATTGACCCTGCTCCGCTGTCCCGCTACGCCCGTGCCAGCTGTTTTTAGGAGGATCCCCATGCCCAACCCATCGATTTTGATTCTGCCCGGCGACGGGATCGGCCCCGAAGTCATGACCGAGGTGCGCAAGGTCATCTCTTGGTTCGGAGACAAGCGCGGCCTGCAGTTCGATGTGAGCGAGGATCTGGTCGGCGGCGCGGCCTATGACAAGCACGGCAAGCCGCTGGCGGATGAGACCATGGCCAAGGCGCAAGAGGTCGACGCAGTGCTGCTGGGCGCGGTTGGCGGCCCGGCCTATGACGATCTGGATTTCTCGGTAAAGCCCGAGCGCGGCCTCTTGCGCCTGCGCAAGGAGATGGACCTTTATTCCAACCTGCGCCCGGCCCAGTGCTTTGATGCGCTGGCGGATTTCTCCTCGCTGAAGAAGGACATCGTTGCCGGTCTGGACATCATGATCGTGCGCGAGCTGACCTCCGGCGTCTACTTCGGCGAGCCGCGCGGCATCTTCGAGGAAGGCAACGAGCGCGTCGGCATCAACACCCAGCGCTATACTGAGAGCGAGATCGAGCGTGCCGCCCGGTCCGCCTTTGAGCTGGCGATGCGCCGGAACAAGAAGGTCTGCTCGATGGAGAAGGCCAACGTGATGGAGAGCGGCATCCTGTGGCGCGAGGTGGTGACCCGCGTTGCGGCGGATTACCCCGAGGTTGAGCTGTCGCACATGTACGCTGATAACGGTGCGATGCAGCTGGTGCGCGCGCCCAAGCAGTTCGACGTCATCCTGACCGACAACCTGTTCGGCGACATCCTGTCCGACTGCGCCGCGATGCTGACCGGCTCGCTGGGCATGCTGCCTTCCGCGTCACTTGGTGCGCCGATGGAAAACGGCCGTCCCAAGGCGCTGTACGAACCCGTCCACGGCTCCGCCCCCGACATCGCGGGCCAGGGAAAGGCCAACCCGATCGCCTGCATCCTGAGCTTTGCCATGGCGCTGCGCTACAGCTTCGACCAGGGCGAAGAAGCCGCCCGCCTGGAAACTGCAATCGAGAAGGTTCTGGCCGATGGCGTGCGCACCGCGGACCTGCTGGCCAGCGAAGGCGTGGAGCCGGTCTCCACCAGCCAGATGGGTGACGCAGTGATTGCAGCGCTGGAGGCAAGCCTCTGATTTAGAGGCGTTTCCCGAGAGATTTCAAAGCCCCGCCCGGCCGCCGGCGCGGGGCTTTTTCGTGGCGGTTTCCCGCCGTCCGGCCGCTGGAAAAAGAATCCTCAAAATCCGCATCTTTCTGTGAAATCGCCCTTGTCAAACACCGCGCCCTGAGCTATTTCGCCCTCCACGGTCGGAGTGTAGCTCAGCCTGGTAGAGCACTGTCTTCGGGAGGCAGGGGTCGGAGGTTCGAATCCTCTCACTCCGACCAATAAAACAAGGCGCCTCAGGGCGCCTTTGTTGTTTTCAGCGAAGTGGCCGCAACGATATTCGCAACGTTTCATGCGGTGGATGTGCGCATTCGTTGCCAGGGCGCGTCAAATTTTCCAGTCCATGATCCCGGCGGCCTTCTTCAGCGCATCCGGACTGTAGGATCGGTAGACGTTCTCCAAGGTCTCGCGCGAGGTGGCAAAGTAGGCTGTCGCGTCTTCCAGGGTCATGCCCCTTTTGAACGCCCAGGTTACTGCCGTATGCTTGAGGGTGTGGGGCGTTACGTCCTTCAGTTCGGCGCGCTTGACAGCGGCTCGGAAGGCCTTATCGATCCGGTGTATCGGGGTGTTCTTGAAGGACACCACGTGGCTTCCCTCCTGTGCCCAAGTTTTCATTTCCTCGTGGAGCGTGGCCGGCATCCTGACCAAGCCTTTGCGCTTCTTGGTTTCAGCCTCGGCCTTGCCGAGAAAATGGATCACACCAGTGTCAAGGTCGACCCAACCACTATTCAGGGAAGGCATCCACTTCAGTCGCGTGATCGCCGTCTTGCGGCGCCCAGTATAGAGCGCAATCTTGATGAACCTCTGGACGTGCGGTGCGGAAGCGCCCAACAGACGCTGCACTTCTTCCTCAGTCAGCCAGCGGTCATTCGCAACCCCCTTTTCCGGCAAGGTCACAATCGGAGCATAACTGATCCTGCGCGTCGCCAAGGCGTATTTAACCGCGGCATTCAGCGTCGTCATCTCGCGCCGAACGGTCCAAGCTGCACATTTTCTCCAGGCCGTGTAACCACAACACCTATCGATGTCGATTTCCGACACTTTCAGGTCACCCCAGTAAGGCGACAGAGCCTGAATTGTGTATAGTAAACGATCCTTGTCGCGCACCGTCTTCATCTTGGCTTCACCGTAGTGCACCAGGACTTCGCCGACGGTGATCTCACCCGGCTCGTAAACATGATCATCCTGTCGTCTCTTCCGTGCGATGTAATCACTCAGGACTTCTTCTGCTTCCTTATGAAATCCGTCACCAAAACCTGTCCGGATCTGCTGTCCTCCGTCGAGGATGACCCAAGCGCCATCGTCTTTGCGCTGGAAGAGTCGGGCCGGTTTGCGTTTGCGTGGCATGTAGAAACGAACCTCTCCAGTTCTTCACGTGTCATGTAAAAACGCTGCCCAATCTTGGTCGCGTTAATTTGTCCATGGTGGATCATCGTCCTAACCGTTCTGGACGAAATGGTGCGGTGCAAAGCTGCTGCAAAATCTTCAACAGTCAAAAACGCTTCGTCAGCGCTCATGCCGGCCTCCCTGGGTCGGCATGAACATCGGCGGGGCGTTGCAGAACATGCGGATAGTAATGGATCGTTTCTTGCGGGCCTCATGCTGGATGCTTTTGCTCATTGCGAGAACAACTCCTGTTTTCATGTTAACAGAATACTCTATAGCAACTGCGACTTCGGATGCGCATCAAGCCTAAAAGAAAATATTAAATATATGATTTCAATGAATAAATTTAGAATCCAGGTGTTCCACGAATTGTTTCAGAAGCTGGAAAATCTTAACGGCTATGTGCTTCCGAAACACGGTCGATGAAATCAACAATAGGTTGCGCAAACCACTATCCGCACTTAGAAATTTCCCACGCAGTCAATTTTGGCTTCGCCAAGACAGAACTATCAAGAACGGACTTTCCATGAACCCCACCGAGATCTTCGAAGCCCTGGAACAGATCTCCGGCAAACCGTTCGACGCTGACGAATTCCCTTTCGAATTTGCCCAGGCTACCGATGTCGCCCAGGCGGCGATTGCCAAGCTGCGCAATGGCACAACCAATAAGTCGGATCAGCCCGGCGGCGTCCTGGTCAACAAGAAGTTCCACTTTGCGCCTGCCATGTCCGGAATGGCCGATGTCACCCTGGAGGCCCTGCGAAACTCCAAGAAAACCGCCACCGCCAAACCGGCGATCCTGATCGCCACCGATGGCGAGATGGTGGCAGCCCAGCAGCGGGTCAGCGGAGAGACCCTGCATTGCCGTTTTGACGAGATCGGGGACAAATTCGGCTTCTTCCTGCCTGCCGCGGGCAAGGAACGCTATGAGGCGGCCGAAGAAAACCCGATCGACGTCAAGGTCACCGCCAAGCTGGCCAAGCTATATGACGCACTGGTGCGCAAGAACCCGGATTGGGCCAGTGACGCGCGTCGGCATGAGATGAACCAGCTGATGATGCGGCTGATCTTCTGCATGTTCGCCGAGGATGTCGGCATCTTCCCCGACAACCAATTCAGCCAGATCCTGTTCAACCATGCTGGCAACAAGGGCGAGGAAGCGCGCGAGGTGATTATCGCTGCCTTCAACGCCATGAACCGCCCCAAGGACAAGCGAAGCGATCTTCCTGCCTGGGCGGGAGACCTGGAATATGTGAACGGCGGGCTCTTTGCGGGATCTATCGACGCGCCCGTCTTTGACGTGACCGCCTATCGCTATCTGCGCGACGCTTGCGGCGAGGATTGGCGCGAGATCAATCCGGACATCTTTGGCTCTATGATCCAGTCGGTGGCTGATCCCAAACAGCGCAGCGAGCTGGGGATGCACTATACCTCGGTGCCCAACATCATGAAGGTGATCGGGCCGCTGTTCCTGGATGACCTCGATGGTGAGATCGACAAGGCCTGGGAAAGGCCCAATGGCTTGCGCAAGGCGCTCACGCGGATCGAGGGGATCCGGGTGTTCGACCCCGCCTGTGGATCAGGCAACTTCCTGGTCGTCTCATATCGGCAGCTGCGCGAACGCGAGATGCGGATCCTGGAACGGCTCGAGGAACTGACGGGCGAGAGCACGAAGGAAATGTTTTCGGCCGTGAAGATCGCCAATTTCCATGGGATCGAGCTTACCGATTTTGCTGCCGAGACTGCCAAGCTGGCGCTGTTCATCGCCGAGTATCAGGCCAATGCAGTGTTCAAGGAAGTTTTTGGCCAGGGTCCGGCCAGCCTGCCGCTGCGCGAGAGCGCCCATATCGTCTGCGACAACGCCCTGCGGGTGGAATGGGAAGAGGTCTGCCCACCTCCTGGGGAAGGGCAAGAGGTGTTCATTGCGGGCAATCCGCCGTTCTTGGGAAAAGCCCAACAGGACAAGGATCAAAAGGCCGACATGGACCATGTGTTCAAGGGGCATGTCAAAAACTACCGAGCGTTCGACCTTGTCGCGGCCTGGTATTTCAAAGCCGGCAACTACATTCGTGGACGCTTAGCGCAGTCCGCCTTGGTATCTACAAACTCAATTTGCCAGGGCGCATCGGCTTCCAATCTTTGGCCTGAAGTTCTTCAGGATGGTGTTGAGATCGGTTTTGGACATCGGTCGTTCAAGTGGCGCAACAATGCGTCCGCAAATGCGGCTGTGGTCTGTGTGATTGTTGGGTTGAGGAATAGTTCATCTGCCACGAAACGCCTGTTTGACGATGGTATCGAAGCAGTCGCAAACAACATCAATCCGTATTTGATTAACGGAGAAAGAAAAATAGTCAAAGCTGCAACCCGAAGCGTATTTGATCTTCCATTCATGACTTTCGGAGAAATGCCCAGGGACGGCGGCCACCTTGTTCTAACGCCAAGTGAAAGAGTTGAACTGCTTTCCTCCTTCCCTGAGGCTGATATCTTTGTTCGCAGTTTTCTGGGATCAGAAGAGGTCGTAAGAGGGCTTTCACGTTATTGCTTATGGATTGACGAACGACAGGTTCCTGACGCGACTTCTGTTTGCGCGGCAATCCCCTTCATCTCTGAACGGTTAGAGCGTGTAGCGACGATGAGGTCAGAAAGCCGAAACCCCTCAACCCGAGACTTCGCAAGTCAACCACATCGTTTTGTTGAGCGTAGAAGCCCCTCCACCTATTCGCATACTATCTTGGTTCCCTGCGTCACGTCGGAACGCCGTCCTTATCTGCCAGTGGATCGGGCGGGTGCAGATGTGATTTCATCCAACCTCAATCAGGTCCTTTACGACGCCCCCGATTGGTGCATCGCACTGATTGCATCGCGTATACACCTCGCTTGGATCGCTGCTGTATGCGGCAGGCTTGAGAGCCGATTTCGATATTCCAACACTTTGGGCTGGAACACCTTCCCAGTTCCGAAGTTCTCAGACGATCAGCTCGAGGCGCTCAATACCTCGGCCCGTAAAATCTTGAAGTGCCGCTATTCCCATTACCCAGCCACCATCGCTGAACTCTACGATCCCGACAAAATGCCTGACGATCTGCGCGCTGTGCATCGAGAAAACGATGAGTTGCTGGAGACCATGTATATCGGGCGGCCCTTCCGGAATGACACCGAACGGCTGGAGCATCTATTCAAGCTCTATGCCGCCAAGATCAAACATATTGAAAAACAGGCTGCGAAATCCAAGCGCGGCAAAAGGAGCAAATAGATGGCTCAGATGCTCAATGTGACCTACGGGCGCTCGAAATCCTCGACCAACGCCATGGGCATGCGCGAAATGCAGGCGCGGGCCTATGCGGCACGGGCGGCGCAATTTCTGCTGCTGAAAGCGCCCCCTGCGGCGGGGAAAAGCCGGGCGCTGATGTTCATCGCACTCGACAAGATGCGCCATCAGGCCCGCGCCAAGACCATCGTCTGCGTGCCCGAAACCTCGATCGGCGGGTCGTTCCGCTCGACGGATCTGGCCAGCTATGGGTTCGAGGCGGACTGGGAGGTTGAGGACAAGTGGAATCTTTGCCTGACCGGGGATGACGCACAGGACCGGAAGGTGAAAGCTTTTGTGGATTTCATGGCCTCGGACGCAGAGGTGCTGGTCTGCACCCATGCCACCTTTCGCTTTGCCTATGACAAGGTGGTAGAGGATCAGGGGATTGAGGCGTTTGACGATTGCTTCATCGCAGTGGATGAATTCCATCACGTCTCAGCCTCGGACAACAACCGGCTGGGTGTGATCCTGCGGGCCATTGTGGCGCGAGAGGAATGCCACCTGATGGCGATGACTGGAAGCTATTTCCGTGGCGACGCCGACCCCGTGCTGCGCCCTGAGGATGAGGCCAAGTTCACCACGATCACCTACAGCTACTACGAACAGTTGGAAGGCTATGAGCACCTCAAGGCGCTGGGGGTGAATTACCAGTTCTACAAGGGCAATTATACCAACGGACTCGAGGGGGTGCTGGACCCGGCGCAGAAGACCATCATCCACATTCCACACCGTGGCTCGTCCGAGGCGTTCGACGACAAGAACAACGAGGTCGGGAAGATCATGGATTTCCTGGGCCGCCATGTCGGGCGGGATCCGGAAACCGGGTTCGATCTGATCGAGCTGCCCGAGGGACGGGTTCTGAAGGTTGCCGACCTCGTTGATGACGGTCCCGGGCGCGGTATCGTCAAGACGGCCCTGTCGCGTGAGGTCAAGGGCGCGGATGGGAAACGGGATGATGCGGCAGATCGCTCCAAGGTGGACATTATCATCGCGCTCGGCATGGCAAAGGAAGGGTTTGACTGGGTCTGGTGCGAGCATGCGCTGACCATCGGGTATCGGTCTTCGCTGACCGAGATCGTGCAGATCATCGGTCGCGCCACACGCGACGCTCCGGACAAGCCGCGCGCGGTCTTCACTAATCTGGTGGCCGAGCCGGGGGTGGAAACCGATGTGGTCTCAGATGCGGTCAACGACATGCTCAAGGCGATCTCGGGCTCCTTGCTGATGGAGCAGGTGCTGGCCCCGAACTTCAAGTTCTACCGCCGCGAAGATGGGGACGTGCGTGAGCCCGTGCATAGCGATGGCCAGGGCAACGTCATGATCGGCATCAAGGGCTTGATCGAGCCGCCCACTGAGCGCGCTAAGGAGATCTGCGAGCAAGACATGCACGATTTGCTGGCCGCAGCCTGTCAGGCAATGGACAAGCGGGTTCTGGCGCCTGACACGGCTCCTGAAGTCGCCACCCAGATGGTTCTGACCGACATCATCGAAACGCGCTATCCGGACCTCAATGACGAAGAGACCGAAAGCGCGCGTCAGCATCTTGCAGCCCATATGAACATTCTGACCCTTGCCCGGCAGGAAGAGCAGCGTGGGATGGCGGAGGCTGCTGCGGTTTTTGAAGGCAAGCCAACTGATGTTGACGACAACGGTGAGGAAGAACCGGAGGGTGCCCCGAACACACTTCTGCAAATGGTGAAGAAATTCATCAACGTGCGCGAAATCGACGTCGACCTGATCGACAGTGTGAACGCCTTCCAGGAACGGTTCGAAGTCGCCTCCAAGTCGCTCGACGCTCAGTTGCTGCAGCACGTCCAGTCCGCCATGGTCGCTATCCGTGTCGCAATGACCGAGGAAGAAGCGCGCGCACTTTGGCCACGGATCAAGGCGTTTCGGGCTTCCGAGGGGCGTGAACCCAATCTGAACGCAGCTGATGCATTGGAGAAGCGGATGGCCGAGGCCTTGGCCTGGCTCAAAACCCAGAAAGCCAAACGAATGCGTGAAGGGGCGCTCTGATGCCAAGACCCACACTTGATGACATCTTCGCCGAGCCAGACGAGTTTGGGCTTCTTCAAGTCGCCCCTCAGAAGCAGGTTGCGTCGAAATCTGACGGCGGAACAGCTGTCCTCAGCGACGTTACGCGGTTTTTCGAGCAGCACGGTCGTCTGCCGGATCCGGACGCGGAAGACCACGAAGAGATGCGCCTGGGAACCATTTGGGACAAGTTGAGGCAAGCCCCGACCCAAGACATGTTGGAGGCGGATAGGCTGGGCCTCTTGGCTGCCGCAGAACCTGAACACGCGAACTGGCGCGACGAGCCAACAGAAGATGTTATCCCAGACAGTCTGGACGAAATATTTGCTGATGATGATCTGGAGGTGCCAACAGAATTCTCGGACCTCCGTCATGTTACGCCGTCTGCGGAGAGGCATCAGCCGGAACACCGTGCAGAGTTTTTCCCTTGCCAGGAATTCGACCAATTCGAAGCCAAGTTCTCGCAGATTCAGGCCGCTCTGGAAGCAGGTGAGCGGAAAACCAGGATCGTCGAGAAATGGGCGATTATCGAACCTGTCGCCGGGGATGTTTTCATCCGAAATGGGCTTCTGTGCCTCGTAGTCGAGCGGATGCGTAAATCTTCAGGCGGGTTGTCTCAGGAAGACCGGCTGCGCATAGTGCTGTCCAACGGCACGGAAAGTGACCCCATGGTCGCTTCATTCCGCAAAGCGTTGAACGATGACAAAACCGCCCGTTCCGTTCAGAAGGTTGGGTTGGGGCCACTCGATCCGGAATGGGAGGCGGACCAGCTGGCCGTCACCGGGACAATCTATGTCGCAAAATCCATGTCCGATGATCCCAACATCCGGCCACACCGCGACATTCTTCACAAGATCGGTGTGACCAGCCAGGACGTGAAACGTCGTGTGGCAGATGCCAAGAATGACCCAACCTTTCTGCTGGCCCCTGTTGAGATCGTCGCAACATACCGTTTGGGAAACCTACCCAGGGAAAGGGTCGAGAACCTTCTTCATCGGTTCTTCGAAGCAGCGCGTCCTGCAAAACTCACTGTCCCAGATCGTTTTGGCAATAAGGTGCACCACCCCAAGGAATGGTTCTTTGTTTTGCCAGAGCATGTGAGTCATGCCACAGCGTTGATCCGAGAAGGGCGGCTGCATGAGTTCTGGTATGATCCGACCAGCCAGAAAATTTCACCCAAAACCAAGGCATCGTAACCCGTCGAACTATAAGGCTGGTTAAAATTATTAGGAAAAACAAATGGAAGCACGAAACCGCACAATTGAGGATTGGTTTGCTTGGATCCGCGATGGTCATGTCGTGCTTCCCAGGTTTCAGCGGTTTGAGGCATGGGGGTGGTGGCAGGTTCAAGGCATCCTGGAAAACATCCTACGCAAACCGGCACTGCCTGTTGGAGCTCTGTTGACCCTTGAAGTTGGAGAGACACCGCCGTTCCATGCGCGCCCGATTTCCGGCGCTCCACAACCCCAAGGTCGACCTGGCTATCATCTATTAGACGGTCAGCAGCGTGTTACAGCTCTCTGGCGCAGTCTGAATGGTCTATACCCGGACTTTACCTACATGGTGAACGTTGACAGCAATGAGGAGCCCGAAATCGACGCCATTCGACGGTATGACAATAAGGGGCAAAGGTATCCTCGTTGGTGCAATAGCCCTGTAGAAACCTGGAAACGGCGTCGCATACCTGTCGAAATGCTCGCCCCGGATGAAGCAGGCCGTGGTCGCTTGAAAGTCTGGAGCAAAGAAGCTGCCGCTGGTGATATGGATTTCTATAGTGAAATCAATGAAATCGCAAACGAGCTTCGAGGACGCATTGCCAAATATTCACTACCATTTCTTTCACTTCCCTTGGGCACTTCAAGGGATGCAGCGCTTGACGTTTTCATCAAGATGAATACTCAAAATACCGCGCTGTCCGCGTTCGACATCGTAGTGGCACAGGTTGAAGCGGAGATGGACGCATCACTCCACGAAAAGGTTGAGGCACTAAAAGCGGCTGTGCCAGGCGCCTCAAGATTTGGTGATCCTGGTGAAATAGCAATGCAGGTGGGAGCCATTCTTTTGGGTCGACCACCAAATCGCGCGACTTACCTATCCAAGGATTTTGGGGCATCCCTCGCAAAGAATTGGGCTGATGTTGAGCGAGGCTTATTAAGGGCCATCGGCTTCCTTGCCGAAGAAAAAATATTTAATGCCAAGCTTCTACCTTCGGATCCTATCCTCTCGGTGCTGGCAGCTTTTTGGGCTACCGCGGCAGAAGGGAAGGATGCCGAAGGAGCTGCTCGACGTCTGGCTCGAAAAGCGCTCTGGAGCGGTGCTTTCTCGGAACGCTACCAAAAGACAAGCGCGACCAGAGCAGCCCTCGATGTTCGACAACTGATTGCTTTTCGCGATGAGAATGGGCCTCTACCTGAACTCCTGGACCGTCAACGCACTCCACTGCCGACAGTTGGGGAGCTCAAGACCGGTGGTTGGCCGAAGACGAAAGATCGTCTTGGGCGCGCCATCCTGACTGCTTCGCTACGCATCGGCGGGTATGACTTTGCCGATGAAACACCCTTTGGCCAAGAAAGTTTCGAAAAACGCGAATACCACCACTTGTTTCCTAAAGCTCTACTTGAGAAGAATTTCGAGAAACGTGACATATTTTGCGCATTGAATTGCGCACTAATTAGCTGGCGAACCAATCGCTCGATTGGAGCAAAACCGCCGGCAACCTATATCGCCGAACGTGCTAAAGAAATCGATATAGACGAAGCCGAAGTAAGTCGCCGCCTCAGCTCACATGCCATTCCTGTGCAAAAGCTGACAACTGGTGACTTCAATGAATTCCTTGAGGCACGAGCCAAAATGATAGAAGGCGTGATGTTGAAACTTTGCGATGGTGAAAGCGTAGGATTGCACGACGTATTTTAACCACGCAAAGCAGGAGCAGCCGTGTCTTTGTAGCTGGTCAGAGCGCCGTGCAGATACAGGCCAGAGGCTCTGCATCTCCTCCGGTTCGTTGTGACCATCGATATTGCACGCGTCGAAACATCATTCTCATGACGATCCCAGCAGGGACGCACAGCCAACTCCGTGGTGAAGGCTGGCAGTGCACCCCTAGTGACTAGACTAGCTCATTCCAGGCTCAGTTGATCTCGAGGACCCGGACTTCCTTGATTTGAACCCCGACCTGGTATTCGACCTCGTCACCAACTTGGGCATCAATCAGGGCTTGGCCGAGAGGTGTGTGAACCCCGACCTGGCCATTCTCGAGATCATTGCCCTCTTTGACGAGAGTGAAGGCAAGCTTACGCCCCTCCTCCGAAAGGTTCTCAATCCTGACGTGGCTGCCGAGACCGATCATGGCGACGACGGATTCGGGTGCCATGCGGGTCGCAGCAGAAATCTCTGGGTCTTTGCCGACTGAGCTTGCTACTGCGTCCCCCTCGGTGTCACCCTGCATATGGTTGAAGAGTTCATCCTGGAAGAGATTCTCCTGAACGGCCTTTCTCCGTGAGGTTAGCGAGTTAGCGGCGCTTTCGGGTTCCTCAGCGATCTGGGTCAGAAGGGCAACCGGATTATCTTTCTCAACCCGACTTCTAGGGAAGTCGGATGCCTTGGCGCGCTCAAGCGCGACATTGATTGCCTCGCGCAGGCGCTCGACTTGGGTGCGGGTGTCATTGAACCAGTCCGTCGACCAAATCCGGTGGAAATGCCATCCAAGATCTTCGAGAACTTCCTGGCGAAGCCGGTCGCGATCACGGCTCGACTTTGAGGAATGGTAGCTCGCTCCATCGCATTCGACGCCAAGTATGTAGCCGTAAGGCCAGTCCGGGTGCCGCACACCGATGTCTATCCGGTAACCAGCGGCGCCGACCTGAGGCACCGCCTCACAGCCCATTGCTTCGATCTGCTTAGCCACGTAGTCCTCGAAGGGGCTTTCAGTCTCGCCGCCGCTCCGCGCGCGGTCCGGCACCCGCCCAGAGCCACAATACTCGAGCCAAGCCCGGAACATATGCACGCCGCGGTTCTTACCTTCGTCAACGAGGATGTCGGTGGGCTTGAGCGAGGTGAAGGTCACGATCTTTCGTTTGGCCCGGGTAAAGAGCACGTTGAGGCGGCGATGGCCGTGGCTCGAGTTGATCGGGCCGAAGCGTTGGTGCGGGCGTCCGCCTGCTTTCTCAGGTCCGTAGAGTGTCGAGATGAACATGACATCGCGCTCGTCGCCCTGGATCGTCTCAAGATTTTTAACGAAGAACTCCTCAAGCGCGTCGTTACGCTCCTCCCAGTTTCGGACATAATCTTCGACATGTGGGTTGCGTTCGCGCTCCCGCTCGAACTCCTCGAGAATGAGCTCTTTCTGGTCGGTGTTCATGGTGCAGACACCGAGTGAGAGCTTGGGATATTCCCGCATGTGGCGGAGCACGGCGGCAACCACCGCGCGCGCCTCCGTCTCATTTGTCTTGCCACGATAAGTCCCGCTGGTCTCGACGAGGTGGACACCAAACTCAGAATCGTTCTCCCTGGCGGAAGGGAAGATCGTGAGTTTGCCGTCATACATCCACTCGTTCGAGAATGTGATCAGCGCTGAGTGTCGGGAGCGGTAATGCCAGCGCAGCTGACGCACCGGGCGAAAGGTCATGTTCGCCATGTCGAGGATGCTCTCGCTGTCCTCGCGCAGGTCCTCGTCTGTATCAAACTCGTCAAGCATTTTCTTGAAGAAGCTGGTCGGCGGAAGCTGCTTGGTGTCGCCCACGACAACCGCCTGATGGCCACGGCTGAGCGCACCGACGGCGTTCTCGGGCGTCATCTGGGAGGCTTCGTCGATAACTACGAGATCGAAGGTCAGCCCGTCATGGAGATACTGCGCCACCGCGAGCGGTGACATCATCCAACAGGGCTTGAGCTCGAGAAGTGCCAGGCCGGCACGACGGGTGAGGTCGCGCACACCGATACGATTCCGCTTCTTTCCCATCTCATTGCGGATGAGGCTCATATTGCTGAACTGCGACTTCGGGCCGACGTTGATGCCGGCAGGTGGCCGGGCGTCAGCGATAAGTTGGTTGCGCACGACCTCGCGCGACATTGCGATGAGCTCGCGATCCTTTTCCGCAATCTCCGCCCGGATGCGGTCGAAATCCTCACCATCGTAGCCTTGCAGGTAGTCAGCATAGATCTCAAATGCGCGATCAGCCATCGCCTTAGCGATGATGGCTCGCGAGATCGGCCCCAGGCGCTTGGAGTCAAACGCGGCACCCTCTTGGAGGACCCAATCGACGAGCGTGCCGAAACCGTGTTCGCGAAGGGTTGCTTCGCTGCGACGTAGGCGAGCGCGCTCCATTAGCGAGGATGGGTCGCCCGCCGCGTGCCGAAGATCGTCCGCACGCACTGCGAGCGCGGCAGCCCCCCTCGCATCCTCGGGCAGATCGAGACGCTCGCAGAAGGCAGCGGCCTCGATCGAGATCGCGTCGTGCTGCTCTCTAAGCTCAGATAGTGAATCGAGAAGAACCGAAGCCCGCCCGGACTTAAGAATTGAGATCGCAAGGCCTGGATCGGGTGCCGCGACAAGCGTCTCGGCGAGACTACATTCCAACGTGAGCGTGTCGGTCTGTGTGCTCACTCCCCGGAATCGGTCACCAATGATCGCCGATGCAGGCGAGACCTCGATTGCTTCGGTCAGCTCGGTCTCGCGGCGCTTAAGCAAGAGCGTCTCGTTGATCTCGTCGAGCGAGACGGTCTCTCGCTTGCTGAAGAGAGTAATATGACCCTCAGCTTCATGGAGCCGCGTCTTCTCAAGGTCGAACTCTTCCCGCAAGGCCGCCTCCTCGCGCACAAGCTCCTCGAGAGATTGTTCAGGCACGTGAACAAGTGCCGCGAGGTGTTCAAGATCTGCTATGTCACCGCCCTCGAGCGAGGCACGCAGCGCTTCGTCTTCCCCGGCAATTTCCGTGCAAGTGGCATAGAAGCTCCCAATCTCTGAAATCATCGCAGGTGTTGTGGCCAAGCCGCGGAAATGTTCGCCGAATACCGCCGTAAATGTCTCATCGGATTCGAACGCGCGACGTTCCTCGAGCCAGTCGGCGTAAGCTCTCAGCCGACCGGCCATGGCTTCCCGAGTTTCGCCCACCTTTCCGCCTAGCGTATCGACGTAGACACTGCGGGCGATCTTGTAGGCGCTCGACATGAATCGGAACACACCAGCATCGGCGATCGTGCGCCCCGCCTGCCTCACGATAGCGGGATCGTGTTGGTCGGCATGGGGCAGAGCTTGGCGGATACGGCCGAGTGACGCCGATAGCTTGGCATGCCGTATCTGAAACTGCGCCACCGCGGTTCCGACTTGACGCATGGGGTCCTTTTTGCGCAGTTCCAAGACGGAGCCGGAAGTATCGAGGATACGTGCCACATCCTCCTTAAGTTCGGAGAGAGGTTTCCGTGTGCTCTTGGCCCAGGCCGCCGGAAGAGCACGTGCGGCATCGAGCACTCTCGCCGTCCAGCATAGTCTGTCTTCGGTCTGAGCGATGCGCTCGCGATGGGCGGCCGGGTCGAGGACGGCGCTGTTCCGGGCGGCGAACTCCTTCGCCTCATGGAGGCGGCTGTAAAGATTCCAGCCCTCAGGGTCAGGCAGCGCGCGCGATAACCGGGCAACAACGGTCTGACGCTCCTGAACTTGGCCGCAGAGGTCGCGCACCGAGCGTCGGCGAACAGGGTCAGAGAGGGTTTCTACAAGGGCGGGATCGAGAGAATCGCCATATTCTGTCATCGCGGTGAGCAGAGCCTCGAGGCTGGTGAGATCTACCTCGAAGACAGAGGCGCCGAGAAGCGGCGCAAGCTCCGAACCGCGTGCATCTCGATCAAAAGTATCTAGACCGTCAGCGAGGCGTCCCGCGAGTTCGCAAGTGTCCTCTGCGTCGTCGCGATTGAGGATAGCAGCCCGGGCATCAAGCCAGAGCCTAGGCATGCGGTTGATCTTGCGTAGCCGTTCGGCAAAAGCTTCCGCATCAGCAACCAAGGCGTCGATCCGCGCCGAGTTGAAGGCTTCCGGTGAGGCGAGCCGAATGCGGCGCACTTCGCGCGGGATCTGCTCGCGGATCTCGCTCGTGGCGATGCCGTGTCCGATAATATCATAGACAGAATACCCTGAGGTGCCGAAATCGGCACCGAGGGCATTGAGGTAATCTTGCAGAGACTGACGGCGACGCTCAAGCGCATCCTGGCGGCTGGCGAAGTTACAGCGAACGCGGTCGTCGGGTCGCTCGACCCCAAGCCGCTCCTCAAGACTCTGGTATACCTTGTCGCGTGTGCCGCGCCCCGCCTGGAGGGGCAAGATGAACTCACCGAGCTCGACGGCCTCAAGGCGATTTCGCACGACATCGAGCGCGGTGAGCTTCTCAGCGACGAAGAGGACCTTCTTTCCGCCAGCCAGCGCCGCGGCTATCAGGTTCACAATGGTCTGGCTCTTGCCCGACCCCGGCGGCCCTTCAATGCTGAGATGATCGCCATTGGCCACGTCGACGAGGGCCGAGAACTGGGACGCGTCAGCGTCCATAACCAAGTGCGGCACCTTGCGGGCGACCTCCGGGGTGTCGGTGCCGTAGACATCTGCATAGGCACTCTCGCCGGAGCCCGTGGTGACGAGGAGCGACTTCACGACCGGGTTCTCGGCTAGTGGCCGCCTCGTTGGGTCAAGGTCGTGATACATGGCGATCTTCGAGGACGGGAAAATGCCGAAGGCGACTTCGCGACGAACTTTCCAGTCCCAGCCCTTGGGCGCGGCCTTGGAAACTTCAGCGAAATACTCCTCAATCGAGCCGGACTCGTAACCTGGCAGCTCGAGACGGTGCTCGGCGGCAAGTTTCTGCTTTAGCGTGGTGTTGACGAGAACTCGGCCTTCGCCACAGATCTTGAATTGTGCGCCCTGCGGCGATTTCTTCCGCTCGATCCGAATTTCGAGAAGGAGGAGTGGGCTAACGTATTTCTCCCGCTCGCCAGGGTTTTTCCATTCGAGGAAACCGAAGGCTGCGTGGAGCACATTGACGCCGGTTTCCCGCTCAAAACCGCGCCCTTTTTCGAGCAACCCTTTCGCAACGCGGCTGAGCTTGTCGGGAAGCATCAGCGTCTGGATGTCGGTGTCGTTGTGCCGCCCGTCTTCGTGCTCGTCCTCAGGATAGGGGAGCGCGAAACCCGGTGAAATGCCGTGGGCCCGCGCGTGCTCAGCGAGCGAAGGGCTTTCTTTCGTCTGCCGCTCGGGCAGGCCGAGAGCCGCGCGCACCCGATCTTTGAGGGCACGCTCGATTTTCAGCTCTTCCTCCGCATAGGACTTCGATCCGGGGTCGAGCGCTTCGAGTTCATCCAAGTAGGTCTGGTCCTCGTTGCGAGCGAGGTGCAGAGCGTCAAGGAAGTCGTCGGTTTGCTCGTCAGGCAGCTCCTCCTCGAGTGCCGGCAACGAGACTAGGCGCATCGCCGTGCCATTGGTAAGGCTATAGCGAAGGATGTCGGGCAACTCATCAACAACGCGGAGGACATTCGTCGAATTCGGCTTGAACCTGATGTTGATAAGCGGGTTACTGCGGGAGGAATTTAGCAGACGCTTTCGAAGTTCTTCCAGGCGATCCGCAGCGAGTTGGATGATCTCAGGACTGGAAAGCGGATCATCAGAAGTTTCGGTATACGTAGTGTTTGGCATGTATCCTCCGTATGACTGGCCGGTCGATCCGAGCTCCGCCAATTTCGATCAACCTATGGCGGAAAATTTGCGACGACAATGCTTTAGAGATACCGAACCCTGGAAACGCGATAACGAAAGCCAATCTCGAAAACGGAACAGCTATTTTCCTAAACTTTGAAGTTTCCGTTGAATACGCAAAACCCGGTTCCGTGCGCGTGGAAAAAGCCGAGACCGCTGTTTTCGAACCAAGCCTGAGCGCCGGTGATTTAGTTACCTGCGGCTGTAATTTCTGCTCGACCGCTAAGCCTGGAAGCTGAACCGGAAGAAGCCCTATCGGATCGGCATCAAGCTTGGCAGCGACGGTCTCCTATACTCCGGCCGCCCCCAACAGCCATTGTTGTTCGTGCTGTTTTTTGCAGCAATTGCGCTATGCCATCACCTAGGCGACCAGAATCGCAGTCGTAGCGAACGTCAGATCAGTTCCGAGTATTTGCGATCCGTGAGGCTTGGCGACTTAAAGGCGGCGGCAAAAAGACCTACTTTCTCGTTCTTGAAATTGAGGTTCGTCATAAGAAGAGCTTTGTGATGGCGCCCGTCACCCCCATCAAACACGCTGCTATGAGAAAAGGCACCAGAAACGTGCCCACGTCGATCCGATACCGCTTAGACTGAATTCTAGCGATTTCAGCACGCATCTTTTCGTCAGCGAGCTTCAGATCAGTGGAGCATGTTTCTGTCATGATCTCGATATCTCCTCATGTTCATTTTGACCATTGCCATCGCAAACACCAAACATCATTGCTCGTAGCAACCTCTGCACGCCGGCCTCACCCTAACAGCGATCTTCTCCCTCGTTCGGCCTAAGGCCTCTCTCAGTCCGATGAGCACCTCCCTTTGGTCGGCGCTCAACCAAGTCGTGTGCCTTGTTATCAAGCGTTGATCGCCTACACATTGTGCTCCAGTTCGAAACCATAGAACACCATTACGGCCCAAAAGTAGGCCGAATAAGAAGTCGTCTGTAAAGGAAATTGCCGGTCACCTGTAGCGTTGCAGACAGGCCCCTGGCGGTCACCTAGATGTTCATGAACTCTCGGAAGACAACGAACTTATTGAAATGTGTCTCCTCGGCACTCATTTTCGTAATATATTGGATAACCCCAGCAGATTCAACGCCCTGGCAGTCAAAAGATCCCTGACGCACTAGGCTCAGCCAGTGCATGTGCCCTATCTCCGGCAAGCGCTCAGTGCGTTCAGCTCGTGCGGAAGAAACGATATCCGGATCCACCTGCACAATCATGTGCCAATGGGGGTTCACATCCAACTTTTCAGGGAAAGCAAACCAGACCAGCCGCTCGTCCGGACGCTTACCCCACTTTGGTCCGTTGATCTCGCGGTTCACGCGTGCATCCCATTCTTTCAGCAACTCGCGCATGCGCGGATACCCTAAAGGCTGGTGGTTCGATGCTAGCGTGATGAAATGGGTGAAATCATAGTCGAGCAACTTGGCGCGCAGTTCCTGGCGCATACGCCGGTGCAGGGAGTGGCACCTTCCACGAAAGTTTGCTGCTCTGCCTGCCCAGTCTTCCATATATTCGGTTCCTTAGATGATGTTGTTCCAGAAGTTGTTATAGCAAGCTCATTCTCGGGATGCGGAATCTCGGAGGAAAAATCTCGTCCTCATGAGGCACCTGAACTGTCCTGGTAACCTGAAAGCTCACTGGGCTTGCTGGGGCGCTTTCTGACGAGCGCAATGAATGTCAACAACGTCGCGCAGCACAAAACTCAATATTCCAGCCATGGAGCCATTGAGCAGTTCTGTCGATCAACGAGTTGGGCATAGGAGCTTCCGAGACCAGGTTGTTGGCGGCGCCAGAATGCATCCCCATCGTCTCGGTCGGAAAAACCTAGGACTACATCTTTCCGAGGATGGCACCAACCGCGGTTACTGACATTTCGCGCCTTTCCCCAACATTAAGTCACGCTGCACGGCGCTATGATAACCTTGGTATGCGATTTCCATAACCACACCGGCAATATTCAACCTGAGGAGCTTTCTAACCTTAGGAAACGGACTGGATGTCGTTGCAGTGGCGCGCCCAAAACCTCCTATGGACGATCTGCCGCGCCAAGCCGCCAGTTAATCCTTGCCAGTGTGATGAACACTCCTTCAAACCACGTCTGCGCTCTAGACCAGATTTGCTCGGGCCGGAGCGTGGTAGAGACACTGATTTCGTTCGTTCTCAGGCGCATTGTGCATATTTCAGAATGTGCCCCTTGCTCAGACGTGCATTACATCTCTGGCCCACTTCTAACTACCTGAGTGCATTTCCACCGCCTTGATCTCAGTGCGTTGGTCCATAAAGCCTTTGCTTTCAGGGGCTATTCGTAACGGTAGGTTTACATTCTCCGCAAAAAACGCGCATTTGAGTTCGGATTTGTCAACTTCATGTAAACTTTGGGTAAACCTCCGGCCTGAGATCGGGATGATTTTGATGCCATAGGGTTTACATGGACCCAAGTTGAGGCTGCCATCTGTCAACCTATGTAAACCCCATGACAACCCGACCGGGCACCATTCCAGGTCTTTCCGGGACTCGTCGAAACTCGGCACTCCGGCCATTCCTCACCGCCATCCCACTTGATGTATCCCTTACGCTCTCTGGGAAGCACAAAGGCGCCGCAAGAGCTGGACACGCCGCAGGGTGGGCCTGGGGTCGCTGTCGGAACTCACCTCGCGTAGAAAGCGCAGCCAGGCTCGCTCGTTGGGTGTGACGTCCTCTTCCTGGTCACACATGGTGCCTACCTCCCGAAAATCGCCATAATCGCCGCCTGCGACCTGCTAGTCAGCCGCGGATCGGAATTGTTGGAAGCTTCACGGATCGCCTGCAGCCAGCCAACTTCGTTCGCGGTGACTGGCTCGCCGAACACCTCCACAACTGCCTCCGCTGCCGTCCGCCCAATCGCCTGCTCTAGAGCCAGTTGCATCACGAAAGCAGGATCTGCGTCCAACGCAACAGCCAGTGCCGGAACTCGATCCAGTGCGACCTTGGAGCGGCCCTGCTTAATCATTGTGATCATGTTCTGGTTAATGTAACCGGCCTTCGCTGCGATCTCAGCCTGGCTCTTTGTCGGTTTCAGTTCGAGCACCCTACGCTCGACATACTTTGCCATCCGGGTGTCTACATGTGGTTTCTTGGTCATCGCTACCCTCAAAAAGTGACGCAGCGCTCGCTGCATGTCTTTGATATAGCGATGGCGAGAATGGGGATGCGCGGCAGGATTTCCACGCAATGAAACCGCAACGTTATTCTGGCTTTTACTGCCACCGAAGCACAACGAGCGACGCAAAAAGACCCTATTTCGTTGACTTTTGCCCTGGGAACTCGCCTTCGGGAGGCAGGGGTCGGAGGTTCGAATCCTCTCACTCCGACCAAAAAAATCGGCGCCTTTGGGCGCCTTTTTTGTTTCAATGCCAGAAACCCGCGCCTAATATCCAAGCAGCATCTTCCCTCACCTCGCGAGATGCGGCATCAACTTGGCCATATGCGTACTGAGAGTGAACATTTTTTCCACAAGTGAAAAAATGTCTTTGTAAAGCACATTAAATTCCCCATCATTCCTCTGAGCCGGGCCTGCTTGTCCTCTTGACCCTGCCTGGCGCACTTCGGCCCGGTGCGGCGCGCTTTCAAGCGCAACCCGCCGGCCAAACCAAGCCGATGGAACAAAAAAATCGGCGCGATGACAAACGAACCGGGAGGAAATTGGTAATGTCATTGGACGTGAGCACTATATATGCTCAGCAGGTCACCCTGAATTCACTGGTGCAGAATATTCTGTACGCTTCGGGCGTTGTCGGGGCCCTTTTGGTGGTTGTCGGGCTCTTGCTGATCGACGCGGGCACCGCACGGCGCAGGAACCTCTTCAATTCCACTATCGAGAAGACGCTTGGGTTTTTCCTGGGCTTTGCGACCTACTATATCATCGGTTTCGGCCTGTGGGCTGGTCAGTATTACATCATGGCGGACGCAACCATGATGGATTCGATCAAGGACTGGTGGCTGGGCGGCGCCATGACCAATTCGGTGGCGCACCATGTTGATCCGGCGATCTTTCCGGGGCTGAACACCTTCCAGATCTTTGTCTTCTTCCTGGCGGTGTTTGCGGGCATCATCAACATCCTGCTGCACTTTGCGGTGTCCGAGCGGATGAAGGCCTCGGCCTATTTCATCACCTGCATCGTCGCAGCCGTGGTGTCCTCGGCGCTGAGCTGGGCCACCTGGGGCTCGGTCGGCCCGCTGACCAATGCAGGTTTCCACGACTTCTTTGGCGTGGGCTTCGTCTACCTGTTCCCGGCCGGCATGGCGCTGGTGTTCACCCCCAAGCTGGGTGCCCGCCCGGGCATGATGACACCGCATCCGCGGGTGTCGAAGTATCTGGCTCCGAGCATCGGCCTGTGCGCGCCGGGCTTGCTGCTGATCTTTGCCGGCCTGCCGATGGTGATCCTGTCCTGCCTGTTCTTCTTTGATCCGGAAGCGCTGGCGGTCAGTGTGACCATGGCTGATACCAGTGTTGGCATTGCCATCAACAACTATGCCCTGGTCTGGGCTGGCGGCGCGGTGACCGGCCTGGTGATTGCCTATGCCTCCGGCAACTATGCCTATACCCTGCTGGGTCCGCTTGCGGGCTACGTTGCGGGTGCGTCGGGCTTTGACGTCTACCTGCCCTGGCAGGCCTTCACCGTCGGCCTGGTGGCGCCGTTTGCTGCCTTCATCGTCTACGAGTTCACCCTGAAGCGCGGCATCGACGAGCATAAGCTGTTCCCGCTGTTCCTGGGCTGCGGAACCCTGGGCATGGTGATGCTGGGCCTGTTCAAGGCCGGCACCCCGCGCGGCGGTTTCTTTGGCATCGAGGAAGGCGCCTATGCGTTCCAGCACGGCGAGATCTCGCTGGTGATGCAGCTGGCCGGCACTGCAACTTGCATCGGCACCGGTGTGGTCACCGCGCTGGTCCTGAGCTTCATCCTGGAGCGGACCGTGGGCCTGCGGGTCTCTGAGGACGACCAGATTGACGGCCTGGACGGCAAGATCTGGGATCTGGAGCCAGACGTCATCACCCATGCGGACAGCGCCCAGAACGCCTGATCCGGCGGATAGACCAAGAGAGGCCCCGGCATTCGCTGGGGCCTTTTGCCTTTCTGCTAGGGCTGACTGCCAGCCAGCAGCCTATGGAAAATCAGGACAGGTCAGCCAATTCCTTTGCCGCCTTGTGAAGGGACGGCAGGAAACCGATCAGGTCCTGCAAGCTGCGGCGCTGCACCGGGGCGTGGATCGACAGGGTGGCCAGCAACCGGCCGCGGGCATCCCGGACCGGAACTGCAACCGCCACCATGCCGGCAATGAATTCCTCGTCATCGGTGGAATAGCCGCGGCTGCGAATCTCGTCCAGATCGCCGATCAGCGCATCCGGGTCGGTTTCGGTTTTCTGCGTCATCGAAGCCAGCGGGCGCGAGCGCAGCACGGCTCCCAGCGAACTGGACTTCAAAGTGGAGAGATACATCTTGCCGCTGGCGGTGCAGTGGAACGGCACCTCAGTACCGATCGGCAGCTGAATGCGCAGCGGCCATTTGGTTTCGACCCGGTCGAGATAGATCATCCCCTCGCGGTCCGGGGTCGCAAGGTTGCAGGTCTCACCGAAATCCTCGGCCACGCTCTTGAGGATACTGAGGCGGGCGGTGCGCAGGTGCTCGGACGACATGGTGTTCAAGGCCAGCTTACGCAGCCGCGGGCCGGGCCCGTAGGCCCGCCCATCCAGATCGCGCTGCAAAAACCCTTCGGCCTCGGCGGTTTGCATCAGGCGGTGGACGGTCGGCTTGGGCAGCCCCATGGCCTCGATCATCTCGGCCGGCTTCACCGCCACCCCGCGCCGGGCGACCTCCTCCAACAGCACCAGCAGGCGCAGGTTGGTGGGGATCTGCCCCTCTTTCTTTTCCGGCGTATCCGCTGCCATCGCCGCCTCATCGCTACTTGTTGGGTAGCAGCACCAGGGCGAAGTCAGGCACCAGCGAAACCAGTACCCAGACCCCGATCAGGGCTGCAAGGTAAGGGACGGTATAGCGAAGCAGACGGAAATACGGAACACCGGTGACGCCGGATGCGACGTAGAGGTTCAGCCCGTAAGGCGGGGTGATGAAGCCGATGGAGGCGCCAACCAGGAAGATCACCGAGAAGTGGATCGGATCGACCCCAACGGAGGCCGCAATCGGGGCCAGGATCGGCGCCAGGATGATGGTGACCGGCAGGCTTTCCAGCACCATGCCGGAGAAGAAGACAATCACCATCGAGGTGAACAGCACCGCGTGGTAGCCGCCCATGGAGGTGACGAAGCCGCCAATGGCTTGCTGTGCGCCCAGCAGGGACAGGATCTGCTGCATCACCACGGAAATCGCGATCAGCGGCGCCAGGATGCCGGTGATCTGTGCCGAACGCACGACGATGCCGGGGATCTGCGGGATGGTGAAGCCTTCGACCACCAGCATCTCGGCAAAGGATTTCTCCTCCCAGGTCTTGTCCTTGCTGGCACCGGTGAGTTTCGTCACCACCCAGGACAAGACACCTGCGATGACACAAAAGCCGACGGTGACGCCTGCGGCTTCGGTCGGGGAGAACTTGCCGGTGTAGATGCCCCAGAGCACCAGCCCGATGGCAAAGAAGCCAAGCCAGGCGCCGAAGGCGGTTTTCAGGACCCGGTTCAGCTGCAAGGGGATCAGGAAGCCCCAGCCGTTGCGGGTGCAGATGATCCAGCAGGCGGCTTGCATGCCGATGACCATCATTGCGCCGGGCAGGATGCCGGCCACAAACAGGTCCGAAATCGGCAGGTTCATCAGGAAGCCGTAGACGATGAAGATAATCGACGGCGGAATGATGATGCCCACGGTGCCGCCCGCGGCGGCGGTGGCAGCCGAGAAACGCTCATCATAGCCGCCCTTGACCATTTCCGGGTGCAGCATCGAGCCGATGGTGGCAGTGGTGGCCGAATTGGAGCCGGAGATCGCAGCAAACAGCCCGCAGGCGCCCAGCGAGGCCATCGCCAGCCCGCCGCGCATCCAGCCGAGGCAGGCATAGGCAAAGTCGGACAGGCGCCGGGCGATGCCCGACTGGTTGATCAGGTCGCCGGTCAGGATGAACAGCGGCATCGCCAAAAGAGCAAAGCCCTTGTTGAAGACATTCAGCAGCTCCGCCCCCATGTTGTCGAGCGTCAGTCCCAGCACGAAAGAGCAGCCGATGACCCAATAGCCGATGACCAGCAGCACCGGCACACCCAGCATGAACAGGAAGGTGACCCCAAGCGAGATCAGCGTGACCCAGGTTCCGGTATCCATTACACGTCTCCTCCGATCACGGCCTGTTTGATCAGCGGCGCGCCACTGCGGTAATTGCGGATGTCGTCGGCGAGGTTTTCAAACACCCGGGCGATCATCAGCACAAAGGACAGGGGCGCGGTGATCAGGAACCACCACTGCAGCACACTATCGGTGCCCAGAACGATCTGAAAATTGGAGGCCGACAGCGCCGTCAGCCGGGTGGTGGTGACAAAGACGATGACGGCAAAGCCGAACCACAGCACCGCGTCCAAGCCGAGGCAGCCCATTTGCGCCCAGCGGGGCATGATGGTGCGGAATTCAGAGAAGCTCAGGTGGGTGCGCAGCCGCACGTTGAAGGCCGCACCGAACCAGGCCATCACCATGAATAGCAGCGGTGGAATGGTGGTGGACCAGGGCTGCTGGTTCTTGAACACGAAGCGGTCAATCACACCCCAGAAAATGATGAAGGCAATGGCCAGGTAGCTCCACACCATAATGGTGCGTTCCAGATGCCGGTCCAAGAGCGGCACCAGCCGGTAGACCAGCATCACCAAAAGGCCGCCGAGCGCGGCGGCGGCGGTGCCCAGCACCCAGGCGGCATTGCTTTCCAGGGCATTGCGGATTTCCCAGCTGTCCTGGGACGCGAAAGCGCTGAAAATGGCGGCGATATCCGGCCAAAGCTGCATGTGTTCCTCCCCTCATTGCCCCTGTCATTGCCCCTGTGATCCTGCCGGATCCTGCCGGGCAAACAAGGCCGGCGCAGTCTGGCGCCGGCCCTCTGCTCGCTACTCAGGCCTTTGTCAGCCTTTCCACCAGCGGCGGGGCTCCACGTTTTCGGGCTTCATGTCTTTTTCGACTTCGCGCGCGATGGTGTAGATTTCCTGATAGGTGTCGATGCCGCCGGCCCATTTGTTCAGACGGTCGCGCCACTGTTCCCACAGCTGAGGCTGGAACTCGGGCGAGCACATTTCCTCGGCCATGCGGATCTCGCTGTCCGGCAGGAAGGCGGGGCGCACGTCGTGTTCAACGAACATAGTGCCCGGCAGCTGCGGGTCTGAGAAGCCAACGGTTTTGACCAGCGCCGCCTCGTTTGCCGCCTGCACATGGGCCTGGGCCCAATAGGCGCTCTCCATCACCGCGTCCTGCAGGTAGCCCTCGAGCCCGTCAAACACCTTGGCCGACATCGAGGTGTGCTCGGTGCCGCAGAAGAACCTGAGGTCGACGGACTGGCTGACCACCGGCGACATGTTGGCATAGGCCACGGCCGAGGCCCAGGTTTCGGCGCCGTCGATCAGGCCCTGTTTCAACCCGTCCAGTGTCTCCTCCCAGGCCACCGGCACCGGGTTCAGGTTCAGTGCCTTCATGGCAATGCGGCCCAGCTGGGTGCCGGTCACGCGGTTCTTGGTACCGAAAAGCTGCTCCAGCTTGGTGATGGTCGGCTGGTCCTTGTATTTCAGGCCCAGCTGGATGCCGCGCAGTTCGCAGTGGCTGAACAGGAATTTCAGCCCGTGGCGCTTCTCCAGCGGGTCGCGCAGGATTTCCTGGCTCTTGGGGTGATATAGGAAGTGGTACTGAGACGCGCGGCCGGGGAACATGAAGGCATAGTCCAGCACGTTCAGATAAGGCGCGCCGCCGGCCGAGTTCTGGGTCGAAGCCGCGTAGATGTCGACAATCCCCTGCTGGGTTTTCTCGACACAGCTCAACTGGCCGCAGATCTGATTGTCGCCGATGAATTCTATGCGGATCTCGCCATCGGTGCGCGCCTCCAAATCGCGGGCGAACTCCAAGGCGCCGGCCCGTTCGATCAGAAGATTGCGCGCGTTAAAGCCCGAGGCGCCGAATTTCAGCGTGTGCTTGGCGGGCTTGGAAAAGCGCCGCTCGTAGGTCGATTCCGCCGCCGAGGCGAGATTCGCCAGGCTCATCGCGCCACCGAAACTGCCGGCCGCCAGCAAGGTCGAGCTCATCCCGTAAGTGCCTGCAACACGGAATAGATCCCGCCGCGAAATGCGGCCCAATTTGTCAGTAAGCCCCATAATTCTCCTCCCTAAGATCAATTATTGAGACGTTTCGTATCAAAAATAGCTAGCTTATTTCCCGCGATCTGTATAGAAGTTTTTTCCACACAAGCCGGAGAGAAGGTCGTGGAAGCAGATTTCATTGTTATAGGAGCGGGGTCATCGGGGTGCGTCATCGCCAACCGGCTGAGCGCCAACCCAAGCAATAAGGTGGTGCTGCTGGAGGCAGGCGGGCGGGACATCAACCCGTGGATCCACATCCCCGTCGGCTACTTCAAGACAATCCACAACCCCTCGGTCGACTGGTGCTACAAGACCGAACCTGACCCGGGCCTGAATGGCCGCTCGATTGAATGGCCGCGCGGCAAGGTGCTGGGCGGCTCCTCCTCGCTGAACGGATTGTTGTACGTTCGCGGCCAGCCACAAGACTATGACCGCTGGCGCCAGATGGGCAACGCGGGCTGGGGCTGGGAAGATGTTCTGCCGCTGTTCAAGCGCTCGGAAAACAACGAGCGCGGTGCCGATGCGTTTCACGGCAGCGGCGGGCCGCTGTCGGTCTCCAACATGCGCATTCAGCGCCCGATTACCGACGCTTGGGTCGCCGCGGCACAGGCTGCGGGCTATCCGTTCAATCCGGATTACAACGGTGCCAGCCAGGAAGGCGTCGGCTTCTTCCAGCTGACTGCCCGGAACGGCCGCCGCTGCAGCGCGGCGGTGGCTTTTCTGAACCCGGTGAAGAAGCGTGAGAACCTGCAAATCATCACCCGGGCCATGGTGCAAAAGGTCGATATCCAGGAAGGCCGCGCTGTGGCGGTTATCTACAAAGACCGCGCAGGGCATATCCAGCGCATAACCGCGCGGCGCGAAATCGTGCTGTCGGGCGGCGCCATCAACTCGCCCCAGATCCTGATGATGTCGGGCATCGGCGAGGGCGCGCAGCTTGCCGCACAGGGCATCGAAGTGAAGAAAAACCTCTATGGTGTCGGCAAGAACATGCAGGATCACCTGCAGGCGCGGCTGGTCTACAAATGCAACGAGCCGACCCTGAACGATGAGGTCCGCACCCTGTTCGGCCAGGCCAAGATCGGCCTGAAATACGCGCTGTTCCGGGCCGGGCCGATGACCATGGCGGCAAGCCTTGCCACCGGGTTCATGAAGACCCGTGATGATCTGGAGACCCCGGACATCCAATTCCACGTGCAGCCGCTGTCGGCAGAGAACCCAGGAAAAGGCGCTGATCCCTTCTCGGCCTTCACCATGTCGGTGTGCCAGCTGCGCCCCGAAAGCAAGGGCGAGATCCGGATCGTGTCCCCGGATCCGAATACCTACCCCAAGATCATCCCGAACTACCTGTCGGCCGAAACCGACTGCCGCACCGTGGTGGCCGGGGTGAACATCGCCCGCAAGATCGCCCGGCACGCGCCGCTGACCTCGAAGATCTCAGAAGAATTCCGCCCCAGCGCGGAACTTCCAATGGACGACTACGAGGCAACGCTGGACTGGGCGCGCAGCAACACCGCCTCGATCTACCACCCCACTGGCACGTGCAAAATGGGCCAGGGCGAGGATGCAGTGGTGGACGCGGAACTGCGCGTGCACGGCATTCGCGGGCTGCGGGTGGCGGATTGCTCGATCATGCCGGAGATCGTTTCGGGCAACACCAATGCGCCCGCGATCATGATCGGCGAAAAGGCCAGCGATATGATTGCCGCCTCCGGATAAAATAACGGTTGAAAGTCAAGATCTTGACCATCGCGCACCATCAACCAGGCGGCCAGATCAGGGGTTAGGCGGTTTCCAGGGCGGAGCGCTTCAGCTGTTTCCACAGCACATCCAGCGTCGGCTTGGTGCTGCGCGGGTCTCGGTAGAGGCGGATTTCCAAATCGGTTGCCAGCCGCTCATCCACCACCGCAAAGCGCCCCTGGCCGATCTCTTCGCGGCACAGGCTCAGCGGCAGCCAGCCCATGCCGAACCCTTCCTGGATCATTGCCTTGACGCTGTTGGCCAGCGCGTTCTGATTGACCACAAAAACCTTCTGCCCCGGCAGCAGCTGCGCCAGCGCAAACTCCTGCACCGAGCGCAGCGCCGAGACAGCTCCATAGGACAGCAGAGGCACCGCCTCCTTGCCCCCGTTGGGGAAGGAAAACTCTGCCGCCCCGTCCGGAGTGGTACGGGAGACCGGCACATAGCGGTCGGTGGACAGGGTCAGATGCTCGAAATTGGCGACTTCCAGCGGGCCGAGAAAATCCATCGACGGATGCCAATAGGTCAGGATCACGTCGCAATAGCCCTGCTGCAGCGCGCTGACGAACTGGTCGGCGGCCCAGGAGGTGGAGTTGAGGTCGGTGTCCAGCCCCCCTTCGCTGGCCAAAGGCGCGATCAGGCTTTTGTAGTGGGTCATATAGAGAGACTGCGAGGCGGCAAAACGGATCACGTTTTCGCCCGCCGCGTCGATGGTCTGGCAGCGCTCGATGGTTTCCTCGTAGGTGCGCAGCATGATGCGCGACTGCGACAGGAACACCTCCCCTGCCGGGGTCAGTGTCAGCGGCAGGGTTTCGCGGTTGATCAGCCGCACGCCGATTTCATTCTCCAGCGCCCGGATGCGGCGGGAGAAGGCCGGCTGGCTGACATTGCGTTCCTCGGCCGCGCGCGAGAAATTCTTGCACGCGACCAAAGCCTCGAAATCTTTGAGCCAGATGATGTCCAACTGGGCGTCCCGTCTTAACCGGCGGCCACCTCATCCAGCCTGTCTTCTTCAACGGCATGGCACGCAACCGTGCTGCCATCGGGCTGGTGAATGGCTTTGGGCTTTTCACTCTTGCAACGTGCGTCCGCAAAGGCGCAGCGGCTTTGGAAGGGGCAGCCTTGCGGCAGATTGATCGGCGTCGGGATCTCGCCCTTGAGGCGGATATGGTTCGGCCGGTCGTCCTTGAGCTGCGGCACCGCGGACAGCAAGGCCCGAGTATAGGGGTGTTTGGGGTTGGAGAACAATGTCGCCGTGTCCGCAACCTCGCAAACCGACCCGAGGTAAAGCACCGCGACGCGGGTGCCGAAGTGTTCAACTACACTCAGGTCGTGGGTGATGAACAGATAGGTGAGGCCGCGGCTTTCCTTGGCTTCCAGCATCAGGTTCAGCACCTGCGCCTGGATCGACACATCCAGCGCGCTGATCGGTTCATCAGCGATGATGAATTCAGGGTCCACCGTCAGGGCGCGGGCGATGGCGATCCGCTGGCGCTGGCCGCCGGAAAACTCATGCGGATAGCGCTTGGCCCAGCTGGGATCGACGCCGACCGACAGCATGACCTCTGTCACCTTGTCGCGCACTTCTGCTGCCGAGGCACTGGGGTAATGGTGGCGCACCGGCTCCTCCAGCGCCTGACGGATGGTCATGCGCGGGTTAAGCGAGGCATAGGGGTTCTGGAAGATCATCTGGATCTTCTTGCGCAAGGGCTGCATGTCGCCGCGCGACAGGTTGTCGATGCGCTGGCCGCCATAATGGATCTCCCCCGCGCTGGGGGTCAACAGGCCGGCCACCAGCCGTGCAACGGTGGATTTACCGCAGCCCGACTCGCCCACCACGCACAGCGCTTCGCCCTTGCGGGCTTCCAGCGAGATGTTGTTCACCGCATGGACAGAGCGGGTCTCGCGCACAATGCGGCCCTGCTTGAATTTGAGCGTTTCCAGAAAGCCCTGGTCCAAGTCGAACCGTTTTTCCAGATTCTTGATTTCCAGCAGCGCGCGGTCAGTTGTTGCGTCGCTCATGCCCGTGCCTCCTGACGGTCTTCATCGCTGTGCAGGCGCTGCACCTCGTGGCAGGCCACCTCAACCTCGCCGTAATGCACGGTGTCCGGCACCCGGCTGCGGCAAAGGTCGGTTGCGTATTTGCAGCGCGGATTGAAGGCGCAGCCCTGGGGGATGCTGGCCAGGCCCGGCATGTTGCCGGGGATCTGCTTCAGCCGCTGGCCCGGCAGGGTCTGCTGCGGCAGCGCGTTGATCAGCCCTTGGGTATAGGGGTGCTGCGGGTCGTTGATGATCTCGCGGGTGCGCCCAGATTCGATGATGCGGCCCGCGTACATGACCAGCGTGCGTTCGGTCATCTGACTGACCACGCCGAGGTCATGGGTGATCAGGATCAGCCCGACCTGGTTGGACTGGCACAGTTCCAGCATCAGCTCCATGATGTCGGCCTGGATGGTCACATCCAGCGCCGTGGTCGGCTCATCGGCGATGATCAGCTGCGGGTCCAAGAGCAGCGCAATCGCAATGATGATCCGCTGGCGCATGCCGCCCGACAGCTCGTGCGGGTATTGCTCCAGCCGTTCCTCCGGCGAGGGGATGTAGACTTCGCGCAGCTTGACGATGGCAATCTGACGGGCCTCTTCACGGCTGAGCTTGCGGTGCGCCATCAGGGTTTCGATCATCTGCTGGCCGATGGTCAGCACCGGGTTCAGCGTCACCATCGGGTCCTGGAAGATCATCGCCATCCGGTTGCCGCGCAGATTGCGCAGGCGCTTGTCGTTCATCTGAACGACGTCTTCGCCCTCGAACAGGATCTTGCCGGTGTCGATATAGCCCGGGCGGCTCAGCAGGTTCATCAGCGAAAAGCCGGTGATCGACTTGCCGGCGCCGCTTTCGCCGACGATGCCCAGACGCTCGCCCTTGGCAAGGTCGAAGGAGATGCCGTTGAGGGCGGTGACCGTCTCGTCGCGCATGGCGAATTTGACGGTGAGGTCGCGAACGGAAAGAAGGCTCATCGCGTTACCCCTTGTAAAGTTTCGGGTTCAGGACGTCGCGCATCCAGTCGCCCAGCAGGTTGATGACAAGAACCAGCACCACCAGCACCACGCCGGGGATGGCAGTGATCCACCAGCTGCCCGAGAAGATGTAGTCAAAGCCGGAAGAAATCAGCGAGCCCAGCGACGGCTGGCTTGGCGGCATGCCCAGACCCAGGAAGCTGAGCGAGGCTTCGGAAATGATCGCATTGGCGACCTGCACGGTGGAGATCACAAAGATCGGCGACAGCGAGTTCGGCAGAATATGCCGCACCATGATCCGCATCGGGCCAAAGCCCAGCACCCGGGCGCTGTCGACATATTCCTTCTTCTTCTCGGCCAGCACGGTGGCACGCACGGTGCGGGCGTATTGCGGCCATTCCGCCACCCCGATCACCGCGATCAGGAACACCACGGCATAACGGTTGAAAGTATCCGAGCCGAACATCGCCTGGGTCACGGCCAGGAAGATGATCGCCACCATCAGGGTCGAAAAGGACAGCTGGATATCCGCCAGACGCATCAGCAGGCTGTCCAGGCGGCCGCCGATATAGCCGGCGATGAGGCCGATGGAGATGCCCAGGAAGGCCTGCAGCGCCACCGCGCAGATGCCGATCAGCAGTGACAGCCGGGTGCCATAGAGGATCGTCGACAACAGGTCCCTGCCCTGGTCGTCAGTGCCCAGCATGAACTCAGGCAGCGAGTCGTTGATCCAGATGGGCGGATACTCGGAATTCATGATGTCGATCTGCGCCGGATCATAGGGGTCATAAGGCGCAATCAGCGGAGCCAGGAAGGAGGCCGCTGCGATCAGCAGGAAGACCACCATGCTCACCACTGCCACCGGGTTGCGGCGGAAGCTGTAACCCATGTTGGAGTTCCAGGCCTTGGACCAGCGCGAGGGTTGCGGTTTCGGGTTCAGCATTTCAGTGCTCATGCGCCCATCCTCGCGATATTCACCGTCGGGTTCACCAGGCCGTAGATCAGGTCGACGATGGTATTGGTGACCACAAAGATAAAACCGACGACAATCAGGTAAGCGACGATCAGCGGGGTATCGACACGGTTCACCGCCTCAAGGAACATGAAACCCATGCCCGGCCACTGGAACACCGTCTCGGTCAGGATTGTGTAGGCCACCATGGTGCCGATCTGCACACCGCCCACGGTGATCACCGGCAGCAGGGTGTTTTTCAGCGCGTGCACAAAGTAGATCCGCCACGGGTTGATGCCCTTGGCCTTGGCATATTTGACGTATTCCGACTGCAGCACTTCCATCATCTCGGCGCGGATCAGGCGGACAAACAACGGCAGCATGATCGAGGCCAGTGCAAAACTGGGCAGGATGATGTGCAGCCAGCCGTCGGAGGTTGCGAAGTTGGTGTCCCAATACCCCCAGACATGCACGGTGTCGCCGCGCCCGTAGGAGGGCAGCCAGCCGTATTCCACCGAGAACACAAAGATCATCAGGATCGCAGTCAGGAAAACCGGGATCGAGATGCCGATGATCGACAGCCCCATGATGATGCGGCTGAGGATGCTATCGGGCTTGATCGCGGTATAGACGCCCAGCGGCACCGAAAAACCGACGATGATCAGCGTCGCGCCGAACACCAGCTCCAGCGTCGCGGGCAGTTTCTTCAGGATCACGTCCAGCGCCGGTTCCTTGAAGAAATAAGAGGTGCCCAGATCACCCTGCAACGCATTGCCGGCAAACCGCAGGTATTGGGTCACGAAGCTGTCGTTCAGCCCCAGCTCATCGCGCAGCTGCTGGCGCACTTCTTCCGAGACTGACTGCCCGACCAGCTCGCGCAGCGGGTCGCCCAGGTTGCCCTGGATGGCAAAGGCAATCAGCGAGATGACGAACATCACCGCAACCGCCTGAATCACTCGCTTCGCGAGATAGGCAAACATCGTCCTGACCTTTGTAGAGTTTGTTGATAGCGCAGGTGGCAGTTTCCCGTGGAACGGCACATCCTGCAAGCACGGCCTTGGCAGCCGTTTGTTATAGGGGTGTCCCGGGCAGGCCGGGGGAGACCGGCCCGGGTCGTCTCAGTGGCTTAGCTGCCGGTTTCGACAACCAGGTCACCGAAATAAGGGAAGTTCAGCGCGTTCACGATGTCGGCGGAGTTCATGCCGGACTTGGCGCCCCAGGCCAGGTTCTGCCAATGCAGCGGGATAAAGGCGGCCTCGTCGTACAGGATGCCTTCCAGCTTCTGCAGCAGCTCGGCGCGCTTGGCCGGGTCGGTTTCCGCGTTCGCCTGGTTCATCAGCGAGTCGGCCTCGGCGTTGCAGTAGTTGCCGGAGTTGTACTGGCCGTTGCCGGTGGCTTCATCCGGGCAGGCGGTCAGGAACTGGTGGAAGTTGGCCGAGTCCTCGGTATCCGCGTGCCAGCCGATCATCATCATGTCCGCGGCGCGCTCGTCGAAGGTCGGCCAGTACTGCGCCTTGGGCATGGTCTGCAGGTCAACGGTGATGTTGATCTTGGACAGCATCGAGGCCACCGCCTGGGCGATTTTGTCGTCGTTCACATAGCGGTTGTTCGGCGCCATCATGGTGATCGAGAAACCGTCGGCATAGCCCGCCTCGGCCATCAGCGCCTTGGCTTTCTCCAAGTCATAGCGCGGGGCGAAGTCTTCGCTGTAGCCCAGGTAGCCGGCCGGGCTGGCTTGTGCGCCGACTGTGCCGAAGCCGCGCATGATGCGGTCGACGATGCCTGCGTTATTCACGGCGTAGTCAATCGCCTTGCGGACGCGGGCGTCCTTGAACGCCTCAACCCGGTTCTGATTCATCTGGAAAGTGATGATGCGGGTGCCGGGCATGGTGATCAGGTCAACACCTTCCGCATCGGCCACACGCTTGAGGTCGGTCGGCGGAACCGGTGCGATGAAGTCCACGTCGCCGGAAAGCAGGGCCGCCACGCGGGTCGGGTCTTCCTTGATCGGGGTCAGCACGATCTTGTCAACGTTGCCGCCGCTTTCACTGTCCCAGTAATCTGCGTAACGGTCGAAGACCACGCGCACGCCCTGCTCGCGTTCGGAGACGATGAAGGGGCCGGTGCCCGAGACGTTGCGCGAAGCAAAGCTGTCGCCGTGCTTGACGATCTCAGCCTTGTCTTTGCCATCCGCGGTGGTGCCGCTGTAATAGGCGCTGTCCATCGGGAAGATGTAGGTCGCGGTGTGCAGGACCAGCGGATAAGGCTCCGAGGTCTTGAGGTCGAAGGTCATGTCGTCGACAACTTCGACGTCGGTGAAGGGGGCGAAGATGCCTTTGAAATCGTCGCTTTGCTTCAGACGGTCAAAGGTCCAGTCGACATCCTTGGCGGTCAGCGGGTTGCCGCTGTGGAAGGTCACGCCGCTGCGCAGCTTGAAGCGCATGGTGGTGCCGTCGATCTGCTCCCAGCTTTCGGCCAGGCGCGGCTCGAACTGCAGGTCCTGGGTCCAGCGCACCAGCGGATCAAAGACCATGTGCGACAGCTGCAGCGTGCCGCCGGACAGCTGCTCATGCGGGTCCAGCGAGACCGGGTCGGCGTCATAGGCAACGCGCACGGTGGTTTCGGCATAGGCCATCGGTGCCATTGCCGCCACGACGGCTGCCGCCGCCAGGCTTCTGACAAATTTCGTCATTAGGCATACTCCCCTGTGATTATGGCCGAAACGCTATCCTGTGCAGCGCGCACTGTGAAATGCCGATATCGCATAGGGTATGCAGGAGGCACATTACAGCTATGCGGTTTTTGAAAAACATCATAGAAACAGATCCTTACAGATGGCGCAGGAAGCTCGGACGGCGCTATCAAGCGCCTTGCCCGCATCAAGAAGGCTGCTGGTTTCCCGGGATACATTGCCAGTTTGACGCTGCAGACCCGCTGCCAAAGCGTGCTTTCCTTGCCGCTTTGCCGCCAAGACACACCGCAGCCGACCGGATGAGAGTGCTTGCTGCGCACAAAATAATATATTATATAGCATCAATCAAAACTCACTCAGGACACTCCCATGGCCCAGAATTGCGCGCCCTTTATCCGCGGCGCATGGCTTTCCGAAACGAACCGGGACATCCGGGACAACCTGTCGCCAGCCACCGGCACCCCGGCCGGCACAATAGTCTGCGCCACCGCAGAAGACGCGCAGGCTGCAGCGGATGCAGCCGCCAATGCCTTCCCCGCCTGGTCGGCCCTGCTGCCGGCACAAAGGGCACGGATGCTGGGTGCCATTGCCCAGCGGGTTCAAGACGCGCATGAGGAGCTCGCGCGGCTGATTACCACCGAACAAGGCAAGCCGCTGGCGGAAGCGCGGATGGAGATGGACGGGGTGGTCGAGATGTTCGAGCATTTCGCATCACTCGCCGAGACCATGCCGTTCCGTTATGAGCGCCCCGACAAGGGCACCAACCGTACCATCGACATGATCCCCGCCGGACCGGTGATCATCATCACCACCTGGAACTTCCCGGTCGAAACCGCGGCGGTGCATCTGGCCCCGGCGCTGGCGGCAGGCTGCACCGCAGTGGTGATTGCCAACAACTCCACCCCGGCCTCGGTTGCGCGGTTGATCGGTATCATGCATGAAGCCGGCCTGCCCGAGGGCGCGGTGAACCTCTTGATGGGGTCGTCGGCGATGCTGTCGGAGGCGCTGATCAAGCACCCGGCGACCCGGCACCTGTCTTATACCGGCTCGGTGCGGGTGGGCCGCCAGCTGGCAGCGCAATGCGGTGCCGAGATCATGCGCTGCACCTTGGAACTGGGCGGCAACGCACCCGCCATCGTGCTGCCTGGCGCGGATGCGGAGGCCGCCGCAAAGGCGCTGATTTCCAAACGCTTCTGGAACGCGGGTCAGGTTTGTACCGCACCCAACCGGATCTTTGTGAACCGGGTCCAGCATGACGCCTTTGCCGAAGCCGCAGGCGCCTATGTCCGGGACCTGGTGCTGGGCGACGGGTTGGAGGATGGCACCACCATGGGGCCGCTCGCGACGACTGAGCGCGTCGCCTCGATGCAGCGCATCGCCGAGGATGCCATTGCCAAGGGCGCCAACGCCGTGGTGAACGAACCCGCTTCGCAGGAGGGGGGCAATTGGGTCACGCCCAAGGTCTTTGCCAATGTGCCCTGGGACGCCCTGGGCCTGCGCGAAGAGATCTTTGGCCCGATTGCCTGCATCACCCCCTATGACGACCTGGAAGCAGTAATTGCCGAGGCCAACAATTGCGCGCTGGCGCTGTCCGGCTATGTCTATGGCCCTGACCAGGGCGAGGCCGAAGCCGTAGCTGCCCGGCTGCAGGTTGGCAGCGTCGCTGTCAATCAGCTGACGACTGCCTATATCGACGTGCCCTTTGGCGGCATCAAGCAAAGCGGTTTGGGCTGCGTCGGCGGCGAGGCGGCGGTGCAGGAGTACCTCTTCCCCCGGCTGACAGCGGCGGCGCAATAGGCCGGAAACTTCCCCGACTGGAAAGGGCGCCCAACCGGGCGCCCTCTTTTTTGCCTAGCGCTGCGAGGTCTCCCAGTTGGGATCATTGTAATACGGCAGGTTCGATGGCGGCAGCGGGTCCTTGCCTGCGATCATATCCGCAGTCTTCTCGCCGATCATCATTGACGGGCAGTTGAGGTTGGCCGAAGGGATGATAGGCATCACCGAGGCATCCGCCACCCGCAGGCCTTCGATGCCATGCACCCGGCATTCCGGGTCGACCACTGCCATCGGATCACTGCCCATCTTGCAGGTGCCGCAGGGATGATAGGAGGAATGGCAGGTCTCGCGCAGCCAGGCTTCCAGGTCGGCATCGCTTTCGACCTGCGCGCCGGGGAAGATTTCCTTGCCGGTAAAGGCCGCCAGCGAGGGCTGCTGCACCAATTCCCGGCTGAGGCGGAAACCGGCTTTCAGCTCCTCTACGTCTTCCGGGTGCTCCAGCAGGTTGAACCGGATGCGCGGCGCAGCGAAGGGATCGTTTGACGCCAGCCGCACATAACCGCGGCTTTGCGGGCGCTGGTTGGCAAATTGCAGCTGGAAGGCGTGCTCCTTGACGAAGTCCGCCGACCCCTCGGCCACCGCGATCTGGAACAGAGCAATCTGCAGGTTGGGGAAGCGCACGCCAGCCTTGGTGCGCACAAAACCGACCGCGTCGAAATGGTTGTTGGCCAGCAGCCCCTTGCGGGTCAGCAGCCAATCCAGCACACCTTTGGCCTGCGAAAACAGGTTCAAATGCTTGTAGAGCGTCACGGCCTGCGTGCAGGCCACCTGCAGCGAGGTCAGCGGGTGGTCCATCAGGTTCTCGCCCACGCCAGGCAGGTCGTGCAGCACTTCGATGCCCTGTTCCCGCAGCTGCGCAGCCGGCCCGATGCCGGAGTGCATCAAAATCATCGGACTGTTGAAGGCGCCCGCCGAGAGGATCACCTCGCGGTTCGCCTTGACCGTCACTTCCTGCCCGTTCTGCACCATCCGCAGGCCTGTGGCCTTGCGCCCCTCCATCACGATGTTGCGCACGTGGCAGCCCGTTTCGATGGTCAGGTTGGCCGGCGGGTTGCGCAGATAGCATTGTGCCGTCGAGGAGCGGCGGCCGCCGGCCACGTTTTTGGGCAGCAGGCCAAAGCCATCCTGCTGACCGCCGTTCACGTCATCGGTGCGCAGGTATCCCGCCTCGCTGCCCGCCTGCAGGAAGGCCTGGGTCAGCGGGTTGTCCGCTCCCATGGTCGAGGCGCGGATCCTGCCTTCGGCCCCGCGGTACTCGCTGGCGCCATCCACCCGAGTTTCCAGCCGTTTGAAATAGGGCAGCACCTCGGCATAAGACCAGCCCTTGGCCCCGGCCTCAGCCCAGCCCTCATAGTCCATCGGGTGGCCGCGCAGATAGAGCTGGCCGTTGATCGAGCTGGAGCCCCCCAGCACCTTGCCGCGCGGCTGCACCAGCACCCGGTTGTTCAGGAACGGCTCCGGCTCGGTCTCGTAGTTCCAATTGTATTTCGGGGCGTTGTAGGCATAGCGCATCGCCGCCGGGACATGGAACAAGGGGCTTGTGTCCCTCGGCCCCGCCTCCAGCAGCAGGACAGAGACCGAAGGGTCTTCCGCAAGGCGTGCAGCAATGATGGCGCCGGCGCTGCCGGCTCCCACCACAACATAGTCGCAGGTCTTCATCTGTTGTCTTCCCTGTTGAGGGCTTTGTCAGCCCTTGGTCGCTTTCGCGGCGGCGCTGCCCGCAGCCGGGCCCGCCTCCACCGCTTGGCTCAGCTCGTGCTTGGCACGCACTGTTGCGTGATCGATATGGCGGGTCATCAGCACCACCGCCTTTTCCACATTGGCCACCCGGACCGCATCCAGGATCGCCTCATGCTCGAAGTTATGCTTGCCGACCATGCCGCCATGATCGACCACGCGGAACTGGGTGATGCGGGCGATGCCGTCATACTGGTCGCCGATGATCGCCAGCGAACGCTTCATGATCGAGGGCTCCAGCAGCGCCAGGTGGAACTGGCGGTTCAGCTCCACCTTCTCCCACAGATCGGTGGAGCGTTCGTCCTGCTCGATCAGCGTCTGGCAGGCGGCGATGGTCGCCTCGGTATGGCGCGGCACCGCGTCGGCCAGCACAATGGGTTCCAGCGCGCCGCGGATCTGGTTCATCTCGATCAGCTCGCGTTCATTCATCCTGGCGATGATCGGGCTGCGGCGGGGACGCAGCTCCACCAGGCTTTCGGCCGCCAGCATCCGGATCGCTTCGCGCAGCGGCACAATAGAGATGTCCATCTCCTTGGCCAGCGGCATGATCTTCAGCTCTTCCCCAGCCTTCAGCTCACCAGCAATGATCTGCTGTTTCAGAACCTCATAGATCGCCTTGGGGCCATCACCGTAGTTGAGAATGTTCTTCATGATCCACCGTACCTATTCGTCACATTCCAGGCGGCCAAAAGCCTCGGCCGCCGCCAGGACCTTATGGTCCTGCCCCAAAGCGCCAATCAGCTGAATACCAAGCGGCAGGCCGGAAGGCAGCCCCCCGATTGGCATCACATGCGCGGGCAGATAGCACAGGCTGCCCAGCATGTGCAGCATATGCTGCTTGAGGATCGGTTCTTCGCGGCCATTCACCATCACCGTGCGGGCGGTGACCTCGCAATCGGGGCGCAGGGGCGCCGCTGCCCCGGCCGCCGCCGGACAGAGCAGAAGGTCGTAGTCTGCGAAAAAGCCCTTCAGCATCTGGCACAGCTGCAGCCGTTCCTCATGCAGCACCAGCCAATCGCGGTGGCTCAGCGCATTGCCGCGTTCATTCAACGCCGCATAGGCGCCTGCGGGGGCATCGGCGCCCTGGCGGGCACGGAACTCTGCCGCCAGCTCCGCCTTGCGCGCGGTTTCCGCCCGCACCAGCAGGTTCATCAGTTCGGTTGCCCGGTCAAAATCGATTTCCGGCGCGGCTTCCGCCACGCTGGCACCTGCTGCCCGCAACCGGCTGGCGAAAGCCTCTATGGCAGCGCGGTAGCTGTCCTCGACCGGGCAGCCGGGCAAATCAGGCAGCAGCGCAATCCGCAACGAGGCCGTGTCCACTGCAGCCCCTCCAGCATCCCCGCTCAGAACTGAATAGGCCAGCGCCGCGTCCCGCGCCGAGCGTGCCAGCGGCCCCGCCGCGCCGATATCCGGCTCCCGCAGCTCGCCCAATGGGCTGTGGCCGCGCAGGGAAATCCGCCCCCAGCTGGGCTTCAGCCCATGCACGCCGCAGTTATGCGCAGGCAGCCGGATCGAGCCGCCTTGGTCGCTGCCGATATCGATGTAGGACATGCCTGAAGCCACCGCCGCTGCCGACCCGCCAGAAGAGCCGCCCGCGCTGCGTTCGGGGTCATAGGGGTTGCGAGTGGCGCCGAACAGCGGATTGGCGGTCTCCCAATCGGACAGGTAGGGCGGAATGTTGGTCTTGCCGAGGATCACCGCCCCGGCCCGTTTCAGCGCCGCCACCACGGCGGAATCCTCCGCGGCAACCGTATCCGACCGTGCCGGATCTCCCCAGGTGGTAGGATGCCCCTGCCAGTCAAAGCACTCCTTCACAGTCACCGGCACTCCATGCAGCGGTCCAATGGGCGCCGCCGCCGCATCGCAAGCATCCGCCGCCACCCGCGCCCCGGCCCGGTCCTGATAAACCACCGCGCTCAACGCACCGTTTACCCGGTCGATGGCCGCAAAACAGCTCTCCAGCGCTGCGCGCGCGGAAACTGCCCCCTGCGCCAGCGCCTGACGCAGCGCCACCGCATCGGGCCACACGCCCTCCAGCAGGGGATACCGCACCGCTGCCATGCTCACCCCGCCTCCAGCACCTTGGACAGGAACTGCTGCAGCCGCGCGTTCTGCGGGTTGTCGAACAATTGCCCGGGTGCACCCTGCTCGACCATGCGGCCGCCGTCGAAGAAGCACACCCGGTCCGAGACCTCCTTGGCAAAGCCCATCTGGTGGGTGACCAGCAGGATGGTGTAACGGCCTGATTTCGCCAGGTCGCGGATCACCTCCAGCACTTCGCCTACCATCTCCGGGTCCAGCGCCGAGGTCGGCTCGTCAAACAGCAGCACCTCCGGATGCATTGCCAGGGTGCGGGCAATTGCCACCCGCTGCTGCTGGCCGCCCGACAGCTGGCTGGGATAGTGGCCCGCCTTGTCGGCCAGCCCGACCATGGTGAGCAGTCGCATCGCCTCCTCGGTTGCCTCTGCCTTCGATTGGCCCAGCGTATGCACCGGCGCCTCGATGCAGTTCTCCAGTGCCGTCATATGCGGGAAAAGGTTGAAGTTCTGGAACACCATGCCGATCTTCGAACGGATCCGGCGCACATGCGCGGTGCTGGCATCGACCAGCGTGCCGTTCTTCTGCATCCTGTTCAGCGGCTCGCCATTCACATACATGGTGCCGCCCTGAATGCCTTCCAGCGTCATCAGAACCCGCAGCACCGTGGTCTTGCCGGAACCCGAGGGGCCGATGATCGAGACCACCTCGCCCTTGTCCACACTGAAGTCGAGATCCTTCAGAACCTGCAGCGCGCCATAGGCTTTCAGCACCTTGTCGAATTGGATCATGGGATGGGTCAATGCAGGATGCTCCTCTTGACGTAGTTCTCCACCAGGCGGATCAGGAAGGCGGCGATCAGGCTCATCACCAGGAAGAAGATCCCTGCAATGGTGACGGCTTCGGTAAAGCGGTAGTATTCCGCGCCGATCAGCTTGGAGATTTGCATGATTTCCGCAACCGCCACGAAGGACAGCAGCGGCGTTTCCTTGAAGATCGCTACCAGGTAGTTGCCCAGCGCAGGCACAATGGGGGGCAGCGACTGCGGGATGATCACATCCCGGAAGGTGCGGTAGGTCGAGAGGTTCAGCGCAATGCAGGCCTCCCACTGGCCCTTGGGCACGGCCTGGAACCCGGCCCGGTAGACCTCAGCACACAGGGCAGAATTATAGATGCCGATGGCCAGAATGCCTGTGGTCAGCGGCGGCAGGGTGATGCCGAAATCGGGCAGCAGGAAGAACAGAAAGAAGATCTGCACCAACAGGGGTGTTGCCCGGATGAACTCAATGAACTCAGTGGCCGGCCTGCTGATCCAGGGCGAGCGGTGCGTTTTCAGCAGCATCAGGATGAGGCCGCCAATCAGCGCCAGAACAAAGCTTGCGACTGTGGCCCAGACGGTGACGCCTGCGGCTTCCCACATCTTGGGCAGCACCACGTCGAATGTGAAATCCCATCTCCAGTCCATGGCTCAGACCCTCTTGCTCAAGTGGCGGGAGAAGCGCTCTTCCAAGGCGTCGCCGCCAAAGCGCACGAACTGGGCAAAGCAGTAATACAGCATCAGCGTGATCGCGAAGATCTCCACGGTGCGGAAATGCAGCTGGTTCTGCTGCACGCTGGCATAGGTGATGTCGACCAGGGTAACGGCTGAGACCAGGGCGGTGGCCTTGATCAGCTCAATGGTCAGGTTGACCATGCCGGGAATCATGATGGCGATGGCCTGCGGCAGGATGATGCGCACCATCCGGTTCCAGGGTGAGATGTTGAGGGCAATGGTTGCCTCGGTCTGACCCTTTGGCACTGCTCCGATAGCGCCGCGGGCAATCTCTGCGCCATAGGCGCCGAAGTTCAGCCCGATGCCCAGCACACCCGCCAGAACCGGCGACATGGTAAGGCCGAATTCGGGCATCACAAAGAACAGCCAGAACAAAATGACCAGCAGAGAGGTGCCGCGGAATATCTCGATGTATCCCACCGCCAGCCACAGCACCGCGCCGGAGGCCTTGGCCCGGGCAACACCGGCAATCAGCGACATGGCCATGAAGACAAGCCAGGACAGCACCGAGATCTGAACCGTCACCACCGCGCCTTTCAGGATCGCGGGCAGAAACATCTTCAGCTCGGCAAAGGTCGCCACCGACAAGCCCGCCAAAAAGGCGGCCAAGCCAATGACAATGGCTATTCTTGGTACCATCCGGCCCTCCCCATCCGTTCAAGCCTCCCCCGGGTCCGGAGCCGGAGGAGGCTGTTGGTCTTAGCTGCCGCAGAGCTCGGCAGTGGCGCTGATCGGCAGTTCGTCGGCGGTCATGCCGTGCTCCTGCAACAGTGCGATATGCGCGTCGGAGCCGATGAACTTGGTCAGCTCGGCATTGAAGGCCGCAACAAATTCCGCATCCGCCGGACGGAAGGCAAAGGCGCCGTGCGAAACTGCTGCCTTACCTGCCACCTCGGCAAAGGGTGCAGTGGATTCAATCGGCGCATCCGGCAGGCTTTCGATGATCTGACGCACGCCGGGGGCCGAGACCGCCCAGGCATCAATACGGCCCGCACGCAGGGCAGCCACCCCGGTCGGGTTGTCGGGCAGCTGCGAAATGCTGGTGTCGGTCAAACCGACGGCCTCGGCATAGCCTTTCTGGGCAGAGCCCGAGACCACACCGATCTTCAGCCCCTGATCGGCCACGGATTCATAGTTGGTGACGCCCTTGGGGTTGCCCTTGGCCACCACCATCGCCTGCTGGATGCCGAAAGTCGGCTCAGAGAATTGCACCTCTGCGCAGCGCTTGGGGGTGACGAACATGCCGGCAGCCACGACGTCGAAACGGTCGGCCTTGACGCCGGGGATCAATGCGCCCCAGTCGGTGGACTTGGCCTCGGCGATCTTGCCGCCCATTGCGTCCAGCACCGCACGCAGGGTTTCGACGTCAGTGCCGGTAAGATTGCCGCTGTCGTCCTGATAGGCATAGGGTTTGAAGTTATAGAAGGCGACGCGCAGCCCCTCGCCCTTGGCGCGGTCCATCAGGCTTTCGGCATGGGCCGCCACAGCGGGCAGCATTGCCACGCTTGCCGCCAGGGCGCCTTTCAGCACGGTTCTGCGGATCTTGTTGAATGTCATGAGTTTTCTCCCTGTTTTATTTTGTCGTCAGTTTGGTGTGCCGCGCAGCAGCCGGCCATAGCCCGGCAGGCCGCCCGTCACACCCAGCGAGGCCAGAATGTCCCAGGCCATCGCCTGATTGCTGGACACCGCCGGGATGCCGGTCTCTGTCTCGATCCGCTCCAAAACCTCCAGCGACTGAAAATCCGTGCAGGAGATAAAGATAGCCTCCGCCCCTTCCCCGCCCAGCCGGGCGGCAGCTTCAAGGATCGCTTCAGGCCGGACCCGGCTGATGTTTTCCGAGGCGGTGATGCCGAAGTCATACCGGCGGTTGATAGCAAAGCCCGCCGCCTCAAATTGCGCCGCCATGCGGGCCGCAATCTCCGGCTCGTACGGCGTCACCAGGTTGATGCGGCGTGCGCCCAGGTGGCGCAGCGCGCCTGCGGCGGCCTCCACCGGGTTCACCAGCAGCGCACCAGGCCGCACAGTTTGGATGGCATCGCGGATCACGTCCGGACCAATGGCAATGGTGCCGGATGTGCAGCCGAAAATTACCGCATCCAGCGCCACCTCCGGGTTCAACTGCCGCGCGGCTTCCGCCAGCTGCGGCGCCATCTTGGCCAGCTGACCCACGGTGCAATCGCCGCCAAAGGCAATGCGGGTGGTGAAGGTGAGCACGTTCCGAGGCAGCAGCCGCCCCAGGTCGCGTTCGATCACCTGGTCATTGGCCAGCGCCAGCACGCCCACCCGGAACGGGCCGGGGCTTTCGCCCAGCACAGTCTCAGTCAGCGGCATCTGGTCTTGCGTCGTCATCGTCCAGCCTTGATCAGTCAGTGGACGGGGTCCGAAGACCCCGCCTGGGTTAGCCTTTGCAAAGATCGGCAGTGCTGCGCGAGGGCAGCTCGCTGGGTTGCAGCCCATGCGCCTCCATGATCTTCAGATGCTCCGGCGTGCCAATGAATTCGGCCAGCTTGGCATTGAAGGCCGCGACAAATGCCGCTTCATCCGGGCGAACCGCATAGGCGCCATGCGGGCTGGCGGGCTTGCCATCCACCTCGGCAAAGGGCTGCAGCATCTCAAACGCGCCGCCGTCGTTGCCGGCCACCGCCAGACGTGCGCCAGGCGCATCAATGGCAAAGGCATCGGCCCGGCCCGCGCGCACAGCCGCCAGCCCGGTCGGCGTATCCGGCACCTGCATGATGCTGGCTTCCTCGACGCCGACGCTCTTGGCCCAGTCGACCTGGGCAGTGCCGGAGATCGCCGCCATCGTCACGCCCGCCTCGCGCACACTTTCATATTCCGACAGACCCGCAGGGTTGCCGCTTTTCACCACCAGCGCCTGCTGGATGCCAAATGTCGGCTCGGAAAAGGCAACCTCGTTGCAGCGCTTGGGCGTCACGAACATCGCCGCCGCCACGATATCAAACCGGCCGGCCTTCAGCCCCGGGATCAGGTTGCCCCATTCGGTCGAGGTTTCAGAGGCGATGCTCAGGCCCATTTCGCCCAGCACATGGCGCAGGATTTCCACCTGCTCGCCAATCACCTTGCCGTCGCCATCGACATAGGCAAAGGGGGCAAAGTTGTAATAGGCGACCCGCAGCCCATCCGCCTTGCCGCGCTCTTCCAGCGTTTCGGCCATGCCCATCGCAGGCACCCCGGCCAATGCAGCTGCCGCCACTGTCTTGAGCAGTGTCCGGCGCAATTCATTGATTTTCATATCTTCCTCCCTTGGTGCGGCACCGCGGATCTCCCCGCGGCGCCTATGATTCACATCCTCATCAGGCTTCGATGACCGGGATCTCCCATTCGGCAACCGGCGCCGACAGCAGGTCCGGCTCGCCTTCCGTCACCGCCCAGTTGTCCTCGGCGTTGATGAAGCCCAGCTCGTTCGAGAAGTTCGGGTTGCAGGCAAAGACGTTGCCGACCTCGAAGGTGATGTCCTCAAACGCCGCCAGCGACGGGTATTCGGTGGTTTCGATGCCGACACCGTGACCGACCCGGCCCACGCCCATGGTCTTGAGGCCCCGTTCAGCCAGGTATTTGTCGACCACCTCAATCACATGTGCAGGGGTGTTGCCTGCTGTCAGCTGCATGTTGCAGTCATGGCGCAGCTGCATGGCCCAGGTGTAAAACTCGCTCAGCGCATCCGAAGGTTTGCCGATCGACGCGGTTCGCGCCAGATCCGACCAATAGCCCTTGTAGCTGACGCCGACGTCAAACCCGAGGGTTTCGCCCTTCTGGATCACCCGGTCAGTGGGCAGCAGCACGATGCCTTTCTCGTTGGCACCCGACAGCACGCACAGCAGCGAGATCTTCTCGGCACCGTTGGCAATCAGGTTCTGGCGCAGGATCTGGGCGACCTCGTTTTCGGTCATGCCCGCACGCACCTCCTGAAAGGTCTTCTTCTGCGCTTCGGCGGAAATGATCGAGGCGCGGCGCAGGTATTCGATTTCCTGCGGCGACTTCACGTTGCGCACCTTCAGGATAATGTCGGCGGCGTCGATGAAATCCGCCTCCGGCAGGCCCTTCATCACTTCCTGCAGGCCAAGGTAGGAAATACCCAGATACTGCTCGCGGCCCAGTTCGGCGCCAATGCGGGCCTTGGAAAGGCCCAGGTCCTTCAGCACGCCGATGATGAACTCTGGGTGGCCCATCAGCCCGCCGGTGGTGCGGATGTCGGTGATGAAGGAGGTCTGCTCCACCTGTGCCACCTCAAAGGGCATGGTGATCAGGGTCGGGTCGCCATCCTTGGGCAGGATGAACATATAGGAGCGGATCTTGTCCACGGCGCACTGCTCGGAGCGGTGGCCGGTGTAATACTGATAGTTCAGGCGTTCGGTGATCAGCATGGCGTCGAGGTTTTTCTCGGCCATCAGCGCACGGGTTTTGGCGTAGCGCGCTTCGAACTCTTCTTTGGTGAAATCTGCGTATGGGGCTGTCATGTCGTACCTTACACGAGCTGTGTTTGCGTGCTGTCATACTAGATAATATATTATTTAGAGCAAGGATTTTCTGAGAATTGGGCGAAACCAGCACCTGAAAGGGGGCGATTGCCCAAGAAAACAGGGGTTCTCAGCGCATCCCCTCCTCAGCCGCGCCATCTACCGAAACAGGCGGCGTCCCAGAGAATCTCAGGATCGAATCCGCAATCCGGCAAGGCTGATTCTCAAAACGGCATCACAGCCGCAATGGCAACAGAACCGCCGCACGGCCTTGCTGCGTTGGGCCAGACCGGTGCTTTAACGCGGGCTGTCACAACGCTTGACGCCGCTTGATACTAGATAATATATTATCCAGCAAAACCGGCAGCGGGAGGACAGCCAGTTGAAACTCTTCACCGACAGCGACATGCAGGCCGCCCTGCCCTGGGAGGCACTGATTTCCGAACTGAATGGGGCATTTGCAAAAGGCGTTTCGCAGCCCCTGCGCACCGCGCATGCCGTGCCGGTGCCGGGTGAGCCGGATGCCACGTTCCTGGCGATGCCCGCCTGGGAGGAAGGCGGCAAGCTGGCGGTGAAGATCCTGTTCATCGCCCCCGGCAACTCGGCCCGCAACCTGCCCGCGGTGAACGCCAGCGTGATGGTGTTCGACGCGGTGACCGGCCAGGCCGAGGCGGTGATGGAGGGCGGCGAGCTGACCGCGCGCCGTACCGCCGCCACCTCTGCCCTCGCGGCCGACCAAATGGCGCGCAAGGATGCCAAATCGCTGCTGATCGTCGGCGCGGGCACCATTGCCGGCAACCTGATCCCGGCCCACCGCGCCGTGCGCAGCTATGAAACGGTCAAGATCTGGGCCCGCCGCCCCGAGCAAGCCCAGGCGCTGGCCAATCAGTTCGACGAGGCCGTCACCGTCGCCGCTGACCTCGACGCCGCCGTCGCCGAAGCCGACGTCATCGCCGCCGCCACCATTACCAATGAGCCGCTGATCAAGGGCGCTCTGCTGAAAGACGGCACCCACCTCGATCTGGTTGGCGGTTTCACCACCGAAATGCGCGAAGCCGACAGCGAGGCGCTGAAGCGCGCCGCAGGCGGCATCATCGTCGACACCTACGATGGCGCCATGGCCGAGGCCGGCGACATCACCCAACCGCTTGCGGAGGGCACCATCACCCGTGCCGATATCGTTGGCGACATGGCCGAGCTGTGCCGGGGCGAGGCGCAGCCGCGCAAGTCGGACAGCCAAATCACCGTTTTTAAATCCGTGGGGGCCGCGATCGAGGATTTTACCGCCGCCCGCATGGCCGCCGCATCCTGAACCTGACTGGAAAGACAATGACTGATTTCAGATACGCCCGCCGCTCTGCCATTCTTGGCAAATCGGTGTTCGACCACGCGCCGGGCACCATCGCCCTCAATTCCGGCGCCGCCTACCCGCCCTGCCTGCCCGACGTGGTGCGCGAGGCGACCGAGGCCGTGGGCCCCCTGCGCGAAGAAGCCATGCAATACGCGCCGCTGATGGGCCTCGACGACCTGCGCGACGAGATCTGCAACTTCGTGGCCGAGGACGGCATCAAGGCCAGCCGCGAGAACGTGCTGGTCACCTACGGCTCCAAAAGCGCCTTTGATCTGGCGCTGCGTACTTTCTGCGAGGCCGGCGACACCGTGATCGTCACCCGCCCGACCTATATGACTGCTGTCCACATCATGCGCACCCACAACGTGCGCTTCCTGGACATCGGTCAGGATGAGGAAGGCTTCTGCGCCGACGAGCTGGAAGAAAAACTGCAGCGGATGGAAAACAACGCCGAACAGATGCCCAAGCTCCTGTTCGACGTGCCGGACTTCCACAACCCGACCGGCGTCACCACCTCGCTGGCGCGCCGTAAAAAGATGCTGGCGCTGGCGCAGCGCTATAACTTCGTGATCTGCGAGGACGACCCTTACCGCCGCATCCGGTTCGAGGGCGAAGTGATCCCCTCGATCAAATCCATGGACACCACCGGCCATGTGATCAGCCTCGGCACCGTGTCCAAGATCCTCGCCCCTGGCCTGCGCGTCGGCTGGGCGATCGGCGACGCCGGCGTGATCCGCCGCATGGCGATGCAAAAGGCCGATGGCGGCTCCAACGCCTTTGCCCAGCGCATCGTGGTGCAGCTGATGCAGTCCAACAAGATGGCGCATCACATCGACGAAATGATCCACCAGATGCGCATCCATCGCGACGCGATGATCGAAGCCTTTGCCGAACACATCCCGGAAGCCAAAATCCGCGCTCCGCACGGCGGCTATTTCCTCTGGGCCGCGCTGCCCGAGGGCACCGATGCGGAACGTCTGGTCGAACTGGGCATTGAAGAAGGCGTCGAGGTTTCCTCCGGCCGGCTCAGCTTCCCCAATGACGATCCCGGCAACTGCATCCGCATGGCCTACAGCTTCATCACGGTAGACGAAATCAAGGACGGCATCGCCAAACTCGGCGCCGCCTGGCGCAAACTCCAATCCAATGCACAAGCGGCATAATACAGAAGGAATTTCCCATGCCCTGCCCCAAAGTCTCCCTCGCCCCCTCCTGCGAGATCGATCTGGACGCCGACGGCAAGCAGCACGGCTACGTGCGCATCCAGTTCTCCTCGGACCGATCGGCCTATGGCTGGCTGCCGATGCCGATTATGTCGATCAAGAACGGCGACGGCCCCGTCGCGGTGGTGATCGGCGCCAACCATGGCGACGAATACGAAGGTGTCTCGATCTGCAACGGCCTGTACCAGGAGCTGGAGCCCGAAGACATCAAAGGCCAGATCATCTTCCTGCCCGCGGCCAACGCCCCGGCCTTCTATGCCGGGCGCCGCACCTCGCCGCTGGACTGGACTGGAGAGGCCAACCTGAACCGGATGTTCCCGGGCAACCAGTACGGCTCCCCGACCGAGATGATCGCCTGGTACATCACCAACCACATCGTGCCGCGCGGCGATGCGTTCTTTGACCTGCACTCGGCCGGCAAATCCATCGACCACCACCCCTCGGTCAAGATCCGCCTGATGGGCGACGCCCAGAAGGACGCGATGCAGATGAAGTTCCTGGAGCTGTTCGGCGCGCCCTTGGGCATCGTCGGCGACCGGGTGCATGAAACAACCCTGTCCGGTGAAATCCTGCCGCAGGACAAGATCTACCTGTCCACCGAACTCGGCGGCGCCGGCAAGATCCGCCCCTGGATCCGCGAGTTCGGCTTCAACGGCATGAAGCGCTGCCTGCGCGAGCTGGGCGTCTTCACCAAGGACGAGCACCTGCCCGACCCCGAGCACAAGGTCTCGCTCAAGGCGATGCAGACCGGTGACCATTACATCTTTGCAGGCAAGGACGGCATGTTCGAGCCGGTTGTGAACCTCGGCGACGTGGTCGAGGACGGCCAGCTGGCGGGCTACATCTGGAACCTGAAAGAGCCGTGGGAAAAGCCGGAAGAGCTGCGCTTCAACAAAGGCGGCGTGGTGTTCTGCAAGCGCACGCCTGCCTTGTGTGAAATCGGCGACACGCTGTTCTTCACCCTCAGCGATTATGAAGGCTGACCGGACCCTCTCTGCACGGCCCCCTGGCTCCTTGGGGCCGTGCACAGCTGGAAGCGCCGGACCTGGCACAGGCCGCGGACGGGCGCCCTCACACTCTCTCCCCGGGGACCTGCCGCAAAAGTCCTTTGCGTTCTTCCTTCTGCCCGGCGCTTCCATGCTCAGCTTCAGCTCTGCGATTGAGCCCCTGCGGATTGCCAACCAGCTGGCCGCACAGCCGCTGTACACCTGGCATACCCTGTCCGAAGACGGCAGCAGCGTAACCTGCTCCAACGGCACAGAACTGGGGGTGGACGGGCCGCTTCCCGATGCGCCCCCGGCAGATTACTACCTCATCGTTGCAGGCCCCTCTGCTCAGCATTCTGCGCAAGCTTCGTCGGTCAGCTGGCTGCGGCGCAAGGCGCGGTTCGGCGCCACGGTCGGAGCGGTCTCCGGCGGCACCGGGCTGCTGGCCGAGGCCGGGCTGCTGAAATCCGGCGGTTTCACCCTGCACTGGGAGGACCGGCTGGGGTTTTGCGAACGCTTCCCGGAACTGGCGCCGCTGGACCAGCTGTTCTGCGCGGATGGCCAGGTCCTGACCTGCAGCGGCGGCACTGCGGCGCTGGATCTTTCGCTGCATCTGATTGCCAGCCACCACGGACAGCGCTTTGCCCGCACCGTCTCCGGCATATGCGTCCACTCGGGCCTGCGCAGCGGCCAGGAACATCCGCAAAGTTCGCTCTCCTATCTGCTCGGCAGCCGCAGCCCGCATCTGGTCAAGGCAGCCGGTATCATGGCCGAGAACCTGGAAGATCCGCTGCCGCTGAAGGAAGTCGCCCGGCGCGCGGCGATCTCGCGCCGCCACATGGAGCGGCTGTTCAGCACCCACGCCGGCCGCACACCTGCGCATTACTACCGCGATCTGCGGCTGGAACGCGGCCGCAAGCTCTTGAGCGAAACCGACTACCGGCTGCCGGCGATCTCTGTTGCCTGCGGCTTTGCCAGCACCACCGCCTTTGCCCGCAGCTTTAAAAGGAAATTTGGCATTGCTCCAGTCGAATACCAGTCCCGCAAGCAGCCAGACGCCCGCCGCACCTGAGGTCATTACAGTGAGGTCTTTACCAAAGATCACGCTCAATCCGGAAAACTTTCAGGACTGGCCCGGCCTGCTTGGGCTTTTACGCCATGCCTTTGCCCATACCGTCGGCAAGGTCGACCCGCCCAGCACGGTGTATGGCTGCACCGCTGCCGACCTGGCCCGGCGTGCAGAGCGCGAACATCTGATGATCGCTGCCGACGGCGCCCAGCTAGCGGGCTGCCTGTTTCTCAAAGAAGCAAAGGATGAGCTGTTCCTGGGCCGGTTCGCCATCCAGACCGGGCACAAAGGCGGCGGCCTCGCCCGGCGGATGATCACACGCGCTTCGGCCATAGCCCGCCAGCGCGGCAAATCCCGGCTGGTGCTGGAAACCCGAACCGCATTGGTGGAAAATCAGAACAAATTCCGCGCCCTGGGGTTTGAGATCACCGGCGGCCGGGCACATGCGGGCTACCATGGGATTACCACCTACCGGATGGCGCGGCGGCTGGGCTGAAACTGCCGCCTCCCCTCCGCGCCTGCGCTACTTTGCAGCAGGGCCCTTTCTGCCGCTGCGCAGCTGGTGCGGGGTGACGCCGAACTCATGACGGTAGGCCTTGGCCAGCGAGGCTGACGACGGGAAACCGCAGGCCAGGGCGATATCGACAACCGGCAGGCTGGTGTCCGTAATCAGCTTCCCCGCCAGCTTCAGCCGCACCCGGCGGTAGTGCCGCGCCGGCGTGGTGTCGAGATGAGACAGAAACAGCCGCTCCAAATGGCGGACGGACAATCCCGCCCGTTCCGCAATGGCGGCTGTGGGCAGCGGGGCCTCGACGCTTTCCTCCATGATGGCAATGGCCTTGGCCAGCTTGCCGCCCAGAAAATTGAAATTGCCGCCGGCCCCTCTGGGCTGCTCCCCCGAAAAGCCCCGGGCGGTCTCCAGGGCCATTGCGCTTGTCAGCTCGGCACAATCTTGCGGCGACAGGATCTCTGACAACAGCCGGATGACGATCTCCGCCGTATGCCCGTGGCCGGCACAGGTGAAAATCCCGGCGTTGTTTTCGGCCAGACGGTTTGTGACCGTCGGGTAGTTCCCGGTCTCCGCAAGCGCCCGCGCATCCTGCCAATGGGTGGTCGCCGGCCCGGACAACGGCGCCGCAGCGCGGATGTAGGCGGTGGCCGCCTCCGACAGCAGCAGCACCGGGCGGCGCAGTTTTTGCATCGCCCGGGCCCGCTGCATCCAATTGCCGCCGCCGCAATTGCTCCCGCCGGTGACAAACAGGTAGTCCTTCAGATACTGGTCGCCGATCGCCGGTTCTGCCCGCACCAGAATCTCGGAGCTGCTGGACACCAGGCCCGGCAAATCCGATGCCACCTGCCAGGTGAACTGCACACCGGCCTCCAGCGCATTGGCCGTCTGCAGCACTGAAATCACCGATGACAGTTCGAGATGCGAAAACCCGGGGCGCACGTAGATCTCAAAGCTCAGGGTCTTGCTGAACTTTCCAGACGGCGCCGGGGATATGGGCGGGCGGATTTGCACGGCATCCTTTCCATGCTGATGGCGTAAGCGCGTGCACCAGAATGGAAAACACGGGCAGAACTTTCAAGCCGCTCCTGGCATCGCCGGTCTTGCCGCTGCCAATAGCCGCGCCCCGCCTTACCCGGCCGGAGGTTGCGCCGCCCGGGGCCAGCCCTCCAAAATCAGCCTGGCGCCTTCGCGGGCCCGGGCTGCTGACAGCCGCTCGCCTTCATAGGCGGACACGATGGAGCCCTTCATCAGAAAGTGCCAGACCTCCGCAAAACCGCTTGGGTCCTGCAGGCCCGCATCCTGCGCCAGGCCTTTGATGAAATGCCGGATCGCGGCCAGATGGCGGGAGGCGGCGCGATGAACCTGCGAGTTGATTTCGCTCTCCAGCAGCACGTTCACAAAGGCGCAGCCCTCGTAATCACGGCGCCGGAACCAGCTGTCGAAGACGTCGAAAACCGCCAGCAGCCGCGCCTCCGGAGAGGCCGCTGCCTTTCTCACCTCTTCTTCCAGCCAGCCCCGCGTCCACAGATCTTCGCGCAGCTCAAGAAAGGCCAGAACCAGCTCCTCCTTTGACTTGAAGTGCTTGTAGAGGCTCGCCTTGGCGCAGCCGGATTCCGCAAGGATAGTGTCGATGCCGACCTGTGAAATGCCGCGGCTGGAGAACAGCCTGTACGCGGTGTGCAGGATGCGGTCCCGCGCTTTCATTGCAGAAGGGTCGGCGGCAGTCAGCATGCAGGTCTCCTCGGGTGTCTGCAATGTAGGGTTCCGCGCCGGCCCGCACAAGCATCTTGCAGGTGGCGAATCTGCAAAATGAGACAGAATTTTCCAAGCGACCTCAGAAAACAAATCATTAATGCCCTGTTTTAAAATCACAAAATAAGAATTTAAGAATTTTGTAGACAGACCTGTCTGTCTATTCTTACGCTATATGAAGACCCAGCGCCAGCCGCGCGCGCCGCTACGGGAGAGCATCTGTTGAAGACCCCAAGACCCCTGAAAATCGGCAACTGCACCATTGGCGGACCGGCCGGGTTCCACACCGGCCTGGCCGTGGGCAGCATCTTCTACGACAACCATTCGATTGTTGAAGACGCCTTTGCCGGAACCTTTGACGCCACCCGGGCCGCGCAGCTGATTGCCCGCGTCAACACCCTTGCAGAACGCTACGGCATCCAGATGGCCTTTGATGTCATCGGATCCGACCCGGATGCCTTCTGCCGGTTCATCGGCTTCACCGCAGAGCGCACCGGCCTGCCGCTGCTGCTCAACGCAACCGAAAGCGAAGTCCGCATCGCGGGCCTGGAATACGCCGCCCGCAAGGGCATCCTCGAACGCTCGGTCTACGCCTCGCTGAACGAGGACAGCGAAGACGAAGAGATCGAGGCGCTTGGCCGCCACAAACCTGCCGGGGTGATGATCCTGGCAACCGGCATTGCCGATCCAACCCCGGACGGATCGCTGGCAATGATCGAAAACCACTTCCACCCGATCCTGCACGAGATCGGCTGCGAAACCCCCATCGTTGACCTGGGGGTGATGGATGCGCCCTCCGTCGGTATCGCCATGCGCGGCATTCAGGCGGTGCGCGAAGAATTCGGCTACCCGGCCGGCTGCGCCTTCTCCAACTGCTTCCCGCAGTGGACCGGCCTGGCATCGCTGGGGCGGGAGTATGTCAACCTGTCGCTGGCGGCGGCAATGACCTGCTGCCGGATGGCGGGGGGCGATTTCCTGCACTACGGGATCATCGAAAAATGCGCCCCGATGGCCCATGCGCTGGGGTCCGCCGAAGTATTCCTGGGCTTTGCCGCGCAGGAGCTGGACGGCGGCAGCCTGCCGGACGGCCACGCGCTTTTGAAGATGTTCAAACTGGCCGATGTGTCATGACGGCCCCGGGCGAAACCCTTTCCCGGATCATGGCAGAGCGCATTCCGGCCGACATCGGGACCACATCGCTCACCGCCTTCCGCCGGGCGGCCATACCATCCCATGATGCCTCATTCGTGGGACACCCGGTCTATGAAACACTGCCCCTGTCCGCCAAGGACGCCGCGCGCGCCGGATCGGATCTGCAGCGGGTTGGCTTTGTCTGGCCCGGAGCAGAGACCCGCACCCCGGAGTTTCAGGATGCATACGGGGTGCTCTGGCTCGAAAGCGGCGGCACCTATGCGCCCTATGATCATCCGCTGGAGCACGCTGGCTGGGAGGCGCTGAACCGGCATCCCCGCCCGGTGCTGCCGCCGGTCATTCAGTTCCGCGACACCGGCAGCGGCGCAGCGGCGGTCCTGGACCCGCCCTGCCCGGGCCTGCTGGACACCTGCTTCCTGCTGCGCAACGGCTGGCAGTTCATGCTGGATCTGACCGAGAACTACCAAACCGCCAATGCGTTGCTGGATTGGGCGCTGGAAACCATCACCGAGGCCTATCTGACCGCCCTGGACGCCCTGCCGGAGCCGCCGGAGATCATCGTCTACGGCGATGACCTTGGCTTTGAGGCCGGCATGTATCTGTCGGAACTGGACTTCCGGACTTTCATCTTCCCGCGGCTGCAAACGCTGTTTTCACGGATCCGCAGCAAATGCGGCAGCCTGATCTGCTTTCACTCCTGCGGCGCGATTTCGTCGATTGTCAGCGACATTGCCGATCTGGGCGCGGATATGCTGAACCTCGACTTCTATGCCCGCAATGTCCTGCTGCCGCAGGTGCGCAAGAAGATCCCCGCTTCAATGATCCTGCACACGCCGGTAAACGCCGCGGCCCTGGGCCGCGCGGTGGCAACCGGAAACCGCGCTTCGCTTGCCCTGCTGACAGCCGATATCGCCATGTCTGCCCCCTGCATCGGCGGCCCGGTCGACAATATCTCTACCCCGGACGAAGCCGCCCACGCCATGACCGGCGTGCAGTTCATGCGCGCCCTGACCCCGGACGACCTGCAGCAGATCCGCAGCCTCGGCCCGGTCAAATCCATCATCGAAAAGGCCGCCGCCGCCGCACGGTCAGCCGGCGTTCCCGCGCTCTGCGCCACCGGCGCGCTCTTTGGCGCGCGGGAGAGCGGCGGCCCGCCAGCGCGCTGGCGGGCGCTTTCGCCGGCCAGCGGCGCCCGGCTCAACTGAAACGCATCCAAGGGAGGATTTCCATGAACAAGCAAATGACCAGCCGCGAACGCGTGTTCGCCGCCGTGACGATGAGCGAAACCCCGGACCAGGTACCCGTGGTGCCTTTGCTGATGACCCGCGGCATCCGCGAGGGCGGGGTCCGGGTCGATCAGGTCCTGCTGGACGGCGAAGCCCAGGCGCATGCCAAGAAAAAGGCGCTGGATAAGTTCGGCGGCGATGTCATCATCGCGGGCACAGACCTGTTCACCCCGGTCGAATGCGTGCCCGGCTGCGAGCTGGACTACCTGCCCTATGCCCAGCCCTCGCTGGTGACGCACCCTACCCCCACCCGCGAGGCATTCTACCGGTTCAAGGAGAAATACGAGCGCGAAGGCTTCCAGCCCTCCAAGCGGGTGCTGGCGATCCAGGACGAAATCCGCACCTATGTGAAGTTGGGGCTGAAAGACACCCACGCCATCCCGACTCCTGTCGGCGGCCCGATCACAACGGCGCAGCTGATGACCGGTTCCTCAGAGTTCCTGCAGCTCCTGTCCGAAGACCCGGACTACGCCCACGAAGTCACGGAACTGGCGCTGGACATCGTCCAGAACGTCTGCCGGATGATGTTCGAGGCCGGCGTCGACGTCTGCAACATCCTCGACCCGTTCAACTCCTCCGACATCCTGCCGCCTGAGGTCTACCGCAAGCACGGGCTGCCCTACCAGAAACGCCTGTTCAAATACATCAGCGAGGACCTCAAGGGCATCGGCTTCACCCACACCTGCACCTTCACCCAGCCGATCTGGCGCGACATCGCCAGTAATGGCTGCTTCAATTTCAACGGCGACATGTACCCGGGCATGGACAAGGCCAAACAGGCCATAGGCGGGCAGATTTCCCTGATGGGCACCCTGTCGCCCTACTCCACCCTGATGCACGGCTCCACCAAGGACGTCCGCAACGAGGTCAAGAAACTGGCCGCCGAGGTCGGCTACAACGGCGGGCTGATCGTGATGCCCGGCTGCGATATCGACTGGAACATCCCCGAAGAGAACCTGCACGCGATGATCCAGCAATGCGCCGACATCAAATACCCCATGGATGTCAAAGCCTTGGGGGATCTGTCGAACGTCTACCTGGCCGGCCACCCGATGCACCCCGGCAAACGCTCCTCCTCGGCAGCAGACGACCAGCAGATCGCCGAGGTGAAGACCCACGCCGAGAACCTCTCCCCCGCCGAAGAGGTGAACCATCACCTGGTCGAGGCGATCATGGAATACGACGGCGACAAGGCAATTGAGTGGACCAAGAAGGGCCTGGAGCGCGGCATGAGCGCTCAGGAGATCGTGTTCGACGGGCTGTCGCTGGGCATGAAGATCGTCGGCGACATGTACGAGCGCAACGAGCGTTTTGTCACTGACATGCTGAAGGCCGCAAAAACAATGGACAAGGCAATGCCGGTCCTGACGCCGATCCTGGAGGCCTCGGGCGGCGATGGCGGCCCCACCGGCACGGTTGTGGTCGGGCTGGTGCGCGGCAACACCCAGGACATCGGCAAGAACCTGGTCTGCCTGATGCTCAAGGCCAACGGCTTCAACGTTATCGATTTGGGCAAGAACGTGAAGCCCGAGCAGTTTGTCCAAACAGCCGAGGAACACGGCGCCGTGGCCATCGGCATGTCGGTGATGACCAATTCCTCCACCGTCTATGCTGAAAAGACCAGGCAGCTCCTGGAGGAGCAGGGCAAGGGCGACCGGTATCTGCTGATGTTCGGCGGCGCCGCGGCCAATATCGGGCTGGGCCGGAAGATGGGCCTGGAATACGGCATGGATGCCAATGCCGCGGTCGAGCTTGTGAAAAACCACATCGAAAAACAGGCGGCAGCCTAAGGCGGGCCCGCGCCGTGCGCCCTGCCCCGGGGACGCGCGGCCAGCCGCAGGGGAGGCACAAATGCCGGTTTACACATTCCGCTGCAAAAGCTGCAGCACATCGCGCGACCTGGTCGCAGATTTTACGCAGGCCGAAGTGCTGGAGCTTATGTGCTTTGCCTGCGGCGGGGACATGACCCGCGCGCCTGTCCTGTCGGTCAATGTCATCGGCCCGGCGGCCCGGGCCCGCAAGGCCGCCAAACAGCAGCAGGAACGCGCTTATTTTGCCAAAGCCTGTGGCCACAACTACGCCTGCCGCTGCGGCGTGAAGCTGTCGAAGCAGAATCCCTTCAGGCAGGACATTCGCGCCGCGCATGGCTTCACCGGCGAAGACTGACCGGCTGCCAGCAATGCCGCCGGGATTCTGCCGCCCCATCCAGATCACTTCGCACAAAGGGGTTGCAGGGCCGCCAAGACCCCTCACCCGCACAGGAGGACGCATGGCCACCTACCCGCTGAAAATAGTCAAACGAACGGTCGAAACCGATGATGCCGTGAGCCTGACACTCGCTGTCCCAAAGGACCTGCACAGAGCATTTGCCTACCGTCCCGGGCAGTTCCTCACGATTGAGAAGAACACCAGCGCGGGTCCGGCTGCCCGGCAGTACTCGCTGTCTTCCGTACCCGGCCTCGACCAGGACCTGCGCATCACCGTCCGGAAAATCGAGGGCGGGGTCTTTTCCGCCTGGCTGACCGAACAGGCTGCTCCGGGGGATGTGCTGGAAGTGCAGCCCCCCCGCGGCCGGTTTTTCAAGGATCTCCAGGACGCGCGCCACGTGGTGCTGCTGGCCGCCGGATCCGGCATCGCGCCCATTTACGCAATCGCCCGCTGGCTGCTGGAGACCGGGCCCGGCCACAGGGTAACGCTGATCTACGGCAACCGGACGCCGCAGTCTGTCATTCTGGCCGAAGACGTGGCCGCCCTGGCCTCCGGGTTTCCGCAGCGATGCACGGTCGAACATGTGATGAGCCGCGCTGACGGCGCCTGGACCGGCCACAGGGGCCGCATCGACCGCCGTTTCATCAGCTCCCGCTTTGCAGACTGGGCTGCGCAATCGGACGGCCTGCCGATGGTCTTTTACATGTGCGGCCCCGAAGGTTTCATGGACTGCGCCGAAAGCGCCCTGCAGGCGCTGGCCGTGCCGCTCAGGGACATCCACCGCGAAAGCTACGGCATGGTTCTCGAAGATGACGGCAGCGAACCGTGGCTGGAGGTAGCCGGCGCACATACCGCAGGCATCGCGGGGACCACCGCGCGCATCACTGCCCTGTGCGGCGGAAAGGAGTATGAAACCACCTGGCAGGAGGGTGAAAGCCTTCTGGCAGCCCTGCTGCGCGCTGATGCCGATGTGCCCTTTGCCTGCCAGGAGGGCACCTGTTCGTCCTGCATCGCGAAACTGACGGAAGGCAGGGTCGAGGCCCGCCCCGGCGTGCTGCTGACACTGCGCCAGGAGGATCTTGACGAAGGCCTGACCCTTGCGTGCCTGTCTTACCCCGCAACCACATCGATCCGCCTCGACTTTGACAGTATCTGACCCTGCCGGACCGCCTTAACCGGGCCAAAGGGCGGTCTGCGGATGGAACTGCGACCAGGCAAACCAGAACGCCTGATGGCTTCCCAGGTCAGCACCGTTTTCATCCACCGCCTTCACGCCCCCGGCCTCAAGCTGCAGGTGAACATTTTCAAAGGAAATCCTGCTGCCGCGTTTCAATGCTGCAATCGCCTTGCTGCGCTGAAAGGCAACCGGTTTTCCTGAGGCGGTCAGAACGCCGATGACGTCTTCATGGACCGGCAGGCGCGGATCGACATCCCCAACCGGAAAGATCGGCCCATTGGCATCCCGGCCATTGCGGAAATCGAAATCCCGGCCCAGCGCCAGCGCCTCCACCAGCACGGTGGTTTCGGGATGCGCCCGCTTCCAGGTGCCCCAATCCGTCGTGACAACCGAGGCCTGCTTCAGCTGCAGCTTCCGTTTTGCCAGCGGCCCGGTCACGGCCTTGCCCAGGAACGTATCGAACACAGAATAGGTGTTGACGTCATACATGACCTTGTTGGACCGGATCAGCAGGCCCGAAGTGCGCAGCACCGGCCGCTTTACCCCGGCTGGCAGCTGGTCCGTGAAATAGGCCTGCGCCGCCCCGCATAAGGTGCAATAGGGAATGCCCAGATCCCGGCCGCCCAGGGTATCGTTCACCATTTCGCGCACCTCCATGATGCGCCGAGGATAGGCACGGTATTCGCCATTCACCTCGATCCCGAAAACGATATCGCTGTCCTTCAGCCAGACGGCCTCTTCGGCGCTGCTCACTTCGGGATTGTCGGCCGCCGGGATGCAATTGCACAGGCTGTCGGTTTCGCCATAGGCACGGTCATCGATCGGCACACCGCCCCAGGACACATGCCGCCAGTCGATATCCCCTTCCGCAAAGATCCGGCTCCAGCCGGGAATGATACTGGTGAATATGGCGCGTTTCACCGCCAGGTAGTCCGGCGGCGCCGGAATGTCCCAGGCGATCAAATGATCGGTAACGGCGCCCCAGCTGTTGCGTCTGGGAAACTTCTTTCCCAGCAGGTCGGAGGCCGCACCGCTGAGCGACGCATTGATGCGGCGGTCAGAGACGAACCGCAGCAGATCGCTGATAATCCAGGCAAGCCGGGGATCTTTTGATGCGCTGATTTCTTCCAGCGCCAGTGTCTGATCCGGCCCCCAGCCCTGCTGCGTGATGCTGTCCACAAAGGCCACCTGAACTGCGGACCGCAAGCTGTCCGAGAGCGGGCCTGATGGAACTGCGGGCGGCGTGCCGAAGGCCTTGACCACATAGTCCGGCAGCGGTGGCGCTGCCTCCTGGGCGGCTGCCGGCGCGGCGGACCAGGCCAGAGAGAGCGCCACAAGGGACGCAGTCACGAAACCACGGGAGGGAAATCCGGCTGCAGTTTCCATAAGGAGGCCTTTCCTGTGCAAGCGGTATCAGCATGTTTGCCACCAGCCGGAGAGCCCGCCGGAGCGGTGCTCAGCCTGCATTGGCTTGCAAACAGGCTAGGCCCAAACACGCCGCACGGCCAATCACGCCTGCATCAACAATCTGTGGACCGCTGCGGACTGCCCGCCAAGCCGCCCGATGCCCGGCCTGGACCGCTTGCCGCAACCCGCAGCGCACTGGAGCGGTTGTCAATTCCCTACCGGCTGGCAGCACAGCTCCAGCAGTTGCCGGAACCGGACCGCGTCCAGCCTGTCAAACTGCAAAGCCAGCTCCGCAACCGCCTCCGCCCGCGCCTGGCCCAGCACCGGGGCGGCCAGCAGATGGTACTTCTGCAGGATCTCCGCATCGCTCAGCGGCAGATCCGCATCGCCCCGCGGCGTGCGCGGCGCGTCCTCGATCCGGCGGCCGTCCTTCAGCACCAGGGTGACCTGGGCCCAGCGCTTGTCCGTACTGATCCGCGTCATCTCCGCATCGTCAATCAGTGCAACCGCCCGGCTTACCCGCAGGATGTCCGGATCGCGCAGCGCCGCTTCGCTCAGCTCTTCCAGCCCCACCTGGCCGCGCACGATCATCGCCGCCACCGGAAAGGCAATGGCATAGGCGAACTCATCCTGGGTCTGCGGCTCATGCCCGGCCAGCCGGGTGGCATAGTGGAAGGTGCGGATTTCCACGCTCTCAACCTGCTCGTGGCCAAGCGCATGCGTCCGCATCATCTCCTGCACTGCATCCAGCGAGGGATGCGCCCAGCGGCAGCAGGGGTAGGCCTTGTAATGGGTGTGATCCGCCAGCCGCCAGCCGCTGCCAAGATCCGCCCAGAATTCCGCGCCCTCTTCGCCCTCGCAGGTCAGCGCCGGCGCACCGGTAAAGCCCTCCATCGCGAGATAAGCGGCAGTGACGCCCGTCGGCGCGCCCCAGCCGACACCGTCCCGCACCATCGACGGATGATCGATGCAGCGCATCATCTGGCTGCGCGGCCCATGGTATTCGCCGATGCCAGCGGCCTGGCGGATCTGCTCCGCAGTGCCGCCCAGCAGCTTGGCGCCCGCGGCGGCGACCCCGACCGCCGTCCAAGCCCCCGAAGTGTGGTAGTCCGCGCAGGTCGCATGCTGCACCAGCCCGGCCCGGTAGGAGATTTCATAGGCTGCCGCCAGGACTTCCGCAAACCGCCTGCCATCCATGTCCTGGCCAGAGGCCCGCGCCATGGCCATAAGCGCCGGAAAGATGGCCGATCCGGCATGACCCTTGCAAGGAGTGGTGCCATCATGAGCATCTATCGCGTCAATGGTGAAAGCGCCGGCCATCGCAGCCCCCGCCGGGCTGACTGCGCGCCCGTCCATCAGCATCCGAGCCGCCCCGGCATCCCCTGCGCCAAAGAGCATCGGCGCCACCCGGCGGGCAATCCCCGAAAGTTCCGTCGTTGCGCCGGCGGCGGCCACGCCCATGGTGTCCAGAAAGGACCGCCGCAGCGTCCACAGCACCTGTTCCGGCAGCGCGTCATAAGACAGCTGCGCTGCAAACTGGTCGAATTTCAAGGCCATCTGCTCTGCGCCTCCTCCGCGCGTTTGCCGCCGCTTCCGGGGCGGACAGGACCGGCGGCCGCTGAACCTGCCGCACCGGGCTGCACAAGTTCAGCCGTATCCAGAGCCGCACGTCAATGCTGCGGGGTCTGGTTCAGGAAGGTCCGCGTCCGCCCGTATTGCGGGTTCTCGAAAAACTGCACCGGATCGCTTTCCTCTATGATCCCGCCCTCCTGATGCAACTGCTGCCCGGCACAGACGGCCTGGATGCGGAACTTCAGAAAGCCAGCGCCGGCCGCCGAAGCAGATTGCCCTGCCGGGAATTCTCGTGCCTCAGTTTTCCGATGTCTAGCACCCAAAAAGACCGGAAAATATCAGAATAGAGGAATGACTTGATGAGATTTCAGCATTATTGAGACGGCAACTCTGGCTGTAAGGGCACCCCCATGCGACGACGCATCCCCTCAATCACGTCCATGCTCTGCTTTGAAGCAGCAGCAAAAACCGAGGGGTTCGCCCGCGCCGCAGAAGAGATGAACGTGACCCAAAGCGCGGTCAGCCGTCAGATCCAGATCCTGGAGGCCTTTGTCGGCCAGTCGCTCTTCACCCGCTCCAAGCAGCGGGTCAAGCTGACCGCAGCGGGCCGCAACCTGCTGGCCGAACTGTCGCCGCTCCTGGAGGAACTGGAGCTGACCATCCTGAAAACCAAATCGCATGACAGCGCCGAGGGCAGCCTGAACATCGGCGTTTATCCCACCTTGGGCAGCCGCTGGCTGATGCCGCTTATCATGGGACCCGAGGCGGAAAAGATCCGCCATACCCTCAACCTCATCACTTACCTGAAAAACACAGAGATCGACCCCAGCCTGGTCGACCTCGCCTTCGCCCAGGGCGACGCCTCCTGGCCCGGCTACCGTGCCGACCGCCTGATGAGCGACGTCCTGGTCGCCGCCGGCGCGCCGGACCAATTCCCCGAGCCGCTTGAGGAGCCGGAAGACCTGCTCGGGCACCGGATCCTGCAGCACTCCACCCGGCCGCTGTCCTGGCAGATCTGGTTCAAGCTGCAGGGCAGGAAGCTGCCGCGCAGGATCATTGGCCCGATGTTCAACCAGTTCGAAATGCTGATCGACGCAACCAGGAACGGCCACGGCATTGCCATCATTCCGGAAATCCTGATCCGCAAGGAACTGGCGAACGGCAGCCTGGTGCAGGTGCACCCGTTCAAGGCCGCCGACAGCGCCTATTACCTGCTGACACCGGAAGCCAAGGTGGGTGTGGTCCGCGTCGAACGCATGCGGAGCTGGTTCCTGGAACAGATGCAGACCTCCGGCCAGCCGGTCTGAACAGCCCAGGAACCCAGCCAAAAACCGCGCCCGAAGCCCCGGCAGCGGCCCAAGAAGATCCCCCGGCAATGAAAAATACTCACCGGCGCAGCTGCGCCGCGCTTTCCCGAGCTGCCCAGCGGCGGCTAGACAGGTCCGCACACCCCTTCGGACAATCGCGGCGGCACCTGTAGAAAACTATCCATTTCAACAGATTAAAGACCGCCCGCCTCAAGCGGACGCACACCGCCCGCCCCCAGCCAACCCAGACCGGCCACCGGACCGCTCCGCGACTTGATGCGTTTTGGTGATCACCTGATGACAAAATCCAGCTTTCCAATCCGCAAAATCTGAATATGGCTAAAGGAAACACCGCGCCATTTGGGGAGAGGCCGCAATGACCTTCATGCCACAGATCCAGGACAGTGACGTCGAACTGATCCAGAACGCCATGTCCGAAATGCCCGATTACAAATCGGTTGCGGAATTCGTGCCCGGTCCCGGAATCGCCCGGCTGGACCTGAAATTCGACATCGGGAAACTGCAGGAAGCGCTGGAAGAGTGCCTGAAACGCGAAGCCTTCATGGGCGGGATGCAGGATCAAGGCTTTGCCGCGCTGCCGCTGACCCAGCGCCCGGGCCAGACCGAATGGACCCCCAACGACCTGTCCGGCCGCTACTGGCTGCGCGCCGACGAGCGTTACGTCGAAGAGCCCCGCGAGGATCTGGTGCCGGAGATCGACTTCTCCGAGTTCAACCCGAAATTCAAGGGCACCTATTTCGAACATGTGCACGAAGAGCTGAGCAAACGCTTCCCGATCGGCCGCACCCGGATCTTGTCCAAGGGTCTCTACAACTGCAACTCCTGGCACCGCGACCCGGAGCCGCGCCTGCACATCCCGCTGATCTCGAACCCCGGCTCGCTGTTCATCGTGAACCACCACGTGACCCACCTGCCCGCCGACGGCTCGGTCTATTTCACCGACACCCGCGCCTATCACACCGCCCTCAATGGCGGCGAGAAACACCGCGTGCACATCGTTGCGGCGCTGGCATACGATCAGGTCACCGAATGAGCGTCTATGGTTATGCCGCCGCAGATGCAGCCACAAACTGCATCTGCGATCTTCGCAGCGACACCCTGACCAAACCCAGCGCCGGCATGCGCGAGGCGATGATGGCCGCGCCGCTGGGCGATGATGTCTATGGCGAGGACCCGACAGTCACCCGCCTGGAGCAGGAATTGGCCGCGCGCCTGGGCAAGGACGCCGCGGTGTTCTTCCCCACCGGCACGCAAAGCAACCTGGCCGCCGTCATGGCCCATTGCGGCCGCGGCGACGAGATGATCAGCGGCGACTGCTACCACCTCTACTGCGACGAGGCAGCCGGGGTATCGGTTCTGGCCGGCGTTTCGATGGTGCCGGTTGCTGCCTCTGAGGACGGCGGGTTGGATCCTGCCCGTATTGCCGCTGCGATCAAGGTGGATGACCCGCATTACGCCCGCAGCCGCCTGCTGAGCCTGGAAAACAGCGTCGGCGGCCGGGTCGTGCCGCTGGAGCGGATCGAGGCAGGCGTGCGGGTGGCCCGTGAAGCCGGACTGGCCGTGCATCTGGACGGCGCCCGCCTGTTCAACGCGATCACCGCTTTGGGCTGCGATGCCGCCACCTTTGCCGCACCGTTCGACACCATCTCCGTCTGTCTCTCCAAGGGGCTGGGCACGCCTGCAGGCTCAGTTCTGGCTGGCCCCGGTGCCCTGATGGGCCAAATCCGGCGAAACCGCAAAATTCTTGGTGGCGCGATGCGTCAGTCCGGCGTGCTGGCCGCCGCCGGCCTCTATGCTCTGGAGCACCACGTGGCGGACCTGGCCGCTGATCACACCCGGGCATCCCGCCTGGCCGACGCCCTGCGCAAGACCGGGATCGGCGAGGTCTCTTCGCAAACCAACATGGTTTTCCTGACGCCCAAGGCAGCGGACCACGCCCGCCTCATCAGCCACATGGCTGCGGCAGGCATCAAGATCGGCGGCCAGTCCCCGGCGATCCGGATGGTGCTGCACCGGGATGTGGACGACAGCGCGCTGGAGGCTGCCATCGCGGCTTTCGGCACTTTCACCGCCAGCTAGAGTCAGGGCCCGGCCCCTCTGGCCGGCATCGGAGAGAAGACCTGTGCGGGGCCTGAAACCCGACCGGCAGAGTTAAACCGGCGCGCCCCGGCTGACGCCGGTGCAGGCGCCATGAACATCCTGGGCGGATGGGCCGCCCGGCCCCGCCCGCAAACACCGGGCCAGCGCGCCCTAACCGATCGCCTGGTCAATCAAGGCCAGCGCCGCCTGCCGCCCGTCTCCGGCCGGCGCCGGGCTGTGGCGCATCGCCGCCAGCACTATGGCGCCCTCCTTCAGGATCATCAGCTGCCGGGCCAGCGCCGCGGGGTCCTTTGCCCCGGCCTCGGCCGCCAAGCCCGTGAAATGCTCCTGCAACAGCCGCTTGTGCTCCGCCGACTGCACGTTGACCGGATCCTTGCCGGACTGAAACTCGGCGCTCGCCTTGATGAACATGCAGCCTTGAAACCCCGGCTGCCCGAACCATTCTTCCAGCACATCAAACAGCGCCTCCAACTGGCCGCGCGGGGTTTCCGCCCGCTCCTCCAGCCGCCGGAACAGCCAGTTGCGGAACTCCTCATCCCTTAAACGCAGCACCGCCAGGATCAGCTCCTCCTTGGAGCGGAAATGCTTGTAGATCGAGGTTTTCGACACCCCGGTTTCCGCCGCAACCAGATCCATGCCGGTGGCGTGAAAGCCGTTCCGGTAGAACAGATCCAGCGACTTCCGGATCAGCTCGGCACGTTTGTTAGGCCGCATCACAGGTCCTCTGGCCGTTTTCCGCACCGTTCAGTGAATATTACCTTCGCAGGTGCGGTCAAGTTTTACGTCCCGATTTCAGCCGCTTCCAGCGGCCCCACCCGCAATCGCGGATGAACCCGCCACAAACATTCCGGGCCACCCCTTGAATTTATTTACCGATCAGTACACCTTTGGATCTAAAGTTAACAGATCGGTACACAATTATGACAGAAGCCCCCCGCCCGCCGCTGCCGCCCTTCACCCGCGAGACCGCAATTGCCAAGATCCGCGCCGCCGAGGATGGCTGGAACAGCCGCAACCCCGAGGCCGTCGCGCAGGCCTATACCCTGGACACCAAATGGCGCAACCGCACCGATTTCCCCCAGGGCCGCGATGCAGCACAGGCGTTCCTGGCCGCCAAATGGGAGCGTGAGCTGGAATACCGGCTGATCAAGGAGCTCTGGGCCTTTGACGGCAACCGCATTGCCGTGCGCTACGCCTACGAGTGGCACGATGCCTCCGGCCAGTGGTACCGCTCCTATGGCAACGAGAACTGGGAATTTGCCGAGGACGGCCGCATGGCGCACCGCTTTGCTTCGATCAACGATCTGAAGATCGCGGAAGCGGACCGCCTGTTCCACTGGCCGCAAGGCCCGCGCCCGGCGGATCACCCCGGCCTCAGCGACCTGGGCCTCTGACCCTTAACCCTCAAAACGCCGGGCTGGCCGCCGGCCCGGCGCAGCCGCCTCAGAACGGCCGCTCCTGATGCGGTGATTTCCCGAAATAGCGGCGGTAGACCTTGGCGAAATGGGTCTGGCTGTTGAAGCCGGACGCAAGCGCAATATCAATGATCCGCATATTGGTCTGCAGCAGCAGGCTGCGGGCATAGTCCAGCCGCAGCTTGGTGTAGTAAACCTTGGGCGTGGTCTGCAGGTACTTTGAAAACAGCCGCTCCAGCTGGCGCACCGACAGGCCGACCAGATCGGAGATACCTCCGGGCGTCAGCGGCTCCTCCAGGTTGCTGCGCATCAGGCTGAGGGCTGCGGCCAGTTTCTCATGCCGCACGCCCGCGCGGCCGAACTCGGAAATCGTCTGATCCTGGCTGCCCTTACGGGCAGAGGAACAGACCATCAGGTCAGCAGCCCCGGTCGCCACATCCGCCCCGTGATGGTCCGAGATCAGGTTCAGCATCATATCGACCGTGGCGGTGCCGCCGGCGCATGTGATCAGCTTGCCTCCCATGGTGAACAGCGAGTTCTTCACCTCCACATCCGGATGCGCCTCCGCCAGGATCGCCCGCAGCGCCCAATGGGCCGACACCTCGCGCCCCGCCAGCAGGCCCGACCGCGCCAGCGTCAGCACCCCGCCGCCCAGCGCGCCCAGGGTCGCCCCTATGCGCTGCGCCTTCCTGAGCCAGCCGAGGACTTTCAGCGAGACGCCCGGCTCAGCCCCCTGGCCGCCGCAGACAAAGATCATATCGCCGCGCGACAGCTCCGGCAGGCCGCCGTCCACTGCCACACCCAGACCGTTGGGCGCGGTGACCGGCAGCCCGTCCTCGCTGACCACGCGCCAGTCATAGCGCGCGGTCCCGTCGTGTGTGTTCGCCGCCTCCAGCGCCGCCACCGCGCTGGACAGATCCAGCGGCGAGAAGGTCGGCAGCAGCAGGAAGATGCAGCGGCGGGCCGGCACGGCCTCAGCCGCTTCGGGGAGCGTCCGCATGGGTTTGGTCATGGCTTCCGCTCCCCTGCCCGGCTCAGGCGCGCATATTGGCGCCGTTGGCGTCATAGATCGGCGCACCCAGAACCTCGGCGTCATACATCTCGCCCAGGATCTCGACCTGCAGCCTGGTGCCGGCCTCCGCGTGTTCCGCCGAGACATAACCCATCGCCATCGACGCCTTGGCGTGATGCGCATAGCCGCCGGAGGAGATGTAGCCCACCGCCGCGCCGTCCTTCAGGATCGCCTCGTCGTTGGACACATCGATGCCGTCGACGTCGATGGTCATGGTGACCAGCTTGCGGCTCGGACCGGCTTCCTTGGCGGCCAGCGCAGCTTCCTTGCCGGTAAAGTCCTTCTTCCAGTTGATGAAGACATCCATGCCGCTCTCCGCCGCGTCGAAGTCGGGGCGGAAGTCCAGCGTCCACACACCCCAGCCCTTCTCCAGCCGCATCGACATCAGCGCCCGCGCCCCGTACCAGCGGTAGCCCAGATCGGCGCCCGCCTCCTCGATCGCTTCCGCCAGGCGCAGCAGATACTGCGGCTTGCAGTAGATCTCATAGCCCAGCTCGCCCGAGAAGCTGATCCGGTTCAGGATCACCGGCACACCGCCCACAAAGGTCTGGCGCAGGTCGCGGAACTTCATGGCCTCGCCCGACACATCCTCGCGGGTGATCCGCTGCAAGAGCTCCCGCGACTTCGGACCAGACAGCGCAATGCCGTGCCAATCATCTGAGACGTTCTGATAGGACACGTCTGCGGGCACGTCCTTTTCGAACCAGCGGCGGTGCGCCTCCTGCATCGCGCCGGAGCCGAACAGCATGAAATGCTCCTCGCCCAAACACGCTACGGTCAGATCGCCATAGAGCTTGCCCTTGGGCGTCAGCATCGGCGTCAGCGTCAGGCGGCCCGGTTTCGGAACGTAACCCGCCAGCACCCGGTCCAGATAGGCCCGTGCGCCCGGCCCCTTGAACTCATGCTTGGCAAAGTTGGCAACTTCGATGCCGCCCACAGCCTCGCGCACCGCCTTCACCTCGCGAGCGACATACTCATGCGACCGGTTGCGCTCAAACGTTGGCTCCTCATGCGCATCCTCGGGACCATCTGCAAACCACAGGGCATTCTCCAGGCCAAAGCCCTGGCCCATCCGCGCGCCCTTGGCGACCAGCCGGTCATAGAGAGCAGTCGTCTTCTGCATCCGCCCTTTCGGCAAAGTCTCATTCGGGAAGGTCATCACGAACCGGCGCTCGTAGTTCTCAGTCGACTTCACGGTGCCCCAGTCGGGGGTCGCAAAATCGCCGAACCGCGCCACATCCATCGCCCAGACGTCGATGGACGGCTCGCCGTCGATCATCCATTCGGCCATGGTCAGACCGACGCCGCCGCCCTGGCAGAAGCCCGCCATCACGCCCACGGCACACCAGTAGTTCTTCATGCCCGGCACCGGCCCGATCATCGGGTTGCCGTCAGGGCCGAAGGTAAAGGGCCCGTTGATCATATCCTTGATGCCCGCCTCGCCAATCGCCGGGATGCGCTCAAAGGACATCTCCAAGCGGTCGGCAATCCGGTCCAGATCGGGCTGCAGCAGTTCATGGCCGAAATCCCAGGGCGTGCCATCCACTTTCCACGGCGTCCCCTTCGGCTCATAGGTGCCCAAGAGCATCCCCTGCCGCTCCTGCCGGAAATAGATGTTGGCCTCATAGTCGATCCCGGCCGGCAGGCGGGTCGGGTGGTTCGCCACCGCGTCGATCTTGTCGGTGATCAGATAGTGGTGCTCCATCGGCTGCACCGGCAGGTTCACACCCTGCATATGGCCGACTTCGCGCGCCCACAGGCCGCCGCAGTTCACGATATGCTCGGCATTGATCACCCCGCGCGGAGTGACCACGTCCCAGCTGCCGTCCGGGCGCTGGGTGGTGCCGGTCACCGGCGTATGGGTGAAATACTGCGCCCCATGCACACGGGCGGATTTCGCAAAAGCATAGGTCGCGCCCGACGGGTCCAGATCGCCGTCCTGATCATCCCACAGCGCCGCGTGATAGTGTTTCGGATCGATCAGCGGATGCCGCTCCGCCACTTCCTTGGGGCTGATGAATTCCTGGTCCAGCCCCATGTAACGCGCCTTGGAGCGTTCCCGCTTCAGGTAGTCGTACCAGGTCTTGTTTGACGCCAGGTAAAACCCGCCGGTGATGTGCAGGCCAACCGAGTGGCCCGAGGTCTCCTCGATCTCCTTATAGAGGTCGATGGTATAGGACTGCAGGCGCGAGATGTTCGGATCGGACGAAATCGTGTGGATCTGCCCCGCCGCGTGCCAGGAGGAGCCGGAGGTCAGCTCGTCACGTTCCAGCAGCACCACATCCTTCCAGCCGAACTTGGCCAGATGGAACAGGATCGAGCAGCCGACCACACCGCCGCCGATGATCACCGCCTTGGCGTGGCTCGGCAGCTTCTTGTCGCCGGTGCTTTCTTCCTTGTGGATGTTGAGCGTCGATTGAGCAAAATTGTCTGACATGGGTTGTTGTCCTCAGGTCTGGGGCAAAACGCGGAAATTGCGGCAAACGGCACCAAGGGGGTGCACAGGGGGTGTACAGCCGGTGCACAGGGGGTGCCGGGGCAAACCGGCAATCCCTGCATAAGCTGGAGAAATGGGTGAAGAATTCCTTACCTCAGTACCAGGCATCCGGGATCTCCTCCTTGCGGCGGGCGACATAGGCCGCCAGTTCCTCTTTTACCGCCGCATCCATCGGCGGCGCCTCATACTGGTTCAGCATCTCGTTCCAGCGCTCATAGGCCCGGCGCCGCATGTCCTTGGAACCGCCTTCTTCCCAGCTCTCAACATTCTCGCTGTCGCTCAGCTTCGGCTCATAAAACGCGGTCTGATAGTTGCGCATGGTGTGGCCCGAACCCAGGAAGTGACCGCCCGGCGCCACTTCAGCGTAAGCATCGCGCGCCATCGCCTCATCGCTGGTATCCAGGCCCTGGCTCAGCACCTTCTGATACGAACCCAGCCGGTCCGCATCCATGATCAGCTTCTCAAACCCGGTGCACAGCCCGCCTTCCAGCCAGCCCGCCGAGTGCAGCACATAATTGGCCCCGGCCAGCATGGTGGAATGCATCGAGTTGGCACTTTCATAGGCCGCCTGCGCGTCCTCGATCTTGGACGCAGTCAGCGACCCGCCGCAACGCAGCGGCAGCCCGGCCCGCCGGGCCAGCTGGCCGATGGCATAGTTCGACACCACCGGCTCCGGCATCCCGAATGTCGGCGCGCCGGACTTCAGCGACATGGAGCTGAGGAAGTTGCCCAGCACAAACGGCGCACCCGGGCGCACCAGCTGGCTGAAGGCGCAAACCATCATCGCCTCCGCCATCGCCTGCGCCACGGATGCCGCGGTGGAAACCGGCCCCATGGCGCCCGTAAGGATAAACGGCACAACGACAATTCCCTGCCCGCGCGCGGAATAGGTGCGGATCGCCTCCGTCACCACCTTGTCGACCAGCAAGGGCGAATTGGTGTTCACATTGCCCATGATCACGCAGTTTTCGTCCATGACCTCCTTGCCAAAGACGATCTCGGCCATGTCGACGCTGTCCTGCGCCCGGGACATTTCGGTGATGGCACCCAGATGCGGTTTGTCACTCAGCGTCATATGGGCAAACAGCATATCGAAATGGCGCTTGCTCACCGGCACATCGCAAGGTTCGCAGATCACAAAGCCGCCGTGATGCAGGTTCGGATGCATATAGGTGAGCTTCACCAGCTTCTCGAAACTCTCCATATCGCCATAGCGGCGGCCGCCCTCCAGGTCGCGCACAAACGGCGCGCCATAGATCGGCGCAAACACCTGGTTGTTGCCGCCAATGGTGACCGAGCGCGCCCGGTTGCGGGCCAGCTGGGTGAACTCGCGCGGGGCCTTGGCACATAAGCTGCGGATCCACTGCGCATCGGCCCGCACGGTGTCCTCCTCGATCCGGGCACCGGCCTCTTTCCAGATCCGCAGCGCCTCCGGGTCATCGCGGAAGGCAATGCCGACCTCCTCGAAAATCCAATCAACCTGAGCCTCCAGCTTGACCAGCTTCTCCTCGTCCAGCACGTCAAAGAACGGCAGCGTGCGCTGGATCCAGGGCGATGCCGGAGCGCCGGCAGAGGCGGTGTTTCTGTCACGGGATGCGCGGGCGCGTCGGGCCATGGGGCTCTCCAAACTCTCAAGTGATGAATCACGATACGCCCGGGCCCGTCATTTGTGACGGTTGAAAAATCTGATAGATTGGATAACTGAGAGTTATGCAAGAACTCTGGAAGCTCCTCACCAGCCCCCGCCACCTGATCGTCTTCGAATCCGCCGCGCGGCACGCCTCTTTTACCCGCGCGGCAGAGGAATTGAACGTGCAACAGCCGGCCGTCAGCGCGGCTATCAAGCAGATGGAATCGTCTTTGGGCGTTATTTTATTCCGCCGTGGCCACCGCAAGGTGGAACTGACCGGCGCCGGGACGCGGCTCTATGCTGACGTCTCCAAAGCGCTTGAGGACATCCTGTCCTCGGCCAAGGCAGTGCGGCAGTTCGGGCGCAACGACCATGTGACCCTCAACTGCTCTTCGGCTTTTGCATATTACTGGGTGATGCCAAAACTGACCAAACTGCACGAGGCGCACCCCGATATCGACCTGCGGCTGCAAAGTTCCGACCGGGAGCCGGATATCAATACCGAGGGCATCTCGCTGGCGGTGCGGCGGGGGACAGGCAACTGGCCGGACTGCCACTCCGCGCTGATCGCGCCAGAGGTGATCTATCCGGTGGCGAGCCCGCGGGTGATGGCCTCGGCGGTCAACCTGGCGACGGTACCGAACCTGCTGCATGAGCGGCTGATTCACCTGGAGGAGCCGATCCGCGAGCGCCCCAGCTGGCGGCAGTGGTTTGCCCATTTCGGCGTCACCGGCCGCCTGCCCGCCGCGGGCCTTAGGCTCAATGACTATGCGCTGGTGCTGCAGGCGGCGATTGCGGGCGAGGGCTTTGCCTTTGGCTGGCAGCATGTGACCGAGCCCCTGATCAGACAGGGGCTGCTGGCGGCGCGCCAGGACTGGTCCTGGACCACCGGCGCAGGGTTTTACCTAGTGTGGTCCAAGAGCCAGGACCTGGTGCCCAACGCCGAACTGGTGCGGCAATGGCTGCTGGAGATGGCTGCCTCCGGAACCGCGTGAGTCACGCGATGCCGGAGCCGTCCTTGGCCCGCTGCATCGACGCCCGGTGCGTCAGATACAGCCGCCGCACGAAGGCCAGGATGAACAGCAGCGTCAGGATCAGCACGATGGTCGGCGCCGGCGCACTGTCGAGGAAGAAGCTGGCATAGGTGCCCGCCACCATTGAGAACATGCAGACCAGGACTGAGACCCACAGCATGGTGCTGAACTTGCGCACCACCAGAAAGGCCACGGCACCGGGTGCAATCAGAAGACCGATCGCCAGGATCAGGCCCGCCGCCTTGAGCGTGGCCACGATGGTCAGCGACAACGCAGCCAGAAGCCCGTAATGCAGCACCGTAACCGGCAGGCCCGAGGCTTGCGCCTGCGCCGGATCAAAGCTGTGCAGCAGCAGGTCTTTCCACTTCAGCACCAGCGCCGCGCCAACGGCCAGCGAAATGATGCCCGCGGTCCACAGTTCATCCGGCTCCACCCCCAGCATGTTGCCGAACAGGATGTGGTCCAGATGCGCGTTGGTCTCGAGACCGACGTAGAGCACGATGCCCAGCCCGAACATGCCGGAGAACACCACCCCCATCACCGTGTCCTGTTTGACCCGGCTGTTGCCCGCCAGGAACCCGGTGGCGACAGCGCACAGCATACCGGCGGCAAAGGCACCGATGATCAGCGGGATGCCGATGACATAGGCCACCACAATCCCCGGCAGCACCGCATGGCTGACGGCATCCCCCATCAGCGCCCAGCCCTTCATCACCAGGAAGCAGGACAGAAGGGCGGTGGGCACCGAGACGATCAACGCAATCAGGAAGGCGTTCTGCATGAACGCAAACTGGAACGGCATCAGCAGCGTATCGAGATCCATCACGCAGCCCCTTCTTGCGCAAGAGGTCCGCGTTTCAACGCCTCGCGCGCCTTGCGCTTGGCTGCCAGCAGCCCGTGTTTCGGGGCGAAGATAAAGACCGCCAGGAATATCAGCGTCTGCAGCGTCACGATGATGCCGCCGGTGGCACCGTCCAGGAAGTAGCTGGCATAAGCGCCGAAGAAGCTGGTGAGGGCGCCAATCACTACCGAAACCAGGATCAGCCGCGGGAAGCGGTCGCACAGCAGGTAGGCCGTGGCACCGGGGGTCACCACCATGGCAATCACCAGAAACGCTCCCACGGTCTGCATTGCCGCCACGACGGAGGCCGACAGCAGCACAAAGAACACCGCTTTCAGCAGCCCGGGCCGCAGCCCGATGGTACGGGCATGGTTTTCGTCAAAGAAAGTGACCATCAGATCTTTCCACTTGGCCAGCAGCACCGCCAGAGAGACAAAGCCGATGATCGCCAGCTGAGCCGTGTCCTCGGGCGTGATGGCCAGGATGTTGCCCATTGTAATGGTCTGCACCGAGACCGACATCGGGCTGATCGAAACGATGAACAGGCCAAGCCCGAAGAAAGAGGTGAAGATCAACCCGATGATCACATCGACCTTGAGGCCTGAGCGTTCCGACAGGAACAGCATCGCCCCTGCCGCCAGCCCGCCGGCGATAAAGGCGCCCAGCGCAAAAGGCAGGCCCAGGATGTAGGCGCCGGCGACGCCCGGCACCACCGAATGCGAGAGCGCGTCGCCGATCAGCGACCAGCCTTTCAGCATCAGATAGGCGGACAGGAAGGCGCAGACGCCGCCCACCAGCGCGGAAACCCACATCGCATTGGTCATGTAGCCGTAGGAAAACGGCTCCAGCAGATACTCCATCATTCCTGTTCCCGGCTTTCGCTGGTCTGGGTCTTTTCGCCGTATTGGACAAAGGGGCGCTCATCGTCGGTCAGGATGGTGACCTCGCGGGTGTCACCGTCATCATGCAGCGCATCGCCGCCCAGGGTGAAATGGCGCAGCACGCCGCCAAAGGCGTGTTCCAGGTTGGCGCGGGTAAAGGTGGTTTCGGTCGGCCCATGGCCCAGCACGGTGCCTTTGACCAGCACGGTGCGGTCGCAGAACTCCGGCACGCTGCCCAGGTTGTGGGTGGAAACCAGCATCACCCGGCCTTCGGCGCGCAATTCGCGCAAGAGCGCGATGATCTGCTCTTCGGTCTTTACATCAACGCCGGTGAAGGGCTCGTCCAGCAGGATCACCTGCCCGTCCTGGGCCAGGGCGCGGGCCAGGAACACCCGCTTGCGCTGACCGCCGGACAGCTCGCCGATCTGGCGGTGGCGGAAGTCCTGCATGTTGACCCGCCGCAGCGCCTGATCAACCGCCTCGTGATCGGCGGCTTTGGGACGGCGCAGGAACCCCATGTGGCCATAGCGGCCCATCATCACCACGTCCTCGACCAGCACCGGGAAGGCCCAGTCGACCTCCTCCGACTGCGGCACATAGGCGACCAGGTTCTTGCGCAGCGCCTCCTTGACCGTCATGCCAAGGATGCGGATTTCACCCTGTGCGGCCGGCACAAACCCCATGATCGCCTTGAACAGGGTCGATTTGCCCGCCCCGTTCACCCCGACCAGCGCCGTGACCGTGCCGCGGGGGATGCCAAAGCTTGCGTTCCACAATGCCGTGTGGCCATTGCGGTAGGTCACCGTGACATTCTGGGCGGCGATCCCGCCATCGGCGGGCATGGCGCTGGTATTCATGATGTGGGTCTCGCTGGCATCAAGCATGGGCTGTCCTGCAGAGTTACACACAGAAATTGTGCTTTGTGAAATGAAACGCCCCGCAACTTGCGCTGCGGGGCAAAAGGGTATGCAAGAATGGCGGTTTAATTGGTTACCTCAGTCAGCCCGCGGGCCACGGTTTCCGAGGTCACCTTGAGCAGATCCAGGTAGGTCGGCACCGGCCCGTCCGCTTCGCTCAGCGAGTTGACATACAGCTCGCCGCCGTAAGCCACACCGGTTTCGCGGGCCACCTGCTCAGCCGGCGCGGTGTTCACGGTGCTTTCGCAGAACACCACCGGGATGTCATTGGCGCGCACGCCGTCGATCACGCCGCGCACCTGCTGCGGGGTGCCGACCTGATCGGCGTTCATCGGCCACAGATACAGCTCCTTCATGGCGAAATCGCGCGCCAGGTAGCTGAAGGCGCCTTCGCAGGTCACCAGCCAGCGCCTGTCCTCGGGAATCTCTGAGATCGCCTGGCGCAGCGGCTCGATGGTGGCGCGCAGCTTGTCTTTGTACTCGCCTGCGTTCTTGACGTAGATGGCGGCATTTTCCGGGTCATGCTCAGCAAAGGCTTCGACGATATTGTCGATATAGATCAGTGCGTTACCCAGCCCCATCCAGGCGTGCGGGTTGGGCTTGCCCTCATAGGAGCCTTCGGCAATCGGGATCGGGCTGATGCCATCGGTCAGGGTCACCGAGGGCACACCGTCCAGATTGGTCAGGAACTGCTCAAACCACAGTTCCAGGTTCATCCCGTTCCACAGGATCAGATCGGCATCGGAGGCGCGCACGATATCGCGCGGCGTCGGCTCATAGCCGTGGATCTCAGCGCCCGGCTTGGTGACCGAGACCACCTCGGCGGCATCGCCCGCCACATTTGCGGCCATATCAGCAATCACGGTGAAGGTGGTAACAACCTTCATCTTCTCTCCGGCCACAGCGCCGTTGGCGGCAACGGCGGCGAAAGCGGCAACCGAGGCCGTCTTGAGCAGGTTGGGGAACATCCGATTCTCCGTCTGAAACTGTTGTTGATGCATCGATATTGCAAATCATTCGCAACTGTCAATGAAATTGAGAATGATTTGCAACAACAGAGTCGGCAAGGTAACAGCCCGCCTGCCCGCATAGTTGGAATTACCAAATGGTTAACGCAGGTTAACGGCGTCTAAATCTTGCCGGTTTCTTAACCGCTATTTCGCCCCATTCACCGCTTAAACCTGAGTTTGTGCAGCCAGAACGGCGCAGGACAGAACCTGATCCTTTCAACCGCCCGAGCGAGCACCCTTCCCATGACATCACCTGGAAAACTCTCCAGCTGTTCCGCCGCGGTCTGGCTGCTGGTCACCGGCTCTGCCGCGATTGGCAGCCCTGCCCAATCAATAGAGCTGCAGTGCGGCGGCGGCCTGCAGAACCCGCTGTGCCAAGCCCTGGCCAATGAACTGCAACGCAGGATTCCCGGCGCAGCGGTGTCCGCTGCTGAAGAGGCCACCAAGGCGGATCTGACCATTCGCTACGTCAGCCAGGCACAGGCTGCGGACTGGCTTGCAGGGCATCTGGCCTGGCAGCACCGTGACGGGCGGTCCGGTCAGGGCCCGGTCATTGAGCATTCGGTGATGGATGGGCAGCTGACTGCCGGCAGCCTTGCGGGCTTTGCCGGCCAACTGGTCCGGCACACTGAATTTCCCTTGTGAATTAACGATCTAGGATGGAACCCGATCATGTGTGAATTTTGCGGCCGAGAGGCTCATAGAATACCGGAAATCACCGACAGCAGCGGATCCGGCTCCGGCGGCGGGGACGCAGCCGGCAAGCCGACCTATACCGTCGACCAGATCGCTCAGTACCTGTACCAGGGCTACTGGGAGGACACCGGCCGCACTCAGCGTTCCTTTGACGTGCAGACCGGCGGCGAACTGACTGTCAACCTCAGCGGCCTGAACACAAAGGGCAAGGATGCGGCCCGCAAGGCGCTCGAAAGCTGGACGGCCATTACCGGCATCGACTTCACCGAGACCAGCGTCGGCGCCAAGATCACTTTCGACGACAACCAGTCGGGGGCCTGGGCCAGTTCTTCGGTTCTCAACGGCACGATCCTGAGCTCCCATGTCAACGTGCACACCAATTGGTCCAGCAGCAGCGACGACTATTACTACCAGACGTTCATCCACGAGATCGGCCATGCCCTGGGCCTGGGCCACACCGGCAACTACAACGGCAGCGCCAGCTATGGTTCGGATGCGGATTTTGCCAATGACAGCTGGCAGATGTCCGTGATGTCCTATTTCCACCAGAGCGAAAATACGGCGACCGACGCGAGCTTTGCCTTTCTTGCAACGGCACAAATGGCCGACATTGCCGCCGTGCACCACCTGTATGGCACGCCGGTGAATGTGGAGACCGGCAACACCACATACGGCGACAATGAGACCACCGGCCGCTTTGGCATGGATCTGAACGGCGGCTACGCGGTGTCGATTGTCGACAGCGGCGGCATTGACACCATCGACTTGAGCTCGCGCAGTTCCGATCAGATGCTGAATTTGAATGCAGAGACCTTTTCCAACCTCAACGGCAAGACCGGCAACTTCTCGATCGCCCGCGGCACCGTGATCGAGAACGCAGTGACCGGGTCCGGCGACGACCACATCATCGGCAACGCAGCCAATAACCGGCTCGACAGCGGCGGCGGCAATGACAGCATCGAAGCGCGCGAAGGCAACGACATTCTGATCGGCGGAGCCGGCGCCGACACGCTGAGCGGCGGCACCGGTGCCGACCGGTTTGTTTACACGGCATTGAGCGAAGCCGGCGACACCGTCACGGACTTCGACCTTGCAGCCGGAGACCGGGTCGACATTACCGCCTTGCTGCAGGCCATAGGCTATTCAGGAAGTGATGCGGCAGGCGACGGCGTCGTGTCGCTGCAGGCAGGCAGCGGCGGTTCCTGGCTGCGCGTGAACAACACCAATCTAGTTTTCCTCGCCGGTGTAGCCGCGAGTGCAGATGCGGGCGAAATCATCGACAGCGGCGACACACCGCCGCCGCCGCCGCCGCCCTCAACGGACAACACCTACACGTTCACAAACAGCTTTGTGCCGAATTGGACAACGCTGCTCGGCACCGTGTCCGACACCAACGGCGGCAACGATACACTTGACCTCAGCGCCGTGACGCTGAAATCGAGCATCAGCCTGGAAAGCGGAGTTAGCGGCAAGATCGGATTAAAAAAGCTGACCGTCAGCTCCGATTCAGTAATCGAGAATGTGCTTCTGGGCACTTCGTCAGACAAGGGCTACGGCAACACAGAAGACAACCTGATCGATGGCGCCAAGGGCAATGACATGCTCTACGGCGACGAGGGTAACGACACGCTGATCGGCGGCGAAGGCAAGGATAAGCTGTATGGCGGCAGTGGCGACGACAGCATAGACGGCGGCAACAGCGATGACCAGATCTTCGCGGGCGACGGAAATGACTCTATACACGGCGGCAGCGGCAAGAACTCCCTCAAGGGCGAAGACGGCGATGACACCATCTTGGCCGGGGATGGCAAGGACAAGCTGTATGGCGGTGACGGGCATGACAGTCTGAACGGTGACCAAGGCAATAACATGCTTGACGGCGGCAGTGGCAATGACGTGCTCATCACCAAAGCAGGCAAGGATCAGCTGAAAGGCGGCAGCGGCCACGATACGATCTCAGCCGGCGAAGGCGACAATGGGGCTGACGGCGGCGACGGCAACAACTCAATCACCTCTGGCAGTGGCAAGGATAAGCTGAAGGGCGGCGACGGAAATGACACGATCTCGGCTGGCGACGGCATCAACAATGTGGACGGCGGCGACGGGGATGACTCGATCACGGCAGGCAGCGGCAAGGATCAGCTGAAAGGCGGCGACGGAAACGACACAATCTCAGCTGGTGATGGAATCAACAATGTGGAGAGCGGCGACGGGGATGACTCGATCTCGGCAGGCAACGGCAAGGATCAGCTGAAAGGCGGCAACGGTAATGACACTATCTCAGCCGGTGATGGAGACAACAAGGTAGACGGCGGCAATGACAACGACTCGATTACCTCTGGCAGCGGCAAGGACCAGTTGAAAGGCGGCAAGGGCGCCGACACGATCTTCGCAGGGGACGGCAAAGACAAGGTCGACGGCGGCCATGACAATGACTCTGTGACCGGCGGTGGCGGTGATGACGACCTGAAAGGCAACAAGGGCGACGACACCGTCAAGGGCGGCAGCGGCAACGACAAAATCAAGGGTGACAGCGACAATGATGTCCTCTGGGGCGGCGACGGCCAGGACACCATTGATGGCGGCTCTGGATCGGACCGGATTACCGGCGGCGCGGGAGCCGACCTGCTCAAGGGCGGCTCGAAAGCGGACGTCTTCATCTTTAACTCGGAAGAAGATGCGGGCGATACGATCCTCGACTTCAAGACCAAAGATGGAGACACATTGGATATTGACGGGCTGCTTTCGGATCTGGGCACCAACCTCGACGACGCTTTGTCCAGTGAGCAACTGCATCTGGCCGGCACCCGCTCAAAAGTCTGGCTGCAGTTCGATGCCGATGGTGAAGGCGGCGAGGATGCCCTGCAGATTGCTCAGCTCAAAGGGATCAAGCTGGACGCGCTGATCACCGAAGACTGGTTTATCTGACCCTCAGAAATACTGCGGGCCCGGTTTCCACGCAGGGAACCGGGCCTGTTGCGCATTGTAGGTCTAAACCGGGAGCACAAGCCCAGGCCTTACCCATCCTGCTCCGGGAACCGCGGCAGACTGCGCGCGCCCTCAGGTGTGATCGCTGTCAGCGACAGCGTGTGGTCCATATTCTTCATCCGGTGCCGAAGCATCATCCGCGTCAGCCGGTTGAGGTCGGCAGCGTAACCCGGTTGCCCAGCCACATTCTCCAGCTCGCCCTGCCCTTGCGCATCAAACAGCATCGGCGGCAGATCGGCGGCAAACTCGACCAGGGTGAAACGTTCGTCGCGCAGGATGCCCAGGCAGCTGTCGCTGGGCGAAGTGCCCAGTGCCTTTTGCCACAACGTCGGCTTCAGCGGATCTGCGAAATCCAGCTCAGAGAAGGAATACTGCCGCCAATCCCGCGGCACATCCCCCTTGAGCAGCGGCAAAAGCGACCGCCCGTCCATCGAGTTCGGAATCTCCTGCCCGACCCAGTCCAGGATGGTCGGCGTCACGTCGATCGACTCGGTGATATCGGTCAGGCAGGCGCCGGCATTGGCCCCGTTGCCCGGCATCCGGATGATCAGCGGCGTGTGATAGGCCGCATCATAGACCGTCATCTTGCCCCAGGAATGCCTGTCGCCCAGCATCTCGCCATGGTCGGCTGTGATTACCACCATGGTGTCGTCGTACTGGCCGGTGTCCTTGAGGAACTGGACCACCCGCCCGATATGGTGGTCCACCTCGGTTGCCAAACCCAGGTAGACCGCGCGCAGGGTGGCGATGTTCTCGTCCGTCGGTTCCAGATCCGGGAAGCCTTCGACAAAGCCTGCCGGGGTGTTGTTGCGCATGACCGGATCAAAGAAAGCATGCTGCGCTCTTTCTTCCGCTTGCGTGGCCAGCCGCTCCGGCAGCGGCAGTGAAGCAGGGTCGTACATTGTGTTGTAGGGCGCCGGCGCCACCAGCGGCGGATGCGGGCGGATATAAGTCAGATGCGCAAACCAGCTTTCCTTGTGGTAGGCAGTCATCTTGCCCAGGAAGGAGTTGGTCAGGAAGGCGGTATCGCTGTCCTCTGCTGCATAAAGCGCGGGATCATTCAGCTTGGGCGTGCCCCCGTCCGGAGAGACCGGCTTATAGACATCCCAGTAGTCCTCGAACGCATACCCTTGGTTCATCAGATGCGATTGCCACGGATAGGACATCTCCATCCGCATCTCGGTCATCTCGTGAAACCCGTTCATCGGGAATTCATAGGTCCTGAGCGCCGGGTCATTAGCATCAAAGGCGCGCGGGTCCTGCGAGGTGTCGGTATAGCCGAACAGCATCGGCATGTAGCCGGCCTTGCGCATCTCAGTTGCGATGTTCGGCGTATCGTGGCGCAGCGGCGCGCCATTGCGGACCGAGCGGTGGTTCATTGCATATTGCCCGGTCAGGATCGAGGCACGCGACGGTCCGCAGGGGTTGGTGACCGAAAAATGCCGCTTGAAGGACACCGCTTCCTTCATGAAGGCGCGGAGATTGGGCAGTTCCACATGCTCTGCCATAGCCCCGAACACGCAGTCGGCGCGCAGCTGGTCGATGATGATGAACAGGACATTTCGGGTGGAGGGACGGGTGGCTGGCATCCGGGTATCCTTGCAAGCGCGAATCAAACTCTGACAGGCAATCTGTCGCGATCCGCGGAAGAAATACAAGCGCGCTTTAGGCCGGGCTGCGCCCCCGCCCGGCGCAGCCTCCGCGGCTCTGACTAACTGCCCAGAGACCGCTTGAACAGCTTGCCGTATTGCGGCATGACGCTGCCCACCCCCGCCAGCCGCAGCATGTGCCAGGCCAGTGCCTGATTGCTGGAAATCACCGGCACGCCGGTCGCTTCCTCAATCTCCGGAATGACGCGCAGGCAGCGCAAGTTGGTGCAGGAGATGACGACTGCGTCGCAATCCTCTTGCCGGGCCACCTGTTTGGCTGCTCCTGCAATCGACGCTTCGCAGATGCGGGCGACCACCCGGTCGTCCATTTCTTCGAACGAGCCGAAACCAGCAATGGAAAATCCTGCCTCCTCCAGCTTCTGCCGCATCCGGGCTGAGACCTCCGGCAGGTAAGGTGTGACAAACCCCAGCCGCGCTGCGCCCAACGCCTTGCCCGCGGCAATGATCGCCGCCAGCGGATCGGTCACCCTGACCCCGGGCAGCACGCCTTGCACCGCCTCAGCCACCTTGTCAGAGCCGATCACGGTCGAGGCAGAGGTACAACCGTAGCCGATGACGTCAAAGCTCAAAGAAGACGGGAGCAGCCGGGCCGAGGCCGGCAGATCGGCCTGCATCTGGGCCAGTGTCTCAGGCCGGATTTCGGGAACCATCGGGATGCGGCTGTGGTAAAGCGCCACGCCGTCATGGGCCATCATGCGGGAGAATTCCGCCTCCAGCGTCTCGTCAGTTTCCAGCACGATCACACCGAGGGTGGCACGGGTGCCGATGCCGGCGTCGGTGTCAAAGGGAAGCTTCATAGGTCTGTCTCCGTCAGATCACCGGCAATTCGGGGGCGGCACGCGCTGTCAGCAGTTCGGCACCATCCGCCCGTACCACGATGTTTTCCTCATGCACCATGATATGGCCATCACCATAACCCAGCGAGGGTTCCAGGGTCAGCACCATGTTCTCCTCGATCACCGTCTGGTCAAACGCCGCGTGCGAAGGCCATTCGGTCAGCTGCATCCCCAGCCCATGGCCCAGCCGCCCCACGTCGCCGCCCTGATCGTCCAATTCCGCGATCACCGCCTGCATCGCCTGGAAGAGTTCCCGGCAAGTGGCCCCCGGTTTGGCGGCGGCAATTCCCGCCTCGGTTGCCCGCCACAGCACGTCATAGGCCCGGCGCGACGGGTCGTCCGCCCGGCCAATGGCAAAGTTGCGGTCGAAATCGCAGAAATACCCGTCCCAGGTGGCGCCTGTGTCCAGCATCACGATGTCGCCCGCCCGCAGCGGGCGGCAGGCCGGCGGGGAAATCACGTCGCTATAGCCGCCCTGATCGGCCCCGCCGACCAGGTAAGGCATATCGTCTGCGCCCTGCGCCAGCGCCTCGCGGCGGAAGGCGCGGAACAGGTCCTCAAACGGCTGGCCCGCATGGGCGATCTGCGGCACCTGCGCAAATGTGCGCGAGCCGATACCACAGATATGCGACAGCTTTTCGATCTCTGCCGCGGATTTCACCATTCGCAGACTGCGCACCAGCGGGGTCGCATCCGCAACCTTCAACCCCGGCAGCCCATCCATCAGCCGTTCGTAGTCGCCCAATGGCATCCGCAGCGCGGTTTCATGCCCTTTCATGATGCCAATGCTGCCGCCGCGCCCGGCAATCGGCGACAGCAATTCGGTCAGCAGGCTGAGGCCATCATCCTCGGGCGCAGGCGCGCTCCAGGTGCGGATATCCTCGACCCAGGTGCGGCGCATCAGATCGGCGCCGATCTCCGGGATGATGGCAATCGGCTTGCCCGCCGGCGGCACAAACAGGAACCAGGGCCGGGTCGGGCTTTGCCAGAACAGCGTGTGGAAACCACTGAAATAGCGCACCTCCGGTTCTGTCAGCAGCAACAGCCCGTCCAGCCCCTGCTGTGCCATCAACGCCTGCGCCTTGTCCGTCCGGGATGCGAATTCCGCCTCGGGAAACCCGCGCACGGGCGCCTCAGACATGGTCTTTCCCTTCCATGATGGCGGCAAAGATCGCCGGGTCGGTTACGCCTTCGGAACCGATCAGCAGCACGCGGGAGGTTTCATCCAGACCCAAGGTCTCTTTCATCCGGGCAGACTGGCACGCCGCGATGACAGCGGCCAGCCCCGCCACTGCGCTTTCGCCAGCTTCCACCGCGGGGTCGCCGGTTTCAGAATTGGCCAGCAACCGCACCGTTGGGGCCACGACGCTGTCCGGGATGGTCAGGAAGTCCGATGCCTCCTCGGCCAGGATTACCCATGCCATTTCCGATGGTTCACCGCAGGAAAGGCCCGCCATGATGGTCTCTTCCTGAATGGCGAAATTGGTCGCCTTGCCATTGCGGGCGCTGTCGAACAGGCAGGCTGCCAGTTCCGGCTCGACGATCACCACACGCGGGGAGTTCTCCCCGTAGTGCTGCCTCAGCCCCGCTGCGACGGAGGCGGCCAGACCGCCAACACCACCCTGCAGGAACACATGGGTCGGCGCCTGTTCCAGCGCCTCGCAGGCCTCGCGGGTCATCACGCTGTAGCCGGCCATCACGTCGCGCGGCGGCTCAGTGTAGCCCTCCCAAGAGGTATCTGAGACCACGAACCAGCCGTTCTCCTCCGCTTCTTTCTTGGCCAGCAGCACGGATTCGTCATAGTCGCCTTCGATGCGGATCACCTCGGCCCCCAAGTCGCGCATGGCCACGGCACGGCCTTCGCTGACCTCGGCGTGGATATAAATGCGGCAGGGCGCACCGAAACGCTGGCAGCCCCAGGCCAGCGAGCGGCCATGGTTGCCGTCGGTGGCAGACACCAGGGTGATCCCGGCGCAGGCCTGTTTGTGCTCGCCCTTGCGGATCTCCTCCAGACTGACGTCCTTACCCAGTTGTTTACTCAGCTCCCGCTGCAGCACCCGCAGCGCCGCATAAGATCCGCCAAGCGCCTTGAAGCTGCCGAGGCCGAAGCGCGGCCCTTCATGCTTGTAGTCGATGCGGCCAATGCCGGTCTTGGCAGCCAGGCCGGGCAGAGACACCAGCGGCGTTGCCTCATAGCCCTCCCACGCGGTGATTTCCGCCTGAGCGTTGCCGAAATCCTGTTCGGACAGCACGGTATAAGCCGCTTCGCCTGCCTTCGGGTTTCCAGCCGTATGGCGCAAAGCCACTGCAAAATTCTCAAACATGGTCAGTCCTTTCCCGCTGGCAGCCGGTCACGCACAAGCTGCACCCAGAACTCCGCGCCGATCGGCAGCAGAGCGTCGTTGAAATCATAATCCGCCGAATGCAGCGGCTGGCCATTGGGGCCGTTCTCGCCATTCCCAAGCAGCAGGAAGCAGCCCGGGACCGCCTCCGCAAAATAGGCAAAATCCTCTGAGAAGCTCATCGGAGGCCGGTTGCGGATCACCTCGCGCCCTGCGGCTTCACCCGCGCGATAGACGGCGTCAGCAGGGCCTTCCGCGTTGATCGCCTCAACAAATTCAGTATTGAAGCTTACCTCCACGCCCACCCCGTGGGCGGCGGCAACCCCGGCAGCGATCTGGCGCATAATCCTCTCGACCGCTTTGCGGTCTTCTGGAACCCGTGCACGGACATCGCCCTTCAGCACCGCATGACCCGGCAGCACGTTACGCTGGCCGTCGGTCAGGAATTCGGTGACCGAGACCACGGCCCCTGCCCCCGGCGCCAGCTTGCGCGACACGATGGTCTGCAGCGCCAGCACCATCTCGGCACCAACAGTGATCGCATCCACCCCGGCCTGCGGCATCGAGGCATGGCCCCCCTGGCCCTGGATCGCGATTTCAAACAGGCTCTCGCTGTTGCAGATCTGGCCCGCCCGGGTCGAGACCTGCCCGGCCGGCGCACCTGGCAGGTTGTGGATGGCATAAATTTCTTCGATCGGAAATTTCTCCAGCAGGCCCTCGGCAATCATCGCCTGCGCACCCAGCCCGTGTTCCTCGTTGGGCTGGAAGATGAACACCACGGTGCCGTCAAAATCCTGCTCTTGCGCCAGCCGTTCGGCCGCGCCCAGCAGCATCGCCATATGGCCGTCATGGCCGCAGGCATGCATCTTGCCCGGTGTTTCCGAAACGTAATCATGGGTCGACGCTTCCGTGATCGGCAGTGCGTCCATATCGGCCCGCAAGCCAATGGCCTTGTTGCCCTTGCCACAGCGCAGCAAGCCAACAACGCCCGCGCCTTCATGCACTTCCAGCCCTAGTCCGCGCAGATGCTCTGCGACTTTGGCCTTGGTGCGCGCTTCCTCGAAACCGAGCTCAGGATGGCGGTGGAAATCGCGGCGCAGCGCGGTCAGCCGGTCCTCGAATGTAGTCATATGCGCTCTCCAAGCCGTGTGCAGCGACTTTAGGCTGCGGCTTGTGATTTGACGCATATTATTCCGGCGTGCGGGTGACGAAATTTATCACCTGAAGGGGCAACGGGGCGGAAATTCGTACGCCTGCAAGATGCCTCCGAATTCTCCGCGGAGGCTAGATTTCCTCCCCCTTTTCCAGCAGTTCCTCGATCAACTGACGCTGGATGCCAGGGCTGTCGCCGCCACCGAACTGCAGCGCGCCACCGGTGTAGAGCGTGCCATAGGTGCGGGCGATATTGACGGTTTGGCCCAGCGAGGAAATCAGCTGATCCTTCTCCAGGGGGGAAAGCGGGTGGATGAACACGGCCCATAACTGCCCGCGGGCCACCGCATAACGGGCGTCCAGCGCGGAATCGAAATTGGCTTGCATCATCCGCATCAGTTCTTCTGCCGTCAGCCCTTCGGCCGGGCGCAGCGGCACCATCGCGCGCATCCGGTCCGCCGCCGGATCGGTGACCACCAGCATCGGCACGCCGGAGATACTCAGCTGGAAACCAGCCCCCATCGGCTGCGCGTTTTCGTCCAGCGCAAAAATGATCCGCCCCAGCCGCTCATAGGTCATCGGCGGCTCTGAGGCCTCAGGAGGCACCGGTGCCTCCTGCGCCCAGGCAGGCGCCGCCAGCAGGCAGGCAGTTACAATCGTCCGCAGCCAGGCCATGACAGCACCTCCTCTTTGGCAAAGCCCCTTCAAGCTACCCCCGCCCGGGCGCAGGCTCCATGCACAGATCGGTGAGCAGACGTGAAAGCCGCCCGGCCGGAGTTCAGGACGATCTGCAAAATCAACCGGACGATCAGAGATTAAACGTCCAGCCCTGCGGACTTAGCTTCATATCACCGGGCCGCACAGCCCGCTCTGAACACACCGAAACCACAACCGAACCCGATGAGGATCAACATGAAAACGCTTTTGACAACCGCCCTGATCTCGCTCTCTGCCGCACTGGCAGCTCCGGCTTTTGCCGCTGATGAGGTCAACGTCTCCAACGGCATCTCAGCCGGCGGCGCCCCTCTGGCAGCCCATGGTGTCGATCTGGTGGCACTGCTGGACAGCCGCAACCCGGTGGAAGGGGTGGCGAATTATTCGGCCACCGTGGACGGCGCCTCCTACTATTTCGCTTCCGAGGAAAACAAGACCGCCTTCGAGGCCAACCCGGCGAAATACCTGCCGCAGCACGGCGGCTTCTGCTCCTACGGCGTCTCGGTCGGCAAGAAGTTCGACGGCGACCCGGACCAGTACCTGGTGCACGACGGCAAGCTGTTCCTGTTCCTGAACGCCGCCACCCGCGCCGCCTTCCTGGAAGACGTGGCCGGCACTGCCAAGACCGCGGACAGCCAGTGGGGCCAGATCAAACACACCGCCGTCGGCGAGCTCTGACCGCAAGCGCTCCCCGTGTCCCAGAGGGGCGGCAGCACTGCTCCGTCCTGCTGTCCCTCCGCCCGCAGCTGCTGCATCAGCTGCGGGTGATTACTTTTCCGCCAGCCAGCGTTCTTCGATCACCGTAAGGGCGGCCGCCAGCGCGTCTTCGATGCTGAGATCGCTGGTGTCGATCAGCACCGCATCCTCGGCGGGCTTCAAGGGGGCCTCGGCCCGGTTCATGTCACGGTCATCGCGCGCCTTAACGTCGGCCAGGACCTCTTCCAATGAGATCACCTTGCCCGCCGCCGTCAGCTCCAGGAACCGCCGCCGTGCCCGCACCTCGGCGCTGGCGGTGACAAACAGCTTCACCTGCGCATAGGGGCAGATCACGGTGCCGATGTCGCGCCCGTCCAGCACAGCGCCGCCTGCCCGGCGGGCAAAGGCGCGCTGGAAATCCACCAGTGCCGCCCGGACTTCGGCAATCACCGCCACCTTGGAGGCCGCCTGCGCCACCTCCGGCCCGCGCAGGTCATCGCGCGCCAGGTCTTCCGGGGTCAGGTTTTGCGCCGCTTCAATGGGGGCCACCCCCTCCAGCATCCTGGCGCCGACGGCCCGGTACAAGAGGCCGGTGTCCAGATGGCCGAACCCGTAGTGCGCCGCTACAGCTTTGGAGATCGTCCCCTTGCCCGCAGCAGCCGGCCCGTCGATGGCGATGGTGAAGCTTTCGCTCATGTGCGCTCCAGCTTGGCGCCCAGGTCGCCCATCAGGCTTTCGAAGATCGGGAAAGAGGTTGCAATCGGGCTGCCGTCATCGACGGACACCGCGTTCTGCGCGCCCATGCCCATCACCATGAAGGACATGGCGATGCGGTGATCCAGGAAGCTCTCGCAGGTGCCGCCGCCAGGCACGCCATCAATGCCAAGGCCGGTAACCTCCCACCAGTCCTCGCCTTCCTCGACGGTGACACCGTTGGCGCGCAGCCCCTTGGCCATCGCGTCGATCCGGTCGCTTTCCTTCACGCGCAGTTCTTTGACGCCGGCCATCATGGTCTTGCCTTCGGCAAAGGAGGCCACCACGGATAGCACCGGGTACTCGTCAATCATCGAAGCCGCGCGCTCCGGCGGCACCTCAATGCCCTTCATGTCCGGCGAGTACTTGGCACGCAGATCGGCAACCGGCTCACCGCCCTCTTCGCGCATGTTCTCGAATGTGAGGTCCGCGCCCATGTCCTGCAAAGTGTAGTAAAGGCCCGCACGGGTCGGGTTGAGGCCGATATTCGGCACCAGCACGTCCGAACCAGGCGTGATCAGCGCCGCGCAGACGGGGAAAGCGGCCGAGGACGGATCCCGCGGAACTGCAATCACCTGCGGCTTCAGCTCCGGACGGCCGGTCAGGGTGATGACGCGGCCCTCTTCGGTTTCCGCGGTAGTGATTTCGGCGCCGAAACCGGCCAGCATCCGTTCGGTATGGTCGCGGGTGGCCTCTTTCTCGATCACCACGGTCTTGCCAGGCGCATTGAGGCCGGCAAACAGCACCGCGGATTTCACCTGCGCGGAAGGAACCGGCACCTCATAACGCACCGGCACCGGGTCGGCGGCGCCAACGATTGTCATCGGCAGGCGGCCGCCGGACCGGCCCACGGACTGGGTGCCGAACAAAGCCAGCGGATCGGTCACGCGTGCCATTGGGCGCTTGTTCAAAGAGGCATCGCCGGTGAAGGTCGCGGTAACCGGAGAGGTCGCCATCACCCCCATGATCAGCCGCACTCCGGTGCCGGAATTGCCGCAGTCGATCACATTGTCCGGTTCGGCAAAACCGCCGACGCCGACGCCGAACACCGACCAGTTGCCCCCGCCGTGGTTCACAACTTCGGCCCCAAAGGCTTGCATTGCCTTGGCTGTGTCCAGCACGTCCTCGCCTTCCAGCAGGCCGGAGATTTTGGTCTCGCCGACCGACAGCGCGCCCAGGATCAGCGACCGGTGCGAGATCGACTTGTCGCCGGGCACCTCGGCGGTGCCGGTCAGCGGGCCGCAGCGGTGCGAAGTCATCGGGATGGGCGTGCCGTGTCCGGACATTGGGGCTTCCTCTCTACTTGCTCGGACAAGGCTGTTAGCGCATGACGGCGCGCGCGTCCACGCCCAAGCGCATCTCAGCTTTGCAGAAGGTTTTCAACGCAATCTGAAATTGTGTAATACTCAACCCTGCACCATCATCTGGAGCAGGCACCCGGCTGCCTGCTGCGTTAGTCTCTCCTTGAGTTCCCTGGCTGCGGAGTTTGTCATGACCAAGCCTTCCCCCTCGCCGGCCTGCAGGCCATGCTGCAGCCTTCGCGGGCTCTAAGCCCTGCGGAAACCGCCCTGCAGAACCGCCTCGCCTTTCTGGTCGGCTGCTGTGCAATTGCCCTGCCCGCCACCCTGTGGCTGGCGGCCTTCCACCCGAATGTGTGCATGCGCGACAGCATCAGCCACTTCTATTACGACCCGTTCCTGGGCTCCGTCTTTGTCGGCATCCTGTTTTTCATCGGCGGTTTCATGATCGCATTGACCGGAGAAAATGCGCTGGAGAAATACGGCTCCGGCGGCGCGGGTCTCGGCGCCTTCGCCCTGGCGGTCTTTCCCACCTCCGGAGATGGCTGCGAGGGCATGAACACATTTTCGGCCCGCGCCTTTTCGTCGATGACCCGGGTGGAAGCAGCCGCAGATCCCGCTAAGGCGGTCTATGATGTGGCGCAGTATCCGGGCGGGGCCTACTTTGCCGTATTTGACAAAGCCGAGAACTTTCATTTGTACGGCGCGGCCTTTGTTTTTGTCTTTCTGGGGCTGTACTGCCTTTTTGTGCTGGCCCGGGTTGTGGAGGCACGGCACAAGCCCGGCGGGAAGCTGCGGCAAAGCAAACGGAAACGGAACCGGCTGTACCGGGCTTGCGGCACAACAATCCTGGCCTGCGTTGCCGTGCTCGGCGCAAAGGGCCAGTTTCTTGGCGAGGATCAGCTTGCCTGGTGGAACGCCCGCAACCTCACCTTCTACGTGGAGGCCTTGGCGCTTTTGGCCTTCGCCGCCGCCTGGTTTGCCAAAGGACGTGCGTTCCAGCGCCTGAACGACAGCCCTCCGGAGACCTTCCAGTCCCTGACGGCTGCCAATAACAGCGCTTGAATGCAGGATCGGGGCATTTCCGCCAGCCGGTTAGCAGACGGCAAAGAGATGTTGCGCTCCGCGTTGCGGATCGCGAGGGGGGGCGGGGCCGCGCCTTTGGCGCGGCCCCGCCCGGCCCAAGGGGATGGGTTGCCTTGCCAAAGCAACGCGGACGCGCGGGAGCTTCCCGCCTGCTGTCACGGATCAGCCGAGGCGGCGGAAGGTCAGATAGTGCGGCGTGCGCCCCTCACGCAGGGCTTTCTGTTCGTAGCGGGTCGAGAGCCAGTCTCCCCAGGGCTCACGCCAATCTCCGGGGCCATCAGCCAGCCATTCGAAACCGGCCTTCGGTACTTCCTCCAGCGTCTGGCGCACGTAATCCGGAATATCGGTGGCCACCCGGAATATGGCGCCGGGCTTCAGGCAGCGGGCCAGCGGCTCCAGATGTTCCTGTGTCACGAACCGGCGGCGGTGATGGCGTGCCTTGGGCCAAGGATCGGGATAGAGCAAAAACGCGCGCGAGATGGAGTCCTCGGGCAGCACATCCATCAAATCGCGCGCATCGCCTGGGTGCACGGCGATATTGTCTGCCCCCGCGCTGCGGATCTTTCCCAGCAGCATTGCCACGCCGTTGATAAAGGGCTCTGCGCCGATGATGCCGGCATCCGGATTGCTGACAGCCTGATGCACCAGATGCTCACCGCCGCCGAAACCAACCTCCAGCCACACATCCCTGCCGCCGAACAGCGCCTCCAGGTCCAGGGGTTTGCGGTCCGGGTTTTCGTCCCAGCCGACAGCACCGGGGCTGAGCGCGGCGAGGTCCTCGTCCAGGTAGCGCTTTTGGCTGTCCTTCAGCGTCTTGCCCTTGAAACGGCCGTAAAAGTTGCGCCAGGGCGCGCCGCTGGCGTGTTTGTCTGCCGCGTTGGCAGCTGCAGGCTTGGCTTCCCCGGATTGATCTTCGCGGGGCTTCTGGTCGCCGGACATGCGTCTGGCCTCCTGTTCAGGGCATCTTCAAAGGGCTGGCCGCTCCTCTGCCGCATGCGGGCCTCAGGGTCAAGCCGGCGCCGTCCCTGTTACGGCTCCTGGTCCGCCAGCACCTCTCGCAGCACACCTGCCGCGATCAGCCGCAAACGGCTTGGAAACCACTCGCTGCCAGGCTCCGTGCGCAGCGTCTCAATTGCAAACCCCGGATCAACCCCGCGTGCCACCATATAGCTCAGGTGGTCATACGTCTCGCGCTGAGTGTCCACATAAATCCAGGAACCGAATTCGAAAGGCGTCGCCCAGCGCTGCCTCTTGCGCTCGCTGCGATAGTATTTGTGCACAGCCGGAGCAGGCCAGCTGCGTTGATGAAACCCGATGCGCGACCCGATTGTCATCCGCCGCCGGTTGCCGGCCAGGAAAACATCAACACAGGCGCTGACGCACTCACCGTCGACCAAAGTGTCAAGCCCATGCTCCAGCACCAGTCCGGCGATCTCTTCGCCGGCAAAGACACTGCCGCCGATGCTATTGAGCTGCAGTTCCGAGACATCCGGGTGCTGTTCCAGAATGTCGCGCAGACGCCCGATGTCGGCATCGGTGATTTCCGCGGTCTCCCCCTCCTCCCCGGTTTCTGTATCATAGACCAGCGTCCGGCCCTGCAGGCTGAACTTCTGCGGCAGCCCGTCTTTGGCTGCGGCACCCGGCCCCAGGGCCAGACAGAGAATGGCAGTCAGGATCCGCAGCATCATACCTCCGGCAGCAGAACGCAACTTCACCCTGCACTATGGCCTGTCCAGCCCCCGCACTCCAGCCCTGGAAGGTCAGACTTTCTGCCCTAATGTTTCGCGCGCGAAACATCCGGTCAGCATTGCTGACCTGTTCGCCGTGCCCAGCTGGTGAGGTGTACTCCTGAATGCGCTGAACCGGCGGGAGACTTTCTGCCCACAAAAAAGGCGGACCACACGGCCCGCCCCTCATTCGCAAATTCCGGCTTCAAACAGCTTTCTTCAGCGCTTCGGCCAGGTCGGTGCGTTCCCAGCTGAAACCGCCGTCGGCTTCCGGATCGCGGCCGAAATGGCCATAGGCTGCGGTGCGCTGATAGATTGGCTTATTCAGGCCCAGGTGCTGGCGGATGCCGCGCGGGGTCAGGTCCATGACCTGATCAATTGCTTTTTCGATCGCAGCGGGTGCGACTTCACCGGTGCCATGGGTATCGGCATAGATCGACAGCGGCTTGGAGACACCAATGGCATAGGACAGCTGGATGGTGCATTTCTCCGCCATGCCCGCAGCCACAACATTCTTGGCAAGATAGCGCGCCGCATAGGCTGCCGAGCGGTCCACTTTGGTCGGGTCCTTGCCCGAGAAGGCGCCGCCGCCGTGCGGGGCTGCGCCGCCATAAGTGTCGACGATGATCTTGCGCCCGGTGAGGCCTGCGTCGCCGTCCGGGCCGCCGATCACAAATTTGCCGGTCGGGTTCACGTGCCATTCGGTGGCATCGGTCAGCCAGCCCTCGGGCAGGGTTTCGCGGATGTAAGGCTCGACAATGGCGCGGATATCGGCCGAGGTCAGCGCCTCGTCCAGATGCTGGGTCGACAGCACCAGCGAGCTGATGCCCACCGGCTTGCCGCCTTCATAGACCACCGACAGCTGCGACTTCGCATCCGGCCCAAGCGCCGGCTCGGTGCCGTTCTTACGCACTTCCGCCAGGCGGCGCAGGATCGCGTGCGAGTACTGGATCGGCGCCGGCATCAGGGCCGGGGTCTCGGTGGTGGCATAGCCGAACATGATGCCCTGGTCGCCGGCCCCTTCGTCCTTATCCGCTGCCGCGTCCACGCCTTGGGCGATATGGGCCGACTGTTCATGCAGCAGGTTGGTCACCTCGACGGTCTCGTGGTGGAACTTGTCCTGCTCGTAGCCAATGTCCTTGATGCAGGCGCGGGCGATCTCGTCGATCTTGCCCATGTAGTCGTGCAGCTTGTCCTGATCAGACAGGCCCACCTCACCGCCGATGACAACACGGTTCGTGGTGGCAAAGGTCTCAGCCGCTACGCGTGCTTCAGGCTCCTCCGCCAGAAACGCGTCCAGCACCGCATCGGAAATGCGGTCGCAAACCTTGTCCGGGTGGCCCTCGGAAACCAATTCCGACGTGAAGGTGTAGTTCATACGAGTCATGTGAGAAGTGCTCCATTATGAGGTTGCCTTGCCACGCCAGGAAGCCGTTGTGGTAGGTATCAAGCCGCATTACGCGGCGCGGCCGCGCCGGTCAATCTTTAATCGGTTAAAGTTAAGCAGCTATGACCGCCGTGCAAGTCTGCGGCTGCACAAGGCCGCGGCAACCGCGCCGAGAAGACATAGCAAGAACACAGGCCAGTCGCCGCTGCGGCTGTACAGCGTCGGCGGCAGCGGTGCGGGCAAAGCCGCGTCAATGTAACCCGCCTCGCCCAGGGCCAGGCTGTCCAGCAGCCGCCCGTCTGGTGCGATCATCGCCGACACGCCGGTATTGGCCGCGCGGATCATCGGCAGCCCCTGCTCCAGCGCCCGCATCTGCGCCTGCACCAGGTGCTGATAGGGCCCGGAACGTGTTCCGAACCAGGCATCGTTGGTGATCTGCACCAGCATCTGCGGCCGGATTGCAGCAGCATTTACATCTTGAGGGAAAACAGCCTCATAGCAGATTAGCGGCAGCGCAGCGCCGACGGGCAGGTCCATCACCCGCGCGCCCGGCCCGGCAGCATAGCCCGCGCCCGCTTGCGATGCAAAACCATGGATCCCGAACCGCGCCATGACATCGCCAAAGGGGACATATTCACCGAAGGGAACCAGATGCGCCTTGTCATAGATGGCGGCAGGCGCACCTTCCCCGTCCAGCAGCACGGCGGAATTGTAGTAGGCGCCGGCCTCTTCCCGCTGGATACCAAGCAGCACTGGCACGCCGCCAGTGCTTTCGGAAATGACCCGCATAGTGTCTCCGGCATAGTTCATCAGCTGCGGCACTGCGGTTTCCGGCCAGACAATCAGATCCGGGCGCGGATCTTGCTGCGCAAAGGCGACGGCGCGGCGGACGAACTCCCAGCGGTGATCAGGGTGCCATTTGAGGTCCTGCGGCGCATTGGGCTGGACGATTCGCACTGTTTTGCCAGTCATCGCGGTCTCTGGCGGCGCGGGGGCTGCATAAACTGCTGCTGCGGCCAGGCCCAGCGGCATCAGCGCAGCCGCAGGGGTCTGCCGCAGCATGGCCAGCGGCAGGAAGGCGGCAAGCGTCAGCAGCGCCAGCCCGTGCGGGCCGGCCCAGGGCAGGAAATGCGCCGCGGGCGTATCAACCCAGAACTGGCCGAACGCAGCCCATGGAAAGCCGGTGAGCAGATAGGCGCGCGCGAATTCCGCCAGGGACCAGGCGGCAATCAGCATCGGAATCCGCCAGGCGCCGGCGCTGAGCCGCGCTGTCAAGCCAAAGGCGGCGCCCCAGAACAGGGCCAGACCGCCGGCCAGGAAGACCAGCGCAAACGGTGCCATCCAGGCGTGACGGTCAGGGTCTACCTGAAACGGCTCGATAATCCAGGACAGGCCAAAGACAAAGTAGCCGAGGCCGAACAGCCAGCCAGCCAGCGCGGCAGTGCGGGCTGAACCGGCCTTCAGAATGAGCCAGCCGGATGCCCCCAGCGCAACCGGCACCCCAGGCAGAATGTGCCATGGGGCCAGGGCCAGCGACAGCAGCGCACCGGAACCAAAGGCCAGCGCGGCAGGCGCCAGCCGGAGCTGGCGCGCGGCCTGGCGCAGCCCCAGTGAGATCATGCGGCGGCGTCCGGCAGCCGCACCCGCAGCCGTTTGATCCGGCGCGGGTCGGCGTCCATGATTTCAAACTCGGCGCCCTCGGGATGCTCAATCACTTCACCGCGCGCAGGCACCCGGCCGGACAGCATGAAGACAAGACCGCCAAGCGTGTCGATCTCCTCCTCATCCACGTCGTCGTGGCTGGTCAGGGAGTGGCCGGTCTCCGCTTCGAAGTCAGGCAGCGAAGTACGGGCTAAAGCCACATAGCAGCCGGGCTTCTCCTCGAACCAGGTCTGCAGCTCGTCTGCGTCATGCTCGTCTTCGATCTCGCCCACGACCTGCTCAATCAGGTCCTCGATGGTGACGAGGCCATCGACACCGCCGTATTCGTCAATCACCAGCGCCATGTGACGGCGCTCGGCCTGCATCTTGGTCAAGAGTACGCCGATCGGCATGGAAGGCGGCACAAACAGCAGCGGCCGGAGCATGCGGGAGAGGTCAAATTCGGCGCTGTCGCCATTGAACCCGTGGGTAAGGGAGAAGTCCTTGAGGTGGACAAAGCCCAGCGGCGTGTCCAGCGTGCCCTCGTAAACGGGGATCCGGGTGAAACCGCTTTGGCGGAAAATGCCGACCAGATCCTCCTTGGCGACCGTGACCGGCACCGCGGAGATTTCTGCCGAGGGGATGGCGACGTCCTCAACCCGCATCCGGCGCAGGTTGATCATGCCATGCGGCTGGGAACCCGCCGCAGGCTGTTCGCTGCCGGTTTCCTCCCCGTCTTGCGTCTCGGGGCTGAACGCGCCGAACAGCCGCGCCCAGAAACCGTTTTTTTCAGTGGCCGGCGCTTCTGCCGCCGTGCCGTTCACGTTCTGCAGCGCGCCCTGCGCCGCGTTAGAACTGCCTTCTATGTCGCCCATCTTTCCATTCCAAAAGCCCCGCTCAGGGGGCGTCCTCACTCATATATGGGTTCGCGATACCCATTTTGCCAAGTAGCTGGACCTCAATCCCTTCCATCAATGCGGCATCACGGTCACGAATGTGATCATAGCCCAAGAGATGCAACAATCCGTGAACGACAAGATGGCGGGTATGGTCGGCCAGCGGTTTTCCCGCTTCTGCCGCTTCGCGGGCGCATGTGTCAAAGGAGATTGCAATGTCGCCCAACGCGATTTCTCCGGTGAAATCAGCTTCTGGTGCCTGCGGTGTGCCGCCGTCCTCTTCGGCCGCCAGTTCCTCGGCCGGCCAGCTGAGGACGTTGGTCGCCTTGTCCTTTTCACGAAACTCGGCATTGAGGTCTGCAATACGCGCGTCACCGCAGGCCAGCAGCGAGATTTCGCAGTCCTCCGGATCAAGGGCGAAATGCACAAGCACAGCCACGGCAGCCTGCCCGGCCAGAGCCTCAAGCCCGGCGTCCTGCCAGCGGCTGTCTTCGATGGTGATGTCGAGCGTCATGGATCGCTTTCAGATGCGGGGGCCGCCCCCCGCCCCCCCCGGAGTATTTTCACAAAGAAGAAGCAGCCGGAGAGTGCGGAGAGGTCAGGCCGGTTTGGCGTCCGCGTCATAAGCCTCGATGATGGCCGCCACAAGGGGGTGGCGGACCACGTCGCGGGCGGTGAAGTAGTTGAAGCTGATCTTGGGGATCGCTTGCAACAGGCGTTCGGCATCGGCCAGGCCCGATTGCACCCCGCGCGGCAGGTCGACCTGGGAACGGTCGCCGGTGATCACCATGCGCGAGCCTTCGCCCAGACGGGTCAGGAACATCTTCATCTGCATGGTGGTGGCGTTCTGCGCCTCGTCCAGCACCACAAAAGCATTGGAGAGGGTACGGCCGCGCATGAAGGCCAGCGGCGCAATTTCGATGCGTTTTTCTTCGATCAGCTTGGCCAGCTGCTTGCCGGGCAGGAAGTCGTTCAGCGCATCGTACAAGGGCTGCATATAGGGGTCGACCTTGTCCTTCATATCGCCGGGCAGGTAGCCAAGCTTCTCGCCTGCCTCAACAGCAGGACGGGACAGGATGATCCGGTCGACATGGCCGGTGATGAACATCGAGACTCCGACAGCCACCGCCAGATATGTCTTGCCGGTGCCGGCCGGGCCGATACCGAAGGCCAGCTCATTTTCGAACAGCGAATGCACATAGGCCTTCTGTGCCTCGGTGCGCGGCTCCACCAGTTTCTTGCGGGTCTTGATCTCGACCCGGCCGCCGCGGAACATCTGCAACTGGCCATCGGGTTCCGCATCATCGGAGTCGGGGCTCATCCGCAGCTCGCGGTCGATGTCGCCGCTTTCGACGCTGCGGCCGGTTTCCAGCCGGTCGTAGAGCGCGGTGAGTACCCCCGCAGCCTGTTCGCGCGCCGAATCCTCGCCCATAACCGACAGCTGGTTGCCGCGGCGGACGATCTGCACGCCCAGTTTCTGTTCGATGTCAGCCAAGTTGCGGTCGTATTCGCCGCACAGGTCGATCAGCAAGCGGTTGTCGGGAAATTCCAGCAGCACTTCATGGGTTGCGGTCTGGTTTTGCGCGTCATTCAGGGCACCGATGGCCAAGCTGATCTCCTCTGGTCCGGGTTTGTCCTTTCAGTTTGCCCGGGCCGTTCCGTTTGCGCAAGCAGGAGCAGCGGAAATTCACTCAATTGAAACAAAACAGCCGCCCCATCAAGGAGCGGCTGCCTGGAAAAGATATCCGGCTGCGATTACAGCGGATCCGCGAAATCCGAGCCTTCCTTGAACGGACCTGTGGCAACGTTGCGCGGCAGGTTGCTGTTGCAAACCGGTTTGCCGTCGGGCGTGCGCCGCAGGTCGGCATAGCCTTCGAGCCCGTCGTCGATAATCCAGTGCTCGCAGCCCTGCGGATCGACCCAGATGCCGGCTGTCAGGTTTGACAGATCCAGAGATTTGCCATCCGCGATATGCTGGTCAGTGGTCTTGTCGAAGGTTTCCGAACAAGCTGAGACAGCAGCCGCGGCGGCGAGGAGCAAAAGTGTTTTACGCATCATCATAGTCGCTTCCTCCTCAGCGCAGGCAGTAGATTTCAACGCGGCGGTTCTGCGCCATGTTGGCGGCGCTGGTGTTTGGCACCCGCGGGTCGCGTTCGCCGTAGGCCCGGACATCGTTGATCCGGGCGCCGACCGAGCGGCCTACCTGGGCCACCGCATTGGCGCGGCGTTCGGACAGGCCGATGTTGTATTCATCAGAGGCCCGGCTGTCGGTATGGCCGGCGATCACAAAGGAACGCGCACCGTTGGCCTTGGCCTGCTGAAAGAATTCGCCCAGGCGCTTGCGGCCTGCCGAATTGATGAAATGCTTGTCAGTGGCAAAAAACTGGTCGGTCGGCATCACGCCGCAGATGTTGCCGCGGCGGCAGACCGGTTTGCCGTCCGGAGTGATATGCGGGGTCATGAACCCTTCAGCCCCGTCATCCATCACCCAGTGCTCACACCCATCCGGATCCACCCAGATCGTCGGAATGTAACGTTCGCCCTTGATGACCCGCTGGGTTTGCGCGCTGGCAGGCGCGGCGGCGATGCTGAGCGCGGCCGCGGCAGCCAGCGCAAACGCCTTGTTCAATTTCAGTATCAACACAACCAGAATTCCTTCACCTAAGTTCCCCCAGGGCGCAGCCCCATACTTGCCCACTGCTCAGGCCATACCCATAAATCTACCTGAATCCGATGCAGTGCACCTGTTAAAATTTTTCCTATTCCGCGCAAATTAAGCCCAATTGCCGAACACTCAAGGCACGCAGCGGCCATTGTCCCCGAATGAGATGCAATCCAGTCTCACCCGGCTGCAGCCGGACACCTTCCCACCCAGCCTGGCAGAGGGATCCAAAGGTAAATTCGGCAGGCTGCCGGGCGATCAGCCGATCAGCTCGCCAGCCAGCGAATTGGCGCCGGAGGACACGATCCGCACCCGGGCCAGCTCGCCCGCCGCGCGGTTGCAATCGGCCACATGCACAGCGTGCAGGTAATCGGATTTACCGACCATTTGGCCCGGCAGACGGCCCGCCTTTTCAAACAGGACACCAACCTCGCGGCCAACCATGCTGTCCTGCACTTCACGCTGTTGCTTGACCAGCAGAGCCTGAAGGCGCTGCAGACGGTCGTCAGCTGCCGCCGGATCGACCTGAGCACGCTCCGCCGCCGGGGTTCCGGGGCGGGTCGAATACTTGAAGGAATAGGCCGTACCGTATTTCACCTCTTCCACCAGATCCATGGTGGCCTGGAAATCCTCTTCGGTCTCTTCCGGGAAGCCGACGATGAAGTCGCCCGAGATCAGGATGTCGGGGCGCGCCGCGCGAATGCGCTCAATCAGGCGGATATAGCTTTCGGCGGTGTGCGAGCGATTCATCCGCTTGAGGATCTTGTCGGAACCCGCCTGCACCGGCAGGTGCAGATAAGGCATCAGCTTGGCGCAGGTGCCATGGGCCTCGATCAGATCGTCTTGCATGTCGTTAGGATGCGAGGTGGTGAAGCGGATGCGCTCCAGCCCGTCGATTTTATCCAGTTCCCAGATCAGCTGCGCCAGGGTCAGATCGCCGTTTGGTCCTGCTCCGTGGTAGGCGTTCACGTTCTGGCCCAGCAGGGTGATTTCACGCACGCCGCGCTCCACCAGGTCCTGGGCTTCACGCAGAATGCGGTCTGCCGGGCGGGAGACTTCGGCACCGCGGGTATAAGGCACCACGCAGAAGGCGCAGAACTTGTCGCAGCCTTCCTGCACGGTCAAAAACGCGGTTGGGCCGCGCTTGGCCTTGGGGCGGTTTTTGAGCTTTTCGAATTTGTCTTCTTCGGGGAAATCGGTGTCGAGCACCTTCTCCCCTTCCCGCGCCTTGGCCTCCATCTCGGGCAGGCGGTGATAGCTTTGCGGGCCGACCACCAGGTCGACCAGCGGCTGGCGGCGCATGATCTCTTCGCCCTCGGCCTGGGCGACGCAACCCGCCACACCGATTTTCAGGTCCGGCTTTTCGGCCTTCAGCCCCTTGAAGCGGCCCAGTTCAGAGTAAACCTTCTCTGCCGCTTTTTCCCGGATGTGGCAGGTGTTCAGCAGGATCATGTCGGCGTCATCGGCCGATTTGGTCTCCACATACCCTTCACCGCCCAGCGCCTCCGCCATGCGTTCGCTGTCGTAGACATTCATCTGACAGCCATAGGTCTTGATAAACAGCTTCTTGGGCGCGGTCATGCGGATCAGCCTTCCAGCCAGGGTTGGTAAACAGCGGCCTGCCATACAGGCAAATGCCGCCGCTTGCAATGAGGCCGCAATTACCCGATTTTGAGCCCAAAGGCCAGAAAGGCAGAGGCAGACGGGCATGATGTATTCTTCGCTGGAGGATTTTCTGAAGCAGGGCAAGGCGCTGCTGGCCAAGGGGCCAGTAGCGCTGGTCTTCATTGAGGACGAAGTAGAGATCGCCACCACCCTGCGCCACCATTTGCAAAGCGGCTTCAAGGCAGTGGTGGCACTGATGCCGGATGCCTTCGACCTGCCGCAGGATGTACGTGCCAAGGTCCACCGGGTGCCGTTTGACTGCGGACCGCTGGATGCGGTGACCAAAGCCGTCAACGCAGTGATTGCGGCAGCGCAACCCGGGTGCTGGCTATACTACTGCTACAATGCAGAATACCTGTTCTACCCGTTCTGCGAGACCCGCAGTGTCGGTGAAATGCTGGCCTTCCACACTGAGGAGCGGCGGGACGCGATGCTCAGCTATGTGATCGATCTTTATGCAGGCGATTTGGAGGCCAGCCCGACCGCGGTATCTCTGGAGGCCGCCTATCTCGACAAGTCCGGTTACTACGCCCAGTCGCGCAAGGATCCCGAAACCGGCCACCCGCGCGAGCGGCAGCTGGATTTCTTTGGCGGCGTTCGCTGGCGGTTCGAGGAGCACATCCCCGCAGCCAGCCGCAAAATCGACCGGATTTCGCTGTTCAAGGCCAATCCGGGGCTGGAGCTGCAGCCGGATCACACCTTCAATGACCAGGAATACAATACCTATGCCTGCCCCTGGCACCACAACCTGACCGCTGCAGTCTGCTCCTTCCGCACCGCCAAGGCGCTGAAGCGCAACCCGGGCTCGACCTTCGATATCGAGACCTTCCGCTGGCACAACTCGGCGCCGTTCGAATGGCACTCCCGCCAGCTGCTGGACCTGGGGCTGATGGAGCCCGGCCAATGGTTCTGACCTGACGGGCGGCAGATTTGCCGGCCGGCATGCGGGTACCGGGTTAAGGTTGCGCGCCCTTCACTCTCTTCCCAGCCGGGCCCTGCACCGGGCCAGGTGAAAGGCGCGCTGATAAGCCATTCAACCGAACCTGCCATCAGCAGGAGCCCGGCTGGCCGGACTGCCTATACCCGCATCAGACCCCGCTCTTTCAAGTGGTACCCGGAGGGAGCAATCTGTGCGCGGAACTCCGGGTCGTGGCTCACCAGCAGGATCGCCTGATCAAGCCCTTTCAGGATCTCAGTCAGCCGCGCGTAATTGTCCGGGTCCAGCGCGTTGGTCGGCTCATCCAGGATGAGCACTTCCGGCTCCATTGCCAGCACCGTGGCCAGCGTCACCAGCCGCTTCTCACCGCCTGACAGCTTGTGGGTGACCCGGTCGCGCAGATGCAGCAGCCCCAGGCGGGCGAGCACATCGTCAACGATCGCGAGCGCTTCCTGTTTCGACTTGCCCAGGTTCAGCGGGCCAAAGGCTACATCCTCGGCCACGGTCGGGCAGAACAGCTGGTCGTCGGCGTCCTGGAACACAAAGCCCACGCGGCGGCGCATATCGTGGAAATCCGCCTCGGTCCGGCAGGGCCTGCCAAAGGCGGAGACGGTGCCGCTCATGGGGACAATCAGCCCCATGATGATTTTCAGCAGCGTCGACTTGCCGGCGCCGTTTGGGCCGACAATCGACAGCCGCTCGCCGGCGCCGAGCTGCATCGAAGCACCTTGCAGCACGGGCTCAAGCCCGGGGTAGGCAAAGTGGATGTCGTTCAGTTCAAGAAGCGGCATAGGCGGCCTCGGCCCAGATCAGGGCAGCAAGTGCGCAGGACAGCGCCAGGGCAAACAGCAGGTCGGCGCGGCGCAGGCGGAAGTCTTCCAGCAGGATGATGCGGCCGGAAAAGCCCCGGCATTTCATCGCGGCCAGGATGCGTTCGGAGCGTTCGATGGCGCGCACCAGCATCATGCCCACCAGGTAGCCATAGCTGCGGTAGGTGTGCCAGTTGGTGCCGGGGCGGAAGCCGCGCAGTTTCATCGAGGTGCGCAAGCGTTGATATTCCTCGCGCAGGACGTCGATGTAGCGGATGGTAAACATCATCAGATGCACCAGCCGCGCAGGGGTTTTCAGGGCAAACAGCGCATGCCCCATGGTGACCGGTTCCATCGACCCGACCAGTGTCATCACCGTCAGAATGACCGCATTGGCGGTCAGGGCAATTTCGGCCGCGCGCCGCAGGCCTTCCCAGCTCGCCTCAAGCCCCCAGATGGAAAACATCGGGGTGCCGGGAATGGTGAAGGGCAGCATCACCAGCATGAAGATGATGAAACTGTCCATCATCGCCATCCGCTTCAGCGTCTTCCGGGGCGGCAGGCCGGAGAAGGCCAGCAGCCACAGCGACAGGCCAAGCGCCGCTGCCAGCACCAGAAGGTTGCTGAGAGAGACAACCACCACCGCGTAGACGGCGGCCATCACGATGCGCGCCCTGGGGTCGAGCCTTGCGACCTTCGCGCGGAAGCCGCCAAACCCGCTGAGCGGCGCGTCGCTGCCTGTCAGCACATAGGTCATGCGCTGGCGCCGATTTTGCGCCGTGCGGCAATGTAGAAGCCCAGGCCGAACAGGCCGAAGATATAGCCGATACCGCCCAGAACGGACTGGAAGTCTGTCTTGTTTTTGAACGCGGTCAGCTCCTGACGCAGCGGCCGCAGCTCGGTGCGCAGCATCCGGGCCAGTTCGGCGCGGGATTGGTCGGAGAGGCCGGCAGCCCCCGCCGGAGCCGCGTCTGGGCTGGCTGCGGTCTCGATTGGGCTTTCGCCCATGATCTCAGCGACTTCCGCAGCTTCCATCGTGATCTCCGCGACGTGACCCGCGCCCAGATCGCCGCGGAAGACATGCGTTACCGGCGATGCCGGGGTGAACAAAAAGAAGCCTTCGGCATCGGTCCTGGTTTCGCCCAGCTTCGCTCCCCCCTCGTCAAAGACTTCGATCAGCAGGTCCGCGGCCATATCGCCATTGGAGAACCCCACCTCGCCCTCGATGTCCGAACCGGACGGGAACACCGAGGAGATCACATTGTGCGCCAGGGCCGGCAGCGGTGCCAGCAGCGCCAGGATCAGAACGCAGACGCGGATCATGCCAGGCTTCCTTTCGTGTCGATGAACAACTCGGGCTTCACCCGGCGGGCCAGGAAGATGGCGGCGCCGGACAGCAGCGCTTCGATCACCATCACCGGGATGTGGGAGAAAAACACCAGTTTGGCGGCCAGGATAAATTCGTCGCCGGACAGCATCAGCGACACCGCCACGGCAAGCGTTGTCAGAGCAATCGCCAGCCCGCCGCCGATGCCGCCCCAGACCGCCCCTTGCAGCGGCGAGCCGCGCGCCAGCAGCGGCCGGAACATCAGCCCCACGAGAACCGCAGGCAAGGCAATGTTCACTGCGTTCACGCCCAGGACGGTCAGCCCGCCAAAACCAAAGAACACCGCTTGCAGCAACAACCCGACAAACAGCGCCGGGAAGGCGGCCCACCCCAGCACCAGCCCGGCCAGCCCGTTCAGGATCAGGTGAACCGAACTGGGCCCGATCGGGACATGGATCAGCGAGGCCACAAAGAAACTGGCGGATAGCACCCCCGCCGCCGGAATACGCTCCAGCGGCAGGCTGCGCAGACCCATGGCAATACCGCCGACGGCGGCAACCGCGCCGCCGATCACAACCGGGTTAGACAGTGCGCCGTCTACGATATGCATCGGTCTGCTTTCACTTCAGCTCTTCAGCGTGGATCCACAGCACCGCATCCTGGCTGAGTTCCTTGCCGTCGTGCTCGGTCGCCGGACCGGAACCCAGAGCTGCAAAGCCCCAGTAGCCGGCTTTCGGAATGCCAAAGGAGAACACGCCGTTCTGGTCGGCGATGGCCACAATCGCACCGCCCGGCATCTCACCCACGGTCGGGCTGGTGGTGGAGAACTTCTCGAGATCCGGCTCGGCGGCCATGAATTCGATTTCAATCTCGGCACCCGGAACCGGCTTGCCGTCGGCCAGAACCTGGCCCGAGAAGGTGGAGCCCACGATGACGTTGTAGGGCTTGTTCAGCGGCAGGATTTCGGTGGCCAGGCCAACCGGCTGATCCCAGTCGGTGGGCAGTGTGTTGCGGTTCAGCACAACCTTGGCGATCTGCTGGATGTAGATGTCCTCGCTTTCCTCGTAATAAGGCGCAGGCACAGTCACCACCACATAATCGCCCGAGCGTTTCACCGGCACCGAGGCCTTGTAAGCTGAGGCTTCGTTCTCGACGCCCTTGAAGGTGGCGGGCTCCAGGCGGTCCGCCAGGTCGGTCTTTTCGCCCTTGTGGATCATGAAGAATTCTTCGGGCTTGCCCATGTCCATCGCATGGCCGTTCGCCATCGGGTGCCAGAACACCAGCCCCATCGGCACGTCGCCGGGCTTCTCGATCAGCGCGTTTTCGGTGTAGTTCAGCTGGAAATGCGCCGATGCGGTAACCGGCAGGGAAACGGCCAGGGCTGCGGCCAGGTAGTTCAGTTTCATTTCGTCCTCATTCGACGACGCAGGCACACCTGCAATCAGGAATGAACAACGGGGAGTAGCGGCACGGAATTGTCGAAACAACGCCCGGGCCAGACGCGCACCCCGGCGTCCGGTGGATAAGAGTTGAGCCCCCGCAAGCGGAGCCTCGGTCCTCGTGTCCGGCAGGTCTCCTGACTCGCGGGTCCTGGTTCGGCTGGCCTTCCCGGGAGACTTCCCAGTGGCATGTTCAGCGTCACTCACCGCTCACAGTTGCGGGGGCAGTCACGGATTTGGTCCCTTTTGGGTACGCCTCACCGTGTTCCCTATTTCTTCCGCTGCGCATTGAAACACTCGCGGAACCGGTCACTTTGGCTGAATGGCAAAACGGAATATGCGAGTCAAGCGTCTCGTCCATTGCCCGCTTGCCGTTGAACGCTTGAGGACTTGATCCCGGCTCCCGGCTAGGGGGACGGGTTTGCACAAAAGAAGCCGCGCGTCACGGAACTGAAAAGGCCTGCACCGAACTGTTGCGCCACAAGCTGCGCGGGAGGCCCGGAAATTACGGCGAAGCCTTCTGGTTAAGCCTGACGGGAGGAGCCGGCAGGCCATCCCGCCACAGTTCCGTTCTTGCCCGCGCTTCTAAAACGCTTCCAACTCTTAAACGGTCTTACTGCGGGAAGCGCCCTTTGAGGTGGTAGCAGGCTGGATTGCCGCGGTATCCTCCCTGTTCTCCTCCAGGCCGTATGATCAGCGCTCCCGGAAGGCGCGCCCGATCGGTTCGGTAATGGGAGAAACCACGTAGTCAAGAACGGTTCGCTCGCCAGTCCGGATCGCCGCGTTGACTTCCATGCCGGCAGTCAGCCGGCGGCTCAAGGAAACTTCTGAGGTATTTTCATCCGCAAAAGAAATCCGGACCTCGAAGTACGCCTCTTTGCGGTCATTGAGGCGCGAGTTTGGTGAGATTTCGAACACCTCGCCTGCCTGGACCCCGTACTGCCTGGAATCAAAGGTCGTCGACTTTAATTCAACCGGGTCGCCCACTGCCACGTGGCCGATGTCCTCCGGCCGGATTTCGACCTCGGCGATCAGGCGGTCCTGAGTAGGCAGAATCTCGGCAATCGGCTCACCCGGGGCAACAACCTCGCCAGGCCCGGTGAAATGCAGCTTTTGAACAATCCCCGGCACCGTTGCCAGAATTGTCAGCCGCTGCTGCCGTGCAGCATTGTCTGCCAGGGCTTGGGCAACCAATGCCAGCGCCTCCTCCTCGGCCTCCAGTTCCGACAGCAGGCTGTCCTTGATCCCCGCTACAAACTCCTGTTCCTGGCGGCGGGCCTCATGCAGGCTGCGCTCGCCATCTGCCAGCGCGGCGAAGGCGCGCAAGCGATCGCCTTCTATTTCCAGCGTCTGCGCGCGCAGACGGCTCAGCGCAGTGGTGCTGAGCAGCCCCTTGCGGTGCAGGGTGCTTGCGGCGGCTTGCTCAATTGCAAAGGTCTCTTCCCGGCGGCGTGCGTTGTCGAGGATTTGCTTACGGATTTCCAGCGCCCGCTCCAGTTCCTGAACCCTGGCCTGATGGCGGACACGGCTGGCCTCAAACGCATCGAGCTGCACCAGCAGCCTGTGCCCAGGTTCCAATTGGCCACGGGCTGCATTAGCGGATAAGGTTCCGCTGATCACCGCCACCACTGCCTGCAAGCGGGCCGTGGCCCGTTTCAAGGCGGTTTCCCGCAGGGACAGCTGCCCCTGTTCTTCTGTCAGCAAGCGGGCAGAAAGGCGGGCAACCGGAGCCCCTGCCTCCAGGAAATCTCCCTCGCGTACAAGGATTTCGGCCAGAACTCCGCCATCGGGATGCTCTACCGGACGGGCGTTCGACGAAGGCACGATGCGCCCCTTGGCATAAGTCATTTCAGGCAGTTCCGCATGCCAGGCCCAAACCGCCGCCGCGGCCAGCGCAGCCATCAATATCCGCGCCACCCGGCGGGCTGTGCCGGTAACCGGGGTGTGGATGACATTGAGCCCCCGCTTCTTCGCTTCATCCAAGCTTGGGGTCCAAAAGGCCGTTGACCGCTGTTCCATCTCGCGTTCTCCTTACCGCTCACCACTGGCATGAGGGCCAAACAAGTAGGCCGAAACCTTTTCCCGCCCCTTGCGGCCCTTACCGTTCAGCACTGTCCGCCCATGCTGCAAAACCGAGAACCTGTCGCCCAGCGCCAGATCCTCAGGCCGGTTCGATACCAGCAGCGTGGCGCTGCCCGCCCGCCGCCGGGCAATCGCGGCGCGGATCAGGCTGGCGTGACCGGGGGCCAGCCCCTCGCAGGGCTGGTCGAAAATGCGGACCGGGCCGGGATGCAGCAGCGCCCGCGCCGCGGACAGGCCCTGCAGCAATTCATGCGGCAGGCGGCTGCAGGCCTCGACTGTCAGGCGGGTATCCATGCCCTCGTGCAAGGCGGCGATTTCGCTGCGCACCCCTGTTTCCTCAAGGACGTCCAGAACTTGCCGCTGTGAAACCCCGGGCAGCGCCAGTTCGAAATTCTGCCAGATGGTGCCATAGACAAAGGCCGGCTGCTGCTGGGCAAAGGCAATGGCCCGGCGCAAATCATCGACCGGGATCTGCCGCTGGTCGGTGCCATCGAACAAAACCCGCCCCGCAACAAGCTGATGCAGCCCGGCGAGGGTTTCTGCCAGCAGGGTCTTTCCGGACATGTTTGCACCCGACAATACCGTTATTTCATCCGGCTGCAGCACCAGGCCTGCCCCGGTCAGGACCAGATCACTGCCGTCAGGCAGCCGCAGCGCTGCCTGCTCTACAACCACCGGCGCTGCAACAGGCGGCGCGGTCCTGGGTGCCGCGTCGCGGCGCAGTTCCTCCGGCTGAGCCAGCACCCGGTCGATGTCCCGCAGGCTTTGGCGGACCGCCAGCGCTTGTCCGGCTGCCCGGGCCAGCGACTGAACCGGTGACAGAAACCGCCAGATCACTACCAGCAGGGCGACGAAGCCGCCAATGGTGAGCTCCCCTTGAATTGCCATCCTGGATGCCAGCAGCCCGCCCGCAACACCCGCCAGCAGGATGAGAAGCTGAGAGGCATGGGCCGAAAGTTCAATCAGGTATTGCTGCCGCATGGACGCGTTCAGGACATTGCCGAGCACGGATTGGAACCGCCGCTGCCAAGGGGCAGCACAATTCAATCGCCGCAGATGCCATCGCTGCGCAGTAACCGTCTCGCAAAGCTGGCGCCATTCCCGCGCGGCATCGTTGGCCCGCACCTCCTGGCGGCGCAGATGCGGAGCGAAGGCCGCCAGGAAAACAACCTGCGCACCCGCCGCAGCCAGCGCCGCGAAACCAACCGGAGGCGCAATGTAAAACAGCAGTGCGCCAAAGATCAAAACAAAGGGCGCATCCAGGCCAACTTGCATCAGTGGCCCCACCAGCGCATCTCTGACCGTTTCGAACTGCTTGAGCCGGGCCCGCTGCTGCTGCGTGGTTGACTGCTGCTGTGCGGCATCCGGCAGCGCCATCAGCTTTTCCAGCAGCGCAAGGCTCAGCCGGTGCTCCAGTTGCGCGGCCAGGCTGACCAGCGTGCGGCTGCGGAGCCGGCGGGCCGCCAATTCGGTTGCCAGCCCAAGGAACAGGCCGGCGGTCAGCACCGCAATGACCCCCGGCACGCCCGCCGGAATCGCACGGTTGTAGACCAGCACCACAAAGACCGGTGTCAGCAGGCCGGCAAAGTTGATGGCGGAAGAGGCAAACAGAAGGGGCCAGACATGGTCCTGCACACCTTTCAGCAACGCAGCGGTGCTTTGCGCGGCAGGCCTGCGGCTTGCGGCAGCAGATGGCAGCACCGATAGCCGGGCTTCCTCTGGACTGGCCGCCGCAGCGTCAGTCTCATCAGGATGGCCGAAGAACCGGAAACTTCCGTCCGGAGATATGAGCAAGCCTATTCCAGGATCGTCAGGGCCGGCTGGCGCGGTGCCCTTGCCGCGCGAAAACGGCACCCGAAGCGCAATCAGCGCATCGCACAGGTCCCAGCCATCATAACGGTCCCGCGCGTGCGGCAGGGCCGCCCGCACCTGCGCCTCGCTGGCCTCCCAGCCGCCCAGATGCAGCAAGGACGCCAGCAGTGCCGCGGCGCGGGCCGGTTCCGCCCCGTCACGGCGGTCCCTTGCCCAATCCAGCAATGCAATGTTGGGCAGGAAGGTCTCTGTGCCGGGCCTTCGGCCCATTCCGCTGCTGATGCTGTTCATGCCTGAATGCCCCTCTGCTGTTTCATGCCGCTCCACTGGAACCGGCTTTACCGGGCTCCAGCCGGACGACGATATCGGCAGCATCGAGAACCGCCTGTGTCGGACGGCTTAGTACGCAGGTCGTCTTGCCGCGCAGAGACAGCAACATGTTTTCGAGCGCGCGGGCGCCACTGGGATCCAGATCCGCAAATGGATCCTCCAGCAACAGCACAGCGGGCTGCGCTGCAAAAGCCCGTGCCAGCGACAAGCGCCGGAAGAAACCCGGGCTGCCAACACCCTGGCCGTCGCGCGCTACCCGGCTGTGGACCCCGTCCTGGAGCAACGCCAGCTGGCTGCTGATTCCCAGCATTTCAGCCGCGGACTGCAACGCCTCAGTATTTCCTTCCGGATTGAACGCCGTGAGGTTTTCCAGAATGTCGCCATCCGTGACCACCGGCTGCCGGGGTTCGAACACCAGCCCTGGCGGTGCCGCAGAGGCATGCGGGTCCGCATAGCCGGCACCTTCCAGCAGCACTGTCCCCTTGTCTGCACGGGTTTCGCCAGCAAGAATCGCAGGAACACGCCGCTGCGGCAATCGATCCCGCCTTCGACGGCAACCAGCTGGCCTGGCGCTGCTGCAAAACTGATGTCCTGAAACCAATCCCCCATTTGACAGGGGCGGCTGAGCGTCAAGCCCTTCACGATGAGCCCACCCGTGGCGGCCGTCCGGTAAGATCCCTCTGCGGCAACCTTCACCCCAGCAACTTCTGCCAGCCCATTGGCCCGCGCGGTGGCATCATCCTTGACGGCGCTGAGGAACGTCAGCTGGATCACCGGCTGCACCGCGCGCCCGGTCAGCAGCATGCAGGCCGCCAGTTCTGCCACCGGCAATTTGCCTTGGATGGACAGCCAGCCGCCCAATGCACATGTCAGGACAGTCGCGATCTGGGAGCCAGCGCTTACCGCAGCCTGCCCGCTGCTGCTCAGGCGGATGATCTTTTCGCTGGCGGCCGAGGCGCTGGCATGCAGCAGCTCATACCGGCGCAGCATTTGGTGCTCCAAGCCAAGCAGCTTGATCAGCCGCGCGCGCCGCAGGATTTCCTGCAGGAACGACAGCCGCCGCTTGTCGTACTCCCGTTGCAGCAGTGATGCTTTGCGGTAGGGACGCCGGAGCAAGGCAACCGTCAGCAGCAACCCGGCAATAACCGCAATCGGCGCGGCAACCAGCCAACCGCCCAAGGCCAGGATCACCAAAAGGAAAATTACAGAAAACATGAGGTCAACGGAAACCTTGACGAATTGTTCCCGAACCGCGTGACGCAACCCAAGCACCCCCATCAGGCGGTCGACTGTGGCTTCCTGCCCCAGTTGCTCCAATGCCTCTGGCGACCCTTCGAGCAGCGCATCCGACAAGGCTTTCCCCGCCTGTTCGCCTTCCGCGCATGCCGCTTCCAGCACGTAGCGTGCCCGCGCGGCCTTCAGGATAAAATCGATCAGCAGGACGGCAATCAGAACCAGGAATATTCCAAACAAAGTGCTGTAGGATGCATTTGGTATGACCCGGCCGAACACAAGCAGCATGCTTATTGGAAGCGCAAGCGTGAACAGATTGATCACGATTGCCGAGAGGACTGAATCCGCATCAAGACTTTTCATGCCTGCCCAAAGGGCGGCAGCATCTGGCGGGCGTATCCCCATCATCGTTACCTTAACACTAAAAAACTACTATAGATTGAGTATCCGGCAACTCCCCTTTACCACCGGTAAAAACACGCCTCAGAATGGTGACAATTTTACAGTAAGTGACTCATCTAATTAATCGCCTCCTGCGTGCATAAATGGTATTAATAAATTGAAAAGTTCTGGCTGACGGCTCCTTGCCGCCCCTCGCCAGAATTTAGTGTTTTGCGTTTTGTGGCAGTGTTTGCCAGGGAGGCCGTATTGGCTGAAGAAAATCCGTTCGGCGCTGGGAGCGCCGGAATGATCGGTGGTGGGCCGGTTGAAAACCGCGTCGAAGAAATGGAGCGCGAACTGCGCGTAAAAACTGCCAACACCGCACCGAAATTCGGTGAAGGGGATGGCACGGGCGACGGTGAACGGCAGTCGCTCTTGCATCGTGGCACCATGGATTATCCCGGAATGGAACGGGCCGGGCGCGATGACTGGGAAATTCTTCCGAAGGAAGATGAGATTGCTATTGACCAATCCGCACCCCAGCCGCCCAAAACCAGCCAATTGAAAGACTTGCAAAGCACGCCACCTGAGCAGAAGAGTGTATCGCCCATCTTTTCCGAAGAACCCAGGGAAGACACCGGTGGCCTCTTGGAATTGCCGGTAGCATCAGCCGAAGCGGACTCTTCCGCTAATTTGCCCAGAGAAATAGAAACGCAGTACCGGCCAGCGCCGAATTTGGATTCAGCCGGCAGCCGGCCGCTCTCAGAGCCGAACACGGTGTCCCCGGACCCGACCGACCCTGGTCCGGTGGACCCGGTGCCGACCGACCCGGACCCGGTGGACCCAACGCCGACCGACCCGGACCCGGTGGACCCAACGCCGACCGACCCGGACCCGGTGGACCCGGTGCCGACTGACCCGGACCCGGTGGACCCAACGCCGACCGACCCGGACCCGGTGGACCCAACGCCGACCGACCCGGACCCGGTGGACCCGGTGCCGACTGACCCGGACCCGGTGGACCCAACGCCGACCGATCCGGACCCGGTGGACCCAACGCCGACCGACCCGGACCCGGTGGACCCAACGCCGACCGACCCGGACCCGGTGGACCCAACGCCGACCGACCCGGACCCAGAGGAACCCAAAGTCAATAGCGCTCCCGATGAGCCAGCCTTGGACAACGCCGTGGTCGCCGAGAATGCCGCGGGTGCCGCCATCGGCAGCCTCTCCGCCAGCGATCCCGACGGCGACACCCTCTCCTACAGCGTCGATGACGCCCGCTTCGAGGTCGTTGGCACCACCCTCAAGCTGAAGGACGGCATCAGCCTCGACCATGAGGCCGAGCCCACGGTGGACGTCACCATCACCGCAACCGACCCCGGCGGCCTCGCCAGCAGCAGCAGCTTCACGATCACCGTCAGCGATGTGAACGAGGCGCCGGACGCCCCGGCGCTCTCCGCAACCCTGGTGGCCGAGAATGCCGCGGGCGCCGCCATCGGCAGCCTCTCCGCCAGCGATCCCGACGGCGACACCCTCTCCTACAGCGTCGATGACGCCCGCTTCGAGGTCGTTGGCACCACCCTCAAGCTGAAGGACGGCATCAGCCTCGACCATGAGGCCGAGCCCACGGTGGACGTCACCATCACCGCAACCGACCCCGGCGGCCTCGCCAGCAGCAGCAGCTTCACGATCACCGTCAGCGATGTGAACGAGGCGCCGGATGCCCCGGCGCTCTCCGCAACCCTGGTGGCCGAGAATGCCGCGGGTGCCGCCATCGGCAGCCTCTCCGCCAGCGATCCCGACGGCGACACCCTCTCCTACAGCGTCGATGACGCCCGCTTCGAGGTCGTTGGCACCACCCTCAAGCTGAAGGACGGCATCAGCCTCGACCATGAGGCCGAGCCCACGGTGGACGTCACCATCACCGCAACCGACCCCGGCGGCCTCGCCAGCAGCAGCAGCTTCACGATCACCGTCAGCGATGTGAACGAGGCGCCGGATGCCCCGGCGCTCTCCGCAACCCTGGTGGCCGAGAATGCCGCGGGTGCCGCCATCGGCAGCCTCTCCGCCAGCGATCCCGACGGCGACACCCTCTCCTACAGCGTCGATGACGCCCGCTTCGAGGTCGTTGGCACCACCCTCAAGCTGAAGGACGGCATCAGCCTCGACCATGAGGCCGAGCCCACGGTGGACGTCACCATCACCGCAACCGACCCCGGCGGCCTCGCCAGCAGCAGCAGCTTCACGATCACCGTCAGCGATGTGAACGAGGCGCCGGATGCCCCGGCGCTCTCCGCAACCCTGGTGGCCGAGAATGCCGCGGGCGCCGCCATCGGCAGCCTCTCCGCCAGCGATCCAGACGGCGACACCCTCTCCTACAGCGTCGATGACGCCCGCTTCGAGGTCGTTGGCACCACCCTCAAGCTGAAGGACGGCATCAGCCTCGACCATGAGGCCGAGCCCACGGTGGACGTCACCATCACCGCAACCGACCCCGGCGGCCTCGCCAGCAGCAGCAGCTTCACGATCACCGTCAGCGATGTGAACGAGGCGCCGGACGCCCCGGCGCTCTCCGCAACCCTGGTGGCCGAGAATGCCGCGGGCGCCGCCATCGGCAGCCTCTCCGCCAGCGATCCCGACGGCGACACCCTCTCCTACAGCGTCGATGACGCCCGCTTCGAGGTCGTTGGCACCACCCTCAAGCTGAAGGACGGCATCAGCCTCGACCATGAGGCCGAGCCCACGGTGGACGTCACCATCACCGCAACCGACCCCGGCGGCCTCGCCAGCAGCAGCAGCTTCACGATCACCGTCAGCGATGTGAACGAGGCGCCGGATGCCCCGGCGCTCTCCGCAACCCTGGTGGCCGAGAATGCCGCGGGTGCCGCCATCGGCAGCCTCTCCGCCAGCGATCCCGACGGCGACACCCTCTCCTACAGCGTCGATGACGCCCGCTTCGAGGTCGTTGGCACCACCCTCAAGCTGAAGGACGGCATCAGGCTCGACCATGAGGCCGAGCCCACGGTGGACGTCACCATCACCGCAACCGACCCCGGCGGCCTCGCCAGCAGCAGCAGCTTCACGATCACCGTCAGCGATGTCCCGGTTCCTCCTGCGACGGTAACGGTCAGCACGGGTTTTCATGTGGAACAGATCGCAGTTGCCGATGGGGTTCTTGGCCTCCTGGGGGTCGACTACACCAGCGCGCCAGTGGATGATTTCTACACTTCGACCATCGACTTCCCAAGCACCCCTTTCTCTTTCTTTGATGCAGCGTCAGCCGATGTCTTTGCAACCCGTGTCACCGGGCGCATCGAAGTGGAAGACCCGGGCAATTATGAATTCCGCCTGACAAGCGGAGATACCGTTGTCATGTGGATTGACGGGGATCCTGTGGTGATCAATGCGGTCGAAGGTCTGGCAACCGTGCAGCTCGGAAATTCCAACATGAATGCAGGCGAGCATGAAATCGTCATCCACCATCTCGATCTCAACGGGGATGCAGAAATGACTCTGGAATGGCGCGGCCCGGGAGAAACGGATTTCAGCCTGGTCACGCCTAGCACACTCGGCACGATCGAAGATGACGATGACGATGACGCAGGCTTCATTGTCGATATCGACACTGGAACCAGCACTCTTTTGGGGGTCAAGCTGACAGATGTGCCTGACAACTGGCTGATCAGTTCGCAGGACAATGCAGGTGTCGCGGCCGATGGAGAACTGGATGTCACTGGCTGGGACCTGTCGCAGCTGACGATCGCGCCGGCTTCCGGCGACCTGGGTACTGCAACAATCAATATTGAGACGACCCTGCAAGCAACGGATGGGGAAATTGAAACATCCACTAGCAGCTTCGACGTGACTGTCGTTCCGGAAAACGGCATCGTGCTTGATCTCGATCTTGGGCTGGGCGGCCTTCTGGCGCCACCGCTGCCCGATTTGGGGCTTCTGGCACAAGCCGCTATCCCGAACGGTGCTGCCGTAGGCCCTGCGGCCGAAGACCTTGTTGAAATGGCACCCCAACCTCCCGGCTCGCTCTTCAATCCAGGTGTCGATCTGGGGGTTCTATAGTAGTCTCGAAAGACTAAAAGTTATTCGACGCAGGTGTGCAATGCCGACGGGCTTCGAATGGCACTCTTCCCCTCCGTGCGGTATGTGGCCAGCCGCTTGCAGCGCTGCGGTGCCGCAAGCCTGAAATCAGGTTTCGTAACCAGTTGATGACGGTTACTGCGGGTTCGAGCCAGACCGCGAAGCTCTTGTAGCGCCGCCCGGCACTGACCTGCCCCCCGCTGGTCCCTCGCTCATGACGAGAGTCTGGGGGTTTGTACTCTGAGCCCCAACGTTGGACCGCCAGATGCTTGATTTTTCCGGCTCTGTCACGATGACGGGCTGGTGACGCCATCGGGCTAATGCATGGCGATCGGTAGGTTGTATCCAATCGCACTGTGAGGTCTGTCCTCGTCATAGTGTCTACGCCAATCCTCCAGCTTTTCGCGGGCGTCTGCAAGGTTCATGAACCAATGGGCGTTCAGGCATTCCGCTCTGAGCTTGCTGTTAAATGCTTCGATGAAGCCATTGTCCGTGGGTTTTCCGGACTGTGAGAATTCGAGGGCAACGTCGTTGGTGTAGACCCAGAGGTCGAGGTCCCGCGAGATGAACTCGCTGCCGTTATCGACTCTGATTGTCTTGGGGTATCGATCCGGCCGATCCGAGGCTGACGGCATGAATGAGATCTGGGCATTCCCTGCCCGGCAGGCGATGCTGCGCATCGCCGAGAGGGGACTTCATGCCGGGCCGCTTGTTCGACGAAAAGCCATTCCGGATTTTAACCATTGCGGACTGCTATACGAGAGAGGCTCTCGCGACGGCTGCGGGAACAAACTTCCGAGCCTGCCAGGTCATTGATGAATTGGATCGGTTAGCCCGGATCCGAGGCAAGCCACGAAGCATTCGAGTCGACAACGGCCCTGAGTTCGCCGGTCGGTTACTGGACCAGCGGGCCTAATGGTTGATCTGCGTGTACTCTGGATGTGCGGGCACGCAATGATGGCATTCACGAAAGTCCTCGACCGCCAGTTTCCAGTTCCCGGGCATTTCGTAGCGCGCATGCGCAGCAATTTGTGCCTGGGCCGGGTCATTTGCCGCAATCAGCGGATCGAGCCTTTCCATCAGCACATCAAAAACCGCGATTCCGGGATCGTCGATGGCCGAGAGATTGATGAAAATCAGCCCGTGCCATAAGCGCATTTGGCAAGGGGGCAGCCCATTTGCGGCCTTGTCATAGTCGTCCGGCATTCCGCGAGCCTGCCGCAATGTACCGTAGGTCTGATAGACCCAGGCATGGTACGGGCAAGTCAGCAGCTTGGCATTTCCCCGCGGTGACAGGCAAACCCGGCTGCCTCTGTGCCGGCAGACGTTGAAAAAGGCGCGCAGCGCACCGTCATAACCGCGGATGACGATGATAGACTCGCCAAAAATTTCGTAGAGAAAGTAGTCGCCCTTCTCCGGGATGCTCTCAGCATGCCCGGCGAAGAGCCACTGCTTTGCCAGCACTCTTTCGCGGTCCAAGGCGAAAACTTCCGGATCAGTGTAAAACACTTGCGGAAGAGTACGGCCATGGCGATGCGCTTGAAGTGCGGATGCAATTTCGCGCGGCAGCTCTTCCTTGGCAGAGGAACCCGGAACTTGCGCCGGATGTTCAATACCCTCTGTCACAGCCCTGTGCTTGGAGGAGCATCGGACAGAAAATTCAGATACTGGCTGACGTAGTCCATTCCCACCAGCTCGGCAAAACCATCCATAATGCGCTTGGTGACAGGGCCTGGCACACCGCCTTCGTAACGGTGCCCGTTCAGCGAAGCCACCGGGCAAGCGCAAAGGCTGGTGGAAGTAAAGAACGCCTCCTGCGCGTCCAGAGCGGCGTTAAGCGGCAGGTCCTGCTCGCGCAAGGGAATGTCCAGTTCACAACAAAGATCAATCACCACCTGCCGGCTGACACCTGCCAGAACATACTCCGTCGTGGGCGTCAGAACCACGCCGTCGCGGACCACAAAGAAATTGCAGCCCGCACCTTCGGCGATATTGCCGTTGTGATCGGGCATGAGCGCCCACGCCCCCGGAAACTCCGCAGACACCTCTTTCTGCGCCAGGATCATGTTGAGATAGTTGTTGGTCTTGGCATTGGGATTGATGGCGCGGGGCGCAATCCTGCAGCGCCCGGTCATCCTGGCATCGATGCCGTTTACGAAGAACGGCGCCCTCGCCCGCAACGGGATCGGGATGCAGTCGATAATGACCGTGGCCCCGGAGTTTTGCGGAGGTTCCCCGTCAAAGTTCTGCAGCCCGCCGGTGACGCGAAGCGTGACCCAGTAGTCTTCACCGGGACGCAGCACAGGCAGGTTTGCCTGGACCAGGCTTTCCGTCGCATCAATCATTTCCTGGCGCGGCATGCCCGGATCGATCCTGGCGTAGGAAAGGCTCTCGATCAGCCGGTCGATGTGCTCTTCCAGCTTGAAGAGCTTTCCGCCAAAGGTTCTGATCGTATCAAAAACGCTGTCTCCGTAAACGAGCCCGAGATCTCTGATGGATACGGATGCTTCACTCTCCGGAACAAGCGCCCCGTTCACATAGGCAAACCGGCCTGCCATCTCGAACCCTCCCACTATTTTGATAGAAATGCAGCAATCTGGCGGCCGCGTGTCATGCTTGTTTGCGACATTCTCAGGGATTGCCGGTCAAGCAGCCGCTACGGATCGAAAATTGGCATCGGCGGAAAACGGTCCGTCATGCAATGCGGAGTTTTTCAACGGAATAGCCCCACTCCTGCCATTCCTCTTGTAAGACGGTTCTGCGATGCAGCTTCGCCGGAACGGCCATTTGCTGCAACCGCGTGATCGAAAGGTTACCAAGGATGGCTCTGGGGGCGAGTTTTCCCTTAGAAAATTGATAGCCAATGCCCATTTTGATGAAGGCATGGCCGTCAAAACAGTGGGGGTAGCCGGCAGGATTCCCCAATCTCATTGTTACGCTTGGTCACTGGGTCAACTAGGATTTCCGGATCAAGTTCTCCTTAAGCTTTTGAAATGACGGGTCGCTGCTTTGTCTCTCGCTATAAACGAGATAGTATCCAAAGCCCGGGCGGCTGACCGGGGGACCGATACACACCAGTTTACCGGATGCGATCAGATCGTCCTCGATCCCGATCGTGCCAATGCTGATACCTTCGCCGGCACAGACCATGTCGAGCATCGTCGGGTAGCTTTGCACGACGCGCAACGCTTGCCTGCCAGGGTACTCCCCACCAGTCAGAGTCAGAAAGCGCTCCCAATCCATCCAGCCAATGCCGTTGGGGTCGCCATGATCCAGCATGAGCCCGGGGTCGAGTGATCGCAGCGGATCCATCGGATCGAGTTGGGGGTTGTCCTTCAAGAAAGATGGGGCTGCAATGATCCGGCATTGCTCGTCAAACAAATGATCCGCGCAGTTCTCTCCGAAATCGCCATGTCCAAATCTTATGGAGAAGTCGACTCCGGTCTCATCGAAAATCCGATAGTCGTCAGAGGTGACAAGGTTGATATTCTTACCAGATGCCGCCCGCATTCCGCTAATGCGCGGCATGACCCATAGATGGGCAACACCGAAGGAAGCACCGACGACAAATTCGTCTTTGTTGGCAGGCAGGATGCCGCGCACCCCCAATTCCAGCCTGTCAAATGCAGCCGTCGCAAGATCAGACAGCCTTTGACCTTCCCGGGTCAGTTCAACCTTGCTGCCATGACGAATAAACAGCGGGGTTCCGATCCAGCTTTCCACGTTGGCGATATGCCGGGTGACGGCAGGCTGCGCGACCGAGAGTTCCTGTGCAGCAGCGGTGAAATTACAGTGCCGCGCGGCCGCCTCAAAGGCCAGGAGCGCGTTGAGAGGGGGAAGCTTGCGGCGCATGATCGCGCTCCCATCATATCAAAATGTTAGTCCACGATGCCGATTTTTGGGATCGCGGTAAAGGCTTTGCTGATGCAGCCTGACCGAAGCAACCGGAGGGCAGCCATGGACAAGGTCAGTTTCACCCAGATGAAGGATGGCACAAAGGAGGAGTATGAACTCCTGAATGAACGTGCCGCCGATGATGCCAAGCAAACAGCCGACCGCTTGCTGGAGGCACTGGTCGAGCTGGACAGTGAAATGGCGGGCTACCAGATCACCCGCATGGGGCATTCGGTGCAATCTGCCACACGCGCCTGGCGTGACGGGGCGGACATTGACTGGGTTGTCTCAGCGCTGCTGCACGACATCGGGGATATTTTTGCGCCCTACAATCATGATGAATATGCCGCCTCGATCCTGCGGCCCTTTGTCCGCGAGCAATGCGCCTGGGTCGTGCAGACACATGGCGACTTCCAGATGCTTTACTATGGCCATCATCTGGATGGCTATGATCAGCACAAGCGCGAACGCCACCGCGGCCACCCCTGTTTCGACGACAATGCCGAGTTCTGCGAACGCTGGGATCAGGCCAGTTTCGATCCTGACTATGACGACCTGCCGCTGGAATTCTTTGCCCCTATGGTGCGCGAGGTCTTCAGCCGCGAGGCCTATGCCCCGGATGTGATCCAAAGCGGCATACGCATCCCATTGGTACAACCTGAAATTGCCAAGCATCGCGCGGCGTGACCGCCAGCCCGGAGAACAAAAAACATGGTCCAAGAAAACCTGCGTGCGCTGGCCGCCGACTACTATGCAAGCCCGGAAATCCACGCTGAAGAACGCGAAAAACTGTTCTACAAGGCCTGGCAATACGCCTGCCATGCCAGCGAACTGGCCGAGCCCGGCGATTATGTGGCCACCAGCATTCTGGGCCAGAATGTATTTGTGGTGCGGGATCAGGATCAGGAAATCCGCGCCTATTACAACATCTGCCCCCATCGCGGTCACAAGCTGGTCGAGGGCTCAGGCCAGACCCGTGCCATCGTTTGCCCTTATCATCACTGGAGCTTTTCCCTGGATGGATCGCCGCGCCATATGCGCAAACGCGACACCAGCCATATCCCTGAACAGAAAGAAGTTTGCCTGAAAACGGTTCGGGTGGACCGCCTGCTGGATTTCATCTTTGTCAATCTGGATCCGGATGCGGAACCGATTGCAGAATACTGGCCGGGGATCGAGGCGCAGGTGCGCGAGAAATGCCCCAAGGTGGACAGCTATGTTCTGGGCAAAACGGCGGCGGCTATTCACGAGGTGGATGTTGCTGCCAATTGGAAGATCCAGATCGATAACTATCTGGAATGCCAGCACTGCCGTCATGGGCACCTGTCTTTCACCGACATGCTGGACATCAACAACCAGACCTATGAGCTGAGCAAGAACGCCGCCTACAACTTCATTCCCGGCAATGGCAAGGCCGACAACATGGCCTATCCGCTGGATCTGGAGCATGACGAAACCGATCTGCACTTCTGGTTCCTGTTCCCTAATGTAGGCATTTCCCAGTTTGCCGGTGTGCCCAATATCACCCTGTTCCAATGGAACCCCATCGGCACGGACCGGGGCCTGCGCTGGAGCATCAACCTGGAGCCTGCCGAAGACACCGATCCGGGCATGCGCGAGCGTCAGGAAAAGCGGGCAATCTGGGGGCGCGATGTGCTTCAGCCCGAGGACATCTCATTCCTGCTGTCCGTTCAGGAGGGCATGTCGCAACGCTCGTTCGATCAGGGATGGTACATCGTGGATTGGGAAAATATTGAGTTTTCCGAGGCGATGATGCGCCATTTCCACGCGCTCTATCTGGCCCATATGGGGCGCGGAGAGATGCCCGAGGATGTCTCCACGCGTCTGGTTGAAGAGCCCGCGCAATGAGCGGTGCAAGGCCGCTTTCCGGCGTCCGGGTTCTGGATTTCGGGCACTATCTGGCCGGGCCGCTGGTCGGCATGATGCTGGCCGATATGGGGGCCGAGGTCATCCGCATCGATCCGCCCGCCGGGCCGCGGTGGGATGATCCCGCCTTTTCCATGCTGTCACGCGGCAAACATGTGATCCGGCTGGATCTGAAAAGCGCGGCGGGGCAACAAAAGGCAATCGATCTGGCCAAGCGCGCTGATGTCGTTATCGAGAACTTTCGCCCAGGCGTCATGGACCGGCTCGGCGTTGGTCCGGCGGTTCTAAGGGCCGCAAACCCCGCCCTGATTTATCTCTCCATGCCCGGCTTTGCCTCAACCGACACTGAACTGGCAGGGCTAGCGGCGTGGGAGGCCATCATTGCCGCACGCACCGGCCAGTTCACCGACATGGGGCTGAACCGCCGGCTGATGGGGATCAAGGCGTCGTTTTCACCCCTTCATCTGGCGTCTGCCTATGCGGCCAGCTACGGGGCAATGGCGGTGCTTTTTGCGCTCTATTCCAAAGAGACAACCGGTGGCGGTCATATCGAGGTGCCATTGGCTTCGTCGCTGTTTGAGGGGCTGGCCTACAATCACGAACAGATCGAAGATTACCCCGACCGCTACAAATCCCCGCGCGAGTTGGAACTGGATCGCCGCGCACGCACGGGCGAGCCCTGCAATCTGAATTTCGCTGAGCTGACGGAATTCCTGGACCCGTTTTACCGCACCTATTCCTGTCAGGATGGCCGGGGGTTTTACGTTGTGGCTGGCAGCATTGCGGCTCATCCCGCACGGGTATTGAAAACGCTGGGTTTGGAACACCTGCTGGAAGATCTTCCTGTGTTTGACCCTTACTTGGATACCAAAGACTGGCCGGATGAATGGACGCTGAGCAATTACCCGGTCGGGGCCCGGGACCGCGCAAGGATCGCAGAGGCGATGAAGGCCGCCTTCTTGACCAGGCCCGCGCATGAATGGGATGCGCTTTTTGGCGCGGCCAAGGCCCCGGCGACCGCGCAGCGCTGCACCGCTGAATGGCTGCACGATCCGCATGCGTTGGCGTCTGGTTTGATCTTGTCCGTTGATGACCCAAGCTATGGATTGATGCAGCAAATTGGCAATGTCGCCTGGTTGGCTTCAGATACGGGTGCAACGGTCAAACACGCCCCGTGCGATGGCAGCGCCTTGGTCGAGACGATCCTGGCCGAAGCGCCACGCGATGCTCTAACGGGAAATGAAAGCGCTGGCTGGCTGGACGGTTTGAAAGTGGTCGATCTGACCAATGTGATTGCAGGCCCGACGATTGGTTCAACACTTGCGCGTTTCGGAGCCAAGATCACTCATGTTCAGCCGGTCAGGCCTTCGGTCGATCCGTGGAATGCGGTTGTCTTTGGACTTCAGGCAAACCGGGGAAAAGAGAGCATTCTGCTGGACCTGAAGTCCAAAGCCGGGCGCGAGGCGCTCAACCGTCTGATTGTGGAGGCCGACGTTGTCACTCTGAATGCAACGGACGATCAGCGGGACGCTTTGGGACTGTCGGCAAGCGATCTGGCTCTGATCAACCCGCAGGCACTTCTGGTGCAGCTTGATGCCTTTGGCGGGCCGATGCGGGGGCCAAAATCAGATCATCTTGGCTATGATGACCTGGCGCAGGCGGCAACGGGCATCATGACCCGGTTTGGCGGCGGCAAAGAAACCCCGGAAGAGCATGCTCACGCCGGTACCATCGATGTTTTGGCTGGCTTGACAGCCTGTGTCGCATTGGGCGGTGCCTTGCTGCAAATGCAACGAACCGGCAAAGCCGATATTGCCCGATCTTCGCTTTCGGCAGGCGGGAACATGATACAGGCGCAGTTCATGTATGACTATGCCGGCCGCGCTGCATTCGATGAACCTTCCGGCCGCGCAGCTTTAGGATCTGACGCGTTCTACCACTGTTACGAAGCATCGGATGGCTGGTTTTTCTTTGCGGCTCCAACCGAGAAACGTGACCGGTTGGCGGTGACTACTGATCTGGCCGGGCTGGCGCAATGCCCCGATCTGATCAGCCGGCTGGCGCAACGGTTCAAGACCAAGCCCATCGCCTATTGGGAAGAACATCTGAATGCGGGAGCAAGCGCTGTGGTTCCTTTGGCCTCGATGCTGGAAACGCGTGACGACGCCCTGGAAACCGATAGCAACGGCCCGGCCGATATCGAACAAGCCACCTTTAGAGCTGTGCGCCATGACACACATCCCATGGGTCTTTGGTGTGATCTGGCTGCGCCCAATGCCATCCGCCCGAAGCATGCGCAGATCAGGGTGCCAAGCCCAGCACCAAAATACGGCAGTGACACAAGGGCGGTGTTGAAGCGGTTTGAGTTTTCTGAACAGCAGATCGACGACATGCTCGCCGAAGGGTCCGCTGGGGAAAGTTGGTCGGTGAGCTACTTGCCGAAGTAGCCAGGGTTCAACTTTTTCTCGACCATACAAAGATGGATGGCACGTTAGATACCTCGGCGTTGTACTTGAAGATGCGCTGGCGATCTCAAAGCCCTTTGAAATCTTCAGGCATGGGCCGTCTTCACGGACGGCCCTAATGAGACACCCAGCGGTCGCCGTGGATGCTACAGCGCGGCCCGTCGAACTTGCCATTCATGCAGCGTGCAGAATCTCTGAAACCGAACATAGGGCGGGACGGTCCGGACATTTACCGGCTTCCTCCATTCGGACTTTGCTGACGCAGAAACTTTCCGCATGCGCGGTAGGTATTCCGCTGAGCCGCTGCCGGTGCTGCAAGACCGGCCCTTCAAAGCGGGGGTGAAGCCTGCTGCTCACCGGGCCTCACACGCTCCCAAAACCTAAGGCACCCCAAATTCTAAGCATAGACCGCTATGGGGTCCCCGATCACGTCCAACAACGGTGTCGTGCCGAGGCCCGGCAACTCAGGTGCCCTGACGCGGCCGTTTTCGACAACAGCTGCGTTTGCGACAGTCTCTTTCAGCAGTCCCTTTGCGTTGATCGCGGATCGGATCGCGCGGGCTGGCGTGGAGTGGGCCATATGCGCAACAACCGAACAGGCGATTTCGCTGTAAGAGCTGTCCTGGATTTCCATCGGCACCCGCAATGCAACACACAGATCGCGGATCAGGCGCATCTTGGAAATACCGCCAACCCGCGCGAGTTTGAGGTTTAACCCATCCATAACGCCATCTTCCTTGGCTCGCAGGACAACACCGATGTCGAGCGCGGATTCGTCCAGGATCAGCGGCACGCCAGTCGTACGGCGGACTTCACGGCATTCCTCGTAGGTCGCACAGGGCTGCTCAAAATAGACATCAATGCTGCCCATGGCTTTGGCCACCCGGATCGCCTCATCCACGCGCCAGCCGCCATTGCCGTCGTATTTCAATGACTCCCCCGGGCGCATGCGCTCGCCCATCCAGCGCAGATATTCAATGTCACGGGCAACATCGCCGCTGGTTTTCCCAGACAGTTGCATAGTGCCGTGCGCGCGATGCCGGGCAATCGCCTCTTCAAGCTCAGGGCCAGGGTCAGGCGGGATCGATCCCACGACATCGGGCGCCTCGGTGATCATGCCGCCGAGGAGCATGTAAAGCGGAGCACCAAGAGACCGGCCCAGGATATCCCAGCATGCCACGTCGAGGGCGCTTTTCACAAAGGGCTGGCCAGACATTTCGAAGTCCATCACTTCGTTGATCGCGCCCACCATCCGGGGGTCTTTACCTATGAGGTGAGGAGCCAGTTCGTCGAGTCCGGCGCGGACCCCCCGCGCCCAGGCAGGTACAAAGTTCGCACCCCACGGCACTGAATCGCCCCAGCCCTCGATACCGGTATCCGTCTCGATCCGCGCTAGGGTAATATCAAAGTTGGACATAACCCGGTCATGCGAAATTGTTGCGGGTTTGATCGGCACATCGACTTGATAGACAGAAATTCGGGTGATTTTCATGGATCTGAGCCTCACTGTCGCCGTGGCATGAGTTTCTCGCAGGCTCACGCCTGGCGGGCATTCGGTCAATGCAAGAATTTTGGGGCCCTTGGCTCAGTTTTCATGGCTCAGTTGTGCGATGGCTTTCGGAACTCTGAGATGATCCAGTCCCGGACGATGCATCCATCTTGGGATAAGGGTTTGTCTGCGGGGGTTAAAAGATAGAAACTGAATTCAGTCTGCATCGGAATGCCGCACGCGATGGTCAGCCAGCGCGCTCAAACTGCTCGCCCAGCAAGGGGCGCAGCCCCAGCGCAATACCAGCCCCTTCAAACGCCGCCTTGTTCAACAGCGTGTAGGTGTTCAAGCGCATCGACGGGCTGGGCGCCGGCGCATCAACGCCAGCGGCCCGGAACCATGCGGGCCAGCTCACCCAATCCATGCTGGTATCATCCAGATGCAGCAGCGGTTGATCCAGCAGGTCCGCGGCGGCCGGAAACTGCGCACGCCCGGCCAGAAATTCAGGGCTGCAGACTGGCACCGCTTCCCCGGCTCGCAGAAGGGTTTTGTTTGTACCAGGCCAGCGCCCACCCTGCTTTGCCCTCCGGAAGACACGAAGTCTTCCGAAGTGAAAATCAGGGAAGGCTTCGCCACTGGCGGAACAGGAGGCGCGAGCGGGGATGTTGGAGACACGAAAAAGGAAAAGTTCTGCCGCAAATGGCAAAACTATGCGTCGTCCAACAAAGAGAGATAGTGGCGGACCGAGGAGGATTCGAACCCCCGACCCCTTAATTCGTAGTCAAGTACTCTATCCAGCTGAGCTATCGGTCCACTGCGGCGGGGTTTAATCATAGCACCGGGGAGGCGCAACCCCAAAAACAAAAATAGTTTCATCCGGCTGTCTTGGGTCCGCGGGTCCCGGACCGGCACCCGGCCGGCGGGTCAAAGCGCACCGTCGCCTTTGGGCAGGCAGATCTCGAATACGGTGCCCTCCAGCCCGGTCTCCTTCAGCATCACCGAGCCGCCATGGCCGCGCGCCAGTTCGCCGGCAATCGCCAGGCCCAGCCCGGTGCCGCCTTTGCGGGCGCCGCCCTGGAACGGCGTGAACAGATTGTCCTGCGCCTTTTTGGGCAGGCCCGGGCCGGTATCCGCCACGGTGATCAGCCAGGCATCATCTTCCTCGCGGGCCGAAACTGACACGCGCCCCTGCTTGCCGGTAGCGGCGATTGCCTGGCGGGCATTGCGCACCAGGTTCATGATGATGCGGAACAGCTGCTCAGGATCAGCCCGCAGCATCATCCCAGGCGGTACCTCGCTGACGATCTCAACCTCGGCTTCGCCTGCCGCCAGGGTTTCGCTTTCAGCGATATCTGCTGCCAATTCGCCTAGCGCCACATGGGCAAAAGCAGGCGCCGGCTCTTCGGCGCGCCCGAAGGCCAAGGTGCCTTCGCATAAGGACACTGCGCGGGTGATCGAGTTCACCAGCTTTGGCGCCAGCCGCCGCACCAAGGGATCTTCGCTCATCTCGATGCGGTCGGTGAACAGCTGCGCGGAAGTCAGGATGTTGCGCAGGTCATGGCTCACCTTGGCCACCGCGCCGCCCAGTTGCGCCAGCCGCTCGCGCTGCTTCAGCGCGTGGGTCAGCTCAGTCTGCAACTGCATCAAGGCGTCTTCCGCCTCGCGCAGCTCTACCACGCCGGAACTTGGGTTGATGATGCCGCGCCCGTCCTCCGGGGCCGCCGCATAGCGCTGCATGTAGCCAATCACCCCCTTGATCGGCTTCACCAGCACAATCCGCACCGCGACAAACAACAGCAGCGCCGTAAAGACCGAGATCACCGCCGACAGGATCAGGATCCGCACCCCGTAATCCACCATCGCCGCGCGCAGCGGCGCGGTCTCCATGGTGACCTCGATCAGCAGGCCCGCATCCCGCACCGGTGCGCCGATCACCCGGATAATCTCATTCTCCGGGCGCAGCAGCCGGTTCATCGCATCCATGATCAGCGTCATGGCACCTGCCATACGCAGATCGTATGTCGCGGTGATCTCCTGCGGGATCGGCGAGGCCAGCATCAGCTGGCGGATCTCATCCCGGCGCAACACCACATTGTAGACGCCCGCGTTTTCCAGAAGCTCCGCTTCCAGCTCGGTCTCCAGCATGTCGTCGGCCAACAGCGCCAATGAGGCAATCTGCGCCCGCTGCAGCCGGTCAGACAGGTAATCCTCGCGGAAGCGCGCAATCGACGGCACGAAGATCAGGACTTCGGCCAGCATCACGAAGACCGTTGTCAGGATCAGGAATTTGCCCGAAAGCGTGTTGAGCATTCCGCCGCCTTTGCCTCAAGGAATCCAGCGCTGAACAAAGCGCACCGCGCGTTTTACAAAGCCACTCTCAAACAGTCTCGGGGAAAAATAGGCTCCCGCTGCCCGTTTGTTAATCTCGCCGATACTTGGGTAAGGTGCAACCATTGCAGCCACCTGGCTCATTTTCAGGTTATTGGCGATGGCCATCGACCACAAGCCAATCAGCTCGCCCGCCTGGTGACCCGCGATGGTGACACCGACGGGACGGCCCTTGAACACCATCACCTTGATGAATCCCTTGGTCTTACGCTCGGCAATGGCGCGGTCGTTGTGGCGGTAATCGAACCGCGCCACCTCCAGCTTGACGCCGTAAATGTCGCGCGCCTGTGCCTCGGTCAGCCCCACCTGCGCCAGCTCCGGGTCGGTATAGGTGGCCCAGGGGATATGGCTGGTTTTGGCCTTGGATGGCAGGCCGAACAGGGCGGAGCGGATGATGATGCCCGCGTGGTAGCCCGCCACATGGGTGAACTGCGGACCGCCCGCGACATCGCCGATGGCATATACCTTTTTGTTGGTGGTCAACAGGCTCTCATCCACCTTGATGCCATTGCCCTGGGTCTCAATCCCGGCGGCCGCCAGGTTCAAGCGCTCCATATTGGCCTTGCGCCCCACTGCCATCAGCAGATGGGAGCCTTTGAACAAGCTGCCGTCCCGGGTTTCCACCTCAATCGCGCCTGCCTGGCCGCCGACGCGGGCAACCAAGGCGCCTTCGACGATCTCCACGCCCTCGGCCCGCAGATTATCCAGCACAACAGCCGCGGCTTCAGGATCATCCTTGCCCAGCGCCTTGAGGCCCTCGATCACGGTCACCTTGCAGCCCAGCCGCACATGCGCCTGCGCCATCTCCATGCCAATCGGCCCGCCGCCGATGATCAGCAGATGCTCCGGCTTCTCACGCAGATCAAACAGGGTTTCGTTGGTTTCATAAGGTACGGAATCCAGCCCCGGAATAGGCGGCACCAGCGGCGCAGAACCGGTGGCAATCACCACCCGCCGCGCGGTGATGCGGTGCGGGCCGGCCTCAACCTCCGTGGGTGACACAAAATGCCCGAACTCACGGATCACCCGCACACCAAATCCTTCGAACCGCTCCTGGCTGTCCACCGGCGCAATGGTATCGATCACCGCCTGTACATGATCCTTGGCCGCCGCATAGTCCGCCTGCGGCAGCTGATCCGCAACGCCAAAACCCTGGGTATGCGCCTGCATATGCGCCGCCTTGCCGCTGGCCAGCAGCGCCTTGGAGGGCACACAGCCATAGTTCAGGCAGTCGCCACCCATCTTGTGGCCCTCCAGCAAGACCACCGAAGCGCCCATCTGGCTGGCGCCTGCCGCCACCGACAGCCCGCCTGACCCGGCCCCGATGACCAGGAGATCGCATTCAATTCTGCTCATGTTCAGACGTCCTTGTTCTTCTTGCCGCGGATGGATTTCACGATGATCGGCATGGCCGCCAGCACACAAAGCCCCAGGATCGGTCCGATCACATGCGGCTCCCACAAGAGGCTCAGGTCCGGGCTCTCGCCGCGGTCGAAGACTTCGCCCAGGCCGACCCCGATCCAGGTAAAGACAACGGCGCCCGGAATGATGCCCACCGCCGTGGTCCACAGGAAGTTACGGAACTTCACCCCCACCAGCGCGGGCAGCAGGTTCGCCACAAAAAACGGCACCGCCGGCACCAGCCGCAGCAGCAGCAGCACCTCGATCTCATTCTGCCGCAGCGCCTGTTTCAGCATCTGCACCCGGCCCTCGGCCGATTCCATCTTGGCAGTCAGCGTCGCGCCCAGCCCCCAGCGCGCCGCCAGAAAAATCCCCGCTGCGCCAATGGTCGCCGAAATCACGTTGAACGCAGTCCCGGTGACGAGGCCAAACAGGAACCCGCCGGTGACCGAGGCAACAGCGGCGCCAGGCAGCGAAAACACCACGATCACGATGTAGATGCCGATGAACAGCGCCGCGAGCCCCGCGTAGTTCTGGTCACGGAACGCCATCAGCGCCTCGCGATTGTCGCGCAGCGTGTCAAAGGTCAGGTAGTCCTTCAGCGTCACCGCCCCGATCAGCGCCACCGCCACCACGGCAATCAGCGGCAGATGGCGGGCCAGCCCCGGCTTGGCCGCCGAATCTGGACTGGACTGGGAATCGGTCTTCGGGGTCTCGCTCATATCGGTCATAGGTCCGTCTCTATAGGTGCCCTTTGTTGCTACGTGTTAAATGGCCCGCATGCGAGGGCGCGGCAGCCCTGCTCACGCCCGCTTGATCACCTGCCCCCGGAATTGTGAGCTTTGTGGCAGAATCACTGCCGGGATGTTACATCCCCCCTGCCCGGAGGCTGTGCCGGTGCGGTTTTTGGCAGAAATGTTGCATATCTTTCCGAAAACCCATCCCGCAGGGTTTGACTTACCCGCCTTTCCCTCCTAAAGACCGGGCTTCGAGATAGACCCCCGGGCGGGCGATTCCGCGCACCCGATGACAAAATGTGGAGACCGGAGCGATGAAACGCACCTATCAGCCTTCGAACCTGGTTCGCAAACGCCGCCACGGCTTCCGTGCGCGCATGGCCACCAAGGCAGGCCGCAAGATCCTGAACGCACGCCGCGCACGCGGTCGCAAAGAACTGAGCGCATAAGCTCAGTTCCTGTTCTGACGGACATGACACCGCCGGAGGCCCCCAAGGACGGCAACGCTGCCCGCGGGGACACGCCTCCGGCGGTGTCCGTTTGCGCAGACGCTGCTGCGTCCAAGCCTGAGGTCATGGCCAAGCGCCGTGATTTCCTCGCCTGCGCCCGCCCGCCTGCCCGCAAGCAGGGCACCAAGGGCATGATGGTCCAGGGACGCAACCGTGCCGATGAGGGCGGCATCCGCGTCGGCTTCACCTGTTCAAAGAAGGTCGGCAACGCGGTGGCCCGCAACCGTGCCAAGCGCCGCCTGCGCGAGGCCGCACGGATGATTCTGCCCATCCACGGCCGCCCCGGCTGGGACTACGTGCTGATCGGCCGCGCCGTGGAAACCGCCCAGCGCCCGTTCGAAGAGCTGAAGCGCGACCTGATCTACGCGCTGAAAAAGATCCACGGGCAGTAAGCTGCCGGGCCATCGGTCTCATTGCCACCCGGCCGCCCGGCCCCTATCTATCCCGCATGACCCTGCTGGCTCAACTCTTCGCACTTCCTGTACGCGCTTACCGGCTGCTGTTCAGCCCCTGGGTCGGCTTCAATTGCCGTTACCAGCCCACCTGCTCGGCCTACGCACTGGAAGCGCTGGAAAAACACGGGGGCCTCAAAGGCGCCTGGCTCACCGCCCGGCGCATCGGCCGCTGCCACCCCTTGGGCGGCGATGGCTATGATCCGGTGCCGGAAAAACCAGCCACCCCGCCCAAAGAGCCCCGCTGCTGACCCGGACCGCGGATCCTCGCTCAGATCAGCGGCAGGTTTCCTCTGTTGGTTCGCTGCCCTCGGGTCGGAATCACCTCCCGGTCCAGCTTGCCCATCAGGGTATAGTTCAAATCCTCATAGAAGCGCGGCGAGTCAAAGTACCAGCGGTGCGGCCAGCTAGGCCCGCTTTCCTGCCCGGCCATGTGCACCTTGTAATACTCGCCGCAATAGACGTTCACCGCCTTCTGCGGGTGCCCGTCCGGCAAACCCACACGGCCCAGCCGCGGCGCGACCCCGACCCGTTTCACTTCCGAAACCGACAGGGCTTCGTCGAAAGGGCTGTAGTAATTCGTCACCCGGGAACAGCGGCGGTATAATGAGCTGGAATTGGCATTTCCTTCTGCCAACGACTTCTGCGAAATATCCGCCGCCACAAGGGCAAGCTGGCTCACAAGCCAGCCAGTATGAGCGATTTCGGGATCGTCATCGGCATAATCAAACGCCTCCCGCACCACAAAACTGCCCATTGAATGGGCCAGCACATGCACGTTGTATTCACAGTCCGCCCGCTGCATTTTCGCCAGCCAGCGAATGCCGTGATCATACAGTTCCTCTGCCGCGCGCCGGGCGTCACGCCGGTCAGACACATACCCCAGCACCGATCCATTGCTGGGCCAGTCAAAACCAATCACCGTCCCTGGGTAGCCCTGCGCCTTCAGCCCGCTGCAAATCTTGCGGTGGCGCTCCAGCATGTCAAACTGCGAGGTGTTGAAACCATGCACGAAAATCAGAATGTGCCCCTTCTCCACGACGGTGCCGCTGGAATCGTGCACGCAGCCTGATGCATCCTGCACCAGCTTCAGCCAGTCCGCCCTCCTGCTGACCTCTTGCGACCGATGCAGCGTATCTTCGCCCTCGGGAACCGCCAGCAGTTTCACCGCGCCTTCCCGGTTGGAATAGCCATCCCCGTCTCTTCCTCTGATCGAAACAAAATAGTCCACAACCCTGAATCCTTTAGTTGAAATTTTTTCCAAGGCTCATCGCTGGATTGAAACCTGTCAAGCCTCTGTCCGCCAGATGCACCTTTTTTCCTTGGCAAAACGGCCATCCTCGGCTAGGGCGCGGCCATGCTTGATGATGATCTGGACGAAATCCACCCGCTGTTTGCCGGCGCTCCCTCGACCACCGAGTTCAAGAAGCTCAGGAAGCGCATCGTGCGCTACGCGCGTGAGGCGATTGAGCAATACGGCATGGTGGAGCGCCGCGCCGATGGCAGCACGCCCAAATGGCTGGTGTGCCTCTCCGGCGGCAAGGACAGTTACACTCTGCTGGCGGTTCTCTATGAACTGAAATGGCGCGGCCTGCTGCCGGTGGACCTCTTGGCTTGCAACCTGGATCAGGGCCAGCCCGGATTTCCCGCCACCGTACTGCCGGAGTTCCTGGAAAAGATGGGCGTGCCGCACCGGATCGAATACCAGGACACCTACAGTATCGTCGTCGACAAGGTGCCGCAGGGGCGGACCTACTGTGCGCTCTGCTCGCGCCTGCGCCGCGGCAACCTCTACCGCATCGCACGCGAAGAAGGCTGCTCGGCGGTTGTCCTTGGCCACCACCGCGACGACATCCTGGAAACCTTCTTCATGAACCTGTTCCACGGCGGCCGCCTGGCAACCATGCCGCCCAAGCTGGTGAACGAGGAAGGCGACCTTTTTGTATTCCGCCCGCTGGCCCATGTGGCAGAGGCCGACTGTGAGAAGTTTGCGCGGTCGATGAACTATCCGATCATCCCCTGCGACCTTTGCGGCAGCCAGGACGGGCTGCAGCGCCAGCAGGTGAAACAGATCCTCGATCAGTGGGAATCAAACTCCCCGGGCCGCCGCCAGGTGATGTTCCGGGCGCTGATGAACGCGCGGCCGTCGCATCTTCTGGACCCGAAACTGTTCGATTTTGCGGGTCTTGAACTGAAAAATCCGGATTCCGTGCCGGAATTAGATGGGATTCCCAAGCTGCGTTAACTCCCGGGTTAGAACAGCGCCTTAGTCTCATGCCGGAACGACTGGCTGCAGACGAAAGGTCTGAGAATGACAAACACGGGTTCAGGTCTCCTGGCGCGCCTCCGGCAAACCCTTGCTCCCGCACTTTTCGGGCCGCCCGTGCTCGCCTTTCTGCCTGCCCTGACCCTGGCCACCTACTGGCTCGGCGGCGAGGCGGCGCTGCTGTCGGTGGCGCTTGGCCTGCCGGTGCTGATTGCCGCGGCCGGCGGCTTTGGCAAGATCGGCGGCTCCAGCCTGCCGCGCGACAGCGTGACCGGCATGATGCTGCGCGACGGGTTTGAGCAGGAGGCCGCCCGCATCTACGGGGAATGCGCCGAGTCCGACCTGCGCTCGGCGCTGTTTGTCCTCGAACTCGACGATTACCGGGAACTGACGGACCGGCACGGCCAGGAAGCCGGCGACCGGCTCATGCAGCATTGCGGTGCGCAGATCGCTTCTGTCCTGCGCCAAAACGATACTGTCGCCCGTATCGGCGACAGCCGCTTTGCCGTTTGCGTGGCGCCCACGCTGCAACTGGATCTGGAACTGTGCATTCAACTGGCCGGCCGGATGCAGACCACCGCCGAGGAGCCGGTGCCGCTGGATGGCACCACGGTCTATTTGACCTCCTCCATCGGCTTCTGCCAGCGCAACCGCGCCCCGGGCGAGACCTCCTCCGAATGGTTCACCGCTGCAACCGCTGCCCTGTCCGAGGCGCAAAGCAGCGGACCGGGCGGCATCCGGGCGTTTTCCGCCGACATGTCCGGCCGCGGCAACGCCCGCTCCAACCTGCGCGAGGAAGCTGCGGCGGCGCTGGAATCCGGCCAGATCCAGGCGTGGTTCCAGCCGCAGATCTGCACCGACACCGGCCGGGTCTCGGGTTTTGAGGCGCTGGCGCGCTGGTCGCACCCGGTTCAGGGGCTGATCCCGCCCTCCACTTTCCTGCCCGCGCTGGAAGAAGCCGGGCTGATGGACCGGCTCAGCCAGGTGATGCTCTACAACGCCCTGGTGGCCATCAAGGCCTGGGACGCGGCGGGGGTGCAAGTGCCTGCTGTCGGGGTGAATTTCGCCACCCAGGAGCTGCGCAACCCCGGGCTGGCCGGCCGGGTCAAATGGGAATTGGAACGGTTCGAGCTGGAGCCGAGCCGCCTGTGCGTGGAAATTCTGGAAACCGTGATGACCGATCAGCCCGACGATGTGGTCACCCGCAATATCCTGGCGCTCAGCGAATTGGGCTGCCAGATTGATCTGGACGATTTCGGCACCGGCCATGCCTCGATTGCCGCCGTGCGCCGGTTCAGCATCTCCCGTATCAAGATCGACCGCTCCTTCGTGATGAAAGCAGACCGGGATCCGGAACAGCAGAAACTGATTTCCGCGATCCTGACCATGGCCGAGCGGCTGGAGCTGGAAACCCTGGCCGAAGGTGTGGAAACCGCAGGCGAGCACGCGCTGCTGGCGCAGCTGGGCTGCGGCCATGTGCAGGGCTTCGGCATCGGCCGCCCGATGCCCTTTGACCAGACCCTGGACTGGATCACCGCGCATGAAGCCAAGCTGCAGGATACTCCGGTGATCGGCCGCCAGACGCCCTGACCGCCCGAATCCTCGCAATTCCTTTGATTTTCTGCTGCGCCGGGGCCCTATGCCGCCCCGGCGCGCCGCGATTTTGCTTGACCTTTGCGGCCCACCTCTGTTGAACCCCTCCTGTCATTCCATGCACGAGGCGCCTGTCCCCAATGGACGATCAGAACAAAAATCTTATTCTCGCAACCGCACTCAGCTTTCTGGTGATCCTCGGGTGGTACACCCTCTTTCCGCCGCCGGAACCGGAACAGGCCCCTGAAGCCGCAGTCAGCGAAACCGCCCCCGCAGGCGACACCGCCCTGGCGCCCAGCGCGTCCGCCGATGCAGTGGCAGAAACCGCCGCGGAAGACGCCGAAGCCACCGAGGCGCCGCGCGTGGCCATCGACACGCCCCGCGTGACCGGCAGCATTTCGCTGCAGGGCGGCCGGATCGACGACCTGTCGCTGAAGGACTACCGCGAGACGCTGGACGAGGATTCCCCGATCGTCAAACTGCTGAAGCCGGTGGGCGAAGCCCAGGCCTATTACGCGCTGTACGGCTGGGCCCCGGGTGCAGGCCTCAGCGCCAGCGACGTGCCCGGCGCCAACACCATCTGGTCGCTTTACGAAGGAGAGACACTGACACCGGAGACCCCGGTGACGCTCCGCTGGGACAACGGCAAGGGGCTGACCTTCTTCCGCACTGTCTCAATCGACGAAGATTACATGTTCAAGGTCGTCCAAAGCGTGATGAACGAGAGCGCCGGCACCGTCTCGCTGGCGCCCTACGGCACCCTGGCCCGCCATGGCGAGCCTCAGGACCTGAAGAACTTCTTCATCCTGCATGAAGGCCTTGTGTCGATGGCCGATGGCGAGCTGGCCGAGACCGACTATGACGATATGGCCGATTTCGAGCCCGACCCGCGCGATGGGTCCAAATCCGAGATCAAACAGGTCGAAACCAACGGCTGGACCGGCTTTACCGATCACTACTGGATGTCGACCCTGGTGCCCGCTCCGGGCCAGTCCTTCCGCTCGATTGCAAAATTCGACGAGCGCCGCGAGATCTACCAGACCGACATCGTGCTGCCGACCGTGACCCTGGCCGAGGGCCAGTCCTCCGATGCCACCACCCAGCTGTTTGCCGGCGCCAAGGAATGGGCCACCATCCGCGGCTACCAGAAGGCAGGCATCCAGGGCTTCCTCGACTCGATCGACTGGGGCTGGTTCTTCTTCCTGACCAAACCGATGTTCGCGGTGCTGCACTGGCTGAACGTGATGATCGGCAACATGGGCTGGGCCATCATCGGCCTCACCGTGCTGATCAAGATCCTGGTCTTCCCGCTGGCTTATAAATCCTATGCCTCGATGGCAAAGATGAAAGAGCTGCAGCCGGAGATGGAAAAGCTCAAGGAGCGCGCCGGCGACGACCGCCAGAAGATGCAAAAGGAGATGATGGAGCTGTATAAAAAGGAAAAGGTGAACCCCGCCGCGGGCTGTCTGCCGATCCTGATTCAGATCCCGATCTTCTTCTCGCTCTACAAGGTGATCTTCGTTACCCTGGAGCTGCGCCATGCACCGTTCTTCGGCCCGTTCCAGGACCTCAGCGCGCCGGACCCGACCTCGATCATGAACCTGTTCGGCCTGCTGCCCTTTGCAGCACCCGCGGCCGACAGCATCCTTGCGCTGGTCTTCATCGGCATCCTGCCGATCCTGCTGGGCGTCTCGATGTGGCTGCAGCAGAAACTGAACCCGGCACCCACCGACCCGACCCAGCAGATGATCTTTGCCTGGATGCCCTGGGTGTTCATGTTCATGCTCGGCGGCTTTGCCTCCGGCCTGGTGGTCTACTGGATTGCCAACAACACGATCACCTTCACCCAGCAGTATCTGATCATGCGCAGCCACGGCTATACGCCGGACGTGTTCGGCAACATCAAGTCGGGCTTCAAGAAGAAGCCGAAGGCGGACAGCTGATGACCGCTGAGGTCACCCATATCTGGCGCCACCCGCTCAAATCCCACGGGCGGGAGGCACTGGAGGAAACCACCGTGAGCGCCGGGCAGACCATGCCCGGCGACCGCGTTTGGGCGGTTGCGCATGAGGCATCGGATGCCGACGGCAGCCAATGGGTGTCCTGGGCCAATTTCACCCGCGGCGCCAAGGCGCCCCGGCTGATGGCGATCAACTCTGCTTATGATGAGGCTGCGGGCCTTCTGACCCTGACCCACCCGGACCGCCCCGAGCTGACCTTCAACCCGGACGATCCCGCAGACCAGGCCCGCTTCCTTGAGTGGGAGAAGCCGCTGCTGCCGGAGAACCGCGCCGGGTCTTCCCATATCGTGCGCGTTCCGGGCCGCGGCATGACGGATACCGAATTCCCCTCCATCTCGCTGGCGAACCACGCGTCGCACCGGGCAGTGGAACAGGCCATCGGCCGTGAGCTGTCTCCCATGCGCTGGCGCAGCAATATCTGGTTTGACCTGGCCGAGGCCTGGGTCGAAAACACCTGGCTCGGCCGCGAGGTGCAGATCGGCGAGGCCGTGCTGCAGGTCCGTGAACGCGCTGTGCGCTGCCTGGCCACCGCGGCCAGCCCGCAAACCGGCGAACGCGACGCCGACACACTGAAAACCCTGAATGACAACTGGGGCCACCAGGATTTCTCGGTCTATGCCGAAGTTGTCCGCGACGGCCGCATTCGCATCGGTGATGCGGTAAAGGTGCTGTGATGCAGATGCAATTTCCCCTGGCCGAGGCGCCGGACGACTTTTCCACCGAAAAAGGCCGCAAGCTGTTTGCGGGCGAAACCACCTTCCTGAAGGGCGTGGTGGCGATGAACGGCCTGCCCCCTGCCGACCGGGTCGAGGTCTGCTTTGCCGGCCGCTCCAACGTCGGCAAGTCTAGCCTGATCAACGCGCTGACAGGCACCAAGGGGATCGCCCGTGCTTCCAACACGCCGGGCCGCACGCAGGAAATCAACTTCTTCACCCAAGGGCCTGAGCTTTATCTGGTCGACCTCCCCGGCTATGGCTATGCCAACGCACCGCTGTCGGTGGTGGAGAAATGGCAGAAGCTCTTGAAGCAGTATCTCTCCGGCCGCGTCTCACTGCGCCGCGCCTTTGTGCTGATCGACAGCCGCCATGGCGTCAAGAAGGTCGACGCAGACATCATGAAGCTGCTGGACAGCTCCGCAGTGACCTTCCAATGCGTGATGACCAAGGCCGACAAGGTCAAGGAGAAGGACCGCGCCAAAGTGCTGGACCAGGTCCGCGGAGCATTGGCCAAACACCCTGCGGCCTATCCGGAAATCGTCCTGACATCGTCTGAAAAAGGAGACGGAATCTCGACGCTTAGATCGATTATCGCTACTCTCTGACCGATGTTTGACCGGCTCGCCTCCTATCTGGTTGTGATTGCTCTGGCTGTGGCCGGGCTGATCCCGGCTGGCTGGATGCCGGGCACCGGTTCGGACGGCAAGGTGCTCTTGGTGATCTGTACCGCGGAGGGCGCCGTCGAAACCTGGGTTGACCTGGACGGCAGCGGCGGTGGCGGCAGCCATGCCCCCACCGAACAGATGGAGGACCGCAGCTGCCCCTTTGCTGCCTTGGGCACCGTGGCCCTGCTGCCGGACAGCCTGATTGACCTGAACCTGGATGCGCCCTTGTCCGACCGCTGGTCGCGCGAGGCTTTCACCCATCATACCGCCGGCTTCCACTGGCGCTATGACGCCCGCGGCCCGCCCGCGCTCTCCTGAGGCCTGAAGGCCTTTCCCTGAACATACCTGACTTACCTGCCGGCACTTCCCGTGCCCGGCCCTGTTCTGACATGGAGAGAACAATGGCGACCAGCCAACCGCATTCCGCGGGCCAATCCCGCCCGCTTTCTGAGAAATTCTACTTCGCCGCCTGGCGCTGGCACTTTTATGCCGGCCTTTATGTGGTGCCGTTCATGATCATGCTGGCGGTGACCGGCCTGATGATGATGTTCATCACCCAGTTCGACGGCCGCGACGGCGAAACCATCCAGATCACCCGGGGCGAGGCCGCCCTGCCCCTCGCCCAGCTCGAAGACAGCGTCCTGGCCGCCCAGCCCGGCACCATCGCCGAGTGGATCGGCCCCAAGGCGCCGGACCTGGCCACCGTATTCCGAGTGAAAACCGAAGCAGGCCAGCGCCTGGTCGCCATCAACCAGTACACCGGCGAGGTGCTTTCCAGCTGGGACCGCCGCGCGGGCTGGTACGACTGGGCCGACAATATGCACGGCTCCCTGCTGATCGGCGACACCGGCGACCGGTTGATCGAGATTGCCGCGGGCCTGGGCCTCTTGCTGGTCTTCACCGGCCTCTACATCTGGTGGCCCCGCGGCAATGCCGCCTCGGCTTTCATCCCCAACTTCCGCGCCCGCGGCCGCGCCCTGTGGAAATCGCTGCACGCGGTCACCGGCTTCTGGATGTCGGCGCTGCTGATTGTCTTCCTGATCTCGGGCCTGTCGTGGACCGGCATCTGGGGCGGCAAATTCGTGCAGGCCTGGTCCACCTTCCCGGCCGAGAAATGGGACAATGTGCCTCTGTCGGACACCACCCACGCCGAGCATATGAACCACGGGCACACCAACGATGTGCCCTGGGCGCTGGAGCAGACCCCGATGCCTGCCTCCGGTTCTGATGCCGGGATTGGTGGCATTCCCGCAGGCACCCCGGTGAACAGCGGCAGCCTGGTGGTTCTGGGCCGGATGCTGGGCATGGAGGGCCGCTTCCGTCTCGCCTACCCCGGCGGCGAGGACGGTGTCTGGACCATCAACCGCGACAGCATGAGCAGCGACTCGGACGATCCCTTCATCGACCGCACCATCCACATCGACCGGCACAGCGGCAAGATCCTCGCCGATGTGAAGTTCGAGGACTACTCCTGGGCCGGCCAATCCATGGCCGTTGGCATTCCCTTCCACATGGGGCTGATGGGCACCTGGAACTTCGTGCTGAACGTGGTGTTCTGCCTCGCTGTCATCTTTGTGTCGGTCTCCGGCGTGGTTATGTGGCTGAAGCGCCGCCCGGCCGGTGCGGCCCGTCTGGCGGCACCGCCGGTGCCCGCGGACCTGCCGTTCTGGAAGGGTGCGCTGCTGATTGGCCTCTTCACCTCGCTGGCCTTTCCGCTGGTCGGCATCACGCTGCTGGCCGTGCTGGCCTTTGATGTGCTGCTGGTCAGCAACATCCCGGCGATGAAACGTGCGCTGACCTGATTGCAGATTGACCCCGCCACACCCTCACCGGCGGGGTCAGGATGCGCGGCGCCATTGCGTCCTTAGGGCGCCGCGCATCAATAGCAGCGGGCAGCGCGCTGCGTGTTTGAGCCAAGCTTCACACGTGCTGCGCGCCGTTCACCTCGATCTCGGCACCGGAGATGTAGGAACTGCCCTCCGAACACAGGAAATAGATGGCTGAGGCCACTTCCTCGGGCTGGCCCAGCCGCTGCATCGGCAGCTTCTCGACAATCTTCTCAGTGCCGGGCGACAGGATCGAGGTCTCCACCTCGCCCGGGGCAATGGCATTGACCCGCACCCCCAGCGGGCCGAAATCATGCGCCATCTCCCGCGTCAGCGCTGCCAGCGCCGCCTTTGACGTGGCATAGGCGGCACCGGCAAAGGGATGCACCCGGCTGCCCGCAATCGAGGTTACATTCACCACCGACCCCTTGGCCGCAGCCAGCTCATCCTTCAGGCCCCGCGCCAGCACCACGGAGGCAAAGAAATTCACATGGAACACCTTGCCCCAGTCCATCAGATCGGTGTCCAGCGTGCTCAGCCGCTCACCATTGGGCCCCTTGGGAGAAATGCCTGCGTTGTTGACCAATGCATCCAATTGCCCGTCCAGCCGCTCCTGAATTTGTCCCACCGCGTTGATCGTGTCCGACGGGTCCGACAGGTCCAGCTGCACATGGTTCTCCGCACCGCCGCCCCAGGGGCATTCCTCGGGGAAGGGCTGGCGCGAGCAAGTGATCACCCGCCAGCCCTCAGCGTTGAAACGGCGCACGGTGGCATGGCCGATACCGCGGCTGGCGCCGGTCAGGAGCAGGGTTTTACGGCGCATGGGCAAGGATCCTCGCGTTGGGTTTCCCGGCAAAGCCTATCACCCGCACCGCCGCCTGCAATGGGCAAGGGCATACATGTCTTGGCACCAGCCCAAGAACCGCCTAAACCAGTCGCCCAAAGGGATGATGACAGCGATGAAGACACAGAACATGAACCGCGATTGGATTGCCACTGCCGAGACCCTCTCCAGCGCCCTGCCGTATCTGCAGCGCTATGACGGGGCCATTGTCGTCATCAAGCTCGGCGGCCACGCCATGGGCAGCGACGAGGCGATGGATACTTTTGCGCGCGACATCGTTCTGATGCGCCAGGTTGGCGTCAACCCGGTGATCGTGCACGGCGGCGGGCCGATGATCAACGCAATGCTGGAAAAGCTGCAGATCCAGTCCGAATTCGTGAACGGCAAGCGGGTCACTGATGCTGCCACCATGGAAGTGGTGGAGATGGTTCTGTCAGGCGTCGTCAACAAGCGCATCGTGCAGGCGATCAACCGCCAGGGCGGCCGCGCGGTGGGGCTGTCGGGCAAGGATGCAAACCTGATCACCTGCGATCAGGCCAACCCGGACCTGGGCTTTGTCGGCGCGCCGGCCGAGATGGACCCCAAGGTGCTCTACGGCCTGTTCGAGAAAGACATGATTCCGGTGATTGCGCCAATCGGTGCAGGCCGCGCAGGCGAGACCTTCAACATCAACGGCGACACCGCCGCCGGGGCCATCGCCAAGTCGCTGACAGCCGACCGGCTGCTGCTGCTCACCGATGTGGCCGGCGTCAAGAACGGCGAAGGCGAAGTGGTGACTGAGCTGTCCGCGGCGGATGTTGAGGCAATGACCGCCAGCGGCGTGATTGCCGGCGGCATGATTCCCAAGACCGAAACTGCGCTGGACGCGGTCCGCAACGGCGTGCGCGCCTGCACCATCGTCGACGGGCGGGTGCAGAATTCGGTGCTGCTGGAACTGTTCACCGATCACGGCGCCGGCTCGATGATCCGCGCCTGACGGCGGTCAAAAGGCCAGAGGGGCGCTGCCCCTCTTGGCCCTCCCGGGCCAATTCACCCCGGAGTATTTTCAACCAGAAAGAAGCAGCAGCCTCGAGACCGGGCTTGCTTTTTGTCCTCGCATGCGCATCGCTGCATGCATGGAGCATGAGAGTTCTGATCCGCCTGGGCGTTTTCCTGGGCCTGTTTGCGCTGTTTGCCCTGGCCGAGGCCAAGGCGCCAAAACGTGCGCGGCGGCTGCCGCGGCGGCAGCGCTGGGTCACCAACCTGTCGATCACCCTGCTGAACACGCTTGCCTTGCGCGCCCTGGCCCTGGGGCTGCCGCTGCTGGCGGTTGGGGCGGCGCTGGATGCGGCGGAACAGGGCTGGGGACTGCTGAACGCGCTGTCCTGGCCCGCTTGGACAGAGATCCTGCTGGCGGTGCTGGTGCTGGATTTTGCCATCTGGCTGCAGCATCTGATCACCCACAAGGTGCCGCTATTGTGGCGGCTGCACCGGGTGCATCACGCCGACCGCGACATGGATGTGACCACCGCCGTGCGGTTCCACCCTGTCGAGATTGCCCTGTCCATGCTGTTGAAGATCGGACTGGTCTATCTGCTGGGGCCGTCCGCCTTGGCGGTGGTGCTGTTTGAGATGCTGCTGAACGGCACCGCGCTGTTCAACCATGCCAACCTGCGGCTGCCGCCCGCGGCAGACGCAGCCATTCGGCTCCTGCTGGTGACGCCGGACATGCACCGGGTGCATCACTCGGACCGGCGCGCAGAGCATGACAGCAACTTCGGCTTTGCGCTGTCGGTCTGGGACCGGCTGTTCGGCACCTATCGGGCGCAGCCCGGCGGCGGCCATCAGGACATGACCATCGGCCTGCAATGGCAGGACAGCCGGCCCGCCCGGCTGGGCTGGAGCCTGTTGCTGCCGTTCCGCCGCCGCTGAACGGCCGGCAGGAAGGCGCCGGCAGGCCAGCACGGGACGTTTTTGCACTCTGCGCCGCCGGCGGCCGCTGTTAGGCTCGCCTCAAAGCCACCTGACCGGACGCCGCCCATGACCCTGACCGAACCGACCGCTCCGCAAGCCGCGTCAAGCTATGGCGCCATCGAAGCCGCGGCCGAAGCCGCCGGGCTGATGGTCTATGCCGCCCTGCATCCGCGCCGCCAGCCGGTACAGGCGCTGCAGGAGGGCACATTGGTTCTGCTGGGCACGGCCCGGGCCTTCTGGCCGCGTTTCACCCAAAGCCCGGAACACCTGGACACCCTTCCCGATCCGGTTGACCGCTGGTCCGAACGGGTGGTTGGCAGCCTGGCGGGTGAGCTGGGCGGCCGCGCCTATTTCCCCTTCACCGGTCCGCCCTACACGCCGTTCATCAATTGGGCGCTGGCTTCGGGGCGGTTTTTCACATCACCGTCACAGATGATGGTGCATGATCGCGCCGGGATGCTGATTTCCTTGCGGGGGGCCCTTCATTTCAAACAGGAATTTGACATTCCCCCTCCGCCTTTGGCAGAGTCTCCCTGCGAAAGCTGCCCCTCCCGTCCCTGCCTCAGCAGCTGCCCAGTGTCGGCGCTGGCAGACGGAGGCCCCTACGATCTGGCGGCCTGCCATGATTATCTCGATACCAGCGCAGGCGCCGGCTGCATGTCCGGCGGCTGCCTTGCCCGGCGGGCCTGCCCGCTGAGCCGTTCCGCAGGCCGGGACCCCGAACAAACCGCACACCACATGAGGCATTTTCACACGCGATGACCTGCACCCTGATCCTGACCCGCCACGCCAAATCCGCCTGGGACACCAATGTGCCCAGCGACCATGCCCGCCCGCTCAACAAGCGGGGCCGCCGCTCGGCCCCGGCAATTGCCGCCTGGCTGACCGAATGCGGCTACCTGCCGGATCAGGTGATCTCATCCTCGTCGCAGCGCACCCGCGAAACCTGGGAGCTGATGGGCCTGGATGCGCCCGCATCCTTTACCGAGCGGCTCTATCACGCCAATTCCGACATCATGTTCAAAGTGCTGCAGGAGGCCGAACAGTCCCGGGTCATGCTGATCGGGCATAATCCCGGCATCGCTGCCTTTGCCCATTCCATCGTCGCCTCGCCGCCCGACCATTCCCGGTTCGACGATTACCCGACCGGTGCCACCCTCGTCGCGGAATTCGACATTTCCAGCTGGCGCGACCTGACCTGGAGCAGCGGCAAGGCGATCGGCTTCACCGTCCCGCGGGAGTTGCTGGGCGAATAACCGCGCCGCAACAAAAAAGGCCGGGCAATTGCCCGGCCTTTCTTTTTGGCAAGCAAGAGGACCCTGCCTTCAGTGCCCCAGGATCTGGCTGAGGAACAGCTTGGTGCGGTCGCTTTTCGGGTTGTTGAAGAACTCCTCGGGCTCGTTCTGTTCGACGATCTGGCCCGCGTCCATGAAGATCACCCGGTTTGCCACCTGGCGGGCAAAACCCATCTCGTGGGTCACGCAGAGCATCGTCATGCCTTCCTCAGCCAGCTCGATCATGGTGTCGAGCACCTCCTTGATCATCTCCGGGTCCAGCGCCGATGTGGGTTCATCAAACAGCATGATCCGCGGCATCATGCAAAGCGAGCGCGCAATCGCCACCCGCTGCTGCTGGCCGCCCGACAGCATGCCGGGATACTTGTGGGCCTGCTCCGGGATCTTCACCTTTTCCAGGAAATGCATCGCCCGCTCCTCGGCCTCTTTTTTGGGCGTTTTGCGGACCCAGATCGGCGCCAGGGTGCAGTTCTCCAGGATGGTCAGATGCGGGAACAGGTTGAAGTGCTGAAACACCATGCCCACTTCGGAGCGGATCTTGTCGATGTTTTTCAAGTCGTTGGACAGTTCGGTGCCATCGACGACGATCTTGCCCTGCTGGTGCTCTTCCAGTGCATTGAGACAGCGGATCAGGGTGGATTTGCCGGAGCCCGAGGGGCCGGCGATCACGATCCGCTCGCCCTGATTGACGGTCAGGTTGATGTCACGCAGCACGTGGAACGAGCCGTACCACTTGTTCATGCCATTGATTTCGATAGCGACCTCGTCGCTCACCTGCATCTTGGAGCGGTCGATTTGGCGGTCGGACATAAGTTCAGACATATGTTGAACTCCTTAACGGTGGTCGGTGGCGAGACGGCGCTCGAGCCACTGTGAGTATTGAGAAATGCCGTAGCAGACGACGAAGAACAGCAAGGCCGCAAAGCCCAGAAGCTCCCAGTAGACCCCGTTCCACTCGGTGGAGGCGAGGATCGGGCCGCGGATCATGCCAACCAGGTCGAACATCGAAATGACCGAAACCAGGGTGGTGTCCTTGAACAGGCCGACGGCCACGTTCACGATGCCCGGGATGGAGATCTTCAGCGCCTGCGGCAGGATGATCAGCCGCATCGCCTGGGGGTAGTCCAGGCCAAGGCTGTCTGCCGCTTCGTACTGTCCCTTTGGCAAGGCCGCCAGGCCGCCGCGGATCACCTCGGCGATATAGGCTGCCGAGAACATGGTGATCATGATCACCACGCGCAGGAACAGGTCGACGGTGCTTTCCGGCGGGAAGAAATAGGCCAGCATCACCGATGCCACAAACAGCAGGGTGATCAGCGGCACGCCGCGCACAAATTCAATGAAGATCACGCAGATCCACTTGATCAGCGGCATATCCGACTGACGGCCCAGCGCCAGCGCGATGCCCAAGGGCAGCGACAGCGACACACAGGTGACACCCAGCATCAGGTTCAGCATGAAGCCGCCCAGATCGCGCGAGGGCACAGCCTGCAGCATGGCGTTTTCCGATGCCCCTTCGGGGATCAGCGCGCCGCCCAGGATCCAGACCGCAAAGGCCGCCGCAATCGCCCCGAAAAAGCCGATGGCAAAGCTGCTCTTGCCGTAAGTCTGGAACACAAAGGCGCCAGCCGCAAAGCCAACCAGCGCCACGACCGGCGCCATGATGGTGCCGCCCCAGATCAGCCAGAAGGCCAGGAAGGGGTAGACGGCGGTAAAGGCCAGCAGCTTGCGCGGCAGGTCAAAGAACAGCACCGGCGCAATCGCCACCAGCAGCAGCACCAGGGCCAGGTTCGGGCGCCAGTACTGGTCTGTCGGGTATTTGAAACCATAGAGCAGCTGGTTCCAGCGCTCGGTCAGCACCGAGAAACAGGCGCCGGTCTTGCCGCTCAGCACTTCGCGGCATTCCGCCAGCGAGCTGGTGGTCCAGACGCCGTTCAGAACCCAGGGCAGGATCCTGGCAAGGATCATATAGATCGCGATCAGCGCCAGGATGGTCAGGACCGAGTTGACGGCATTGGAGAACAGATTCTCGCGCAGCCATTTGATGGGGCCGGTTTCGCCCGCAGGCGGCGGCGACGGCGGGATGGTGCCGTCGGCGACAAAGGCAATGGAGTTGGTTGTCTGATCAGTCATGTCTCAGCGCTCCTTCAACTTCACGGATGCGTTGTAAACGTTCATGACCATCGAGATCACCAGCGAGGCGGTCAGGTAGAACAGCATCAAGAGGAGAACACATTCAATGGCGCGGCCGGTCTGGTTCAGGGTGATCCCGCCCAGAGTTGCGGTGATATCCGCATAGCCCACGGCAATCGCCAGCGAGGAGTTCTTGGTAATGTTGAGGAAGTTGGAGATCAACGGCGGGATGATCACCCGCAGCGCCTGCGGCAGAACCACCAGGTTCATCACCCGGCGCGGACGCAGGCCCAGGGCCGACGCGGCTTCGGTCTGGCCCTTGGACACCGCCTGGATGCCGGCCCGGACGTTTTCCGCAATAAAGGCGCCGGTGTAGATCGACAGGGCAAACCACAGCGCGATCAGCGGGCCGCCGATCTTGATGCCGCCCTTGAAGTTGAAGCCCTTCAGCTCAGGGTATTCCCAGGTCAGCCCCATGATCAGCATCAGCGCCAGGAACGGCACCAGCCACGCCGCGAGGATCAGCGACAGGGTCTTGGGCCGCACACCGGTGGCTTCCTGCTTGTTATTGGCCCAGACGTTGATCTGATGCGCCGCAATCCAGGAGCCCGCGAAACCGGCCAGTACCAGCAGCCAGTTCATCGCGGTGCTGGCAAAAATGCCGTTCTCGAACCAAGGCATCGGGATGTAGATGCCGCGGTTGGTGAAGGCAAAGGCGTCAAACAGCATGCTCGAGGTGGCATCATCGCCGCGGAACGCCCGCGGACCCGGCAGCACCGCCGTCATGATGGTGAAGATGATGATGATCCAGATCAGCACCGGGATGTTGCGGAAGATCTCCACATAGACCGCCATCAGCTTGGAGACGAGCCAGTTGTTGGAGAGCCGCAGAACACCGGCCACCACCCCGAAGACAGTCGCCGTGATACAGGCCAGGAAGGCCACCAGCAGTGTGTTCAGCAGGCCGACCAGGGCAGCGCGGGCGTGACTGGACTGGCTGTCATACTCAACCAGGCGCTGGTTGATGTCATAGCCGGCCGAGTCGCCGAGGAACGCATAGGAAATATTGAGCCCGGCAGCGCGGAGGTTCTGGATCAGATTGTTTCCAAGATACCAAATGCACAGGGCAAGAACGACAGCCGCGATTACCTGGAAGGTCAGTGACCGGTAACGGGTGTCGTTGATGAGCATAGACAGCCGAAACCCTTCGTTCGGCGGGTCAGTCAACGTTGACATGAATTGTGATCCCCTGGCTCCGGTGGTCTATCCTGGCGGGGTTGTCCCCGCTCCGCAGCAGTCCGGAGCTTTTTGCAGATAGGAAAAGGGCGCAGGAGTGTCCTGCGCCCTTCCCGTTGATGTGTTTAGCGGAACGGCGGTGCGTACAGCAGGCCGCCTTCGGTCCACTGAGCGTTCAGGCCGCGCGCCAGGCCGACCGGGGTGTCTTCACCGATGGTCTTGGCAAACACTTCGCCGTAGTTGCCGTTGGCGGCAACTGCGTTTTTCGCCCAGTCAGCCGACAGGCCCAGCATTTCGCCCAGGGTGCCTTCGGTGCCCAGCAGGCGATTGATTTCCGGGTTGTCGGTGCCTGCGGACATCTCGCTGATGTTGGCCGAGGTCACACCCAGCTCTTCCGCAGCGATCATCGCGTTCAGGGTCCAGCGGACAACGTCGCCCCACTCGTGGTCGCCATGGCGGACCAGCGGGCCCAGCGGCTCCTTGGAGATGATTTCCGGCAGAATCGCGTGGCCCGACGGATCGTCGAAGGTGGCGCGGGTTGCTGCCAGGCCGGAGGCGTCGGTGGTGTAGACGTCGCAGGAGCCAGCCAGATACTGCTGCTGGGCTTCCGCGTTGGTCTCGATCGGCACCGGCTCATAAGAGATGTTGTTGGAGCGGAAGAAGTCCGCCAGGTTCAGCTCGGTGGTGGTGCCGGTCTGGATGCAGACGGTGGCGCCGTCCAGTTCCTTGGCCGAGCTGACGCCCAGCTCTTTCGGCACCATGAAGCCCTGGCCGTCATAGTAGTTGACGCCCACGAATTCGAACTTCAGGTCGACATCGCGGCTGAAGGTCCAGGTGGTGTTGCGGGCCAGCATGTCGATTTCGCCCGACGCCAGCGCGGTAAAGCGGGTCTTGCCGGTGGTCGGCACGAATTCCACAGCGGTCGAGTCGCCCAGCACGGCTGCAGCCACAGCACGGCAGACGGCAACGTCAAAACCTTCCCATTCCCCGCTCGCATTCGGAGCCGCAAAGCCGACCAGGCCGGTGGTCACGCCGCAGTTCAGCTTGCCGCGCGCTTTCACGTCGTCCAGCGTGCCGGCAGATGCTGCGCCAGCCGCAAGACCGGCAAAGGCCATTGCGCCCAAAAATACGGATTTTTTCATTTTTACCTCTTCCTGATAGCCCGCCATTCGGCGGTTCTTATTTTCCAGCGATCCCCCGCCGGAAATGAGACCGAAGAAGGGTTTACCCCTAATTCGCGCCCAATTCTGGGCGCATTCATCAACAAACGTCAAGGGTGCTATCAGGAAATTCGATGTTCGGGCTCCGCACAAATTATTCCGGCGTATAATTTTATGGCGCGCGGAGCCCTCGATAGGTAATTTTCTGAACTCTCAGGAAAAATCGTAGAAGCGCTTGGCGTGCAGAAACTCCTGGCGTTTCACTTCCGCAGCGGCCTGGGCTTCCTCATCCTCGCCCCACTGCTCTTCCTGCCAGCGTTCATCCAGCCGCGACAACTGCCAGATCTCATCCGCCCCGCGCCAGCCCTGCGCAGCAGCAAAGCCAAGCACCAAAGACCCGGAAATCCCTACCAAATCGTGAAATCCGGCCAGTTGGAACGGGCTCATCGCATGAACCTTGCGGGCGAGGACTTCCAGCGCCTCCGGGTCCTGCGGCTGATGCAGAACGCCGGTCCGGGGCTGCAGCCGGGCGCCCAGCGCTTCAGCGGCCCAGTCCAGCACCGGGTCCCATTCGTCCGCTTGACGCAACGTCAACTCAGCAGGCGTGTCGGCGCGGTAGCACAACAGGTCGGAATCGCCATATTCAGCCAGCATGGCGGCAACTTCGCTGTGCTGATGTGTCACCTTGTCAATCGCCGCATTGGCGGAACGGGTGAACGGCATGGTCCCGGGGTCAACTGATTCGGTCTGCGCGTCCCACTCAGCCGCCACCGCACCGGCCATCTCCCGTGTCGGCACCACCAGCGGCGCCTTGGCCGGTGTCTTCACCCGGCGGCCGTCCAGTTCCACCGCAAACCCGCCTTCGGCCTCCGCCAACGAGACCTCTTTCCAGAACCGTTTCTGTGCCCAGTTGCTCATGCCCTCAGCCTTTCCAAATCTCTGCCAGCAGCGGCCGCAGCTCCGTAAAATCGCGGATCAGGTAATCGGCGCCCAATGTCTCTGCCGGATGGTATCCCCAGGGCACGGCAATGGTGGTAACCCCCGCCGCCTTGCCCATCTCAATGTCAAACCGCGTGTCGCCGATCATCACAGTGCTGCCGCGCTCCACCCCGGTCTCCGCCATCGCTGTCAGCACCATCGAGGGATGCGGCTTTGACGGGTGATGATCCGCCACCTGCCGGGTCACGAAACACTCCAGCCCATGCGCCGCGATCAAGGCATCCACGCCCCGCTGCGACTTGCCCGTCGCCACGCCCAGCAGATATTCCGGCACCGCATTCAGCTCCATCAGCATCTCCCGCGTGCCCGGATACAGCGGCGAATGCGCCGCCCCCGCCGCCTGGCGGGACAGCATATACGAGGACTTATACCCTTCAACCAGCGCCTCGACGGTAGCGGCATCCTGTCCCGGCGCCAGCTCTTTCATCGCCAAGGGCAGCGACAGCCCGACAATCGACAGGATCGCATTGCGCGCCGGAACTTCCAGGCCAAGCCCTTGAAAAGCCTCGGCCATAGCCCCGGTGATCGCCCCCTGGCTATCGGCCAGGGTGCCGTCCACATCAAACAGGATCAGCCGCAAGGGCGCGCTCACTTCAGATCCTCAAACGGGTCATCGGCGGCCAGGTCCTCGGTCCAGCCGAAGGTGTCCCAGCTTTCCTTCATATGCTCCGGCAGCGGCGCCACCACCGAAATGTCTTTGCGCGTCACCGGGTGCTCAAACACCATCCGGCGCGCATGCAGGTGCAGCTTCTTGGAGATCACCCCGCCGATCGAGGCGCCCCAGCCGTCGCCCAGGTTCTCCTGCCCCGAGCCGCCGTATTTACCGTCACCCGCGATGGGATGGCCCATGCCGGACATATGCGCCCGCAGCTGGTGGGTGCGCCCCGTAATGGGTTCCATCGCCACCCAGGCGGCCCGGCTGGCCACCCGGTAAAGCGTCGCATAAAGCGTATGCGCCCGCTTGGCGCCATAGGTGTCGTCGATGTCGTGCGGATGCACGTTGATCATCTTCTCGCCTTCACCGGACTTGCCATGCCCCGGCGCCTTCACCAGCCCGTTCTTGATCTCGCCCAGGTACGGCGTCGGCACGCCCGCGACCAAAGCCCAGTATATCTTGCGGGTGTTCTTGTGCCGGAAAGCCGCCGTCAGCGCCTGCGCGGCCTTGCGGTTGCGCGCCAGCACCAAGACGCCGGATGTGTCCTTGTCAATCCGGTGCACCAGCTTGGGCTTCTCTTCCAGCCCGAACTTCAGCGCCTCTGCCAGACCATCCACATGCTTGGTGGTGCCGGAGCCGCCCTGCACCGCCAGCCCTGCGGGCTTGTTCAGCACGATCACATCATCGTCGCGGTAAATGACGCAAGCCTGGATCATCTTGGCATCGGCGTCCGAGATTTTCGTCTCGCGCGGCGCGGCCGGTTTCAGATCGCTGTCCGCCAGCGGCGGCACCCGCACCACCTGCCCCGCCTCGACGCGGGTATTGGCTTTCACCCGGCCGCCATCCAAGCGCAGCTCGCCCTTGCGGCACATCTTCTCGATGCGGCCCTGGTTCACATGCGGAAACAGCCGCCGCAGCCAGCGGTCAATGCGCTGGCCGCCATCGTCTTCGCTGACGGTAATCATCTGAACGCCGCTCATGCGAACACTCCCCTTCCGGCCATCAGGCCCAGAAACAAGCCGCCGACCGACAGGCCCACGGACAAAGCTACATACAGCGCCGCCTGCCCGAAGGCGCCGCGCTCGATCAGGTTGGCGGTCTCCAATGAGAACGCCGAGAAGGTGGTGAAACCGCCCATCAGCCCGGTCATCACCAGGGGGCTTGCCCAAGTCAGGTCCCGCATCGCCGCCGCCACCACAAAGACCCCCATCAGAAAGGAGCCAAGGATGTTCACCATCAGCACCGCCACCGGGAAATCGTGATGGCCCAGCAGACGGATCACCCCCAGCCCGGTTAGATAGCGGCACACTGCGCCAACAGCGCCGCCAAAGGCGACCATGGTAACCGAAGACATCATCCCCGTCCTGTCGCGCGCGCGTACGGAGATGTCAAGTTTTCCCCGCGTTGCACCGCACGCAAGGCTCCGCGGACCGGCCAGGCCGGGCCTGCTGCTTCTTTCTGGTTTAAAATACTCCCGCCGGAGGCACCGGTTTTCCTCCAGGAAAGCCGGACAGCCCGGCGTCAGCCAAACCGCTTCGGCACCGGCCTGCCGGTCAGCCGCTCCCAATACTCATCGGCGCGCTTTTCAAAGGTCGGCGACTGCCGCGCATCGCTCACATAAAACCGGCCCGGCGCGCCCTCCGGCGCATAGGGCTGGTCGACCCAGCCGCGCGGGTCCTTATGCGGGCTGCGGTAACCCTCATGGCCCAGCTCCGCCGCCCCCTGGTAGTGCGCGTCACGCAGATGCAGCGGCACCGCCATCGGCGGCTCCTTCGCCACCGCTGCCAGCGCCGCTGCAATGCCGTGGTTGGCAGAGCCGGATTTCGGCGCACGGGCCACATGCAGCGCCGCATGGGCGAGGATGATCTGCACCTCCGGCAAGCCGACCATCTCCACCGCCTGCGCCGCGGCCACCGCCGTCTGCAGCGCCGTGTTGTCGGCCAGGCCCACGTCCTCGGAGGCCTGGATCATGATGCGCCGCGCAATGAAACGCGGATCCTCACCGCCGTGGATCAGACGCGCCAGCCAGTAAAGCACCGCATCCGGGTCTCCCCCCCTCATCGACTTGATGAAGGCAGAGATCACGTCATAGTGCTGATCGCCCGAGCGGTCGTGGTTAACCGGTGCCGCCCTGTAGGCCTCCTCCAGCATGGCGTCCGTGACCTCAACCTGCCCACCCGCATGGCCGATGGCCAGGCTTTCCAGCGTTGTCAGCGCCCGGCGCGCATCGCCGCCCGAGCGGCCCGCGATCACCCGCATCTGCTCGGCGCTCAAAACCACCTCAACGCCTGCCCCCGCAAGCTGGCGCAGCCCGCGGTCCAGCACCTCCTCCATATCCTCGATCGGGATCGGCTCCAGCTTCAGGATGGTGGAGCGGGACACAAGCGCCTTCGGCAGCGCGGTATAAGGGTTCTGGGTGGTGGCGCCGATGAAATCGGCGGTGCCGTCCTCGCAGATCGCCAAGAGGTCATCGGCCTGGGTCGCCGAGAACCTGTGCACCTCGTCCACAAATATCAGCAGCGGCCGGATCCGTGCCTCATCGGCCAGCTGGCGGATATCCTTGACGCCGGCGCGGGTGGCATGCAGCTGGCGGAACTCCTTGCTGAGCATCTCGCCCGTGGCCCGCGCAATCGAGGTCTTGCCGATCCCCGGCGGGCCGTACAGCACAATGCTGCCCAGCTGGCCGGCCGCAATCCGGCGCCGCAGGATAGAGCCTTCCGCAGTCAGCGCCTTTTGGCCGATCACATCATCCAGCGACCGCGGCCGCAACGCTGCCGCCAGCGGCTGCGCCCCCTGTGCACCGCCTGCATCAAAAAGATCCGCCATTGTTACCCTCGCTTTCGCGGTGACCTCGCCTGCCTGATGCGTGCTCCGGCAAGACCCGCCCGTCAAGCGTCAATTGCCGCCTGCCGTCAGAGACGGAACCGCAGCGACATATGGCGGCCGCGGCGCTGCAGGTCGATCTGGATCCACCGGCCGCTGTCCGACAGGACCGCATAAACGTCATCCGGGCTGCCAACCGCCTGGCCGTTGACCGCCAGCAGCTGGTCGCCCGGCTGCACGCCGCCGCGGCCCGCATAAGGCCCGGGATCGGTGACCACCACGCCTTCGGACGAGAGCGGCAGGCCAAGCCGGGCAATCACCTGCGGATTGATCCGCGCCACGATCAGGCCCGGCAGCGCGGTCCTTTCATCCAGCTGCACCGGATTGGCGGGCGGCTGATCCGGCGCCGCGATCATCGGCACCTCGATCTCTTCCCGCGCACCGCCGCGCAGCCGGGTGATCGTGGACAGCCCGTCCAGCCCCGCCACCGACATCCGGAACACCATTTCGGAAGGCGAATTCACCACCTCGCCGTCCACCTGGGTGATCACATCGCCCACCTTGAACCCCGCTTTCGCAAAAGGGCTTTCCCGGTGCAGGTCAGAGACCACCATGCCCTCGGGCAGATCCATCCCCAGCGAGGCCGCCAGATCCGCGTCCACCGGCTGCCCGGCCATGCCCGCCCAGGGGCGCTGGAACTCTTCCGAGCCGCGGCGGGCCTGGCTGACGAACTCCTTCACCAGATTGGCGGGAATGGCAAAGCCGATACCGTTGGAGCCGCCGGAGCGCGACAGGATGCGGGTGTTGATGCCGATCAGCTCGCCATTCATGCCGATCAGCGCACCGCCCGAATTGCCCGGGTTGATCGGCGCGTCGGTCTGGATGTAGTAGCCAAAGCCGTCGCCGGCCCCCATGCCGGTGCGCGCAAGGCCTGAGATGATGCCGCTGCTGACGGTCTGGCCGACCCCGAACGGGTTGCCGATTGCCAGCGCCAGCTCACCCACTTCGACCTGGTCGCTGTTACGCAGCGGCAGATACGGCAAGTCTTCGGCCGCCTCCAGCTGCAGGATTGCCAGGTCGCTGGCCTTGTCGCCCAGGATCACCCGCGCATTGTATTCGCGCCGGTCCGCCGTCACCACGCGGATTTCAGTGGCCATGCCCACCACATGGTAATTGGACACCACAATGCCGTCGCCCGACAGGATCACGCCGGAGCCCAGCGAGTTTTCTACTCGCGGCTGCGGCTTGGCAAAGCCGCCGAAGAAGTCATCAAAAAACGGGTCGTTCATGAACGGCGAGCGGCGGCGCTGCTGCACCTGGCGCACCACCTTGGCATAGATATTCACCACCGCGGGTGAGGCCTGTTTGACCAGCGGCGCAAAGCCCAGCGCGATCTCCGCCTGGCTCTGCGGCACTTGGGTTTCCGCGGCGGCAGGCAGGGCCAGGATGAGGGCGAGGGCGGTCAGGGCGGGTCGGATCATGCGGGCTCCAGCGTTTGTTGCCCGAAGGATATGCGAAGGACGCGCCCGGATTGCAAGGCGGGAGGCGGCCGGGACCGGCCCGGGCAGAGGAGTGCTGCCCCGCAGGTTTGAAAGAAAGAGGAACGCTGCCCCGCGGGTTTGATAGAAAGAGGGGCGCTGCCCCTCTTGGCCTGGCGGCCAATTCACCCCGGAGTATTTCTGACCAGAAAGAAGCAGCAGGCAGGGCTCAATCCAGCGGTGCGTGCAGCCTTGTGCCCTTGGTGATGATGCCGCCACGGCTGCCGGGGGTGATGCTGCCGTAGCGCTGCTTGAAACACTCCGGCAGCTCCCGGCGGCCCGGCTCCGGCCAGCCGGTGAACCCGGTGCGGCCGTGCAACTGCGGGTGGCTGCAGACAAACGGCATGCCGCCCGGCTGCAGCCGCATGGCCAGATGCAGCGCCGGATCGCTGGCCAGGGCGTCGAACATGTCCAGCGCCTGCACATGTTCCGGCGTCAGCCGCATGGCTTCGGGAAACCGCTTGGCGCTGCCGCTGTACTGGCGCTGGCAGAACACGGTGAATTTGCCCGCGTGCCAGCTCAGCGGCGGAATGGTCATAAAGGGCTGCATCCCTTCAGGGACATCGGGCTGCCGGTGTGGAAGCTCTGGCGCGCGCGGGTCTGGCAGATGCGGGTATTCGGATCCCGGGCATCTGCGCCGATGCCGCGCACGTGTCCAAGGCTGAGGCAGTGCCGCGCGGCCCGCTCCAGACCGGCGATGTCCTCCGCAGACAGCCGCACCAGTCAGCGTTCGGGATGCACCTGCATATCCTTCCCGGTCCACGCCGCCGGGCTGCCGGTCCGTTCCGGCAATTGGTCCGGCATGCTGTCCTGCCCCGCTGCGGCGGCCTTGCCCAAAGGATGCGGGATGCGCAGCGGCATGCAACCGAAACTGCTTTGCCGCCGGGCTTCCCCTTGCCTGCGTGAAAAGCCACGCGCGGCAATGCGCCTGCCCGGGCGGGGCTTCAGGCCTCCGCCAGACCCGGCACCTCCGCTGCGGCGCCGCGTTTGGCAACGGCGTCCGCCAGCGTCTCCAGCGCAGCCACCGTATCCTCCCAGCCCAGGCAGCCATCGGTGATGGACTGGCCATAGGTGAGGCCGCCCTTGCCCAGGTCCTGGCGGCCCGCCACCAGGTGGCTTTCCACCATCACCCCGGTGATCCGGCGGTCGCCGCCTGCAATCTGCGCCGCCACATCCGCCAGCACCGCGGGCTGCTGCATCGGATCCTTGCCGCTGTTGGCGTGGCTGGCGTCGATCATCACATGGCCGCGGATGCCGTCCTTTTCCGCCAGCCGGCAGGCCGCATCGACGGAGGCCGCGTCATAGTTGGTGCCGCCGCCGCCGCGCAGGATCAGGTGGCAGTCCGGGTTGCCGCTGGTGGCGGCAATCGCCGCGCGGCCGGATTTGGCCAGCGCCATGAAATGATGCGGATGCGCTGCCGAGCGCACCGCATCCACCGCGATCTGCACATTGCCGCGGGTGCCGTTCTTGAAGCCCACCGGGCAGGAAAGCCCCGAGGCCATTTCGCGGTGGATCTGGCTTTCGGTGGTGCGGGCGCCGATCGCGGCCCAGGCGACCAGATCAGAGATGTACTGCGGCACCGCGGTGTCCAGGAATTCGGTTCCGACCGGCAGTCCCAGCGCGTTGATGTCCAGGCACAGGCGGCGGGCCAGCCCCAGGCCTTCGTTGATGCGGAAAGAGCCGTCGAGGCCGGGATCGTTGATCAGCCCCTTCCAGCCCGAGATGGTGCGGGGCTTTTCGAAGTAGACCCGCATCACGATCTCCAGCTGTCCGGCCAGGCGCTGGCGCAGCGGCGCCAGCCGTTCGGCGTATTCCATCGCCGCCTTGGGGTCGTGGATCGAACAGGGGCCGACCACGGCAATCAGCCGGCCGTCGCGCCCATGCAGCACGTTCTGGATCGCAGTCCGGCTGGCCAGCACGGTGCCGGTTGCAGCGGCGCTGGCGGGCATCTGCTGCGCGAGATCCTCGGGCGAGATCAGTTCCTGCATGCCGGTGATGCGGAGGTTTTCGGTTTGCGGTGTCATGTCCTTGCTTTCCTGGCGGGGGCCCCTCGCCGGCGGGCATGAAAAAAGCCGCCTGCGGATGCGGGCGGCTGGTTGGTATCCTGGTGCGTTCTGACTGGTTTTTCAGAATGCGCTGACCCCTCCGTCCGCCATGTGGCGCGGATAATAGAAATACCAGAATGCGATTGCGGTGCGGGTCATGCTGCGGACGCTAACGGAGATTCGCAGGCCTGTCACCCCGGAAATGCTCTGCGAGGCGTTTCAGCGGCAACAGGCGGGCAGGCTGTCCGCCGGGGAAAGCCTGCCCTTGTTGCGCCTGCCGGTTCAAGCCTGGCCAGGCAGGTCAGAAGTCCTGCCACAGATCGCGGGCCGCATTGCCCTGCGCGGCGGCGGCGGGCACCGGAGCAGCCTCCTCCGCCCAGCCATCGCCATGGGCAGAAGGCTCTGCTGCCGCGTCCGGCAGCGCCGGTGCAGGCTGTGCCGCCTGATCCGCTGCCCCCTCTGCCACCTTGAAATGGGCGACAAGGCCGGTCAGCTTGCTGGCGTCGGTGTTCAGCAGATGGCCTGCGGCGGTGGTTTCCTCCACCATGGCCGCATTCTGCTGGGTCACCTGGTCCAGCTGCGTCACCCCGGTGTTGATCTCGCCCAGGCCGGTGGACTGCTCCTCCGCGCCCTCGGCGATCTCGGAGACCAGCTGGGAGATATGGCTGACCCGTGCGGCGATGGATTGCAGCGCGTCGCCGGCCCGGCCGACCAGATCAACCCCCTGCGCCACCTGCTGGGTGCTGTCGCCGATCAATGTCTTGATCTCCATGGCTGCATCCGAGGACCGCTGCGCCAGCGCCCGCACCTCGGAGGCGACCACCGCAAAGCCGCGGCCTGCCTCGCCTGCGCGGGCAGCCTCGACGCCTGCGTTCAGCGCCAAGAGGTTGGTCTGGAAGGCGATGTCGTCGATCACCGAGATGATCTGCGAGATCTTGCTGGAGCCCTCTTCGATGCCGCTCATCGCCGCCACCGCGCTTTGTACCACTTCACCGCTGCTGGCGGCCTCCTGGCGCGCCTCCTGCACAGTGGTTTCCACGTTGCGCGCGCCCTCTGCCGCTGACCGCACGCTGGCAGTCAGCTCGTCGATGGCCGCTGCGGTCTGCTCCAGCGTCGCTGCCTGGCTTTCGGTGCGGCGCGACAGGTCGTCCGCCGCCTGGCTGATCTCGGAGGAGCCGTTGCGGATGCTGGAGGCGGCAGCGATCACCTGCTGCACCACTGCGTTGAGATTGTCGATCGAGCCGTTGAAATCGGTGCGCAGCTGCTCGTAGTCCTCCGGGAAGGCGTCGTCGATGCGGATCGTCAGATCGCCTTCGGACAGCCGCGACAAACGGTTGCTCAGCTCCTCGATCACCCCCTTCAGCTCGGCATCCTTGCCTTCGGCTTTCTGCTGCTCAGCCTCCTGCATCTTGACCAGTTCATCGCGGAATTTCTCCAGCGCGCGGGCCATTTCGCCCACTTCGTCGCCGCGGTTCCCGCCTTGGATCTCCACGGCATTGTTGCCTTCGGCCAGGCCGCGCATCGACACCACGATGCGGCGGATGCCGGACGCAATGCCGGAGCCGGTGACCAGCGCCATCACCGCGCCGATCAGGATTGCGGCGCCGATCGCCGCCGGGATCATCATCCGGGTCTGGGCGGTAATCTCCTCGCTGGCGGCGCGGCTTGCGGCCATGATGCCCGCCGCCTTGGTTTCAAGCGCGGCCATGGTGGCGCGAAAGCTGTCGAAATAGGCCTTGCCCTGGCCCTGGGCCACGAAATCCGCCATATCATCCATGGTGGCCGCGTCACCGATGTCCCGGCGCAGCTGAATCATCGGGACGGCAACATCCTTGCGCCAGTTGTCGATGATCTTGGATGCCGCATCCAGGCGGTTCAATTGAATCGTATCCTCGATCATGGCCAGCCGCAGTGAGCCCATGACCGACCGCAGACGGGTGCTGCCCTCCATGAACGGGGTGAGGAATTCCCGGTCGCCCGCCAGCAAATACCCCCGCATACCGGTTTCCATGTCCACGGCAGCGGCCATCAGGTCCTTGGCGGTGCTGATCGTCTTGTGGGTCTTCTCGACCGCTTCCAGTGAGGTGTTCAAATAGTCCGGATCCGCGATCCCTGCGTTCACCAGGGAGGTAAAGGTGTTGCGCCGGTCGGCAAGGTTGACCTCCTCCTCCTCGATGATCCTGGCAACCTCGGCGCGGAATTCATCAAAGAACACGCGGCCCTTGGACTGTTTCACTTCATCGGCCATATCGTTCATGGTCATCGCGTCGCCGATTTCGCGGCGCAGTCCGATGGCAGCCGCGGCAACAGTGTCCTGCCAGCCGGTCAGCGTCTGCTCCGCTTCGTCCAGGTTCGTCGTCAGCGCCGCATCACCCGCGGCCAGCGCCCGCAGGTTCTGCAAGGCTTCGGCCACATCGGCGCGGCCCTCCTCGAAGGGCACCAGATATTCCTCGCGGCCTGCCAGCAGATAGCCCCGCAGCCCGGCTTCCATTCCCGCTGCGGCCTCTGCCAGCGCCTGCGACTCGCTCAGGATCTCCTGCGCGTGCGCCACGTCGCCTGAGGCCTCTTCCATCCGGCCCAGATCGACAACGGCCAAAACGCCGACGCCCAGCACCAGCAGCAGCGGAAACATCGCCACTGAAACAATTTTTGCCTTGGTGCTGAGGTTTGCCAGGGAGAACCGCCTGGCCGCGGAAGTTTTCTTCTTCGTCATCGCATCCGTTCCGGAGTTTTCTTGGATGCGACAGTCAAACCAAAAGAAAATTACGATTCCCTTTCGCACAGAAAGTGAATTCTAAACATCCTCAGATTGCCGGTGCGGAACGAAAAACCCCCGCTCCGGGCGGAGCGGGGGCTGACAGGTGAACCCGGGGGTTCAAAGCGTCTTATTCTTCAGCTTCTGCAGCTGCTTCTTCTGCTTCCAGGCGGGCCTTGTCGGCGGCGCCTTTGGCGGAAACGTCGCGGTCGACGAACTCGATGATCGCCATCGGAGCCATGTCGCCGTAACGGAAGCCGGCCTTCAGGACACGGACATAGCCGCCCTGACGGTCCTTGTAGCGCGGGCCCAGAACCTCGAACAGTTTCGCGACGTCCTTGTCCTCTTTCAGCTTGGAAGCTGCCTGACGGCGGGCGTGCAGGTCGCCGCGTTTTGCCAGAGTGATCAGCTTTTCGATGATCGGGCGCAGTTCTTTTGCTTTGGGCAGGGTGGTCTTGATCTGCTCGTGCTCGATCAGCGAGCCGGCCATGTTCGAGAACAGGGCTTTACGGTGCTCATGAGTACGGTTCAGGCGGCGGTAACCACGTGCGTGACGCATTTTTCAATTCCTTCTTTGCGTTTTGCTTTGTCAGGCGGCTGATGCGTGTCAGCTGCTCACCTTGGGGCGGATGCCCTTGTATTCCCCCGCAGCCGGGGCATTTCGGGCGGCCCTTGGGCCGCCCAATCTCTTAGAAGCTGTCTTCGAACTTCTTGGCCAGATCTTCGATGTTGTCCGGCGGCCAGTCCTCGACGTCCATGCCCAGGTGCAGGCCCATGCCCGACAGCACTTCCTTGATCTCGTTCAGCGACTTGCGGCCGAAGTTCGGGGTGCGCAGCATCTCCGCTTCGGTCTTCTGGATCAGGTCGCCGATGTAGACGATGTTGTCGTTCTTCAGGCAGTTTGCCGAACGCACAGACAGTTCCAGCTCGTCCACTTTCTTCAGCAGGAGCGGGTTGAACTCGAGACCGTCGTCCTCGTCCTGGCGGCCAGCCGATTCCGGCTCGTCGAAGTTGACGAAGATCGACAGCTGGTCCTGCAGGATGCGGGCGGCAAAGGCCACGGCGTCATCAGGGGTGATGGAGCCGTCGGTTTCCACCTTCATGGTCAGCTTGTCATAGTCCAGAACCTGGCCCTCACGGGTCGGCTGAACGTCATAGGAGACCTTCTTGACCGGCGAATAGATCGCGTCGATCGGAATCAGGCCGATCGGTGCGTCTTCCGGCTTGTTCTTGTCTGCCGAGACATAGCCTTTGCCGGTGTTCACGGTCAGTTCCATGAACAGGTCAGCGCCATCATCCAGGTGGCAGATCACGTGATCGCGGTTCAGAACCTCGATGCCCGCGGTCTCGGCGATGTCGCCTGCGGTGACAACGGCCGGGCCCTTGGCATTGATCGACAGGCGCTTGGGGCCTTCGACTTCCATGCGCAGGGACACGCCTTTGAGGTTCAGGATGATGTCGGTGACGTCTTCACGCACACCGGCAACGCTGGAAAACTCGTGCAGCACGTTGTCGATCTGCACGCTGGTGATGGCGGCGCCTTGCAGCGAGCTCATCAGAACGCGGCGCAGCGCGTTGCCCAGGGTCAGGCCAAAACCGCGTTCCAGCGGCTCTGCGACGACAGTTGCCTGGCGTGCAGGATCGTTGCCCGGCTTCACTTCCAGCTGTGCCGGCTTGATCAGCTCTGCCCAGTTCTTATGGATCATGCGTTCCCTCCATTCCTGTCCTTGCCCCATGTCCAGAAGGCCAAGGACGCCCGAGGTTTAAATGACGCACTGGGGCCCTGCGAATCAAGCGGGGCCCCAGCAAAAAATCGAAATTAGACGCGGCGGCGCTTCGGCGGACGGCAGCCGTTGTGCGCGATCGGGGTCACATCACGGATCGAGGTGATGTTGAAACCGATGGCGGCCAGAGCGCGCAGCGCCGATTCACGGCCCGAACCGGGGCCCTGAACTTCGACTTCCAGGGTTTTCACACCGTGATCCTGGGCTTTCTTGCCCGCATCCTCAGCAGCCATCTGCGCCGCGTAAGGAGTGGATTTCCGCGAGCCTTTGAAGCCCATGGTGCCGGCGGACGACCAGGAGATCGCGTTGCCCTGCACATCGGAGATCAGGATTTTGGTGTTGTTGAACGACGAGTTCACATGCGCAACGCCAGAAGCGATGTTCTTACGCTCTTTGCGCTTAATGCGGGTTTTATCGCGTGCCATTGATCAAGCCCCCCTTACTTCTTCTTGCCGGCGATCGGCTTCGCCGGGCCCTTGCGGGTGCGGGCGTTGGTGTGGGTACGCTGACCGCGGACCGGCAGGTTGCGGCGGTGGCGCAGGCCACGGTAGCAGCCCAGGTCCATCAGACGCTTGATGTTCATGGTCACTTCACGGCGCAGGTCGCCTTCGACGGTGTAGTTGGCGTCGATGTGCTCGCGCACGGCCAGGACTTCAGCGTCGGACAGTTCGTTCACACGACGGGTTGCGTCGATGCCAACAGCCTCGCAGATGGCTTTCGCCGAGGTGTTGCCGATACCGGTGATGTAGGTGAGGGCGATGGGAACCCGCTTTGCAGTCGGGATGTTAACGCCGGCAATACGTGCCACGTGTCACTTTCCTTTTCGTTGCGGTTCCGTAGCGCCGGAACCTTTTTTCACAACACTTGACCGTGGCAGTGTGGCCAGAGGGTCCAGCATTTCGAGGTAGTTTGGCGGACGGACGAATCCTGCCGCCGGGAATCATTCCCAGAAGGGATGGGGCTGGGTATTTGGTATTTCCAGTGCAGTCAACCCCGTTGCCACCTATGGCTTGGCTTTATGCTGCGCTACAAGTGGAGACACCCTTTTCCGCAAGCGACTGCCAGTTTTCGCCAAGAAAAACACGTGCATCCACTGCCTTGGAGAATCCTGGCTCCCCCTTCTTTAACATGACGACAGCAAGACGTTGATCATGGGAACCAAAGGCAATGGGTCCGCCACCGGTGAACGTCGTGTGGGATTGTCCGTAAACGTTGTTTCCATAAACATTGTAAGTGGAATTGGTTGTCGCGCCTGTTGGAGCAGTGTTCACAATCTGTACGTTGTTTGCAGATTGCATCCCTTGGATAATGAAACCATCGTAGCCCGCTCTAATCGTCTCAACTGCAGCCATTTTTGCGGCGACCTTAGCCGCACCTGATCGTCCGCACGCAGGCGCTGCACTTGTATCAAGTATGAAGGAATTCTTCGAAATAGGAGTTACGGTAGTACTGGCACAGGCAGACAATGCTAGCAAACTAACCATAACAATAAATTTCTTCATTGGAGTCTCCTCAGTCACTAGGCAAAATTCGTTGGCGTGCAGCATTCTAAATACGCAGTCAATCAAAAAGGTTGCAATAGCAATGACTGTCCATCCAGAGTTGCAGCCTGGATGCTCAACTAAAACCACCTTCAGCGATTGACCATTGAACTGACCACTCTTCCGAAAAGCGGCTAGAATCAAAAAAACGCCCCGTGCATTCTCTGCACAGGGCGTTTGCGATTCATTTTGGCATAGGCCTTAGCTGCCCATGATCCAGTCGATCGACTTGCGGACTTCGTCGATGGTGTCCATGCCGTCGATCCGCTGCAGGTTGCCCTTGGCATAGTAGTAGCCGATCAGCGGCGAGGTCTTCTTGTAGTACTCCATCAGCCGGGTGCGCATGGCCTCCGCGGTGTCATCGGCGCGCACGGGCTTGCCTGCGGCCTTGGCTTCGGCGGCGCGGTTGACGACGCGCTCGACCAGCACCTCGTCATCGACCTGCATCTCGATGACCGTATTCAGCTTGAGCCCCATCTCGTCCAGCAGCTTGGCCAGCGCATCCGCCTGCGGCAGGGTGCGCGGGAAGCCGTCGAAGATGAACCCGCCTTCGGAGCCTTCCTGCAGCTTCTCGCGGATCAGGCCGATCACGATCTGGTCGGTGACCAGCTTGCCTTCGGCCATGATCGCCGCGACCTTCTTGCCCATTTCGGTGCCGGAGGTCTGGGCTTCGCGCAGCATGTCGCCGGTGGACAGCTGGGTCATGTTGCGGGATTCCACCAAGTGGCTGGCTTGCGTTCCTTTGCCTGCGCCCGGCGGGCCCAGCAGAATAATATTGGTCATCGGCGAGAGGGTCCCCGTTTTGTCCGTTTCTTGTTGCGCCCGCGCAGCTGGCTCTTCTCGATAAGGCCCTCATACTGATGCGCGAGGAGGTGGCTTTGCACCTGCTGAATGGTGTCCATGGTGACGGATACCACAATCAGAACGGATGTGCCGCCAAAATATACCGGGATGGCGAATTGGCCGCGGAGGACCTCCGGCAGCAGGCAGACCAGGGCCAGGTAGCCGGAGCCCAGAACCAGGATGCGGTTCACCACATACTCGATGTATTCCGCGGTTTTCTTGCCCGGGCGGATGCCGGGAACAAAACCGTTCTGGTTCTTCAGGTTGTTGGCAACGTCTTCCGGTTTGAAGGAGACGTTGAAGGTGTAGAAATAGGCAAAGAACACGATCATCGCCACGAAGAACAAGAGGTACAGCGGCTGGCCGGGGCCGAAGTTGGCCAGGAGCCAGGACATCACCGGACCGGTGGCCGCACCCGAGGAGAACGCCGAAATGGTGGTCGGCAGCAGCAGAAGCGAGGAGGCAAAGATCGCCGGGATAACGCCCGCCGGGTTCACCTTGACCGGCAGATGGCTGGAGCCGCCGTCATAGACCTTCATGCCGACCTGGCGGCGCGGGTACTGGATGTGGATCTTGCGCAGCGCGCGTTCCATGAACACCACGAACATGATCACCGCAACCACCATGACGATCACGCCGATGATCACCGCCGGGCTGATCGCGCCGGAGCGGCCGGAGGCGAAGAACTGGGCAATCGCGGCCGGAACCTCGGCGATGATGCCGACGAAGATGATCAGCGAAATGCCGTTGCCGACGCCGCGCTGGGTGATCTGCTCGCCCAGCCACATCAGGAACATGGTGCCGCCCACAAGGGTGATCATGCAGGCCATGCGGAAATACATGCCCGGATCGGTGGCCAGGTCGCCCTGCTCCAGCGACACGGCGAGGCCGTAGGCCTGTGCAGTCGCCAGCGCCACGGTACCGTAGCGGGTGTACTGGTTGATCTTCTTGCGGCCCTGCTCGCCCTCTTTCTTGAGCTGCTCAAGCGAGGGCACCATCGAGGTCAGAAGCTGAACAATAATCGAGGCGGAAATATAGGGCATGATGCCCAGGGCAAAAATCCCCATCCGGCCAAGCGCGCCGCCGGTGAACATCGACACCATGCCGCCGATGCCCTGGCCCGCCTGCTCCATGAACTGGCGCAGGGCTTCGGCGTCGATTCCCGGAACCGGAATGAAGGTGCCCAGGCGGTAGACAATCAAAAGGCCGATGGTGAACAGGATGCGGTTGCGCAGATCCGTGGCTTTGCCAAGGGCCGCCCAGCTGGTGTTCGCCGCCATTTGTTCTGCTGCTGATACCATGAAAAGGTCTCTTCTTTAGCGAAACGCCGCCCGGAACCGTTTTCCGGCTCGGGCGGCGTCTTGGGAAAACTCGAAGACTATGTAAGCGGCATTGGCGCCGCTCACAAGCCGTTACTCTGCGGCGGCTGCAGTTGCCACAGTCAGAGCGCCGCCGGCTTTTGCCACGGCTTCAACGGCAGCGGCCGATGCGCCGGTGACCGAGATGGTGGCTTTGGCGGTGATTTCGCCTTTGGCCAGAACGCGGACGCCGTCCAGCTTGCGGCGCACCAGGCCGGAAGCCACCAGCAAATCTTCGGTGATGTTTGCTGCGTCCAGCTTGCCTGCGTCGATGAACTTCTGGATCAGGCCCAGGTTCACAACCGCGTATGCCTTGCGGTTCGGCTTGTTGAAGCCGCGCTTGGGCAGACGCTGATAGAGCGGCATCTGGCCGCCTTCGTAGCCGTTGATGGCCACACCCGAGCGGGATTTCTGGCCTTTGATACCACGGCCGCCCATTTTACCGGTGCCGGAGCCCGGGCCGCGGCCAACGCGCTTGCGTTTTTTGGTGGCGCCGTCGTTGTCGCGCAGTTCGTGCAGTTTCATGTCGCTTCTCCTTGCCGGATGTGGCCCCCGAAGCGTGATGGGCCAACCGCGGCGTTTCTTGATTGGTGATTCCGTGGCGCAGAACGCCACCGGGTGCCTATAGACCTGTTGGGGGATGGGATCAAGGGGTGCCTTGATCAGCTCACCTCAATGGCGAATAACTTTGGCGAACAATCCTGAACAGGTCATCGCCATGAACAAAGTGAAACGTCACATTATAGATCAAGATCGCCTTCCATCAGGGTTTCCGTGCCACCTTCTTTCCGATGAACACTGGTGCCTTCTGGGTAAAACCGTAGCAAGTTTTGGAACCTTAGAATACTTTTTGGGTCGTGCGATCTTCGCTCTTACCGCAACTAGATCTTACCCAGAGGACGAAATTGAAAAAGAATACGAGAAGTGGCTAAAACAACTCGAACGCTCTCTCTACAACCTGCTAAAGCCGCTCGTTGACGAGTTCATCGCCGCCGCGAAGAGGCATCCGGACTTGTCGATAGAAGACATCGACGTGCTGAAAGCCGAGCTTGAGCGCGCAGCGGAGATGAGAAACGTTTTGTGCCACGCCCATTGGCCAGCGCCTGACTCCTTCGGTAAGGTCACACCGTTCTATGTCAACAAAAGACTAGAAGTTTGGGACGGTCCAGTTGATGTAGATTTCCTTCGGACAGTTCAAGTTGCTACGGCTGAGCTATGTGTCGCAGTAGTAAATGTCGTTACTCACATGGGTTATCAGTTTCCGGGCTCTAATGGGCCTGGGATGGCGATCTTCGCGCGAAAGTAGCCCTGTGAGGAAAAAACCTAGATTCGATCCATGGCTTCTCCACACGTCTGCGCTCCCGCCAAGGCCCCTGCCCTGCCGGTTGCTGCTCTATCTGTCTTTCTCTGTGTCCGTTCCGTCTGAGGCCGTCCGTTAAAGGGTGGCGGCGCCGCCGGGGTGGAGATGGGATGGGCATCGCCCATGCGAAAACGCGTCTGCGCGCTCCGGGTGCCAGACCGGAGCCCTGTTCCAGGTGCCGGGGGTGCTACGCCCGGCGGGTGATCATGATCAGGAAGCAATCTCGCATAGCCAGGTAAATTCTGCGTAGGCGGGGCGTACGGCGGGGGCGCAACGGATGATCTAGCCCAACTTCTGCCAGGATGTTGAATTCCTCGAAGGGCGGCGCCTGACCCTGGGTGGGCGTGAAGCGCCCTCCCGTGGGGAGGGTCGGGCGCCGCCCGGCCTGCAGCCGGGCTAAGGGGGATCATAGTATTCGCTTGTCATCCCTGAAACGCAAAACACCCCCGCCGTTGGGCAGGGGTGCATCTGGTCCGGGACCGAGGGAGGGAGGAGGCTCCGGAACCGGAATTCTGTCAGCGGCCGTAGACGTTCTCGCGGGCGGTGCCGGGGATGTTGCCGCGGTGCAGGCCGATGTCGGCCAGCTCGCGCGCGGAAAGGCCGCGCAGCTCGGTCACGGTGCGTTTGTACTCGCGGCGCAGTTTCCAGTCCTGCATCAGGCTGGCGGCCAGGCCGCGCAGGCGGGCGGACAAGCTGGATGAGGCGGGGGCGGACAGGGTCGAATATGCCATCTCTTGCGTTTCCTATCAGTTGGACCGGGCCAATGCCCGGCCGGAGTGTTTCTTGTGACGGTTTTGTAACGCAGGGGAGATAGGCACCGCCGCCCGGCCCGGCAACGGATGCTTTGGTCTGGCGGCTATGCAGTGGCCGCATAGCACATTTGCGTGAGAAAACGCGGCCTTGGCGCAAAAGAAAACGCTCCCGCCGGATGGCAGGAGCGTCTTGGCCCGGGGCGCAAAGGAGGAGGAGAGCTGCGCCCGGGAATAGGGAATTCTCAGCCGTAGACGTGCGCGCGGGCGATGTCGGCGATGTCGGCGCGGCGGACGCCGATGTCGGAGAGCTCATGATCGGAGAGCGCGTCCAGCTCGTTGTAGGTGCGCTGGAATTCGCGGGCCTTCATCCAGGAGTCGATCACGCTGTCGAATGCGGAGCGGATGCGGGCGGTCAGCGAGATGCCGGCGGAAGCGGAGAGTACATATGCCATCGTTAAGTTCCTTGTCTCAAGCGAGCCGGGCCTATTCCCGGCGGTCTGTCTTACGGTCCGTTCTGTGACAGGGCTGAGATAGGATGCGGGCGCGATTCCAACAACTGACGGTTCGGACTGCCCGCTATGCAAGCTCTGCAAGGGGCCTTGCCAGCCGGTTAACAGCCCGGCCCGCCCCTCTGCCTGCCCTGCGCAAGAGCCGCCGCAAACGAAAAACGCCCCCGGTGTCCCGGAGGCGTTTTCCAAAGTTAGTGCTCGAAAAGGGGCTTAGCCGCGCTCTTCGATGATCTGAACCAGGTGCGGGATCGAGTTGACCATGCCGCGGACCGAAGGGGTGTCCTCCAGCTCACGGGTCTTGTGCATCTTGTTCAGGCCCAGGCCGACCAGGGTCGCGCGCTGTTTGGCGGGGCGGCGGATCGGGGAGCCGATCTGCTTGACGACGATGGTTTTTGCCATGTCTCTCTACTCCTTACGCTTCAGCTTCGGCAGCAGCCGGTGCATCGTCCCGCTTGGGCAGGATGTCAGCAACCTTTTTGCCGCGGCGCTGTGCAACCGAACGCGGGCTCTGCTCTTTGGTCAGGCCGTTGATGGTGGCGCGGATCATGTTGTAGGGGTTCTGCGAGCCGATCGACTTCGAAACGACGTCCTTGACGCCCAGCATTTCGAAGACTGCGCGCATCGGGCCGCCTGCGATGATACCGGTACCTTCCGGAGCGGTGCGCATGACCACTTTACCAGCGCCGTGACGGCCGTTGATGTCGTGGTGCAGGGTGCGGCCCTCTTTCAGCGGCACGCGGACCATCTGGCGTTTCGCCTGCTCGGTCGCCTTGCGGATCGCCTCGGGCACTTCTTTCGCCTTGCCCTTGCCAAAGCCGACGCGGCCTTTCTGGTCGCCAACAACAACCAGAGCTGCGAAGCCAAAGCGCTTACCGCCTTTTACGGTTTTCGACACGCGGTTGATCGCGACCAGGCGATCTGCAAATTCCGGTGCCTCTTCACGCTCGCGGCGGGGGCCGCGGCGGTTTTCACGTTCTGCCATCAGGCATTCCTTTCATAGGGCGCATTCCAGTTAGCACGGGGGGCGCCTGTTTTCTCAATCCTTGGTGAGAACCGGGCCGAAGCCCGGCCTCCCGGATCATCGGGGCAGCCCTGTCAGGCTGCCCGCATGGGATTTAGATCTTCAGGCCGCCTTCACGCGCAGCGTCGGCCAGAGCCTTCACCTTGCCGTGGAACAGGAAGCCGCCGCGGTCGAAGTAGGCCTCGGTCACGCCAGCCGCTTTCGCGCGCTCGGCGATCAGAGCACCGACTTTGGTTGCGGCTTCGACGTTGTTCTTGCCAACAACGCCGAGATCTTTTTCCAGGGTCGACGCCGCTGCCAGGGTCACGCCGCGCAGGTCGTCGATCAGCTGAACAGAGATGTTCTTGTTCGAACGGTGCACGGACAGACGCGGACGGCCTGCGTTCACTTTGCGAAGCTTGTTCCGGACGCGCAGCCGGCGCTTCAGAAACAGGGTACGTTTGCTGTTTGCCATTTTGCTGGTCCTTACTTCTTCTTGCCTTCCTTGCGGAAGATGAACTCGCCCTTGTAGCGGATGCCTTTGCCCTTGTAGGGCTCCGGACGGCGCCATTCGCGGATTTTCGCCGCGACTTCGCCCACCTGCTGCTGGTCGATACCTTCCACAACGATTTCGGTCTGCTTCGGTGCGGTGATGGTGATGCCATCGGGTGCAACGAAGTCGACGTTGTGGCTGTAGCCCAGGTTCAGCTTCAGGGTGTTGCCCTGCATCTGAGCCCGGTAACCCACACCCTGGATCTCCAGCTCTTTCTTGAAGCCCTGGGTCACGCCGGTCACGAGGTTGGCCACCTGAGTGCGGGACATGCCCCACTGCTGACGGGCACGCTTGGACTTGCCGCGCGGCTCGATGGTGACAACGTTGTCGTTCACGGTCAGGGTGACGTCGTCGGTTGCGGTGAAGGTGCGGGCGCCTTTCGGGCCTTTCACTTCGATGGTCTGGCCGGACACGGCAGCGGTAACACCGCTGGGCAGTTCGACCGGTTTTTTACCAATACGGGACATCTGCGAGGCCTCCTTAGAAGACGGTGCAGAGCACTTCGCCGCCAACGTTGGCTGCGCGTGCGTTTGCGTCCGACATCACACCCTTGGGGGTGGAGACAATCGACACGCCCAGGCCCTGGCGGACCGACGGGATGTCATTGACGCCCATGTAAACGCGGCGGCCGGGCTTGGAAACCCGCTTGAGCTCGCGAATGACAGGTTCGCCGTCGAAGTATTTCAGGCTGATTTCGATGGCCGGGTGGCCATTTTCACCAGTGGTTTTCTCATAACCGCGGATGTAGCCCTCGTCTGCCAGCACGTCCAGCACCCAGGCACGCAGCTTGGAAGCCGGTGTGGACACGGTGGATTTGCCGCGCATCTGAGAGTTACGGATACGGGTGAGCATATCGCCGATAGGATCGTTCATATCAGTCTCTCCCTTACCAGCTCGATTTCACCAGGCCGGGGATCTGACCAGCAGAGCCCAGCTCGCGCAGCGCAATACGGCTGACCTTCAGCTTACGGTAGTAAGCGTGGGGACGGCCGGTGAGCTGGCAGCGGTTGTGCAGACGGGTTGCCGACGAGTTGCGCGGCAGTTTCGCCAGTTTCAGACGCGCCTTGAAGCGCTCTTCCATCGGGCGGGATTCGTCGTTTGCGATTTCTTTCAGCTCGGCACGCTTTGCGGCGTATTTTGCCACCAGGCGCTCGCGCTTCTTCTCGCGTTCGATCATGCTTTTCTTAGCCATGGTCTCTTCCTTCCCGCGATCAGCTGTTGAAGGGCATGTTGAAAGCTTTCAACAGCGCCTTAGCTTCCGCGTCGGTTTCTGCGGTGGTGGCAATTACGATGTCCATGCCCCAGGCTTCGTCGATCTTGTCAAAGTCGATTTCCGGGAAGACGATGTGCTCTTTCAGGCCCATGGCATAGTTGCCGCGGCCGTCGAAAGAGGTGCCGGACACGCCGCGGAAGTCACGGATACGCGGCATCGCGATGGTGATCAGACGGTCCAGGAATTCGAACATCCGGTCGCCGCGCAGGGTCACCTTGGCGCCCATCGGCATGCCTTCGCGAACGCGGAAGCCGGCGATGGAGTTCTTGGCCACGGTGGTGACAGCCTTCTGGCCCGCAATCGCGGTCAGGTCGGCCTGTGCGGATTTGGCTTTCTTGCTGTCTTTGACAGCAGCGCGGCCGCAGCCGATGTTCAGAACGATCTTCTCCAGCTTGGGGATCATCATATCGTTCTTGTAGCTGAATTCCTCTTTCAGGGCGCCACGGATGGTGTCCTTGTAGAGGGTCTTCAGACGCGGGGTGTAGGTTGCAGCGTCAAGCATCAGACAGTCTCCCCGGTGGTCTTGGCGAAGCGCACCTTCTTGCCGTCTTCCTCGCGGAAGCCGACGCGGGTTGCTTTGCCGTTGCTGTCCAGCAGTGCCAGGTTCGACAGATCGATCGGCAGTGCCTTGGGCAGACGGCCGCCCTGGCTGTTTTGGGTCTGGCGGGTGTGGCGGATCGCCATGTTCACGCCTTCGACAACGGCTTTGCCGGCTTTCGGGTCAACAGAGGCAATGGTGCCTTCTTTGCCCTTGTCACGGCCGGACAGCACGATGACCTTGTCGCCTTTGCGGAGTTTCGCAGCCATAGTTACAGCACCTCCGGAGCAAGCGAGATGATCTTCATGAAGTTCTTCGCGCGCAGTTCACGAACAACCGGGCCAAAGATACGGGTACCGACCGGCTCGTTGTTGTTGTTCAGGATAACGGCTGCGTTCCGGTCAAACCGGATTGCAGTGCCGTCTTCGCGGCGGACTTCTTTGGCGGTGCGCACGACAACGGCCTTACGGACGTCGCCTTTTTTCACGCGGCCGCGCGGGATGGCTTCCTTGACCGAGACGACGATGATGTCGCCTACGGATGCGTATTTACGCTTGGAGCCACCCAGAACCTTGATGCACTGAACTCGGCGGGCGCCGGAGTTGTCAGCAACATCCAGATTTGTTTGCATCTGGATCATGTGGTTTCTCCCGACCTATGGGGCAGCGATGCGTGCTGGTATCCCCCAGGGTTTCGACTGACTGTTAAGTCTAGCCGCCAGGAGTCTCGGATGAGACTCTTAGGCTTCCAGAACTTCCCAGCGTTTCGTTTTCGATTTCGGCGCGCATTCGATGATGCGTACGGTGTCGCCGACCTTGAAAGCGTTCTTTTCATCGTGAGCCCGGTATTTCTTGGACTTACGGATGGTTTTCTTCAGAACCGGGTGCGTGAAGCGGCGTTCAACCGAGACGGTGACGGTCTGGGCGTTTGCGTCGCTGGTCACAACGCCTTGCAGGATACGTTTGGGCATTGTGTCGCTCCTTATTCGGCTGCTGCTGCAGCTTTTTCGTTCAGGATGGTCTTGACGCGGGCAGCATTGCGGCGGGCCGCCTTGATGCCTGCGGTCGATTCCAGCTGACCGGTTGCCTGCTGAAAGCGCAGGTTGAAGCTCTCTTTTTTCAGGGATGCGAGCATATCGCGGAGTTCATCCACGGTCTTCTCGCGCAGATCATTGGCGTTCATCGCCTTTGTTCCTTGTCCAAAGCACCAGAAGGCCCCGAGGGTCACCTTGTTACCTGGTGGGTTATGTCAACCGCCCGGAACGGGCAGCAAAAAAGAATCACCTGGCCCCGACCCAATGAGGATTGGGGGCAAGCGATGGGTCCCTATAGAGGAGACGGGGTGCCGGGGCAAGGGGAGATTCCTCCTGCCCCGGGCAGGCAGTTAGTCGCAATCGTAGATGATCTGCTTGGACGGCCTGACTGTGCCATCCGCAAGGGTGGTTTTGGTATCGGTCAGCGGCTTGTAGATTTTCAGCGTGGGATATCCGATCCGCTGACAGTAAGCCGCTGCGCGCGACTGAATTGCCGCATGGGAGACCTGTTCAGGGAAGTAGATGATCTCCAGATGGCTTTCCACAGGAAACGCCAGGGTAATACCGGTGCGATCAGCTTCGGCCGGGAACACGCGGGCAACCAGCGCAGCGCGCCGTTCATGCATTTTACCCAAGTCTTTTGTACAGGCCGCGGTCGCAGCCAGCGCAGCAACCGCCAGTATGAGTTTTGCTTTCAAAAAATCGGTCCTTTGATAATGCCTCAATCCGTGCAGCGCGCCGGGGCACCGCCGGGCTGCTGCCTAGCAAAACGGGCATCGAGGCGCAATTCATCGTCAAGACGGAACCGCGGCACGCGACGGATTGGACACGGAAACTACTTGTACTGCATTTGACGATGCTGCAAAGGGCACTGGAAACCGCCGAGGGCGAATTAGCTGTGTATCTTTATCTGCTCCCGCCCCTCATCCACTATGGTTCCCACTTCCTGGCGCCCTTCGCCATTGCGCGGATCCTGTTTGGCAGGCAGCGGTGGCTGGCCGCCGCCGGGCTGATGATCCTGGCGAATATGATTGACGCCGACCATCTGCTGGCAACACCAATCTTCGATCCAAACCGCTGCAGTCTTGGCTTTCACCCGCTGCACTCAGGGCTGGCTGCCGCCGCCTATGCCGCAGCGCTGCTGGTGCCAAGCTGGAAGATCCGAGCGCTGGCGCTCGGCTGCCTATGGCACCTGGCGGTAGATGGGCTGGACTGCGCGATGCAGGGAACCTGGAGCTGACCGCGCCGCAGAACCGGAATTCTACGAGAATTCCGGCCATGAAAAATCGATTTTTCATGGCCGTTTTCCGCTGCCGGAAAACGGCTCCCCCGCTCACTCCCACCGGTAATTGAAACTTACCGAAATCCGCTCTTCCTCAGCCATGTTGAGCGGCACCTCGTGGCGGATGAAGCTTTCCCACAAGAGCACATCGCCCACTGCGGGCGCCTGGTAGACAAAGGTCTTCAGCTCCTGCCGGCAGTCTTTCAGGCGTGGCGGATGCGCCATCATCATCGCGTGGCGCGGGTCCTCCAGCTTCAGCGCCGAGGCGCCGTCGGGCATCGACACGTAAGTTGTGCCGGAGATCACCGAATGCGGGTGGATGTGGCTGGCGTGCGTCCCGCCCTCCGGCAGGATGTTGATCCACAGATCCTCCAGCACCAGCTTGCGGCCGTCCAGATCCAGCTCCAGATCCTTGGCAAAACCCGCCACATGCAGATCCAGCGACTTCACCACATCGGCAAAGACCGGGAACCGCCAGGGCAAATCCGTCAGCGAGGCGTAGGACGTATACCCCGGGTAGCCGTTCTCCTCGCACCAGTCCTGCCCCGCCTCGTCATCGCCGGCGATCACGAGGCAGGAGTTTTCCAGTTCCTGCGCGTCAACCGATGGTCCGTGTTCGGACAGCTGCGCGCGGTAGAGGCGGGTCACGAAAAGCAAGTCAATCTGAGCCATAGCTGCGTCTTAGCGCAGCACTGCCCTCTTGGCGAGCCGCTTCGGCCGCCTCCGGATGCTTCTTTCTGGTTCAAAACTACTCCGGGGGAGCCGCAGCAGGCGGCGGGGGCAGAGCCCCCATGCGGCGCGGGCCAGTGGCTTTGCCGCCGGCAGGCTGCCCGCAGGGGCCAGTGGAAAGGACATTGAGACCAGTTCGCATCAGAGGGCGCTCCAACCAATCAGGCGCCCGTGCCGCTGAGGCCCGGCAACCCGGGGAACCTCCCGGCAGCAGGACACATTGACAAACATTGCCAATCCCTAGCAACAGACTGCGAGCCATTCGTGTTCAGCCTGGCATGGCAACGCATCACCCTGCCCCTTTCTGCCGGGGCTGCCGGCAAACCGCTCTGCCAAAAGAAAACCCCCGCTGATCTCTCAGCGGGGGTTTCTGATTTTCAGGACCGGTTGCGCTCCCGCCGCCTTTGCTCGCAAGAGCAGCGGGCCGCACGCGGCGGCAAGGCCGCTGCTTACCAGTCTTCGCGGACCACGACGCGAGTCTTGACCGGCAGCTTCATCGCGGCCAGGCGCAGGGCCTCGCGGGCGATCTCATCGCTGACGCCGTCGATCTCGAACATCACGCGGCCGGGCTTCACTTTGCATGCCCAGTAATCCACGGACCCTTTACCTTTACCCATACGGACTTCGACGGGCTTGGAGGTCACGGGAGTGTCCGGGAAGATACGGATCCAGACACGGCCCTGACGCTTCATGTGGCGGGTCATGGCACGGCGGGCAGCCTCGATCTGGCGTGCAGTCACACGCTCAGGAGTGGTTGCCTTCAGGCCATAGGTGCCGAAGTTCAGGTCGGAACCGCCTTTTGCCAGGCCGTGGATCCGGCCCTTGTGCATCTTGCGGAATTTAGTGCGCTTTGGTTGAAGCATCTCAATTCCTCCTTAGCGGCGGCCGCCACCAGCACCACGGGGTGCAGGGCCGTCCTGGATTTCCTGAGCCTTACGGTCACGCGCCGAAGGATCGTGCTCCATGATCTCGCCTTTGAAGATCCAGACCTTGATCCCGATGATCCCGTAGGGGGTCATCGCTTCGGAGTGTGCGTAATCGATGTCGGCACGCAGGGTGTGCAGCGGCACGCGGCCTTCACGGTACCATTCGGTCCGCGCGATTTCCGCGCCGCCCAGACGGCCAGCCACGTTCACCCGGATACCCAGGGCGCCCATGCGCATGGCGTTCTGAACCGCACGCTTCATGGCGCGGCGGAAGGACACACGGCGTTCCAGCTGCTGAGCAATGCTCTCGCCAACCAGCTGCGCGTCCAGTTCCGGCTTGCGCACTTCAACGATGTTGAGGTGCAGCTCGGAGTTGGTCATCTTGGCGATTTTCTTGCGCAGGACTTCGATGTCCGCGCCTTTCTTGCCGATGATGACGCCCGGACGGGCGGTGTGAATGGTCACACGGCATTTCTTGTGCGGGCGCTCGATGATCACGCGCGCAATGCCTGCCTGCTTGCATTCTTTCTGGATGAACTCGCGGATTTTCAGGTCCTCGAGCAGCAGATCACCGTAGTCTTTGGTGTCGGCATACCAGCGGCTGTCCCAGGTGCGGTTGACCTGAAGGCGCATGCCGATCGGATTGACTTTCTGACCCATTAGGCTTGCTCCTCAACTTGACGCACCTTGATGGTGATCTCCGCGAACGGCTTCAGGATTTTGCCGAACCGGCCACGAGCCCGCGGACGGCCGCGCTTCATGGTCAGGTTCTTGCCAACCCATGCCTCGGCGACGATCAGCTCATCGACGTCCAGGTTGTGGTTGTTTTCAGCATTCGCGATGGCGGACTGAAGGCATTTCTTCACGTCCTGCGCGATCCGCTTGTTGGAGAAAGTCAGGTCGGTCAGCGCCTTCTCGACTTTCTTGCCGCGGATCATCTGCGCCACCAGGTTCAGTTTCTGCGGCGAGGTACGGAGCATGCGCAGTTTTGCCATTGCTTCGTTGTCTGCCACGCGGCGGGGGTTCTTTTCCTTGCCCATGACTTACTTCCGCTTCGCTTTTTTGTCAGCGGCGTGGCCATAATAGGTGCGGGTCGGCGAGTACTCACCGAACTTCTGACCGATCATGTCTTCCGAGACGTTGACTGGGATGTGCTTTTTGCCGTTGTAGACACCAAAGGTCAGGCCGACGAACTGCGGCAGGATGGTGGAACGGCGCGACCAGATCTTGATCACTTCATTGCGGCCCGATTCACGCGCTGCTTCGGCCTTTTTCAGGACATAAGCATCAACGAAGGGGCCTTTCCATACGGAACGTGCCATGGATTAGCGGCCTTTCTTCTTGGCGTGGCGCGAGCGGATGATGAGCTTCTGCGACGCCTTGTTTTTGTTGCGGGTCCGTTTGCCCTTGGTCGGTTTGCCCCAGGGGGTCACCGGATGGCGGCCACCGGAGGTCCGGCCTTCACCACCGCCGTGGGGGTGGTCGATCGGGTTCATCACGACACCACGCACGGAAGGACGCTTGCCCTTGTGGCGCATACGGCCGGCTTTACCGAAGTTCTGGTTCGAGTTGTCGGGGTTGGACACGGCACCAACGGTGGCCATGCATTCCTGACGCACCAGGCGCAGTTCGCCCGAGGACAGGCGGATCTGAGCGTAACCGCCGTCACGGCCAACAAACTGAGCGTAAGTGCCGGCTGCGCGGGCGATCTGGCCGCCTTTGCCCGGTTTCATCTCGATGTTGTGGACGATGGTACCGATCGGCATGCCCGAGAACGGCATTGCGTTGCCCGGCTTGATGTCTGCCTTTGCGGAGGCGATGACCTTGTCACCCACTGCCAGACGCTGCGGAGCCAGGATATAGGCCTGCTCGCCGTCGTCATACTTCACCAGGGCGATGAAGGCAGTCCGGTTGGGGTCATATTCGATGCGCTCGACGGTTGCGGCGACATCAAATTTATTCCGTTTGAAGTCAACGATCCGGTAGAGACGCTTTGCGCCGCCGCCGCGGCGGCGGGAAGTAATCCGTCCGGTGTTGTTCCGGCCGCCCGATTTGGTCAGACCCTCAGTGAGAGATTTGACCGGACGCCCTTTCCAAAGCTCCGAACGGTCGATCAGAACCAGCCCACGCTGGCCCGGCGTCGTCGGCTTATACGACTTAAGTGCCATGCTTTCTGTCTTCCGTTTAGCGTGCCAGGCCTTAGGTTATTGTCTTTGGCCCAGCTATGTTTAAGGCCCCCGTAGGTGCCAAAGATATAGGGCCCCGAAGGTCCCCGAGTTCACACATCCTGACAAACGTAACGACCCCGGAGCGAATCCGGGGCCTTCAGGATGGATGGCGTGTAGCAGAGGTGTTTGGGGGAGTTTAGGGGTGACATACGCAACGATGTCGCCCATTTGTTAAGCGCTGAATTTCCACAAAGTAAACTTAGCTATCCCACGTCGAGTTACCATACTTTCATGCTAGAAAAGCCAATCGTCGTCTACTTGGACACACAAGACTATATTCGCTTGTTCAACGAGGACCGACACAGCCCTTCTCATCGAACGTTAGACAGGCTCATTGAGTTTAGAGACCAGGGGAGCATAGTGATCGGATTCTCTTGGGCAATCATGCTTGAGTTTGTAACCAAACCTACTGATAGGTTCCGAACAGAAAGAGTTCGGCGCGGCCAGCTTGTTAAAGATATCTGCGGTCCGAATGCGTTTCCCTTCCTTACAGAAATCGAACTTGGTGCCAAGTTCCCTAACTCTGGGAGGTGGATGTCGGGGAAGGGAGGAGAGCATCTTCGCGCCAAAGAGTTTCGGCAAAAAATGTACAAAGAGTACCTTAGCGTTCTGTCAACAAGAGGGAATCTCAACCGTGCGGAATTAAGGCGATTAAAGCGCCCGCAAGCGATGAATGAGTTACTCAGGAAGAGCACGTCAACTTGGGGAAACAAGGCTGAAGACTATAAGGGTATACCCGTCTCCAAAGAGTTTGTAGAAAGCGGTATCGCTAACCGTTTCCTAAAGGGACGTTGTTCAGATGCCGAGTTTGAATCCCATCTAAACAAATGGTTTAGTGACCCTGCTGAGTACAGTCGGATTGTTTACGACTATGGCGGCATGCCAAACATGCTTTCAGAGTACTTCGGGGGCGGCATAGAGGCGTTTGAAAAGCTAATCTTGGGCCTCCAAAGCTACAACAAAGGATTTGACGAACTCGAAGCTGCGAGAGCCAAGATTTGTCAAAAAATCCTTGCGCTTGGGGTTTCCAAGAGAAGCGCTAGAGAACTAACGAAACCCAAAATAAGACGTGAAGCATTCGATGCTAAGAGCGCGATGAAGCCTATAGCCGATGCTTATGGCCCAGAGCGTGTAGCACATTTCAGCCATTACATTGAGCGAGCCCAGAAGGCTAATTACAAATTCAAACCTAGCGACGTAATCGACCTAATGCAGATGATGTATATTTGTGAGTGTGATCTTTTCCGCTGCGACAAAGCCATGAGCGATCTTTTCAAAGATTACCCTCCATTCGACGGCAAACTGGTGAAACGCTTTGAGGACCTTCCTGCGAGGATCGAAGCCGAAATAGGTTGATTTCCTGTAGAGCGCCAGCGCCGTCCCGCGGGGTGGCGCTCTCAACGTGGCGTTTGGCAGTTTATCCCGGCCAAATCCGTACGACTTCACCGACACGCAGAACACAAGCCAAAGCGCCGCCCCATGGGGGCGGGACGGCGCTGGCGCGGCGGCCTGCGGCCTCGATTCCGCACCTGGGTGCAAGATCGCAGCTCTGCGCATTGAAGGCTGTTGCGTGAGGTGCGCACGCACGGCTTCGCGGATCTTAACCGGCAGCGGCTATACCTCGGGGCAAAGCTGCCTTCAGGACCCCGCCATGCCCCACAATCCCCCTGCCCCAAAGCAAAAGGCCCCCGCTTGCGCGAGGGCCTCTCAATCTTGTCAAAGACACAAATCTCAGAGTCCGGTGGACACGTCGATGGTGTTGCCTTCTTCCAGGGTCACATAGGCTTTTTTCACGTCCTTGCGGCGGCCCATCTGGCCGCGGAAACGCTTCACCTTACCCTTGGTGACGGTGGTGTTGACCGCTTTAACCTTGACGCCAAAGAGCGCTTCAACGGCTTCTTTGATCATCGGCTTGTTGGAGTCGATTGCCACTTCGAAGACCACTGCGCCGTTCTCGGACGCCATGGTGGATTTCTCGGTGATGATCGGCTTGCGGATCACGTCGTAGTGTGCTGCTTTCGCGCTCATTTCAGGCGAGCCTCCAGTGCTTCGACACCTGCTTTGGTGATCACCAGGGTGTCACGCTTCAGGATGTCATAGACGTTGGCACCGATGGTCGGCAGGATGTCCAGACCTTCGATGTTGCGCGACGCTTGCAGGAAGCCTTCGTTGACCGAAGCGCCGTCGATGACCAGAGCGCGTTTCCAGCCCAGGTTCTTCACCTGTTTGGCCAGTGCGGCGGTCTTGCCCTCAGCTGCTGCGTCCTCGATGATGACCAGCTCGCCCGCTTTTGCTTTGGCGGACAGCGCGTGGCGCAGGCCCAGCTTGCGGAACTTCTTGGTCAGCTCGTGGCCGTGCGAACGCGGGGTCGGGCCCTTGTAGATACCACCCTTGCGGAAGATCGGCGCGTTGCGGTCGCCGTGGCGCGCGCCGCCGGTGCCCTTCTGGCGGTAGATCTTCTTGGTCGAGTAGGAGGTCTCCGAGCGGGTCTTCACCTTGTGGGTGCCGGCCTGCGCGTTGTTGCGCTGCCAGCGGACCACGCGGTGCAGGATGTCCGCACGCGGCTCCAGGCCGAACAGGTCTTCCGACAGTTCGATGTCGCCTGCCTTGGCGCCGTCCAGTTTGATCACGTCAAGTTTCATGCTTCACCACCTTCCGCGGGAGCTTCCGCAGTTTTCAGAGCGGCCGGGAAAGGCAGACCCTCGGGGGCTTTCTTCTTCACGGCGTCCTTGACGGTAACCCAGCCGGATTTCGGGCCCGGTACGGCACCCTTGATGAAGACCAGGCCGCGCTCGGCGTCGGTTTTCACCACTTCCAGGTTCTGGGTGGTCACGCGGGCAGCGCCCATGTGGCCGGCCATTTTCTTGCCTTTGAAGACGCGGCCGGGGTCCTGACACTGACCGGTCGAACCGTGCGAACGGTGCGAGATCGACACACCGTGCGAGGCGCGCAGACCGCCGAAGTTGTGACGCTTCATGGCACCTGCAAAGCCTTTACCGATCGAGGTGCCGGTGACGTCCACTTTCTGGCCAGCCAGGAAGTGTTCGGCCGAGATTTCGGCGCCGACTTCGATCAGGCCGTCCGCGGGAACGCGGAATTCGGCCAGCTTGCGCTTGGGTTCCACCTTGGCAGCGGCGAAGACACCGCGCATGGCTTGCGAAGTGCGCTTTGCCTTGGCAGAGCCTGCACCCAGCTGAACAGCGGTGTAGCCGTCTTTTTCTTCGGTGCGCTGAGCAACAACCTGCAGGCCGTCCAGGGACAGAACGGTCACAGGGATCTGCTTGCCGTCTTCCAGGAACAGGCGGGTCATGCCCACTTTTTTAGCGATAATACCGGAACGCATAATCTATACCCTCCGATCTTACGACTGCAGCTTGATTTCGACGTCAACGCCGGCGGCCAGGTCGAGCTTCATCAGCGCGTCCACGGTCTGCGGGGTCGGGTCGACGATGTCGAGAAGGCGCTTGTGGGTGCGGATCTCGAACTGGTCGCGGGATTTCTTGTCGACGTGGGGGCCACGCAGAACAGTGAATTTCTCGATCTTGTTCGGCATCGGGATCGGGCCGCGCACTTGCGCGCCGGTCCGCTTGGCAGTGTTGACGATCTCTTGCGTGGACGCATCCAGCACGCGATAGTCAAATGCCTTCAGCCGGATACGGATGTTTTGGCTTTGCATCGTACAGCCTTTTAGTCAGGCGTTGGGGTTGAGAGGAGGGCCTGCGACCACCGCAACCCCTCATCGAACCCAAAAGGCGGGAATCATCCCGCCCCTATCCGCACGTGGCGAACTCGCGCCCTATACGCCCTGCGGGCCCATGAGGCAAGGGGTTTCGCGGCGAAACCGTTGCGTTTAGAGCGGGCGGTGCGTTTGGGGCTTGTTAAGATCTAAGAAGCAAGGCGTTTTTTACCAAAAACAACGCTACTCCGGTGGATCTCTAAATAAGAAACGCACCGCAACATATCCCATGCCAACAATCTGCAAGAATGTTTCCACAGTTATTGCAGTTATGAACCATTCGTACTGCAGAAAGTTAAAAACCCTTAAGCCGACACCAACCGCTAGTAGACCATTGAACACAATCAACCCTGTGATCCATCCGATGATCCACGATGACCAGCGCGTTCTGAGTTTGTAGAACTCACGAAGACCTTGCGTCTTGATATTTGCCTCAAGGACCTTGACACGTCGCGCCAACTCGTCCGCCTCAAGGCCACCTTCTTCTAGCTGTTGCTCTTTCCTTTGTTCTTTATCTTCTTCTTCAAAGGTTTCCAGCTCATCCAAATCCGGAAGCTCGAATTTGTCATCAAAATCATCGCTCATAAAATCTTTGAGAACCCACTACTACGTTGCTAGGTTCGGGTGGCGCCGAAGTAGATCCAAGCGGTTTTCAATGACGTCTTCCGAAACCGCGAACATCGTTGCTAGCTCGCTCACATCCGCAACGTCTTTGTACTTCCGAAGAATATCCAACGGGACCAAGAAGTTAGCGGCGAAAGTATCCGCCTCGACTTCTTCAACCGGTTTTTCCTCAATATGAACATTGCTGCGAAATACCGGCTGATAGTCTTTGGACTTAATATACTCCTGATGCAATACGGCGTGGCCGAGCTCGTGAGCAATCGTAAAAATCATGCGATTGGGAGCGATATCTTTATTGATAACAATCTTGTTGTCCGACTTACGGTAGAAGCCAGAAATCTTCTTATTGTACGGCTCTTGGAACTTCGCGTACACGACTTGAATATTCTTTTCTTCCGCAATTTTCTCTGGGTCGAACGGCGGTTTGGACCCAAGAACGCGCCTTGTAGCAGCAGCCGCGTTGGACGCTTTCTTAAAGTTCGGCTTCTTTGCCATTACAGAGCTTCCCTTCAGAAGGTTGCACCGGAACTGATATAAATATGGCGGCCAGTACGTCAAGAGGATGGTTTTCCCAACATTTGAGCATCTTCATAGTACCCAACCCAAGTTAACAAAGCAAAAGGGCCTCCCGAGGGAGGCCCTTTCGCAGAACATTACCGAGTGGGCTCCCGGCAGTTTTCTAGCGAAAACCGCCTGCCGCCCACTGGTCCAAAATCCTTATTCGATGATTTTGGACACAACGCCGGCGCCGACGGTGCGGCCGCCTTCGCGGATGGCGAAGCGCAGGCCGTCTTCCATCGCGATCGGCGCGATCAGCTCAACCGCGAACTTCAGGTTGTCGCCCGGCATCACCATCTCGGTGCCTTCCGGCAGGGTCACGGTGCCGGTCACGTCGGTGGTGCGGAAGTAGAACTGCGGACGGTAGTTCGCGAAGAACGGGGTGTGGCGGCCGCCTTCTTCCTTGGTCAGGATGTAGGCTTCGGCTTCGAACTTGGTGTGCGGGGTCACGGAACCCGGCTTGCACAGCACCTGGCCGCGCTCGACGGAGTCACGGTCCACACCGCGCAGCAGGGCGCCGATGTTGTCGCCGGCTTCACCGCGGTCCAGCAGCTTGCGGAACATTTCCACGCCGGTGCAGGTGGTTTTCGAAGTGTCTTTGATGCCGACGATTTCGATTTCGTCGCCAACGTTGATCACACCGCGCTCCACACGGCCGGTCACAACGGTGCCGCGGCCGGAGATCGAGAACACGTCTTCGATCGGCATCAGGAACGGCTGGTCAACCGCGCGCTCCGGGGTCGGGATGTATTCGTCCACGGCCGCCATCAGCTCTTTGATCTTGTCTTCGCCGATGTTGGCGTCGCGGCCTTCCATCGCCGCCAGAGCGGAGCCTGCAACGATCGGGATATCGTCGCCCGGGAACTCGTAGGAGGACAGCAGCTCGCGGATTTCCATTTCCACCAGCTCCAGCAGCTCTTCGTCGTCGACCTGGTCGACTTTGTTCATGAAGACAACCAGGGCCGGAACGCCGACCTGACGCGCCAGCAGGATGTGCTCGCGGGTCTGCGGCATCGGGCCGTCGGCTGCGTTCACAACCAGGATCGCGCCGTCCATCTGGGCCGCGCCGGTGATCATGTTCTTGACGTAGTCGGCGTGGCCGGGGCAGTCGACGTGGGCGTAGTGGCGCGCGTCGGTTTCATATTCCACGTGGGCGGTGGAGATGGTGATGCCGCGGGCTTTTTCTTCCGGCGCGCCGTCGATCTGGTCGTAGGCTTTGAAGTCGCCGAAGTATTTGGTGATTGCCGCGGTCAGCGTGGTTTTGCCGTGGTCAACGTGGCCGACGGTGCCGATGTTGACGTGCGGTTTATTACGTTCAAACTTTTCCTTAGCCATGATGGCCTCCTTTTGTTTCGAGGGAGGTCCGCAACGGTTGCGAACCCCCTTATTTTCTGACGCTTACGCGTATTTCGCCTGGATCTCGTCGGAGATGTTCTGCGGCACTGGATCGTAGTGATCGAACTGCATGGTGAACTGGGCGCGGCCCGAGCTCATCGAACGCAGGGTGTTGATGTAGCCGAACATGTTTGCCAGCGGCACAAAGGCGTCGATGGCAATGGCGTTGCCGCGGTTCTCCTGGCCGGACACCTGGCCGCGGCGGGAGGTCAGATCGCCGATGATGCCGCCGGTATATTCCTCCGGGGTGATCACTTCGACCTTCATGATCGGTTCCAGCAGCTTGGCGCCGGCCTTCTTCATGCCTTCGCGCATGCCCATGCGGGCGGCGATTTCGAAGGCCAGAACGCTGAAGTCAACGTCGTGGAACTTACCGTCGATCAGGGCAACCTTGAAGTCGATCACGGGGAAGCCGGCCAGCGGGCCGCTGTCCATGACGGACTGGATGCCTTTTTCCACACCGGGGATGTATTCCTTCGGAACCGCACCGCCGACGATGCGGGATTCGAAGGAATAGCCTTCGCCGGCTTCGGTCGGCGAGATGATCAGTTTCACCTCGGCGAACTGGCCCGAACCACCCGACTGTTTCTTGTGGGTGTAGGAATGCTCGACCTCTTTGGAGATGGTCTCGCGGTAGGCCACCTGCGGTGCACCGATGTTGGCTTCCACCTTGAACTCGCGCTTGAGGCGGTCAACCAGGATGTCCAGGTGAAGTTCGCCCATGCCCTTCATGATGGTCTGACCGGACTCGAGGTCGGTTTCGACGCGGAAGGACGGGTCTTCGGCGGCCAGACGGCCCAGACCCTGGGACATTTTCTCCTGGTCGGCCTTGGTTTTCGGCTCAACCGCAATCTCGATCACCGGATCCGGGAAGGTCATGGTTTCCAGGACAACCGGATCGTTGACGGCGCAGAGGGTGTCACCGGTGGTGGTGTCCTTCAGGCCTGCCAGCGCGATGATGTCGCCCGCGAACGCTTCGGTGATTTCCTCGCGGTCGTTGGAGTGCATCATCATCATCCGGCCGACGCGCTCTTTCTTACCCTTGGTGGAGTTCAGAAGCGTGTCGCCCTTGTTCAGGACGCCGGAATAAATGCGGGTGAAGGTCAGCGAGCCGACGAAGGGGTCGTTCATGATTTTGAACGCCAGGCCCGAGAACGCCATTTCATCGTCCGCGCGGCGGGCAATGTTACGCTCTTCGGTTTCGTCACCGGGTTTGAAGCCCATGTAGTCGACAACGTCCAGCGGGCTGGGCAGATAGTCGATCACGGCGTTCAGCAGCGGCTGCACACCTTTGTTCTTGAACGCGGAACCGCCCAGAACCGGAACAAACGCCAGCTCCAGGGTGCCCTTGCGCAGCAGTTTGCGCAGGGTGGCAACGTCGGGCTCTTCGCCTTCCAGGTAGGCTTCCATGGCGTCGTCGTCCATTTCGACGGCCGCTTCCACCATTTTGCCGCGCCATTCGTCAGCCATGTCTTTCAGGCTGTCGCGGATCGGAGCTTTGATCCAAGATGCGCCCAGATCTTCGCCCTGCCACAGCCATTCTTCCATGTTGACCAGGTCAACCAGGCCTTCCAGCTCGGTCTCTGCGCCGATCGGAACACCAACCGGAACCGCGCGGGCGCCGGTGCGGTCTTCGATCATCTCAACACAGTTGAAGAAGTCGGCGCCGATCTTGTCCATCTTGTTGACGAACACCATCCGCGGAACCTTGTAGCGGTCAGCCTGACGCCACACGGTTTCGGTCTGGGGTTCAACACCGGCGTTGGCGTCCAGAACACAGACTGCACCGTCGAGAACCGCCAGCGAACGCTCAACTTCGATGGTGAAGTCAACGTGGCCGGGGGTGTCGATGATGTTCAGGCGGTGCTTGGGCGAGTCGGCGGTCTTACCGTCTTCGGTGCGTTCCCAGAAAGTGGTGGTCGCAGCCGAGGTGATGGTGATACCGCGTTCCTGCTCCTGCTCCATCCAGTCCATGGTGGCTGCACCGTTGTGCACCTCACCGATGTTGTGGGATTTGCCAGTGTAATACAGGATGCGTTCGGAGCAGGTGGTTTTACCTGCGTCGATGTGCGCCATGATACCGAAGTTACGGTACAGGTCGAGCGGATATTCGCGTGCCATAGGTCTGTGTCCTCCGGCTTACCAGCGATAGTGCGAGAAGGCTTTGTTCGCCTCTGCCATCTTGTGGGTGTCTTCGCGCTTCTTGACCGCGGTGCCACGGGACTGGACGGCGTCCAGCAGCTCGCCTGCGAGGCGCTCTTCCATGGTGTTCTCGTTGCGGCCGCGGGCGGCGGTGATCAGCCAGCGGATGGCCAGCGCTTCGCGGCGCTCGGGGCGGACTTCAACCGGAACCTGGTAGGTCGCACCGCCAACACGGCGGGAGCGGACCTCGACGGACGGCTTAACGTTGTCCAGCGCTTCGTGGAACACTTCCACCGGCGCGCGCTTGATCTTGGTCTCAACGCGGTCCAGCGCGTTGTAGACGATTTTCTCTGCAACCGACTTTTTGCCGTCGATCATCAGGTTGTTCATGAACTTGGTCAGAACGCGGTCGCCGAACTTGGCGTCGGGCAGAACTTCGCGTTTTTCAGCGGCGTGACGACGTGACATATCAGCCTCTCCTTCTTACTTAGGACGCTTCGCGCCGTACTTCGAGCGGCGCTGCTTACGGTCTTTGACGCCCTGGGTATCCAGAACACCGCGCAGGATGTGGTAACGGACACCCGGAAGGTCTTTTACACGGCCGCCGCGGATCAGAACCACGGAGTGTTCCTGAAGGTTGTGGCTTTCACCGGGGATGTAGGAGATCACTTCGAAACCGTTGGTCAGGCGGACCTTGGCAACTTTCCGCATAGCGGAGTTCGGTTTCTTCGGAGTGGTGGTGTACACGCGGGTGCAGACGCCGCGCTTCTGCGGGCACTGCTCGAGGTGCTGGGACTTCGAAACTTTACGCTTCGGCTGACGCGGCTTGCGGATCAGCTGCTGGATCGTTGGCATTCAGGTATTCCCCGTTTAGCAACTTGTCATGCACGCCGGCGCGTGCGGGTTATTTCGCTGCACCTGTGCGTCCACAAGCGCAAAAACCGCAATCGCTCCCATTCCGAGGTGAGACGACGCGGTGAGGTTACAGAGGGCCGGGGTGGTAAAAGTGCCCAGGCCTTGAGACACTGCAATTTTGAATTCGGCTTGCGAAGCATACACTCCGGGTGCCGGATAGGCGCGCGTATATGGGGAGTCGCGCAGGTTGTCAACAGCGGCCGGGCGCTGCGGCCCGGGGCCGGTTGCGGGCAGGACCGGCACGGCAGTTGCCAGCAGGCCGCCGGCCCGCCATAGTCGCGCGCGCAGGCTTTTGCAACAAACGGATTTCAGAATGCAGGTCATCGGATTGTGCCGGTTCTCCTACCCGGCTCTTGGCGGTTTCCAGGTCGAGCACGAAACGATGGATGAGCGTATTGCCTATCTCTATGCCGAGGCGCGGATGGAAGAGCGGTTCCGGCTGTTTGAAACCATCGCCCTGCCCGCCTTCCGGGAGCAGACGGATCCGGAATTCGACCTGATCATCGTCACCGGGGACAGCCTGCCGGAAGCGTACCGGGACCGGCTGCATGATCTGACGGCGGGCATGCCGCAGGTCCGGATCCTGGCAGAGCCGCCCCGCAGGCACCGGGACGCGATGAAGGATGTTCTGAAAGCGGCCCGCCGGGACCCCGGCAAACCCTGCATCGAGTTCCGCCATGACGACGACGACGCAGTTTCCGTGGACTTTATCCAGCGGCTGCGGGCCACGGCAGAGGATTGCCGCGGACTGATGCGCAAGAACCGGTCGGTGGTGATCGATTTCAACCGCGGATACCTGGCCAAGGCCGGGCCCGGCGGGATTGCCGCAGAGGAAGGGGTGCACTCCTACCTGGCTGTCGGCCTGGCAATGCATGTGCGCGGCGGCTGTCCTCTAACGATCATGAATTTCGCCCACAACAAGATCAACCGCTTCATGCCGACGGTCACGGTGACCGATGCGCCGATGTTCGTGCGCACCCACAACGGCTATAACGACTCGCGCCAGAAGTCCGCAAAACCGGTGCAGCTGACACCGCTGACACCGGCCCAGGAAGGTGAGTTCGAGGCCCGCTTTGCGATCCGCGCGGACCATGTCCGGGACGTCTTTGGACGCTAGGCGCCCGCGTCAGGCCTTGCTTTTGCGGGCCTGCCGGCGTTCGCGGTAGAGGGTAAAAATGCCGGCGCTGGCAACGATGGCGGCGCCGGCCAGGGTCAGCAGGTCCGGCCATTCGCCGAACACCGCCCAGCCCAGGAGCAGCGCCCAGAGGAGGCCGCTGTAGCGGAACGGGGCCACCACCGCGACTTCGCCCACCCGCATTGTCATCACCGAGCACAGGTAGCCGGCAAAAATGAACAGCGCCGCCCCCATCAGGGTCAGGAATTCGGTGCTGCCCATGGGTTGCCATTCGGTGGCGGCAGAGGCGGCGATGCCGGACAGCAGCACGGAGACCGAGGCCGAGAAGGTGACCGTCATCGACGGCACCTCTGGCGGCATCCGCCGGGTGACCAGGTCGCGGGCGGTGATGCAGGCCACCGCCGCCAGCGCATAAAGCGCGCCGTCGCTGAAGCCCTCCGGCCCCGGGCGCACAATCAGCAGCATGCCGCAGAAGCCCGCGGCAATGGCCGCAAGGCGGCGCCAGCCCACCGGCTCTTGCAGAAACAATGCGGCGCTGAGCGTGACCGCCAGCGGCAGCACCTGCAGGACCGCGGTTACATTGGCGATCGGCATCAGCATCAGCGCAGTGAGGAAGAGATAGGTGTTGGCAACCTCGAAGACGCAACGCAGGCCGAGCATGGCCCAGGCGCCGCCGGAGAGGTTCAGGCGCAGGCTGCCGAGCCGCAGTGCCAGCAGCAGGATCAGAACGCTGGCGGCCAGCCCCCGGACCGTCAGGATCTGCGGCAGCGGCAGCGCATCACCTGTCAGCTTCACCAGCGTGTCATTGAAGGTATAGGCGGCCATGCTGCCCGCCATCAGCAGCGCTCCGGCCTGGTTCGGCGTCATTGCAGCAGGTCCTTGAGGCTGGCGAAGCTGTGGCCGAAATGCTGTTCCAGCGCTGCTTCGGCCTGTTTCGGGCGCCATTTCCGGGTCAGCCCCATGTGGGTCGGGTTGGACTTGTTGTCGCCGTGAATGGTGCGCAGGAAGGCCGGCACCGAGATATCGGAGAAGGTATTGTAGTGCTGGGCTATCTTGCGGTGGTTGAAGGCGTAAGGATTGTGGTCGCTGCCGGCCAGGGCCACCAGCGACATGCCAGCTGACAGGGGAGACCGCTCGCAAGTGTCATAAAGCTCGATGCCGTCTTCGGTTTTTTCAAGATAGAGCCCTCGGTTGTGGGCAATGATAAACGGGGTTTCACCCGCGCCCTGCAATGGGATCATGCCACGGGCAAACGCCTTGGTGCGCGTGACAAAGTCCAGATCCAGCGCATCGTCGTCATCAAGCCGGAACAGGACCTTGTGCGTGGCCCGCCGCAGCTGCACCCGGCCATAGGCTTCCTTCAGCTGCTGGTAATGCGGCCGCGGGGCGGCCTGGTGGCAGAGGATGTTCGGATAGGGCCCGATCAGCGCCAGCAGCCGTTCAAGGTACGGCTGCGGCAGCCCTTCGGATGTCAGAATGATCAGCCGGAAGCTGGTGTCGCTCTGCCGGGTCAGGGACCTGAGGCACAGATGCTCGAACAGGCGGAACCGCAGCTCCATCCGGCCGGGCGAGAACAGATGTGCGGCCAGCTCCTTCCGGGTGGGAAAGACGTCAGAGTAATAGTCGGTTGCAAGCGCGGAAAACCGCACCAGCCCGATCATCCTCAGCCTCAGATCCATGACCGCTCCCTGCGCGCCGGGGTTCACCTGCCCAACAGATAACCGCACAGGCGGAAACGAAAAAGCCCCCGCATGAAATCATGCGGGGGCTTTTCCCAACGTTTGCTGCCGGGGCTTAGTCGCGGCTTTCCGGGGTTTCGACCAGGATATCCAGATCGTCGCCGCCGCCCATCACGTCCTCGTCCATCACCGGTGCAGCCAGGGCTGCAGCGGCTTCGGCTTCCTCGCGGCGGGCTTCCAGAACCACGTTGTCGCGGCCCTGTGCAATCGAGCGCACGGCCTGGGTCGCGCCGCCGGTGCCGGCCGGGATCAGGCGGCCCACGATGACGTTCTCCTTGAGGCCGACCAGCTTGTCCTTCTTGCCCTGCACCGAAGCCTCGGTGAGAACCCGGGTGGTCTCCTGGAAGGAGGCCGCGGAGATGAAGGAGCGGGTCTGCAACGACGCCTTGGTGATGCCGAGCAGGATCGGTTCGCCCTGTGCCGGGCGCTTGCCGCGGGCCAGAGATTTCTCGTTGGCTGCGTCAAACTCCTGCTTGTCGACGTGTTCGCCTTTCAGCAGCGTGGTGTCGCCGGAGTCCGAGATCTCCCACTTCTGCAGCATCTGGCGGACGATCACCTCGATGTGCTTGTCGTTGATCTTCACACCCTGCAGTCGATAGACGTCCTGGACCTCGTCGATCATGTAGTTCGCCAGTGCCTCGACACCCATGATGGACAGGATGTCATGCGGTGCCGGGTTGCCGTCCATGATGTAGTCGCCCTTCTGGACAAAGTCACCTTCCACAACCGGGATGTGCTTGCCCTTGGGCACCATGTATTCGACGGGCTCCAGCGACTCGTCCACAGGATCAATCGCGATACGGCGCTTGTTCTTGTAGTCGCGGCCGAAGCGCACGTGGCCATCGATTTCGGCGATGATCGCGTGGTCTTTCGGACGGCGGGCTTCGAACAGTTCCGCAACGCGCGGCAGACCACCGGTGATGTCCTTGGTCTTGGCGCCTTCACGCGGGATACGCGCAACAACGTCGCCAGCCATGACCTGCTGACCGTCCTCGCAGGACAGAATCGCATCCACGGACATCGGGTAGGTGACCGGGTTGCCGTTGTCGTTGCGAACCGGCTCGCCGTTGCTGTCGACCAGGATGATCTCCGGCTTCAGGTCGGAGCCCTTCGGAGCCGCACGCCAGTCGATCACGATCTTCTGGGTCATGCCGGTGGCTTCGTCGGTCTCGTCGCGGACCGCCAGGCCCGAGATCAGGTCCACGTATTTCGCGGTACCCGGTTTCTCGGCGATGATCGGCAGGGTGTAGGGGTCCCATTCGAACAGCTTGTCGCCGCGGGAGACGTCCTGGCCTTCCTTGACGAACAGCTTGGAGCCGTAGCCCAGCTTGTGGCTGGCGCGCTCTTCGCCGTGCTCGTCCTGGATGATCAGCTTCATGTTGCGGCCCACAACCAGGGTCTCGCCGTTGGCGTTCACCAGGGTGTTGGGCATCTCGAAGACGATCTTGCCTTCCTGAGACGCTTCCAGGAACGACTGCTGGCCGCCCTGGGCAACGCCGCCGATGTGGAAGGTCCGCATGGTCAGCTGGGTGCCGGGTTCACCAATCGACTGCGCCGCGATGATGCCGACGGCCTCGCCGGTGTTCACCTGCGTGCCGCGGGCCAGGTCACGGCCGTAGCACATGGCGCAGACGCCCTCTTCGCTCTCACAGGTCAGCGGCGAGCGGATGCGGGTCGACTGCACACCGGCCTCTTCCACTGCGTCGGACATGCGTTCGTCGATCAGCTGGCCGGCGGCCACGATGATCTCCTCGGTGCCGGGACGCTTGATGTCGTCGGCAGCCACACGGCCCAGGATGCGTTCGCTGAGCGAAGCAACCACTTCACCGTCGTTGACGGCCGCCTCAGCGGTGATCGCCCGCTCGGTGCCACAGTCGCGCTCGCGCACGATGCAGTCCTGCGCCACATCCACCAGACGGCGGGTCAGGTAACCCGAGTTCGCCGTCTTAAGCGCGGTATCCGACAGACCCTTACGGGCACCGTGGGTCGAGTTGAAGTACTCAAGAACGGTCAGACCTTCTTTAAAGTTCGAGATGATCGGGGTCTCGATGATGTCGCCGTTCGGCTTGGCCATCAGGCCGCGCATGCCGCCCAGCTGCTTCATCTGGGTAACCGAGCCACGCGCACCGGAGTGAGCCATCATGTAGACCGAGTTCGGCTCCATGACTGCACCGTTCTCGTCGCGCTTGTCGTCCGAGATGGTCGACATCATCGCTTCGGTGACCTTGTCGTTACACTTCGACCAGGCATCGACAACCTTGTTGTACTTTTCGCCCTGAGTGATCAGGCCGTCCATGTACTGCTGTTCGAAGTCTTTGACCTGATCGCGGGTGTCGTCGACGATGGTCCACTTGGTGTCAGGGATCACCATGTCGTCCTTGCCGAACGAAATGCCCGCCTTGAACGCTTCACGGAAGCCCATGGTCATGATCTGGTCGCAGAAGATCACGGACTCTTTCTGGCCGCAGTAGCGGTAGACGGTGTCGATGACCTGCTGAACCTCTTTCTTCCGCAGCAGTCGGTTGACCAGCTCAAACGGCGCTTTGGCGTTTTTCGGCAGCAGCGCGCCCAGACGGACACGGCCCGGCGTGGTTTCAAACCGCTGCAGGACTTCGTTGCCCTCTTCGTCGATCTGGGTGATCCGCGCAGTGATCTTGGAGTGCAGGTGCACTTCGCCAGCGTCCAGCGCGTGCTGAACTTCGTCGATGGTGCCAAAGATCTTGCCTTCGCCGGGCATACCTTCGCGCTCCAGGGTCACATAGTAGAGACCCAGGATCATATCCTGCGACGGAACGATGATCGGTGCGCCGTTGGCGGGCGACAGAACGTTGTTGGTGGACATCATCAGGACGCGCGCTTCCAGCTGGGCCTCAAGGCTCAGCGGGACGTGCACAGCCATCTGGTCGCCGTCAAAGTCCGCGTTGAACGCCGAGCAGACCAGCGGGTGCAGCTGGATTGCCTTGCCTTCGATCAGCGTGGGTTCGAACGCCTGGATGCCAAGGCGGTGCAGCGTCGGTGCGCGGTTCAGCATCACCGGGTGCTCGCGGATCACCTCGTCCAGGATGTCCCACACTTCGGGACGCTCTTTTTCGACCAGCTTCTTCGCCTGCTTCACGGTCGAGGACAGGCCTTTGGCCTCCAGACGCGAGTAGATGAAGGGCTTGAACAGCTCCAGCGCCATCTTCTTGGGCAGGCCGCACTGGTGCAGCTTGAGTTCCGGACCGGTCACAATCACCGAACGGCCGGAGAAGTCGACACGCTTACCCAGAAGGTTCTGGCGGAAGCGGCCCTGCTTGCCTTTCAGCATGTCGGACAGCGACTTCAGCGGGCGCTTGTTGGCGCCGGTGATGACGCGGCCGCGGCGGCCGTTGTCGAACAGCGCGTCCACGGATTCCTGCAGCATCCGCTTTTCGTTGCGGACGATGATATCCGGCGCGCGCAGTTCGATCAGACGCTTCAGACGGTTGTTCCGGTTGATAACGCGGCGGTACAGGTCATTGAGGTCGGAGGTCGCAAAGCGGCCGCCGTCCAGCGGAACCAGCGGACGCAGTTCCGGCGGAATGACCGGGATCACGGTCATGATCATCCATTCCGGACGGTTGCCCGATTCCAGGAAGGATTCCACGACTTTCAGACGCTTGATGATCTTCTTGGGCTTCAGTTCGCCGGTGGCTTCGGCCAGTTCGGCGCGCAGCTGCTCGGCTTCCGATTCCAGGTCGATCTGGGCCAGCATGTCACGGATTGCTTCGGCGCCGATGTTGGCGGTGAAGGCGTCCATGCCATAGGCATCCTGAGCGTCCATGTACTCTTCTTCGGTCATCATCTGACCATAGGAGAGGTCGGTCAGGCCCGGCTCGATGACGACGTAGTTTTCAAAGTACAGAACACGTTCCAGATCGCGCAGGGTCATGTCCAGCATCAGGCCGATGCGGGACGGCAGCGACTTCAGGAACCAGATGTGCGCAACCGGCGCCGCCAGTTCGATGTGGCCCATGCGCTCGCGGCGCACTTTCTGCAGGGTGACCTCGACGCCGCATTTTTCACAGACGACGCCGCGGTATTTCATCCGCTTATATTTGCCGCACAGGCATTCGTAGTCTTTGATCGGGCCAAAGATCCGGGCGCAGAACAAGCCGTCGCGCTCCGGCTTGAAGGTCCGGTAGTTGATGGTCTCAGGCTTTTTGATTTCGCCGTAGGACCAAGACAGGATCCGTTCCGGGCTGGCCAGAGAGACTTTGATTTCGTCAAAGACCTTCGGCGGGGTCAGCGGGTTGAACGGGTTGTTGGTGATTTCCTGGTTCATTTTGATGTCCTCAAATTCGTGCGGAAGGGCTGGGAGGGTCGCCCAAACTTTTCTGAAAAGTTTGGGCAAAAGTTTTCAGAAAACTTTTGACCCCTTATTCCTCAACCTCCGCATCCAGGAGTTCCATGTTCAGGCCGAGGCCGCGGACTTCTTTAACCAGAACGTTGAACAATTCCGGAACGCCCGCTTCAAAGTTGTCCTCGCCCTTGACGATCAACTCATAGACCTTGGTCCGGCCGGCGACGTCATCCGATTTGACGGTGAGCATCTCCTGCAGGGTGTAGGCGGCGCCGTAGGCTTCCAGAGCCCAGACTTCCATCTCACCGAAGCGCTGACCGCCGAACTGCGCCTTACCGCCCAGCGGCTGCTGGGTGACCAGCGAGTACGGGCCGGTGGAACGCGCGTGGATCTTGTCGTCCACCAGGTGGTGCAGCTTCAGCAGGTACTTGATGCCAACGGTCACCGGACGCGCGAACTGCTCGCCGGTTCGGCCGTCGAACAGGATCGACTGGCCGGACTGGTCAAAGCCCGCACGCACCAAGGCGTTGTTCACATCGTCTTCCTTGGCGCCGTCAAAGACCGGGGTCGCAATCGGCACACCACGGGTCACATTGCCTGCGGCTTCGATCAGCTCGCCTTCGGACATCGAGGCGATGCCTTCGTCATAGACGTTGTCGCCGTAGGCGTGGTGCATCGCGTCACGGACCGGAGTCAGGTCGCCCGAGCGGCGGTATTCCTGCAGCGCGTCGTCCACCTTGATGCCGAGACCGCGTGCGGCCCAGCCCATGTGGGTCTCCAGGATCTGACCGACGTTCATACGCGACGGCACGCCCAGCGGGTTGAGGCAGAAGTCGACCGGGGTACCGTCGGCGAGGAACGGCATATCCTCCATCGGCACCACTTTCGAGATCACACCTTTGTTGCCGTGACGGCCGGCCATCTTGTCGCCCGGCTGCAGCTTGCGCTTCACGGCAATGAAGACTTTGACCATCTTCATCACACCCGGCGGCAGGTCGTCGCCGCGGCGGACCTTCTCAACCTTGTCCTCGAAACGGGCGTCCAGAGCACGTTTCTGTGCTTCGTACTGCTCGTTCAGAGCCTCGACAACCTGGGCGTCCTGCTCGTCCTCGAGGGCAAGCATCCACCACTGGCCGCGGGACAGGCTGTCCAGCAGGGCTTCGTCGATCGGGGCACCGGCGCGGACGCCTTTGGGGCCTTTGACCGCGGTTTTGCCCAGCAGCATGCCGCGCAGGCGCGCATAGATGTTGCGGTCCAGGATGGTCAGCTCGTCGTCCCGGTCACGGGCCAGACGCTCGACTTCCTCACGCTCGATCTGCAGCGCACGCTCGTCTTTCTCGACGCCATGGCGGTTGAAGACGCGCACTTCCACAACAGTACCGTAGTCGCCCGGCTTCACGCGCAGCGAGGTGTCGCGCACGTCGGAAGCTTTTTCGCCGAAGATGGCGCGCAGCAGCTTCTCTTCCGGGGTCATCGGGCTTTCGCCCTTCGGAGTGATCTTGCCGACCAGAATGTCGCCCGGTTCCACATCGGCACCGATATAGACGATGCCCGCCTCGTCGAGGTTGCGCAGGGCTTCCTCGCCGACGTTCGGGATGTCGCGGGTGATTTCTTCCGGCCCAAGCTTGGTGTCACGGGCGGCGACTTCGAATTCCTCGATGTGGACCGAGGTGAAGACGTCGTCGCGCGCAATGCGCTCGGAGATCAGGATGGAGTCTTCGTAGTTGTAGCCGTTCCACGGCATGAACGCGACGACCACGTTTTTACCCAAAGCCAGTTCGCCCATATCGGTCGACGGGCCGTCGGCGATCACTTCGCCTTTCTGAACGGTGTCGCCCACCTTCACCAGCGGACGCTGGTTGATACAGGTGTTCTGGTTGGACCGCTGGAATTTGCGCATCCGGTAGATGTCAACGCCCGCATCGCCCAGCTCCAGATCGGAGGTGGCGCGGATCACGATACGCTGCGCATCGACCTGGTCGATGATGCCGGCACGTTTGGCCTGGATGGCCGCGCCGGAGTCGATTGCGACCTTTTCCTCGATGCCGGTGCCGACCAGCGGCGCCTCGGCGCGCAGGAGCGGAACTGCCTGACGCTGCATGTTCGAGCCCATCAGAGCGCGGTTGGCGTCGTCGTTTTCCAGGAACGGGATCAGCGAGGCTGCGACCGAGACCAGCTGCTTGGGCGACACGTCGATCAGGTCGACGCTTTCGCGCGGCGCCAGGGTGTAGTCGCCGGACTGACGGGTCGAGACCAGGTCGTTGATGAACTTGCCGTTCTCATCCAGGGTCGCGTTCGCCTGCGCCACGGTGTGGCGCATTTCCTCGGTCGCGGACATGTAGTGGACTTCGTCGCTCACCTGACCTTCGTTCACAACGCGGTAGGGTGTTTCGATGAAGCCGTATTTGTTGACGCGCGCAAAGGTGGCCAGCGAGTTGATCAGACCGATGTTCGGGCCTTCCGGGGTCTCAATCGGGCACATCCGGCCATAGTGGGTCGGGTGCACGTCGCGGACCTCAAAGCCGGCGCGCTCGCGAGTCAGACCGCCCGGGCCAAGCGCCGACAGGCGGCGTTTGTGGGTGACTTCCGACAACGGGTTGGTCTGGTCCATGAACTGCGACAGCTGCGAGGAGCCGAAGAATTCACGCACAGCGGCAGCAGCCGGTTTCGCGTTGATCAGATCCTGCGGCATCACGGTGTCGATCTCGACGGAGGACATCCGCTCCTTGATCGCACGCTCCATGCGCAAGAGGCCGACGCGGTACTGGTTTTCCATCAGCTCGCCAACTGAGCGCACGCGGCGGTTGCCCAGGTGGTCGATGTCGTCGACATCGCCGCGGCCGTCACGCAGGTCGACCAGCGCCTTGATACAGGCGACAATGTCTTCCTTGCGCAGGGTGCGCTGGGTGTCCTCGGCGTCGAGCGCCAGGCGCATGTTCATCTTCACACGGCCAACTGCGCTGAGGTCGTAGCGCTCGGAATCGAAGAACAGGGTGTCGAACAGGGCCGAGGCCGCTTCGACGGTGGGCGGCTCGCCCGGGCGCATCACGCGGTAGATGTCCATGAGCGCGCTTTCGCGGCCCATGTTCTTATCCGCCGCCATGGTGTTGCGCATGTAGGGGCCGACGTTGACGTTGTCGATGTCCAGCACCGGAATGTCGGTGATGCCTGCGTCCAGCAGCTCTTTCAGGGAGCCGCCGATCAGTTCGCCGTCCTTGTCGTATTCCAGGGTCAGCTCATCACCGGCCTCGACATAGATCGCGCCGTTGTCTTCGTTGATGATGTCCTTGGAGACATATTTGCCGACGATGTGCTCGAAGGGAACCAGCAGCTCGGTGATGGTGCCTTCTTCGATCATCTTCTTGACGGCGCGCGGAGTAACCTTCTTGCCGGCTTCGCAGATGATCTCGCCAGTCGCAGCGTCGACCAGGTCGTAGGTCGGGCGGGTGCCGCGCACGCGTTCCGGGAAGAACGGAGTGACCCAGCCGCGGGATTTCTCCAGCTTGAACTGCACGGTGTTGTAATAGGCATCCATGATGCCTTCCTGGTCCAGGCCCAGGGCGTACAGCAGGGTGGTCACCGGCAGTTTGCGGCGGCGGTCGATACGGGCAAAGACGATGTCCTTGGCGTCGAACTCGAAGTCCAGCCAGGAGCCGCGGTACGGGATGATGCGGCAGGCAAACAGCAGTTTGCCCGAGGAGTGGGTCTTGCCTTTGTCGTGGTCGAAGAACACGCCCGGCGAACGGTGCATCTGGGACACGATCACACGTTCGGTGCCGTTCACGATGAAGGTGCCGTTCGGGGTCATCAGGGGCATGTCGCCCATGAAGACGTCCTGTTCCTTGATGTCCTTCACCGACTTGGCGCCGGTGTCTTCGTCCACATCGAAAACGATCAGGCGCAGGGTGACCTTCAGCGGTGCCGAATAGGTCATGTCGCGCTGCATGCACTCTTCGACGTCGTACTTCGGCTTTTCGAAGGAATATTTCACGAACTCCAGAACGGAGGTTTCGTTAAAGTCCTTGATCGGGAAGACCGACTGGAAGACGCCTTTGATGCCTTCGCCGTCAAGCGGCTCGGCGGCATCGCCGGAGCGCAGGAACAGATCGTAGGAAGATTTTTGCACCTCAATGAGGTTCGGCATCTCCAGCACTTCGCGGATTTTGCCGTAGTATTTGCGTAGACGTTTCTGGCCAAGGAACGATTGAGCCATGTCAGATGTCACCTTTCGAGTTCTCACCGGTCAAGGTAGCCGCCGGGCCCCGGCACCTTGCCCATACGAGACAGCGTGTTCGGATCAATTCATGGCCACCGTCCCGAAGGCAGCCTCCCGATCCCTTGAACCTCGCCTGAAAAAACGCCCCGGAATTTAGGGCCCTTTCTAAGACAGGTTCGGCTGGGCCCGGAAAAATCCGGACCCAGCCAAATTTCGATGCATCAGCGATGCACCAGAAGACGGGCTTAGGCCAGCTCGACTTCTGCGCCAGCTGCTTCCAGCTTGCCTTTGATCTCTTCGGCTTCGGCTTTGTCGATGCCTTCTTTGATCTTGCCGCCTGCTTCGACCAGCTCTTTGGCTTCTTTCAGGCCCAGGCCGGTGATGCCGCGGACTTCTTTGATCACGTTGATCTTGGAAGCGCCGGCGTTCTTCAGAACGACGTCGAATTCGGTCTTTTCTTCTTCAGCTGCACCGCCGGCGTCGCCGCCAGCTGCCATGACAACTGCGCCGCCAGCTGCGGGCTCGATGCCGTATTCGTCTTTCAGGATGGTTTTCAGTTCTTGTGCTTCCAGCAGGGTCAGACCCACGATGCTTTCTGCGAGTGCTTTCAGATCAGCCATTGTATCAGCTCTTTCCGTTTACAGTATGTGTGTTCCAACGTGCGGGCGTTCACCCCACGCCAGTCATTCAGTGCCAACCGCTTACGCAGCTTCCGCCTTCTCTTCGATGGTCGAAAGGATGCTTGCGATGTTGCTTGCAGGTGCGCCAATTGCGCCGGCGATGTTCGAAGCAGGTGCGCCAATGCAGCTTGCGATCTGAGCGATGAGCTCGTCGCGGGACGGCATTTTGGACACGGTTTCGACGCCTGCGCGGTCCAGAGCATTCTCACCCATTGCGCCGCCGAGGATCTCAAACTTTTTGTTATCCTTGGCGAAATCCTCGGCCACCTTGGCGGCGGACACGGGATCTTCGGAGTAGGTCAGAACGGTCATCCCTGTCAGCAGGTCGGCCATGCTTTCACACGGCTTACCCTCGAGGGCGATTTTGGCGAGCCTGTTTTTGGCAACACGCACGGAGCTGTTCGCGTCGCTTGCACGCGCGCGCAGATCCTGCATCTCGGCAACTGTCAGACCGGCGTAGTGAGCTACCACCACGACGCCAGAGCTTTCGAAGATCTGGCCGAGTTCCTCGACCACTTTCTCTTTCTGGGCTCTATCCACAGTTCTCTCCAAGTTAGGGATGCTTACACATCCCGGCTCATATTTGCCGAACCAGATGGCCCGGCGTTCAGGTCCGTTTTACGGGATGAGCCAAAGTCGCCCGAGGGAATGAAAACCCTCGATCTTCCTGGTCTTACCCGTCTCAGGAGGGAAATTAAGACCCGATCGAGAGGCCACCCACCATCTTGGACGAAATGAAATAAAGCGCACGACGAATCGCACGCTTTATCTCCAGGCCGTAGTTATTCCTATTTTACGGGTTTTCCAAGGGGGAAACGCGCGGAGCCCGGCATTTTCAGCCACTCAGCCCGCGGCCATGAAAGCCCCCTGCTGCAGGCAGTTCCGCAGCACCCTCGCCTCGCCCGCGCTGAGGGTCATCGCCGCCGTTCCCCCAAAGCCGTCCATTCCCTGCCCCAAAGAGGGAAACAACGCCAGCAGTTCACTGCGCTGCGCGCTGCGCAGCGGGGCGAGGATCCTGGCGACAGGAAGAAGCTTTCGGTCAGCGCACCATTGGATCTCACAATGTGGTGGCGGTCGAACATGAAGTGGTAATAGCAGATGCTGCGCTGTTCACGGATCTCAACGCCAGGCAGGCCGCATAGGTGCTTGGCCGCCACCAGCACATCCGCGCGCCCGAACAGCATTTCGGCCACTGCCAGCTCCAGATGCACGCGGTGCTCCTGGGACAGAAGCAGTTCGCTGGTATTGCCGATCGCCCCGGGCGCGAACACCACGGGGGCAAAGGCGCCAACGCCCTGGACCCTGGTGGAGGATATCCAGCGCAGCCGCTGCAAGCCCGCATCCCTGGTCCACACTTTTTGCCCCTTGATCAGATCTTCGACCGCGGTCACGCCGGAAGCGGTCTCGATCAGCGTCCCCGCACCGAAACAGGTGATGTAGTCGGAGTAATTCGACGTCCCCGAGTTCGACCCGCCGGTTTTAACGTAGGATGTCCCGCTTTCCAGCGGCGCGTTGGTTGCATAACCCCAGACGTTTGACGTCTGGCCGCCCTGCGAAAAGACATAAATGGTGATCTCCGGCCCGGTCGGATTGCCGCTGCCGTCAAGCGCCCTGACCAGAATGCGCGACTCGGATTCCACCTCCGCCCCGTCCGCGACAATACCGCCGCCATCGGTGATGACATGGTCGTCTTCCCGGTCATCGTTGAAACGGTTCCGGCCGCCGCCCGTATCGTCCAGCGTGACCTGGGTGCCGCTGCCGCCGGAATAGGTGAATACTGTTCCGTTCGGCGTGTCCGAGTTGTTGATAACCGGGCTGCCGATGATTGAGCCGTTTGAACTCGAGGCAACCACCAGGCTGGAGCTGTCCTGGGCGAAAAAACTGCGAAGTACCATTTGCCCCAAATAACCTCCGATGACATGCGAGCAAGAGTTAACCCAAGGTTACCCAGATAGAATCTCCGTGAGGAGGGCCAGGCAATGACAACAGCGGAAAGCTGCCTTGCGGCAGCCTGCTCAATCCGCCAACAGAAAAGCCCCGGGCACCTTGGCACCCGGGGCTTCGAAGTCTGGCAATACCGCCCGATTACTCGGTGACGGCGTTGTCCACGTCAACCGTGATGCCCGGACCCATGGTCGAGCTGAGGTTGATCTTTTTCATGTAGGCGCCTTTAGCGCCCGACGGCTTGGCCTTGGCCACAGCCGACACGAAGGCACGGATGTTCTCGACCAGCTTGGCTTCGTCAAACGACGCTTTGCCGACGCCTGCGTGCACAACGCCGCCTTTTTCCGCCTTGAACTGAACTTCGCCGCCCTTGGCTGCTTCCACGGCCGCTTTCACGTCCATGGTCACGGTGCCGACCTTCGGGTTCGGCATCAGGTTGCGCGGGCCCAGGATTTTGCCCAGACGGCCGACGATCGGCATCATGTCCGGGGTTGCGATGCAACGGTCAAAGTCGAGATTGCCGCCCTGGATGGATTCCATCAGGTCTTCGGCGCCAACGACGTCTGCGCCTGCTTCCTTGGCCTCATCCGCTTTCGGGCCGCGGGCGAAGACAGCAACGCGCATGTCCTTGCCGGTGCCGTTCGGCAGGCCGACCACACCGCGGACCATCTGGTCTGCGTGGCGGGTGTCGACGCCCAGGTTCATGGCGATCTCAACGGTCTCGTCGAATTTGGTGGTTGCGTTGGCTTTCACCAGGGCAACTGCTTCTTCCACGGACAGGTTTTCTTTGCCTGCGAAAGCTTCGCGCGCGGCGCGGGTGCGTTTACCGAGCTTTGCCATCTTACTTCACCTCGATGCCCATGGAGCGGGCCGAGCCCAGGATGATCTGCATTGCCGCGTCGATGTCGTTGGCGTTCAGATCTTTCATCTTGGCTTCGGCGATCTCTTTCACCTGGGCCACGGACACGGTGCCGACGGTTTCACGCGACGGGTTGTTCGCGCCGGATTTCACCTTGGCAGCCTTCTTCAGGTAGTAAGACGCGGGCGGCGTCTTGATGTCCATGGTGAAGGACTTGTCCTGATAGTAGGTGATCACGGTCGGGCACGGCGCGCCGGGCTCCATGTCTGCGGTCTTGGCGTTGAACGCCTTGCAGAATTCCATGATGTTGATGCCGCGCTGACCCAGGGCCGGGCCGACGGGCGGAGAGGGGTTTGCCTGACCTGCAGGAACCTGCAGCTTCATCGAACCAACAAGCTTCTTAGCCATTTGGTGTCCTTTCAACGAGGACGGAACGCGTTCCGCCCGGAGAATGTTGCGTGGTCGGATTTCAGGATCGCGATCCGTCCATCTCCCACGAGAGAATCTCGCCCGAAGACGATAGAGGCGGCATGTACAGGGGAACGGTGGGGTTGGCAAGTGGGCGGGGCCGCTGAATTCGGAACCACGGTCTCGAGCCTATTTTGCAGCCCTTAGCCAATTGGTAGTCTTTTGCCGGTGCAGCACGTAACAAAGGCATGAAACCGGACATTTAGTGTGAGTGGATTGTTTTGTGGCAACCAGAGTTCATTAATGGAGGCAGCGATGCACGGCGGACCTGACAAAAATGTTTCCAACCAAAGTGGCAGGATGTCGAAAGCTATAGCAATACTTGCTGGGAAAGCGAAGAAGCGGCTCTGGCCGGTTCTCTTTTCAAGTGCAGTGTCGTCCGTGGGGGCAATGGCGGCTAGTCAAGAATTGACGTCCGACCTGTCGCAACCCACGGCGAGATATTTGCGTCAAGGCCCGAGTAGTGCGCTTACATTAAGCCATTGGGCCAATGAAATTACATTGGACGTGTTGAGCCCACGAATTGATGCTCAAGTATTGCATGCAGTTTCTATGGTCGACGTCTTATCCGACCATGCAGCTGTCGACATGAAGTTTGCCGGAAAGATTTCCGACGCATTTGCACCTAGATCCAGCGTTGGTCCGGGTGCGAATTACATTGTAATGTTCGAGAACCTTAGCGAGAGGACTGTGGGGCAAGGCTCTACACTGTACGGAGAGGAAATCTCATTTAACTTTGCAGATGCCGACACGTCGGCCCGGTCAATTCTGAAAGCAGGCCTGAGAAAGCAAGGCCAAGGGTGCTTCGCAAATTGGAGCATAGACAGTTCAAACGCGATCTCTGCTTTTGTTCTAGTGATTGATAGACACATGGCAGCCTCCAAGAGGAGGGACTGCATTAACATCGCAACGCCGCTGTCATTTGCTGTGCACCCGGCTGTTACCACACTGAGCTACCCACAGATGCAGGCTTCGCAGGACTTTTTTGACAAGAGTGAAACCTTCCTGCTCTTAAGGTTGTCAGCATATTGTCGAAATGAACTAAAGCAGAATTCTCTGCAGTGCCCTGCAGAAATGTTAGGTGCCTTGTACCAGATGCACGCCAATCTTCTAAAACAGTAGCACCCTTATCCAAGGCAGCAATCCCACACCACTTACAACTCAAAGCGGACGTTCTGCGGATCCCATGCCCCCCCCGCACAGAGCGGCGACTCTGCCCGCAAACCGTCAAACACACAAAAACGCCGCGTTGCAAAACAACGCGGCGCCTCGAATTCTCTAGCGCGGGCAACCAGCCCGCAGCAAATCACCCCTGCTTGGTGACCTGGGTAAAGTCCAGCTCGACCGGGGTCTCGCGGCCGAAGATCGACACGGTGACCTTGAGCTTCTGGTTGTCGTCGTCGACCTCTTCCACCATGCCGTCGAAATCCTCGAACGGGCCGTCGTTGACCTTGACCTTCTCGCCGATCTCAAAGCTGATCAGGGTGCGCGGCGCCTCAACGCCTTCCTCGACGCGGCCCAGGATGCCCTGCACCTCGGCGTCGCGCATCGGCATCGGGCGGCCCTGCGGGCCGAGGAAGCCGGTCACCCGGTTGATCGAGGAAATCAGGTGGTAGCCGCGGTCGGACATTTCCATATGCACCAGCACGTAGCCGGGCATGAAGCGGCGCTCGGTCGAGACCTTCTTGCCGCGGCGGATCTCGATCACCTCTTCGGTGGGGACCAGAACCTCGTCGATCTCGTCCTCAAGGCCCTGTTCTGCGACCGAGGTGCGGATCTGCTCTGCGATTTTCTTTTCGAAGTTCGAAAGAACGCTGACCGAATACCACCGTTTCGCCATGAACCGTCGTCCTTGTGTTGCCGGGCCGGCCCTTGCCGTGCCGCCGCCTGATCATCCTGTTGCAGCCAAAGCTGCGCTCTCCAACAAAAAGCGGCGTGCAACCCGAATCGCCGCACGCCCGCCTCAAATCTTAGGGTTCAGGTACCGCCCATTGCTGGCAAGATCAAGTGCCGCGCAGCAACGGCTGCCCTGAAGCCGGTCGTCTGCCGCAGGCTTAGCCGAACATCCCCAGGAGCCCTTGCAGGCCCCAGCGGATCAGCAAATCGACCAGCGCAAAGAACACCGCTGTAAGCGCCGCCATGATGAACACCATGACGGTGGTCAGCAGCACCTCGCGCCGGGTCGGCCAGACGACCTTGGACACTTCGGCACGGACCTGCTGAATGAACTGAACTGGGTTGATAGTCGCCATACTGGGGGTGTCTCTCTGCTAGCAGTGCAGGCGATTTAACCCCTGGCGCCGGTAAATTCAAGCCCTGCCCCGGCCGCATGGCAACCTGGGCCGGAGCGGTCAATCCAATTTTAATCCACTTCCTGCAAAACTGAATCCAGCAGCCCCGGCAGCCAACGTGCCGCGTGGGCATAACCCGTGTGTTTCAGTGAGATCAGATGCCATGACCCCTGCATACTCCCTTTCCCAAGCGGAACAGCTCGAACGCGATTCCAAACTCGAAGATGCCGTGCTGGCCTATTCCGGAATTCTGGCCCGCAACCCCAAGAACGAACGCGCGCTGGAGGCGCTGGACTTGCTGCGCGGCCGCCTGCGCGCCCAAAGGGAGCCCTCTGCCGACACCAAGGCTGAGCTGGAGGCCGCCCTGGCCGCCGGGCGTCATTTCGATGCCGCGGAAAGCTGCGGCGCGCTGCTGAAAACCTTCCGCGATTCGCATTTCCTGTGGGATTTCCTGGGCCGCTGCCATCTCTCTGCCGGCCATCTGGACAACGCCGCGACCTGCCTCAACAAGGCCTGCGGGATGGATCCCAAGGCGGCCGGAACCTATGCCGCCATGGGCCGCGTCCAAATTGCCCGGGATGAGCTGGAAAACGCGCTGGCCCTGTTCCAAAAGGCGCTGGCGCTGGACCCCGGCTGCCTGCCCGCCCTGCGCAGCATGGCCGAAGTGCTGCCGCAGCTGGGCCGCACGGCTGAAGCCGCGGCAGCCTTGCAGAAAGCGGTTGCACTGGCACCGCAGGACGCCTCCGTCCACCTGGCCCTGGCCTCGCATTTGCGCGCACAAGGGGCCGCGGCGGACGCCGGGCAGCATTACGAACAGGCCGCCCGCCTCAACCCCGCTCTGAGCGAAGCGCATTTCCAGCTGGGACTGCTGCGCAAGGAGGAAGGCCGGTATGCGGATGCGCTCCCGTGTTTTGACAAGATCCTGCAGATCTCGCCATCCGATGATCGCGCCCGCACTCAGCGCCTGCATGTGCTGGCCATGCTCAACGATTGGCGCTGGGAGCAGGAATACGAAGACTGCCGCCGCCTGCTTGGTCTGCGGGGCGGCGGCTGCGATCCCAGCGCGCTGATGCTAATGGAAGACAATCCCGATCTGCTGCGCGCCCGCGCCCAGGCCTATGCAAGCGATCTGTTTCACGCGGCACAATTGCAAACTGCGCCGCCTCTCCCGCAGCGGCCGCAGCGGCTGCGGATCGGATACATCTTCACCAGCCGCGAGGCGGCAGCCGTGATGGAGCAGCATTCCGCCATGCTTGCAGCGCACGATACCGGGCGCTTTGAGATCTATGCCTACGCCACCGGCCCGGAGCTGGCCCCGGAGGCAGCCGCGGAAATCGGCCGCCAGGTTGCCTGCTTGCGGAACTTGGATAGCGCACCTTCGGAGTTTATGGCGGCTTCGGTCAAGGCAGACAGCCTGGACATCGCCGTGGATCTCACCGGCTATGCCCGGGGCAGCCGCCCCAATCTCTTCTCCGCCCGCCTGGCACCGCTGCACATCGCCTATCCCGGCTACTCCGGAACCCTTGGCACCGCCGCCTATGATTACCTGGTCAGCGATGCCACCGTGTGCCCGCCAGGAAGCGAACGCTACCACAACGAATTTTTGCTGCGCCTGCCGGAAGGCCACATGGCGGTATCTCCCGCGACGGCTGCTTCGAGCGGGCTTGACCGGGCCGGCTGCGGCCTGCCGGATGAAGGGTTCGTATTCTGCAGTTTTGCCAGCGGAGCCAATATCTCTCGGAGGGAATTCGATATCTGGATGCGCTTGCTGGGCGGCTCCCCCGGCAGCGTGCTTTGGCTGCAGGACAATGGCGAACATGCCATTTCGAACCTGCGCCGCAGCGCTGCGGCGCGCGGCATCGACCCTGACCGGCTGATCTTTGCCCCGCCGATGCCGCTGCCGGAGCTCTTGACCCGCCTGCCGCTGGCCAATCTGTTCCTGGACACTTTCACCGTCAATGCCTGCACAACTGCCCGTGCAGCACTGGCCGCCGGCCTGCCGGTTCTCTCCCTGCCCGGCCAGCAGTTTGCAGCCCGCACCGGGGCCAGCCTGCTGCAGGCCGCCGGTCTGCCAGAGCTGATCGCAGCCAGCGCTGAGGAGTATGAGGCAACCGCCGTCCGGCTTGCTTCCAGCCCTGAGGCCTGCACGGCCCTGCGCAGCAAATTGCAGGAGCAGCACAAAACCGCACCCCTGTTCAAACCGGTTGAAGCCACCCGCCAGGTCGAGGCCGCGTTTGACGCAGTCTACGACCGCCACCTGCAAGGGTTGGCGCCGGACCATCTGACCCTGTCCTGATCAGCGCATGTGCGGTCCGGGTGCACCCATCCGGACCCGCCTGAACAGGCTGGTTTGCAAAGACCGGATTGCGGGTTGGAAACTGGCAGGGGCAGCAGGGTTCGAACCCGCGACCTACGGTTTTGGAGACCGTCGCTCTACCAACTGAGCTATACCCCTGTGGTGCGGCATGTCCTACGGCAGCCGGACTGCGCTGGCAAGAGCAAAAGCGGATTTTCTGCGCATGGCAAACCGGAATTCCGGCCGCAGGCTTTGACGCGGCCGGGCCATGCAGTAAGAGGGGTTGAATTGCCGGGCCTACGCCCTGGCCGCCTTGCAAGAATGAGCCGGTATCCGTGAGCCTGAGAAAGAAAATCGCCGACAGCCCCAAGGTCAACCGCGCCATTGAGGGGCTGTTTGCCGCCTATGTGCGATTCGCCTTCCGCACCTCGCGCTGGACACGCAGCGGATTTGAGGACATGGACGCCTGCGTGCGCCGCGGCGAACCGGTGATCTTTGTGCTTTGGCACCAGCGGCTGATCATGGCACCCTACCTGTTCGACACCTCGCTGGGCCGTATCTGCGCGCTGACTTCAGCCGCCCGCGCCGGGCGGCTCGCGGGCCAGATCCTGGTCCGGCTGGGATTTGAGACCATTCCGATGTCGAGCCATAAACGTCATGTCGCCCTGTCGCGCGAGGTGCTGCGGCGCACCAGGGAGGGCTGCTCTATCGGTATCGCGGCGGACGGGCCGCGCGGGCCGGCGCGCGTATCCTCGACCGTGCCGGTCGTCTGGGCCCGGATGACCGGTTGCCGGGTGTTCACGGTGGCTTTTGCCGAAAAGAAAGTGATCAAGCTGCCGACCTGGGACCAGCAGATGCTGCCGCTGCCGTTTTCGCGCGGTGTGCTGATGTGCCGGGAATGGACCGACGAGGTGCCGAAAAAGCCCAGCGACGGCGAAGCTGAGGCCTTGCGCCAAAGCTTGGAGCAGTCACTGGACACCATTACGGACGCGGCCGACACAGCCGCAGGGCGCAGCGGCTAAGGCAGAAAACACTCCTCAGCCCGGGCCCGCCGTTTTTCGACGCGGAAAACGGCCATAAAAAATCGATTTTTCATGGCCGGAAACCGCGCCGGTTTCCGGTATCCGCAATGCAAAAAGGCCGCCCGAAGGCGGCCTTTCGCAGAACATTACCGAGTGGGCTCCCGGCAGTTTTCTAGCGAAAACCGCCTGCCGCCCACTGGTCCAAAATCCTTATTCGATGATTTTGGACACGACGCCGGCGCCGACGGTGCGGCCGCCTTCGCGGATGGCGAAGCGCAGGCCGTCTTCCATCGCGATCGGCGCGATCAGCTCAACCGCGAACTTCAGGTTGTCGCCCGGCATCACCATCTCGGTGCCTTCCGGCAGGGTCACGGTGCCGGTCACGTCGGTGGTGCGGAAGTAGAACTGCGGACGGTAGTTCGCGAAGAACGGGGTGTGGCGGCCGCCTTCTTCCTTGGTCAGGATGTAGGCTTCGGCTTCGAACTTGGTGTGCGGGGTCACGGAACCCGGCTTGCACAGCACCTGGCCGCGCTCGACGGAGTCACGGTCCACACCGCGCAGCAGGGCGCCGATGTTGTCGCCGGCTTCACCGCGGTCCAGCAGCTTGCGGAACATTTCCACGCCGGTGCAGGTGGTTTTCGAAGTGTCTTTGATGCCGACGATTTCGATTTCGTCGCCAACGTTGATCACACCGCGCTCCACACGGCCGGTCACAACGGTGCCGCGGCCGGAGATCGAGAACACGTCTTCGATCGGCATCAGGAACGGCTGGTCAACCGCGCGCTCCGGGGTCGGGATGTATTCGTCCACGGCCGCCATCAGCTCTTTGATCTTGTCTTCGCCGATGTTGGCGTCGCGGCCTTCCATCGCCGCCAGAGCGGAGCCTGCAACGATCGGGATATCGTCGCCCGGGAACTCGTAGGAGGACAGCAGCTCGCGGATTTCCATTTCCACCAGCTCCAGCAGCTCTTCGTCGTCGACCTGGTCGACTTTGTTCATGAAGACAACCAGGGCCGGAACGCCGACCTGACGCGCCAGCAGGATGTGCTCGCGGGTCTGCGGCATCGGGCCGTCGGCTGCGTTCACAACCAGGATCGCGCCGTCCATCTGGGCCGCGCCGGTGATCATGTTCTTGACGTAGTCGGCGTGGCCGGGGCAGTCGACGTGGGCGTAGTGGCGCGCGTCGGTTTCATATTCCACGTGGGCGGTGGAGATGGTGATGCCGCGGGCTTTTTCTTCCGGCGCGCCGTCGATCTGGTCGTAGGCTTTGAAGTCGCCGAAGTATTTGGTGATTGCCGCGGTCAGCGTGGTTTTGCCGTGGTCAACGTGGCCGACGGTGCCGATGTTGACGTGCGGTTTATTACGCTCAAACTTTTCCTTTGCCATTCCTTAGGCGCCCTTTTGAAATGAGGGGTCAACTTTGACCCGGTTTCCTCTGCGCGGGCGGATTATTTGGTTTGGCCGGAAAAATCAACCCGTTCCTGCTTGACAGCGGCGGAATTCGCGCGCCTCAGCTGTCCGTGCTGTCCGGCACGGGCCCATCTGCGGCTTCCCCGGCCGGGCGCGGCGCAAACCAGCCCTCTTCCTTGTGCTGTTCCGCCATCCACTCTTCGACCTTGTCGGCGATATTGATGGCCAGGCCCTGGATCTGCTCTTCCTTGGTGCGGGCATGGCCGGAGCCCAGAAGAGCACTTTCGCCGGTGGTGCTTTCGAAGATTTCCATCTGATGCTTCTTGGCGAGGAATTTCTCTTCCGCAACGTCATAGACAAAGACATTCACCACCACCGCGCTTTTTGGCGAAAACAGAACCGGCACGCCGGGCGGGGCCAGCATGAAGCCTTCGAGCGTCACCGCCACGTCATACTCCTGCGTCCCCTCATAGCGACGCAGGCGGGTGTCGATTGCATTTTTCATGGGCGCGGTCCATTCGCTGTGCTCCGCGTCCCGGGACAGCGGCCACTGCAGCGCCTTTTCCGTGTAAACATGGGTAACCCGCGCTTGGAAAACACCCAGATCCTCGGGCGCCTCGTTCAGGCTGGTTTCGCCGCAAGCGGTGAGCAGGGCCAGCCCGGACAGCAGAGAGAGAATGCGGATCATCAATGGTCCCCCACGGAGTTCAGTCCAGCCCAGATAGCCGGGCAAAGCGCGGCCGGTAAAGGCCTGCAATCAGCAACCCCCGCGCTGGTGGCGCGAGGGGCACAGGCAATAGGCAGAACACTGCGGCCTTACTTGAACTTGTAGTCTCGCGGGAAGCCATGCGGCGGGCGTTTGCCGACGCCGGCGCGCTTGCCGAGCCATTGGGTCAGGTCGGCCTCGTGGCGGGTCTTGCCGCCGCCCATTTCCCATTTCAGCCCCTCGTCCCAGTTGAAGGTGGTGATGTCGCTGAGGCCGCCGTCCAGTTCCAGCGACCCCTGCTTGCCGCGGGCCATGTTGTACTTCTGCAGCCGCACCCCCTTGCCGCGGGTGAGTTCCGGCATCTCCTCAACCGAGAACACCAGGAACTTGCCGTTTTCCGAGACGATGGCCACGTGGTCGCCCTCAACAGGGATACAGATCTTGGCGCGGTCATCGTCCTTGACGTTCAGCACCTGCTTGCCGCTGCGGGTCTGGGCGACGATTTCCTTCTCGGCGCAGATGAAGCCGTTGCCTGCGTCGGAGGCAACCAGCAGCCTGCCTTCCGGGTCGTGGATCAGCAGATCGACAATTTCCACCTCATTGGGCAGGTCGACCATCAGCCGCACCGGTTCGCCCATGCCGCGGCCGCCGGGCAGATTCGCCGCCGACAGCGTGTAGAAGCGGCCGTTGGAGCCAAAGACCAGCAGCCGGTCGGTGGTTTCCGCGTGGAAGATGAAGCGTGGGCCGTCGCCGTCCTTGAATTTCAGCTCGCGGGTCAGGTCGATGTGGCCGGTCATTGCGCGGATCCAGCCCATCTGGCTGCAAACCACGGTGATCGGCTCCTTGTCGATCATCGCTTCCAGCGGCACCTCTTCCACTTCGCCGGCCTCGGCAAAGCGGGTGCGGCGGGCGCCGCCTTCGTAGGTTTTGCCGAACTGCTTCTTGGTCTCTTTCAGCTGCTCCGTGATGCGGGTCCACTGCAGCTCTTCCGAACCCAGCAATTCGACCAGACCAGCGCGCTCCTCGCGCAGCGCGTCGCGCTCGCGGGTCAGTTCGATTTCTTCCAGTTTGCGCAGAGACCGCAGGCGCATGTTGAGGATGGCTTCGGCCTGGACCTCGGTCAGCTCGCCAACGCCTTGGGCCGGAGTCATATACTCCGCCTCGGTGAAGGCGCGCGGGTGGTCTTTGCTCCAGTCCTCGCGGATCAGCGCCGCCTTGGGGTCCTCGTCATAGCGGATGATGTCGATCACCCGGTCGAGGTTCAGGAAGGCGATGATGAAGCCTTCCAGCACTTCCAGCCGGTGGTCGATCTTTTCCATCCGGTGGCGCGAGCGGCGCTGCAGCACGTCGCGGCGGTGGTCGAGGAAGGCGCGCAGCACCTCCTTCATCGAGCAGACCTTGGGGGTCACACCGTCGATCAGCACGTTCATGTTGAGGCTGAAGCGGATTTCCAGGTCCGAATTGCGGAACATCATGTTCATCAGAACCTCGGGGTCCACGTTCTTGGACTTGGGTTCCAGAATGATGCGGATGTCGTCCGCCGATTCGTCGCGCACATCGGCGAGGATCGGCACCTTCTTGGTCTGGATCAGTTCGGCGATCTTTTCGATCAGTTTGGACTTTTGGACCTGATAAGGGATCTCGGTGACTACAACCTGCCACTGGCCGCGGCCCAGGTCCTCGACCTCGTGCTTGCAGCGCAGGCGGAAGGACCCGCGGCCGGTGCTGTAGGCCTTGGCGATGTTTTCCTTCGGTTCGACGATGATGCCGCCAGTCGGGAAATCGGGGCCCGGCACGTAGTTCAGCAGCGTGTCGTCGCGGGCATCCGGTGTCTTGATCAGGTGGATACAGGCGTCGATCAGCTCGGCGATGTTGTGGGGCGGGATGTTGGTAGCCATGCCTACCGCGATGCCGGCCGCGCCGTTGGCCAGGATGTTCGGGAAGGTCGCGGGCAGAACCGCAGGCTCCTGCAGGCGGCCGTCGTAGTTGTCGCGGAAATCAACCGCGTCCTCGTTGAGGCCCTCCAGCATCGCCTCGGCGATGAAGGTCATCCGCGCCTCGGTGTAGCGCGAGGCAGCCGGGTTATCGCCGTCGATGTTGCCAAAGTTGCCCTGGCCGTCAACCAGCGGGTAGCGAACGTTGAAATCCTGCGCCAGGCGCGCCATCGCGTCATAGATCGCGGCATCGCCGTGGGGGTGGAAGTCGCCCATGGTATCGCCGGAGATCTTCGCCGACTTCAGGAATCCCCCAGTTGAGCTGAGCCGCAGCCGGTTCATCGCATAGAGGATCCGCCGGTGCACCGGTTTCAAACCATCGCGGGCATCGGGCAGCGCCCGGTGCATGATGGTGCTGAGCGCATAGGTCAGATAGCGCTCGCCAATGGCGCGGCGCAGCGGTTCGCGGATTTCGCCACTTGCAGGGGCGGACGGCATGTCGGGGTCTTCTACCAGGTCGGTCATGCATCGGTGATACTGCCGCTGCCGGAATTGGTAAAGCGGGCGCGCGCGAAATTCGCACACCTCTGCCTGGTTGCCAGTGCACGGGGAGAAGCGGCGCGTCTCTCCCCTGTTTCCTGGCCGTTAACATGCACTAGGTATAGAGGGACCGGGCAGCTGCGCCGGTCGTTTTTGTACTGGAAATCCATTTTCTCATGCAGCTGCCTTAAGTTGGTCTGGGGGGACCGGGTTATGTCGCGATTTGTTCTGGTATCATTTGCCTTCCTCGGATGGGGATTTTACGAGCTGAGCGGAGGGGCGGATTTTGAACCGCCCAAACGGCCGGAGCCGGTAGCGGCGGCGCTGCCTGCCGCGGCTCAGCCTGTGAGAATCACCGCAGCTGCGCTGACTGTGCAGCCGGTGCTGACCCGCCGGTCGCAGGTTCAAGCGCCCCACCGCCCGGCTGCGGACCCGGCCCTGCGCCAGCGGGTCGCAGCCGAACATCTGGCCAGCGCGTCCGGCGTCCTTGCGTCGACTCAGACAGCCTTTTCCAGCGAGCCGGCCCCAGGCGGCCTGCAACTGGCATCGCTTGATGGCGGCCTGGCGGCGATCACGGCAGCACCTGCCGACATCGTGGAAACCGTGCAGCCGGAGCCGGAGGCCGTTTTGGACCGCCGCAGTGTCCGCGCATCACGGGTGAACATGCGGCAAGGGCCAGGCACCAATTATCCGGTAATCACCCGCTTGCTGGGCGGGGATGAGGTCATCGTGATCGAAGACAGCGGCACCGGCTGGCTGCATCTGCGGGCCCCGGCCAAGGGGCATGTCGGCTGGATTGCGGCTTCCCTGGTGAGCAAGAAACGCCCATAACGGCACCGGAGCAATCCGGGCAAAGGGCGCGAACATGAAAAAAACCATCCTGATTACAGGCTGCTCCTCGGGGATCGGTCTGGATGCGGCGCGCGGCATGCGGGAACGCGGCTGGCGGGTGTTTGCCTCCTGCCGCCAGAAACGCGATTGCGACCGGATGCGGGCGGAAGGGTTTGAAAGCCCGCGGATCGACTACACCGAGCCAGCCAGCATTAGTGCAGGCCTCGCCGAGGTGCTGGAGGCCACCGGCGGCACGCTGGATGCGCTGTTCAACAATGGCGCCCATGGGCTGCCCGGCGCGGTGGAGGACCTGCCGACCGAAGCGCTGCGCACGATCTTCGAGGCCAATTTCTTTGGCTGGCACGAGCTGACCCGGCAGGTGATTCCGGTGATGCGCAAACAGGGGCACGGGCGGATCGTGCAGAATTCGTCGATCCTGGGCTTTGTCTCCTTCCCTTGGCGCGGCGCCTATGTGGCGACGAAATACGCACTGGAGGGGCTGACCGACACACTGCGGGTCGAGCTGCAGGGCACCGGCATCCACATGGTGCTGATCGAGCCGGGACCGGTGACCTCGAAAATACGCGAGAAATCCATTCCGCATTTTGAGCGGTTCATCGACTGGAAGTCTTCGCCGCTGCGCGATCTCTACGAGACGCGCCTGCTGAAACGGCTGTATGAGAGCAAGGGCCCGGACACGTTTGAACTGCCCGCCTCTGCCGTCACTGCCAAGCTGGCCCATGCCTGCAAATCCCGACGGCCGCGCCCGCGCTATTACGTGACCACACCGACCCATATTGCCGGTTTCCTGCGCCGGATCCTCAGCACTAGGGCAATTGACCGCATCCTGGTGAAGCTGGGTTAGCCGATTCCCGGTCGCCATCTGCCCGTGCGCAGGGTAGAGGAAAGCAACGGAACAGACGCGCATGGGGGATGGGATGAGCAATCCGCTGTATTATCTGGGTTTGGCCGCCATGGCCGCCGTGGTCCTGGCACTGGTCATCGGCATCGGCGGCTTTGGCAAGGGCGGCGAGTTCAACCGAAAGAACGCCAACAAGATGATGCGCCTGCGCATCCTGTTTCAATTCATTGCGGTGGTTCTGCTGCTGGCCTACATCTACCTGCAAAGCCAGGGAGGATAATTGGCAATGGTCGTTCTGAACAAGATCTACACGCGGACCGGCGACAAGGGCGAGACCGCCCTGGGCAACGGCGACCGTGTGGCCAAGCACTCGGCCCGGGTGAACACCTATGGAACCTCGGATGAGCTGAACGCCTTTGTCGGTGTGGCACGCCTTGAAGCCGGCGGCGAGATGGACGCAGCCCTCAGCCGCATCCAGAACGACCTGTTCGACCTGGGCGCCGATCTGTGCCGCCCGGAGATGGAAAAGGACGCCGAGGCCGAATATCCGCCGCTGCGCATCGCCGTGGCGCAGGTCGAGCGGCTGGAAGCCGAAATCGACGTGATGAACAAGGACCTGGAGGCGCTGCGCAGCTTCATCCTGCCGGGCGGTTCAAAGCTGGCGGCCCATCTGCATGTCTGCCGCACCGTTGCCCGGCGTGCCGAGCGTATGGCAACCGAGCTGAGCACTGCTGAGGACGTGAATCAGGCGGCGGTGAAATACCTGAACCGGCTGTCGGATTGGTTCTTTGTTGCGGCGCGTGTGGCCAACAACGGCGGCAAGGACGATGTCCTTTGGGTGCCCGGCGCCAATCGCTGACACCCCGGCCGCATTGCCAGGCATCTGATTCGCCCAGCCAGCCCTGAATTCCCCTGAAAACGCCTGCCCCGGTGCGCCTTTGCCGCCGGGGTTTGCGGCGTCGGCCGGAACAATTTTCCGTCAGGAAACATTCTTGCAAAATTGATGCCTCAAATGCGCAAACGCGACGTCGGCGTGCGCTAACGTGACGATTTTGCCCTGTTACGGCGTCACACCAGCCGGTATCAACGCTGCGAGAGCATAAAGGGGAGTCGCCGCTGGCGGCTTGCCGTTTGTTAAGGAGAGAACGCAAAATGAAGGTACTTGTGCCTGTCAAGCGCGTGATTGACTACAACGTGAAGGTCCGCGTCAAAGCGGACGGCAGCGGTGTCGATCTCGCCAACGTGAAAATGTCGATGAACCCCTTCGACGAAATCGCTGTCGAAGAAGCCATCCGCCTGAAAGAAGCCGGCAAGGCTGACGAGGTGGTTGCAGTTTCGATCGGCGTGAAGCAGGCCCAGGAAACTCTGCGCACCGCCCTGGCCATGGGCGCGGACCGCGCAATCCTGGTGGTTGCTGCCGACGACGTGCACACCGACATCGAGCCGCTGGCCGTTGCAAAAATCCTGGCCAAAGTGGTCGAGGAAGAGCAGCCCGGCGTCGTGCTCTGCGGCAAGCAGGCAATCGACAACGACATGAACGCCACCGGCCAGATGCTGTCGGCGCTGCTGGGCTGGTCCCAGGGCACCTTCGCCTCCGAGCTGGACATCGAAGGCGACACCGCAAAAGTCACCCGCGAGGTTGACGGCGGTCTGCAGACCATCTCCGTGAAGATGCCCGCCATCATCACCGTGGACCTGCGCCTGAACGAGCCGCGCTATGCGTCGCTGCCGAACATCATGAAGGCGAAGAAAAAGCCGCTGGACGAGAAAACCGCCGCCGACTACGGCGTCGACGTCACGCCGCGCCTGGAAATCGTCAAGACCGAAGAGCCGCCGGCACGTGCCGCAGGCATCGTGGTTGGCTCGGTTGACGAACTGGTCGAGAAACTCAAAGAAGCGGGGGCTGTGTAATGGCTGTTCTTCTCCTTGCTGAAGTGACCGACGGCGCCCTGGCGCTGGACGCAACCGCAAAAGCCGTGGCCGCAGCCTCTAAACTGGGCGACGTGACCGTTCTGGCCGCTGGCGCATCTGCTGCAGACGCCGGTGCCGAAGCCGCGAAAATCGCTGGCGTTGCCAAGGTTCTGGTTGCCGAGGACGCATCGCTGGGCCACCGCCTGGCGGAGCCGACCGCAGCGCTGATCGCAGGCCTGGCGTCCGACTATGAGCACATCGTTGCTCCGGCCACCACCGACGCCAAAAACGTTCTGCCGCGCGTTGCTGCGCTGCTGGACGTGATGGTGATCTCGGACGTCTCCGGCGTTGTCGACGGCTCGACCTTCGAGCGCCCGATCTATGCCGGCAACGCGATCCAGACCGTGAAGTCGAACGACGCCAAGAAAGTCGTCTCGATCCGCACCGCGTCCTTCGACGCAGCCGGCGAAGGCGGTTCCGCATCCGTGGAAACCATCTCTGCCGCTGACAACCCGGGCCTGTCCGAGTGGGTTGAAGACAAAGTTGCGGCAAGCGACCGCCCAGAGCTGACCTCGGCCGGCATCGTTGTTTCCGGCGGCCGCGGCGTTGGCTCCGAGGAAGACTTCAAACTGATCGAAACCCTGGCCGACAAGCTGGGCGCCGCTGTTGGCGCATCGCGCGCGGCGGTCGACTCGGGCTATGCTCCGAACGACTGGCAGGTTGGCCAGACCGGCAAGGTTGTTGCTCCGGACCTCTATGTCGCCATCGGCATCTCCGGCGCCATTCAGCACCTGGCCGGCATGAAGGACTCTAAGGTCATCGTGGCAATCAACAAAGACGAAGAAGCACCGATCTTCCAGGTTGCAGACTTCGGCCTGGTTGCAGACCTCTTCGAAGCGGTTCCGGAACTGACCGGCAAGCTGGGCTAATCTCCCGCTTGATAGCTGACCAAAACGAAGGCCCGCCATCTGGCGGGCCTTTTTCTGTTGCGGGGAATTGGAGGCAGAGACTGCTACTGCTGAACCAGCGGTGTCAGCTGATCCGCCAGCGCGGTGGCGATCCGCTGATGCTCCTTGGGGCCGATCATGTGGCGGGCCGCGGGCAGTTCCATCTGTCCGAAAACCATGCCGGCAATATCCCGCGCAGCAGCGGCGGATTCGGCGCGGAATTCGAGAATGCCCCGGACCTTCGGGCGTAGCGCGTCCGCCATGGCGCGGTCGACCAGAACCGGTTCCTCGGGGAACCCGGCGTCCGCATCCAGCTCATAACGCAGCCACAACAGCAGCACACGGCCATCCAGCTGTTCGATCAGCAGGCTCATACGTTCTACCCAGCTGCGCTGCAGCTGCTCGCGCACCTGCTCAAAGCGCGGACCTGAGATGTCGCGCAGGGTGCACAGCAGGTGCTTGTTGAAGTGGAACTCAGTGAAATCCACCTCCGGGTAGAGTGTCTTGAGTGCCGGGTGGGCTTGCAGGAAACGGTCGTTGCGGCGCGGATGCACCCGGTAATAAGGGTTCGAGATATTCTGCGCCCCCAGCATCTGGAGAACGGAAACATGCGCGTGCCGGGCGATTCCGGTCAGGGTTCCGTCCTGCACGAAACTGTCCAGCCCGGCATTCACGCTGCCCAGGTTGATGCAGTCCATGCCAAGCTGAGCTTGCAATGCATCGACAAAGGGAAATTCAACGAATCGCCCGTAGACTTCGGTTCCGCCGAGAAAGGCAATATAGGGGTCCTTCAGAGCCCGCTCCGGCCCCCGGACCAGCAGCCTGGAGTCTCCATATCTGCATGGTTCTCCCGAAAGCGCCCCGGCGCTTTTGAGTTCATAGCTCATTTCACCACCAATTTTTCACCCGAGACTCACTCTGGCGGGGAAGCATTGCAATTTCCCTAAAGTGAGAATTTGCCTCAAATCCGCTGCAGCCGCCCTTGTGCCCGCCCTTCCCCCGCCAGTAAGGTTGCCGCAGATATTTCAGGAGCCTGAGGCATGGAAATTCAGAAGGTTGGAGTGATCGGCGCCGGGCAGATGGGCAACGGCATTGCCCATGTCTTGGCACTGGCCGGGTATGAGGTTGTGCTGAATGACGTCAGCCAGCAGGCGCTGGACGGAGCCTTGAGCGTCATCCACAAGAATATGGCCCGCCAAGTGAGCAAGGGAAAGGTCGCCGAGGCGGACATGAAGGCCGCCCTGGCCCGAATCGTGCCATCGCTGAAGCTGGCGGATGTGGGCGCAACCGACCTGGTGATCGAGGCAGCCACCGAGCGGGAGACCGTGAAGCAGGCCATTTTCGAGGACCTGCAGCCGCATCTGCAACCGCATACAATCCTGACCTCCAATACTTCGTCGATTTCGATCACCCGGCTGGCCAGCCGCACTGACCGGCCTGAGCGTTTCATGGGCTTCCACTTCATGAATCCGGTACCGGTGATGCAGCTGGTGGAGCTGATCCGCGGCATCGCCACCGACGAACCCACCTTCACTGCCTGCCAGGACGTGGTGGCGCGGCTGGGCAAGACCTCGGCCAGTGCCGAGGATTTTCCCGCCTTCATCGTGAACCGGATCCTGATGCCGATGATCAATGAGGCGGTTTACACGCTCTATGAAGGCGTGGGGTCGGTAAAGTCGATCGACGAGTCGATGAAGCTGGGCGCCAACCACCCGATGGGGCCGCTGGAGCTGGCGGATTTCATTGGCCTGGACACATGCCTTGCGATCATGAACGTGCTGCACGACGGGCTGGCCGACACCAAATACCGCCCCTGCCCGCTGCTGACCAAATATGTCGAGGCCGGCTGGCTGGGCCGGAAGACCCAGCGCGGGTTCTACGACTACCGCGGAGAAACCCCGGTGCCGACACGCTGATTGGCAAGGTTCGGGAGGGGGCCGGCCCCTCTTGGCCTGACGGCCAACTCACTCCCGGGATATTTCTGGCCAGAAGAAGAAGCGGATCCAGGATCAGCCTTGCTTGCCCAGGCTCAGGGTGTGTTCACGCAGCCAGGCCATGAAGCCGCGCGGGTCGCTTTGCAGCTGCGCCATCTGCTCATCGGTCAGCGGTTTACCGACCACCGGCGCCTGCGGTTTGTTGCAGGAGCGGACGATCTCATGCAGCAGCAGGCCCTGGCGCAGGATCGGAGAGACCTGGCAGGCAATCTGGTACCAGCGCGAGTTGTTGCCGGGGAAGAAGATCGGCACCACCCGCGCGCCCGAGCGGCGGATCAGCTGGGCGGTAAAGACGTTCCACTCACGTTCTATGGCCGGGCCGAACCAGCTGTCGGAGGACATCACCACCCCCGACGGGAACAGCGCCACCGCGCCGCCTTCCTTGAGGAAAGCCATGGTCTTGGCCCGCATATCGACCATCTTGCGCTGCGCTTCGGGATCATGCGGGAAGGGCACCGGGATCATGAATGACGTGGCCGCCTCGTCCAGCCCGGTCAGCACGGAGCGGGTCAGGATGCGGTAATCCAGGCGGCGGCGGCCGATCAGATCGGCAAAGATCATGCCGTCGACCATTCCGTGCGGATGGTTGGCGACAATCACCACCGGGCCATCGGCGGGAATGTTGTTGATCTGCTCTTCGGGGGTTTGCAGATTGATGCCCATCACATTGAGCGCACCGCGCCAGAACTTTTGCCCGCGGTATTCGGCATTCTGCTTTTCGAACCGGCTGACCATGCGCAGAATGGTCAGCTTGCCGGTCAGCCATTCGATGGCCTTGATCGCCAAAGATGTCCAGCGGTCGTCAAAGGAATTGGCATAGGTCAGCGTGCGGCGGTCATAGACCTCCCCCGTCTGATCAGCGGCCTCCGGCGCAACGCCGGTGTTCCTGTCGTGTGCGGTATCCGCCAATGTGCCTTTTCCCGTTCCGCTGGCCGGCTGGGCCTAGTACCCCTCGCCGAACTTGTCGGACACCAGGGCTTCCAGCGCATGCGCCAGCGCATCTGCATCGGGCCCCGAAGTCTCGACGTCAATAGTCGTTCCTTTCGAGGCTGCCAACATCAAAAGCCCCATTATGCTGTCCCCAGAGGCCGAGAGACCGTCCCGGGTGACTTCTGCCGTGGCGTCAAAGCCTTCGACCACCTCCACCAGCTTGGCCGAGGCGCGGGCGTGCAGCCCCTTTTCATTGATGATTTTCAGCGTCTTCAGAGCCATTTAATGTGCCTGCTCCCCGTCAGGGTTTACGTTTTGCGCGTTGATGTATTTGCGCCCGGCCTCCATTGCCTGCCGGACCGCGTCGGCGACCGGCAGGTGGCGGGATTTCGCCAGTTTGATCAGCATCGGCAGATTCGCCCCATAGAGAATGCGGCGGTCCGCCGGCGCACAGGCCTTGAGACTGAGGTTTGAAGGAGAGCCGCCGAACAGATCCGTCACGACCACGACGCCGCCGCCGCTGTCGACGGAATTGGCAGCCGCGCAGATTTCATCCTGCTTGCCGTTCCGGTCGTCCTCCGGAGCAATGGCAATCGACATGAGATTGGGTTGCGGACCCACAACGTGTTCCACTGCGGCGAGGTACTCCCTTGCCAGCCCGCCATGCGCTACGATCACAATTCCGATCAACCCGGCCTCTCACTTCTTTTGCTGGCCTTGCAGCTCGCGGTGTCTAATTGACACTTGCAGGCCGTCTTCTGCAAGGGCCTTGGCCAGGGTTTCCGCCATTGTGACGGATCTGTGCTGGCCTCCGGTGCAGCCGAATCCGATGGACAGATGCGATTTGCCCTCTTCCCGGTAAGCTGGAAGAAGCAGGCGGGTGAGGTCCAGAACCCGTGAAAAGAACGGCGCGAAACGGGCATCGCTCCGAACATACTCCTGCACTTCGGCATCCTGGCCGTTCAATTGGCGCAGCTTTGGCTGCCAATAAGGATTTGCCAGAAACCGGCAGTCGAACACCATGTCAATGCCATGCGGCATGCCCCGCTTGTAGGAGAAGCTCTGCACCGACAAGGCTAGCGCCCGGCCCTCGGGCGCAAACCAGCGTTCGATCTCCGCCTTTAGCTGGTGGACATTCATCGCTGAAGTATCCAGCAGGATATCCGCACGGTCGCGGATCGGCGCCATCAGATCCAGCTCGCGGCGCACCCCCTCGCCTGGCGATTCCGCCGGCGCCATTGGGTGGCGGCGGCGGGTTTCCGAATAGCGGCGCAGCAGCACGTCCGGCTGGGAATCGAGATATAGCACCGTGAGCTCCACCTCGCGGCGGCCCGACAGCATGTCGATCACATCCATCAGTGCCCGCGGCGAGAAATCCCGGTTGCGGCTGTCCAATCCCAGCGCCATCGGCCGGGGCGCGGCAGCGGCGTCGATCAGCCCGGGCAGCAGCCGCAGCGGCAGATTGTCGATCGCCTCAAAACCAAGGTCTTCGAGCACGTTGATCGCGGTGGTCCGCCCAGCCCCGGACGGGCCGGTTACCAGGACGACCGGAACCGCCTGCTTTTCCGCATCAGGCATCGGGATCAATTGCTCCGCATCTGAGGTATTGAATAAGGGCCGGGGCGAAATGGGCGCCGTCCACACGTTTCAGACGCAGCACTTCCTGTCCCAGCAGTTGCGTGCAATGCCGCTGCGGCAGGCGTTCCGTTTCGGCCTCATCCAGGTCGACCAGCGCCGCCACCGGCACCGGGCTGCGGACCTGCGCCTTCAGCAAGCCCATATACCGTGCCTCGATCAATCCGCGGATCGGCTCCGGGGCGCTGGCCACGGCCGCGCCGTCCAGAAGCTGCAGCAGCACTCTGTCGTCGGCAACCAGTTGGGCACCATAGGCCATCAGCTGCAGCGCTAGCGCCGATTTGCCCTGCCCCGAGGTGCCAGTGATCAAAAGCCCCTGCCCCTCCAGCGCGACGCAGGAGGCATGCAGGATGAGGCTTTGCGGTTCGGACATGGGCTACACCGGGTTCAGACGGGCAAGCCTACCACAAAACGCGCGCCCAGCGGCTCGGAAGTTACATCAGCCTCGGTGGGGCGGATGTTTTCAGCCCAGATCACACCGCCATGCGCCTCGACAATCTGTTTCGAGATTGCCAGGCCAAGGCCGGAATTATTGCCGAAATGCTCCACCGGGCGCTGGGAATAAAAGCGTTTGAAGATCTTGGACAGCGCTTGATCCGGAATACCGGGACCGGTATCCTCGACCACCACCAGCACCCGGTTGGCGCGGCGCCGCGCCCAGACGCGGATGGCATCGCCCTCCTCGCAGAAGGAGATCGCGTTGGTGATCAGGTTGACAAAGACCTGGGCCAGGCGTGCCTCCAGCCCCTGCAGCATGATCGGCTGTGCGGGAAGGTCGGTAATGTAATCGACACCCTTGGCGCGGGCATCCTCGCCCAGATACTGGTTCAGGTTGCCCAGCATGGTCAGCAGGTCGAATTCTTCTTCCTCCTCCTTGACCAGCTCGGCATCCAGCCGGGAGGCGTTGGAGATGTCGCTGACCAGGCGGTCGAGACGGCGCACGTCGTGTTCGATCACCTCCATAAGCTTTTCGCGCTGATCATCGCGGCGGACCATGCGCAGAGTGCCGACCGCGGATTGCAGGCTCGCCAGCGGGTTCTTGATCTCATGCGCCACATCGGCTGCAAACTGTTCGTTGCTGTCGATCCGGGTGTAAAGCGCCTTGACCATGCCGCGCAGGGCCCGGCTCAGGCGGCCGATCTCATCCGGGCGGGCCGAAAGGTCTGGGATCCGGATCCGGCCGGGGTTGGACTTGCGGCTGCCGCGCTCGCGGCCGAGTTCCGCCGCTTCGGCCAGGTCGGCCAGCGGGTTGGCAATAGTCGAGGCCAGCACCAAGCTCAAACCGACCGAGACCAGCAGGGCAACAACGAACATTTGCAGCACCCGCTCCTGCTCGCCGCGCACCAGCGCGTCCACCTCGCCGGTGGGCGAAGTCAGGGCAATGACGCCGACAGCCTTGCCGTTGTGCATGATCGGGGTTGCCGCCGAGATCACCCGGCTGCCGCTGGTGTCCGCCACGGTTTCCACCCCGGTGCCGCCGTTCATGGCGCGGTCAACAAGGCCGGCCAGACGCAGTTCCAGGGCCGGAGCGGTTTCGGCGTCAGCTGCCGCCGGATTGCTGCCGCCGTCTGCAAAGCCCCAGATAGCAGCCAAAGCATCGCTGATCAGCGTGCGGTTTCCGGTGCTGTCGTGCAGGCTGTTCAGCGCGTCGCTGCGGCCGGCACCCTTGATGCTGGAAATCAGATTTCCGGTGGTGTCGAACACAAAGGCCTCGACTCCGCTGCGCAAGCTTAGACGGGCCAGGGTGTCTTCCACCTGGATGCCATCACCCGCAGCAAAGCTGACGGCGCCTGCAGCCGGCATTTCCGCCTCGAACACATTGGCGGCCAGCATGGCCTCTGACACCAGGGTGCCCGCCCGCTGCTGCACCAGGCTCTGGCGCGAGGAATTCAGATACAGGATCCCGGCAACCAGGATGATCAGCGCGATCAGGTTGAAGGTAATGATCTTGCGGGTCAGCGGTGAACCTTTGAGCGACAAAAGCCCCCGGCGCGCGCGCTTGACCTGCATTTCCCGCGTGACGGATTGCTCAGGGGTGACCCAGTCCTCCCCCAGAACAACATCGCCGTCCTGCTGGCGTTGCGTTATGCTGGTATCGCGCATGCGCGCCTTCTCCTCCGGCCCCGGTGGCATTCCGCCCCGCTCAATCGAGCCGCTTATTCTTCGTTGTAACGGTAACCGATCCCATAAAGGGTTTCGATCGCCGCAAAATCTGAATCCGCGCTGCGCATCTTCTTGCGCAGGCGTTTGATGTGGCTGTCGATGGTGCGGTCATCCACATAGACCTGATCGTCATAGGCCACATCCATCAGCTGGTCGCGGCTCTTGACGAAGCCTGGACGCTGCGCCAGCGCTTGCAGCAGCAGAAACTCGGTGACGGTCAGCGACACATCTTTGCCCTTCCAGCTGACCGCATGGCGCAGCGGGTCCATCCGCAGGTTGCCGCGCTCCATCACCTTGGTCTCGGGGCTGCTGCCACCGGAGGCATCGCTGCTGATCGCCTCCTGCCGGCGCAAAAGCGCCCGGATGCGTTCAACCAGAAGACGTTGCGAAAACGGCTTTTTCACATAATCATCGGCGCCCATGCGCAGACCCAGCACCTCGTCGATCTCATCATCTTTGGAGGTGAGGAAGATCACCGGCATCTGGGTTTTCTGGCGCAGCCGCTGCAACAGATCCATGCCGTCCATGCGCGGCATCTTGATATCCAGCACCGCCATGTCCGGCAACTTCTTGTTGAACGCGTCCAGTGCCGCCTGGCCATCGTTATAGGTCTCGACCTCGAAGCCCTCGGCCTCAAGCGTCATGGAGACGGATGTCAGGATGTTCCTGTCATCGTCAACCAAAGCAATCTTTGACATCGGAATTGCCCCTAATCTGCTCTGCTCTGTTTTGTTTTTACCACTTTCATCGCCCTTATGGTGCTCCGAATCAATCCCATTTGAAGAATCGCGGCCATCTTTGGGCCCAATTGGGGCAAAAATACCTTAGCGCCTGCTGAACAAGCAGGCGGCTGCGGCTGTTAAATCAACTGTTAAATCAATGGTTGCGCTAAACATCGCCTTGGTGGCGCTAACTAGGGGAAGCCGGCCTGTTCACCGCCCGAAGGCCCATGTTAAGACCCCGCCACCGGCAGCGATGCCGTTTTCTATTGCCCCATTGGCGCAGCCGCGCAGCCTGCGTGCCGCCGCGCCGCCACAGGAGAAAAAACGCATGACATCTGGACGGGTTAACCCGCAATTCCGCCTCGAAGATCAGGGCATCGAGGGTCTGGGCAATGTCTACTACAACTTCATGGAGCCGGCGCTGATCGAAGCCGCGCTGAAGCGCGGCGAAGGCACGCTGGGCAATGGCGGCGCTTTCCTCGTGACCACCGGCAAATTCACCGGCCGTTCGCCCAAGGACAAACATGTCGTGAAATCCGACAGCGTCCGCGACACCATCTGGTGGGACAACAACGCGGCGATGAGCCCGGAAGGCTTTGATGCGCTCTACAACGACATGCTGGAGCACATGAAGGGCAAGGATTACTACGTGCAGGATCTGGTCGGCGGTGCCGACCCGGCGCATGCGATCAATGTTCGCATGGTGACTGAGCTGGCCTGGCACAACCTGTTCATCCGCACCATGCTGCGCCGTCCCGACCGCGAGGACCTGGACGACTTCACCGCCGATTTCACCGTGATCAACTGCCCCAGCTTCCAGGCGGATCCGCAAAAACACAACTGCCGCTCGGAGACCATCATCGCGATGAACTTCGACCGCAAGATGATCCTGATCGGCGGCACCGAATACGCGGGCGAGAACAAGAAATCCGTGTTCACCCTGCTGAACTACCTGCTGCCGGAAAAGGGCATCATGCCGATGCACTGCTCCGCCAACCATGCCAAGGGCAACCCGGTCGACACCGCCGTGTTCTTCGGCCTGTCGGGCACCGGCAAGACCACCCTGTCCGCCGACCCGGACCGGGTGCTGATCGGCGATGACGAGCATGGCTGGGCCGACAACGGCACCTTCAACTTTGAAGGCGGCTGCTATGCCAAGACCATCAACCTGAACCCCGAGGCAGAGCCGGAAATCTACGCGACCACCTCCAAGTTCGGCACCGTGATCGAGAACATGGTGTTCGACGAAGAGACCAAAGAGCTGGATTTCAACGACGACAGCCTGACCGCCAACATGCGCTGCGCCTACCCGCTGCATTATATCTCCAATGCGTCGGACAGCGCCCGCGGCGGCCACCCGAAGAACATCATCATGCTGACCTGTGATGCCTTCGGCGTGCTGCCTCCGATCTCGCGGCTGACCCCGGCGCAGGCGATGTACCACTTCCTGTCCGGCTTCACCTCCAAGGTGGCCGGCACCGAGCGCGGCGTGACCGAGCCGGAGCCGACCTTCTCCACCTGCTTCGGCGCCCCCTTCATGCCGCGCCGCCCGGAAGTCTATGGCAACCTGCTGCGCGAGAAGATCGCCCAGCACGGCGCCACCTGCTGGCTGGTCAACACCGGCTGGACCGGCGGCGCCTATGGTGTCGGCTCGCGGATGCCGATCAAGGCGACCCGCGCGCTGCTGACAGCAGCACTGGACGGCTCGCTGGCCGAGGCAGAATTCCGCAAGGACGGCAACTTCGGCTTTGACGTGCCGGTCACCGTGCCGGGCGTGCCGGAAGTGCTGCTGGATCCGCGCCGCACCTGGGATGATCAGGAAGCCTACGACCGTCAGGCGGCCAAGCTGGTTCAGATGTTCTCGGACAACTTCGAACAGTACCTTCCGTTCATCGACGAGGATGTGAAAGCAGCTGCCATCGGCTGATTCCCTTCCCTACCAAAGCCTTAAGAAAACCCCGGTTCCGGCCGGGGTTTTTCTTTTATGTGCCGCATCTGCAGGCACCCAATGCCGCAAATGGCCAATATACGCTAATTTAACGGCACGAACCCACGCTATTGAGGAATCAGACACTCAGATCACATGCATTTTGCGCAGCCTCCTCGCTGGGAAAGGGCCACATGGACACGCAAGCTTTGACGGTATTCAACAGCATCTTCAGCTCCGGCAGTGCCTTTGTCTACCGCTGTGCCAACGACGAGAATTTCACCATGGAATTCATGGCAGGCCAGGTCGAGAAGCTCTGCGGCTGCGCAAAATCCGATATCCTGGGCAACGCCAAGGTGTCCTATGTCGGGCTGACCCACAAGGACGACATTGACCGGGTGTTTGCCGATGTGGACGCTGCCATCGAAGCCAGGGAAAACTGGGACGTTGCCTACCGGCTCAACCGCCCGGACGGGTCAGAGGCCTGGGTGCGCGAGCGCGGCAATGCGGTCTACGACGACCGGGGCGAGATGGTCTATCTAGAAGGCCTGGTGGTGGATGCATCCGCAGAGGTGAATCTGCGCAGGGAATTGCAGGCAACCCTGAACCGCACAGAAGAAGCTAATGCCGAGATCATTGATCTGGCAGAAAACATCCTGTGGTCGGTGCAGAAACTGTCGATTCTGGCGATCAATGCAGGCATCGAGGCAGCGCGCGCGGGTAAGGCGGGCCTCGGCTTTGCTTATCTCGCCCGCGAGATCAAGGCGCTGGCAGACGAGAACAACCAATGGGCCAGCCGCATCACCGACACCATGGCCGAGCGCAAACGTGATGAGGCACGCGAAGCGGCCGAGAACCGGCGTGCCGGCTAGCGGGCGGCCGCCCCCGTAACCATGTCCCGCACCTTGAGTGCATAGCGGTCGGTCATGCCGGAAACGAAATCCGCCAGAGAATGCATCGCGGTGTATGCGTCTTCCACCCCGCGCAGATCCAGATCGACAGCGCGGATCAGCTTCGCCCAATAGCCGTTGGCGGCTTTCAGTTCTTCGGTGTCCCAGCCGCACGCGCCGAGGTCCGTATAAAGTTCATGGAAGTGATCCAGAACCGCATACAGGACCTGACGGCCCTTGATTTCCAGTTCGGTTTTGCGCAACGCCGTAAAGATGCGCGCGTTGGAAATCTCCTTCATTTCGTCGAAGGCCTCCCGCTTGGAGGATATCTCCATCAGCCCATCGTTGAAATCCCCGGCCATGATGGCACCGTAATTGTCCATAAAGGCTTCAACCGCGGCCTCGATTGCCTTGGTAATTGCACTGGCGCGGCGGAAGGCAACGATATCACGGGTGGTGGCCTGCGGATCATCCGCCCGGTTGGGTTTACCCGCAATTTTCTCCAAGCAATCAATGACAAGCCGGCTGTCCAAGTCACCGACTGTCGCGGCGTCCTCCAGGTCCAGAATGCGGTAGCAGATGTCGTCTGCCGCCTCGACCAGGAAGGCGAGCGGATGGCGGCGCCAGTGGCGCGCTGCGCCGCTGCCCTCTGCGCGCAGCCCCAGTGCTTCGGCGGCCTCCGCAAAATGGGTGGCTTCGGTGCCGAACACCCCGAATTTCTTGAGCCCCACATAGCCGCCCTCGGATAATTGGCGCGCCTCAGCTGTACAGGGGTATTTCATAAACGCACCGAGTGTTGCGTAGGACAGCCGCATACCGCCGTCCCGCCGCGCCATTTCCAGGCGGCTGGCAATGCGGAACCCCTGGGCGTTGCCTTCGAACGCGGTGAACTCTGCCTGCTGCGCCCGGCCCACCGAACCGGCAGCGCCGGAGCCAGCCCTGAACTGAGTTGCGAACCATGCCCCGATGCTGTCTTCGCCGGAGTGCCCGAAAGGCGGGTTGCCGATGTCGTGCAGCAGGCAGGCGGATTGGATGGTGCCCGCAATCGCGTCGCGCTGCTGCTCTGTGATGAAGCCCTCTTTCAGCATGGCCTGCCCCGCCAGAGTGCCAAGAGAGCGGCCGACGCTGGCGGTTTCCAGGCTGTAAATCATCCGGTGATGCACATGGTCGTGCTCATAAAGCGGATGCACCTGGGTCTTCTGCGCCAGCCGCCGGAACGGTTCGGAGAACAGGATGCGGTCATAGTCCTGCAGATAGGCCGGGCGCCCCGGCAGCTCCTCGAACTCCGGCCGGCACAGTCTTCCCGGGTTCAGCAGCCTGTTCCACTCCATTGCCATAGTCCCGCTCCTTGTGCCTGTTTGAGGCTGCTTAAACGGCAGGCGCAGCGGAAATGCAAACGCTTCAGCGCGGCTTGATCCCGGCGGGCTCCAGCTTGTGCTCGGGCTCCACGTGAATCACCACCTGCGCTTCGGGCAAGGCATCGCGAAGGGCAATCTCGATCAGGTCGCAAATGCCATGCGAGGCCCGCACCGTCATGGCGCCGTCCACAACCATATGAAACTCGATAAACAGCGCCTGCCCCGCCCGGCGCGTCTTCAGGTCATGCACCTGAAGCGCCCCGGAGCCCATGCGGTGAATGATCTCCTCGATCTTTCTGCGTTCCGCTTCCGGCGCTGCGGTATCCATCAGCCCGTTCACCGAGGAGGCGATCACCAGCCAGCCCTCGCGCAGGATATTGACCGCCACCAAGAGCGCCAGCAGCGGGTCGAGGAAAGCCCAGCCGCTGGCCAAGGCCAGGATCAGCCCGGCCAGCACCCCGGCCGAAGTCCAGACATCGCTCATCAGATGCCGCCCGCCTGCCGACAGCGCCGGCGACTTCAGCCGTCCGCCCGCCGCCAGCAACACCCGCGCCCAGGCAAGGTTCAGCACCATGGCCAGCGCATTGACCAGCAGGCCCGCCGTGCCCCAATCGGCAGCCGAGGGGCGGCCAAGGGCATTCACAGCCTCATGCAGGATCACCACTGCGGCGATCACAATCATGATGCCTTCGGCCACGGCCGAGAAATACTCCGCCTTGTGGTGGCCGTAGGGATGGCCGTCATCCGCAGGCCGCTGGGCATAGCGCACGGCAAACCAGGCAATCACAGCGCCGCCGATGTTCACGAAGGACTCAAGCGCATCCGACAGCAGCGCAACTGAGCCGGTCAGCATCCAGGCAGCAACTTTCAGCCCGGTCACCGCCAGCGCGATCAGGATCGACCCTGTCGCCAGTTGTGTTGCACTGAAGCGTTGAAACATGCCCTCTCCCCGCTTGTGCACTGTTTACATCAGCAGCCCGCGGCGCAAGAGGTTCAAGCCGGCGATCAGCAGCACCACCAGCGTGGCCCGGCGGAACAGCACCTGGTCGATCCGGTCATGCAACTGGCCGCCGATCCACATGCCCGCCACTGCGGGCACAATCAGAGCCAAAGAGAAAGGTGCCGTTTCCGCCCGCATCACACCGGAGCCGACATGCGCCAGCAGCAGCGCCACGGCTCCGAGGCCGTAGATCACACCCTGCACCCGGATCTGCTCTGTCTTTTCGGTGCCCAATGCGGTCAGATAGGCCACCGTCGGCGGCCCCCAGACACCCGACACCCCGCCAATCAGCCCGGCAATGCCGCCCACCGCGGCCTCGCTGCGGCGGGTCGGATTGGTGATCGAAAAGGTCTTTCCCATCAGCTGGATAAAGGCAAAGACCGTCACCGGCACCCCGATCACCAGCAGCAGCACCTGCTGCGGCAGCACCCGCACCGATTGGGCACTGAGCAGCAGGCACATCAGGCCAATCAGCAGAAACACCCGGAACTTGCCGATAGAAGCCACTGCCGCCCGCGGCCCTTGCCGCAGCGCTTGCATTCCGTTGGTGACCAAAGTTGGCAGAATCAGCCCCGCCAGCGCCAGATCTGGCGCCAGGAACATGCTGAGGCCGGAAATGAAGATCATCGGCATGGCAAAGCCGACCAGCCCTTTGACGGTGCCTGCCAGCAATGCGATTCCAAAAGCGGCTGCCAGCTCGGCCGGGGAAATGAGGGAAAACAATGCGCTCATAACCCTGCTCTACCACATCCGTGCCGCGCTGCACCGGCAAAATCAACACGCAATATTTGATCCAAACGCCGCACCTGTGAGTATTTTTGTTGCGCTGCACCTGCAAAATGATTTACCACCGGGCGACCGAAGAAGGATCTGATTCATGGCTCATGACGGACAGGACTTGCAGATGAAACCGACACTCATTCCCGACCTGCTGGCACTGACCGGCGCCGCCCTGGAACCGCTGGACCAGCTGCTTGACGCTGCCCGGGCCTCCGTGAAGGAAATGGTCAGCAGCGAGGGCCGCGTTTCCGGCAAGCTGATCGAGGAAAACCAGGTCGCCGCGCACGGGCTGTCCTGGCTGGCCACTTACGTCTACTCGCTGCGGCAGATGCAGAAATGGGCCGAGAAGCTGCAAGGCGAGGGCAAGTTCGGCGAGATGGAGCAGCTGATCCATCAGATCGGCTTTGGCGAATACCTGTGGCAAGTCTACGGTGGCATCCAGATGAACCAGGGCGAGATCATCCGCCTGCAGGACCTGGGTCTGAGCCAGGATGCGCAGCGCTCGCTGATGGTGCCTGCGGTGATGACGCTCTGCGAGCAGGGCAACAGCCAGGCCGCCCGCTCCCGCCTGGTTGAACTGATGGAAGAGCAGGCAGGCTCCACCATGTTCGGCACCTCCGGCCTGGAAGAAGAGCTGGAAATGATCCGCGACCAGTTCCGCCGCTATGCGGTCGAAAAGGTCGAGCCGAGTGCCCATGACTGGCACCTGAAGGATGAGCTGATCCCGCTGAGCGTGATCGAAGAGCTGGCGGAGATGGGCGTCTTCGGCCTGACCATCCCCGAGGAATACGGCGGCTTTGGCCTGTCCAAGGCCTCGATGGTGGTGGTCTCCGAGGAACTCTCGCGCGGTTATATCGGCGTTGGCTCCCTGGGCACCCGCTCCGAGATTGCGGCCGAGCTGATCCTCTGCGGCGGCACTGACGAGCAGAAAGCCAACTGGCTGCCGAAACTGGCCAGCGCCGAGATCCTGCCCACCGCAGTGTTCACCGAGCCGAACACCGGCTCCGACCTCGGCTCCTTGCGCACCCGCGCGGTGAAGGATGAGAACGGCGATTACAAGATCACTGGCAACAAGACCTGGATCACCCATGCGGCGCGCACCCATGTGATGACCCTGCTGGCGCGCACCGATCCGAACACCACCGACCACCGCGGCCTGTCGATGTTCCTGGCGGAAAAGACCCCGGGCACCGACGAGCATCCCTTCCCGACTGAAGGCATGACCGGCGGCGAGATCGAGGTGCTCGGCTACCGCGGCATGAAGGAATACGAGCTGGGCTTCGACAACTTCCATGTGAAGGGTGCAAACCTCTTGGGCGGCGAGGAGAACAAAGGCTTCAAGCAGCTGATGGAGACCTTTGAATTGGCCCGTATCCAGACCGCGGCCCGCGCCATCGGCGTCGCGCAATCAGCGCTGGACATCGCCATGCAATACGCGCAGGAGCGCAAGCAGTTCGGCAAGTCGCTGATCAACTTCCCGCGCGTCTCCGGCAAGCTGGCGATGATGGCGGTGGAAATCATGATCGCCCGGCAGCTCACCTATTTCTCGGCCTGGGAAAAAGACCACGGCCACCGCTGCGACTTGGAGGCCGGCATGGCCAAGCTGCTGGGCGCACGGGTCGCCTGGGCAGCAGCCGACAACGGCCTGCAGATCCACGGCGGCAACGGTTTTGCGATGGAGTACAAGATCTCCCGCGTGCTCTGCGATGCCCGCATCCTCAACATCTTTGAGGGCGCCGCCGAAATCCAGGCACAAGTCATCGCCCGCCGCCTGCTGGGCTGACCTGCCAGCAGCCGCTGCAATTCATGTGCACCAAAGCCCGGCCGCCGCGCCGGGCTTTTTCTTTGGAGCGCAAAATGCGGCCAGCTTGCAATGGCCGCGCGGAATAACACTGTTTCCAATCCTGGTTATTCGTTCCTTAACAATTCGTGGTTAACAAGAAACCATGACCCTTCTGCGCTGCCTCCTTGTTCCGTTCCTGATGCTGCTTTCCGCTTGCGGCGATGCCGTGCCGGCCGAACATCCTTCCCGCATTCTGGCCATGGGGGATTCCCTTCTGGCCTGGCACAGCCTGGCAGGCAAATCGGTTGCAGACACTGTGGCCCAAGAACTGCAGGAACCTGTGGTCGACCGTTCCGTTTCCGCCGCACGGGTCATCTACAAACTGCCGGTCTCTGCCGCAGCCGGACTGCAGATCCGCAACCAGTACAGGCCCGGAAAATGGGACTGGGTGATTGTCAACGGCGGCGGCAATGATCTCTGGCTCGGCTGCGGCTGCATTGCCTGCAACCGCAAGATGGACAAGCTGATTTCGGCAGACGGGCGCAAGGGTGCAATCCCCGGCATGCTGTCGGAGCTGCGCGCGACCGGTGCCAGGGTCATCTATGTCGGCTACCTGCGCAGCCCCGGAGTCGGATCGCTGATCGAGCACTGCCGCGACGAGGGCAACGAACTGGAAACCCGCATTGAACGGCTTGCGGCACTGGACGAAGGCATCCACTTCCTGTCACTCAAGGACATGGTGCCTTTTGGCGACCGCTCCTACCATGCCCTCGACATGATCCACCCGTCAGTGAAGGCCAGCACTGAAATCGGCCGCAAGGTCGCAGACATCATCAACACCAACTAGCCGCGCACGCCCTCCCGCCCCCTCCAGCCTTGAGCATGGCGCCGTGCTGCACACGGCGCGGCAGCGGATTTCTGCAAGGGGCGCGACCGCGCCGCGCGCCGCGCGGCGCCACGCCCAACGGAAGCAAGGCATTTCCAATGCCGCCGCGACGGGCGGGAGCACACCGTGCCCCCCTCCCCGATAGCGCCTTGCATTTGACAGGGTCTCTCTTCACAGTTCCGGCTGCCACAGCAATTGGTCTCTTCTGATGCCGCGCCTTGCCTGGATCCTTGTGTTTCTGCTCACCGGCGCCTGTACCGGCGACGAGACTCTCTCCGCATATGGGGCGGCCGGCAAGCTGTGGCAGCTCTCCAGCATTGACGGCGCCGGTTTTCCGGCAACCGCCAGCCTGGCCTTTCCAGCGCCCGGCAAAATCGCAGGCCAGACACCCTGCACCCGCTTCCGTGCCAGCCAGACCGCGCCCTACCCCTGGTTTGCCGCCGAAATGCCCACGGCCGCGGCCCCTGCAGATTGCCCGGGCCCGGAGCAGGATGCCGAAACCGCGTTTCTGACAGCGCTGCAAGAGATGACACTCGCCGAAATCTCAGGAGACGTGCTGATCCTCAGCAACGAACAAGGGCGCGAAATGCTGTTCAAAGCCGCGCGCTGAGCAGGTCCGCGAACCGCCCGCGTGCGTCCGGCAGCGTCCGGTTGCCCAGCGATGGCGCCAGATGTGTTTCCAGGAAATAGCCGGTGGTGCGCAGCGCCTGCACAATCTCAGCATCCTCCGCAGCGCCTTCTCCCAGCATCACCGGCGGCAACGGCAGCACGGCCAGGCCCAGTCCCCGGCGCCTTCACGTGAAACAGCCCGGCCCGACTTGGGTGATACAAACTCCAGGCCGCGGGTGCGCCCAGTCACCGCACAGGCCGTGAAATCCAGGCCAAACCCCAATTCCTCCAGCAGCGCCAGTTCCCAGCGCAGATAGGCAAGCGGCCAAAGCTCCTCGTTCTCCAGGAGATCCAGCAGGTTTTCGCTGCGCCGGTAGAGCGCGGGGTGCGGTTCGCGCTCCGGCAGGCAGAAGCCAAGCAGCGCCGTCACCGCGTTGAGCCCGGCCAGCGCCAGCCGCCCGGACAAAGCCGCAGCCGCCCGGCTGCGCAACAGTTCAGCGTCATAACTGCCGAGGTGCTCTTCCAGCCGGGCCCGCCAGGTGAGATCAAGCTGTGCGCCCGGCTGCAGCACCGGCGCCATCCTGCGGCCGGCGCCGCCGCGCACCACGCCCGCATGGCGGCCATGTTCTTCGGTGAATACATCAATGATCGCCGAATTTTCACCGTGGCGGCGAATTGAAAGCAATATGCCGTGATCACGCCATTCCAACGGCGGGTCTCCCTGTCATCCGGACTGTACCAGCAGAACCGATTGCAGCGGCGCCTGCAAGTGGCCGCAACTACTCCAGCCCGGGCTCGTCCAGCAAGTGGCGGCCGCGGCGGTCCTCGACCTCGATCACCCAGAGATCAGGGTCGAACTCCTGCTGGCGGCGGATCGAGGCGTCCACATCCGTTTCTGCCCCAGAAGCCAGCGCATCCCATTTCCGGTTGCCGCTCATCAGGTCATAAGTGCGGTGAAAGGCGCTGGCCCGGCCGTCAAGGGTATTGAGCTTGACCAGAACGGCGCCGGCCGTGTCGTCGCCATGCGCGGTGACAAAGGCTGGGATATCCATCAGCCGCAACCGGGCCAGATAGGCCTGCACCCAGAATTCCGCAGTGAGGCGGCTCATTGCGCATTACCCCCGGCAGCGGAGGCGGATGAGGGCGCCGGAGCCTCCGGCGGGGATACTTCGGGCAAGAGGAAATCCAAGGCGCCCCGCCTCAGTTGCCGTCTTTGAAGTCGAGGCCCATTTCCGAGTAGCGCTCGGCCTCTTCCAGCCAGTTCGGGCGCACTTTCACCTGCAGGAACAAATGCACCTTGCGGCCCAGGAAGTCTTCCAGTTCCGCGCGGGCAGCCTGGGAGACCGCCTTGATGGTCTCGCCGCGCTTGCCCAGCACGATGCCTTTGTGGCCGTCGCGCATCACATAGATCAGCTGGTCAACCCGGGCCGAGCCGTCCTTGCGCTCTTCCCATTTCTCGGTCTCGACGGTCAGCTGATAGGGCAATTCCTGGTGCAGCCGCAGGGTCAGCTTTTCGCGGGTCATTTCCGCAGCGATCATCCGCATCGGCAGGTCGGCAATCTGGTCCTCGGGGTAGAGCCAGGGGCTTTCCGGCAGCTTGCCTGCCAGCCACTGGCGCAGGTCGTCGACGCCGTGGCCGCGCTCGGCCGAGATCATGAAGGTTTCTGCGAAACCATAGCGGCTGTTCAGGTCTTGGGCGAGGCCCAGCAGTTTCTCGGCCGGCACCTTGTCGATCTTGTTGATCGCCAGCGCCACGGTGCGGCCCTCGCCGATTTCCTCCAAGCCTTCAAGGATCGTTTCGACGCCTTCGGTGATGCCGCGGTGGGCTTCGACCATCAGGACGACAACGTCAGCGTCCGCAGCGCCGCCCCAGGCGGCGGCAACCATCGCCCGGTCCAGACGGCGGCGGGGTTTGAACAGGCCGGGGGTGTCCACGAACACCAGCTGTGCATCGCCCTCCATTGCCACACCGCGGATGCGGGCGCGGGTGGTTTGCACCTTGTGTGTCACGATTGAGACCTTGGCCCCGACCATACGGTTCAGCAGGGTGGATTTGCCCGCGTTGGGCTCTCCGATCAGGGCAACGAATCCGGCGCGTGTGGTCATCTGTACTGGTCCTGTTTGCAGAGCAGACCCCCTACAGGATTTTACCCACAGGGGCCAGAGGTGTTTTCCAGGGCATTCAGGCCAGCCTCGCACAGGCTTGCCCTAGGTCAAAGACCTGTGGCACTCCCCATGCAACAACCGCAGCGCCGAGCCATTCCGACAGCCAGGCCGTTCTTTGAATGCATGACAGGAGGCCTGCCTGATGAACCGCCGTGATTTTTTGCTTGGCACCGCTGCAGCAGGCGGCGCTGTCGGGGCTGCTGGCTGGGGCCTAGCCAGCGCTGGGAATGTGCAGGAGCTGACACTTCAGCCCGCCAGCTTCACGTTCCGGGACAAGCCGACCGAAGGAATGGTGAGCCTGTCGCCGGGCGCGCCGCCGCCGGTTCTGTTTGGCGCGCAGGGCAAACCCATGCACCTGCGGGTGACCAATGGCACGCCGGATTACACCGCAATGCACTGGCACGGGCTGCGGATAGCCAACCAAATGGACGGGGTGCCCTACCTGACCCAGGTGCCGATCGCAGGCGGCGAGAGCTTTGAGTACACTTTTACGCCGCCCGATGCCGGCACTTACTGGTATCACCCGCATTGCATGACCATGGCGCAGATGGCGCATGGGCTGACCGGGGTGATGGTGATCAAGGAGGCGGAGGATCCCGGCTTTGACGGCGACCAGGTGATCAACCTGCGCGACTTCCGGCTGGATGATGAGGGCGCCTTCCTGCCCTATTACACCGCGCGCGGGGCCGCACGGGGCGGCACCCATGGCAATGTGCTGACCGCTAACTGGCTGCAGGCACCGGTCTATGACCACCCGGCAGGCGGGCTGGTGCGCCTGCGCGTGGTCAACACCGACACAACCCGGATCTACAAGCTGCATCTCAGCACATCGCAGGCGCGCATCATTGCCTGGGACGGGCACCCGGTGGAGATTGATGTGCCTCTGCCTTCTGCCGAAGCGCCCTTGCTGGTCGGCCCCGGCCAGCGGGTGGATTTTGCAGTGCGGATGCCTGCGGGCGAGGGGGAGACGGCAGACTTGCTGACAGAGCTGCCGGGGCAGCCAACGCGCACCATGGCGCAGCTTCGGTCCGTCGGCGCGAACCTGGCACGGGATCTGCGGGAGCTAAAGCCGCTGCCTGCCAACCCGCTTTCGCGGCCTGATCTGGCAAATGCCGAAGTGCATGATTTCGTCTTTGGCTGGACACCGGAGGGCGATGCCCCCAACGACGGCTACTGCGGCTCGATGGGTTACAGTTTCTGGTCGATCAACCGCACGCCCTGGGCAGGCGATGCCGCCAAGGGCACCGGCCCGCTGGCAACGCTGGAGCGCGGCAAGAGCTATGTGCTGCGGCTGAGGAACGAGTCTCCGAACCTGCATCCGATCCATTTGCACGGGCTGGCCTTCGTCCCGATCAGTTCAAACCTGCGCAAGCTGCCGCCGCTGGTCACCGACACCATGCTGCTGCTGAAAGACGAGGTAGCTGAAATCGCCTTGGTCGCCGACAATCCCGGTGACTGGGCCTTTCATTGCCATGTGATCGAACACCAGAAGACCGGGCTCGCGGGCTATATCCGGGTGACCTGAAACCTCAGCCCAGTTGCGCAAGCAGCGCCTTGGCGGCAGCCTGTTCCGCCTGCCGCTTGGAGCCTGCGGTGGCCTGCGCCTCGGTACCATCCTGCAAACGCACGGCGATAGTGAAGACCGGCGCGTGGTCCGGGCCGCTGCGGGAGACCTCGGCATAGACAGGCACTTTCTGCCCGCGCGCCTGCGCCCATTCCTGCAGCGAGGTCTTGGCGTCGCGCGCGTCGGTTTCCACCTGATGAATGCGGCTGCCCCAGAGGCGCAGGATCATCTCGGCCGCAGCCTCAAAGCCCGCATCCTTATAGACCGCGGCAATCACGGCTTCCATTGCATCGCCCAAGAGCGCCTGCTTGCGCCGGCCGCCGGACATCATCTCGGAACGGCCCAGTTTCAGCACTGCGCCCAGGTCGATCTCCTTGGCAACATCGGCGCAGGCTTCCTTGCGCACCAGCGCGTTGAACCGCGGCGCCAGCTGGCCTTCGGTGGCGGCCTTGTCGTGCTCCAAGAGCGCAGTTGCCATCACCAGTCCCAGCACCCGGTCGCCCAGAAACTCCAGCCGCTGATTGTCCTTGCGGTTGGGCGATGACACCGACGCATGAGTCACGGCGCGCTGCAGCAGGTCGGGACGGTTAAACCGGTAGCCGATCCGCTCTTCAAACGCGCGCAGTTCCTTGGACAGTTTCACTGGATCCCCTTGAAGAAACGGTCGCCGCGCCAGGTCCAGAAGTAGAGCATCGAACGCCCGGCAGAGGAGAACATGATCCGGTCGGCCCGGCCAATGAGGTTTTCAAACGGCACAAACCCAACACCGCCCGCGGATTGCGGCAGGCGGCTGTCTGAGGAGTTGTCGCGATTGTCGCCCATGAAGAAGAAATGCCCCTCCGGCACTTGGTAGACGCCGGTGTGGTCCATGCCCTGATTGGTGATGTTCAGCACGATATGCTCGTTGCCGCCGGGCAGGGTTTCCTTGGTACGGGTCTTTTTGCAGACGGCACCCTGGCCAACCGGAGCGTTCTCGCAGCGCGGGAAAGACCCCTGCGGCCCCTGGCGTTCCATCACTTCTTCGAACTGGCCAGCATCCTCGCGCTTCACGGCTTCGCCATTAATGAACAGCACGCCGTTCTTCATCTGGATTTTGTCGCCCGGCAGGCCGACCAGCCGCTTGATGAAATCATTGCCGTTGACCGGATGGCGGAACACCACCACATCGCCGCGCTCAGGCTCACCGCCCATAAGGCGGGTGTTGTCGCCGTCCAGGAAACCGCAAATGTCCTTGGCGTCGATGTTCAGCCCCACGGCAGGAATGCGCACGCTGGGGCAGGACGCATAGGAATAGCCATAAGCCATCTTGTTCACGAACAGGAAATCCCCGATCAGCAGGGTTTCCTTCATCGAGCCCGAGGGGATCCAGAACGGCTGGAAGAACAGGGTGCGGAAGATACCGGCGATCAGCAGCGCATAAACGATTGTCTTGATGGTCTCGACAATCGAACTGCCGGTCTTAGCTTTGGCCGTCATCAGGCTCTCCGGTTTGGAAACAGGGTCCGGGGCTACATGCGGGGCTGAGGGGGGCAAGTCAAGTTCCAGAGGGCGTTTCCGCGGGGTCTTCCGCCTTGGGGCGCGCTTCGATCACCACAAAGGCCTGCGCCCAGGGGTGATCGTCGGTCAAAGTCACGTGGATTACCGCCTCATGGCCGGGCGGGGTCATCTCGCGCAGGCGCTCGGCCGCCCAGCCGGTCACTTGCATCACCGGCTGACCGCTGCGCAGGTTGGAGACCGCCATGTCCTTCCAGGCAATCCCCATCCGCAATCCCGTGCCCAGCGCCTTGGAACAGGCCTCCTTGGCGGCCCAGCGCTTGGCATAAGTGCCCGCCACATCGCGCCGCCGCTCAGCCTTGCGCTGTTCAACTTCGGTAAAGACCCGGTTGCGGAACCTGTCGCCAAAGCGGTCCAGCGTCCGCTGGATCCGCTCGATATTGGCAAGGTCGGTTCCAACGCCCAGGATCATTCTTCCAGCCGCTTCAGCCCCAGTTTGATGCCGTGGCCCAGGAACAGGCGGTTGATCATCAGCACCACCGCCAGCAACACGCAGAAAACACCCGCAAGGAACACGAACGGTATCGTTTCCCGCGCCTCGGCGAGCACCGGGTTGTTCCAGAACAGCGGCAGCTGGGCGGTGGTCAGAATGGCCACAACGCCAGTCATTGCCGCCGCATTGACCCAGGCGGCCTTGCCCGCCAGAGGCGCGCGGGTCTCCCGCGCAATCCGCAACCCCTCCATGACCGAGGCAAACATCGGCGGCAGCACGGTCGCCAGCCCGGCCGGCATATCCATCCCGAATTGCGACAGCAACAGCGCCAGCAGCATCATCCCAACTGAGGCAGCCATCCACAACAGCCCGTAGCGGATCAGATTGACTTGCATTGCCCCGTTACCCCCGTGCTTCATCCATCAGCCGGCGCATTTCCTGCACTGCCGGCACCAGCCCGCGAAAGACCGCTTCACCGATCAGGAAGTGGCCGATGTTCAGCTCCTTCACCTCCGGGAACGCCGCGACCGGCTGCACCGTATCGTATGTCAGCCCGTGGCCCGCGTGAACCTCCAGCCCCAGCGAATGCGCAAATGCCGACATTTCGCGCAGCGCTTCAAGTTCGCGATCGCGCTCGGCAAACTTGTCCTCGGCGTGAAAATCGCAGTAAGCGCCGGTGTGCAGTTCGATCACTTCGGCACCAATCCGGTGCGCGGCCTCGATCTGCTTCTTGTCCGCCGCAATGAAGATCGACACCCGGCAGCCCGCATCCCGAAGCGGCGCAATGTAATGCGCCAGACGGTTCTCCTCGCGCGCCACTTCCAGCCCGCCCTCGGTGGTGCGCTCCTCTCGCTTTTCCGGCACGATGCAGACCGCGTGCGGCTTGTGGCGCAGGGCGATCTTCTGCATCTCCTCCGTCGCCGCCATCTCAAAGTTCAAGGGCACTGTCAGCGCCGCCATCAGCCCGTCTATATCGGCATCGGTGATATGGCGGCGGTCTTCGCGCAGATGCGCGGTGATGCCGTCGGCGCCCGCCTCCTCGGCCAGTTTCGCCGCCCGGACCGGATCCGGATAGGCGCCGCCGCGGGCATTGCGCACGGTGGCGACATGGTCGATGTTCACACCCAGCCGCAGTTGGTTCTGTGTCATGAAAGCTGTCTCATCCGTCTGAAGTCAAAGCCTTAGCCCAAGACTAGACAGACAGCGCACAAGAGCAAGCTTACAGGCAATAATGGTACAATCCGGCAGGATCAGGAGCCGGAGCCAATGTCCGCGCGCTGCTTGATCGCCTCGAATTTGGCCTTGATCTTGGCCCGGCGGCGCTGCTGGTAGAACCGGATCGCCGGCAGGCTCAGCACATAGCAGACCGTGGCCGAAATGATCCCCGGAATGATGCCGCCGATCATGTAGGGATAGAACACCTCGTTATAAAACAGATGCAGCCCCTGCCAGTCTGCCGGCTGATCCATGAACAGGGCAAACAGGTTGTCTTTCAGGTCCTTGCCTGCATCCATGAACTTGCCCACCAGGGATTTGTCGACCTGCTCGTCGAATTCGGTCCCCAGGATCCAATGCCCGGTTTGCAAGGACGCCACCCCGATCGGCACATAGGTCAGCGGATTGCCAAAGAAGGTGGCGCTGAGCGAGGCGAGGATATTGCCGTTCATCACCCGGGCAATGAGGGCGGCAACCAGAAAATGCAGCCCGTAAAACGGCGTGAAGGTGGTAAACACACCGGCCCAGATGCCGCGTGCGATGCGTTCAGGAGAATCGGGCAGCCGGCGCACCCGGTGCTTGACATACAGGAACGCCCTTCCCCAGCCGCCGCGCGGCCAGAGGAAGTCTGCCAGCGCCCGGAGGGGCGGACGTCTGTCCCGGCGCCTGAATACCAAAGCTGTGCGTCCTTCCCAGTTTCCGGCCCAGATTCAGGCTCAGAGTTTCAGCGGCTTATCCCGGAAAATGGCGCTCTTCCGGCCGTTCCCGGAACCGCGCAACCGCGGCAACATCGCTTTCCGCTTCAAGCGTCAGCATAAGCGAGTGCAGCTGCTCCACATCCCGCAGCTCCACATTGATCATAAGCCGGTAAAAGTCTGGTTTCCTGTCGACAAATTCCAGGTCCGAAATATTGGCCTTTTTTTCGCCAATCAACGTGCAAATGCGTCCCAGCACCCCGGCGTCATTGCCGATGGTCAGCTCCAGTGTGGTGCCATAGGCCGCCGGGTGGGTGCCGCTGTGCCACTGCACGTCGACCCAGCGCTCGACCTGGTCCTCGAATTCGCTCAGCCGGTCGCAATCGGCCGCATGCACCACCACCCCGCGGCCGCGGTAGGTGATGCCGATGATACGCTCACCTGGCAGCGGCTGGCAGCAGGGCGCACGCTCAAAGCTCTGGCCCGGCTCCAGGCCGACCACCGCCCGGCGCGGTGAAATTTCGTCGCCATCTCCGGTGGTCAGCTCAGGGTACACCGATTGCACCACGTCATGCGCGGTGATCTCCGCAGCACCCAGCCGTGCCAGCAATTCGTCAACGCCGCTGGCCCGCAAGGCCCGCGCCGCGGTCTCCAGCGCCTTATCGGTGGCTTTCTTGCCGACATGTTCAAAGGCAGAACGCGCCAGCTCATGGCCCAGTTTCACAAACCGCGCCCGGTCCGCCTCGCGCAAGCTCCGGCGGATGGCGGTGCGGGCCTTGCCCGTCGTCGCAATTTCCAGCCAGCTCACCTGCGGGGTCTGGCCTTCGGCGGTGATCACATCCACCGACTGGCCATTGCGCAGCCGGGTCCACAGCGGCACCCGGATCCCGTCCACCTTGGCGCCGACGCAGGAGCTGCCGATACGGGTATGGATGGCATAGGCAAAATCGATCGGTGTCGCGCCCTTGGGCAGCTTGATCACGTCGCCCTTGGGGGTAAAGCAGAACACCTGGTCCGAATACATCTCGAGCTTCACAGCCTCGAGGAATTCGTTGTGGTCGTCCTCGGCGTCGAACTGCTCGGTCAGCGAAGCGATCCATTTGGCCGGGTCCACGGCAAAGGGGTTTTCCGAGCGCACGCCGTCCCGGTAGGACCAATGCGCAGCAACCCCGGTTTCCGCCACATCATGCATCTGCCGGGTGCGGATCTGCACCTCCACCCGCTTGCCGTCACGGCCCGACACCGTGGTGTGGATCGAGCGGTAGCCGTTCGATTTCGGCTGGCTGATGTAGTCCTTGAACCGGCCCGGCACCGCGCGCCAGCGCTGGTGAATCGCGCCCAGCGCCCGGTAGGCATCCTCTTCGGACAGGGTGATCACCCGGAAGCCATAGATATCCGACAGCCGCGAGAACCCCTGATCTTTGGCCTGCATCTTGCGCCAGATCGAATAGGGCTTCTTGGCGCGGCCGAATACCTCGGCCTCGATCCCTGCCTTTTCCAGCTCGCCGCGCATGTCACCGGTAATCCGGTGGATCACGTCGCCGGTTTCGCGCTGCAGGGTGACAAAGCGGCGGATGATCGACTGGCGCCCCTCGGCGTTCAGCACGCGGAAGGCCAGATCCTCCAGCTCTTCGCGCATCCACTGCATCCCCATGCGCCCCGCCAGCGGCGCATAGATATCCATGGTCTCGCGCGCTTTCTGGGCCTGCTTTTCCGGGCGCATCGCCTTGATGGTGCGCATGTTGTGCAGGCGGTCGGCGAGCTTCACCAGGATCACCCGCAGGTCCTTGGACATCGCCATGAACAGCTTGCGGAAGTTCTCCGCTTGCTTGGTCTCGCGGCTGGACAGCTGCAGGTTGGTCAGTTTGGTGACACCATCGACCAGCATCGCCACCTCGCCGCCAAAGCGGCGCTCGACCTCCTCATAGGAGGCCTTGGTGTCTTCGATGGTGTCATGCAATAGCGCGGTGATGATGGTGGCATCATCCAGCCGCTGTTCAGTCAGGATCGCGGCCACTGCCACCGGATGCGTGAAATAGGGCTCGCCCGAGTGGCGGAACTGCCCGTCATGCATCTGCTCGCCAAAGTCATAGGCTTCGGCGATCCTGTCCGCATTGGTCTTGGGGTTGTAGTTGCGGACCAGAGCAATCAGGTCTTCAGGGGAAATCATGTCCGGTCCGCAGCCTCAAAATTCTTTAGGCGCGCGCCTCAGCCCTGGCCCTGGGCCTCCATCAGTGCGCGCAGCAGTTTCTCTTCCGACATGTCGTCTTCGGCGGGTTTGTCGCCGTCAGCACCCATCAGCAGAGCCATGGAATCTTCTTCCGGCTCGTCGACTTCGATCTGGGTCTGGTTGCTCTCGATCAGACGCTCGCGCAGATCGTCGGCGCTTTGGGTCTCGTCTGCAATCTCGCGCAGGGACACGACCGGGTTCTTGTCGTTGTCACGCTCAACGGTGATCGGCGCACCTGCCGAAATCTCGCGGGCGCGGTGGGCTGCCAGCATCACCAGCTCAAAGCGGTTGGGTACCTTGTCTACGCAATCTTCAACCGTCACGCGGGCCATGAGCGACTCTCCAATTCATTCCGGGTCCAGAAGGCAGACATTTACGCCCATATCTTTCTCTTGACAAGGGCGGAAAACGCCGCATTGGACGGGTTACAGCGGCTTTACCTCTGCCACTTCTCCTGCGGCCAGATCCGCCAGCATTTCAGATACAGTTTTCTTCAGCACCGGATGGCTCCAGCGCGGCGCAATATCGTTCAGCGGCACCAGCACAAAGGCCCGGTCCTGGATGCGCGGATGCGGCAGGATCAGCTGCCCCGGCGCCTCTTTCATCTGGCTCTCCAGCGGCAGCCCGTGCCAGCGGGCAAAACCCTCCGCATCAGGCAGCACGGCACCGCCGTAATCCAGCAGGTCCAGATCCAGCGTGCGCCCTGCCCAGCGCTTGTCGCGCACCCGGGCAAACTCCGCCTCGACCTCATGCAGGCGGGCCAGCAGCGCCCCCGCCGGCAGCGTGGTTTCCACAGCCGCCGCCGCGTTTACATAATCCGGCCCGGCGCCCGCCGGAAAACAGGGCGTCTGGAAGAAACGCGACACGCTGCGCAGGATGACGTCCTCCGACTGCAGGGCAGAAATAGCCTTTGACAGCGTGACTTGAGGCGCATTAGCGTCAACAGGCAGGTTGCCGCCAAGTGCGATAAGCGACATTTTCCGGTTTGCGGCCATTTTTGACCCTATTTCAGAATGGCAGTATACTTGCGGCAGATGGCAAATAACTTACATTAAGTCCACCCGTTTCGCCGAATTCATTCTTTCACTCACGGACTCCCGGCCGAGGCGGATATACCGGAAGGAACATTTGATGTTTTACAAAGACGAACGGCTCGCGCTGTTCATAGACGGGTCGAATCTATACGCCGCGGCCAAGGCGCTTGGATTTGACATCGACTACAAGCTTCTGCGGCAGGAATTCATGCGCCGCGGCAAGCTGTTGCGCGCCTTTTATTACACGGCCCTGCTGGAAAATGACGAGTATTCGCCGATCCGGCCTCTGGTGGACTGGCTGCATTACAACGGCTTCACCATGGTCACCAAACCGGCCAAGGAATACACTGACAGCATGGGCCGCCGCAAAGTGAAGGGGAACATGGACATCGAACTTACTGTCGATGCCATGGAACTGGCGCCGCGGGTCGACCATATCGTGCTGTTCTCGGGCGATGGGGATTTCCGCCCGCTGATTGCCAGCCTGCAGCGCCAGGGCGTGCGCGTCTCGGTGGTCTCGACCATCCGCAGCCAGCCGCCGATGATCTCGGATGACTTGCGCCGCCAGGCCGACAACTTCATCGAGCTGGAGGAACTGCGCGACGTGATCGGCCGCCCGCCGCGCGAACAGAGCGAACCGCGTTCGACTACGGTGGCCCACGGCTGACCCGGCCGCTGCGCGCGTCAAATACAGAATCAGGCGCCCGATGGGGAGGCGCCTGTTCACATGAGCTTACCCGCCCGCCTGGGCATTGATCTGATTGTGGCGGGTGATGATGTCCGGCGGCCAGCTGCTCTTGATATAGGCCAGCACCGCCAGCATCTCTTCTTCGCTCAGCACGCCCTCATAACCGCCCATGCGGCTGCGGTACCCCTCACCCGCCAGCGGCTCCACGCCGTATCTGGTGATCGCCAGAAGCTGCGCATCCGGGTGATGCCAGGTATGGCCGCTTGCATCATGCGGCGGCGCAGGCAGATAGCCCTCGGCGTCCCGCTGCTGCCAATCGGGCTCTCCTTGCAATCCGGCCCCATGGCAGCTGGCACAAAAGTCCTGATAGATTTCCGCGCCGGCTTTAACGGCCTCCGGATCCTGGTAGGGCAGGATCCCGGACGCAAGTGCATCCGTTCCGGCCAGCCAGTAAGCACCGCCCGCCAGCACCGCTGCGGCAGCGCCGCCAATCATCCGCTTCATGCCTGCCTCTCTTGCTGTTCCATCCCGCAGCTCTCTGCCGCCTTCCTCCGCAGGAAGCTCCAATCACAAACCCGTGAGGTCTATCTGGCCCTAGACCTCGACGCCCGGACCGCTTACCTCTGCTGCGCAAGGAGACGCCAATGACCAAGCCAGCCCTGACCCTCTACCTCGCTGCCCCGCGCGGCTTTTGCGCCGGTGTCGACCGCGCCATCAAGATTGTCGAAATGGCGATCGGGAAATGGGGCGCGCCGGTCTATGTGCGCCATGAGATCGTGCACAACAAATTCGTGGTCAACTCCTTGCGCGACAAGGGTGCGGTTTTTGTCGAAGAGCTGGACGAATGCCCCGATGACCGGCCGGTGATCTTCTCCGCCCACGGCGTGCCAAAATCAGTGCCCGCCGCCGCCGAGGCGCGCGAAATGGTCTATGTCGACGCCACCTGCCCGCTGGTCTCCAAGGTCCATATCGAGGCCCAGCGCCACGCCGAGGCTGGACTGCAGATGATCATGATCGGCCACAAGGGCCACCCCGAAACCATTGGCACCATGGGCCAGCTGCCCGATGGCGAGGTGCTGCTGGTGGAAACCGTCGAGGATGTGGCCACGGTCGATGTGCGCGACCCCGACCAGCTGGCCTATGTCACCCAGACCACCCTGTCGGTGGATGACACCAAGGGCATCGTGGCAGCGCTGGAGACGCGTTTCCCCAACATCACCGGCCCGCACAAGGAAGACATCTCGTTATGCCACCACCAACCGCCAGGAGGCGGTGAAATCGGTCGCCCCCAAGGCCGATGCCCTTTTGGTGGTCGGCGCGCCCAATTCCTCCAACTCCCGCCGCCTGGTCGAAGTCGGCGCCAAGAACGGCTGCGACTACGCCCAGCTGGTGCAGCGCGCCGAAAACATCGACTGGCGCGCGCTGGAGGGCATCCGCTCGGTGGCCATAACCGCGGGCGCCTCCGCACCGGAACTGCTGGTCAACGAGGTGATCGACGCCTTCCGCGAGCGCTATGACGTCACCGTCGAAGTGGTCGAAACCGCCGTCGAAACAGTGGAGTTCAAGGTGCCCCGCGTCCTGCGCGTGCCCGCGTAAAGAAACTTTCAAGTTAAGAGAAGGGTTTCACAGTCTGCGCCGCTGGTGCAGGCTAACCATGCTACGCGACAGCCTTTGAACTTTTCCCTGGAGCCGCATTCATGATTACCCTTCATTTTCTGATTACTGCCTTTGTCGTCGTCCTCGCCCCCGGCACAGGCGTCATTTACACGCTGGCCCTGGGTCTCGGCCAGGGCCGGCGCGCTGCGATCTGGGCGGCACTTGGCTGCACCATCGGCATCGTCCCGCACCTTGCCGCCGCAACCCTGGGCCTGGCGGCCGTGCTGCACAGCTCGGCCCTGCTGTTCCAGATCGTCAAGGCCGCCGGGGTTGCCTATCTGCTGTATCTCGCCTGGCAGGCCCTGCGCAGCGGCGGCGCCTTGGCCGTAAACTCCAAACGCACCAGCCAGCCCGGCTGGAAAATCGCCTGGCGCGGAGCGCTGATCAATATCCTGAACCCCAAGCTGTCGGTGTTCTTCCTGGCGCTGCTGCCCCCCTTTCTCAGCGGCAACCCAGCCAGCGCCACGCTGGAAATGTCGGTGCTGGGCCTGGTGTTCATGGTGATGACCTTTGCCATCTTTGTGCTTTACGGGCTGTTCGCCGCCCAGGCCCGCAGCTACCTTCTGAACAGTGAGCGGGTGCTGAAATGGCTGAACCGCGGCTTTGCCGGGGTGTTTGCAGGCCTTGCCGCCCGGCTTGCCATGGAACGCGCCTGAATTGACGGCTTGGAGATGATCACATGAGCGATGACAGAACGATCGGAGTCTATGACGATCAAGCGGCGGAATACGCCCAGCGCTTTGCCGGCGGCATGGACGCAGGGGAAGAGGCTGATTTCCTTGCCATGACCGCCCGGCTTCCCGAAAACGGCACCCTGCTGGATCTCGGCTGCGGCCCCGGCCAGTGGGCGGCCCGTTTCCGGGACGCAGGCTACCGCGTTGCCGCTCTGGATGCCTCGCAGGAAATGGCCGATACAGCCCGCGGGACCTATGGGATCGATGTCATCGTCGCAGGATTTCACGCTCTGGACGCCGAAGCAGTCTTTGACGGCGTCTGGGCCTATTTCAGCCTGCTGCATGTGCCCCGCACCGAGCTCCCCGTCCATCTGGCCGCGGTGCACCGCGCGCTGACACCCGGCGGCACCCTGTGCCTGGCGATGAAACTGGGCGAAGGCGAAGGCCGCGACGAGCTGGGCCGGTTCTATGCCTATCACAGCGAAGAGGAACTTCGCGGACATCTCGGAACCGCCGGTTTCACCGTTCTGGGCCACCGCCGCGGAAAAGGCAAAGGACTGGCTGGCACCGAACAGGAGTTCGTAGTACTGACCGCGCATGCCTGAATTATTTGCTTATACCGACGGCGCTTGCTCCGGCAATCCCGGCCCTGGCGGCTGGGGAGTGCTCTTGCGCGCCATGGATGGTGAAACCATCGTAAAAGAAAAAGAACTGCAGGGCGGCGAGGCAGAGACCACCAACAACCGGATGGAGCTCTTGGCCGCTATCAACGCGCTGGAAAGCCTGGCCCGCCCCTCAGTGATCACCGTGGTCACCGACTCGGCCTATGTGAAAAACGGCGTTACCGGCTGGATCTTCGGCTGGAAGAAAAACGGCTGGAAGACCTCGAACAAGAAACCGGTCAAGAATGTCGAGCTATGGCAGCGCCTGGACGAAGCGCAAGCCCGCCACAAAGTGACCTGGGAATGGGTCAAAGGCCACGCAGGCCACCCGGAAAACGAACGCGCAGACGAGCTGGCCCGGGCCGGCATGGCGCCTTTCAAGAAGAAGAAAAGCGCCTGATGCGTGAGGCGCACGGATGACCTTCCTGATGCTGCTGGATTACGCCTCGGTGCTGGTCTTTGCGCTGACCGGCGCGCTGGTCGCCAGCCGGGCGCAGCTGGACATCGTCGGTTTTGCCTTCGTCGCCTGCCTTACCGCACTAGGCGGCGGCACCGTGCGCGACCTGCTCTTGGACCGCAACCCGGTGTTCTGGATCGGCAACCCGGATTACATCCTGCTGGCAGCCAGCGCGGCGGTGGCGGTGTTCTTCACCGCTCATCTGCTGGAAAGCCGCCTGCGCTGGGTGGTGTGGCTCGACAGTTTTGCATTATCCGTGGCTGTCCCCGCGGGGACAGGCGCCGCAATTGCACTGGACAGCCCGCCGGTGATCACTGTTCTGATGGGCATGGCCACCGGCACCATGGGCGGCCTGATGCGCGATGTGGTGTGCAATGAGGTGCCCTTGGTTCTGAAACAGGGCGAGCTCTACATCTCCTGTGCCATGGCTGGCGCGATCACCGCGGTTCTGGGGATCTGGCTGGGCCTGGAACTGGGCTTTGCCCTGCTGGCTTGTGCCGCCGTGTGCTGGTGCCTGCGGGCCGGCTCCATCCTGTTCGGCTGGCACCTGCCCGTCTACAAAAGCCGGCCGCCGCGCAGCTGAACAGCTGAGCCGGACTCAGGCAGCATCCCGGCCGACATCCAGCAGGCCGAGAAACGCTTGCCCCTCCTGGCTGATCCGCGCCTTGCGGCCCTTGCGGCGGTGCCAGCCCAGCGCCGCCTCGTGCTGTTCGTGCAGCGCCTCATCGCGCAATAGCTCTTCCTTGATCTCCAGCGCCGCGCCGAAATGATCCGCCAGCCGCCGGTCCTCCTCCTCGTTGCGGTCGAACCTGTGCCAATAGCCGGGCTCGATGGAGGAGGTGAAATGGTTTGCCCGCCCCCGCGCCTTCTTGTTCAGGAAGCCGTCGCGCGAGCGCAGCGCATAATGGTTGAGCTGCGCCGCGGAATAGCCGTAGCTGCCGCGCACATGCAGCGCCCCTTCCAGTTCCGCTTCCGGCAGCCGGGTGCCATCGGCCAGCTGCCAGTTCACCTCCTGCGGCGGCACCGCCAGGAACGGGCGGTGCACCCCCATCCGGTCAAACTTGCCGTTATTGCGGTGAACAGTCTTGAAGAAGCGGTGCTCTCCCGCTACCCCCGCCTCGGGCTCGGCGCGGGTAAAGGCCTGCGGCACCGGCGGGTGGTCCACCTGCGCGACGCCGGCATTGCCGAAGATCCGCCACACGAACGAAACCGCATCCGCGTCGGCCCGCTCCGCCAGCAGCCCCGGCAGCGTGCCGTCGCCGGAATTGATCTGCAGGTATTCGTCAACGTCGACAACCAGCACCCAGTCGGCAGCGGCCACTGCCGGTTCGTATTCTGCCCACATCAGCGCGCTTTTATGCGGTCCCCGCCGCATCACCCGGTTGAAACGGTGCTGCACCACCCCCATCCGGTTCAGGCAGCGCAGGATATGGTCGGTCGGGTCCGAGCAGTCATTGGTGAAAATGACAAAATCGCTGACGCCAATTGCCTTGTAGTGGCTGATCCAATCGAGAATATAGGCGCCTTCATCCTTCATGGTGGTCACAACCACCACCTTCGGCGCGCCCTGCCGGGTGCTGTCCTGTGTCATCTGCAAATGCTCTCTGCCTCGGGTCCGCCGCTTTTGCGGTCGTTAACGCTACATTAACCATTCAGCCGGGCAGCGCAGCAGAAATTACGCCTTCTCCTCCAAGCTGTGGCCCGCAGGCCGCAGCCGGGCTATTTGCCCCTGTACCGCTGCCACAGCCAGATCAGCAGCAGCGCACCCAGAACAGCGCCGGCAAAACCGGCCATGAAGCCCATCACCGTCAGCAGGAACCGCAGCACCAGCCCGCCGATCAGGGCGCCTGCCATGCCGATGCAAACCGTGGTGATGATATCGGTGTCCAGCTTCATCAGCCGGGTGGCAAGGAAACCGGCCGCGGCGCCAATGATGATCAGGGCAATGATGGGCATGTCAGGCCTCCTTACTTGCGCCAATGGGTCGGCACGATCACCAGCGCCCCGATCGAAGAGGCGATGGCGTTCCAGCCCGGCGCGCTGAAGCCGATGCCGAACATCAGCCGCACGAAGAAAAACAGGAAGGCGCCGCCGGTGCAGATGATGATCGATTGCACATAACCATTGCTGGTGAAGCCGCTGCGCTCAGCGGCATAACCAACGATACCGGCAATCACCACGGTGCCCATCAGGGTCAGGATCATCACGCGCCTCCGCTTACAGTCTGGTTACAGGCCTGATGACAGCCCTGGTTACAGGCGGCTGCCCTTGGGCACCGGGAAGCCGCGCAGGAATACGTCCGGATCCTGCGCGCTTTTGCCTGCCCGTTGCAAGCGCAGCAGTTGAACTGCCCCTTCGCCGCAGGCGATGGTCAGCCCGTCATCAAGCACTTCGCCGGGATTTCCCTGGCCTTCCGCCAGCCGTGAGGCCAACAGCTTCACCCGCTGGCCTTCAACCTCGCACCAGGCGCCCGGGAAGGGCGACAGACCGCGGATCTTGCGGTCGACTTCGACGGCCGGCCGGGTCCAGTCGATCTGCGCCTCCGCCTTGTCGATCTTTTCGGCGTAGATGACGCCGTCTTCCGGTTGAACCTCAGGCATCAGTTCCGGCAGGCGGGTGAGTGCCTCGACGATCAGCCCAGCCCCCATTTCCGACAGCCGGTCATGCAGCTGGGCAGTGGTTTCCTCGGCGCCGATTGCTGTGGCTTCGCGCAGCAGCACCGGCCCGGTGTCGAGCCCGGCCTCCATCTGCATGATGCAGACGCCGGTCTCCGCATCGCCCGCCATCACCGCCCGGTGAATCGGTGCCGCCCCGCGCCAGCGCGGCAAAAGGCTGGCGTGAATGTTCAGGCAGCCATGCACAGGCGCGTCCAGCACCGCCTGCGGCAGGATCAGCCCATAGGCAACAACCACCGCAACGTCAGCATTCAGCGCCGCAAAAGCCGCCTGCTCCTCCGTCCCTTTCAGCGAGACCGGATGGCGCACCTCCAGCCCCAGGGCCGCGGCGCGGGCGTGGACGGGGGTGGGACGGTCCTTCTTGCCGCGGCCCGCAGGCCGGGGAGGCTGGCAGTAAACGGCGGCAATCTCGTGCCCGGCGGCAACCAGCGCGTCCAGCACCGGCACCGAGAAATCAGGTGTTCCCATAAAGATGATGCGCATCAGTGTTCCCGTCCCTGCCCCGCTGCCTTGCCGCACGTCTGGCGGGGCCTTCCAGCGCAACAAAAGGGTCGCGCCCGGTCCCGGGGTGGGCGTTTCGCGCCTGCCCTGGGGGCGGGGCCGGGCGAAAACCGGGCCGCGACCGGCCCGGAGAATGGAAATCCGGCCTTTAGCCGTTCAGCTTCTTCGCCTTGCGGATCAGCATGTCGCGTTTCACCTTGCTGAGGCGGTCGAAATACATCTTGCCGTTCAGATGGTCGATCTGGTGCTGCACCGAGGTCGCCTCGATGCCGACAAAGTCGCGCCTGTCGACCATGCCCTGCTCGTTGATGTAGCGGACCGTAACCGCGCGCGGCCGTTTGATCTTGGCCGAGACACCCGGCAGGTTGGGGCTGGCCTCGTCATGCTCGCGCAGCTCGATCGAGGCATGCAGGATCTCGGGGTTGGCAAGCTTCACCGCCTTGCCGCGCTCGGTGGAGCCATCCACCACCGCAAGCCGCAGCATCACACCGATCTGATTGCCCGCCAGGCCAACCCCCGGCATCGCGTCCATGGTATCGACCATGTCGTTCCAGATCTCGCGGATCTCGTCGGTGATCTCAGTTACTTCCTCGGCCTTGGCGCGCAGGCGCTTGTCAGGCCAGGGCAGGCAGGTGCGGACAGTCATGTCTGGTGTTTCCTCAGGCCCGGGCGCGTTCGCGCTTCAGCTTCTGCATCTTGCGGGTGATCATCTGGCGCTTCAGCGGCTTCAGGTAATCGATGAACAGCTTGCCGTCCAAATGGTCGATCTCATGCTGCACGCAAGTGGCCCAAAGCCCGTCAAACGCCTCGGCTCTCGCATTGCCGTCGCGGTCCATCCATTCGACCTCAACCACCTTGGGGCGGGTCACCTCGGCGTATTGATCCGGGATCGACAGGCAGCCTTCCTCATAGACATTGGTTTCGTCCGAAGAGGAGATGATCTGCGGGTTGAACATTACCAAAGGACGCGGGTCGCCGTCCTCTTCCTTAACGCAATCCAGCACGATCAGCCGCTGCAGGATGCCGATCTGCGGCGCCGCCAGGCCGATGCCGGGCGCAGCGTACATGGTTTCCAGCATATCATCCGCCAGCACGCGCAATTCATCGCTCAGGTCCGGCACAGGCACGCAGACCTTTTTCAGGCGGGGGTCGGGATGGATCAGGATCGGTCTTTTCATGAGGTTCATCTATGCGATCAGCCGCTTTACCGCAACGCCCCCCTTGCGCGCAGCGCAGCAGCGATTAGCTTCGCTGGCAAAGTTACGGGCAACGACACGGGAGTCCACCGCATGAATTTCGACAAACCCGCCGACCGCCGCGGCACCCACAGCTCAAAGTGGGACAAGATGGAGCAGCTGTTCGGCGTCTCCGCCGAGGACGGGCTGGCGATGTGGACCGCAAATTCGGATTACCAGACCGCGCCCTGTGTCATCGAGGCCGTCAAAAAGGCCGCGGAACATGGCGTGTTCGGCTACTCCTGGCAGCATCCGGAGTATCTGCAAGCGGTGCAGTGGTGGATGAAGACCCGGCACAGCTGGGAGATCGAAACCGACTGGATCCTGACCACCCAAGGCCTGGGCAACGCGATTGCCTTGTGCCTGGATGTGCTGACCGCACCGGATGATGGCGTGGTGATCTTCTCGCCCGTCTATCATGAGTTTGCCCACAAGGTGAACAAGGCGGGCCGCAAGGTGGTGGAATGCCCGCTGGCACGCAACGGCGATGATTACAGCGTCGATCTGGACGACGCCCAGTCGCGGCTGGACGGCTCTGAAAAGCTGCTTCTGTGGTGCTCGCCGCAGAACCCCTCGGGCCGGGTCTGGACGCCGGAGGAGCTGCGGTCGGTGGCGGATTTCGCCAAGCGCAACGGGCTGATCCTGGTCTCGGATGAGATCCACCACGATCTGGTCTACCCGGGCCACACCTTTGTGCCGATGGACGCTGCCGCACCCGAGGCGCGTGCCTGGACCATTACCCTGACCGCCGCCTCCAAGACCTTCAATATCGCAGGCCAGCGCACCGGCAACATGATCATTGCCGACCCGGAGCTGCGCGCCAAGATGCGCCATCGCCTGAACACGCTGGACTATGACCCGAGTTCCCTCGGCGTGGCGATGATCACCGCCGCCTACTCGCCCGAGGGTGCCGAATGGGTGGATGCCCAGATCACGCACCTGGAAGGCAACAGGAAACTGTTTGATGAGGCCGTCAACGCCCTGCCCGGCCTGAAATCGCTGCCGCTGGCCTCCACCTACCTGGCCTGGGTCGATTTCTCCGGCACCGGGATGAGCCGCGAGGAGTTCATCAAGCGCCTGCGCGAAGACGCCAGGATCGCCACCTCGCCCGGCGACGGATTCGGCACCGGCGGCGAGTTCATGGAGCGTTTCAACCTGGCCACCCAGCGCGCGCGTGTTGAAGAAGCCTGCCGCCGCCTGACCGCAGCCTTCTCGGACCTGCAGTAAAGTGAAGCGCCTGCTGCGCCTCTTGGCGCTGGTTGTTCTGACCAGCGCTGCCTGGATGGCCTGGCAGGCCTTTGCCCCGCGCCCGGCACCGCCGCCCCTGGGCGCGGCGGTGGACCGGATCGACCGCATCCTGATCGAGAAATCGGCCCGCCGCCTGACCGCCAGCCGCGGCGGCGAGACGGTGCTGAAGTTCCCCATCTCGCTGGGGTTCACCCCTGACGGCGACAAGGAACAGGAAGGCGACGGCAAGACGCCCGAGGGCGTTTTCCTGATCGACCGCCGCAACCCCAACAGCGCTTATCACCTGTCCCTAGGGATCAACTATCCGCAGCCCGAGGACCGCGCCCGGGCGCAGGCCGCCGGCGTCAGCCCCGGCGGCGACATCTTCATTCACGGGCAGCCGAATTCCCTGGGCAGCCTGATCACCCTGCCGGGCGACTGGACCGCCGGCTGCATTGCCGTCAGCAATAAGCAGATGGAAACGCTCTGGCGCCTCACCCAGATCGGGACTGAGGTGGAAATCCGGCCCTGAAGCCGGTTAGATCTTGCCCTGCGACTGGTCGAAGGGAATCAGCCCCGCAGGCCCGTCCGGCGACTTGTAAAAGTCGACTGGCGCCTTGTCCGCGGCAGGGGTCGAACGCTTGAATTCATAACGCATCTCGCCGCCCTCTTCCTCGCTGGCGACAATCAGGCACTGCGACAGGTGGCGGGCGCCATCGTAAATATCGACCAGCCCGCGCAGCATCGGCGCGGCATCGGCCTCAACCGAGAATCCGGTCTTCCACATCCGCAGAACCGGGATCAGCGTGTCATCCGCCATCACCCGCAGGCGGCTTTTCTTGCGCATCCCCTGCAGCCGGGCGGTGTCCAGCGCGTCCTGTACAGCTTTGGGCACATAGGTGTTCATATTTCCGGCCTTCCAAGTGCTGGGGTTTCCTTGCGTCTTCCTTTCAACGGTGCGTCACAAATAGATAAAATCAAGTGAACATTTTCGGAAATTTGGCGGCCGCGCAATTTTGTTGCTCTTGTGCAGTGGCGCAGACGCCCTGCGCGCGCCGGTGCATAGGCGCAAAGCACCGCCGCGATTATGTTCCCCTCAGAACAGCAGCGGGAGCACAAGCGATGGGCCTTTTGATCGACGGCAAGTGGCACGACAAATGGTATGATACCAAATCCACCGGCGGCGCCTTCAAGCGCAGCGAATTGCAGTTCCGCAACTGGATCACCGCTGATGGCAGCGCAGGCCCCTCGGGCCAAGGCGGCTTCAAGGCGGAAAGCGGGCGTTACCACCTTTATGTCTCGCTGGCCTGCCCCTGGGCTCACCGCACGCTGATCTTCCGCAAGCTGAAAGGGCTGGAAGACCACATCTCCGTCTCCGCCGTGCATCCCGACATGCTGGGCGAGGGCTGGACGTTCGAGACGGATGACAACGGCGCCACCGGCGATGCCCTGTTCGGCAGCACTCATATGCACCAGATCTACACCCGCGCCGATGCGGGCTATACCGGCCGGGTGACGGTGCCGGTGCTGTGGGACAAGCAGCAGGACACCATCGTCTCGAACGAAAGCTCCGAGATCATCCGCATGTTCAATTCGGCGTTCAACGACATCACCGGCAATACCGATGATTACTGGCCCGAGGAACTTCGCGAGCCGATCGAGGCCGTGAACGCCCGTATTTACAGCACCATCAACAACGGCGTCTACAAATGCGGCTTTGCCACCACGCAAGAGGCCTATGACGCCGCAATCGGGCCGCTGTTCGACAGCCTGGAGTGGCTGGAGGACCTGTTGTCGCAGCACCGCTACCTGCTGGGTGATCAGGTGACTGAGGCCGACTGGCGGCTGTTCACCACCCTGTTGCGCTTTGATCCGGTCTATCACGTGCATTTCAAATGCAACCGCAAGCGGCTGGCGGACTACCCCAACCTCTGGACCTATGTCCGCGAGCTGTACCAATGGCCGGGCGTGGCGGAAACCGTGGGCATGCAGCATATCGTGCGCCACTATTTTTACAGTCACGACACCATCAATCCGCACCGGATCATCCCCATCAACCCGGAAATCGACTGGCTGGAGCCGCACCGGCGCGGCTGAACGGCGGCAGAATTGACGCCAATTGGCGTCATAACAATAAACACCGCGTCAAATTGGGAGTTCACGCAAAGCGCTGGTTGCTTTATTAACCACTGTGTCTCATACGGCATCCGACCTGTTCGGAGAGAATGTTTCACCGGTGGCTACCGCGATGCTTGACCCCTTGCCCGACAACGAATTGCTGCCCCGGGATCACGGCGGCAACCTCAGCGCCGCCATGGATGAATTCGGCGGCGCCCGCAGTGATTGGATGGACCTGTCCACCGGCATCAATCCGCACCCCTACCCGCTGCCGGACTTCACCGCTGCCGACTGGGGCGCCCTGCCCGACGCCGCAGCACTTGCGGCCCTGGAACAAGCCGCGCGCGCATTCTGGAACATCCCCGACGCGGCAGCGGTGCTGGCCGCCCCTGGCGCCTCTGCCCTGATTGCCGCCATCCCTGCCCTGGCCGAACCGCGCTGGGTGCAGATCACCAAGCCGACCTACAACGAGCACGCCGCCGCCTTCGAGGCCCGCGGCTGGATCACCAGGGTGCACGGGCCGGCAGAGGCCAAGGTTGCGGTGCATCCGAACAATCCCGATGGGCGTATGTGGCACGAGGACGAGCTTACCGCGCCGCTGACGATCATCGACGAAAGCTTCTGCGATGTCTGCCCGGGTGAAAGCCTGATCCGCATGGCTGCCCGCCCCGGCGTCATCGTGCTGAAGAGCTTCGGCAAATTCTGGGGCCTGGCCGGCATGCGTCTGGGCTTTGCCATCGGCGACCCCGCCCTCATCAAGGAACTCTCCAGCTGGCAGGGCCCTTGGGCCGTTTCCGGCCCCGCCCTGCGTACCGGCGTGCGGGCACTGCAGGACCAGGCCTGGGCGGCCGCCGCCCGCAGCCGCCTGCGCCAGGATGCGGCCCGGCTGGACGCGCTGGTGCTGGCCAAGGGCGCCAGCCTGGCCGGCGGCACCGATCTGTTCCGGCTCTACAACGTGGAGGATGCCGCGGCCTGGCAGCACAAACTGGCCCGCAGCCATATCTGGAGCCGCATCTTCCCCTATTCCAAAACCTTCCTGCGCCTCGGCCTGCCGCCCGCAGACGGCTGGAAGCGCCTGGAGGCTGCGTTATGACCACTGCCGCGATGCTGGTCGTTGCCCTGCTGCTGGATGCCGTCTTTGGCGAACCCAAATGGCTGTGGTCCCGCGTCACCCACCCGGCGGTGCTGATGGGCCGGCTGGTTGGTTTCCTCGACCGCAAGCTCAACACCGGCCCCAGCCGCCGCACCAATGGCGTGCTGGCTGCCGCGGCCCTGGTCCTGTGCGGCCTTGTTGCGGGCAAACTGCTGTCCTTGCCGGGCACACTGGCAGAGATCCTGGTGGCTGCCGTCCTTATTGCCCAACGGTCGCTGAGCGAACATGTCGCCGCCGTCGCCAAGGGATTGCGCAGCAGCCTGGCAGAGGGGCGCGCGGCGGTGGCCATGATCGTCAGCCGCGACACCGCAGAGATGACCGCGCCGCAAGCCGCCCGTTCCGCCATCGAAAGCGGCGCCGAGAACATGTCGGACGGGGTCATTGCGCCCGCCTTCTGGTTCCTGATTGCAGGCCTGCCGGGGCTGATCATCTACAAGATGGTCAACACCGCCGACAGCATGATCGGCTACCGCAACGCCCGCTATGAGGACTTTGGCTGGGCCTCCGCCCGGCTCGACGACCTCCTGAACCTGATCCCGGCCCGGCTGACCGGACTGCTGATCGCCCTGGCCGGCGGCCAGTTGCGCCACTGGGGCGCCATTGCCGCCGACGCCCGCCAGCACCGCTCGCCCAATGCCGGCTGGCCCGAGGCCGCCATGGCCCGTGCCCTGGGCACCTCGCTGGCGGGCCCGCGCTCCTATGACGGGCAGATGCGCGAGTTCCCCTGGGTCAACGCAGACGGCACCAAAAGCGCCAATGCCGAGACCATCACCCGCTCAGTCGCGCTTTTGTGGCAGGCCTGGGCGCTGGCCTTGACCCTGGCAGTTGCCATTGCCGTGATTTTCTAGCACATAAGGTCTTGTGGGAGCGGTAAGACCAAGGAGCGCCAGAACCATGCGCCTATTGCCCTTCGTCCTCGCAGCAAGCTTGCTGCCTGCGGCGGCAACAGCCCAATGCGGCGGCGGTTTTCAGAATTTCGTCAAGCTGATGAAGGATGAGGCGGTGCAGGCCGGCTATGATGCCGCCACGGTCAACGCCTTCTTTGCCGGCACCCGCCAGGACAACCGCGTGCTCAAGGCCGACCGCGGCCAGGGGGTGTTCCAGAAACCCTTCATCGAGTTTTCCCGCCGCCTGATTTCGCAAAACCGCCTGAAGCGCGGCCGCCAGATGGCACAGAAACACGACGGCACCTTCCAGCGGATCGAAAGCACCTACGGCATCGACCGCGGCGTCCTGCTGGCCTTTTGGGCGTTTGAGACCGACTACGGCGGCTACCAGGGCGATTTCAACACCCGCGACGCGCTGGTCACCCTGGCACATGACTGCCGCCGCCCCGGGCTGTTCCGCCCGCAGGTATTCTCGGCACTGGAGCTGTACAGCCAGGGCAATTTCGATCCCAAGCGCACCACCGGTGCCTGGGCAGGTGAAATCGGCATGGTGCAAATGCTGCCCGGCGACATCTTGGCGCATGGTGTCGATGCCGATGGTGACGGCCAGGTCAGCCTCAAGACCTCGGCCCCCGACGCGCTGATGTCCGGCGCCCGGATGCTGTCGCACCTCGGCTGGCAGCCAGGGCAGCCCTGGCTGCAGGAAGTCACGATCCCGCAAGACCTGGATCTGTCACTGACCGGCACCGGCCGCAAGAAATCGGTGGCGCAGTGGCGGGAGCTGGGTGTTTCCGCCCGCGACGGCAGGCTGCCTGAGAAATCCATGCGCGCCTCGCTGCTGCTGCCGCAGGGGCACAAGGGGCCGGCCTTCCTCGCCTACCCGAACTTCGACGTCTACTTCGAGTGGAACCAGAGCTTCACCTATGTGCTGACCGCCGCCTATTTCGCCAACCGTCTGCAAGGCGCCGAGGTCTATGACGCCGGCAAGCCCGAAAGCGGCCTCTCCGGCGCCCAGATGAAGCAACTGCAGCAGAAACTGCAAGCGCGCGGCCATAACGTCGGCGACATTGATGGCATCCTGGGCGCCCGCACACGGACTGCGGTGCAAAAGGAGCAAGCCCGCCTTGGCCTGCCCGCCGACGCCTGGCCCACCCCGGCGCTGCTGCAGCAGCTGTGAGGCGGGCGCTGCGTTTGCAAATCGGCAACTTCTGGGCTATAAACTTGCCTATGGAAAAGGTTGTTCAGTGTCCTCACCGAACAATGCGCCGGGTAGAGTTGCCGCTCTACCCGGCTTCTTATTCCGGGATCAAAGATGCTCCAGAACAAGTTTCAGGATGGAAACCAGCAGCGCAGCCGCTGTCAGCCTGACCATCCATTTGGAAAAGGTGTTTTGATCCAGTGTCATCACCTCCTTTCACCGCACGCGTTGCGGCTCGTTCAAATTAGAGGCAATTTGTTAGGAGCGCATTAACCCGGCGTGCGTCCAGGTCAGCCTGCTAGCGCACCGGGAAGCGCTCGCCTTTTTCGGTGATAAGGATCACCCGGCTGCCGTTGCGGACATACAGATCGCAGCGGGCAAACCCGTTGGCAAAGTCCACGCAGATGCTGCCATCGCCGGCAATCCGGTAGGTGCCCCAGGCAGTGCCGCCGCCGTTCTCCGGCGAATAGGTATAGGAATAGACGCCGCCGCTGCCATAGAGCAACTCGCCGCCGTCATAAAAGCGGAAGGACTGCCCCGGCAGCGCCTCCAGCTCCTCAGCGGCAAAAGGCCTGTCGCCGGGCTTCAGCGTCCATTCGCCGGCGGCAGCACTGCTGGCCAGCATGCAAAACAAAAGGGGCATGATCCGTTTCATGCCCCCCACACTAGCGATTGATCCGGCAACACGCTGTCACGTTCCAGTGACAGCCGGGCTCACCAGCCGATGAACTCTTCGAAGTCCTGCATCGAGCGGTTCCAGATGCCGACGGCCTGGGCGAAATCATCCGCGCTCATGCCGTTGCCGCCCAGGAACACATCCATCTCGATCCGGGCCGAGCCCTCTTCGGAGATATAGCCGCGCGCAAAGCGGTTGTCGCTGTTCCATTCGTTGATCTTGGCCAGCCGCACGCCGCCGTCGGTTTGATAGCCCGAGAAGAACTGGATCGCGGTACAGTTGGTGTTGCTACTGCAGCCGTAGTAGTAAACCGAGAAATCGTTGCCGTAGTATTCGACTTTGAGGTTCGGGTCGCCGACGCTGTCGGTGGTCACTTCCACCGTTGCGCCTTCATCCTTGAAAAAATTCGCCACGCTGTCGCCGGTCTTGGCGACCACATTCTGGGCCGCGGCGGCCACCGGCATCATCAGCACCGCGGCGGCGGCAATTGCTTTCAGCTTATTCATTTGTCACTCCACCAAAATTATCACTTTGCCAGGCAGCAGCGCCGATCCCCGCGGCGCCGCCTGCCCTTAAGCTACCATCGCCTCTGCCTTCTTCAGGTCAACCGAAACCAGCTGGCTGACGCCCTTTTCCTGCATGGTGACGCCGAACAGCCGGTCCATCCGCGCCATCGTCACCGCGTGGTGAGTGATGATCAAAAAGCGGGTGTCGGTCTGGCGGCACATCTCGTCCAAGAGGTCGCAGAAGCGGGTGACGTTGGCATCATCCAGCGGCGCATCGACCTCGTCCAGCACACAGATCGGCGCCGGATTGGACAGGAACACCGCAAAGATCAGCGCCATCGCCGTCAGGGTCTGCTCGCCGCCTGAGAGCAGCGACAGGGTCGACAGCTTCTTGCCCGGCGGCTGGCACATGATCTCCAGGCCCGCATCCAGCGGGTCGTCGCTTTCGACCATGACCAGATTGGCCTCGCCGCCGCCGAACAGATGAGTGAACAGCATGGCAAAGCTGTTGTTCACCTGCTCAAACGCGGTCAGCAGCCGCTCGCGGCCTTCGCGGTTGAGGCTGGCAATCCCGTCGCGCAGGGTCTTCACCGCGCCTTCCAGGTCCAGCTTCTCGGCCACCAGAGTATCATGCTCGTTCTGCACGCCGCGGGCGTCTTCCTCGGCGCGAAGGTTGACCGCACCCAAGCCGTCGCGCTGCCGCTTGTAGCGGTCCACGTCGTGCTCCAGGTCGTCCGATGCCGGCATCTCGTCCGGCGACACGCCGAGCTTCTCCAAGAGCGCCTGCGGGGTGATCTGCTGCGCCTCGATGATCCGCCCCGCGGCCTGTGTCACCGCATCCTTGGCGGCATCGCTGCGCGCCTCAGAGCGCGCCCGCGCTTCGCGCGCCTCTGAGGCCAGCCGCTCGCATTCGCGCTCCTTGTGGACCGCCTCGCGCAGCTCGGCCTCCGCCGCGATCAGCGCTTCGGTCGCAGCCGACTTGCGCACCTCGGCCTCAGAGATCGCCTCGTTCAGCTCTTCCCGCTTTTCCGCGATTTCCGCCGGAACCGCATTGGCCTCCTCCAGCTCCTCCTGCGAGGCTTCGCGGCGTTCGGCCAGCTCCTCGATCCGCGCTTCCGCGCTTTCCAAGCGGTGGCGCCAGCCCGACAGCTCCTTGGTCACTTCCTGCGCGCGCTTGGTGCGGGCCTCGCCCTCGCGGCGCAGCTCGTCGTGGCTGGAGCGGTGGGTCAGCATGGTGATCCGCGCCGCTTCAACCGCCTGCTTGATATCCTCAACCGCAGTGCGGGCCTGGTCCAGATCGCCCAGATCCCCCAGCGCCTTCTCCGCCTCTTTCAGCTGCAGGCCGGCGTTCAGCGCATCTTCGGCATGGCGCGACACCGCAATGCCCAGGGTTTCCAGTTTGGCCTCGGCCAGATTGCGGTCGGCCTCGGCACGGCTGAGAGCACGGGCCGCATCGGCCACCCGCTGATCCGCAACCCGGCGCGCTTGCCGCGCGTTCTGGTCGGCCAGCGTCACCTCTTCGAGCTTGCTCAGCAGCATCTCATGCGCCGCGCGGGCGCCGTCGGCCGTCGCACTGACGCGCTCCATCTCCTGCTTCAGCGCTTCCAGCTTGTTGAGCTGCTCCAACCGCAGCGCTGCCGCGCTTGGCGCATCTTCGGCCCAGGCGCGATAGCCGTCCCAGCGCCACAGGTCGCCCTCAGCCGTCACCAGCCGCTGGCCCGGGCGCAGCTGCGCCTGCAATCCCGCCGCCGCATCGCCATCCACCAGCCCGATCTGCGCCACCCGGCGCGACAAGGCATCGGGGCCGGACACAAACAGCGCCAAAGGCTGCACGCCCTCCGGCAAGGGCGCATCGCGGTCATAGCCGGACAGGGCCACCCAGCCGGTCGGCCCGTCCCTGTCCGCCAAGGGCGCCCGCAAATCGTCAGCCAGCGCCGCACCCAGGGCCTTCTCATACCCCGGAGCCACGCTCAGCTCATCCAGAACCTGGCCGCCTTCGGCGGTGTCGCGCTCCACCAGCTTGGCCAGCGCGGTCACTTCCGCGCGCAACGCGCCCAGCTCGCCCTCAGCCTCAGACCGCTGCGAGCGTGCCTCCGCCTCGCGGGCCTGGGTCTCGGTGCGCGCCTCATCCGCTGCTGCCAGCGCCTCTTCGGCCATCTCAGAGGCTTCACGCGCCTCCTCCTCAGCCGTCACCGCCGTCTCGAACTTCTCAAACGCCAGCTCCAGCGCCTCTTGCGCCTCAGCTTGGGCGCCGCGGGCTTTCCCCGCCTCGCTCTCGGACCGGGCCAACGCCCGCTGGCCATCCTCGACCGCGCGACGCGCAGACTGGTGGCGCGCGGCCAGGCGGGCCACATCCTCTGTTACCTGCGCCAGATGATCTTCGCGCGCCTGCAGGATCGAGCCCGCATCGCGCGCCAGTTCCGCGGCCTCCACCAGCTTGCCGTCATGCCCGTCGCCGGCCTTGGACAGCTCCCGCTGTTCCCACTCCAGCCGTTCGATGGTTTCGCCTGCGTCCTTGTTCAGGCCCGCCTCGCGTTCGATGTCGTTGCCCAGCTGCACAATCCGGTTGCTGAGCCGCTCGATGGTCTGGCGCGCCTGCGCTTCCTGATCACCCAGCGAGTCGCGCTGCACCGCCAGCCGCTGCAGGACCGCTGCCGCAATGGCCTCCTCCTCGCGCAGCGGAGGCAGTTTTTCCTCAAAGGTGCCGCGCTGCGCCGCGGCCGCGCGCACCAGCGCCTCGGCCTTGGCGGCCTGCTCGACCCGCACCCGCAGCTCATCCTCCGATGCCAGCCGTGCTTCATCCGCCTCGCGCCAGCGGCGGTAGAGCAGCATGCCCTCGGCCAACCGCAGCTTCTCGCCGATCTCGCGGTAGCGCTGCGCCTGCCGGGCCTGCTTGGCGAGCTGCGCCAGCTGCGCCGCCAGCTGCTCGATCACGTCATCCACGCGCAAGAGGTTGGCCTCGGTGTTTTTCAGCTTCAGCTCCGCCTCGTGGCGGCGCTGATAAAGCCCCGAAATCCCCGCCGCCTCCTCAAGGATTCTCCGCCGTGCCTTGGGCTTGGCATTGATCAGCTCGGCGATCTGCCCCTGCCGCACCAGCGCCGGCGAATGCGCGCCGGTCGAGGCATCGGCAAACAGCATCTGCACATCACGCGCCCGCACGTCCTTGCCGTTGGATTTATAGGCGCTGCCCACATCGCGGGTGATGCGGCGCACGATCTCCAGACCGTCGGCATCGTTGAAGCCGGAGGGCGCCAGCCGTTCCGAGTTGTCGATGTTGAGGCTCACCTCGGCAAAGTTGCGCGCCGGCCGCGAGGAGGTGCCTGCAAAGATCACGTCCTCCATGCCGCCGCCGCGCATCGCCTTGGCGCGGGTTTCCCCCATCACCCAGCGCAATGCCTCCAGAAGATTGGATTTGCCGCAACCGTTTGGACCCACAACCCCTGTCAGCCCGTCGGCGATGACCAGTTCGGTGGGATCAACAAAGCTTTTGAAGCCGTTCAGCCTGAGCTTGGAAAACCGCAAAGCTGCCCCTTCGTGATTCCGTATCGAGAAAGTTCAGCGGTTCCTACCCGTTGAGTTAACGCTCCGCACCCCCAAATCGGGGCGAATTCGCCTCAATCGCCACCATATCTTGTGGATAACCCCGGCGAAGCGGCGGTGTTTTGCCCAGTTGCAGATTGACAGGCTTCAGACGGACCGCAACAGCCGCCCCAGCCGGGCAATTCCCTCTTCAATCGCCGCATGATTGGAGTTGGAGAAACTCAGCCGGATCGTATTGGCACCGCTGCCGTCGGCAAAAAACGCCTGGCCGGGGACAAAGGCCACCCGCTCCGTCTCCAGGGAGCGGGCCAGCAAGGCTGCTCCGTCCATATTTTGCGGCAGTGCCATCCAGACAAACATGCCGCCCTCGGGCCGGGTCCACTCGACCCCCTCCGGCATATGTTCGTCCAAGGCCGCCAGCATCACATCGCGGCGGCGCTGATAGACCGCGTGCAATTGCTCGACGTGTTCATCGAAACAGGCCTGGGCCACCGTATGCACCGCCATCTGATTGATCGTTGACGTATGCAGATCCGCCGCCTGTTTCAGCAGCACCATCTGCGCGATCACCGGCTTGGCGGCCACCGCCCAGCCCAGCCGCAGCCCCGGCGACAGGGTCTTGCTGAACGACCCGCAATAGATCGTGCGGCAGCCTTCGATCGAGCCCTTCTGCTCCATCTCCAGCGCCAGCACAGGCGGCACCGGCGTGCCGTCATAGCGCAGCGACTGATAGGCCGCGTCTTCGATCACCGCACAGTCCAGCGTGTCCGCCAGTTCCAGCAGCCGCAGCCGCCCGGCCCGGTCCAGGGTCTCGCCGGTCGGGTTGGCGAAGTCCGGCGAGAGATAGGCGAATTTCACCCTGCTGCCCGCCTCCGCCGCAGCCTCGGCATAGTTTTCGGCCAAGCGGTTGGTCCTCAAGGCCAGCCGGTCATAGCGCGGCTCATAGGCGTTGAAGGCCGCCAGTGCCCCCAGGTAGGTTGGCCAGCCGACCAGTGCCGTGTCGCCCGGCGACAGGAACAGCTTGCCCAGGTAATCCAGCGCCTGCTGCGAGCCAGAGGTAATCAGCACGTTGTCCGCATCGCAAGCGATACCGATCTTTGCCATCTCCGCCACGATCCATTCGCGCAGTGGCAGATAACCCTCGCTCACCGAATACTGCAGCGCCAGCGCCTGGCGGTCCGGCGTCAGCGCGGTCTTGAACGCTTCGGCAAACTCATCCGCCGGGAACAACGCCGGGTCCGGAATGCCGCCGGCAAAGGAAATAATGTCCGGCTGATCCAGCAGCTTCAGCAGCTCGCGGATTTCCGAGGCCTTCATGCGTGTGTTCCGGGTGGCAAAAATCTGATCCAGCTGCATGGCTCTCTCCCCGCTCATGATCTAGCGTCACGCTACGGGCGCGCAAATTAATGTCAACAATGCTGACCTATTGTTACAACCTTCGTGAACAGCCCGCCTTGCGACGCCCTGCCAAGCGTGGTCATATGATTTGACCAATTTTCACGAGCCCGCCTATGCCGTTCCAGAAAGTCCAGCCCGAGAAACTCTCTGCCTCCGTCGTCAAACAGATCGAGCAGCTGATCCTGCGCGGCATCCTGACACCGGGCGAGCGCCTGCCGTCCGAGCGCGAACTGGCCGAGCGCCTGGGCGTCTCCCGTCCCTCCCTGCGCGAGGCCATCGGAGAGCTGCAGGAGCGCGGTCTACTGACCTCCAAGGCCGGCTCCGGCGTGTTTGTGGGGGATGTGCTGGGCTCGGCCTTTTCGCCTGCGCTGATCCAGTTGTTCGCAACCCATGACGAGGCGGTGTTCGACTACCTCTCCTTCCGCCGCGACATGGAAGGCCTGGCGGCCGAGCGGGCGGCCCGCTTTGGGTCGGATTATGATCTGCAGGTGATCCAGACGATCTTCGAAAAGATGGAAGCAGCCGGCAACCCGGCAACCTCCGAGGAAGCCGCACAGCTCGACGCCCAGTTCCACTCCGCCATCATGGATGCCAGCCACAACGTGATCATGCTGCATATGATGCGCTCGATGTTTGACCTGCTGCGCGAGGGCGTCTTCTACAACCGCCGCATCATGTTCCAGCAGCACACCACCTATGAGGCGATCCTGGAGCAGCACCGGGCCATCAACACCGCCCTGCAGGCCCGCGACCCGCAAGGAGCCCGCACCGCGGTCGAGGCGCATCTGGACTATGTGAAACAGGCCCTCACCGACCACCAGCGCGCCGAGCGCAACGCCGAAGTGGCAAAGCAGCGGCTGGAGCATGAGACGGGTAAGGGGTGACCTAAAGATCGATGGCAGCATTGCGGGACAATGCGGCGTTGTACTTTCGCAAAGTAATCAGCCCGACATGGTGCTGGCTTTTTTTGATGGTATTTTCGGGCAGGTAGGATTTAGAAAAAGGTTACTTCAACAGTGCTAAAGCAACTTCTGCGTTCGGAAATAAGAAAGCGCTTTCCTGAAATGGAGATCGAATTTGGCGGCGAGGATTTAAGCATTATCGCAATAGTTCCGGCCGTTCATGCTTCTTGGAAGCCAATTGTTATCCGTGACGACGGCCATGAAGTGACCGTGTTCTACGGAGATTTTACACATGACCATTACAAGTACTACGGAGAAGACGCGTCTGTCGCCTGCAAGGCACAGACTATTGCAGAAGACGTCATTGAAGACCTCGCGATGGTGTTTGATGATCAAGTTGAGTTTTGGCGTACCAGCTCCTCCGGCGGAATGGGACCTATTGGATCGGGAAAGACATTCTCAAAACTACAAATCAGCGCCAAACTTTGGTCAGGCAAGGACAGCCCTTAGGGTCTCTAGACATTCCCAAAAACAAAAAACCCGGCCGCATGGACCGGGTTCTTTTAACTTGTCGGGATCAGCCAGCGCTTAGTGCAGCTTGGCGTCCACATCCGCGATGGCGGCGTCGATCAGCTTGTTGGCCTCGGTCGCGGTCATCTGCTTGGAGATCACCTGGTCCGCAGCGGCAACAGCGATTGCAATCGCCTGGTCGCGCACTTCCTTCACAGCCGAAGCTTCTGCCGAGGCAATCTGCTCCTGCGCAGCCGCCAGACGGCGGGCGATGGAGGTTTCCAGATCCGCTTTGGCCTGCTCGGCTGCACGGGCAGCTTCGTCACGGGCGGCAGCCACGATCTGATCGGCCTGGGCCTGAACTTCCTGCTGCTTGCGCTCGTAGGACGCCAGAACGGTCTGGGCCTCTTCACGCAGGGCGCGCGCTTCGTCCAGTTCCTTCTGGATGCCTTCAGCACGGTTGTCGAGCTGGCCAGCCAGCAGCGACGGCACCTTGGCAAACAGCAGAATGCCGATGAACAGCAGGAATGCCAGCGCAACAACCAGGTTGGTGTTGGACAGGTCCATGCCGCCACCGGCCGCAAATGCGGGCGATGCTGCGCCAAGGGTCAGGGCAAGAGCGAGAATATTGCGCATGTCCTTATCCTTTCGTCCGCTCGGCAACTGCCGCGGCAATTGCGTCTGCGTCTGCGGAACCGCCCAGTGCGGTCACCAGCTCAGCAGCGGTATCGGTGGCAACAGCCTTCACGCTTTCCAGCGCGCCGGCCTTGATGTCGGCGATAGCCTTTTCGGACTCGGCCGCCTTGGCAGCGATCTGCTCGTCTGCTTTGGCAATTGCCTCGTCCAGCCCGGCCTGGATTTCTGCGCGGGTCTCAGCAGCGATGCGCTGAGCCTCGGCACGGGCATCCGCCAGAGCTTTGTTATATGCATTTTCGGCCTCGACAGCCTTGGCTTTCAGGTCTTCAGCCGCGGCGAGGTCGTTGGTGATGGTCCCCTGACGCTCGGCCAGCACCGCTGCAATGCGGGGCAGCGCGACGCGCGACAGGATGAGGTAGATCACGACCAGGGCGACCACGAGCCAGAAGATCTGGTTCCCGAAGGTCGAGAAGTCCAGCTGCGGCATTGCGGAACCGCCGCCGTGTGCTGCCTCTTGCGTATTTGATGCCATGTCGTCCTCCCAGGAACTTGCCGTTACACCGGGCAGCGCAGGATCTGCACTGCCCGGCCGTAAGGAAATAGGTTCCTAAGGTCTTAGACGGCGAACATCAGCAGCAGAGCGACCAGGAACGAGAAGATGCCCAGTGCTTCTGCAAACGCGATGCCGATGAACAGGGTTGCGGTCTGGCCGGCAGCTGCCGACGGGTTGCGCAGAGCGCCTGCCAGGAAGTTGCCAGCCACGTGGCCCACACCGATTGCGGCTGCGCCGGAACCGATTGCTGCCAGGCCTGCGCCGACGAACTGACCGAGTTGTGCGATATCGCCTTCCATGATTTCTCTCCTTACGATGGAATGTGGTGATTTCTAGTTTGGGCAGCCCCTTGGGGGCGCTGCCCGGTAAGCTTTTCAGATCCTGGCCTTAGTGGCTCGGGTGCAGTGCGTCCTTCAGGTACACGCAGGTCAGGATGGTGAAGACGTAGGCCTGGATGAAGGCCACCAGAACTTCGAGTGCGTAAACTGCGGTGATGGCAAAGATCGGCAGGAAGCTGAACATGCCCAGTGCTGCGGCAAAGCCTGCGAACACTTTCAGAACCGCGTGGCCGGCCATCACGTTACCAGCCAGACGGATGGAGTGGCTGACGGGGCGCACGAAGTAGGAAATCAGTTCGATGATGGCCAGGATCGGGCGGAGCGCCAGCGGCGCGCTCGACACCCAGAACAGGCCCAGGAAACCAACACCGTTCTTGACGAAGCCAACCACGGTCACGGTCACGAACACCAGCGCCGCGAGAACCGCAGTCACCGCGATGTGCGAGGTGGTGGTGAAGGAGCCGGGGATCAGGCCCAGGAAGTTGGCCATCACGATGAACATGAACAGGGTCATGATGTAGGGGAAGAACTTGACGCCGTCCTTGCCGGCCACGTCCTCAACCATCTTGTAGATGAAGCCATAGGCCAGTTCCGCAACCGACTGGGCGCGGCCCGGCACGATGGCGCGGCGCGAGGAGCCCAGAACCAGCAGCGCGAACACGGCGGCAACGGCCAGCGCCATCCACAGGGTCACATTGGTCGGGGTGTACCAGGAGATGTGATCGCCGAACAGCGCGCTCACCTGGAACTGATCCATCGGGTGGATCGCCAGCTTTGCTTCCGCCGGAGCGAAAATCAGACCCGACACAACCACCAGTGCCAGAGCTGCGAAAAAGAAAATTTTGCCCATCGGTCCGCTTCTCCTGTCGCCGGTCGCTGATCCCGTCGGATCAATCCCGGTCTTGCGCATTTTTGTCGGCCTCTTCGGCCAGTTTCTCTTTCTGGATCTCCTGCGCGGTGCGAAGCATCGTCTTCACCCCAGCCGCCAGGCCCAGCATTATGAACAGCACCATGAAGATGGGCAGGGTTCCAAACAGGTGGTCCAGCCCGTATCCGATGCCAAAGCCGATCCCGAGACCGGCCACCAATTCGATCACCATCCGCCAGGCCTGGTTGGCCAGGGAATAATGCTCATCCGCGCGCGGCTTGGGCTCCTGGGCCTTACGCGCCGCCGCCAATTTCTCCTCCAGCTGCGCCATGCGCTGCTTTTGGTCGTCATCGGTCACGGGCGCCATCCTCACGCGAATTTCTACGGAGGGTGCTAAGGCCAAGGGGCGAAGGAGTCAATTACAAGGATTGAAGATTCAGAGCATGCGTAAGCATCTGTTTTCACTATGTATTTAAAGGGAGTATCAATACCGCGCCCATCTGCCGCGCCGCCGGTTGGTGCCAAACCCTGGGGAATCCGATATTCAACCAAAAGGTTGATTTTAGATTTCCCCCGCCTGTGTTCTGGTCTGCTGCCGTTTCCCAGCCTGAACACAGCCGTCAAATTGGAGACCAATGTGGCTGATTACGCCTGCGCCCTGATCGTGACCCAAGACCGCTTGCTGCTGGGCCGCCGTGCCCCCTACCGGAAAACCTATCCGGACAAATGGGATGTGATCGGCGGCAAGGTTGAGCAGGATGAAAGCTTAGAGACCGCATTGACCCGCGAACTGGGTGAAGAGATCGGGATCACACCTCTCAGCGCTTCATTTTTCTGCACCCTGCCCGACACCCACCTCAGCGCCTCTGCGCCGCCCCGTTACCACGTCTATCTCGTCAAGGATTGGAGGGGCAGTCCGGCAATCTGCAATCACGAGCATACCGAGCTGAGATGGTTCCCCTTTATGCAGGCCGCCGCTCTGCCGGACCTGGCCCTGCCAGAGTATGCCTCAATGTTTTCGCGTTTGCGGCCTCTGTCTTAAACGCACGATCCGCCCGTCGATCAGCAGCAGCCCCAAGAGGATCGCCGCCATGCCCCAAAGATGCTCCGCCAGCAGCGTCTCGCCCAGGATGTACGTCCCAAGAAACAGCGCCGACACCGGCGCGATCAGCGTCGGCATGGTGATGTTGGTCGGCCCCACCTTGGGCAAGACCCAGTAAAAGGCGATAAACGCCGCAGAGGTCAGCACAAAGCCGATCACCAGCAGCGACGCCCAGGTCTCGGCCCTGGTGATCACCGGCAGCCCCTCGCTCCACAGTGCCAGCGGCGCGATTGCCGCGGTGGAACCGGTCAGCGCAATCGCCACCAGAACCACCGGCTCCATATCCCGGAAGCTGCGCGCGATATTGACAGAGAAGGCATAGCACAGCGGCGCGCACAGGGTGATCAGCACCGCCCATGCCTCGGACGGCTGCCCGCCCTCCAGGATCGGCAGCGACAGCAGCACAATGCCCAGGAAACCGCACAGGACCCCCAGCGACTTCAGCACCGTCGCCCGCTCGCCGCCGGGCCAGAAATGCGACACCACCACCGCCAGCGCCGGCGTGGTGGCATTGACGATCCCGGCCACACCGCTGGCGATATGCTGCTGGCCCAGCGCATAAAAGGCAAAAGGGCCGGCATAGCTGAGCGCGCCGAACCCGAACAGCGCCAGCCAGCGCCCCATGCCAGCGGGCACCTTCTTGCGCGCCGCCAGAACATAGATCCAGCAGCCCAGCGCGCCAAAGCCCACACGCCCCATGGAGACCGACAGCGGCCCCAGCTCGCGCAGCAGGATGGCGTTGAACATGAACGACATCCCCCAGCCGATGCCGAGGATGAAAATCACCAGCCAGTACTTCAATGCCATGCCGCCAATCCCCTCGCGCCTGAAAGGCGCCACCATGACGGCTCAGCACAGATTGTCAAACCTGCAGGCGATGGATAGGAGTGGAGGCATGAGTGATCCTCTCGACACCGTCTTTGCGGCCCTGGCCGACCCGACCCGCCGGGCGATCCTCACCATGCTGCTTGAGGACGACATGGCGGTGACCGATGTGGCCGAGCCGTTCGAGATGTCGCTGGCGGCCATTTCCAAGCATCTGGCCATCCTGACCCGGGCCGGGCTGATTGCACAGGAAAAGCGCGGCCGGGTGAAATGGTGCAAGCTGCAGCCCGATGCGATGCGGGCGGCGTCGGTCTGGATGCAGGGTTTCGGCCAGTTCGAACCGGTCAACCTGGATGCCTTCGAACGCTTCCTGGAATCGGAACTTGGCGAGGCAGAGTCCCGCTAGACCAGGCGCACCGGAAAAATGCGATTTTTCCGGACCGGAATCCGGACCGGATTCCGCGCCCGCTTCAAACCTTGGCGCGCAGCGGCTTGGCGTCGCCTTCCAGCAGCATCCCCAGCGCCACCACCGACATCGCCACCCCGATCAGCACCATGCCCGGCGGCGCGCCGCGGCCCAGCGCGATCTCCCACAGGATCACCCAGCTGGGGGTCAGATAGGTATAGGCCATCACCTTGGCCGCTGGCAGCCGCAGGGTGGCATACTGCAGCAGCACGAAGGTTGCGGAGCTTGCGCAAATGGCCAGGTAGAACAGCCCGATCCACACGATCAGCGGCAGGGCGGCCCAATCCGCCGCCATGATATCGCGCCAGCCAAAGACCAGCAGCACGGCGGCGCCCGCAATCAGCATGCCAAAGGTGAACGGCAGCGCCGGTTCGCCGCGGTTCAGCTTGCGCACCATCGGCGTGTAGATGGCATGCAGCACACAGCCCCAGAAATAGATCATCTCGCCCTGGCCGATCCCGAATGCCAGCAGCGTCCCGATGTCCCCCCGCACAATCACCCAGACCGCGCCCGCCGCCCCGATGGCCAGCGCCAGCGCCATCCAGCCCGAGGTCACCTGCCGCAGCAGCAGCCAGCCGAACACCGCGCTCATCACCGGCACCAGGGTAAAGACCGCCGAAGCGCTCACCGGTGCCGCCGTCTGCAGCCCGTAGAACATCAGCACGAAGTAACCTGCAAACAGCCCGCCCAGCACGGCAAAACGCCAGGGGGCCCGGTAATCTTCACGGTGGAACCCCCGCGTTGCCAGCACCGCCGCGCCGATGACAACCGCCGCAATCAGGAACCGCGCCGCGTTCAGCGCCGCCGGGGCAATCTCATTGGCCACCATCACCCCCAGCGAGAACGACCCCGCCACCAGGGCCGAGAACATCAGCATCGCCAGATGGCCGCGCAGGGCTTCGCTCACAGCTGCCAATCCTTCACCTGCTCCTTCAGGAACTTCAGAAAGGCCTGGACCTTGGTGGTGCGGTGCAGATCCACATGGGTCACCAGCCACAGGGCGCCTTCCCACTCCGGCAACGGCGCCATCATCTCCACCAGATCCGGCTGGCGGCGCGCCTCCCAGGCCGCCATGAAGCCGATCCCGGCGCCGCTGCGCACCGCTTCCTGCATGGTGAACCCGTTGGTGCAGCGGAACGCAATCGCCTCCTTCGGCGCATGCTCCCGCAGCCAGCGCGAAAACGGCGCCCGGCTGGTCTCGTCATCCTGGCCGATAAAGCGGTGGTTCGGAAAATCCTCCAGCCCCTTGAGCGCCCCGAAACGCTCCACATAAGCCTTGGAGGCATAAAGCCCCACCTGCAGCTTCATGAAGGGCTGCACCACATTGTCGGGCTGGTCCGGCGCGTTGCCGGCACGGATTGCCACATGCGCCTCACCGTATTCCAGCCGGAACAGCCGGTCGCCGGTCAGGTAGCGTATGATCAGACCCGGGTGCATGTCCTGGAACTCTTTCAGCGCCGGCACCATCATCGGGGCAAAGGACGCCAGCGAGGTCACCACCAATTCGCCCGAGACGTCGTCGCCCTGCCCTTTCAGCCGCCCGACCAGCTGGCTGAATTGGTCATCCGTCGCCTGCGCCACCCGCAGCAGATCCTGGCCCGCCTCGGTCGGCGTATAGCCGCGGGCGTGGCGCTGGAACAGCTTTACGCCCAGCCGTGCCTCGATGGCGTCGATGTGGCGGATCACCGTGGCATGGTGCACGCCCAGAACCTCGGCAGCACCGCTGACCGTACCCATGCGCGCCACCTGATAGGCGGTGCGGACTTCATCCCAGTTTTCCATGGCGGTCTCCCAGGTATTACCAAAAGGACATGCGCGCCAGCGCACAATTCATGTGACGAAAGCTGCGTTGCGTTCGAAAATGCAATATCCCAAATTCTTGTCAGCAACAAGCACAGGAACACGAAAAATGACCCGCACCGTTCTTCATATCGACTCCTCCGCCCGTTCCGAAGGTTCGGTCACCCGCAGCCTCTCGGCACAGATCGCCGCCCGCCTCGGCGCCGGCCAGGTGATCCGCCGCGATCTCGCCGCACCGCTGCCGCTGCTGGACGGCGCCTGGGTCGGCGCCAACTTCACCCCGGCCGATCAGCGCAGCGAGGAACAGAAGCAGCTGCTGTCCCTTTCCGACGCTCTGGTGGCAGAGCTGAAACAGGCCGATACCATCGTGATCGGCTCACCGATCTACAACTTCTCGGTGCCTGCCGCCTTGAAGGCCTGGATCGACCTGATCGCCCGCGTTGGCCTCACCTTCCAGTATACTGAAAACGGCCCCATCGGCCTGCTGGAAGGCAAGCGCGCCATCATCGCCGCAGCCTCCGGCGGCACCCAGGCCGGATCGGACATCGATTTTGCCACCACCTACCTGCGCCACGTGCTGGGCTTCATCGGCATCACCGATGTCGAGGTCGTGGCCGCGGATGCCATGTCGATCGACGCCGACGGCGCGCTGGCCAAGGCGCAAACCCAGATCGAGGCCCTGGCCGCCTGATCCCCTCGCCGGCAAAAGCCGCCAGCCTGCCCCCGGGCTGGCGATATTTTTTACGTTTGGCACCGCCCCCGCTGCCATGCAACTCTGCCTGAAACGGCAGTTCAAAGGCGGGCAGCGTGATGAAGAAGATCGGCATTCTCGGCGGTGTCGGCTGGGCCTCGACCCTCGACTACTACCGCGCCATCTGCGAAGGCGCCGGCCGCTTCTTTGCCGCCCAAGGCGCCCTTTCGCCGCTGCCTGTGCCGCCGGTCACCATCGAATCTGTGGTTCAGGCGCAAACCCGGTCCTTGCGCGGCCGCCCCGGCGATGAGGCCAGCTGGGCCGCCTTCGATGCCGTCTTCCGCGAGGCCCTGCTGACGCTGGAACGCGCGGGCTGCGACTTTGCCGTCATCGCCTCCAACACCCCGCACGCAAGGCTGCATGCCATCCGCGACGGGGTGATGATGCCCGTCCTCAGCATTTTTGATGCGGCAGCCGCGGCCACCGCCGCCACCGGCGCTGCCAACGCCCTGGTGCTTGGCACCGCCGTCACCATGCAGGCCCGCAACTATGCCGCCGTCCTGGCGGAACACGGGGTACAGGCCAACCGCCCGCTGCCAGGGGCAGAGATCGCCGAAATGCAGGCGATGATCGACGAGGATTTCCACGGCGGTGCCTCGGCCGCCGCCCAGGACCGCCTGCTGCGTTTCTGCAGCAAACACGCCCGGCCCGGCAGCGCCATCCTGCTGGCCTGCACCGAGCTGCCGCTTGCCTTCCCCGGTCATATCGACGACGTGAGCTTCGAGGCCGGCGGCTTCCTGTTCGTCAACCCGTCAGCCGCCCATGTTGCCGCGGCGCTGGATCAGGCGCTGGAAGACGAAGGCGCCGGTTAAACCCAGCGCACCTCAACACCTGCCTTCTCAAAGAACGCCATCACATCGGCGCGCTTCATCGATACCGTGCGGTCATTGACCAGCGGGTGCATATAGATCACGTCGGCCTCTTGCGCCTGCGCGTCCATATAGAAGGCCACACCCTTCTGCGCCCCGGTGATCATCGCCAGCGGGCTGACCGCGCCGGGGCGGATGCCGAGGTTCTCCAGCAGCCGGCAGGCCGAACCAAACGACAGATTGCCGATGCCCAGCTCAGCGCCCAGCGCCTTCAGGTCGATCTCCCGGTCCTGCTGCAGCGTCACCAGGTAGTTCCGCTTCTTCTTGTCCCGCAGATAGAGGTTTTTCAGCCGCAGCGCGTTTTCGCCGGGCACCATGAACTGGTCCTCGACCCCCTTGGCATCCTCGACCGTGCGCAACGGCACATGGCTGTGCAGGATATAGGGAAAGCCCCACTCATCCAGCTGCGCCAGCAGCGCATCCGAAGAAACAGGCAGGCTGTCCTGATAGGCAGATGAGGCGTCCATGATCTTGCTCCGCAAACCGTTTCCAATTTGCCAAGCAGATCGCGCGGAACTGCAGGGAATTGCAAGGGGCCCAGCGCCCCTTGCAGGTTGTTTTGCGTCACGCGGGGCCTCAGGCCTCGGCGAAATCAGCGCGCCGGGCCTCCTCATAGTGATCGAAACCGGTGCTGAACCAGCCGGTGCCGCGGGTATGGCTGGCAAGCGTGTTGCACAGCTCATCCTGCGCCGCCATCGGCAGCAGCGTCTCGAACACATCCCAGCCCGCGACGCCGTCTTCGGCTTCAAAGCCCAGGATCTGCCCCTTCATGCCGCTCACCACCGGCACCAGCCCGCCGGTGAACACAGACGGCACATGGATCTGCACCCGCATGATCGGCTGCAGCAGCGTGGCGCCGGCCTCGGCCATCGCCTCGCGCACTGCGTTCTTGCCTGCGGTGCGGAAGGCATAATCGGAGCTGTCCACCGAATGGTGCTTGCCGTCCTTCAGCGTCACGCAGACATCCACCACCGGATGGCCGTTGAGGCCCTGCGCCAGCGCCTCGCGCGCGCCGGCCTCGACCGAAGGGATGTAGTTCTTGGGCACCGCGCCGCCCTTCACCGTCTCCTCGAACACAAAACCACTGCCGCGCGGCAGCGGTTTCACCTCGATCACCACATCGGCAAACTGCCCGGCGCCGCCCGACTGCTTGCGGTGGCGGTGATGGATCTGCACCGGCTTGTTGATCGTCTCACGCAGGGCCGGCGGCACCATCTCCTCTTCGACCTCGACCCCGAACTCCTCTTTCAGCGTGTGCTTGATGCGGCGCATGTGCAGCGGCCCCTGCAGGCTGAGCAGGGCATGGCCGCTGGCCTCATCCTGGCCCACCTCCAGCGCCGGATCGATCTCCGCCAGCCGCTCCAAAGCGCCCGACAACCGCGCGTCGTCGCGCTCATGCACCGGGGTGATCACCCGCCGGAAGGTCGAAGGCCGCGGCTGCGCCCAGTCCGGCAGCGGCGCCGCGCCATCCGGCCCATAGGCATAGCCCAGGTTCAGATGGTCCGATTTCACCGCCTGCCCCACATCGCCGGCATCCAGGTGCCCGTTCGCACCGCCGGCCACTCCGCTTAGGGAGCCCAGCGCAGCGCCGCCCACCGGCACCCCGTTGTCCACATCCGAGCCCATGGCGCGCACCAGCACCGTCTTGCCCAGATGCTTGACCAGATCCGCCATGCAGCCAACCGCAACCACTTTGCCGTCCTGCGAAAGCCGCTCCAGTGCAACCCCCACATCCGGCGCCTCGTGGCGCAGCGACTTCATCAGCCGCAGGATGCCGTTCTTGTGCTCGCCCGAGCCCATCAGCGCCGGGATCAGGTCGTTGTGCTGCAGCACCTTGGTGGCCACGTCATAAACCTCATCCGCCATCACCTGCTGATCCTCGATCAGCTCTTCCAGCAATGTGTCGTCAAAATCCGCCAGCGCCTCCAGCAGTTCGGTCCGCGCTTCCTGCTCGCGGGCATACATCGCCACCGGCAGTTCAATCAGCGCCGAGGGCTGCCCTTCCTGATACTGCCAGGCGCGTTCGGAGATCAGATCCACAGCACCCACAACCTGGCCCTTCTCGCGGATCGGCACCTGCCGCAGAATGATGTTGTGGCTGCAATAGGCCTGCAGCGCGGCAACGATTTCCGCCACCCGGTCCGCCGCCTGGTCCATGCGGTTGACAAAAATAAAGGCGGGGATGCCCGCCTCCTCCAGCTTGCGCAGATACGGCGCGCTCAGCACCGCAGCGCCGGCGTCAGCCGGCACGCAGAGGACGGCAGCGTCGCTGGCTGCCAGTGCCGGCCCCGCCTGCGATAGATTGTCGGCGCCGCCCGCGATGTCGATCGCAGCCCAATCCTCGCCCATGAATGAAAAAGGCTGCAAAGCGGCGACGCCTGCAACCTCCTGCCGCTTGCCCGCAGCGCTGTCCAGATTGGCCAGCGCCGTGGCCAGCGTAGACTTGCCGGACTGCGACGGTCCCAGAATAGTGAAAACGCGCATGTTCTCAGATCCTCCCTTAGCTGATACGGCTGCCCGGAGAGGTGCGCGGCCCCATAGGGGCGCGTGGAATGCCTGCGCTGAAGATCTGCCTCGGATGCTCTTCCAAGCGGCCCGGCCGGTGAGTGGACGGCATGGGGCCAGAGTCCCGATGCTGCCCAAGCCACCCCCATTGAGTCAAGCGTGCAGAGGGCTCAGTTGCGCCACTACCTGTTCATATTTGACGCCAAAGCTGCCAGTTTCCCCTCACCGGGTTTGCGCGGCCCGCTAAGCTGGCCCCATGAAGATCACGCGCAACACCCCACAGCAGCTGATCCTCGCCGACACGCCATGGCTCATCGGGATCATGCTTGTCTTTTTCATCCTCGTCTTTGCAGGCGCAGGCCTCGGCATGCTCAGCCAGGGCGGCGACCTGATCTGGCCAGGTCTCCTCTTCACCTTCGTGGGCGGCGGCATGGGGGCATTGGCCTTCTGCCTGTTCGTGCGCCGGGTGCAGGTGATCTTCGACCGCCCCGGCGGGCGCATCGTGATCCGCCGCCAGTCTGTGTTCGGCTACAGCGAGATTGAGCACCGCCTGGCCGATCTCTCTCACGCCGAAGTTGAAACCACCACCAGCCGCAGCGAGGGCCGCACGCGCACGCTTTACCGCCCGGTTCTGGTGCTGGACACCGGCATGAGCGCCGGCCGCCATCCGGTGGTGCAGGCCTACACCAATGGCCGCGGCCCGCAGCGGCTGGCGGATGCGGTCAACGCATGGCTGCCGGCCGATGGCCCCGCAAAGGTTGACTCTGCCCCCCATTCCGCGTAACGCCTGCCCAAACATCCGGAAGCAAGTGAGTTTTCCGGTCCCTGCCCGTGCCAGGGATCGCCCCCCACCAGCGTTATACGCCCGTGGGGGCATTTGCGCATGGACCGCATGTCCCCTACATACGGGGGCGCCACATAACGTAACCGGCATCAGGAGGCCGCAGGCATGTTTGAAAATCTATCCGAACGCCTTTCCGGCGTCTTTGACCGGCTGACCAAACAGGGCGCCCTGAACGAGGAAGACGTCAAATCCGCCCTGCGCGAGGTGCGCGTCGCCCTGCTGGAAGCCGACGTCTCGCTGCCGGTTGCCCGCGACTTCATCAAGAAGGTGCAGGACCAGGCCACCGGCCAGGCGGTCACCAAATCCGTGACCCCGGGCCAGCAGGTGGTGAAAATCGTCCACGACGCGCTGGTCGACGTGCTGCGCGGCGAGGAAGACCCCGGCAAGCTCAAGGTCGACAATCCGCCCGCCCCCGTCCTGATGGTCGGTCTGCAGGGCTCTGGTAAGACCACCACCACCGGCAAGCTCGCCAAACGGCTGAAAGAGAAAGAGGGCAAGAAGGTCCTGATGGCCTCGCTCGACGTCTACCGCCCGGCGGCGATGGACCAGCTGGCCGTCCTCGGCACCCAGATCGGCGTCGACACCCTGCCCATCGTGCCCGGCCAGAAACCCGTCGACATCGCCAAACGCGCCAAGCAGCAGGCGACCTTGGGCGGCTATGACGTCTACATGCTCGACACCGCCGGCCGCCTGCACATCGACGAGACCCTGATGCAGGAGGTCGAGGACGTCCGCAACGTGGTCTCCCCGCGCGAGACCCTGCTTGTGGTCGACGGCCTGACCGGCCAGGTCGCGGTTGAGGTGGCCGAAGAATTCGACGCCAAGATCGGCATCTCCGGCGTGGTCCTCACCCGGATGGACGGCGACGGCCGCGGCGGCGCCGCCCTGTCGATGCGCGCCGTCACCGGCAAGCCGATCCGCTTTGTCGGCCTGGGCGAGAAGATGGACGCCCTGGAGACCTTCGAGGCCGACCGCATCGCCGGCCGCATCCTCGGCATGGGCGACATCGTCGCGCTGGTCGAAAAGGCCCAGGAAACCATCGAGGCCGAACAGGCCGAAAAGATGATGAAGCGCATGATGAAGGGTCAGTTCAACATGAACGACCTGAAGATGCAGCTTGAACAGATGCTCCAGATGGGCGGCATGGAGGGCATGATGCAAATGATGCCCGGCATGGGCAAAATGGCCAAGCAGGTGCAGGATGCCGGCATGGACGACAAGGTGCTGAAGCGCCAGATCGCCATGATCCAGTCGATGACCAAGAAAGAACGCGCCAACCCCGCCCTGCTGCAGGCCTCCCGCAAGGAACGCATCGCAGCCGGCTCCGGCATGGAGGTCTCCGACCTCAACAAGCTTCTGAAAATGCACCGGCAGATGGCCGATGTGATGAAGAAGATGGGCAAGATGGGCAAAGGCAAGATGCTGAAACAGGCCATGAAGGGCATGTTCGGCAAAGGCGGCATGCCGGACATGGGCGGCATGGACCCCAGCCAGATGGACCCCAAGGCGCTGGAAGCCGCGGCCAAGGCAATGGGCGGCGGCAAAGGTCTCCCGGGCGGCCTGCCCGGCGGCCTCCCCGGCCTCGGCGGCGGCATGGGCCTGCCCGCAGGCCTCAGCGGCTTCGGCAAGAAGAAGTAAGCCATGACCGCCGCCATCCCCACCATTGAGACCGATCGCCTGATCCTCCGCGCCCCGGCGCTGGCGGATTTCCAGGCGCTGTGCGCGTTCTATGCCTCCGAACGCGCCGCTTTCGTGGGCGGTCCGATGGATGCGGAAGACGTCTGGCGCCACCTGGGGCTGGAAATCGGCCACTGGCAGCTGCGCGGCTACGGCCGCTGGGCGGTCGAGGAAAAATCCTCGGGCAAGCTTGCCGGCGTCATCGGCCTGTGGAACCCCCACGGCATGCCCGAACCTGAAATCGGCTGGGACCTGCTCGAAGGCTTCGGCGGCAAGGGCTACGCCACCGAGGCCGCCACTGCCGCGCGCAGCTATGCCTATGAAACCCTGGGCTGGACCACCGTTGTCAGCCTGGTCGACCCGCAGAACCACGCCTCCGCCGCGGTTGCCAAACGCATGGGCGCCACATTGGACGGCACCGTGCACCGCAAACGGTTCGGCGAACTGCAGGTCTGGCGCCATCTGAGCCCGGATGATCTGGCTGCCGGCGGGATGGAGGCCTACGCATGAGCTTTCCTCAAATTTGCGGTAACCAATCAGGCGCAATTGCGGCAGCGGCACCCCGTTTAACTGAAAATTACGCAGTCACCCCGATACTCCATCATTGGATGGGTGAATTTCATGCCGGGCGGTCCTCCACCCGGACAGAGGGGTGTAAAATGACTGACGAGCGAAAGCCGTACCCGCGGCTTGTATCCAAACGGCTTATGCTGATTTCTCCGGCCGACCCGGAGTTCGACGCCAATGCGGCCTTCCTGAACCCGGGCGCCGCGCGCTTTATCGACGCGGCAGAGGATCCCGATTCTCTGTGGTGGTCGATTGCCACCATCATCGGCCATTGGCACCTGCACGGCTACGGGCTGTTTGCCGTCGTTGAACGCAGCACCGGCACCACCGTCGGCCTTGTCGGCCCCTGGTTCCCCAAGGGCTGGCCGGAGCCGGAGCTGTCCTGGCACCTGATGGAAAGCGGCCAGGGCAAGGGTTATGCCAGCGAAGCCGCACAAGCCGTGCTGAACTGGCTGTTTTCTGAGGCTGGCTGGGACTCGATTGTCTCTTACGTGCCGGAAGAAAACGACGCCTCCATCGCGCTGGCCCGCCGTGTCGGTGCACGGCCCGAGAAACCTGTTTCCTTCCGCCTGCAGCCCGCGCCCAACATCCGCGCCTGGCGCCACATGCCGCCGCCGCGCGTCTCCGGCTCCCCGGCGGCTCGGGGCCTGCTGCACTGATGCGCCGGATCGGGATCACATCCCGGCGATGCCGCGCCCTTCCTTCGGAAGGAGCGCGCTGATGCCGTTTGACATCCCGGTGATCGAGACCGAACGCCTGGTGCTGCGCGGCCCCGAGGCGCAGGACTACCCCGATTTCAAGGCCACCTTCAGCTCCTACCGCTCGCGCTTCATGGGCGGGCCGCTGAACACCTATGAGGCCTGGATGCTTTATGCCGCCGAGATCGGCCACTGGCAGGTGCGCGGCTTTGGCATGTGGATGATCCACGACAGGGGCACGGATGAAACCTATGGCATGGCCGGCGGCTGGCAGCCCGCAGGCTGGCCGGAGCAGGAGATCGCCTGGATCATCTGGCCCGGTGCCGCCGGCAAGGGCTATGCGCTGGAGGCTGCGCACGCCGCACGCGGACATTTTTATTCAAATCTGGGCTGGGAGACCGCGGTCAGCTATATCGACCCCAAGAATCTCGACTCGATCCGGCTTGCGGAACGGCTCGGCGCCCGCAAGGACCGCGATGCCGCCACCATCGACGGCAACGACGCGGTCTACCGCCACCCCGCCCCGGATGCCCTGAAGGACAGCCAGATTGCCCATGGCATCGAAATGGAAATCGGACATTACGCCGACCCGCTCTTCAAACCGGAGGGCTGGGCCATTGACTGATATGCGCGCGATCTCCCGGATGCTGCGCTGCGGCGGTGCACAAAGGGTGCACAGCCGGTGCATGCCCGGCACCGCCATGACGCCCCCCCGCCCTGCTGCACTGCGGAGACCCCGATGACGACAGATACCAAAGACCCCGCCGCCCGCGCAGCCGCGCTGCTGAAGGGCCACCGCGAAAGCATCGACCGGCTGGATGCGATCCTCGTCTATACTCTGGGCGAGCGGTTCAAGCACACCCAGGCGGTGGGCCGGCTCAAGGCCGAACACGACCTTCCCCCGTCCGATCCAACCCGCGAAGCGGCGCAGATCGCACGGCTCGAAGAGCTGGCGCAACAGGCCGATCTGGACCCTGAATTCGCCAAGGCTTTCTTGACCTTCATCATCGGTGAAGTCATCCGCCACCATAAGAAACACCAAGAATAACAACCGACAACAGGAACAACCGGGGCATACCCCGGACAACGCCATCAAAGGAGATGTACCCATGGCAATGAAAATCCGTCTGGCCCGCGGCGGCTCGAAAAAGCGCCCCTTCTACCGCATCGTGGCTGCCGACAGCCGCATGCCGCGCGACGGCCGCTTCATCGAGAAGCTGGGCACCTACAACCCGCTGCTGCCGAAAGATTCGGAAGAGCGCGTGAAAATGGACATGGAGCGCGTGCAGTACTGGCTGAGCCAGGGCGCCCAGCCGACCGACCGTATCGCCCGCATGCTGGAAGCAGCCGGCGTCCGCGAAAAGGCCGCGCGCAACAACCCGAACAAAGGCACCCCGGGCAAGAAAGCCCAGGAACGCGCCGAAGAGAAAGCTGCAAAGGCCGCTGAAGCCGCCGAAGCAGCTGCAGACGCGGAATAAATCCGTGGAGCTGCGGGGTGCTTTTCCCGAAGGTTTCCGCAGCCAGCTTGATCTGCTGATGCGGCTCCGGCGCGATGTGCGCCGGTTCCGCACCGATCCGGTTGACGAGGCAGTGCTGACGCGCTGCCTCGCTGCCATTCCGCTGGCCCCCTCGGTGGGGCTGAGCGAACCCTGGCGCATCCTGCGGGTGGAGAGCAAACCCGCCCGCGCCGCCGCCTTGAAGAATTTCCAAGCCGCCAATGCCGAAGCCCTGAAGGGCTATTCCGGAGACCGCGCCGAACGCTATGCCGGGCTGAAGCTGTCGGGCATGCGCGACGCGCCGGTGCAGCTGGCCATCTACTGCGACGATGAAACCGCCCAGGGCCACGGCCTGGGTGCCGCCACCATGCCCGAGATGCGCCGCTATTCGGTGGTCACAGCCATCACCCTGTTCTGGCTCGCCCTGCGGGCCGAGGGGCTGGGTTTGGGCTGGGTCTCCGTCCTTGATCCGGAACAGCTGAACCGCGACCTGAATGCGCCTTCCGGCTGGCAGCTGATCGGGTATTTCTGTATCGGCTACCCGGAACGTCAGTCGGAGACGCCGGAACTGGAAGAACAGGGCTGGGAAAGCCGGATGGCGGATCTGCCGCTGGAAACCCGCTGAGGCAGCATGGGACGGTTGATCCGGCTTGTGTTTTTTGTTGCAGTTGCCTTTACCGCGGGCATCTTCTTTGAACGCAACCATCAAAGCGAACTCTGCGAACAATCCGGCGGCCAATGGCTGCGCGCGGGGTTCTGTGCAAAGGAATGACACCATGAGCGATCTGATCTGCGTGGGCGCAGTGGCCGGCGCCTTCGGCGTGCGCGGCGAGGTGCGGCTCAAGAGCTTCTGCGCCAACCCCGAAGACATCGAGGACTATTCGCCGCTCAGCAACGAAGATGGCAGCCAAAGCTATTCCCTGACCATCACGCGGCCGGTCAAGAACGGCTTTGCAGCCATTTTGGGCGGGGTTGAGACCAAGGAAGAGGCAGACGCCATCAAGGGCCTGCGCCTGTTTGCGCGGCGCGGCCAGCTGCCCAAGCTGCCGGATGATGAGTTTTACCACACCGACCTGATCGGGCTGGAGGTCTATGACACCGGCGGCACCCTGCTGGGCACGGTGAAATCGGTGCAGAACCACGGCGCCGCCGACCTGCTGGAAATCCATGGCCCCGGGTTGAAGGACGCGGTCCTGCTGCCCTTTACCCTGGCGGCAGTGCCCACGGTCGACCTGGAACAAGGCCGCATTATCGCCGACCCGCCGGATGGGCTGTTCTGAACGGGGCCTCCGGAAAAGGGGGCTTTGCCCCCTCGCGCCCGAGGCGCTCACCCCCAGAGTATTTGCAACCAAAAAGAAGCCGGCTTCTTCTGGCTGGAAATATCCCGGAGCGCGAGGCAGAGCCTCGCATTTATCCGGCTTCCCTCTGCCACGCCCTTTGCTTATGACGATGGTATGACCGATACGCCCTCCCGTTCCCATGGCCGTAAGGCCATCCGCCCGGCTTTGAAACCGCGCGAGCTGATGACGCCCACGCCGGATCTGGCAGGGGTCTGGAAAGCCAAGATCATCACCCTGTTTCCCGGTGCCTTTCCCGGCGTGCTGGGCGAAAGCCTGACCGGCAAGGCGCTGCAGGAGGGCCTGTGGCAGCTGGAGACCGTGGACCTGCGGGAGTTCGGCGCCGGCAAGCACCGCAATGTGGATGACACGCCGGCTGGCGGCGGCGCCGGCATGGTGCTGCGCCCGGATGTTCTGGGTGAAGCGATCGAACACACGATGGCGGAGACCCGCGGCAACTGGCCGCTGATCTACCTGTCTCCGCGCGGGCGGCGGATGGACCAGCAGATGATGCAAGGATTGGCGCAGTGCGACGGCGTCACCCTGCTGTGCGGCCGTTTTGAAGGCGTCGATGAGCGGGTTCTGGAGCATTACGGCATTCAGGAAGTCTCCTTGGGCGATTTTGTCATGACCGGCGGCGAGCTGGCGGCGCAGGCGCTGATCGACGCGACCGTGCGGCTGATCCCCGGAGTTCTGGGCAACCAGGCCTCAACCGAGGAGGAAAGCTTCTCCTCCGGGCTGCTGGAACACCCGCAGTACACCCGCCCCGCCGAGTGGAAAGGCCGGGAGATCCCGGAGGTTCTGATGTCCGGCCACCACGGCAAGATCGCCGAATGGCGCCACGGAATGAGTGAAGAGATCACCAGGGCGCGCCGTCCCGATCTGTGGGAGATCTACAGCCGCGCCAAGGACCGCACGTAGCCTTCTGCCGCCGCCAAGTGACGCGCCCGCCCGGCTTTTCCCCCAAGGGAAGCCGTTGCCGCAATGGCAAAGCCGTGTTTTACTCCTCCTGCATAAGTTAATTGACAGGAGTGAACAGGGTGGCTGGGAAATTTGAACTCTACGAAGACAAGGCCGGGGAATTCCGCTTCCGCCTGAAGGCAGGCAACGGCGAGAACATCCTGGCCAGCGAAGGCTACAAGCAGAAGGCCAGCGCCGAGAACGGCATCGAGTCGGTCCGGAAAAACGCCGGTGACGATGGGCGTTACGAGCGCAAGGAAACCTCGGCCGGCAAGCACATGTTCAACCTTAAGGCCACCAACGGCCAGGTGATCGGCACCTCGCAAAGCTATACCAGCGCTTCGGGCCGCGACAACGGCATCGAGTCGGTCAAGAAAAACGCGCCGGACGCGGCCCTGGACGATCAGACCGGCTGATTGATCGGCCGCCCGGCTGAAAGGCGGTTTCATCCGCGGCTCCTATTGGCCGCGGATGAAAGGATTGAAGCGCATCACGGCGGCGGCCCCTGCAATTTACTTCTGCCGCCATTTCGAACACCGGAAATGGATCACCCACCCCTTTTCGATCGGCGTGCCGGATGCCGTCCGGGCTGATTTGCCAAAAGCCTGGGCGAATTCAGGCTGAGCCATGTTCCGGGTCACACTGCCGCCGTAGCAATGGGTTTTCATCAGCACTTCACGCGCAAGCCCGATTGCCGCCTCACGGTTCCTTGGTGCAAGGAACCGGCCGAAAAACCGGTACTCATTCCCTGTTTTCAATGTCCTGTAGGAGCTTCGGGGCAAACGGACATCCAGGTTAGGGTTTATCGGCGGGTCAATGCGGACCGATACCGGCACCGCAGCGCCCTTGCCCCCTTGCGAATACCGTTTGTGGACATGCAACTCGTAAAGAGGCTCGATCGACGAATAGCCTTTTGAATGTTTCACAATCAGGCTGAGGCCCGAACCTGCATAGGTGCTGTTGCGGACCGGAAGGTCATGGGGCACGTCCTTCCGGCTGAACTCTGCCATATCCAGAGGTGTGCCATGCGTTTCGGCACTGATCCCAAGCACCTTGTGCCGCTGCTCCTGAAATACGCTTGCAGGTTCGAGACTGAAATCTCCGCCAGAGTGGCTGCAGGCCATCAATGCAAACAAACACCCTAGTGCTGTAAGATGCTTTGTTATCTTCATCCTTTACAGCCGCTCACATTGCGGTTCATTTTCTCAGTTCTCCTCTGTTTCAGTTTACTTACAGCCGAACCTGTCGCGGTCGAAATTGAATTCAACCGGCGCTTCACATCGTTCAAGCCTGCGGGGGACACTTCCAGACCGCAAGTTGAATGGATCGCCTCTCAGGCTCGCAACAGTGCTCTTTTGAGACAGGCTGAGAGACTGACAGGAAAAGGCGCCGCCGGTTTTTTTGGTCACCGGGTTATAGCTGTTAGACGGGTGCCGCCAGCAAACCGCCCTTTGTCCTGCTACGGTGTCCAGTTTCCATTCTTCGGGAAGGGCGGCAGAGTTGCCGGGATACCAGAGCCAGGCCTTGCCGCCGGAACCGATGTAGTTCACCTGAAAGCCATGGGCGTGGTTGAATGACAGGTAGGTCCGCCCCGCTGCAGGATAGCTGGGAAACCGGTTTTCCCGCGATGTGACCTCGGCAATGGCTGCAGCAGCGCTCGTGCTGCTGGACGGCGCCGGGGCGCTGCATGCCGCCAGGCCAGCAGACAGCCCCAGGCAAACCAGGGTTTTAAACAAACCGGGCATCAGCATTTGAGGTCAACAACCCAGGGCGGAACATCTCCTCCCTTGTGTTTCGCAATGCCAAGATTCAAATGCTCGGCGAAACCGTTTAGGCCAGCCAGGGCCCCGGCCCGAAAAGTGCCGGCGCAACCGGTTTCTGCACGGGCAATTGCTTCCAGATCCTTCGCTGTAAATTTGAACCCCTTGGTCTTTGGCAAGATCTGCATTGACGACGTTTTCCTGTCATAAACGTACTCAAACACATTGCCTTGATAGGTAACATCCTGCCGCTGAGCCCAAACGTCGTCCGGCTGATCGTTTACAGCCGTCTGTTCGGGTTTGGGCTTAGGTGCAGGAGCGCCGCATCCTGCCACCACAGCAGCCAGGCCAAGCGCAATAAACTTCTTCATGTTATTCTCCTGAAAATTGCAGTGAACTCACTGCCACACCCAAAGTGAACACGCAACTGCGGGCATGCACCGGTTTTCGCGGGTTTCGATGCGCCCGGCCCTTGATTCACTGAGCTTTGCACCGTATGTAGCGCCGGTCTGGATTCGCATTTGCGGCTCCGGGCCGCTGGCTGTTGGATCAACCACCTGAAAACCTTCTTCGGCTTTCTCAAGGGATCCGGCTTCCGGCAGCAAGGAACAGACGGCGTGATCTCTGGCGGGCGCAGGTGCGGACCCGGTGAAGACCAGGAGCTCTCATGACGGCACAAACCTCTGCGGAAAGAACCGCAGGCAGATTAGGAGAGTTGCGATGGACCTGATCGCACAGCTGGAGGCGGAACAGATCGCCGCCCTGGGGAAAGAGATCCCCGACTTCAAAGCCGGTGACACCATCCGTGTCGGCTACAAGGTGACCGAAGGTTCGCGTTCGCGCGTTCAGAACTACGAAGGCGTTTGCATCAGCCGTAAAAACGGTTCGGGCATTGCCGGTTCGTTCACCGTCCGCAAGATTTCGTTCGGCGAAGGCGTGGAGCGTGTGTTCCCGCTGCATTCGACCAACATCGACAGCATCACCGTTGTGCGCCGCGGCCGCGTGCGCCGCGCCAAGCTGTACTACCTGCGCTCGCGCCGCGGCAAGTCCGCGCGTATCGCAGAAGACGCACACTACAAGCCCAAGAAAGCCTGAGGAGCGGTATCATGAAAAAAGACACTCATCCCGATTACCACTTCATCGACGTCAAAATGACCGACGGCACCATCATCAAGATGCGCTCCACCTGGGGCAGCGAAGGTGATCAGCTGGCTCTGGACATCGACCCGACCGTGCACCCGGCCTGGACCGGCGGCACCTCGCGCCTGCTGGACGCCGGCGGCCGCGTGTCGAAGTTCAAAAAGAAATACGAAGGCCTGGGCTTCTAAGCCAGTCCGCGCATTTCGGCAAACTCCCGAAGGCTGCCCCGGACGGGCAGCCTTCTTTCTTTTTCTTCTGACGCTGGGGCCGGATCATTGCCCCGCGGGAAAGACAGCCCTCTCGTGAAACAAGCCCTGGCCAACGCACTGCAAGAACGCGGATATGAAACCCTGACCCAAGTGCAGGAGGCCGTGACCCAGCCCGAGGTGGAAGGGCGCGACCTGCTGGTGTCCGCACAGACCGGCTCCGGCAAGACCGTCGGCTTTGGCCTGGCTTTGGCCCAGGATCTGCTGGGCGAAGACGAGGCGTTCGGCGAGGCCGCGGCGCCGCTGGCGCTGGTGATTGCCCCGACCCGCGAACTGGCGCTGCAGGTAAAACACGAACTGGGCTGGCTTTACCGCGGCGCGGGCGCACGGATTGCCTCCTGCGTTGGCGGCATGGACATGCGCGACGAGCGCCGGGCGCTGGAACGCGGCGCTCACATCGTTGCAGCAACGCCGGGCCGTCTGCGCGACCATATCGCGCGCGGCTCCATCGACCTCAGCCAGGTGCGCGGCGTGGTGCTGGACGAGGCCGACGAGATGCTGGACCTCGGCTTCCGCGAGGATCTGGAATTCATTCTGGGCGAAGCGCCCGAAGACCGCCGCACCCTCTTGTTCTCCGCCACCGTGCCGCCGGCAATCGCCAGCCTGGCCGAAACCTTCCAGCGCGACGCGATGCGGATCAAGACCGCGGGCGAGACCAAGCAGCACGCCGATATCGAATACCGGCTGATGAGCGTGGCGCAAGCGGACGCGGAAAACGCCATTATCAACGTGCTGCGCTACTATGAGGCGCCCAGCTCCATCGTTTTTGCCAACACCCGCGCGGCGGTAAACCGGCTGGCCGCCCGGCTGACCAACCGCGGCCTGCCGGTGGTGACCCTTTCGGGCGAGCTGTCCCAGACCGAACGCAGCCACGCGCTGCAGGCGATGCGCGACGGGCGCGCACGGGTCTGTGTGGCCACCGATGTGGCGGCACGCGGCATCGACCTGCCGGGGCTGGAACTGGTGGTTCACGCCGAGCTGCCCTCGAACCACGAAACCCTGCTGCACCGCTCCGGCCGTACAGGCCGCGCAGGCCGCAAGGGCGTCAGCGCGCTGATTGCCCCGCCCAAGGCACGCAGCAAAGCCTTGCGCCTGCTGAAATGGGCCAAGCTGACCGCTGAGCATTGCGAAGCACCCTCGGCCGACGACGTGCTGGCGCGCGATGAAGAGCGCATGCTGGCTGATCCGGTCTGGCAGCAGCCGGTGGAAGAGAACGAGGCCGCAGGTGTGCAGACCCTGCTGGACACCTTCACACCCGAACAGATTGCCGCCACCTACTTGCGCCTGTTCCGCACCCGTCACTCGGCGCCGGAAGATCTGCGCCCGGCCGACGCGCCGGAACCGCGCAAAGAGCGCAAGGAACGCAAAGCCTTTGGCCCCTCTGTCTGGTTCTCGCTGTCCGGCGGCCGCGAGGCCGGTGCCGACCCGCGCAAGGTGCTGCCGATGCTGTGCAAGGCCGGCAATATCGACCGCGATGCCATCGGTGCGATCCGGGTGCAGGACAATGAGACCTTTGCCGAAATCAGCGAAGGCGCAGTCGAGGGCTTCCTGAAGGCGCTGGACGGCAAAACCGAGCTGGAGCCGGGTGCCGTGCTGACGCAGCTGGCTGAGGCACCAAAACTGGCTCCCGCGCCGCGCCGCGGACCCGGCGGGCCGAAGGGCGGCTTCAAAGGTGACCGCAAACCGCACCGCGGCAAGGACGATGGCGCCAAGCCCTACCGCGCCAAAACCGGACCTCGCGAAGACAGCCGCCCGCCCCGCAAGGAATGGAGCGACACGCCTGAGCGCCAGGAGCGGAGCGATAAGCCTGCCCGCAAGGACTGGGGCGACAAGCCCGCGCGCAAGGACTGGGACAGCAAACCGGCCCGCAAGGAAGACCGCCCCAGCAAGCCCAAGCCGGCCGTGACCGCCAAGCCCAAGGGTGCCTCGGACCCCTCCAAGCGGATGGTGAAGCCCGGCGCGCCTGCGGGCAAGCCGTTCAAGGCCAAGGGCCCCAAGCCGCCTGTCGGCAAGCCCAACAGCAAAAAGAACAAGGCCCGCGCGGCTGCATCCGCCATGGCTCCGAAGCCGGGGAGAGGCGGCGATGCGCGCCCGAAACGCAAGGGCACGGGTCCTTCAAAACACAGGTGAAACACTAAATTCACCAGCCTGCGCACACTGCTTTTCTTGGCCGGAACCAGAGCCTATACAGGGGCTCAAAGCTAAAGACGTGCGAAAAAGCACGAACAAAGGGACCGGTACATGGCGCATATCATTGTCGTCGGCAACGAGAAGGGCGGCGCAGGCAAATCCACTGTCTCCATGCATGTCGCAACCACCCTGGCCCGGCTGGGCCACAAGGTGGCGGCGCTGGACCTCGACCTGCGGCAGCGCTCGTTGGGGCGCTATCTGGAAAACCGCAAGGACTTCTGCGCCAAGGCAGGGCTGGACTTGCCGATGGTGGAAATGCACGAGCTGCCCGAGATTGATCCGGCCAGCCTGCAGCCCGGCGAGAACATCTATGACCACCGGCTGTCCGCAGCTGTTTCGGCGCTGGAGCCCGGTCACGACTTCATCCTGATCGACTGCCCCGGCTCACACACCCGGCTGAGCCAGGTGGCGCATTCGCTGGCCGACACATTGATCACCCCGCTGAACGACAGTTTTGTCGACTTTGACCTGCTGGCGCATGTGGGCCAGAAGGGCGAGAGCATTACCGGCCCGTCGGTTTACTCCGAAATGGTCTGGAACGCCCGCCAGCTGCGGGCGCAGGCCGGGCTGAAGCCGATCGACTGGATCGTCATCCGCAACCGGGTCGGCACTCAGCGCATGGTCAACAAGGAAAAGATGGAACGCGCCATCAACATGCTGTCCAAACGGATCGGCTTCCGCGTGGCGCCGGGCTTTTCGGAGCGGGTCATTTTCCGCGAGCTGTTCCCGCGCGGACTGACACTGCTGGACCTTAAGGACATCGGCGTCAAGCAGCTGAATATCTCTAACGTCGCCGCGCGGCAGGAGCTGCGTGACATGATGAAGGAAGTGAACCTGCCGGGGGTCGAGATCAGCATCTGATCCCGCCCCAGGGCCGTTCAGCCATCGCAGCCGCAGCTGCCGCGGTAGATGGTGTAGAGCTCGATCGGCTCAGCCACACCGCGCAGCATATAGCGGCCGAGCGATACCAGATCATGCTCGGTGCCCTTGGCCGCCTTCATCACATCCTCGGACATGATGATGTTCTGCCCCACCGAACGGTGCATCCCGGCAATCCGCGCGGTCTGGTTCACGGTCTGGCCGATCACGGTGAAATCCAGCCGGTTCTTGGCCCCGATGTTGCCATAGAGAATGTCACCGGCATGCAAAGCCAAAGTGAACCCGGCGGTTGGCAGCCCTTCAGCCTCACGCTCTGCATTGAAGGCGCGGATTTTTCCGCAAAGCTCATTCGCTGCGGCAAGCGCTGCATGGGCATCTTCCTCGATGCTGCCAAGATTGAACATGGTCAGCATGCCATCGCCCATGAACTTGAGGATATTGCCGCCATGGGCCTGGATGGTGGCAACCGCCAGGCCGAAGTAACCGTTCAGCATGTCGATAAGCTCTTCACCTGGCAGCCGTTCGGCCAGCTGTGTAAAGCCTTTCAGGTCGAACAGGCAGATCACGGCATCGATTTTTTGCGAGGAACCGCGCCGGATTTCGCCGGACAGAACCCGGCGGCCCGCGTCGCGGCCCAGGTAGATCTGCAAGAGATCGCTTGCAATTTGCCGGTTCGATGAGGATTTCAGCGCCAGCCCCAGATGCGGCAGCGTGGTGCGGATCAGGTCCAGCTCGCGGCTGGAAAAACCGCCCTTGCGGTCGGTGGTCCAGGACACCAGGATGCCTTCGCCCGGGCGCCGCGGGTCTGGCTGTTTTTCTTCTGGCGGATGAAACCGGAGACCGGCCGCAAAATAATCGGTTGCGCCGGCCTCATAGAGTTCATCAATAACCGGGAAGTCAAACGGCGGGCCAGCCTCCATCTGCACACGCAGGTCCGGCAGTTCCTGTTGCAGCAGCCGGTAGAACGGGCTGTTCAGCCAATCCTCGCCAGGATTTTCCTGATATTCGTAGTGATGGCTGGTGATGCTTTCACCGCGGATCCAGCGGATGCCGATACCGCCGAACTCCGGGTGATAGGCCCGCTGCGCCAGGTGAAAGCGCATCAGCGGCACCCCGGCTTCGGTCAGGCGCTGGCAGTATCCGTCCAGCAGCTGCTGCTGGCTGGTGCCCTGCAGGCCCTGCTCCATCAGCCAAGCAATCAGCGGTCCGGAATTGACATCAATCTGTATCATGCATTCACCTTTTGTCCCGCTGCACTATCTGGGTATTGCCCGCCTGGATGTCTATGGGTCGATCTCTGCTAAATTGCGCAGCATATAGCGCAAAATTGCAACCTCGCCGGAGGTGAAACGGGCGCACATCTTTGCGTCAAACTCCAATGCATGCTCCCGCAGGTCCAGATAGGCGGCCTCCCCTGCCGGGGTCAGCGCCAAATGCTCGGCGCGGCGGTCGTTTTCGTCGCGGGTGCGGGTCACGAAACGCTTCTCGGACAATTTCGCTACCGCCCGGCTGATCTTGGTCTTGTGGATCTTGGCGCGGCTGCCGATCTCCTTGGCCGTCATCTGCCCGTAGTTGCCCAGGTGGAACAGCACCCGCCACTCGGTCCGCAGCATGCCATAGCGGTTCTTGTAATGCTTCTGAAAGCCCAGCGAGCTTTCCTCTGCGGCCCGGTTCAGCAGATACGGCAGGAAATCCTGCAGAGCAAAATCATCTTTTTTGTCCATTTGGCGTCCCCTCTCTCTTGTTAGTTACAAAAACAACTAATATTCCGCAAGCAGAGACAGGAGGAACGCGCGATGAATCGGCCAGCCGATCCCCATGAAATGATGCAGGCTCCCTCAATTGCGGGGCCGAACACGGGCTATATGCCCGGCTTTGCCAACGACTTTGAAACCGAGGCGCTGTCCGGGGCGCTGCCGCAGGGCATGAACAGCCCGCAGAAGTGCAATTATGGTCTTTACGGCGAACAGCTGAGCGGCACTGCTTTTACCGCCGACCCGCCGGAGCGGACCTGGACCTACCGGATCCGCCCCTCGGTCAAGCATTCGCATCGCTACGAGAAAATCGACCTGCCGCATTGGAAGTCGGCGCCTTGCGTCGACCCGGATGTGATCTCGCTGGGCCAGTACCGCTGGGACCCGGTGCCGCATTCGGATGAAGGCCTGACCTGGCTCACCGGCATGCGTACGATGACCACCGCGGGCGACGTGAACACCCAGGTCGGCATGGCCAGCCATATCTACTTGGTCACTGAAACGATGGTAGACAGCTATTTCTTCTCTGCCGATTCCGAACTTCTGGTGGTGCCGCAGGAAGGCCGCCTGCGCTTTGCCACCGAACTCGGCATCATCGACCTGGCGCCGCAGGAGATCGCCATCATCCCGCGCGGGCTGGTCTACCGCGTGGAAGTGCTCGAAGGCCCTTGCCGCGGCTTTGTTTGCGAAAACTACGGCCAGAAATTCGAACTGCCAGGCCGTGGGCCGATCGGCGCCAACTGCATGGCCAACCCGCGCGACTTCAAGGCGCCGGTGGCAGCATTTGAGGACCGCGAGGCGACCTCCACCGTGACCATCAAATGGTGCGGCCAGTTCCATGAGACCAGGATCGGGCATTCGCCGCTGGACGTGGTTGCCTGGCACGGCAACTACGCGCCCTACAAATACGACCTGACCACCTATTGCCCGGTCGGCGCGATCCTGTTCGACCACCCGGACCCGTCGATCTTTACCGTGCTGACCGCGCCGTCCGGCGTGCCGGGCACCGCCAACATCGACTTTGTGCTGTTCCGCGAGCGCTGGATGGTGGCCGAGAACACCTTCCGCCCGCCGTGGTACCACAAGAACATCATGTCGGAGCTGATGGGCAATATCTACGGCCAGTATGACGCCAAGCCGCAAGGGTTCGTGCCGGGTGGCATGTCCTTGCACAACATGATGCTGCCGCACGGTCCGGACAAGAATGCGTTTGAGGGCGCCTCGAACTCCAACCTCGGGCCGGAGAAGCTGGAGAACACCATGTCCTTCATGTTCGAAACCCGCTTCCCGCAGCATCTGACCGCCTTTGCAGCCAAGGACGCACCGCTGCAGGATGATTACATCGACTGCTGGAGCGATATCGAGAAGAAGTTCGATGGCACGCCCGGGTTGAAATGACGGTGAAGGGGCGCTGCCCCCTCTGGGCCTGACCGGCCCATTCACCCCCGGAGTATTTCCGGAAAGATGAAAAGGATCTGCGGATCCGGAAACTGGAGACACAATGCCTCTGCTGAAATCCTGGGTGGCCTCGGCCAATGATGCGAACCACCCGTTCCCGCTGAACAACCTGCCTTATGGCGTGTTTTCCGTTGAGGGCGACGACCCGCGCTGCGGTGTCGCCATCGGCGACATGATCCTGGACATGCAGGCCGCTGAAGAGGCCGGGCTGGTCCAACTGGGCGATGCGCCCCTGTTCGACGTGCCCTATTGGAACGATCTGATGGAAGAAGGGCCTGCCGTCTGGGCTGCATTGCGCGAACGGCTGACAGCACTGCTGTCCGAAGCTGCGGCTGACCAGGAAAAGGCTGAAGCCCTGCTGGTCGCCGCCGCCGGTGCCGAGCTGCATATGCCCTTTGCTGTCAGCGAATACACTGACTTTTACGCAGGCAAAAACCACGCCTTCAACGTCGGCACCATGTTCCGCGGCCCGGAAAACGCGCTGCCGCCGAACTGGCTGCACATCCCGATCGGCTACAATGGCCGCGCGTCCTCGGTCGTGGTCTCCGGCACCGATGTGCGCCGCCCCTGGGGCCAGCTGAAAGGCCCGAATGACGACAAACCGCGGTGGGCACCCTGCGCACGCTTCGATATCGAGCTGGAAATGGGCGCGATTGTCGGCACGCCCTCCGATGGCCCGATCACCGTGCAGGAAGCGGATGACAACATCTTTGGCTATGTGCTGCTGAACGACTGGTCGGCGCGTGACATCCAGGCCTGGGAATACCAGCCGCTTGGCCCGTTCCAGGCCAAGGCCACTGCCAACACGATCTCTCCCTGGATCGTGACCAAGCCGGCGCTGGAGCCGTTCCGCTGCGACACGCCGGAACGCGAGGTCGAGCTGTTGGACCACCTGAAGGACTGCGGTCCGATGCTCTATGACATCGGCCTCGAAGTGACTCTGGCGCCGGAAGGCAAAGAGGCCACAACCATCGCGCGGACCAACTACAAGGAAATGTACTACTCCGCCGCACAGCAGCTGGCGCATCACACCACCTCAGGCTGCCCGATGAACGCGGGCGACCTGTTGGGCTCCGGCACCATCTCCGGTCCGGTGAAGGAAAGCCGCGGGTCGCTGCTGGAACTCAGCTGGGGCGGCAAGGAGCCGCTGACGCTGGACACCGGCGAGGAGCGCTCCTTTATCGCTGATGGCGACACGCTGACCCTGAAGGGCGCGGCCAAAGGAGACGGCTACACCATCGGCTTCGGCGACTGCACCGGCACCGTGCTGCCTGCACTGGACGACCCGTTCAAGAGATAAGCTCCGCTTTTCTTCTGGCTGAAAATATCCCCGCCGGAGGCTCCCGCACTGGCCTCCGGCGCACCGCTCAAAAGGACCGAACACATGGCTAAGGCATTCGCATCCCAAGGGGATCTGACCGAAAAAAAGATCACCTTTGATGAGATCGGCGAGGGGCTTTATGCCTTCACCGCCGAGGGCGATCCGAACTCCGGTGTGATCATCGGCGATGACTCCGTGATGATCGTCGAGGCGCAGGCGACCCCGCGGCTTGCGAACAAGGTGATCGAATGCGTGCGTTCAGTCACCGACAAGCCGATCACCCATGTGGTGCTGACCCATTATCATGCTGTCCGCGTTTTGGGCGCGAGCGCGTTCGGCGCGCAGCAAGTGATCATGTCCAACGCCGCATACAACATGGTGCTGGAGCGCGGGCAGGAAGACTGGGACAGCGAATTCCAGCGGTTCCCGCGGCTGTTCGAAGGCCACGAGAGCATTCCGGGGCTGACCTATCCCACCACAACCTTCACCGATCAGATGACTGTCTTCCTCGGCAACCGCCGGGTCGACATCAAACAGATCGGCCGCGCCCATACCGCGGGCGATGCGGTGATCCATGTGCCGGACCAGAACGTCATGTTCACCGGCGACATCGTCGAATACCACTCCGCCTGCTACTGCGGCGACGGGCATTTTGCCGATTGGGGCCAGACTCTCGATAACATCAAGGCCTATGACGTAGACGCCATCGCGCCGGGCCGCGGCGATGCGCTGGTGGGCAAGGAGATGGTCAACGCCGCCATCGAGAACACCCGCGATTTCGTCGAAAGCACCTACCGCCCTGTTCAGCGCATCGCAGCACGCGGCGGCTCGCTGAAAGAAGCCTGGGATGCTGTGCGCGCGGAATGCGATCCGAAATTTGCGGATTACGCAATCTACGAGCACTGCCTGCCTTTCAACGTCGCCCGCGCCTATGACGAGGCCCGCGGCATCGCGCACCCGCGCATCTGGACCGCCCAGCGCGATCTGGAGATGTGGGAGGCTTTGCAAGGGTAAGGCCCGTCCTGGAAACTGTCCGGGGGGACAGTTTCAGGGCCGAACGGGCGGAGCCCAGGCAAATTTGCAACCGGGGCGGTTTGATCCAGATCGTATCGCCCCGGCGGAACCTGTGAGACGCTAGACCATCCTCCCGGCACCCCTTGCCGGGAAACGGTGAAGCTGTGCCTGACGGCACCCGGAAATTGGGAGGAGACCTGATGAACAAGATCTTTGAAGTCCCGTTGTACCCCTACGCGCGCCATGCGGATCAGGATGCCGCGGCACCTGTGCGCCGCAAAGTGGTGGTGATCGGAGCAGGCCCCATCGGCCTGGCTGCCGCCATCGACCTGGCGCAAGCCGGCACCGAAGTGGTGGTGCTGGATGACAACGACAAGGTGAGCTTCGGCTCCCGCGCCATCTGCTTTGCCAAACGGCCCCTGGAAATCCTCGACCGGCTCGGCTGCGGCCAGCCGATGGTGGACAAGGGCGTGCAGTGGAACGTCGGCAAGGTGTTCTTTGACGACCGTCAGGTCTATGACTTCAACCTGCTGCCGGAGGAGGGCCACAAGCGCCCTGCCTTCATCAATCTGCAGCAGTATTATTTCGAGGAATATCTGGTGAACCGGGTCCGCGAACTGCAGGAACAGGGCGCACCGATTGAAATCCGCGGCCGCAACAAGGTCTCGGCCATTGGCACCCATCCCAGCCATGTAACGCTGGAAGTCGACACGCCCGAAGGTCCCTACAACCTGGAAGCCGACTGGCTGATCGCCTGCGACGGCGCCGGCTCCCCCACCCGGCAGATGCTGGGACTGGATTTTGTCGGCCGGGTGTTCGAGGACAACTTCCTGATCGCCGATGTGATCATGGAGGCGGACTTCCCGACCGAGCGCTGGTTCTGGTTCGACCCGCCCTTCAACAAGGGCCAGTCGGCCCTGCTGCACAAGCAGCCCGATGGCGTCTGGCGCATCGACCTGCAGTTGGGCTGGGACATCGACAAGGAGCGCGAGAAGCGCCCCGAAAACGTGATCCCGCGCTTGCAGGCGATGCTGGGCGAGGACGTGAAGTTCGAGCTGGAGTGGGTCTCTATCTACACCTTCCAGTGCCGCCGAATGGAGCAGTTCCGCCATGGCCGGGTGCTGTTTGCCGGCGACGCCGCGCATCAGGTCTCCCCGTTTGGCGCCCGCGGCGCAAACTCCGGTCTGCAGGACACCGACAACCTGTGCTGGAAGCTGCAGCTGGTGATGGACGGCAAGGCGCCGGAAAGCCTGCTCGACAGCTATGATGTTGAACGCATCCACGGCGCGGATGAGAACATCCTGAACTCCTCGCGCTCCACCGATTTCATCACGCCCAAGTCGGAGATGAGCCGGGTTCTGCGCGACGCGGTTCTGGACCTGTCCGAACAGTATGAATTCGCGCGCCCCTTGGTGAACTCCGGCCGCCTGTCAGTGCCCTGCACCTATGACGGCTCGCCGCTGAACTCAGCCGATGCGCTGAACGGGCCGGAGCGCACCCGCCCCGGCTCCCCCTGCCCCGACGTGCCGCTGGCCGACGGGTTCCTGCTGGATCAGCTGGGGGACAGGTTCACCCTGCTGACCATCGACGCCGATGCCCCCGATGAGATCGAGGAAGACGGCATCAAGGTCACCCGCCTGGCGCTCTCCATCAAGGACGACAAGACACTGGCGCTGAAGGACCGCTACCTGGGCAGCAATGACAGCGGTGTTTACCTGATCCGCCCTGACCAGCATGTGGCCGCCCGCCGCCCCGGCTTTGACGAAAACCAGTTCCGGCACGCAATCCGCCGGGCCATCGGCAAGGAGTGATCAAGATGACCGAAGACCAACTGATCCTGACCGCCAACCTCGAACGCGCCGACGATTTCTATGCCGATCTGCTGGCCGCGCATGAGGACCTCAGCAAAGCCGAAAGCGATGCGCTGAACGCACGCCTGGTGCTGGTGCTGGCCAACCACATTGGAAAACGCGCGATCCTGAAACAAGCGCTGGCGGCTGCCGCGCTGAAACCTGGGGAGGATACCGCTTGAAAATAGAACAAATCCACCACGTCGCCTACCGCTGCAAGGACGCCAAGCAGACGGTGGAGTGGTACAATAAGATGCTGAAGATGGACTTTGTCCTGGCCATTGCCGAGGACAAGGTGCCGTCGACCCATGAGCCCGATCCCTACATGCATATCTTCATGGATGCAGGCAACGGCAACGTGCTGGCCTTCTTTGAGCTGCCGACCAAGCCGGAGATGGACCGCGACCGCAACACGCCGGTCTGGGTGCAGCACATTGCCTTCAAGGTGAAGGACCGCGAGACGCTGATCCAGTTCAAGGAGCATCTGGAGGCCAATGGCGTCGAAGTGCTGGGTGTGACCGATCACTCGATCTTCCACTCGATCTATTTCTTCGATCCGAACGGCCACCGGGTGGAACTGGCCTGCCCGGACCCGGAGGAAGAAGCCATGCTGGCCAAGCTCGATGCGGTCAAATGGGACATGCTGGAGGAATGGTCCAAGACCAAGAAAGCCCCCCAGCACGCCGACTGGCTGCACGCCAAGGAACTGAGAAAGGCCTGAATATGGCCGGCACGAAAGGCAGCCCCGCGGCTGCCTTTTTCAAAAGGGAGGACGCCGATGGGCGACACGGTTCTGTACGACTACTGGCGCTCGTCCGCCAGCTACCGGCTGCGCATCGCGCTGAACCTTGCAGGGATCGAATACACCGCGGTTCCGGTAGATTTGGTCAAAGGCGAACATAAAGACGAGGAGCATCTGGCCCGCAACCCGCAAGGCCTGGTGCCGGTGCTGGAAATTGATGGGCTGCGGCTGACCCAGTCTTTGGCGATCCTCGATTATCTGGATGAGACACGAAACCTCGGCCTGCTGCCCAAGGATCCCGGCCAGCGCGCCAAGGCACAGGCGCTGGCCCACTCTGTGGCGGTGGATGTGCATCCGGTCTGCAACCTTCAAGTGGCCCAACAGGCTACCCAACTGAGCGGCGGGGCCGAGGGAATGCCCAAGGCCTGGATGCAGCACTTTATCCGCCCCGGCTTGCAAGCCTTCGAGACGCTGCTATCAGGGTTCGCGCAGGCGTCCTTCTGCACAGATGATACACCGGGCCTCGCTGACATCTGCCTGATGCCGCAGCTTTACAATGCCCGCCGCTGGGAAGCGGAATTTTCGGATCTGCCGCGGATCTGCGAAGTGGAAGCAGCCTGCGCAGCGCACCCGGCCTTTGCGGCAGCACACCCGGACGAAGCGCTAGCCGCCAGCGGCTGATGTACTCTTCTCAAGGCATTGCTTCAGCACGTCCAGCGCGGGTGACATCTCCGCTTCGGAAAACCCGCAAAAGCCAAGCAGCAGCCCGTTGGGCCCTTCTCCGCTGGCTGAGAACTTGGACAACGGCTGCACCGTTACCCCTTGGTCTGCCGCGCGGCGGGCAACATCCTTGTCGTTCACGGAACGATGCAGGTGCAAAACTGTCTGCATGCCCGCCTGATGATCGCGGAACCAGCCAAACCCGCCAAAATCCTGCACCAGCCGGTCCAGCAGGAACTTGCGCCGCTCGCCATAGGTCCGCCGCACCCGCCGCAGATGCCGGTAGAACTCGCCTGAATGCATGAATTCGGCCAAGGCCTGCTGCGGCATGTAGCTGGCGCGCAAGCCCGAACGGCCAATGGCAGAACGGAACTGCTCCAGGAGGGTCTCGGGCACGACCACATAGCCCAAGCGCAGGGAGTTGGAGAATATCTTGGAAAACGAGCCCACATAGATCACCCGGCGCAGCTGGTCGAATCCCGCCATCGCCGGGATCGGCCGCCCGGCATAGCGGAATTCACTGTCGTAGTCGTCTTCGATCACCCAGCCTCCAGTGGCTTGCGCCCAGGAGATGAACCTTTGCCTGCGGTTTGGCGACATCGCGCCGCCAATCGGGAACTGATGCGATGGCGTAAGGATCACCAGCCGCGGGAAAGGCTCTGCCTCCGGCAGCCTGGCGCCCTGCTCATCAAGCTCCAGAAAGGCGGGCTGCAAGCCGTGAAGCCGGGCAAAATGGCGAAGCGGTGCGTAACCGGGATCCTCCAGCCCGATTGCCCCGCCCCGGCTGCTTAGCACCCCCAGGCAGAGGTCGAGGGCATCGGTGGAGCCGGCAGTTATGAGGATCTGGTGCGGCGAGGCCTCAATACCCCGCCACTCCGCCACATGCGCAGCAATGGCCTTGCGCAGCTCAAAGTTCCCCGCCGCAGTGCCGCCCATCAGCATCAGCTGCGGGTTGGTGCGGCAAACCCGGGCCACCGCCTTGGCCCATTGCCGGTGCGGGAACAGCCGCATGTCCGGCTGCCCGGCCTCAAAGGGCAGCGGCAGCTTCACCTGCGCCTCGTCTTCCGTCTGGGGCCGGTGTCCGGGCTTTGCTGCCAGTTCCGCTTCGCCCACGGCGCAGACCGTAAAGCCGGACCCCCGCTGGCTGTGCAGGTAGCCTTCTGCCACCAGCTGCTCATAGGCCGTGACTGTTGTCGAACGCGACACCCCCAGTTCAGTGGCCAGCACCCGGGTCGGCGGCAGCTTGTCCCCCTCTGTCAAGCTGCCCGAGATAATGCTCTGCCGCAGCGCTTCGCATATTTGCTCGAAAACCGGTTTCTTTGACTTCCGGTCGATCGAAAAGGCCAGCCAGGGAAACGTCTTCATCGCTTTGGTATGCTCATTAAGTTCAATTTTGGACGTTAATAACACTCCAAATCCATGGCAATCCACCCTGGTCATCAATTTGAGGAAGACCGGCGATGCCTGTGCCTATGGCTTTTCTGGATGTTCATTGGGCCGTGACGCGCGGGGCTTACATTGTTCCTTTGGAACCGCCCCGGGACCCAGCTCCGCAATCTGCGCCGGCCTGGCCCCTCCAGCGGGCCAAGAATGCATCCGCTCCGAAACACCTCCCCCTGAAAGAAGAGGAGACAGCCTGATGCCCCGGCTGACCATGTTTGCACTGTTCTATCTGGCCAGCTTTCTGCAGGCCGGCGCCTATGGGCTGACCTTCCTGCTGCCGCGCCTGTTCGAACGGTTCGGCGCCAATGAAAAAATGGTGGGGCTGATGCTGTTCGTCACCGCAGTTTCAACCCTGGCGACGGTCTATTTCGCAGGCCATTTGTCGGACCTGTTCGGCCGGGTCCGCACCCTGGGCGCGGCCTGCCTCTGCATTGCGGCTGCTTTGGCGGCTTACGGTATGGCTGACGGCGCCGGGGGGCTGCTGGTTTTTGCCAGCATCACGCTTGGCGCCGGCTGGGGGCTGACCTATGCGCTGTCGCCGATCGTGCTGACCCGCTTGGTCCGTACAGAGGAGCGGGTGCGGTACTTCGCGCTTCTTTCCGTCGCGGTGATGGCCGGTTTCGGGCTGTCGCCGGTGATGGCCGCCATGATGGAGTCCGCCGGTCTCACGGTGAATGACGCCTTCTATGCCACGGCTGGCCTCTGCACGCTGGCAGCGTTGCTGTTTTTTGCCGTGACCGGCGCAGTGCGCCACTTTTCCGGGGGCGCCGGCCCCGGGACCCGCTCCTCCCTGTCCCTGTCCGCCGTTGCAGCCGTTCTGCGCTCTCCCGCCAGATTGCCGGTCATCATGGTTTGCATCGGGGCCAGTGTCTTTGCCGGCATGAACAACTTTCAAACCGTTTTCGCAGGCGAACGGGGACTCGATTATGCGGGTTACTTCCTCGCTTATACCATCACCGTGGTGGTGTTCCGGGTTGTGCTGGCGCGGTTCAAGGGCGGCCGGAACCCCTATCTGACCATCGCACTGCTGCAATTTGTTATGTGCGCCGCCGTGATGCTGTTCCTTGGCAGCGGCAGCAGCCTGCCTGCTTATCTGGCGACTGCCTTCCTGTTCGGGATCGGCTACGGGGTAAGCTATCCGGTGCTGGCGGCAATGGCCGCCAATGACGCCAAACCGGAACTGCTGCCGCAAACCCTGCAGGTCTTTGCCCTGACCTATTTCATCGGGATCTTCGGTTTCCCTCTGCTGGCGGGCTGGATGATTGTCGAGATGGGCTCTGCCGCACTGCTGGTCCTGGTGGCGGTTTTGGCCGGGATTGAGGCCACCATGGCGCTGATCCGGGCGCTGTCCGTACGCTCCGCCACGGCTGCAAACGCGGCCAATCCGCGGTAATCTTCTTCAACAGGAAAGGAAGCCAATGAAACTTCTCGTTTTTCAGCATGTTGCCTGCGAGCATCCGGGCTCACTCCGGACGTTTCTGGAACGTGACGGTATCGAATGGGATGTGGTTGAGCTGGATGAGGGCGGACAGATCCCCGACCTGGCGGACTACAGCGCGCTGTGGGTGATGGGCGGCCCGATGGATGTCTGGGATGTCGAAGAGCACCCCTGGCTGATCGCCGAGAAGGCCGCCATCCGCAGCTGGGTGCGCGACTTGAAGAAGCCCTACCTGGGCCTGTGCCTGGGCCATCAGTTGCTGGCCGACGCCTTGGGCGGCACCTGCGGCCCGCAGCGACCGGCCGAGATTGGCGTGCTGGATGTGGAGCTGACAGAGGCGGGCCGCGCCGATCCGCTGATGCAGGGGCTGCCGGCGCAGCAGAAGTGCCTGCAATGGCATGGGGTCCGGGTGGCGCAGGCTCCGGACGGGGCCGAGGTTCTGGCCAGGTCCCCGGGTTGCCCGATCCAGGCCATGCGGATCGGCACCAACGCCTGGTCGATGCAATACCACGTCGAAGTGGAGCCGGACACGGTGGACAATTGGGCGGCGATCCCAGCCTATCACGAGGCCTTGGTGAGTACCCTGGGCAGCAATGGAACTGCTGAATTGCGGGCGGCAGCCAGTGCACAGATGCCGCAATTCCTGAAGTCTGCCGAAGCACTCTACGGCAACTTCATGCGGGCCGTCCGGAGCTGACGGCGCTGCGGCGCGGGCCTTTCCAAGCCTGCGCCGTCCGCGTATCCAGCACCGGAAAACTCAGCCGGCTTTCACATCCACAAAGGTTTCGTTGTAGCAGGCGCCATCTTCAACATCCGTGCGGATATTGGCGGGGATCAGCGCGTTCACGGTAAATCCGGTCTCTGACGTCGCCCGCCAGGTCCCCTTGGGAGAATACAGCACGCCCGGCCGCGTGGCATCACTCACCTTCAGCTGCAACGCCACCTCGGCCTGGCGATTCCAAACGGTCACCTTCTGCCCGTCCTCCAGGCCTTTGGCCGCCGCATCCTGCGGGTGCATTTCGACAATTTCCGGCCCTTGCGAGGCGGCATGGCTGCCAAAGGTGGCATTGGTGCGTTTATCCGAGCTGGGGGTGATCAGCACAAAGGGCTGGTCTGGCTGCACTGCCTCATAGCGCGGCACGCCAAAGCCGAACCGGTCCTCGTACTCCTGACTGAACAGTTCAATCCTGCCCGATGGCGTGGCCGGCATCACCGTCTTGCACATGACCATCGGCGCGCTGTCTGCGGCCGTCATCTCAATTGCCTGATTGACCGGAATCTCACTGGGCCGGAGTCCTTCCAGCTGCGGGTGCGCAGCGTCGATGGCTTCATCGATCAGCTGTTTGTCAGTGGCCTTAAAGACCGGATCATCATAGCCGAAGCGCGCTGCCAGCCGGCGAAAGATCTCGGTGTTGGGCAGGCTTTCTCCCACGCATGGGATAACCGGCTCGGCCCTTTGCAGGTAGTTCTGGCCATAAGCGCCGTAGATATCGTCGAACTCGAAATGGCTGGCGGCGGGCAGGATCACGTCGCACAGCGCCATACTGTCGGTCATGGCAACGTCACAGCCCGCGATGAACAGATCTTCACGCATCAGAGCTTTGAGCAAATTGGCCTGATCCGGATGGGTCGCGACCGGGTTGTGATTGTAGATCATCGTGGCCTTGACCGGCGGATCCAGCGTCTTGTCCTGAAGCTTTTCGGCCAGGTCGACAATGTTGAAAACCCGGGTCTCCGGGTGCATCAGGTGATTGCCGTGCAGCCGGTCCTGCGTCTTGGGCGTGGCAATGCCGGATTTGGCGAGAACCCCGGCCCCCAGCCGCCCGTGGTGGCCGGTGAGCGCAGGCAGCGCCATTGCCGCCCGCAAGCCGGAGCCGCCGGAACGGCCCCGCTCGATGCCGTTGCCAAAGGAACAGGCCATAGTCCTGGCCGCCTGAACCAGGTCCGCCAGCGCGTGGAATATACCGGCCGGAACACCGCAGATGCGCTCAACCGCCTCCGCGCTGTATTGCCGGGCCTGCGCCATATAGGCATCAAACCCATCGACCCATTCAGCAATGAAACTGTTATCCAGCGCGTTCCGGCGTTCCAGCTCAGCGGCGAGGCCCATGGCCAGCACCACGTCGGTGCCAGGCTTCAGCTGGATATGCATGTCGCATTGCTGGGCGATCTTGATCCGCTTGGGGTCGATGATCACCAGTTTGCCGCCCTTGGCCCGCATCCGCTTCAGCAGCGGCGCCAGGTGCAGGTTGGACACGGTGACATTGTTGCCCCAGACAAGCACCAGGTTCGAGTGCAAAACCTGCATCGGCGGCATACCGGGTGCGGCACCGAACAGGCTGGCATAGGCGCCGCCCCGCACCGCCCCGCAAAGCGGCCCGCGGTTCAACAGGGTCGCCCCCATCCTGTAAAAGAACCGGCGATCCATAGAGCCCGCCGCCAGCTCGCCATGCGGCCCGGCATAGTTGAAGGGCAGCACGGCTTGCGGGCCATACGCCGCGATTGCCTGGCTGAAGCCTTGGTGAATCTGATCCAGCGCCTCTTCCCAGCTTATCCGCTGATACTGCCCGGAGCCCCGGGGGCCGGATCGTTTCAGCGGGTGTTTCAGCCGGGCCGCCCCGTGCACGAAGTCAGGGTAATAGCGGGCGACCTTGTTGCAGATCACGCCATCGGTGAAGGGATTCGCAAGGGACCCCTTTACACCGGTAACCTGGCCGCCCCGGGTATGTACGGTCAGGCTGCAGGTGTCCGGACAGTCCAAGGGGCAAACACTGGGCAAGCATTCTGTGGAAGCTGACTGGGTCATCGCGGGCCTCAGGAAAATGGTTTCGCCTGAGGTTACCCCGGAAAGGAGGCCTTTCCGAATATCCAAAAACTAAGAAAATGGACAGGCCAATTTGCCACGGCCGGCTGTTTCTCCAGCAGCCAGCCGCAAGCCCTACGAGCGCAGCAGCACCTTGCTGGAATTCAGCGCCTGGGCAATCCGCTGGTAGTGCACCGCAACGTCGCTGGTGCCCTCGGCCGAGCGCAGCAAAACCGTTGCGGTTTCATCGAGAATGGCCAAAGCCTTGGCATTGATTGCTGCGGCAGTTTCCGGCTTCACCGCAGCGACCGGGCGGCGGGATGCCTGGTTGTCTCCCTGTACGGTGATTTGCAGACGCGGCTGGCTGTTGTCGCGGTTCTGGCGGGACAGGTCCGCCAGGCTGTCCGCCGCTTCAGCCAGCGCCTCCCGTGCGGCTGCGTAATCACCGCGGGCCGGCAGCTGCTTCACCAGCGCTTTCAGCTCCTTGGCCAGGCAATCAGTCCGGTATGCCGGGCCAACAGCCCCGCAAGCAGCTGTTGAAACGCTGATCGCTGCAACAACGCTGCTGGTCACCGAATTTGAAACCGAAGCGGGCCCGGCGGGCCCAGCCGTGCCGGTCTCGCCACGGTCAGCGGCAGTGCCGCCGCCGCCGGACACCCCACCGGATGACGTGCTCCCGGCCGGGCCGCCGCGGACTTGCGCCAGGTGAACATAACCCGCAATCCCGCCTGCAAGTACTCCACCTGCCGGAGCAGCCGCGGCCGAAGCCATTGCCGGCGCAAGCACAAGCGCGGCTGTAAGCATACCGGAAAAAACCACTGTGTATCTCGGTCCGTTCATGGGAACCTCATTTCTTGCCTGCCGCCGCCGGTTCATCCTGCAGCTATGCCCGTTCCTGCACAAAGTGCCAAGCTGGAAGCAATCGAATGTCCGTTCCTTTTGTTTCCAGCCGCCAAATCTCGATCGCGTCCTAGCCGATCCCGAAGAAATTGTCAGACGTCAGCTCAACCTCGCCCAGGATCAGAACTTCAAAGTCTGCATCAAACAGCGAGCGCACCGGGTCCTCGCTGAGGTTCTCGGCTGTCAGCAGGACACCGTCATCATGGTCTTCAAGAGTGATGACGATCTCAAAGGGCGAGTCCTCTATGGGCGGCGTGATATCGAAACCACCCTCATCAAGCGACAAGCCTATATAGGCGTCCTCCACTGTGATCATACTGATGTCGATCTGGTCCGCGGTATCATCAAAGTCGGTTATGACGTCGCGCAGCGTTTCACCGGACCGGCTTTGAGCAAAGCTGTTGAACACGAAGACATCCGCCCCGGCGCCGCCGGTCAAGCTGTCCGTGCCCAGTCCGCCTGCCAGGGTGTCGGCACCGCCGCCGCCATTCAGCGTGTCGTTATCCTCACCGCCTGACAGCGTGTCACTGCCGCTGCCGCCAGTCAGGCTGTCGGCACCGGACCTGCCGTTCAGCTGGTCGGCGCCGTCGCTGCCTGCAAGGGTGTCGCTGCCATTTCCCCCGAACAAAGTGTCGTCACCATTGCCGCCGGTCAGTGAATCCGCGCCGTCATTGCCATTAAGCCGGTCATCGCCAGTGCTCCCCCGCAGAACATCATTGCCGGTTCCGCCGTTCAGCGTGTCATTCTCATCATCACCTGACAGCGTGTCACTGCCGCTGCCGCCATCCAGGCTGTCTTCACCGTCACCGGCATTGAGCCGGTCGGATCCGCCGCTTCCGAGAAGCGTATCATCCCCCTCGCCGCCAAACAGCGTATCGCCGCCGCTGCCGCCGGTCAGGGAATCCGCGCCGTCATTGCCATTCAGCCGGTCATTGCCGGTGTTCCCCCACAGAACATCATCACCGGTTCCGCCATTCAGCGTGTCATTGTCATCATCACCCGACAGCGTGTCACTGCCGCTGCCGCCAGTCAGGCTGTCCGCATCCGCCTTGCCGAAAAGCCGGTCATTGCCGCCACTCCCCAGAAGAGTATCCCGGCCTTCCCCGCCAAATAGCGTGTCAGTGCCGCTGCCGCCATTCAGGGAATCCGCACCGGAGTTCCCTGTCAGCCTGTCACTGCTGCTGCCTCCGCTCAGGGTGTCGTTGCCATCCCCTCCGCTGAGCGTATCTGAGCCGGACCCGCCATTCGCATCATCCCTGCCATCACCGCCGCGGAGAAGATCTGCACCTGCACCGCCCAAAAGCGTATCGGCACCGCTGCGCCCGTTCAAAGTATCGTTTCCGCCTTCACCGGCCAGCCTGTTATCCGCCCCGGCCGCACCATAGATCATGTTGTTCAGCCCGTTGCCGGTTCCCTCCCGGCTCCCGGAGAGGCTGCTGTTGGCCTCAAGGTAAAGGGCTTCCGCATTGTCCGTCAGGCGGTAGCTTGCAATCGCACTGCGCACCTCGTCCTGCCCCGCCCCCTGGCCTTCGGTCACCAGGTCATCCGCGGAATCGACATAATAGGTGTCATTGCCTGTGCCGCCCGCCATCCGGTCACCGCCCGTACCGCCGGCAAGCTCATCATTTCCGCTTCCGCCCTCCAGGCTGTCGGTGCCGCTGCCGCCCCGCAGGATGTCCGCCCCCTGGCCGCCCTCCAGGCTGTCAGCCCCCTCACCGCCTTCCAGCGTATCCGCGCCCAAACTGCCGGACAGCACGTCGCTGCCGTTGTTGCCCTGGATAAGGTCATCGCCGGACAAGCCATCGATCGTATCATTCAATTCCGAGCCGATGAAGGTGTCGGATCCGCCATAGAAGAGCTCCAGGAAGGCTTCAGTTGTGATATCCGGGTCCGCGACAACCTCATTGGCGTCAAGAAAAAGGCCGGTGACAGTGAACACAGGATCGGTCCAGCTGAACGGCTGGTATTGCCGGTATGACCCGATGGTTCCGGTGATCGAAAACGAGTTTCCCGATCCCACGATCAGCTGGAAGGAAGATCCTTCAGCCGCCGTATATTCGGCCTGAAAGCCGTTCTCGCCGGTGAACCGGATTCTGTCACTGAACACCGTGAACTGCGCCACGATTTCCGTGCCGATCGCAAAAGGTTCAAAAAATCTGATCGTCGCCATCCTGGCCTCACCAAGGTTTACCCGGTGCCAAAACTGCACCCTCCGAAGCCCCCGGCTGTACCCGGGAGAAAAAGCACAACATAATATTCCGGCCGGTGCCGTCTATGCTTTCCGTAATTTTAACTGAGCCGCGCGCAATCCTCTACGCAGCACAGCCGGACCAGCTCCGCGGCGGCCTGGGCGGTGCAAAAAGGACACCACAGGGTTGTGAGCAGGCCGTCGGCGGCCATTCGTGCCTGGTCGCGTCTTGTTGCGGGGGTTTCAGGCGCCGTGGGGTGATGGCGGGCTTTGCGCGGTGCCTGCGGCGGGGCGTATTTGGAACCGGAAAGAACCAGGGCCTCCGGACCCGCGGCCGCGCCGGAGGAACAGTTCCGTTTTCACGCCCGGGGCAAAAGAAACCCCGCCGCTGCGGAGGCAGGGCGGGGGTTTTCTGTTTCATCGTATAAGAGAGTTTTTTGGATTTTACTAGGTTTGGCGGTGACCTACTCTCCCAGGGCTTGAGCCCAAGTACCATCGGCGCGGCAGTGCTTAACTTCCGGGTTCGGGAAGGGACCGGGTGTTTCACTTGTGCTGTAGCCACCAAACCGAGAAAAATCCAGATGCCTTCGGCATTTGGATTTTCTCGGTTCGCGGTCGGCAGCGTGTTTACGAAGTAAATACGCGAGAGACCGCCCAGGAGTTATGTCACGAAGACGTTTCCAAATGCAGGAGGCAATACAATCAACATGTCCAAGTGTTTGTTAGGGATGTGTTTGCTTGTTTGGTTTTGAGTAACACTGTCTGTTACTGGATCAAATCAAGCCTATCGGGCGATTAGTACCGGTCAGCTGAACGCATTGCTGCGCTTACACCTCCGGCCTATCGGCGTGGTGGTCTTCCACGGCCCTCAGGGATACCTTGTTTTGAGGGGGGCTTCCCGCTTAGATGCCTTCAGCGGTTATCCTGTCCGATCATAGCTACCCTGCACTGCTGCTGGCGCAACAACAGGTCCACCAGTGGATCGTTCACCCCGGTCCTCTCGTACTAGGGGCAACTCCTCTCAAGTATCCTACACCCACGGCAGATAGGGACCGAACTGTCTCACGACGTTCTAAACCCAGCTCACGTACCTCTTTAAACGGCGAACAGCCGTACCCTTGGGACCTGCTCCAGCCCCAGGATGAGATGAGCCGACATCGAGGTGCCAAACACTGCCGTCGATATGGACTCTTGGGCAGTATCAGCCTGTTATCCCCGGCGTACCTTTTATCCGTTGAGCGATGGCCCTTCCACGCGGGACCACCGGATCACTATGGCCGACTTTCGTCTCTGCTCGACTTGTCAGTCTCGCAGTCAGGCTGGCTTCTGCCATTGCACTCAACGAGCGATTTCCGACCGCTCTGAGCCAACCTTCGCGCGCCTCCGTTACTCTTTAGGAGGCGACCGCCCCAGTCAAACTACCCGCCACGCAGGGTCCCGGATCCGGATAACGGACCGCGGTTAGACATCAAGAGTGCGAAGGGTGGTATCTCAAGGGAGGCTCCACCGGGACTTGCGTTCCGGTTTCGATGCCTACCACCTATCCTGCACATCACAATCCTGATGCCAGTGCGAAGCTGTAGTAAAGGTGCACGGGGTCTTTCCGTCTAACCGCGGGAAGCCTGCATCTTGACAGGCAATTCAATTTCGCTGAGTCGATGTTGGAGACAGCGGGGAAGTCGTTACGCCATTCGTGCAGGTCGGAACTTACCCGACAAGGAATTTCGCTACCTTAGGACCGTTATAGTTACGGCCGCCGTTTACCTGGGCTTCAATTCGGAGCTCTCACCCCTCCTTTTAACCTTCAGGCACCGGGCAGGCGTCAGACCCTATACGTCGCCTTGCGGCTTCGCAGAGCCCTGTGTTTTTAATAAACAGTCGCCACCCCCTGGTTTGTGCCCCCGGATCCAAGTTGCCTTGAACCCGGGCCTCCTTCTCGCGAACTTACGGAGGTATTTTGCCGAGTTCCTTCAACATCGTTCTCTCAAGCGCCTTGGTATTCTCTACCAGTCCACCTGTGTCGGTTTAGGGTACGGTCTGACAGGAGGGCTATTTCCAGGGACTGATCAGCAGCCCGCTCAATCCGATAAGAGCGAACTACCTTCACAATCCGTCACCACTCCACGGCCCAGGAATATTAACCTGGTTCCCATCGCCTACGCCTTTCGGCCTCGGCTTAGGGGCCGGCTTACCCTGCTCAGATTAGCTTTAAGCAGGAACCCTTGGACTTTCGGCGAGAGTGTCTCTCACACTCTTTGTCGCTACTCATGTCATCATTCTCGCTAGTGATCTCTCCACCGGATGGCTCACGCCCCGGCTTCATCGAAAGCCTCTCTCCTCCAATGTATCCGAAGATACTAAGGAGGAATGAGACTATGTCACACTACGCTCTGCTACCATGCACTATGTGCATCCTCGGCTTCGGCTCATGGCTTGAGCCCCGTTACATCTTCGCCGCAGGACGTCTTATTTAGACCAGTGAGCTGTTACGCTATCTTTAAAGGATGGCTGCTTCTAAGCCAACCTCCTGGTTGTTTTGGACATCCCACCTGCTTTCCCACTTAGCCATGAATTGGGGGCCTTAGCCGGAGGTCAGGGTTGTTTCCCTCTCCACTACGGGCGTTAGCACCCGCAGTGTGTCTGCCATCCAGTACTCCCGGGTATTCGGAGTTTGGTTAGGATCAGTAAGCCTGTGGGGCCCCATTACCCATCCAGTGCTCTACCCCCCGGGGTATTCGGATGACGCTCTACCTAAATAGATTTCGCAGAGAACCAGCTATCTCCGAGTTTGATTGGCCTTTCACCCCTAGGCACAGCTCATCCCGATCTTTTTCAACAGATGTGGGTTCGGTCCTCCAGTGCGTGTTACCGCACCTTCAACCTGGCCATGCCTAGATCACTCGGTTTCGGGTCTGATCCCACGAACTCATGCGCCCTATTAAGACTCGCTTTCGCTGCGCCTCCGCCTAGCGGCTTAAGCTTGCTCGTGAGACCAAGTCGATGACCCATTATACAAAAGGTACGCTGTCAGCCCTCAAGGGGCCTCCAACTGATTGTAGGCGTTCGGTTTCAGGTACTGTTTCACTCCCCTCGCCGGGGTGCTTTTCACCTTTCCCTCACGGTACTGGTTCGCTATCGGTCAGTAAGGAGTACTTAGCCTTCGGAGGTGGTCCTCCGGTCTTCGAACAGGATTTCACGTGTCCCGCCCTACTTAATACGTCCCTCAGAGCTTCCCATACGGGGCTGTCACCCGCTCTGGCTGCGTTTCCCAACGCATTCTGGTCACTCATCAGGCTCGGCTGGTCCGCGTTCGCTCGCCACTACTAACGGAGTCTCTATTGATGTCCTTTCCTCCGGGTACTTAGATGTTTCAGTTCCCCGGGTTTGCTCTTAAAGACCTATGTATTCAGTCCTTAAGTACCTGGTTAAACCCATTATTGATCACCAAAGGTAACAATAACGGACTTTCAGGTGGGTTCCCCCATTCAGAGATCCTGGGATCAAAGCCTATTCCCGGCTCCCCCAAGCTTATCGCAGGGTATCACGTCTTTCATCGCCTCTTACTGCCAAGGCATCCGCCAAACGCCCTTCTCGCGCTTGATTTGATCCAGAAAAAGACAGTGTTTCATGCCACGGTGCGGAAGCTGGTAAGAAACCGCACCCTTATTCTGAACCAAAAAGCAAACTATCCCGCTCCCGGTCATGTCGGTGACCAGGAACTTGTTGCATGATCGTCAGATCATGCGGGTTAGTGTACTTGACTTGGACAACACTGCCGTTTCAGCAAGGCAAACCAAGGGGCGTCTGAGGAAAGCGACGCGGTCCAAGGCTTGCATCATACCCGAAGGTAATCAGCACCTCACTGAGGCCTCTCCCACACTCGGGCGGCCAACAGTATTGTTGATTGTATCTCTCTAAACGATGTCAATTTTCGTCCGGTTGGACGTTCAAACCGTTCCGCAGAACCGCTTGAAGATCTAACCGATACGGCCATCCCCGCCCCTGCTTCCTTAGGGGGGGATGGTGGGTCGAGGAGGACTTGAACCTCCGACCTCACGCTTATCAGGCGTGCGC
>NZ_JBSWTX010000001.1:2620000-3352500 GCF_056158765.1 Leisingera sp. ABM4_060 | reverse complement strand
AACAAAAAAGCGCCGCGGTGATGCGGCGCCTTTAAAAGAACCAATTGCCCTGAATGCAAACTACGTGCTGCGGGACAGGGGTGTCAGTTTCAGCTGACGCGCCCCGGGCAGGCGCAGCGCCAGAAGCAAGAGCACCAAAGCAAGATAGACCAGCGGCTCCAGCTGGAACCCTTTTGCCAGCAGCACAAAGTGAATGGCCCCCAGCAGGCCGGCCGCATAAGTCAGGCGGTGCAGCTTTGGCCAGTTGCGGCCCAGTTTGCGGACCGACAGGTTGTTGGAGGTCGCCGCCAGCGGCAGCATCAGGACAAAGGCCCCCATCCCGATGCTGATATAAGGGCGCTTGGCAATATCGGCGAGGATCTGCCCCAGGATCTGCACATCCAGCACCAGCCAGACCAGCAGGTGGCACAGCACATAGAAGAAGCACAAAAGCCCGATCGCCCGGCGGAACTTCATCAGGTTCAGACCCAAGAGGCGCCGGCCAGGTGAAACGGCCAGCGTCAGGATCAGCAGCTGCAGCGCCAGCTCGCCGTATTCATGCTCCAGCGCCTTGATCGGCTCCACCCCAAGCCCGCCGGTGAGGCCCTGATAGAACAGCCAGGGCGCCGGCAGCGCCCCGATCAAGTACACCGCCCAAACCGGCAGACGGCGCAGCAGCTGGTTGACGGATCCCATCACTCAGACCCCTTCAGAAATATTCCGCCAGATCCATGCCGTCATACATGGAGGCGACCTCGGCCTCATAGCCGTTGAACATCAGCGTCGGCTGGCGGCTGGCAAACAGACCGCCGCCGATGCGGCGCTCGCTGGCCTGGCTCCAGCGCGGATGCGAGACATTGGGGTTCACATTACTATAGAAGCCGTATTCGCGGGGGTTGGCAACGTTCCAGCTGGCCGGCGGCTCCTCATCGGTCAGGGTGATGCGCACCACCGACTTGATCGACTTGAAGCCGTATTTCCACGGCACCACCAGCCGCAGCGGCGCGCCGTTCTGATTGGGCAGCGGTTTGCCGAAGATACCGGTCGCCATCATGGTCAGCGGGTGCATCGCCTCATCCAGGCGCAGGCCTTCGCGGTAGGGCCAGTCGAGCACCTTATAGGCAGTGCCCGGCATCTCGGACGGACGGTAGAGGGTCTCGAACGCCACATATTTCGCGCCCTCCTGCACCCCGGCGATGTTCAGCAGGCCGGCCAGCTCAAACCCCTGCCAGGGCACCACCATCGACCAGGCCTCAACACAGCGGAAGCGGTAGATGCGCTCTTCCAGGGTCATCTCACCCAGGATCTGCTCAAAGGAATAGTCGCCCGGCTTGTCCACCAGACCGTCGATCTTGACGCTCCAAGGCCGGGTGGTCATCCGGTCCGCGTATTTGGACGGATCCCCCTTGCCGGTGCCGAACTCATAGAAGTTGCAGTAGTTGGTCACCTCGTCCCAGGTATTGGGCTCCAGCGCCTCCTCTGCCTGCGCCCGGCCGCCCAGCGCGGCAGCCAGCCCGGCACCCGCCAGCCCCGCCATGATCTGGCGGCGGTTCCAGAACGCAGCCTCGGGGGTTGCATCTGCAAGGGTCAAATCATTGGTCCAGCGGCGCGCCATCTAAGTCTCCTGAATCTCCGTTACACATGAGGTAACGGCCCCGTGCGCAAAACCCAAAACATATCCTGTCACGACTGCGCGAGAGATCTGTAACGTAGCAGCGATTGGTTCACCGGGCATGAACCAAAGGCCATGCGGCAAAGAAACCAGTAGCCGCCACGGAGAACCTATGCAAAAACCACAATATGTTCAGCGCGGCTGACACAGCCCCCGGCACTCGCAGCAGGAGACACACCGTGAAACAGCTTATCACCACAGCCGCCCTGGTGCTTGGCACCCAAGCCGCTGCGCAGGACATGGTCAGCTATACCACCACGCTGCCCTATGACGACGTGACCTTCGGGCTGGAAAGCGCCATCACGGACCGCGGGCTGGTGATCGACCACATCAGCCACGTCGGCGAAATGCTCGAGCGCACCCGGGCAGATGTCGGCTCGGACATGGTGCTGTTTTCCCAAGCGCAGGTATTTTCCTTCTGCTCCGCCAAACTGTCGCGCCAGATGATGGAGGCCAATCCGATGAACATTGCCTTCTGCCCCTATGGCATCTTCGTGGCCCAGGCCCCGGGAACCGAGGAGGTCACCATCGGCTTCCGCGCTTTCCCCGAGGGCGAAATGCAAGTGATCCACAGCCTGCTGGACGGCATCGTGCAGGAAGCGATCGCAGACTAGGCCGGCAAAGATCCCGCCGCCCGGAAATTCCCCGCTGCACCCGGCACGCGCATTCGCTATGCTGGCCGGAAAGTGAAATTCCGGCGCGGGCAGACCGATATGAAATCCCTCTTTGCTTACTTGATGCTGCTGGCAGCGGCTGTATTGTCCGGCTGCGCCGCAGGACCCGCAGCGACCAACGATGATGTCGCAGAGCTCTCGCTTGCCCTGCAGTCCCTCGGCCCGGAGGTCGACCCGGCCGAGGCCCGCCGCGCGGCTGAGATCGCCTACAGCTACTCTGCCCAGCTGGCCGAACAGTATAATGTCACCACCTCGCCGATCATCCACAACACGCTGGTGAACAGCGGCGTCAAGGAGCGCGGCATCTGCGTGCATTACGCCGAGGACATGCAGGCGCGGCTCAATCAGGAAAACTTCCAGACCCTCACGATGCTGCGCGCCATTGCCGAACCGAAAAGCGATTTCCGCATCGACCACTCCACTGCGGTAATCGCCGCCAAGGGCGGCGGCATTTACGAGGGCATCGTGCTGGACCCCTGGCGCTATGGCGGCAAGCTCTACTGGTCCGCCACCACCCAAGACCCCCGCTATGACTGGGAACCCCGCCTGAAAGTCCTGCGCCGGAAGTATGAGCGGCGGGTCGCCAGGGACGCGGCGGAAGGGTGAGATCAGCCAAAGTCTGCAGCAGAAACGCAATAGCCAGGCATCATCTAAGATGGCTCCTGACGGTGACCCGCCTCACACCCGAGCCCCTTAACAGGCTGCTGAAGAAGTCGGCTCTCGACGCGGCCTGAGGAACATGATTCACCCTCAGCACAATTTCGGCGGGGGTTGGTGATGCGCGGGACGGACGAAGCGAGCGGATCGCTTTTCAGCTATGTCGATCTGGAAGAGCGCATCCCAGCACGGCACCCTCTCCGCAAGATCAGGCAGGTGGTCAACGACGCGCTGGCCAGTCTGGATGCCGATTTCGAGGCGGTCTACACCGATTTCGGCCGCCCCTCGATCCCGCCGGAACGGCTGATCCGGGCCAGCCTGCTGCAGATCCTGTTCTCAATCCGCTCCGAGCGGCAGTTGATGGAACAGATGCAGTATAATCTGCTGTTCCGCTGGTTCGTGGGCCTCGGGATCGACGATCCGGTATGGGTGCCGACGGTGTTCACCAAGAACCGCGACCGGCTGCTGACGGCCGACATGTCGCGCAAGGTGATGGCGGCTATCCTGGCGCATCGCGAGGTCGCGCCGCTCCTGTCGGACGACCACTTCTCGGTCGATGGCACGCTCATAAAGGCCTGGGCATCGATGAAGAGTTTCCAGCCGAAGTCGGCGGGCACGCCGCCCGGCGATGATAGGCCGGATGACCCGCCCGCGACATCCATTGCCCCTGCCGCACAACCCGCCCAGACCGAACCCGAGACCGCTCCAATGCCCCGCTACAGCCGCCGCACCCGAAATCCCGAGGTCAACTTCAAGGGCGAGAAGCGTTCGAATGCGACCCATGCCTCGGTCACCGACCCGGACGCACGGCTCTATAAGAAATCCCCTGGCACAGGTGCGGTGCTGTGCTTCATGGGGCATGCGCTGATGGAGAACCGGCACGGGCTGGTTGTGCAAGGCGACCTAACCCACGCTGACGGCCGCGCCGAGCGAAAGGCTGCGCTGGACATGCTGCACCGCCACTCCCCCGGATCGACCCGGCGGCTGACCTTGGGAGCCGACAAGGGATACGATGCGGCCGAATTCGTCGCAGATCTCCGCCAGGCCTGCGTCACCCCGCACGTCGCCAGGAAGGCGCGGCATTCAGCAATCGACGGTCGCACAACCCGGCACAAAGGCTATGCCCTGTCCCAGAAGCACCGCAAACGGATCGAGGAGGCGTTTGGCTGGGCCAAGACCGTTGGCGGCATGTCCCAGACCGTCTATCGCGGCGCCGAACGGGTGCAGTCGCGCTTCATCCTGACGCTCGCAGCCGGAAATCTCGCCCGGCTGCCCCGGTTGCTGGCGGAATGAGGCTGGAGGGGGGGACGCAGGCCTGCTTCCAGCCACCCAATCCGGAAGACCGATGAGAGAACTCATTCCACCACGGAGAACAGCGTCCCACTGGCCTGACTAATTCAGCGGCCTGTTAAGGTCAGGCCTTTTCCTTTTTTTACGACGCCTAAATTGTTTCCCTGTTATTCCTAGACCGCGAGACGGGCGGATCACTGCAAAGATCACCCTGCCTGCCGCAATCTTTTTTGAACAGGAATTCAGGTCCATTACTGCCGATGAAGCTTTTTCTGCACATGCCAAAATGCGCTGGCACATCCATAAGAGACATGGTGGCCCGCCTCGCTCCGCAGTCCTTGAAGCTGGACTACCAAAGCCATTTCAGAATTCCGGCGGCACAAAGATCAGAAACAGTTCTGTCAGCGCTTCTTAACCCTGTGCCGGTTGAACAAGACAAAATTGTGTTCGGGCACTTCTTCCCGGTTAAGTACCTGGGGGACCGCTCAGCGGAAAGAAAGGGCCTGACGCTGGTCACAATTTTACGCGACCCCCTCCAAAGGATGTATTCTCATTACAAATACTGGGTCTCCCTGGATCATGCAGATCATTACCTTTGGAAAACCATGCGGCGCGAAGACTGGGGGTTTGAAGACTTCGCCTTCAGCCAGGAGATGCGAAACTTTTACGCTCAGTATCTCACGCACACGCCTTTAGGAGCGTTTTCGTATATCGGAACCTATGAAAACTTGGAGGCCTCGACCCGGCACTGTCTGGATTTGCTCGGAATAAAGCCGGAAGAGAGCGCCACTCTGCCCAAGATCAATATCACCGAAAACAAGCAAGAGCTTTGCATGGACCCAGGTCTGGTGCGTGCGTTTCGCGACTTCCATTGCGAAGATTACCTGATTTACGACTACGCCTTAAGCAAATTCAACCGCTAGGGCCAGGATCCGTCAATCCTGCGGACAGGGGGCCAGCACAGGATAAATGGAACCCGCCGTCAAGACGGGCGGCATTTCCATTGAAAGATGCCTGGGCGGGTGGAAAGCGCGGGAAAGCCGCGCTTCTGCTTCTTTCTGGTTGAAAATACTCCGGGGGTTTGGGGGCCGGCCCCCAATCGGCAACGGATTCGGCTCCTGACCCCAATCCACCGCCAGACCCCCCTTGCCATTTAAAACTGCATCGGCCTTCGGCAAGGCCAAAAGCGGAAGAGCCCGCCATCACTGGCGGGCTTTCCTCAGTCTCTCCCCCTCAATGCACCACGGCATCGTCGGGCCTGGGCCGTTCCGACGTCCCCAGCCGGTCGCCGATGATCAGCCCGTCGCTGCCGGCCGAGACCGGGACGGTGTCGCCGTCCTTGATCTCGCCGCCCAGCAGGGCCTCCGCCAGCGGGTTCTGCAGCGCACGCTGGATCACCCGCTTCAAAGGCCGGGCGCCAAACACCGGGTCATAGCCCTCATCCGCCAGCCAGGTCTTGGCGGCCCCGTCCAGCTCCAGCGCGATCTTGCGGCCGGCCAGCCGCTTCAGCAGCCGCGCCAGCTGGATCTCGACAATGCCATCCATATCGGCACGCGCCAGACGGTCAAAGATGATGGTCTCATCCAGCCGGTTCAGGAACTCAGGCCGGAAATGCGCCTTGACCGCATCCATCACATCGCGCCGCGCGTCCGAGGCATCTGCGCCCTCCGGCAGCTGGCTCAGCGCCTGCGCGCCGAGGTTCGAGGTCAGGATGATCAGCGTCTGCTTGAAGTCCACGGTGCGGCCCTGGCCGTCGGTCAGCATCCCGTCGTCCAAGACCTGCAACAGCACGTTGAACACATCCGGATGCGCCTTTTCCACCTCGTCGAACAGCACCACCTGATAGGGGCGGCGGCGCACGGCCTCGGTCAGCACCCCGCCCTCGTCATAACCGACATAGCCCGGCGGTGCGCCGATCAGACGGGCGACCGAGTGCTTCTCCATGAACTCCGACATATCAATGCGCACCATCGCGTGCTCATCGTCGAACAGGAAACCGGCAACCGCCTTGGTCAGCTCCGTCTTGCCAACGCCGGTCGGCCCGAGGAACAGGAAGGAACCCAGCGGCCGGTTCTCGTCGTTCAGACCCGCACGCGCCCGGCGCACCGCATTGGCCACCGCAGTCACGGCAGCATTCTGGCCGATCACCCGGCGGTGCAGCTCATCTTCCATGCGCAGCAGCTTCTCGCGCTCGCCCTCCAGCATCTTGGAGGTCGGAATGCCGGTCCAGCGCTCCACCACCTCGGCGATCTGCGCAGGCCGCACGGCTTCCTCCACCATCAGGCCCTTTTCCTCGCGGCCCTCGGCATCCGCCAATTGCTTCTCCAGCTCCGGGATCACGCCATATGACAGCTCGCCTGCACGGGCCAGATTGCCCTCGCGCTTGGCAATCTCCAGATCGGCGCGGGCGCGGTCCAGCTGCTCCTTCAGGTCGCGGGCCGAGGCCAACTTGTCCCGTTCCGACTGCCACTGCGCGGTCATCTCGGCGGATTGCTCCTGCAGGTCCGAGAGTTCCTTCTGCAGCGTCGTTAGCCGTTCCTTGGAGGCCGCATCATCCTCCAGCTTCAGCGCTTCTTCCTCGATCTGCATCTGCAGGATCTGCCGGTCCAGCGCATCCAGCGCCTCAGGCTTTGAATCCACCTGCATCCGCAAGCGCGAGGCCGCCTCATCCACCAGGTCAATCGCCTTATCCGGCAGGAAGCGGTCGGTGATATAGCGGTTCGACAGCGTCGCCGCCGAAACCAGCGCCGCATCGGCAATCCGCACCCCGTGGTGCAGCTCGTACTTCTCCTTGATGCCGCGCAGGATCGACACGGTGTCCTCCACCGTCGGCTCGGTCACCATGACGGGCTGGAACCGGCGGGCCAGGGCCGCGTCCTTCTCCACATATTTGCGGTACTCATCCAGCGTGGTCGCGCCGACGCAATGCAGCTCGCCGCGCGCCAGGGCCGGCTTGATCAGGTTGGCCGCATCCATCGCGCCATCCGATTTTCCTGCCCCGACCAGCGTGTGCATTTCGTCGATAAACAGGATGATCTCGCCCGCGGCCTCAGTGACCTCGGTCAGAACCGCCTTCAGGCGTTCCTCGAACTCGCCGCGGTATTTCGCACCGGCAATCAGCGCACCCATGTCCAGCGACAAGAGCTGCTTGTCGCGCAGGCTCTCCGGCACATCGCCGTTGACGATGCGCAGCGCCATGCCCTCGGCAATCGCCGTCTTGCCCACGCCCGGCTCGCCGATCAGCACCGGATTGTTCTTGGTGCGGCGGCTCAGCACCTGCATAGAACGGCGGATTTCCTCGTCACGCCCGATAATCGGGTCGATCTTGCCCTCGCGCGCCGCCTCGGTCAGGTCGCGCGCGTATTTCTTCAGCGCGTCATAGCCTTCCTCAGCCGTTGCCGAATCAGCGGTGCGCCCCTTGCGGATATCGTTGATCGCCTCATTCAGCTTCTGCGCTGTGACGGCGCCGGCCTCCAGGGCCTCCTTCGCCTTGGATTTCACCATGCACAGCGCCATCAGCAGACGCTCAACCGGGACAAAGCTGTCGCCTGCCTTCTCGGCAATCTTGGCGGCCTCATCCAGCACCTTGGCGGTCTGCCCATCCAGATAGATCTGGGCCGCATCGCCGCTCACCTTGGGCTGCTTGGCGACAGCAGCCTCCACCGCCTCCGCGACACGTGCAGGCGCGCCGCCCGCGCGGGAGATCAGGTTGCTCGCCAGCCCCTGATCATCATCCATCAGTGCTTTCAGAATATGCTCCGGCACCAGCCGCTGGTGCCCCTCGCGCATCGCAATGGTCTGCGCGGCCTGCACGAATCCCCGTGCACGCTCCGTGAACTTGTTCAAGTCCATCTTGCTCTCCTTTATCAAGCGCCCTGTCTTTGGCAGCGCCCGCTAGGCGGCACGCCCCGGTCCGGGCCTCAAGGTTCAATTTGGGAAGCGATCCCGCCGCTTCAACCCATAGTCGCCGCAAAAGGTGAGCAAATCCCTGACCTGCGTCAACTTTGCACCCAGCCCGCCGCCACCGGGCGCAACCGCGCCGCGCGCCAGCGCGGCGCCCGGCCCAAAACTGCAATCTGTCCCGCAGGGGCAGCTTCAGGTGCGGGAGCGCCCCGCTGCGCCTTGCCGAACCGCCGCCCCTTGCGTATGAAACGCCAGTTTCACGCCAAACCTGCCAGCCACAAAGGACCCCGCCATGACCCAAGCCCCGCGCGCCGACGACCGCCTGATTGTTGCCATGGATGTCCCCAACGCGATTGCAGGTCTTAAACTGGCCGAACAGCTGGGCGATGCGGTTTCCTTCTACAAGATCGGGCTGGGAATGCTGACTGGCGGCGGGCTGGCGCTGGCCAATGAGCTGAAGCAGGAACACGGCAAGCGCATCTTCCTCGACATGAAACTGTTCGACATCGGCGCCACCGTGGAAAACGCGGTGCGGGGCCTGGCGCAGTTCGACCTCGACTTCCTCACCGTGCATGGCGACCCTTATGTGGTGCGCGCCGCCAAGGAAGGCGCGGCCGGCAAGGGCCTCAAGATCCTCGCTGTCACCATCCTCACCTCGCTGGACCGCCAGGACCTGGATGGCGCCCTGATTAAAGACGGTGCAGTGCGGGATTTGGTACTGGAGCGCGCAGGCAACGCCTTTGCCGCCGGCGCCGACGGGGTGATCGCCAGCCCGCAGGAGGCCGCCCTGATCCGCGCCCTGCCCGAGGCGGAGGGCAAGCTGATCGTGACCCCGGGCGTCCGCCCCGCCGGTGCCGCCCTTGGCGACCAAAAGCGCGTCGCCACCCCGGCCAATGCCATTGCCGATGGCGCCGACCACATCGTGGTGGGCCGCCCGGTCTGGCAGGCCGAAAGCCCCCGCGCCGCGGCTGAGGCCATCCTGGCCGAACTCGCCAGCGCCCAAGCCTGACAGCTGAACCGCAGTTGAAACACTCCGTTCAGGCGTGATTTGCCTGCGCCGGCAGCGGTGCAGGCCGCTTCTGCCTAAAAATTAGGCAGAAATAAATCTTTTGCGATAAGCACATGCTGCCGCCTCTGGCTATGGCGCAAAAGTATAGTGACGCCACGTCAACCCCCTCTTTTCGCTCAAGAAACCCGCCAAAGCCAGGCGTTCTGCACCCAATCGTCCTGTGCCCCAAAAACCACACAGGATTTGCCGCTGGCTGCCCTCTGCCCCCGCATTCTTTGCGAAACAGCGGCGCCTGCGCAATTCTATGCCTGAGACACTCCCCAGACGGGCTTTTCTTCCTGAGACCCGTCACCTTCCCCCCGCATACCAGCGGGGGATCTTTCTTTTCAGGCCACAGTCACACAGACCGCACCGCAAGGTATTCCCGCAGCCGCTCGGCAAAATGCGGCACCGCCAGCGGGTGCGCGCAATAGGCCTCCGGCGCCATCAAGGCCCAGCCCTGCCCTTCGTTGCCAAACCGGATGTCCGCAGCCGCTGCCGCAGGCAGATGCGCGGCAAAGAACCAGACCCGCCCGTGCGGCCGCTGGTACGCTCTGGACCAGATCAGCACATCCGGCTTCAGCGCAAGCCCCACCTCTTCATAGGTCTCGCGCAGCGCACAAGCCGCCGGGCTTTCTTCCGCCTCGCGCCCGCCGCCGGGCAGGTCCCAATGGCCGGGATAGGGAATATCCGGCTTGTCATCGCGCTGGATGACCAGCAGATCCTGCCCTAGAAACACCGCCAGCTTTGCGCCGGCAAAATTGTCGCCTGATGCTGTCATGATCTGTCACTTGGCAACCTGCCGCGCTAAAGACAAGGCCTGCGACGCAAGCTAGACTTACCCTGCCCGAAACCAGCGACCGCCCGATGCACGCCCTCTGCCGAGACTGCCTGAGCCAGATCCCTCCCGCCCGGCGCTGCCCCCATTGCGGCAGCCCGCGGATCAAGGCGCATGCGGAGCTGTTCTCCCTCACCATCGCCCATATGGACTGCGACGCCTTCTATGCCAGCGTCGAAAAACGCGACAATCCGGACCTGGCCACCAAGCCGGTGATCATCGGCGGCGGCAAGCGCGGCGTGGTCTCCACCGCCTGCTATGTCGCCCGCATCCGCGGCGTGCGCTCTGCCATGCCGATGTTCCAGGCGCTGAAACTCTGCCCCGATGCGGTGGTGATCAAACCCCGGATGAGCGTTTACGTCGAAGTCAGCCGCGCAATCCGCAAGATGATGAATGAGCTGACCCCGGACGTAGAGCCGCTGTCGCTGGACGAGGCCTTCATGGACCTCACCGGCACTGAAAAACTGCATGGCGCACCGCCCGCAGTGATGCTGGCCCGGCTGGTCAAACGCATGAAGGATGAACTGGGCGTTACCGGCTCCATCGGCCTCTCCCACAACAAATTCCTGGCCAAGGTTGCCTCCGATCTCGACAAGCCGCGCGGCTTTTCGGTGATCGGCAAGGCCGAGACCGCGGATTTCCTGCGCGAAAAACCGGTGCGGCTGATCTGGGGCATCGGCCCGGCCGCCCAGGCCAGCCTGGACAAGGCGGGCATCCGCAGCTTCTCCGACCTGTTGCGCTGGGACCGCGAAGCGCTGCACAGCCGCTTCGGCTCCATGGGCGACCGGCTCTGGCACCTCGCACGCGGCCAGGACCGCCGCCGGGTCTCCGCCAATGCGCCGGTCAAATCGATCTCGAAGGAAACCACTTTCTTTGAAGACACCGCCAGCCTGGAGGTGCTCGACGGCCATCTCTGGCGGCTGGCCGAGCAGGTCTCGGACCGGGCCAAGGCGCGGGAGTTGGCCGGGCGGGTGGTGACCCTCAAGCTCAAGCGCGCCAACCATTCGGCACTGACCCGGCGCGTCACCCTGCACAGCCCCACCCAGATCGCTGACAAGATCTACCGCACGGCGCGCGCACTTCTGGATCAGGTGGGCAATGAAGGCCCCTACCGGCTTTTGGGCTGCGGTATTTCCGACCTGGTCCCCGAATCGCAAGCGGATGACAGCGGCGACCTGCTGGACCCGAAAGCCGGGCAGCGCGCCGACGCCGAACGCGCCACCGATGCCATCCGCAAACGGTTCGGGGAAGGCGCGATTCTGAAAGGCCGCGCCCTGCGCTGAGGCGCTGTCGGCTGCACAGTTCTGACGCTATTCTGCCGCCAGCGGCATCTCCTCCTGCCCGATCACCGCAATTTCCGCAGTCACCTGGCGCAGCACCTTCTGCAGCGCCGCGAAGTTCCCATTGGGCCGGACATTGGCCTCGTCCATATAAAGCGCCCGGTCGATCTCCACCTGCACCGCGTGCTGGCCCCGCGACGGGCGGCCATAGGTCTGGGCGATATAGGCGCCGGCAAACGGCGTGTTGCGGGCTACCTTCAACCCGGCCGCGGCAAAGGCGGCCTCGATCCGGTCCACCACGGCGCTGTCCGCCGCCGCACCGAAGCGGTCGCCCAGCACCACTTCGGGCTTGCCGCCGCCGCGCGGCGCCATGGTGTCGACCGCCTCATGGGGCATCGAATGGCAATCCACCAGAATCGCCTGCCCGCAGATCCTGTACGCCTGGTCCAGCAGCCCCTTCAGCGCCTTGTGGTAGGGATGCCAGTAGCAGCGGATCCGGCGCTCCGCCTCCGCCATCGGCAGCTTGCCCCGGTAAATCGCCCGGCCGTTGGCAACCACTCTGGGAATCACCCCCAGGCCGGACGCCACCCGCGGATTCTGCCCCCGCTTTTGCACCCCGGTGATCAGCGCCGGATCCAGCTCATCGGGCGATCGGTTCAAATCCAGATAGGCCCGCGGCTTGACCGCGGTCAGCAGCGGCGCGCCAAACTCCGGCGCGGCGGCAAACAGCTGGTCGACAAAGGCGTCCTCGGAACTGCGGATGGCTTTACGGCCGAGAATCGTTTGTTCCAGGAAGGAATCGGAATAGTCCGTGCCGCTGTGCGGAGAGGCAAAAACCACGGCCGAGGCCAGTTTCTGCGGCGAAATCACGGAAAACGCTGTGTCAGGCATCCTTGCTCCGGTGCTTCTTCTGCAAGAAACAGCATAGAGCGGAAATTTCTGCGGTCAAAAGCTCTTGCGCACCCCGGCGACTCTATTTATAGACCCCCTCACCGGCGCGGCACCCCGCGCCCCTTTCACTTCTAAGGGGCAGGAGGCAGCGCAGGCCAGAGTGGGCGATTAGCTCAGCGGTAGAGCACTTCGTTGACATCGAAGGGGTCACAAGTTCGATCCTTGTATCGCCCACCATTCATTCACTGCTTCGGCTCCGGCCCAAGCACCCGCTAACCTAGGCGCTGGTTCGCGCCGCAGACAAGGAGAGAGACCATGAAGGTCAAGAACTCGCTCCGTTCGCTGAAGAACCGGCACCGCGATTGCCGGGTTGTGCGCCGCAAAGGCCGCGTTTACGTGATCAACAAGACCCAGCGCAAGTTCAAAGCGCGCCAGGGCTGAGATCCGCAAACAGCGACACGCAGAAAACCGCATCATCCGATGCGGTTTTTTTGTGTTTTGAGGCCAATGTCCGGGGCAAGCCCAGGCAGGGAACTCCCGCGCCCGCAGATCCCCCGGCTGGCGCCGGGCGATGCTTGGCGGCCTTGGGCGTGGCACCGCGCCCTGCGCGGTGCCACGCCCAACGGGAGCGGATTCCGCCAGGAACCCGGCGACGGGCGGGAGCTTCCCCCGTTATTCGTTCAGCGCAGCCCCCGGGCTTCTGCGGCACTGCCCTGCCCGGCCAGGATCAGCCGCAGCCCCAGCCCGATCATCACCACCCCCGTAAACCGCTCCTGCCAAGCCACGAGCGCAGGATTCCGGGCCAGCCAGTGCCCGGCAGAGCCCGCGGCCAAGGCAACCCCGCCCAGCGACACAACCCCTGCCAGCTTCTGCAAAGTGCCGAGGATCAGGAACTGCAGCCAGACCGGGCCCGCGCCGGGGTCCACAAACTGTGGCAGGAAGGCAAACATGAACAGGAGCGACTTGGGGTTGGTCAGGCTGTTGACCGCCCCTTGCTGCACTGCCTGCCAGGCCGTGACCACCCGCACCTCGCGCAGCTCCGCTGCCGGGCGCAGGCTAGAGCGCAGCATCTTCAGACCGAGCCACATCAGATAGGCCGCGCCAACCCAGCGGACCGCGTCCAGCGCCTGCGGATAGGTGGCCAGCAGCGAGGCAAACCCCAGAACCAGCAGCCCGACCTGCACCACACCGGCAACCAGAACCATTCCCGCCACGGTGAGCAGCGCCACCCGCCGCCCCTGGCCGATCCCGCGCCCCATCACCAGCATCATGTCCGGCCCCGGCGACAGCTCAAGCAGAGCCAAGGCGGCAAGAAAGGCAATCAGTGTTTCAAATGCGGGCATGTCCGCCTCCGTGCTGGGTTCCGCCCTGTTTAGAAAAACCTGCGCGCCGGCTCCGTCCAGCCTGCGACAAGGAAGAGCGAAAACTGCCCTTCCGGAACAAAACCGCAAGAGGAGTGCTGCTGCGGCAAACTTTCCGAGTATTTCAGTCGGAAATTCATTGCATCTTTCGCCAATTGCTTTAATCGACTCTTTCAGTCGGATAACAAGCCACCAAACAACGGGACATCCCATGCTGAAAGCCACCACCGTACTTGCAGGCGCGCTGAGTGCTGCCATTGCCACCTCTGCCGCAGCCGAAGGCGAGCTGAACATCTATTCGTCGCGCCATTATGACACTGACGAGCAGCTCTACTCCGAGTTCGAAGAGGCAACCGGCATCACCATCAACCGCATCGAAGGCAACGCGGATGAGCTGATCGCCCGGATGAGCGCCGAAGGTGAAAACTCTCCCGCTGACATCCTGATCACCGTCGACACCTCGCGGCTGACCCGCGCCAAGGAGGCCGGCGTGCTGCAAAGCATCAGCAGCGATGTGCTGGAGGCCCGCGTGCCCGCCTACCTGCAGGACGCGGACAACCAGTGGTTCGGCTTCAGCCAGCGTTCCCGCATCATCTTCTACGACAAGAACGAAGTCTCCAACCCGCCGCTGACCTATCTGGATCTGGCTGATCCCGCCTACAAGGGCATGGTCTGCATCCGCTCCTCCAAGAACACCTACAACCAGACCCTGCTGGCCTCGATCGTGACCCATCACGGCGCTGAAAAAGCCCGCGAATGGGCCGACGGCGTGGTCGCCAACATGGCCCGCGACCCGCAGGGCGGCGACACTGACCAGATGCGCGGCCTGGTTTCCGGCGAATGCGAAATCGCGGTCGGCAACAGCTATTACTTCGCCCGCTCGATCCGCAAGAACGTCAAGGGCGTCTCGGACAGCCGCGACATGATCGGCTGGCTGTTCCCCTCGCAGAACACCGAAGGCGCCCATATGAACCTGTCCGGCGGCGGCGTGGCCCTGCACGCCCCGAACAAGGAAAACGCCGTCAAGTTCCTGGAATACCTCGCCAGCGATTCCGCCCAGGCGTATTTCTCGGCCGGCAATGACGAATACCCGGCGGTCCCGGGTGTCGGCCTGGCCCCCTCGGTCGCGGCGCTTGGCCACTTCAAGCCGGATGACGTGAACCTGTCGGAGGTGGCCAAGAACCTGCCCGAGGCGCAGAAGATCTTCAACGACGTGGGCTGGCGCTAAGCCCTCGCGGCACAAGCCTTCGGAAAGGCGCGGCATTGCCGCGCCTTTTTGTAACTTTGCGTTTCCCAAAATCCACAACCGCCGGCCCCGGCCAGATAAACCGCTGATGCCGTGCCTTTTACTAGACCCCCCTGACCCCGCGGCCTATACCTCGCCCATCTTGAATTTCGGGGGGAATCATGCAGTCGGGAGAACGCCACGCTCTGGGGGACAGGAGCGTATGAACCGGTTGCCGGTAACGATTGTCAGCGGCTATCTGGGCGCGGGTAAAACCACCCTGATCAACCGCTTGCTGGCCGAGGATCACGGGCTCAGGCTCACCGTGATCGTCAATGACTTTGGCGCGGTCAATATTGACGACGCACTGATCCAGGAAACCGAGGGCGGCAAGCTGGCCCTGACCAATGGCTGTGTCTGCTGTTCGATGGACGGCGACCTCACGCTGGCGCTGCATCAGGCCCTGAACCGGCCGGAGCGCCCCGACCACCTGGTGATCGAGGCCAGCGGCATCGCCGACCCGGTGTCCATCGCCAATACCGTGCTGAACGAAAGCGGCCTCAGCTATGGCGGTATCGTTACCCTGGTGGATGCGGTGAATGCCGGAAACCTGCTGAACGATCCGCTGGTTGCGCCGCAGGCGGAACAGCAGATCCGCGCCGCCGATCTGGTGATTGCCACCAAATGCGAAGAGATTTCCCAGCCTCTGTCTGCGCTGCTGGACCAGGCTGGCGCCCGCACCCCGACCGTACTCAACGGCTCGCCTGTCGCCGAACTGCTGTTCGACGTCGTGCCCTTGCCGAAGGGCCGCGCGGTTGCGGCGCACCCCGCCTATACGGCTTGGCAGCACCGCAGCAGCGAGGTGCTGGACCGCCGTGCCTTGGGCGACAAGCTGGCGGACCGGCCTGCGGGCCTTTACCGGATGAAAGGCTTCGTGCTGACCACCGGCGGCGCCTATGAGCTGCATGTGGTCGGCCGCCATGTCGAAGCCAAGCGCTGCGACGCGGCTGAAACCGTTCTGGTGGGCCTGGGCCCTGCGGACCGGGTGTCCCGTGACGAGATTGAGGCCTGGTGGGCGGCCTGAGCCGCTCTTCCCAGCCGCAGCCGGATCAAGAAAATTCAGAATTTTCTTGCCAAGAGTTTTCCTTAAAACTCTTGGCGCCTAGCGGCGCCGGCCTACCTGGCGGCAAATCAGGATGACCGGCAGCAACCCTACCGCCACGATCACCAGCGAGGGCACCGCGGCGCCCTCCAGCCGCTCATCTGCCGCCAGCCTGTGGGCCTGCACCGCCAGCGTGTCAAAATTGAAGGGGCGCATGATCAGCGTCGCGGGCAGTTCCTTCATCACATCGACAAAGACAATCAGCAGCGCGGTCAGCAGGCTCGGCGTCAGGATCGGCAGATGCACCCGCCGCAGCATCCCCATCGGTCCCTGCCCCAGTGAACGCGCCGCCGCGTCCATGTTGGAGTGCATGGTGGCCTGGCCGCCCTCATAAGCCCCCAGCGCCGCCGCCATGAAGCGCACCCCATAGGCCGCTACCAGCAGCCAGATCGACCCGGTGACCAACAGCCCGGTACGGATGCCGAAGGCCTCGCGCATCCAGGCATCCAAAGCATTGTCAAAGGCGGCAAAGGGCACGATCAGCCCCACCGCAATCACCCCGCCGGGCACCGCGTATCCCAATCGCGCCAGATAGGCTGCCAAGGCAGACAGCCGCCCGGGCCGCAGCCGCTGATAAAACCCAAGGCACACCGCCGCCGCCACTGTCAGCACTGCGGCCGCCGCCGCCAGGGTGATCGAATTGGTGGTGAAATCGGTATAGCGGCGGCTGAGCAAATTCTGCTCGGAGTCGAAACTCATCGTGAACAGAATAATCACCGGCAGCAGGAACCCGAGAACCACCGGCACCGCGCAAAAGAAAACAGCCGCAGCCGCCTTGATGCCGCTCAGCTCAGACGGGGGCATCTGGTTGTGGTGCTTGCCCGCGTGGTGGTATTTCGCCCGCCCCCGCGTCGCCCGCTCCACCACTGCCAGCGTCAGGGCAAAGCCCAGAAGGCACAGCGCCAGCTGCGCCGCGCCGCCGCGGTCCGCCAGAGAGAACCAGCTGGTGTAGATGCCGGTGGCAAAGGTCTGCACCCCGAAATAGGAAACCGTGCCGAAATCGGCGATCGTCTCCATCACCGCCAGAAGCACGCCCGAGGCAATCGCAGGCCGCGCCATCGGCAGGCTGACCAGCCAGAACGCAGCCCAGGCATTTTTACCCAGCGCCCGCGCCGCCAGAAAGGCGCCGGCGCTCTGCTGCATGAAGGCCGCCCGCGCCAGCAGGTAGACATAGGGATACAGCACCAGCACCAGCATCGCCGCCGCGCCGCCGGTGGAGCGGATCTCCGGGAACCAGTAGTCCCGCGGCCCCCATCCGGTTATCTCGCGCAGGGTGGCCTGCACGAGGCCGGGATGGTCCAGGATATGGGTATAGGCATAGGCCAGCACATAGGCCGGAAAGGCCAGCGGCAGCACCAGCGCCACCTCCAGGAAACGAACACCCGGAAACCGCGCCATGGTGACCAGCCAGGCCGCGCCGGTGCCAATGGCAAAGGTGCCAAGCGCGACCATCGCCACAAGCGCCAGCGTGGTCAGCGAATAGCCCGGCAGAACCGTGGCCGCCAGATGGCGGATGGTACCGGTGCCGCCGAACAGCGCCGCCAAGGCCACCGCCAGCATCGGCAGCACGCAGGACAGCGCTACCGCCCAGGCCAGCACGGCAAAGGCTCCGCCCCCGCTCTTGCCGCGGCGGCGGCGGCCCTTGGGCGCATATTCTATGGGATCATCGGCGGCAGTCATGGGTCCGGCTGTTTATTCGCACCGCCCTATTACGACCATTCCAGTCAGAAATTCCAGCCAGAAAGCGTTCGCCGGCCCCGTACCGGCCCGGAACAGCAAACGGGCGCCGCAGCCGGGCACCCGTTTCCCACCGCATTAGCGCCGTTTCACTCGTAACTGCGCTGATCCTCGATCACCAGCCCGTCCTTGGGCAGCGCTCCCGGCGCCACCACCTCGACGGCGCCCTTCAGCTTCAGGACCTCAATGACTGAGCGGGCAAAGGCGGCCTCATCGCCGCCCTCGGCTTCGATCTGCACCGTCATCGCGTCCATCTCGCCATCGCGGCTGGCCACCACCCGCGCCTTGACAATCTCGTCATGCTTGTCGACCAGCGCCGCCACCTGCTCCGGGCGCACAAACATGCCCTTGATCTTGGTGGTCTGATCGGCCCGGCCCATCCAGCCCTTGATCCGCATGTTGGTGCGGCCGCAGGGCGAGACACCCGGCATCACCGCCGACAAATCGCCGGTGGCAAAGCGGATCAGCGGGTAATCGGGATTGAGCGTGGTCACCACAACCTCGCCCACCTCGCCAGGGCTAACTGGGTTGCCGGTGCCAGGGGTGACAATCTCGACGATCACATGCTCATCGACAATCATCCCCTCCATCGCCGGGCTTTCATAAGCGATGTTACCCAGATCGGCGGTCGCATAGCACTGCAGACAGGAGATCCCGCGGTCGGCATATTCCTGGCGCAACGACGGGAACAGCGCGCCGCCGCCGACCGCAGCCTTGGAGAACGCCAGCTCCACGCCCATCGCATCCGCCTTGTCCAGGATCACCTTCAGGTAATCCGGCGTGCCGGCATAGGCAGTGGCACCGACATCCCGCGCCGCGGTCACCTGCAATTCGGTCTGGCCGGTGCCGGCAGGCAGCACCGCCGCCCCCACTGCCCGGGCACCGTTTTCAAAGATCATGCCCGCAGGCGTCAGGTGGTAGCCAAAGCAGTTCTGCACCACATCGCCGGCGCCAACCCCGGCAGCGTTCAGGAACCGCCCCATCCGCCACCAGTCACCGTCCACCCCGCCGGGTTCATAGATCGGGCCGGGGCTCTGAAAGACATGGGCAAAGCCATGCGCGGGCTTCACGGTAAAGCCGCCAAAAGGCGGATTGGCCGCCTGCGCCCGGCTCAGCTCAGACTTGCGCAGCACTGGCAGCGCCGCCAGCGCCTCAGCTGAAACTACCGCCGCCGGGTCCACCTCCGCCAGCAGTCCAGCATATCCCGGCGCAGAGCGCGCACGGGCAATCTGCTCCGGCAGTGCCGCCGCCAGATCAGCGGCGCGCTCATCGGCGCTGCGGGTTTCCAAGGTGTCAAAATAGCTCATCACATCACCATCCCGCATCAGCTCAGCCACCTCTTGCGGCGGCGGTAGGAGCGCACGTCGCGGAAGCTCTTGCGCCCTTCATCCGACATGCCGAGGTAGAATTCCTTCACATCCGGGTTCTCCCGCAGCTCCGCCGCAGGCCCGTCCATCACAACCCGGCCCGACTCCAGGATATAGCCGTAATGGGCATACCTGAGGGCCACGTTGGTATTCTGCTCCGCCAGCAGGAAGGTCACGCCTTCCTGTTCGTTGATCGACTTCACGATCTCAAAGATCTGCTCCACCAGCTGCGGCGCCAGCCCCATCGAGGGCTCGTCCAGCAGGATCGTCTCCGGCCGCGACATCAGCGCGCGGCCCATCGCCACCATCTGCTGCTCCCCGCCCGAGGTATAGCCCGCCTGCGATTTGCGGCGCTCCTTCAGGCGCGGGAAGTAATGATAGACCATCTCCAGGTCTTTCTGGATATCCGCTCCGCTGTCAGAACGGGTATAAGCACCGGTCAGCAGGTTCTCTTCCACCGTCAGGTGCTCAAAGCAATGACGGCCCTCCATCACCTGGATGACGCCCTGCTTCACCAGGTCCGCAGGGTCCAGCGCGTGCACGTCGCGGCCGCGGTATTTGACCGATCCCTTGGTCACCTCGCCGCGCTCCGAGTGCAACAGGTTCGATACCGCCTTCAGCGTGGTGGTCTTGCCGGCCCCGTTGCCGCCCAGCAGCGCGGTGATGCCGCCCTTGGGCACATTGAGGCTGACGCCTTTCAGAACAAGGATCACGTGGTTGTAGATCACCTCGATATTGTTGACCTCCAGCAGGGTCTCGGCCTGCACATCTGCGGTATCGGCAGTGTTCGCTGCATCCAGCATCAAAGCGTGTCCTCATGCCTGTCCCGGATCTGAACCGGGACCGTGTCGCGCGGTGCGGCGGCTCCCCGCCGCACCTGTTGTTCCCGGCCCTGCCCAGGCAGGGCCGCATGTGCCCTTACTTGCAGCGCGGCTCGATGTTGTTCTCAGCCGCATAGGCCGCCGAGTCCTCGTCGATCAGCTTGCCGATCACCTCGCCGTCGGTCGGCTTGAAGTCGGAGATCGCGTTCCAGGTCTTGCTGCCGGCATCCCATTGAACAACGCCCACCAGGCCGGGGCCGCCGTGGTTGTCGCAGCTGACCTTAAACTCAGGGCCAAAGCCGGACATGCCCAGCGCTTCCATCTTGGCGTTGGTCATCTCCAGCGCCTCCATGCCGTCGCGCATCATCGCAGCGGTGATCTCACCGGTGCCGTGCATCTCCTGCGCGGTCTTGGCTGCCTCGGCCGCCAGCATCGCCGCATAAAGGCCGCGGTTGTACTGAACAGAGCCCAGCTGGTCGCCCGCGCCGGAGGCCTTGCCGGAGTCGACGACAAACTTCTGCAGGTCGTCATAAACCGGGTAGTCCATGCCCAGGCCGGTAAAGGTCAGCGCCTTGTAGCCGGTGGCCTTGGCGCCCGCGGGCTCCACGTCAAACTCGGCACCGGACCACCACACGCCGATGAAGTTCTCCATCGGGAAGCGGATGTTGGCAGCTTCCTGAACCGCAACCTGGTTCATCACGCCCCAGCCCCACATCACCACATAATCGGGCTTCTCGCGGCGGATCTGCAGCCATTGGCTCTTCTGCTCCTGGCCCGGGTGGTCCACCGGCAGCAGCGTCAGGTCGAAACCATGCTTGCTGGACAGCTCTTCCAGCGTGCGGATCGGCTCCTTGCCATAGGCCGAGTTGTGATAGACCAGCGCCACTTTCTTGCCGCTGATGTTGCCATCGTTGATTTCCAGCAGGTGGTTCACCGCGCCGGATGCACCGTTCCAATAGTTGGCCGGGTAGTTGAACACATTGCTGAACACTTCGCCGTTTGCCGCCGAGGTGCGGCCATAGCCCATGGTGTGCAGCGGGATGCCATCCGCGGTCACCTTGGGGATCAGCTGATAGGTGATGCCGGTGGACAGCGGCTGATAGACCAGCGCGCCTTCGCCCTTGGTCGCCTCATAGCATTCCACACCTTTCTCGGTGTTATAGCCGGTCTCGCATTCGATCACCCGGGCCGGAACACCGCCGATGCCGCCATCGCGCTCATTCAGCAGGGTGAAATAATCGTTGTAGCCGTCCGAGAACGGAATGCCGCCCGCGGCATAAGGCCCGGTCCGGTAGCTGAGATCCGGGAACACCAGATCCGCCATCGCCGGACCGGCTGCCATCGCGGCGCCCAGCGCCAGTGTGGTCAGTGTCTTTTTCATCGGCTTATATCCTCCCTTGGTTTTGTCCGATGTTCGCAGGATGCGGGGGCTGGTCTTGCTTTTCTCCCCGCAGGTCTCAAGGCCGTGCCCGCATCAATGCGGGAAGGGCCACAGTCTCAGCTTCTCCTTGGCGACGCGCCACAGCTGCGCCAGCCCGTGCGGCTCCACGATCAGGAAGAAGACAATCAGCGCGCCGACAATCACCAGCTGGAAATGCGCCACGATATCCGTCGGCCAGTTCAGCAGGTCGACGCCCACAACCTTCAGGATCACCGGCAGCAGCACCAGGAAAGCCGCGCCCGCGAAGGAGCCAAAGATCGACCCCAGCCCGCCGATGATCACCATGAACAGCACCAGGAACGACTTGGTGATGCCAAAGGCCTCGCCGACCTCGACCGCGCCCAGGTAGACCGCAAAGAACAGCGCGCCGGAAATCCCGATGAAGAAGCCGGAGACCGCAAAGGCCGTCAGCTTGGCCTTCAAGGGGTTCACCCCGATGATCTCGGCCGCGATGTCCATATCACGGATCGCCATCCAGCTGCGCCCGACGGTGCCGCGTGTCAGGTTGCGGGCGATCAGCGCGCAGATGGTCAGGAAGATCAGGCAGAACAGATAGGTCGCCCAGGCCGAGGCATTGGGCCCGGTCACAATGATGCCAAAGGTATCGCGCTCCGGCGCATTGATCTGACCCGAGGCCGAGTAGTTGTAGAACCAGGGCACCCGGTTGAACAGCCACACCAGAAAGAACTGCGCCGCCAGCGTCGCCACCGCCAGGTAAAACCCTTTGATGCGCAAACTGGGCAGCCCGAACAGCACGCAGACCAGCGCGGTGATGCCGCCTGCCAGGATCACATGAATGAACATGCTGACCTCCGGGAAGGCGGTCATCAGTTTGTAGCAGGCATAAGCCCCTACAGCCATGAACCCGCCGGTTCCCAGGCTCACCTGCCCGCAATAGCCGACCAGGATATTCAGCCCGATTGCCGCAATCGAATAGATCAGGAACGGCAGCAGGATCGCATTGGCCCAATAGTCGTTGATCAGGAACGGGATCAGACCAAAAGCCACCGCCAGCACCACGTAGTACCGGTAACGGTCGAACTTGATCGGGAAGGTCTGGCTGTCATCGGCATAGGAGACTTTGAAATCCCCGGCTTCACGGTAGAACATGTCTCAGATGCTCCCTTTCTTGTTCAAACGGGCCCCGGTGCGGGCGTCTGTCTTGATGGTTGCTGCCGGGGTCATTCGATCTGCCCCCATTGCGCCTGCGCCGCCTCGCGCTGCGCGCGGGTCATCCGGGCCGAGGGCTTTGCATAGCCGCTCTGCTCGCTGCCGCGCACCAGCCGCAGATAGGCGATGATGCCGGTGATCAGCCCCGAGGCCGCCAGCAGGGCAGCGGTCACCAGCTGCGCCTCCGTGTAGCCGTCCGCCGTCAGCGCCAGGAACCCAAAGGCCCAGAATCCCGCCCAGGCAATCACGTTGATGATGGCGATGGCCTTGTTCATGACAGGCCTCCGCCGTTAACCACTTTGGCAGAATTCCGGGTTTGGACACATTTTGCCCACTTCTTTTTGCCACCCTGCTCTTGGGTAAAGTGAGTGGAAGCAATGACCGCAATTCTGGAGGAAGTCCGGCGGCTGGAGGCTGCCCGGGAGAAAGGTGAAATCTCAGCGTCCGAATACGCAGCGGCCAAGGGCCGGCTGCTGGAGTTGGTCGAGGATGCAACCGTTCTGCCGCCGTTCGAGTTTGAGAAGCCGAAGCGCAGGGCGTCCTCCGCAGCACCCGGCCCCTGGGGGCTGATGCTGATCGGTTTATGCGCAGCCGGGCTTCTGACCTTCATTGCCGGGCAGCTGATCGGTGACCTCACCATCGCCTTCACGCTGGTCACCTGCATCTTTGCCGGCATTGTGGTCGCCGCCTTCCGCAAGCTGGAGGGCTGACCGGACAGGCCGCAGCCCATATGCGCCTCAGACCCGTTCAATGATCTTCTCCCCGAACAGGCCCTGCGGGCGGAACACCAGAAAGATCAGCGCCAGCACATAGGCAAACCAGTTCTCGGTGGCGCCGCCGACCATCGGGCCGATGGCAAATTCGAACAGCTTCTCGCCGACACCGATGATCAGCCCGCCGACAATCGCGCCGGGGATCGAGGTGAAGCCGCCCAGCATCAAGACCGGCAGCGCCTTCAGCGCGATCAGCGACAGCGAGAACTGCACGCCGGACTTGGTGCCCCAGACGATGCCCGCAACCAGCGCCACGAAACCGGCAACCGACCAAACCAGAACCCAGATGAAGTTCAGCGAGATACCAACCGACAGTGCTGCCTGATGGTCATCCGCTACTGCGCGCATCGCCCGGCCCTGTTTGGTGTATTGGGCAAAGCAGACCAGACCCGCCACCAGCAGCGCCGCAATCACCGTCGCCACGATATCCAGATTGTCGATAAAGAAGCCGTAGCCAAAAATGTTGTATGTGGTCTCGTCGATCCACAAGTTGATGCCCTGCGGCAGGCCCACGTCCAGCGTCTTGATCTCGGACCCCCACATCAGGTCGGCCACGCCCTCCAGGAAATAGGCAAGCCCGATGGTGGCCATGAACAGGATGATCGGCTCCTGCCCCACCAAATGCTTCATCACCAGGACCTGCACCAGCCAGGCGAGCAGCACCATCACGCCAACCGTCACCGCAATCGCCAGCACCGCCGGGACATTCCAGCCGAAGTGATGCACGTGGGTGCCCAGCATCGCGTTGATCAGATGCGCAAAGGGCACCTGCCCCTGCATGATCCCCACCAGCGTCATCGCCGCAAACAGCGCCATCACGCCCTGGGCATAGTTGAAGATGCCGGAAGCCTTGTAGATGAGGACAAACCCCAGCGCGACCAGCGCGTAAAGCACGCCCGCCATCAGGCCGTTCAGCGTCACTTCCATCGCAAAGACGAGTTGTTCGGGCATTAGAGGCTCTCCTCGGAATTCTGCGCTGCGGCGGTGCACAGGCGGTGCACAGGGGGTGTACGGGTGTCACCCCGCCGGTGCCGGGTGTTGCTGCGATGCAACTCAGTCATGGCTGACCCCCAGATAAGCGTCGATCACATCCTGGTTGTTGCGCACCTCATCGGGTGTGCCGTCACCGATCTTCTTGCCGTAGTCCATCACCACAACCCGGTCGGAGAGGTCCATCACCACACCCATGTCGTGTTCAATGAGGGCGATGGTGGTGCCGAATTCGTCGTTCACATCCAGGATGAAGCGGGACATGTCCTCCTTCTCCTCGACGTTCATGCCGGCCATCGGTTCATCCAGCAGCAACAGCTTCGGCTCTGCCGCCAGCGCACGCGCCAGCTCGACCCGTTTCTTCAGGCCATAGGGCAGCCGCGAAACCGGCGTCTTGCGGATGTGCTGGATCTCCAGGAAGTCGATGATCTTCTCCACCACCTCACGGTTTTCGGTCTCTTCCTTCTCCGCCTTGCCCTTCCACAACGCCTGCGAAAACAGTCCTGTTTTCATATAGTTGAGCCGCCCAGTCATGACGTTGTCCAGCACGCTCATACCTTCGAACAACGCAATGTTCTGAAAGGTGCGGGCGATGCCCTGGCGAGCCACCTCATAGGGGCGCATCGGCGGGCGCTTTTCGCCGTGGAACAGTACCTCACCCTCCTGCGGAACGTAGAACCCGGAGATCACGTTCAGCATCGAGGATTTGCCGGCACCGTTCGGGCCGATGATCGCGCGGATTTCGCCCTCGCGGATGTCAAAGGAGATATCCTGGATCGCCACCACGCCGCCAAAGCGCAGTGTGATGTTCTTCATCTCCATCACCACGCCGCCGATGGTGCGGCCGTCGTCGGTCACGTAGCTTAAGGAATTGTCAAGCATAACAACGGCCTCCATTATTCTGCCACATAGAAATTTTAAGATTTCCATGCGATACTTGTGAAAAACGAGCAGCAAGGAGATCGAAACAATGTTTGGCGAACTCGAGCATTCCTGCCTTCTGAAGATGGCCATCGAATGCAAGGAAATGGGCCTCAGCCAGTCCGAAAGCCTGGCCTCGATTATCGAGCAGACACATGGGTTCAGCTCCCCCTTCAAGATCGGCCAGGTGGTGCATACGGCCTTCCACCCCGGGCTCAACCCCGACCTGGTCTGAAACCCGTCCGGCCTGTCCGGCACGGGGCAGGGGTATTTCCGGAGACACGTGCATCATTCCGCGGCCACCTTGTGAACGGCTGCCGGCCTCACATCCGCATCGACAATGCTCAGCGTTGCGCTGATGGACCCCTTGCGGCCATCCTCGTAAGTCACTTCGGTGGTTGTCGAAATCTGCTCGGACCCGTCATAGAGCGCGGTGATGATATCGGCGAATTTCTCCTCGACGATGCGGCGGCGCACCTTGCGGGTGCGGGTCATTTCCCCGTCATCGGCATCCAGTTCCTTGTGCAGCACAACAAAGCGGTGCACCTGGCAGCCTGACAGCATCTCGTCCTCTGCCACCGACTGGTTCACCGCCGTCACATGCTCGCGGATCGACTGCAGCACCTGCGGGTGGCCCGCCAGCTCCTGATAGGACGCATAGGCGATATTGTTGCGTTCTGCCCAGTTGCCCACCGCCGTCAGGTCAATGTTGATGAAAGCCACACAGCGGTCGCGGCCGTTGCCGAACAGCACCGCTTCAAGGATGTCCGGGTAGAATTTCAGCTTGTTTTCCACGTACTTGGGCGCAAACATCGCGCCCGATGCCATCTTGCCCACGTCCTTGGCGCGGTCGATGATCCGCAAATGGCCGGAGCTTTCCTCGAAGAAGCCTGCGTCGCCGGTGGCGACCCAGCCCTCCGCATCCTTGGTCGAGGCGGTGGAGTCTGGATTGTTGAAATACTCCACAAAAGTGCCAGGCGAGCGGTAGTGAATCTCGCCATTGTCGTCGATCCTGATCTCGACTTCAGGCGCAGGCACGCCAACGGTATCGGCCCGCACCTCGCCATCGGGCTGCACGGTGATGAACACCGTGGCCTCGGTCTGGCCGTAAAGCTGTTTCAGGTTGATCCCCAGCGAGCGGTAGAAATCAAAGATCTCCGGCCCGATCGCCTCGCCCGCGGTGTAGCCCACCCGGATGCGGCCATAACCCAGCGTGTCCTTCAGCGGACCGTAAACCAGCACATTGCCCAGCGCGTATTTCAGCCTGTCCATCAGACCTACGGGGCGGCCGTCCAGAATGTCGCCGCCGACCTTCTTGGCGTGCGCCAGGAAATGGTGGAACATCTTGCGCTTCAGGGCGCCTGCGTCCTCCATCCGGATCATCACATTGGTCAGCTGGCCCTCAAACACCCGGGGCGGGGCAAAGAAATAGGTCGGGCCGATCTCGCGCAGGTCGGTCATCATGGTGCCCGCGCTTTCCGGGCAGTTGACGCAGAAGCCGCACCAATAGGCCTGGCCGATCGAGAAGATGAAATCTCCCACCCAGGCCATCGGCAGATACGACAGGATGTTCTCGCCTTTGGTGAGATGGTCGAACTCGGCCGAGTTCTTGGCGCTTTCGATCACGTTGCGGTTCGACAGCACCACGCCCTTGGGCTTGCCGGTGGTGCCGGAGGTGTAGAGCATCACGCAAGTGCTGTCATAAGTCAGCTTGCCCCGGCGCGCGTTCAGCTCGCCGATCAGCTCGTCATAGGCCGCCCGGCCCTGGTCCTGCACGTGGGAGAACTGATGCAGCTGGGTGTGGTCGTATTTCCGCATCCCGCGCGGGTCGAGATAGATCATATGCTCGAACTGATGCAGCTGATCCTGGATCTCGATCACCTTATCAGCCTGCTCCTGATCGCCCGCAATCACAAAGCGCGCGCCGCAATGGCCCAGCACATAGGCCATCTCCTCAGCCACCGCGTCCTGGTAAAGCGGCACCGGAATGGCGCCCACCGCCTGGGCGGCAACCATCGACCAATAGAGGTAGGGGCGGTTGCGGCCGATGATGGCGACAAAATCGCCCTCATTCACGCCAAGGTTGATGAGCCCCAGCGCCAAAGCCTCGATTTCCTTTGCCGTCTCGGCCCAGGACCAGCACTGCCAGATGCCGAATTCCTTTTCCCGGTAGGCCGGCGCGTCTGCGAATTGCGCCGCATTGCGTTGAAGCAGCGCCGGCAGGGATTGCATCCCTTCGGCGCCCATCTGCATCTGAGCCAACTTTCTCTCCTCCCTTTCCGGCGTTGCTGCCGGACTGGCCGCTGTCCGCGGCTCTGGCCCCGATTAGGGACGCCCATATGTTAGCCCGTCAACTTTTTCCTGATGTTTTCCCAAATCTTACAAATTGTAACAGCGCAGATCGCCTTGTTTTACGGGCTGTTACGCGTGCCTCTGGCAGGCCTGCGCCCGTCATTCTTTCACGCGGCCTGCAAAGCCGCCCCGCATTCGCGCGGGATGCGCACAAACCGGTGGAATTCCGAATCGCGGGCGACAAGAAGAGTTGCGGACAAACTGAATCCCCGCCATCCGCGGCCTGCGGCGTCGGCAGCAATCAGAAGCTGAATTAACGCCTGACGCCGCGGCAGCTTGCCACGCGCGGCGGAATGCCGGTTTGCCCGTCCGGCACCGCAGTGCTAGCCATGAAGCGGGGGAGAATATGGACCGAACCAGCAAGCAACGCGCCGCCATGACCACCGCCGGGCTGAACCTGATCGCCCAGGCGCTGTCGATCTATGACAACGATCTGCAGCTGGCCGTGTGCAACCGCCGCTTTCAGGAGATGTTCAATCTGCCGGACTATCTGGTGCAGCCCGGCGCCTCCTTTGCCGACACCATCCGCTTTCTGGCCGAGAACGGCGAATATGCCCCGGAAACGGATATCGAGGCCATTGTGCAAACCAGGGTCGACCAGGCGCTGGACTTTGTGCCCCACTATCTGGAACGCGAGCGCCCCAACGGGCAGATGATCTCCATCGAAGGCTCGCCGCTGCCGCAGGGCGGCTGGGTCACCGTCTATACCGATATCACCCGCACCAAGCGGGCCGAACAGCTGCTGCGCTCCCGCTCCGAGGAGCTGTCGGAGAAGCTGATCGCCCACACCGAGGAACTGTCGGCTGCCAACCGCCAGCTCGCCGCCACCAACACCGCGCTGGAAGAAGCCAAGCGGCAGCTGACTGAAATCGAGGGCCGCACCCGCCTCACGACCGAGATGATGCCGGCCCATATCGCCCATGTGGATGCGGATGGTTATTACACCTACACCAACCGCCGCCTCAGCTCGGTCTTTCCCAGCCGTCCCTCGGACATTCTGGGCATGCATATTGCCGACGCATTGGGGGAAACTGCATTCGAACGCATCGAGCCGCATTTGCTGACCGCCTACAAGGGCGGCAGCCCGGTGTTCGAGTTCACCGAAAGCCACGGCAGCCGCCGCATCCGCGTGGCCTTTACCCCGGATCAGCATGGCGGCGTCTACATCCTATCGATGGATGTCACCGAGGAGACCCAGGCCCGCGTCGCCCTGCAGCAGGCGCGGCGCCGCGAGATGGCGGCACAGATGACTTCCGGCCTGGCGCATGATTTTTCTAACCTGCTGACCATCATCCTCGGCATGCAGAGCAAGCTGGACAGGACGGCGCTGGACGACGCCTCCGCCGAACTGGTCCAGGGTACGCTTTCGGCCGCGCGCCGCGGCGGGCGGCTGCTGAACCGGATTGCCGAAATGACCGGCCAGCGCACCCTGCGCCCGCAAGCCACCGACATGCACACGCTGCTGGGCGAACTGAAAATCCTGGCCTCCCCCTCGCTGCCGCAGGGGATCGGCCTCAGCATCCTCGACAATATGCCGGACGAGGTGCTGCTTCTGGACAGCGGCAAGTTGCAGGACGCGCTGCTGAACCTGATCCTGAACGCCCGCGACGCCTGCGGCACCACCGGGCAGATCACCGTCAGCGCCCATGCGGTCGGCCAGACCTGGGTCGAGATCGCGGTATCCGACACCGGTCCCGGCTTCTCTCCCGAAGCGCTGGAAAAGGCGCTGAACCCCTTCTTCACCACCAAGGGCAGCGAAGGCTCCGGCCTCGGCCTGCCGATGGTCTACGACATGGCCAAACTGGCAGGCGGCGACATGCGGATCCGCAACGGCGTCTCCGGCGCCGCGGTCACCCTGCGCCTGCCGTACCGCCTGGCACCGGACGCACAGGGCGGCATGGCGCTCTTGGTCGAGGACAGCGAGGAGCTGCGCGCCACCTTCCGCGACATGCTGATCGACCTCGGCTATACGGTGATCGAAGCCGCCAGCGTTGACGAAGCCTGCGCGCTCACCGCCGATCTGCCGGACATCGCGCTGGTGCTCTCCGACATCAAGCTGGAGGGGGAGGCCACCGGCATTGACCTCATTGCCCGGCTGGACGGCTCCGGCCTGCCCTGCATTCTGATGACCTCCTTGCCTGTCAGCGACCCATTGTTTCGCAAGGCATTGAAATGCAGCCCGGTTTTGCGCAAACCTTTCACCACGCACCAGCTGTCCGAGCTGATCAAACCGGAGCCCGCCGCATGACACCCCCCCTGGTCACCATCCTGGACGACGAGCCGGAAATCCGGCAGATCCTGACCGAGACGCTGGAGGACGCGGGCTTCCGCACCCAAAGCTTCGCCCGCGCGCGCGAGTTCGAGGCGGCGCTGAACCGGGTGACACCCGACGTCTGCCTGGTCGACTTGTCGCTGCCCGACACCGACGGGCTGGCGCTGGTGCATCGGCTGGCGCTGGAGCAGGGCGCCGCGGTCATCATCATCTCCGGCCGCGCCCAGGTGCAGGACCGGGTCACCGGGCTGGAGCTTGGCGCCGACGATTACATCACCAAACCGTTTGACCCGGCCGAGGTGGTCGCCCGCGTCCGCGCCCGCCTGCGCAGCGGCCCCCGCACAGCCGCACCTGCCAGCGACACGGCCCGTTTCTCCGGCTGGACTGCTCACTTCGACCGCTACGTGCTGGAGGACACCCAGGGCGAAGAAACCCCGTTTTCCCATGCCGAGGGCGAAGTGCTACGGCTGTTCCTGGACAGCCCGAAACGGCTGATCTCCCGCGCCCAGATGCAGGAGGCGCTTGGCGGCGCAGCCGGCGAGAGCTTCGACCGGGCAATGGATGTGCGCATCTCCCGCCTGCGCACCAAGCTGCGCGAAGACCCCAAGAACCCCAGACTGATCAAGACGATCTACGGCGCGGGCTACATCTTCCTGGGTGATGTGGATTGGGCATAGCGCCGCGAAAGTAGAAAACCGCTACCTCCGCACTACGCTCAATCTGATCAGACAGAAGGAGCGAAAGATGACGCAGCTGCAATATTTTACCGCCCTTTCGGGCCTGTGGGTGGCGCTGGCCTGGTTGCCATACATTCTCGACCGGGTCATGGTGCGCGGGCTGATGGGCGCCATGGCCAATCCTGGCCCCGGCGATCTGCCGCAATCCCTTTGGGCCCAACGCGCGCACCGGGCACATATTGTCGGGGTCGAGCTTTTTGCCGCTTTTGCACCACTGGCCATTCTGGCCTCTGTGATCCGCCCGGCCGAAGAGCAGCCGGGGATGCTTGGCCTCACCTTCTTCTTCGGCATGGCGGCGCATTACGTCATCTATGCAATCGGCATTCCGGTGCTGCGCACGGCCGCCTTTGCGGTGGCAGCGCTCTCCACCGCCCTGCTGGGCCTCACATTGCTGGGCGCAGCATAGAGTTTCTTGTCCAAGCGATTCGCTTGCCGTAGAATCAGCATATGGCCACCTGTCTGCTCTACCGCCAATCCCCTTCGCGCCCGTCGCGGTTCTACCGCATCGAACTGGCGATAAACCTGTTCTCGGAGGTTTCGGTCCTGCGGGAATGGGGCATTGCCGGCGGCAACGGGCAAACTGCCATCAGCATCTACGGCAACCTGCGCGAAGCGTCGCTCGCTGCCGACAAGCACCGCAAGCGGATGCTCAAACGCGGCTACGGCCGGGCCTGATCCGCGCCGCGCCAGCGGCGCCCGGCCCAAATGTGAAGGCCCTCCGGCAGGAAGGCCGGGAACAGGCGGGAGCACCCCGCCGGCAGCTCACCCCGACAGCGCCCGGGCGGCCCGGTCCAGAACCTGCAGCCCCAGCACCAAATCCGCTTCTTCGGTATCTTCGTCAAAAGCATGGCTGATGCCGCCGATGGACGGGACAAACAGCATCCCCGCAGGCATCACCGTGGCCATATTTGCCGCATCATGCAGCGCCCCGGAGGGCATCTTTTGCCACTTTCCCGGCGCCAATGCCTCCGCCGCAGCACAAAGCTCCCCCTGAATGCGCGCATCCATCGCCGCAGGTTCAATGCCCATCACCGGCCCCAATGCTGCTGTCACGGCATATTCCGCCGAAATCCCCTGTGCTGCCTCCCTGATAATCTCTTCCATCCGCGCCAGCCGCTCCGCATCCGCATCCCGCCACTGCATGGAAAACTCCACTCGCCCCGGCACCACCGACGACGCGTTGGGATGCAGGGCAACATGGCCGATGGTCCAGACCGTGGCGGGTGCCACCACATTGGAAAACCGGCTTGTTAGAGCCATATTGAAGGCCGACAGCGCCTGAAACGCGTCCCGGCGTAGATGCATCGGCGTGGTGCCCGCATGGTTCTGGCGGCCTTCAAAAGTGATCCGCATGTCGCGGATGCCGACGATATCCGTCACCACCCCGATCCTGCCGCCGGTCTCATCCAGATAAGGCCCTTGCTCGATATGCATCTCCAGAAAGCCAAAGAACCGGTCTTGCGGCAGGAAGCCGCCCGCCAGATCCGCCATCCGGGCGCGCATGGCTGCCAGCGTATTGCCCTGGATGTCGGTAAACCCGTCCGCCACTTCCAGTGCCAGCTTGCCCGTCCAAATGTCCGAGCCGGTCAGCACTCCGAACCGCCCCTCCTCATCCTGGAAACTGGCGCAGGAGATGGGCGGCCCCCCCGCCTCCCTGGCCGCGCGGGCAATTTCCAGCCCGGCCACAACGCCCAGCGCACCGTCCAGCCAGCCGCCCTCGGGCTGGCTGTCGCTGTGCGAGCCCACCAGCAGGCTGCGGTCCCCGGAGGTCCCTGCCAGGCCGAACAGATTGCCCAGCGGGTCGAAATGCGGCTCTAAACCAGCCTCTTTCATCCGTCCGGCCAGCCAATTGCGCGCCGCGATATCCGCCTCGGAATAGGCCTGCCGCACCACCCCCTTGCCCGCCCCCGAGGCACCAAAGCTGCGCAAGCGATGCAAGTCATCAAGAAATCGCTGAGGATCAAGCGGCATGGCGGAACTCCAATCTGTCTGCCGCACACTGCGCCAGGAATGAGCCGCGCTCAATGAAATTGAGTCCTGCGGTGGCAAACCCTCTCTTCCCTCTGCCCCGAACCTCCCCTAAAACTCGCCCGGAAACAACGGAGCCGCTGCCCCATGTCCCACATCACGCTGATCCGCCACGGCCAGGCCAATACCGGCGCCCGGGACGAGGCCAGCTATGACCGGCTCAGCGATCTGGGCCACCAGCAAGCAGCCTGGCTGGGAGACCATCTGCGGGCCAGCGGCAATCATCATCCGCGCGTCTACTGCGGCACCCTGACCCGGCATATCGAGACCGCAGCCTCGATGGGTCTTGCGGATCCGGTACAGGACGCGCGGCTGAACGAGATGGAGTATTTCACCCTCGCCGAGGCGATGCGCGACCAGCACGGGCTGGCTGTTCCTGAGGAGCGCGAAGGTTTCGTGGACCACCTGCCCAAAGTCTTTGCCGCCTGGGCCGCAGATGAGATTGCCGATCCGTACGAAAGCTGGAGCAATTTCGAAACCCGGACCCGCACCGCGCTTGAGGAAATCGCCGCGGGCGACGGCCCGGCACTGGTGGTGACCTCCGGCGGGCTGATTTCGATGGCACTGCGCCAGGTAATGGGGCTGGATACCGCCGCCATGGCGCGTGTTGCGCTGGCAATCATGAACACCTCGATGCACCGGCTGTTCCCGATCGGCGGCCACCTCAGCCCGGTTTTGTTCAACGCGGTGCCGCATCTGGAAGCGCCGGACCGCCATTTTGCCCAGACACATCTCTGAACGCTCTGAGGGAGGAAGACCATGCAGCTCTATTACGCCCCCAACACGATCTCGGTGGCGGTGGCCATCGCCCTGGAAGAAGCCGGGGTCGAGTATGAGGCCGTGAAGGTCGACTTTGCCGCCAAGGAACAAACCGGTGCGGCCTATGCCCAGATAAATCCTAAGGGCCGGGTGCCCGCGCTGGCAGTCGAAGGCGGCATCCTGACAGAGACCGGTGCGCTGCTGGAATACATTGCCGACATGGCACCGGAAGCGCCCTTGCGCCCGCAGGATCCGGTGCTGCTGGCGCGGATGCGCGAGGTCATGTTCTACCTCGCCTCCACCATGCATGTGAACCACGCCCACAGAAAACGCGGCCACCGCTGGGCCAAAGAACGCACCAGCTGGAAAGACATGCAGAAAATGGTGCCCCAGACCATGGCGGCATCCTGCGAATACATCAGCCAGGCGGGCCTGCGCGGGCCGTTTGTGCTGGGGGATGAGGTCAGCATCGCCGATTGCTATCTCTACACCATCTGCACCTGGCTGGAAGGCGACGGCGTGACCGTTGCGGACTTCCCCAAAATCCAGAACTTCATGACGGCAATGGAACAGCGCTCGTCGGTGCGCGCGGTCTATGCCAAGGGAATGCTTTGAAGGACATGACGATGACGCATCTGTGGGTACGGGCCGAACAGCGCCCCAACGAAGACCGGGTGGGCCTGACGCCCGAAGGCGCCAAGGCGCTGCTGGCTGCGGGCATCAAGGTCACGGTCGAGGAAAGCTCTGTGCGGGCCATCCCTCTGCAGGGCTACATTGATGCAGGCTGCGGGATCGCGCCGGAGAACTCCTGGCCCCAGGCGCCCGCAGATGCGATCATCTTCGGCCTCAAGGAACTGCCCGAAGATGGCACCCCGCTGCCGCACCGCCACATCATGTTCGGCCACGCCTTTAAGGGCCAGCATTCCGGCAAGGCTCTGCTGGAGCGGTTCAAGGCCGGCGGCGGCACGCTGTATGACCTGGAATACCTGGTAGACGAGACCGGCCGCCGGGTTGCGGCCTTCGGCTATTGGGCGGGCTATGCAGGTGCCGCCGTTACCCTGAAGTCCTGGGCCGCGCAGCAGCGCGGCAAAGTTTGCGGGCCGGTTGGTGTCTACGGCGGCAAGGACGCTCTGCTGGCGGAACTCGGCGCGGAACTGGACGCCCTGAACGCAGACCGCCCCTCTGCCATCGTCATTGGCGCACTTGGCCGGGTTGGCACCGGCGCTGCCGACCTCTGCGAGGCGATGGGCGTGGCAGTTTCCAAGTGGGACATGGCTGAGACCGCCAGCGGCGGCCCCTTCCCGGAAATTCTGCAGCACGACCTGTTCCTGAACTGCATCTTTGCCCGCCCCGGCACGCCGGTGTTTGTCCCGCGCGAGGCGCTTGGCGCGGACCGCCAGCTCACGGCCATTGGCGATGTCGCCTGCGACCCGGACAGCGATTACAACCCTGTGCCGGTCTATGACCGCGCTACCACTTGGGACGCCCCCGCCCTGCGGGTGGCAGACAGCCCGGTGCTCGATGTGATGGCGATCGATAACCTGCCGTCGATGCTGCCGGTCGAAAGCTCCGAAGATTACGCCGCCCAGCTGCTGCCCTCTCTGCAAACCCTGACCGATCTGGACAGCGGCGTCTGGGGCCGGGCCAAGGCCACCTTCCTGGAGCATTTGCCCAAATGACGGTTTTGTTCGTTCACGGAGAGGGCAGCGCCCATCCGCGGGCGAACACGAAGCGCCCGCCCAAGGGGGCGGACGGGCGCCGCCCGGCTACCAGCCGGGCACGAGGGTTCTTCTGCCCCCGTACCATTCGCAAGGGAGACATCTCATGACTATTCATTGGTGCGGCACCGGCCTGTCCGCCATTCCCGGCCTGCGCCGCCTGCTGGAAGCAGGCCACGACGTGGCGGTCTGGAACCGGACCACAGACAAGGCGCGCGAGGCGGTGGGCGATTTGACCACCAACATTCACGCCTTCAGCATCGCCAACCTGGGCCAGATGCTGAGCCCACATGACGTCATCGTCTCGATGCTGCCCGGCGACTGGCACGTGCCGCTGGCCGAGCTGGCAATCGAGCGCGGCGCGCATTTTGTGTCTTCCTCCTACATCGCGCCGGAAATGCGCGCGCTGGACCAAAAAGCCAAAGACGCCGGCGTCTGCCTGATCAACGAGGTGGGCCTGGATCCCGGCATCGATCACCTGATGGCGCATGCGCTGGTGGCCGACTACAAGGCCTCCGATGCCTATGACGCCGAAAACGAGATCAGCTTTATCTCCTACTGCGGCGGCATCCCCAAGACCCCGAACCCGTTCCGCTACAAATTCAGCTGGTCGCCCTTGGGCGTGCTGAAAGCGCTGCGTTCGCCCTCCAAATCGATCCGTGACTTCAAGGAACTGGACGTCGCCCGCCCCTGGGACGCAATCTCCTCCTACGAGGCGCCGCTGCCGGCCCCCGAAAGCTTTGAGGTCTACCCGAACCGCGACTCGATCCCCTTCATGGGCCAGTACGAGTTCGGCGAGGACTGGAAAGTGAAGGAGTTCGTCCGCGGCACCCTGCGCCTCAACGGCTGGGCCGATGCCTGGGCCGATGTGTTCAAGGAAGTCGAGACGCTGGAAGGCGCCGAAGGCGACGCCCGCCTCAAGGAGATGTCCGACCAGTTCTGGGCCGAAAACGCCTATGATGAGGGTGAGCCCGACCGGGTGGTGCTCTGCGTGGGGCTCAAGGCCGAAAGAGGCGGTGCCGAAGCCTGGCACAAGACCTATGTGATGGATGCCTGGGGCGACGACCGCGGCACAGCAATGGCCCGCCTGGTCTCCTACCCGGTCTCCTTTGCCATCGAAGCTGCGATGAACGGCAAGATTGCCGCCGGCGTGCACGCCGCGCCGAGCGACGCTGGCCTTGTCGAAAAATGGATGGGTGAAATTGGCAAACTGGCCCAGCACCTGGACGTGATCGACCACAAGGCCTGAGCCGGCGGTGCATTCCTACGGTTAACCGCGGGGATCCCCTGTTCTTCTGGCGTCAAAATATCCCGGGGCCCGGGGCAGAGCCCCGGACGTCTGCCCGAAACACAAAGGGCGCCGTCTCCATCGGCGCCCTTTTTCCTTGCAAACAGGTCGAACAGCCTCAGCGCCCGATCACATCATCCTCGACGTCATGCACATCGATGCCCAGCGCCTCCAGCCCGGCCTCCAGGTTGTCCGCCAGATGCGGGGTGCCGATCAGGTAGTCGGAGGTCGGCGTGGTCGCCTCCTGGCGGGCGGTATAGATCGCCTCGCCGAGCTCCTCCGGCTCGAAACTGCCGCGCCCGACCCACATGATGCCCACCAGTTCAGCCTGCTGATCCTCGCCCATCCGGTCGATGAAAGCGCGCAGTTCTCCTTCGGCCCGGCCCAGCTCGCGGGCCATCATTGCCACCTGTGCCACTTTGCGGGCCGAGATCTCCAGCATTGCTCCATTCCTTCTGTTCGCTGCCTCAGCATATCAAAGCGCAGGCCAAACGCCTAAGTCTTTGATCTGGGGCAAACGGGAGGCGGCTCAGCCCTGCGCCTTTTCAAAGAGGGCAAGCCCGCTGCGGCGCCCGCGCAAGAGCTCCGGCGGCAGCGCAGACCAGCCGTCGCGCGCGGGCTCTGCGCCCGCCGCTTCCAGCACTGCGGCAGAGGCGATCAGCGCCGTGCCCTGCGCCTTGGTCAGCTGCTCCAGGCGCGCGGCTGTGTTCACCGTGTCGCCGAACACCGAATACTCCAGCCGCTCCGGCGTGCCGGTCACGCCCGAGAACACCTCGCCCCAATGGATACCGATGCCAGCCCCCAGACCATCTTCCCCTGCCTGCTCCCGGGCGCGCCGCCAATCTTCCATTTCCACCAGCAACCCCTCGGCGCAATCCAGCGCCAGCGCCGCGCCGTTTCGGCCTTCAAACAGGATCATCGCCGCATCGCCGATGTATTTGTCGATCAGTCCGCCAGTCCGGGCCGCCACCGTCTCAACACGGGTCCGGAACTCGGTGATCAAGCGGCTCACCTCCTGCGGCGCGCGCCCCTCGCACCAACTGGTAAAACCGCGGATGTCAATGAACAGCACCGCCATCTTCTGCTGCCGCCCCTCCTGCAGCGCGGCCAGCCCGCCGCCCGCCAGGCGGCCCGCCATCTGGGCCGGCAGGTAGCGGGTCAGATTGGCCTTCTGCCGCGCCTCTTCCAGCGAGTGGTGCAGCAGCCCCCGCATCCGCAGCGCCGCCACCAGCAGCACCAGCCCGGCCAGCGAAATCATCAGCACCCGCATCAGGTTCGGCGGCGTTGCCATGGCGAGATGCACCCGCTGGACCGCCTCAGCAGACAGGGTTGCAGGCTCCCAGAACACCAGCCAGATAAAGCCGGCTGCGACCAGCAACACCTGATAGGCCAAGAGCAGCGGATTGAACCGCAGCACCCCAAAGGCCAGCACCAGCGGCGCCATCCAGGCCGAGGGCATGGCAAAAACAACATCGCCCGAAAGGCTGGAATTCACTAGCGACAGCCAGGAGTTTAGAAACAGGAAGACACAGTCCGCGGTCACCGCCGCCCAGATCATCCAGCGCCGGAACACACCTTTGCGAATTGCCGCAAAGCTCAGGATACCCACCGCCATATAGGCCAGCAGCATCGCCGCCGCGAGGCCGACCTGATGCCACAGGTAGTCCTGATCCACCGTCTGCACTGCATCAACGGCCAGTACCAGCGCCGCCAGCAGCCCGGCCGATACGGCAATCCTGAGCAGCGCCACAATGCGCTCGGCCTCAACCTCGGCTGCACGCAGCAGCGCGGCCTCACCCGGAGGGCTAGCTTGCAGAACCAGCGGCAGCCGCATCTAGTCCTCCGCCAAGAGGGCCATCTGCCGCGGTTCCGTCTCAACCTGGCCCGGATCCTCCAGCTCGGCGCCTTGCGCCACCACGCCCATCGCTTCGAACTTGCGGGCCGAGGGCAATACCCGCGCCTCCAGCGAGCCCACCGCCTTGTTGTAATTGTTCACCGACGAGGACAGCGACTTGCCCACCGAAGCCAGGTTCTTGGAGAAGGTCGAGAGCCGGTCGTAGAGCTCCTTGGCAGTCTTCTGCACCTCCAGCGCATTCTCCGCCATCTTCTCCTGCTGCCAGCCATAGGCGATGGATTTGACCAGCGCCATCAGGGTGGTCGGAGTGGCGATCAGCACCCGGTTTTCGAAAGCATATTCGATCAGCCCGGGGTCCGCCTCAGCAGCTGCGGAGACAAAGGTTTCGCCGGGGATGAACATCACCACGAAATCCGGGGTCTCGCCCAAGGCGCTTTGATAGGCCTTGGAGGCCAACTGCTTCACATGGGTTTTCACATGGCCTGCGTGGCGCAGCAGAGCGGCCTGCTGCTGGTCCGGTGTCTCCGCCTCCAATGCATCCAGGTACGCTTCCAGCGGCGTCTTCGCATCCACCACGATGCTCTTGCCGCCGGGAATGCGCACCACTGCATCGGGACGGCGCTGGCCCTCATCCGTGGCAACCGATTTTTCCAGCTCATAATCCACATGTTCGGCCATGCCGGCCATCTCGAACACCTGACGCAGCTGCATCTCGCCCCAGCGGCCGCGGGTTTTTGGCGCCCGCAAAGCCTGCACCAGCTTGCGGGTCTCGCCGCCCAGCGCCGCCTGGCCCTCGGCCAGATGCTTCACCTGCGCCTTGATGGCGCCATAGGCCTCGTTCCTGGCTTGTTCGATTTCCTTGATCCGCTCGCCGAACTGGCCAAGCTTCTGGTCCAGCGGCTTCACCAGGCCTTCAATCGCCGCGTGGCGCTTGGCCAGATCCTCGTCGGCCGATTTGCTGTGCGCCTGGAAACGCTCGCTGACCAGGCTCAGGAAGCTTTCGGAATTCTGTTTCAGCACGCCATTGGCCAGCGATGCAAACTTATGCTCCATCTGCTGGTTCATGTGGCTCAGCTCTTCCAGCCGCGCCGCGTGCTCCGCCTTCAGGGCCTGCACCTGCGCCTCGGCCTGATAGCGGGCCGTGCGCTCGTTCTCCTGCACCCGGCGCAATGTTGTCAGTTCATCCGCCAGTTCCGGCAGCCGCGCAACCTCTGCCTTCAATCCAGCATTATGGCTGCGCAGGTCGGCATTGGCCTGCTCCAGACGCCGGCTGTGCCCGCGCAGCCGCAACCCGGCGACCGCCAGGAGCGCCGTCAAAGCTGCCAGCCCGTAAATAGCCCAATGGGCTTGCTCCGGCGTCAAAGCCTGTTCCAATGTCACTGCTCGCCCTCCCTTTTGGCGGGGGTTCTGTTTCAGCTGCGCCCGAACAGGCGCTCGATATCTGCCAGTTTCAGCTCGACATATGTCGGGCGGCCATGGTTGCACTGACCGGAATGGGGGGTGGCCTCCATCTCCCGCAAGAGCGCATTCATCTCTTCGCCCCGCATCCGGCGGCCGGAGCGGATCGAACCATGGCAGGCCACTCGGCTGAGGATCGCTTCGATCCTGGCTTGCACCAGCTGGCTTTCACCCTGATCCGACAGCTCATCCAGGATGTCCTTGAGCATCGCCTCGGCGTTGACCTCGCCCAGGATTGCCGGGGTTTCGCGCACCGCAACGGCATTGCCGCCAAAGGCCTCGATCCCGAGACCGAATTTGGCCAGTTCCTCTGCCACGCCCAAAAGGCAGGCGCAGTCGTTGTCGCTGAGTTCCACGATTTCAGGGATCAGGAGCGCTTGCGCCGCAACGCCGTTTTCCGCCATCTGGCGTTTCAGTTTTTCATAGACCAGCCGCTCATGAGCCGCATGCTGGTCGACAATCACCATGCCGTCGGCGGTCTGGGCGATGATGTAGTTTTCATGCACCTGGCCGCGTGCCGCACCCAGCGGCAGGGCCTCGGCCCCGGGCACGGTGCCCTCGGGCGCATCCGCCAGGCCCGGGGCCATTGGCGCCTCCGGGGCCTCCGTCACCCGGCCGCTGTAGGCGCCTGCCAGCTCAGCAAACCCTGCTGGTGGCGGCGCATCCGCAGGCGTCGTGTGCGGCAGACCGGGGGATTGCGCCGCATAAGAGGCGTGCCGTGCGCCATAAGACGGCCGGTCCATCTGATAGATCCGCGGCGCCCCTGTTGCAGTGGGCTGTTCAGGCTTCATTGCCCCCAGTGCAGCGCCACCCACGGTGGTTGAGGCGCGGTGGCCTGCCTCTGCCAGCGCGTGGCGCAGAGACGACACAATCAGCCCGCGTGCCAGGCCAGGGTCGCGGAACCGCACCTCGGATTTGGCCGGATGCACGTTCACATCGACCAGCTGCGGATCGCAATCAATGAACAGCGCCGCCGCCGGATGCCGGTCGCGGCTGAGGAAGTCGAAATAGGCCGCGCGCAGCGCGCCGGTCAGCATCTTGTCCTTCACCGGCCGCGTGTTCACAAACAGGAACTGCGCCACCGCCGCGCCGCGGGAATAGGTTGGCAGTGCCGCATAACCATAAAGCCGGATGCCTTCGCGGGTGGCGTCGATCTTCAGCGCATTTTCAGCAAACTCGCGCCCCAGCACCGAGGCCAGCCGCCCGTGCAGCGCATCAAACAGGTCGCCAGACAAAGGGTCGGCGCGGAAGGTCACCCGCCCCTCGCCGCCACCGGAGACATCGCGCAGGGTGAAGCCCACCGAAGGCTCTGCCATCGCCAGCCGTTTCACGGTATCGCCAATTGCCTGCGCCTCGGCCCGGTCGGTGCGCATGAATTTGAGCCGTGCAGGCGTCGCAAAGAAAAGATCCCGCAGCTCAACGATGGTGCCTGCGCGCAGGGCGGCCGGTTTCACCGGCTCCAGCTTTCCGCCGGAGACCCGGATCTGCGCCGCCTCATGCCCTGCAGCACGGCTGGTGATCGTCAGCCGCCCCACCGCCCCCAAAGACGGCAGCGCTTCGCCGCGGAAGCCGAAAGTGTGGATGTTCAGCAGGTCCGAGCCGTCGATCTTGGAGGTCGCATGGCGGCTCAGCGCCAGCGGCAGGTCCTCCGGGGTCATGCCGCAGCCATCATCGGTCACCCGGATCAGCGTCTTGCCGCCATCGGCAATCTCTACCGTGATCCGTGCGGCCCCGGCATCAATGGCGTTTTCCACCAATTCCTTGACCGCCGAGGCAGGCCGTTCCACCACCTCGCCCGCGGCAATCCGGTTGATGGCGCTGTCATCCAGCTGGCGGATCACAGGCCGGTTGCCTGAAAGACCGTCTGCTTGTGGTTTTTCGCTGATATGGGGGTCTGCACTGTTCATACCGCTAAATTTAGCATGTGGAGGCGATTTTGCCACCGGAATGCGCAGCCCTGGGCTCAAAGACGCGGAAAACACGATTTTCACACCGCGCCGCCGGATTCAGGAGCTGCACAGGAGGCCCGGTCCGGTCTTCACGGCTATTTTTTGTCCATTCAGTCAAAAAACCTGCCTGCACGCCCCGGCGCTTGCTTGCCAAGATGCCGCACCCGTGCGATTTTCGCACGGAACTCTTCCGAGGATTTCCAATGGATAGCCATACCGCTGAACGAAGCGCGCAGCTGCCGCAGCTGGCCGAGCCGCGCAATCCCGGCATGGAGCTGGACCTGGACTGGGTCGCTGCCGTGCAGGCCAATACATCGGCCATCGAACGCCGCTGCGCCACCTTGCCGGGACGCCGCAGCGTCAAGAAGGACCACCAGGCCGCCTGGCTGCTGAAAGCGGTCAGCCTGATTGACCTCACCACCCTGTCCGGCGACGACACCGAAGGCCGGGTCCGCCGCCTGTGTGCCAAGGCGCGCCAGCCGGTGAATGGCGCGCTGCTGCGTGAGCTGGGCATGGAGGGCCTCACCACCGGCGCGGTCTGTGTCTATCACGACATGATCGAAACGGCTGTGACAGCGCTGAAGGGCACCGGCATTCCCGTGGCCGCGGTCTCCACCGGTTTCCCGGCCGGCCTGTCGCCGTTCCACCTGCGGGTGGCGGAGATCGAGGAAAGCGTCAAGGCCGGCGCCGAAGAGATCGACATCGTAATCTCCCGCCGCCATGTGCTGACCGGCAATTGGCAGGCGCTTTATGACGAGATGAAGGCCTTCCGCCAGGCCTGCGGCGACGCCCATGTGAAGGCGATCCTGGCCACCGGCGAGCTGGGATCTTTGCGCAATGTGGCACGGGCTTCGCTGGTTTGCATGATGGCCGGTGCCGATTTCATCAAGACCTCCACAGGCAAGGAAAGCGTCAACGCCACGCTGCCCGTCTCGCTGGTGATGATCCGGGCGATCCGCGACTATTACGACCGCACCGGCTACCGCGTCGGCTACAAGCCTGCGGGCGGCATTTCCAAGGCCAAGGACGCACTGGTGTACCTTGCGCTGATGAAGGATGAGCTGGGCGACCGCTGGCTGCAGCCCGACCTGTTCCGCTTTGGCGCCTCTTCGCTCTTGGGCGATATCGAGCGCCAGCTGGAACATCATGTCACCGGGGCATACTCCGCCGGCTACCGCCACTCCATGGGCTGAGGGCTGAACATATGACCATCAAAGAGATTTTCGACACCATGGAATACGGTCCCGCCCCCGAAAGCGCTGCCGAGGCCCTGGCCTGGCTGGTTGATCAGGGCAGCCGGTTCGGCCATTTTATCAACGGCGAGTTTACTGCCCCCGGCGACGGTTTCGACAGCAAGAACCCCGCCACCGGCGAAGTGCTGGCGACGCTGACTCAAGCCGCGCAGGCGGATGTAGATGCAGCGGTTGAGTCCGCTCGCAAGGCCCAAGGCGGTTGGGCTGGTATCGGCGGCGCAGGCCGCGCCAAATACCTCTATGCCATCGCCCGGCTGCTGCAGAAGCACGCCCGCCTCTTTGCCGTGCTCGAAACCCTGGACAACGGCAAGCCGATCCGCGAGAGCCGTGACATCGACATTCCCCTCGCCCAGCGGCATTTCTATTACCACGCCGGCATGGCCCAGCTGATGGAAAGCGAGCTGCCGGATGCAGAACCCCTCGGTGTCTGCGGCCAGATCATTCCGTGGAACTTCCCGCTCTTGATGCTGGCCTGGAAGATTGCCCCGGCCATCGCCATGGGCAACACCGTCGTTCTGAAGCCCGCGGAATACACCTCGCTCACCGCGCTGCTGTTTGCCGACATCTGCCGTCAGGCAGGCCTGCCCAAGGGCGTTGTGAACATCGTGACAGGCGACGGCGCCGTGGGCGAAATGATCACCGCAGCGGATGTGGACAAGATCGCCTTCACCGGCTCCACCTCCGTCGGCCGCAAGATCCGCGAAGCCACCGCAGGCAGCGGCAAGGCGCTGACGCTCGAACTCGGTGGCAAGTCGCCCTACATCGTCTTTGACGACGCCGACATCGACTCGGCAATCGAAGGCCTGGTCGATGCAATCTGGTTCAACCAGGGCCAGGTTTGCTGTGCAGGCTCGCGGCTCTTGGTGCAGGAAGGCATTGCCGATCGGTTCCACACCAAGCTCAAGGCCCGCATGGACGGCTTGCGTATCGGCAACCCGCTCGACAAATGCATCGACGTTGGCGCTGTGGTCGATTCGGTGCAGCTGAACACCATCAGCGAAATGGTCGCCGCCAACCAAGCGGGCCAAATGCATCAGGCGCAGATCGAGATGCCCGCAGGCGGCTGCTTCTACCCGCCAACGCTGATCCAAGGCCTCACCCCCGCCGATCCGCTGATGCAGGAAGAGATCTTTGGCCCTGTGCTGGTTTCCTGCACCTTCCGCACCCCGGCGGAGGCGGTAGAGCTCGCCAATAACACCCGTTACGGCCTCGCCGCCACGCTTTGGACCGAGAACGTCAACCTGGCGCTCGACATGGCGCCGAAGCTGGTCGCAGGCGTGGTCTGGATCAACGGCACCAACATGTTTGACGCGGCGGCCGGTTTCGGCGGCGTGCGCGAAAGCGGCTTTGGCCGCGAAGGCGGCTGGGAAGGCCTCGCCGCCTATACCCGCCCCAAAACCAAGTCCAAACCGCTGGCCAAGGTGGAAGCTCTCGAAGGCAACGGTGCCCCGGCAGACCCGCTGGACCGCACTGCCAAGATGTATGTCGGCGGCAAGCAAGCCCGCCCGGACAGCGGCTACAGCCAGGCCATCTACGGCAGATCCGGTACGCTCTTGGGCCACGCGGGCCTTGCCAATCGCAAGGATGTGCGCAACGCGGTTGAGGCCGCGGCAGGCGCCGCCAAGTGGTCCAAGGCCACCGGCCACCTGCGGGCGCAGATCCTGTACTACATTAGCGAGAACCTCTCTGCCCGCGCCGATGAATTCGCCGCCCGCATCGACGCGATGACCGGAAAGAAGAGCGGCGCGGCTGAAGTCGAAGCCTCGATCCAGCGCTTGTTCTCTGCGGCCGCCTGGGCCGACAAATACGACGGCCAGGTGCATGGCGTTCCGATCCGCGGCGTGGCGCTGGCGATGAAGGAGCCGGTGGGCGTGATCGGCGCGCTCTGCGCCGATGAGGCACCGCTGCTGGGCCTTGTTTCCGCAATGGCGCCGGCGATTGCCATGGGCAACCGGGTGGTGCTGGCGGCCTCCGAGCCCTTCCCGCTGGCGGCAACGGATTTCTACCAGGTGCTGGAAACCTCGGACGTGCCCGCAGGCGTGGTCAACATCCTGACCGGCAGCCATGCGGAGCTGGCCAAACCGCTAGCCTCGCACCTGAACGTGGACGCGGTATGGAGTTTCTCCTCCTCTGACCTGTCGGCGCAGATCGAGGCAGCCTCGGCAGGCAACCTGAAGCGCACCTGGGTCAACAACTGCACAGCGACGGACTGGACACAGGACCAAACCAAGCGCTTCCTGCAGGAGGCCACCGAGATCAAGAACATCTGGGTGCCCTACGGCGAATAAACCGGCTCAAAACGCACAACGGCTGGCCTCCCCCGAGGCCAGCCTTTTTCTTTGCCTGTCCAGGGATCAGGCGCCCAGCGGCGTCAGCGCATAGATCAGCCCGGCCCCGACCGCCATCGTCAGGATCACCGCCAGGAAGGCCAGGATCATCGGCATCCGGAAAATGGCGCGCAGCAGGATGACCTCGGTCAGGCTGGCCCCGGCACTGCCGATGATCAGCGCCATCACCGCGCCCAGCGACATGCCCTTGGCCGCCAGCGCCGCCGACAGAGGGATCACCGCCTCCGCCCGGATGTAAAGCGGGATGCCGATCACCGCGGCCACCGGAATGGCAAACAGGTTGTCGCTGCCCGCGTATTCGGTGATCAGCCCGGTCGGCATGAAGCCGTAAATGAACGAGCCGATGGCAATGCCGCCCAGCAGATAGGGCAGCACGCCCTTGAAGTCCTTCCAGACCGATTTCCAAAGCCGCAGCCAGCGGTTTTCTTGCTTTACGGCTTTGCCGCATGAGCTGCCGCAGCTTTTGGCGGCCGGTTCATCGTAGGCGGAGGGCTCCACGTGGCGTTCAAATCCCAGCGCCTCAAGAATGACCCCTGCGGTAACGGACACGACCATCGCAATCAGAAAGTAGACCAGCGCCACCTGCCAGCCGAATGTCACAACGAACAGCCCGATGATCACCGGGTTCAGCAGCGGGCTCGAAAACAGGAACACCATCATCGGGCCAAACCCGGCCCGCGCCCTGAGCAGACCTTTCAGGAAGGGGATCGTCGAGCAGGAGCAAAACGGCGTGATCGCCCCCATCAGCGCGGCCACCACATAGCCGCGGCCCTTGCGCGAGCTGAGCACCGCCTGGATGCGGGCCGGCGAGATATACTCCTGCAGCACCGCCACGCCGTAGCTGATCAGCAGGAACAGCGCCGTCAGTTCCACGGCGAGGAAGAGGAACATGCCGCCCGCATCCAGCAGGGCGGCAGTGACTTCAGGTGACATCGGGTGAGTCTCCGAATCTAAATTACTGGTTTTTTCGAAATATTGAACATCGCAGTGCATGTCAATATATTACCGGTAAACTCGTAACATCAGCATGGGAGCGTTTATGGACGTCGACGAAATTGCCAAAGTTCTCAAAGAGCTGGGCCATCCGCACCGCCTGCGGATTTTCAAGCGGCTGGTGAAGTCAGGCTTTGACGGGCTGCCGGTCGGGGTGCTGCGCGAGGATCTGGATATCCCGCATTCCTCGATGACTCACCATGTTGCCAGCCTGGTGGAGGCCGGGCTGATCAAACAGCAGCGGGAGGGGCGCATCCTGCGTTGCGTGCCGCAATACGGCCGACTGTGGGACGTGATCGCTTATTTGCAAAGCGAATGCTGCCTGGATGAACGCAGCTCAGCGGCAGGCTGAGAGGCCGCCGGCATGGGGCGGCCAAAAGAAAACGCCCGCTCCATTCGGAACGGGCGCAGAAATCCGGGATAAGCGCGGATTAGCGGCGGATACCCAGGCGCTTGATCAGGTCCTGGTAGCGGGCCTCATCCTTGCCTTTGGTGTAGTCCAGCAGCTTGCGGCGCTGAGCAACCATCTTCAGAAGGCCACGGCGGCCGTGGTTGTCCTTCTTGTGGGTTTTGAAGTGCTCAGTCAGGGTGTTGATGCGCGAGGTCAGGATTGCAACCTGGACTTCCGGGGAACCGGTGTCGCCGTCTTTGGTTGCGAATTCTTTCATCAGGCGTGTTTTTTCTTCGGCAGTGATCGACATCGGGGTCTCCTTCATAGGTTAGAGTGGATGGCGCAGGCCGGGATGTCGTCCAGCACAGGCCCATGGAGAAATCCGCCGCGGAATTGCAGCAGATGCGGGCGTATAAGATGTTTCCGCTGCAAAGGCAAAGGATATGTGCCCGCGCCCGGGTTACTGCGGCAGCAATCCGGTCTGTGCGGCTGAAGCCCGGTCAATCAGCACGAGGTCCGCAACACTCAGCCCGTCAGCCCCCGAGAGCCGCAGCGCAGGTTCACCGTCGACCAGAATCAGCTGCTCACCTTCGGCTTCCGGGTTTGCCTGCACCTCAACCGCGGGCTCTTCGCCGTCCGCAAAATCCCAGACCAGAACCAGCTGATCCTCGCCGGCATCATAATCCATCAGCTGAACCGCGGCCCCGGTGCCGGTCCAGCTGCCCATCATGAACTGATCTTCGCCGCTGCCGCCGGTCAGGACATCGCCTGCCCCGGCTATCAGCGTGTCATCGCCATCGCCGCCATTGACGTAATCCAGCTCCGATCCGTCTCCGGCACCGGACACCACGTCATCGCCATAGCCGCCAAACAGCGCGTCTTCGCCTGCGCCGCCGGTGATGCTGTCATCGCCGTCATTGCCATGCAGCGAATCCTGTCCGGCGCCGCCTTCCAGCCAGTCCTGATCCTGACCGCCGTGCACTTCATCCGCACCTGCACCGCCAAACAGGCTGTCGCTGCCGAAATGGCCATACAGCCTGTCATCCCCTGCGCCGCCATCCAGCGCGTCCGCCCCGTCCTCGCCATGCAGCAGGTCCTGGCCGTCACCGCCGGAGAGGCTGTCAGCGCCCGCGCCGCCATGCAGAACATCGGCGCCCGTGCCGCCGTCCAGCCAGTCACCGCCGCCATAGCCGCCGATCTGGTCGTCGCCGCCGCCGCCGCTCAGGCTGTCGGCTGCGCTGCTGCCTGCAATGATGTCGGCACCTTCCGTGCCGGCCACAGTGTCCCCGGCAGGTTCTATGTAACCGCCGTCAAGACCGTCATCCTCCGGCCCGCCAGCACCATTCTGCGCCCCGGTATCTTCCTCATCCGCCGTTTCGGACTCAACCAGGACGGCACCGCCAACCGCCACAAGCCCCAACATACTCGCCAGCCACAACATATCCCGCTCACACCTCAGCAGACACTAATACCCGGCCGCAATATCGCACGCCAGGATTGCATTTTCAAAACAAAAAGAGAACACCGGTTAACGGGCGCAGCAGTTTTCAAACCCCGGCAGTTCCTCCCGGCCACAGCTCCGGCTGGCGGCTGTATGCGATATACAAGGGGTGTTTCGGATGACCTGCCTTGCTGAGCCCCAGGTGAAACAGCGGCATGCCGGTGGCCCGCAGCGCCGCCTCTATCCGTGCGCCCTGGCCGCGGTGCTCGCCATGGGTGCCCCAGGCGCAGATCACAGTGTCAGCCCAGGCCATCCCGTCCAGAACCGCGGCCAGGTTGTTCGGCCCCTCCGGCGCCTCCAGCCGCCGCATTTCCCGCGGGTCGGTCACCCGGCAGGCAAAGATATTGGTGGCCCGGAAACCGCCGAATCCCAGCGCCCGCGCGCGGCGCTCGCAGCGCTCGATGGTGGGGTCGTTCTGCACCTCGGTAGCGGTTGAGGGGTTCAGCATCACGAACATCACCCGCCGCCCCTCGGGCTGCCAGACCCGGGTCAGGCTGTAGCGGTAGGTTTCGCAATCCGAATAGACGGCAATCGAGGGCGCATCGCCTTTGGTGTGGGTCCGGATAATCATCGGCCGTCTGTAGCAGGGCTGTCCGCCCTGTCAAATGCGGCTAGTCACAATAGAGAACATTGCTGAAACCTGAAGGTGCTGATACACTTAACAAGTGTTTGAAACGCGTTATTTCTATCCAGGGTATTCGAAATGGAACTGCTACTGCTCCTCGGATTTGGCGTTGCTGCAGCCGGAATTGTCTTTTCAGGAGACGATGACGAGGAGCTGGTGTCAGTCGTCATCCCCGAACCGCCAGGTCCGGTCTTCGGGCAAGAGGGCGAAGATGAGCTGCTGACCGGATCGGACGAGGGCGAAACCATCGTTGGGAATGACGGCGATGCTGATACTCTCGATGGCGGGGGCGGCAATGACTATCTTGGCTTTGGCACCGGCAATTCTGTCACAGGCGGTGACGGCGCAGACCGGTTTGACCTGATCGGCGGCGGCAGCGCAGGCACAGTCATAGAGGACTTTGATCCCGCTGCTGACAGTCTGCGTATGGAAGAGACGCATCAGGAAGTGGCACTGTATCAGACAGAGGATGGCACTGGCCTGCGCTTAGTCGAGACCCAGGGCATGACCACGGTCCTGACCCTGAACAATCTCTCATTGGAAGACGGGCAAACCTTGGATGTTGAATTTTATGGCGCGCATCTGGAAGACGGGCCGTATTCGGTATCCTTTGAGGCGCCTGCGGACAGCGGCCCGCACACGATTGATGCCCAGCGCGGTACCAGCGGCGCTGACAACCTGGCAGGCACTGCCGGCGATGACCTGATCTTTGGCGAAGGCGGCGCTGACACGATCACCGGCGGCGAGGGCAATGACTCGCTGTTCAGCGGCAGCGGCACAGTGCATGATCCGGACTCTTACAACCATTATCCTGGCGATCTGACCCAGGTCGGCGATGACGGCGATGTGCTGGACGGCGGCGCCGGGGATGACCAATTGTGGATCGGGCCGGGCACCACCGCCACCGGCGGCGCGGGCGCCGACAGCTTCCACGCCTTTGCCAATGTCTACGACGCGGGCACCCCGGCGGCAGAGATCACCGATTTTGACCCGTCTGAAGATAAGCTGATGATCGACTTCCCGGTCGTTGCCGGCTTCGGGTCTTTTTCCAGCTTCAGCTTCGAGGACGCCATCGCCGGGCTGAGTGCCGCGTACGACGCGGATCAGGACAGCACCCTGATCGCAATGGACGGCATTGCGATTGCAACCCTGCCCGGAGACCAGACGGAAATCAGCATCGCCTTCCACGACGATTATTCAACTGATGAAGACCGGTGGCGGGATGCAGAGGGCAATGTGATCAGCGCCGAACAGGGGGCAGCAGCCAGCATCCTTCTGACCGCTCAGCAGGACCAAACGGTTCTTGGCACCAATTACGATGCCAGGCCCGCCTGACCGAAACACAAATCAACCCTAAGGAGAATAGGTCAGCAGCATTGCCCAAATGTTTCGCGCGCGAAACATTGCATCACTAATGCTGACCTTTTTAGTTTACCCGCTCCCGGCGCAGCCGCCGGATCACTCCGGCTGCACAAACACCCGGCTGGGGTGCAGCTCGCCCGACTTGTAGATGCCCACGGCTACTGCCTTGCCCTCCAGCGAGGCCCAGGCCTCGTCGCCGTATTCAATATCCGAGGCCATCACCATGCCCGGGTTGCCGTTGCGCAGCCGCACCGCGCCCTGCGGGGTGCATTTCAGCTCAGGCAGGTCGGCCAGCCCCTCTTCCAGCGGCCGCAGGTACTGGTCCAGTTCGGTGGACTTCGCCAGCTCGTCCACCAGCTCCAGCGAGATCCCCTCTTCTGCGTCGAACGGGCCAGACCAGATGCGGCGCAGCTGCTTCACATGGCCGTGGCAGCCCAGCGCCGCGCCAAGGTCGCGCGCGATCGAGCGCACATAGCCGCCCTTGCCGCAGGTCATTTCCAGCACCACGTGATCTGCGTCCGGGCGGTCCAGCAGGATCAGCTCCTCGACCCACAGCGGGCGGGCCTCGATCTGCACATCCTCTCCGTCACGGGCGAGCTTGTAGGCGCGCTGGCCGTCAATCTTGACCGCCGAAAACTTGGGCGGCACCTGCATGATCTCCCCCAGAAAGGGCAGCAGCGCGTCCTTGATCTGTTCGTCGCTGGGGCGCGCATCGCTCTCGGCAATCACCTCGCCCTCGGCATCATCTGTGTTGGTGGCCTGGCCCAGGCGCACGGTGAACGTATAGGCCTTCAGAGCGTCGGTGATATAGGGAACGGTCTTGGTCGCCTCGCCCAGTGCGACCGCCAGAACGCCGGTTGCCTCCGGGTCCAGGGTGCCCGCATGGCCGGCCTTCTTGGCATCCAGCGCCCAGCGCACTTTGTTCACAACCGCCGTGCTGGTCAGCCCTGCGGGCTTGTCCACCACCAGCCAGCCGGAAATATCGCGCCCTTTGCGTTTGCGTGCCATGCCATGTCCCCATGTGTTCAGTGAGGCGCGCCGGTTACCGGATCGCCGGGACAGTGTCAATTTAGCAAATGGCGGGCGTCGCAGGGAAGTGCCTGTCGCCGGGTCAGGCCCCGCTTGCCCCTGCCCGCCTGGGACGCTAGGCAGGCGCCCATGGCCGTTTCAAGCGAATACACCCCGCCGCAGGACCCGCTGGAGATCCTGCACCATGACGCCGAACTGCTGGCCGTGAACAAGCCTGCCGGCCTTTTGTCGGTGCCGGGCCGCGGCGCGCATCTGGCCGACTGCCTGATCACCCGGATCCAGGCGGTGTTCCCCGAGGCGCTGCTGGTGCATCGGCTGGACCGCGACACCTCTGGCGTGATGGTGTTCGGCCTTAGCCCCCATGCGCAGCGGCATCTGTCGATGCAGTTCGAAAAGCGCACCGCCAAAAAGGCCTATGTTGCGCGCATTGCCGGCCGGCTGGAACCGCGCAGCGGCACCGTGGACCTGCCGCTGATCGTCGACTGGCCGAACCGGCCCAAGCAGATGGTCTGCCATGAGACCGGCAAACCGGCCGTCACCGACTGGCGGGTGATGAAATACGAGGAAGACGCCACCCGTGTGCGGCTGACGCCTAGGACCGGGCGCTCGCATCAGCTGCGGGTGCATATGCTGTCGCTGGGCCATCCGATCCTGGGCGACCCGCTCTATGCCAGCGGCGGCGCATTGGAGCATCCGCGGCTGATGCTGCATTCCGAAGAGCTGCGGATCAAGCACCCGGACAGCGGCGAATCCCTGAAGTTCCGGGTCAAACCTTCCTTTTAGAGCCTGATCACGGCGCTTCCATCACCATCATGAACAGCGTATCCGCCTGCAGCGCCTCATAGCTGTGCGGATGGTCGCCCGGGTAGCTGTAGTAGTCGCCGGCCTGCAGCACTTCCTCCTGCCCTGCCGGCCCCACGCGCATCTGCCCGGTGCAGACCAGCATGTGCTCCACCGTGCCGCGCGGATGCGGCTGGGCACGGCGGATTTCCCCTGGCTGCATCACCACCCGGTAGACATCCCGGCGCATGTTGGGCGGGCAGCGCGACAGCAGCACCGCAGTGAAGTCCGACTGCTCCGATTCCAGAACCTCGCCCTCTGCGGCGCGGACCAGTTTAGTCGCCGGTGCCTCGGTCTCAAACAGCAGGCTCAGCGGCACATCCAAGGCGGCGGCCAGCGCCCAAAGCGTCTCTACACTGGGATTTCCGTTGCCCGCTTCCAGCTGCGACAGGGTGGATTTGGCAATGCCTGCCTCGGCCGCAAGTGCCGAGAGCGACTTCCCGGCCCGGCTGCGTTCCCGCTGGATAGCGGCGGCGATCATCTGATGCGGTGCTGGCATGTTCTGTATTTCGCCCCTCTGTTCGACTTGACGAACGATCTGTTCGTTCGATATGCAATTCATGTGTTCGGTATAGACGAACATATGAGCCGCTTCCAGAGGAGACCGCCCATGACCATGCAAGATCTAGCCCCGCCCTCGTCCCGAAAGGAACTGGCCGCCGGTCTGCGGGACATTCTGCCCTTGGCGGCAGGGGTCGGCGTCTACGGGCTGGCCTTCGGGCTGCTGGCTGCGCAGGCGCAGATGGGCGCGCTGCAAACCGGCGTGATGGGCAGCATCGTTTTTGCCGGCTCGGCGCAGATCATCGCGGTTGAGCGGCTGATCGCGGGCGCCGGAGCCGGGGCCGCCGTGCTGGCCGGGCTGGCGCTGAACCTCCGGCTGCTGCTGATCACTGCGTCGCTGCGCACAGAGTTTACCGGGCGGCCCTGGTGGCAGGTCCTGCTTGGCCTGCATGTGGCATCGGATGAGAACTGGGCGCTGATGCACGCAGCCCGCGCCCGCGGCCGGCCTGCCGGCGATTGGTACCTGGCCGGCGGCGGTCTGGCGTTGGTTGCGGTCTGGGTGCTGGCCACGGTGGCAGGAGCCACGCTTGCCACAGCGGTGCCGGAGCCGCGCGCGCTCGGCATGGATTTTGCCTTTACCGCTGCTTTCATCGCCATCCTGCGCGCGCTGTGGAACGGGCGGGTGTCGCTGCTGCCCTGGACCGGCGCCGCAGCCACCGTGCTGCTGACCGGCTTGCTGACACCTCTGGACCCCACCTGGACGCTCATCCTGGGCGGTCTGGCTGGTGCAGCCCTGGCCGGAGTGACGGGCCATGACTGAGACCTGGGTGATGATCCTTGGCCTGGCGGCAGCCACCTTTGCGGTGCGTCTCTCAGGCTACCTGCTGGGCCGGAGGCTGCCGGAGCACGGACCCTGGGCGCGCGGATTGCATGCCTTGCCGGGCTGCCTGATCCTGTCGCTGGTCACTTATTTGCTGATGCAGGGGGGGCCGCAGGAATGGATCGCAGGCACAGCCGCCTTGTTGGTGGCGCTCACCAGCCGCAGCCTGCCACTGACGATGGGTGCTGGAATCGCCGTAATCTGCCTGCTTAGAGCCTATTTCTGATTTCATAGCCCTTTGCCCGTGCGCAGCACGGGCCACGCCCAAGCCGGAAGGCGGCCCGGCACAGCCGGGGGGCCTGAGGGCGCGGGAGCACCACCCGGCACAGCTTCTCTGCACGCAAAAAGAAAGCCGCCCCGGAAGGCGGCTCTCCATAAGGTCCGTAGCGAAGGGTTTATTCAGCCGCCCAGCCGCCGACGGCTTTGACTTCCAGGAAATCCTCGATCCCCCATTTGCCGCCCTCGCGGCCCTTGCCGGACTGCTTCATGCCGCCAAAGGGCGAACCTGCCGAGCGGGACTTGCCGTTCATCTCCACCATGCCGGAGCGCAGCGCGCGGGCCATGCGGTTGGCGCGGGCGCCGTCCTGGGTCTGCACATAATTGGTCAGACCGTAAGGCGTGTCGTTGGAGATCTCGACCGCCTCCTCTTCACTCTCGAAGGGGATGATCGATAGCACCGGGCCAAAGATCTCTTCGCGGGCGATGGTCATCTGGTTGTTCACATCGGCAAAGACAGTGGGCTTCACATAGTAGCCCTTGTTCAGCCCGTCCGGACGGCCGGTGCCGCCGGCCACCAGTTTGGCGCCTTCGTCGATGCCCTTCTGGATCAGATCCTGGATCTTGTTCCACTGCAGCTCATTGACCACCGGCCCGATGTGGCGGCCTTCCTGGCTGGCCGGGCCAACCTCGACTTTGGCGGCCACTTCCGCTGCCTCGGCAACCACGCGGTCATAGATGCTCCGCTGCACCAGCATGCGCGAGGGTGCGTTACAGCTCTGGCCGGTGTTCTGCATCATGTGCAGCACGCCGCGCTTCACCGCTTTCTCGTCAGCATCCTCAAAGATCACATTGGCGCCTTTGCCGCCCAGCTCCAGGTCGACCTTTTTCAGGGTCGGCGCCGCAGCCTGGGTGATCGCAATACCTGCGCGAGTGGACCCGGTGAAAGAGATCATATCCACATCCGGATGCGCAGTCAGCTGCGAGCCAACACCCGGACCGTCGCCGTTCACCAGGTTGAAGACGCCTGCCGGGAAGCCGGCCTCATCCATCAGCTCTGCAAAGATCATCGCATTCAGGGGGCTCTGCTCCGATGGCTTCAGCACCATGGTGCAGCCGGCCACCGCTGCCGCGCCGACCTTCAGGGTCACCTGGTTCATCGGCCAGTTCCAGGGCGTGATCAGGGCGCAGACGCCGACCGCCTCGTGGATGATGCGGTCGTTGGGGCTGCGGTCGTTCAACGGCGCGTCAAAGTCGAACTCCTTGGCCGCAGTGATGAAGTTGCGCAGGTGCCAGCTGCCAGCGCCGACCTGCGAGCTGCGCGACATGTCGATCGGCGCGCCCATCTCCAGCGACATCGCCTGGGCCAGGTCTTCGGCGCGGGCCTCATAGACGTCGATCAGTTTTTCGACCAGCGCGATGCGCTCTGCCACCGGGGTGGCCATCCAGCCCGGCAAGGCCGCCTTGGCGGCGGCGACAGCGGCGTTGGTGTCGGCTTCCGAGCCCAGCGAAATTACCGCACAGGGGTCTTCGGTCGAGGGGTTGATCACCTCGAAATCATTGGCGGCAGCAGGGGCGACCCACTGGCCGTTGATGTAAAAGTCGCGTTTCTCGATCATCTGGGATCTCCCAATTCAGATGTTCTCTCCCGGGTGTTCCGCCGGTTTGGCGGCTACTGTGTCACCAGGCCGGAAAGGGGGCAAGGGGCTTTGGCTGCATAATTTGATCAAATTATGTGCGGTACTGTCAACGCTTCTGTTTCAGCGTCCACAAGCAATTGCCAGCTAAGGAAATTGCAGAAACCGGGTGGCATCGCGCCCGGGGGGCTGTAACGTGGCAGCAGAGCACTTAGGTAGCATTCGAGGCAACTCGAAATCCGCCAGGAAAAGATAACAACCCGACACAACAACCTGACTTTAGGAGGACAATGCCATGGGTTTGCGCATTAACGACGTGGTTCCCGATTTCACTGCAGAAACCGATCAGGGCAGCATCAGCTTCCATGACTGGATCGGCGACAGCTGGGCGATCCTGTTTTCCCACCCCAAGGATTTCACCCCGGTCTGCACCACCGAGTTTTCGGCCGTTGCCCAGTTGAATGACGAATGGGCCAAGCGCAACACCAAGGTGATCGGTGTTTCCGTTGATGGCGTCGAAGAGCACAAGGGCTGGAAGAAGGACATCGAAAGCTATGGCAATGCAGCCGCAGGCTTTCCGATCATCGCTGATGGCGGGCTGGAGGTGTCCAAGCTCTATGACATGCTGCCTGCCGACGCCTATCTGCCCGACGGCCGCACCCCTGCCGACAGCGCCACCGTGCGGTCCGTCTTCATTATCGGCCCGGACAAGCAGCTGAAGCTTTCGATGACTTACCCGATGACCGTGGGCCGCAACTTTGCCGAGATCCTGCGCGCGCTGGACGGTCTGCAGATGAGCGCCAAGGGCGTGGCCACCCCTGCGAACTGGGTACCCGGCGAAGACGTGATCATTCCGCCCACCGTTTCGAACGAAGATGCCAAGGCAAAATTCGGCGAGTTCGAGACCATCTTCCCCTATCTGCGCAAAACCAAGGCGCCGGAATAACCGGCGCCTCGGCTGATCCCCTGATCTCCCGGTTTCGCCGGGAGGTCAGAACAGCTTGAACCGTTTTTTCGGTGCAAGCGTTTCAATGTATCCTGCAAAATCATACCGGCCGCTGATGGTATCCCGTGCAACGGCCTCGAACAGGGCGACCGTCTTCTTGTGGCGCGACTGGAACAGGTGGAAGAAGTCCATCTCGCCATAGAAGGTGCCAAGGCCGAAGACGCCCCTGTCCGCCAGAGCCCATTTCGGCTGGATTGCAAACCGTGGGAAGGTCAAGGAAACCGGGATGCCCGCAGCCTCTGCCTTGTCGGTCAGCACCTGGGCCACATCCGACGTGTCAGTCTTTTCCAGGTCGGGGCGGCCGAAGTTTTGGAACATTTCCGGGCGCAGCCCCATGAACATCGGGCCGGCATAGATTCTGTCAGGGTCCTTGTGGTTGGCTACTTGCGCCAGGCCCGCCAGCGCGCCCTCGCGCGCGTCCTGGGCCATCTTTTCAACGGCAGCCCGGTTGAGGGGAAAGGCATCGATATCGGCGATCAGAACCGTATCGCCATCCGCCTCGCTGAGCGTCTTGTGCAGCCATTGCGCATGGCTGCGGCTGTCATCCAGGCATTGCACCAGCTCGATGCCGAAGTGATCGAACACCGCCTTTTGCGCCTGCAGCAGGCTGGCCGGGATATTGCTGCGGTAATAGGTGTATACCTTCAGCGGCTGTGAGGGCATTTTCAGGTCCTTCGCTGATTGATGTGGTTTGCAAGCAGCCGGCCAAGGCGCAGGAGTGTATAACGCAGCCCCTTGGCCTGCGCCGACCTGCGTCCGGTGTAGATCTCGCTTTCGGCGTCTTCCGGCGGCAGCAGCGGCTGCAGCAGGGCGGCCCCGTTGCCGCGCTGGGTTGCCCACAGCTGCAGGTACACATCCACCGGATGGCACAGCAGCCGGTCCGATTGCAGAAAGGCCTGCGCGGCGTCGCGGCGCCACAGCAGGGCGGTGGTCGTCACCGGAAAGTAATGCGCCTGCACCAGGCCCAGACCGGCATCCAGCTGCGTGGTCCTGTGCCGGGGTTTGCGCCCAAGGTTCACGATCCCGGTCTCCGCAGGCAACGCCTGGCACAGCGCGGCAAGCTGCGGCCCCAGGTTTTCGGGCACAAGGGCGTCGTCTTCCAGAACCACCGTGAACGGCGACGCAGATTCCGCGGCGATACGTGCGGCGGCCAGATGGCTCAAATAGCAGCCAACCTCGCCGGCCAAAAGCGGGCGCCCCATGTGCTGCAGGGCTTTTTGCGGATCATAACCGGAGCCGCCCTGGGCAATCGCTAAGGCACCGTCTACGGCTGCCAGCCGCTCAAACGCCACGCCGGCGCGTTCCAAACCTGCACCGATGCGCGCAAGGCGGTCCGCCGAACGGTCCAGGTTGATAACGATGACAGGGGGCTGTTGCACGGTTTCATCCGCCGGAATTGGAAACCGGAAAAGGTGCGGCCCGACCGCAGGCGATGCGGTCAGGCCTGTTTCAAAAGCGGACTGGGATCAGTCGGCTTTTTCTTCTTTCTTCTCCGGCGAGATTTCTTCGCCGGTTTCCTGATCGACAATCTTCATCGACAGGCGGACCTTGCCGCGGTCGTCGAAGCCCAGAAGCTTCACTTTCACTTCCTGGCCTTCCTTCAGAACGTCCGACGGATGGTTCAGGCGGCGGTTTTCGATCTGGGAGACGTGCACCAGGCCGTCACGCTTGCCGAAGAAGTTCACGAAGGCGCCGAAGTCGACGATCTTCACAACCTTGCCGGTGTAGATCTGGCCCTCTTCCGGCTCTGCCACGATCGAATAGATCATGTCATAGGCCTTCTGGATGGCTTCGCCGTTGGGGCTGGCGATCTTGATCACGCCGTCGTCGTTGATGTCGACCTTGGCGCCGGAAGTTTCCACGATCTCGCGGATCACCTTGCCGCCGGAGCCGATCACTTCACGGATCTTGTCGGTCGGGATCTGCATGGTTTCGATGCGCGGGGCGTGGACCGAGAACTCGTTGGTTTCGGACAGCGCCTTGGCCATCTCACCCAGGATGTGCATCCGGCCGTCCTTGGCCTGGGCCAGGGCTTTCTCCATGATTTCCGGGGTGATGCCGGCAACCTTGATGTCCATCTGCAGCGAGGTGATGCCGTTTTCGGTACCCGCCACCTTGAAGTCCATGTCACCCAGGTGGTCTTCGTCACCCAGGATGTCCGACAGGATCGCGTAGGAGCCGTCGTCTTCCAGAATCAGACCCATCGCAACACCGGCAACCGGCGCTTTCAGCGGAACGCCTGCGTCCATCATCGACAGCGAGCCGCCGCAGACGGAAGCCATCGAGGAAGAGCCGTTGGATTCGGTGATTTCCGACACCACACGCACGGTGTAGGGGAAGTCGGTCGGGGCAGGCAGAACCGCCTGCAGCGCACGCCAGGCCAGCTTGCCGTGGCCGATTTCGCGACGGCCCGGGGAGCCGACACGGCCCACTTCGCCAACCGAGTACGGCGGGAAGTTGTAGTGCAGCAGGAAGTTGGATTTGAAGTTGCCGTGCAGCGCGTCGATGAACTGCTCGTCGTCGCCGGTGCCCAGGGTGGTCACAACCAGGCCCTGTGTCTCGCCGCGGGTGAACAGCGCCGAGCCGTGGGTCCGCGGCAGCAGGCCGGTTTCCGACACGATGTCGCGGATCTCGTCGGTCTTGCGGCCGTCGATACGCTTGCCGGTCTTGACCACGTCGCCGCGCAGGATGCCCGCTTCCAGCTTCTTCAGCGCGGAGCCGAGGTTGGCGTCTTCCAGCTGCTCTTCGGTCAGCTTTCCCTTGATGGTCTCACGGGCAGCGGCAACAGCGGCGGTGCGCTCCTGCTTGTCGGTGATCGCAAAGGCAGCGCGCATCTCGGTCTCGCCTGCGGCTTTGACCGCCTCATAGAGGTCGGCGTAATCCGGCGGGGTGAAGTCGAAGGGCTCGTTTGCGGCTTCTTCAGCAAGCGAGATGATCAGGTCGATCACCGGCTGGATCTGCTCGTGCGCGAATTTCACCGCACCCAGCATCTCGGCCTCGGACAGCTCATAGGCTTCCGATTCCACCATCATCACCGCGTCTTTGGTGCCGGCAACAACCAGGTCCAGGCGCTGCTCGGGGTTCAGGCGCAGGTCCTGCATGTCGTCGACGGTCGGGTTCAGAACGTATTCGCCGTCCTCGAAGCCAACGCGCGCACCGGCGATCGGGCCCATGAAGGGCGCGCCGGACAGGGTCAGCGCAGCGGAGGCCGCGATCATTGCAACGATGTCCGGGTCATTGACCAGATCGTGGCTCAGCACGGTGCACATCACCAGCACTTCGTTCTTGAAGCCGGGGACGAACAGCGGGCGGATCGGACGGTCGATCAGACGCGCGGTCAGGGTTTCTTTTTCGGTCGGGCGCGCTTCGCGCTTGAAGAAGCCGCCGGGCACCTTGCCCGCAGCATAGTATTTTTCCTGATAGTGCACGGTCAGCGGGAAGAAGTCCTGGCCGGGCTTCTGCTGACGGGCAAAGGTCACGTTGGCCATGACCGAGGTCTCGCCCAGGGTGGCAATCACGGAGCCATCCGCCTGGCGGGCAACTTTGCCGGTTTCCAGTGTGAGCGTCTCTTCGCCCCACTGCATCGATTTTTTCGAAACGTTAAACATCTAGCGTATCCTGATTGGGAGCGCTCCCGGCCCTCCGGGTCTCCCGTTTGCGTGGCGGCCCCATTGCCGCCGGCCCAATCTATCTTTCTTTCGCGTGCCAGGGCCCGGGCACATCGTCTCAGATAGGCCCGCCCATACAGCAGTTTGCCCCCGATTGAAAGGAAAAGCGGAAAGCCGCGCGGTGCGGCGGCAGGCGTCAGCGTGAAGCCGCCCGGATGCCCGCCCGGCAACAAAAAACGCCCGCTCCATGCGGGGCGGACGCTGATCGGGACTGATCCATAGCCAGGAGCGGCCTCAGTTCGTGGTCTCCAGCCCTTCCGGGCGGCCGGCGATGGTGAAATGAAGCCCTTCAGGGTCCATGAACTCAGCCGCAAAACGGTTGATGTCTTCCAGGGTGACCGCATTGATGCGGTCGTTGCGGGTTTCCACATAGCTGACTGGCAGATTGTCCATCTGCATCCCCGCCAGGATCGAGGCAATGCGGCCATTGCCGTCAAAGCGCAGCGGGTAAGCGCCGGTCAGATAGGTCTGGGCGTCCTTCAGCTCTTTCGCGGTTACGCCTTCCTCGGCCATGCGGCGCCATTCGCCCCGGATCACCTCCACCGCTTCAGCCATCTTGCCGTTGGCCGAGGCCACCGACCCCATGTAGACCGCTGCCAGATCACGCGGCACCAGATAGGAATAGACCCCGTAGGTCAGTCCGCGCTTTTCCCGCACTTCGGTCATCAGCCGGGTCTCGAAAGAGCCGCCGCCCAGGATCTGGTTCATCACATAGGCGGTAAAGAAATCCGGGTCCTCGCGCTTGATGCCTTTCTGGCCGAACAGGGCCACCGACTGCGGGGTATCAAAGTCGACAACCGTGATACCGCCCTTGATCGTCACGTCAGCCGGGCCCGGGATCGGCGCGCCCTCTGCGGGCAAGGTGCCCAGCAGGTCATCCAGCAGCACGCCCAGTTCCTCGGCGGTGATATCGCCGACCGCACTGACATAGAGCCTGTCGCGGGCAAAAACCGCCTCATAAGCGTCAAAAATGTCCTGACGGCTGAAGGCAGCGACCGTCTCCAGCGTGCCCTTGCCGTCGCTGCCGTAGGGATGCTCGCCAAAGGCCATCCGGGAGAAGGCCTCTCCCGCAATCTTGTTCGGGTTCTTGGCATCCGAACGCAAGCCCGCCAGGACCTGCGCGCGGACCCGGTCCAGCGCGTCCTGATCAAAGCGCGGCTCAAACAGGGTCTGGCGCAGCAGAGCCACGGCGTCGGCGCGGTTTTCGGTCAGGAAACGGGCCGAGATGGACACCGAATCCTTGTCGGCATCATAAGAGAAATCGGCAGCCAGCGATTCCAGCGCGCGGGTATACTCCTGGGCGCCCATATCGCCGGAGCCTTCCTCCAGCAGACCGGTCATCAGATAGACCGAACCGCGCTTGCCCGGTGCATCCAGCGAGGTGCCGCCGCGGAAGCGCAATTCCAGTGCCGAGAAGGGAATCGCGTGATCCTCCACCAGCCAGGCGGTGATGCCGCCGGGCGAGGTCACTTCCTGGATCCTGATGCCGGCCAGGGCGGGCAGCGCCATAAAACAGGCCAGCAACGATGCGGCGAAAAGCTTCAGCGGGTTCATTGGGTCACCTCCTGATCGCGCGTCATCCAGCCTGTTACCGACGCCTGCGGGCGCAGCACTTCCTTGGCGGCGGCGATGATCTCATCCGCCGTGACCGATTGCAGGATTTTCGGCCAGTCCTGCACGTCCTGAACCGTCAGCCCGATGCTGAGCGCCTGGCCATAGCGGTTGGCAATGCCGTTCACATTATCGCGGTCATAAATCTCGGCGGCACGCAGCTGCAGCTTGATCCGCTCCAGCTGGGCCTCGTCCACCCCCTCTTCCAGGAAGCGGGCGATGGTGGCGTCCAGTGCCGCCTCGGCATCTTCCATACTGATCCCTTCGGCCGGGACAACCAGAAAGGTGAAGGACGTGTCATCCAGCGCGCTGCCCGAATAGAAGGCGCCGGTATAGACCGCAACCTGCTGGTCGAATTGCAGCGCGTTGGCCAGATAGGAGGTATTGCCGCCGCCCAGAAGCTCCGCCAGCAGGTAGAGCGCCGCCGCTTTCTCCTGGGCGCCGCTGTCACGCTCGGGCGCCAGGTAGGAGCGCTGCACATAGGGCTGCGCAACCCTGGGATCCTCGAAGGTCAGCCGCCGGGCCGCAGTTTGCGGCGGCTCCTGGCTGCGGAAGCGTTCCGGCAGCTCCGGGTTGGCCGGGATCGCTCCATAGTACTTCTCCGCCAGCGCCTTCACCTCTTCCGGAGCGACATCGCCGGAGACCACCAGGATCGCGTTATTGGGCGCATAGTAGGTCCTGTAAAAGGACAGCGCGTCCGCCATGTCGAGGCTTTCCATCTCGTGGCGCCAGCCAATCACCGGCTGGCCGTAGCGGTGGTTCAGGTACTGCACCGCATGCATCTGCTCGCGGAACAGCGCGACAGGGTCATTGTCGGTGCGCTGGTTGCGCTCCTCCAGGATCACTTCGCGCTCGGTGACGATATCCTCCTCGCTGAGACGGAGGTTGGTCATCCGGTCGCTTTCCATCTGCATCATCAGTTCCAGCCGGTCGGCGGCAACACGCTGAAAGTAAGCAGTATAGTCATAGCTGGTGAAGGCATTGTCCTGGCCGCCATTGGCGCGCACCGTGGCCGACAGCTCGCCCGGTTCCAGCTTGTCAGTGCCCTTGAACAGCAGATGCTCCAGGAAATGGGCTACACCGGACTGGCCCGGCGGTTCATCCGCGGAACCGGCCCGGTACCAGACCATCTGCTGCACCACAGGTGCGCGGTGATCCTCGATCACCACCACATCCATGCCGTTATCCAGGGTAAACGCGGTCACCGCCTCATCTTCGGCCCGCAAAGGGGCGGACAGGGCAGCACTCAGCGCTGCGGCGGCCAATGTGATCCTTCGGATCATCTGGCATCCTCCAATGTTCTGCACCTATGCCCTTGCCCAGGCCGGTGCGGTTACTGCTCTGGCGCCCATTGCAGCCACAAAATGCCGCTGTTGGCCAGCAGAAAGACTGCTGCCAACCTACGCTGCTGCTGGCGTCTTACAAGATCGGCTGGCAGAAAAGTGAGGATCAGAAACCGTCCACGGGCGGTGCCGAGGGTGTAGCAACCCCAGCCCGGCGGAACTGCTCGTTGGCCGTATGCGGATCCAGCGTCTGCTTTTCGTAGAGCTGCTCATAGCGGTCAACCGGGAACAGTTTGATCCGGCCGACCCGGCGGTTGCGGTGGCGGAAGGCTGCATCTTCCTCTGCCACGGTTTCGCGCACTCCCTGCTCGACACCATAACGGCTGGAGGCAGTCACAAGCGCGGCGTCACTGGAAGGCACGCCAGCGCCCGGCACCAGCGCCGAAGGATTGCCGCCCAGGGCAGCCACGGCTTCGGCTTGCGGGTTCGGGTCGGTCAGATTGCCGCCGCCGGGCGTCGGGGCCGGCAGGCTGCTGTAATTTTCCGGCGTGCTCAGCGGCTTGGACGGCAAGACCAGGAATTCATCCGGGCCGGTGCCGGGTTTCTCGATAAGGCGCAGCCCCTTTTGCGCGCAGCCGGCCACTGCCAGCGCGCCAGTCAGAACGATCACACCGAACGGGATCCGCATTGCCCCAAACTCCTGCCTGTTTCCCGGCGCTTTTAAACCATTTGCCGGCCAAGGTCTACGCAGGCTTTTTGCGCCGCCCGTCGAAGAAGATCAGCCCCGCCGCGCCCGCAAAGATAAAAATGTCGGCGACGTTGAACACAAAGGGGTTCTGGATACCGCAGCAGGAGGTGTTGAGGAAATCCAGCACATACCCATAGAGCAGCCGGTCGGCGACATTGCCGAGGGCGCCACCGATCACCATGCCGGCTGACAGCTGCATGCCCCAGACCTTATCCTGCCCCCGGCTGATCCAGACCGCCAGCGCCGCGCAGATCATCACAGACAGGCCGATCAGGATCCAGCGCGCGGCCTCGTCGCCGCCGCCGAACAGGCCGAAATTGATGCCGGTGTTTTCGCCGTAGCGGAAATTGAGCAGCGGCGGCAGCACGTCGATCCGGTGGCGCTGGTCCAGTCCCATCACATGGATCACCCAGTATTTGCTGGCCTGATCGGCCAGCAAGGACAGGGCGGCGCCCCAGATCATGCAACGTGCTGCCATTGTTTCGCTCTGCTTAGTGGCGGAAGTGGCGCATGCCGGTGAACACCATGGCGAGGCCTTTTTCATTGGCCGCCTTGATCACCTCGTCATCACGCATCGAGCCGCCCGGCTGAATGACGCAAGTGCCGCCCGCTGCCGCCGCTTCCAGCAGGCCGTCGGCAAAGGGGAAGAACGCGTCCGAGGCCACCGCACAGCCCTTGGCAAGGCTTTCTTCCAGACCCAGTTCGGCGGCCATGCGGCCTGCCTTGGAAGCGGCCACATTGGCGCTGTCCAGACGGCTCATCTGGCCGGCGCCGACACCGACGGTGGCATTGTCCTTCACATAGACGATGGCGTTGGACTTCACGTGCTTGGCGACCTTCCAGGCAAACAGCAGGTCCTGCATCTGCGCATCAGACGGCGCCTTTTCGGTCACTACTTTCAGGTCATCCATGCCGACGTAGCCGACATCCTTGTCCTGCACCAGCATGCCGCCGGCCACCTGCTTGTAGGCGGTGATTGCTTTGCGCGGGTCGGGCAGGCCGTCGGTCAGCAGCAGGCGCAGGTTTTTCTTGGCGGCAAAGATCTCTTTCGCCTCATCCGATGCGCCCGGCGCAATCACCACTTCGGTGAAGATCTCGGTGATCTTGGCAGCGGTTTCGCCGTCCAGCGGCTGGTTCAGCGCCACAATGCCGCCAAAAGCCGAGGTGCGGTCGCAGTCGAAGGCTTTCTGATAGGCCTCAGCCAGGGTTGCGCCTTTGGCGACACCGCAGGGGTTGGCGTGTTTGATGATTGCCACGGCGGCACTGTCCGCCGGATCAAACTCCGCGACCAGCTCATAGGCCGCGTCGGTGTCGTTGATGTTGTTGTAGCTCAGTTCCTTGCCCTGCAGCTGCACGGCGGTTGCCACGCCCGGACGGTTGGAACCGTCGGTATAGAAGGCCGCTTCCTGATGGCTGTTCTCGCCATAACGCAGGGTCTGCTTCAGCTCGCCGGCAAAGGCACGGCGGCGCGGGGTTTTCTCTTCGATCGCGGAGGCCATCCAGTTCGATACAGCAGCGTCATAGGCAGCGGTGCGGGCATAGGCGGTCTGCGACAGGCGCTGGCGGAAGGCGTAAGAAGTCTGGCCATCGTTGGCGTCCAGCTCTGCCAGCAGCGCGTCATAGTCCTGCACGTCGGTCACGACGTTCACAAACAAGTGGTTCTTGGAGGCCGCGCGGATCATCGCCGGGCCGCCGATGTCGATGTTCTCGATCATCTCATCATAGCCGGCACCGCGCGCCAGCGCTGCCTCGAACGGGTAAAGGTTCACGACCAGCAGGTCGATGGCGCCGATGCCGTGCTCAGTCATCGCAGCAACATGGGTGTCGTTGTCGCGCAGCGCCAGCAGACCGCCATGCACCATCGGGTGCAGGGTCTTGACGCGGCCGTCCATCATTTCCGGAAAGCCGGTCACGTCCGACACGTCCTTGACGGTCAACCCAGCATCGCGCAACGCCTTGGCGGATCCGCCGGTGGACAGCAGTTCAACACCGCGCGCAGCCAGCGCCTTGCCCAGCTCGATCAGGCCGGTCTTGTCGGATACGGAAAGCAGCGCACGGCGTACGGGGTGAAGGTCGGTCATAGCAGGGCAGGTCCTTTTAAAGGCTCAGTCAAACGTCTCGGGTTCGTCCCGGTTCAGGTCTCGCACGGCAACTGCAGTCTCCTGCGCCTTGCTGAGCGTCCACCGGACGCGGGTGGCATACTCCATCGCCCGCCCGGATAAAACGATCTGCTTTGCCGCACGCGGCTTCAAGCGGGTCTTTTCCAGGTAAACGCTCGGCTCCAGCGACAGTTTGCAGGTGCCGTCATGACGGAAAACCCAGATTTCCCCGCTCTTGAGCGCCATGGATACTGCTGCGCCGCCCAAGTCAAGGGCCGTGTCCACTTCGGGGTGCAGATGCAGGCGGAGATCAAAGCCGATACTGCCCTCGGGCGCGGCATCGCGCACCTTGGTGAATCGGCGCCTGGCGGCATCATCAAGTGCCACCAGCATATCTTCGCCGCTCAAGGACCGCCCGTCAAAGGACAGATCCAGCGTGCGTGCATGGGTCAGGCCGAAGTGCGCGGCATAGCCATTGTGCCCGCCTTGGAAGCGGCAGCCATTGGCCAGATCGCTGATCTCCAGAGGCACGTCGTCCGGCGCCTCGATCAGCTCTTCATGGCCGGTGGTTTTGTGCGGCGCGGCCAGCCGGGCGCTGGAATGGCCCTCGATGCACAGGGTGGTATGCGAAGGGGTTGCCCGCCCGGCACGGCGCCATTCGGTGCCAAACGACTCGCCCGAGCCGCAATTCACAATCAAGGGCCGCCGCCCTGAAGTCAGTTCAAAAGCCATGGTCGAGGCGTGGCCGTAGTTCGATGCCTTGCCCTTGGGCGGCGGCGAAGCATCGACAATCACCGAGGTGCGCCGCGCTGACAGGCGGGCAAACCCCATCGCCAGCCCGTCTGCATGGCGCTCGGCTACGTGGCTGGCAGCCAATGCGTGATCCAGCCGCCCTTCCAGCCCGCGGCCGCCGCCATGGAAGCGCGCCAGCCCGCCGTCGCAGTGGCGCAGGGTGCGCAGGGTCGGGGCGATCCTTTCGATGGCCGCGGAATGGGCCGGTGGCACGGCCCGCCCGGCCTCGTGCAAAGCTGCTGCTGCCCAGGTCAGCAGGGTAAAGACCTCCAGCAGCTCCTCGGGGTTACGGGTGGGCAGGCCGCCCTGCTCATCAATCTGCGCTTCGCATTCCGCCGCCAGCGCTTTGACCGCTGGATCCGCCAGCTCTTCACGCCCCTGCAAGGCTAGCCCTGCATAGATCAGCCCGCACAAGGCCTCGAACCTGGGCAGCCCGGGGGCAGCGCCCTGCCAGCGCTGCGCCAGATACCAGGTCTGACGCGCCAAGGAGCCATAGAAAGCCTCGGTTTCCTCCTGCTCCTTGCCGCTCAAGAGGAACAGAGCGTGGTTGATCCAGCGGATCACCCGCCGCCCGGTCAGATCCGGCAGCCAGGCCAGCCCGCCGCCGCGCCCGTGCTGCGCGATCCAACCCCAGACCCAGCGCTGCGCCTTGGCGCGGGCCTTGAAGTCGCCCACGGCGGCCAGGTCGTCGAGCCAGGCAAACCCGTGCCGCTCCGCGTCAAAGGCGGCATCGGGGGCGGTGACCTCCCACAAGCCGGTATCAGGCGATTCGACCAGGTAACCCGCAAACAGGAGATTTCCCGCCACCAGCTGCCGCCCGCGGGCAAAGCTGCCAATGGTGCGCGGTTCAGGCTGTGAGACAAAACCCGTCGCGGCCGGTTGGCTGCGGGCCCGCCAGGCGTAATACCGGTTCAGCAGCCGGGTGCCGCGGCTTGCCATTCTGTCGTAAGTGGACATGCTCTTTTGCCTCGCGCCAGGGATTTACCAGGGCGTTTTAGCGCGAGCATAACGCGGGGTGCGGCGCAAGTCACCGGCGAATGGCGGAGCCGCCCCGGGGTCACGCGGATTTGCGCAAAAGGGCCATGTAGAAACCGTCCATGCCGCCGCGCTCTGCCCAGTAATCGGGGCGCAGCCGCAGCCCGCCTTCCTCGGTGACCCACTCCGGCTCCACACCCGCGATCTGCAGCCCGTCACGGTCAGCCGTCATGTCCCCGAACATCTCCAGCGCTTCCTCGACATGGCATTCGCCCTCATCCGGCAGCAGCGAGCAGGTGCAGAACATCAGCCGCCCGCCGGGCTTCACCAGGCTCCAGGCATGGGCAAGCATCTGTGCTTGCAGCTCGATCAGTTCGCCGAATTCACTGCCGTCCTTGGCTTGCGGCAGATCCGGGTGACGGCGGATGGTGCCGGTGGCGGAGCAAGGCGCATCCAGCAGCACGGCGTCATACTGGCCTTGCTGCTCCAGTGCGTCGCCAACAACCAGCTCCGCCTCCAGCCCGGTGCGGACAAGGTTCTCCTTGAGGCGTGCCATCCGCGGTTCCGACGCATCCACGGCCGTTACTTTTGCACCTGCGGCAGCCATCTGCATGGTCTTGCCGCCCGGCGCGGCACAGAGTTCCAGGATGCTCTCTCCGGCTTGCGCATTCAGGATGCGGGCAGGCAGAGCAGCGGCGGCGTCCTGAACCCACCAGTCCCCGGCTGCATACCCCGGCAGCGCCGACACCTGGCCCGCACTGGCAATCCGCACCGAGCCTGTCGGCAGGCCCTCGCCACCCAAAGCAGAGAGATCAGCGCCCTGCTTGCCGGTCACGTCCAGCGGTGCGCCTGCAAAATGCGCAGCTTCAATGCCCAGCATCACCTCCGCACCCCAGGCCTGCACCAGCGGTTTGCGCAGCCAGTTCGGCAGCCGCGGGGTGCGCAGCTTGGCCCATTCTACCGGGCCATCGTCCGCCACCTTGCGCAGCACCGCATTGACCAGCCCCTTGAGCTGCCCGTGGCGGCGGTGTTTCGAGACAATCGCCACCATCGCATTCACCACCCCATGCGCGGCACCGCCCGAGCACAGTTCCACTGTGCCCAGCCGCAAGGCGTTCCTCACCATCAGCGGCGGGGTTTTCTTCAGATGCTTCTTCAGGATCCGGTCGGCACGCTCCAGCCCGCGCAGGGTTTCCACTGCCAGCCGTTGCGCCCGGGCGCGGTCCTCGGGCGCCAGCTTCTCCAGCGCCCCCGCGGCATAACATTCCGCCAAGAGCCGCCCCTCTCCTAAAACCTGGTCCAGCAGGTAGACAGCGGTGCGGCGGGCGTGATTGGCATCGGACATCTGAGAACTCCTTCAGGCGCCCGGGTTGTTTGCGCCGGACAGGGGCGTATATCATGGCGCGAGCATAAAGGAACCCGCGATGAGCGAAGAGACTGCGCCCGAAAACAAAGACCTGCCGCCCGCCGCCCTGCGCGCCCTGGCCGAGGCAGAGGACCGCCGCAAGGCTGCCGAGGCGCAGGAGCCACGCCCGGCGGAGCTTGGCGGCCGCGACGGCCCTGATCCCGCGCGGTATGGCGACTGGGAAAAAAAGGGCATCGCTGTCGATTTTTGAGACAAGCGCGGGGGCCAGCCCCCGCACCCCCGGAGTATTTGGGGAAAGATGAAAACCCTTGAATTCTCTTTTGTGACAATACTCCCGCCCCGCTGCCCGGCAGGCGGCTTTGCCAGCGAGAGGGGAGGCAGCGGCCCGTCAGGGCCGCATTCTTGCGTTAGAGGCCTAGCACATCCACCATGTCGTACTGGCCCGGGCTTTTGTCCTGGCCCCAGAGCGCGGCTTTCAGCGCGCCGCGGGCAAAGATGGCGCGGTCCGTCGCCATGTGGCGCAGCACGATACGTTCACCCGCAGCGGCAAACAGCACGTCATGCTCGCCCACGATGTCGCCGCCGCGAATGGCGGTAAAGCCGATGTCGCCGCGCTTGCGGGCGCCGGTGATGCCGTCACGGCCGGAATCACGAACGTCGGCCAAATTGACGCCCCGGCCCTCGGCAGCGGCTTCGCCCAGCATCAGGGCGGTGCCCGAAGGCGCGTCCACCTTGTGGTGGTGATGCGCCTCGATCACTTCGATGTCGAAATCCTCGTCCAGAGCTGCCGCGACTTTCTTGGTCAGCTGGGTCAGCAGGTTCACCCCCAGGCTCATGTTGCCCGCCCGCACGATCACCGCGTGGCGGGAGGCCGGCTCCAGCTGGGCGATCTGCTCATCACTCATGCCGGTGGTGCCGATTACATGCACCGCACGGGCCTGGGCTGCGAGCTTGGAAAAGGCCAGCGTTGCCTCGGGTGCAGTGAAGTCGATCACAGCTTGCGCCTTGGAGAAGGCTTCAAGCGCATCCGCGGTCACAGTGACGCCGACCGGCTGGCCGCCCATTGCCTCGCCCACGTCGCGGCCGACCCAATCGTGGCCTTCACGCTCAACCGCGCCTGCCAGCGTGGCCTTGTCGCTTTCCAGCACCGTCTTGATCAGCATCTGCCCCATGCGGCCCGATGCGCCGGTAATCACGATCCCTGGTTTGCGGGTCATTGGCCCATTCCTTTTTCAAACTGGTTCAAGCTGGATTTGTCCTACAGTGCCGGGCAGCGCTTGGCAAAGCCTGCGATCCGGCATAGATCGGAATCATGGCTAAGAACAAATTCCACGACGGCCCCGGGCCCTCCCAGCGCCAGCTTCGCGTCGGCGAACTGATCCGCCGCACCTTGTCCGAGGTGCTGGCGCGCGGCGATGTGCATGACCCGGACCTGAACCGCATGTCGATCACCGTGGGCGAGGTGCGCACCTCACCCGATCTGAAAATCGCCACCGCCTTTGTGCTGCCGCTGGGTGGCAAAGGGCAGGAGGATGTACTGAAATTGCTGGCCCGCAATAAGGCTGAGCTGCGCCGCAGTGTCGGCAAAAAGCTGGGGCTGAAGTTCACCCCCGATCTGCGTTTCCGGCTGGATGAAACCTTCGACCAGATGGATGACACCCGCCGGATGCTGTCCCAGGACGCGGTGCGCCGCGACGTGGAAGAGTGATCCGCCGGGCCGGATTGCTGCTGGCCGCGCTGTGGGCCGCTCCGGCGGCAGGCGCGGTGGATTGCAGCGATGCGGCCTACGGCGGCAACCGCTATTCGATCTGCGAAGTGGATGCGTCACAGGAGCAGCTGCGGTTGTTCCTGCGTGACGGCGAGGGCCAGGTTTACGGGCATTTCTCGACCCTGAATGAAGCACTGGCGGCGGACGGCAAGGCCCTGGCCTTTGCCACAAATGCCGGCATGTATCACGCCGACCGCTCCCCTGTTGGCCTCTATGTCGAGAACGGCGATCAGGAGATGCGGCTGGTGACCAATGCAGGCCCCGGCAATTTCGGCCTGCTGCCCAATGGGGTGTTCTGCATCCGCAAGGGCCGGGCCGATGTGTTTGAAACGCTGGTCTTTGAAAAATCCACCCCGTCCTGCGCCTATGCCACTCAATCCGGGCCGATGCTGGTGATTGATGGCGAATTGCACCCGCGTTTCCTGCCCGATTCGGACAGCTATTATGTGCGCAACGGCGTCGGCACCTCGGCGGATGGCAGCCGGGTGGTCTTTGCCATTTCGCGCAACGCGGTGACCTTCCACCAGTTCGGCAGCCTGTTCCGCGATCATCTGAAGCTGCCAAATGCGCTCTACTTCGACGGTAATATCTCGCGCCTGCACGCGCCGCAGCTGGGGCGCAGCGATGCAGGCTTCATGATGGGGCCGGTTGTGGGTGTGGTTGAGGACGCGCCCGCGGGCGAGTAATCAGGCTCTAACCCGCCCGTTTGCGCATCTGCTGCAGCATCGGCACCGTGTAGATCACCAGCGCCGCCCAGATCATCGGGAAGGCAATCATCCGGGCCCGGCCGAATTCCTCGCCAAACAGCAGCACTGCCGCCAGCATGATCATCGTCGGCGCGATGTATTGCAGGATGCCCATCGTCGACAGCCGCACCAGCTTGGCGCCATTGGCGTAGACAATGAGCGGCACCGCAGTGACCACGCCGCAGCCCAAGAGCAGCGCGGTGTCTGAAAAAGAGACGCCGAAATTGCTGCTGCCGGTCGCGGTGAGATAGGCGAAGTATCCCAGCGCCGGAGGCAGCAGAATCAGTACTTCCAGCAGGAAACCCTGATTGGGTCCGATCGGCAGCGACTTTTTGAAGAAAGCATAGAACCCCCAGGTGAGGGTCAGGCTGACCGCCACCCATGGCACCCGGCCAGCCTCCAGCGTCAGCACCACCACCGCGGCAGCAGCCAAGGCAACCGCAGCCAGCTGTGCCTTGCTGAGCGGCTCGCGCAGCAGCAGCGCCCCCAACGCAATGCTGAACAGCGGATTGATGTAATAGCCAAGCGCCGCGTCCAGCGCCCGCCCGGCAGCGATCGACCAGACGTAGATCCCCCAGTTGACCGAGATCAGAGCCGCGGTGATGCAGGCCATGCCCAGCATCCGCGGGTTCTTCAACGCTGCCCGCAGATCCTTGGTGCGGCGCAGGATGATCAGCAGCGCCCCCGCCACAGGCACCGACCAGATCACCCGGTGGGTGACAATCTCGGCCGCGGGAATATGTGAGAGCGCCTTCATGTAGAGCGGCAGAAAACCCCACAGCAGATAGGCGGTGATGGCAAAGGCCAGCCCGCGGGGGGTGTCCATGTTTTCAGGGGTTTGCTGAGTCATGCGGCGCTCCTGTGCAGGGCGCCGTTATGACTGGTTTTGCGCGGCTTGAAACTTCGTTTTCTGTGATACCGGGCATTCAGCGGCGTTATGGGTACCGGCAGCGCAACAAAAAAACGGCCCCGGAAACCGGAGCCGCAAGTCATGTTTTGGGGTGTGGATGCGCGTCAGGCTTCCAGGGACCGGCGCAGCATTTCCACGTCTTCGGCAATCTGCCCGTCGGTGAGCTTCAGCTCCTCAATGCGCTTGACGCCATGCATCACGGTGGTGTGGTCGCGCCCGCCAAAGCGGCGGCCGATTTCCGGCAGGCTGCGGCTGGTCAGCTGCTTGCACAGATACATCGCCACCTGGCGCGGGCGCGCATAAGAACGCAGGCGCTTGGGGCCGATGATGTCGGACATGCGGATGTTGTAGTACTCCGACACCTTGCGCTGGATCTCCTCGACGGTGATCTTGCGCTCGGAGGCGCGCAGCACGTCAGCCAGGCAATCCTGGGTCAGGTCCATGTCGATCTCGCGGCCGACCAGCGAAGCAAAGGCGAACAGCCGGGTCAGCGCGCCCTCGAGCACACGCACGTTGGTCGAAATACGGTGCGCCAGGAACTCCAGCACGCCGTCGGCAATGCGCAGATCCGGGTAGGTCTCGCGCTGCTGTTGCACCTTGGTCTGCAGGATGCCCAGGCGCAGTTCGTAATCGGTCGGATGCAAGTCTACCACCAAACCGCACTGCAGGCGGGATTTCACCCGGTCCTCCAGGTCCTTGATCTCACCCGGGGCGCGGTCGGCAGAGATGATGATCTGCTTGTTCTGATCCACCAGCGCGTTGAAGGTGTGGAAGAATTCCTCCTGCGTAGAATCCTTGCCCGCGATAAACTGGACGTCATCCACCATCAGCACGTCGACCGAGCGGAACAGGTGCTTGAAGTCCATCATCTTGCGCTCACGCAGAGCCTGCACAAAGCGGTACATGAACTGCTCTGCGGAGAGATACAGCACGTTCAGATGCGGGTTCTTGTCCTTCAGCTCCCAAGCAATGGCGTGCATCAGGTGGGTTTTACCCAAGCCCACGCCGCCATACAGAACCAGCGGGTTGAAGGTCACCGGACCGCCCTCGCCGACACGGCGGGCAGCGGCATGGGCCAGCTCGTTCGGCTTGCCGACCACAAAGCTGTCGAAGGTAAAGCGCGGATCCAGCGGCGCAGCCTGCAGTGCTTCCAGCGTGTCCTTGCCAGCAGCTGCGGCGGGAGCCGCCGCAGGCGCCGTCATGACCTCCAGATCGTCGTGGCCGCCGCCGTAGGACTCAGCCGTGACCGGCTGGGCCGGGCGCGCCGGGCTGTTGGCAGCAACCCTGAAAGCCAAACGCTGCACCGGCTCGCCGGCCATGGTCAGCTCATGCAGGATCAGGTCTGCAAAGTTCTGGCTGACGTAATTTCCCATGAAATTCGTCGGCACTTTGAAGACGGCGGTCCCGCCGTCCACAGTGTCAAATTCAAGAGGCTCAATCCAGGTCGTGTAGTTGTTCTGACCAACCGTCTTCAGCAGCCGGTTCCTGAGCTGTCCCCATTTTTCTTCTGTCATGCTGCGCCTCACGCGTCCCCAAAAAGCAGCGGCCCATTTACCGGGCCAATTCTATCGTTCCCCCCAAATCAGCCGGGGGCCGTTCACGCGCAGGAGCATTGTGTGCGGTCCATTGCTGGCCGCATTGCCCGAAGGCTTTACGTTCGTCTAAGAACAGCAAAAACAGCCGCGAAAGGCGGCATCTGCCGTCACGAACATTGTCGCACACAATTGAGACAAGGCTGCTGCTTGGTAACCAATACAGCAGTGGGTCCCGGACAAATTCGGCACCAGCGTGCCGTCTGTTCCGGACAACCTGACAACCTTGATGCCCGTCAAGATTGCCGCGAGCAGCCTGTCCCCCCAGCGAGTGAATCGCTGACTTATTGGTAGCAATTCGAGGGGGGCAGCAGCAACGAAACTATGATGTTGACTCTGCCTTTGTGGATAAAGAATCTCTCGCGCCCGCAGCAGCCGTCCAAGGCTTTCCCAAAAAAACAAGGCGCTGCAATCTGCAGCGCCCTGACATCTTTTCAACAGTTCTTGAGACCGCCTAAGCGAACAAATCTCAGCCCAGTGCCTTCACGCGCGCGGACAGGCGCGAGATTTTCCGGGAAGCGGTGTTTTTGTGATACACACCCTTGGTGACGCCGCGCATCAGCTCGGGCTGAGCCGCGCGCAGAGCTGCGGTTGCAGCTTCCTTGTCGCCGGAAGCGATGGCTTCTTCTACTTTACGCAGGTAGGTGCGGATGCGCGAACGACGGGCTTTGTTGACGGCAAAGCGCTTTTCGTTCTGACGTGCGCGCTTTTTGGCCTGGGGCGAATTTGCCATGGTGTCTGACCTTATCTTCGGGTTCTGTTTCTATCGGACGCAATGCCAGCCAGCCCCGGATCATCCACCGGTGTGATTTTAGCCAAAGCGGGCTGCACGCGCATGTATGGGGCGGCGTTTATCCAACTCGGTGCAGAATTGCAAGGGCGCCACCCCTGAAAGCCTAACGGCAAGCCTTCAGGCCCGCCGTTCTGCCGTGTTGTGACCAAGCTTTACTTGTCCCGGAACTGCGCCTCGCGCTTTTCCAGGAAAGCTGCCATGCCCTCTTTCTGGTCTTCGGTTGCAAACATCGAGTGAAAGACGCGGCGTTCAAACAGCAGGCCTTCGTTCAGCGGCAGCTCATAGGAGCGGTTCACCAATTCCTTTACCGCCATCGCGGTCAGCAGGGATTTCTCGGCGATCTTATGCGCCGCGGCGGTGGCTTCCTCGATCAGCTTCTTGGCCGGCACCACCCGTGACACCAGACCTGCGCGCTCGGCTTCCTCGGCGTTCATGAAGCGGCCCGTCAGGTTCATGTCCATCGACTTGGACTTGCCCACAAACCGGGTCAGCCGCTGAGTGCCGCCAATGCCGGCCACAACGCCGAGGTTGATTTCGGGCTGGCCGAACTTGGCGGTTTCGGCGGCGATGATGAAATCGCACAGCATCGCCAGCTCGCAGCCGCCGCCCAGCGCATAACCCGCAACCGCCGCGATCACCGGCTTGCGGATCGCCGAGATCCGGTCGTTGGCATCGGCAAACAGGTTGGTGGCAAACACTTCGGTAAAGCTCAGCTCCGACATCTCCTTGATGTCGGCGCCGGCGGCAAAGGCCTTCTCGGAGCCGGTCAGCACAATGCAGCGCACCTTGTCGCTGGCATCAGCTTCCTCAAGAGCATCGCAAAGCTCGCCAATGAGCTCCTGGTTGAGCGCGTTCATCGCCTCTGGGCGGTTCAGTTTAATAAGGCAAACGTGGTCCTGCACATCGACGGTGATCGTCTCGTAGGCCATGATTTCTCTTTCGGTTGTTCCGTTCAGTCCCGAGTCCTTACCAAAAGGGTCCCCCTGATCAAGCTATCTTTGGCACTTTACACAGTAGAAGGTGGAGCGCCCGGACTGGGTGATTCTGGCAATTGACCCGGCGCAACCCGCGCGCCTGCACGGTTCGCCCTCGCGCCCGTAGGCGTCAAAGGAGTGCTGGAAATATCCAAGTTCACCAGAGGCTTGCCGGAAATCTTTCAGCGACGATCCCCCCGCCTGGATTGCGTCCTGCAGCACTTCGCGGATGATCGGCACCAGGGCTGCCACCCGTTGCGCGGCAATCTGCCCGGCCTTGCGGCGTGGCGAAATTCCCGCACGGAACAACGCTTCGCAGACGTAGATGTTACCAAGGCCCGCGATGATTCCCTGATCCAGTAATGCCGATTTCACCGGCGTGTTGCGCCCCTGGAAGGCCGCCACCAGGTGATCCTCATGGAAATCATTGCCCAAGGGCTCCGGCCCCAGCACCGCCAGCAGTTTGTGCGACTCGGCCGTCGCAGTCTCCAGCAGATCCATCGCCCCGAACCGGCGCGGATCGTTGAAGGTGATGCGGGCGCCGTTGTCCATGTCCAGCACCACATGGTCGTGCTTTTCCGCCTGCGGGTGCTCATGGGCAAACTGCCCCAGCGGATCGCCAGACACCGTCATACGTCCCGACATGCCGAGGTGAATGAGCAGAGTCTCATCTGTGTCGAGATCGGCCAGGATGTATTTCGACCGCCGCCGCAGCGCATTGACCTTTGCCCCGGTCAGCCGCTCCGCCATCCGATCCGGAAACGGCCAGCGCAGATCCGGGCGGTTCACGGACGCCTTTGTGATCACCGCCCCCTCCATCGCAGGCGCCAAACCGCGTTTCACCGTCTCGACCTCGGGCAATTCTGGCATTACACCCCTCCTGAACCAACGGGCCGCATTGTGCCTGCCCTACAGCGCCTTATAACAAGGGCGGAATTCAGCAAACGGCAAGCCTCATGAGCGATAGCAGCGACAATACCACCCATTTCGGGTTCGAAACCGTCCGCGAGGAGGAGAAGGCAGGCCGCGTGCAGGGGGTCTTCAATTCGGTCGCCTCGAAATACGACATCATGAACGATGTGATGAGCGTGGGCATCCACCGGGTCTGGAAAGACGCGATGATGGACTGGCTGGCGCCGCGCCCGGGCCAGCGGCTCTTGGATGTGGCCGGCGGCACCGGCGACATTTCCTTCCGCTTCCTGAAACGCGCAGGGTCCGGCCATTCCACCGTGCTCGACCTCACCCGCCCGATGCTGGAAGAAGGCCGCAAACGCGCCGAGGCCGAGCAGATGGCCGACAGCCTCGACTGGGTCACTGGCGACGCGATGAAACTGCCGTTCAAGGACAACACTTTTGATGTCTATACGATCTCCTTCGGCATCCGGAACGTGACCCGCCCGCAGGAGGCCCTGAACGAAGCCTACCGGGTGCTGCGCCCCGGCGGGCGGCTGATGGTGCTGGAGTTCTCGCAACTGCCGAACGACGGGCTGCAAAAGCTCTATGACCTCTATTCCTTCAACGTGATCCCGCGGATGGGGCAGATGATTGCGGGCGACTACGACAGCTATCAGTACCTGGTGGAATCGATCCGCAACTTCCCCGACCAGGAAACCTTCCTGGGCATGGTGAAACAGGCAGGGTTCGACAACGCCAAATACCGCAACCTGTCTATGGGCATCGCCGCCCTGCACTCCGGCTGGAAGATCTGATCCATGCGCGGCCCTCATAATATCCTGCGCCTGATCCGCACAGGCGCCACCTTTGAGCGCACTGGCGCCATGCATTCGGTGCTGGAGGCGTTCGAGGCGCCCAAACCCCTCCGGATGCTGGCGCGGGCCTTAGGCTGGCCGTTCAAATGGCTGGGCTACAAGGGCGACCCCGCGATGCCGCCGGAAACCCGCGCCCTGAACGCGCTGGGGCCTGCCTACATCAAGTTCGGGCAGGTTCTCTCGACCCGGCCTGACGTTGTGGGCAAGGATCTGGCCAACCAGCTGCGCGTGCTGCAGGACAAGCTGCCGCCGTTCTCCCGCGCCGAAGCGCTGGCCGAGGTGGAAAAGGAACTGGGCCGCCCGGCCTCGGAAATCTTCTCGGACTTCAGCGACCCTGTGGCCGCCGCCTCCATCGCCCAGGTCCACCGTGCCACCCTGGCCGAGACCGGCGAGGGAGTGGCGGTCAAAGTGCTGCGCCCGGGCATCGAGCGCGCTTTCAACAAGGACGTGGACGCCTTCTATTTCGCCGCCCGCATCGTCGACCTGTTCGCCCCCGGCGCCCGCCGCCTGAAACCGATGGATGTGATCGAGCATTTCGACGGCGTTGTGCAGGGTGAACTGGACCTGCGGCTGGAAAGTGCCGCGGCTTCGGAATTTGCCGCCAACACCACCAAAGACGAAGGCTTCCAGCTGCCGGAAATCCGTTGGGCCTATTCCGCCCGCCGGGTGATGACCATGGGCTGGGCCGACGGCATCGCGCTTGGCGACAATGACGCGCTGGATGCGGCAGGCCACGACCGCAAGATCCTGGCCGACCGGGTGCTGTCATTGTTCCTGCGCCACGCGCTGCGCGACGGTTTCTTCCACGCCGACATGCACCAGGGCAACCTCAAGGTGGCCAGCAACGGTGACATCATCGCCTATGACTTCGGCATCATGGGCCACATCGACGAATACACCCGCCGGGTCTATGCCGAGATCCTCTATGGCTTCATCAAGCGCGATTACAAACGTGTGGCCGAGGTGCATTTCGAGGCCGGCTATGTGCCCGCCAACCGCGATGTCGACGAATTCGCCCGCGCCCTGCGCGCCGTGGGCGAGCCGATCTTCGGCATGGATGCCTCGCAAATCTCCATGGGACGGCTGCTGAACTATCTGTTTGAAGTCACAGAACGTTTCGGCATGGAAACCCGCACCGAACTGATCCTGCTGCAGCGTACCATGGTGGTGGTCGAGGGGGTCGCGCGTTCGCTGGACCCGCATATCAACATCTGGGAAGCCGCCCGTCCGGTGGTCGAGGATTACATCAAGAAATCCATCGGCCCGCGCGCGGTGGCCTCCGACCTCCTGGACACCGCCAAGGTGATGGCCCGCTTTGGCCCGCGCCTGCCAGCCCTGGTCGAACAGGCACTGATCGCCCAGGCCCAGCAGAACGGGGTCCAGAACCGCGGGCCCCGCGCCTGGCTCGCCCCTGCCCTTGCCGGAGCTGCCGGCGGTGCAGGCCTTCTTGCGGTGGTCCTGCTGCTGATCTGAGCACTGGCAAGACCTGCCGCTTCTTTCTGGTCAAAAATACTCCGGGGGGAGCGCCGTAAGGCGCGAGGGGGCAGCGCCCCCTCTTCTGCCGGTTACAGCCGCTCTATCGCCAGCGCGATGCCCTGGCCGCCGCCGATGCACATGGTGACCAGCCCTTTGGAGCCGCCAGTGCGTTCCAGTTCATACAGTGTTTTCAAAGTGATGATCGCCCCGGTTGCTCCTACCGGGTGACCCAGAGCAATGGCGCCCCCGTTGGGGTTTACCTTGGCCGGATCCAGCCCCAGCTCCTTGTTCACCGCCAGCGCCTGGGCGGCAAAGGCTTCGTTTGATTCGATCACGTCGAAATCACCCGCTGACAAACCGGTTTTCTCCAGCAGGTTCCGCACCGCGGGCACCGGGCCAATGCCCATCACTTCGGGACGCACGCCTGCATGGGCATAGCCCAGAATCCGGGCCTTGGGTTTCAGCCCGGCCCGCTCAGCCGCCGCCGCCGTGGCCAGCACCATCGCCGCCGCACCATCGTTAATTCCACTGGCATTTCCGGCAGTTACCCGGCCGTCCTTCTGAAAGACCGCCTTCAAGCCCGCCAGTTTCTCCAGCGAGGTGCCCTTGGGGTGCTCGTCCACTTCAAACGGCACCAGATCGCGTTTGATCTTCACCTCCACCGGCGTGATCTGCGATTTGAAATGCCCCGCCTCGATTGCCCCGGCGGCGCGGGTCTGGCTGGCGAGGGCAAATTCATCCATCTGGGCGCGGGTGATGCCGTGTTCATCGGCGACATTCTCGGCCGTTACCCCCATGTGGCCGGTGCCAAAGGGGCAGTTCAGCGCACCCAGCATCATGTCGAGCGATTTCACATCGCCCATCTTCGCCCCCCAGCGGCTTTGCTGGATGATGTAAGGGCTGCGCGACATGTTCTCAGCGCCCCCCGCCAGGGCAAATTCCGCATCTCCCATGGCAAGTGACTGATAAGCCGATACAATTGCCTGCACGCCAGAACCGCAGAGGCGATTCACGTTCATCGCCGGCACTGCATCCGGCACTCCTGCCTGCATCGCTGCAACCCGGCTCAGATACATGTCGCGGGGTTCGGTGTTGATGATGTGGCCGAACACCACATGGCCGATCTGACCGCCCTCCACCCCAGAGCGTTCCAGCGCCGCCTTGGAGACGGTTGCGGCCAGGTCGATGGGCGCGGTGCCCGCCAAAGCGCCGCCGAAAGTGCCGATGGCGGTGCGGGCGCCGTCCAGGATCACGATGTCGGTCATTGTCTCATTCCTCCTCAGGTCCAGCGCCACTATGCACCCGCAGCATGGGCCTGTCTGCCCGGACGTGCCGTCATTGAAACGCTGCGTCACCACCCGTGCACCCCTTGTACACCCCCTGTGCACCGCCGCGGCGCAGCATCCGCGTTTTGCCAGAGCATTTGACAAATCCGCCTCGCCGGCGCAGAGAATCCGTCATGACGGAAAACACAGACGATATCCTGACCCTGCTGCCCGCCCGCCTGAAGGAGGCACGCCGCGCGCAAGGCCTGAGCCTGGAAGCGGTGGCGAACCTGTCCGGCGTCAGCCGCTCGATGGTGAGCCAGATCGAGCGCGGCGAAAGCTCCCCTACCATTGCAACGCTGTGGAACCTGACGCGCGCCTTGCAGGTGGATTTTGCCGGGCTTCTGGAAGCAGGCGACATGCAGGACCGGATCGAGGTGCTGCGCGCGAGCGACGTGCCCAAGATCGAGAACATGGGCCAGGGCTGCCGCATCCGCATCCTGTCGCCGCCAGAGGAGGCCGGCGGGCATGAGGTCTATGACATCCGGTTCGATCAGGGCGGCGCGCTGGTCAGCCAGCCCCACACCCGCGGCGCGGTGGAGCAGCTGACGGTGCTGGAAGGCGAGATCGCGGTGAGTTCCGGCAATGCCAAGGACCAGCTGCAGGCCGGCGACACCGCCCGCTATGCCGCCGATGTGGCCCATTCGATCACCGCCCCCGAGGGGCCTGCGCGGGTGTTTCTGATCGTGAAGAATGCGTAAGGCAGGTTTTTCATCCTGAGCTTACAAGACACTCCGGCTTTCATCGGCCTAAAACCCCCACCTTGTGCCTTTTATGCACATTCCCCTTGAACAACTCGGGGGGACAGACCATATGAAGGGCGCTAACGTTATTCTTGTCGATCCACTGTCTCCCGTTTTCGCGGCGTTATCAGTCTCTCGATCCAGACCGACTACGCCAGGCTGCCGCACCAACGCGGGCAGCACATACTTAGGAGACTACGGATATGGCCACCGGCACCGTAAAATGGTTCAACACCACCAAAGGCTACGGCTTCATCGCACCCGACGGCGGCAGCAAAGATGTGTTCGTGCACATTTCCGCTGTTGAGCGTTCCGGCCTGACCGGCCTGGCAGACAACCAGAAAGTCACTTTCGACATCGAGCCCGGCCGTGACGGCCGCGAGTTGGCTGTGAACCTGTCGCTGGACTAAGCCAGACAGCTTTGCTGATTGGAAGCGCGGCTCCCTTTGGGGGCCGCGTTTTCTTTTGGGGTGTCAGCCTTTGTTGTTTTCATCCCAAAGCCTGGGTTCCCACAGCTCCACCTTGTTGCCTTCCGGGTCCATGATCCAGAGGAAGCGACCATTTTCGTGCGTCTCAGGGCCTTGCAGGATCGGGATGCCCGCCGCCGTCAGCTGCGCGATCATGCCGTCCATGTCATCGATGCGGTAGTTGATCATGAAGGAGGCCCCGCTGGGGCTGAACCAGGTGCTGTCCGGATCAGCCGCGGCCCAGACGGTGAGACCGCCGTCCTCACTCCTGTCCTCTTGCCAGTTCAGAATGGCACCGCCGAAGTCCGTCAGCTCCAGCCCGAGGTGGCCGCGGTACCATGCGGCCAGCGCCTGGGCACCGCCGCGGGCCTTGATGAATACGCCGCCGATGCCGGTGACCTTTGCCATGGCTGTGCCCTCCCTGCCTTTGGCAGATAGTCCGCTTTGGCGGATTTCCACCCGCATCATCCGGTTTCACGGATTTTTTTCCGGGATAGTGAATTCCTGTATTCCGGACGGACGTCCGTTATGATAGACACGCGACTCGAGACACCAAGGGAGTTTGCGCATGTCCACTGCTTTTCTGACCGACATCTCCAACACGCTGGCCCGGATCGAGGCTGAGGGGCTGTACAAGCGCGAGCGAATGATCACCTCCCCGCAGGGGGGCGGGATCACCGTCGGGGACCGGCAGGTGATCAACCTCTGCGCCAACAACTATCTGGGTCTGGCCGACCACCCGGCGCTGATCCAGGCGGCCAAGGACGCGATGGAGCCGAAGGGCTTCGGCATGGCGTCGGTGCGGTTCATCTGCGGCACCCAGGACATTCACCGGGAGCTGGAGCAAAGGCTGGCCAAGTTCCTGGGCAAGGATGACGCGATCCTGTTTGCGGCCTGTTTCGACGCCAACGGCGGGCTGTTTGAGCCGCTGCTGGGGCCGGAGGATGCGATCATCTCGGACAGCCTGAACCATGCGTCGATCATCGACGGGGTGCGGCTGTGCAAGGCCAAGCGCTACCGCTATCTGAACAGCGACATGAACGACCTGGAGGCCTGGCTGAAGCAGGCCCGCGAGGACGGCGCGCGGCATATTATGATTGCCACCGACGGCGTCTTCTCGATGGACGGCTATCTGGCGAAGCTGCCGGAGATCCGGGCCCTGGCGGACAAATACGACGCGGTGGTGATGGTGGATGACTGCCACGCCACCGGCTTCATGGGGGCGACGGGGGCCTGGCACGCCGGAGCATTTCGGGGTGGACGTGGATATCGTCACCGGGACTTTGGGCAAAGCACTTGGGGGGGCCATCGGCGGTTACATCGCCGGGCCGCAGCCAGTGATCGACCTGCTGCGGCAGCGGGCGCGGCCCTATTTGTTCTCCAATTCGCTGCCGCCATCCATTGTTGCTGCCGGGCTGGAAGCGATCCGGCTGGTGGAGGAAGGGGACGGGCTGCGATTGCGGCTGTTCGAGAATGCGAAATACTGGCGCGCGGGACTGGAAGGGCTGGGCTTTGACCTCTTGCCCGGTGAGCATCCGATCATCCCGGTGATGCTGGGCGAGGCGCAGCTGGCGCAGGATATGGCGGCACGGCTGTTTGACGAGGGCGTCTATGTCTCCGGCTTCTTCTTCCCCGTCGTGCCGCGCGGCCAGGCGCGGATCCGCACCCAGATGAATGCGGCGCTGACGCAGGAGGAGCTGGACCGCGCGCTGGCGGCATTCGGCAAGGTTGGCAAGGAACTGGGAGTGATCTGATGGGCCGTCCGAACACAATGAAGGCGCTGGAGAAAAGCCATCCTGAGGAAGGCCTGTGGATGGTGCAGGCGCCGGTGCCGGAGATCGGCCCCGACGAGGTGCTGATCAAGGTCAGGAAGACCGGTATCTGCGGCACCGACATCCATATCTGGAACTGGGACGAATGGGCATCGCACACCGTGCCGGTGCCGATGATCACCGGCCATGAGTTTGCCGGCGAGATCGTCGAGATCGGCCGCAATGTGGAGGATCTGCAGGTCGGCCAGCGCTGCTCCGGCGAGGGGCATCTGATCAAGACCGACTCGCGTCAGAGCCGGGCCGGCAAGTTCCACCTGGACCCGGGCACCCGCGGCATCGGGGTGAATGAACAAGGCGCCTTTGCGCAGTATCTGAAACTGCCGGCCTTCAACGTTGTGCCGCTGCCGGATGACGTGCCGGATGAGATTGGCGCGATCCTGGATCCCTTGGGCAATGCGGTGCATACCGCCTTGAGCTTTGACCTCCTGGGCGAGGACGTGCTGATCACCGGCGCAGGCCCGATTGGTATCATGGCGGCGGCGGTGGCGAAACATGCCGGCGCGCGGCATGTGGTGATTACGGACATCAACCCGGACCGGCTGGCGCTGGCGGAACATGTGGTGCCAGCGGTGCGCGCGGTGAACGTGGCGCAGGAAGAGCTGCAGGACGTGGTGCACGAGTTGGGCCTGAAACAGGGGTTTGACGTCGGGCTGGAGATGTCCGGCAATCAGGCGGCGCTGGACCAGATGGTCGAGGCACTGGTGATGGGCGGCAAGATCGCGCTATTGGGCATTCCGCCGGGCAAATCGCCGGTGGATTGGAGCCGCATCGTGTTCAAGGCGATCACCATCAAGGGCGTCTACGGGCGCGAGATGTTCGAGACCTGGTACAAGATGATAGCGATGCTGCAGAACGGGCTGGATGTGAGCCGGGTGATCACCCATCGGTTCTGCGTTGATGAGTTCGCCGAAGGCTTTGCGGCGATGAAATCAGGCTCCAGCGGCAAGGTGGTGCTGGACTGGGCGTGACGGCGGGTTGAGGGGGCTTTGCCCCCTCGCACCTTTCGGCGCTCACCCCCAGGATATTTTCAGCCAGATGAAAGGGATCAGGGACGGAGCGGCTGGCGGCCGGTGTCCGTCAGCAGCCAGCAATCGCGGCCTTCGAAAACGGCTGTTGAGAGCGGGCGGCCGTAGCCGGCACCGCTGTCGAGGTTGATCCGGTTGATGCAGTGTTCTGCCCGTTTGGCCGGGGTGTGGCCATGCACCACCAGCCAGGGGTGGGCGCGTTCGTCCTTGAGGAACTCCTGACGGATCCAGATCAGGTCGTCCTCGCTTTGCGCCTCAAGCGGCAGGCCGGGGCGGATGCCTGCGTGCACAAACAGCAGTTCCCCCTCCTGATGGTACGGCTTGAGGCCGTTTAGGAAGTCCAGATGCGCCTGCGGCACCGCGGCGCGGGCGCGGGCGTGAATCTGGTAGATGCGGCCGCCCTCTGCAACCTCGACGCCGTAGGATTGCAGGGTCTCGATGCCGCCCAACCGCTCATGCAGCCAGTGGTAGCCGACCAGCAGCTGGGAATCGTTGCGCGGGTAGTCCTCGAGGAACATCGAGAACATCCGGTCATGGTTGCCCTTGAGGCAGATCCAGTTGCGCCCCGCGGCCTGGCCCTGCATCAGCCGGTCGATCACGCCGCGGCTCTCGGGGCCGCGATCGGTGTAGTCGCCGAGAAAGACGATGCGGGCGTCCTCGCCGCCGTCGGCTTCGATCCGCTGCAGCGCGTCTTCCAGCATGGTGCGCTGGCCGTGGATATCTCCGATGGCATAAAGGGGGGCGGTCATGGTGCGGCTCCTGTGTGCAGGCTTGGCGGCAGTGATGGCGCATTGCGACGGCGGGCTCAACCCCCCGGGGTGCTGCCGGAATGGGGGCTGGCCAAATGGAGTGTCTGCACCACCTTTAGCCGGGAGACTATTGCCAGGGACAATGCCGGGAGGGAACAATGACGGGAATTGCACGATGGTTCATGCTGGCCGCTGTGGCCTCGGCACTTGGCGGCATGGTTTGGGGCATCCAGATGTCGGCGAGCCAGGATCACCTTCTGTCGCCGGCGCATGGGCATTTGAACCTGCTGGGCTGGGTCAGCTGCGCGATCTATGCACTGTACTACCACCTGCTGCCCGAGGCGGCGGAGGGAGCCTTGCCGCGCTGGCATCTGGGCAGCGCATTGCTGGCCCTGGCGCTGCTGGTGCCGGGCATCCCGCTGGCCATCCAGGAGCGGACTGACGCGCTGGCGCAGGCCGGATCGGCGGCGGCGCTGCTGTCGATGCTGATCTTTGCAGCGGTGGTTCTGCGCAGCCGTCCGGAAAAGGCGGTGTTCACGCCTGCGCTGAAACTGAGAGGCCGCCCCCGCACAGGAATGCAGGAGCGGTCTGCGGCAGTGTTCAGGTCGCTCAGACGACGTCGAACTCCAGCGGCTTGATCTGGTTGAACAGACCGGTTTCGGCCAGCTGGGCCCGGGCCTCTGCCGGCACCCGCTCATCCACATAGAGGAGCGCGATGGCTTCGCCGCCGGCTTCGGACCGGCCCAGGGTGAAGTTGGCGATGTTGACGCCGCTGTCGCCCAGGGTGTGGCCCAGGGTGCCGATGATGCCGGGCACGTCCTCGTTGGTGGTGTAGAGCATATGGGCGCCGACATCGGCCTCGATGTTGATGCCCTTGATCTGGATGAACCGCGGCTTGCTGTCCGAGAACACGGTGCCGGCCACCGAACGCTCGCGCTTGGAAGTGACGGCGGTCACCTTGATGTAGCCGTCGAAGGAGCCGGACTTGTCCTGGTTGGTGGTGGAGATCTGGATGCCGCGCTCCTTGGCGACCACCGGGGCGGAGACCATGTTCACCTCGGGGTTGGAGCGTTTCATGATGCCCGCGATCACCGCGCAGTTCAGCGCATCCAGGTTCATACCTGCGGCTACCCCGTCGTATAGGATGTTGATCGCCTTGATCGGCTCATCGGTCATCTGGCCCACAAAGCTGCCCAGATGGTCGGCCAGCTTGATCCAGGGGCCCATGACCTTGGCTTCCTCGGCCGTGACGCTGGGCATGTTGAGCGCGTTTTCCACCGCGCCGGTCAAGAGGTAGTTGGACATCTGTTCCGCCACCTGCAGGGCGACGTTTTCCTGTGCTTCGGTGGTGGCGGCGCCCAGGTGCGGGGTGCAGACCACGTTCGGCAGGCCAAACAGGGCGTTTTCCTTGGCCGGTTCAACCGAGAACACGTCGAAGGCGGCGCCTGCCACATGGCCGGAGGTGAGGAGTTCCGCCAATGCGGCCTCGTCCACCAGGCCGCCGCGGGCGCAGTTGATGATGCGTACGCCCTTCTTGGTCTTTTCCAGGTTCTCCTTGGACAGGATGTTGCGGGTCTGGTCGGTCAGCGGCACATGCAGGGTGATGAAATCGGCCCGCGCCAAGAGCTCGTCCAGTTCCACCTTTTCGACACCCATCTTGTCGGCCTTCTCGGTGCTGAGATAGGGGTCGTAGGCCGCCACTTTCATCTTGAGGCCGCGGGCGCGGTCGCAGACGATGCCGCCGATGTTGCCGGCGCCGATCACGCCCAGGGTCTTGCCGGTGAGCTCAACCCCCATGAACTTGGATTTCTCCCACTTGCCGGCATGGGTCGAAGCCGAGGCCTCGGGCAGCTGGCGGGCAACCGCGAACATCATGGCGATGGCATGTTCGGCGGTGGTGATCATGTTGCCGAAAGGCGTGTTCATCACGATCACGCCGCGTTTGGAGGCGGCTTCCTTGTCGACGTTGTCGGTGCCGATGCCGGCCCGGCCGACGACCTTGAGGTTGTCCGCCTTCTCGAGGATCTTTTCGGTCACCTTGGTGGCGGAGCGGATGGCGAGGCCGTCATACTGGCCGATGATCTCGGCCAGCTTGTCCTTGTCCTTGCCCACGTCGGGCAGGAAATCGACATCAATGCCGCGATCGCGGAAGATCTGGACGGCGGCCTCGGAGAGTTTGTCGGAGATGAGAACTTTGGGAGCCATGGGTTTGGTCCTTAGAATGTCTGTGCTGGGACGGCGGGCGCTGCCGCCCGCCTTTAAGGTTGCTCAGGCCGCTTCGGTCTGCGCGGCGATCTCGGCCTCAAAGGCCCATTTGATCCAGGGCATCAGCGCGGCCACGTCGGCGGCCTCCACCGTGCCGCCGCACCAGATGCGCAGACCGGCGGGCGCGTCGCGGTAGGCGCCGATGTCATAGGCCACGCCTTCCCCCTCCAGCCGTTTGGCAACGGCCTTGGCAAAGGCGGCACCGTCCAGGATGCGCGGGTCGGTGAATTTGAGGCAGACAGAGGTGTTGGAGCGGTTCTCCGGCTGTTCTGCCAGGAAGGCGATCCACGGGTTGTCCTGCACAAAGCTTTGCACCGCAGCGAGGTTGGCGTAGGCGCGTTCGCGCAGGCCTTCCAGCCCGCCGATGGAGCGGGCCCAATCAAGCGCCAGCAAGTAATCCTCCACCGCCAGCATCGAGGGCGTGTTGATGGTGGCGCCCTGGAAGATGCCGTCGATCAGCTTGCCGCCTTTGGTCAGGCGGAAGATTTTGGGCAGCGGCCAGGCCGGGGTGTAGCTTTCCAGCCGCTCCACCGCGCGGGGGCTCAGGATCAGCATACCGTGCGCCGCCTCGCCGCCCAGCACCTTCTGCCAGGAGAAGGTGGTCACATCCAGCTTGTCCCAGGGCAAGCGCTGCGCGAATGCGGCGGAGGTGGCATCGCAGATGGTCAGCCCTTCGCGGTCTGCCGGGATCCAGTTGCCGTTGGGCACCCGCACTCCGGAAGTGGTGCCATTCCAGGTGAAGACAACGTCATTGGAGAAATCGACGGTGCCGAGATCGACGATCTGGCCGTAATCGGCAGTCTTGACGGTGGCGTCCAGCTTGAGCTGTTTCACCACGTCGGTGACCCAGCCGGAGCCGAAGCTTTCCCAGGCCAGCATCTCGACCCCGCGGGCGCCGAGGAGGTTCCACATCGCCATTTCCACCGCGCCGGTGTCGGAGGCGGGCACGATGCCGATTTTGTAATCTGCCGGAATGCCCAGGATCTCGCGGGTGCCTTCGATTGCGGCCTTCAGGCGCTCCTTGCCCACGGCAGCCCGGTGCGAGCGGCCCAGCGGCGCATCCGCCAGTTTGGCAACATCAAAGACAGGAGGTTTGGCGCAAGGCCCCGAGGAAAAACGCGGATTGGCCGGCCGCGTGTTAGGTTCGCGCACGGAAGCGTGCGACGCCGGTTGTTCAATAGCCATAAATGCTACCCTTCCAGATAAGCGCCCCTCGTTGGGGAGGGGTGTCCCGCCTTCAGAGCTAGGCCGCTGCAGCGCGGCATGCAACCGGAAACTTGGAAAAATACGGCCAATGGAACGCTTTTTGCGACACGTTTTTCCACCATCGGAAACAGCCGGTTCAAAATGAGGGCAAGCTTTATGCCTTATAATGACCGATGTTTTTGACGGTTTCCCGCAGGCTGGCCGATCCGGAGACGGACCGCTATGACAAAGGGAATCCAATTGGAACGGAGCCCGCCGATGTTTGCTGCCACCCTGCTTTGCAACCCTGCCCAACCGGTGCTGGAGCCTGCGCTGATCGAATCGCTGCGCAATGCCTGGGGCGGCGGCGAGGCGGAATGGCTGGCCCTCGGCGTGGCGGCCGAGTTCCGTCTGGAACAGATGCCGGACAACCGCTGGGACGTCTGGGCCGAGCTGCAAGGTATGGGGGTGGACCTGGTTATCCAGCCCGCTGAGGGACGGAAGAAGAAAATGCTGCTGGCCGATATGGACTCCACCATGATCCAGCAGGAATGCATTGATGAGCTGGCCGAGGAAGCAGGCGTTGGCGCCCGGGTCAAGGAGATCACCGCCCGGGCGATGAACGGTGAATTGGACTTCGAAGGCGCGCTGACCGAACGGGTCGGGCTGCTGAAAGGCCTGCCGGAGACGGTGATTGCCAAGGTGCTGGCCGAGCGCATCACCTTGATGCCCGGCGGCAAACAGCTGCTGGCGACGATGAAGGCGGAGGGCGCTTATGCGGCGCTGGTCTCGGGCGGGTTCACGGCGTTCACCGCGCAGGTGGCGGCGGAGCTGGGCTTTGACGAGAACCGCGCAAATACATTGCTGGTTGAGGAGGGCAGGCTGACAGGTGCGGCCGGCCGCCCGATCCTGGGCCGCGAGGCCAAGGTCGAGGCACTGGAGCAGATCAGCGCCCGGCTGGGGATCAGCGCGGCGGATGTGATGGCCGTGGGCGACGGCGCCAATGATCTGGGCATGCTGAAGCGTGCGGGCGCCGGGGTTGCCCTGCACGCCAAGCCCTCGGTTGCGGCGGAATGCGATATCCGCATCAACCACGGCGACCTGACCGCGCTGCTTTATATCCAGGGATATGCCCAGGACGGCTTCAAAGGCTGAACCTAAATCAGGAAGCAGGATCAGCACGCCCTCCCGCGCCCGCAGGTGCGGCTGCTGGCGCAGCCACCCCTTGGCGGCCTTGGGCCAGGCTCAGCGCCATCGGCGCTGAGCCTGGCCCAACGGGAGGCGGCCTGTTCGCAGAACAGGCCGGCGACGGGCGGGAGCGCCTCTGCGGCCTGAGACTGTGTCATGTTTCCCGGAACTTTTTCCTTTTCATAATTAACAAACGCGTTAATAATTAAACCATGACCCCGCTTTTGAAATCTTTTGCCGCCCTGTCGGATGAAACCCGCATGTCGATTGTCGACCAGCTGATCTCTGAAGGAGAACTGCCCGCAGGCAATCTGGCCCCAGCGGCTGGCATTTCGGCGCCGGCAATTTCGCGCCATCTGAAGGTGCTGCGCGAGGCCGGGCTGGTCAGCCAGCGGGCCGATGGCACCAAGCGGCTCTATTCCGCCCGGCCGGAGGGGCTGCGGGTGATTGCCGAGTGGACTCAATCCCGCCGCGCTTTCTGGGAGGGCAGCCTGGACCGGCTTGAGGCCGCCATGATGGAGGATGAAGCATGAGCGGCCTGCAGCTGCAGAGGATGTTTCCGGTCAGCCCCGGGAGCCTGTTTGCTTGGGTGACGACCCCGGAAAAACTGCTGAAATGGTGGGGCCCGGAGGGCGTGCACATCCCGGAGTATGATCTGGATTTCAGCCGCACCGGCCCCTGGTATTCCATTATGCAGAACAGCGACGGGCAGCGGTTTCATGTTTCCGGCCAGGTGACCCATGTGGATGCGCCGAAATCGGTCGGCTTCACCTGGGCCTGGCACGGCGAGGACGGCCGCCGCGGCGCCGAAAGCCATGTGACCTTTACCATTGCCGCCGCCGGAGACGGAGCGGTGCTGCTGATCGACCACCGCGACCTGGGCGATGATGAGATCGCCGCCAGCCATGAGCGGGGCTGGACCTCCACCCTGCGCAAGCTGGAAGCGCTGCTCAGTCAAGCGGCCTGAACCACCATCCGCTAGCAACCAAGGGAGAAGACCAATGCCACAGTTCATTTTTGCGTACCACGGCGGCAAAACCCCGGAGAGCGAGGAGGAAGGCGCCAGGGTCATGGAAGCCTGGAAAAACTGGATGGGGTCGATGGGCGAGGCCCTGAAAATCCCCGGCGCGCCGGTGGGCATGTCCAAGACCGTCAGCAGCGGCGGCGTGGCGGATGACGGCGGTGCCAACCCGATCTCGGGCTACACGGTGGTCGAGGCCGCGGACCAGGATGCCGCCTGTGAAATGGCCAAAGGCTGCCCGATGGTGGTGGACGGCAGCGGCTCTGTCGAAGTGGCCGAAATCATCGAGATGGATATGTAACGCCAATGCCCCGGTCCGGGACCGGGGCATTTTGCTTCAGACTTCTGAACAACCGTTCGGCTGCGTCTTTAAAACAGCAGCTCCGCTGCGGGGCGGATCGAACCGCACTCCAGCCCGCGGCGGCTGTAGAGCATCTTGTTCATGTATTTGCGGGTCTCCGGGTGGTCAGCATCCAGCACGCCGAGGCTGACCATGAGCGCCGCAATCGCGCATTCGCTGGCGCGGGTGCTGCCATCGGAGATCTTCAGCGCAACGCCCAGCTTTTGCTCCGGCAGGATGGCGATGAACACCGCCTCGGCGCCGGTCTTGATTGCCACTTTGCCGTCCATTGCGCGCATCAGGTTGGTGCAGCAGCGGGTTTCGCCGGCCACCAGTTCGGGATGCGCCGTCATGGCCGCGACCAGCTGCTGCGCCGCCTCTGACGGGCGGTCGGAGCGGTCTGCGGCACTGGCGAACCAGGCCATCGAACGGGCCAGCCCGGTGACGGTGGTGGCAAAATTCGGGGCCGAGCAGCCGTCGATGCCATAGCCGGGGCTGTCCTGGCCGGTGGTTTCCTCAAATGCCGCAAGGCAGGCCTGCTGCACCGGGTGGCTGACCTCGATGTATTCCGCGCCGCCGCCCAGATACTGGTTCAGGGTCAGAAAGCCCGCGTGTTTACCGGAGCAGTTGTTGTGCACCTGGCAGGGGCTGTTGTCGGTTTTGATCAGCGCGTTGCGGGCCGGGATGTCATCCGGCAGCTGCGGGCCGCAGCGGAAGTCGTCATCGCCAAGCCCCAGCTGATCGAGCCAGGCGTTAACCCGGTCCGTGTGGATATGGGCGCCGTTGTGCGAGGCGCAAGCCAGCGCCAGCTGTTCCGGGTTCAGACCATAGCGCGCGGCGGCGCCGGAGGTGATCAGCGGCAGCGCCTGGATCATCTTGGCGGAGCTGCGCGGATAGATCACCGCATCCGGGTCGCCCCAGCTGCGCACCACCTGGCCGGTGTCGTCACAGATGACGGCGTGGCCCAGGTGCAGGCTCTCCAGGATCGGGCCGCGCCAGACTTCGGCCATGGGCACAGGTTTCGCCATGATGTCTCCCCTCATGTTTCCGTGCGGTTTTTCTGGGCGAAAACCTGCCAAAACGCACTTTCGCCCGTGGTGCTAGTTACGTTAGTGTGCTTGTGTAGCGCAAGCGAGGGGATCGGGACCAGACAGCGGTTGAACGCTGCGGGCCCTTTGCTTGATTTTGAGGTATGAGAACAGTCTTGGAGTCGGGACAAATGGCATTGAAACTCGCCCGCGTGGCTGCGGGCCTGTGTCTGGCAGCATTGGCAACCACTGCAGTTGCGCAGGAGACATCGAACAACCGGGTCGCTGCGAATGTGGACTGGAGCGTCTTTGAAGGCGACAACCCGGCGGAGTGCTGGGGCGTGTCGGCGCCGAAAGAGACCGTGAACACCCGCGACGGCCGGGTGGTGGCAGTGCGCCGCAGCGAGATCCAGCTGTTTGTCACCTTCCGCGACGCAAGCACGCCCAAGGGCGAGATCAGCTTTACCGGCGGTTACCCGTTTGCACCGGGCTCTACCGTGAACATGGCTATCGGCGAGTCACAGTTCGAACTGTTCACCGAAGGCGAATGGGCCTGGCCGGCCACGCCCGCGGATGATGCCAAGATCATCACCGCGATGAAGCGCGGCTCCAATGCGGTGATGACCGCGCGCTCGGCGCGGGGCACCCAGACCAAGGACACGTTCTCGCTGCTGGGCTTTACCGCTGCGGTGGAAGACGCGGAAAAGCGCTGCAGCAAGTAACACCGCTGGCAGCAAACAGATCAAACCCCGGCCCCTGCCGGGGTTTTCTTGTTTGAAAACGCTAAGCCGCGTAGCATGGGGGCAGGAGGTGCTTGCCATGCAGAAACCAGCAATACTCCCACTCACTTGCCTTGCAGTTGCGCTGCTGGCCCCGTCTGCCTTTGCAAATCCGGCGCTGGAATGCGGCGAGGGCAGCCAGGAGGAAATCGGTTCCTGTGTTGCCGATGACGAAGAAGGCGTGGAGGCGGCGCTGTTCAACGCGCTGGAAGCCGCCATGGTGACGGCGGCGGAACGCGACAATGCCAGCGGCGGAACAGCGGTCGAGGCGGCGCTGATGCAGAGCCAGACCGCCTGGGAGGCCTTCCGGGTGGCGCATTGCGCCTTTGCTGGCGCCGCCCATGCGGTGCGCGAGGATGCCGGCATTGCGACGCGGGCCTGCTGGACAACCCTGGGCCGCGCCCGGGTCGAGGAGCTGGTAAGGTTTTCCAACTGAACGCACACCGGGCCGCTGCCCGGGCCGCCCGGATTATGCGCCTGAATTTTGCGCACAAGGATTCCTTTTGATCTTTGCCCGAAATCCTATATAGAGCCGCATCCGCCCACCAGCATCCGAGGCTTTTGCCATGACCGCCAGCGCGCCGATCACCCAGGACGTAATGACCCTGCCCCGCAAGGAGCCCGAGGGGGGCAAGATCAATCTTGTCGGCCTGACCCGCGACCGTATGCGCGAGGTGCTGATCGAACATGGCACACCGGAGAAACAGGCCAAGATGCGCGTGGGTCAGATCTGGCAGTGGATCTACCAGTGGGGCAAACGCGATTTCGCGGATATGACCAACTTGGCCAAGGCCTACCGCGCGCAGCTGGCCGAGACATTTGAAATCCGAATCCCCGAAGTGGTGAGCAAGCAGGTGTCGACCGATGGCACCCGCAAGTACCTGGTGCGGATCAACGGCGGCCATGAGGTTGAGGTGGTCTATATCCCCGAGGATGACCGCGGTACCCTGTGTATTTCCAGCCAAGTGGGCTGCACCCTGACCTGCTCTTTCTGTCATACCGGCACCCAGAAACTGGTGCGCAACCTGACCCCGGCGGAAATTGTCGGCCAGGTGATGATGGCGCGCGACGACCTGGAGGAATGGCCGGTGCCGGGTGCGCCCAAGGATGAAACCCGCCTGCTGTCGAACATCGTGCTGATGGGCATGGGCGAGCCGCTTTACAACTTTGACAATGTGCGCGACGCGATGAAGATCGCGATGGACCCGGAAGGCATCTCACTGTCGCGCCGCCGCATAACCCTGTCGACCTCCGGCGTGGTGCCGGAGATTGCCCGTACGGCTGAGGAAATCGGCTGCCTGCTGGCGATCTCCTTCCATGCCACCACCAACGAGACCCGCGACGTCTTGGTACCGATCAACAAGCGCTGGAATATCGACGAGCTGTTGCAGGCGCTGGCGGATTACCCCAAGGCGTCGAATTCCGAGCGGATCACCTTTGAATATGTGATGCTGGACGGAGTGAACGACACCGACGAGGACGCGCACCGGCTGATCGAGCACATCAAGCGCTACAACATCCCGGCCAAGATCAACCTGATCCCGTTCAACGAATGGCCGGGCAGCCCCTACAAGCGGTCCTCGAACAACCGGATCCGGGCGTTTGCCAATATCGTCTATCAGGCCGGCTATGCCTCGCCGATCCGCAAGACCCGCGGCGATGACATCATGGCGGCCTGCGGCCAGCTGAAATCGGCCACCGAGCGCGCCCGCAAGAGCCGCAAGCAGATCGAGGCCGAAGCCGGAATGAAATAACCCGGCCGGCTGCGGCGGGACTCTGGCTGCGTCTTCGGGTATTTTCAGGTGAACAAGAAGTCGTCCGCATCAAGCTTACCTGTGTAATTGGCCAGCTTGATGTCGTGGTGTCCTTGGTAGCTGATGAAAGTATGGCCACTCTGTTTGGTTATGGTCAGGTCGCTGAACTCTTCCACTGAAGTGTCAAGGAACTCAATCCGGTCATTTCCCTTGCCGAAGTCTTTGATCACTTCGTCTTCCCAGTAGTCGGCTGACACGAAGACAAATACGTCATCCCGCTTGCCGCCGAACAGAACATCGGAACCAGCACCGCCTATCAGGCGGTCACCGCTCATTCCGCCGTATAGCCTGTCGTCGCCCCGTCCACCCCACAGCGTGTCCCGGCCATCGTAGCCTTTGAGCAGATCCCCCTCGTCACTGGCTCCGGAATAGGCATCCCGGCTCGTTCCGCCGATCAGCACATCTCCCTGCTTGCCGCCGAACAGGGTATCCTTGCCGTACCCTCCGAAAATCGTGTCTTGACCCTTGTTGCCAAAGAGTTTGTCATCGCCTTCGCGCCCAAAGACCTTGTCGTCACCGGCGGCGGCAAAGACCTTGGTGTCCCGCTCCACGGCAAGAACTTTTTCAGCGCGGGAGCTGGCTTTGATGACCACTACGGAATCGGAATTCACGTACGCCTTCCAATCAGCGGTCCGCCCTGCGCCGCCGTAAATGTGCTTCAATGCCTGCAGATCCAACGGCCCCAGCTCGCTGACATTGTAGCCGGCGTAGGAATAGGTCATCACCGTGTTTTCCTGGTTATCCAGATGCTCTGCCAGCGTCGGGTTGCCCTCATGCGGGTGTTTCAAACCCAGCGCATGTCCGACCTCGTGCAAGATGGTTTCAAAGCCAAAACTGCCGGGAGAGATTTTGCTGCCCTCAATTGCAACATCCCCCTTACTGGTAGTGAAGCTGCTGGCCCAGGGCAGGTTTGCCCAGCCCGCCGCGCTGCCGCCGCTATAGCCGAACACGTTGATCATGGCGCGGCCGCTGGTTTCCACGAACAGGATTCCGGCGGCGTCTTCATACTGTTCCAGGGCCTGGCGGAACACCGCCCGCTTGGCGCTGCCATAGGACCAATAGCTGGTAGCGCCGTAAGGATCGCTGGCGGGATCGGCCAGCTCTGCGGTCTCAACGAAACTGTAGGTCACCACTGCCGGCGTTCCCGGGCTGCTCAAACTGTTCCAGCGGCCCAAATTATTCGACGTGTAATATAGAAGTGCCGTGTAATCGCTAACCACTGACATAATAACGCTCCGCCACTATGCCCTGCCGGAAATAGCCTGCTAACGAATGCGGCCTGGATGAGACCGCCGCAGGACGGTGCAGGGCCAAGTAAAGATTGGTCCCGCCAGTGTGGCAGCTTTTTGCGCATTCCGCGATCTTTTCCTGCGGATTTTTGCCGGCTGTTCCGGGCCTGCCGCGGGCGAACCGGGGCCCGGCGCCTTATTATTTCCCAATTGCGGCTGAAATTTCGCCCATCCTGGCGGACAGTTTCCAATTCATGGACAGTCAAGATTTCAGAAGGAACCCAAAATGTCCCAGATGGAATACAAGCCCACCCCGGTCGAGCCCGCGGTTCTGGAGCTGATCCGCAGCGAACGTGAAAAAGCGCTGAGCGCGCGTGAATGGAAATTCCGGCTGCGCGGCTATGGATATGCCGTGAAGACGATTGCCGGCACCCAGGTTCTTACCCGCCTGACCACTGGCGCCGAAGTCGGCCAGCTGCCGCCGGAGTTTGCATAACCCCAGCGGCCGCCGCAAGCAGCGTCAGCGTTCGCGGCCCGGCAGGCTGTCGCGCGGCGGCGCCGGCTGCCAATTGCCGATGATCTCCACCGCTTCCTTGGCGGTGTCGACAAAGCGGAACAGGTCCAGATCCTGATCCGAGATGGTGCCGGCATCGGCCAGTGCATCCCAATTGATGATCTTCTCCCAAAACGCCTTGCCGAACAGCAGGAAGGGCACCCGCTCCATGCGCCCGGTCTGGATGAGGGTCAGGCTCTCGAACAGTTCATCCAGGGTGCCGAAGCCGCCCGGGAACACGGTGATCGCCCGCGCCCGCATCAGGAAATGCATCTTGCGGATCGCGAAGTAGTGGAAGTTGAAGCTGAGGTCCGGCGTCACATAGCCGTTGGGCGCCTGTTCATGCGGCAGCACGATCGAGAGACCAATGGAATGGCCGCCCGCATCCTCGGCGCCGCGGTTGCCTGCCTCCATCACGCCGGGGCCTCCGCCGGTCACGATGACATTCTTGCGGCCGCCGCTCTCTTTGGACATTTCGGTCATCAGCCGGGCGAATTCGCGCGCCTCATCATAGAAATGCGACAGGTCCGCCAGCGTTTGGGTGCGCGCCTGATCCTTGTGCTGCGGGTCCGGAATGCGGGCACCGCCGAACATCACGATGGTGCTTTCGATCCCATGCTCGTTCAGCATCAGCTCCGGCTTCAGCAGTTCCAGCTGCAGCCGCACCGGGCGCAGCTCCTCGCGGCACAGAAACTCCTCATCCGCAAAGGCCAGCTGGTAGGCGGGCGCCTGGGTTTGCGGCGTGACAGGCACATGTTCGGCCCGGTCGCGGTCGGAGTGAGCATCGCGGAAACGGCTGTGGCGGTCTTCGGTCATGGAAAATCCCAGCATTAAACAACAGGACTCCCTTTGTAGCCGTCCCGGGGCCTTAGCGCCAATCAAGAATGCAGGATCGCGCCATATCTCTTGCACCCGTATGGCTTGCACATGGCTGCACTGCGGCTTAGGTCCGGCACAGCAGGCAAGGAGGAATGCGCATGAATTGGCATCACGGCATTACGGCAGCGGCAGAACGCATCCGCCCCCACGTGCAGCGGACCCCGGTGATGCAGGCGCAGGGCTTCGGGCTGGGCTATCCGGTGGAACTGAAGCTGGAGCACATGCAGCACACCGGCAGCTTCAAGGCCCGCGGCGCCTTCAACACACTGCTCAGCCAGGATGTTCCGTCAGCAGGCCTGGTCGCGGCCTCGGGCGGCAATCACGGCGCCGCCGCGGCCTATGCCGCGCATCAGCTGGGCCATAAGGCGCGGATCTATGTGCCCGAGATGGCCGGTCCCGCCAAGATCGCCCTCATTGAGCGCACCGGCGCCGACCTGCAGGTGGTGCCCGGCGCCTATGCCAACGCGCTGGAGCAGGCCCAGGCCTATGAAGCGGAAACCGGCGCCATGCAGGTCCATGCCTATGACGCGCCGGCCACGGTTGCGGGCCAGGGCACCTGCTTTGCCGAATGGCAGGATCAGGGGCTGGAGGCCGATACCCTGCTGATCGCGGTCGGCGGCGGCGGGCTGATTGGCGGCGCGCTGGCCTGGTTCCAGGGTGCAAAGAAGATCGTCGCGGTGGAGCCGGACACCTCCTGCGCGCTGCATGCCGCGCTTGAGGCTGGCCAGCCGGTGGATGTGGATGTTTCCGGCGTTGCCGCCAATGCCCTTGGCGCCAAACGGATCGGCAGCATCTGCTACGGGCTGGCCACGGCGCAGGGCATCGCCTCGCTCACCGTGCCGGACAGCGCCATCACTGCGGCCCAGACTGCTCTGTGGCGCGAGCGGCGGATCCTGGTCGAACCGGCCGGGGCCGCCGCCCTGGCAGCACTGATGTGCGGCGCCTACCGGCCTGAACCGGGCGAACGTGTTGCGGTTCTGGTCTGCGGCGGCAACATTGCCCCGGACCCCCTCGGCTGATCCTCGATAATCCTTGCAGGGTTTGCGCCGCCCCGCTATCGCCAAGACATGTCCGCAACCATTGCCGATACCATCTACCGCTCTTTGAGCGAGCGCATCATCACCGGCAGCCTGCCTGCCGGGGAAAAACTGCGCCAGGACCATATCGCGCGCGAATTCGAAGCCAGCCATGTGCCGGTGCGCGAGGCCCTGCTGCGGCTCGAGGCGCATGGGCTCGCCAAATCCGAACCCCGCCGCGGCACCCGCGTCAGCGCCCTGGACCCCTCCGAGATCCGCGAGGTGATCGAGATGCGGGTGGCGCTGGAGGTGCTGGCCCTGACCCACGCCTTTGCCCGGCTGACGGATGCGGATATCGCCGCCGCCGAAGAGGCCCGCCTCGCCTGCGATGCGGCCGAGGACATGGCCAGCTGGGAGCGCCTCAACCGCGCCTTCCACCACGTGATCCTGTCGCCCTGCGCGATGCCGCGGCTCTTGGCCTCAATCGACGATCTGCACATCGCAGCCGCCCGGCATCTGTTTGCCAACTGGCAGCATCAATGGACCCGCCGGGTTGATACGGACCACGCCGCAATCGTCCAGGCAATGGCGCGCCGCGACCCTGCCGCAGCCTGCGAAATCCTGCGCCGCCACCTGCGCCGGGTGCGCTGAAGCGGCGCAACCCGGCAAAACGCCGTCAGGGACGGCAATTTGGACGCAATCCGGACATGACCTGCAGGCAGATTGCCGCTATGTAACCCCGAATCTAACCGATGCCGGAGGAACACCCATGTCCAACGCCCAGCTGGAAGCAGCAATCGAAGCCGCCTGGGAGGCGCGCGACACCATCACCCCCGCCACCACCGGCGAACAGCGTGAAGCCATTGAAGACACCCTGAACGCGCTGGACTCCGGTTCGCTGCGGGTGGCCGAAAAGCTGGACAGCGGCGACTGGCACGTGAACCAATGGGCCAAGAAGGCCGTGCTCCTGGGCTTCCGCATCAAGGACATGGAAATCCACGAAGGCGGCCCGCAGGCCGGCGGCTGGTGGGACAAGGTCGACAGCAAGTTCAACGGCTGGGGCGAAACTGACTGGAAATCCGCGGGTTTCCGCGCGGTGCCGAACTGCGTGGTCCGCAAATCCGCCTATATCGCCCCTGGTGCGGTTCTGATGCCCTCTTTCGTGAACCTCGGCGCTTATGTCGATGAGGGCACCATGGTTGACACCTGGGCCACCGTCGGCTCCTGCGCCCAGATCGGCAAGAACGTGCACCTGTCCGGCGGCGTCGGCATCGGCGGCGTGCTGGAGCCGATGCAGGCCGGCCCCACCATCATCGAGGACAACTGCTTCATCGGCGCCCGTTCCGAAGTGGTCGAAGGCTGCATCGTGCGCGAAGGCTCGGTTCTGGGCATGGGCGTGTTCATCGGCAAGTCGACCAAGATCGTCGACCGCGAGACCGGCGAAGTGATGTATGGCGAAGTGCCGCCCTACTCGGTGGTTGTGGCCGGTTCCATGCCCTCCAAGAACAACATCAGCCTCTACTGCGCGGTGATCGTGAAGCGCGTCGATGAAAAGACCCGCTCCAAGACCGGCATCAACGAGCTGCTGCGCGACTGATCCGCGCCGCAGTATTGAAACAAGGGAACGCGCCCCAATCGGGCGCGTTTTTTCATTGGGGCTTTGCCCCAAACCCCAGGATACTTCCAGCCAGATGAAGACTGGATCCTTTATTCATCTGGCCCGAAAATATCCCGGGGTGAGGCCGCAAGGCCGAGGGGCAGCGCCCCTCCTTTGCAAAACTCTTGCCGGATATTAAACCTGCCGCTATTGATATTACATCTATACATAAGAGGGTCAAATGCAGACAATATTTGCCCAGCGCGCCCGGCTGCCTGAAGGATGGGCCGAGAATCTCCGGCTGACCGTGAAAGATGGCCGGATCATGTCGCTGGAAAGCGGTGCCGAACCGCAGGCCGGGGATGCACGGGCGGATGTGTTGCTGCCGTCACTCGGCAATTTGCACTCCCACAGCTTCCAGCGCGCGATGGCCGGGATGACTGAATACCGCACCGCCGGCAAGGACAGCTTCTGGACCTGGCGTGAGCTGATGTACCGCTTCATGGACCGCATCACCCCGGAGCAATACGAGGCGATTGCCGCGTTGGTGTTCATGGAAATGCTGGAGGCCGGATATGCCTCGGCGGGGGAGTTCCATTATGTGCACCACCAGCCGGGCGGTGCACATTTCGACTCGATGACGGAACTCAGCGAGCGGGTCTTTGCAGCCGCCAGCCAGACCGGCATCGGCCTCACCCATTTGCCTGTGCTTTACACGTACGGCGGGGCTGGAAAACAGGCTCTGAACGGGGGGCAGCAGCGGTTTGGAAACTCGGTGGCGGAGTTTTCCGAGCTGGTCGCCCGTGCCCGGGAGATTGCTGCGCGGGATCTGCCGCAGGACGCCTGCGTCGGCATTGCGCCGCACTCACTGCGCGCCACCTGCCCTGAGGATCTGGCAGAGGTGCTGCAGGTTCAGAACGGGCTGCCGGTGCATATCCATATCTCCGAGCAGCCCAAGGAAGTGGCCGATATCAGCGATTGGCTGGGTGCGCGGCCGGTGGAGTGGCTGCTGGACAACGCCGCTGTCGACGGCAAATGGTGCCTGATCCACGCCACCCATATGACCAGCGCCGAGACTATTGGCATGGCCCGCTCAGGCGCTGTAGCGGGCCTCTGCCCGATCACCGAAGCGAACCTGGGCGACGGGCCGTTCAACGGGGTGGAATACCTGGCGCATGCGGGTGTTTTCGGCGTTGGATCAGACTCTAACGTGCGGATTTCGCTGCCTGAGGAGCTGCGCACACTGGAATACTCCCAGCGCCTGCGCGACCTGGCGCGGAACGTGCTGGTGCCGGGTGAGGGCTCGGTTGGCGAGACCCTGTATATGGGCGCAGCAAAAGGCGGCGCGCAGGCTTTGGGACGCGATGCCGGGCGGATCGAGGAAGGTGCACTGGCAGATCTGGTGGCGATTGACAGCAGCGTGCCGGCCCTTTGTGCGCTGAAGCCGGAACAGTTGCTGGACGGGCTGTGCTTTGCCGCTGGCGGCGACACCGTGACCGACGTCTGGAGCGCAGGGCGCCATGTGGTGCAGCAGGGCCGCCACATCGCCCGCGACAGCGTGGTTGCGGGTTACCGGAGCGCGATCAAAGAGCTGCTGAACAGTCTCTAAACAGGCTGAAACCGCACGTGAATGACAGCGCCGCCTTTGGCAACCTCGCCGCTGGCGGCGGCTTCCGTTGCGAGCCCTTCTCCGGGGCCGAACCGGTCTTTTTCACTGAATTCCAACGTGCCTGATACAACAAAGAAGGCTTGGCTGCCTGCAGTGCCGGTCACCTGCCCCTCGCTCAGAACCTTGATCTCTGCTGACACAAGCTCTGGATCATAGATCACGTTGAAGGCCTTGCAGGCTCCGGCGCGCAGGCGGCAGTCCAGCTCCATGCCGCCGTCAAACGCCAGCGGCTCCAGCGGGCGCGCCTCCAGGCGGGATCCCGCGCTGGAAAGAACGTGACCTGCTCCCTCAACGATGCAATGGATGCGGGACAGGCCGGGAAAGGCGGAGAACGGACCGCTCCGCCCTATGTCTGCAAGGCTGATGCGCCAGATCAACTGACCGTCTTCCTCTTGCGTGGCCAGCTCGCGGGTCTCGCCGCCACCGTTTTTCCACGGCACCGGAGGGGCAGTGTGAGCGGAGAAGCGCATCGGTGTGTCCTCTTGAGACAAAGAATAAGCCTAGACATAATATTGAAACCTTAACCGCCGCAAGAGCCGCCCGCAGCAAATGGATTGACCATCCCCCTGCCCCGGCGCTATGGCGGCGGCATGGAAAAGAAGAAACCCTCCCGCCAGCAAGTCTATACCCTGCTTGTCCAGATCGGCCGCAAGGACGGGGACGGGCTGCCCGACGGCGCCACCGGTGCGGCGCTGATGATCTATGCCTCCGGCGTGGACGAGGCCGAGGCGGTGCGCGAAACCGTGGCGATCCTCAAGCAGGCCGATACCGCGCCGCTGGATGTGACCGGCTATGGCACCCTGGAAGAGCGCGAGGCCGAGGGTCACGAGATCGGCGACGAGGAACGCGCGCTGATGCAGCGGGCGCTGGAGGAAAACGCGGTGATCGTCGCGCAGATGACCCCGTTCTTTGACGGCGAGGAGCCGGTGTTCCACTAACCGCCGGCGTCAGTTCTGACTGCCGAACCATTTGCGGTAGAGGGCGTCGTAGCTGCCGTCCTCCTGCATCGCCAGGAGTGCCTGGTTCACATCCTCCACCAGCGGCGAGCCGGCCGGGAATACCAGCCCGTAATTTTCACGCAGGAAGGGCTGGCCGATGGTGTGGCCGTATTGGTGGCCGCCTTGCTGGACGTAGAAATTCAGCACCGGCGCATCAAAGACCACTGCCGTCACGCTGCCGCTTTCGAATGCTGCCAGCATGTCCTGCAGCCCGGTATAGGCGGTAAAGTCGATTTCGCGCCGGGTCAAAAAGCCCGCGGCGGTTGAACCCTCAATGGTACCCACGGATTTCCCGTAAAGGTCGTTGACCGAGTTCACCGAGCCGCTGATCGCCTCCACCGTCATTACCGCGGTGATCTTGGCGACAAAGACCGAGACGATGAACAGCGACGACACCACCAGCACCACGCCGAACATGCGCCCCACCGGGGTACGCGGCACCCGCTCCTCGAACCCGCCATTCACCACCAGGTTCAGCGCCCACCAGAAGGAGGGGAACCAGGCCTCGTTCAAAGGCCGGTCGAAATAGGGCTGGGCTCGGCGCTCGAACACCCACATCAGCATGCCGCCGCCGAACAGCAGCAAAAAGGCGATACCGATCGCCGCTGCCAGATCCCAGGACAGCAGCGCACGGATCAGCGACGGCTGGCGCACCTCATCCGCCTGCACCATGATCTGCAACCCGCTTTCGAAGATCGGATGGCTGAAGTCCATCACCACTTCGCGCGAGGCGGTGATGGAGATATTGGCCGCCGCCAGATCCGCCTCGCCGCTGCGCACGCCGTCCAGCATCTCCGCAAAGCCGGATACCCGGTTGACCTGATACTCCCAGTCCAGCCGTTCCGCCAGGATCTTCAGCAGTTCCAGCGAGAAGCCGGTATCGCGGCCCTCCTCGGCCATCGAGAACGGCGGGCGGGTGACGGTGTTGACCGTCAGCACCTGCGCAGAAAGCAATTGGCCCCAAAGCATCAGCAGGGCGGCAGTGATCAGGCGGAAGTACAGCAAGGAAACGCTCAGCGGCAGGCCTCGGGGACGGTTTGAAATTCCTTAGGCGGTCCGGCTTTTTCACGCAAGCGCCTTGACGGAAAAGCAGGCAGACTGTGTCAGGCAGTCCGCCGTTCGGCCAACACCGCGGCATCAAAGGCCCGCAGCACCGGGAATTTCGGCTGCCGGTGCTCGGGCAGTGCAGCGGCGCCGAGCGGCGCCAGCTGGCTGGCCGCCAGCCGCTCGGGATCTCGGCGCAGGCGGCCCAGGTACAGGCTCTCGGTCATGGCGCCGGCCGCCAGCAGCGGCTCATGGTCCGGCAGCACCGCCTGCCGGTAGGTGATCAGCGGCGCCTCTGCCTTGCCCGGCAAGGCGGTGCCGGTGCCAAGAAGGGTTTCGGCCGGCACCAGAACCGCAGGCTGGCCGAACAGGTATTCGACCTCGGAGCCGGACAGAACCAGCCGCTGGAACGGTGCCACGTGGATATCCTGCTGCAGCCCGAAGTAAGGCGCCCTGAGCCGCACCGGCGCAAAGGCGCCCAGCGCCGGCACCTGGCGTTCCACCACCTGCAGCACCGGCACTGCCTCGCCGTTGCTGTCCAGCACCAGATCGCCCCGCTGCAGGCTGCCCAGCGGCCGGTAGCCATCGGGCGTGGCAATAGGGGTGGGCGGCAGCAGCGCCGGAACCGGGCCCGCGGGCTCCAGGCTGCTGGACAGGGCCAGATAGTTCACCGGCGGCGCCACATAGCCAAGCGGCCCGGTCAGCGCCTGCAAATCACGCAGCCGCCAGGGTTTCGGCGCTGCCAGCGCGGCAACCTGCATCTGGCTGCCGTCGAGCCGTTCCAGCGTCAGCCGCCCGCGGCGGGCCGGCGCATCCCAGGCATAGATCAGCCGCAGCCCGCCGGTGCGGCCCAAGGCGGTCGGGTTCAGGGTCCGGTGCAGCACCGCGCCGCCCTGCTGCAGCACAAAGCTCAGACCGCCGCCGGGCACCGCCTGCAGCGACAGCCGCAGCGGCCAGTCGCCGCCCTGGGAATACAGCAGCAGCGGTTCCGGACGGGCGCTTTCCGGCAGGTGGAATTCCAGCATCAGCGAGCCGCGCACCAGCAGCGCATCGCCGTCCGGCAGCCCCGCCGCCAGCAGCGCCTGCGGGTCGCACCAATTGCGCCCGCCCCCGGAAACCGCGAACCAGGGCATGCGTCAGGCCGCCTCGACCGCGGCAAGCAGCTGGCCTTCAAATCCTTTCAGCGACGGCCGCGCCGACGGGCTGTAGCCGGCACCGGTTTCCGGATCGAGTTCCGGAAACAGGGTGCAGATCTCCTCCGCCACCGGCCGCTCGAACAGGGTGAGGATCCGCGGGCCGGGCAGGAAGCTTTCGGTTGCCAGCCCTTCGGAATAGATCACGTGGTGGCGGTCGAACATCAGATGCACATAGGTCACCTCGCCGCCCGGACAGCGGGCAACGCTGCGGCCGTTGACCAGATCCTTGGCTGCCACCAGCACCTCTTCCTCGCCAAAGAACAGCTCGGCATGGGCACCGCGCACCAGCACCCGGTGCTGCGGCGAAACCAGCAGTTCGCCATGGTCGCCAAAAGCGCCGGCGGCGATGCGGATCGGGGCAAAGTCCTCCTCTGCCGCCACCGCCCGGCCGCCGCTCCAGCACAGCGGCTGGGCGCCATCGTCGCGGGTTTCCACCAGGTCGCCCGGCATCAGCTCCTCCACCGGAACCTCGCCATAAGGCGTGCGGATCCTTGTGCCCGCCACAAAACAGGGAATGGAGCTGGCGTTGACGAAACCGACATCGGAGTTGACCCCGTTGGTCACCTCATAGGTGAAATTGAAATCCTCGACATCGCCGTCGCCGACCAGGGTCAGCGTGCCGTCGGCGTTCAGCTGTACCTCCTGGCCGGTGTTCAGCGTCACTACGGACCCGGCCGTCACCGCGGTGCCATTGATATGGGTAATCGACAGGGTGCCGCCCGAGTTGTTCACATCATTGGCCAGCACGTCGATGGTCTTGCTGCTGTCCGGCGCCACAAAGACATTGTCGGTCATCGCCACCAGATCGGTCTGCACCGAGTCGGCGGCAATCAGCAGGTTACTGTCATAGCTGCTGTCGCTCACATCCGCGATGCCGATGCGGATATCGTTCACCTCGCCCGGGTTGACGTGCATCGTCAGGGTCATGGTGATGGTGAGACCGTCCATCTCGGTGTTGAAATCGTCACCCGCGTTGTCGAGGTAGAGGTTCTCGTTGATCGAAGAACTGATGTTGCTGGGGTTGGCCTGGCCGTTGCCGACCTCCATCAGCACCTGCTCGCCGTTGACCCAGACCGCCACCACGTCCTGATAGACCGAGTTCTGGAATTCCGGAAACTCCTCGGAGGAAAAGACGAACTGCATCGTCATCACATCCGAATCCGGAACAAAACTCACATCCAGATAGGAAGCGTCAAAGGTATTGGTGCCCGCCGCGGCATTGAAATCCGCATTGTTGCTTTCGCCCGGTGTGTTGGTCGAGGTCTGGGTGGAGCGGTTGGGATCGCCGCTGGAGCGGGTGAAATGGCTGGCCCGCCCGGTCGACAGGATCACGCCTGAGTCGCCGGGGGTAGCGCCAGGTGCCAGCGCGTCGCCGCCTGAATAGATCGCCGAGGACTGGCTCCAGCCCGAATAGGAAGCGGCGGTAACGGTGGCCCCGTCGCCAAAAATAGTCTGCGCCATCTGCACCGCAGAGGCGTTTGTCTGATAGTTAAGCTCGGCGCCTGTTGCCATGATCTGCCCACCCCTTGCCTGTCAGAGGCCGGACAAACGAGGCGCGCAGGCTTGGTGCCCGCTGCTGGATCACAGAAGGGCAGCGGCGTTGCGCTGCCTGGTTCCGGTCGGCCTTTTTGCGGCCTGTTATGCTCGTTTGGATGCCCTGCCTCGGGTCATTTATTAACGATGTCTTAACATGGTCCGCACCAGCGAGTCAGCCGCGCCCGAATTCCGCTGCAAAACCGCTGCTTTTGCGCCACATTTACGGTTGCAGCCTGGCGCAGCGGTGAATTGCGCCCCGGGCCATTCCGCGCTAGCCATTGCGGACCGGAATTCCAGGAGCCACCCCATGCCGCAGACCGATCCCGCCCGCCTGACTGCCGACCTGATCCGCTGCCCTTCGGTAACGCCCGAGGACGGCGGCGCGCTGGTGCTGCTGGAGAAGCTCCTGAACGAGGCGGGCTTTGACTGCACCCGCACCGACCGCGGCGAGGTTTCCAACCTGTTTGCCCGCTGGGGCGCCAAGGGCCACGCCAGGACTTTCGGCTTCAACGGCCACACCGATGTGGTGCCGCTGGGGGATGAGGCCGCCTGGACCATGCCGCCCTTCGGTGCTGAGGAGAAAGACGGCTTCATGTACGGCCGCGGCGCCACTGACATGAAGTCGGGGGTGGCCGCTTTTGCCGCCGCCGCTGTGGATTTCGTGAAGGACACGCCCCCGGACGGCGCCATCATCCTCACCATCACTGGCGACGAGGAAGGCCCTGCCGTCGACGGCACCACCGCGCTGCTGGACTATATGCAGCGCGAGGGCGAGCAAATGTCGGTCTGCCTGGTGGGTGAGCCCACCTGCCCCAACGAGATGGGCGAGATGATCAAGATCGGCCGCCGCGGCTCGCTCACCGCCTGGTTCACGGTGACTGGCGTGCAGGGCCACTCTGCCTATCCGCACCGCGCCAACAACCCGCTGAACGCGATGGCACGGCTGATGGACCGTTTGGCCAGCCATGAACTGGACCAGGGCACGGCGCATTTCGATGCCTCCACCCTGGCCGTGGTCACCATCGACACCGGCAATACCGCCACCAATGTGATCCCGGCGCAGGCGACCTCGGCCGTCAACATCCGTTTCAACGATTCCCACAGCGGCGCCAGCCTGACCGATTGGCTGCAGGACGAGGCGGACAAGGTGACAGCAGAGTTCGGCGTTGAGATCGGCATGAAGGTCAAAGTGTCCGGAGAAAGCTTCATCACCCCGCCCGGTGCGCTGTCGGAACTGGTCTCGGCGGCGGTGGCAGCGGAAACCGGCAGGGCGCCGGAGCTGTCCACCACTGGCGGCACCTCGGATGCCCGGTTTGTGAAGCACCACTGCCCGGTGGTTGAGTTCGGCCTGGTTGGCAAGACCATGCATCAGGTGGACGAGCGGGTCGAGGTGGCCCAGATCCACCAGCTGAAATCCATCTACTCCCGGATCCTGCGGGATTACTTCGCATGAGCCTGAGCATCAGCGTCACGGACGACCTTGAGACCTGCTTTGCCCTGCGCCACCAGGTGTTTGTGGTGGAGCAAGCCGTGCCGGTGGAGGAGGAACAGGACGCGCTGGACGCCTCCGCCACCCATCTGCTGGCGGTTCAGGACGGTGTGCCGGTGGGCACCGCGCGGATAGCCTTCAAGGACGGCAGCGCCAAGATCGGCCGCGTCTGCGTGCTGCAACCCGCTCGCGGCACCGGCCTTGGCGCCAAGCTGATCGAAGCCGCGGTTGAGACTGCCAAACAGCGGCCAGGCATTGCCAGGGCCGTGCTCGGCGCCCAGATCCACGCTATTGGATTCTATGAGAAACTCGGCTTCACTGCATTCGGCCCGATCTATGACGATGCCGGTATCGATCACCGCGACATGGTGCGTGATTTCACGTGAAACGCACCCTGGTCATCATGGTCAAGGAACCCCGTCCGGGACGGGTCAAGACCCGGCTGGGCAAGGGCATCGGCGTGATCCCGGCCACCTGGTGGTTCCGCCATCAATCCGCCCGGCTGATCCGGCGCCTGCAAGATCCGCGCTGGCAGATCGTGCTGGCGGTAGCGCCGGACACGGCGGTGACCTCCAAGGTTTGGCCTGCCGCACTGCCGCGCCTGCCGCAAGGCAACGGCGACCTGGGTGTTCGGATGAAACGGATGCTGCAATCCCCGCCTGGCCCCGTCTGCCTGATCGGCGCCGACATCCCCGGCATCACCCGCGCCCACATCAACCGCGCCTTTGCAGCGCTTGGCAATCACGACGCGGTTTTCGGCCCTGCGGATGACGGCGGCTATTGGCTGGTGGGGGCAAAACACCCCTCCCGCCTGCCCCGCACCCTGTTCGAAAATACCCGCTGGTCCACCGAACATGCGCTGGCCGACACGCTGCAAACCCTGCCCGGATACCGCATCGCGCTGACCGATACTCTGCGTGACGTCGACACTGCCGCCGACCTGCCCTGCCGCTGACCCAAGCGCTTTTCACCATGACGCCGCCCCCGCGCCGTGTTACGCGGGACATATGAGCCGTATTCCCTCCAAGGCCGAAATCCTCGACTGGATCTCCGCCAACCCGACCCATACCTCCAAGCGCGACATTGCCAGGGCCTTTGGCATCAAGGGCGCCGACCGGATCGACCTCAAACGCATCCTCAAGGAGCTGGAGGCGGAGGGCCACTTGCAGAAACGCAAGAAGACCTACCGCGACCCGGACCAGTTGCCCCCCGTTACGGTGCTGGAGGTGAAGGCGCCGGATGCGGATGGCGATCTCTATGGCCGGCCGCTGGAATGGCACGGCGAGGGCGTGGAGCCGGTTATCCTGATCCTGCCCAAGGCCTCCGACCCGGCTCTGGGCCAGGGTGACAAGGTGCTGGCCAAGCTGCAGATGGTCCCGGATCAGGACCACAACTACGAGGCCCGTCTGATCCGCCGCATCGGCAGCAACCCGAAACGGGTGCTGGGCATCTTCCGCGCGGGCTCCGAGGGCGGGCGGGTTGTTCCGATCGACAAGGCTTCGTCCAACGAATGGATGGTGCTGCCCGATGGGGTGAACGGCGCCAAAGACGGCGAGTTGGTCGAGGCAGAACAGGCCGGCCCCAAGGGCCGCATGGGCCTGCCCCGTGCCCGCATCGCCGAACGGCTGGGCGACCCCACTGCACCCAAGGCGGTTTCGCTGATTGCGATCCACCAGCATGGGATCCCCGATCACTTCCCCGACAAGGTGATGGCCGAGGCGGACGCCGCCAAGCCGATGGGCCTGAAAGGGCGTCACGACCTGCGTGAGCTGCCGCTGGTCACCATCGACCCGGCCGACGCCCGCGACCATGACGACGCCTGCTACGCCCATGCCGACGACGACCCCAAGAACCCCGGCGGGCATGTGATCTGGGTGGCAATTGCCGATGTGGCCGCCTATGTGCGCCCTGGCTCTGCCCTGGACCGCGAGGCCCGTAAACGCGGCAATTCCAGCTATTTCCCGGACCGGGTGGTGCCGATGCTGCCGGACCGGCTGTCGGGCGACTTGTGCAGCTTGCACGAAGGCGTGCCGCGCGCCTGTATCGCGGTGCGGATGCAGGTGGATGCCGAGGGCAACAAGCTCAGCCACAAGTTCGTGCGCGGGCTGATGCGCTCTGCCGCCTCGCTGCATTACGCAGAGGTGCAGGAGGCGCAGGACGGCAGTCCGAACGAAAAAACCGCACCGTTCCTCGACGATGTGATCAAGCCGCTTTATGCGGCATATGAGGCTCTAACAAAGGCACGCGCCGTGCGCGAGCCGCTGGATTTGGACCTGCCGGAGCGCAAGATCGTGCTGGATGACGATGGCAACGTGACCTCCGTCGCCTTCCGCGACCGGCTGGATGCGCACAAGCTGATCGAGGAGTTCATGATCCTCGCCAATGTCGCCGCCGCTGAAGAGCTGATCAAAAAACGCTCGCCGCTGCTGTTCCGGGTCCATGAGGAACCGGCACAGGAGAAGCTGGAAGCGCTGCGCGAGACGGCCAATGCTGCCGGGCTGAACCTCGCCAAGGGCCAGGTGCTGCAGACCCGGCATCTGAATTCGCTGCTGAACCAGGCGGCCGGAACCGATGATGCGGAGCTGATCAACATTTCGACCCTGCGGTCGATGCAGCAGGCCTATTACAATCCCGAGAACTTTGGCCACTTCGGCCTGGCGCTGCGCAACTACGCGCATTTCACTTCACCGATCCGCCGCTATGCCGACCTCATCGTGCACCGCTCGCTGGTCACCTCGCATGGCTGGGGCGACGACGGGCTGGACGCCGATCAGATCGAACGGCTGGAGGACACCGCCACCCATATCTCCGATACCGAACGGCGCTCGATGATTGCCGAGCGGGACACCACGGACCGCTACCTGGCATCGTACCTCAGCGAACGGGTCGGCAATGAGTTCGAAGGCCGGATCAGCGGTATTGCCCGCTTTGGCGCCTTCGTGAAACTGGACGAAACCGGCGCTGACGGGCTGGTGCCGGTGCGCTCGATCGGGCGGGAGTTCTTCCATTTTGATGCGCAGGCGGGGACGCTGACCGGGTCGGACACCGGCATGACCCTCTCCATCGGCCAGCGGGTGACCGTGCGGCTGGTACAGGCGGCAGCCGTGACCGGCGGGCTGGAGCTTGAGCTGCTGGCGCTGGAAGACGCGCCGCTGCCCTCCGGCGGCGGTCAGCGGGGACGGCGCAGCCCGGCGGGACGAACCGTCAAACGCAAGGCCGCCAAGTCCAAGCACAAGGCCGCCAAGGTAAAGCGCAAAGTAGAGCGCAACCGGCGGAAGTAAGCGCCTGTCCCCGCGGGGACAGGCCTTGGTTTTCCTCAGGCTGACGCTTCCAGCGGCGGGCGGATGCGGTAGGTCAGCGCCCGTTTGATCAGCCATCCGTGGCGGATCGGTTCGATCTCCGCCGGGGTGTTGAACAGCACTGCCCGGGTGCCCTCGAACCGGTCCCATGCCGGAAAGGCGGCGGCGAACTCCGGGATCAGCCGGCTTTGACAATGCACAAACAGCGCAAAACGCGCGCCCTTGGGCACGCCAAGCCGCAATGTAGAGCCTGTTTTGCGCTCCGGTGTGAGGTAAGCAGGCTGGCCCCACCGCAGCGCTTCTTCGATCCTTCCGGCCTCGGGAGTCCCGGCCGCCGTTTCGAAGATCAGCCTGCGCAGGGCCAGCAACCCCTCGCGGGCCTGCGGGTCCGGCAGGTCAAATGCAGCTTCGATCTGTGCGCTGGCAAAGGGCGGGATCATGGCAGAGGCACCGTTTCGAACACACGGTCAACGTAGGGCTGAAGCACGCCGTCGTCCAGAATGCGGTTCACCAGCGCGGTTCGAACAGGTGTGGTGCCCATGGCTTGCAGCATTGAGGCGACGCTGAAATCAGCGCTGGAAATTTTTGCGCCAAACAGGAAGTCCTGCCCCTTCAGCAGAGCTGCAATGGCGCGCAGGTCCTGGTCCAGACGTTCGTTGCGTTCTGCCGCGCTGAACCGGGTGGTGCCCTGGAACATCAGGCCATTTTGCACGGATTTTCGAATGGAGCGGGTCACAGGGCCGCGGATCAGGGCCGGGATTTCATGGAAGTAGCTGTCGCGGATCGCGGGCCAGACGGCGTCATTGTCCCAGCGGTCGCACACCACGTGGAAATAGAGCGTGTCTTCGGCCATGCGGATCAGCATCTGCGCCTGCGCCCGGTCGCGGGAGCCCAGCCCGGGATCAAAGTCGGTGCCACGCTGCTCCAGCCAGGCGCGGATGGCGCTGCTGTCGGGCACCAGCCCGCCGGGCGTGCGCAGCACCGGCAGCTTGCGGTGCGGCATCTTGCGGGGATCATTCAGGTCCTCGCGCGCCCAGTTTTGGCCAGAAAAGGCCAGTAATAGAGCCGCTTTTACGCAGAAGGGGCTGAGACTGAAGACGGGGCCGTTGTTTGGAAAAGTCAGAAGGGTAAGCATGAGGGTATCCTGTTCATTCGGGTTGGCGGAACCCTAGATCCGCATGGTGACAAAAACTGTCATCAGGCGTAGAGAGAATAGGCCATGTCCCGCACCCTTCGCCTGTTCCAGCTGATGCAAGCCTTGCGGCTTGGCCCCGGCCCGCATACTGCGGCGCGGCTGGGGGAGGAGCTGTGTGTGTCACCCCGCAGCATCCACCGTGATATCGCCACCCTGCGGGAGATGGGGGCGGTGATCGATGGCGAAGCGGGCTATGGGTTCACCCTGATAGAGGACAACGCGCTGCCGCCGATGGGGTTTCGCGATACCGAACTGGAGGCGCTGGTGCTGGGCCTGCGGGAGGTGGAGCAGATCGGTGATCCGGAACTGGCCACCGCGGCATCGGAAGCCCTGCGCAAGCTGCAGGCGCGGCTGCCGCAGCGGCAGGCCCACAGGCTGCGCCATGCGGTGCTGGCGCCCTACCGCTTTGACCGGCCCATCCCGCCGGCGATTTCGGCGCAGAAACTGCGGCAGGCCGCCTGGGACGAGGTCGAGGTGCGCTTTGGTTACACCGACGGCCATGGTGCGGTGACCGAGCGGCAGGTGAAACCCCTGAGCGTGGTCTATTTCGACCGCTCCACCGTGCTGCTGGCCTGGTGCGGCTTGCGCGACGATCTGCGGATGTTCCGGCTGGACCGGATGCGGGGACTGGAATTGACCGGCCAGAGTTTCCGTCCGCACCGGGTGCCGATGCTGCGGGATGCGCTGGAGCGGCTGCGGCAGGAGCACAGACCCTAGGGTCCTGACCCCGATGCCGGCAGGCGGGCCTTTGCACATGACCAAATCCCGCTCTTTACCCGGGCCCTGCCGCGGGTAGACTGGAGCGGAGCAGTGGATAAAGAGGTGCATCATGCGCAAATGGATTGCGGCCTCGCTGATGGCAGGCGGAGCAATGGCGGCAGAGGCCGCACCGAACAAGTCGCCGGTCAGTTCTTTGCGGCCGGCGCAGCGGCCGGATGCAGCGGTACAGGAGGTGCGGGATGAGAGCTATCAGCTGGCCGCGGCAGGCGCGTTGAGGCCGGTGGCACGGCCCGCAGCCCCCTTGGCGGCAAAGCCGGAACCTGCGGCAGCAGAGTTGAATTTTGACGGCTGGGTCACCGGGTTCCGCGACCGGGCGCTGGCGCAGGGGATCACTGCCCCGGTTCTGGACAGCGCTTTTGACGGGGTCCGCTATGACCCCGAGGTGATCCGGCGCGACCGCAACCAGTCGGAGTTCACCAAGACGATCTGGGATTACCTGGACAGTGCCGCCTCAGCCTTGCGGGTGAAGAACGGCAAGGCGGCGATGCGTGCACAGCAGGCACGGCTGAACCAGATCGAGGCGCAATACGGCGTCGAAAAGGAGATCGTGGTGGCGATCTGGGGGCTGGAAAGCAGTTACGGCGCCTTCCGCGGCAAGATGAATGTGATCCGCTCGCTGGCAACGCTGGCCTTTGACAGCCGCCGCGGCGCCTTCTTTGAAGGCCAGCTGCTGGCGGCGCTGAAGATCCTGCAGGCAGGCGATGTGGCCGCGCGCAAGATGACCGGCAGCTGGGCCGGCGCCATGGGGCATACGCAGTTCATCCCGACGTCCTATCTGGATTACGCGGTGGATTTCACCGGCGACGGTAAGCGCGATATCTGGTCGGACAACCCGGCCGATGCGCTGGCCTCGACCGCCGCCTATCTGAAACAATTCGGCTGGGTGAAGGGCCAGCCCTGGGGGGTGGAAGTGGTTCTGCCCGAGGGGTTTGACTACAGCCTGGCAGACCGGGAGATCGAAAAGCAGCCCGCGGAATGGGCAGCGCTTGGCATCAAAGGGCTGGACGGGCGCGCGGTTGGTGATCATGGGGCTGCATCCATCCTGCTGCCTGCGGGCCATCAAGGGGCGGTCTTCATGATTTTCCAGAACTTTGCGGTGCTGGAGCGCTACAACACTGCGGATGCCTATGTGATCGGGGTCGGGCATCTGGCCGACCGGATCGGCGGCGGCGCAGAAATCCAAGGCGGCTGGCCGCGCGGCGACCGGGCCCTGAAGCTGTCGGAGCGGGAAGAAATGCAGGAACGGCTGACCCGTGCCGGGTTCGACACCGACGGCATAGACGGCAAGATCGGGCCGAAGACCATCGGCGCGGTGCGGGCCTATCAGGTGGCAAACGGGCTGACACCGGACGGCTATGCCTCGCCGCAGCTGCTGGAACGGCTGCGGTAGCAGGAAGGGGGGCGCTGCCCCCTCTTGGCCTTTGGCCAATTCACCCCCGGGATATTTTCAGCCAGATGAACAAGGGAAAGGCCCCGCAATGCGGGGCCTTTGCTGTTGTGGAGGATACGGGTGCGGTCAGGTTGGCGACATGCCGCGCAGGCGCTCGGAGCGGCGGCGCAGCATTTCCACTGTGGCCAGCAGCATGATGGAGATCGCCACGAGGATCGTCGCCACTGCCAGGATGGTGGGCGAGATCTGCTCGCGCAGGCCAGTGAACATCTGCCACGGCAGGGTTTTCTGGCCGGCCGAGCCGACAAACAGCACCACGACGACTTCGTCGAAGGAGGTGATGAAGGCAAACAAGCCGCCGGAGATCACGCCGGGCAGGATCAGCGGCATCTGCACCCGGAAGAAGGTGGTGACCGGGCCTGCCCCCATATTGGCGGCGGCGCGGGTCAGCGAGTTGTCAAAACCCACCAATGTCGCGGTCACCGTGATGATCACAAACGGAATGCCAAGTACGGCGTGCGCCAGGACAACTTTCACATAACCGACAAAGGACTTGTTCAGGCCAAGCGCGCTTTCCAACCAGTTGCCGATGTCGGAGTAGAAGAAGAACATGCCGGTGGCCGAAATGATCAGCGGCACGATCATCGGCGAGATCAGAATAGCCATGATGGCGCGGCGGAACGGCACGTGGCTTTGGCTGAGGCCAATGGCCGCCAGGGTGCCGAGGCTGACCGAGATGACTGTGGCAATCGGCGCGATAATCAGCGAGTTCTTGAAGGAACGCTGCCATTCATTGTTGTTGAAGAAGTCCTGGTAATGCTTCAGCGAGTAGCCTTCCGGGTCCAGCCGCAGCATTTCCGGCGTGAAAGTGAAGAAGTCCTGAGCATTGAAGCTGAGCGGCATCACCACCAGGATCGGAGTGATCAGGAACACGAAGATGGCACCGCAGATCACCCGGAAGCCATAGTGCCATAGCACCTGCCTTGGGGTGAGATAGGGCAGCAGCCGGGCGCGGTAGCGCCCCTCATACAGCCAGTAGATGAACCAGTGATAGAACCAGCCGGCCAGGGCGCCGACAATCGCCAGGGCGATTCCGCCGAGCAGGAAGCCGATCACTGTCATGCCGGCAATTGTGATCCACTTCGCAAGCGGCTCGTTTTTCAGGACGAAGATAAAGAAAGCTGCCAGTCCGGCGACGATTGCCGCCCCCAGCAGCACTCCGAGAGCGCCGGAGCCGTTGGCAGTGCCAATAAAGAGGCCGAAAAAGCCGCCAGCCGCTGCCGTCACGGGCATAACCATCGACATCGGCTTTCGGGAGATAGGAGTCAGTGCCGCCATGATGATTACCCCAGTTTCACGTTGTCGATGCCCACAATCTTGTCATAGGCCCAGTAAAGGATCAGGACGACCGCCAGCAGAATGGTGCCCAGCGCCGCCGCCAGCCCCCAGTTCAGCGAGCTGGAAATGTGGTAGGCAATCCGGTTCGAGATGAAGACACCCTTGGTGCCGCCGACGATTTCCGGCGTGATGTAGTAGCCGATCGCCAGGATGAAGACGAGGATCGAGCCGGCACCGATGCCCGGCACGGACAGCGGGAAGTATATGCGCCAGAAGGCGGTCCAGTCAGTGGCGCCCATGGATTTGGCAGCGCGCACATAGGTCGGCTTGATGGTCTGCATCACTGAATACATCGGCAGGATCATGAACGGCAGCAGGATGTGGGTCATTGCCACAATGGTGCCGAACTGGTTGTTGATCATCACCAGCCGGGCGTCATCGGCGACCAGACCGACCCAGACCAGCACTTCGTTAATCACCCCTTGCTGCTGCAGCATCACCTTCCAGGCCGACGTCCGCACCAGCAGCGATGTCCAGAAGGGCAGCAGCACCAGAATCATCAGGATGTTGGCAGTGCGCGCCGGCAGGTTGGCCAGGATCCAGGCCACCGGATAGCCGAGGATAATGCAGGATGCAGTGATCACCAGCGACATGAACAGGGTGCGCTGGAACAGCGTGATCAGGATTTGCTTGCTTTCGGGCTGCGCTTGTGCCCCCTCCGGGGTGCGCTGCATATCAATGGCATTCAGGAAATACCCGTTGGTGACCCGCACCGAGTGGGTTTTCAGCACCCGCCAGGTTTCCAGCTCGCCGAATTTTCTGTCGATATCAATCAGCGTTTCCTTGAACGGCGCGTCTGCCGCGGGGTCCAAACGCCTGATTTTGCGGCCGGATTTGCGGAACATCGACGACATGCCGGTCTGTTCATAGTTCAGCCGGGTGCCCAGCCTGGTGTGCTGCTTGGCTTTTATCGCCGCCACCATGTCGGTCACAAAGGCCGCATAGACCGGCTCTTCCGGCAGCTGGCCGCTGTCGGCATCCCAGGCCTGCAGCGCCGCAACGGTCAGCGGCAGCGTGTCAGCCACAATGTCATTGTCAACAGAGCGCGACAGCATCGTGCCAATCGGGATGATGAAGGACACCAATACGAAGATCAGCAGCGGCGCAATCAAGGCAAGCGCGCGCATTTTCTGGAGGCGGAGGGCCCGGGCGAGGCTTTTCTTGAGCGGCGTGCCGTCCGCTGCAAGTACTGGCCCGCCGGTGGCGGTGGTATCGGTCATATCTTCCCCGTTGGTCTTATTATTCCGGTCAATTGATCAGGCAAATGCCGGAGGAAGGGGCCGTACGGCCCCTTCCGGTTTTCAGCCGTACAGATTACTTCGCCAGCCACGCCTGGAATTTGGCGTCGATGTCATCGCGGTAATCGGCCCAGAACTCGTAGTTGTAGAGGAAGGTGTTCTGCGCGTTGTTCGGGTCGGTCGGCATGTGCGGCGCCATGTCGATGCCCAGATCCGCGTGCTGGCCAACCAGCGGTGCAGAGGACGCGCGGGCCGGACCATAGGAGATGTATTTGGCCTGGTCCGCCAGACGCTGGGTGTCGGTTGCGAACATGATGTAGTCAAGCGCGCGGGCCTGGCGTTCGGGGCTCAGCCCTGCCGGAATGATCCAGCCGTCCAGATCGAACACCTGCGCGTCCCACAGCATGGCAACCGGCTGGTTCTGTTCTTCGATCACCGAGAACAGGCGGCCGTTGTAGGTGGAGCCCATCACAACTTCGCCGTCCGCCAGCAGCTGCGGGGTGTCAGCACCGGCCGACCACCAGATCACGTTGTCCTTGATGGTGTCGAGCTTTGCCAGCGCCTGGTCCTGGCCTTCAGGCGTTTCCAGAACGTCATAGACGTCTTCCTTGGCAACGCCGTCGCAGAGCAGCGCCCATTCCATATTGTTGATCGGGCGCTTTTCGAGCGACCGCTTGCCAGGATAGGCTTCGGTATCAAAGATTGCGCAGACCGAAGTCGGAGGCGTGTCGCCAACCAAATCTGTACGGTAGCCGAATGTGGTCGAGTAGACGATCTGCGGAATGAAGCATTCGGAGACCAGCAGTTCGCCGAAGTCTTCGGAGGCCGGGGTGCCGTCAGGCGCCGCTGCCAGCATAGTGTCGGCGTCGATTTCCATGGCAAGGCCTTCGTCGCACAGACGCATGGCATCTGCTGCAACCACGTCAACCACATCCCAGGTCACGTTGCCGGCTTCGTTCATTGCGCGCAGCTTGGCCACCGCTTCGGCAGAGCTGTCATCGTTGAGAATGGTAACACCGGTATTGGCCGAATAGGGCTCGTGATAGGCCTTCAGCTGCGACTTGGAATAGGCGCCGCCCCAGGAAACGATGGTCATTTCGTTGGCCATGTCTTCCGCAAAGGCCATCGGCGCGCACAGCGCGGTGGTTGCAGCCAAGGCAGTCAGTTTGGTGAGTTTCATGAACACTCTCTCCTTGTTGAATCGATTGATATTGCAGTCGCCCCCGGTTCTTTTTCCGCCGGGGGTTCGACACGCGCCGGAACTCAGGCGTCCAGTGCGCGGCAATCTTCAGGCAGCCAGCCGATCTCGATCTGCTGGCCGGGTTCCAGACGGTCCACATCAGGCGCGTTGCGGGTCTTGATGATGAACTCATCATTGCCGGCCACCCGCAGCCGGGTGCGGAAGATGTCACCCATATAGATGAACTCCAGCACTTCTGCCTTCAGCGTATGGGCGCCTTCCTGCAGGCGCTCCTTGTTGTATTCCACCCGCTCGGGACGGATCGACACGCGGGTGCGCTCGCCGGGCTGGGAAACGTTGACCGGCTTGCAATCGATCAGCTCGCCGTCGTCCAGCTGAACCAGAGCAATGCCGTTGTTGATTTCCTTGACGGTGCCTTCCAGCGTGTTGTTCTCGCCGATGAACTGGGCAACGAAGCTGTTCTCCGGGCTTTCATAGAGCTGATCCGGCGGCGCGATCTGCTGGATGCGGCCGTCGTCAAACACAGCAACCCGGTCCGACATGGTCAGCGCCTCGGTCTGATCGTGGGTCACATAGACCACGGTGATGCCCAGGCGGTGCGCCAGATGGGTGATCTCAAACTGCATCTTCTCGCGCAGCTGCTTGTCGAGCGCGCCCAGCGGCTCGTCCATCAGCACCAGCTCGGGTTCGAACACCAGGGCGCGGGCCAGTGCGATCCGCTGCTGCTGGCCGCCCGAGAGCTGGGCCGGGCGGCGGCCGCCGAAGGCGCCCATTTCCACCATGTCCAGCGCCCGCTTGACCTTCTCCTCGCGCTGGGACTTGCCCATCTTGCGGACTTCCAGAGGGAAAGAGAGGTTTTCCGCAATCGTCATATGCGGGAACAGCGCGTAGTTCTGGAATACCATGCCAATGCCGCGCTTGTGCGGCGGGATGTTGTTGATCGAAATCCCGTCCAGGCGGATGTCGCCATGGGTTGCGGTCTCGAAACCCGCCAGCATCATCAGGCAGGTGGTCTTGCCCGATCCTGACGGGCCCAGCATGGTCAGGAATTCACCCTTGGGCATGGTGAGGTTGAGATCTTTGACAACGAGATTTTCGCCATCATAGCTCTTTTGGACGCGTTCGAATTCAACGAACGCATCAACGTTTGACGCATCAGCCAAAGCAGGCTCCCCGTAGTTTTGTCAGTCCGGCAGATTTGCTCTGCACTTTTTCGAAGTTAATCATACCAACGCTACCAAGCGCTAGGGATGAAAAAAATATTCTTTCCCTGGAGGTCCGACGAAATTCGTCCCGTGGCCGTCTCCGCATGCGAAAAAGAATATCCTTAGGGAACTGTAGGACTGATTCCGCTTGGTATACCGGACTTTTTGCGACGCAGTCCGGACGTTTTGCGCCGCGACGCGGGGTGAACTGGTTCGAAAACGACTTTTCCTGGACCCGAACCGAAGAAAAAGGCCCGGCAGAGTTGCTGCCGGGCCGGGTTGAGTTGGCGGGGAAATGCGCCTCATTGAGCGGCGCAGGGGAGAAACATCAGGCGCTGTGCAACAGGTCCTGGGATTTCAGTTCGGCGTAGCATTCATCAAGCGACTTGGTTGCGCGCTCGATCAGCACGTCGATCTGCTCCGGCGTGATCACCAGCGGCGGCGAAATGATCATCCGGTCGCCCACATGGCGCATCACCAGGTTGTTGGCAAAGCAGCGCTCGCGGCAGATGTAGCCAACGGTGCCTGCGTCCGAGGCAAAGGCGGCGCGGGCCGCCTTGTCAGGGGTCAGAGCGATGGACCCCATCATGCCGGCAATCTTGGCTTCGCCCACCAGCGGGTGATCGGCCAGCGCTTCCCATTTCTCTTTCAGGTAAGGCGCCGCCACGTCGCGCACATGGCCCAGGATGTTCTCCTCTTCCATGATGCGCAGATTCTCCAGCGCCACGGCGGCCGCCACCGGATGGCCGGAATAGGTGTAGCCGTGGTTGAATTCGTCGCTGGCAATCACCGAGGCGACCTCGTCGCTGACGATCGAGCCGCCGATCGGCGCGTAGCCGGAACTAAGGCCCTTGGCGATGGTCATGATGTCGGGGCGGATATTCAGGGTTTCGCTGCCAAACCAATTGCCGGTGCGCCCGAAACCGCAGATCACCTCGTCGGCGATCAACAGGATCTCGTATTTGTCGCAGATGCGCTGGATTTCCGGCCAGTAGCTGGCCGGCGGCACGATCACACCGCCTGCACCCTGCACCGGCTCGGCGATGAAGGCCGCAACACGGTCTTCGCCCAGTTCCAGGATCGCCTCTTCCAGTTCGCGTGCGCGTTGCAGGCCGAATTCCTCTGCCGGCATGTCGCCGCCCTCGGCCCACCAGTTGGGCTGATTGATGTGGTGAATATCCGGGATCGGCATGCCGCCCTGGGCATGCATGCCGCTCATGCCGCCCAAGCTGCCGCTGCCGACCGAGGAACCGTGATAGGCATTCTTGCGGCTGATGATCACGGACTTCGACGGTTTGCCCTTCAGCGCCCAGTAATGGCGCACCATGCGGATGTTGGTGTCGTTGGCCTCGGAGCCTGAGCCCGCAAAGAACACATTGTTCAGATCACCCGGGGCCAGCTCGGCGATTTTGGCTGCCAGCGCGATGGCCGGCACGTGGGTGGTCTGGAAGAAGGTGTTGTAATAGGGCAGCTCGCGCATTTGGCGGGCGGCAACCTCGGCCAGCTCATCCCGGCCATAGCCGATGTTGACGCACCACAGGCCTGCCATTGCATCAAGGATCTGATGCCCCTCGCTGTCGGTCAGATGCACGCCGTCCGCGCGGGTGATGATGCGCGCGCCCTTCTGCGACAGCTCGCCGTTGGCGGTGAAAGGATGCATGTGGTGGGCGGCGTCCAGCGCCTGCAGCTCGGCCGTCGGCATGTGGTTGGTGATAACGGTCATGGGACTCGCTCCTGAGAATGACTGATTGGCACCAGAATATGATCAAATTTCCAGGAGTCAATCGAATCAGTTAGCGCCTCTCAAGCCCTCGACCACGTGCTCCATCCCCTGGCAGACGTCCCGTTCCATCGCCAAAGCGGCCATTTCCGGGTCCCGCCGCCGCAGCGCATCCAGGATGTCCTTGTGGCGGTCCGGGAAGCTCTGGGTGCCGAGGCGTCCGCTGACCACCCGCAAGGACGGGCCGAAGCGCAGCCACAACCGGTCGGCAATGTCGCTGAGGATGGGCGCATCGGCATGGGCATAAAGGGCGGTGTGGAAGCTGTAGTTCTGCACCAGGTAACCCGCCACATCCCCGGTGACGATGGCCTTGTCGAGCGCGTTGTCGATGGTCACAAGCTCCTCGACATCGGCGGCCCCGATCCGCGGGGTTGCCCGCCGTGCCAATTCACACTCGATTGTTTTTCTGGCAAAAATCAGTTCTTCCAGGTCCTGCGGCCCCAGCAGCGGAACCGACACCCGGCGGTTGCCCTGGAACATCAGCGCCCCATCCGAGATCAGCCGCCGGATCGCCTCGCGCACCGGCGTCATGCCGGCGCCCAGAGTCTCGACCAGGCCTTGGATCGTCACCGCCTGCCCCGGCACCAGTTCGCCGAACAGAATTTGCGCCCTGAGCTTCTGGTAGACGATCTCATGCGCGGGCAGTTTGGCCGGGCTTTCGGGGGCCGCGGCGGGCGGTGAAGTGGTCTCGGTCACCTGGGGTTTTCCTCCTCGATTTTGGCCAGCTTGCACCAGTTTTACCCAAGTGAAAACATAAAGAGTATTGCCGAAAGCGGCAAAACTTGATCAAATCCCACCACAGCCGGACCCTGAAACCGGCACGCACAGGGAGAAATTCATGACACTGAAGACGATGACCATGACCGCCGTCGTTGCCCTTGGCACGGCCGCCGCCGCCTCTGCTGAAGAGGTGCGCGTCTATAACTGGTCCGACTATATCGACGAAAGCCTGCTGGAGAAATTCGAAGCCGAAACCGGCATCGACCTGATCTATGACGTGTTCGACAGCAACGAGGTACTGGAAACCAAGATGCTGGCCGGCGGCTCCGGCTATGACGTGGTGGTGCCGACCGGATCCTTCATGGCACGGCAAATTCAGGCGGGCGCCTTTCAGAAACTGGATCCGTCGAAACTGACCAACGCGGGCAACATGTGGGATGCGATCAAGGAACGCACCGCGCTGTATGATCCCGGCAACGAATATTCAATCAACTACATGTGGGGCACCACCGGCATCGGCGTGAATGTCGCCAAGGTGAAGGAAGCCCTGGGCGAGGATGCCCCGATCAACTCGCTGGAGCTGGTGTTCAACCCGGCCAACATGGAGAAGCTGGCCGGCTGCGGCGTGCATTTCCTGGATGCCCCGGATGAGATGATCCCGGCAGCGCTGAAATACATCGGCGAAGATCCCAACAGCATGGATGCCGATGTGGTTGCCAAGGCCGAGCCTGTGCTTCTGGGTGTGCGCCCCCATATCACCAAGTTCCACAGCTCCGAGTACATCAACGCGCTGGCCAACGGCGATATCTGCGTGGCCTTTGGCTGGTCCGGTGACATTTTGCAGGCCCGCGACCGTGCCGCAGAAGCCGGCAACGGCGTTGAAATCGAATTCAACGCCCCCAAGGAAGGCGCCCTGATGTGGTTCGACCAGATGGCGATCCCGGTTGACGCCCCGAACCCCGAAGGCGCCCATAAGTTCCTGAATTTCATCATGGATGCCAACAACATGGCGGCGGCGTCCAACTATGTCTACTATGCCAACGGCAACAAGGCCTCGCAAGAATTCCTGGAAGAGGACGTGATCGGCGATCCGGCGATCTACCCCGGCGCCGAGACGGTCAAGAACCTGTACATCAAGGAAGGCTACCCGCCGAAAGTGCAGCGCAAGGCCACCCGCATGTGGACCAAGGTCAAATCCGGCACCTGATCAGCCGCACCTGACCAGCGGGGCGCGTTTCGGCGCCCCGCGCCATCTGACGCGCCCGGGGTTTCCGCGCGCGGCCATCCGAGACATTCGCGCGACACTTCGCAGAAGGGGCCCGGCTTGACTACTTGTGCTTTCGAACCCTGGAACGATCCCGAGGCAAAGCCCTTGATCCACTTCCAGAACGTCACCAAACGCTATGGTGAATTCACCGCCATCGACAATCTGACCATCGACATCTACGAGCGGGAATTCTACGCGCTGCTGGGCCCGTCGGGTTGCGGCAAGACCACGCTGATGCGGATGCTGGCCGGATTTGAAACCCCGACCGAGGGCAAGATTTTCCTTGCCGGGCAGGACATTGCCCCGGTGCCGCCGAACAAACGCGCGGTGAACATGATGTTCCAGTCCTATGCGCTGTTCCCGCATCTGTCGATCTGGGAGAACATCGCCTTTGGCCTGAAACGCGAGGGCATGCCCAAACATGACATCAACGACCGGGTCGAAGAGATGCTGCGGCTGACCCGGCTGGAAAAATTCGCCCGCCGCAAGCCGCATCAGATCTCCGGCGGCCAGCGGCAGCGGGTGGCGCTGGCGCGGTCGCTGGCCAAGGCGCCGAAGCTGCTGCTGCTGGACGAACCGCTGGGCGCGCTCGACAAGAAACTGCGCCAGGATACCCAGTTTGAGCTGATGGACATCCAGGAAAAGACCGGCACCACCTTTGTGATCGTGACCCACGATCAGGAAGAAGCGATGACCGTGGCCTCACGCGTGGCGGTGATGGATCACGGCAAGATCATCCAAGTGGCCACGCCTGACCGGATTTACGAGACGCCGAACTCGGTATATGTGGCTGATTTCATTGGCGACGTGAACCTGATCGAGGGCACCGCCAAACCCAATGGCAGCGACGTCTACGCGATGTCCTGGCATGAAGGGCACGCGCCGCTGGCGGTGCAATCGCCGAACGGGTTCTCCGATGGGCAGAAATGCCACCTGGCGATCCGGCCCGAGAAGGTTTCGATCAGCGCCGAAAAACCGGCAGAGGCGGACAACGCGGTTCAGGGAAAGATCCTCGACATTGCGTACCTCGGCAATATCTCCACCTATCACGTGGAGCTGCCAACCGGCGCGGTGATCAAGGCGCAGGCCGCCAACACCCGTCGCATCGCCCGCCGTGCCTACACTTGGGAAGACTCTGTCTGGCTGTCCTGGACCGCCACGGCAGGCGTTCTGCTGGCCGAATGATGCGCCGTTTTGTCCTGATTGCCACCCCCTATGTCTGGCTGCTGGCGCTGTTCCTGGTGCCCTTTGCCATTGTCCTTAAAATTTCGCTGTCGGATGCGGCCATTGCCCGGCCGCCCTATTTCCCGCAGTTCGACTGGGCCGAGGGCATTGCCGCCTTCATCGCCGAGCTGGATTTCGAGAACTTCGTCTGGCTGACTGAGGATGACCTCTACTGGAAAGCCTATCTCAGCTCACTGAAGATCGCAGTCATCTCAACCTTCTTCACCCTGCTGGCGGGCTATCCGATTGCCTATGGCATGGCCCGCGCCCCGGCTGAATGGCGCCCGACGCTGATGATGCTGGTGATCCTGCCGTTCTGGACCTCCTTCCTGATCCGCGTCTACGCGTGGATGGGCATTCTGTCGAACGAGGGTTTCCTCAATCAGTTCCTGATGTGGACCGGTATAATTTCCGAACCGCTGACGATCCTCAATACCAATTCAGCGGTCTATATCGGCATCGTCTACACCTACCTGCCGTTCATGATCCTGCCGGTCTATTCGGCGCTGGAGCGGCTGGACGGTTCGCTGATCGAAGCCGCCGAAGACCTGGGCTGCTCGCGCCTGTCGGCCTTCTGGCTAGTTACGGTGCCACTGTCGAAGAACGGCATCATTGCCGGCAGCTTCCTGGTCTTCATCCCTGTCCTGGGTGAGTTCGTGATCCCCTCGCTTCTGGGCGGCTCGGACACGCTGATGATCGGCAAGGTGCTGTGGGAGGAGTTCTTCTCCAACCGCGATTGGCCGGTGGCATCCGCGGTGGCGGTGGTTCTCTTGCTGCTGCTTGTCATTCCAATCGTGCTGTTCCAGCGCAACCAGCAGAAACAGCAGGAGGCAGAGCAATGAACCGTATGAGCTGGTTTAACGCCGTTTCACTGACCCTCGGCTTTGCCTTCCTCTATATCCCGATGGTGATCCTGGTGATCTTCAGCTTCAACGAAAGCAAACTGGTCACTGTCTGGGCCGGGTTCTCGACCAAATGGTACGGGGAGTTGCTGCAGAACGAGGCGTTCCTGAATGCTGCCTGGGTGACCATCAAAGTGGCGGTGTTTTCCTCAACCATCGCCACTGTTCTGGGCACCATCGCCGCCTATGTGATGGTGCGCGGCGGGCGGTTCATGGGGCGGACCCTGTTTTCCGGGATGATCTATGCGCCGCTGGTGATGCCCGAGGTGATCACCGGCCTGTCGCTGCTGCTCTTGTTCATCGGCATCGGGCTGGACCGCGGCGTGCTGACCATCGTGCTGGCGCACACCACCTTTTCCATGTGCTATGTCTCGGTGGTGGTGTCTTCGCGGCTGGTGAGTTTTGACCGCTCGCTGGAGGAGGCGGCGCTGGATCTGGGTTGCTCGGCCTCCGAGGCCTTCCGTCTGGTCACCCTGCCGATCATTGCCCCTGCGGTGATTTCCGGCTGGCTGCTGGCCTTCACCCTGTCCTTGGACGATCTGGTGATCGCGTCTTTCACCTCCGGTCCTTCAGCCACCACACTGCCGATCAAGATCTTCTCCGCTGTGCGCCTGGGCGTTTCACCTGAGATCAACGCGCTGTCGACGATCATGATCAGCATCGTAACGGTCGGGGTCATCACCGCCTCGCTGGTGACCAAGCATCAGGTGGCAAAGCAGAAGCGAGAGGAGATGGAAGCGGTGCGCAACTGATGCGCCGAATCTTCTCCAGCTACGCCTATGGGTCCGCCCCGCGCAGCAACTGCTGGTGGGACGAGACCATCACAGCACCGGACTGGCCGGTGCTGCAGGGCGGCACGGAGGCCGATGTGGCCATCATCGGCGGCGGTTTCACCGGCATGTCGGCAGCGCTGCATCTGGCGGAGGCCGGCATTTCCGCTGCGCTGCTGGAAGCCGAGACCCCGGGCTGGGGCGCCTCGGGGCGCAATGGCGGATTTTGCTGCCTGGGCGGGTCGAAACTCTCCGGCCGCAGCATGCGCCGGTTCTTTGGCCAAGCGGCTGCCGATACCTATGACGCCAGTGAAGAAGCCGCGGTGCATCTGGTACGGGATCTGCTGGAAAAGCACGGCATTGATGCCGACACCCATTCGCAAGGCGAAACCCAGCTGGCCCACAGCGAAAAGGCAGCCGCGCGCCTGCTGGCCGAGGCAAAGGCGATGCGGCGTGAGGGCGAAGAACCCGATTTCCTGACCCGCGATCAACTGGCAGACAGCGGGTTGAACGGCAGTTTCCATGCGGCGCTGACAACACCTGTGGGATTTGCCCTGAACCCGCGCAAGTATCTGTTCGGCCTTTCCCGCGCGGCGCAGGAGGCCGGCGCAAAGCTGTTTCAGCGCAGCGCTGCACTGAGCCTGAAACAGATCCGCGGCAGCTATGAGATAGAGACTGAACAAGGGTTATTGCGGGCTTCTCAGGTCATCATCGCCACCAACGGTTATTCCTCCGAGGACCTGCCGGACTGGCTCGCCGGGCGTTACATGCCCGCGCAGTCCACGGTCATGGTCACCCGGCCGCTGTCACAGGAAGAGCTGCAAGCCCAGGGCTGGTTCTCGCATCAGATGGCCTATGACACCCGTAACCTGCTGCATTACTTCCGGCTGATGCCGGACAATCGTTTCCTGTTTGGGATGCGCGGCGGGCTGCTGGCCTGTCCCCGCGCCGAAGCCGGAATCCGGCGTAAACTGCGGCAGGATTTCGAAGCGATGTTCCCGGCCTGGCGCACTGTCAAGAGCACCCACTGCTGGTCCGGCATGGTCTGCCTGTCGCGCAACCTGGTGCCCTTCATCGGGCCGGTGCCGGATCGTCACGGCATGTTTGCGGGCCTATGCTACCATGGCAACGGCGTGGCCATGGGCAGCTATGCCGGTCGGCTGCTGAGCGATCTCGTACAGGGGCAAACACCGGATTTGCCCTACTCCGTGGTGGTGCAGAAAATGGCGCGTTTCCCCTTTGGCCGGGCACGGCGGATGCTGATGCCGCCTGCCTATGCGGTGCTGGGCCTGATGGATTGAAGCGCATTGCATTCAAGCTCGAAAGCCTGCCGGTCCTGCGCCCCGCCCTGTTCAGCCCGCCACAGGCAATAAGCTGCCATCCGCCAATGAAACCAAGGCTTTAATGCCAAAACCCGGCCGGCAATTCTGGGATCGGGATAGGCCGCAAGAAAAGCATCCTCTTCCGCTTCGGACAGTGGCGCGCCGCGGTACATCAGCTGCATTGCCGGCGAGAGGAACAGTGCCAGATCCTCCGCCGGGTCGCCGACTTGCGGGCATTGCCAATCGATCAGTGTGAGCGTGCCGTCATGCGCCAGCAGGTTGCCGGGCACCGGGTCGCCGTGAATAAGAACCGGCTGCCCAAAGGGCGGAACACGCCCCAGAGGCCGCAAGGCTGCCAGCCCTGCCGGATCACGGCAATCTGAAAGGATACCCGCAGTTTGCCGCTCCAATTCCACGCTGCCGTTCACACCGGCCGGAAGCCCGGGCGGAGGCGACACATCATGCAACCGGCCCAATAACTGCGCCACGTGGCCGGTGTCCTGCTGCCATGGATTGCCGTTGACATGGGCATAACCCAGCCATTCGCGCCCTTCGAACACACCGGTCTGTACCAACGGCGGCACCATCCCGGTGCCGGAGAGGGCGGTCAGAATTGCAACCTCCCGCGCGGGATCGTTGGCAAACAGCGGGTTCGCCTTGTCCCGGGCATAAAGCTTGATCACCAGCCCGCCGGCCCGCCAGACATGATTGGACCGCCCGCCGGCCAGGCACCGGGGGGCGGGAACATGCAATCCCGTTGCAGCCAAATGCGCAAAGAAACGGGGTTCGAATTGGTCAGGCAGCGGTTTCAGGGCGGTCTCCGGTGTTGTGCCGCCCCGTTCTTAGACAGTTTTTCCGCCTGCGCATACTGCCGGATCAGGCCTCTGGGTCACGCAGCGCGCTGACCGAGGAGGCCAGCACCACCGAACCGCCTTCAGTGATCAGGCCCACTTCACCGCCTTGCATCCGGGTTTCGTTCACCTTGAAGTAAATTTCGGCATACTCCTGCAAGATCACCTCGTCATTCTTGCTGCTTTCAATGACAAAGGCATATTCGCCGGTCTCAAGCGGATTGCCATCGCTGTCCAGGCCATTCCACTCATAGGGGTCGGCTGACACCGGCAGGCTGATGCGCTGCACTTCGGCGTTATTGGCATCTTTCACCACCAGGGTCACGGAATCCGCGGCTGCGGCAGGGTTCGGAGCGATGGTAACGCCGTTGCTGCCATCAAAATAACCCGGCGCAACAGCTCTGGCTTCCATACCAACCCAACCCGACAAGGCAGCCATATTGGCCAGGCCAAGCTGGCTCTGAAGGCCTTCCAGCAAAGTGTTGCTCTTGGTTTGCTGCTCAACCATCGAAAACTGCGCCAGCTGCGCGGCATATTCGGTCGAATCCAGCGGCTCCAGCGGGTCCTGGTTCGTTGCCTGTGCCGTTAGCATTTTGACAAACGTCTCGAAATCCGACGTGAGCCCGGTAGTTTGCTGCGACGCTTGCGGCAGGGGCTGGTTCACAGGTGCGCCCCCGGAAGTGATTGGTGTTGTCATCTGCTCAGACCCTCATATCCACGCCGGCACTGCCATGCCGGAGGTTTTGCTGAATTGCTTCTCTGTCGCCGGCGGTGTCCGCATTGGATGAGTCCCCTGTCCCGGCACTTGCTGCGCTTCCACCCGGATCCTGGCCTGGCTGACCGTTGCCGGCCTCGCCGCCGCTGAATTCGAAAGACACATCCTCATACCCCATGCGGCGGAATTCCTCTGCCAGTTCATGGATATGGCGGCGCATCAGATCGCCGATCTCCGGACGTTCCGTGTGAATGACCATGGTGATTCCCGATTCGCCTGCGATCACCCGCATTTTCACGTGCCCCAGTTCCTGCGGGTTCAAGGAAACTTCGACCTTCTGCTCACCCTTGGCAGCAAATGCCTCTGCCAGCTGAGCCGCAATCATCCGCGGCGCCTCCGGCCGGTGTGCTGCGTTGGTGCCGATCGACGCCTCCGCCAGCAGCTGCGTCAATCCGGGCACCTCGCCAGAAAAGCCGAGAGCTGCGTCCAAGCTGTCCACGGATCCGGCAAGAAGTTCCGAATCCGTCTTGCCACCCGTCACACCGCCCGCCAGCAAGGGCTGCAGGAAAGCCGCAGAGGATTGCAGTATCTGCGGCGAAGATGGCGTTGGCGCCCCCCGGACCACGGCATCCCGAAAGGTTCTGGAAATCCGCCTGTCCAGGCCGGCGGTTTCACTTTCGACAAGAGTGTCCTCAGAAGACCCCGCCAATGAAAGGGAATCACCTTGCTGGCCTGCGCCTTTCCAGCCTGCCTGGCCTGCCAGCAGCGTCTGATTGGCCCCCTGTGCAGCTGGAGAGCCTGCTGCCGCTGACCCATCCGGCGCAAAGGAAGCCTGCTGCAGGACGGGCTGTTGAGCCGCCGCAGACCCCAAGGCCGGATTGGCCTGCGGATCGCCTGTTCTTGAACCTGCCTGAAGGCTGCCGCCAGACACGCCATCGGCGCTTTTTGCTGCGATTGCCCCGGCTTGCTGACGGTCAATCCGGGACCCTTCCCCGGTTCCAGCCGCCAGTGCAACCGCATCGGACACCCTCCGGGCGGTACTGTCACCAGAACCGCCAGCGGCTGAAGCTGAGGCAGCAGTTGCAGCGGTGCTGGCCCCACTCCGGGTTTCCGGTTTCTGCCCGCGGGCCTCCGCGCTGCCAGCTGCCTCAACCACGGAACTGCCTGGCGCCTGCGGAACTGTTTTAGCCGCGTCCGGGGCAGCCGCCGCTGACACAGGCACCTGCCCCGGCACCGATTCCACCGCACGGCCCGGGACTTGACCGGAGGCTCCAGCGGCTGTCTTCGCTTGGGCTTCCCCCGTTTCACCTGTCAGGAGCCGGGGCCCAGTGCCAGTTTCCAGCCCAGAACCGCGCGTCAGGCCAGCGCCATCAGATTTGCCTGCGGTTTTGGAGAGAAACGTTTCCTCTGCAGCGGCGGCTTCGCCGTCAGCTTCAGCAGCATCCGCGTTCACAGCGCCGGAAACCGGGGCGCCGTCCGGCTCATCCCCGGAAAGGCTGCCATCCGCCAGCAAGCCTGTACCGCGGGGGGCGGGTTCCAGTTCCGCATCGCCAGCACGAACGTTTGTCTCCGTGGCGTGCCGTTCCGCCGCTGTTCCGCGTCCATCCTGCTCGGTATCTGCATCAGAAGGCTGCACTTCGGGGCTGCCGCTTGCGGCCCCCTGGCCGGATGCGCTGGCGTCAGCCTGAACGTGGCCGCCCGCAGCGTCCTTGCCCGCTTTCATCTCGGAAGCAACAAATTCGCCGTCACTCGTTTGCGTTTCGGCTGCCGGCTTTCCGCCCTTCGGCTGAGCCGATACGAAATCCGAGAAATTACTGAAATTGGATGGTTTTTTTGATGTTTCCATGGACGCTGACAGCGATTTGCCAACAGCGCCGGCGTCATGCGCAATGATCGTGTTCGGTATCATGATCGTCTTCCGGATATTCTATCTCGACCCGGACAGACTTACCCCAAAGCGGTTACGGCAATTTTAACCGGTTTCGGTGCAGTCTTCGAAAAATCGATGCAATTCGCATTTTCAAACCGGAGAACCGGACATGCCAGATCTTTTGCCGACCCCGATTCAAACTCCGTCTGCAATAACCCCGGTACGGCCTGCTGCCAGCGATCCGCTGCGCGAAGCCGCGATCGAGCTTGAAGCCTCTTTTCTTGCACAGATGCTGAAATCCGCCGGCCTTGGCGAATCCCGCGAAGGGTTTGGCGGCGGCGCCGGCGAGGATCAGTTCTCCAGCTTTCTGGTCCGCGAGCAGGCAACGCAAATCGCCCGCTCCGGCGGCATCGGTTTGGCAGAATCACTTTATCACGCATTGAAGGAGACCCAAGGTGAGTGACCCGAAACCCCAGCAGCTGATTGACGAACTTGATCTGATCCTCGACCGCGAGCGCAAAGCGCTGATGGCGGGGGATTTGGGAAAGCTGGAAGATCTTCTGGCCAAGAAGGAAAAGATCATCGGCAAGCTGAATGCGGTGTCAGAGATCGAACGCGAGTCGCTGTCCCAGGTTCAAACCAAAGTTTCGCGCAACCAGCAGCTTTTGGACAGCGCCATGGACGGCATCCGGGCTGTGGCCGCCCGGATGGCTGAATTGCGCCGCATTCGCAAAGGCTTGGACGTCTATGACCAGGCCGGGCGCCGGACCCGTTTTGGCACCCGCGGCGCTTCCCGGCTGGAAAAAAGAGCCTGATCGCAATTTTGGGAAAATTCTAGAAATACCAGCTTCCGGCATTAGCACTCCTTTAGCAACTGATGCGCCAATGTCGCCTTGCACCTCACAAGGGGTGGCGCGGAAGCCGGACGGCGGAACGCACTGTCAGAAAGACGTCAAACAACGCCCCTAGGGGCACCAAGGATTGGGGCCAAAGCGCCCCCTAGCTAAAGGAAAAAGCTATGACCAGCATTCTGACCAACAACGGCGCCATGGTTGCACTGCAAACTCTGAAGTCGGTGAACAACAACCTGGAAGAAACTCAGAACCAGATCTCGACCGGCAAAGAAGTCGGCATGGCGAAAGACAACTCTGCTGTCTGGGCGATCTCCAAGTCGATGGAATCCGAAATCCAGGCGTTTGAAGCAGTTGCTGACGCTCTGGACTTTGGTGAAGCCACCGTCGCTGTTGCCTCCTCCGGTATGGAGCAGATCGTTGAAACGCTGAAAGACATGCGCGAACTGGCAGTTGCCGGCGTTTCCGAAAACGTTGATCACGCAAAGATCGAGGCTGACCTTGCCAAGAAGAAAGAGCAGATTGAATCGATCATCGACTCTGCCTCCTTCAACGGTGCAAACCTGCTTGATACCGCCACCGCTACACAGCTGCATGTGCTGGGCGGCATCAGCGCAACCGGGGATGTGATCACTGTCAACCACATCGATACGGCTGCGTCGCTGGATACCTCCACTATCACTGCGCTGAACGCAACCAATGCAGCCACCGTTCTGACCCAGATCGAAGGCCTGCTGACCTTTGCGATCGACAGCGCGGCCCAGCTGGGTGCGGACAGCAACCGTCTGAGCAGCCAGAACGAGTTCGTCTCGAAACTGACTGACTCGCTGAAGTCCGGTGTCAGCACCATCAGCGACACCAACATGGAAGAGGCGTCGGCCCGTCTGAAAGCCCTGCAAACCCAGCAGCAGCTGGCCGTGCAGTCGCTCTCGATTGCCAACCAGGCGCCGTCGACCTTGCAGCAGCTGTTCCGTTAACAGCCCTCACCGGGGCGCTGACAGCGCCCCGGTCTTCCCCTCTCAGAGAACCTGAAGAATAATACGTTAGGAAAACACGTGAATGCCCTTCTGAAGGCGAAGAGTGCCTATTCGGCGGCAAAGGCCCCGACCCGGACAGCAAAGAATTTTGAGTATGAAGTGGTCGCCCGCGTCACCCGCCGGCTGATCACGGCGGCGCAAAACGGCCGCGAGGAATTCAATGACCTTGCGCAGGCATTGAACGACAACCGCAAGCTCTGGTCAATTTTCACTGCGGACATCGCTTCAAAAGGCAACCCCCTGCCGGATGACTTGAAGCAAAACCTCTTCGAACTGGCGGAATTCACGAGACAGCACACCAGCAAAGTGCTTCAGCGCAAGGCCAATGTCCGGCCGCTGGTGGAAATCAATACGGCCATCATGCGTGGCCTCCGCAGCGGAGCTTCCTGAATATGAGCGGACTAGTCCTGAAACTTGCCCCCAAGGAGCGTGTCCTTGTGAATGGCGCGGTGATTGAAAACGGCGACCGCCGCAGCCGCCTGTCGATTGTAACCCCGGATGCCAATATCCTGCGCCTGCGCGATGCGATCCATCCGGAAGAGGCCAATACCCCGGTACGCCGGGTATGCTATGCCGCACAGCTGATCCTGTCCGGCGATGCCGACCCTGAAGAAGAGCGCCTGCCGATGCTGCGCCGGATCGAAGAACTGAGCCAGGTCTTTACCGACCCGGACAGCCGGGCCTCCATTGCCGAAGCAACTGACGCCTTGATTGGCAACAACCACTACCGGTGCCTGAAGGCACTGCGAACCTTGTTGCCGCGGGAGGACCGCCTGTTTGCCGTCAGGCCCTCGTGACAACAACATTCCAGCCAATCCGCTGCCCATCGGCAGTCCTGGCTGGAATCGACTTATGACCGCCAAATGGAAGTCTTCGTCACGGAAGCAACGCATCAGCGGGTATCCGGTCACTTCCAGGAAAGCACCTGCAACGATACGTCTGCAGAGGAACTGGTCAGCGAATACCGTTTGCTGACCTGTGCTCCAAACCCTTACGGGTTGGGCAGCGGCATCACCAACAAAGGCTCTTACATCAAATTTTCCAGGTGGGTGAGCTACCCCCTGAATTTCGGACACTGACGTAAGCTACGATTTGTTGTCTGCTGCTCTTCGACGAAGAGGAGATCAGTGGTGTCGAAACGGAAGACCCGTTCGTCTGAGTTCAAGGCCAAAGTTGCGCTTGAGGCATTGAAGGGCGAGCGGATGGTTGCTGAGTTGGCAAGCCAGTTTGGCGTTCCCCCGACGATGATCCACAGCTGGAAGCGGGCGCTGCTTGAAGGCGCGTCTGGCGTGTTCGAGCGTGGCGGCAAGAAAGCCCCTGAGATTGATGAAGAACAGGTCAAAGAGCTCCACGCCAAGATCGGGGAGCTGGCCGTGCCCAACGATTTTTGTCACGAGGGCTCAAACCGTGGATCGGCAAGTGAGGCGGGAAATGATCAAGCCTGCCAAGCCAATCTGCCTATTGGCAAGTAATGCAAGCTGCTGTCGATCTTGCGGTCATCATTCTACTATCAACCCAAGAGCGAGATAACTCTGAATCTGATGTTGATGCGGAGGATCGACGAGCAGTTTCTGGAAACGCCGTTCTTCGGTGTGCGGCGGATGATCTGGCATCTTCGCAACGAAGGCCATCCCCTGCCTGGCAGGGCATTGCGCATCAATGACCCGAGAGGGGGGCAAGGCGGCGAAAGGACACAAGACGTGTCCATATCTGCTGCGTGGTTTGCGGGTGGATCGACCCAATCAGGTCTGGGCCGCAGACATCACCTATCTGCCCATGCGGCGCGGGTTCCTATATCTGGTGGCGGTTATGGACTGGCGCATCTCGAACACGCTGGAGGCCGGCTTTTGCGCCGACGCGCTGAACGAGGCCATCCACTGCTTCGGCCCGCCTGAGATCATGAACACTGACCAGGGCAGCCAGTTCGCATCATTTGTCTGGACAGACCGTCTGCGCCGGTCCGGCGTGCGGATCTCAATGAGTGGCAAGCGCCGGTTCCTTGATAAAATCTGCGTTGAACGGCTCTGGCGGAGCCTGAAATACGAATGCGTCTGCCTGCACGCCTGGGAGACCGGATCAGAGGTAAAAGCGGGCGTCAGAAAATGGATCGGGTTCTACAACCGCAAACGCCCCGTTCCGCACTTGGCGGCAGACCGCCAGCCGTGCTCTATTGGCTGAAAACAACGAAACCCAAACCAGTCAGCAAAGGCAGAGTGAAGCTTAAGTTGCGCCGAATGCTGTCCAACGATTGGGGAGTAGCTCAGGGTAACGAAATGGATGGTGCCTTAGCCAACCGCCTGCGCAGCGACTTCCAGATACGGTCCAGCAATGTGTTTTGAATTGGTCCCGGGCAGCCAGTGATGCCCGGAAACAGCGCAACAATTCAAGTCATTGTGGAGGCATGTGACAGATAGCCCCTTGAAGCCGCCGTTCGGAGCAAGGCGCGCCGTGCGGATAGCTCTGCGCGCACTGGCGGTACCGGCGGCAAGTGGCACCGCGGAGGATGCAAGGCGGTTGGCTCTCAAGGCACGGCCCGCGCTGCGGGACATGCTCGAACTTGCTTGGCACCTGCCATCAAGCCAGGGCCAATCCAGCAGCTTTCTGTGTTCAAGGGCAGCCTCGGCGAGATACTTGAAACCGAAGATGGATCCGGTTCCTGATCAGGAATTTCTTGGAAAGCTCACTAGCAGCCGCCTGGCGGCGTCTGATTTCTCCGCTTTCAAGGCCAGTTCTTCCTCCGGGCGGATCGCACTGGCACTGTTTTGCGGGCCAATCAGCCTCCGCCGCCGACGAGTGAGGGCGCTCCAAAGCCACAAATAAAAGCACCCGTTTATTAAGGGTGCAGGAAGCTTTACCGTCCGGCCTTGGAGCGGCGCAGCAGCAGCAGCAGGCGATTGAAACTGCTGGTAATGCCTTCAGGATCCTCGCGGCCGAAAAACGCGTCCAGTTCCGGCCACAGCTTGACAGCCTGATCCAACACCGCGTCGTTACCCTCGGCATAAAGACCGGCGCGGATCATCACTTCCGACTGCTCATAGGCTCCAAGGAACTTACGGACATCCTGAATTGCGGCATTTTCGTCGGCCGTTGCCGCAGCTGGCAGGCTTCGCGACACCGAGCGGGAAACATCAATTGCCGGAAAGCGCCCGCGTTCGGCGATTTCCCGGTTCAGCACAATATGACCGTCCAGCACACCGCGCAGGATATCGGCAATCGGCTCATCCATATCGGAGCCCGCCACCAGAACGCTGAACACCGCGGTGATATCCCCCTGCCCGTCGCCGCCCGGTCCGGCCCGTTCGCACAGGCCCGTGATCAGCGGTGTCACCGATGGCGGATAGCCCCGCAAAGCCGGAGCCTCACCGGAGGCCGCGGAGATTTCCCGGTGCGCTTCAGCAAACCGGGTGACCGAGTCGGCCAAGAACAAAACGTTCTTACCCTGGTCGCGGAAATGCTCTGCCACAGTCATTGCGGACCAGGCGCAGCGGCGCCGGACCAGAGCCGATTGATCGGAAGTCGCTGCAACAACAACGGCGCGGCTCATACCTTCCGGCCCCAGGACCTGCTCGACAAAGTGATTCACCTCGCGGCCGCGCTCGCCGATCAGCGCCATCACCACCACATCGGCGTCCATGCTTTGCGCCAGCTTTGCCAGCAGCGACGATTTCCCGACCCCTGAGCCTGCAAAAAGGCCTACCCTTTGGCCGCGCACGATCGGGAGAATCGTATTGAGCACCGCCTGACCGGTGGCCAGCCGCTCGCCCATCGCCCTCCGGCCGGCCGCTTTTGGCGGAGCCGCCATCAGATCGCGCGGTTCCGGTCCGGACAGCAGAGGCCGTCCGTCCAGCGGTTCGCCAAAGGGATCAATCACCCGGCCGATCCAATGGTCACTTGGGGAGAATTCCGGCGAAGGGTGCAGCAGAACAGCGTCACCAATGGCGGCACCATCCGGCGCCCGGTCCGGTAACATACTGATATTGCTTCCACTGATCTTCAACACTTCGCCGTGCAGCTCATCCTGCGGGCCGCGGCGCAGAACCAGCCTGTCACCAATTCTTGCCACAGCCGCCAGTCCGCTGACGTCGATCTCCCCGCCGGAAATTCCGGTGACCCTGCCCATCTGCGTGGCCAGGCGTTTGCCGGCAATTTGACGGGTCAGTGCTTGCAGCTCTGCTTTCATCGCAGCGGCCTCCATTGATGTCCTGAAAACAATTTCTAAAGGAATCGGGGTTAAGCCTTGATTGAAATCGATCAAGGGAGAAGCCCTGGTGTTCACAGAATTGAACGTCTTCAAAATTGCCTATTCCATGGCGACCCATGCCGGCAAACGCCAGGCATTGGTGTCCCAGAATATCGCCAATGCCGATACGCCGGGTTACCACGCCAAGGACATCAAACCCTTTACCGAAGTTTTTGCGGCAGGCGCCCGCCCCAGCAGCATGGTTGCCACCCGCGCCAGCCATCTGAACGGCAACGCAGGCAGCGGCATGGACTGGGCGGTTACCTCCAGCGATGCCGGCAGCGACCCCAATGACAACTCGGTCTCTGTCGAGACTGAACTGCTGAAGGGGGTTGAAACCAAACGGCAGCACGACCGTGCCATGTCGATTTACAAGTCCTCCATGAATGTCCTGCGCGCTAGCCTCGGCAAGAATTGAGGAGGGTTGAGACATGAGTGAGTTTTCCAGAGCCCTTTCCGTTACCTCCAGCGGCCTCAAGGCGCAGGCGGCGCGGCTGCGCCACGTGTCCGAGAACATCTCCAACGCTGACACCCCGGGTTACCGCCGCAAGACCGTTCCCTTCGAAGCCGTTCGCGAGCTGCAGACGGATGTGGAACACGTACGCACCGGCCGGGTCACGCTGGACCGCCGCGACCTGGAGGAGATCTACGATCCCTCGCATCCGCTGGCTGATGAGAGCGGGCATTACAAAGGCTCCAATGTCGACCTGATGATCGAGATTGCCGACGCCCGCGAAGCTCAGCGCAGCTATGAGGCCAATTTGAAGATGTTCGAGCAGACCCGCTCGATGTCCACCGCGCTGATGGACCTTTTGAGACGTTAACTATCTAAAAACATTGGAGATCCAGAATGGATATTCGCAGTCTTTCCGCTACCAGCGGCTATGCCGCCGCCCGGCCGGCCACCAAAGCTGACCCCAATCATGCCGCAAATGCAGGTGCAAGCGCGCGCCTCAAGGAGAGCTTTGAGGATTTTGCCGCGACCCTGCAGAAGAGCGAGCAGGTTTCGGTTCAGGCAATGACCTCCCAGGCCGACCCGCATGCGCTGGTGCAGGCGCTGGCACAGACCGAACTGGCGGTGGAAACCGCGGTGACCGTGCGCAACAAGGTCGTCGAAGCCTACCAGGAAATCCTGAGAATGCCGGTCTGAGCCATGATGAGCGAAAGCCTGTTCTATGACACGCTGCGCCAGGCGCTTTGGGCGGCCGTCACCATGGCGACGCCGATTCTGGTTGTCGCCCTGGTGGTTGGCTTGGCCGTCGGCCTGTTTCAGGCCCTGACTTCGGTGCAGGAAATGACGCTGACCTTCGTGCCCAAATTGGCCGCGATTCTGGTCGTGTTCTGGATGACCATGGGCTTCATGACACAAACTCTGGTGGCCTTTTTCAACGGCCACGTTGTCCCGATGATTGCCGGAGGCTCGTAATGGAAACCACAGGCTACGCCACTCTTTCACGCCAGTCCGGCCTGATGCGGGAAATGCGGATTATCGCGAACAATATCGCCAACTCCGCCACCACCGGCTACCGGCAAGAGGGGCTGATCTTCTCGGAATTCGTGCAATCAACGCCGGGCCAGCAGTCGCTGTCGATGTCGCGCGCGAATATCTTCAATACCTCCATGGAGCAGGGCCAGCTGACCAAGACCGGCGGCACTTTCGACTTTGCGATCGAAGGCGATGCCTTCTTCATGGTCGAGACACCGCAGGGCGAACGCCTGACACGCTCCGGTGCGTTCTCCCCGAATGCCGAAGGCGATCTGGTGACCATGGACGGTTTCCGGGTGCTGGATGCCGGCCGGGCCCCGGTGTTTGTGCCGCCGGATGCCGGTAAGATCGAAGTGGGCGCTGACGGCTCGCTGAGCGCAAACGGCCGGCTTCTGGGGCAGCTCGGCCTGTTCAAACCGATGGAGCAGCACACGCTGGTGCGCGAAGACGGGGTGATGTTCCGCGTCGACGGGGAGATTGAGGAGACCTTTGATTCGAAGGTTCTGCAAGGTTTCCTGGAAGGCTCAAACGTGAACGCGATTTCCGAAGTGACCCGGATGATCGAAGTCCAGCGCGCCTATGAAATGGGCCAAAGCTTTTTGCAGGCGGAAGACGAACGCATCCGCAATGCCATTAAAAACCTGATCAAGATCTAGGAGAATCCAGATGCGTGCCCTGAAGATCGCAGCCACCGGTATGAGCGCCCAGCAACTGCGGGTGGAGACCATCTCCAACAACCTCGCCAACATGAACACCACCGCCTACAACGCGCGGCGCGCCGAGTTCGCCGATTTGCACTATCAGCAGATCTCGCGGGCCGGGACCGTCAATGCATCGGACGGCACCGTTCTGCCGACCGGGGTTCAGGTGGGCCTGGGGGTGCGTCCGGCCGCCATTTCGGTGCATCTGGCCCAAGGTGCGCTGCAGCAGACCAACAACGACCTGGATATTGCCATCGACGGTAAAGGCTACTTGGAGGTGACGCTGCCCTCAGGCGAGACCGCCTATACCCGCGACGGCGCCCTGAAACGCTCGGCCGAAGGGCTGATCGTAACTTCGGACGGATTTCCGGTTTCACCGGAAGTCACCATTCCCGATGATGCCACCAGCATCTCGATCAACGCCGAAGGCGAGGTTTACGGCTATTTCGACGGCACCACCGCTGGCCAGTTACTGGGCCAGTTCACCCTGGCGGGTTTCACCAACCCCAAGGGGCTTGAGGCGATCGGCAGCAACCTGTTCACCGAGACAGAGGCCTCGGGTGCAGCCACCGTTTCCACGGCCGGCGAAGACGGTCTCGGCACCTTCCGCCAGGGTTATCTGGAAGGCAGCTCGGTGGATGCGGTGCGCGAGGTCACCGAACTGATCGAAGCCCAGCGCGGCTATGAAATGAATGCCAAGGTCATCTCGGCTGTCGACCAGATGATGGGTGCGACCACACAGGTGCGCTGATGAAACTTGCCCTCGCCTGCCTGACCGCCGCTGCTTTTGCTGCCCCTCCTGTTTGGGCGGATTATCTGATCCCGCTGCGCACGATCCGCGCCAAGGATATCGTGAATGCCGAGGATCTGGCGCTCAAGAAGGGCGAAATTCCCGGTGCGCTGTCAGACCCGGCCGAGGTGATCGGCCTGGAAGCGCGCGTGGCGCTTTACGCCGGACGGCCGCTGCGGGCCGACGATATCGGCCCCCCGGCCATTATTGAACGCAATGACTTGGTTACCCTGTTTTTCCGCCAGGGCGGCCTGACCATCGCCGCCGAAGGCCGCTCCTTGGGACGCGGCGCCGCCGGTGACGCTGTCCGGGTCATGAATCTCTCTTCCCGCACCACCGTTACCGGACGCATCGCGGAAGACGGCTCCGTTGAGGTAAACTGATGACTTTAAAACTCTCCCCCGTGAAACCACTGCTGATGGGTCTGGTCCTGCTGGGGGCCTGCGCCCGGATGGATCACCTGGGCAAGGCACCCTCTTTCACGCCCGCCAATGAATCGCCTGAACATGTCGCGATGCTGTACCAGGGGCTGCCGGCGCAGACCCAGACCCGCCGCACTGTCGACGGCGCCTCGCTGTGGAGCGGCTCGCAGCAATCGCTGCTGGGCGACCGCCGCGCCATGAAACGCGGCGACATCCTGACGGTGGTGATCGAAATCGACGAGGAAGCGCAGATCTCCAACGACACTGCGCGGTCCCGCTCCAGTTCGGAAAGCCTGAACATGCCGCAACTGCTTGGCCTGCCGCAGAGGCTGGACAAAAACCTGCCAGAGGGCGCCACCTCGGCCGATGCGGTGGACCTGGGCAGCTCCAGTGCCTCCGGCGGTTCGGGCAGCGTCAAACGCAGCGAAAAGCTGGAGCTCAGGGTTGCCGCCACCGTGGTCGATGTGCTGCCCAACGGGGTGCTGGCGATCAGCGGCACCCAGGAGTTGCGGGTGAATTTCGAACTGCGCGAGCTGCTGGTCACCGGTTATGTCCGGCCCCAGGACATCAGCCGCCAGAACCAGATCACCTATGACAAGATCGCCCAGGCCCGTGTCTCCTATGGCGGCCGCGGTCAGATCACCGATGTTCAGCAGCCGCGCTACGGCCAGCAGCTGCTTGACGTAATCCTGCCGTTCTGAGGGTCGCCATGCTGTCGAAACTCCTGCCCGTTATCCTGCTGATCATCGGAACCGGAGGCGGTATCGGCGCCGGCATCATGCTGGCGCCTGCGCCCGAGGAACCGGCTGCCGCGAGCAGCGAAGCCGCCAAGCCGGCTGAAGAGGCCGAAGAAGAGATCGCTGAGGAAAGCGAAGAAAACCAGCGCGAGTACATCAAGATCAACAACCAGTTCGTGGTGCCGGTTGTCGAACGTGACGAACTCACCTCTCTTGTGGTCATCTCGCTGAGCCTGGAAGCCAAGAAAGGCACAACTGAAAAAGTGCATATGCTGGAGCCCAAGCTGCGTGATGTCTTTCTGCAGGTCCTGTTCGATCACGCCAATATGGGTGGCTTCCGCGGTGCCTTTACCCGCTCGGATGTTCTGGAGCCACTGCGCACGGCCCTGCGCGAGGCAGCGCAGAAATACATCGGCAAGGGCGTCTACGACGTGCTGATCATGGAGATCTCCCGTCAGGACGTCTGACGGAAACATGCAACCGTTAAAGAAAAGGCCGGTCCCAGCGGACCGGCCTTTTTTGGTGCCGTAGTGCAATCCTGCCTTAGCCTTCCAGCAGCCGGTTCATCAGAGCCTTGGCCTGTTCAGCCTTATGCCGCTTGCGCTCGGCTGCGGCCATGGTTTCAACCGCGTGCTTGCGCCCGAAGGCCTTGCGCAGCTGATCCATCATCCGCAGCTTCTTAGCCGTGGCCTGGGCCAGTTCCAGGTTCAGCTGGCGCCGGGTGCGCGTATGCCAGCCCTGCCACAAGAGATCAGCCCCCAGCGCCTTCATTGCATGGTCTCCGTCCGCCTGTTCACGCGCGGTCTGGACCTGCTCGTTCAGCTTCGCCAGCTGGCCGCGCAGCTGCGCTTCCTGCGCCAGCACCGGCTGCACCTTGGCATGCTCCTGCATGTATTGCGCAGCTGTCACTGCCGCCATCTGATCCAGCATCTTCTGCTTCATGTCACCTTTCCTTTGGCGCGCTTGCGCATCTCTTCGGCAAAGCGGATGGCAGCTGCCACCGGCGCGTAATGCTCTTCGAGAATTTCATCGCCGATCTCGATTGCGGCGTGCAGCGCCCGCGCCGTCGGCGGATCGCTGTGGATCGGAACCCCGTTTTCATTGGCCACCCGGCGGATCGCGGCTGCCACCTCATCCACGCCCTTGGCAACACAGACCGGCGCGCTGCCCGGCTCGCGGGCCCACTGGAGGGCGACCGCATAGTGAGTCGGGTTGACGATCACCACATCTGCCTTCGGCACATCGGCCAGCATCTGGCCCATCGCGATCTGCTGGCCACGCTGACGCCGCTGGTTTTTCATGTGCGGATCACCTTCGGAATCCTTGATCTCGTCCTGGATCTCCTTGCGCGACATCATGTTCTTGCGGCGGTGCTCGGCATGCTGAAACGCCGCATCCACGACACCGATGGCCAGCGCAATGATCAAAGCCAGGAACAGGAACTCCATCGACAGCTGCGCCAGCATAAGAACCACGGACTGCGGGCCAGTCCCCGAAGAGGCGATCATTTCCGGCAACCGGTACGTGAGATAGACACTCAGGCAGACCGAATAGAGCAGCAGCTTCAGGAAGCTTTTGAAAAACTCGAACAATCCGGCCCGGCCGAATTTGTTCTTGGCATTTGAGATTATCGAGATGCGCGACAGTTTCGGCTCCAGCTTGCTGGGAGCAAAAACCAGCGCCCGCTGGCCGACGATAGACAGCAGCACCAGGGCAAACGGCACCAGGAACCACGGCAGAACCGGCCGGAACGCGCTGCCGATGAACCCTCCCGTCGGCGCGGCGGCGGAACCTTCAAAAAACAGCGGCGCCAGCCGGTCGGGCTGATCGAGGAACGCCATCAGCGCCGTTCCGATGCCTTCAACGCTGCTGCTGCCGGCGGTATAAAACGCAATGATCAGGCCAAGATAGGCTGCGGCAACCGACAGGTCGGTGGACTTGGCAACTTCGCCTTTTTCCCGGGCCTTACGGAGTTTCTGTTCCGTCGGCTCAAATGACTTGTCTAAGTCGTCGTCCTGACCGCTCATGGCATGCCGCCTCCAGGGTCTGCAAAAAAGGTCATCAGAGAGCGCGTCCAGACATCCAGAATCATCGGGCTGCCGACCATCAGGATGAACAAGCCAAAGAAGGTGATCACTGGTGCACCGACCATGGCCACCATCAGCTGCGGCATCGCCCGGTTAATCACCCCCAGCGCCAAATTGTAGATCACCGCCGTGACCACAAATGGAGCCGCCAGGGTAAAGGCCAGCGAAAAGCTATGTGAGACCCGGTACACGCCCCATTCGGCCAGCCCCGCTGCGGCCGGAAACTGCCCTGCGGGAAACATCTGGTAGGACCGGATCATCAGCTCGACCACCCGCACATGCAGCCCCATCATGGCAGCAAGGGCGACGCCCGAGATCATCAGGACGGCACCAAGCGCCGGCATCGGCTCGGCCCCGATACCGCCCAGAACCTGCGACAGCGAGGTGCTTTGCGCCGCCATGGTGCCGGCTGTCTGCAGCGTCAGCACAAAGATCCGCACGCCAATGCCCAAGGCCAGGCCGATGATGGCTTCGGTCACTGCAAACCGGGCATACTCCATAGCCCCGTCCGGTTCGGGAAAGGCTGGAAGCGCCGGTGCCACCACAAAGGTGAAGGCAGCGGCAACCGCGAGTTTGACCCGGGTCGGCACATAAAGTTCGCCCATGGCAGGCAGAACCGCGACCATAGCGGAAACCCGCAGGAACACGATGGCGGCGTGCCAGAATCCTGCCCCCAGCAGCGCAACCAGCTCCGGCGGCAGAAAGTTCAGGCTCATGCCTGCACCATTCCAACGAGGGCCGGGCGCGCCTCCAGCCCGATTTCCTCGAACGACAAGACCGGGTTGGAGATCCCGCGCGATTTCAGAATGGTCTTGAGATAGCGGCGGCGGCGGGTGGAGGTCACCACCGCAGCAAAGACACCCTGATCAGTGGTTGCCGACAGTTTGTCGGTCATCCCATCAGCCAGGCGGTTGAACAGATCCGGCGGCAGAGCGATGTCCAGCCCGGCGCCCTGCCCGTCGACTTGGTAGGTGGAAAACTTGTCTTCCCACTCCGGTGCCAGCTGGATCAGCGGGATGGTGCCGTCGTCGCGCTTCATCTCGGCCACCAGCTGGAAGCCGAGACGCTGGCGCACATGCTCGCAGATCAGCTCAGGCTGGTTGGTGTGCAGCCGGGCCTCGGCAATTGATTCCAGGATCAGCGGCATGTTGCGGATCGAGACCCGTTCCTCCAGCAGCAGCCGCAGCACCGCATGCAGCGTATCCATAGGCACTTTCTCCGGCACCAGTGCATCCAGCAGCTTGCGGTTCGCCTCAGAGCGGAAACTGTCCGACAACTGCGTCATCTCATCCAGCAGGCGGCGCAGCGATTTCAGCGTCAGCAGCCGGGCAAAGTTCTGCTTGATGATCTCCAGAAGATGGGTTGCCAGGATTTCCGGCGGGCTGACCACCGTAGCACCGGCCAGGGCCGCCTGTTCCTGTGCCTTGGCTGAAATCCAGCGGGCCGGAGCGCCATAGACCGGCTCCGTCACGTCAGTGCCGGGCGGCAGCGCATCATGATTGTCCGGCATCAGTGCCAGCACCATGTCGGGGTTGAGAATGCCGCGCACCTGTTCAACCCCCTGGACCTTGATGACATATGTGCCCTTTTCCAGCTCATGCTGGTCAGTCAGCCGGATCTCCGGCAGGATCAGGCCGAAGGTGGTCGCGATATGCGACCGCATATTGGCAATCCGGGCATCCAGCCCGGTGCCCGCATCCAGAACCATGCTCACCAGGTCAGGTGCAAACTCCAGATGCAGGTCATCCAGATCCAGGATGTCACCCAGCGGGCGCGAAGCAGCCGGGTCCGAGGCTTCTTCGATCTTCTCTTCGATCTCGGCTTCGGCATCATCTTTCTTTTTCTTGGCCATCCGGTATGCCGTGAACCCGAGCACCCCGCCGCCAATCACAAACGGCAGGAAGGGAAGGCCAGGCACCAGCGCGAACATTATCATCAGTACCGACACGGTGGTCAGAGCTGCCGGATGGCGGCCGAACTGGTCGAAGAGGGCGGTATCGGTGGCGCCGGTGGTGCCGCCGCGTGCCAGCAGAAGCGCTGCCGCGATCGAGATGATCACAGAAGGGATCTGCGAAACCAGGCCGTCGCCAACCGTCAGGATGGCATAGGTCTCAAACGCATTTCCAACCGGCATGCCATGGACCAGCACGCCCATGATCAACCCCATGACAAGGTTCAGGAGCGTGATCAGCAGCCCCGCGATGGCATCGCCTTTGACGAATTTCGAGGCACCATCGAGCGAGCCGAAGAACGTGGTCTCCTGCTGCTCCCGCTCGCGGCGCTCCTTGGCGGTCTGGTGGTCAATAGCACCAGCCGACATGTCGGCGTCGATTGCCAGCTGTTTGCCCGGCATTCCGTCCAGGGCAAAGCGGGCACCCACTTCGGCCATCCGGGCCGCACCCTTGGTGATCACCATGAAGTTGACGATCAGCAGCACCCCAAAGACCACGAGGCCAAGGAACACGCTGCCCCCCATGACAAACTGGGCAAAGCCTTCGATCACATTGCCGGCCGCGTCGGTGCCGGAATGGCCCTGACCGATGATCAGCTTGGTCGAGGACACGTTCAGCGACAGCCGCAGCATCAGCGAGGCCAGCAGAACCGTCGGGAAAGACGAGAAATCCAATGGCCTTTCGATGAACAAGGTGATCGTGAAGATCAGGATGGCCAGCGCAAAGGAGGCCGCAAGGCCCACATCCAGTACCCAGGCCGGCATCGGCAGGATCATCATCACAATGATCGCCATCAGCGCCAGCGCCAGAAGGACGGTCGGGCTGAAGAGTTGTTCCGTCGTCAGCTTAGGCACAGTTCAGGCCCCATGTATTGCAAGAATTTGAATAGGAATCCGTAGCCAGACACGGCGGAGCAAAGCACTTTCCGACGCTCGCGGAACGGGCTGCCGCTGCCGCCCTCTGCTGGATCAGGCAGCCAGGTTCAGGCGGGCCTCCGGCCGACGCATGAGACCTGTTGGCGATTGAAAGAAGGAGTTTCAGAACCACGGCGGCCCGCGCCACGGCTCCATGTTCCGCGCCTGAAGCGCGCAGAATCAGCCCTTGCAGGCATAGTATTGAATAGTTTTCCGGCATTCTGCCCGTTCCAAATCAGGATTCACCCGGTCTTCACGTTACCGGCAGCCGGTTGACAAAGTGTTATCAGCATATGCAAAGGCCGCCCCGGACAGGGCGGCCAGAACACAGAAACGCCGATGTCAGATCACTGATTTTCTTCAGAATTGCTCAAGCCCGTGCCGACCTGGTTCAGCAGATCAGTGATGCCGCCTCTGGTTCCCTCGCTGCTTTCAACCAGCGCCCGTGCATGGGCCAGCGGTGTCAGGCCTTCCGGATCCCGGGCGGTCTCGCCGATTTGCGTAGTGACTGAGGCAACGGCTCCGAATTGAGCGTCTTCGCCGTCATCCATGGCCTCGATGGCGCCGAGGTTTTCGGAATGCCAGAACCCGCGGGCGGCCGCGTTTGCCTCGTCCTCTGCCAGAAGATACTCGCCCGCTCGGTCAAATTCGCCGTTGCGCCACAGCGCCTCGGCCCGCAGGCGGTTGGCTTCAGAGTTGTCCAGCCCCATAAGCTCCACCAGCGCCCGGTGCGGTTTGTCCATCAGCAGGGCAGCCTCGGCCATCATCAGGCGGCGGGTCTCGTTTTCCGGTTCAAGCGAGAGCTTGTTGAGCAACTCCTCAGCCTGCTCCGCAAACCCAAGATCCAGCAGCCGCCGGGCGACCGGCACTGCGACCGGTGCGGCCTCGGCCGACGTCGCCTGTCCGGAAAACACCAGAGAATACTGCAGGAAGGTCACATCATCTGCCCGTTCGGACAAAAGCAGCATCAGCGGCTCCATTGCTACGGTGCGCGCCTTCGGCCCGTCCTGCTCGGACAGGTCCTTCAGTTCCTCAAAGGCATCATGGAACTGCCCCATCAGCGCCAGCGAGGAGACCTGCGCCTGGCGCAATTGCTCACCCAGTTCCGTTTCACGGTTTTCCAGTTCGTAGGAGGCGATCAGGTCCGGCACATCCGGCGACAGCGCCTTGCGTTCCTTGACGCTGAGGGCAACCAGATCAATCAGAGCAGCAGGCGCATTTCCGGTGCGTTCGGCGACCTCGCTGGTCAGCTCTTCCGCGACCTTCTCGCTGTCGCCAGCCAGCTCGGCGATCGCTGCTTCGGCCAAGTTGATTTCCGGTACGTCCTCAACGCCGGTCCGGTCCACCGCCCGCAAAACGGCCTCAGCCGCGTGGTGATCTCCGGATTCGGCAAACATCTTGCTGACCCGCGGCCCCAAATGCACCCGCAGATGCTTCGGCATCTTGGCAAAGGCCTGCTGAATGGCGTCTGCATTGGCGCTCTTCTTAACCGAGCCATCCGCCAAGGCCCCCCAGAACGCGCTGTGGCCTTCACAGCCTTGCTGGCCGGAAAACGGATGGTTGACCGGCAGCGCCGCACCATCCATCAACATCGCCATTGCCTCTAGCAAGGCCACTTCCGGTTTGACTTTTTCTTCGGGCGGCAGGATCGTCAGGATCAAGCGGGCCTCGGCACCAAATCCGAAGAACAAATAACTCCGTGCAAGCGCATAGACGCTGGCCGGGTTCACGTCGTCAAATTCCCGGACCAGAGCGCCGCGCAGCGGGCCCAGCTGATCTGCAAAGGGGCTTTCATTACCCCAATTGTGAATCGCCACATCCCTGTCGGGCAGGCAATGCGCAGGTTTGTCACCGCCATCCGTCAGGGCGGCCATCAGCCCGGTCTCGCGGTCGATGGCGGAGGTAACGGCAATATGGTCGAGCGGGTTGAGCGGACGGTCCGACCGGCCCAGCGGGTCCAGCCCGGGGGCCTCTTCCGCGCCGGGAATCCCGTTTGCCGCTACGCTCAGCAACCCCTGGTTTGCGGCGCGGCCAATCTGTTGCAGCAGCCGCTGCTCCGATTCTTTCACCACCGCCGCCCGTTCGGTCTCTTCCATGTTCAGCAGCATGCCGGTTTCAGGAATCCCTTGCGCCGCGTCCCTGGCAGCGGTTTCCGCCTCCGTCGGGAAGCTGCTGCCATCCAAAGGCAGCGACAGGTCTTCTTCCGGCTGCTCGTCCTCTGGTGCGGGACCGGATTCGGTTCCCGGCACGGCATTGCTGTCCTGCGGCAGAAGGGTTTGCGCTGGGGCCGCCTGCCCGGCGACAGCAGCGGCCAGTTCCAGCGCCATCCGGGCATCCGCCGCGGCTGACTGAGAGAAGCTGAAGCGGTATCCGGTACGCTCCGCCGGCGGAGTCAGCGGCAGAACGCTGCCAGCTGCCGAAAATTGCGGCTGCGGTTCCGGCAGCCCGCCATCGCGGATATCCACCACCAGATAGCCATCCTCCTGCACATAGGAGGTGACCGTGCATTCGCAGCCCAGCTGCAGCCGCAACGGCTGGCCCGGCCCGTTCTGTGCAAGGGATTGCAACCGTGTGCGGGGAATGAGATTGAAAACCCGGGAGGTATCGAACACCACCTCCGGCGCGTCGATATTGACCGTTGCCGACTTGCCGCTTTGGGTCATTGACCAGTCCGCGCCGCCGGGCAGGCGCATAACCAGGCGGGTAAAGCCGCTGTGCTCGCCCGAGCGGGTTACGACCGTCTGCGCCGAAGCGGCGCCTGCCGTCACAAGGGCAGCGGCAATGGCAAGTGCGCGCCAAATCATGCTGCGTCCTGTTTCACCGATTTGAGGGCCTCTTCCAGCTCCGAGAAGCCGGGACGGAAATGGGACGGGGTATTCTGGCGGCCGACTTCGATGCAGATCGCCGCCGCGTGGTTATGCAGGTTGGCCACCAGGACCTCGCGGATCAGCTGGTAGAAATGCGCGTCCTCTTCGATCACCGCTTTCACCTTGCCGGCGAAGGGGGCGACCAGGCCATAGGCCAGGAACACGCCGAGAAAAGTCCCAACCAAGGCGCCGCCGATCATCTTGCCCAGCACTTCCGGCGGCTGGTCGATCGAGGCCATGGTCTTGATCACACCAAGCACCGCCGCAACAATTCCAAGCGCCGGAAGGCCGTCCGCCATGGTCTGCAGCGCGTGGCTGGAATGCAGCGCGTGATGCAGGTTGGCCTCCATCCGCTTCTCCAGAACTTCCTCCACCTGATGCGGGTCGTCATAGTTCATCGATGCTGAACGCATGGTGTCGCAGATCAGATTCACGGCTTCCTTGTCCCCCAGAATCTTGGGGTACTTGTTGAAAACAGAGGAATTTTCCGGGTCTTCAATATGCTGTTCCACCTCGACCGGGTTGGCCCGGGCGATCCGGATCAGCGCAAACAGCAGGCACAGAAGATCGCGGTAGTCATCCGGCTTCCATTTCGGGCCTTTGAAGACCTTGCCGACGTCCTTGACCGTGTGTTTGACACCGCCCATGTCGTTGCCAAGCAAGAAGGCCCCGACTGCGGCACCGCCAATCATCATCATCTCAAACGGCAGCGACTTTAGAATGATCCCCATCTTGCCGCCGGCCAGAAGATATCCGCCGAACACCATGGCAAAGATCACCGCGATGCCTACAATCCCGATCATAGGTCCACTCCGAATTCCATTGGTTTTTATAAGATTAGGCGAGTCTTCCTAAGGAAAGACTAAGCCCGCGCGCCCAAGTCATTCCTTGGGCACGGATCCGTTGCGGCCGGCCAGGACAACGCTGATGGTATAGGCGGCTTCCGGGCTCAGCCCCGCCATGATTCCCGCGGCGGCCTCCGGCTGCATCCGGGCCAGGAACCCTGCGGCAAAGCCGGGGTCCATTTCCTCGAACAACGCGGCGGCTTCCTTGGGCTTCATCTGCTCATAGACCGTTGTCAGCCTGGTCACATCCGCCTCTGTTGCGCCATCCGCCAAGGCCAGGGTCGCCCGCAGCTTCTCCTCGGCCTCCCGCAGAGCCGCAAGTTTCTTGTCGATCGCCTGATCCGCAATCTCCAGCGCCTTCATCCTGTCCTGGATTTCCGCCTCACGTGCCGCCAGCGCCTGTTCCCGCTCCTGGAAGGCAGCCAGCATCGTCTGCAGCTCGGCAGAAGACGGCATGGCATTCTTTGGCGCCTCGCCCTTGTGCGCCATCGCGTCGCCGCCCGGCTCCTGCAGGCTTGCCACTTCGCGGGCAATTGCCGGACCCGCTTCAAGCCCCAGCCGCACGGCCGCAGAGCCCATCAGCAGGACGGCCAGCATCATCAAAGTGCCGCCGCGCCGCAACCGCTTGGATTTCTTTTCTTTCTTAGCCATTACGCAACCCGGTTGTGACTGCGGTTATGGCGCACGAACATCAGGCCGGACGGTTTGGCGTCCTCCGCCTCTTCCGCGGCCGGGTGCGATTCGGCTTCATAAGCCGCCGCCATCGCCTCATCTTCACCATCAGGCTTGACCGCCGCGGCCGCACTCCCGGCCTCCGGGATGTCATGCATGGAGGCCATCATCAGCTCCAGCCTCTGCGCCACCGATTCGGCGCGTCCAGTCAGCTGCTGCAGCGCTTTGCTGGAACCGTCAGACACCTGTTGCGCCGACTGCAGCGACTTGTTGAGGTCATCCACCTGGGCGGACAGAACGGCAACCGCACCGCCCACCCCCTTTTCCAGGTCATTGAACCGCTTCAGCCGGCGCGACAGCACCAGGCAATAGAATCCGGCGCCCAGCGCTCCGGCTGCAAGCAGGATATCAGCAATAATGTCCATCCTGTCCTCCTAGTTCAGTACGAAATCCATGATCAGCAGATCGCGCACCCGGCCTTGGCCGGTAGCAATATTGATCCGCCGCAGCATCTGCGCTCTCAGTTTCGGCAGCGCCATCGGATCGGTCAGATCCTCAAGCTCCAGTGCTCTCAGATAGCTGTTCAGGACATCGATAACCCGCGGGAGGATTTTCTCGACCTCTGCCTGATGGGCAAGATCGACCTCAAGTTGCGCGCGGAACCGCAAGTGCTTGATACCGCTGGCTTTGCGCAGGGTAATCACAATCGGGTCCATTTCGATAAAGGCAAGATTGGCGATATCCTCCGCCGTCTCACCATTGTCCACGCCTTCTGGCGCCGCTTCGGCCGCTGGCGCCATTTCCGGCGCCGCTTTCTGACCAAAGGGAAGAAGGCCTGACTGAACGGCAAAGAATCCGCCGCCGCCGCCTGCCAATGCCAGCACCACCCCGATAATCAAGGGCAGTTTGCTTTTCTTGGCCGGGGCTTCTGCTTCTGTATCTACTGCAGCGTCTGTCATGGCTATCCCTAAAACGTCGTGCTCCTCTTCATAACCTGTGAGGGACTAACCGAATGTTAAGGCCGATCCGTCAAAAAGGTTGCACGCCGGACAGAACGCCGGTGCGACGGAGGTTAATGTGCAGCAGATCAAGAATGTCTGGGCAGAAATGGACATGCGGAAGCGACTGATTGCCGTGGGCGCCACGGTAATCATGATTCTCAGCGTCATCGCGATGTCCCATGTGGCAAGCAAGCCAACAATGACTCTGCTTTATGCCGGGCTGGAAAGCGGCTCGGCCGGAGATGTGGTGCGGGCGCTGGAACAGCGCGGCACACAATATGAAGTGCGCGGCGGCTCGATTTACGTGCCGTCAGTGCAGCGGGATGAACTTCGGATGACTTTGGCCAGCGAGGGCCTGCCTGCCAATGGCGGCAAGGGCTATGAGCTGCTCGATTCGCTGAGCGGCTTCGGCACGACATCACAGATGTTCGATGCCGCCTACTGGCGGGCAAAAGAGGGCGAACTGGCCCGCACCATCGTCGCCAGCCCGCATGTCAGCCAGGCCCGGGTGCATATCGCCAACACCGGCTCGAATCCCTTCCAGCGCACGGTTGAGCCCACCGCATCGGTCTCGATTGTGCCGATGGGATCGCCGATTACACCCGCACAAGCCAACGCGATTCGTTTCCTGGTCTCATCCGCCGTGACAGCCCTGGCGGTGGAGAATGTCGCCGTGATCGATGCCAATGGCGCGCTGATCGGCTCGTCCGATGCCACTGCCGCAGCCGGCGCCGGAACCGACGACCGTTCCCAGATGATCCGCGAACGGGTGATGCGTCTGGTCGAAGCGCGGGTCGGCCAGGGCAATGCCGTGGTCGAGGTGAGCGTCGAAACCGTCACCGACACCGAATCGATCCGGGAAAAACGGGTCGACCCGAAAAGCCGCGTCGCCGTCAGCACCGATGTCGAAGAACGCGCCGACTCCTCAAGCAACCAGTCGGGCGAAGTCACTGTTGCCTCCAACATCCCTGATGGCGATGCCGCCTCAGGCCAGGGCTCAAAGGCCAACACCAGCGCAACCCGGGAACGGATCAACTATGAGATTTCTGAGACCGAAAAGGAAATCGTCCGCGGTCCCGGCGCCATCAAACGCCTGACTGTCGCGGTTCTGGTCAACGGCTCCGCTGTTACCAACGACGCCGGTGAGACTGTGTTCGAACCGCGCCCCGAAGAAGAACTCGCCGCAATGCGGGAGCTGATTTCCGCCGCCGTCGGCTTTGACGCGGACCGCGGCGATGTCATTACCCTCAAGTCGATGGAGCTTCCGGCGATCGAACCGCAGGGGTCTGTGGCCACCTCGTCGTTCCTCGACAACCTCTACTTTGACGCGATGTCGCTGATCCAGATTGCGGCGCTGGCCATTGTCAGCCTGATCCTGGGCCTGTTTGTGGTGCGCCCGATCCTGTCGAACCAGGCGGCTCCGGTGGCCGCACTGCCCAGTCCGGATGAAGGCGGACTGCCTGGCCTTCCAGGCGTCGGCGGAGATGGCTTCATGACCGCGCCGGATCTGGGTGCAGGTCTCGCGCTTGATGGCGAAATCGATAATGGGTCCGGCCAATTCGAGCCGATGGGCGGTCTGCCAACCATGGATGCCGGCGACATGATGGGCGCCGCGGGCCTGTCGGCACTTGGCGGCAGCATGGATGACCCGGTGGACCGCCTGCGCAGCCTGATCGGCGAGCGGCAGGAGGAAACCGTCCAGATCCTGCGCGGCTGGCTGGAAGAGAACAAGGAGCAGGCCTGATGACAATTGCGCATTTGCTGGAAGACTTCGGCTTCAACATCCCGGCAGCACCGCCGGTGCCCGAAGTGTCCGAGGAGGTCATGGAAGAACAGCGCCTGGCATCCTTTGAAAAGGGCTACAGCGCCGGCTGGGATGACGCGGTGACCGCCAAGGACCAGGAAACCATCCGGATTTCCACCGAACTGGCCAACTCACTGGAAGATCTCAGCTTCACTTACCACGAAGCGCAAAGCCAGCTGCTCGATTCGCTGGATCCGATGTTCAAGGTTCTGACCAGCGCCATTCTGCCCGATGCGATGGCTGCCTCCTTCGGGCACCACATCGTCGATCAGCTCGCCGGGATGGCCAAGGGGCAGACCGATCAGCCGATGCAGATCGTGGTTGCCCCGGGCGAAGGCACGGCGGTGCGGAGCCTGCTGCCAGAGAATTTCTCGGTGCCGGTCACGGTTCAGGAAGACAGCACTCTGACCTCCGGCCAGGCCTATCTGCGCATCGGCAGTTCCGAGTGCGAAATCAACTGCGACGCCCTGCTCGAATCGATCCAGGACTCGATTGAAGCCTTTACCTATCACGCCAAAGAGGACAGCCAGTATGGATGATGCTGCCGATCTGAACATGAAATCCGCCGACGCAGGCAACCCCTTCGTCTCGGTTCCCGTCGAAGTGGTCGTCTCGGTTGGCAAGGCCCGGCCGCTGATCCGCGATCTGGTCAGCCTTGGCGAGAATGCGATCCTGACCCTGGACAAGCGGGTCGAAGACCCGGTGGACCTTTATGTCGGCGACCGGCTGGTTGCCCGCGGCCAGCTGGAAGAGCTGGAGGGAGAACAGGCCGGCCAGCTGGCGGTGCGGCTGACGGAAATTGCCGATCTGCAAAGCGGTTTGGGATGACACATAAGACCTTTGTGCGGGCGGCTTTGGTTTCAGCCCTGCTGCTGGCCCTGCCGCACACCGCCCTGGCTCAAGAATTGAGCCTGTCACTGGCAGACGGCGAATCGATTTCGGCCCGTTCGATCCAGCTGATCCTTTTGATTACCGTACTCAGCCTGGCTCCCGGCCTGCTGATCATGATCACCTGCTTTCCTTTCCTGGTGACGGTTCTGTCGATCCTGCGGCAAGGTATCGGTCTGCAGCAGGCACCGCCCAACATGCTGATCATCAGCCTGGCGCTGTTCCTGACTTATTTCGTGATGGAGCCTGTTTTCTCCGAAGCCTGGGCAACCGGAATCAACCCGTTGCTGGAAGAGCAGCTGGAGCCAGGTGAAGCGATTTCGCGCAGCCTGCAACCGTTCCGCACCTTCATGGCCAACCGGCTCGATCCGGATACCTTTTATGCAATCGCCGATCTCAGGCCGGAAACCCAAGGGATGGATCCGGTGCCCGAAGCACCGCTCTCAGCACTGGTGCCCAGCTTTCTGCTGTCGGAAATCTCCCGCGCTTTCCAGATCGGCTTCCTGATCTTCCTGCCCTTCCTGGTGATCGACCTTGTGGTCGCAGCCATCCTGATGTCGATGGGTATGATGATGGTCCCGCCGGCCATTGTGTCGCTGCCGTTCAAGCTGGCGTTTTTCGTTGTCGCCGATGGCTGGAGCCTGATCGCAACCGCCTTGGTGCGCAGCTACTACCCCTGAAAACCCGCACCACCGCAAAATGCCTGGGCCCTTTGTCTTGGCGCATTCCGGAATTTGGGACATAGAGTCCGGGTAACAGCTTGTTTCCCGGACTCCATCATTCGAGGCATGTTTTTTTCCGGCCAGCCGTCCGCAACCTTCGGCAGCTGCCAGTTCGGCAATATCCTCACCAGAACGGGCTATGATCGCGGAACGATAGAGATTATCCTCCACCTTGAGCTCTTTCCAAATGCTGCGCCAAGCGCGGACGGCAGCCAAGCGCAAAAGGAAATGCAGCAGCGGGTCTCGAAGCGGCCGTTGGCTGTTTGCGCAGAGTGATGTCGTAATCTGCTTTGACAGGCTGCCATCAAATCAACTTGTTTGATTGCCGGCTTCCCTTCTGCGTTGCTGAAGGAATTCAAGAAACTGTGGGGCCTTGGTGAAAGGTCACTTCAAATCCGCACGATTGTACGCTCGTTAACTCTGGCTTTTGCGTCTTCCCTCGGCCTGTCGCAGAACGACACCCCCATCCTTTTTCACCAAAGTTAACGTCTTTGACGGCGTCAATGAAATGCTGACCGAAAACGCCAATGTGGTGGTGAACGGCAATTCGATTACCGAAATTTCCACTGAACTGCTTTCGGAGCTGGCGAACATGTCCTCGATGGCGGCGGACGCACCATGATCACTGGCCTGATCGACGCGCATTGGCAAACTTCCTATTGCTGCACCGCTCAAAGCACGGTGGTCCTTGGCAATACTCTGGAAGTGATCATCCGCGGCGCACTCGGTTCTGAGGCAACGTTGAGGAAAGGCTTCACAACCGTGCACGACGATGACAGCAACCCGTTCACAACGTGGAAAATGTTTGATGCGGGCGAAATTTCCGGCCCACGGATATTGCCATCCGGGCCGCCGGTTGGCCAAACCGCCGGGCATTTCGACGACCGCCCCTATCAGTCAGTTCTAACGAACCCGGCAGTTTCTCAGTCGTACTGGTACAGTGTCAGTTTGATGGCAATAGCAGATGGCGTGGATGAGGTCGTCAAGCGCACCCGGGAAGCCATGCGGACGGGTGCCACACAGGTCAAGATTTCTGGCGGGGGCGGGATTCCTCAGTCTATGATCCGCCCGATGGGCACCAGTACACCATGGGAGAGATGAAAGCCTTTGTCGAAGTGGCGGACACATACAACACCAATGCCGCATCGCATATTTTCACTGACAAGGCTACTCAGCTGGTCATCAAAGCCGGTGTCACGTTCATGGAACACGGTTTCCTGACGACCTAAGAAACCCGTCAGATGATGAATGAGCACAAAGTCTGGCTCAGCATTTAGCCGCTGCTGGACGGCGAGGAAGGATTTTTCTTCGGCGATCCGGGCAGCCTGCAGGAATGGATCACCGTGACTGACGGCACGGACGCGATCTACACCAAGGCCATGGAGCCAGTGGAAAGATTGCATCCGGCACCGACATTCTGATTGATTCAGCACTGGCTGAACGGCATGGACCCTTCTGGCAAAACGACAGCCCTGGCTCACACCTTTTGAGGTGATGAAGTTGGCTACCTCGGTCAACGCTGAGCTGCTTAAGCGTTCCAGCCCCCGGCACCGCTATCAAGCTGGCGCGCTTGGGGTGATTAAAAAAGTCGCCTATACAGACCTGATCATGAAGGTCGGCAAGATTTTCAAGAACAGCATGGAGTGACAGGCTTTTCTAAATTTTCGCTGACGAGTTAAAATCTGACGCCAAAGCGACCCTTCCCAGGCCACAACAGGACGGGTCGTTTTCGCATCAGGATACTTTGTGCAGATATCTTCAAATGAACTGGAAGGCGTCATTTTCTGCGACGGCGAGAATGTCCGCAACCACACCGTACCACCGGCATTTAGGTAATGGCGCCGCGGTGTTTCGGAGCCTATTGCATCGACCGGTCCTCGAACTTCCTCCATATTGGCGTGCCGTGGCAGTGTCAGGGCCAGTAGGGAATGGGCCTCGGGTCGGGCGCCTTCCGTGGCAGTCAGTTCGGCTTTTCGGCATCTCACCCAAGACGCGCCGCGGGCGTGAACATCACTGGTGCCGCCACCACGAATTAAGGAACTTCGAATATATCCTTTCTACCTGGAATTCAGATCGCAGAAATCCCTGCAGGAACGGGAGGTTAACCGCCAACGGTTGCTCCGGGCCTTTGTTATTGCCACGCCTCGAACTCGTTTCAATAAACTCGGAGAATGTTGAAAAACGCCATCAGGACGGCTGGCTTGAAGACCGCCCCGTTGATGTACGCTGGACCGTTCCGCACTCTCTTACAACCCGACCGTTTCGTTGGGCTCGTCCGCTGCCGCAAGGAGCTCATGGAGGCCGATACCGGCAGCACCGTGGCACTCAATGCCCGCCTTGCCGGCGCAGCACGCAAATCACGTTCTTGAACCTCCTGATCTCAGGAGAGCTTCTTGAGAGGTTCGCTATACTTCTTCCGAAGGAAGAGAAAAGCCGGCGGCCTTCTGCGTCTTGCCAAAGTGCTGGGCCGGGGATCCAATCCAGATCTGCGGTAACTGGCGGGACCGAAAGTTCGCAATCGAATAGGGGGTTCTCACCCCGTTTCACGCTTCCAAGAATGCCGTTGTCATACATTCGGCACAGAACAGCTCCAGGAAGTCGCGATCCGAGGTTTCGTTGCCGAGCGACGCGCGGACGTTCTCTCTGTAATCCTCCAGCAACGCCCTGAACCGGGCCATACACTCATTGCTTTTCGGCGCGGAGACCTCCTCGTCGAAAGACTTAACAAAACACTCATGCATGTTGTCCTTGATCATGTCCCTGAATACGTGAAGCACAACGCTGAGAACGGCGGTGAGAAAGTCGACCACGGTAGCGGCGGGATGCCCCTGCTGCGGGCGGCGTAAAAGTCGTCCACCTTTGCCCTTCTTTTAACGGAGGGAGGGCGGGAGGATCTTCACCGTGGATTTATATCGCAAGGTTCGTCTGGCGTCCGCACTCTTCCGTAAGCCATCGGAATACGCTCGGAGAACACCCGCCAGTGCCCTGCCGCGCTGGCGAAGAGCATGGCCTCATCCAACCACGCACCCAGGCGCTGGAAATGCTATTTGGGGCTATGTAGGTGATGCCGGATTTCTAGGTATGGCGCTACCGCAGATTCTCCGGTTCGCCGGTGTTGTCCAGATAGCGCACCTCGGCGAACTCTACGGGGTCGGCATCCGGGTCGAAGTTCGCATCGATCTGAGAAACATACCCGCTCCGAATGTCGGCAGAGACTGAAAACTGAAAGGGCGTGGCCCCATACCGTATCAACCTTGGAATGTACCGGGCGCGTGGAGCTTAACCGCCCCGGAGCCCGGCCTTGCATAGAAAAACCCAGCCTTGCACGCAAAGCCGGGTAGATGTTCAGGATCAGCCGTGGCGGTCAGCGGACAACGAACTCCGCATGCAGAGCTCCGGCGGCCTTCAGGCTTTTCAGGATGTCGATCATGTCCCGCGGCGACACACCCAGAGCATTCAGGCCTGCCACGACCTCGGAAAGAGAGGTCGTCTCCGGAACTTCAGCCAGCTGGATCCCCTCCTCTTCCTCGATGGCGGCACCGGTGCGCGGGACCGCAACCGTCTGACCGTTGGCAAACGGGTTCGGCTGCACCACCAGCGGCGTCTCTTCGATCCGCAGGGTCAGGTTGCCCTGGGCCACTGCCACGCGGGAAATTCGCACATCACTGCCCATCACAATGGTGCCGGAACGCTGATCTACCACAACCCGCGCTTTGCGCTGGGGTTCGACCAGAATGTTCTCGATCCGGCCGACCGCATGCGCTGTGGAGCGGGTCCGCGTACGGCCGATATCGACTTCCACAGTTCCGGAGTCCCGCATCAGGGCGACATTGCGGCCGAATTCATCGTTGATCGCCCTCTCAATCCGGCCGGCTGTTGTGAAATCCGGCTCGCGCAGCGCCAGCCGCATCGAAGTCAGCGAGGCCAGATCGAAATCGATCTCCCGCTCGACACGGGCGCCCGAGGGAATCACCCCCGCGGTTGGCACACCCTGGGTAACCTGGGCAGCCTCGCCCTCGGCCACGGCGCCGCCTGCAAGGATCGTGCCCTGCGCAACCGCATAGATCTGGCCGTCAGCAGCATTGAGCGGCGTCATGATCAGCGTGCCGCCCAACAGGCTCTTGGAGTCCCCGATGGCCGATACTGTCACGTCAATAGTGCTGCCAACCCGGGCAAACGGCGGCAGCGTCGCAGTCACAAAGACCGCGGCAACGTTTTTGGGCCGGAACTGCTCACCAGTCACGTTGACACCAAGCCGCTCCAGGATGTTGGACATGATTTCTTCGGTAAACGGTGAATTGCGCAGACCGTCACCGGTCCCGTCCAGGCCGACAACCAGGCCATAGCCGACCAGGTCATTGCCACGGACACCGTCGAATTCAACCAGGTCCTTGAGACGGATGGCGTTCGCCTGCGCCACCGCGGGCAGCAGGAACAGGCAAGTGAGGAGAAGGCGGAAAAATACCAGCATCAGAGGTAATTCATCAGTGAAAGACGCGAGCTGCGCGACGTGATCGTATACAGGCCTTCCAGCTGGGTCTGCGCTTCCTCCAACCGGGTGTAGGTCTCATAAGGATCGGCGGAGACCAGGTTGTTCCTGACAATACTCAGGCTGGTTTTCGAGGCCTCGTTGCGGGTATTGATCGCTTCCAGCTGCCCCTCGGTGAACCCGATATCCGCCTGCAGATCAATCAGCCTGCTTTCGCTCTCCGAAAGCTCGCTGCTGGCCTTGATCACTAGATCAACCTGCACGTCTTCGGTCAAACCCAGGCTCGGCTCGTCCGCGAGCGCTGTGATGACATAGCTTTGCAGTGTATGCTTGAGATTATCGTCATCAGCACGGACCCCAAGCGAAATCTGCTCGCCTTCGCCAACCGTGACCGGCTGCAGAGAGGTTGCCGACCCCTGGTACATGACGGTGTCGTAACCAGTTGGATCATCGAACCAGTCCTTGACCGCCTGAATGATGTCATCAGCTGTTGTCAGGCCGCCCACTTCGGCAAGAATGGCCGTCATCAGCGTATTGGCATCATTGAGCGGCTTGGTATCGGTTGCCGTGCCGGCAAATACCGTCCGGCCTCCAACAGAAGTGTTAAACAGGCTGATCGCGCTGGAAATCCTCTGATTGGCCTGGCTGCCGAATTGCTCGGCGCTGGCCTCATCCATGGCCGGCGAAATGGTCAGAATGTCATTGCGCATCGCCTGAACCTGGCTTTGCACCTTCTCCAGGCTGCCCTGCGTGGCGGTGGCAAACAGCTGCAGCTCACCGTTGGCAACCATGTAGCTGTCCAGGCGTTTCAGAGTGCTTTCAAGGTCTGCAAGATAGGTAAAATCACCGCCCAGCCGCTCGGTCAGATCAGCCGTTTTACCTGTGGCAAATTCTTCCGAGAGCGTGGTGATATTCTGTTGCAGCTCGGTATTGCGGCTGCGGAGGAAGAGGTGCTGCGCCATATCGCCGTAAGAATTGATTATCATGCGTCAGATCCTCAGAAGTGTGTCCATAAGTTCATCAATGACCGTAATCATCCGTGCATTGGCGGCATAAAACTTCTCCACCAGCATCAGGTTCTGCAGCTCGGCATCAGTATCGACGCCCAGCGCCAGTTCCGCCTGGCTCAGCTCGTTGAAACTGGTGGCGGCAAAGGTTGAGGCGCGCGATGCGGTCTCATTGTCCTGGGCAAAGCGCGACAACAGGTTTGCGCTGAGCGTTGACGCTGTCATATCCGCAGTGCCAAGCCCGACAGACGAGATCGTCCGGGTGGTGTTCAATGCGTCGGAATAGGCCTGGATCAGGCTGGAATTGCCCGGATCGCCCGGTGCCGCAGCGTAAAGCCCGTCACGGAACCGCCAAGTCTCTCCGGCGCCGTTCAAATCCACCAGGTCGTTCAGCTCAATCCGGTTGGAGATACCGGTGAAGTTTGCCGGATCATAAAACCCGCCATCATCGGTGAAAATGCCGGCATCCGTGACACCGATCGTGGCATCCAGCGCAGGGTCCTGGAAGCGCTCGATCAAGTCGGCAGCCATCGTGTCCAGATCTTCCTGGGCTTCAACCGTGGTGACATCGCGCACTTCGAATTGAGCAGTTAGCGTACCGCCGCGCAGCGGGCCGTCAGCGCTTGTGTCAATTGCCTTGCCATTGACCTCCAGCCCGGACAGCAAGCCGTTGCCCAGCGTCATATGCGGCATGATATCCCGGGCCGGCGTAAAGCTCAGCTCCGATGCCGTGTGGTCCAGCAGCATCACTCCGCCAGCGGAGTACAATGTTACCTGCCCGTTATCGCGGCGGATAACATTGACGGGGATAATTTCGTTCACCTGGTCGATCAACTGATCCCGCTGATCCTGCATCGAGACAGCATCCATACCGCCTGCTTCCACAACCATGATGCGGGCATTGAGTTTTTCGATCTCCTGAAGCGCCTGGTTGACAGTGTCGACCTGAGCGCCAATCGCATTGTCGGCAATGACTCTCAGATCGCGCAACCCTTCAGCAGTCCGGGAAATCGAGTCCGCCAGGGAACCCGCCTTTACCGCCAGATCATTCAGCCTCGGCTGTGAATCCGGCCGCGAAACCGCCTCGATCAGCGTTGATTCGAAATCCGACAGCTGCGAGGCCAGCGACATCTCGTCATCAACCGTGCCCACCAGATCGGACATCCGGTCAAAGAAATCGGATTGCACCTTGGCTGCCCCGTAATCCGCCTCGGCGACCCGGCGGTTGGAAATCAGCACCGGATCATTGAGGCGCTGAACAGACCCGACTTGGACGCCGGAGACACCGGCGCCTGGAGAGTTCAGGTCCAGAACCCGGCGCGTGTAGCCCGGGGTCAGCGCATTTGCGAGGTTCTCGGAGACCACCTGCGAGGAGCGGCTGGCCGCGGACAGCCCGCTCATTGCGCTGTTCAGCGCGGAATAGATAGACATGTTCAGCCTGCTTTCGTGAAGCCAATGTCAGAGGGCATCAAGCGCGTTAGCGCTTGATGTTGGTGGTTTCCTGCAGCATTTCGTCCACGGTCTGAATGACCTTGGCGTTGGACGAATAGGCACGCTGGGTCTGGATCATGTCCGTCAGCTCGGTCGCGACATCCACGGCCGATTCTTCCTGGGCATACCCCAGGATCTCCCCTGTCGGCCCGTCACCGGCATCCCACAGATAGAAATCGCCGGATTCGTCGGTCGGCATATAGGTTTGCGAATTGAGGGCCCGCATGCCGTTGATGTTGGACACATCCGCCAGCGGCACCTTGTAGATCACCTTGCTGTCGCCGGAGTTGTATTCGGCGATGACTTCGCCGGCTTCGTTGATCTCAACCGAGACAAAGGAACCGACCGCATTGCCGTCTTTCACCGTTGTGCCAGGCACAAACTCGTCGCCAAGCTGGCTCAGGCCGGTGTTGCCGCCGATCGTGCCGATGTTGATTTCGACCGGGCCTCCGGCGACGTTGATGGTCACAGAACCAGCCGTCGCGTCATAGGCCCCGCCGGTAACGGTGGCCACGCTGGCCAGGGATCCGCCTGTGGTGCTGCTGTCATCAAAGGTCAGCGTATACTCGCCAATGACGGCCGCACCTGTCGCGGAATCCACGATCTCCACAGTCCATTCATTGTCCGCGGCACCGGTCGGAGTATAGGTGATGGTCAGCTCTTCCGACCGGCCCATGTTATCAAAATACTGAACCACCTGCTCCTCTGCGGCGCCGGGTGCGGCAGCCAATGCGCTATCGGCGGGGAGGTTTGCTGCAAGGCTGATTTCGGTTGTCGGCTCGGCAGACAGGCGGTTGAGGTCGATGTGGATGGGCTCCAGGGCATCGTCAGTGTCGCGCGCCGCATCCGGCACGGTACCGTCCGCCAGTGCCGGCCAGCCCATCAGCACCAGGCCGGATTCCGTCGTCAGATACCCATTGGAATCGGTCCGGAAGGATCCAGTGGTGGTCAGCATCATCGTCGGATCGCCGCCGGACTCCACTTCAGTGATCGAAGCCACGGGCAGCATGCCGCGGCCGCGAACCGCAAGGTCGGTTGCATTGTTGGTTGAGACCAGCGGGCCGCGCTCGTCAATCAGGCGCACATTGGTCGCGCGCACACCGCCCGCAGAATAAGTGCCGCCAGAACCCGATAGCACCATGGAATGGAAATCGGTTTGCACCCGCTTGTACCCGCGGGTCGAGGAGTTGGCGATGTTGTCGGAAATGGAAGCCAACCGGCTGGCGTTGGCGCTCAATCCTGAAACGCCCGCGTTCAGCGACGAAGAAATGGTCATAGCACGCCTTTCTGCTGCATCTAATCATTCTGGATGCAACAGCTAGCGCAGGAGCGATTAACGGGCGGCTAACAGATAAAAATCAACCTATCTGCCAGCCGCCTCCGTCAGTGATTTCAGCGGGTTATTCGCGCAAGAGAATGATTTCGATCCGGTTGTTGCGGGCTGCCATCGGATTTGCGACCGCCAGCTTGCGGTCCGCATGGCCGGTCACCCGGTGAATCCGCTGCGCCCCCAGACCACCCGATTCGAGCAGAGTGCGGGTCTTGTCCGCCCGTGCGTGGGACAATTCCCAGACCGGGTTGTTGGCAAGCACAACCGGATGCGAGCGGATATGGCCGCCTATCGCGACGTTGCTGCCAACCCCTTCGGAGACGCGGGCAATCATTCTCACCAGATCCCGGAACAACGCGGTCGGTTCCGCCTGGCCGTCTTCGAACAGCGGCCCGTCGTCGGTGGCGAACAGCTCAATGATCAGCCCCTCGTCCGTAACCCGGGTCACGATGTGACGGGCCATCGCAGTGGAGACCATGCTTTCGCCGCCGCGTCCAGAGAGCTGCTCCGCGATCGCGCGAAGCTCGGCATCTTCCTTTTCGCGCTTTTCATCAGCCTCAACCCCGGTATCGCCCTGCGCCTGCTGCGCATCCACCGGGTTGATATCGGTTGCCCCGGTGCCGGACTGCGGCTTGATTTCCTCGGTGAACATGCTGTCCCCCTGGAAGGCGCCGTTGCCGCCGCCGGAGACCCGGCTCAGCGGAATGGACGGCGAAAAGTAATCCGCCAGGCCCTTGCGTTGTTTTTCCGTTGTCGCGTTCAGCAGCCACATCAGCAAAAAGAAAGCCATCATCGCGGTCACAAAGTCGGCATAGGCCACTTTCCACGCGCCACCGTGGTGGCCATCGCCACCGCTGACTTTTTTCTTTTTGATGATAATGGGCGCCACATTGCCTTGTGCGCTCATGTTCACCACCACTATTTCACCCATCCCCGGCATAGCAGGCGGCGCGTTAAATGGGCCTTAACAATTAAACTTGCCGGCAGTTCACCTCGGCGGCTGCCCGGGTTTCAGCGGCAGAAGCAATCCCGGCACCATGTAAACACGCCGGGGGTTGAACTTGTGCAAATGGGAACTGGAACACAATTCAGGCGGTTTGCCGGCCTCAATTGCGGAGGCGCAGAGCAAGCGGTGTGCGCACGCGCCCGCAGAGGCCCGGCCCCGGTTGTTGTCTGCCGGTGCCAATGTCCGATTATAGCGCCGTGCTGGGTCAGTGCCGCCGCCGCTGCGCGTTAGCGCAGCGCCCGGCCCAACCGCGGCGGTGCATTCCATGAATGCACCCAAGCGGGCGGGAGCCTCCGGTCTGTCAGGAGGCCCGGCTGTAGCGGACCCCTTCCGGCATATGCGCGTCAAAACCGCTTGCAATGATCCGGGTCAGCGGCCTGCCGCCGGGCAGGATCTCCAGTGCCTCATCCGTCAGGCGGACAAGCGCACCGAACCGGTCTGCAATCCGGCTCAGATCCGCCTCAAGCACATCGGTCAAGGTGCCGAAGCGCTGCTGCAGTTCTTCCCGGCCGATCCGGAATTCGCACATCAGCATCTCGATGGCGCGGCCGCGCAGCAAATCCTCTTCACTCATCACATGGCCCCGCGCCCCGCCCAGCCGGCCCGCCTCGATACGCTGCACATAGGCAGGTGTTGCCGCAGCATTCTGGACAAACCCGCCAGCGAAGCGGGAAATCGAAGAGGCGCCAAATCCGATCAGCGTAGGGCAGGTGTCATCCGTATATCCCTGGAAATTGCGCCGCAGATGGCCGCTGCCGGCCGCCGCTTCCAAACCATCGCCGGGTTTGGCGAAGTGGTCGATTCCGATCGGCGCATAGCCTGCCGCAGCAAATGCTGCCGACGCCTGCTCTGCCAGGTGGAACCGCGCGAAATCATCCGGCAGCGTCTCTTCCTTGATCAACTGCTGCCGCTTGGCGACCCAAGGCACGTGGGCATAGCCAAACAGCGCCAGCCGGTCGGGATCAAGGCTCAGGACCTTCTCCACCGTGTCCGCCATCCGTGCCGGCGTCTGGTGCGGCAGCCCATAAACCAGGTCCGCGTTGAGCGACCGGATCCCTGCCGCACGCAGCTCCTCCACACAATCCCGGGTCACGTCATAAGGCTGCTGCCGCCCAATCGCCTGCTGCACCAGCGGATCAAAATCCTGAATGCCGATACTTGCCCGGTTCATTCCTTCCGCCGCCAGCGCGGCGATCTTTTCTGCATCCACCAGCGCCGGGTCGATCTCAACCGAAAACTCCCATTCCTCCGTTTGCGGGAACACGGCCTTTACGGCCCGCGCCAGGCGGTGGATCAAGGCGGGCGGCAAAATGGTCGGAGTGCCGCCGCCCCAATGCATCCGCCCCATCCGCACGCCCTCAGGCAGCAGCGGCGCCACCAGTTTCAACTCCTGTTCCAGCGTGCCGATGTAGCTTTCCACCGGGCTCAGCGACTGGGTGCCTTGGGTGCGGCAGGCGCAGAACCAGCACAGGCGCTCGCAAAATGGAATGTGAAGATAGACCGAGACCGGCACTTCAGGATCCAGATTTTGCAGTTCGCGAACCTGATCCGCGGCACCTACGGCAGCAGAAAAGACCGGCGCGGTCGGATAAGAGGTATAGCGGGGCACCCGGCTGTCAAACAGCCCGAGGGCTTGGAGGCGGTCAATCTGTTTCATGACTGTCCTATGCCTCTTTTTCGAATCCCGCACTTTGCGCAGGATCAAACCGCGCACCGGTACGAAGTTTCTCCCTGCGGTCAGGCCGGCCGCGTCAAACCTCTGCAGACGTTCGGAAAATTCCTGCCCTCAAAGGAAATTGGAAAAAATCCCAGCACTGCGTTTTTCCGTTTGACCTCCTGTCCGACTCCACTTATACGCCCTGCTCACGACACCGGCCCAGGTGGCGGAATTGGTAGACGCGCTAGCTTCAGGTGCTAGTGTCCGTATGGACGTGGAGGTTCGAGTCCTCTCCTGGGCACCATTTTCCCGCAGCATTCACCCCTTTCGGCTCGCAACCGGAATTCCGGGCTATCGCGCCGCCTCCCGCACCAGCTGGATGAACGATTTCACCACCAGGTTCGGCTCCTCGCCGCGCTTTCGCACCAGTTTGATTTCGGACTTAAGGTCGAACATTCCGTCGCCGACTGACCGCACCCGGCCTTCACGCACCCAGATATCGGCAAAGCTCTCCGGCAAGTAGCCGATGTAGCGGCCGGTCAGCACCATCATCGCGATACCTTCGATCTGATGCGCGCTGGCGTTGGATGGCAGCCCCCGGGAGACCGGCGCCACCAGGTCCTCATTCAGATAGGCACGCTTGCAGAAATTCGCCTGCGGCAGCAGCTCCTCCACCCTTTCCGGCGTGTCTGCCGTGAACAGGGGATGGCCGCGGCTGCAATAAAGGCCGATCCGCTCGAATCCCAATGTCTCATAGATCAGCCCCGGTTTGTGCTTGTGAAACACTCCGACCCCTAGCGCGATCTGTGCATCCTGCACCGCCATCTCAATGTCATCCGGCGCCAGAGAATGCATTTCGACCTCGACCTGAGGCGCAATCCGGGTGAATTCGGCCAAGGCGCCCATGATCGGCGCCTCGTTGTTGAACACCCAGTTGTCAATCGCCGCCACCGAAAGCCGCCCCACCAGCTTGCCGCGGGTGCCGTCCACCGTCTCACCGAACTGATCCAGCGCCGCAAACAGCTTGTGCGAGGCAGCATAGACGATTTCGCCCTTGTCGGTCAGCCGGAACCCCTTGCGGCCGCGCTGGCACAGGCGCATGCCCAGCCGGGTCTCCAGATCGGCAATCTGCCGCGATATGGTGGACGCCGAGACGTTCAAAGTGATCTGCGCCGCCGAAAACCCGCGCGCCTCCACCACCGTGCAGAACACGTAGAGCAGGTGCAAATCGGCTTTGGACAGGGCGGGGGGCAGCATGGTCTCACCATACTTGTATAAGTGTAAAAGTTAAGTCTCTTAGTTTGTAATTTAATAAAAGAGAAACCCAGTCAATCCTGTCTCCCAAGCATGTAAATACTGGGAGATTGAGCAGCATGGATGCGAGCACGACAACAGCCAAACGCTGGGGGATCAACAACGACTATGCCAAGCTGACGGATGTTCTGCTGGGCAGGCCGGAGTATTTTAAATGGGTCGAAGCTGGCCCGCTGATCGGCCGTACCCTGGCCAATGCGCATAAGACAGGCGTGCAATTCGACTTGCAGCTGGCAATGAAACAGCACTCCGAAATGGTCTCGATCTACGAGGAGGCCGGCGTCACCTGCCACTATCTGGACAGCGACGAAGTTTTACACCGCAATTTCTTTGCCCGCGACAGCTCGGCGATGACCCCCTGGGGCGCGCTGATCTGCCATATGCAGCTTAAATGCCGCCGTGCCGATTACGCTACCGCGATCAAGTTCTATCAGGAAAACGATATTCCGATCTGGAAGTTCGCCACTGCGGGCCACTTCGAAGGCGGCGACTTCAACATTATCGAGCCTGGCCGGGTGCTGATTGGCTATTGCGGCGAGCGGTCCGAGAAAGAAGGCTCCGAACAGGTCGCCGAATTTGTCCGCGCCGAAGGATGGGAGGCCGTGGTGGCCCCGATCAGCCGCGAGTTTGTGCATATGGACGGGCTTATCGTGCCGCTGGCCGAGAAGCTGGCGGTGGCCTGCATCGACGCGATGGAGCCCTGGCTGGTGGATATCGTCAAAGGCTGGGGCATTGAGATCGTCGATGTTTCCTATGCCGAAGCCAAGAACCTCGGCGTGAACCTGGTGGCGCTGGGGGACGGCAAGGTACTGTCGATGGCCGGCGCCAAGGACCTCAACGCTAAAATGCGCGCCCTGGGGTTCGAGGTCTATGACCCCGACATGTCGATGTTCACCCTCGGCGGCGGCGGTGTGCATTGCCTGAGCCAGGCGCTCTGCCGCGAGGACGCATGAGCAGCAACCACCGCATAAACGGCGCCCGGCTGTGGCAGAGCATCATGGAGATGGCCAAGATTGATGCCTTGCCGGGCGGCGGCTGCGGGCGGCTCACGCTCACCGATGGCGACCTTGAAGCCCGCGAATTGTTCACCCGCTGGTGCGAGGATGCGGGGTGCACGGTTACCTTTGACCGGCTGGGTAACATGTTTGCCCGCCGCGAGGGCCGCGATCCCGACGCGCTGCCGATTGCCATCGGCAGCCACCTGGACACCCAGCCGAACGGCGGCAAGTTCGATGGTGTCTATGGCGTGCTTGCGGGCCTCGAGGTGGTGCGCACACTGAACGATCTGGGGCTGGAAACCGATGCCCCGATCGAGGTGGTCAACTGGACCAACGAGGAAGGCGCGCGCTTTGCCCCGGCGATGCTGTGCTCCGGCGTCTATGCCGGGCTGTTCGATCTGGAGTTTGCCCTCAGCCGCGAAGATGCCGACGGCCTGCGGTTCAGCGATGAGCTGGAACGTATCGCCTACGCCGGATCGGAACCCTGTGGCGCGCACCAGTTCGGCGCCTTTTTGGAAGCCCATATCGAGCAGGGTCCGGTGCTGGAGGCCAATAACGAGGTGATCGGCGTGGTCACCGGCGGCCAGGGCCAGCGCTGGTATGATGTCACAGTGTCCGGGCGCGACGCCCATTCCGGCTCCACCCCGATGCCCGGGCGCAGCGACGCGCTGGTGGCCGTGGCCAGGCTCATCCAAGAGGTGCAGCGGATCGCCCTGGCCTATGGCCCCGACGGCGTTGGCACCGTCGGCGAGCTGCATGTCAGCCCGAATTCCCGCAACACCATCCCCGGCGAGGTCCGCTTTACCATCGACTTCCGCCACCCCGACGACGCGGTGCTGAGCGGCATGGACAACGCAATCCGCCGCGCCGCCGCCGAGGAGCAGGAGGCAGACGTCGCGCTGGACATGATCTGGCACAATCCACCGGTGAAGTTCGATGCCGCTTGCATCACTGCCATCGAATCCGCGGCCAAGAACAGCGGTTTGCCCTGGCGCAGGATGGTGTCGGGCGCAGGCCACGACGCCTGCCAGGTGGCGCGCAAAGTGCCCACCGCGATGGTCTTTGTGCCCTGCCGCGGCGGCCTCAGCCACAACGAGGCCGAATGGGCCGAACCGGACCACCTGGAGGCCGGGTGCAATGTTCTGCTGCAGGCCGCCCTCACACTCTCAAAACAAATGGCCCCGGCAACGTGATCACGCGCCGGGTGCTCAAACAAAAACAAAGTGATCATCCAACAAGGGAGAAGAAACATGAAAACAGCAAAGACACCGGTCAAGACACTGGCCGCCGCCGCATTGGCGGCCGCCCTCGGCAGCACCGCTATGGCGCAGGACGTGGTGATCGGGGTGCCGAACTGGGCCTCTGTCCGCGGCACCGCGCATATCCTGAAAGTGGCGCTGGAAGATAACCTCGGCCTGTCAGTCGAGCTGCAGAACGGCACCAACCCGATCATCTTCGAGGCGATGGATTCCGGCGCCATGCATGTCCACCCGGAGGTCTGGCTGCCAAACCAGCAGAACCTGCACGACACTTTTGTCTCCGGCAAGGGCACCGTGGCGCTGAACCCGAACGCCGTTCTGTCCGACCAGCAGATCTGCGTCACCAAGGACACCCAGGAGCGCACCGGCATTTCGGCGCTCAGCGATCTGACCGACCCGGACATGGCCGCCAACTTCGACACCGACGGCGACGGCCGCGGCGAGATGTGGATCGGCGGGGCCGGCTGGGCTTCGACCAATGTCGAGAAGATCCGCGCCAAATCCTATGGCTACTCCGAGACCATGAACCTGATGGAGATGGACGAGACCCTGGCGCTGGCCCAGGTCGACAACGCGGTGGCGCAGGGGCAGAACATCGTCTTTTACTGCTACACGCCGCACCACATGTTCTCGCTCTACGACCTGGTGCCGCTGACCGAGCCCGCCTATGACGCCGCTGAATGGGATGTGAAGCAGCCCACTGACGACCCGAACTGGCTGGAAAACTCCAAGGCCGGCACCGCCTGGGACGCCGCCAAGCTGCATGTGTTCTATGCCGCAGGCCTGGCCGACAGCCAGCCGGAAGCGGCGGATATGCTGGGCAAGGTGAAGCTCACCACCGAACAGGTGAACGCAGTGGTCTACGCGCTGTCCGTTGACGGCCAGGACCCGGCGGAATTTGCCCGCAAATGGGTCGATGAAAATGCCGATCTGGTGGACTCCTGGTTCCAGTAACCCACGGAACCAAAGGGCCACTGGCGGGCGGCGCGGCTGCCCGCCAAACGAACCGGGACATCCGGAGACTGAGCTTATGACTGACAATGTGATCACGCTGGACGGCGTGTGGAAAATATTCGGCAACAACGCCGATGCCGCGATGGCGGCAATCCGCGAACGGGGCCTGGGCAAGTCCGAGGTGCTGGAGGAATTCAACTGCGTGGTCGGTATCGCCGATGTGTCCTTTGAGGTGAAACGCGGCGAGATCTTCTGTGTGATGGGGCTGTCGGGTTCCGGCAAATCCACCATGGTGCGCCACCTGAACCGGCTGATCGAACCCACCGCGGGCAATATCTCGGTGATGGGCCGCGACATGCTGACCCTGTCGGACGCTGACTTGCGCGAGATGCGGGCGATGAACATCGGCATGGTGTTCCAGCACATGGCGCTCTTGCCGCACCGCACCGTGCGCGACAATGTGGGCTTCCCGCTGCAGGTGCGCGGTGAGCCGAAATCCACCCGCTGGGAAGTGTCGCAGCGCTGCCTGGACAAGGTGAACCTGACGGGATTTGAGGATCGCTTCCCGCGCGAGCTGTCCGGCGGCATGCAGCAGCGTGTCGGCCTGGCCCGGGCACTGGCCTCGGACCCGGATGTGCTGCTGATGGATGAGCCCTTCTCAGCCCTCGACCCGCTGATCCGCCGCCAGCTGCAGGACCAGTTCATGAAGCTGTCCGCAGAGCTGAACAAGACCACCGTCTTCATCACCCACGACCTGGACGAGGCGATCCGCATCGGCAACCGCATTGCCATCATGAAGGACGGCCGCATCGTCCAGATCGGCACGCCGGAGGAAATCGTCACCCAGCCCGCCGACGACTATGTGCGCGACTTTGTCGAGGGCATCTCCAAGCTGAAACTGGTCTTTGCCCATTCGATCATGGTGCCGATCAGCGAATACACTCCCACCCGCCCGGTGGATTTCGACGAAAGCCCGCGGGCCCATCACGGCACCGATCTGGACCAGCTGATCGACATCGCAACCTCGACCGAAAATGTGATTGTCATCACCGGCGATGACGGCGCCGACATCGGGGTGGTCGACCGGGCCACCCTCTTGAAAGGCATTCAGGGGGGCAAGGCATGAAGGATACAGCCATCGAAACGCATAGCCTCAGCGTCGAAGAGTTCGCCGCTGAAAACGGCCCCTACTACGCCCGCGAATTCGCCCGCATCCAGGGCAAGACCGGCTTTGCCTGGTCCTGGAACACCATGGCCGCGGTCTGCGGTCCTTTGTGGGGTGCAGCCCGCGGGGCCTGGGGCTTTTTCTGGATGTTCCTGGTTCTGGAGCTGTTTGCCCTGGTGCAGATCGGCCGCGGGTTGTGGGGCGAGCTTGGCGCCGACCAGCTGGCCCGCTATGAGCGGCTGCTCGCCAATATCGCCAAACGCGAGGCGCAGGCGGCCGACCTGACCGCTGCCGGTGACGCCGCCGGTGCGGCCTCGAAACTCAAGATCGCAGACAACCTGCGCGCCGCCGCCGACAAGGCGCTGGAGGCCGCCAATGCCGCCAACAGCACGGCGCTGGCCATCCTGTTCACCGGCCTGATCCTGATGGCGCTGATCAAACTGGCCGAAGGGTTTTATGCCAACACCGCTTACGAGGCCCAGTACCTGCGCTGGCGCTCGGGCCAGAAGGCGCAGTCGGGCCTCAGCCGCAACGGGCTGATCTTCGGCGCCATCGGCCTCTTGGCAATCTGGCCGCTCACATTGGTGCGCTTCACCGTTGCCAAACCGGATGAGGCCATGGCGGGTGTCACCGGCGGCCTCTTGGGTGAGCGCCTGCCGATCACCGAGTTCCCGGTCGGCAAGGAATATTTCGCCGCGCTGTCCAAGAAAGGGGATGCTGGTTTCGACTGGCTGGCCAACAACTTCGGCGATGTCTTCGACGGGGTGACCGCAGGTATCCGCTGGGTGCTGGACGGGCTGGAAGTGCTGCTGATCCAGACCCCCTGGCCGGTGGTGATGTTTGTGACCGTGGTCATGGCGCTGCGCCTGGCCGGCCCGCGCGTGGCGATCTTTACGGCTGCCTCGCTCGCCTACCTCGCCTTCATGGGCCTGTGGGAGCTGGCGATGATCACCGTGGCGCTGATTGGCGCCGGCGCCTTCCTCTGTGTGGCAATCGGCATTCCGCTCGGCATCTGGTTCGGCAAGTCCAAGCGCGCCTATGCGATTGCAGAACCGGTGCTGGATTTCATGCAGACCATGCCGGCCTTCGTCTACCTGATCCCGATCATCGCCTTCTTCGGTACCGGTAAACCGCCGGGGGTGCTGGCCACCCTGGTCTTTGCGATGCCGCCGGTGATCCGCCTGACCGCCCTCGGCATGCGCGGCGTGCCGGAGGCCACCAAGGAAGCCGCCGTCGCCTTCGGCTGCTCGCGCCGCCAGCTCTTGTTCAATGTCGAGCTGCCGCTGGCGCTGCCCTCGATCATGACCGGCATCAATCAGACCATCCTGATGTCGCTGTCGATGGTGGTGATCGCCTCGCTGATCGGTGCCGAAGGGCTGGGCGCCCTGATCCTGGAAGCGCTGCAGTACGCAGCCAAAGGCCAGGGCCTCTTGGGCGGTCTCGCCATCCTGTTCTGCGCCATGGTCATCGACCGGATCGCACAAGGCGCCTACCGCAAGAAAACCGGCGAAAGCTGACCCCTCTCCCCCGGGCTGTTCCCGGACTGCCCCGGTGCTGCACCTTTGGCATCGGGGCTCTTTTCCCTAACACGCAGGACCGAAAATGGCTGACGAGCACCTGAAATCCATGATGGAGAACCTCTACTGGTGGGGCATCCCCACCATGTTCCGCTGCCCTAACGAAGAACCCCAGGGCCAGGACATCGCCCTGGTCGGGGTGCCCCATTCCACCGGCAACGGCACCACCGAGCGCGACCAGCACCTGGGCCCCCGCGCGCTGCGCAACGTCTCTGCCGTCGGGCGCCGAATGCATGGCGAGTTCCGGCTGAACCCTTGGGAAGCCGCAAAGATCGCCGACATCGGCGACGTGCCCTTCCCCCGCGCCAATGACAACGAGGACTGCATCGAGCAGATCACCCGCTTTTACCAAGAGATCGACGCAGCCGGCGCCCGCCCGGTCTCCATCGGCGGCGACCACTCGATCACCGGCGGCATCGTGCAGGCCATCGGCTGCGGCAAGATCACCAAGGGCGAGCCGGTCTGCTTCCTGCATTTCGACGCCCATACGGATGTTTTCACCAAGGTCGACCACTTCCTGGGCGCCAAGAAATCCGCCGCCCATTGGGGCGCCTATCTGGTGGATCAGGGCAAGGTCGACCCGCATCATTCCATGCAGATCGGCATCCGCGGCCATGCCCGCACCCTGGACTGGCTGGAGCCGTCGTATGACTATGGCTACAACGTTGTCACCATGAAGGAATTCCGAAAGCGCGGGGTCGAGGATGTGGTGGCACAGATCAAGGAAGCGATGGCAGGGCGGCCGGTCTATATCACCTTCGATCTCGACAGCCTGGACCCGGCGATTGCGCCGGCCGTGTCCAACCTGGAGCCGGGGGAGAAGGGCTTTGACATCGACGAGGCGGTTGCCCTGCTACACGCGGTGCGCGGCATGAACATCGTCGGGGGCGATATCGTCTGCATGATGCCGACCAAGGACAGTCCCAACCAGATCACCGCCCTGACCGCCTCGGCCATCATGTTCGAGATGATCTCTATGATTGCGGAAAACGTACAGAACGGAGCAACAGCATGACCCCAACAGGCGATGACTTCTTTCAGCCGGTCTCCGCGATGGATCTGCCCCGCTTTGCCGGAGTGCCGACCTTCATGCGGCTGCCGTCGCTGACCCCGGACCATGCGCGCTATGGCGACGTGCAGATGGGGATGGTCGGTGTTCCTTGGGACGGCGGCACCACCAACCGTCCCGGTGCCCGCCACGGGCCGCGGCAGCTGCGGGATTACTCCACCATGATCCGGGCGATGAACCCGGTCACCGGCGTGAACCCCTTTGCCACCGTCAACTGCGCCGATCTGGGCGATGTGCCGCCCAACCCGGTCGACATCCAGGACAGCCTGGAGCGGATCACCGCCTATTACAGCGGCTTCAAGGCGGCTGGCATCACCCCGATGACCGCCGGCGGCGACCATCTGATCACCCTGCCGATCCTCCGCGCGCTGGCGGCAGACGGCCCGCTGGGGCTGGTCCAGTTCGACAGCCATACCGACCTCTTCGACAGCTACTTCGGCGGCTACAAGTATACTCACGGCACCCCGTTCCGCCGTGCCGTGGAAGAAGGGCTGGTCGATCCAAAACGCTTTGTCCAGGTCGGCATCCGCGGCACCGCCTATAACACCGAGGATATCGAGTGGGGCCTGGATCAAGGCATCCGCATCATCCGGGTGGAAGAGCTGTTCGACCGCGGCATCAAGGACGTGATGGAGGAAGTGCGCGGCATCCTTGGCAGCCATCCAACCTATTGCACCTATGACATCGACTTTGTCGACCCCACCTATGCGCCCGGCACCGGCACGCCCGAGATCGGCGGCCCTAACAGCTTCCAGGCGCAGCAGGTGATCCGCGAACTGGCCGGCGTCAACCTGATCGGCGCCGATCTGGTCGAAGTGGCGCCGCCCTTTGACGAGAGCGGCAGCACCGCCTGGCTGGGCATCTCGCTGATGTTTGAACTCATGTGCGCGCTGTCGCAGGCCATGGCCGCCCGCGGCAAGTGACGGCGAAGGGGAGGCCTGGTACGGCTGCTCCACCTCCTTAGCCTGCTTGCGAAACAGAACCGTGACGCCGGGCAGCCGCCCGCAAAGCTGTGCGGGCAAAATACCTGACCGTTGCTGAGCGTTTCCGTTTGACGCCTCCGTTAAACAGGCATATACGCGCCCCACACGACACCGGCCCAGGTGGCGGAATTGGTAGACGCGCTAGCTTCAGGTGCTAGTGTCCGTATGGACGTGGAGGTTCGAGTCCTCTCCTGGGCACCATTTTCCCGGCAAGACACTGTTTTGGCAGCCTGCCCGCGCAGGGCCCGGCTTTCCGCCGCAAACCGCAGGATCGCCACTTGCGCGGGGCTGGCGCCTTGTTTAAACGAGCAGCACTGCTTCCCGCCGCAGGCAGCAAGCAGTGCCGCTGTAGCTCAGCTGGTAGAGCACGTCATTCGTAATGATGGGGTCGGGGGTTCGAGTCCCTTCAGCGGCACCAATTCTTCCAAGGGCTTGCAGTTTCCCGCCAACACCAGGGCCGGTTTGTGAAGCCCATTTGCAGCAATGTTCTGTTGTGCGCCGCAGCGAGGCGCTGCACTCCCCTAAACGACAAGCGGACGATGCCGAAGCTGGCCAGGCTCCCCGGTGACGACCGTTGTGCGTGCCTGCGTCTTCAGCCCGTGCCTGCAGACCCGGTAAATCCGTTTCAGCAAGGACATCAGTGTCTCCGGCAAATCGCCGTGGCGCGAGCGGCAGTTGCATCCTGCTGTGCGGCCGCTGGCCGTCAGCGAAAACCAGAAGAGATTTATTCCAGCGGCCACCAGGGACGATGCGCCGAGCCCGGCGCAGGTGTCATCCTTGCTGCCAATTTCAGAGCGAAGGCTTCCGCCCGCGCGTTGCACAGACACCGTCATGATACCGGGTGCCAACCTACTGCGGCACCTCAATGATCCTCCAATACCTATCTATCATATTGACAAGTTTAAGAAAATCACGACCGGCAGTTTCCTTGCAGATAAAGCCGGCCACATTCAGATTGTACGCCGCGATTTTATCCTCTTCGGTCTTTGATGTGGTAAGCATAAAGACAAGAGACTGCTTCAAACCCGGATCCTTGCGCAGTTCCCCAACCAGCTCGATACCATTCATCCGGGGCATATTGATATCAACCAGCAACATGAATGGTGGCGCAATGCCAGCCTCGCCTTTGCCGCCGCGCAGAAACTCCAGCGCGTCCAGCCCGTCATGAGCGCGGTAGATCCTGTTGCTGATCCTGACCTTCTTGAAAGCCCTCTCAACCGCTTTGGCATCGCCATCGTCATCCTCCACCAGCAGGAGGTTCAGCGGTTTGGCCTGGCTATCACCGGCTTGGATGGGCGTCATGGGAAAAACCTTGTTGTTGGGGGGCGGCGGCGTTGATGTGCTTCGGCCAGGAAAACGTGAAAGTGCTACCGCGGCCGGCTGCGGAGTCCAGGGTTATTTCCTGACCGTAGCATTCCATGTTCTTGCGAACCATTGCGAGCCCCATGCCGCTGCCTTCAACGCGGTCTCGCGGTTGCAAGGTCGTGAACATCTTGAAGACTTTGTCGTGAAACTGCGGGTCAATTCCGGGCCCGTCGTCCGCAACCGAGAACAAGTATTTAGCACCGGCTTCCTGCATGGAGACGGCAATGCTGCCCGTGTCCTTGTCGTGATGCTTGATCGCGTTGTTGATGAGGTTGGCGAAAATCTGTTTCAAGGGCATCAGGGGCAGCTCAACCTGTGAAAGAGCACCATCGACCTCAAAGCTGAAGCCTGCGGGAATGTCGCTCAGCAAAAGCGCCTCCCTGATCAATTTGTCTCCAGTGAGGATTTCCCCGCCCCGCCTGCCCGGCCGCCGTCCGATCCGGGAATATTCCAGCAGGTCGTCCAGCAGCCTTTCCATCCGCAGGACACGGCTGCGCATAAGCCCGATGTTTTCCCGGCTCTCTTCATCCAGCCGGCCCTCCAGGTCTTCTTCAAGCCAGCGCGAGGCATTGTCGATGACCCGCAACGGGGCCTTCAGATCGTGGGAGGCGACATAGGCGAAGTTGTCCAGCTCGCGGTTAGATTTCTCGAGCATTTGGATCATGATCTCGCGTTCTTCTTGCGCCTGCTTGCGGTCGCTGATGTCGCGCACCATACCGCAGTACAGAATCCGGCCGTCGGTTTTCACCTCGCTAACTGACAAATCCATCGGAAAGGTGGAGCCATCCTTGCGCAGGCCGCATACTTCCCGCCCGATGCCGATAATCTTCTTTTGCCCGGTTTGGCGGTAACTCTTCAGGCGCCCGTCATGCGCGCTGCGAAAGGGTTCCGGCATCAGCATGCTGATATTGCGGCCGGAAATTTCGGCAACAGTGTAGCCGAAGATATCCTTGCAGGCCGCATTGCACCCCTGCACGATGCCATCAGCGTCAATGGTTATGATACCATCCACGGCGCTTTCGAGAACCGCTTCAAGTTCCCCTTCCAGAGACACTTCCGTCAGTTTCTGTGACCGGATTATGGCTGCCACTACCCAAAGCGCCAGGACGGAAAGCCCTCGGTTCAGAAGAACCACATGTGCCGGCGCCGCAGCCACCGGGCTTTGCAGATAGCCCGCGATTGTCAGCAGGGTTGCGAGCGTTGCAAAAACATAGGGCAGGCCCGGGTTCTTCCACCAGGCCGCCGTGAGAATGAACACAACGTAAGCAAGACCGCCTGCCACGCCAAGCGGTGTCAAGAAGTCGAAAACCGCACCAGCAGCGGCAAGGCCGAAGGACACTGCCGCGAGCCAGCAGTTCCTGGCACACCAGCCGTGCCCCGGCGGCACGGAGGTTCCCTTGCTGGCTGCTGACATATTGTTTCGCTCTCCCTTCGCAGGCCCGCCGCAGCTGATCGCTTACTTGCTTCGCGCGTCCGAATTACAGGCCACACTTCCGAACTGGCTCCAGATGCACAGTATTCTCTTATAATTATCTTGGGTTGCACAAATGTAAATCATCGCGCCTGTAAATTGGATTGGATTCACCCTCCACCATCTTCCGCATTTCAGTACCTGCCACCCTTACCTGCTTCTGCCCCACCCTCGACAGGGAGATCCCGATTGAGTTAATTATACACTCAGCTCAATACATTCCGCAGATAGGACAAAGATTCGAAAGTAGAAACCAGGGATCCTCTGACCTTGGCGATTTGACAGCGCCGCCAATGAGAGCCTGCGGACGCAACCGGCTTCCTGATCAACGCAATTCCAGTCCACTCCTCCAAATTGCATCAGTTGCGGCGATTTCAAAAGTTGCGACTCACTTTTTCAACGGCACACCGCTTTGCAAAATAACAATTTTCTGAAAACTTCACGCAGCGAAAGCCCACCTTTTTCGGTCGCAGTCAGAGTAAAAGGAGCACTCAGTTCCATGGAACCTTTCTCGCAGATCCGCAGAATCACCCCCTATGGTTTGGAATAATATCCTCACCGCCCTTTTGCGTTTATTTTTTCATTCCGATAACAGCATGTTAAGGCAAGGGCGATGAAATTCTCAAAAATACTGGCTTCGCGATTCCTCTGCTGCAAAACATTTAAAAGCAAGGAATTAGCAAACTAGAGGGTTGTTTAGGGGTAATGAGATGGTGAACAATCACATGGATGGCTTTCCTCCCGAAAGGGGACCGCGGCCGGTCCTTCTCAAGGTCCTCGTTGTCGATGATGATGAGTTTGACAGGTTCCGCTTGAGAAAAATTTGCAGCAAGGCCGGGCTGATGGTCGATTTCCATGAGGCCGCGAATTTGCAGGAGGTGCGTGGAAAACTGGATTCGGAGTTCTTCGACCTGGTCTTCCTGGATCACAATCTTGGCATGGATACCGGGCTGGAAGCGTTGAAGATCCTGATCTCCCACGAAGATCAGGTACAGGCCATCCCGATCATGCTGACAAGCGCTACCAACTACCAAATCGCGGTTAAGGCCATGCGCCAGGGATGCGCGGACTACATTGTAAAGGATGAGCTTTCCGTTGACACCCTGGTCAAGTCGGTGGCCGCAGCCATCGAACGGCGGGTGCTGCATAGCCCGCTTTCAAACGCACGGCAGCCGGAGTCGGAGCTGAGGCAGGTCTTCCAGCGTTTTGCTGCCAGCTGCGGCCCAGAGCTCCGCATCTTGCTGCGGCGGGCGCTTGCAAGCGTCAGAGTGATCAGGGCCGAAGCAAGTTCCGACCCGTCCTTTGACACTGGGGCACTGTCCGAGATTTCTCTGCTGGAGCGCAGCTGCAAGGATCTCGTTGCCTTCATGGACGACTTGGAAACCGTCATCTCAGAAGGCCAGGCACTAACGTACAACGAACTGCCTCCAAAGCTTCAGTAGGACTGCCGGGGCCGCCTGCCAAGCGGCAAAGGGAACGGCGTGAGCACCGTTCCTGCGCGCCTGCTGGCTGGTTCAACATACCGTGTCCGCTTGGCAGCAATAGCCTGCGCTTTCAGAACAGGAACGTCGGAACATGGCCGAAATGAATTTCTTGATCGTTGATGACGATGCCGGCGACAGAAAGCTTGTGCACCGGAACTTGAAACAATTGTTCCCCGGCGCAAACATCCGCGAAGCGGCGGATGGCCCACAGGCATTGGGCTATCCGGAGACCGACGTCGAAGCAGTGTTCCTGGACTATTTGCTGCCAGGCAGCACCGGGCTTGATCTGATCGCCAAATTCTCCAGCGCCTGGCCCCGGGCCCTGTTGTTCATCATGACATCGCAAGGCGATGAAGATGTTGCCAAAAACGCGATTCTGGCTGGCGCCAACGACTACATTCCCAAAGCCGCAATCACCGCGCCAGCACTCAAACGCATGATTTCCACCAGCAGAGAGATGGCGGACATGCGCTGGAAAATTCAAGAGCAGCAAACCGAACTCCGGCTGTTCTCCGACGTTCTTGTACATGATCTTCGGGCCCCCATCAGGGCGGTAAAATTTCTCTGCGCGCAAATTCTGGAGGATTTTGAGGCAGGTGATTTCGATGAAGTCACCCGGGAGTTCGGCCTGATGGAACACTCGGTTGAAAAGATGTCCGAGCTGATAGAACAGCTCGCAACCCATATCCGGCCCCAATGCGAAGGCAATGCGCAATTGGTGCCCATAGCCAGCCTGTTCGAGAGTGTGCAGGTCATCATGGCCCACGACATCCAGGAAACCGGCGCAGCAATCCAGTGGAACCCCGGCAATCTGGAAGTTCGGTGCTTTGCGCCGGAGGTCACACAGCTGCTGCAGAACCTGATTGGAAATTCCCTAAAATACTGCGGCAACGGCAGGCCCGAAATCCAAGTCACCGCCGTGGCGGAAGAACAAGGCGTGCGGCTTTCCGTCAGCGACAAGGGGATCGGCATTCCCGCCCAGTACCGCGAAAAAATATTCGAACCGTTCAAGCGTTTGCAGCAAACAGGTGAGGTATCCGGCAGCGGCCTTGGGCTTGCGACATGCACGAAAATCGCGAAACGCCACAATGGAGAAATCTGGTGCGACCCCGGCGTGCAAACCGGCACCACAATCCATTGCACTCTCTGCCTTTCCTAAATTCAGCCCCCCTGGTTTCCGGCAAGCGGCCTTTCCCCCGCACCGAAACGCACAGCTGTGCCACCGGCCTTTCCTCAAGACCTTTCAGCCGGCTGCTCTCGCTGCAACATTCATGTTTCGAGGGTCTGCAATCCACCGCGAAGAAAAGAATAACACCCCGCTTGATCCGGTGCGACCTGAGCCCCAATCTTGGACCGCCAGAAGCTGGATTTTTCCGGCTCTGGCACGATGACGGGCTGGTGGCGCCATCGGGAAAATGCATGGCAATCGGGACGTTGTATCCGATGGCGCTGCAGGGGCTGTCCTCATTGCAGTGCCGGCGCCAATCCTCCAGCTTTTCGCGGGCATCTGCAAAGCTCATGAACCAGTGTGCGTTCAGAAGGCGGAAACGGGGCTCAACCCTCGGGATCGCCGGTAATCGTCTTGCCGGTAGAACCATGCCTGGGAGAACGACGATGACCAGAGTATTGTTCGCGGGCCGTGATGTCTCGCTTGAATTGACCAGCATCTGCGTTGTCGATGCTGACGGCAGATTGGTCTTTGAAGCAAAGGCGATTTCAGACCCTGCCGACATCAGTGAAGCGCAGGCAAGTATTGATCGCACCTTCGAACGAGTTGGCTTCTAGGCCGGTCGCTTGTCGCAGTGGCTCTCTAATGGCCTCATTGGCGCCGGCCTGCCCGCGGTCTGCATGGAGGCGCGGCACGCCAAGGCGGCGATGGTGGCCATGAACCGAAACAAGAGTGATCGCAACGACGCGCGGTCTCTGGCCCAGCTCACGCGCTCGGGCTGGTTCAAACCGGTCCACGTGAAGTCGACGGAAAGCCAGCAGATCCGCCGTTCGGCAGCCGCCTGATCCCCTCTCGGGACATCGCTGCGCGATGCCCTGGCGGGCAGTGGTCCGCCGGGACTTGCAGCGGTAGGTGGATGTGGCGAAGCAGATGGCCCCGCAAGCCTTCCGGATCGATACACCCCAATCAACGCACATCCCGGTGACAATCGCGCAAACGGCCAGGCTTCAGAGCTTTTGCCGAGTAACATCCTGAAGCATCCCCCGGTCCAGCGTCAGGTCCGCCACGCTTGTTCGGGGCAAACAGTCCCCCGGGCTGTTTGCGTGCCCTTCCGGCCCTGCAGCCGGGTGTACTCCTCCTCCAGCGCTTTCAGCCGGCGCATTCCGTCCGGCAGAAGGCCCCCGTATTTTTCTTCCAGTTGAAGTATCTCGCCTGGCTGATCCCGGCCTTGCGGCAGATCTCCGCGACCGGTGTGCCTTGTTCGCCCTGCTTCAGGATGAAGGCCTTCTGCGCCTCCGTGAACGTCGAAGTTTTCAGGCGTTTCCGCTCCTCTCCCAGCCTGGGAAATTTAGCGGAAAACTCCAGCTCTGAACGGTCCTGTTTTCAGGGGCAGAGCCCTACCCGCGCGAGGTCGAAACCTAGGCGCTCCACCCCGAAGTGTTAGGTCCAATGTATCAGCTCCAATCCCGTCTCCTTCGTTTGAGACGCCGTCAAACCTTCAGCCGGGCGTTCCTGGGATCCCAGGGCGCATCCGGCAGAACGGTAGCGCCAATCTGCCGCCCCAGCAAAGACACTGTCAGCGCGGTGCCCGGCGCGCGCGCCTTCTCTTTCAGGAAGGCAATTGCCAGGGATTTTCCAACGCTGTGCCCGTAGGCTGCCGACGTGATGGACCCTGCCAGTTGACCGTCAAAATACACCGCCTCACCCATCAGCGCCTCGGTCTCCTCCCCTTCCAGCGCCAAGAGAGCAATGCGGCTGCCCGGCTGACGCGCCAGCATCGCCTCGCGCCCAAGGAAGTCCTTGTCCTTAGCGGCAAAGCGTTCCTGGCAGACATCCTTGTGGCCAGCGTCATTGGCCAGCTCATGGCCGCCGCGGTAGAATTTCTCCAGCCGCAGGCTGTCCAGCGCCTTGCTGCCAAAGGCACCGATGCCATGCGCCTGACCGGCTTGCCACAGCACGTCCCACAGTTCACCCAACTGCGTGTCCGGCGCATGCAGTTCATAGGCCAGCTCGCCGGTAAAGCTCAGCCGCATCGCCAAAAGCGGGATGCCCGCCACAGTTAACGGCTTGCAGCCCAGCCAGCGGAGGCTTTCGCTTGAGACGTCATCTTCGGTGCAAGCCGCCAGAACCGCCCGCGCCTGCGGCCCGGCAAGGCAGAGAATGCCAGTCTCATCGGTGGCAATCGTGATCGACACACCTTCCATCCGCACGCCGCAGTGCAGGGTCAGCCAGTCCCAAACCCGCCGCTCCGACGGGGCACCGGTCACAAAATAGAAGCTCTCGGGGCCGGTGCGGGCAATCGTGGCTTCGCCTTCGATGGTGCCTTTGCGATTGAGCAGCAGCGTCAGGCAGGTGCGCCCTTCTTGCGGCATCCGGTTGGCGCAGACCATGTTCAGCCATGCCTCTGCCCCAGGCCCTTCAATCCGGAACTTGGCAAAGGCAGAAAGATCTGCCAGCCCCACCCGCTGCCGCACAGCCGCACATTCCGCTGCCGCCTGATCAAAGGCTGAGGTGCGCCGCCATCCCATCGGCTCATCGCTGTAAAGCCGCGGACGTTCCCAGCCGCCGGCCTCCTCGAACAGGGCGCCTAGGGCCGCTGTGCGTTCATGCGCGCCCGAGCGTTTCACATCCCGGCAGCTTTGCCGCTGATGCTGCGGATAGGGCATCGCCTGGCGCAGGGTGTAATCCTCGGTCGCACGCTTGCGGGCGTAGTCTGCATCTGCCCAAGTCCCGAACCGACGCGGGTCAAAGGCGCGGGTAGAGATACCTGCACTTCCCTCCACCATCCATTCCGCCAGGGCGCGCCCTGCACCCGGTCCCCAGGCAATGCCGACAGTTGCGCCGCAAGCCAGCCAATAGTTCGACAGGCCCGGCGCCGGCCCCAGCAGCATGGCGCCGTCCGGCGTATAGGTTATCCCGCCGTTCACCACCCGCTTGATGCCGCGGTTCATTAGCGCGGGCATCCGCTCGAAACAATTCTCCAGCCACGGCGTGATGCCGTCCCAGTTCGGCTCGAACAGCTCATTGGCGCTGTCCCAGGGGCAGCCGTCCAGCCAGGCAGCCTGCGGATCCTGCTTGTCGTACAACCCGATCAACGCAGACCCCTGTTCACGCCGCACATAGCCGCAGAAGTAATCATCCCGGGTCACCGGGATCTCATGCGCCATCGCTTCGAACTCCGGCACCGCATCGGTTACCACGTAGTGGTGCAGCATGGTGGTTACGGGCAGATCCAGCCCCGCCATTTGCCCCACTTGCCGGGCATGGTAGCCGGCCGCATTCACCACATGCTGCGCGATGATGGTGCCCTGTTCGGTTTCCACCTCCCATTCGCCCGACGGCAGTTGCCGAGTTGCCGTGACCCGGCAATTGCGGCGCACCTTTGCACCCAGCTGACGCGCGCCCTTGGCCATCGCCTGGCAGGTGCCTGAGGGATCCACATGGCCGTCATCCGGGGTATAAACCGCGCCCAGGACGCCTGCGGCCTCAACGTCGTACAATGGATTCAGCCGCGCCACCTCTGCCGCATCAATGACATGCGCTTCCTGCCCGCGGGCCAGCACTGCGTCGCGTATGTGATGGATCCAGTCCATGTGATCGGGGCTGGTCGCCACCCGCAGCGAGCCGCAATTGTGCCAGCTGACACCGACCTCTGTCTCTGCCTCGATGCGTTTGTACAGATCCACGCCGTAGTCGTGGATCGACCCCAAAGCCTGGCCGCCCACCATGCGGCTGACCAGCCCTGCCGCGTGCCAGGTGGCGCCGCTGGTCAACTCCGCCTTCTCCACCAGGATGCAATCGGTCCAGCCCATATGGGCAAGGTGATACAGCACGCCGGCGCCCATGTTGCCGCCGCCGATCACCACCACGCGCGCGTGCTCGGTCATGTCCTACCTTTTCAGAGAGACCGGCGTATTGGCCCAGACAATCTGCGCCTCCACGGTGCCGGGATTGAGGAAACGATGGGGGATGCCGGCGGAAAAGCTGAAACTGTCCCCGGTTTTCAAATGAAAGACTTCGCTGTCCAGCGTAAGTTCAATCTCGCCTTTCAGCACCATCCCGGCCTCTTCACCCTGGTGGGTATAGAGGTCATCGCCGGTGCTGCCGCCGGGCGCATAGGTGGAAATACCCATCGCCAGATCGCGGTCCAGGCTGGCAGACAACAGGTGATCCTCGAACCCCATGTAATCGGTGCCGGAAAGTCCCGAGTAGGTCAGCTTGCGCCGCCGGTCCGCCCGCACGATATAAGGCCGTTCTTCGGCAGGGGCCGGACCGTCGGTTTCGAAAAACCAGCCCACCGGCACGCCCAGCGCCTCGGCAATCTCCTGCAATGCGGTGACCGAGGGACGCGCCTGGCCACGCTCGATCTTCGACAGGAATGACACCGACCGGCCGCTGGCCTCCGCCAGATCCGCCAGCGTCAGACCTTGCGCCTTGCGCAAGGACCGCAAGTCCTCTCCCAGCTGCAACAGCGGGTCAATTTTGCTTGTTTCCGGATTTTTCTTGACGCTCATGAAAATTTACTGTGCAAATTTTTCCTGAAGTGGCAAGATTTTTCTCAAAGGAGCAACCGATGGACGGCACGTTCCCAGACAGCCCCATCTTGCAGAAGGTCAAGGACCTGCTGGGCGAGGAGGGGTTTGACCAGACTTTTGCCCCGATCGAGGAGGCCAGCGGCCTGCCCAACGCCGCCTATTGGTCGGACGACTGGCTGGCGCTGGAAAAGGAGCATTGCTTCCGCCGTTCCTGGGTGTTTGCCGGCGCTGCTGCCGAACTGCCGGAACCCGGGGACATGAAACCGCTGGAGATCGGCGGTGCGCCCCTGATCATCCTGCGTGATCAGGACGGGCAGATCCGCGCCCTGCACAACGTCTGCCGCCACCGCGGCGCCAAACTGGTGACCGAGCCCTGCCAGAAGCGGACGCTGACGTGCCCCTATCACGCCTGGGTCTACGGGCTGAACGGCAAGCTCAGAGCGCGGCCGCATTTCAGCGGGCCGGACATCACCGACACGTTCAAGGACGGCGGCGGCGATAAGCTGGATCTGGTGGAGGCGCTCTGCGAGGTCTGGAACGGCTGCATCTTCGTCAATGTCTCGGGCGATGCCGAGCCCCTGCTGGACTGGCTGGCGCCCCTGCTGGAACGCACGCCGGGCTATGACTTCAATTCGATCCGCTGGGCCGGCAAGCTGGAGTTCGAGGTCAACGCCAACTGGAAGCTGGTCTATGAAAACTACATGGAGGGCTACCACGTCTTTGCCGTCCACCCGAAACTGCTGAAGTTCGCCCCGATGAACGTGCGCTGGTCCGGCGAGTGGGACCGGCATGTCTTCTACAATGACTATATCTTCCCGGAACTGGGCGAGGGCCGCGGCGACAAGCTGCCCCATTACCCGGGCCTGTCAGAGGCGGACGCCAAACGCGGTCTCTGGTTCCTGTGCTTCCCGCATTTCGCGGCCGAGGTCTTTCCGGATCAGTTCACCGTTCTGGTGAGTTATCCGGTGGCCCCAGACAAGACCCGCGAGGAGCTGCACGTGTTCCTGATCGGCGACGCTGCCAACTCGGACAGCCACGCCGAGGCCCGCGCCGAGCTGATGCAGATGTGGGATGACCTGAACCGCGAGGATCTGGGCATGCTGGAACTGCTGCAGCAGGGCCGCTTGTCTCCCGCCTATGACGGCGGCCGCCTCAGCCCGCATTGGGAGGGGCCGACCCACGATTTCGGCCGCCGCGTGGTGGAAAGGATCCTGTCATGACCCTGCCCGCCGATGCGATGGTCCAGGCGGACGGCTGAAGCGATCTCAGCCGCTACCGCAAGATGCCCGAGATCGACTTCGACCGGATGCACCGCTACCGGATGGCCGGATCCGGGCCGAGCTGAAACGCAATAATGCCGCCATGTGCGTGCTGGTCAGCCCGATCAGCCTGCGCTATGCCTCCTCCACCAGGCTCTCCGCCTGAACCAGCCTGGACCAGCCTGAACCGGGCAAACACCTGCACCGCGGAAACCAGCTTGCCGCAGCGCAGTTGAGTTTGACGGCCAAAGCGCCTATCTCCTCTCCAGCACCTGCCGGCGCGGTGATCAGCATAAGGGAACTCCAGTGGCCAACCACCTGTACAAAAACGACCTGCCCGACGGGCTGGACCTCGGACCCATTGTCGCCATCGACTGCGAAACCATGGGGCTGAACCCGCACCGCGACCGGCTTTGCGTGATCCAGATGTCGGGTGGCGACGGCAATGCTCATATCGTGCAGGTGGACAAGGGCCAGACCGCCGCACCCAACCTCTGCCGGATGCTGGAAGACCCGAATGTTCTGAAGCTGTTCCACTTCGGCCGGTTTGACATCGCTGCCATGTACCACGCCTTCGGCGCCCTGACGGCACCGGTCTATTGCACCAAGATCGCCAGCCGCCTGGTGCGCACCTACACCGACCGCCATGGCCTCAAGAACCTGACCCAGGAACTCTTGGGAATCGACATCTCCAAGCAGCAGCAGATGAGCGACTGGGGCGCAGCAGAGCTGACCGACGCCCAGCTCGACTATGCCGCCTCGGACGTTCTGCACCTGCACCGCTTGCGCGAAGCGCTGGACAAACGCCTGGCCCGCGAAGGCCGCTCCGGGATGGCCCAGGCCTGTTTCGATTTCCTCCCCATGCGCGCCAAGCTGGACCTGGCCGGCTGGCCCGAAATTGACATCTTTGCCCACTCATGACCGACGCAGAAAAATTTCTCGCCACCGCGCGGCAGGTGATCACCGACGAGGCCCGGGCGCTGGACACCCTGGCCGAAGGCCTTGACGGGCGCTTTGCCGAAGCGGTGCAGCTGATCCTCGGGGCCACGGGCCGCATCATCGTCAGCGGCATCGGCAAGTCCGGCCACATCGGCCACAAGATCGCCGCCACGCTCGCCTCCACCGGCACGCCCGCATATTTTGTGCACCCGGCCGAGGCCAGCCATGGCGACCTCGGCATGCTGTCCAAGGGCGACGTGGTGCTGGCGATCTCCAACTCCGGTGAGGCGCCGGAGCTTGCCAACCTGCTGGTCTTCACCCGCCGCTTCGGCATTCCGCTCATCGGGCTGTCCAGCAAAATGGACAGCACCCTGATGAAACAGGCGGACGTGCATTTGCAGATCCCCTCGATGGGCGAGGCCTGCGGCTTTGGCATGGTGCCGTCAATCTCTACCACGCTGACCCTGGCGATGGGCGACGCACTGGCGATTGCCCTGATGAAGCACCGCGACTTCCGCCCCGAAAACTTCCGCGACTTCCATCCCGGCGGCAAGCTTGGCGCGCAGCTCAGCAAGGTGCGCGACCTGATGCACGCAGGCGGCGCCCTGCCGCTGGTGGCTGCCGGTACTGCAATGCCCGACGCGCTGATCGAAATCAGCCAGAAAGGCTTTGGCGTCGCCGGTGTCGCGGCGGAAGACGGTTCGCTGGCCGGCATCATCACCGACGGCGACCTGCGCCGCCACATGGACGGGCTGCTGGACAAGACCGCCGCCGAAGTGATGACTGCGGACCCGGCCACAATCGCCCCCGGCGCCATGGCGGAAGAGGCGGTTGCGGTGATGAACCAGCGCAAGATCACCTGCCTGTTTGTGGTCGATCCGGACAACGGGCAAAAGGCCGAGGGCCTGTTGCACATCCACAACTGCCTGCGCGCAGGCCTGGGCTGACGCAAAGGCTGGGGACACGAATGGACAGCTATTCCAGAGCCGTTGCCTATCTCAAGGTGCTGCTGCCGCTGGCGGCCCTGGTTCTGATGTCGACGCTGTTCCTGATCTCGCGCGGGGTGAACACCGACGCCGTGATCCCCTTTGCGCAAAAGGAGATCGAGGACCGGATGAAAGGCCAGCAGATCACCGCGCCCTTTTTCTCCGGCACCACCGCCCAAGGGGATGAGATCATGGTCACCGCCGCCCTGGCCCGCCCCGGCGGCGAAGGCACCCCTGCGGTCGCCAGCAACCTCTCTGCCGAGTTCAACCTGGCGCAGGGCGGCCGGATTACCCTGGCTTCGGAAACCGGCGCCATTCACCCGGGCCGGAACATGGCGCAGTTCACCGGCAGCGTGACCATCACCTCCGCGGATGGGCTGCGGGTCGAAACCGAAGAGCTGAACACCGCGCTGAGCGGGCTGGAGGCGCAAAGCCCCGGACCGGTCCGTGCAACCGGCCCAATCGGCGAATTGACTGCGGGTAATATGCGCATCGGGGTTAAAACCGAGGGCGGGCCGGTCCATATGCTGTTCAAAGACGGGGTGAAGCTGCTATATGATCCCCAGAAACCGGAAAGATAACCTGTGTCCTATTTGCGCGCTTTGATTTTCTGCCTGCCGCTGGCGATGCTTCCTGGCCTTGCCTTTGCGCAGACGGCCTCCGTCGCTTTTGGCGCGGTCAAGGCCGACCCCAGCCAGCCCGTTGAAGTCACTGCCGACAATCTGGCGGTCAACCAGGCCGACGGCTCTGCCGAATTCACCGGCAATGTGCTGATCATGCAGGGCATCATGCGGCTGTCTGCCGACAAGGTGCTGGTGATCTACAAGACCGCCGATGACAGCGGCGCCAAGGCCGGGATCGAACGGCTGGAGGCCACCGGCAACGTGGTGCTGGTCAGCGGCCCCGATGCCGCCGAAGCGCAGCGCGCCGAATACACCATCGACAAGGGCACCATCGTGATGACCGGCAATGTGCTGCTGAATCAGCAAAGCGGCACCCTCGCCTCGAACCGGCTGGAGGTGAACCTGACCTCGGGCACCGCGCAGATGGCAGGACGGGTGAAAACCATCCTCAACCCAGGAAGCGGCAGCAACTGATGGCGCGTCCGGATCTGACCGTTACCGAAGGCTCCTCCGGGCTGCGCATCGAAAAACTGCGCAAGTCCTACCGCAAACGAGTGGTGATCCGGGATGTGTCGATGTCGCTGAACCGCGGCGAGGTTGTGGCGCTGCTGGGCCCCAACGGCTCCGGCAAGACCACCAGCTTCTATGCCATCGCCGGGCTGGTCTTCCCGGAGGCCGGCACCGTCGCGATCGACGGCCAGAACGTGACCGGCCTGCCAATGTACCGCCGCGCACGCCTTGGCATCGGTTATCTGCCGCAGGAAATGTCGATCTTCCGCGGCCTGTCGGTCGAGGACAATATCTCTGCCGTTCTGGATATATCGCAAAAGCACGAGCACAAACGCCGCGAGCGGCTGGAAGAGCTGTTGTCGGACTTCTCGATCGAGCACCTGCGCCGCGCCCCCGCCCTGGCGCTGTCGGGCGGCGAACGCCGCCGGGTCGAAATCGCCCGCTGCCTGGCCGCCGATCCGAAGTACCTGCTGCTGGATGAACCCTTTGCCGGCGTCGACCCGATCTCGGTCGGAGACATCCGCCACCTGGTGGCCGATCTGAAAAAGCGCGGCATCGGGGTGCTGATCACCGATCACAACGTGCGCGAAACGCTCGAAATCGTCGACCGCGCCTATATCCTGCATGACGGCCAGGTGCTGATGTCCGGCAGCCCCGAGGAAGTGGTGGAAAACGAAAACGTCCGCCGCGTCTACCTGGGCGAGAATTTCCGGATTTCCTGACCCGCTCCGCGGCTGGCGGACAACCGGAAAAATATGCCTGAAACCCATGTTTCTTTTTTCCGGGATTTGCATTGACTTTCCCGCTCAGTTGCCGTCGAATTGCTTCATGGCAAATGCGCACACCGATGCAAACCGCTTGATGGCCTTGGCAACAGGGCCCGCAGCGATGCAACAGGATGCCTTGCCATCCCCCCGGATCCTAACCTGACGTGACACTGCCAAGGATTGCCTTGGCAGCGGGTTTGGGCCGCAATAATTCGTGAAGGAGATCACATGCGTTACAAAATCAGCGGTAAACAGATCGACATCGGCGAAGCTCTGCAGACCCATGTGCAGAACGAGCTGGGTTCGGTCGTTCAGAAATATGCTGAACGGCCAACCGACGCCGCCGTGGTCTTTTCCCGTTCGGCGCATGAATATGTGTGTGAAACCACGGTGCATCTGTCCACCGGGCTGACCGCTCAGGCCAAGGCGCACGCGACGGAAATCTACGCCGCGTTTGAAGGCTGCTGCGAGAAAATGGAAAAGCAGCTGCGCCGCTACAAGCGCCGCCTGAAGGACCACCACAAGGACCGCAGCGAACCGGTTGAACATCTCGGCGCCAATTCGTATATCCTCGCCTCTGAGGAAGCGGATGTCGAGCCGGACTCGCTGCAGCCGATCATCGTCGCCGAAATGGAAACCCGCATACCGTCGCTGTCGGTCGGGGAAGCGGTGATGCAGATGGAGCTTGCAGGGGCACCGGTCCTGGTCTTCCGCAATGAAGGCAAAGACGGGTTGAATGTGGTCTACCGCCGTGAAGACGGCAATATCGGCTGGATCGATCCGTAAACACATCTAAGGCATCGGCGCCCCATCGGGGCGCCGGAACGGAGCAGACATATGCAGATTTCCAGCATCCTCAAGCCAGAGGCGGTCCGGGTGATCGGTGCGGCTTCCAGCAAGAAGCGCCTGTTCCAGGAAATCGCGGATATTGCTCAGACCGCTTACGGGCTCAATGCCCAGGCCACGGTCGAGGCCCTGCTGGACCGCGAGAGCCTCGGCCCCACCGGGGTTGGCCATGGTGTTGCCCTGCCGCATGCCCGGCTGGACAGCATCAGCGAGGTCTGCGGCATCTTCCTGATCCTGGAAAAACCGCTGGATTTCGGCGCCGTTGACCGGCAGCCGGTGGACATCGCCTTCACATTGTTCGCACCGGAGGATGCCGGTGTGGAGCATCTGAAGGCACTGGCCCTGGTGTCCCGCACTTTGCGCGAGCAGAGCTTTTGCACCAAGCTGCGCGCCAACCACGAGCCCGCGACGCTTTACACCATTCTGACAGAAGATCAGTCGGTTCAGGCCGCCTGAACGCCCAAGCCGGCCGCCCATGGGCGGGCCCTCAAGCTGCTCCCCCCTTTGAGCTCCTGCGCCGCCGCCTCTGGCGGCGCTCCCGCCCGACATCGGCCGCCTGCCGGCGGCACTCTTCCCGTTGGGCCGGGCACGGACCGGTGCCTGCGGCCCCGCCCCGTGCGGTTGCAGCTCATTGCCCGCCTCAGCAATTTCGCAGCCGCTGTGCCACCCGCGCCGCGCCGCACTCCGTGCGGCGCCCGGCCCAAGGCCGTTCCGGATGTTTGGCTCTGCCGAACATACGGCGGGCGCGGGAGGGCTGCGCCCGCAGCGGCGCCTCCGGGTCAGTCCTGGCGCCAGGGGCCAAAGCCGAACGCCAGGTAATCGCGCTGATAGACAGAGGCAATCTGCGCTTCCAGGTCCGCGTCATAGATCATGTCCAGCGCAAACGGCGCCTCCGGCACCGCGGCAGGCACCGGGCCGGGCTCCATCCGCCCCAGCTTGCGTGCCAGCGCAGGCAAATCCTCCGCCATCTCCGCTTCGCGGATCACCAGATCCGGAGCGCCAAGCTCGGCAAACCCCGACAGCGCCTGGCTCTGGCTCGCCCATTCCGCATCCACCCGGATCGACGTCTGCCCCGCCAGATTGGCGCGCAGAAATCCCAGAAAACCGGAAAATGCCTCGCGGTGCTGCGCCAGGCTGTACCCCGCATCCGGTCCGTTTTCCGGCAGCGCCAGGCCAAACTGCCGCCGCAGCGTGTTGCGGATCGACCTATAGCTGCCCTCACCCGCCTGCAGGATCCGGCGGCAGAACACCGCATGCACCCGCGCCGCCGGGTGACGCACCACGGTGAAGCTGCGAAACCCCTTGTTGCCGCGCTTCCATTGCCGCAGCTGCTTCTGGTTCATGCCCCGGATCAGCCCTTCGGGCGCCACCTTGTCCAACCCCGCCATCCAGGCCTCGACGTCCGCCTCCGGCCCGCCCTTGAGCGGCAGATACAGCAGCGGCGTCACCACCCCCGCTGCATAGCCCGGCACCGCAGGCCCGCGGCGCGGCTCGAAATTCGGCGTGCGGGTCAGGTTGAAGCGGTCCATCCCCGCCAGCGCCTCCTGCATCGCGTCAGGATTGGCCACCTTGGCCAGCACCGGCGCCGGGTTCTGCCGCTTGAGGCTTTCATCCAGCGCCTCCAGCTGCTGGGACACCCCCAGCCAGCGGGCCAGCCCGTTCATCACGTCGACGCTCTGCAGATCCTCGTAAGCCACATAAAAGGCCGTCTGCCCCAGCGCCTGCAGCTGATTCAGCAGCGTCACCTGAAAATCCTGCAGCGCCTCGGTATGGGCCGCAAATTCTGCCGCGTCGAACTGCGCCTTGGCCTCCTTGCGGCGCTTCACATCGGTCAGTTTCCACTGGCCGGTCTGTTTGGCGATCTTCCAGGACACATAGCTGTCCAGAGGGTTGCGGGTCAGCACGATCTTGGCGCTGCGCGGATCCTCCAGCATCTGCTCCAGCACCCGCGGGTCATGATCGTGGAAGTAGCGGAAGCCCCCCAGCACACCCGGCTGGCCCTTGATTGCGGCAATCAGCCGGGCCGGGTCCGCCTCGCGCATGGCCTGGGTCACACCCAGAATTTCGCTTTTGTTCGGATAGCCGATGAAATGCGGGTTGAAGGCTTCGCCGTGGCAGGTGAGCCCGTCAAACGCGTTGAGATTGGTCTCCAGAAAATTGGAGCCAGTCCGCATTTCCGCAAAGACAACAAAATAATCGAAAGAAGAAGACATCAGTTATTTTCGCACCAGATAAGGTTTGCGCGGCGTTTTGGGCATGGCGGCCGGGCCCGGCTCAACCGGGAAATCCCCCATCAGATACGGGTGCATGCCCTGGTTTTTCAGATTCTGCAGGAACTGGCCGAAACCTTCAAGGCCGGTCATCTTGGGCGCCTCGCTCAGATGCCGCGCAGCCAGAGGGCCGATTTCGTCGATGATCGTCTGCAACGGCTCCATCGGTGCCTCGGCAAACTCCGCCATGCTCCAGATCCGCACCCGTGCCTTGGCCCATTGCGAGCGCAGGATCTTCAGATGCTCGGCCTCGATCTGCTGCAGCCGCGCCGCTTCCTGCCGCAGCTCTGTGAAATTGCGGTTGGACTTGAACAGCGGCACCGCCCAGGCACCGCTGATCACCGAGATCTGCGCGTTTGAATCCCGCGCCACCAGCCAGTTCACCGCCTGATTGTCGCGCGGCCCGAACTGAAAGCACTGGCGCTCGCCGCGAGTGTTCCAGATCAGGCTGGTGAGGAAGCTTTCGGGGTTGTAGTCGCGCACCTTGGCGCTGCCGTTCAGGCAGCCGTTGACCAGGCTTTGATCTTCGGAGAACTCGGCACCTTCAGGTGCAAAGATATGGCCGTGCACCCGCGCGCCGGTGGTCCGGGCCAGCCAGGTTTCAAAATCCTCGAACAGCTCCGCAAACCCCTGGAACACCGAATAGCGGCTGGAGGTGATGCCGTTTTCGGACCCATGCCCGGGAAAGCGGCTCTGCATGTAAAGGCCGGGGCGGCCGCGGGTGCGCCGCTCCACCGCCTTGGCAAAGATCCGGTCGATCTTGCCCGGGTTCGGCTCAGTCCGTTTCATCGCGCCCGCCGGGTCGGTCAGAAAGGCCTGGTACAGCCGTTCGGCATGCGGCCAGATCTTGCGGGCGACAAAACAGTCCGAGCGGCGCAAAAGCTGCAGGTGATCGTCGTAGAAGATATGCGGCTTGCCCTTGAAATCAAACTTCGACAGCGTCAGCGAGCGGCTCTCGATATTGCTGGAATACTGCCGCGCCAGGGTCTGGAAATAGCTCTCATCCGGGATCCACACCTTGCGGAAATAGGCGTCATAGACCGGCCGTTCCGGGTCCTCCAGGATCGCTGACAGGGTTTGCCGGGTCAGGCACCACCACTGGCTGCCCATATGCGGCACCAGCCCGGGCGGGATCCGGCGCTTAAAGCGCAGCTTGCGCTGCAGCGCCACATAGCGGTCGAACAGGTACCGGTGCCTCTTCCAGGAAAACGGGAACCGCAGGGTAAAGCGTTCCTGGCTCAGGCCGCCGACAATCCAGGGCACATCCGCAGTGGTCGCGCTTTCGATGAAATCGGTGCGCGGGCGCGCTGCCAGGTAATCGATCAGTTCCTCCACCGGCCGCAGCGGCAGGCAGGAGCCGGAAGCCAGATAGACGTGCCGTACGCCCGCAAACGCCGCCAGCATCATCTCGGAGGCCGCTTGCGAGGCGGCAACAATGCCCCAGGTGCCCCATTCGCAGCGCTGGCGGGCGCAAAAGCGCACCAGCGGATCATCTGCCAGCGATGCCCGGAATCGGGTGAAGACTTTGTGATCGACATTTCGGTCTACGTGCAGCACCACCGGGCAGCCGCTGGCAGTCCAATGCCGCGCGACCTGCGCCGCACGCTCCAGCGCGGTGTGCACCAGCATGACCACCCCAACCGTGCTCATGCCCAGTTCCCCTTGGACATCAGCCCCAGAATCTCAAGCTGGCGCCAGTTGATGTATTTCTCGCTCCATTTGCACCACAGCTCCGGCTGTTCGGCCAGCTTGCCGGCATAGGCCTTATATTCGACCGACCCCGCATAATGCTGCCCGCGGACCAGTTCCTCCTGCGCCTTGGCGGTGAAGGTATCCAGAAACTTGGTATGCAGCAGTGCGCCGCTGGCCTTCTCGCCGCCATCCGCTTCATAAACCTGGTTCAGCCCGCGCGGCAGCAGCGAATGGGTCGAGCTGGCATAGGCATAGCGCCGGTGCCATTTGACCAGCGGGATCTTGTTCAGCGCCGGTGCCTTGAAGGGCTCGTCGGCAAAGAACACCCGCGCCCGCGGCCCGCCCTGGATCCACAGGTTGCCGTATTCCGGATTGCGGGTGATCGAGTAATTGCCGCTGTCGAACCAATGGGCAATTTCCAGCGGGTTCTGGCCTGCCTGATAGGGAACCTCGCCGATCCGGCCCTTGGGATACACATCCACCAGCATCGCCGAGAAGCTGCGGATCGCGGAATTGTCCAGCCAGTCCGTCAGCGCCCGGATCGGCCGCGTGTCGCAGAACGGGTAGATAAAGAACTCATCCGGATCGACCACCAGCACCCAATGGTCATGTGCGTATTTGCGCTTGAGGTAGTTCATCCAGTCGATGCCGAAACCCGCCCGCTTGTAGCTGGCGGTGGTGTGCCACAGAGAGACATCCTCCATCCCGCGCAGGTAATCAGCCGTGCCATCGGTGGAGCCATTGTCAACAAACAGGAAGTGGTTGATCCCCATGCCGCGGTAATACTGCAGGAAATAGGGCAGCCGGATCTGCTCGTTGCGCATGGTGCAGACCAGCAGGATGTCTCCGGGCCGGATCGCCCTGGTGTTGTCTTGAACCGCAGAGAGCTCTGAGGATTTGCGCACCGCACGGATCAGCCGCCGCTTGCGCCGCAACCGCATCCGGTAAGAATCCCAAAGCCCCACGTTAACTCCAAACCAAAATCCAGGGAGCGCGCCTGCCTGCCCAAACCACCGCCGATCTGTGTCAGGGCTCCGCACAATATGTCATGCATACATAGTATTAACAACGGATTTAGAAACAGTTACGCCGCCCGCGGGCCAAGTTGCAACACCCGGCTTTCACAACATGGCGCTCCATCAGCCTAGGGCCAGGACCCTAATGCCAGCTGCCCCGGGTCATCAGCCCCAGCCGCTCCAGCTGCTGCCAGTCTTCATACCGGACAGAGCTTTCGCACCACAAATCCGGGGCGGCAATGATCGCGTCATAATAGGCATCATAGCGCTCGGTATGGGTGAAATGCTGCCTGCGCTGCTTCTCCTCCGCCGACTTGCGGACGATTTCGTCCAGGAACTTGCTGTGCAGCAGCACGCCCGAGGGCAGGTTCAGCCGGGCATCGAAAACCGCATTCAAATGCCGCGGCAAAACCGTGTAAGTCGAGCTGACATAGGCAAACCGCCGGTTCCAGCGCACCAGCGGCACCTTGTGCAGATGCGGCGCGTGATCCGGATTGTCCCGGAAGAACATCCGCTTGCGCGGCCCGCCCCGGATCGACACCTGGCCGAAACGGTCCAGACGCTCCCATGTGTACCCCTCCGCATCAAACCAGTTGAGGGTTTCGAAAGGGTCCCCGCCGGGCACGCTGGACTGGCTGCCAAGCGGCCCTTTCGGATACATGTCCAGCATCACCGCCCCAAAAGAGGCCACCCCCTGCCGGTCCAGCCAGCCGGTCAGGTCCTGCAAACTGCGGCTGTCCGCATACGGGTAGGTCAGGATCTCATCGGCGTCGGCGGTCAAGCACCAGGCGCCATGCCCATAGCGGATCTGCAGCCAGGTCAGCCAGTCAACGCCAAAGCGCGCATCGCGGTAGCTGGCCGCGGTGTGCCACAGCGACACATCCGGCTCCGACGCAAGGAATTCGGCGGTCCCGTCGGTGCTGGCATTGTCCACAAACAGGAAATGCGACACACCCGCCCGGCGGTAATGCTCCAGGTAAAACGGCAGCCGCGCCATTTCATTGCGCACGGTGGCAAACCCCAAAATGGGGTCCTGCGGGATCTGCGCAGTGCGGTCTGCGACCTTGGCCAGCTGGCGGCGCGCCCGCAGGCTCCGCCACAGCATCCGCCGCCGCTTCCACCGCAGCTTGTAGGACCCGGTCAGGCCCAGCGGCGGCAGATCAGAGGCGGCGGGGCCAGTCATGCTCAGGCCTCGTAGTGGCCTGTCTTGTGCCACTTCCAGGCGTCGGTGATCATCACCTCAAGGGTCGAGCGGCGCGGCTCCCAGCCCAGATCGGTCACCGCCCGGGTCGAACCCGACACCAGTTTGGTGCAATCGCCCGCCCGGCGCGCACCGGTATTGCAGGGCACCTTCTGCCCGGTCACCGCCTCAGCCTTGTCCATCACCTCGCGCACGGAAAAGCCGCTGCCGGTGCCCAGGTTGAACACCTGGCTGCCCTTGCCCGCTTCCAGCCACTTCAGGCCCAGCACATGCGCGTCCACCAGATCGCAGACATGCACATAGTCGCGGATGCAGGTGCCGTCCGGCGTGTCATAGTCGGTGCCGAAGATGGTCAGCGCATCACGCTTGCCGGCAATTGCATCCAGCACCAGCGGCACCAGATGGGTCTCGGGGCGGTGGAACTCGCCGACCTCGGCCTCGGGATCGGCACCCGCCACGTTGAAATAGCGGAAGATCACCGACCTCAGCCCGTTTGCAGCTCCGAAATCCTTCAGGATATCCTCAACCGCGCGTTTGGACGCGCCGTAGGCGTTCAGCGGCAGCTGCGGCGTGTTTTCATCCAGAACAACATTGTCATGCTCGCCGTAGGTGGCGCAGGTCGAGGAGAACACGAAGTCCAGGCAGCCAGCCGCCACCGCCGCCTCGATCAGGTTCAGCGAGCCGCCGGTGTTGTTGGCCCAGTAGCGGCCCGGTTCGCTCATCGCTTCGCCAACCTGGCTGAGCGCCGCGAAATGCATCACCGCCGCCGGCTTGTATTTGGCAAAAACCTCGTCCAGGCGGGCGCGGTCGTTCAGGCCGCCCTTCTCGAAGGGGCCGAACTTCACCGCATCCTGCCAGCCGGTCACCAGATTGTCGTAAGTAACCGGCGTATAGCCCGCCGCCTTCAACGCCTTGCAGGCATGCGAACCGATATAGCCGGCACCGCCGGTCACAAGAATATTGGTCACGGTCTTTGCCCCATGCTGGGCCGCCCCGGCAAGAGGGCGGCCAGAGTGGTTACTGCGCGGCTTTGCCGACCTGCGCAATCTCGGTGATGTAGCTCATCAGGTCATCGCGCAGTTCATCGCGCGCCAGCGCAAAGGCCACGGTCGCCTGCAGGAAGCCTGCCTTGGAGCCGCAGTCAAACCGCTGGCCGCGGAAGCGGTAGCCGTAGACAGGCACGTCCTGCGCGATATCCTCGGCAATCGCGTCGGTCAGCTGGATCTCGCCGCCCGCGCCCGATTTCATCTTGTTCAGATTCTTCAGAACCGACGGCGACAGGATGTAGCGGCCAATCACCGCCAGATTCGACGGCGCCTCTTCGGCTTTGGGTTTTTCGACCATGCCATTGGCCAGAACCACCTGCCCCATGTCGTCCTTTACATCCAGCACGCCATAGGCCGAGGTCTTCTCCGGCGGGACTTCCATTGCCGCAACCATGTTGCCGCCGGTTTCCTCATAGGCTTCGACCATCTGCTGCAGGCAGGGCTTTTCCGCTGCAATGACGTCATCCGGCAGGATCACCGCAAAGGGTTCGTTCGCAATCAGGCGGCGGGCGCACCAGACCGCATGACCCAGGCCCAGCGCCTTGTGCTGCCGCAGATAGGCGATCGCGCCCGATTCCATGTCGGTGCTCTTCAGGATCTCCAGCAGGTCATCCTTGCCCTTCTTGCGCAGTTCCTGCTCCAGCACCGGCGAATGGTCGAAATAATCTTCCAAAGCGCCCTTGCCGCGCGAGGTGACAAAGATGAATTCCTTGATCCCCGCGGCGCGCGCCTCGTCGATGGCGTATTGCACCAGCGGCCGGTCGACCAGCGTCATGATCTCTTTCGGGACGGACTTGGTTGCGGGCAGGAACCGGGTCCCCAGGCCTGCTACCGGAAAAATCGCCTTAGTTACCTTTTTGCGCATGTCATTCTCTCAATACTCAAATTCCCGGACGGGCGTCAGCCTCCGCGCGGAGCGCGCAGAAGCGGGCCCTTATCATGCCGGGCTATCTCCAACAAATTGTAAAGCAGCTGCCCGCTGCCTCTTGCTGCACGCTGGCAGCCACGGCCTGTCTGTTCTTGCCCTCATTACCATATTTTCAGTTACTCGTGCCCCATTTTCTTCATCATCGCTTCCAGGCGCGGCACATCCTCGGGATTGTTCAGCTCCCAGAACTCGCGCCCGCGCGCATCCACTTCCACACACAGCACCTTGCGGCCGTTTTCCAGGAACCTCAGCTGCTCCAGCCCTTCTAGACTCTCCAGCGGCCCTGTATCCCAATCAGAATAGGCTGCCAAGGCATCCGGGCGGTAGGCATAGACGCCGGCATGGTGGAAGACCGGCGTGTTTTCGCCATCCGCGTAGATGCTGCCGCAATAGGGCACCACCTCCTTGGAGAAATAGAGCGCGCTGCGGTCTTCGGCAAACACGGCGGTGGTGCCGCCGACCCGGCCCGCCTTGCGGTCGGCCAGCAGGCTGTTCAGGGTTTCGCCGTTGCAGCGCAGCACCGGCGTCGCCAGTCCCATTCCGGGGGCTGCGCGCAGGCCCGCTACCAGATCCTCGACAAACCAATGCGGGGTCAGCGGCGCATCGCCCTGCAGGTTCACCACGATCTCATAGCCGCCGCCCAGCGCCGCATGCGCCTCGGCGCAGCGCTCGGTGCCGTTGGCGCAGCTTTCCGAGGTCATCACCACCTCGGCGCCAAACCCCTCGGCCGCGTCTTTGATGCGATCGTCATCCGTCGCCACGACAACCCGGTCCACACCCTGCACCGAACAGGCCGCCCGCCAGGAGCGCTCCACCAGCGTGCGTTTCTCGCCGGAGGCGCCGGTCAGCGGCACCAGCGGCTTGCCAGGATAGCGGGTCGAGGCATAACGGGCGGGGATGACGATCAGGACAGACATCAGGCTTTCTTCAGTTCCACAGCCGGTGCATAGGCGATGAAGAACGGGTTCGCATAGCCCTCTTTCCCGTAAATTAGCGGGGAATGATCGTCAAAACGCACCACATTGCCGCCAGCGCCCGCAAGCACCGCGTGGCCGGCAGCGGTGTCCCACTCCATGGTGCGGCCGACCCGCGGATAGATATCCGCCTCGCCGGTGGCCACCAGGCAGAACTTCAGCGAGGAGCCGGCGCTCTTGCTGTCCTTGACGCTGTACTTGCCGATATAGTCATCGGTCGCCTGGTCGCGGTGCGATTTCGAGGCCACCACCATCAGCGCGGAATTGTCACTGTCGGCAACCCGGATCGCACGGGTCTCGCCGATGGTGTCCGGATCAAACGCGCCGGTTTCCTCCACCGCGCTGCCGTCCGCCAGGGTAAAGAACATCCGCTGCTTGGCCGGGGCATAAACCACGCCGCGGGTCGGCACACCCTTCTCCACCAGCGCAATGTTCACTGTGAAATCGCCGCGGCGGTGGATGAACTCCTTGGTGCCGTCCAGCGGATCAACGATCAGGAAAGTATCGCCGCGCTCCTTGTGCGAGGCAGCTTGCTCCTCGGTCACCAGCATCATCTCCGGGAATGCGGCGCGCAGGCCGGCCGAAATCAGCGCATCGGCCGCTTCATCTGCTTCGGTCACCGGGCTTTCGTCGGATTTGACCTTCACGTCGAAATCGTCGGAATTGTAGATCTCCATGATCGTCGCGCCGGCCTCGATGGCCAGCCGGCGGATCACGGGTACCAGGTCTTCATAAGTCACGCAGGTCTCCCTAACACGGGTTTAATTGAAAATTTGCCTCTCACCCCTTATGATGCGCCGGTACCAGAACGGCAAGCAGCCGCATCAACTTCGGGCAGTGAATGCAGGTCTAATGTTTCAGCAGCGCACACAGCAATCCTGGTTTTCCGGATTCCTCTCCCTGATTGAGGTGGTTTTCCACTCGGTGGTGCGCAGCGTCCGCTCCAAGCACAACAATGCTTTCATCGCCCTTGGCCTGAACATCCTGCAGGCGGTGATGTTCGTGGCCGCCTTTTACATCATGTTTGCGCTTCTGGGCCTGCGCGGCTCCGCCATCCGCGGCGACTTCCTGCTGTATGTGATGTCCGGCATCTTCCTGTTCATGGTGCACACCAAGACCGTCAGCGCGGTTGCCGGCGCCGAAGGGCCCAGCAGCCCGATGATGCAGCATGCGCCGATGAACACCATGGTTGCCATCCTGTCCGCCGCCATCGGGGCGCTTTACATCCAGGTGCTGTCGCTGTTCATCATCCTGTTTGTCTACCATGTCGCCTTCACGCCGGTTCATATCGAACAGCCGGTTCCGGCCTTTGGCATGGTGCTGCTGTCCTGGATCAGCGGTGCGGCCGTCGGGCTGGTGTTCCTGGTGCTGAAACCCTGGGCGCCCGGCCTGGTCAGCATCCTGACGATGATCTACCAGCGCGCCAATATGATCGCATCCGGCAAGATGTTCCTGGCCAACACCCTGCCCGGCTTCATGCTGGCGATGTTCGACTGGAACCCGCTGTTTCACTGCATCGACCAGTCCCGCGGCTTTGTCTTCATCAACTACAACCCGCATTTCAGCTCCTGGCAGTATGCGGCCTGGGTGGCCCTGGTGCTGCTGGTGATCGGCCTGATGGGCGAATTCTACACCCGCCGCCATGTCTCCATCAGCTGGAGCGCGCGGCGCTGACCGCAGGCACCGGCCCAAGACTTTTACTGAAAAGTCTTGGCAAAAGTTTTCCCTAAAACTTTTGCACCCCCGCCGGCCTCAGGTGACCACGCGCAGGGTCAGGTTGATCCTCCCGCCCTTGGGCAGCAGCCGCGAGGACTTGAACCGGATCCGGTCCACCCCGTGATAGGTGAGCCGCGCCGCGCCGCCCATCACCACAACGTCGCCCGAACTCAGCCACACCGATTCGGTTTTGCCGCCGCGGGTCCGGTTGCCGATCCGGAACAACCCGTCATCTCCCAGCGAAATGGAGACCACGGGAAAGGAGAAATCCGCCTCATCCTTGTCCTGGTGCAGCCCCATCCGCGCGCCCTCGCCATAGTAATTGAGCAAGCAGCACTCCGGCTGCCGCTCCAGCCCGGTCAGCTCCCGCCAGATGTCCAGGATCTCGCCGGGGATCGCCGGCCAAGCCCGTCCGAAGGGATGCTGCTCTGCATAGCGGTAGCCCGCGGCATCCGAATACCAGCCGAACCGCCCGGCCGAGGTCATCCGCACCGACATCTGTCCGCCGCCCGGCACCTTGGGCGAGAACAGCGGCGCCGCCTTCAGCACCGGCCGCAACGCCTCGATCAGCGCCGCCTGCCGGGCCGGTTCCAAATAGCCCTTGCACACCTCAAATCCGCGCACCCGCAGCAAGCTCATCGCCGTTCATCCATCCTTAACCATACCCCTTGCAAAAAAGCGCATCGATTCACGCATCACTGCCGATCTGGGCGCTTGCAGGGGCGTTTTCTGCTCCCTATATACGCCGGGACGCGGCAAGGTGCAGACCAAACCGCAACTTCAATCGGGGCCGGGATGCCGCAACGGGTTCAGGCCTCGGGTAATCGCCTTGAGTAGTAAAAGGGATCGAATATGAGCAAAGTTATCGGCATCGACCTGGGAACCACCAACTCCTGTGTGGCCATCATGGACGGCTCGCAGCCCCGCGTGATTGAAAACGCCGAGGGCGCGCGCACCACCCCGTCGATTGTTGCCTTCACCGACGACGAACGCCTCGTCGGCCAGCCGGCCAAACGCCAGGCCGTCACCAACCCCGACAACACCGTGTTCGGCGTCAAGCGCCTGATCGGCCGCCGCAACGACGACCCGGCTGTCGCCAAAGACAAGAAAATGGTGCCCTTCGCCATCGTCGACGGCGGCAACGGCGACGCATGGGTGGAAGCCAAGGGTGAGAAATACTCCCCGTCGCAGATCTCCGCCTTCACCCTGGGCAAGATGAAAGAGACCGCGGAATCCTACCTGGGCGAGGAAGTCACCCAGGCGGTGATCACCGTGCCGGCCTACTTCAACGACGCCCAGCGCCAGGCCACCAAAGACGCCGGCAAGATCGCAGGCCTCGAAGTCCTGCGCATCATCAACGAGCCGACCGCGGCCGCGCTGGCCTATGGCCTCGACAAGGAAGACACCCAGACCATCGCCGTCTATGACCTCGGCGGCGGCACCTTCGACGTCACCATCCTGGAAATCGACGACGGCCTGTTCGAAGTGAAGTCGACCAACGGCGACACCTTCCTGGGCGGCGAAGACTTCGACATGCGCATCGTCAACTACCTGGCGGATGAGTTCAAAAAGGAAAACGGCGTCGATCTGTCCAAGGACAAGATGGCCCTGCAGCGCCTGAAAGAGGCCGCAGAGAAAGCCAAGATCGAACTGTCCTCCACCTCGCAGACCGAGATCAACCAGCCGTTCATCTCGATGGATCCCTCCTCGGGCCAGCCGCTGCACCTGGTGATGAAACTGACCCGCGCCAAGCTGGAAAGCCTGGTGGCCGACCTGATCAAGCGCTCCATGGACCCCTGCAAGGCGGCTCTGAAGGATGCTGGCCTGTCCGCCTCCGACGTCGATGAGGTGGTTCTGGTCGGCGGCATGACCCGCATGCCCAAAGTCATCGACGAGGTGACCAAGTTCTTCGGCAAGGAGCCCCACAAGGGCGTGAACCCGGATGAAGTGGTTGCCATGGGCGCCGCCATCCAGGCCGGCGTTCTGCAGGGCGACGTCAAGGACGTGGTGCTGCTCGACGTGACCCCGCTGTCGCTCGGCATCGAAACCCTGGGCGGTGTCTTCACCCGCCTGATCGACCGCAACACCACCATCCCGACCAAGAAGTCCCAGGTGTTCTCGACCGCGGAAGACAACCAGAACGCCGTGACCATCCGCGTGTTCCAGGGCGAGCGTGAAATGGCCGCCGACAACAAGATGCTGGGCCAGTTCAACCTCGAGGAAATCCCGCCGGCACCGCGCGGCATGCCGCAGATCGAAGTGACCTTTGACATCGACGCCAACGGCATCGTGTCGGTCGGCGCCAAGGACAAGGCGACCGGCAAGGAACAGCAGATCACCATCCAGGCCTCCGGCGGCCTCTCGGACGACGACATCGAAAAGATGGTCAAGGACGCCGAGGAGAACGCGGAAGCCGACAAGGAACGCCGCGAGCTGATCGAAGCCAAGAACCAGGCCGAATTGCTGATCCACTCCACCGAGAAATCGGTCGAGGAGCACGGCGACAAGGTCGATCCGTCCACCGTCGAAGTGATCGAACTGGCCGTTGCGGCGCTGAAAGACGATCTGGAAAACGAGAAATCGACCGCCGAAAAGATCAAATCCGGCATCCAGAACGTCACCGAAGCCGCGATGAAGCTGGGCGAGGCGATCTACAAGGCGCAGGCCGAAGAAGGCAGCGACGAAGAACCGGCAGCCGCTGACGAAGCCGCCGGCCCGGCGGACGACGACATCGTTGATGCCGAATTCGAAGACCTGGACGACGACAAACGCTAACGCCTGACCACTCAGGCCACGGCGGGCCGGTCCGACCCCGGACCGGCCCATTTTCGTTGAGGCAGATGGGGTAACCGATGTCAAAACGTGACTATTACGACGTTCTGGGCGTGGCCAAAGGCGCCAGCGCAGACGAAATCAAAAAAGGCTTTCGCAAGAAGGCCAAAGAACTGCACCCCGACCGGAACTCCGACAATCCGGACGCCGAGGCGCAGTTCAAGGAAGCCAACGAGGCTTATGATGTCCTGAAGGACGCCGAGAAAAAGGCGGCCTACGACCGCTTTGGCCATGCTGCCTTTGAAAACGGCATGGGCGGCGGCGGCGGTCAGCGCGGCGGCCAAGGCTTTGGCGGCGGCGATTTCTCCTCCGCCTTTTCCGATGTCTTCGACGACCTGTTCGGCGATTTCATGGGCGGCCAGCGCGGCGGCGGCGGACGGCAGCGGGCCTCCCGCGGCGCCGACCTGCGCTACAACCTGCGTGTGACGCTCGAGGAAGCCTTTGGCGGGCTGCACAAGACCATCAAGGTCCCGACTTCAGTCTCCTGCACCTCCTGCGAGGGCACCGGGGCGGAGGGCGGCGTGGAACCCACCACCTGCCCGACCTGCTCCGGCATGGGCAAGGTCCGCGCGCAGCAGGGCTTCTTCACCGTCGAACGCACCTGCCCGACCTGCTCGGGCCTGGGCCAGATCATCAAGAACCCGTGCAAATCCTGCCACGGCCACGGCCGGGTGGAAAAAGACCGCTCGCTGTCGGTGAACATTCCGGCAGGGGTTGAGACCGGCACCCGCATCCGCCTGGCAGGTGAAGGCGAAGCCGGCCTGCGCGGCGGCCCTCCGGGCGATCTCTACATCTTTGTCGAGGTTGGCCCGCACGCCCTGTTCGAACGCGACGGCAACAATCTTTACTGCCGGGTGCCGGTCAGCATGGCCAAAGCGGGTCTTGGCGGCTCCATCGAGGTGCCGACCATCGACGGCGGCCGCGGCCGGGTGCAGATCCCCGAGGGCAGCCAATCCGGCCGCCAGATGCGCCTGCGCGGCAAGGGCATGCCGGCGCTGCGCGGCGGCGGTGTTGGCGATATGTTCATCGAACTGGCGGTGGAAACCCCTGTGAACCTCACCGCGCGCCAGAAAGAACTGCTGCGCGAGTTCGAGGAGATCTCCGAGGAAAACACCAACCCAGAATCCCGCAGCTTCTTCTCGTCGGTGAAAAGCTTCTGGGACGGGATGAAGGGGTGAGCAAGCTCCCCGGAAACGCTCCGGGGGAGCGTTTCGCTTGCGAACGGGCGGAGCCCCGGGCCTTGCCAAGCACATGACACAGTAAAAAGCGCCCCCTATCCGGGGCGCTTTTCTTTTGCGCGCCCTTAACGCACCCCCAGCCCGGACGCCCCATGCCACGCCGCGGCGGTGTACAGGGGGTGCACAAGGGGTGCACGCATAGCACCCCTCCTGCCACCGCTGCAGCGCAGCCTGCATTAACCCTTCCTCAACCATGATGGCGGCACCATGGCGCCATGGCACAGGATCCCTCATTCCAGGACGTTTCCCTGCCGCTGTTCCCCGGCAGCGACGAAGCCCCGGCGCAGCCCCTGGCCGCCGGCCGCCTGCCCTCCTACATCAAGGACCACCGCGCCCGCCTGCGCGACCGTTTCATGGCCGGCGGCGCCGCGGCGATACCGGATTACGAGCTGCTGGAACTGGTCCTGTTCCGCTCCATCCCCCGCCGCGACGTCAAACCCCTGGCCCGGCAACTCCTTGATACCTTTGGAGATTTCAACCGGGTCGTGACCGCTCCGCCCGAACGTCTGGCCACCGTCAAAGGCATCGGCGATGCGGTGATAACCGATCTCAAGGTGCTGGAGGCCGCCGCCCACCGCATGGCCCGCGCCCGGATCATGCAGCGCCAGGTGATCTCCAGCTGGGACGCGCTTCTGGACTATTGCCACACCACCATGGCCCACCGCGAGACCGAACAGTTCCGCATCCTCTTCCTGGATCGCAAAAACGTGCTGATCGCCGACGAGGAACAAGCCCGCGGCACCGTCGACCACGTCCCCGTCTACCCCCGCGAGGTTGCCAAACGCGCCCTGGAGCTGAACGCCAGCGCCTTGATTTTAGTGCATAATCACCCGTCCGGTGACCCCACGCCTTCGGACAGTGACATCGGCATGACAGACCAGATCCAAGCCGCTTTGACTGCCCTGGGAATCACCCTGCACGACCACCTGATCATCGGCAAATCCACCGAGCTCAGCTTCCGCGCCCAGGGCTATCTTTAGCGCTGCCGCACCGCGCACCAGCGCGGTGCCGGGCCCAAGGGTTTGCACGGCATCTTTGATGCCTTGCCAAACGCGCGGGAGCCCGCCGGAAGCAGCCTACTAGCGCACCCAGACCTCAACCCGGCGGTTGATCTGACGCCCCCAGTCGCTATCGTCGCAGGCCATGGGCAAGGCCTCGCCAAAGCCCTCGGTGCGGATTTCCACCCGGCTGAAATCCGCGGTTTCCGCAGCCCGGATCACCGCATCCCGCACGGCACCAGCCCGTTTCTCCGCAATCCGGCGGTTCCCTTCCGCCGGGCCAACACCGTCGGAAAAGCCCGCAAATACAAGCTCTTTGGCATCATACTCCCCCGCCTCAAGGGCACGGGCCAGCTGTTCAATATTGCTGCGGGACTGGGCGTCGGGGCGCGCCGATCCCGGCTCGAACCGGAACGAAACCGTAAGCCGCTGCAAACCGTCCAGCGCCGAAACAAGCCGCTGAAGCTCCGCCAGCCCGGCGCCCTCATCAGCCGCCAGAACCGCATTGGCCAGCCGGCTGCCCTGGCGGCTGACCGGGATCAATTCGGGCGCCTGGTCCACAAACCCCGCCCGCCGGATCACCGCCTGCGCTGCGGGCCCGCGCGCGTACACCAGGAAATCCCGGGCAATTTTCGGCAAGCGGCGGGCCGGCAGATACAGGAACACCGGCACCGTCAGCGGATAGTCCTCGGTCTTCACCGCCCGGCGGCTCGCCTTCAGGGTAAATCCGCAGGGGCCCTTCAATGTCAGCATCCGCGCCGCCCCCCGTTCCGCATAGCTGGCAATACCGATGGCAAAGGGATCTACCAGGACTTGCCGGACCAGGGAGCTGCTGCGGCTGTGGCGGCGCAGTTTCGGTGAAAACACAGCACCGAACGGTGCCATCAGCTTGTCCTCCACCGCTTGCGCAAGGCCGGAGCCGGAAACCGGCATATGCAGTGAAACCGGCGCGTCCGGGCCGCCGAGCTCCTGCCAGTTGGTGATTTCTCCGGAAAATACCGCCGCCAGCTGCGGCAGCGAAATCTCCTGCACCGGGTTGCTGGGCGCCACAACCGGAACAAAGGCATCCAGCGCCAGCACCCGGCTGCGGCCCGGCGCCGTCAGATCTCCCAGACCGGCGGCGCGGGCCGCCGCTTGTTCTGACGGGCGGATTTCCCGCAGGGCCATCGCCATATCCGCCTCATCACCCAGCAAGGCCGCAAAGCCGCCATCGGTCGTGCCAGGTAAAAACGTGAACCGGGCGGCCGGCGTCTGCCCGCGCAGCAGCACGTGGCTGAAATTCCCCTCCGGCAAGGACTCCCGGCGGGTTTGAAACCCGTTCCGCAGCGCAAAGCCCTCGATCAAGGCAGGCAGCAGCACTTCGGACATCGCAGAGGAGCCCGCCAAGGTCACCTCCGCCACAAAACCGGACAGGCTGGGGCAGCCCGGCCCGTCGCAGGCCACGCCGGAACCATCCACGGTGAGTTCGCCGAACTGGGTCTGCACCCGGTAGAACTCGCCGTCAAACCCCAGCAGCGTGCCGGTGATCTCCACTGCGCCATCCGGCGAAGTCAAAGTGATATCCTCAGCCGCAAGCCCGCGCGCCAGGGATGTCAGAAAAAGTGCGGCGCAGGCGGCCGCACGCAAGAAGGTCATGAGTATCCCTGAAGTTACCGCAAATCAGTTGGACGCGATTTTCAGGTCTTCCACCAGATTATTCAACACCAGAAAACTGCCTGTTGCATCGCAGGCGGGCATTGCCATCACCAAATCCCGGCTGCTGAGGCGGCCGCCGCGCAGCTGCAGAGCCTGAGCCGCGATGTCCTGTCCGCAATTGCTCCCGGTTACTTCAGCTTCTGCGGTCAGGGACACGGCACCAGACTGGCCGGGCAGGCCGGCCGGTGCGCTGTAAACTTCGGCGACACGCGGCGCCAGCAGGGACGCATCGCCCAGGCGGACAGTCTGTCCGGCGCCGGTTCCGGCCTCCGCCCCGTGCCAGACATGGCCGGCGCTGCCGTAGGCCGCGCCAAACTCCCGGGCATGGATTTCCAGGCCGCTGCTGCCGCTCCATTGCAGAACAACGCGCTCGACCGTGCCAAGATCATCCACTTCGGCAACAGCAACTGCGCCGCTGCCGCTTGCCGTCTCGGCTATGAAGACCGCCATCCGCGCCAAGGCGGGCACTTGAGCATTGAACCGGCCGGACGAATCCAGCGCGGCGGTAAAACTCATGCCGCTGTGGTGCACGGTCAAGCGCTCGCCGGCCCGGCAGGGGGATGACACGGACAAGGCAACCATTGCCGCAGGTGCGGCTTCAGCCTCAGCCGTCATCGCGCAGCCGGCAGCTTGTGCAGCGCCGTCGGCTTCGCGGGCCATTGAAACAGGCGCCGCGACGGCTGGTGCCGACGTCAGAGTGATCTTATCCAGCTGCAGCTGGGCGGTCTCAGGCTCGCCAGGCAACTGCGGGTCGGCAGCTGCGGTTGTATCTGCCATCCCGCCCGGACCGGGCGTTTGCATGAAGAACCCGATACCCAAAGCGCAAGCCAGTGTCATGGCGCTTGTCAGCATCACCTGTTTGCTCAGCATGAGATCCTCCTGAATCCTTTCAGCCAGAACAGCCTGCCGGGGAATTCCGGCCAGTTTGTGGCTGCTTGCAGGAGAGAATCCGGCAAATAATGCTTATGCGCCGCCTTTGCTGCGCATTTGGAAACAGATCAGAGGGCGGTGCTCCCGCGCCCGCGGGTGTCCTGGCTGCGCCAGAGCCACCCTGGCGGCCTTGGGCGTGGCGCTGCGCATCGCGCAGCGCCACGCCCAACGGGAGCGGTCTTTGTCAAAAGGCCGGCGACGGGCGGGAGGCCGTCCGCCTGCGGCCTGGGCCCGGGGCTGGCTGAAGTGCGCCTGCCTGATGGCCTCAGGCGAGGCTGCCGTGGCAGTGCTTGAACTTCTTGCCCGAGCCGCAAGGGCATTTGTCGTTGCGCGACGGGTTGCCCCAGGTGGACGGATCATCCTCCACAAAGCCCGGAGCGGGCTCTTCGGCGGGTGCTGCTGCAGCCGGCTGAACCGCCATCTGCTGCATGGCGGCCTGGCGGGCAGCCATTTCCATCAGCATCTGCTGCTGCTCTTCCTCGGTCATCGGGCGCACACGGCTGAGCTGCTGGGAGACTTCCTCCCGCAAGCTATCGAGCATGCTTTCGAACAGCTGGAAGCTTTCGTTCTTGTATTCGTTCAGCGGATCGCGCTGCGCATAGCCGCGGAACCCCACCACCGAACGCAGATGCTCCAGCGTCAGCAGGTGTTCGCGCCATTTCTTGTCGATGGTCTGCAGCAGCACCTGTTTTTCGATGTTGCGCATGTTTTCGGGGCCAAAGGCCTCGGCTTTCTCGCCCATCAGCTTGTCCGAGGCCTCGACCAGGCGTTCGCGGATCTGCTCGTCATCGACGCCTTCCTCGGCGGCCCATTCGGCCACTGGCGCATCGATCGACAGCATCTCGCGCACCTGTTCCTGCAGGCCTTGGGTGTCCCACTGATCGGCATAAGTCTTGGGCGGCATATGCGTGTCGAGCAGATCGTCGATCACCTCGTGGCGCATGTCGTCGACGATTTCGGACAGATCCTCGGCGGCCATGATTTCGCGGCGCTGGTTGAAGATCACCTTGCGCTGATCGTTCATCACGTCGTCAAACTTCAGCACGTTCTTGCGCATGTCGAAGTTGCGGCCCTCGACCTTGGCCTGGGCGCGCTCCAGCGACTTGTTCACCCAGGGGTGAATGATCGCCTCGCCTTCCTTCATGCCCAGCGACGACAGCAGTTTGTCGAGGCGCTCGGAGCCGAAGATGCGCATCAGGTCATCTTCGAGGCTGAGGTAGAAGCGGGTGCGGCCCGGGTCGCCCTGACGGCCGGAGCGGCCGCGCAGCTGGTTGTCGATGCGGCGGCTTTCATGGCGCTCGGAGGCCATCACAAACAGCCCGCCGGCATCCAGCACCTTCTGCTTTTCCTCGGCATGCTTGGCTTCCTCGGCGGCGCGCAGCTCTGCCGGGTCAGCCTCCGGGCTGGCGGCCAGGGCTTCCAGCACCTTCATCTCGACGTTGCCGCCCAGCTGAATATCGGTGCCGCGGCCGGCCATGTTGGTGGCGATGGTCACCGCGCCATGACGGCCGGCATCCGCGACGATCTGCGCTTCCTGCTCGTGGTGGCGCGCGTTCAGGACGTTGTGCTGGATGCCCTCCTGCTGCAGCAGGTTGCTCAGCAGTTCGGATTTCTCGATCGAGGTGGTGCCCAGCAGGACCGGCTGGCCTTTATCGTGCGCGACCTTCGCTTCCTTGATCATCGCCTCGTATTTTTCACGGGCGGTGCGGTAGACCTGATCATCCTCGTCAACCCGGGCGATCGGACGGTTGGTCGGCACTTCAACCACACCCAGGCCATAGATCTCTGCGAATTCCTCTGCCTCGGTCATGGCGGTGCCGGTCATGCCCGACAGCGTGTCATAGAGACGGAAATAGTTCTGGAAGGTCACCGAGGCCAGGGTGGTGTTTTCCGGCTGGATATCGACCTCTTCCTTGGCCTCAATGGCCTGGTGCAGGCCTTCGGACAGGCGGCGGCCCGGCATCATGCGGCCGGTGAACTCGTCGATCAGCACCACCTGGCCGTCCCGGACAATGTAGTCCTTGTCGCGCTGGAACAGCTTGTGCGCGCGCAGCGCCTGGTTTACGTGGTGGACAACCGTGGTGCTCTCGGGATCATAGAGAGATGCCTCGGCCTCCAGCAGGCCGTGTTCGCGCAGCTTCTCTTCGAGGTATTCGTTGCCGTCCTCGGTAAAGGTCACTCCGCGGGTCTTCTCGTCGATCTCGTAATGCTCGTCCGACAGCAGCGGGATCACCTTGTCGATGGTCGCATAGAGCTCAGAACGGTCCTCGGCGGGTCCGGAAATGATCAGCGGTGTGCGGGCCTCGTCGATCAGGATCGAGTCGACCTCGTCGACGATGGCAAAGTTGTGCTGCTTCTGGAACACCTGGTCCAGCGACGGTTTCATGTTGTCGCGCAGGTAGTCAAAGCCAAGCTCGTTGTTGGTTGCGTAGGTGACGTCGCTTTCATAGGCCGCCATCTTCTCTGCATCGGGCTGGCCGGACCAGATCACGCCAGTGGTCATGCCAAGCTGGGCAAACACCTTGCCCATCCATTCGCTGTCGCGCTTGGCCAGGTATTCGTTCACCGTGACCACATGCACGCCCTGGCCAGTGAGCGCGTTCAAATAGGCCGGGAAGGTCGCCACAAGGGTCTTGCCCTCGCCGGTCTTCATCTCGGAAATGTTACCCTGATGCAGGAACACGCCGCCCATCAGCTGGGTGTCAAAGGCGCGCAGGCCCAGGGCCCGCTTGGCGCCTTCACGCACGTTGGCAAAGGCTTCGGGCAGCAGCGCATCCAGGCTTTCGCCGTCCAGCGCGCGCTTGCGCAGCTCTCCGGTCTTCTCGATCAGGCCTTCATCGCTCAGCTTCGCGAACTCTTCCTCCAGCCCGTTGATCTGTGCGATCAGCGGCCGCGTCGCCTTGATTTTACGGTCGTTCGGCGTGCCGAAAACCTTTTTGGCGATTGTTCCGAAACCCAGCATATTTTCTCCAGCGATCCTATCTGCGGCCTTTGCATCCGGCAGGCTTGCCCGCCGTGTCCGCAACCCATAAACAATGGTGGAAAGACGGTCCTGCCAATGGCCTCAAGGCGATGTAAGCGGCAGGGTATTCAGTGTCAACGGCACGCCCTCTTGCGGCCAAGGAATAGGAAGGTTTCAATGCCTAAAGGTCTCACTTTTCTGCGTGGTTTGGCGGTGGCCGCCGTTGCTGCGTTTCCTCCGGCTGCTGTCGCGGCACCGCATGCAAACACGGTGGTCGCCTCGGTCAATGGCGAGGAGATCACCATCGGCCACATGGTGATGGCCCGCGAGAACCTGCCGCAGCAGTACAAGCAGCTGCCGGATGACGTTTTGTACAACGCCATCCTGGACCAGCTGATCCAGCAGACGGCGCTGAAGCAGCAGCTGCACGGTGAAGTGCCGCAATATGTGCAGCTCTCGGTCGAAAACGAAGAGCGCGCCATGCTTGCCGCGGATGTGATCGAGATGGTCATGGGCAAGGCCAGCACCGACGAGAAACTGCGCGCGGCCTATGACGAGAAATACTCCTCCGGCGATGGCGGTGACGAATTCCATGCCGCCCATATCCTGGTCGAAAGCGAGGAGGATGCGCTGGACGTGAAGAAGGAGCTGGATGCCGGCGCCGACTTTGCAACGCTGGCCAAGGAGAAATCCACCGGTCCTTCCGGCCCCAATGGCGGCGATCTGGGCTGGTTCACCACCGGCCGCATGGTGCCGGAGTTCGAGCAGGCCGTGCTGAAACTGCACTCGGGCGAGGTTTCCGGCCCGGTGCAGACCCAGTTCGGCTGGCATGTGATCCTGCTGCATGAACGCCGCAAGACCGAAGCGCCCGAGTTTGACGAGGTGCGCACCCAGCTGGCGGACGAGTTGCGCCAGAAGGCGGTCGAGGACCGGGTGAACGAACTGACGGCCGCTGCCGAAATCGAGCGTCCTGAAATTGAGGATCTGGATCCGGCCATCCTCCAAGACCTCAGCCTGGTGAGGAACTGATCATGGGCGGCACAATGCCTGTTTCACCGCTGGCACCTGCCAGCTTCCCTGCGCTGCCGGTGATCAAGGGCGTGCGCTTTGCTGCCGCTGCGGCCGGCGTCAAATACCAGGGCCGCACGGACGTGATGCTGGCGGTGATGGACCCCGGCACCGCGGTGGCCGGCGTTTTCACCCGTTCCAAGACCCGCTCGGCGCCGGTCCTGGATTGCCAGGCCAAGCTGGGCGGCGCCGCGGATTCCGGCGCGGCAATCCTGGTGAACTCAGGCAATTCCAACGCCTTTACCGGCCACTACGGGCAAAGCTCGGTGGCAGAGATCACTGCGGCCGTGGCGGATGCCACCGGCCTGCCTGGCGAGCGGATCTTTACCGCTTCCACCGGCGTAATCGGCGAACCGCTGCCCCATGACAGGATTGTCGCCAAGATCAGCGAGCTGAATGGCGCGCTGGATGAGGGAGCTCTGGAAGACGCTGCCAAGGCAATCATGACCACCGACACCTTTGCCAAGGGCGCCGCGGCTGAAGTGGAGATTGATGGCCAGACGGTGCGGATTGCCGGCATTGCCAAAGGCTCCGGCATGATTGCGCCGGATATGGCGACGATGCTGGTCTACATCTTCACCGATGCCGAAGTGGAGCAGGCCGCGTTGCAGGCGCAGCTGGCAGAGATCTGCAACCGCAGCTTCAACTGCATCACCGTGGACAGCGACACCTCGACCTCCGACAGCCTGATGCTGTGCGCCACCGGAGCATCCGGTGTTGATGCCACTGGCAACGCCGAATTCGCTGCCGGGCTGGAGAAAGTCATGCTGGACCTGTCGCACCAGGTGGTGCGGGACGGCGAAGGCGCCACCAAGTTTGTTGAAATCCAGGTGACCGGTGCCGCCTCCGATGCCGATGCCAAAGTGCATGGCCTGGCCATTGCCAACTCGCCGCTGGTGAAAACCGCAATCGCCGGCGAAGACCCGAACTGGGGCCGCGTGGTGATGGCGATCGGCAAATCCGGCGCCGCAGCCGACCGGGATCTCTTGTCGATCTCCTTTGGCAATGTGCTGGTGGCCGAAAAGGGCTGGGTCTCGCCGGACTACAAGGAAGAGTTGGGTGCGGCAGAGATGAAGAAGCAGGAGATCACCATCAAGGTGGATCTGGGGCTGGGTGCAGGCAAATCCACCGTCTGGACCTGCGACCTTACCCATCAGTACATCTCGATCAACGCGGATTACCGGTTGTGAAGGTGGTTCTCGTTTCCGCTGTCGCGCTCATCGATGTGGATGGGCGGGTGCTGCTGGCGCAGCGTCCCGAGGGCAAATCGATGGCCGGCCTGTGGGAATTTCCCGGTGGCAAGATCGAGGCTGGGGAAACCCCGGAGGCCGCACTGGTCCGGGAACTGCATGAGGAGCTGGGCATAGATACCTGGGCTTCTTGCCTGGCGCCCTTGACCTTTGCCAGCCATACTTACGAGGATTTCCACCTGCTGATGCCGCTGTTTGCCTGCCGCAAGTGGGACGGCATTCCGCAGGCAAAGGAAGGCCAGACCCTGAAATGGGTGCGGCCGCAGGACCTGCGCGATTACCCGATGCCGCCAGCCGACATCCCGCTGATCCCGATCCTGCGCGACTGGCTGTAGCATCTTGCGGCCCCGGTCTCCGGGACCGTCTTTCCTGACCAGACTGATTTCACTCGCTTTTCTGGGCTCTTTACTGCAGTTTCCCGGGCGGTGAACCATTTGTTAACCATTCTCCTCAAACATTGAACTACGACGAGCAACACCACCCCGAATTGAACAAGGGCAAGAGGCAGACATGCTTAGGACAATTGCCGTAGGAAGCTTCTCATTGGTTCAAGGCACCTTCATACGGGCACTCCCCGACGGGAAAATCGCGGTGCGGGTTGGCAGACAGACCTTTGAAGGCCATCCCGTTTCTCCCGCAGCCTGAGCCGCCACTCACTTCATTCAGGCAGAAAGGGCAGCTTGCCAAAGCTGCCCTTTTCACTTTCCGCGACGGCGATCCGTCCGCTAAGGCTGCAAGGCCGCTCTTCCGGATAGTTCAGTAGCCTTCCGGACCCGCAAACCCGCCTTTCTGCCAGGTTCTCCCGCAGGTGCAGCTAAGGCATAGTGATGGTGCAGCAGCGAAGGGCCTGACCCGGCACGCCGGCCAAAGGCGGCAAGCCCCCACGCCAGGCAGGCGCTTTGTCCGGCTGCTGCACGAAATGTCAGGAGCCCCCCATCCCCCGGGGCTCAAACAAAAACAGGCCCTGGAAAAAACCAGGGCCTGTTTTTGATTTCAATCCAGGACCGGATCAGTCGAGGGTGCGGGTGATTTCCTCGCGCTCGAAGATCTCGATCACGTCATTCGGACGGATATCGTCGTAGTTCTCGAACGCCATGCCGCATTCCTGACCGGACTGAACTTCGGCGACTTCGTCCTTGAAGCGCTTCAGGGTCTTCAGTGTGCCTTCGTGAATCACCACGTTGTCGCGCAGCAGGCGCACACCGGCCGAACGGCGGGCAACGCCCTCGGTGACCAGACAGCCGGCAACTTTGCCAACGCCGGTGACCTTGAAGACTTCCTTGATCTGCGCATAGCCGATGAAGTTCTCGCGGATTTCCGCCGACAGCAGGCCGGAGGCCGCTGCTTTGACGTCGTCCACCAGATCATAGATCACCGAGTAGTAGCGGATCTCCACGCCCTTCTGGTTGGCGGTGTTGCGGGCCGAGGCATTGGCACGGACATTGAAGCCCATGATCGGCGCGCCGGAGGCTTCCGCCAGGCCAACGTCGGTCTCGGTGATCGCGCCAACGCCCGAGTGCAGCACGCGCACGCGCACTTCCTCGTTGCCGATTTTCTCCATCGCCTGAACGATGGCTTCGGCGGAGCCTTGCACATCGGCCTTGACCAGGATCGGCAGCTCGGAGACGTTCTCGTCTTCCTTGGCCTTGGCCATCAGCTGTTCCAGCGTGGTCGCAGCACCGGCAGCGGCGCGCTTGTCCTTGGCGGCCTGCTCGCGGTAGGCGGCGATTTCACGCGCCTGCGCTTCGGTTTCGGTCACGTTCAGAACGTCACCAGCCTCGGGCGTGCCGTTGAGGCCCAGGACCTCGACCGGGACCGAGGGGCCGGCTTCCTGCACACGCTCGCCCTTGTCGTTGATCAGCGCACGGACCTTGCCGTACTGCTCACCCACAACAAAGATGTCACCCTGGCGCAGGGTACCGGTCTGAACCAGAACAGTGGCGACAGGGCCGCGGCCCACATCAAGCTGCGCCTCGATTACGGCGCCCTGAGCGGCACGGTTCGGGTTGGCCTTCAGCTCCAGGATTTCCGCTTGCAGCGCGATGGCTTCCAGCAGTTCATCCAGGCCCTGGCCAGTATGCGCGGAAACTTCCACATCCTGCACTTCACCGGACATCTGCTCCACGATCACTTCGTGCTGCAGCAGATCGGTGCGGACCTTGTTCGGGTCTGCGGCCGGCTTGTCGCATTTGTTGATCGCCACGATCATCGGCACTTCGGCAGCCTTGGCATGGTTGATCGCTTCGATGGTCTGGGGCATGACCGCATCGTCCGCAGCCACAACCAGAACCACGATATCCGTCACCTGAGCACCGCGCGAGCGCATCGAAGTAAAGGCCGCGTGGCCCGGTGTGTCCAAGAAGCTGAGCACCGCGCCGCTTTCGGTTTTGACCTGATAGGCGCCGATATGCTGGGTGATGCCGCCGGCCTCGCCAGCCACAACGCGGGCGTTGCGGATCGCGTCCAGAATAGAGGTCTTGCCGTGGTCGACGTGGCCCATGATGGTGATGACCGGCGGACGGCCTTGCAGGTCCTCGTCCTTGTCTTCAACCTCTTTGATCACGTCTTCAACGTCAGAATCGGACACGCGGACAACTTTGTGGCCGAATTCTTCGATGATCAGCTCTGCGGTATCGGCGTCGATGGTCTGGTTCTGGGTGACCATCATGCCCATGTTCATCAGCGATTTGACAACTTCGCCGACGCGCTCCGCCATCCGGTTTGCCAGTTCGGAAACCACGATGGTTTCCGGCAGCTGCACGTCACGGATGATCTTCTCCCGCTCGACCTGAACGCCCATCGCCTTTTGGCGGGCGCGTTCCTGCTTGCGCTTCATCGAAGCCATCGACCGCTGACGGTTTCCGCCGCCGCCAGTTGCCTGACCCAGGGTCAGCTTACCCGAACGGCGGCCATCATCCTGGCCCTTGCCACGGCGCTGATCGCGCTCGCGGTCTGCCTTTCGGGGCGTGGCCGCAGGGGCGGGTTTGTTCGGAGCCGGACGGGCCGCTTTGGGCGCATCCGCAGCAGGCGCCGCGGCAGCGGCAGCTGCGCGTTCCTTGGCCACTTCGGCTTCACGCTTCTTGCGCTCTTCTTCCTCAGCCTTCGCCTTGGCGCGTTCTTCAGCTTCGCGCTGCTCGCGTTCCTTGGCTTCCGCTTCGGCGCGGCGGCGCTCACGCTCTTCGGCGCGGGCCTTTTCCTCGGCTTCGCGCTGCGCGGCCTCTTCGGCCTCGCGGGCCTTGGCCGCCTGCAGCGCCTTCAGGCGGCGCTCCATTTCCGCGTCACTGATCCCGGCAGGCCGGCGGGACCCTAGCCGGCCGGCGCAGCACCGCTGCCGCCTTTGGCCGCACCCGGCTTGGGAACCACAACGCGCTTGCGCTTGGTTTCCACTACGACATTCTTGGTCCGTCCATGGCTGAAACTCTGTTTCACGTTCCCCGGACGGGAACCCCCACGCAGACCCAGTGTCTTTTTGCCGTCACTATCGCTCATAAAGCTCTTTATCCTTCCGTGCGGCCGATGCCGCCCACCATTTCGCGCAAACCTTGCAGTCGTTGCGCCTCATCTACAACACGTTTGCTGAGTCCGCCAGAGGCGACGGCGGCATGTATCACAGTTTGGCGCCCAAATGCCATTCCCAGCTCGTCCGCCGTGAGGCAGCCGATAAATTTGCCCTTGTAAGGCGTGCTCAGCTTCGACTTTCCGCGCCCGGAGCCATCCGAAGCCTGGATCAGCACTTTGGCGTCTTCCTTGTAGAGCCAGTCCTTGACCTTTTCAAAGCCGGCAACCGCATCGCCGGACTTGCGCGCCAGGCTGATCAGCTCGACCAGGCGGCGGACAATCAGGCGTTCGACGTCACCTACAAGGTTTTCAGGCAGCTGCACCTGCGACTTGAAACCACGGGCAAACAGCTTCTTCTTCACCGCGGTTTCCAGTGCCTCACGGGTGGAGGACACATAGACGCCACGGCCCGGCAGCTTGCCCATGACATCCGGGAATACCTGGCCCTCAGGGCCCATCACAAACCGGATGAGGCCCTGTTTAGGTTCGGTTTCGCCGGTTGCGATGCACTTACGCTCGCTGCCTTCGGACCGGTCTTTAGTGGCGCCGCCGCGTGTCATTCAGCTCTCCTCGTGCGAAGCCCGGGTTCAGGCCTCGCCTTCCTCTTCGCCAGCGTTTTCGTCCTCGGACGCTTCCGCTTCCAGCTCGGCCGGGTCGACCCAGCCCAGGGTGATGCGGGCGGTCATGACCAGATCCTGCGCTTCTTCCAGCGACATGCCGAAAGGCTCCAGGATGCCGTCGTCCTTGACCCGCTCACCGCCGTCATTGGTCCAGCCGCCGGCCAGTTCCCAGTCGGCACAGGTGGCGAAGTCTTCCAGGGTTTTCACGTCGTCCTTGGCCAGTGCCTCGACCATCTGCGGAGTCAGCCCCTCGAAGTGGATCAGGCTGTCTTCGGCACCCAAGGCGCGGGCCGCGTCGATCGCCGCCTTGGCCTGGGCTTCCAGGTAGTCGCGGGCACGGGCCTGCAGTTCCTCGGCGGTGCCTTCGTCGACACCGTCGATGACCAGCAGCTCGTCCAGCTCGACATAAGCGACTTCTTCCAGATTGGTGAAGCCTTCGGAGACCAGCAGCTGGGCAAAGAACTCGTCCAGATCCAGGGTTTCCATGAACAGCTTGGTGCGCGCCTCGAATTCCTTCTGGCGGCGGGCCAATTCCTCTTCCTCGGTCATGATGTCGATGTCGAGGTTGGTCAGCTGCGAGGCAAGGCGCACGTTCTGGCCGCGGCGGCCGATGGCCAGGCTCAGCTGCTCTTCCGGCACCACAACTTCGATCTTGCCGGCTTCTTCATCCAGAACAACCTTGGAAACCTCGGCCGGCTGCAGTGCGTTCACCAGGAAGGTCGGCTGGTCTTCGTTCCACGGGATAATGTCGATCTTCTCGCCCTGCAGCTCGTTCACAACGGCCTGCACGCGGGAGCCGCGCATACCCACACAGGCGCCGACCGGGTCGATCGAGCCGTCATAGGAGATCACAGCAATCTTGGCGCGCGAACCGGGATCACGGGCCACCGCCTTGATCTCGATGATGCCGTCATAGATTTCCGGCACTTCCATCTTGAACAGCTCGGCCATGAATTCCGGCGCGGTACGCGACAGGAAGATCTGCGGCCCGCGCGGCTCGCGGCGCACGTCCTTGATGTAGCAGCGCACGCGGTCGTTCGGGCGGTAGCTTTCACGGCCGATCTTTTCGTTGCGGCGCAGAATTGCCTCGCCGGCGCCCACATCGACGATGACGTTGCCGTATTCCTCGCGCTTGACCAGGCCGTTGATGATGGTGCCGGCGCGGTCCTTGAATTCCTCATACTGGCGGTCGCGCTCTGCTTCGCGGACCTTTTGCAGGATCACCTGCTTGGCCGACTGGGCGGCAATCCGGCCCATTTCCACCGGCGGCACTTCCTCGACGAAGGTCTGGCCGACCTCCGGGTCCGCCATGTACTGGCGCGCCTGCTCGACGGTCATTTCGGCCTGATAGTTTTCCAGCTCGTCATCAGCAACCACGGTGCGCACGCGGGTAAAGGTGGCGCGGCCGGTCTTGCGGTCGATCGACACGCGGATGTCCATCTCGGCGCCATAGCGGCTTTTGGCGGCGCGGGCGAGGCTCTCTTCCATCGCCTCGATGACCAGACCGGGGTCGATCATCTTTTCGCGTGCCACGGCCTCAGCGGTTTGCAACAGCTCCAGCTGGTTTGCAGAGGTGATCGCCATTACTTGTTCTCCTCGTCAGACTCTTCGGTCTCGATTTCGTCGAATGCGTCTTCGTTCAGCGTGCCGGCCTCTTTGCGCTGGCGCAGCATTTCCTTGATCAGTTCATCGGTCAGGACCAGCTTGGCATCGCTCAGCCAGTCGAATTTCAAACCGATGGTCACAGATTGGCCCTGATCCTCGATGTTGATCAGAACCTCGTCGTCCTCAGTGCCTGCCAGCTCGCCCTTGAAACGGCGGCGGCCGCCGACCAGCTCTTCGGTTTCGAGCTTGGCCTCGTAGCCTTCGAACATATCAAAGTCTTTCAGCCGGGTCAGCGGGCGGTCAATGCCCGGGCTCGACACTTCCAGCGCATAGGCGTCGATGATCGGGTCTTCGACATCAAGCGTCGCACTGACCGCGTTCGAGATCGCAGCACAATCATCCACCTCAATGCCGCCCTCGGGCTTGTCGGCCATAATCTGCAGCGTTGTCGTCTTGCCGGACATCAGCCGGATCCGCACCAGTTCATAGCCCAGATCCTCGATCACCGGGGTGACGATCTCGGCCAGGCGCCGGTCGATGGCGGCTTTGGCAATCAGGTCGTTGGTCATCAGACCTCCACTTGGCGCGCGCAGGCCGGGCCTGCAAACACAAAAAAACGGGCGCGCGGCCCGTCGAAATTCCCGGTGGAGCCTTGAGCCAGAGGTTCAACGCGCCGCTGTTGTCAAAGGCATATAGGCGGGTTTGGGCGAATCTGCAAGGGGGTCGTGCCCGGCATCCGCAACCCATGGCTTCGGTGGTCAGCCCAGCTTGCCGCGGATGTCCTCGGCCACCGCATCGACAAAGCCCTGATCCTGGCCGCCGATCACCAGATAGCCAACGCCGTCGCTGACCCAAGACGCGGCTGCCATGCCGGCCAGAACCTCGCTTTGCATCGGCTTGTCATCACCCGAAGAGCGGGTGATGCAGAAAGCCACCGGCACCCCGTCCGGGCCGAGATAGGCCATTTGCAGCAGTGGCTTGCCCTTGAACCCCAATAGTTGCGCGCGCTTGAACTCCAGCCCCTCGACGGATTGCGCCGGGGACAGGTCAACGCCGTGGCCGCTGCCGAACCCGGCCAGCACTTCGGCGGTTGCTTCGGGCGCTTGCGCGGCATTGGCCACGGTGTCGGTGATGTAGAGCGACTGGTAAGAGGCAACGACCGCCTTCCAGCCCGGCGCCTTGACGGGCTGCGGTCCCGGCTGCAGCAGGTAGGTGGAGAGCACGCCCAGGCCAAAGGCCAGCGCCAGCCCGGCCACCAGCCGCAAAGGCATGCGGGTTTCACGTGGAGCAGGAATCAGCGTCTCGGGCATTTGCGGCGCGCCCAGCGCCTCGGGCGAGAAGGCCTCACGCAAGGCCGCAACCGGCAGGTCCAGCGCCTGCAGCCGCTGCGCCAAGGCGGCGTCGGAGGTCAACGCAAGCTCGACCCGGTCGCGCAGAGCGGCGTCGGCCTCACCGTCCAGATAGGCCGTCAGCTCTTCATCTGTGAATGCCGCTTGCGCTTCATTCATGTTCCCGTCTCCGTTTCCGACAGCTCTGCCGCGATCTTCTTGCGGGCGGCTGCCAGCCTGCTCATCACCGTGCCGATGGGAACATTCAGGACTTCCGCCGCCTCCTTGTAGGCAAAGCCTTCGACGTAGACGAGCAGAACCGTGACCCGCTGGCTTTCGGGCAGTTCCCCTATCTTTGAAAACACCTCACGGGCAAAAATATTCGTTTCCGTGTTTGCGCGCTGATCCGGGATCTCGGTTTCTTCCAGCGCCACCAGCCCGCCGCCGGTGCGCACGGCGGTCGCGCGCAGCTCATTCAGCCACAGCCGGTGGGCCATGCGGAACAGCCAGCGGTCCAGATGCGTGCCGGCCTCATAGCCCGCATGTTTCTCCAGCGCGCGCAGGCAGGTCATCTGCGCCAGGTCGTCGGCCCGGTCGCGCCGGCCGGTCTGCATCAGGCAGAACCGCCACAGGCGCGGGTACAGGGGGCTTATCCCCTCCCGGATCTCATCCTCAGCCGATTTTTTGCCGAACCAGCGAATAATCCGCGCTCCTGCCGTGTTTTGATCCCAGGGCCGGCTGAAATGCCGCGCCACAAGAACATTGATAATCGGAAGGACATAGGATGCTCAACTCACTGTTTCGTGGCGTTTCCGTTGCAGCGCTGGTTTTTGCAGGCCAGGCGGCGCTGGCAGGCGGCTGGGTGCTGGATGGGGCCAGCTCCAAACTCGCGTATGGTTCGATCAAGAAGGACAGCGTCGGCGAAGTGAACAGTTTCGAGGAGCTGTCTGGCACGGTGAGCAAGGACGGCATGGTGAAAGTGTCGATCTCGCTGCCGTCGGTGGAGACCTTCATTGATATCCGCAACGAACGGATGATCGAGCATGTGTTCAAGGGCGCAGGCGAGGCGACGCTGTCGGCGCAGGTCGACATGGCCGCGCTGGAGGCTCTGCCTGCCGGCGGCACCATGGTGGCGGATGTGGAAGGCAAGCTGAGCCTTCTGGGCCGTGAAATTGCAGTGGAAACCGAAATGTTCGTGGCCCGCCTGTCGGAGCGCAAGGTGATGGTTTCGACCAACGATCTGCTGTTTCTGGGCGTTGAGGATGCAGGGCTCTCCAAAGGCGTCGACATTCTGCAGGAGCTGGCCAAGCTATCTGGCATTACCCGCACGGTGCCTGTGACGGCCCGCTTTGTTTTTGAAAGCGACGGCGACACCGCGCAGGCGGCACCAGCGCAGGAAGAAGTTGAGGTCGCACTGGCCGGCGATCCGGCCAAGGGCAAGAAAGTGTTCCGCAAATGCCAGGCCTGCCACAGCTTTGACGAAGGCAAGAACGGCGCCGGACCCAGCCTGCATGGCATCATCGGCACCGGCTCTGCCGCCGTCGGCGGCTTCAAATACTCAAGCGCCTTTCAGGAGGCCAACCTGACCTGGAGCGAAGATCAGCTTGCCGCCTTTCTGGCCGATCCCAAGGGCGTGGTGCCGGGCAACCGCATGGGGTTCCGCGGGCTGAAAAAGGATGAGGATATCCAGAACGTGATCGCCTACATCCGGCAGGAAAGCTGAGAACATCGAGCAGGGGGGATGGCCGCCAAAAGGCCTCCCCCAAACTGCGTGCCTAGGCCAGCCACCAGCGTTCGGCGATGCGGCCATCGTCCAGCGGTGCGCGCTGGCCCACCTTTCGGGGAATGCCGACGCTGTGCCGGGCCGCCAGCGCCATATCGCTGGAGGAGGGATGATACAGGAACTCGCCCCGTTTCAGCAGGCCGCGCGGTTCCGGCAGAGCGGCCACGTCGACATACCCATCGCGCAGCGCTTCGGCGCGGACAGCAGCGTCAGGGATCACAATAATCTCGACCGTATCCGCCCAGCCGGCCGTGCCGGATTTGTAGTGACCCGCCACTTTGGAGGCGCGGAAGTGGCGGTCCTCCTGGCCGCGCTCCACCTTGTAGCAGCCGGTGCCTACGGCCTCGGCCAGCGGAACCGGCAACTCGCCGCCGGGGGCAATCATCTGATCAGCTCCGGCCAACAGATAGGGAAGATGCGGATTGGGCTGTGCCAGCTCGACCAGCAGCTGCTGGCTGCCCAGCGCCGTGACCGCCTGCACCTCTGCTCCGGTGATACCCTGGGATGTGAGCGAAGCAGCGGCGTCCTCAGCCGTCAGCGGTGCGCCATCATGGAAAGCCACACCCTCGCGCAGATCAAATGTCCAGGTCCGCGCATCCGCTGTGGACTGCCAGGCCGTGGCCAGCTCACCGCGCAACAGCCCGTCAGGAGCAATTTCGGTAAGCGTGTCATAGACCGCACCGCGGGCCGCTTGCTCCAGCATGCGGCCATCACGTGGTACCGCCAGACGCAGCACGCCGCCGGTCTTAGGCGCAGCATTGACCGACCCGCCGGCCGCTGCCAGCAAGGCGGCTGCAGCACCTGAAGTAAACAGCGCGCGGCGGTCGATGCGTGTCATCGGACAAGCTCCCCTGCAATCCGGTCCATCGCCCGGACCAGCTCAGCGCTGATTCCCGGCTCCGACAAAGCATGGCCGGCATTGCGCACCATCTTCAACTCCGCATTTGGCCACAGTTCGTTCAATTTCCAGGCAGAGGACGGCGGGCAGATCATGTCGTAACGGCCCTGCACGATCACCCCCGGAATATGCGAAATCCGCCCCATGTTGGCGAGGATCTGGCCGTCGTAATCCAGGAAGCCGTGATTGATGAAATAGTGGTTCTCCAGCCGGGCAAAGGCGCGGGCGTAATCGCCGGGGCTGTCGCCGCTCTGGCCGTTTGAATGCACCGAGGCCAGCGCGTTCTCCCAGGCTGACCAGGCACGGCCAAAACGCACTTCCTCATCCAGGTTTCCGGAAAACAGCCGCTTGTTGTAGGCCCCGATCATGTCGCCGCGCTCGGAATCCGGCACCAGGGAGACGAATTTTGCCCAGGTTTCGGGCCAGAACTTGCCGGCGCCGCCGCCATAGAACCAGTCCAGCTCGCCCTTGGTCATCAGGAAGACGCCGCGCAGGATGATGTTCTGAACCCGGTCCGGGTGGGTCTGGGCATAGATCAGCGCCAGGGTCGCCCCCCAGCTGCCGCCGAACAGGATCCAGGATTCGATACCGAACTGACGGCGAATCAGCTCCATGTCGGCAACCAGATGCCAGGTGGTGTTATCCTCGCAGGAGGCATAGGGGCGCGAGCGGCCGCAGCCGCGCTGGTCGAACAGGATGATTCGGTACACATCCGGATCGAAATACCGCCGCATTGCCGGGCTGCTGCCGCCGCCGGGGCCGCCATGGCACACGATCACGGGAATGCCATTGGGATTGCCGCTTTGCTCGGCATATATGCGGTGGCCCTGGCCTGCGTCGATCATGCGCTGGTCAAAGGGCTCGACCGGCGGGTAAAGATAATGCACAGCGCGCTTTTGGTCCGGGTATCTATCCATTACTGACCTTAGTGAAACGTCAGACTACAAAAGAGCACACGGAGACAGGAATGCAAGCGCATCAATCCACAGTCGACCCTGCGGAAGTCGCCAAATTCGAGGCGATGGCAGCGGAGTGGTGGGATCCGAACGGCAAGTTCAAGCCGCTGCATATGCTGAACCCGTGCCGCCTGGACTATATCACCAGCCAGATCGCCGGCGAGTTCGGCCGCGACCTCACGTCACGGCGCCCGTTCGAAGGCCTGCGCCTGCTGGATATCGGCTGCGGCGGCGGGCTGCTGAGCGAGCCGATGGCGCGGCTGGGCGCAACCGTGGTCGGCGCCGATGCCGCCGAGGGCAATCTGCCGGTCGCCCGCATTCATGCCGAGCAGTCCGGGCTGGAAATCGACTACCGCCACACCACCGCCGAGGCGATGGCGGATGCCGGTGAGCAGTTCGACGTGGTGCTGAATATGGAAGTGGTCGAACATGTGGCGGATCCGCTGGGTTTCCTCACCGCCAGCCAGCAGCTGCTGAAACCCGGCGGGCTGCTGATCTGCTCGACTATCAACCGCAATCCCAAGAGCTTTGCCGTGGCGATTTTCGGGGCCGAGGTGATCATGCGCTGGCTGCCGCGCGGCACCCATGAGTGGTCCAAATTCATCACCCCGGATGAGCTGTTCGAACTGCTGCGCAAGGCGGGTCTCAACGCGGTGGACCGCAAGGGGTTCGTGTTCAACCCGATCACCTGGAACTGGTCGATCTCCGAGCGCGACCTGTCGGTGAACTACGTGACCGCCAGTGTGAAACCCCGCTGACGCCTGCATTCATTGGTGCAAGGATCCGATCCCTATCCTTAAGGATAGGGAGTAATCCCTTTGCGCGCTTTGGGTCTCCGGCACCGCTTGCTATCGTCGGATAACGGATATGGAATACTATCCGGTCTGTACGGGGCTAAGCCCTGGAACCGAGTGAAATTCTTACCACCTCCACTGGTGGGTCCGCCCAGAGGTTTTCGAGACCGCCACTCACGGATGATGGGGATCGATGGGGGAGAAGGGCGCCTGCTTGCAGGCGTCCTTCTTGTTATTCAGGCAGGATTTGGCGCTGAAAAGCAGCCTCAGCCGCTTTCTTCCAGCTTCCCGCGCAGCTCACGCAGGATCGGCAGTGTCGCGCGGACCCGGTCGCTTCCCAGCTCGCCGACCACCTCAGAAATCACTGGAATAATCCCCGCCAGCGCCGCATCGCGGGCCTGCTTGCCGGCCGGACTGATCGCCACCATCTTGCGGCGCGCGTCGTCCCAGTCGGGGCGGACATGGATGTCAGCCGGCCACCTCCAGCTTGTTCAGCGTGTTGGTCATTGCGCCGCGGGTCACGTGAAACGCCTTGGCCAGCTGTGCAGGCGAGCGTTCCAGCCCCGCGCGGGCCAGATGGTTCAGCACCGAGAAATGCGACAGCTCCATCCCCTTGGGCAGCACTTTGCTGAGGCGGGACCGGGCCAGCTGGTCAGCCATGAGTATTTCGCTGAACAGCGATACCGCCAGGGAATTGGTCTCGTCCATCAGGGTCCGTCAAACTCCCGGTCGTGGGTCAGGGAAGGCACGCGCTTGCGTGCTTCTGCCACTTTTTCCAGGTCGAGATCAACGAAAGTCACGCCCGGCTCCTGACCCGCATCGGCCAGCACCTCGCCCCAGGGCGCCACGGCCAGCGAATGGCCGTAGGTCTTGCGGCTTGGCCCGCGGGAAGCAGGGTGCTTGCCGGTCTGGGCCGGAGCCAGCACAAAGCATCCGGTCTCGATCGCGCGGGCACGCAGCAGCGAATGCCAATGCGCAGCCCCGGTAACATAGGAGAACGCCGCCGGCGCGGTGATGATCTGCGCCCCGCCCTTGGCCAGGGCCCGGTGCAGATGCGGAAAGCGCACATCGTAGCAGATGGTCATGCCGATACTGGCAAAGGGCGTTTCCGCCACAACCGCCTGGGTGCCCGGGCGGTAGCCATCGGATTCGCGGTAGGTTTCCTCGGGCGTGACCTCCACGTCGAACATGTGGATCTTGTCATAGCGCGCTTTAATCTCGCCCGTGGGGGAAATCAGGAACTGCCGGTTGGCAAAGCGGCCATCGTCGTCGTGCGTCTTGATACCCAGCGAGCCCAGCAGCAGCCAGATGCCGTGTTTGGCAGCCTCATCGCGCAAGGCGGCCAGGGTCGGGTCGTCCTCTTCATGGCACAGCACGCCGTTCTGATGGGTGCGGCTGCCGGAGAGGCAATTGGTGACCTCAGGCGTCAGTACAAAACCCGCCCCGCCGCGCACAGCCTCCGCGATCATCTCCTGTACCGTTTCCAGGTTTTCAGCTGGAATGTCGGTGGATGTCATTTGCAGCAAAGCTGTGCGCATATCAGGTCTCCGGGTTCAGGCCGCCAGCAACGGGTCGAGCTTGCCCGCCTGCTCCAGCGCATAAAGGTCGTCACAGCCGCCGACATGGGTGTCGCCGATGAAGATCTGCGGCACGGTGCGGCCGCCATTGGCGCGCTCGATCATTTCCGCCTTGCGGCCCGGCTCTGCCAGCACGTTGACTTCGGAAAAGCTGACGCCTTTCTGGTTCAGCAGGCGCTTGGCCGCGTGGCAGAAGCCGCAGAGAGGCGAAGTGTAGATTTCAACGGTTTTCATTCAGGACCCCATGATCTGGTTTGCAAGGTTTTGGAGGAATTGGGGGTTCATTGCAACAATTGCCAGAGGGCGGCGCTTTGCCTCACGCTTGCGTGACCCGGGCCAGCACCGCGACCCGTACCTCCGCGGCACCTGCCTGCAGGCAAGCATCGGTGCAGGCGCTGAGCGTCGCGCCGGAGGTCATCACGTCATCCACGATCAGGACAACGCGGTCCTTGACCCGCTCCAGCCGGTGCGGATGCGCCGTGATTGCGGTGCCCAGAAGCTGATAGCGCTGATCCCGCGTCTTCCCCTCCAGCGCCGGGGTGTGCCGCGCGCGGACGAGCAGATCCGGGCAATGGTCCAAGCCGCTGCGTTTCGCCAGTGCGTCCGCCAGCAAAGCCGACTGGTTGTACTTACGTTTCAAAAGGCGCGTCCAATGCAGCGGCACCGGGCAGAGCAGCGGGTCATCCTGCAGCAAAGGCTGCGCCGCCCGCTCCAGCCAGACTGCCGCCGTCTGCGCAATTTCGGTCCGGTCGCCGTGCTTCAAGCCCAGCACCAGCTTGCGCCCCTGCCCTTCATAGAGCAGCGCCGACCGGCCCTGGCTCCATGGCCGCGGGTGGCGCAGGCAGCTGTCGCATTCCAGCCGGAAACCATCCCCCTCTCCGGGCAGCGGTACTCCGCAGGCCTCGCACACTGTGCCGCTGACGAAATGCATATCCGCCCAGCAGGTGCCACAGAGGCCAAAGTCGCTATCCACCAGCCCGCCGCAGCCCATGCATTGGGATGGGTAAATCAGCGAAACAGCTGTTTGAATCCCGGTCAGCAGCATCTAAATAGCCCCCATGACACAAGCACCCGGAAATCAGGCGCCTCAGCAGCTTTTCGACCGCCGCGCTTTGGCGGCCCGCCGTGCCCGCCGAAACGCGGACGCATTGTTCCTGCATCAGATGGCACGGGACGAGGCCAAGGATCGCCTGAGCTTGGTTAACAGATCCTTTACAGCGCCAGCCGTGGTCTGCCCGTTCCCCGAAGTCTGGGAGGGTTTCCTGCCTGGTGCCAAATTTGTTCTGGACGATGATGTGCTGGCACTGGCGGAAGGCGCGCATGACGTGGTGATCCACGCCATGGCCCTGCATTGGGCCAATGATCCGGTCGGCCAGCTTATCCAATGCCGCCGTGCGCTGAAGGAAGACGGTCTTCTGCTAGTGGTCCTGCTGGGTGGCCAGACCCTGCACGAATTGCGCGCCGCCATGGCCGAGGCTGAGACCGCGGTGATGGGCGGGTTGTCGCCGCGGGTCGCGCCGATGGGAGAGATCCGCGACCTGGGCGGGCTGCTGCAACGGGCCGGGTTCGCCTTGCCGGTGGCCGACCTGGTGCCGCTCACCGCCGAGTACCGCGACCTGACCCACCTGGTCCACGACCTGCGCGGCATGGGAGAGACCAACGCCCTCGCCCAGCGCCTGAAACAACCGGCGCCGCGGGCGCTGTTCCAGCTGGCCGACCAAATCTACCGGGAACACTTCGCCAATGCCGAGGGCCGGCTGCCTGCCACGTTCGAGCTGGTTTGCCTAACAGGCTGGTCGCCGTCGGACAGCCAGCAGAAACCCCTGCGCCCCGGCTCTGCCCAGATGCGGTTGGCTGATGCGCTGAAAGTGCCGGAATCCAAACTCTGATCCCGATAATCTGCACCTATGGCTGCGCCAATGTGATCCAATTGGCCTTTCGCCCGTAAAGACAGTACCTTCCCACCATTCACCGAATTTCCAAGCCCTACAGGACCCGCCCATGCTGGACGCCGCCCGGACCGCCAAATGCCCTGCCCATGCCCCTGCCGACCATCCCGAGATCCCGGCAGAAAAGATCGGCATCCTGCTGGCCAACCTCGGCACACCAGACGACTATTCCTACTGGCCGATGCGCCGGTATCTGAGCGAGTTTCTGTCCGACAAGCGGGTGATCGACTATCCGTCCTGGAAATGGCAGCCGCTGCTGCAACTGATCATCCTGACCAAGCGGCCGTTCTCCTCGGGCGCGGCGTACAAGTCGATCTGGAATCACGACAAGGGCGAAAGCCCACTGATGACCATCACCAAGGACCAGACCGCCAAGATGGCAGAGGTGATGAAAGTGCGCTACGGCGATCAGGTGATGGTCGAATTCTGCATGCGCTACGGTAACCCGTCGACCAAGTCCAAGGTGCGGGAAATGGTGAAAGCCGGCTGCCAGAAGATCCTGTTTGTGCCGCTTTACCCGCAATATGCCGGCGCAACCTCCGGCACCGCAAATGACCAATTCTTCCGCGCGCTGATGGAAGAGCCCTGGCAGCCCGCGGCCCGCACCATCGAACCCTATTTCGATCAGCCCGCCTATATCGACGCTTTGGCGCGTTCGGTTGAAGAAGCCTATGCCAAAGCAGAAAAGCGCCCTGACATCCTCGTGGTCTCCTACCACGGGATGCCCAAGCGCTATCTGATGCAGGGCGATCCCTACCACTGCCAGTGCCAAAAGACGACGCGGCTCTTGAAAGAACGACTGGGCTGGGACGACACCCGGATCACAACCACCTTCCAGTCGGTGTTCGGCCCCGAGGAATGGCTGAAACCCTACACGGTGGATCACGTCGCCACGCTGGCAAAAGAGGGCAAGAAGAATATTGCGGTAATCGCCCCGGCGTTTTCAGCCGACTGCATCGAGACCTTGGAAGAGATCAATGAAGAGATCCGCGAAAGCTTTAAGCACGCGGGCGGCGAGGACTTCCTCTATATTCCCTGCCTCAACGATGATGAGGATCACATTACGGCACTGGCAGGCGTAATTGAGCAGAACCTGAAAGGCTGGCTGGACTAAACGCCCCTCCCGGTCCACATAGGATCCAATATTGGATCGCCGGGCACACCGGCAGACCGGGGAGAGTTTGGATGACGCTTGCGCATTGGGCCGCCGCCCTGAAACAGCATTGGGGCATCGAGGCGGAGCTGACCCGCCTCGATGGGGAATACGACCTGAACTTCCTGGCTAAGGGAGCGGATGGCCAGGGATACATCCTGAAAGCCATGCGCCCCGGCTGCGAGACTTGGCTAGTCGACATGCAGGTGAAGGCGTTCGAACACATCGCCGCCCGCCAGCCCGGTCTGCCTTGCCCGCGGGTGATTGCCTCCGCCGACGGTGAATCCCTGATGACGATCACGGATGAAGTCGGCAAGGACCGGCTGGTCTGGCTGCTGAACCAGCTGCCCGGGCGCTGCTATGCAAAGGTAGAACCCAAAACCGATGCTCTGATCCATGAGATCGGCCAGGTTCTGGGCGGCTCAGCCAAGGCGCTGGCGGATTTCCGGCACGAAGGGCTGGAGCGCGAATTCAAATGGGACCTGATGCGTGCGGGATGGGTCACCGATCAGCTCTCCTGCGTCAACGACCCTGCGCGCCGCGCGATCCTGGAAGATATTTTCGCCAATTTTGCCAAGTTTGAGCCTGTTTTGGCCGAACTTCCCAAACAGGCCATCCACAATGACGCCAATGACTACAACATCATTGTGGCGGGCCAATTGGGTGAGCCGCGCCGGGTGTCCGGCCTCATTGACCTCGGCGACATGTGCGCCGCACCGCGTGTTTGCGACTTGGCGATTGCCGCGGCCTATATCGTGCTGGACCATTCTGTCCCCGAAGCAGCCCTTGCTTCCCTGGTGGCAGGCTATCACCAGGCCTATCCGCTGACACCCGCTGAAGTGGACATGGTCTGGCCGTTGCTGCGTATGCGGCTGGCGGTCAGCGTGGTGAACTCGACCCTGATGGCAGCGGACAATCCGGACGATCCCTATATCACCATCTCGCAAGCCCCGGCTTGGCGGTTCTTGGAAGGCAATGCCTTGCATGGCGGCCTGCTGACCGCCCGGCTGCGCGCCGCCTGCGGCCTGCCCGTGGTAGACGGAGCTGACCGCGTGATGGCCTGGCTGGAACAGGAGCGCGGCAATTTCGCGCCGCTGATGGGCGAGGATCTGGCGGATGCACCGATGGGCTCGCTCTCCGTCGAACACTCCACCTGGCCGCAGAACCCGTTTAACATGCCGCTGGAGGAAGCCGCCAGGGTTGGTGAGGAGTTCGAGGACAATGGCCGTATCTGGCTCGGCTATTATCACGAACCGAGGTTGATCTATGCGGAGCCGGCATTCCGCAAGGGGCCGTGGAAGGCCAGCGACCGCCGCACGGTGCATCTTGCCGTCGACGCATTTGCACCGGCCGGCACACCGATGTTTGCCCCCTTGCGCGGCGAGGTTTTCGTGGCTGAATACCGGGCCGGGCATCTGGACTACGGCGGGGTGATCATCCTGCGCCATGAAACGCCTGAGGGGGATCCGTTCTATACGCTCTATGGCCATCTGAACCCGGAATTCCTCGACCGGTTGAAACCTGGTGACGTGGTGGAACAGGGAGAGGAATTCTGTTGCCTGGGCGATCCCAGTCAAAATGGCGGCTGGGCGCCGCATGTACATTTCCAACTGGCACTGACGACCGAAGGGATCGAGGCCGACTGGCCCGGCGTCGGCGATCCGGACGAGATGTATCTATGGCGCGCAGTCTGCCCGAACCCGGCCGCGCTGCTGAACCTGCCGGACGAAAAGGTCCGCTATCACCCCACCGACAAGGAGAAGGTTCTGGAAGGGCGCCGCGCACATTTCGGCGGCAACCTCAGCCTCACCTACAACGACCCGGTGATGCTGGTGCGGGGTTGGAAGCACCATTTGTTTGACGAATGGGGCCGCCCCTATCTGGACGCCTACAACAACGTCCCCCACGTCGGCCACGCGCATCCCCGCATCCAGGCCGTCGCGTCAGACCAGCTTAAGCGGATGAACTCCAACACCCGCTATCTACATCCGGCGCAAACTGCCTTTGCAGACAAGATCCTGTCAAAGCTGCCGGATCACTTCGAGGTTTGCTTCTTTGTCAATTCCGGCACTGAGGCCAACGAGCTGGCCCTGCGCCTGGCCCGTGCCCATACCGGTGCCAAAGGCATGGTAACGCCGGACCACGGCTACCATGGCAACACCACGGGCGCGATCGACATCTCGGCTTATAAGTTCAACAAGCCCGGCGGTGTTGGCCAGGCCGGCTGGGTCGAACTGGTGGAGGTCGCCGATGACTACCGCGGCTCCTTCCGCCGCGGTGATCCAGACCGAGCACAAAAATTCGCGGATCTGGTAGACCCGGCCATCGCGAATCTGCAACGAAAGGGCCACGGCGTGGCCGGCTTCATTGCGGAAACCTTCCCTTCGGTCGGCGGCCAGATCATTCCGCCCCAAGGCTACCTGCCCGCAGCCTATGAGAAAATCCGGGCCGCCGGCGGCGTTTGTATCGCTGATGAAGTGCAAACGGGGCTCGGCCGTCTGGGCAAGTATTACTTCGGCTTCGAACACCAGGGCGCACTGCCGGACATCGTGGTGATGGGCAAACCCATTGGCAACGGCCATCCCTTGGGTGTGCTGGCGACGACCAAGGCCATCGCAGAAAGCTTTGACAATGGCATCGAGTTCTTCTCAACCTTCGGCGGTTCGACGCTTTCCTGCCGGACTGGCAAGGAAGTGCTGGATATCGTTGACGACGAAGGGCTGCAGGAAAATGCCGAGGCTGTGGGTGCCGTGCTGATCGAAGGTTTACGGGAAGCAGAGCGGAAACACGCCTGTGTCGGCGACGTCCGGGGTATGGGGTTGTTTCTGGGGCTGGAGCTGATCAACCCGGACGGCTCGGAAGCCACAGAGATCTGCGCCTACGTTAAGAACCGGATGCGCGACCACCGCATTCTGATCGGCAGTGAGGGTCCCAAGGACAACATTCTGAAAATCCGGCCGCCTTTGACCATCGAAGCTGAGGACGCGCAGATGATCGTCACAGTGCTGGACAAGATCCTTGCTGAAGTGGCGGCAGTCTGACCCCCCTTCACCTCCTGCAATCAGGCAACAAAAAAGGCGGTGGGATACCACCGCCTTTTCTGTAACCGTGTATCGAAATTAGTTCGATGCAACAGCTGCGCCAACCAGAACCAGCAGCAGCAGCGGCAGCAGGATGCCGCTGGAAGAGCCCTGTGCTTCTTCGACGATGACCGGCGGTTCAACAACCGGCTCGGACAGGTTGCCAGCAGTGGCGGTCGAAGCAGCAGCGGTCAGCGCAGCAGCGATAACGAGTTTTTTCATGTTAACCTCCAGAATTTGCGCGGACCAAACAACTGATCCACGCACCCAAGACTTACCTCGTAATTTTTTCTAACCAGCAAAAATGCGGGATTGCAATTGCTTGTTATAGTTAACAGCTTAGCGCCCGCGCCCGTGTCGTCAAATAAGCAACACCTGCGTGCCGACTTTGGCCAGGCTGAACAATTCGGCAATATGCTCATTGTAAAGACCGATGCAACCGTTGGAAGATTTCCGGCCGATCTTACGCGTATCATGGGTGCCATGAATGCGGTAGTACTTCCAGCTCAGGTACAGCGCATGGCTGCCAAGCGGATTGTCGGGCCCCGGCGGGATGAAGGCCGGCCACTCCGGATTGCGCTTGCGCATGTTTGGAGTTGGTGCCCAGCTCGGCCCCTCAACCTTGCGCACGATCTGGGTGCGGCCGCGGCGGGTGAGGTCATCCGACAGCGGCACCGACGACGGGAACAGCTTGTAGGTGCTTTCGTCCTGCGACCAGTAATGCAGCGCCCGGCTGTCGATATCGACCAGGATTGCCCCATTGCGCAGATTGTCGAAATAAGGCGTCCAGGATTTGGCGCGGAAGGCGGAAATGTTGCGCTGTACCGGCGGTTCCGGCTCCGGCGGCGGGCGCAGCGGATCGAAGGCCTGCTGTGTCTCGTCACCTTCTTCCTGTGCAATGACAGGAGAAGCCGTCAGGGCAGCACTGCCGGCAATGAACTGCCGCCTGCTGAGATTTTTAAATAGATTTCGGGACATCACTCATTCCAACTTGCGCAACCGGGTTCCGGGGTTGCCGCAGTTTATGACCGGAAAGCCGCAGTCGCAAACCAATCCGCCCCGCGCATCCGCATATTTCTGCCGGCCCATTTGCACCTCTGCCACAGGAAGGATAAGTCCAACTGCAACTGACGGAGCGAGAGAGCACTATGAAACGCGTATTTCTGCTGGCAGCTGCTGCAATCCTGACTCTTGCGGCGGCCTGTACGCCGGCAACTGAAACCGGCGGCGCCTACCGGATCCGGAATGCAGACAAAGTTCAGATCCGGATGCTCGATTCCGTCAATGCGCTGCGTCAGGCCTCTGGTTCGCAAGCTGTTCAGCTGAATGCAGAATTGACTGCCGCTGCCGCCACACACTCCCGGGACATGTCGGTGCAGAACCGGCCCTGGCACTTCGGCTCCGACGGCTCCTCGCCCCTGGACCGGATTGCCCGTGCGGGCTACACAGGCACGCTTTTGGGCGAGAATATCTCGGAGACCTACGAGAACGAGCAGCAGACCCTGACCGCCTGGCTGGAACAGCCGGCCACCCGGGCGGTGATCCTTGATCCCAAGGCCGTGAACATGGGGTTTTCCTGGTTCCAGGAAGACAACGGCAAGATCTGGTGGACAATGATCATGGCCAATTGAGCCGGTGCGCCGTGCATCGGCACGGCGTCACGCCCAAGGCTGCCAAGGGGGCCGGCCCTGCCGGCGCTTCTGCAGGCGCGGGAGCCCGCCGGTGCCTGATCAGGGCCGCAGCGCGATGGTAGTGCCGTTCTGCACCATCGCATAGATCTCCTCGATCTCTTCATTCGTCACGGCAATGCAACCCGCAGTCCAGTCGTCCACCCGCGCCGCGCGCTTGCGCTCCTTGGCGTTGTTCGGCTGGCCGTGGATAAAGATCTCTCCGCCGGGCCGCTTGCCCTGCGCCTGCGCATGTGCTCGGTCCTGCACATTGGGGTAGGAAATTCCAACCGACAGGTGGTACCGGCTGTTCGGGTTGCGCCGGTCGACTACATAGGTGCCTTCCGGGGTCTTGCCATCCCCCTCGAACTGCTTGTGCCCCAGCGGTGCAAAGCCAAGCTCGACTTCGTACTCCCGCAGGATTTCATCATTGTGCAGCAGATACAGTTTGCGCGCACCCTTGTTGATCACCACCGAAGTGACCTGGGGGCCTTCATAGGTCTTAAATCTGCTTACCACACCGCCCGCATTGCTGCAGCCCGCCAGCGCCAAGCTGGCCGCGGCACCGATTCCAAATGCCCTTCTGTCCATTGTTGAGCCTGTAGTTCTTTTTTGCCTCTATTCAGCCCATACCGCGAAACCAGCATTAAGAAAATTCACATTTTCCTGCCATCCTGCCCGATCAGGAGTTTTTTTGCGGCCCGGACAAGCCGGAAAGCTTCTGTTCAATCGCTTCCAACCGGTTCAGAACTTCATCCCGGTAGGCATCGGTACGCTCGCCTTCTTCTTCGCCGTGGGCATCCTGCATCGAGTTCACGATCAAGCCGACCAGCAGGTTTACCACCGCAAAGGTCGTCACCATGATGAAGGGCACGAAGAACGCCCAGGCATGCGGGTGCACTTCCATCACCGGACGCACGATCCCCATCGACCAGCTTTCCAAGGTCATGATCTGGAACAGGGAATAGGCGCTGAGGCCCAAATCGCCGAACCATTCCGGAAAGTCCTGTCCGAACAGCTTGGTCGAGATCACCGAGCCGATGTAGAAAATGATCGCCATCAGCAGGAACACCGAGCCCATGCCCGGCAGCGCGGTGATAAAACCTTCGACCACCCGGCGCAGCCGCGGCGCCACCGAGATCACCCGAAGCACCCGCAAAATCCGCAGTGCCCGCAAGACCGACAACCCTTGGGTGCCGGGGGCCAGCGCAATGCCAACAATCACAAAATCAAACACATTCCAGCCGCTCAGGAAAAACCGGTGCCGCCGCACGAGGAGCTTGGCCAGGATCTCCACCACAAAGATCGACAGGCAGATGTAGTCAATCAGATGGATCAGGCCGCCAACCTTGGCCATCACCGAAGGCGCCGTCTCCAGCCCCAGCGTGACAGCATTGACCAGAATGACTGCAGTAATGAACCGGCCAAAGCCGTCGCTGTCCAGAATGGCTGCCAGGCGGCGGGTCGGGGTAGTCGCTTGCGTATCGGTCATCTCAGTCTTCCAGGGTAAATCGCGCAACCAGTTCGGTATGGGCCGACCAGCGGAACTGGTCAACAACCTGCACCCAATCAAGGCTGTAGCCCGCCGAGACAAGGGTCTTTGCGTCACGGGCAAAGCTCACCGGGTTGCAGGAGACATAGGCGATCACCGGCGTGCGGGCCTTGGACAGCTGCGCAACCTGTGCCTCGGCACCGGCCCGGGGCGGGTCGATCAGTGCCGCGTCAAAGGCGGCGCCAAAGGGGTTCAGATCTTCGGGCAGCAGCGGGTTGCGGAACAGGTCGCGGGCTTCGGTGGTCACCTTCTTCAGCCCCTTGGCCTTGCGCCAGCCGGCATCCAGCGCCGCCACCATTTCGCGCTCGCCTTCCACCGCGTGCACCTCGGCCGTTTGCGCCAAGGGCAGCGAAAAGGTGCCGCAGCCGGCAAACAGATCCACAATCCGCTTGGCGCCCTTGGTGATTTCCAGGACGCCGGCCAGCAACGCCTCCTCGCCATCGCGCGTTGCCTGCAGGAAGGCACCCGGCGGCGGGCAAACTCGGGCCGCGCCAAAGGCCTGCACCGGCGGCTGTTCCATCGCCACCGGCTCGTCATCCCAGGTCAGCCGGGCGACCCTGTGCTTCTCCGCCAGCTGCGCAAGCTCAATGCGCAACGGCCCGTCCAGCGGTTTGCCGTTCTTGACCAGCATGTCCAGCCCGGCCTCGGAGATGGTGACTGTCACCGCCAGCGGCGTCTTGCGGCTGGCGCCGGCCAGCGCCAGCGCCTCGGCCACCGGAATCGCCGCCATCAAGGCAGGTTCCAGCAACTGGCAATCCGGAATTTCGGTGATCACATCCGACGCCTGGCCATGAAACCCGGCCATCGCCCCCTTCTTGGTGCGCCGCACCGCCAGCGTCGCACGGCGGCGGGAGCGTGAAGGCGAGGTGTGGATGGAGCGGAACTCTGTCTCCAGCCCCTGCGCTGTCAGCGCATTGCGCACCACATCCGTCTTCCACTCCGCCACAAAACCGTCGCTGGCGTGCTGCAACTGGCAGCCGCCGCAGGATTTGTAATGGCGGCAGGGCGGCTGCACCCGGTGCTCAGACGGTGTCTCGATCCGGATGCCGGTCAGGCGGCTGCCCTCGGTGATGCCGGAGACGGTTTCTCCCGGCAGCGTGCGCGGGGCAAACAAGGGGCCATCGGCCACGCCATCGCCCTGATGGCCCAGCCGGCTGATCGTTGCTGTGGTTCTGGCTGCGTCAGTCATGGCCGCTCCATAGCGCGGTGCATGGATCAGCAAAAGCAAAATGAACGGGGAATTCTATTCAGCTGCCTCAGCCGCGTCGTCATCGGTGCAGATAAAGCCGCCCGACTGGCGCGCCCAGAACTGAGCATAAAGCCTGCCTTTGGCCAGCAGTTCCTCGTGGCTGCCGCTTTCGGCGATCCGGCCCTTTTCCATCACGACAATCCGGTCCATCTCGCTGAGCGTCGACAACCGGTGCGCAATCGCCAGCACCGTCTTGCCGTCCATGACCCGGTGCAAGGCGGCCTGGATCGCGGCCTCGACCTCGGAATCCAGCGCCGAGGTCGCCTCATCCAGCACCAGGATCGGCGCGTCCTTGACGATGGCGCGGGCCAAGGCAATCCGCTGCCGCTGACCGCCCGAGAGCTTCACGCCGCGTTCGCCCAGATAGGCATCATAGCCCTGGCGCCCCTGCCCGTCTTGCAGCTCGGTAATGAATTCATGCGCCTCAGCCTTTTCCGCCGCGGCGATCAATTCATCTTCCGACGCATCCGGTCTGCCATAAAGAATGTTCTCCCGCGCCGAGCGGTTGAACATCGCGGTTTCCTGGGTGACCATGCCGATTTGGCTGCGCAGAGAGTTCTGAGTGACGCCGGAAATATCCTGGCCATCAATCCGGATCTGCCCCTTTTCCCCATCATAGAGCCGAAGAAGCAGTGAAACGAGAGTCGATTTCCCGGCCCCGGATGCCCCAACAATGCCGAGCTTCTCACCCGGGTGAATGGTCAGGCTTATGCCCTGCACCCCGCCCACATCGCGGCCATAGGCAAACTCCACCTGGTCAAAGACAATGCCGCCCTCGCTGACCTGCAGCTCTGTGGCATCCGGAGCATCCTCGACCCGCTCACGTACCGAAAGAGTCTTCATCCCATTTTCGATCTCACCCACGTTGGCATAAATCGCCATCAGCGTGAAGCTGACCCAGCCGGTCATCTGGGCAATGCGGATCGATACCGCGCCCGCAGCCACGATGTCGCCTTCGGTGGCGGTGCCGGACTGCCACAGGAACAAGGTCGCGCCGATCAGCAGCACCGGCAGGATACCCGCCAGGCACATCAGGCAGAAGCGGAAGCTGGCCGAGAGATAGCCGAAATGCAGCGACTTTTCCCGGAAGGAGACCATGGCGTCCTGGGCAGTGCGCTCCTCGTGGTCAGCATGGGCAAACAGTTTTACCGTCTTGATGTTGGTGATCGAGTCGACCACCTGGCCGGTCACCATCGCCCGCGCGCCGGCCCGCGCGCCGGACCGTTTGCGCACGCGCGGCAGGAACCAGCGGATCAGCGCAAAATAGCCAATCAGCCAAGCCAGAAATACGCCGGTGATGCGCCAATCAATAGAGCCTAACAAGGCTAATGAGCCCGCCAGCGATGCCAAGGCAAAGGCCACCACATTGATCATCTCAGTGGTGACAGAGGTCACCGCCGTGGCCGTTTGCATCTGCTTTTGGGCAATCCGGCCGGCAAAGTCATCGTCGAAAAACCGTACCGACTGGCCCAGTGTCCAACGGTTCAGCCTCGACAGCACCAGAGGGTTCACATTGGGCTGCACCACGATGGCGTTGGAGGCCGCAGACAGGCCGAACAGCACCGGGCGCACAAACAGGAAAAAGCCCAGCGCCAGAGCGATCACCGCGACATTGCTCGCGGAGAAGAACTTCTCCGGCCCGCTGGCAATGGCGGTGTCGATCACCATGCCGAGAATAAAGGCGGTGCCTGCCTCCATCCCGCCGGCCAGGGCCGAGAAAGCCGCCGCCATGAACAGCATCGGCCAGGCCCCGGACAGGCACCAGCGCAGGAACGCTCCCAGCTGCTGCGGCGGCGGGCCCTCGGCCGGGCGGAAGGCGTCAATCAGATTGCCAATGTTCATTCTGCTGCCTCGATGTTCAGAAAGCCGCCGGACTGGCGCGCCCAGAGCTGTGCATAAAGCCCCTGCGCCTCCAATAGCGCCTCATGCGAGCCTTCTTCAACTATACGGCCCTGATCCATCACCAGGATACGGTCCATCTGCGCAATGGTGGACAGGCGATGTGCAATAGCGATCACCGTCTTGCCCTGCATCATGCCGTAGAGGGTCTCTTGAATGGCCGCTTCCACCTCGGAATCCAGCGCCGAGGTTGCCTCGTCCAGCACCAGGATCGGCGCGTCCTTCAAGACTACCCGCGCCAGCGTCACCCGCTGGCGCTGGCCGCCGGACAGTTTCACCCCGCGCTCACCCACGTGGGCGTCATATCCCTTGCGCCCCTGCGGGTCCTCCAGATCCAGGATGAAGTCATGCGCCTGCGCCTGTTTGGCGGCAGCGATCATTTGCTCCTCGGTGGCATCGGGCCGGCCATAGAGCAGGTTATCCCGCACCGAGCGGTGCATCAGCGCGCTGTCCTGCTGCACCATGCCGATCCGGCTGCGCAAGCTGTCCTGCGTCACCGCACGGATGTCCTGGCCGTCGATCAGGATCTGGCCGCTTTCGGCGTCATAGAACCGCAAGAGCAGCTTCACCAGTGTCGACTTGCCCGCACCCGACCGCCCGATCAGGCCGATCTTCTCACCCGGGCGGATGGTCATGCTGATCTTATCCAAACCGCCAGCCTCACGCCCGTAATGATGCGAGAGGTTGCGCAGCTCGATCTTACCTTCCGCCAGCCGCAGCGGGTCCGCATTGGCGGCATCGACCAGGTCGATGGGCTGGGCAATCGTTTCCATGCCCTCCGCCACGACCCCCAACTGGCGGAAGAAGGAGGTCAGCGCCCACATGATCCAGCCGGTCATTGCATTCAGCCGCAGGGTCAGCGCCGTGGCAGCCGCAACCAGTCCAACCGACGCCGTTCCCTGCATCCACAGCATCACCGCCCAGCCGACCACGCCGACAATCAGCAGCCCGTTCAGCGTAACCAAGGCCGCATCCATGACGGTGAAAATCCGCATCTCCGCCTGGAACGTCTTGCGGGTGTTTTCGATCGCATCCCGGGCATAGGTCAGCTCGTGGTCGTGATGGGCAAACATCTTAACCGAATGGATATTGGAATAGCTGTCGACCACCCGCCCCGTCACGGTGGAGCGCGCATCCGAGGACGCCTGGCTGGCCGGCCCCACCCGCTTGACAGTCCACATCACCAAAAGCGCGTAAAGGCCAAACCAGATCGCCAGTGGCAGCATCAGCCGGATATCAGCGACCAGCAATAGCACCGCCGCGCCGGCCAGATAGGCCAGCGAGAAGGTGATCGCATCGAACACCTGAAAGATCACTTCGCCTGCGGCGGGAGGAGTTTGCATGATCCGGTTGGCAATGCGGCCGGCAAAATCGTTTTCAAACCAGCCCACCGACTGGCGCAGCACGTGCTTATGCGCGCGCCAGCGGATCAGCGTGCCATAGTTCGGCAGGATCGCGTTGTTCAGCAGCACCACGTCCAGGAACTGGATCAACGGCCGCAGCAGCAGGATGAACAAGGCCACCAGGATCAACTCGGTCCCGTAGTTTTCCCAGACCTGCTCGGGCGTGCCGGACATGATGTCCACCACCCGGCCCATGTAATAGATCAGCCCGACCTCGATGGCGGCAACAATCACCGACATCAGCGCCGTCAGGATAAAGACGGTTTTGAAGGGCTTGGAAAAATCGCGCAGGAACGGCCACAGCCGCGTCGGCGGCGTGTCGGTCTCAGGGTAGGCGCAATAAGGATCAATCAGGTTTTCAAAGAAGCGAAACATGCGGGTGCTCCAGGCGTTCGAGCATTAATGTTGGAATACAGATGAAGACAGCGGGCCGCCCAAGGCTCCCACGTCCAACGGGGCAAGGTCTCAGGCGTTAGAGAAACCAGATCCCGTAATACATCAGCATTCCTCCCGTCATGTGGTGGCTGCCCTATGCGTACGCAAGATTTTTGGTTTTGTCACCCCCTTGCGGTTGTGACGCTGCTGACAGAGGGTGTCAGTGGAGGGTGTCCAGCAGCGCTTCACGGCTGAGCGTGAAACCTGAGGCAATCCACTCGGCCTCAAGGTTTTTCAGCGCCGCGCCCAGCGCCTGCCCTTTGATATCCGGCAAAAGGTCGCGGGCTTTCACCGGGAAGACGGCGTTTGCACCAAGGGTAATTCTAGTCTCTAAATTGGACAAAACCGGCTGTTCCAGCATAGCAGCACGCAGCAGCAGCGCATCCAATGCCTGTTCTGCGCCCAGCCTGTAGCCCAGCTCCCCCGGCCCGGACGTGCCTGCTGCGGCTTCGCGGATGGCCTTCAGGTGGGACGTCTGCGCCTTGCTGAGCCGCAAGGCCTCTTGCGGCCCCTCTCCGCCCAGCGCCGCCAGGCGGCGGATACTGGACGCGGTCCGGTCCCCTTCCAGGTGAACCAGCGGTGCCAAAGCACGGTCATCCGCGCCCGGCAGGACTTGTGCCAGGACACCCGCTTGCCGCATTGCCGCAACCGAAGGCGCGGGATCCGGCGCAGTCAGAAGTTTCAGCAGCTCGGCGCCGACGCGCTCCTTGGACAGTGTCGCCAGCCCATCCAGGTTTGAGGCGATTGCTGCCAAAGCATCCGCATCAAATCCTGCGGCAGGATCGCCATACCAGGAATGGAAGCGGAAATACCGCAAAGACCGCAGGTAATCCTCGCGGATGCGGTTCTCCGCGGTGCCGATAAACCGCACCCGGCGCGCCTGCAGGTCTGCCATCCCGCCCAGCGGGTCCACCACCTCGCCATCCGGGCGCGCGTAAATCGCGTTCATGGTGAAGTCGCGGCGGCGAGCGTCCTCGGCAAGGTCATTCGAAAAGGCCACCACCGCACGGCGGCCGTCAGTTGCCACATCCTTGCGGAAGGTGGTGATCTCATGTGGGATGCCGTGTTTCACCAGCGTCACGGTGCCGTGGTCAATGCCGGTCGGAACCGCATTGATCCCCGCCCGTGCGGCCAGTTCTATCACCTGGTCCGGCAAGGCATCGGTGGCGATGTCCATATCCGAGACCGGCTCGCCCAGCAGCGCATTTCGCACGCAGCCGCCCACAAAAAGCACCTGCGCGCCGTCTGCCGTTACCGCCGTGCAAACCGCCTGGGTTGCCGGGTCGTTCAGCCAGGGCTGATCTATCCGCATTGTCACTCCATCCGCGCCGCCAGTCCGCGCAGCATCCGCGCGGTGGCACCCCAAATGTAATAGGGGCCATAAGGTACGGTATAATAGCGGCGGCGGGTGCCGCGCCAGCGCCGGGATTCCACGATGTAGTGTTCCGGGTTCAGCACATGGGAGAGCGGGACAGAGAACACCTCCACCACTTCACCCGCTTCCGGGCGGGCGGTAAAGTCTTCTCGGATCAGCGCAACAACAGGAGTCACTGCGAACCCGGTTACTGTCTCATGCTCCGGCAGGCAGCCGATGATTTCCGGCAGGTCTTGCGGCAGTCCGATCTCTTCCCAGGCCTCGCGCAGCGCCGCGGCGCAGGCGTCGGCGTCGCCGGCGTCCACCTTGCCGCCGGGAAAGGCGATCTGGCCCGGGTGGTGTTTCAGCGCCGAGGACCGTTTGGTCAGGATCAACCGCGGTGCACCGGTGGCAAGGCAGATTGGCACCAGCACCCCGGCAGGCCGCAGCTTTCGCCCTTCCGGCAGCACGGTGCCCGGGTTGAGGTCAAAATCAGAGGAGCCGCCGCCCTGTTTGCCCAGCGCGGCGGAAAGTCTTTCGGTGAGATCCTGGGCGGTTTCACTCACTGGGCGGATTATCCGCATCAAACCCGAGCGAGGACGGGTCCAGATCGTAATGCGCACCGCAGAACTGGCAGTCGGCGGTTACCCGGCCATCGTCGGTGGTCATCTTTTCGATGTCCTTGGACGAGTAGATCGACAGGCTTTGGCGCACCCGGTCTTCCGAGCAGGTGCAGCCGAACCGGACCGGTTGGAAGTCATAGACCCGCGGTTGTTCCTCGTGAAACAATCGGATCAGCAGATCAGTCGGGGTGACCGAAGGACCGATCAGCTCCAGTGCTTCTACCGTGTTCAGCAGCATGGTGGCACGGTTCCAGTTCTCTTCCTCGTCGCCGGAAACCAGATCGCTGGCTTGCAGGACCTCGCCGGACCCTTCGCCCTGGGCGGCAAAAGGCGACGCCTTGGGCATACTCTGCAGCATGACACCGCCAGCGCGCCAATGCTCGGCCACGCCGGGTTCGGCAGATTTGCCAAAGCTCAGCTTGAACATGGTCGGCAGCTGCTCGGACTGGGCGAAATAGGCCTCGGCACAGGCGCTCAGCGAACCGCCGGCCAGCGGCGTGATGCCTTGGTACGGCTGGGTGCCGTTGCCCTGGTCGATCAGGATGGCGAAATAGCCCTCGCCCACCTGCTCGAACGGGTCGCCATCGGTCAGCCGGTCACGGTCAAAGCTGGCATAGGCGCGGATCTGACCGATCTCGCCTTCCTTCTGCGGCGCATAGTAATCGGTTGCGATCATCCGCACCGCGCCTTTGGACTGCACCTGCAGCGACAGCTTCCAGCGCAGCGAAATGGTTTGGCCGATCAGCGCCGTCAGCAGCGCCATCTCTGCGACCAGCGCCTCGACCACTGACGGGTAGTCATGCTGTTTCAGGATACCATCCAGCACACCATCCAGCCGCGCCACGCGGCCGCGCATGTCGGATGCATCAAGCTGGAAGGGCAGGACGGTGTCGTCCCACGCGATTTTCGAACCAATGGTCATGGGGTTTCCTTACGCGCCGGGGATTGGCATACCGGGGCTATATAGGAGAAACCGCACCAGAGTGAAGAGGCAGACCCGTGATCAGACGTTTTGGCGAGACGCCTCAAAAAGGCCGGACCTACCGCAGACGCCCGGGTGCCTATGCGCTGCTGCCGCGGAACGGCAAGCTATTGGTCACCTGCCAGTATGATCCGGACCCCGATTTGCAATTGCCCGGCGGAGGTATAGATCCGGGCGAATCGCCCATTCCCGCCCTGCACCGCGAGGTTTACGAGGAAACCGGCTGGAAGATCTCCACGCCGCGCAAGCTGGGTGTGTTCCGGCGCTTTGCCTATATGCCGGAATATGAACTATGGGCGGAAAAACTCTGCCATATTTATATGGCCAGGCCCCTGCGCCGGATCGGCCCGCCGCTGGAAGAAGGGCATGAGGCGCTGTGGATGGACCCGCAGGACGCAGCAATCCGGCTGGGCAACGCCGGTGACCGCCATTTCGCGGCACAACTGGCAGCCCGTCTTTAGGGAGCCTGCAGCCCTCCCTTGGAAAATACAAAAGCCCAGCCGCGGCCGGGGTACCTCTGGCAAAGCGCTGTTTGGGAAACTTAGGGGCCCTGATATTCGAACAGAGTGGCTGAGACGTCGTCCTCGAGCCCGTGTTCCTTGCTCATCACTTGGGTCAGATGCCAGTAGAGATCATCAAGGAACTCCTTGCCGCTCTGATCCGGGCTGCATTTTCCAATCAGCTCGAGCAGGCCCTCAGGCTCCAGCATCGAGCCGTCTTCCAGCCGTGCCTCGGTAAAACCATCCGAGAACAGCAGCAGCCGGTCGCCCCGCTCCATGGTGAATTCTTCCTGAGTGTAGCCGATGTCGGGCACCAGCCCCACCGGGACACCGCCCTTGCCGATAAACTCCAGCTCGCCGGTTTTACGCAGCAGCAGAGGGTGCGGATGGCCAGCTTGCACCATCTTGACCACACCGCTGCGCAAGTCGGCGATGCAATAGGCCATGGTGAAGTATTCTTCGATGCCGGTATCGGCGATTAGCCTTGCATTCAGCAGACCCGCGACTTCCTCTGGCTGGCGCAGGGCATAGAACCGGTTAAAGCGTTTCTCCATGCCAACATTCTGGTCGAAGTAATTCGAGGACAAGTAGCCGCCCAAGCGCGCTGTCATCATCGCTGAAGTGATGCCATGGCCGGACACGTCAATGGAATAAAATCCGATTCGATTCACCCCCGGGGAGAACATCCCCACCAGGTCGCCGCCAATATGGCCGCAAGGTTTCAACAGCAGGCTGACAGTGGAAGAACCGAAATCCTTGGACAATTCCGGGACCAGCGATTCCTGGATCTTACGGGCCTGGATCAGGTCCTTGTCGATCGCGTCATAGACCCGCTGCAGCTCCCCAAGCGTTTCGGAGACAATGCGGTTTTTCTCGGACAATTCCCGCTGCATCCGCAGAATCCGCTCGCCCGCCGAAATTCGCGCACGCAGCTCATCCGAGCTTACCGGTTTGGTCAGGAAATCATCTGCGCCGGCGTCAAGCCCTTCGGCAACCTCGTTTTTCTCACTCTTGGAAGTCAGCAGAATGAAATAGGCATAGTCTTCGCTGGACCGGTCCCGGAAGGCGCGGCAGAACTCCAGGCCGTTCATGCCCGGCATCATCCAGTCGCTGAGGATCAGGTCTGGGGTTTCCGCCTGGCAGATCTCCATCGCCGCCTCGCCGCTCTCGGCCTCGACAACCTCGAAACCCCATTTCTTGAGGGAGGCCACAAGGATGCGTCTTTGCAATCGGCTGTCGTCGACAACCAGCACACGGCGTATTGATCCGGCCACTGTGTGGTCCTCGTTGTCCATCGAACTTTCTGGCAGCACCGAAGGCACCTCACAAATGGCAAAATCAGATTGATCTTGTGATACTATCGGTCCAGAAATTTAACAGGCGGTGAAACCTAAAATTTGAGCTTCCCCCTTTAATTCACTATATTTTTACTGCAAGCAACTTAAGAAATGACCCATCCCGACAGATCGTAAGGACGCTTTTACATGATAGACTGGCCGCGCGTGACCGAGCTGCGTGAAGAAGTTGGGGCAGAGGATTTCGAGGAAGTCGTTGAAATCTTTCTTGAAGAAGTCGAGGAGGTCATCGGCAAGCTGCAGGGCGGCGACCGCAGCCAGCTGGAGCAGGACCTGCATTTTCTGAAAGGCAGTGCGCTCAACCTCGGGTTTGCAGACTTTTCGGAATTATGCCTCAGCGGCGAAAGAAAATCTGCACAAGGCGAAGCAGGCAGCGTTGACGTCCCCGCCATCATTGCCAAGTTCCACGATTCGAAATCGGCCTTTCTGGCCGGAATGGCCGAAAAGTTCTGACCGCCGCCTGGCGTCAGATCACGAATTGCGCCAGAGTCTCGTCCTGGGTGATGTCCGTAAAGGTCATCCCCGCTGCGTCCAGCCGCGCGAACAACAGCTCGAAATTCTCCGGCCGCTTGGTTTCAATGCCGATCAGCACCGAACCAAAGTTGCGGGCCGACTTCTTCATGTATTCGAACCGGGCGATATCATCCTCCGGACCCAGGATGCCCAGAAACTCCTTCAGCGCACCGGGCCGCTGCGGAAGGCGCAGGATGAAATACTTCTTCACTCCCGAATAGCGCTGTGCCCGTTCCTTGACCTCGGGCAGGCGTTCAAAATCGAAGTTACCGCCTGACGTCAGGCACACCACGGTCTTGCCGCGGATCCAGGAGCGCACGTCCTGCAGCGCCTCAACCGCCAGCGCCCCGGCCGGCTCCAGCACGATGCCCTCAACGTTCAGCATTTCGATGATCGTGGCGCAGATCCGGTCCTCGGCCACGCTGAGCACATCCGGCAGCGGCACGTCCTTCAGGATGTCAAAGGTCTGATTGCCGATCCGGCCCACCGCAGCGCCGTCGCAAAAGGTATCGACATGCTCCAGCGCCACTGGTTTGCCGGCAGCCAGCGCCGCGCGCAGGCAGGCACCGCCAGAGGGTTCCACAAACAAGCTGTGCACCTCATCGCCAAACCAGGAAGCAACGCCGGAAGACATGCCGCCGCCGCCAACCGGCAGGATCACATGGTCCGGCGCCTTGCCCAGCTGCGCTTCTATCTCCACCGCGATCGAGGCCTGGCCTTCGATCACATCGGCATCGTCGAAGGGCGACAGGAAATGCCCGCCCTCCTTGGCGCACCACTCCTGCGCGGCGGCCAGGCAGATGTCGAAATAGTCGCCGACCAGGTGGATCTCGATATTGCCGCCGCCGAACATCCGGGTCTTCTGGATCTTCTGCTGCGGCGTGGTGACCGGCATGAAGATCACCCCGCGCTTGCCCATGTGCCGGCACATGAAGGCGACACCCTGGGCATGGTTCCCAGCCGATGCGCAAACGAACAGCTCCTGATCCGGCTGCTTGCGCATCGCGTTCAGCGCGCCGCGGATCTTGTAGGAACGAACCGGGCTCAGGTCTTCGCGCTTCAGGTAAATGTCCGCGCCAAAGCGTTCGGACAGATGCACATTGCGCTGCAGCGGAGTTGCAGGGAATACATCGCGCATTGCCTGTTCAGCAGCGCGGGCTTGGGTCTTGAAATCGCTCATGCATCCTTCAGTGGCGCATGCCCGCCCCCAAGGCAAGGGGCGGGCGCGCAGCATACATAAGAATACCGGGAGCTTAGACCGGGCGGCCTTCGACATAGTGGCCGTAGAATGTTGTCAGGATACTGACATTTACCAGCGAAGTTAGTAGGTTCAGGGCATAGGCAAAAAACGGTCCGAGTAGAGGAACCTGCCAAAACCAGTTTGACGCAGATTGAACAACAAACTGGAAAACAAGAAGAATAATGACAAGCACTGTGATTGTACCAGTCGCACCAGAAGTAGCCTGCCAAGCTTCACCGAGTTTGATTGGCTTACCGATCGCAGCACCGGGCAAAACTGAGCCATAGCGGAACATTACGACCATAACGACAACCGGAAAAACTATTGGCATTAGCATTGAAGCCCAAACGGGCGCCATCTGGGCGACTACAATCGTGACAACGATGACTGGGAATGCAAACAGTACAGCCATAAGCATCAGCAAAACCACGTGTCCTGCATATGCAAAAACCCGCTCTGTTGGAAAAGCCGGTATCCATCCTTCGGGATAGGCTTCTAGCAACACGAAGCGATGCCAAGACACAGCAATCCACAAAAAGACCACAACCGAAAACAGCAAAGCAACAATCAGCCACAGAAGCAACGCAACCGAACCATTGCTAATCAACTGCTGCAACGCTGCCTCGTCATACCAAGTAGAGACGGGTACACCAGTTGCGGCAGAAAACCCGATATCAGCAGCAAAGGTCAACACAACTGGAACCAAGCCTATTTGGACGGCTTGCGGAAAATTTCTAACTAGTAATCCTACTGAGTGCACAAAAATCGACCACGCTTTCATTGCCAGCGTTCTCCAATAGATCCTTCATATTCGCCGCGCACGTTATGCGTGCCCGGCGGATTAGAAAACCCCGGACAACCTTGCCCTTCCGGGCAAAACCCGTTACGCCGCAGGCGTTCTGACCTGAGAGGGAATTCCATGTCCGCGCCCAAGAAAGTTGTGCTCGCCTACTCCGGCGGCCTCGACACCTCGATCATCCTGAAATGGCTGCAGACCGAATACGGCTGCGAAGTTGTCACCTTCACCGCCGATCTCGGCCAGGGTGAAGAGCTGGAGCCCGCCCGCAAGAAAGCGGAAATGCTGGGCATCAAGCCGGAAAACATCTTCATCGAAGATGTGCGCGAGGAATTTGTCCGCGACTTCGTGTTCCCGATGTTCCGCGCCAATGCGGTCTACGAGGGTCTCTACCTGCTGGGCACCTCCATCGCCCGCCCGCTGATCTCCAAGCGCCTGGTTGAGATTGCGGAACAGACCGGCGCCGATGCCGTCTCCCATGGCGCCACCGGCAAAGGCAACGACCAGGTCCGTTTCGAACTGGCAGCTTATGCGCTGAACCCCGACATCAAGGTGATCGCGCCCTGGCGCGAGTGGGACCTGTCTTCGCGCACAAAGCTGCTGGAATTCGCCGAGGCGCATCAGATCCCGATCGCCAAGGACAAGCGCGGCGAGGCGCCTTTCTCGGTCGACGCCAACCTGCTGCACACCTCTTCTGAGGGTAAGGTTCTGGAAGATCCGGCGGAAATGGCGCCCGACTATGTCTACCAGCGCACCGTGCACCCGGAAGACGCGCCGGACACCCCGGAATTCATCGAGATCACCTTTGAAAAGGGCGATCCGGTTGCGATCAACGGCGAAGCGATGTCGCCGGCAACCATCCTGACCGCGCTCAATGAATACGGCCGCAAGCACGGCATCGGCCGCCTCGACCTGGTCGAAGGCCGCTTTGTCGGCATGAAATCCCGCGGCATCTATGAAACCCCGGGCGGCACCATCATGCTAGAAGCCCACCGCGGCATCGAATCCATCACCATGGACCGCGGCGCGATGCACCTGAAGGACCAGCTGATGCCGCAATACGCCGAGCTGATCTATAACGGCTTTTGGTACTCGCCGGAGCGCGAAATGCTGCAGGCTGCGATTGACGCCAGCCAGACCCATGTCTCCGGCACCGTGCGCGTGAAGCTCTACAAGGGCTCGGTGAACACTGTTGGCCGCTGGTCCGAAAACTCGCTCTACTCTGAGGCGCATGTGACCTTCGAGGAAGATGCCGGCGCCTACGACCAGAAAGACGCCGCAGGCTTCATCCAGCTGAACGCGCTGCGTCTCAAGCTGCTGGCAGCTCGCGAGCGCCGCACGAAGAAATGAGCGGCTTTGACGACATAGACGGCGAGTTCGAGGACGATTTCGCGGAAGAGCTGGATATGTTCGTCGAAGCTCAGGACACCGTATGGGCGGATGTTCTGAGTGAACTCTCTGCCGGACAGAAGACGAGCCACTGGATGTGGTTCGTCTTCCCCCAGCTGGCCGAACTCGGCCGCTCCCATATGGCGCAGCTTTACGGGATCGAAGATCTCGCAGAAGCCACTGCCTATCTGAATCACGAAAAACTGCGCGCCCGCCTGGTCGAAGTCAGCCGGCTGATGCTGATACATCAGGGCTTGGATGCCGCGCGGATCCTCGGCGATACCGACGCCAAGAAACTGCGCTCCTCAATGACGTTGTTCGCTGCGGTCCCGGATGCGCCCCGGGAGTTTCAGCAGGTGCTCGGCACCTTCTTTGGCGGTCAGCCCTGCCCGTTGACTCAAGACGCGCTTGCCGCCGGGTAACACCCAGCCCTCCCCTTTGGTCAATATTGCCGGAGAGCCCATGGCCGCCTAACCCTGCCATAAGCAGGGGAGGAATACATGGCGCTGGACGATATGGCCGCGAGCATCCGGAAGGGTTTGACCGGCAAGCGCTTTGACGGTTCCCTCAAATTCGATTGCGGCGCAGACGGTGTCATTGTCCTGGCAGACGGAAACGCCAGCACCACAGACCGGAACACCGACTGCACCTTGCGGCTCTCCACCGAAAACCTTACCAAACTGCTGACCGGAAAACTCAACCCGATGACAGCCGTGATGATGGGCAAGATCAGGATCTCCGGCGATATGAGCGTTGCCATGAGACTCAGCAAATTGATTTCCTGAAACTCTTCTTCTGGCCAACAATATCCTGGGGTGAGCGCCGCAGGCGCGAGGGGCAAAGCCCCTCCTCCACTCAGATCCTGGCCGATTTCATCCGCTCGTAATACGGCATCGCTGCGTCCAGCACCGGCTTCAGCGCCTCTGGCACCTCCGGCAATTCCCCTTCAGGGCCGGCAAAACCGGTAGAGTCCCAGACTGCCCCATACCAATGTGCGGCCCAGACACCATCGTCCGGGTGCCCGCCCTGGGCCCAGCTCAGCATTTTTGGTGAAAATGGCATTCCAATGGTGTCGCACAGCTGTTCTAGCTTGCCTGCCGGGTCTTGACGGATATCATGGCTGTCCACAACAACAGGCGTTTGCCCCCAGCTGCGCACCAGATCAAAAAGCTCGGCCTGCTGGCGGAACCCGATATCCTCCAGCGCCGGATTCTCCCGTTTCACCGCATAAGAGGCAATCACCCGGGCCGGATGCCGGATCAGGAAGACGTTTTTCACATCCCGCATCCAATCCCGCGGGACACCAGGGATCATGTGGTGAGTCATGTGCTTCTGATAGAAATAGGGCTTGGCCGCCGGCACCGGCCCAAGCAAGGCCGCGGCTACAGCATCAGGGTCCCGCGGCTGGCTGTCCAGAATCTCCGCCCGCATTGGGTGATCCAGGCCGGTCATCGCCAGGTAGGCTGCATAAAACGGTTCATCCGCCACCGCACAATCGCCACGGTTGGCAAAGGCATACATCATAGCCGTCGACAGGTTGCGCGGTCCGGACCACATGGCAATCCGCATCAGGCGCACTCCCGTTCGATGAGCGCCTTGTACAAGCCCCGGATGTGCTCGGTCACCGGGCCCATTTGCCCGCTGCCGATCTGCCGCCCGTCAATATCCCCCACTGGTGTCTGCGCCCCGAAGGTCCCGGTCAGGAAGGCCTCGTCCGCACCATAGGTGTCGACCAGCGAATAGTTCCGCTCATAAACCGGAATGCCGTTTTCCCGGCACAGATCGATCACCTTCTGCCGGGTGATCCCGTTCATGCAGTAATCTCCGGTCGAAGTCCAAACCTCCCCTTTGCGCACAATGAAGAAGTTGCAGGCATTGGTGGTGTTCACAAAGCCATTCACGTCGAGCATCAGCGCCTCATCCGCACCGGCCTTCTCGGCCGCCACACAGGCGATGATGCAATTCAGCTTGGAATGCGAGTTGAGCTTGGGGTCCTGAGTCATCGGCAGCCCGCGGATATGCGGCACCGTCGCCAGTTTGATCGGCCGCGGCAGATTGGGGCGCGAGTGCTCCATGATGATCGCCATGGTCGGCCCCTGCCGCGACAGGGATGGATGTTGGAACGGCCGCGTCTTCACCCCGCGAGTGACCATCAGGCGGGCATGGGCATCCGTCGTCATGCTATTGGCTTTTTGTGTCTCTAACACCGCGTTTTTGACAGCTTCCCGGTCCATGCCAATATCCAGATCAATGGCCTTGGCAGCCTCGAAAAGCCGGTCCAGGTGCTCATCAATAAAGGCCCATGTCCCGTTATACAGCCGCAGCCCTTCCCAGACACCGTCCCCTAGCATGAAACCGCTGTCATAGACGCTTACCTTGGCCTCGGCCTTGGGGACGGTTTCACCATTCAGATAGATCAGAATCTCTTCGTTGCGCTGATCTTCTTCGGCCTGATGGGTGCTCATCTTATCGGTCATGATGTCCTCCTGCCGGCGCAACCTAGTAATATTGGATCCAATTTCCAAGCAGTAACTTGCCGTCACCTGTCCGTGAAACCCGGTATCAGCGGGTTGAGCCATGGCCTCGCAGCCGGCAGGGTAGCGTCAAATGTAATGGAGTCAGACAATGCGTGTTCTGGAAACCCTGAAACCCCTGGCCCTGATGGGGCTGATTGCCATCGGCACCCTGGCGCAAACCAACCCGTTGCGGGCTCAGTCCCCTGAAACGCTAACTGTGGCCGGAGGCTGTTTCTGGTGTGTCGAAAGCGATTTCGAAAGCGTGCCCGGAGTGATTGAAGCCGTCTCGGGCTATACCGGCGGCAAGCTGGAAAACCCGACCTACAAGGACGTGACCCGCGGCGGAACCGGCCACTATGAGGCGGTGCAGATCACTTTTGACCCGGCAAAAGTATCTCGGGAGAGGCTTCTGGAGCTGTTCTTCCGCTCGGTCGATCCCACCGATGCAGGCGGCCAGTTCTGCGACCGCGGCGAAAGCTACCGGACGGCGGTGTTTGTCTCTGACTCTGCGGAAAAGAGCCTCGCCAAACAAGTAAAAGCCGAAGCGCAATCGGCCCTCGGGCAAGAAATCGTGACACCGGTCCTGCAGGCGGGAACCTTTTACAAGGCAGAAGACTACCACCAGGACTACTACAAAGGAGAAAGCCTGGTGTTTACCCGCTTTGGCCCCAAACGGCAGGCGGCCGCCTACAAACGCTACCGCCAGGCCTGCGGCCGCGACGCGCGGGTGGCGCAATTGTGGGGGGATGCCGCCCCCTTTGCCAAAGGGCATTGAAGCGGGGCGCTGCCCCCTTGGCCTGACGGCCAATTCCCCCGGAGTATTCCGAACCAGAAAGAAGCAGGCCGTCCGGTATCAGAACTTGGCGGCCTGGACTTCGTTTAGATAGGGAATGACATCTGCAGTGCCATGACGCGTCACCATCAGCGCCGCGGCGCGGCTGGCAATTGCCATTGCCTCGGCCATTGCCAGCCCCTGGTCCAAACCGGCCAGCACGTAGCCGGTGAACGTGTCGCCGGCACCTGTTGTATCCACCGCGGTGACCGGCCGGGCCTGGCACGTCGCGCACAGTTCCAGTCTCGCCATCAATATGCCGGGCGCCCTTTGCGCCAAGCGTGATGATCACATCCTTGACGCCAATTGCCCCCGGCGCCTTGCCCGTCGCAGCCTGAAGCTGGCGGGCTTCGACCTCATTCAGAATCAGGAAATCGAGATGAGGCAGCACCGCCTGCACTGCGCCCGCATCAAAGGGTGCAGCTGCGTAGCAGACCCGCAACCCCAGCTGCCGGCCCCGTTCCGCAGCCTCTGCTTGCAGGCCGGTTTCATTCTGCATCACCAGAGTATCACCTTCCGCGGCCTTGGAGAGCGCCCGGATCAGCTGCTCCACCGCAAGTGCCCGGTTGGCGCCGGGAAACAGGATGATCTGGTTTTCGCCATCAGGCTCAACCGCAATGATCGCATGGCCTGTGGGGGTCTCCGTTTCAGTGACATGGCTGGTGTCCACACCATACCCCGCCAGACGCTCCCGGGCCCAGGCACCGTCCGGCCCAACCGCACCGATGTGAAACACCTCGCTGCCGGCGCGGGCGGCGGCCACTGACATGTTGGCGCCCTTGCCGCCCAAGAACCTGTCCAGGCCGGAGGCGGCAAGAGTTTCCCCCGCCGCCGGAAGATGCGGCATGGCATAAACCATATCCGCGTTGATCGAGCCCAGGTTCCAGACCGCCATATCAAATCACCCGATGTTGCAGGCTGCCAGCACCGCCATGTTGAGAATGTCATTGGTGGTGGAGGTGGTCGAACAGATCTGGATCGGCTTGTCGATGCCGGACAGGATCGGGCCGATCACCGTGGCGCCGCCCATTTCCTGCATCAGCTTGACCGAGATTGAAGCGGAATGGCGGGCCGGCACGATCAGGATATTGGCCGGGCCGGTTAGGCGCTGGAACGGGTAGTAGCGCTGCGCGCGCTCATTCAGCGCCACATCGACTGTCATCTCGCCTTCATACTCGAAATCGACGCCGCGCTGATCCAGCACGGTGGGCGCGACATGCATCTTCTCGGCCCGTTCCGACACTGGGTAGCCAAAGGTGGAGAAGCTGACAAAAGCCACCCGCGGCTCAAGCCCCATGTGCCGGGCCACCCCGGCGGCGCGTTCAGCAATGTTGGCCAGGTGGTTCTCGTCCGGCCATTCATGCACCAGCGTGTCTCCGATCAGCACGATCCGGCCCTTGTGCAAAAGCGCGGTAACACCTGCCACGCCATGGGCAGCGTCGGCATCAAACACATGATTGATCCGCTCCAGCACATGCGCGGATTTGCGGGTCGCCCCGGTCACCAGCCCGTCGCCATGGCCATGCGCCAGCATCAGGCTCGAGAACACATGCCGGTCGCGGCCAACCAGGCGGTGGATGTCCTTGTGGTCAAAGCCCTTGCGCTGCAGGCGGCTGTAGAGGAAATCCTTGTAGGCATCGAAATGCGGAGTGTTGGCAGCGTTTACCACCTCCAGCTCGCGCACCGCATCGCCCAGGCCGGCTTTCTCCAGCTTGGCGCGCACGTCTTCCTGCCGGCCCACCACCAGAGATTTGCCAAAGCCCGAACGCTGGTACATGACGGCGGCGCGCAGCGCCCGCGGATCGTCGCCCTCGGCAAAGATCATCCGCGACTGAGCCGAGCGGGCCCGCGCATTCAGCCCGCGCAGGATCGAGGCGGTTGGATCCATCCGGGATTTCAGACCAACCTCATAGGCATCCATATCGACAATCGGACGGCGGGCGGCGCCGGTATCCATGCCGGCTTTGGCCACCGCCGGAGGAATCCGGTGGATCAGCCGCGGGTCGAACGGCGTCGGGATGATATAATCGCGCCCAAAGGACAGCGATTTGCCATAGGCCAGCGCCACCTCGTCCGGCACGTCTTCACGGGCCAGGGCGGCCAGGGCATGGGCGCAGGCGATCTTCATCTCGTCATTGATGGCACGGGCGTGAATGTCCAGCGCGCCGCGGAACAGGTAGGGGAAGCCCAGCACGTTGTTGACCTGGTTCGGGTAATCCGAGCGGCCGGTGGCGACAATGGCATCCACCCGCACCTCATGTGCCTCTTCCGGGGTGATTTCCGGATCCGGGTTGGCCATCGCAAAGATCACCGGGTTGTCGGCCATCGAGGCAACCATCTCCTGGGTCACCGCGCCTTTGACAGACACGCCAAGAAAAACGTCAGCCCCGCGCATGGCCTCTTCCAGCGTGCGCAGATCGGTGCTGATCGCATGGGCCGATTTCCATTGGTTCATGCCTTCGGTGCGGCCCTGGAAGATCACGCCCTTGGTGTCGCAGACGATGCAATTCTCGTGCCGCGCCCCCATGGCCTTCAGCAGTTCGATACAGGCGATGCCCGCCGCGCCGGCACCGTTCAGGACAATTTTCACATCCTCGATCTTCTTGCCCGACAGATGCAACGCATTGATTAGACCGGCGGCGCAGATCACCGCGGTGCCGTGCTGGTCATCGTGGAAGACCGGAATGTCCATCTCTTCCTTCAGGCGCTGCTCGATGATGAAGCATTCAGGCGCCTTGATGTCTTCCAGGTTGATGCCGCCGAAGGTCGGCCCCATCAGGCGCACCGCTTCGATGAACTTGTCCGGGTCTTCGGTGTCCAGCTCGATATCGATCGAGTTCACATCGGCAAACCGCTTGAAGAGAACCGATTTTCCTTCCATCACCGGCTTGGAGCCCAGGGCCCCCAGATTACCCAGGCCCAGCACCGCCGTGCCGTTGGAAATCACCGCAACCAGGTTGCCCTTGTTGGTGTAGTCATAGGCGGTTTCCGGATTTTCTGCGATCGCTTCGCAAGGCACGGCCACACCCGGGGAATACGCCAGCGACAGATCCCGCTGCGTGGTCATCGGGACGGTGGCGTTGATCTCCCATTTCCCCGGCGTCGGCTGCAGGTGGAACGCCAGGGCTTCTTCGTTGGTGATCTTTGATTTGGGCATTGAAACTCGTGTCCTCTCCTCGTCGGAGACCGTCTTATCCCAGCCAACCGCGGCCCTCAATCAAGGGTTTCAAGAATTTGTATAGCCAGAATTGAGATAAATGCGGCTAAAAGACGATAAATACCGTCAAGTTTTCGCCTTAAAGTAGACAGCCGAACGCTGTAATTCTTTAGTAGATGTTAACCCGCACCTGCCCGCCAGGTGGCGCTGCGGGCCGAAGTCCAAGCCTGGCCAGCATTTGTCAGAACGGCCTCTGTCCGCCCGGAGACCGGGCATAGGATCAAAGGAACAATGTGGAATGATAAACTTCCAGAATAATTCCGGCGCGATGGTTGCCTTGCAGACTCTGGGCGGCACCAACAGCCAGCTCAACACTGTGCAAGACAGCATTTCCACCGGCCAGCACGTCAATACCGTGCAGAACAACGCGGCCCTCTGGGCCATTTCCGAGCTGATGAACTCGGATGTCGCCGGGTTGCAATCGGTCTCAGACTCGCTTTCCCTGGGCGAAGCCACCGTCGCGGTCGCCTCTGCCGGGGCGGAACAGATCACCGAAACCCTGACGGAAATGCGGTCGCTGGCGGTGATGGCGGCCAGCGGCATGGGCGACTTCAGCAAGTTCGAAGCCGCCATAGCAAAGAAAACGGAACAGATCAGTTCGATCATTTCTTCCTCCGGCTTCAACGGGGTGAACCTGCTCAAGACCGATGTCAACGGCTCCGGCGGCACCGGGCTGACAGTGCCCTCAGCGATTTCCAGCGATGGCAGCCTGAGCACCCTCAGCATTGACGGTGTGGATTTTGAAGGTAGCCCGCTGTTTGATCTCGGCAGCCGCACCGCCATCACTGACGGCGCCAGCGCCCTGACTGCACTGGGCGAAATCGAGGGCTTTCTAGCCTACGCAGTCGATGGCTCTGCAGCTTTGGGGGCAAGTGCCAATCAACTCGCTGGCCAAGGCGACTATATCAGCAAACAGTCGGATACGCTCACCCGCGGTATCAGCTCGATGATCGACACAAATATGGAGGAAGCCGCAACCAAGCTGCTGGCGCTGCAGGCACAGCAACAGCTGAGTACGCTGTCGCTCTCCATCGTCAACACGATGCCCGACACCCTGCGCAACCTTTACTGACAGCAGCCTGCCGCCGGACCCCCTGGGCGGCAGGCATATCCGGGTTTTCCTCGCTCCGCCCCCATTGTAGATGTCTTGCAAAGACGACCCCGGGGGACCTCCAATGACCGTAACGCCCATGATGGCGCAGTATCTCGAGATCAAGGCAGCGCATGCAGACGCGCTGCTTTTTTACCGGATGGGCGATTTCTACGAGATGTTCTTTGAGGACGCGGTCAACGCAGCCGAAGCCCTGGACATCGCGCTGACCAAACGCGGCAAGCATAACGGCGAAGACATCCCGATGTGCGGCGTGCCGGTTCATGCCGCCGAGGGCTACCTGCTGACACTGATCCGCAAGGGTTTCCGCGTCGCCGTAGGTGAACAGATGGAAAGCCCGGCAGAGGCCAAGAAACGCGGTTCCAAATCCGTAGTGAAACGCGACGTGGTACGGCTGGTGACCCCCGGCACCCTGACCGAGGATTCCCTGCTGGAGGCGCGCCGCCACAACTTTCTGGTCTCCTACTCCGAACTGCGTGACGAGGCCGCCCTGGCCTGGGCCGACATCTCCACCGGCGCGTTTCACGTGATGCCGGTAGCCCGTGTCCGCCTGTCGCCAGAGCTGGCCCGGCTGGCGCCATCGGAACTGATTGTCGCCGACGGTCCCGCCTATGACGCCGCCCTGCCGCTGGCGGACGAATACAAGATTCCGCTGACCCCATTGGGCAAGGCCAGCTTTGACAGCACCGCAGCAGAGAAACGTATCTGCAGCCTGTTCAACGTCAGCGCCCTGGATGGCTTCGGCACCTTCACCCGCGCCGAGGTCTCGGCCATGGGTGCCCTGATCGACTATCTGGAGATCACCCAGAAAGGCAAGCTGCCGCTGTTGCAGCCGCCGCAGCAGGAGGCCCAGGACCGGGTGGTGCAGATCGACGCCGCCACCCGCCGCAATCTGGAACTGACCCGGTCGCTCTCCGGTGGCCGTGCCGGTTCGCTGCTGTCGGTGGTGGACCGCACCGTTACGCCCGGCGGCGCCCGCTTGCTGGAACAGCGCCTGTCCAGCCCCTCGCGCAATCTGGATGTGATCCACCAGCGCCTTGCAGCCTTGGACTTCACGGTTGACCAGGCGCAGACCGCCGAGGATCTGCGCGCCGCCTTGCGCAAAACACCTGACCTCGACCGCGCCCTTTCCCGCCTCGCCCTGGAGCGCGGCGGTCCGCGCGACTTGGCTGCAATCCGCAACGGGCTTTCTCAGGCAGAGGTGATTGCTGAACTCTGCGCCGGCCTGGATCTGCCCGACCTGATGACCCGCGCCATGTCCGATCTGCAAGGGTTTGATGACCTGCTCTCCCTGCTCGACGCGGCCCTCATCGCCGAGCCGCCCTTGCTGGCGCGTGACGGCGGTTTCATCGCCACCGGCTATGATCCGGAACTGGATGAAGCCCGCACCCTGCGCGACGAGGGCCGCTCGGTCATTGCCTCGATGCAGAAGCAATATGCCGAACACACCGGCGTCGGCTCGCTGAAAATCAAGCACAACAACGTGCTGGGCTATTTCATCGAAACCACCGCGACCCACGCGGACAAGATGATGTCGCCGCCGCTGAACGAGACCTACATCCACCGCCAGACCACCGCCAACCAGGTGCGTTTCACCACGGTGGAACTCAGCGAGATCGAGACCCGCATTCTTAACGCTGGAAACCTTGCTCTGGAGATCGAAAAACGGCTCTATGCAGGGCTTTCAGGCGCTATTTTGGACTGTGCAGCCCGGCTCAACACCGCCGCACGCGGACTAGCCGAGCTGGACCTGCTGACCGGGCTTGCCGATCTGGCCCGCGGCGAAAACTGGATCCGCCCCAAAGTCGACAACAGCCGGGGGTTCCACGTGGAAGGCGGCCGCCACCCAGTGGTGGAACAGGCCCTGCGCCAGCAAGGCGGCGAGGCCTTTGTCGCCAACAACTGTGACCTCACCGCCCAGGACGGCGCCGCGGTCTGGCTGCTGACCGGCCCCAACATGGCTGGTAAATCGACCTTCCTGCGCCAGAATGCGCTGATTGCCCTGCTCGCCCAGATGGGCAGCTATGTCCCGGCCGAAGCCGCCCATATCGGCCTCGTCAGCCAGTTGTTCAGCCGCGTCGGCGCCTCCGACGACCTGGCCCGCGGCCGCTCCACCTTCATGGTCGAGATGGTCGAAACCGCCGCCATCCTGAACCAGGCTGACGACCGCGCCCTGGTGATCCTGGATGAGATCGGCCGCGGCACCGCCACCTATGACGGGCTTTCGATCGCCTGGGCGACACTGGAGCACCTGCACGAGGTGAACCGCTCCCGCGCGCTGTTTGCCACCCACTACCATGAGCTGACCCAGCTCGCAGCCAAGCTGGAAGGCGTCGACAACGCCACCGTTGCCGTCAAGGAATGGGAAGGCGAGGTGATCTTCCTGCATGAAGTCCGCAAAGGCGCCGCCGACCGCTCCTATGGTGTGCAAGTAGCCCAGCTGGCCGGCCTGCCAGCTTCAGTAGTTGCCCGAGCGCGCGACGTCCTCGACATGCTGGAACAAGGCAGCCGCGAAGGCGGCAGCAAGATCCAGATCGACGACCTGCCCCTCTTCGCCGCCGCGCCGCCGCCGCAACCGAAAGCCCCATCCGGCCCCTCGCCGGCGGAGCAGCTGCTTGCAGACATCCACCCGGATGACCTGTCTCCCCGCGAAGCGCTGGAGATGCTCTACAAACTCAAAGACGCAGCCACTTAAAGAGAAAGGCGGGCCTCAACCGGACCCGCCTCTTCATCTTTCTAAAAATACTCCCGCCGGCGGCAGCGCCCGCAAGGGCGCACCACCTTATGCCGGCGTCGACGACACGCCAACCTGCGCCGCGCGCAGCAGCCGGTCGTGCAGCATGAAACCTTCCGCCGACACCTGGATGATGTCGCCCGCCTTGGTGCCCGGCACCGGCGCCTCGAACATCGCTTCATGCACTTTGGGGTCGAACTTGTCGCCAACCTCGGGCGAGACAATCCGGATGCCGTGCTTCTCAAACACGCCCAGCAGCGAGCGCATGGTCAGCTCCACGCCTTCGATCAGCGCCGCAGACACTTCCCGCTGCTCATCGGTCGCCGCTTCAATTGCGCGCTTCATGTTGTCATAGACCGGCAGCATGTCGCGGGCCAGTTTCGAACCGCCATAGTTCTCTGCTTCCCGGCGTGCCTTGTCGCCGCGCTTGCGGGCGTTTTCGGCATCCGCTAGCGCCCGCATGAAGCGGTCTTTCAGCTCATCCCGTTCCGCCCGGAGCGCATCGATTTCCAGTGAGGCATCATCAAATTCCTCGGTCTGCGCCGCCAGCTCTTCCGCCTCGGCGGCGGCGATGTCATCCAGAAAGTCTTCGTCCTTGAGCTCTGCCATGTTTCACCTCTAACTCCGGTCCGACAGCAATTTGCCGACCAGTTGTGCCGTATAGTCCACAATCGGCACGATCCGTCCGTAATTCAGGCGCGTCGGGCCAATCACCCCCACCGCACCAATGATCTTTCGATCCGCGTTCATATAGGGAGACACCACCAAAGAGGAACCCGAAAGTGAGAAAAGTTTGTTTTCCGAACCGATAAAAATGCGCACGCCGTCGCCGTCCTCGGTCAGTTCCAGGAATTCGGCAATGTCCCGCTTGCGCTCCAAGTCGTCAAACAGGGTGCGGATCCGCTCCAGCTCCTCCGCGGCGCCGGTTTCGGCCAGAAGATTCGCCCGGCCCCGCACAATCAGCCGGGCCTGCTCACTGCCGTCATCTTCCCAGACCGCCAAGCCGCTTTCAATCATGGCGTGTGCCAGGCTGTCGATCTCCTGCCGCCGCGCTGCGATCTCAGTCTGGATCTGACGCTGCACTTCACTCAGCGTCCGCCCTTCGATCAACGCATTGAGGAAATTCGCCGCCTCCCGCATGGAACTCGGCGTTTGCCCTGGCGGTGGTGTGAATAGACGGTTCTCCACATGGCCATCCGAAAACACCAGCACCACCAATGCCCGGTCATACGCCAGCGAGACAAATTCGATATGGCGGATCTCAGCCTCATGCTTGGGAGTAAGCACCAGGGACGCCCCTTGCGTAACGCCCGACAGCGCCGCCCCGACCCGGTCCAGCATGCCGCCCACATCTCCGGCGTTTTTTCCAAGGGTCGCGTCGATCTTCTCGCGGTCCTTCGCTTTCAGATCCTCGACTTCCAGCAGCCCGTCAACGAACATCCGCAGACCCAGCTGCGTCGGAACCCGGCCGGCGCTGACATGCGGGCTATCCAGCAGACCCAGATACTCCAAGTCCTGCATCACATTGCGGACTGTCGCCGCGCTGACCTTCTCGCTTAACGATCGCGTGAGAGTACGGCTGCCAACCGGCTCGCCGCTCTCAAGATAGCTTTCCACTACCGTCCGAAACACCTCCCGCGAGCGGTCGTTCAGATCCTGCAGAATGTTTTGCGGGTCACTCATCGGCCTTCCAGCATGTCTTGCGGTTTCAACATAAGAAGCCGCTGCCAAGATGTCATTAAAGAGCAGCAGGCCAAAAGGTCAATCGGGCTTGCATCGCCTTGGTTCCGGGGGCTATCCCCAAGCCAACAGCAAAAGGATATACCATGCGACCCTCCGGACGAGAATTGAATGAAATGCGCGCCGTCTCGATCGAGACCGGTTTCACCAAACACGCCGAGGGCTCCTGCCTGATCAAGATGGGCGACACCCATGTTCTGTGCACCGCCACCATCGAAGACCGTGTGCCGCCGTTCATCAAGGGCACCGGCCTGGGCTGGGTCACTGCCGAATACGGCATGCTGCCCCGTGCCACCAACACCCGCATGCGCCGCGAGGCTTCCTCGGGCAAACAGGGCGGCCGCACCGTTGAAATCCAGCGTCTGATTGGCCGCGCCCTGCGGGCCGGCGTCGACCGCGTTGCCCTGGGCGAGCGCCAGATCACCGTCGACTGCGACGTGCTGCAGGCTGACGGCGGCACCCGCTGCGCCTCGATCACCGGCGGCTGGGTGGCGCTGCGCCTGGCCGTGAACAAGCTGATGAAAGCCGGCGACGTGCAGATCGACCCGCTGCTGGATCCGGTTGCTGCCGTTTCCTGCGGTATCTATGCCGGCCAGCCGGTGCTGGATTTGGACTACCCGGAAGATTCCGAGGCCGGCGTCGATGGCAACTTCATCATGACCGGTTCCGGCAAGCTGATCGAAGTGCAGATGTCGGCCGAAGGCTCCGTCTTCTCCCGCGACCAGATGAACCAGCTGATGGACCTGGCTGCCCAAGGCACGTCTGAGCTGGCCGAAATGCAGAAGGCCGCCTGCAAATGACCCGCAAACTGGAAGGCGGCAAGCTGCTTGTCGCCACCCACAACAAGGGCAAGCTGCACGAGATCTCCGAGATCCTCGCCCCCTTCGGCGTCAGCGTTGTCGGCGCCGGCGAGATGGATCTGCCGGAACCGGAAGAGACCGAAGACACCTTCGTCGGCAATGCCCGGATCAAGGCCCATGCCGCCGCCAAGGCCACCGGCCTCCCTGCCCTCTCCGATGACTCCGGCATCACCATCGACGCGCTGAACGGCGCCCCCGGTGTCTACACCGCCGACTGGGCTGAAACCCCCAGCGGCCGCGACTTCAAGATGGCAATGACCCGCGCCAATGATGAGCTGAACGCTGCCGGTGCCGGCGCCCCCCGTACCGCCCAGTTCCGCTGCACCCTGGTCATTGCCTGGCCCGACGGCCACGACGAAGTCTTCGAAGGCGTGATGCCCGGGCAGCTGGTCTGGCCGATCCGCGGTGCGCACGGCTTTGGCTACGACCCGATGTTCCAGCCCGACGGCTACAGCATCACCTGCGCCGAAATGGATCCGGCGGAGAAAAACAAGATCAGCCATCGCGGCAAGGCGGTGGCCCAATTCGTCCAGGGCTGTTTCGGTGGATGACTGGCGCAATGGGGGCTTTGGCCTTTACGTGCATTGGCCCTTTTGCCAGGCCAAATGCCCCTATTGCGACTTCAACAGTCATGTCTCCGCAAAAATAGACCAGAACCTATGGGTTAGGGCCTATCTGGCCGAACTGGACAGACTCTCGGAACAGCTGTCAGGTCGCGTTCTGAACTCGATTTTCTTCGGCGGCGGCACCCCGTCCCTGATGCAGCCGGAAACCGTGTCTGCCGTTATCGAGAAGGCACGTGAAATCTGGCCCTTTGCCAATGACATAGAGATCTCTCTTGAAGCAAACCCGGGTTCCGTTGAGGCCACTCGCTTTGCCGGCTACCGCGACGCCGGCGTCAACAGGGTCTCCATGGGCATTCAGGCTCTGAACGACGAGGATCTGCGCCGGCTGGGCCGCATCCACAGCGTTTCCGAAGCCAAGGCCGCCTTTGACATCGCCCGCAACTGTTTCAACCGAGTGAGCTTTGACCTGATCTATGCCCGCCAAGGCCAGACCCTGGAGGCCTGGCAGGCCGAACTGCGCGAAGCGCTGTCGATGGCCATTGACCACCTTTCGCTCTACCAGCTCACTATCGAGGACGGCACCGCATTCGGTGACCGCTACGCCCGCGGTAAACTACGCAACCTGCCCACCGATGACACCGCTGCCGACATGTATCTGGCCACTCAGGAGATCTGCGCAGACTTCGGCATGGCCGGCTATGAGATTTCCAACCATGCCAAACCCGGCTCGGAATCCCGCCACAACCTGATCTATTGGCGTTATGGCGACTATGCCGGGATCGGCCCAGGCGCCCATGGCCGCCTCACCCTGAACGGCATTCGATACGCAACTGAAACCCACCTCGCTCCAGGGGCTTGGCTGCAAGCCGCCGGCAAGGGTAACGGTGAATCCCTACGCGAAGCTCTCACAGCCAAAGATGCTGCAGCCGAATACCTGATGATGGGGATGCGCCTTTTCGAAGGTCTGGATATGGTGCGCTATTCCCAGCTCGCCGGCCGGAATCTCCCTAAAAGCCGGCTTGATAACCTTGTACAGCTCGGCATGGTCACTATCTCGGAGCAAAGGCTACGCGCAACTGATCATGGCCGCGCGGTATTGAATGCGGTTCTCCGCGAACTGTTGATGGATTGAAGCAATGCGTGTTCTCTATGCCGGCCTTGGACTATTCTTTGTTGCCTTGGCCTTCATTGGCATTGTTCTCCCTCTCCTCCCAACTGTTCCTTTCCTGCTGCTCGCAGCCTTTTGTTTCGCCAATTCCTCAGACCGGCTGCACAACTGGATTCTGGCCCACAACATCTTTGGTCCCATGATCACCGACTGGCGCAACAGCGGTGCAATCCGGCCGGGCGCAAAAAAGGCGGCAACCATTTCGATTGCCGCCGTCTTTGGATTGTCACTGCTGCTTTCAGTCCCGGTCTATGTTCTTGGCACTCAAGCGCTGGTGCTGTCAGCCGTTCTAGTCTTTATCTGGACCCGGCCTAGCGGCTGAGCAGATTGCACAGCTCATCCAGCTGATCGAGGTCCTCATAGCTTATCGTGACAGAGCCGCTTTCGCCGCCAGGCTTATGATCAATCGACACTTTCATCTTCAGCATCGCTGACAAATCGCCTTCCAGAGCGCGCGTGTCTGCATCCTTTTCAACTGCCTTCTTCGGCTTTTTGGCTGTCGCCGTCTGAAGTCCGGCGGCATCCTTCTTCACCAGCGCTTCGGTCGCCCGGACGGACAACCCGCCCTTAACGATCTTCTTCGCAAGATCCGACGCATTGTCCGAGGTAATCAGAGCACGGGCGTGGCCGGCAGACAGTTTCCGCTCTTGCACCAAAATCTGAACATCGTCCGGCAAATGCAGCAGGCGGACCAGGTTCGCAATATGGCTGCGGCTCTTTCCGAGCGCCTCCGCCATTTTTTCCTGGGTATGCCCGAATTTCTCCATCAGTTGCTTATAACTCTGCGCCTCTTCCATCGCGTTCAGGTCGGAACGCTGAATGTTTTCGATGATGGCAACTTCCATCATCTCAAGGTCAGAGTAGTCCCGGATCAGAACCGGCACTTCATGCAACTGCGCTGCTTGCGAGGCCCGCCAGCGGCGTTCCCCGGCAACGATCTCATACTGGCCACTCGGGCGCGGCCGCACGATCAGCGGCTGCAGAACCCCCTTCTCCTTTATGGAGGCGGTCAGGTCATCCAGATCCTCCTGAAGAAACTGCCGGCGCGGCTGGTTCGGGTTGGCAACAATGTTCTCGATTGGCACCAGAATTTCCGCATTCCGCGGTGCTTCAGCCTGCGTGCTCACCGGCGCAGGGTTTACATCTGCCATCAACGCTGACAATCCCCGGCCCAGCCCGCGTGGTTTTGTTTTCTTATCTGACATGATTGCCTCCGGTGGGTGTACTTCATCTACGCCGCTATCTTGTGATGTTTATTGATGATTTCCTCTGCCAGAGCACGGTAGGCCTGCGCCCCCAGAGAGTTGGTGTCGTAATTCAGAACCGGCTGAGCGTAAGACGGCGCCTCACTGACCCGGACATTCCGCGGGATCTTGGTTTGGAACACCAGGTCACCCAGATTGTCACGGGCATCCTGTTCCACCTGCTGCGACAGGTTGTTGCGCCGGTCGAACATGGTCAGGACAATCCCCTCAATTCGCAGCCCCGGGTTCGCCGATTGCCGCACTTCGCGAATCGTCAGCATCAGCTGTGTTACCCCTTCCAGCGCAAAGAACTCACTTTGCAGCGGGACCAGAACGGAATGCGAAGCCACCATGGCGTTGACGGTCAGCAAGTTCAACGAAGGCGGGCAATCTATCAGAACATAATCCCAATCGTAGTCATCCATTGCAGTCTGACGCAGCGCGTCATGTAATAGAAAGCTACGCTTTTCATTGGTAAACAGCTCAATATCCGCCGAACTCAGATCTATGGTCGCGGGGATAATGCACAGATCCTCTATCTGCGTCTGCCGGATCACATCTTCCAGAGACGCATCCTCTACCAGAAGATCATAGGTCGTCAGATCCCGGTCTGAAGGCTCGATCCCCAACCCCGTCGACGCATTGCCCTGCGGATCAAGATCCACCACAAGCACGCGCAATCCGCACTCCACCAGGGCGGCGGCCAAATTGATGGCCGTTGTTGTCTTCCCTACCCCGCCTTTCTGATTTGCCACCGCGATAATACGAGGCCCCTCCGGCCGGGAATAATCAGACACGTGCCACTCCCCTTATTTTCAGGATTACTGCTTCGGGTTCTGTCAAACTTCTAACCGGTTCCGCGTCGAATCGCCATTGCCCCCGCGCGTTATCCACTTCTTTTTTCCAGCTTTCCCCCTTGGGGAAAACGGCGAGACCGGTGCCGTTCAAATGCCGTTCCGCGAACTCAAGCAACGACGACAGATCAGCCAGCGCGCGCGCGGAAAGGACATCTGCGTGCTGCGGTTCTGCTTGCTCAATCCGTTGGGTCAAAACCTTCACTGCAGCTCCGCATTCCCGGGCGGCCGTGCGCAAAAACGCCGACTTACGCTGATCGCTTTCAATCAACGTCACCTTCATTTCCGGCGCCTCATCCGCTGCCAGCAAGGCGATAATCAGCCCCGGGAATCCCCCGCCGCTGCCAATATCCACCCAATTTGCAATCGGATCAGCACAGCGGAACACTTGCACAGAATCCGCAATGTGCCGCGTCCAAAGCTGTTCCAAGCTTGATTTGGACACCAGATTGATCTTCGGGTTCCATTTCAGGATTACCTGCTCAAAGATCTCCAGCCGCTCCAATGTTTCACGTGAAACATTCAGAGTTTGCAGTACATGTTTATCAGTCATGCGGATTTATCCTGAGCCCCGCGGTCCCGGCGTAAACGGGCAAGCAGCAACGCCAGACCGGCAGGTGTCATCCCATCGATGCGGGCTGCTTTGGCCAGCGTTTCCGGCCTTGCCTGAGACAGCTTCTGCTGCAGCTCCTTCGACAGTCCTTCAATTCCATAGTAGGAAAAATCTGCCGGAATTGCATAGCCTTCATCGCGCTTCATCGCGGAGATCTCTCGCTCCTGCCGAGCAATGTAGTTGGCATAAAGCGCATCTCTCTCGACCTGTCGGCGGATATCCGGCTCTACCGCTGACAGCTCGGGCAACAAAGGCAAGATGTCTTCGAACGCCACATCCGGAAACGCCAGGACGTCTAGTCCTGACCGGCGGTTCCCATCCTGGTTGACCCGGATCCCAGCCTCCTGCACTTGTTTTGGTGTAAAGCTCTGGGCGTCCAGCACATTCCGCACAGAGCCCAGCTTCTCACTCTTCTCTAGAAACGCCCTCTGCCGCTCTGCACCGACGCAGCCTAGTTCGATTGCCATTGGGGTCAGTCTCTGGTCCGCATTGTCAGCCCGCAGTGACAGGCGGAATTCAGCACGGGATGTGAACATGCGGTAGGGTTCAGTAACCCCATTGGTCGTGAGATCATCAATCATCACCCCAATGTAGCTGTTGGAACGACCAAAGATCACCGGCGCCTCCCCCTGGCACCGGCGCGCGGCGTTCAGCCCTGCGACAAGCCCCTGCGCCGCGGCTTCTTCATAACCTGTGGTTCCGTTGATCTGGCCGGCCAGGTAGAGACCAGGAACATCCTTCAGCGATAGCTCCAGGGTCAGCGCCCGTGGGTCGACATAATCGTATTCGATGGCGTAGCCCGGCTGCAAAATTCGCGCCTGCTCCAATCCGTGTATTGAATGAACATAATCCTCTTGCACGTCGGTCGGCAGACTTGTGGAAATACCATTGGGATAGACAGTGTGGTCAGAGACACCTTCCGGCTCCAGGAAGATCTGATGCGACTCCTTATCGGCAAAGCGTACGATCTTGTCTTCAATGGATGGGCAGTACCGTGGTCCGACCCCTTCGATATGCCCACCGTACATGGCGGAACGCTCCAGATTTTTCCGGATAATCTCGTGCGTTTTTCCATTGGTGTGGGTAATACCGCAGGAAACTTGCTTGGCGCTGAGCGACTTGGTCAGGAAGGAAAAGAAGACAGGGTCGTCATCCCCCGGCTGCGCAGCAAGTCTGTCCCAGTCGATTGTCCGCCCGTCCAGGCGCGGCGGCGTGCCAGTCTTCAGGCGGCCAAGCGGCAATTCAAAACTGTCGAGGCGCTCCGCCAGTTTGACTGAGGGTTTATCGCCCATGCGCCCACCGGGTTTCGAGACGTCGCCAATATGGATTACACCGCGGAGGAAGGTGCCGGAGGTCAAAATGACCGTCTTGCTTGGAACTTCGCTTCCATCTGCCAGGACAACACCTCTGACCGCTTCTCCGGACATGAGGAAATCGATCACCTCGCCCTCGATAATTTCCAGGTTAGGCTGTGTTTCGGTCAGCTTCAGCATTTCCGTCCGGTAGATTTTCCGGTCGGACTGCGCGCGAGGTCCCTGCACTGCCGGGCCTTTGCGGCGGTTCAGTAGTCTGAATTGAATACCAGCCACGTCGGCCACCCGGCCCATCACACCGTCCATGGCGTCGATTTCCCGGACCAAATGACCTTTGCCCAAGCCGCCAATCGCAGGGTTGCAGGACATCACGCCAATTCCCGCCCGGTCCAGAGTGACCAGAGCCGTTCTAACTCCCATGCGGGCCGCTGCATGCGCCGCTTCAGTGCCGGCGTGACCGCCGCCAACAACAATCACATCGTAAGCTGAATGTTTCACGTGAAACACTCCTTCACTTTCCTAGGCAGAAACTCGAGAAGATCTCGTCCAGGAGATTTTCAACGCCGATGCGCCCCACCAGCATTTCCAACGCCCGGATGGCAGACCGCATTTCCTCGGCGGCTATATCATAATACTCAGCCCCGCGCTGCAAAATATCCTGTGCTTCCTTCAGGCTTGCTAGCGCGTCGACCATCGCATCCCGATGACGTGCCCGCGTGGCAATGCCGGCCTGGGCCGACCTGTTTTTTAAAACGCTGGATATATGGTCAATCAGGTGGTCAATCCCCTGCCCAGAACGGCCTGAAACCGCATTTCCGGCATCATCCCTCAGATCAGCCTTCGGACGCAGGCGGATGTCGCCGACCCGCATTTCAACATCCAGGATTTCATCATCTTCCGCTAGGAACACCCGAAGATCGGCATCTTCCGCCCGCCTGCGCGCCAGCGCTATTCCGATCCCCTCGACATGGTCGTCTGTATCCCGCAAGCCGGCCGTATCCAGCAGGGTGACAGGCAGGCCGGCGAGATCCATGCGCACTTCGATGATATCGCGGGTGGTGCCGGCAAATTCTGAGGTGATAGCAGCTTCGCGGCCGGCCAAGGCATTCAGCAGTGTAGACTTCCCAACATTGGGCGCACCGATGATGGCCACTTCAAAACCGCTGCGGATCCGTTCGGCTATTTTAACGCCGGCAGTCTCTTTCTCCAGGCCGGCCTGGACATCCGACAGAAGGTCAGAAACCTCGGGCGTGACGTCAACCGGTACATCCTCGTCGGCAAAATCGATGGTAACCTCGATCAAGGATGCCGCCCGGATCAGGTTCACTCGCCATTTTTCCGCCAAGTCACCCAGCCCGCCGGCGAGGATGATTTGCGCCTGCTTGCGCTGTGCCTCGGTTTCCGCATCGATCAGATCCGCAAGACCTTCAACTTGAGCCAGGTCCAGGTTACCATTTTCCAGCGCCCGGCGAGTGAATTCACCGGGTTCAGCCATTCTCAAACCACTGATTTGCCCCAGCGAATCAAGCACGGCAGATACCACGGCTGTACTTCCATGTGTTTGAAATTCAACAGTATTTTCACCTGTAAAGCTGTTCGGTGCGGTAAAGGTCAAAACCAGCGCTTCATCCAGGCGTTCCCCTGATTCGTCCCGCAATTCCCGCAGGCTGGCCCGCCGCGCCGGCAGGCAGCCGCCGCAAAGCTGCGCGCCGGCTTCAAGCGCCAAAGTGCCGGAGACGCGGATCACCGCAACCCCGGCCTTTCCTTGGGCGGAGGCCAGCGCAAAGATCGTGTCCATGGGGTGGCCCTTCTCTCTCGCCGGCCCGGGTCAGGTGTTCATCGAGTCGAAGAACTCGGAGTTCGACTTGGTCTGCTTCAGCTTGGACAGCAGGAATTCGATCGCGTCGGTGGTGCCCATCGGGTTCAGGATCCGGCGCAGCACAAAGGTCTTGGCCAGATCGACCTTGTCAACCAGCAGATCCTCCTTCCGGGTGCCGGATTTGAGAATGTCGATGGCCGGGAACACGCGTTTGTCTGCGATTTTGCGGTCCAGAACGATTTCCGAGTTACCGGTGCCTTTGAATTCTTCAAAGATCACCTCGTCCATGCGCGAGCCGGTGTCGATCAGCGCGGTGGCGATGATGGTAAGAGAGCCGCCTTCTTCGATGTTCCGCGCCGCACCAAAGAAACGTTTCGGGCGCTGCAGCGCGTTTGCATCCACACCACCGGTCAAAACCTTACCCGAGGATGGCACCACGGTGTTAAAGGCCCTACCGAGTCTTGTTATCGAATCAAGAAGGATCACAACATCTCGTTTATGTTCCACCAAACGCTTGGCTTTTTCGATGACCATTTCCGAGACTGCAACGTGCCGGGTCGCCGGCTCGTCAAAGGTGGAGGAGACAACCTCGCCCTTCACCGAGCGCTGCATGTCGGTCACCTCTTCCGGGCGTTCGTCGATCAGCAGAACAATCAGATAACACTCCGGATGGTTCTTTTCGATCGAATGCGCGATGTTCTGCAGGATCACCGTCTTACCGGTCCGCGGCGGCGCCACGATCAGCGACCGCTGGCCTTTGCCGATCGGAGCAACCAGGTCGATCACCCGGGCGGAGCGGTCCTTGATGGTCGGATCTTCGATCTCCATCTTCAGGCGCTCATCCGGGTAGAGCGGCGTCAGGTTGTCAAAGGCGATCTTGTGACGGGCCTTCTCCGGCTCTTCAAAGTTGATTTTGGTGACATTGGTCAGCGCGAAATAGCGTTCGTTGTCCAGCGGCGCCTTGATCAGGCCCTCAACCGTATCGCCAGTACGCAACGACCATTGGCGGATCATGTCGGGGGAGACATAGATGTCATCCGGACCTGGCAGATAGTTTGCCTCGGGCGAGCGCAGGAAGCCAAAACCGTCCTGCAACACTTCCAACACCCCGTCGCCGCCGATTTCCCAGCCCTCATCCGCGCGTTCACGCAGGATCTGGAACATCATCTCGCCCTTGCGCATGGTCGAGGCGTTTTCGATCTCCAGCTCCTCAGCCATCGCCAGCAGCGCTTTGGGGCTTTTTGCCTTGAGATCGGACAGATTCAGGGATTGCACGGTCATATATATACGGCCTCTACTCCCCCGTTTGCCCAGGGGGTCGGTCTGACGACAGGATTGGAAAACACGAAATGCCCGGACGGGCCCGTTGAGAGCCATACATAGGGACTCGTTTCGGATAAGTCAAACGCCGGCTGCAACCATTCCGGCGCTGCGGGGCCCGTTTCTGCGTCTCTGCGTCAGAATTTGAAGATGACCGAAACCACAATCACCAGCATCAGCACCGTGGGCACCTCGTTCATCATCCGGAACTGCCGGCCCGTGAGGGTATTCCTGCCTTCTTTGAAGTCACGGTAGCGGAACAGCAGCCAATGGTGGAACCAGGTCATCGCTATCACCGACGCGCCCTTGGTCCAGGGCCAGATGTAGCTCCAGTCTACGATTCCGGGCGTCAAAACGATGAACAGACCGGCAGCCCAGGAGACATACATGGCCGGACGCATGATGACCCTCAGGAGCTTCTCTTCCATTGTCAGGAAGATCGGCACTGCATCCTGCACATTCTCTGCCTGCTCCACGTGATACACAAACAGACGGGGGAGATAGAAGAGGCCTGCCATCCAGCTGAGCACAGCCATGATGTGCAGCGACTTGGCGTATGGGTAGAGCGTGAACATTGCATCGCTCAGGTCCATGGGCTGTTCTCCCCGGTCTGATCTGACCACCCTAATAATTAAATGAATATTAGAAGGATGATGTTTTAGTAGTGTGCGTGGATTCCAGTGGATAAGTAAATCCTCCTCCGCTTATCCCCAGCAGGGATAAGATTCCAGCTTGGATGGGACAGGAGTTGTGGAAATTTCCTTAACGCCTTAGAAATAAGGTGCGTTAAGGATGTGTTTACCTTTTCTTGCTTGGGGATAACGACGGGATGGTCCGGGGAGAGCCGGTATATCCACGGATTCCAAGTTATCCTCGCTCACAAAGGACGACTCAGCCGGCTGAATCCTGAGATTTGCGTCAACCCCTGGAGTTTTTACTTGAGCGTGGAAAACCATACAAAACGTCCTGAAACGATCTGCGTCTTTCCCACGGGGTTTTCCACATGACTGCCCACATAGTGCTGGCTTCCGGTTCCGAAATCCGGGCGCATCTGTTGCGCCAGGCAGGCATAGAATTTACCACTGACGTCCCGCGGCTGGATGAAGACGCGATCAAGGCCGCGCTTCTGGCTGAACAGGCGCCGCCGCGGGATATTGCCGATGCGCTGGCTGAGGCCAAGGCGCGTAAGATCAGCGGTAAACACCCCGGAAAACTGGTGCTGGGTTGTGATCAAGTGCTTGATTTTGAAGGAACCCTTCTCTCCAAACCCATCAGTGAAGAGGTGGCGCTGAAGCAGCTCAAGGAGATGTGCGGCAAGCGGCACATGCTGCTGTCGGCGGCAGTGATCTACCGCGACGGAGAACCTGTCTGGCGCCATGTAGGACAGGTCCGGCTGGTAATGCGGAAATGCTCCGATGCCTATCTTCAGGACTATGTCTCCCGCAACTGGGACAGCATCCGCCACGCGGTGGGCGCCTATAAGCTGGAGGAGGAAGGCGTGCGGCTGTTCGCCTCCATTGACGGAAGCTACTTTAATGTCTTGGGATTGCCGCTGATGGAGCTTATCAGTTACTTAGGCCTGCAAGGGGTAATCGAGCAATGACAGAAGCAAAAATCCCGCTCGCCGGCGTTATAGGCTGTCCGGTTGCACATTCCAAATCCCCGCAGCTGCACCGCCACTGGCTGAACACGCACGGCATCGCCGGCCATTACGTGCCGATGCATGTGAAGCCTAAGGATCTGGCCGACACCATCCGGATGATGCCGAAGATGGGGTTTGTCGGCGCCAATGTGACCATCCCGCATAAGGAAGCGGTGATGGAGATCGCTGATAAGGTCACCGACCGGGCCAAGCTGATCGGCGCCGCCAATACGCTGATCTTCCGCAAAGATGGCACCATCCTGGCCGACAATACCGATGGCTATGGTTTTATCACCAACCTGCACCAGGGCGCGCCGCTGTGGGAGCCGCAATCCGGCCCGGCCGTAGTGCTGGGCGCCGGCGGCGCCTGCCGCGCGGTAGTGGCCTCGCTGCTTGAGGCCGGCGTGCCCGAGATCCTGCTGACCAACCGCACCCGTGACCGTGCCGAACAGCTGCAAAACGATTTCGGCAGCCGGGTGAAAGTGTCTGATTGGGTCCAGGCCGGAAATATCATTGAAGAAGGCGCGTTGATCGTGAACACCACCTCGCTGGGCATGGTGGGCAAGCCGCGCTTGCGGGTGCCGCTGGACGGGCTGCAGCGCAACGCCGTGGTGACCGACCTGATCTATGCGCCGCTGAAAACCGAGTTGCTGCAGGCCGCCGAGGATGCCGGCTGTACTGTGGTCGACGGGCTTGGCATGCTTCTGCACCAGGCGGTACCGGGGTTCGAGCGCTGGTTCGGCCACCGCCCCGACGTGGATGCAGCCACCCGCGCGGCGGCGCTCAGATGAGTTTCAGCCTCGGCCTCACCGGCTCGATCGGTATGGGCAAAAGCACCACCGCCAAGCTGTTCGCGGCCCATGGCTGCGCAGTTTGGGATGCGGATGCGGCGGTTCACCGGCTTTACAGCCGGGGCGGTGCAGCCGTTGAGCCCATGGGAGCAGCCTTTCCGGAAGCAATCGAAAATGGCGAAGTCAGCCGCACTGCCTTGAAGCAGATCATCGGCCGGACCCCGTATGCACTAAAGCAGATCGAAACCATCGTTCATCCGCTGGTCACGCAGGACCGGGCCGCCTTCCGGGCGCAGGCAAAAAGCGATGTCCTGGTCTTCGACATCCCGCTGCTGTTTGAAACCGGCGGCAATGCCGAAATGGATGCGGTGGCCTGTGTGAGTGTCGATGCGGAAACCCAGCAGCAGCGGGTTCTTGCCCGCGGCACGATGACGGTTGAGCAGTTCCGGCATATTCTGCAAAAACAGATACCGATTGAGGACAAGATCGCCCGTGCCGACTATGTGATCGAAACGGACACGCTGGAGCACGCCGAGGCGCAGGTGGCAGAGATCCTCGCAGACATCAGGAGCAAACTAAGCCATGCGTGAAATCGTTCTTGATACCGAGACCACCGGCTTTGACCCATTCTCCGGCGACCGGATTGTCGAGATCGGTGCGGTGGAGCTCTATAACCACATGCCCACCGGCAAGACGTTCCACGAATACATGAACCCGGAACGCTCCATGCCGGCAGAGGCATTTTCGGTGCATGGCATCGGCCCCGACCTGCTGGAGCCGCCGCAGAAACCGGAACCTGGCGCGGTGACGCTGCGGGACAAGCCGGTGTTTGCCAAGATCGGCCAGAAGTTCCTCGATTTCGTCCAGGACTCCAAGCTAGTCATCCACAACGCCAGCTTCGACATGAAGTTCCTGAACTATGAACTGGACCGGATGGGATTGCCCAAACTGCCGATGGATCAGGCGCTGGATACGCTGGCGATGGCCCGCAAACGGTTCCCGGGCTCGCCGGCGACGCTGGATGCGCTGTGCCGCCGCTTCAACATTGACAACTCGAACCGGACCCTGCACGGCGCGCTGCTCGACTCCGAGATCCTGGCCGATGTCTATCTGGAACTGATCGGCGGCCGTCAGCCGGACTTCGGCCTGTCCGCACAAGCCTCCCCCGGCTCGGTCCAGGTCGAAGACGACTGGCGCCCCGCCCCGCGGCAAACGCCCCTGCCCGCGCGGATCACCGCCGAGGAGCAGGCCGCCCATGACGCCTTTGTCGCCAAGATGGGCGATGATGCCCTGTGGAAGGCCTCCTGAACGCAGCCAGCCCGTGCCAAAGAAAAACGCCGCTGAATGTCAGCGGCGTTTCCTGTTTCCAAGGTCTGAACCCTTACTGGGTCGGGGCAGCCGCGGCAGCCTCTTGCTGGCGGCGGGCCAGCTCGTTGCGGTAGATCGCCACGAAATCGATGTTGTCCAGGTTCAGCGGCGGGAAGCCGCCGTCGCGGGTCACGTCGGACACGATGCGGCGCAGGAACGGGAAGGTCATGCGCGGGCATTCGATCAGCAGGAACGGGTGCAGCTGATCTTCCGGCACGCCGGCGATGTTGAACACGCCGACATATTCCAGCTCCAGCACAAACAGGACTTCGCCGCCTTCTTTGTTCTTGGATTCGACGGTCAGCTTGGTGACAACCTCATACTGGTTCTCAACCGAACGCTTCTTGGCATCCAGGTTCACCTGCACGCTGACGTCGGGCTGGACCTCGCCGCCGGAGCCTTTCTGCGCCATCACGTTTTCAAACGACATGTCGCGGATGAACTGGCCCAGAATGTTCATCTGAACCTGCTGCTGCTGGGCTTCGCCGTTTTCGGCCATCGGGATACTCCTGAAAAAATGCTTTGGACCGTGCTTAACAGCTTGGTCCGGGTATCTCAACGGGGGCCGTCAACCCAGCCTGAGGGGCCCTCCGGGCGCTTGCCCGGGGTCACATCTTCGTAATCTCCGTCGATGATGTCATCCGGTCTTCCGGCGGTTCCGGGGTAGTGGCGCCCCTGCATGCTGCCCGGCCCCATCTGGAACTGAGCCACAGTGACACGGGCGCGCAGATAGCGGTACACCGCCAGCCGCACTGGCGGCATCAGCAGGGCAAAGCCGAAGGCATCGGTAAAGAACCCCGGCGTCAGCAGCAAAGCACCGGCAAACAGGATCATGGCCCCATGGGCCAAGGGCTCTGCCGGGTCGTTCAATTGCTGAAAAGACGATCTCAGCTGCCCCATCGCCATACGCCCCTGGGTTTTCACCAGCCAGGTGCCGATTACCGCGGTCAGAACCACGATGGCCAGGGTCGGCCATAGCCCGATAGCGCCCCCCACCTGAATAAACAAAGCGATTTCAATGATGGGAACCATCAGGAAGGCCAGGAAAAGATACATTAGGGTTTCCTTGAGATCATACGCTGCAGCGGTAGACTTGCCCCCGCCCGTCACCTACATAAGACTTGACCGCTTTGGTTTCAAACCAAGCACGAACGCCTAGCATGAGGTATCCATGGAGTCGCCTGTGATTCAGCTTTTGGTTCTGGCCGGTATTGCTGTGTTTCTGATCCTGCGCTTGAAAAGCGTTCTGGGAACACGCGAAGGCTTTGAAAAGCCGCCGTTGCCGCAATCCGAAGCACGCGGCCGCCGCCCCGACCTGGAAGTCATCGAAGGCGGCCCGGACCGGGACATCACCGACTATGTCGCCGATGACAGCCCGCAGGCGCGGGCGCTGGCTGAGATGAAGCGGGCCGAGCCCTCGTTCCAGGTGCAGGAATTTGTTCAGGGCGCCCGCGGCGCCTATGAGATGATCCTGATGGGCTTTGAGCACGGCAACCTGGACGACATCCAGCCCTTCCTGGCCGAAGACGTGTTCGAAAGCTTTGTCGATGCGGTTGCGCAGCGCGAGGACCAGGGCCTGAAGATCGAGGCAGAATTTATCGGTGTGCGCGAAACTACCGTGGCCGATGCCCGGTTCGACGCGCAGTCGGGCCGAGCCGAGATCACCATGCGCTTTGTCGGAGAGATGACCTCGGTGGTCCGCGACCGCGGCGGCGACATTGTCGAGGGTGACCCGAAGGCAGTGAAACGCCAGAAGGACACCTGGGTCTTTGCCCGCAACATGGGCGCGGACGACCCCAACTGGCAGCTGGTCGCGACGGACGCATGATTGCCGCGCTTCGGGGGGCACTGGCGGCAGCTGCATTTGCAGGTGCCGCAATGACCGCCTCCGGGGCGCACTCCGAGACCGTCTCCAGCATCCTGGAGTTTTCCGAGCTGCAGGGCTGGGACGAGGATGACCACGCCGCGGCGCTGTCGGTCTTTCTGGAAACTTGCCGTGACCTCAAGGACCCCGATTGGGCTGCCCTGTGCAAGGCCGCGCGGGCCCAGGCGCCCGGCGGGGCCCGGGCCTTTTTCGAACTCTTCTTCCGCCCGGTTCTGATCGAAGACGGCAACGCCGCCCTTTTCACCGGATATTTTGAGCCGGAGCTGAACGGCTCCCGCTACCCTTCAGGCCGCTACCGTTATCCTGTTTACAAGATGCCGCCTGAGGCACGCCAAACCAGCCTGTGGCTGCCGCGCCGGGACATTCTGACCAGCGGTGTGATGGAGCGCCGCGGGCTGGAAATCGCCTGGGTCGACGACCCGGTGGAGCTGTTCTTTCTGCAGATCCAGGGCTCCGGCCGGATCCGCCTGCCGGACGGTTCGACCATCCGGGTCGGCTATGGCGGCGCCAACGGGCACGAATACAAATCCATCGGCCGCGAACTGGTGCGCCGCGGCGTCTACAGCGCCCATCAGGTCAGCGCCCAGGTGATCAAGTCCTGGGTGCGCCGCAACCCGGCGGACGGCAAGGAACTGCTGTTCCATAACCCCTCCTATGTCTTCTTCCGCGAGGTGCGCAAAGTGGCCGCCTCCAAGGGGCCGCTGGGGGCGATGAACCGCTCGGTCACGCCGATGCGCACCATTGCAGCCGATCCCGCCTATACACCGCTGGGCGCGCCGGTCTGGGTGGAAAAGGACGGCCATATGCCGCTGCGCCGGCTGATGGTGGCGCAGGACACCGGCTCCGCCATCAAGGGCGCACAGCGTGCCGATATCTTTGTCGGCACCGGTGACGAGGCTGGACAAACGGCCGGCACAATGAAAGACCCCGGGCGGATGGTGGTGCTGCTGCCGATCCAGCGGGCTTATGCGATGTTGCCGGAAGACCTTTGAATGACACGGCGGAAATTGACGGAAGAGGAGATCGACCTCTGGCAAAAGGTCGTCAAGCAGACTGAGCGCCTGTCGCCCGGCGCCCATTCCACGCCGCCCTACCCGCCGAAACCCAAGCCCAAGCCGGTCAAACACCCGGAACCGCGGCTCGACCCGTTTGAGGTTGGCAGCCGGGCCAGGCCGAAACCGGTGAAGCACGACCTGAAGCCTTCGATCGCCCGCAGCCTGTCCACCGATCCGGTGAAGATGGATGAGAAATCCTTCCGCCGCATGAAGCGCGGCAAGATCCGGCCCGAAGGCAAGCTGGACCTGCACGGCATGCGCATCGATGGCGCGCACCCTGCCCTCACCCGGTTCATCCTGTCGGCCCAGGCCTCGGGCAAGCGGCTGGTGCTGGTGGTCACTGGCAAGGGCAAGCACCGGGACGAGCCGGGTCCGATCCCGGTGCCGCTCGGCGTGCTGCGCCACAAGGTGCCCCAATGGCTGGCGCTGCCGCCCTTGGCGCAGGCGGTGCTGCAGGTGACGCCAGCCCATGTCAGCCACGGCGGCGAAGGTGCCTATTACGTCTACCTGCGCCGCTCCCGCTGACCGCGGCAGCGGTTACCTGTTGCTGGCGGGCGGGCTTGTCAGCGCCAGCTTTACTGCGTTGTCGCGGATGACAAGCTGGCCCGGAAGGATGTTCTGCAACCCCTCCCGGCCCTGGGCAAAGGTGTCAGCGGTTTCGCGGGCACCGTTCAACAGGGCGAGCAATGCCGGGGATGTGGCAGCGACGAAATGCTGAGACTCCGCTTCATCGGCAAATGCAGTGGTGTCGATAACCTCGACCGGCAGCCCGCTTAGGTCTTCGATATTGTCCAGATTGCCCAGCCGTTCGCGGCCGTTCAGCCCGCGCAGGCGCTGTGACAGCGTCAGGACATTGTCCTTGCGCGAAACAAAAATCAGAAACGGCTGCGGCACCTTGGAAAACTGCTGCATCTGCGATCTGAAAACATCGACATCCAGGTCCGGCGACATCAGAATCACGCCGCCGAGGTTGCGCGCGGTCCAGCCGGGGCTGCCGATTTCGATCTGGCGCAACGCCTCCATGGTCAGCAAACCGCCCATGGAATGGGCCACCACCACGATCCGCCCGGCCCCCGAGGCGCGCAGCCTGCGCAACAGCGTTTCCAGCCCGTCGCGGGCAAACAGCACGCTGTCGCCATCATAGGCGTAACCCAGCGGCTTGCCTTTGCTGGGCCAGGAATAAATCACGGTCGCCCCTGGAATTTCGATGTCATGGCTGAGCTGGGCGGCGCGAAAGGCAGTCTCTGCCTGGGTTGAGTTAAAGCCATGCACAAAAACCGTGACATCGCGTTCCTTGGGCGGAAAGCGGGCCAGCTCCTGTTGCAGCCGGGTTGAGAAAGCCGTTTCGCTCTCGAATTTCCTGCGCCCGGCCATGGTGAACTCTGTAGCCGGGTCGGGATCGCCATAACCGAACTTCAGCGAGCCGGGGCTATGCGCCGGCGGGATCGAGACGGTGAGTTCCAGCAAGCTGAAATTCTCCGCCCGCTCGGGGCCAAAGGTTCCGTCGGGCAGCGGTTCGCGGTTGGTGGCGGCAAAGACGGTTTTGGCGGTACCCACCTCCAGCGCCTCGGGCACAGTGGGGCTATAGGACCGGTCGGCGCATCCGCCCAATCCAATCAGTACCAAAGCGGCAACCGCGCGCAGGCTTTGCATAGATGTCTGCCCTCAAAAAACACGTGGCGGCAGGCTACTGCACCTGCCGCCAATGTCCAGATTCGCTGCCGCGTTCCGGCGGCTTACAGCACGTAACGGCTGACGTCGGCGGACCGGCCCAGCTCGCCCAGGTGCTTCATGACAAAGCGGGAGTCCACCGTCACCGCCTCGCCCGAGCGGTCCGGCGCGGTAAAGGACAGCTCCTCGAACACCCGCTCCATCACCGTATAAAGCCGGCGGGCGCCGATGTTCTCGACCGACTGGTTTACCTCCGCCGCAATCTTGGCCAGCGCCGCGATACCGTCTTCGGTGAAGGTGACCTCAACCTCTTCGGTGCCCATCAGCGCAGTATACTGACGGGTCAGCGCGTTGTCGGTCTCGGTCAGGATACGCACGAAATCGCCCTCGGTCAGCGCCCGCAGGTTTACCCGGATCGGCAGGCGGCCCTGCAGTTCCGGCAGCAGGTCCGAGGGTTTGGCGATATGAAAGGCGCCCGAGGCGATGAACAGGATATGGTCGGTCTTCACCGGCCCGTGCTTGGTGCTGACGGTGGTGCCCTCGATCAGCGGCAGCAGGTCGCGCTGTACGCCCTCGCGGCTGACATCGCCGCCGCGGGTCTCCTGCCGGGCGCAGACCTTGTCGATCTCGTCCAGGAACACGATGCCGTTCTGCTCCACCGATTCCAGCGCGCTGCGGGTGACGGTTTCATCATCCAGCAGCTTGTCGGCCTCTTCGCCGATCAGCACCTCATAGCTTTCAGCAACGGTCATCTTCTTGCGGGTGGTGCGCCCGCCCATCGCCTTGCCGAACAGGTCGCCCAGGTTCAGCATCCCCATATTGCCACCGCCGGGCTGGCCGGGGATGTCGAACATATTGCCCATCGGGTTGGAAGTATCGGCCACGTCCAGCTCGATCACCGTATCATCCAGCTCACCTGCCTTCAGCTTCTTGCGGAACATATCGCGGGTAGCCTCGCGTGCGTCAGTGCCGGCGATGGCCTCGACCACACGGTCCTCGGCGGCCTTGTGGGCATTGGCCTTCACCTCTTCGCGCATATACTCGCGGGTCTGGGCAATGGCGCTGTCGACCAGATCACGGATGATCTGCTCCACGTCGCGGCCGACATATCCGACCTCTGTGAACTTGGTGGCTTCGATCTTGATGAAAGGCGCGCGGGCCAGTTTCGCCAGTCGGCGCGAGATCTCGGTCTTGCCGACGCCGGTGGGGCCGATCATCAGGATGTTCTTCGGATAGACCTCGTCGCGCAGGTCGTCCGGCAGCTGCTTGCGCCGCCAGCGGCTGCGCAGGGCCACGGCCACGGCACGCTTGGCCTCCTTCTGGCCGATGATGAAGCGGTCCAGTTCGGAAACGATTTCGCGCGGGGTCAGATCGGTCATGTCTCTCAGCTTTCTTGTTTCACCGGGAACCTAATCATGGAGGCGGAAAACACAAGCCGATCACGCCTTGATCACGGATACCTCACGCCGGAACACGCGCCAAACACGCCAGATAATAGGCCGGTGAGCCCCGGTATCTTTTTCACCGCGAACCTGCCCAGATGCAGCCAGCATCTTGTTCAGGAGCCAAAGGGAGACAAACATGCTGAACCGCCGATCCTTCTTTGCAGCCGCCGCTGTAACCACCGCCGCCGTGACCCTCACCGGCGCAACCGCTGCCATTGCCGGCGGCGCCAAAGGCCACTTCGAGGGCCGTTCGAACCACGTGACTTCAGGCGTGGTCAAAGTGGTCGAAGAAGGCGGCCGCTACATCGTCGAGCTGGGCGACGATTTCTCGCTGGACGGCGGCCCGGACCCGCGTGTTGCCCTGGGCAAGGACGGCAAGTATGACCCCGACACCAAACTGGGTGCCCTGCTCAGCCTGACCGGCAAGCAGCGTTATGCGGTGCCCGCCACCTGGGACATTTCCAAGCACAACGAGGTGTACATCTGGTGCGAGGTTGCCGGTGTGCCGCTGGGTGTTGCCAAGATCAAATAACCGGCCTGCCACTCACGCAACACGGCCAATTGGAGGGCTGGGCATCTGCTCAGCCCTCTTTTGCTGCGCCTCAATGAGAGGGCGGCAGCCGGTGCAAGGGCAGCACCGAGGCAAGCGGCGCCAGCAGCGCAGCCCGGATCCGGCTCCAAAACGCACCCAGGGCTACCAGGAAAACGCCAAGCGCCAGGATGGTGATCGCCGTGCCCTCGCCGTTGAACACGGTGCCGGCCAGGGTGACGCTGTAACCGATGGCGGCGATCAGGAACGAGCGGCGGTCGATGATGATCGCGATCAGGGCAAACAGCAGCAGCACACCCAGCAGCAGCATGTGCGACCCGGAACCGCCGGTGTCCAGCAGGCTCAGCGCGATGGTGTTGACCAGGGCCGGCGCGGCTACCACATGCAGCCAGAACCCCTGCGCCGACCGCCGCGTCACCCGGTGCGGGTCGCTGAGGTCAAAAGCCATCGCTACTGCAAAGACGGCAAAGCCGACGGCCAGGGTGATCCACGCAAAGGGCCCGCTTGCTGACAGCAGGAACAGATCGCTGATCCCGGCTGGCGTGCCGCCCCGGATCGCGGCGGTCAGAAAGGCAAAGACAAAGACACCCAGCGCAATCAGCGCCATCGCGAAAGGCACCCGGAAGCGCAGCCAGAACACCGCAATGGCAGCGGTGCTGAGTGCAAATGGCAGCGGCAGGCTGGAAAAGTCGTTCTGCGCGATCATGAAGGGCTGCGAGAAATGCGCGGCAAAGCCGGTGCCTGCGTTGCCGGCCCACAACAGCGACAGCGCAATGGCCGGCGCCACCATCCGGCGGCGGCGGATGAAGTATTCGGACAGCAGCCACAGAACCACGGCGCCGGCAACGGCGGACCAGACTGCCTTTTGCTGATAGCCGCCCAGCGAACCGGCCAGATCCACCGCGGTGAAGGCCATCCAGCCCGATGCCAGGATCAGCAGGCCGATGACAATGAAGATCTCGTTGAACCCTTTGAACAGCTCAAACGGCTCATCGCCCGGGGCCAGGTTCTCCCGCGCGCCGCGGCGGCTGTCGGCCAAGGCCAGCAGCGACGCCGCCTGCGCCTCGCTCAGCAGGCCGGAGCCAACCGCCGCCCGCAGATCGTCCTTGCCGATCCCAGCCACATCAACCCTCCTGGCCGATGGATTCGACGGTCAGCTTGCCATTGGTGTAGACGCAAATATCGGCGGCAATGGCCATCGCATCGCGGGCCACGCCTTCGGCGGACCTGTCGCTGTCCATCATGCCGCGCGCCGCAGCCAGGGCGAAATTCCCGCCCGAGCCGATAGCCGCAACATCGTGTTCCGGCTCCAGCACATCGCCGGCGCCAGTGATCACAAACATGTCCTTGCCGTCTGTGACGATCAGCATCGCCTCCAGCTTTTGCAGGTACTTGTCGGTGCGCCAGTCCTTGGCAAGTTCAACGCTGGCCCGCGCCAGCTGGCCGGGGGTGGCCTCCAGTTTCGCCTCCAGCCGCTCCAGCAGGGTAAAGGCATCGGCAGTCGAGCCGGCAAACCCCGCCACCACGTCAAAGCCTCCGGGCGACAGGCGGCGCACCTTGCGGGCGGTGCCCTTGATCACGGTCTGGCCCAGCGACACCTGTCCGTCGCCGGCGATGACCACCTCACCGCCCTTTTTCACGCCGATGATGGTTGTGCCGTGCCAGCCGGGGAATTGATCGTCTGCCATTCATGCCTCCAATTTTCTGCCCTCTATATGGAACCATCACTTGCAGGGCACAAGGGATAGGATGCGCTGGGATCCGCCTGCATACGCTATGCAGTGCGTGCAGATCGGGGCTGAGATTCCAGCAATTGTGGGACTCATAAACACATCCTACATGGGGCTCACAACCGGCACAGGGTCGGCTGTTTCTCAGAAGGACTAGCGCTATGACTACCGCAAACATCTACGCGCCGCTCGGAGCAGTCACCGTTCTCCGCGTGGTCGACGCACTGATCAACGTGAAAACTGCTCTCGTGGAATGGAACGAGACCCGCCAGACGCGCAACGCGCTGGACAAGCTGTCGGACGCCCAGCTGGCAGATATCGGCCTGGTCCGCGGCGACATCGCTGCGCTGTAACCCGCCGGCCAGAACCGAATTCAAAAGCCGCCCCGTTCCGGGCGGCTTTTTCTTTGTTAGAGCCTGTTTTCAGCCGCGGATCTTGTACTTCCCGGCCTGATCCGGAACCCAGGCCTCAATCGCGGCGGTGGCCACCACATGGCGGCTGCCGGCCTCAGCGTCCTCCACATCCAGCCCGCCCTTGACCGCGCGCACGCTGGCCCGGCCCCGCGGCAAGTCCTCAGCCACCAGACCGCAATCCACCGCCTCCGGCTGTTGCACGCCGATGGTCACCTCCACCCGCATTTCGCTGTGATCGATCCCCAGCTTGGAAAACAGCGTGATCGAGGAGTGATGCAGCGCGTCCTGCACCGCCCGCCGCGCCGCCTTGGTATAGTCCTGGCCATACAGATCATTGCCCATGCCCATTTCCAGGATGATGCGTTTTTCGCTCATTCTGCGGCCTCCATGTCAAAGGACACCACCACCGCGGCATTGGCGATCACCGTGCGCCCGCCGTGGGGTTTGTCGATGTTCAATCCGCCTTCCACAACCCGGATGCTGGGCCGGCCGTAGGGGAAGATCTCCATCAACGCGTCCGTGTCCACCGCTTCCGGTTTCTGCACCCCGATCTCGGCGTCGATGATCATGTCTTCCTTCTGGAAATCAAACAGCTCCGCCATGCTGACGGAGTTGTGCCACAGCGCATCCTTGATCGCGCGGCGGGCGGCTTCGGTATAATCCTCACGCCTCAGCGACGTGCCCATGCCGAATTCCACCAGTACCCGTGTCTTGGCCATAATGCCTCCTGTACCTGTCTCAGCGCGGACCGTCGCAGGGCGGCGGCGCAATGAAAAGAGCCAGTTTGCAATCACCCGCTACACCAGTGGCCCCGGCACAAAAAGAGCTGTCCCCGCGGGGACAGCCCTCTGAAACCCTTGAGAGGGATCCGGCTTAGATGGCTTCTTCGATCCAGCTCTGCAGCGCGGCCTTGGGGGCGGCGCCGGCGCGGTTCGAGATCACCTGGCCGTCCTTGAAGATGAACAGCGCCGGGATGCCGCGCACGCCCATGGCGGCGGCGGCGTTCGGGTTGCTGTCAACGTCGACCTTGGCAATCTTTACCTTGCCGTCGAATTCCGCGGCCAGCTCTTCCAGAGCCGGGCCGATCTGCTTACAGGGACCGCACCACTCAGCCCAGAAATCCACCACTACGGGGATGTCTGAGTTCTTGACTTCGGCGTCAAAGGTGGCGTCGGTGACGGCAACGGTGGACATATGCATGTCTCCATAGAGTTATGTGGCAACTGGAGTTGGAACCTAGGTACGGCTTAACGGATCGTCAAGGTTCCATCCGCCGCATCAGCGCCGCTGTCACGCGCTCGTGCGGCAGCGGCATCAGGGATGCAGTGCGGGTCCACAGTAGCGCGGTTTCAATGGTGCGATCGGGATAAATCTGTGCCAGCGCATGGGCATAGGCGCCCATCTGCCGCAGCAGGCCTTCGGGGCATTGGTCAACGGTTTCAGGCACTGTGGCGTTGGATTTGAAATCCACCGCGAGGATTTTCCCTGGCGTGACTATCAGCCGGTCGATGATGCCATGCAGGCGGCTGCCGTGCAGCTCCGCAGTTACCGGCACCTCCGCCAAAGTTTCCGGCTGGAAGATGTGCGACAGCTCCGGGTTTGTCAGCACGGCTGACGCTTCCGCCAGCAATTCTGCGGTGTCTTCGGCCCCCTGCAACAGGTTCCGCGCCAGTTGCGGCCAATCCGCTCCAGCCGGCCCGGCAGGTGCTCCAGCAGCAGGTGCAGCCGGCTGCCGCGGGCCTTTGCGGCGTCCTCATCCAGACCCTGATCACCGGGCAAGGCCTTGGCCCCGCCCAAGTCCGAGGGGCTCAGCGTCGGCGCCGGCGCTGTATAGGCGCGGGCAGGCCGGGTGAAGACCTCCGGCAGCCTGTGCGTTTCGGCTTCAACAACCGTCGGAATGTCCAGCGGCAGCCCGTCCCAATCGCCATGCTGCAGGCGCAGGCCGCTGCCGCCTCCGGTCTCACACTCCTGGGCGCCGCCTTCGCGCATGGCGCCTTCAACCATGCGGTACCAACTGTCGCCGGCGTCTCCCGCATCGCCAGCCGCAGCCACGATCAGCCACTTTTCAGCCCTAGTTAGAGCCACATACAACAGCCGCAGCCGCTCATTCTGCAACTTCTCCTGCGCTGCTTCGCGGGCCGCCAGCATGGCAGCGGGCATTTGCTCTTTCGGCACCTTCCAGACGGGGGTGCCCTCGGCCAGCATGATCTCCGCATCCCGCGGCGCTTGCCGTTTGGCGGTGTCCGGCAGGATCACGATCGGCGCCTCCAGACCTTTGGAGCCATGCACCGACATCACCCGGATCATGTCGCCGGCGGCACCCATCTGGCGTTTGATCTCCAAATCGTCGGTCTGCATCCAGACCAGAAACCCGGTGAGGCTGGGCACGTCCGTCCGCTCATAGGCCAGCGCCTGCGACAGCAGCGCGTTGATACCGTCCTCCGCCTCCGGCCCCAGACGGCCCAGCAACTTCTGGCGGCCGCCGTGGCGGGTCAGGATGCGTTCGATCAGGTCAAAGGGGCGCAGGAAATCGGCATTGGCGCGCAGGTCATTCAGCACCGCCATGGTCTCAGGGAACTCCCCTGACCGGTCGCGCAGCGCCGGCCACAGATACATCGCCTCGCGCCGGTGCGCGAGATCGAACAGCGCCTGCTCGCCCCAGCCGAACAGCGGCGATTTCAGAGCCTCCGCCAGCGACAAAGAGTCTTCCGGCAGCGCCAGGAACCGAAGCAGTGCCGCAATATCCTTTACTGCCAGCTCCGCCCCCACCTTCAGCCGGTCGGCGCCGGCGATAGGCAGTTCGGCCTTTTTGCAGGCGCGGATGATTTCCGAGAACAAATCCGAACGGCGCTGGACCAGAACTAGGAAATCTCCAGCTGTCACAGGCCGGCGCCGGAATGTACCGCGCTCCGGGCCGTCCTCGGGAATTGTCACGCCGGTGTCGATCATCTCCTTGATCGAGTGCGCGATCCGTTCGGCCAGGATCACCGTGTGATGGCGGCTGCTGGGGCGGTCGACGGGGCTGGTCCAGTCGGGGTCCTCGTCATCCGCCACCTTCTCGACCACCGGCCACAGGTCCACCCGGCCTGGCAGGTCCGACTTGAAGGCCCTATGCAGCGCCTCCTTGCGGAAGCCAGCGCGCGGGCTGTCTTGAAATACCAGATCAACCAGTTTCAGGATCGCCGCCGACGAGCGGAAGGAGAAGTCGAGCGAGGCATCCTGCAGCCCCGCCCCGGTTTCCGCCAGCCGTTTGCCAAACTCCTGCTGCATCCGGTCAAAGGCATCCGGGTCCGCCCCTTGGAAGGAATAAATCGACTGTTTCTTGTCGCCGACCACAAAAATGGTGCGCTCCACACCCGAACGCGCGCCCTCGCCGGCGGTGAATTCCTGTGCCAGCTTCTCGATCACGTCCCATTGCACCGGGCTGGTGTCCTGCGCTTCGTCCACCAGGATGTGGTCGATGCCGCCGTCCAGCCGGTAGAGCACCCAGGCCGCCACGCCCGGGTCGTTCAGCAATTGCCGGGCCTTCAGGATCAGGTCGTCAAAGTCGAGCCAGCCGCGCAGCTGCTTGCGGCGCTCATACTCCGGCAGGAAGGCGGCGGCAAAGCGGTGCAGATCATGGCTCTTGCGCGCGGCGGTGAGGCCAAGGCGCTTGGCACGGGCATCCTCCACCCGCAGCATCAGCGGCTCCAACTGGTCCATCAGCGGCAGGTGGGATTCGCGCAGCTTCTTGGTGGGGAACTTGCCCAGTTTGGCCGTAAATGGCTCCTTGGCGCTCGCACCAGTCAGAAAGACGCCTTCCAAAGTGCTCAGATCAGCAAGCGTGGGTTTGCCGATGCCCGCCAGCTTGGCGGCGGCCTTCTGATCGGTCGCACCGCCCTGCCCCAGCATGTCGCGGCTGCGTTGCAGCAGCTCTTCCTCGCCGCCAAGGAACACCAGCGCTTCCAGCGCGGCCTCATCAAACCCTTCGGGCAGCTCAAACAGTTCCAGCAGCCCGGCCCACTCAAGCGGCTGGGTGAAATCGGCACGGCGCTGGCAGATGGCCGCTGTCAGAGTCTCAAAATCGCTGTCGCTGACATGGCGTGCCAGCGCATCGACCAGCGGGGCCTCCTCCCCTTGGGCAAAATCTTCCATGATTTCAGCCCGCAGCAACTGGCCCGCGCGGTCGTCCATTTCCGAGAACTGCGGGCTGACGCCGGCCTCCAGAGGGAAGCGGCGCAGGAGCGACGAACAGAATGAGTGGATGGTCTGGATCTTCAGCCCGCCCGGCGTCTCGATGGCGCGCGCAAACAGGGTGCGGGCCTTGGCCAGATCCTCGGCCGCGGTGTTGACTTCGCCCAGCTCGGTCAAAGCTCCAATCAGCGCCGGATCGCCCAGCATTGCCCATTCACCCAGCCGTTTGAACAGCCGGTTCTGCATCTCGCTGGCGGCTGCCTTGGTGTAGGTGAGGCACAGGATATGCTGCGGCTGCACGCCCTTCAGCAGCAACCGCGCCACCCGGTCGGTCAGCACCTTGGTCTTGCCGGAGCCGGCATTGGCCGCCAGCCAGGTCGAGGCATCGGGGCGAGCGGCGCGGAACTGCGCCTCGGAGGCGGCGTCGCGGATGGTCATGCCAGATCCTCCGGCTGCGGCGTGGCGCTGCGGTCCCATTCCCCGTAACGCGCCAGGTGGTCATAGTCGCCGGCGATGTCGTCGCGGTGCACCATGCGCCGGCTCGAATAGCCTTGATCAGTCTCGAAATAGGCCCCGATCAGCGCGCGCAGCTCATCCCAGACCTTGGCGGGCGGCTCTTCATCCAAGGGCGCGCGCACCTCCTTCATTTTGCTGCCCAATCCTATGAACAGCGCGCGGGCGACCTCGGCCGGGCCAAGATCGTCAAAGGCGCCTTCCTCGGCCATGGCAGCCTCGATCAGAAGCTGTTTCTCGAACTTCTTCTGCTGCGTCTCTGTAGGCGGCGCGCCGGTCTTGTAGTCATAAAGATGCAGGAAACCGCGCTCATCCATGTCGATCCGGTCGGCGCGGCAGGCGATGGTAAAATCCAGCGGATCCAGCCGGGCGCTGCCCTTGGCCTCAAACGCCACCGGCCTGGCGCGGGACTGGCGCTCCTGCTCCGCCAGCACAAAGTCGCCGGCGATCTTGCGGATGCGGGTGTGCCACAGGATGCGGGCGACGGGCCAGGGAACATGGGTGTCCAGCAGCTCGCGCGTCTTCTCTATGAGGTGATCGGTGGTCAGCAGTGAAGGATCGTCCTGGGCTTCCTTGATGAAATGCTCGAACACCTCATGCACCACGATGCCGCGCAGCAGGGCGTCGGGCTCCTGCACCAGCGAATTCAGCGGCTTCAGCCGCAGCACATGCTTGGCGTAGATCGCATAGGGGTCGCGGATCAGCCGCGGGATTTCGGTGATCGTCAGCCGCCGCGGCCGGCTCGCCACCGGCGGGCGCGGCGAGGGGCGCGGCATTTGCGGCACCGGCGCCGGTGCCTCCAGCGCTTCGGCCCAGCCCAGCCACTTGCGGCCCTTGGCCTGCATCTCCTTCAGCGCATCGCGGCCGCCTTGTTCCGGCAGGCCGGACAGCAGGTTGGTCAGCCGGTTCAGCCAGCGCGAGGGCACGGTGTCGGCCTCCTCAGACCGCTCTGACCGGGTCAGCCAGACCTCGGGCGCGGCAATCGCCTGCTGAAAGTCATGCGCCGACAGGCCGATGCGGCGTTCCGGCAGCAGCAGCCCCGCCTGGTTGCGCAGCTGGCGGTTCAGCCAGGGATCGGGTGCGGCCGCCTCGGGCCAGCTGCCCTCGTTCAACCCGCCAAGGATCACCAGATCGGCGCCCTGCACCCGTGCTTCCAGCGTGCCCCAGATCATGATCGAGCCATAGGGCGCATCGCGGTCGCGCACTTCGCCCTGGCTGAGGAGAGCGCCCAGCAAGTCGGCAAAATCGCGGGCGGTCATCTCGCCGCCATAAGGCGCTTCAGCTTCCAGATTTTCGATGCAGGCAAGGGCGGCCTGGCCGGCCTTCTTGTCCCACAGGGTGCCGGCGCCATCGGCCTGACTGCCCGCAGCAATGCGTTCGGCCAGACCGCGCAGGCGTTCCACCCAATCCGCCAGGGGCAGGGTGCCTGTGATCTCCTGATCCGCAAAACAGGCTGACAGCCAATCGGTCCAGCCAGGCGTCAGCTCACGGCCTTTCTCAAACCCGGCAAAGGCCGCGGCATCGGGAAAGGGCGGCCCGTTGCGGCGCAGGGACAGCTCCAGCTCGCGGGTCTGGCGCAGGTGGTCGCCGCGGCCGGCACCATCATGGGTTAGCGGATGTTTCAGCAGCGTCAGCAGGCTGTCGCAGGCCAGCGGTTTGCAGAACAGCCCGGCCGCATGGCGCAGGAAGCGGCCCGGCGGCGACAGCTGCAAGGGCTGGCCGGCCGAGTCGTCGGGCAGGATGTCCCAGCGGTCCAGCGCGGCCGAAACCTGACGGGTCAGCATCCGGTCCGGAGTGATCAGCGCAGCGGTCTGGCCGTCCTCTGCTGCCTGACGCAGGCGCAGCGCGATGGCAAGCGCTTCCGAGCGGGGACTGGGCACCTCGACCAGCGTGACGTTTTCGGTGGCCCTGTCCAGCCCGGTCAGCTGCGGGCCTTCGCTCATCCAGGCGTCAGTAACCGGGGCAGGGCGCAGGGCCAGCGACACCAGACGGTTGCGCTCAGGCGACACCGGCAGCGCATCGGTCCAGGGCAGCACATCCGCCGGCGAAATCTCCAAGTCTTTCATCAGCTTGTGGAACCGGTATTGCGGGTGATCCTCTGAGATCAACGGATCATCCAGCCCGCTCCAAACACGCTCTGGCTGGTCAAAATCGAACCCGGGCAGGACCACAGCGCCCTGCGGCAGGCGGGCAATGGCCTCCATCAGCAGCAGTGTCGTCCCGCGCGAGCCGGTGGAGCCGGCCAGAATGACAGGGTGCTGCGGCGGGGTCTCCTGCCATTGCTCGATCAGGTTCAGCACCACTTGCCGCTGACGCGCCTGGGCATCCATCGCACCCTCATGCAGGCCGGTGAATTCATCGGCGATGCCGATAAAGGCCTGCGCCCGCGCCCAATGGCCGGACATGTCGGAAACATCCAGATCGCGGATCGTATCCGTGCTGACGCCTTCGCCCTGCATCTCGTCGATCAGCGCCGCCAGGCTGTCGGACAGATCATAAAGCGAGGCGCGCGAAGCCAGATCGGGCTGCGCATCCAGCAGTTTCGCGATCAGCTGCGACAGCTCCAGCCGGCGCCGCAGCGGGGGCAGGGCGGGCGGCAAGCCTTCCAGCGTCGCCCGCTGGGCCAGGTCGGTCAGCATCAGCATCCGCGGCAGCAGCATGGCGGGGCCATCGTCAAACAGCCCCCGCACCCGCCGCGCCATGCGGGAGGTGTTGAGGATCAGTTCGGCCTTTGCCAGCGCCTCTGGCGGCTGGCCTAGGGCGCGGGCGCGCAGGCCCTCAACCAGCGCCCGCGGAAAATCGACGCCGCAGGGCACGGCAAAGACGCGCGCGGTGCTGGAGGGTTCAAACATCATCTGCGGCGATCAGCTCCTCGGCCAAGGTAATCCCTTCGGGATGGCCCACATCGCACCAGCGGCCGGGATATTCCAGCGCAAACAGCCGGTTGTTTGCCGCCATCCGGTTCCACAGCACGTTCAGCGAGAACACCTGCTCCGCAACCTGATGCAACCCGCCTGTTTTCAGGATCTGCACCCCGCCATAGACCAGATTGCCGCCGCGGCTTATGCGGCCCTCGGCATCTGCCGAGAAATCGCCGCCGCCACTGCGGCCTACTGCCCGTTCCAACGGCACACAGACCAGCAGCGCATCCATGCGGTCCGGATCCCAGGCCTCACGCGCCAATTGCAGCGGGTTCGGGCCTTTCCAGATGGCATCGGTATTCATGGTGAAGACCGGTCCGCCGCCAAGCAAGGGCAAGGCCTGGCGCAGCCCGCCGCCGGTGTCGAGAATATCGGGGCTTTCGAGACTGATCTGCACGTTTTCAGGCTCTAACAAGGCCTGCAACGGCTCGGGTTTGTAATGCAGATTCGCCACGATCCGGACGGGCTGGAAGGCCTTGGCCAGCGTCAGCGCGTGGGAAATCAGCGGCAGGCCGGCAACTTCGATCATTGGTTTCGGCTTGTCGCGCGTGAGCTCCCGCATCCTTGTGCCAAAGCCCGCGGCAAACAGCATCACGGCATCGGGGGAATGCTGCATCAGGGCCTCAGCTTGTCCAGATTGTCCGGGGTTGGCGCGGGCAGGCTGTCGCGCAACAGCCCGGCCACCGGCGCCAGAGCGGGATGCTCCAGCCCGCGGATGAAATGGTCCCAAACCCGCGGGATCAGGTCCACGTAATGCGGCTTGCCATACTCCTGGCTGAGGCGGGCAAAGACGCCAAGAATGCGCAGGTTCCGCTGTACGCCCAGCACCGTATAGGCGGTGCGGAAACCGGACTCATCCGCGCCGGCGGCGGTGATATAGCGGTCGATCATCTGCATCTCGATACCTGCCGGCACATCGCGGCGCGCGTCCTGCAACAGCGACACCAGATCATAGGCCGCATGGCCGGACCGCGCGTCCTGGAAATCCAGCAGGCCGACGCGGGCCACACCTTGCCGCCCGGGCAGCCACAGCAGGTTTTCGGCGTGATAGTCGCGCTGGACAAGCACCGGATCGCCCTTGATGGTCTCGCGCAGGATATCCTCGAACTGATCCTCGAACCGGGACTGAAGCTGCGGGTCGTGGCCGCCAAGAATGCCGTCGCGGTATTTGGACAAGGCGAGCCCCGCCATTTCTGCCATCATCCGCGGGCCATAGGGCTCCAGTTCCGGCATCGGCGCCTGGTGCAGCGCCGCAAGCGCATCGGTCGCCGCCTCGTACAGCTCCCTTTCCAGCGCCGGTTCGCGCAGCACAACACGGGCAAACAGATCGTCGCCCAGGTCCTCCAGCAGAAGAAAGCCGAACTCTACATCCCGGGCCAGGATCTCCGGCGCGCTGAGGCCCTGGGCGCGCAGGTATTCGGCGATGCGGATGAAGGGGCGCACATCCTCGCCCTTTTCCGGCGGCGCATCCATCAGCACAACGGTCCGGCCATCCTTCACCAGCCGCTCGTAGCGCCGGTTGGAGGCGTCGCCGGCCAGCGGCCCGCGCTGCCAGTCTGCGTAAGATGCGGCGGCGAGAAAATTCTCGCACAGGGTGTTGCGGTCACTCATGCGCAGATGCGCTCCATCAGGGGCTGCCACTTCGCGTCGCTCCAGCAAAGCGTCAGGTGGCGGCGGTCATCGTGTTCGGGGTCCAGGGCAAGGTCCAGGTGCAAGGCATGGGGCGGCGTCAGCCCGGCCAGCCGGTCCGGCCATTCAACCAGGCAGATGGCAGTGTCGAAGGCCTCGGTCAGACCCAGTTCCTCCAGCTCATCCAGCGAGGACAGCCGGTAGAGATCGGTGTGCCACAGCTCGCCCGCCGGCACCTCATAGGTCTGCACCAGGGTGAAGGTCGGCGAGGGCACATCTTCGGGGATCTCCATCAGCGACTGGATCAGATGGCGGGCGAAATGGGTCTTGCCGGCCCCGATCACCCCCTCCAGCAGCAGGCAATCGCCGGGGCGCAGGGCCCCGGCGATCTTTGCGGCCAGCGCGGCCGTATCATCCGGTGAGTTCAGCGTGCAGGACGCGGTAATCGGTGTCATGGCGCTAGAATGGCGCCGCCGTCTGCCTGCTGCAAGCGGGTTTCCGGTCTCAGCCTTGGCTGATGGCGGGGAAACGCTGCTGATCCGCTGGCAGGGCGGTGGTTTCCGGGGCGTGGAACCTGACCATGGTGGCGCCGTTCTGGATCGCGGAGACCTTGCAGATCATGGCGGTGCCGTCGCGCAGCTGCACATGGGACCACCAGGCGTCGCGGCCCTCGCAGCCAGCGACAAAGTCGCGGATCTCGCCCCAGACCGGGGTGGGGGCGCAGGTGTCCTGCCAGACGCGGCTGGCGTCCATGATCGACACTTTGGCAAAACTCGCTTCGGGGTCCATCTGCCACAGGCTGCCATAGGCGCTGTTGGAGAAGGTCATGCTGCCGTCATTGGCAAAGACCGCGATTGCCTCGTCCATCTGGTCCATGATCGACTGGCCCATTTCCAGCTCGGCACGGAACTGGCGGGTGAGGGTCACCTCGGCGGTGATATCCTCGAACAGGAAGGCGATGGCGCCATCCGGATGCGGCCGGCCGGAGACCTTGTAGACCGAGCCCGACGGCAGCGACCAGGTTTCCTGGTAACGGCCCTCGGCGGCGGCCTCCAGCAGGTCGGCCATCTGATGGCGCCAGCTGGAATAGCTCTTCGGTTCCGGCATCATCCGCTGGTCGCGCAGCCGGTCAAAGAAGGTCAGCAGGTTGGGGCGCGAGCTGAGGAAATTGGCGGGCAGGGCGGTGAGGTCGATCAGCACCGGATTGAACAGCACCAGCTGGCGGTTGCGGTCAAAGATCGCCAGGCCGATCGACAGCTGGGCAAAGGTCTTGGCCAGGGTCTGCACAAAATTGCGCTGGGCCACTTCGGCGTCGACCACGGCGTTCACGTCGACCGCGTGGCACAGCCAGCCGGCCTCGGTTTCGGTGGTGGAGACGTTGTACCACAGCTTCTTGTTGCTTTCGGGCAGCGGGATATTGATCCGCTCGGGCTTGCCGCTGGTCATCGGGTCGTGCAGATCGGTGAACAGGGGTTCGGCAAAATCGGCGTTGCGGCCGCGGATCTTCTGGCTGAGGTCGTCATAGGCCAGGTTGGACCAGGTGACATTGCCCTCTTCCGACTGCAGCCAGACCGGGTAGGGCGCCTGATGCACCGCGGCGCGCAGGGTGGTCAGCTCCTGGTCCAGGGACTTGTTCTGCTCTTCCAGGGTGCTGCGGCGCAGCTGCACCCGGGTGACCCCGTCGATCCATTCGCAATGCGCCTCGCGGCTTTCAGCAGAAGCGGTGCCGGAGAGGACCAGCGGCCCGACATCCTTAAGAAAACCAGGCGATTGCGGCAGGCCGGGGTAGCTGCGGGCAAGCTGGTCGCGCAGCATGCTCCAGTCAAAGTTCTCGGCCTGGTCGCCAATGAACTTGCGGGCGCCCGAGGACCAGCCGATCAGGCTGTTTTCGTCAAACAGGAACACCGCATCGGTGCGGCCGTCGCCGGCCAGCAGGTCATGCTCCATGCCGCGGCGGCGCGGCGCCGGCGACAGCCACCAGACCGCCGCCGCTGCTGTCGCAGCACACAGCGCTGCCAGTACAAACCACTCGATCGAAGCGAAATTCTGCATGTCGTTCTGCCCAGTTCAGCTCTCGTTTACCGGCATGGTTCCCTAATAAAGGTTAAATCAAGTTTAATTGGTTGCCCAAAAGTGAATAGTTAAATTTCTAGAGGAATATTTTTTCCCAGCGCCGGGCTGCTGCCGCCGGCTAGGGCATCGATCTTCTTGCGCGGCCAGGAGACCTCGACGATTGCACCGCGGCGGTCCTGATAGGGGTTGAGGGTCTGGAACGTGTCTGTTCCGTTGGCGAACCGCAGCTGCGCGCCGGTGCGTTCCAGCAGCGTCTTGGCGATGAACAGGCCCAGCCCCATGCCCTCGTATTCCGGCCGCTGCTTCAGCTCGCTCTCGCCCTGGCGGCGGCGCACGAAAGGGTCGCCGATGCGGCCGATCAGCTGCGGCGGGAAACCGCGCCCGTCATCGCAAATCCGCAGGGTGATGCGGTCATCGTTCCAGGCAGCATCGATCCAGACAGTGGTTTTGGCAAAGTCGACGGCGTTTTGCACCAAGTTGCGCAGCCCGTGGATGATCTCGGGTTTGCGCATGACGGTGGGCTGCTGGAAATCGCCGCCCTCCAGCGGCTCCTCATTGTAAAGGATCGCCTTGCCGCGGTTCATATGCGGCTCGGCGGCCTCGTTCACCAGGGTCGAGAACGGCGCCTGCCGCAGGTGCAGGTCGTCCTTGCCGGCCCGGCCCATGCCGCGCAGGATGTCGCGGCAGCGGTCGGCCTGTTCGCGGATCAGGGCCGCATCCTCGCGCAGGTCTGGACGGTCGTCGAGCTCCTCGATCAGCTCGGCGCTGGTCAGTTTGATGGTGGCCAGCGGCGTGCCCAGCTCATGCGCGGCGGCGGCAACCACGCCGCCCAGATCGGTCAGCTTCTGCTCGCGCGAGAGCGCCAGCTGGGTGGCGCTCAGAGCATCTGACATCGAGCGCATCTCGTTGCTGACGCGGAAGGAATAGGCGCCGATGAACAGGATGGCGATCACAATCGCGATCCAATTGCCAAAGATGAACACATCCGGAATGCGCAGGATGAACCCCTGTTCGGTGCGCAGCGGCAAGTGGAATTCCGCCATCAGGGTGACCAGAATGATGGCGGTGGCACCGATGATCAGGGTCGAGCGCAGCCCCATCACTGCAGCCGAAATCGTCACCGGCCCCAGCACCAGCAGTGCAAACGGATTGTTCAGCCCGCCGGTCAGATACAGCAGGAACGCCAGCTGCAAGAGGTCGAACAGCACCATCAGGAAGTTCTCGAACTCGCTCAGGCGCTTGTTTTCAGGGAAGGCAAAGACGGCGATCAGGTTGCCGGCAGCCGAAACACCGATGGCCAGATAGCAAAGCGCCAGCTCCAGCTGCAGGTTGAACCGGTACTGGGCAACGGCAATGGCCGTCACCTGGCCCGCAATTGCGACCCAGCGCAACAGGATCAGGGTGCGCAGCCGGATCCAGTTGCTGTGCTCCTGGCCGCTCAGCAGCCGGTAAGGGCGTTCGCTCATGTGCTTTCGGTGCTCCCGCGGATGTGACGCCGTGCGGCAGTTGCATCGGCTGTATTTCTTGATAGGTCTGGCGCCGCAAACGATCAACAACCCTTCCCTGACGAAAAGTGTGATCTCATGACCCGCCTTTATGCTCTTCTTGCTGCCGTTTTTGTTGCTGCCCTGCTGGGCGGCGCCTGGATGCTGACCCGCGGCGGCACCGGGGGCGACAAATTCGCACAGTGCCGCAGCAGCCAGATCGCCGGCGGCGCCGACACCATCGGCGGCCCGTTCGAACTGGTCAACGCCCAAGGCGAAACCGTCACCGACAAGGACGTGATCACCGAGCCCTCGATTGTCTACTTCGGCTATACCTTCTGCCCCGACGTCTGCCCGATGGATTCGGCCCGCAACGCCGATGCCATCGATGTGCTGGCCGAGCGCGGTATCAGCGCAACACCGGTGTTCATCTCCATCGACCCGGAGCGCGATACCCCTGAGGCCGTTGGCGATTATGCCGAAAACCTGCATGAAAAGATGATCGGCCTGACCGGCTCGCTGGACCAGGTCAAGGCCGCCAGCAAGGCCTACAAGACCTACTTCAAGAAGAACGAGGGCGACGACGAATATTACCTGGTCGACCACTCCACCTTCTCTTACCTGGTGCTGCCCGAAGACGGCTTTGTCGAGTTCTTCCGCCGCGACGAAACGGCGGAGCAAATGGCCGAGAAAACCGCCTGCTTTGTCGGCAAAACCTGAGGCAGGATAGCTGTTTGACCTTTCCTGCCGCGCGGACATATTCTTGCGTGAACAGAAAAAGGACGCGGAGGACCGGGCATGGCCGAAACTGCTCTGCAGGAAATTGGACCGGATAAGACGCTGCTGCTGGTCGATGACGACGAGCCGTTTCTGCGGCGTCTGGCCAAGGCAATGGAAAAGCGCGGCTTTGAGGTTGAGACCGCAGGTTCGGTTGCGGCCGGCAGCGCCATCGCAACCGCCCGCCCGCCGGCCTATGCGGTGGTCGACCTGCGGCTGGAGGATGGCAACGGGCTCGATGTGGTCGAGGTGCTGCGCGAAAAACGCCCCGACAGCCGGGTTGTGGTGCTGACCGGATACGGCGCCATCGCCACTGCGGTGGCGGCGGTCAAGATCGGTGCAACGGATTATCTGTCCAAGCCGGCCGATGCCACCGACATCATGAACGCGCTGCTGGCCAGCGGCGATGAGCTGCCGCCGCCGCCGGAAAACCCGATGAGCGCGGACCGGGTGCGCTGGGAGCATATCCAGCGGATCTATGAGCTTTGCGACCGCAATGTCTCGGAAACCGCGCGGCGGCTGAACATGCACCGCCGCACCCTGCAGCGGATCCTGGCCAAGCGCAGCCCGCGCTGAGCCCTGCAATTGCCGCCTGCCGCTTGCCGGCGGGTGGAACCGCCCGCCCTGCGGCCGCCTGCAGGTGTTGCGCATCCAGCGCACGCAGGCTTCACTTGAAGTTTTCTTCTGTCTGTCACAGTGCTCCCTGATCGCGGTCACCGCCGGGCCTGACACCCCCGGCACCTTGGAACAGGTTCCCCTATGGGGGACGTGCAGAGACAACGTTTAGCACGCGGGCGGATACGCCCGTACCGATTCCGCCATTGTTGGCGGCGCCGCCATCCTTACCTTGCTTGATACGCAAGACCGGCAGAACAGCAGAAACAGAGACGGCAAACACCGGCAGGGCAGGACCCCTGGCCGGGCAAAACCGCAGGGCGTGCCGTCAGCCCCTCAGGCGTCACATCTGCTCAAGCAGCTCAAGATGTCGGGCCACAAAATCCTGCCGCACCTCGACGGGCGGCCGCAGATGGATCTCCAGGCTGCGGACGATATCCTCATTCGGCCGGCCAAAGAACTTGGTGGCCTCCTTTTCCGAGAACCCGGCGATTTGCACCGCCTCCATCCAGGCGCTGACCTTGTCGGCCCGCTTGATCTGCGCCTTGACGGTCTTGGGCAGGGCCGCAGGCAGGCCGAACCGTAAATGGATCGCCGCGGTCAGCCGCAGGTCCAGCTCGCCGTACCCTGGCCCGACAGCGGCCTTCACCGGCGAGATCATGTCGCCGATCACATATTCCGGCGCATCATGCAGCAGCGCCGCCAGCCGCCATTTGACCGGCGCCTTGGGCTGCATCCGGCTGAAAATATCCTCAACCAGCAGCGAATGCTCGGCCACGGAATAGGCAAAATCACCCCTTGTTTGGCCATTCCAGCGCGCCACAAAGGCCAGACCGTGGGCGATGTCCTCGATCTCTATATCCACCGGTGTCGGATCCAGCAGATCCAGGCGGCGGCCCGAAAGCATCCGTTGCCAGGCGCGGGGATTTTTCATGAGCTGCCTTTCCTGCTTTCGACCACCTGCGTGAGGCCGCACAATAAGGCGCAAGCCTCGGATTCCATAGGCTGAAACTGAAAAAACAACGCGGCCGCGAACCCTGTTTCCTAACCTGCGCTGACGGCTGCTTGACCGGTTGTGAATTTGATATGAGCCCGCCGCGCCCCCATATCATTAGTACGACGGGGGTCATTGCCCCTCCCAGGCAAGCCCCTTTCGCGAACGTGATGCGAACGAAAGGAGCAAGTCATGTTTAAGCGTCTGTTAGGTCTTTCCCTGCTGTTCGGCATGGCGGCAACCGCCCCGCCGGCATGGGCAGCCAGCTGCGGCGACCGTGAAGCGATGACCGCCAAGCTGGAAAGCGGATACTCCGAACGGCTGACCGCCGGCGGATTGCAGAAAAGCCGTCCTGAGGCCACTGTGATCGAGGTCTGGTCGTCGGATGAAACCGGAACCTTCACTGTTCTGGTCACACATGCAAACGGGATCAGCTGCGTTGTGGCAACAGGTTCCTCATTCTTCCAGATCAAGGAAGTAAAGAAAGTCCCGGGCACGCCAAGCTGACCTTGGCAGCCCCGGCGGGCTCCCCCCAACAGCCTGAACCGTCCTGACGGCCTGAGGTGCACTCTCCGGTTGCCGGTATCTTCGTTGAATCTAAACACTCTCAGTGTTAGGGCCTTCGGCAAGATAACGTGTAACCGGAATGGAGCAGACTATGGCCGGGGATTATACCGTCAAGGACATCGCGCTCGCAGGCTTTGGCCGCAAAGAGCTGGATATCGCTGAAACCGAAATGCCGGGCCTGATGGCGCTGCGCGAGGAATACGGCGAAAGCAAACCGCTGAAAGGCGCCCGCATTGTCGGCTCGCTGCACATGACCATTCAGACCGCGGTTCTGATCGAAACGCTGGTGGCGCTGGGTGCGGATGTGCGCTGGGCCTCCTGCAACATCTTCTCGACCCAGGACCACGCCGCCGCGGCCATCGCCGAGGCCGGCATCCCGGTCTTTGCGATCAAGGGCCAGACCCTGGAAGAGCATTGGGATTACCTCGACAAATCCTTCATGTTCCCCGAAGGCGCCAACCTGATCCTGGACGATGGCGGCGACGCCACCCTTTACGTGCTGCTGGGTGCCCGCGCCGAAGCCGGCGAAGACATCATCCCGGTGCCGCAGTCCGAGGAAGAAGCCGTCATCAAGGCGCAAATCTTCAAGCGCATGGAGGCGTCGCCCGGCTGGTTCACCAAGACCCGCGATGCCATCCTGGGTGTCTCTGAGGAAACCACCACCGGCGTGCACCGTCTGTACGAACTGCAAAAGAACGGCCAGCTGCCGTTCCCGGCGATCAACGTCAACGACTCGGTCACCAAGTCCAAATTCGACAACAAATACGGCTGCAAGGAATTGCTGGTCGACGGTATCCGCCGCGCCACCGACACCATGCTGGCCGGCAAGGTTGCCGTGGTCTGCGGCTATGGCGACGTGGGCAAAGGCTCCGCTGCCTCCCTGCGTGGCGCTGGCGCCCGGGTGAAAGTGACCGAGGCCGACCCGATCTGCGCCCTGCAGGCCGCCATGGACGGCTTTGAGGTCACCCTGCTGGAAGACGAAGTCGCCAGTGCTGACGTCTTCATCACCACCACCGGCAACAAGGACGTGATCCGCATCGAGCATATGCGCGCGATGAAGGACATGGCGATCGTCGGCAACATCGGCCACTTCGACAACGAAATCCAGGTTGCTGCGCTGAAGAACCACAAGTGGACCAACATCAAGGACCAGGTCGACATGATCGAGATGCCCTCGGGCAGCCGCATCATCCTGCTGTCCGAAGGCCGTCTGCTGAACCTCGGCAACGCCACCGGCCACCCTTCTTTCGTGATGTCGGCCTCCTTCACCAACCAGGTGCTGGCCCAGATCGAACTGTGGACCCGCGGCGACAACTACGAAAACGACGTCTACATCCTGCCCAAGCATCTGGACGAGAAAGTCGCCCGCCTGCACCTGGGCCGTATCGGCGTCAAGCTGACCCAGCTGAGCGCCGAGCAGGCCGCCTATATCGGTGTGAAGCCGGAAGGCCCGTTCAAGCCGGAGCACTACCGCTACTAAGCGGCTTCGCTTTTGAATAATCAGCGCCGCTGGAGAAATCCGGCGGCGCTTTTCTTTTGCCTGCCCGGCAGGCTCACCTCTGGTTTGGCATATGGCTGCCGCGCCCCTCGGGCGTCAGGTCGAACAGGTTCCACAGCGGCCACAGCGCGTCTACGTGGCGGGGCTGCCAGGGGCTGGGCTCAAAGAACATCTCCGACCCCCAGAAATGACGGATGCCATCGCTGTCCCGGGTAAAGACATGCAGCATCGGCAGCTGAGCGCCGGTTTCATTCTCGGCCAGGTAATCCTGCTGATAGCTTGTGTCTGCCGCAGAATAGAGCGGCAGTGCCTGCCAGCCCAATTCGTCCTGCAACGCCGCCAGCCGCTCTGGCGCAGACTGGGCCACCACCGCAAAGCCCATGCGCTCCTGCACATGGGCGACCTGCCCGCGCCAGCCGTCCAGAAAGGCAGAACACATCGGGCAGGCGGATTTGGCATCCGGGCCGTACATCAGCGAATAGATGGCCAGAGTTCTGTGGCCGCCGAACAGCTCCCGCATGGACACCTCATCCCCGCCGGTGCTGCGAAAGCTGTAGTCTTGCGCAACCAGCCCGCCCTCCGGCAGGGCGCGGCGCAGGGCGGCGACCTCTTCGGTCTGCGCCCTCAGCGCAAGCTCGGCTTTCAGCAGCTCATTGCGGGCAGCCCGGTAGGCCGCGCTTTCATTGGGGAGGCTTACAGGCATGGTTCACCCTCTCTGGCTGGCAAGATTTATATTTAACAATATTGTTAAATAATGAGCCGCCCTGTCAAGTACCGGGGCTGCCAAAGGCAAGCGGTTTCCATTTGTCTCGCATTGTCCGGGTTATTGCTTTGCGGAATCGGGGCCGGAACGCATATACCTGAATGCACGGTCAGGACGGCCAAGACACAGATTTTCATACGCGTGTGGTGGATATGGAGCACGCGGGGTGGAAGGGAAGGTCTTGTTTGTCCGCAAGACCTTCCCTTTTTCAATTCATATGCAGCGGGCTTAGAACAGCCCCAGCACCGCACCGGCCGCGGCGCAGGCCAGCGTCGCATAGCCGCCGTCGATCAGCGTCAGTTTCACCGGCCGCATCCCATACATGTTGTTCAGCGCGATCCAGGGGCTGATGAAGAACAGCCCGACACCGGCGCCGCCGACCAGGCCTGCGCCAAAGGAATCGATGCCCGACAGGGTGAACACATGGCGCATCATGCCAGCGACGATCAGCTGGAGCACAAAGGCCATGGCAAAGATTGCCGGGCTCTGGCCGCCCTTCGGCTTGCCGTCCTCACCGCATTCCACGCCCGAGGCCTCAACCCAGGGTTTGGCCAAAGCGCCGTAATAGACCGCGCCCAGCACAAAGGCTGCCGCCGCCGCTGCAATCACACTGACAAGTTCCATGATGCTCTCCCTGACTGTCCTGCCTATGGAGAGCAGAGTGGCAGATCAGCCGGGATCTGTCTCCCCCAGCGCGCAGATGGCGGCCCATTCGGACTCGCTCACCGGCTGCACCGACAGGCGGGAGTTCTTGACCAGCACCATCTCCTCCAACCTCGGATCGGTCTTGATTTGGTCCAGGCTCACCGGCTTGGAAAAGGCGCGCACCGCCTTGATGTCGACGCAGTCCCAGCGCTCATCAACCGTGGTGCTGTCGGGATGCGCCTCGGCGCAGACCTCGACGATGCCGACCACGGATTTCTCTTTCTGCGAATGATAGAAGAACCCGCGGTCGCCGATTTTCATCTCGCGCATGAAGTTGCGCGCCTGATAATTGCGCACGCCGTCCCATTCCTCACCCGCGTCTCCCTTGGAGACCTGATTGTCCCAGCTCCAGGTGGAGGGTTCGGATTTGAACAGCCAGTAACGCATCAGCCGATGACTTTCTTCCAGGTGATCAATTCGACAGCCTCGAACAGGCCTGCCTTGTTGTAGGGGTCACTGTCCGCCCAGGCCTGGCCGGCTGCCATGTCCTCGACGTCCAGAATAACCAGGGATCCGGCCATATTGCCATCCTGATCCAACAGCGGCCCGGCCTGCGCCACAACACCGGTGTCGTTGATATAGGCCAGATGGGCGTCGCGGTTGTCCAGCCGGGTCTGCAGGTGGCCGGGTTTGTCGCGGGCAATCAATGCGATGAGCATTTTATTCCTCTTTTAATGGTCTTTTAAGCAAATGTGCCGCTGCCTCGCTGATCGTCAAGCGCTGATCGAGCAAATTGGTTACCGTGAGCGTGATCGGCATGTCCAATCCCATCCGCTGGGCCTGCGCTGCCACCGCCCGCGCGGTGGCGGCACCTTCCACCGTGATGCTGGAATCAAACTCTTCGTCCCGGCCGATGGACAGGCCCAGCCGGTAGTTGCGCGACAGGTCCGAACTGCAAGTGAGCGTCAGGTCGCCAAAGCCGGAAAGGCCCGCCAGCGTTTCTGCCTTGGCGCCGCAGGCCAGCGCCATGCGCTGCATCTCGGCGTAGCCGCGGGTCATCAGGGCGGCCCGCGCGCTGTCGCCAAGCCCCGCCCCGATGACCGCACCGCAGGCAATTGCCATGACGTTCTTCAGGGCGCCGCCGATCTCGGCGCCGGCGGTGTCCGTCGTGCGGTAAAGGCGCAGGTTGGCGGTGGTCAGCTGCTCCTGCAGGTCCTTGCCCAGTTCCGCATCCTCGCAAGCAAGGGTCAGCGCGGTTGGCAGGCCGCGGGCAATATCGGCGGCAAAGCTTGGGCCGGTCAGCAGGGCGGCGCTTGCATCTGGCAGGACTTCCTGAATGACCGCAACCGGGCCCAGGCCGGAGTCCAGCTCGATCCCTTTGCAGCAGGCAACCAGTGTCTTGCCGGTGAAGAGATCACGATGCGCTTCCAGCACCCCGCGCAGTGTCTGCATCGGCACCGCCAGCAGCAGCACCTCCGCGGCGCAGGCCTGCGCAATATCCGCGGTAACGGCCAGGTTCTCCGGCAGCACCACGCCGGGCAGGCGGGTGCCGTTGCGGCGGCTGTCCTGCATCAACTGCGCCTTCATGGGGTTGCGCGCCCACAAGGTCACCGGCCCGTTGCCAGCCAGTGAAATTGCCAAAGCGGTGCCGAACGCACCCGATCCCAGAACGGAAATGCTCATGCCTTGGCTCCTTTGCGGCCGGATCCAATCAGCGCCGGACTGCTTTGGTCCAGCGGCCAGCGCGGGCGGGCGGTCAGGTCCAGCCCGTCGCGGGCGCCCGCCTTGAACCGCTCAAGGCCGGCATAGGCAATCATCGCCGCATTATCCGTGCACAGCCGCAATGGCGGCGCGGTGAAGGCGGCGCCGGCCTCGGCGCAAACAGTCTCTAACGCGGCACGAATGGCGGTATTTGCCGCCACACCGCCAGCCACGGCAACGGTTGGCTGCGCAGGGCTCTCTTCCAGATAGAGGCGGATCGCACGGCGGGTTTTCTCCGCCAGCGTATCCACCACCGCGGCCTGAAACCCGGCACACAGATCGGCGCGGTCCTGACGCGTCAGCCCGCCTTTCTCCGCCACGATCTGATCCCGCATCCGCATCAGCGCGGTCTTCAGCCCCGAAAACGACAGGTTGCAGTCCGGCCGGTCCAGCAGCGGCCGCGGGAAGCGGTAGCGTTTGGGGTCGCCGTTCCCGGCCTCCATCTGCACCGACGGACCGCCGGGCTGCGGCAGCCCCAACAGGCGCGCGGTCTTGTCAAAGGCCTCGCCGGGCGCGTCATCAATAGTGCCGCCCAGGCGGGTGAAATCCTCGGGCCCGCGTACCAGCAGGTATTGGCAATGGCCACCAGAGACCAGCAGCATCAGATAGGGATAGGCGATGCCATCTGTCAGCCGCGGGGTCAGCGCATGGCCCGCCAGATGGTTCACCCCCACCAGCGGCAGGCCGGTGGCAGCCGCGATCCCCTTGGCGCACATCACGCCGGACATTACCCCGCCGATCAGGCCGGGGCCGGCGGTAACGGCCACTGCATCCATATCCTGCAGGCTCAGCCCGGCCTCGGCCAGCGCGTCGCGGACGCAGGTGTCCAGTTTCTCGGCATGGGCGCGCGCCGCAATCTCCGGCACCACGCCGCCAAAGGCGCTGTGCAGCTCGGTCTGGCCGAACACGATGGAGGACAGAACTTCGGGCCGCGCCCCATCTGCCTGCCGCACCACGGCGGCGGCGGTGTCGTCGCAGCTGCTCTCCAGCCCCAGAATGGTCAGGGTCTTTGTCATGGCCTTACCGTTGCATCGAATTGCCGCCGGGGCTACCACCTAAGCTGCCTGCAAACAATCCCGGGAGCCCTGCGATGGTCCCTTTGCTGATGACACGCCCGCTTGCGGCGGCAGAGCGGTTCGCGGCCGGGCTGCCGGATGCGGCGCGCGCCGGGCTGCAGGTGATCTACGCGCCGCTGATCGAAATCCGCCCGGCAAATGCGCCGGTTCCGCTGGGGGATGCCGGGGCGGTTATCTTCACCTCAGCCAACGGGGTGGAGGCCGCTTCACGTGAAACCTCCCTCCGCCTGCCTGCCTATTGCGTGGGAGAGCGCACGGCGCGGGCGGCTGAGAAGACGGGCTGGCAGGCGTCCTGTGCGGGCACATGCGCGGATGAGCTGGTTGCGGACCTGTTGCAGCAGCGCCCTGAGGGGCCGTTGCTGCACCTTCGTGGAACCCATGCGCGCGGGGAGATCGCGCAGCGGCTTTCGGACGCCGGGCTGCCGTGCCGCGAGCAGGTGGTCTATGATCAGGTGCTTCTGCCGCTCACCGGTGAGGCCGAGGCCGTGCTAGCTGCGCAAAAGGATGTGATCGTGCCGCTTTTCTCTCCCAGAACTGCGCGCCATTTTGCCAATCTGTGCGGGGATGCCGCGAATTTGCATCTGATTGCGCTGAGCCCGGCGGTGGCGGAGCCATTGAAAGGCTTGAATTGCAAGACGTTGCGCGTAAGTAGGGCTCCGGATGCCAAGGCGATGGGCGAGGCCGTCCTTGATGCCGCAGCGCAGCTGTCCCGGCTTGAGGGCGGGGATTGCGCAGAGTAGTGTCCAGCGTGTTCGCGAGAATGTATTTTTTAGGAATTGAGGGGGGAGGCCGGCGTGGCTGACAAGAAAACTCCGGAAGACGTGATTGAGCCAGGCCCCGGCGAGACCCAGCCGGTTGAAGAAGCTGCGGAGACTTCGGAACAGGACGTGAGCACGGACACCGCCGAAGAGGCAGTTGACGCTTCCGGCGATTCCGGGTCCCCGGTTTCCGAGACCGAGACCGAGACCGAGACCGAGACCGAGACCGAGACCGAGACCGAGACCGAGACCGAGACCGAGACCGAGACCGAGACCGAGACCGAGACCGAGACCGAGACCGAGACCGAGACCGAGACCGAGACCGAAGAAACCGCCGCTGAGGATGCGGCGGTTGAAGAGGCGCTTGCAGATCCGGTTGAAACAGCCGCCGCTGCCGAGCCTGTGCGCGAGGTGGAGCGGGTTGTCGAGAAACGCGGCGGATTCGGCGCTGCGGTTCTGGGCGGCGCTGTGGCGGCGGTGATCGGCTTTGTGGCCGGTCAGGGCGGCTGGCTCGATTCAGTTTTGCCCGCTTCGCTGAAAGGCAGCAGCGCGGATGTTGCCGCGCTTGAAACAGGCCAGTCCGATCTGGAGGCTGCGGTTGCGGCGCTGAAACAGCAGGTTGAGGCCAATCAGGCGCCGGACCTCGCACCGATCGAAACCCGGATCAGCGAATTGGCTGCTGAGATCGAACCCTTGAAATCCGCGCAGGCCCCGGACGCGGCGCAGCGTTCAGATCTGGATGCCCTGGCGGCCCGGGTTGCCGGGCTGGAAACCCGCCCGCTGGAAGGCGCCTCGCCGGAGGCAGTTGCCGCGTTTGAAACCGAACTGGCCAAGCTGCAGGACAGCCTGGCGGCGCAGCGCTCGGAAGTCGAGCAGATGCTGGCCGAAGCCCAGGCGATGGATGCCGCCAGCGCCGAGGCCGCGCGCATTGCCAGCGCCCAGACCCAGCTGGCGCAGCTGCGCTCTGCCCTGGACAGCGGCAACAGCTATGCCGCCAATGCGCAGGAACTGGCGGGCCTTGGCGTTGCGCTGCCCGCAGCCCTGTCCGGCCCGGCCGAAAGCGGTGTCGCGACCCTGTCCGCGCTGCGCGACGGCTTTGCCCCGGCGGCGCGCGAGGCGCTGGCCTCTGCCCGCGCGGAAACCAAGGACGGCGGCAGCCTGCTGGATTATGTGAACCGCCATCTGGGCGCCCGCTCGGTCGAGCCGCGCGAGGGCGATGACCCGGATGCTGTCCTGTCACGGGCCGAAGCGGCGGTGGCCGCAGGCAAGGTACAGGATGCGCTGGATGAGATTGCGGCGCTGCCCGAGGCGGCCCGCGCGGCCCTGTCCAGCTGGGAAGCCGCCGCAAATGCACGGGTGGCAGCGGTGGCTGCCGCTGCCGATCTGGCCCAAAGCCTGCAAGCCAAATAAGGAAGCCGCCATGCTCTGGTCATTGTTGAAGATCCTCGTCTTTTTTGCGGCCGTCGCGCTTTTGGCTTTTGGCGCCGGGCTGCTGATGGAAACTGCCGGCGGGGTGCAGATCACCGTTGCCGGCACCGAATACACGCTTGGCCCGCTGCAATCGGTCCTGGCGCTGGGCGTGCTGGTGGCTGCCGTCTGGGTGTTTTTCAAGCTGCTGGCCCTGCTGGCCGCCACCTGGCATTTCCTGAACGGCGATGAGACCGCCTTGTCCCGCTATTGGGACAAGGGGCGCGAGCGCAAAGGCTATCAGGCGCTGGCCGACGGGCTGATGGCGCTGGCCTCGGGCGAGGGCCGCCTGGCGCTGGCCAAGGCGGCGCGGGCCGAGAAATATCTGCAAAAGCCCGAGCTGACCGACCTGCTGGTGGCCCAGGCCGCCGAGATGAGCGGCGACACCCATAAGGCGGCCGAAGCCTACAAGCGTCTGCTGTCGGGCCAGACCACCCGCTTTGTCGGGGTGCGCGGGATCATGAAGCAGAAGCTGTCGGAGGGTGACACCGACACCGCCCGGCAGCTGGCCGAAAAGGCGCTGGCGCTGCGGCCCAAGCATGAGGAAGTGCAGGACACTCTGCTGCGCTTGCAGGCCCAGGCCGAGGATTGGGCAGGCGCACGCAAGACGCTGTCGACCAAGCTCAAGACCGGCACCCTGCCGCGCGATGTGTTCAAACGCCGCGACGCGGTGCTGGCGCTGTCCTCCTCCAAGGGGCTGCTGGATGAAAACGCAACGGTCGAACAGCAGGAGCAGGCCATCGAGGCCAACCGCCTGTCGCCGGACCTGGTGCCCGCCGCGGCGATGGCGGCGCGCGCCTATATCGCCAAGGGCAAGAAGCGCCCGGCGGTGCGCCTTCTGAAAAAGACCTGGGAAAGCCAGCCGCATCCCGATCTGGCGCATGCCTTTGCCGAGGTTGAGCCGGAGGAGAGCGCGGCAGAGCGGGTCAAGCGGTTTGACCAGCTGGCCCGCCTGAAGCCGCAGGATGACGAGACCCGCTTGGTGATGGCAGAGCTGAACATTGTGGCCGAGGACTTCCCCGAGGCGCGCCGCTGGCTGGGGGATCTGGCCGAGCGCGCGCCGGATGCCCGGGCGCTGACGCTGATGGCCGCGGTGGAGCGCGGCGAGGGCGCCGGCGACAAGGTGGTGCAGGGCTGGCTGGCCAAGGCGCTGACCGCGCCGCGCGGGCCGCAGTGGGTGTGCGATAGCTGCAACCATATCCACGCGGACTGGGCACCGGTCTGCGAGCATTGCACCAGCTTTGACACCCTGTCCTGGAAGCGCCCGGAAACGCCGGAAGTGGCCAGTGTTGCGGCCGCCCACATGCTGCCGTTGATCACCGGCGCGCTGGAGGACAAGGCTGCGGACACCGCGGAAGAGGCGGAGATACTGGAAGCTGGCGAAGAGACCGGCGCCGAGCCGCAGGACGCGGTCAAAGCGGCGGGCTGAACCGCGGAAAAATCGATCAACAAAGCGGCGGGAGTTTCCCGCCGTTTTTTATGGGGCAGCCGCGGCGCAAATGCGGAAGGGCACCGATGCAGGCGCGGCTTTTTCGATGCTTTGGGGGGGATGGTGCCCAGGAGAGGACTCGAACCTCCACGTCCATGCGGACACTAGCACCTGAAGCTAGCGCGTCTACCAATTCCGCCACCTGGGCCGGTGTCGTGAGCAGGGCGTATAAGGCGGTTTGCAAGGGGCGTCAAACAGAAATCCGCTGCGGTGCCGCCTGAACTGCGGCCTGCGGTTCAGACCCGGGTGAGGAAGTTCATTTTGGCTGCCACATATTCCAGGAAACCGGCCCATGCGACCTGTGTGGCGCTGTCCCAGTCCGGCCCCAGGGTTTCGGCCAGGGCGCCAGTGAAACTGGTGATGAAGCCGTTGAAATGGCTGTCCGAAACCTCCAGCCGGCGGTGCTTGTTCCCCTGGTCCAGCAGCAGCGCGTCCAGCCGTTCGGAATCATCCAGCGCTTCGGCGATATGGGTGAGCGATGCCAGCAGCTTGTCCTCCTGCTGGGTCATGTCGTCGGAAAACAGATCCCGGATGTCCGGGCAGGCCGCAAAGAACTTTTGGTAGAAGACCGGCACAAAGGCCTCAAGATCCATCCGCTCGCTCTCGATGCTTTGCCGGATCAAAGCCTTGTCCTGTTCGCTCACCATAAAACCGACCTCCTGCATCACTCGGAAAACGCGCATTCTGTGTGTATCAATTTTCCTTACCGCGACAAGGCTGAAGGCGGGGTTAACCAATTCCGGCAATTCAGCGGGCCCTGTTAACGGGAGCTGCAAATTCCACGGCCATTGTGGCGAAAAGCCCGTGTTTTGCGCCTTGTTTGGCGGCCGTTGCGGCGCTAGAGCATAAGGGCAGCTAAATTCAGGAGCCAAATGATGTCCAGACTGGTCACGATCTATGGCGGATCCGGTTTTGTGGGCCGTTACATCGCCCGGCGCATGGCCAAGGAAGGCTGGCGGGTGCGGGTTGCGGTGCGCCGTCCCAACGAAGCCATGCATGTGAAGCCCTACGGCGTGCCGGGCCAGGTTGAGCCGGTGTTCTGCAATGTCCGCGACGATGCCTCGGTGGCGGCGGTGATGCAGGGGGCGGATGCGGTGGTAAACTGCGTCGGCGTGCTGAACGAGCTGGGCAAGAACACATTTGGCGCCATCCATGCCGAGGGCGCGGGCCGGATTGCCCGCATCGCCGCGCAGCAGGGTGTTGCCAGCCTGGTGCATATTTCCGCCATCGGCGCCTCGGCAGAGGCTGCCAGCGAATACGCCCGCACCAAGGCCGCGGGCGAGGCGGCCGTGCGGCAGCATTTCCCGGCTGCGGTGATCCTGCGACCGTCGGTGATCTTTGGGCCCGAGGATGGTTTCTTCAACCGCTTTGCCGGCATGGCCACCCTGTCGCCGCTGCTGCCGATTGCGGCGGGCGGCACCCTGTTCCAGCCGGTGTTTGCCGATGATGTGGCCAAGGCCGCGGTCAAGGGCGTGCTGGGCGAGGCTGAGGGCGGCATCTATGAGCTGGGCGGGCCGGAGGTGAAGAGCTTCCGCGCGCTGATGGCGCAGATGCTGGAGGTGATCCACCGCCGCCGCCTGATCCTGTCGCTGCCGCGGCCGGTTGCCCACCTGGTGGCCTTCGGTTTTGACGTGCTGCAGTTTGCCAGCTTCCAGCTGATCGAAAACAAGATCCTGACCCGCGACCAGCTGTGCAGCCTGAAATCGGACAATGTGGTCTCGGACGGGGCCAAGGGGTTTGATGATCTGGGCATCAGCCCGGTGACGGCTGGCTCGGTGCTGCCGGATTACCTGTGGAAGTTCCGCCCCTCCGGCCAGTATGACGAGATGACCGGTTCGGCCCGCAATCTGCGCAAGAACGGCGCCTGATCCGCAAGCCGGACTGAATTGTTGAAAGCGCGGGGGGCGCCTCCGCGCTTTTTGTTTGCTTAGCTGTAGGCCACCGCCAGCAGGATCACGCCCAGGATCACCCGGTAGATCACGTAAGGCGTGAAGCTGACCGAGCGCAGCAGCCGCATCATCAGGCTGAGTGCGGCCAGGGCCGATAGCATCGCCAGCGCGGCGGCAATGGCGGCGTCGCGCATCAGGGCGGTGTTGGCCTCCAGCACCACCTCGGCCCCCAGGAGCACGCCGGAGGCGATGATGGTCGGGATCGACATCAGCATGGCAATGCGGGCGCCGTCCTCGCGGGTGTAGCCCAGCTGGCGGGCGCCGGTGATGGTGATGCCTGAGCGCGAGGTGCCGGGGATCAGCGCCAGCATCTGCCACAGCCCCATGATCAGCGCATCGCGCGGGCCCCAATCCTGTGCTGCCTTGACCTCGGCGCCTTTCTGGTCGGCCCAATAGAGCAGCAGGCCAAAGCCCAGCATGGTCCAGCCGATCACCGCCATCGACCGCAAGGCATCGCTGAGGCCGGTGAAATGCAGTGCGGCGCCAGCCAGCACGGTGGGGATGGTGGCGATGATCAGCCCCATGGCGAGCCGCGACCCAGGCGTGTCGGTGCGGCCGGTGAGCGCCCGCGGCAGGCCCGCCAGCCCGTCGCGCACATCGCTCCAGAAATAGATCATCACGGCGGCCAGGGTGCCGACATGCACGGCGACGTCGATCACCTGGCCCTGGTCCTTGAGACCGGTCAACCCGGGCAGCAGAATCAGGTGGCCGGAGGAGGAAACGGGCAGGAATTCGGTAACACCCTGGATCAGCGCAACCAGGATCAATTGAAAAAGCGGCATAAAACGAAGGTCCCATGGTGGCCGCGGATGGGCCGTAAACTGTCGCGACTCTGTATAAATCCCGGTCCCGAATTGGAAAGTCCGTATTTGAGACCGATTCGGACCTAAAAATCCTGTACATTTCCGCCAAACACGCTATCAGAAATCAAGCGCTGGCAAAATAGGTCAGCACAGTTGACATAAAACGTGCCCGTACCTGCAAAGGTGCCTGCGCAGCCAGACAAACGATGGAGTCCAGCCCGTGGCCAAGCAACCGATGCTGAAATTCGTGCAGATCGAACGCGACATGCCTCAAAAGCGTGACGCAAGTGTACGCAAGGAAGACTTCAACGAGATTTACGCGGAGTACGCTGCCGCCAAGGCCGAGGAGCAGGCCAGCCGCTGCAGCCAGTGCGGTGTGCCCTATTGCCAAAGCCACTGCCCGCTGCACAACAATATCCCCGACTGGCTGCGGCTGACTGCCACCGGGCGTTTGGAAGAGGCCTATGCCACCAGCCAGGCCACCAATACCTTCCCGGAGATCTGCGGCCGCATCTGCCCGCAGGACCGCCTGTGCGAAGGCAACTGCGTGATCGAGCAGTCGGGCCACGGTACCGTGACCATCGGCTCGGTCGAGAAATACATCACCGACACCGCCTGGGAAAACGGCTGGGTGAAACCGGCCGCACCGCTGGCCGAACGCAGCGAAAGCGTTGGCATCATCGGTGCCGGCCCCGGCGGGCTGGCGGCGGCGGACATGCTGCGCAAGGCCGGTGTGCAGGTCACCGTCTATGACCGCTATGACCGCGCCGGCGGGCTGCTGATGTACGGTATCCCCAGCTTTAAGCTGGAAAAGGACGTGGTCGAGCGCCGCAACAAGCTGCTGGCCGACGGCGGCGTGACGTTCAAGCTGAACTGCAACGTGGGCGAGGACATTTCCTTTGAAGAGATCCGCGGCAAGCATGACGCGGTGATCATCGCCACCGGCGTTTATAAATCGCGCGATCTGGCGATGCCGGGCAGCGGCTCGGAGGGCATCGTCAAGGCGATCGATTTCCTGTGCGCGTCGAACAAGAAGAGCTTTGGCGATGAGGTTGCCGAGTTCGACAATGGCGACCTGAATGCCGAGGGCAAGAAGATTGTGGTGATCGGCGGCGGCGACACTGCGATGGACTGCGTGCGCACCTCGATTCGCCAGGGCGCGACTTCGGTCAAATGCCTTTACCGCCGCGACCGGGCCAATATGCCGGGCTCGCAGCGCGAGACCCAGAACGCCGAGGAAGAAGGCGTGGTCTTTGAATGGCTGTCGGCGCCCAAGGGCTTTACCGATGAGGGCGGCAAGGTTGCTGGCGTGATGGTGCAGAAGATGCGGCTGGGCCAGCCGGATGCCTCGGGCCGCCAGGCACCGGAAGTGATTGAAGGCGCGGATTACGTGGAAGAGGCCGATCTGGTGATCAAAGCCCTGGGCTTTGAGCCGGAAGAACTGCCCGTGCTGTGGAACCAGCCGGAGCTGCCGGTGACCCGCTGGGGCACCGTGAAGGCCGCGTTCAAGACCGGCGCTACCGAGCTGGACGGCGTCTATGCGGTGGGCGACATCGTGCGCGGCGCTTCGCTGGTGGTTTGGGCGATCAAGGACGGCCGCGACTGCGCCGAGGCGATCCTGGAGCGGTTCAACAGCAAGGCCGCGGTGGCCGCGGAATAAGGCGGCACCCCCCGTACACCGGTTGTGCACCCCCTGTGCACTGCCTGTGCACCGGCGCGGCAGAGAGTTAGCGCAGCAAGGTCAGCAATGCTGACCAAGCCAGCAGAAGGAAGACGGACATGAGTGAGTTGAAGGGACAATGCCTGTGCGGCGCGGTGACCGTCACCGCCACGCCTGCGCGCGCCTCCGTCTCGGCCTGCCACTGCGAAATGTGCCAGCGCTGGGGCAGCGGCCCCTATCTGAGTTTTCAGGCTGAATCCGGTTATGCCGCATTGGGGCCGGTGCAGACCTATCAATCCTCAAGCTGGGCTGAGCGAGCGTTTTGCGGCCAATGCGGATCGTCGCTGTGGTACCGGGTGACCTCGGGCGAGCATAAGGGCCAGACGCAGATGTCGGCCGGCCTGTTCGAAAACGCCGGCGGCAACGCGCTGGGGCTGGAGATCTATGTCGACAAGAAGCCTGCGGGCTATGCCTTTGACAGCAGCTGCCGCAAGCTGACCGGGGCGGAGGTGATCGAAATGTTCACCCAGACCAGCAAGGAGGAGGCGTGAGGCCCCGGGCCCCGCGCTGATTGCCATGCGGCTGAAGCTACGCAAATCCCTCCGCCAGGCCATGTTCCGCCTGAGATCGCAGCGTCTGCACAGCGATGCGGCGCTGGAGATCCGTGCGCTGCAAGGCCGCGGCGACGGCGGGATGATCGTGTTCACCAGCTACAACGCCAATGCCGCCAAGCGCGGGCTGATGGAATTTGCCCGCAGCGCCTCGGACGGCGGTGCGCGGCATTGCATCTTTGTCACCGACCGCCGCCAGGGCTGGTTCCAGGGCGAAGGGCTGGCTGCGGCGCTGCTGCAGACCGTTGCGGCATATGTGCAGCGCCACGGGCTGCGCCGGCTGATGACCGTGGGCGTGTCGATGGGCGGCTACGGGGCGCTGTCCTTTGCCGCCGGCCTGGGCGCAGGCCGCGCGCTGGCGCTGGCGCCGCAATTCTGCCCGCGCCCGGAGACCTTCCCGGAAGACCAGCGCTGGATCGCGGCGCGGCGCCGGATCGAACACTTCACCCGCCCGCCGCTGGATCAGGCGATGGGCGGCGATACCCGCTATACCCTGCTGCACGGGCGCCGCAATCCCGAGGATGCGCGGCACTGGCAGGCCTTCCCGCAAGGTCCCGGAATTGATCACTACCTGGCCGACCGCGGCACCCACGATGTCATTGACCCGCTGCGCGAGGCAGGGGCGCTGTACCCGGTGATCGAAGCCGTCTGGCAGGACGACCGGGACCAGGTGAACACACTAATGCAACGGATCCGCGCGGTGCCCCGCGCCTGGGGCGAGCGCGCCCTGGATCCGACCAGTCAACCGGCCGCAGCTGTCAGCTACGCCACCAGTTAATCGGAGAACGTCATGACCAAATTTGATGCCGCATGGGTCAAGGCTGAGGAAGCCAAGCGCAAGTTTATGGCCGAAAACGGTCTCTATTCCGAGGAAGAAGAGCATTCTTCCTGCGGTGTGGGCCTGGTTGTTTCGGTGGATGGCAAGGCCAGCCGCAAGGTGGTTGAGGCCGGGATCGACGCGCTGAAGGCGATCTGGCACCGCGGCGCGGTGGACGCTGACGGCAAGACCGGTGACGGTGCGGGCATTCATGTGCAGATCCCGGTGCCGTTCTTTTATGACCAGATCCGCCGCACCGGCCACGAGCCGCGCCAGGATCAGCTGATGGCGGTGGGCCAGGTGTTCCTGCCGCGCACCGACTTTGGCGCGCAGGAGACCTGCCGGACCATCGTCGAGACTGAAATCCTGCGGATGGGCTATTTCATCTACGGCTGGCGCCATGTGCCGGTGGATGTGTCCTGCCTGGGCGAGAAGGCCAACGCGACCCGGCCTGAGATTGAGCAGATCCTGATCTCCAACTCCAAGGGGGTGGACGAGGAAACCTTTGAGCGCGAGCTCTATGTGATCCGCCGCCGGATCGAGAAGGCCGCTGCTGCGGCCGGCATTGGCGGGCTGTATCTGGCGTCGCTGTCCTGCCGTTCGATCATCTACAAGGGGATGATGCTGGCCGAGCAGGTTGCGGTGTTCTACCCGGACCTGATGGATGAGCGTTTTGCCTCTGCCTTTGCGATCTACCACCAGCGCTATTCCACCAACACCTTCCCGCAGTGGTGGCTGGCGCAGCCGTTCCGGATGCTGGCGCATAACGGCGAGATCAACACGCTGAAGGGTAACGTCAACTGGATGAAGAGCCATGAAATCCGCATGGCGTCGGCGACCTTTGGCGACCATGCTGAGGACATCAAGCCGATCATCGCAGGCGGCGCATCCGACTCCGCGGCGCTGGACGGCGTGTTTGAGGTTCTGGTGCGCGCGGGCCGCTCGGCGCCGATGGCAAAAACCATGCTGGTGCCGGAAAGCTGGTCCAAGCAGGCGGTGGAGCTGCCGCAGGCCTGGCGCGACATGTATTCCTACTGCAACTCGGTGATGGAGCCCTGGGACGGCCCGGCCGCGCTGGCAATGACCGACGGCCGCTGGGTCTGCGCGGGCCTGGACCGCAACGGCCTGCGCCCGATGCGTTACGTGGTGACCGGCGACGGGCTGGTGATTGCCGGTTCCGAGGCGGGCATGGTGCCGATCGACGAGGCATCGGTGGTGGAGAAGGGCGCGCTGGGCCCAGGCCAGATGCTGGCCGTCGATATGCAGAAGGGCAAGCTCTACAACGATACCCAGATCAAGGACAAACTGTCCCGTGCGCTGCCGTTCGGCGACTGGGTCAAGCGGATCAACGATCTGGACGCAACGCTGGCCAGCGCCACCGAGCAGCCGCTGTTCAGCGGCGAGGAACTGCGCCGCCGCCAGATCGCGGCCGGCTATTCGATCGAGGAGCTGGAGCAGATCCTGGCGCCGATGGCCGAGGACGGCAAGGAATTGCTGGCCTCGATGGGCGATGACACCCCGTCGGCGGTGCTGTCCAAGATGTACCGCCCGCTGAGCCATTTCTTCCGCCAGAACTTCAGCCAGGTGACCAACCCGCCGATCGACTCTTTGCGCGAATTCCGGGTGATGTCGCTGAAGACCCGGTTCGGCAACCTGAAGAACGTGCTGGACGAGGACAGCAGCCAGACCGAGATCATCGTGCTGGAAAGCCCGTTTGTCGGCAACGCCCAGTGGGACATGCTGATGGATCAGCTGAACGCGCCGCTGGCCGAGATCGACTGTACATTCGAGCCGGGCCAGGGCGCGCTTAGCGCGGCGCTGGCACGGGTCCGGGCCGAGGCCGAAGAGGCGGTGCGTTCCGGTGCCGGCCACATCGCGCTGACCGACCAGCATTCCGGGGCGGGCCGGGTGGCGATGCCGATGATCCTGGCCACCTCTGCCGTGCATTCGCATCTGACCCGCAAGGGGCTGCGCACCTTCTGCTCGCTGAACGTGCGTTCCGCCGAATGCATCGACCCGCATTACTTTGCGGTGCTGATCGGCTGCGGCGCCACCGTGGTAAACGCCTATCTGGCCGAGGATTTGCTGGCCGACCGCATCGAGCGCGGCCTGCTGGATGGCAGCCTGACCGAAAACGTGGCGCGCTACCGCGAAGCCATCGACCAGGGCCTGCTCAAGATCATGGCCAAGATGGGGATCTCGGTGGTCTCCTCCTACCGCGGCGGGCTGAACTTTGAGGCCGTGGGCCTCAGCCGTGCCATGTGTGCCGAGTATTTCCCGGGCATGACCAGCCGCATTTCCGGCATCGGTGTGACCGGTATCCAGACCAAGGCGGAGGAGGTCCACGCCAAGGCCTGGAACACCACCGAGAACGTGCTGCCGATCGGCGGTTTCTACAAGGCGCGCAAGTCGGGTGAGACCCACGCCTGGGAAGCCACCAGCATGCATATGATGCAAATGGCCTGCAACAGAGCCTCATTCGAGCTGTGGAAGCAGTATTCGGCCAAGATGCAGTCGAACCCGCCGATCCACCTGCGCGACCTGTTGCAGATCAAGCCGCTGGGCAAGGCGGTGCCGATTGAAGAGGTCGAATTGATCACCTCGATCCGCAAACGGTTCGTGACCCCGGGCATGTCGCTGGGCGCGCTGAGCCCCGAGGCGCATAAGACGCTGAACGTGGCGATGAACCGGATCGGCGCCAAGTCGGATTCCGGCGAGGGCGGTGAAGATCCGGCGCATTTCGTGCCGGAACCCAATGGCGACAACCCCTCGGCCAAGATCAAGCAGGTGGCCTCGGGCCGGTTCGGCGTCACCGCTGAATACCTGAACCAGTGCGAGGAGCTGGAGATCAAGGTGGCCCAGGGCGCCAAGCCGGGTGAGGGCGGCCAGCTGCCGGGGATGAAGGTCACCGACCTGATTGCCCGCCTGCGCCATTCGACCAAGGGCGTGACCCTGATCTCGCCGCCGCCGCACCACGACATCTACTCGATCGAGGATCTGGCGCAGCTGATCTATGACCTGAAGCAGATCAACCCGCGCTGCAAGGTGACGGTGAAGCTGGTGGCGTCTTCGGGCGTTGGCACCATCGCGGCTGGCGTTGCCAAGGCAAAGGCGGACGTGATCCTGGTGTCCGGCCACAACGGCGGCACTGGCGCGTCGCCTGCGACCTCGATCAAATATGCGGGCCTGCCGTGGGAGATGGGCCTCACCGAGGCGCATCAGGTGCTGGCGATGAACAACCTGCGCGACCGGGTGACGCTGCGCACCGACGGCGGCCTGCGCACCGGCCGCGACATCGTGATGGCGGCGATGCTGGGGGCCGAGGAATACGGTATCGGCACCGCGGCCCTGATCGCGATGGGCTGCATCATGGTGCGCCAGTGCCAGTCGAACACCTGCCCGGTGGGCGTCTGTACCCAAGACGAGAGCTTGCGCGCCAAATTCACCGGCAACGCCGACAAGGTGGTGAACCTGATCACCTTCTACGCCCAGGAAGTGCGCGAAATCCTCGCCTCCATCGGCGCCCGCAGCTTGGACGAGGTGATCGGCCGGGCCGACCTGCTGGCGCAGGTGTCGCGCGGCTCGGCGCATCTGGATGACCTGGACCTCAACCCGCTGCTGATCACCGTCGATGGCGCCGCGGACATCGTTTACGACCGCGAGCGCGCCCGCAACGAGGTGCCGGACACGCTGGATGCGGAGATCGTGCGCGATGCCGCCCGCTTCCTGCAGGACGGCGAGAAGATGCAGCTGTCTTATGCGATCCAGAACACCCACCGCACCGTGGGCACCCGCACCTCCAGCCATATCGTGCGCAATTTCGGCATGCGGAATTCGTTCCAGCCGGACCACCTGACGGTGAAGCTGCAAGGTTCCGCCGGCCAGGCGCTGGGCGCCTTTGCGGCACCGGGGCTGAAACTGGAGGTGTCGGGCGATGCCAACGATTATGTCGGCAAGGGGCTGTCAGGGGGCACCATCGTGGTGCGTCCGCCGCAGGTGAGCCCGTTGACCGCCTCGGAAAACACCATCATCGGCAATACTGTTCTGTACGGTGCCACCGATGGCTACCTGTTTGCCGCGGGCCGCGCGGGCGAGCGTTTTGCGGTCCGCAACTCCGGCGCCAAGGTGGTGATCGAGGGCTGCGGTGCTTGCGGCTGCGAGTATATGACCGGCGGTGTGGCGGTGATCCTGGGGTCGATCGGCGCAAACTTTGGCGCGGGCATGACCGGCGGCATGGCCTATCTCTATGATCCGGAGCGCAAGGCCGAGACCGTGATGAACATGGAATCACTGGTGACCTGCCCGGTGACCGTGGCCCATTGGGAGGCGGAGCTGAAAGGCCTGATCGCCCGCCATCTGAACGAGACCGGCAGCCGCAAGGCGGCGGACATCCTGCAGAACTGGGACGTGGAAAAGGCGAACTTCCTGCAGGTCTGCCCGAAGGAGATGCTCGACAAGCTGGCACATCCGGTGATGCAGGAGCAGGCCGCCGTTCCCGCCGAATAAGCCTGGTTAGAGACTAAAAACAAGCCCCGCAGCTGCCAGTTGCGGGGCTTTTTGCTGCCCGGCGGCAGGGGCGCTGAGGATTCGGTCTTCTTCTGGCCCGAAAAATCCCGGGGGAGCGGCCCAACGGGCCGCGGGGGCAGCGCCCCCTGGCTGTGCCGTCCCGCCGCCTCCCCGGCAGCGGATTGCAGCAGGTGGCGAACTCAGCCTTTGTGAATGTCCTGCCGCCGTCTTATAGAGGGTCATGGCCAAGGCAGTTGCAAATAAGAAGAAAGCCAAGAGCAGTAAGAAGGCGGCGAGGGGAAAGCTTCAGCCGCTGCGCCGGCTGCGGCGCTGGCTGCTGAGGGCTGCGCTGGGCGTGGCCGCGTTTTTCATGGTTCTGGTGCTGCTCTATTCGGTGGTGAACCCGCCCGTCACCCATACCATCTGGGCTGAACAGCGCCGTCTGGGCGAGGTGGACCGGATGTGGGTGCCGCTGGAGGAAATCGCGCCGGTGCTGGCGCGTTCGGTGGTTGCGGCGGAGGATGCGCAGTTCTGCCGCCACTGGGGGTTTGATGCCCGCGCCATCCAGGCCGCGATTGCCGCGGGCGGTGCGCGCGGCGGCTCGACGATTTCGCAGCAGGTGGTGAAGAACGTCTTCCTGTGGCAAGGCCGCAGCTGGCCGCGCAAGGTTCTGGAGACATTGCTGACCCCGGTGGTGGAGATTGTCTGGAGCAAGCGGCGCATTCTGGAGGTCTATTTGAATGTGGCCGAAATGGATGAAGGCGTCTTTGGCGCCGAGGCGGCATCGCGCAAGTATTTCGGGGTGGGCCCGGATGAGCTGAGCGCGCGCCAGGCGGCGCTGATTGCCGCGGTGCTGCCCAATCCCAAGGAACGCTCCGCCCGCCGCCCCAGCAGTTTTGTGCAGCGCCGCGCCGGTCAGATCCAGGACGGGGCGGCCACCATCCGGGCGGATGGCCGCTCAAGCTGTTTCGAGGATTGAATCTTTGCCCCGGCCAAGGCATTGCTGAAACAACCGTTGTAAGTTTTCTGGAGACCCCCTGTAGCCATGGCGCGCCTGTACCACGTTCCCCTGTCCCCCTATTGCCGCAAGGTGCGGCTGTCGCTGGCGGAAAAGAAGATCGAGGTAGAGCTGGTCGAGGAGCGCTATTGGGAGCAGGATCCGGATTTCCTGCGCCGCAACCCGGCCGCCAAGGTGCCGGTGGTGCGGCTGGATGGCCAGATGATGGCCGAAAGCGCTGCGATCTGCGAATACCTGGAGGAAACCCGGCCCGAGCCGCCCTTGATGCCCAAGGATGCCGAGGGCCGGTATGAGATGCGCCGCCTGGTCAGCTGGTTTGACGACAAGTTCCACCATGAGGTGACCTCGAAGCTTTTGTACGAGCGGGTGAACAAGAAGATCACCGGCGAGGGCTACCCGGACAGCCGCAACGTCAAGGCCGGTGCCAAGGCGATCAAGTACCATCTGGATTACATGGCCTGGCTCTTGGACCACCGGCGCTGGCTGGCGGGCGACATGATGACTTTGGCGGATTTCGCTGCCGCGGCGCATCTGTCGTCGCTGGACTATATCTCGGATGTGGACTGGAACCGCTCGGCGGTGGTCAAGGACTGGTATGCCAAGATCAAGTCGCGGCCTGCGTTCCGGTCGATCCTGGCTGATCAGGTGCCGGGCTTTAGGCCGCCGCCGCATTACACCGACCTGGATTTCTGATATCAACGGGGTTAGGGGGCGCTGCCCCCGCGGCCCGGCGGGCCGCTCCCCCGGAGTATTTTTGGCAAGATGAAAGAGCGAGCCGGCATCAAGGATAAACTGGTGGCGCAGGCGCTGGCGGAGGGGTTTGTCTCCTGCCGGATCTGCCGCCCGTGGGATGTGCCGCAGGTGCCCGGGCGGCTGCAGGCCTTTCTTGAGGCCGGGTATCACGGTCAGATGGGCTGGATGGCGGAACGGACCCATTGGCGCGGCGACCCGGCTGAGCTGTGGCCGGAGGCGCGCTCAGTGATCATGCTGGCCGAAAGTTACACGCCGGAGGAAGATCCGATGGCGGTGGTGGGGCAGGCGGATCGCGGCGCGGTGTCTGTCTATGCCCGCAACAAGGATTATCACGATCTGGTCAAGAAACGGCTGAAGCGGCTGGCGCGCTGGCTGATTGCGGAGGCCGGAGAGCCTTGCGAGGTCAAGGTTTTTGTCGACACAGCGCCGGTGCCGGAGAAGGCGCTGGGACAGGCGGCGGGCCTGGGCTGGCAGGGCAAGCACAGCAACCTGGTGAGCCGGGATTGGGGGAATTGGGCCTTTTTAGGCTCTGTTTTCACCACGCTGGAGCTGCCGGCGGATGCGGCGGAGCGGGATCGTTGCGGGTCCTGCCGGGCTTGTCTGGACAGCTGCCCGACCGATGCCTTTCCGGCGCCTTACCAGGTTGATGCGCGGCGCTGCATTTCTTACCTGACGATTGAGCATAAAGGGCCGGTCGAGGAAGAGCTTCGCAGCAAGCTGGGCAACCGGATCTATGGCTGCGACGACTGTCTGGCGGCCTGTCCCTGGAACAAGTTTGCGGTGGCGGCCAGCGACATGCGCTATGCCGCGCGCGAGGAGCTGAAGGCGCCGCGGCTGGCAGAGCTGGCGGTTCTGGAGGATGCTGCGTTCCGGGAAAAGTTCTCCGGCTCTCCCATTAAGCGTATCGGGCGGGACCGTTTTGTGCGCAATGTGCTCTATGCCATCGGTAATTCCGGGCGGCCGGAGCTGCGGTCCGTGGCGCAGGGGCTGACTGGGGATCCGGACCCGGCGGTGGCGGATGCGGCGGCCTGGGCGGTTCAAAGGCTTTCGTGACGCAAACAGGATGGACGCGGCGCAATTAGGCGTTACACCCGGTCCGGCGAACAAAGTTTGAGAGGACCGGGCATGGCGCTGTTGCTGGGAGTGGACACGGGCGGAACCTATACCGATGCGGTGCTGATCCGTGACGAGAAAGAGGTGATCGCCTCGGCCAAGTCGCTGACGACGCGCCAGGATCTGGCGATTGGCGTTGGCGGTGCGATCCGGGCGGTGCTGGAACAGTCGGGAGTGCAGCCGCAGGAGGTGTCGCTGGCGGCGCTGTCCACCACCCTGGCCACCAATGCGCTGGTCGAGGGCCAGGGCGGCCGGGTGGCGCTGATCTATATCGGCTTTAAAGAGGATGATCTGGACCGGCACGGGTTGCGGGACGCGCTGAAGGGCGATCCGGCGCTGGTGCTGGCGGGCGGCCATACCCATGCGGGCAGCGAGGCGGCGCCCTTGGACGTGGCGGCGCTGGAGGCGTTTCTGCGCACCGAGGGGCCCGGGGTGACCGGCTTTGCGGTTGCCGGGGTTTTTGCCACCCGCAACCCGGCACATGAGGTTGAGGCGGCACGGATCATCCACGAGCTGACCGGCGCGCCGGTGACCTGCTCGCATCAGTTGTCGGCCAAGCTGAACGGACCGAAGCGGGCGGTGACGGCGGTGCTGAATGCGCGGCTGATCGGGATGATCGACCGTCTGATCGGACGGGCGCAGGACACGCTGGGCGACATGGGTATTGAGGCGCCGATGATGGTGGTGCGCGGCGATGGCGCCTTGATGAGTGCCGAGCAGGCGCGGGAGCGGCCGATCGAGACGATCCTGTCGGGGCCTGCGGCCTCGATCGTGGGCGCGCGCTGGATGACCGGGGTGGAGCATGCGCTGGTGAGCGACATTGGCGGCACCACCACGGATGTGGCGCTGATCAAGGACGGCAAGCCAGCCATTGACCCGGCCGGTGCCCGTGTTGGTGATTTCCGCACCATGGTTGAGGCGGTGGCGATGCGCACCACGGGTCTGGGCGGCGACAGCCAGGTGCATCTGCAGGCAAGCGGCATGGCTGGCGGGCTGTTCCTGGGGCCGCGCCGGGTGGTGCCGGTGTCGCTGATTGCGACTGACGCGCCCGAGGTGGTGCATGCGGCGCTGGATGAGCAGCTGCGGGCCTCCACCGTAGGCGAGTATGACGGGCGTTTTGTGCGCGCGGTGCCCGGGGTGCCGGTGGCGGGCTTGAGCGAACGCGAGGCCGGGCTTTTGGCGCGGATCGGCATGCATGTGCACCCCTTGGGCAAGATCCTGCGGACCCGGATGGAGCAGGGATCCTTGAACCGGCTGGTGGACCGCGGGCTGGTGCAGGTCTCGGGCATCACGCCGTCGGATGCGAGCCACGTGCTGGGCCGGGTCGAGGCCTGGGACCGGGAGGCGGCGGAAAAGGCGATGACGCTGGTGGCGCGCAAGCGGCTGGGCAGCGGCGACATGGTGGCAAAGGACGCGCAGACGCTGGCGCAGATGATCATTGATCAGCTGACCGAACAGACGGCTTTGACCTTGCTGGAGTCTGCTTTTGCCGAAGAAGCCGAGGATTTCGGCCTGCCTGCGGATCAGCTGGCGCGGCATGTGCTGATGCGGCGCGGGCTGGCCGGGCACCGCGGGCTGCTGGCGCTGGATGCGTCGGTAAACGTGGATGTGGTGGGATTGGGCGCCTCGGCGCCGAGTTATTACCCGGCGGTGGGCGAGCGGCTGCATTGCAAGATGATCCTGCCGGAGCACGCCGGTGTCGCCAACGCCATTGGCGCGGTGGTCGGCCGGATTACGATGCGGCGCAGCGGCACCGTGACGGCGCCCTCGGAGGGCCGGTTCCGGGTGCATCTGGAAAGCGGGCCGGAGGATTTCCAAAGCGCCGATGCGGCGATGGAAGCGCTGGAGGCGGCGCTGACGGATGAGGCCCGCGGCGCGGCGGAAGCGGCGGGAGCCGAGGATATTCACCTGCATACGGAACGCGACATCCGCACCGCCGAGGTGGAGGGCAAGGAGGTCTTCTTTGAAGGCTCCCTGACGGTGGAAGCCAGCGGCCGCCCGCGGGTGGCGCACGATTGACTTCGGTCTCGGTGTAGCGGGTTTTCGTGGAAAACCCGCTGCCTCCGGCGGGGATATTTAGGGCCAGAAGAAGAGCCGGGGTTTGGAATACTCTGGAAACGAAAAGCCCCGCCGGATGGCGGGGCTGAAGGTAGGGCCTTGTTAGAGCCTATTCTGCGGCGGCATCCCGTTTCGGCAGCACCCAATCGGGGCGGGCAAAATGGCAGGTGTAGCCATTGGGCAGGCGTTGCAGGTAGTCCTGGTGCTCGGGCTCGGCCTCCCAGAAATCGCCCACCGGCTCAAGCTCGGTGACCACTTTTCCAGGCCAGAGGCCGGAGGCATCGACGTCGGCGATGGTGTCGAGCGCCACCTGCTTCTGAGTCTCGTCCGCGTAATAGATCGCCGAGCGGTAGCTGGCGCCGAGGTCGTTGCCCTGGCGGTTCGGCGTGGTCGGGTCGTGGATCTGGAAGAAGAACTCCAGCTGTTCCCGGAAGGAGGTGACGGCGGGGTCGAAGATGATCTCGATCCCTTCGGCGTGGGTGCCGTGGTTCTTGTAGGTGGCATTGGGCACGTCGCCGCCGGTATAGCCGACGCGGGTGCTGATGATGCCGGGACGGTGCCGGATCAGTTCCTGCATGCCCCAGAAACAGCCGCCTGCCAGGACGGCGCGTTCGGTGGTGCTCATGTTGCGGCCTCCACTTGGTTGATATAGGCGCCATAGCCCTCTGCCTCCATGTCGTCCAGATGGATAAAGCGCAGGGAGGCGGAGTTGATGCAGTAGCGCAGGCCGCCGCGGTCCATCGGCCCGTCCGGGAAGACATGGCCCAGGTGGCTGTCGCCATGGGTGGAGCGCACCTCGGTGCGGATCATGCCGAGGGTGCGGTCTTCCAGTTCCTGGATATGGGCGGCCTCAATGGGTTTGGTGAAGCTGGGCCAGCCGCAGCCGCTTTCGTATTTGTCCGAGGAGGCAAACAGCGGCTCGCCCGAGACGATGTCCACATAGATGCCCGGCTCCTTGTTGGAGAGCAGCTTGCCGGTGCCGGGGCGTTCGGTGCCGGAATTCTGGGTCACGTAGAATTCCTCTTCCGAAAGCGCGGCGATGGCGTCGGGGTTTTTGAAGTATTTGGTCATGATGTCCTCCCGCCTGTTCGCGTTTGGTGCAGAACATGGGGTCTGGATGCGGAAATGCAAATCCCTGTTACAGGCGGCTCGCAAAGCCGTGTTTTGGGCTGCTCAGGCAGCGAAGGCGCCGGCCAGCTCTGCGGGCAGGGTGAATTCGCTCAGCACCCGGGCGCGGGCGTCTGCTGACATCTTGCGGGCGGTTTTTTCGACAATGCGCTGCACCTTGTCTGCGGGGTGTTTGGCGGCAAAGGGGGCAAAGTACCATTTCAGGAAGACAAAACAGATGATGTCCTCCAGCGCCTGCACCTGATCATCGCGCTTGATGCCTTCCTTGCGCAGCATCTTTGCGGCGGCGTCCACGTCTTCTGCGCTATAGCCTGCGTCCTGCATCAGGGCGGTGACCACGTCTGCGTGGTGCTCTGCCTCTGCCTTGCGCCAGGCGAGATAGCCGGCCCGGCCTTCGGGGAAGGCGCTGCGCTCCAGCTTCCAGCGCTCCACATGCTGGCCGCGGGCGGCGATCTGCAATGGTTCGGCTGCGTCCGGGAACAGGCGTTGCTGCTCCGTGCTCATCCGCTGGCCGTAAAGCAGCGCGGCGGGCTTGCCGTCTTCCAGGGTCGGGTCCTTGGCATTGGCGGCGTCGATGGCGTCCAGCACCTGGGATAGTTGCGCGCTCATGCCGCGTCCTCCTGCTTATGTCTTTGGGGATCAGGTTACGGCGGAAACGCAAGGACTTGCAACGGGGCCGCGCCGCGGCAGCGGCGCCGGGCCCAAGGGGCAGGGACGGGCGTCAGCCCGGTTTTGCCGCGCGGGAGGGCTCTGCTGGCGGCGGGGCGGGCTGCCGCGCCAGCTGCACGGCCAGGATGCCAGCGGTGACGATGGCCACGCCGAGCAGGTCGAGGGGGCCGAGTTTTTCCCCCAGCAGCACGCTGGCAACTGCAACGCCGAACACCGGGTTCAGGAAGTGGAAGGTGGCGGCGCGCACCGCACCAATGCGGTTCAGCAGCAGCACCCAGATGAAGGTGGCCATCAGCCCCGGCACAATGGTGGTGTAGGTAAAGGCCGCGGCCAGGCGCCAGGTGGGGGTTACGAAAATCTCTTCGGTCAGCGGCGCGGCGATGAACAGGATGGCCGAGCCGACCAGCATCTGCAGCCCGACCACCATCATGAAGTTGCCGCCCGAGGTGGCGCCGCGCAGAGCCAGCGTTGCGGTGGTGAGGGCGAGGACGCCAATGACGCAGAGACCAACGCCCAGCATATCGACGCCGGCGCTGAGGCGGGTGCCCATGATCAGGGCAACACCCAGAATGCCTGCCGCCAGCCCGGCATAGCCCAGGGGCCGCAGCCGTTCGCCGAACAGCATCCAGCCGGCCAGCGCCACCAAGAGGGGCATGGTGGAGGCGATGATGGCGGCCAGCGAGGCCTCGATCCATTGCATGGCGACGAAGTTCAGGCCGAGGTAGAGCGCGTTCTGGCAGATGCCGAAGATCACCGTGGCGCGCCATTGGCCGGGGGTCAGCCGCCAAGTTTGGCCCATGGCACGGGCAATGGCGACACCGATCAGGCCGGAGATCAGGAAGCGCACCGCCAGCGAGAACAGCGGCGAGGCATCCTGCACGATGATCCGGGCCGAGGTGAAGGCCGAGGACCACATCAGGGCAAAGGCCAGCCCCATGGCAATTGCGCGTGCGTCCATCGTGAATTCCTTCCTGCTGCGGCAGACCTTCGGGGAATTGGAGGCAGAGTTCAAGCGGGCTGAAGCTGGTGGTCAGCCCAGCCGGGCCACCAGAATCTGCCAGCTGGCGGCGCCGAAGGCGGCGGCAAAGACGGCCTCGAAACCGCGTCGCAGGCGCAGGTACAGGCGGCTGGCTGCGGCGCTGGAGAACAGCAGTGCATAGCCGTGGAACACCAGCGTGCTTTGCACCGCGATGGCGCCGATCACCACCAGCAGCACCGAGGGTTCGGTGCCGGGGGGGATGCCGATGGCATAGACAGAGCCGAAGAACAGAATGGCCTTGGGATTGGTCAGATGCAGCGCCAGCCCCTTGGCAAAGGCGGCGCGCAGGGAGGCGGCAGAAGACGGGCGCAGGTCCGGCGTGCCGGGCCGCAAGGCAGAGCGGGCGGAGCGGATGGCGAGATACATCAGATAGGCCGCACCGAAATAGCGCACGGCTTCGAACATCCAGGCATTGGCCAGCATCACCGCGCCAAGCCCGAAGGCGGCGGAGACCGACCAGATCAAGGAGCCGGTGCTGACCCCGGCTGCCAGCGCCAGCCCGGCGGCGCGGCCGCGCTGCATGGAGGTGCCGGCGATGGTCAGGGTGGCGGGGCCGGGGCTGACGCCGGCCAGCAGGGCGGCGCCCAGAATCAGGATCAGATTGACGTCTTCCATGGCGCGGCTCCCTTGCGGCGTGGCGGCAGGGTGCGCCTCTGCGCCGGCCTTTGCAATCAGGAACGCTGCGGCGGCGGGCGAACTGTCAGCCGGGACTGCTGCGGCAAAAGAAAAGGGCCGCCCGCAGAGGGCAGCCCTGAAACCGTCCGGATGATCTCCGGTCTCAGCCGTTGACGCTGTCTTTCAGCGCTTTGGCGATGGTCATCTTGACCACCTTGTCGGCTTCCTTGGTGAACTTCTCGCCGGTGGCCGGGTTGCGCACTTCGCGCTCGGGGCGCTCGCGGCAGTAAATCTTGCCGACGCCCGGCAGAGTCACGGCGCCGCCGCCCGACACTTCGCGGGTGATCAGCGAGCAGACTGCTTCCAGCGCGGAGCCAGCGGTTTTCTTGTCGCTGCCCATTTCCTCGGCCAGAGCGGCCACAAGCTGGGTTTTGGTCATCGGTTTGGACATTCTTCGTCTCCTTAAACTGCCCGAACTGTGGGGCCTCATTGCGCGACATTATCGTTATGTTGTGAGCTAACACAACTTCTTGTGTGCGTTGGAGGCGGCAAAACAGGCATTTTTTCGGGGAAATCTGCGTTTTTCGCCCCTAAAGGAAGGCAGTTTCGTCAAACGAGCGCAGTTTCCGGCTGTGCAACCGCTCCAAAGGCATGCCGCGCAGGCGTTCCATTGCTCTTATGCCGATTTGCAGATGGCGCGCAACCTGGGTCCGGTAAAAGTCCGACGCCATGCCCGGCAGCTTCAGCTCGCCATGCAGCGGCTTGTCGGACACACACAGCAGCGTGCCGTAGGGCACCCGGAAGCGGTAGCCGTTGGCGGCGATGGTGGCGCTTTCCATGTCCAGTGCCACCGCGCGGGACTGGGAAAGGCGCTGCACAGGGCCGGATTGGTCGCGCAGTTCCCAGTTGCGGTTGTCGATGGTGGCGACGGTGCCGGTGCGCATGATCCGCTTGAGGTCATAGCCCTCGTATTCGGTGACCTCTGCCACCGCTTCCTCCAGCGCGACTTGGATTTCTGCCAGCGCCGGGATCGGGGTCCAGATCGGCAGGTCGTCGTCCAGCACGTGGTCTTCGCGCAGGTAGCCGTGGGCCAGCACGAAGTCCCCCAGCGCCTGGGTGTTCCTGAGGCCGGCGCAATGGCCGACCATCAGCCAGGCGTGCGGGCGCAGCACCGCGATGTGGTCGGTGGCGGTCTTGGCGTTGGAGGGGCCCACCCCGATGTTGACCAGGGTGATGCCGCCGCCGTCCTTGCGCTTGAGGTGGTAGGTGGGCATCTGCGGCAGCTTGCCGTTTTCCGGGATCTCTGCCGCGGCATCGGTGATTTCGTGATTGCCGGTGCTGACAAAACTGGTGTAGCCGCTGTCCGGATCGGCGAGCTGGGCGCGGGCGTAGGCTTCAAACTCGGCCACGTAGAACTGGTAGTTGGTGAACAGCACGTGGTTCTGGAAATGCTCGGCGCTGGTGGCGGTGTAATGGCTGAGCCGGGCCAGCGAGTAGTCGACGCGCTGGGCGGTGAACAGCGCCAGCGGGCCGGTGCCGTTGGCGGGCTGATAGGTGCCGTTGACGATGTCGTCATTGGTGGTGGCCAGATCCGGCACGTCGAACACATCGCGCAGGGTGAACCCCGCCGCGCCGTCCTGCGGCACCGTGAGGTCGGGGCGGGAGGCGACGGCGAAATGCACCGGGATCGGGGTGTCTGAGACGCCGATGGTCACCGGCTGGCCGTGGTTGCGGATCAGGAGGTTGATCTGCTGGATCAGGTAATTGCGGAACAGGTCCGGCCGGGTCACCGTGGTGGCATAATTGCCGGGCGCCGAGACATGGCCAAAGCTGAGGCGACTGTCCACCTGGGCAAAGGTCAGGGTGGAAAACCGGATCTCCGGATAATAGGCGCGGATGCGCTGGTTGTCCGGGGCGCCGTCCGCCATGGCGCGGGCGAATTCCTCGCAGATGAAACCGGTGGCCTGCCGGTACAGCAGCTCCAGCCGGTCCACCGCCTCGGTGGCGTCGTTGAAGGTTTCATCCGCCGGGTGGCCGGGGTGTTTTGTTGTTATCATTGGGCAGGCTCGATTACCGGAATTTTCTGGAAAGTGCGGACGTCCACCAGGCCGAGGTCAGAGATCCTGAGTTCCGGGATCACCACCAGGGCCAGCAGCGAGTGCTGCATATAGGCGTTGTTCAAGGTGCAGCCGCAGGCCTGCATGGATTCGCCCAGTTTTTCTGCCTTGGCGGCAACCTCGGTGGCGGGGCTGTCGGACATCAGGCCGGCAATCGGCAGCTCGACCAGTGCCAGTTCCTTGCCGTCCTGGTAGAGCGTGACGCCGCCGCCGACCTCGGCCAGGCGGTTGGCGGCCAGTGCCATCTGTGCGCGGTCGGTGCCGACCACGATCATATGGTGGCTGTCATGGGCCACGGTGGAGGCCATCGCCATGCGGCCCTGGTAGCCAAAGCCCGAGACAAATGCGTTGGTGACGCCGCCGGTGGCGCGGTGACGCTCGACCAGGGCGATCTGGCAGGCCTCATCTGTGCCCTCGACCAGCCCGTCCCTGACCGGCAGCTCTGCTTGCAGCGCCTTGGTCGGGGCCTGGTTTTCGACCACGCCGATCACATTGGCGGTGACGGCATTGGCGCCCTCCGGCGCGGCCAGTTCGAAGTCTTTGGCGGTCAGCTCATGGCCCAGATGCACGGTGCCGCGGGCGCTGGCGGGCCAGTCGAAATGCGGGCAATCCACCTTGATAGAGCCTGATTCCGCCACGATCTGCCCGCGGGCAATCACCACCTCGATGGGCAGCTCGCGCAAGTCAGAGGTCAGGATCACATCGGCACGGCGGCCTGGGGTGATGGAGCCGATCTCGCGCTCCAGCCCGAAATGGGTGGCGGTGTTGATGGTGGCCATCTGCAAGGCGACGACGGGGTCGCAGCCGCAGGCAATGGCGTGGCGCACCACCCGGTTCATATGGCCGTCGTTGACCAAAGTGCCGGAGTGGCAGTCATCGGTGCAGAGGATGAAGTTGCGCGGATCCAGCCCCTTCTCGGTGACCGCGGTGATCTGGCTTTCGACGTCGTACCAGGCAGAGCCGAGCCGCATCATCGACCGCATCCCCTGGCGCACCCGGGCAATGGCGTCGGCCTCGCAGGTGCCCTCGTGGTCATCTGCCGGGCCGCCGGCCACGTAGGCCGCGAAGTCCGGGCCGAGGTCGGGGGAAGCATAGTGGCCGCCCACGGTCTTGCCCGCGCGCTGGGTCGCGGCGATTTCGGCCAGCATCTTGGGGTCGGCGTTGGCGACGCCGGGGAAGTTCATCATCTCGCCCAGACCGATGATGCCCGGCCAGTTCATCGCCTCTGCCACATCCTCGGGGGTGATTTCATGCCCGGTGGTCTCCAGCCCGGGCGCCGAGGGCGCGCAGCTGGGCATCTGGGTGAAGATGTTCACCGGCTGCATCAGCGCCTCGTCATGCATATAGCGCACCCCGTCCAGACCCAGCACATTGGCGATCTCATGCGGGTCGGTGAACATGGATGTGGTGCCATGCGGGATCACCGCGCGGGCAAATTCCGCAGGCGTCAGCATGCCGGACTCAATATGCATATGGGCGTCGCACAGGCCCGGGATCATGTAGCGGCCGCCTGCCTCGATGATCTGCGTGTCCGGCCCGGTGCAGTAGGAGGCATCCGGCCCCACGTAGGCGATGCGGCCTGCCACGATGGCGATATCATGGTCCGGCAGGCATTCGCGGGTGTGGACGTTGACCCAGACCCCCTGCCGGATCACCACATCGGCCGGTGCGCGGCCGGCGGCAACATTGATCAGTTTCGGGGCGGACTCGGGCCAGCTTGGGAATATCTGCTCTGACATATTCCAATTGTTAGGATTGTGCGGCGGAGTGCAAGGGCTTTGGCGCCATGTTGCGGAAACTTCACAACCTATGGTGGCGAGCGGCAAGACCTTGCCGTTTTTTATCTTGCCCGGCGGGGCTTTCCGCCGGAAGCTGGCAGCATGGATTATGAAACGGTAGACGGCGACAGTTTCGGGCGCTCCCTGCGCGGGATCGGGCTGAACATTCTGGTGCGCGATGTTCCGGCGGAAATTGCCTTTTTAGAGACTGTTTTTGGCCTGACGGGCCATCAGGTCACCCAGGATTTTGCCATCGTGACCTATGGCAATCAGGTGTTTCAGCTGCACAGCGACGGCACCTATGCGGAAAATCCGCTGCTGGGGCTGGTGCCCGAGAATCCGCCGCGCGGGGCCGGGATCGAGATCCGGCTGTATGACAGCGATCCCGATGCGGCGGCGGCCCGGGCCGAAGGCGCTGGGTTCAGCATCCTGCAAGCGCCCGCGGACAAGCCGCATGGCCTGCGCGAGGCCTATATCCTGTGTGAAAACGGCTATGCCTGGGTGCCGAGCCGGCCCAAGGGGTAAGGGCCGGGAATTCCTCCCCTTTTCACGAGGCGAAGGCCGGTCCATGCTGGGCGGACCCATTGGGATGCCGCGAGGGACCGCTGATGCACGCCATTGCCGACACAACTGCCCTGGTTGAAGAGGGGATTCTGACCCCGGAACAGGCCCGCAGGATCGAGGCGCGTTCGCGGGAGGTGATGGTGTCGCTGGCGGTGAATGCGATCCTGTGTTTCGGGATTGTCGCAGCAACATCCGGTTTCATCTTCTGGCTGGCCGATCCGCTGGCGGTGGCGGTGACCGGCGTGCTGATGCTGGGCGGCGGGCTGGCGGTGCTGGCCCGCGGCGGCGAGATGCTGCGGATGTTCGGCAATTCCGCGACGCTGATCGGGGCGGGGATGCTGCTGGGCGGCGCCTCGATCGAGCTGGTGGACAAATACGAGGATATTGCCGGCTGGGTGATGATGCCCGGCGGCGCCTTGGTGGCGCTGATCTGCACCTGGCGCTGGCGGCACGGCGCCTGGTCGGCGGGGTTTGTGCTGGGGGCGATCCTGCTGATGGGGCTGGCGATGCATCTGGGCGGGATTGAGCTGCTGCTGCAGCAATATGAGATCGGCTCGCCGCTGCGCAATCTGGCGCTGCTATACTATGCAGCGGCGCTGGCCGCGGCCGGCTGGCAGGTGGATGTGCGCTTTGTCACTGCGCTGGCGATTGCGCCTTTTGCTCAGATGCTGGAGACCGGCACCAGCTATTTCCATGCGGCCTATGTGTTCTATTCGCCCGAGTCGACGCTGACAATTCTGCAGATGGTGCTGCTGATCGTGCTCTGTGTCTGGGGTGCTGCCCGGCTGGCGGAGCGCGATGCGCGGCACCTGCTCATCCTGGCGATCCTGGGGTTTGTGGTGGCAAACCTCTGCGCGCTGGTCGGCTCGCTCTGGGGCGATGTGGTTGGCGAATCCGTGTGGGGACCGGGAAGCCGCTACTACAGCAGCGAGTACGACGATTGGGACAGTTACCAAGCTGCCCGCGAGGCCTTCCGCGACAGCGCGCTGTTCATTTCCGAGAACGTCTATTCCGTGCTCTGGGCGGCGGTTCTGGCGATGGTGATCTTCTGGGCGGCGCAGCGGCACCAGCGCGGGCTGTTCAATGCAGCCCTGACCTTTGCCGCGATCCATGGCTATACGCAGATGTTCGAATCCTTCGCAGATGAGCCGCTGGCCTATGTGATCGGCGGGCTGGCAGCGATCCCGCTGGCCTGGGGGCTATGGCGGCTGAATTTGTGGATGGCGGCGAAGCAGGGCTAACTGCTGCGCAAGATGCGGGGCGTGGTTCCAAATTCTGCCTTGAAGGCCCGTGTGAGGGCGCTCGGGTCGTCATAACCGCAGCGCAGGGCGATCTCGGAGATGTTCAGATTCGTCTCTAACACAAGCTTTCTGGCCTGGATCAGGCGCAAACGCCGGTAAACAGCCTGCGGTGTGGCGCCGAGCTCTGCCTTCATCCGGGCCTCCAGGTCCTTCTGGCTGCGGCCCGCCTGCCGGGCCACCGCGGCGATGGGCAAGGGGGTTTCCAGATTGGCCTGCATCACCGCCACCGCGCGGGCCACGGGTTTGCTGCGGGCCAGGATTGGATCCTGCGTTTCGGTCGCCTCGGGGCTCATGAACAGGGTGGCCACTTCCAGCCGCAGCGCGGCACCGTGCTGCTCGCCAATCAGCTCCATCATGGTGTCAAAGGCCGCCAGCGCCCCGGTGCAGGTGATGCGGTTGCCGTCCCAGACTTGGCGCGCGCGTTCGGCCAGCACCTCCGGGAAGGCTTCGGCAAAGCGGCTGAGTTCCTCCCAGTGGATTGTCGCCTGCTGCCCGTCCAGCAGCCCTGCCTGCGCCAGCAACCAGGCGCCGGTGTCGAAACCCGCCAGCACCCTGTAGCGGTGCGCGGCGGACTTCAGCGCCCGCGCCGTGGCCACCGTGGCATGGCGCAGGAAGTCGTATGACGGCATCGCAATCAGCAAATCGCCGCTGCAATCGGCCAGTTTCCCATGCGCCCGCACCTCCATCCCTGAGGACGACACCGCAGGCCCGCCATCCAGCGTCAGGAACCGCCAGGCATAGACCTGCCGACCGGCGAATGTGTTGGCGGCGCGCAGCGGCTCCACCGTGTTGGCCAGGCAATGGGCGGAGAAGGCATCAAACAGCAGCACATCCGTTTGCTGCGCCGCAGCGTTATCTTTTGTCCAACTTCGCATGATTATGTCTAACTCTGCATGATACGGGGGTGCAAGGCGCCTAGTCTGATCCGCAACAGATTTGCCGAAGGAAGACCGCCATGCAGTTCGGGATGACCGAAGAACAGTCGATGATCGTTGAGACCACCCGCGCCTTTGTAGAGAAGGAGCTCTATCCGCATGAGGCGGAGATTGAGCGCACCGGCCATCTGGACATGGATGTGATCCGCGATGTGCAGAAAAAGGCGATGGAAGCGGGCCTTTATGCCGCCAACATGCCCGAGGAAGTGGGCGGCGCCGGCCTCGATACCCTGACCTGGCTGATGTATGAAAAGGAGTTGGGCCGCGCCAATTATGCGCTGCACTGGACAGGTGTTGCCCGGCCGTCGAACATCCTGCTGGCCGGCACCGAGGAGCAGAAAGAGAAATACCTCGTTCCTTGCATGAAGGGCGAGAAATGGGACTGCCTGGCGATGACAGAGCCGGATGCGGGTTCCGACCTGCGCGGCATGAAGGCGACTGCGCGTCAGGACGGCGATGACTGGATCCTGAACGGCACCAAGCATTTCATCAGCCACGCTGACATTGCCGATTTTGCGATCTGCTTCATGGCCACCGGGGTAGAGGACACGCCGCGCGGACCGAAGAAAAAGATCACCGCCTTCTTCGTCGACAAGGGCACGCCGGGTTTTGAGGTGCGCGACGGCTACGGCAACGTCAGCCACCGCGGGTACACCAATGCGGTGCTGGAGTTCGACGACTGCCGCTTGCCGTCCTCGGCCATTCTGGGCGAGGTTGATAAGGGGTTTGAGGTTGCCAACACCTGGCTGGGCGCCACCCGCCTTCAGGTCGCCGCCACCTGCCTGGGCCGCGCGGAACGGGCGCTGGAACACTCGATCAGCTACGCAGCTGAGCGTAAGCAGTTCGGCCAGCAGATCGGCAAGTTCCAGGGCATCTCCTTCAAGCTCGCCGATATGGCGCTGGAGCTGAAGGCGGCGAACCTGCTGACCTGGGAAGCCGGCTGGAAATTCGACCAGGGCACCGTCACCGAGAGCGACATGTCGATGGCCAAGCTGAAGGCAACCGAGATGCTGGCGATGGTTGCCGACGAGGCGATCCAGATCCACGGCGGCATGGGCCTGATGGACGAGCTGCCGCTGGAACGCATCTGGCGCGACGCGCGGGTCGAGCGTATCTGGGAGGGCACCAGTGAAATCCAGCGGCATATCATCAGCCGCGAGATGCTGCGCGCCGTCGGAGGCTGATCCATGACCCAACCCGGGAAACCCATTGTAACCATAACCTACTGCACCGGCTGCAACTGGCTGCTGCGGGCGGGCTGGATGGCGCAGGAGCTGCTGCAGACCTTCCAAGGCACCTTGGGCGGGGTGACACTGGTTCCCGGAGATTTGGGCGGGATCTTTGAGATCCATGTTGATAAGGAACTGGTCTGGGAACGCAAACGGGACGGCGGCTTTCCTGATGTGAAAGAGCTGAAAACCCGCGTGCGTGACCGGATTGACCCGGACAGGGATCTGGGCCATCTCGACCGGCCGGAGACTTGAAACGAAGAATTTTTCGCCTTCGGCGAGGATATATGAAGGCCAGAAGAAGAATGAGATCAGATCCAGCCCCCGGAGGGCAGCGCCGCAACCGGGGGCCTTCTCCTGGCGCGGTCATCGGCGTCCCCGCCTGTACCGCGCAATCAGAGTTGCCAATTCTGGTTAATGAATCCCTACCCTTCTTCTGGCTGAAAATATCCCCGCCGGAGGCATCCCAAACTCTCAAACAGCGGATCCGCCAAGAATGACACGCGACCTTTCCCGCCTCTTCCGCCCGAAAACCATTGCTGTGATTGGCGGCGGCGCATGGTGCCGCCTGGTGATCGAGCAGTGTCAGAAAATGGGATTCGAGGGCACCATCTGGCCTGTCCACCCCAAGGCCGAAGAGGTCGCGGGCCTGCCTGCCTTCAAGGATGTGGACAGCCTGCCGGAGGCGCCTGATGCGGCCTTTATCGGGGTGAACCGTTTCATCACCATCGAGGTGGTGCGGGCGCTGTCGGCGCGCGGGGCTGGCGGGGCCGTGTGCTTTGCCTCCGGGTTTCTGGAGGCCGCTGCTGAGGACGCAGAAGGCGCCGATCTTCAGGCGCAGCTGCTGGAAGCGGCGGGCGACATGCCGTTCCTTGGCCCCAACTGCTATGGCTTCATCAACTATCTGGATGGCGCGCTTTTGTGGCCGGACCAGCATGGCGGCGCACGGGCAGAGAAGGGCGTGGCGCTGGTTACCCAAAGCTCCAACATCGCCATCAACCTGACCATGCAGACGCGCGGTTTGCCGGTGGCCTATGTGGTGACTGCGGGCAACCAGGCGCAGTCGGGCATTGCCGCGATTGGCGAGGCGCTGCTGGAAGATGACCGCGTCACCGCGCTGGGCCTGCACATCGAAGGTTTTGGCGATTTGCGCGCCTTTGAGGCCCTGGCAGCCCGCGCGCGCGAATTGGGCAAGCCGGTCATTGCGCTGAAAGTGGGCAAATCGGCCGAGGCCCAGGCCGCAACTGTTTCTCATACCGCCTCGCTTGCGGGCGGTGACGCGGGGGCCGGGGCTTTGCTCTCACGCCTTGGCATTCCGCGTCTGGATGACCTGCCCTCCTTCCTGGAGACGCTGAAGCTGCTGCATGCGGCGGGGCGGCTGCCCTCGAACCGCATCGCAACCATCAGCTGCTCCGGCGGGGAGGCAAGCCTGGCTGCGGATACCGGCCACGGGCGCAACGTTGAATTCCCGCCGCTGAACGATCAGCAGAAAGCAGACCTGCGCGAGGCGCTGGGTCCGATGGTGGCGCTGGCAAATCCGCTCGACTACCACACCTACATCTGGCGCGACACCGAGGCGATGACCAAGGCGTTTGCGGCGATGATGGACCCGCAACTGGCGATGACCATGCTGATTGTTGATTTCCCGCGCAGCGACCGCTGCGATGCCTCGGACTGGGAATGCGCCATTCAGGCGGCAATCGGCGCGCATCAGGCCACCGGCGCCAATGTCGGCCTGGTGGCAACCCTGCCGGAACTGCTGCCAGAGGACGTGGCCGCACGGCTGATGGACGCTGGCGTTGTGCCCTTTGCGGGCCTCAGCGAGGCTATTGCGGCTTGCGAAGCGGCCAGCATGCCGTTGCCGGAAGCGCCGGTACCGCTGCTGTTGCCGACCCCGGTTGTCGAGCCGGATCTGGTGCCCGAAGCCGAAGCCAAGTTTCAGCTTTCCGGCTATGGCTTGCGCGTCCCGCGCTCCAAGCGGGCAGCCTCTGCGACCAATGCCCGTGCAGTGGCGGTGGATGTCGGCTTTCCTGTGGTGCTGAAAGGCGAAGGCGTTGCGCACAAGACCGAAGCCGGTGCCGTGGCGCTGAACCTGAATTCCGGTCAGGAAGTGAGCGATGCAGCGTTCAACATGCCGGCCTCGCACTTCCTGGTGGAGGAGATGGTCACCGGCGCGGTGGCCGAGCTGCTGATCGGTGTGGTCAAGGACCCGGCGCATGGGTTTGTCATGACATTGGCCGCGGGCGGCACCCTGACCGAGCTGATGGAGGACAGCGCCTCCTTCCTGCTGCCGGCCGCGGATACGGAGATTGAAACCGCTCTGAAATCCTTGCGCGTGGCCAAACTGCTGGACGGATACCGCGGCGCCCCGGCTGCGGACCGCGAAGCCATCCTGCGCGCCATCCGGGCGGTTGAGGCCTATGTCATGGAGAACGCGCTGGGGCTGGAGGAGATCGAGATCAACCCGCTCTTGTGCACGCCTGCGGATGCAGTGGCAGCCGATGCGCTGATGCGGAGAAAATACTGAGCCATGCGCACCATCGGAGCGGTCATTTTTGAAGGCTTTGAGATGCTCGACTACTTCGGGCCGCTCCAGATGTTCAAGAATTTCCCCGAGGATTTCCGGATTCTCGCGGTGGCGGAGACCCCGGCGCCGGTGCGCTGTTCCGGCGGGCCGCAGGTGGTGCCGGACCGCAGCTTTTCGGACGGTGCGGCCTACGATCTGCTGCTGGTGCCAGGCGGCATGGGCACAAGGGCGGAGGCCGGGAACGCGGCAATGCTGTCCTGGCTGAGCCAGGCCGCGGGTCATGCGGAGGTCGTGATGAGTGTGTGCACCGGCGCCGCATTGCTGGCCCGGGCCGGCGTGCTGGATGGCTTGCCTGCGACCTCCAACAAGCGCGCCTTTGACTGGGTACGCTGCCAGTCGGACAAGGCGGACTGGCAGGAGCACGCCCGCTGGGTGGAGGCGGGCAAGGTCTTCACCTCCTCCGGCGTTTCTGCCGGGATGGACATGAGCCTGGCCGTGCTGGCCCGCCTGCTGGGCCGCGAAGCCGCCGGAAACGCAGCCCTTTGGGCGGAATACCTGCCCAATCTGGACCCCGATAACGACCCTTTCAGCCTGTCAGGAGAGACATGACATGAGCGACAGCCCCGAGAACAGCCCCGTAAAGACCCGCCGCGACGGCGCCATTCTGGAAGTCACGCTGGACCGGCCCAAGGCCAATGCCATCGATCTTGCGACCAGTAAGGTGATGGGTGAAGTGTTCCGCGATTTCCGCGACGATCCCGAGCTGCGGGTGGCGATCCTGACTGGCGGCGGTGAGAAGTTTTTCTGTCCCGGCTGGGATTTGAAAGCGGCGGCAGGCGGTGATGCAGTTGATGGCGACTACGGCGTTGGCGGCTTCGGCGGGTTGCAGGAGCTGCGCGACATGAACAAGCCGGTGATTGCGGCGGTGAACGGCATTGCCTGCGGCGGCGGGCTGGAGCTGGCCCTGTCGGCAGATATGATCATAGCCGCCGATCACGCCACCTTTGCGCTGCCGGAAATCCGTTCTGGCACTGTGGCGGATGCGGCCAGCGTGAAACTGCCCAAGCGCATCCCCTATCACATCGCCATGGAGCTGTTGCTGACCGGGCGCTGGTTTGATGCCGAAGAAGCCAACCGCTGGGGCCTGGTGAACGAGATCGTGGCGGCGGACCAGCTGATGGACCGGGCCTGGGAACTGGCACGGCTCCTGGCCTCCGGCCCGCCGCTGGTCTATGCGGCGATCAAGGAAATCGTGCGCGACGCCGAGGATTCCAAATTCCAGGACGCCATGAACCGCATCACCCAGCGCCAGCTGGCCACCGTGGATGTGCTTTACGGATCCGAGGACAACCTGGAAGGCGCCCGCGCCTTTGCCGAAAAGCGCGATCCGGTCTGGAAAGGACGCTGACGCAGCGCGCCGCCAGGGGCGCTGCCGGGCCCAAGGCTGCGGGGGGCACCGGAGGTGGCTCCCAAGGGCGCGGGAGCTCCCGCCTGTTTCTGGAACATCTGAAGATGTCCCTGCACAGTTGGGCCGGGCGCCGTGCTGTGCACGGCGGTGTTCACGCTGAGCAGCTCTTGAGGAGCAGGTCTGCTCCTCAAGCAGCCAGTCCAAGTGTATACCCGGTTTCACCGCCTCAAGGGCAAGCCGCGCGTGCCGCGCGGAGGCTTGGGGCTCCGCCCGTTCGCAAGCGAAACGCTCCCCCGGAGCGTTTCCTGGAAGCTTGCTCACCCCATTACCCGGCGATACCGGGGGCGCCTAGACCTTCTGGAACAGGGCAATCAGGGCGGTGTCGTCCTTGTGGTCCCCGGTCGCGCGCGGGCCATAGATGCGCAGCTCGGGCAGGGTGAGGCCTTTGATCCACTGGCCGCGCAGCAGCCGGTCGAAGGCGGCGGCAAAGCCGGCCCTTTCATAGAATTTTGCATTCACTGACAGGGCAAACTGCGCATTGGGCGCGGCGGCCCGCAGCAGGGCAGGCAGGGCTTCGGGACCGACATGGCCATGGGTGAAAGTGCCGGAGGACACCACGCCGCGGTAGGCGCCGCGGGGCACCGGGATCCCGTCCAGAAGGTCGGCCTCGATCACATCCCGGTAGGCATCCTTGCGCAGCGCTTCGGCCAGCATCTCGGGGCTGATGTCACAGGCATCTACTGGCCCCACCCCAAGCGTCTGCAGCGCCTGGCCGCAGAGGCCGGTGCCCGCACCGACGTCGAGCACCGGGCCTTGTCCTCCGGCGGCGGCAAAGGCCTTGGCAGTCAATCCGGGCAGAAGGTAATCCTGCCCGGCAGCGAAATCCTGATCGTATGAGCTGGCCCAGCCTGCATAAAGCCGTTTGGATTCCGAGGGCGTCTGCAGGGCGTAGGCGTCTGAAAGTCCCGGTTTCTGTGTGTCCATGGGCGCCATCAAAAGGCGGATGCGGATTTGAATCAACCCTTGCACAGCGGCCCTCGCCAACGCATCTAAGGGCCATGAAGAAAACGCTGCTTTGTCTTGGATTTGGCTATACCGCCCGCACGCTTGCGCCGCGTCTGCTGGCCGGGGGCTGGAGGGTCATCGGCACCTCGCGCGAGCCGGTTCAGGCGGAAGGGGTGGAGATGCTCACCTGGCCGGGGCAGGAGGTGCCGCTGGAAGGCGTGACGCATGTCCTGAGCTCCATCGGTCCGAATGCGCAGGGCGATCCGGTGCTGGCCGCGATGGGGGAGCGGATTGCCGCGGCCCCGGGCTTGGAGTGGATTGGCTATCTGTCCACCACCGCGGTTTACGGCCACCGGGATGGCGGCTGGGTGGATGAGGCGGCCGCTGTTGCGCCGACCAGCGAACGCGGCGACTGGCGCGCCCTGGCGGAGGCGCAATGGCAGGCCCTCCCTGGCCTGCCGCTGCATATCTTCCGTCTGGCAGGCATCTACGGCCCCGGTCGCGGCCCCTTTGCCAAGCTGATGGCGGGCAAGGCGCGGCGTATCATCAAGCCGGGGCAGGTGTTCTCCCGCATCCATGTAGAGGATATCGCCCAGGTGCTGGCGGCCTCGATCGCGCAGCCGCGCCCGGGCGCCATCTATAACGTCTGCGATGACGACCCCGCGCCGCCGCAGGATGTGCTGGGCCATGCTGCCGAACTGCTGGGCCTGCCGGTGCCGGCCGAGGTGCCCTTTGACGAGGCCGGCATGACTCCGATGGCGCGCAGCTTTTATGGCGAGAACAAGCGCGTCCGCAACCGCCGCATCAAGGAGGAGCTGGGGGTGGAGCTGCTCTATCCCACCTACCGCGAGGGTCTGCGGGCGGTGCTGGAGGCCGAGGATATGGAGAGCTTTGTGCCGCCTGCCGAGCCGCCGGGGGTGTGACTAGTCACCACTGAAGTAATCTTCATCCACGGAGCGCAGTACGTAAGTTTTTCGTGCGCGGACGCCAACTTCATGTTTAATCATCAATCGCGCGAGTTGATCGCCATTTATAGTCACAATCCGGTGCTGCACTCTGTTGAGGTATTCTATCGCCTCTTTAGAGAAATCGCTGGTGGTAACAAAAACGCCTTTTGTCGCCCCCTCTCCGGTCAATGAACCAACAAAGGCATTCATAGCAGGGCGGCCAACTTTGTTGTCAGGATCGTATCTTTTAGCCTGAATAAAGACTGCGTCCAGCCCAAGTTCGTCCTCGTTGATGATACCATCTATACCCCCGTCGTTTGATAACCGGGTTTGCTGGCCACGCTCGAGAAAGCCGCCGCCATAGCCCATCGCCAATAGTAGATCGACAACAAGCTTTTCGAAGCGTGCTGGGGTTAGCGACAAAACAGCTTCAATAACATCGCGTGAAAGGGCATTTTCGATTTCGGAAAAGGCTTCAACTATTCTGTCATCCGGAGTCGCGTCGAGCGAAGGCAAGCGCAGCTTTTCTTCTGGCTCTTGCTTGTAAGATGTTCGCCAACTTTCGAATTCGTCAGATTGTGAAAGTACCGCATTATCGATCCGCTCTGGAAAACGATCCAGATAGTCGCGCCCCTTCTCGGTTATGGCATGATTGTTGCGGCCCACGGTTTCCAGCAAGCCTGCCTTACCCATGTAGCTTCTCGCCCAATGAGCCCGGTTGCTGAAGATCGTTTGCTTGCCACTGGGAAGGAGCTCCTGCGCATCCTTATCCGAAACAGCGAGTTGCTGTTGCAGAGAGGGCAATGCTTCACTCACATTGCGTTTGCCCTCAGCGAACAACTTCAGAAGCGGGCGCATCATAGTTTGATAATCAGGGAGCGGCATAAGAAAACCTATCAGAAATTCTCTGATAGGTTTAGTCACTGGAATGTGTCGTGCAACCGCTTTAAGCCCGCTTCTCGCCAATCGTTGCCACACCCAGAACCTCCAGCACCTTGGCTTCGATTTGCGGTGCGTTCATCGCCGCAACTTCGTACATATCCGCTGGGCTGGCCTGGTCGATGAAGATGTCGGGCAGCACCATGGAGCGGAACTTGAACCCGCTGTCGAACACACCTTCCTCAGCCAAAAGCTGCGCCACGTGGGAGCCAAAGCCGCCGACGGCGCCTTCTTCGATGGTGATCAGCGCTTCGTGGTCTGCGGCCAGCTGCAGGATCAGATCGCGGTCCAGCGGCTTGGCAAAGCGGGCGTCGGCGATGGTCGGTGTGATGCCTTTGGCAGAGAGCGCCTCGGCAGCTTTGCGGACCTCGCCCAGGCGGGTGCCGAAGGACAGGAGGGCGACGCGCTTGCCCTGTTGGATCATACGGCCCTTGCCGATCTCCAGTACTTCAGGGGTTTCCGGCATCTCGACGCCTTCACCCTCACCGCGCGGGTAGCGGAAGGCGATGGGGCCGTCGTCATGGGCCGCAGCGGTGGCGACCATATGGGCCAGTTCGGCCTCATCGGCGGCGGCCATCACCACCATGCCGGGCAGGTTGGTCATGAAGCCGATGTCAAAGCTGCCCGCATGGGTGGCACCGTCGGCCCCCACGAGGCCTGCGCGGTCGATGGCAAAGCGCACCGGCAGGCGCTGGATCGCCACGTCGTGCACCACCTGGTCATAGCCGCGCTGCAGGAAGGTGGAATACATTGCGCAGAAGGGTTTCATGCCGCCGGCCGCCAGCGCTGCGGCAAAGGTCACGCCGTGCTGTTCGGCAATGCCCACGTCAAAGGTGCGCGAGGGGTAGCGTTCGGCCATCAGATTGAGGCCGGTGCCATCGGGCATGGCGGCGGTGACGGCGCAGATCTTGTCGTCCTTGGCGGCCAGTTTCACCAGTTCATTGCCGAAAACCGAGGTGTAGGAGGGGGCGTTGGAGGGCGCTTTCTTCTGCTCGCCGGTCACCATGTCGAATTTGGCGGTGGCATGGCCCTTGTCGCGGGCAGCCTCAGCCGGGGCGTAGCCCTTGCCCTTTTTGGTCAGCACATGGATCAGGATCGGGCCGGTGGCGCGGGCCTTGACCGTGCGCAGGACTGGCAGCAGCTGGTCCATGTTGTGCCCGTCGATGGGGCCGAGATACGAAAATCCGAGCGCCTCGAACAGGGTGCCGCCGACGGCCATGCCTTTCAGCATGTCCTTGGCACGCTTGGCGCCTTCGCGGAAGGGTTCTGGTAGCAGCGAGACCGCGCCTTTGGCGGCGGCCTTCAGCTCCTGGAAAGGTTCGCCCGCATAAAGGCGCGACAGGTAGGAGGACAGTGCCCCCACCGGCGGGGCAATCGACATTTCATTGTCGTTCAGGATCACGATCAGCCGCTTGCCCAGGTGGCCTGCGTTGTTCATCGCCTCAAACGCCATGCCGGCCGACATCGAGCCGTCGCCGATCACCGCGATGGCATCACCGTTGCCCTCGGGGATTACGCCGCCGAGGTCGCGCGCCACGGCAAAGCCAAGCGCCGCGCTGATCGAGGTGGAGCTGTGGGCAGCGCCGAACGGGTCATAGGGCGACTCGGACCGCTTGGTGAAACCGCTGAGCCCGTCCTTCATCCGCAAGGTACGGATGCGGTCGCGGCGTCCCGTGAGGATCTTGTGCGGGTAGCACTGGTGGGAAACGTCCCAGATCACCTTGTCGCGCGGGGTGTCGAACACCGCGTGCAGCGCGGTGGTCAGTTCCACCACTCCCAGGCCCGCGCCCAGGTGGCCGCCGGTGACAGAGACGGCAGCAATGGTTTCCTGCCGCAGTTCCTGCGCAACCTGCACCAGCTGCGCATCCGTCAGCCCCTTCAGATCCGCGGGGCGCGTGATCTGGTCCAGAAGCGGGGTCTTGGGCCGGTCGGACATGGTGTCTCCTTGGGCTGCGCCTTTTAGCGGCGTCGCGCGGGGGTTAGCTGTCGCGCGCAATAACGAAACGCGCGGCTTCCTTCAAGGTTGCAGCGGCCTCACCATAGGGTGACAGTGCGGCACAAGCCTCCTCGCAGAGATCTTTTGCGCGGGCTTTTGCCTCTGTCAGCCCCAGCAGCGAAACAAAGGTCGCCTTGCCGGCATCCGCATCCTTGCGCACGGCCTTGCCAACCTTTGCGGCATCGCCTTCCACATCCAAGATGTCGTCGGCGATCTGGAAAGCAAGGCCCAAGGCGCGTGCGTATTGCCGCAGCGGTGCCGGGTCCGCGCCCGCCAGCACGGCGCCAGCGGTGGCAGACCATTCGATCAGGCAGCCGGTCTTGCGGCTCTGCAGTTTGGTGATTTGTTCCAAAGTCAGCGGTGCGGCCGCAGATTCTGCCGCAATATCAAGAATCTGGCCGGAGACCATGCCGTCTTTGCCGGAGGATTGCGCCAGCCCGCGGATCAGCTCCAGCGCATGGGGGCCAACCTTCGGGCTTGCCAGCAGTTCAAAAGCAAAGGTTTGCAGGCTGTCGCCGGCCAGCACCGCCATTGCCTCATCCCATTTCCGGTGCACGGTGGGCTGGCCGCGGCGCAGGTCGTCGTCGTCCATGCAGGGCAGGTCGTCATGCACCAAGGAGTAGGCGTGAATGCATTCGATCGCCAGTGCCGCCTCGATTGCAGCCTTGGCCGGAACCTCATGCAGGCGGGCGCTTTCCAGCACCAGGAAGCCGCGCAGCATCTTGCCGCCGGTAATGGCATAGCGCATCGCGGCGTGCAGTTCGTCACCGCCTGCGAGCCGCGCCTGCATATGCGCTGTGATGCTGGTCTGTGCGTCTTTCAGCGCCTCCGCAAAGGGGCGCGCAGTTTCTAGGGAGAACTGGGTGTCTGCGGCGGCGGTCATGGCTCAGCCGGCGTCCAGCGGCTGGGTGCCCTTGGGGGCGCCGCCCGCGTCCAGGGTGATGGCGGCAACCTTTTCCTCGGCGCGCTTCAGCTCATCCTCGCAGCGTTTCTTCAGTGCCGCGCCGCGTTCATAGAGGGCAATCGAGGCATCCAGTGCAACGTCGCCGCGTTCCAGCTGGTCCACCACGCCTTCCAGCTCGCGCATCGCCTGTTCAAAGCTCATCTGGTCTACGGGGGTCTCAGTCATGCCGGTGCCTTCATCAATTCTTCCACATGCGCGCGGGTTGCCGCGGCCAGCGCGTTCAGATCATATCCGCCTTCCAAAGTCGAGACGATACGGCCCCCACAGAGTTCACTTGCAAGTTTACACAGCTCGGCGGTGAGCCAGGCGAAATCCGCGGTCGCCCAGTTGAGGCTGGCGAGCGGGTCGTCCTGATGGGCATCAAAGCCCGCGGAGATGATGATCAGCTCCGGCTTGAAGCTGCGCAGGCGCAGGAAGGCCTGGCTTTCATAGGCCGCCTGCATCTCTGCCCTGCCCGATCCCGGCGCCAGCGGCATGTTCAGGATATTGCCATGGGCGCCGTCCTCATCCGGGCGGCCGGAGCCGGGCCAGAGCGGCATCTGCTGGCTGGTGATGACCAGCGCGCGCGGCTCGTCCCACAGAAGGTCCTGTGTGCCGTTGCCGTGGTGCACGTCGAAATCCACCACTGCGACGCGTTTCAGCCCGTGATGGTCCAGCGCGTGTTTTGCCGCCAGCGCTGCATTGCCGAACAGGCAGAAGCCCATGGCGGTTTCGGTTTCGGCGTGATGCCCCGGCGGGCGCACCGCGGCAAAGGCGTTCTGCACCTCGCCGCCCAGCACCATATCGACGCCGCGCACCGCCGCGCCGGCCGCGCGGAAGGCGGCATCCAGCGAGCCCGGGGACATGAAGGTGTCGCCGTCGATCTGCACCCAGCCCTCGGACGGGGAGGATTTGCGCAGGTCCGCGAGGTAAGTGGCCGGGTGAATGCGCAGGATGTCGTCTTCCGCCGCCATCGGTGCGGTGACGCGTTTCAGCTCCAAGGGCTCCAGCGCGTGCAGGATGTGTTCGAGCCGCGCGACCTGCTCCGGGTGGCCGTCAGGGGTCACATGGGCGAGGCAGTCGGCATGGGTGATCAGGGCGGTGGTCATTGGCGGCTTCCTCCTGCGGCGGGTCTTGGCGCGACCCTAGGAGGGGGCAGGGTATGGCTGCAAGGGGATTCCCGGGGCGCTGCCCCGGACCCCGGGATATTTTCAGCCAGAAGAAGTGGCCGGGTGGGTTAGTCGGGGGCGAGCATGTAGCCGGCGCCGCGCACGGTTTGCAGGTACTGCGGCTGTTTCGGGTTCGGCTCGATCTTGCGGCGCAGGCGGGTGATCTGCACGTCCACTGCGCGCTCCTGCGCCTGGCCGCGGTCGCGGCCCAGGTCCTCGACCAGCTTTGTGCGGGAAACCGGCTCGCCGGGCTGGGCCGAGAAAATTTTCATCAGCTGGCTTTCAGTGCCGGTCAGGCGGATCAGCTCGTCGCCCTGCCACATCTCGCCGCGCTCGATGTCGTAGCGGATGGCGCCCAGATGCAGCACCTTCGGGGCGCTGTCCTGCGCCGTGGTATCTGGCATCCGCCGCAGGATGGCATTCACGCGCAGCAAAAGCTCCTTGGGTTCAAAGGGTTTCGGCAGGTAGTCGTCGGCGCCGGCCTTGAGCCCGGCTATCCGGTCTTCGGTCTCGCCCCTGGCGGTCAGCAGCAGGATCGGGGTGGCCATACTCTCGCGCAGCGACTGGGTCAGCGAGATGCCATCCTCGCCCGGCATCATCACATCCATGATGATCAGGTCGAAATCCAGCCCCGCCAGCACCCGGCGGGCATGGGCGGCATCGCGCGCGGCAGTGACCAGAAAGCCCGAGCGCATCAGGAATTTCTTCAGCAATCCGCGGATGCGCTCGTCATCATCCACGATCAGCAGATGGGCGTCGTTCATGCTCATGTGGTTCAATCCCGCAGCTTGGCATAGGCGCGGCGCATGTCCGCATCCATCATCGCTTCCAGCACCTTCTTGAAGCCCTGCACCGCTTCGGGGCCGGCGTCTTTATACGCGGCGCGCATCCGGGCGCGCTGGGCGTCCGACAGCTCCGCCTCCAGCGCCGCGCCCTGTTCGGTCAGGTAGAGATGGCGTTCGCGCTTGTCCAGTTCGCCCACCTTGCTGATCACCAGCCCGTCGCCGATCAGCGTGCGCAGCACCCGGTTCAGCGACTGTTTGGTCACGCCCAGGATGCTGAGGAGGTTGTTCACCGTGGTGCCCGGCGAGCGGTTGATGAAGTGGATTGCCCGGTGATGCGCCCGTCCATAGGACATTTCGGCCAGGATCCGGTCCGGATCGGCGGTGAAGCCGCGGTAGGCAAAGAACATTGCCTCGATCCCTTGGCGCAGCTGCTCATCTGTCAGAAACAGCAGGCTTTCGCCGCCGTAGCCCTGCCCTGATCGCCCTTCCGGCATCGGTGCCCCCTCGTCTGTCTTGGGGGTCAGTTTATGTCAGCCTTGTTGACATTCCAAGGGCGAAGATGTATCGAATCGCAGCTTTGGCGCAAGATTATGACCGAACCGGCCGTATCGGGCGCAATTAATGGAAATTCCGCTGAGTTTAGGAGGGTGCGGTATGGCAGGCTATGATGACCGCGACGGTGTGATCTGGATGGACGGCGAACTGATCGACTGGCGGGATGCCAAGGTGCATATCCTGACCCATGCGATGCATTATGCCTCCTCGGTGTTTGAGGGCGAGCGCGCCTATAACGGCAAGATCTTCAAGAGCCGCGAGCATTCCGAGCGCCTGATTGCTTCGGCCGAGGCGCTGGACATGCCGATGCCCTATACCGTCGACCAGATCGAGGCGGCCAAGGAAGAGACCCTGAAGGCTTCCGGCCTGCAGGACGCCTATGTGCGGGCACTGGTCTGGCGCGGCTCGGGTGACGACATGGGTGTGGCCTCCGCCGCCAACCCGGTGCGCATGGCAATCGCGGTCTGGGGCTGGGGCGCCTACTACGGCGACGCAAAGATGCAGGGCGCCAAACTGGCGATTGCCGAGTGGAAACGCCCCTCGCCGGAAACCATTCCGGTCCACGCCAAGGCGGCCGGCCTCTACATGATCTGCACCATCTCCAAGCACAAGGCGACCGCGCAGGGCTGCTCGGACGCGCTGTTCATGGATTGGCGCGGCTATGTGGCCGAGGCGACCGGTGCTAACATCTTCTTTGTGAAGGATGGCGAGGTGCATACCCCGCTGGCGGACTGCTTCCTTAATGGTATCACCCGCCAGACCGTGATCGGGATGCTCAAGGACAAGGGCATCACTGTGCATGAGCGCCGCATCAAGCCGGAAGAGATGGAAGACTTCGAACAGTGCTGGCTGACTGGCACCGCCGCCGAGGTGACCCCGGTTGGCGAAATCGGCCCCTACAAGTTTGAGGTCGGTGCGCTGACCCGCGAGATCGCTGAAGACTACGAGAAGCTGGTGCGCGCTTAAGCGCCGTTGCCAGCAGCAGTCTCATTAAACCCCCGCCCGCAAGCGGGGGTTTTCTTTGCCCGGGCGCCGCAACGTCAGCTCAATGGTTTATTTGCTGCGTTTGCGGTGGCATAACGCCTGAGGGGCGCGGGGCAGGCCTGCGGAAAAGGGCCTGAAAGGGCAGGTGAGGATAATGGCAGTCACGGTATTTGCGCTGACAACGGTGAACCCGGATGATCTGGAAGCGCTGAGCATGTATTTGGGAACCACCAAGCCGCTGCTGGAGGACGTCGGGGCGGAGATTGTTCAAGGGTTCGAGATTTCCGAGACCATCATCGGAGACGCGCTGCCGGAAATGGTGACCATTGTCCGCTATCCCGACCGGGCCGCGGTAGACCGGGTGTTTGAAAGCGCCGAGTATCAGGCACTGAAAGAGATCCGGCAGCGGGCGTTTCTGCGTTATCAGATCGGCATTGTTGAGGCGTGATCCAGCCGGGGCCGGCCGGGATGCGTCTTTGCCCGGCCGTTCACATTCCCTTGCAGATCGTCCTGAACCATGGACGCCGGGTGCCAGACACCTAACATAGCCGCCATGTTGGACCTGCTCAGCGATATTCTCACCCGGCTCTCCCTCAAGGGGACGTTTTATTTCCGCACATCCTTTACCCCGCCGTTCGGGATTCAAGTGCCGCCTTATGAAAACGTCGCCCGTTTCCATTTCGTGCAGCGGGGCGAGCTGAAAGTGCATGTGCCGTCAACCGGCGAGACCCTGCGGCTGAAACAGGGGGATCTGGTGCTGATCCCGCATGGGGCGGCGCATATGTTGTTGTGCAACGAGGTGCAGCCGCTGGAGGCGCTGCCGCTGGAGCAGGTGCTGGAGGAGGCCGGATATGATGGCGGCGGGGTGCTGGTTTACGGCGGCGAGGGCGCGGGGCGCGATACCCAGCTGATCTGCGGCCACTTCTCCTTTGCCGTCATGCCGGGGCGGCGCGGCACCGGCCATATGCTGATCGACCGGCTGCCGCCCTTCATCGTGATCGAGAACTACGGCGAGGAGGCCGGCGCCTGGATTGAGGCGACCCTGCGGATGATCGGGTCGGAGGTGAATGGCGCCCGCATCGGCGGCGACCTGATTGCGCTGAAACTGTCAGAGGTGCTGTTTGCCCAGGCGATCCGCGCCTATCTGGAGCACCAAAGCCCCAGCGGCTCAGCCCTGGCGGGCTTTGCCGATCCGCGGATTTCGCGGGCGCTGACCGCCTTCCACCAGTCCCCGGCGCAGGAGTGGAGCGTTGAAGGGCTGGCGCGCGAGGCCGGCATGTCGCGCACGGCGTTTGCGCAGGAATTCACCGCCAAGATGGAGGTGACGCCGATGCAATACCTGACCACCTGGCGAATGCAGATTGCCTGCCAGGGGCTGACGGAACAGGGGATGAACGTGGCCGATGCGGCGGAGCTGGCAGGCTATGCCTCCGAGGCGGCGTTCTCGCGCGTGTTCCGCAAGCAGGTCGGAATGTCGCCCGCTGCCTACCGGCAGCAGCATGTGGCGGCGTGATCCGGTTATGCCGCCGGAGTTCCGGACGATCTGCAATGTTTGCCAGATGATCTGAAATTCAACGTCCAGGAGTAAGAGGTCAGATTGGGGTCAGAGCCGCAAAGCTGCGGCCAAGACATCCTCAATCACAAGGACCTGACCCATGTCTCTGCGTTTTGTCACCCGCACCATCCACGCTTACCTCGACTACCCCGTTGCCATCGCCCTGATGGGGCTGCCGTTCCTGCTGGGCCTTGGCGAAAGCAACCCGCTGGCATTGTGGCTGTCTGTGGTGACCGGCATTGCTGCCTTTGTGCTGACAGTGCTGACCGACCATCACCTCGGCCTGATCCGGGTGCTGCCGTACAAGCTGCATCTGACCGTGGATCTGATTGTCGGCCTGACCTTCCTGGCAGCACCTTTCCTGTTCGGCTTTGCCGGGCTGGACGCGGCTTTCTACCTGCTGAATGGCGCAGCCGTGGTGGCGGTGATTTCGCTCAGCGCGCCGGAAAGCGCCGAGGCCGCGTCGGCCTGATCTCTATTGGCGCAGCAGCCAGTCCACCACTGCCTTGGCCCGGCCCTTTGTGCTGGGCCATAGCACGTAGAAGCCCTGATCCCCCAGCCGTGGCGCCTGCCACAGGATCTGCAAAGGCTGACTGCCCAGGAAAATCCGCGGCACCAGCGCGAGCCCCTGGCCATTGAGGGCGGCATCCATCGCCAAGGCGGTCTGGTTGAACTGCAGCACACGGCCTTTGGCTGACAGGCCGGCCTGCCGCAGCAGCAAGTCCCAGTGCCGGTGCCCGTCCTGGATCAGGGTTTGCGCCGCAAGATCGGTCAGTTCGATCTGTTTTCCGTTGTCTAGAGTCATATCTGCCTTGGCCACCGCCACCAGATCCACCAGTGACAGCAGCGCGGAATTCAGCCCGCTTTCCTGCGGTTTGCCGCCCTGGCGGATGGCAATGTCGATGCCGTCCCGCTTGAAATCGGTCAGGCTTTCCTCTGCCACCACCCGCAGGTCGATATCCGGATGCGCGGCCTCGAACTCCGGCAGCCGCGGCACCAGCCATTTGGCGGCAAAGGAGGGCGGCACCGACAGCGTCACCCGCTGCACCGCCGGGGCCAGCTTGTCCGTCGCTTCGCGGATCAGTTCCAGCGCCTGCCGGACCGGGGCGTGGTAGCTGCGCCCTGTGTCGGTCAGCGTCAGGCCGCGGGCATGGCGGTGGAACAGCTTGTGGCCCAGATCCGCTTCCAGTCTGCGCACCTGTTGCGCCACCGCGCCTTGCGTCAGGTGCAGTTCTTCCGCCGCGCGGCCGAAATTCAGGTGGCGGGCGGCGGCGTCAAACATCCGCAGGGCATTGAGGTTGGGCAGGCGCATCAGGTTCAGCCAGTAGTTTTTCTACAGCCTTGCGCGATGAGACATGATTGGTCAAGCGCGTCTGTAGCCCCCATCCTTGGGGCAAGCAAAGGAGTATGGATATGACCAAAGTTGCTCTCTTCACCGCCGCAGGCAGCGGCATGGGCGCAGATGCCGCCCGCCATCTTCACGAACAGGGATATGAGGTCGCCATCCTGTCTTCCTCCGGCAAGGGCGAAGCGTTGGCACAGGAGCTGGGCGGGGTGGGCCATACCGGCTCTAACATGGAGCAAAGCGACTTGCAGGCGCTGGTGGACAAGGCGATGGAGCGCTGGGGGCGGATCGATGTGCTGGTCAACTCGGCAGGCCATGGCCCCAAGGGCGACATCCTGGAGATCAGCGATGACGACTGGCATCTGGGGATGGAGTTCTACCTGATGAACGTGATCCGGCCCACCCGCCTGGTGGCACCGGTCATGGCGGCGCAGGGCAAAGGATCGATCATCAATATCTCGACCTTTGCGGTGTTCGAACCGGATCCGCTGTTCCCGACCTCCGGCGTGTTCCGGGCGGGGCTCGCGAGCTTTTCCAAACTGTTTGCCGACAAGTTCGCCGCCCAGGGCGTGCGGATGAACAACGTGCTGCCGGGGTTCATCGACAGCCTGCCGGAGGCCGAGGACCGCAAGGCGCGGATCCCGATGGGACGCTATGGCACGGCGCGTGAGATCTCGGCGCTGGTGGCCTATCTGGCCTCGGATGATGCCGCCTATACCACCGGCCAGAACATCCGTGTGGATGGCGCACTAACTCGCGCCATCTGACCTGTTCCGCCTGGACGCAGGCGGGGTGCGCCCGCCCCTTAGCTGGGGGGCGGGCGCGTCGCCCTTGCGGGCTCCAGCCGCGAAATACGCTAGTTAGAGCCTGTTATCCGCCTTTTGGGTCGATCATCGGCTTGGCCTTGCCGCGCTGCAGCCCCAGCTGGTGCTCGCGCCAGATCACCAGTCCATTGCCGGCAATCACCAGCGCCGCGCCCGCCAGCATCACCAGCGTCGGCCATTCCGCGAACCAGACATAGCCGATCACGATGGCAAAGATCATCGAGGCATAGTCATAAGGCGCCAGCATCGAGGCGGGCGCAAAGCGGTAGGAGGAGGTGACCAGGATCTGCGCCACCCCGCCGACCAGCCCGGCACCGACCAAGAGCGCCGCGGTTTGCGCATCCGGCATCACCCAGCCGAAGGGAGCCGTCAGCAGTGCCAGGGCAGAGGCGGTCAGCGAGAAATAGAACACGATGGCGGCGGTGTGTTCGGATTGCACCATGCGGCGGATGTGGATCTGAACAAAGCCGCGGGCGACTGTCGCGCCGACCACCAGCAGCACGCCCAGCATGGCGCCGTCCTCCAGATCGCCGCCCAGGCGCGGCCAGATCATGATCAGCACGCCCAAGAGGCCCACCGCCACGGCTGAAATCCGCACCAGCCGGATGGTCTCGCCCAAAAACAGCGCTGCCAGAATCAGTGTGAAGATCGGGGTGGCATAGCCGATGGCGGTGACCTCGGGCAGCGGCAGCAGCGCCAGCCCCATGAAGGTCATCCCCATCGCCGATGTCCCCACCAGCCCGCGCCACACGTGAAACATCGGTTTCCTGGTGATCAGCCCGTGCCGCAGCTCGCCGCGCATCGCCAGCCAGGCCACAATCACCGGAATCGCAAAGAACGAACGGAAAAACACCGCCTCGCCCGCCGGCACGTGCTCGGAGGTGGCCTTGATGATCCCGGAAAGCGCGGTGAACAGCGCAATTGCCGTCACCTTGAGCAGGATCGCCAGCATAGGCCGATGCGATGTTAAGGATTTTGCCATGACGCGAACCTGCGCCCCTGCGCCGCAAAGATCAATGGCTTGATTTCAGCCTTTGGCCGCGCGCAAATGGCGCCGCCAGATGAAGGAGCCGCCGATGTATGACGCCAACCACCTGATCCGCCAGCTGCGGGAATTGTCCCTGGGGCGCGAGGATGATGTCTTTACCCGCCTGCCGGATGGCAGCACAGTGAGTTTTGGCGCGCTGTTTGCAGGGGCGGAGCGGATGGCCGCAGCGCTGGCCGCGCAGGGCGTGCTGCCCGGCGACCGGGTGGCGGTGCAGGTGCAGAAGACCCTTCAGGCGATTGAGCTGTATCTGGGCACGGTTATGGCCGGCGGTATCTTCCTGCCCTTGAACACCGCTTATACCGGGCCGGAGGTGGCCTATTTCATCGGTGATGCGACACCGCGCGTGGTGGTCTGCGATCCGGCCCGGCTGGAGGAGATCCGCGCGGTTGCAGGCGCAGCGCAGGTGCTGACGCTGGACGCCAAAGGGCAGGGCTCCCTGCGCGATCTGGCGGACGGGCAGGGCGGCTTTGCGGCGGTTGCCCGGCAGCCGGGCGATCTGGCTGCAATCCTTTACACCTCGGGCACCACCGGGCGGTCCAAGGGCGCGATGCTGAACCACGATAACCTCTCCTCCAATTCGCTGATGCTGCGGGAGTACTGGCGGTTCACGGCGCAGGATGTGCTGATCCACGCGCTGCCGATCTTCCACACCCACGGGCTGTTTGTGGCAACCAATGTGGCGCTGTTTGCGGGCGCCCAGGTGGTGTTCCTGCCGGGGTTTGATGCCGATGCCATTCTGGACGCGATGCCCAATGCCACTGCGCTGATGGGGGTCCCGACCTTCTATACCCGCCTGCTGGCGGACGCGCGCCTGACTCGGGAGTGTGCGGCGAACATGCGGCTGTTCATCTCCGGTTCTGCGCCCTTGCTGGTGGATACGCATGAGCAGTGGGAGGCCCGCACCGGGCACCGCATCCTGGAACGCTACGGGATGACCGAAACCAATATGAGCACCTCGAACCCTTATGATGGCGAGCGCCGGGCCGGCACCGTCGGCTTCCCGCTGCCGGGGGTTGAAGCACGGGTGATGCAGAATGGTGCCGAGGTGCCCGCCGGTGAGATCGGTGTGCTGGAAGTGCGCGGCGCCAATGTGTTCCAGGGCTACTGGCAGATGCCGGAGAAAACCGCCGAGGAACTGCAGGCCGATGGCTGGTTCATCACCGGCGACATGGCCAAGATCGATGCGGATGGCTATGTCACCATTGTCGGGCGCGAGAAGGATCTGATTATCACCGGCGGCTTCAATGTCTACCCTAAGGAAGTGGAGAGCCTGATCGACGATCTGCCAGGAATTCTGGAAAGCGCGGTGATCGGCGTGCCGCATGCGGATTTCGGCGAGGGGGTGGTTGCGGTGGTGGTGCCGGAAGGTGACGGCACCAGTGCGGAGGCGATCACGGCGGCGCTGTCGGGGCAATTGGCCAAGTTCAAGCAGCCCAAGGAGATCATCCTTCTGGACGCCCTGCCGCGCAACACCATGGGCAAGGTGCAGAAGAAAGCCCTGCGTGAGGAATACGCGGGATTGTTCAGCTGAAAATCAACGCCCGGGCCAATGGCCCGGGCAGCGCCCGTCCGCCCCCATGGGCGGGCGCTACGCTCCGCCCGCGGCCGGGCACCGCCCTAATGCTGGTGGATCGGGGACCCTTCCTCGCGCCATTCCCGCACCGCTTGCACCAGGATCTGGAACGCAGAGCTGAGGAACAGCCCGCCCATGATGCCGGCTACGATTAGGTCCGGCCAGCCGGTCGCGGTGCCCCAGACACCAAGCGCCGCGATCATCACCGCGACATTGCCGATGGCGTCATTGCGCGAGCACAGCCAGACCGACCGCACATTGGCGTCGCCGTCCTTGTAGCGCGCCAGCAGCAGAACCGAGATCAGGTTCGCCGCCAGAGCCATGAAGCCGATCACCCCCATGATCTGCGCTTGCGGCACGCCGACGTAAAACACCTGATACACCGTGGAGCCAAACACCCAGGCGCCCATCATCAAAAGGCTGATCCCCTTGCCCAATGCCGCTAGCGCCCGCGTGCGCAAACTCGCTCCGATCACCGCCAGCGAGATGCCATAGGTCAGTGCATCGCCCAGAAAGTCCAAAGCGTCCGCCTTCAGCGCCTGGCTGCCGGACATCTGCCCCGCCCCCATTTCCACCGCGAACATGCCGGCATTGATGGCGATCACCAGCCATAGCCTGCGTTTATAGTCTGCCGAGACCCCGTCAAACCGGGCTTTGTGATTGCAGCAGCCTGCCATTGCTCTTGTCCTCATTTCTGATTCGAGATCAATGTAGGTGCTCTAGTCACTAGAGCTTCAAGAGGGTGTTGAACATGTTTTCCATCGGCGCATTGTCCAAGGCCACCGGCGTCAAGGTTCCGACCATCCGCTACTACGAGGAGATCGGCCTCTTGCCGCAGCCAGGCCGCAATGCCGGCAACCAGCGCCGCTACGGCCAGGACGGCATGGAGGCGCTGGGCTTTATCAAACATGCCCGCGACCTTGGCTTTGCGCTGGAGGATATCAAGTCGCTGATGGGGCTGGATGGGCAGCTGGGCGAGGATTGCGCCGCGGCCGACCGGATTGCCCGCAGCCAGCTGGCCAATGTGCGCGACCGCATTCGCAAGCTGGAACAGCTGGCGCTGGAGCTGGAGCGGATCAGCCATCTGTGCGACGGCGGCAACGGCGGCTGCTGCAAGGTGCTGACGGCGCTGGGCGACCACAGCCAATGCGCCGGCGACCACGGCTGATCCTATTTCAGCAGCCCCGCCCAATGGTCCGGCAGATCGGTGTCCATTTCCTTGGCCAGCTGGCGCAGGTAGGCGAGCATCAGCCGGGCGCGCTTGGCGGCGATCTTGCGGCCCTTTGCGGTCACCATTTCGCGGGGCAGCTGCAGCAGTTTCAGATGCCAATGGTCGATGGACCACGCCTGGTCATCCAGGGGCCGGCTGGCGGCAAAGGGATCGGCCGGATCGGCCAGCGCCCGGTCCATTGTGCCGGCAACCATGAAGGTACGGGCGATCCCGATGGCGCCAAGCGCATCCAGCCGGTCCGAGTCGCGCAGGATCTCCGCCTCGCGGCTTTGGGCCGGGATGGCGGCGGAATAGCTATGGGCTTCGATCACATGCTGCACCGCGGCTGTTTCCGCGGCGCTGTAGCCCAGTTTGGCCAGAATAGACTCCGCTCTTTCCGCGGACAGAACCGAGGCCCGTTGCCGTTCCGGGTGATCTTTCGGCAGGTTCACCAGATCATGCAGATAGGCGCCTGCGATCAGAACCCGCAGATCGGCGCTGCCCGGGTCGCGCTGGTTCTCGTCTGCGGCGATGCGGCGGGCATTGGCCCATACCCGGTCCAGATGCGCGATGTCATGCGCCGGATCCTGCGCCATTTGCAATTCGGCAGTGCGGCGCAGCTTCTGCAGAAGCTCCTCTAGCGTCATGCGCCGATATGGCCCTGGTTTTCACCGATCTGGCCGCGGTGCAGCAGCAGGTGGTCCAGGATCACGCAGGCCATCATCGCCTCGGCCACTGGCACCGCGCGGATGCCGACGCAGGGGTCGTGGCGGCCCTTGGTGATCACCTCGGTGGCGGAGCCGTCCTTGCGGATCGACTGGCGCGGGGTGAGGATCGAGGAGGTCGGTTTCACCGCAAAGCGCACCACCACATCCTGCCCGGTGGAGATGCCGCCAAGGATGCCGCCGGCGTGGTTGGAGGAATAGACCGGCTGGCCATCTTCGCCCATGAAGATCTCATCGGCGTTTTCCGAGCCTTTGAGGCGTGCGGCATTCATGCCTTCGCCGATCTCCACGCCTTTTACCGCGTTGATTGACATCATCGCAGCGGCCAGATCGGTGTCCAGCTTGCCATAAACCGGCGCGCCGATGCCTGCCGGGACATTGCGGGCAACAACCTCGACCACCGCGCCCACCGAATTGTGGGCTTTGCGCAGGGCTTGCAGATAGTCTTCCCACTCCTGCACCGCGCCTGCGTCGGGGATCCAGAAGTCGTTCTGCTCGATCGCGTCCCAGTCGAACCGGCTGCGGTCAATCTCCAGCTCGCCCATTTGGGTCATGTAGCCTTTGATCTCCAGCCCCGGCGCCAGCGCCTTGATTGCTTCACGTGCAACACCGCCGGCTGCCACACGCGCTGCGGTCTCGCGCGCGGAGGAGCGGCCGCCGCCGCGGTAATCGCGATTGCCGTATTTCTGGAAATAGGTGATGTCGGCGTGGCCCGGACGGAAGGTCTGAGAAATCTCGCCGTAGTCCTTGGAGCGCTGGTCGGTGTTCTCGATCATCAGCTGGATCGGCGTGCCAGTGGACATGCCGTCGAACACGCCGGACAGGATTTTCACCGCGTCCGGTTCATTGCGCTGGGTGGTGTTCTTGTTCTGGCCGGGACGGCGTTTGTCCAGCCACTGCTGCAGCATTTCGGGCGCCAGCGGCACGTTCGGCGGGCAGCCGTCGACAGTGGCGCCAAGCGCGGGCCCGTGGCTTTCACCCCAGGTGGTGACGCGGAAGAGGTGTCCAAAGCTGTTCATCGACATGAGGCGCGGTCTCCTTTGCGGCACGTGCTTAGCGGGCGGGGGGCGGTCTCTCAAGAGGTTTCCTGTTTGGCGGGCCGGGGAGGGGGCGCTGCCCCCGCCGCGCGGCGCGCGGCTCCCCCGGGATATTTTCCGCCAGAAGAACACGGGATCGGCGCCGGCAACGGTCCAGTTTGGGTGAAGCGTAGGTCCTGGCGGGGCTTTGGCTTGTCTTTGCCGCAGCCCGGGCCTAATGTCCGCGCCACCTCGGGGTGCGCGGCAGCGCTGAGAAAACACCCGTTGAACCTGAACCGGATCACACCGGCGGAGGGAAGGTACTGGACAGCCTCCACCCTTGCCCAAAGCCGCAAAGGAGGATGGCATGAAACATCTTGCATTTGCAGCGGGACTGCTCGGCGCATCGGCGGCTTTTGCTGAGACGCCCGAACTGGTCGTATATACCTATGACAGCTTTGTTTCCGACTGGGGCCCGGGGCCTGCGGTGGAGAAAGCGTTTGAGGAGACCTGCGGCTGCGACCTGAAACTGGTTGGTGCGGGCGATGGCGCGGCGCTCTTGGCGCGCATCAAGCTGGAAGGCGCGCGGTCTGATGCGGATGTGGTGCTGGGGCTCGACACCAACCTGACCGCGGCGGCCAAGGAAACCGGCCTGTTTGCCGATCATTCGGTCAGCGCCGACTATGCGCTGCCGGTCGAATGGAATGACGCGGCCTTTGTGCCCTATGACTGGGGCTATTTTGCCTTTGTCCATAACGCGGATGCTGCCGCACCTGCGGATTTCAAGGCGCTGGCGGCCAGCGACAAGAAGATTGTGATCCAGGACCCGCGGTCCTCGACCCCTGGTCTGGGCCTGCTGCTGTGGGTGAAGGCCGCCTATGGCGATGAGGCGCCGGCGATCTGGCAGGGCCTGTCGGACAACGTCGTCACCGTGACCAAGGGCTGGTCCGAGGCTTATGGCATGTTCCTGGAGGGCGAGGCCGACATGGTGCTCTCCTACACCACCTCGCCCGCCTATCACCTGATTGCGGAAGAGGATGCCTCCAAGGCGGCGGCGTCTTTTGACGAGGGCCACTACATGCAGGTGGAAGTTGCCGGCAAGCTGGCGGGGTCCGATCAGCCGGAGCTGGCGGATCAGTTCCTGGCCTTCATGGTGTCGGATGCGTTCCAGTCGATCATCCCGACCACCAACTGGATGTATCCGGCGGTGACCCCGGCGGCGGGTTTGCCGGAAGGGTTCGAGACCCTGGTACAGCCGGGTAAATCGCTGCTGCTGAGCGAGACGGAAGCGGCAGAGGTCCGTGATGCGGCGCTGGGCGAATGGCTGGACGCGCTCAGCCAGTAAGCGCCATTCCCGGGACCGGCGCGGCCCTGCTCGTCGCTGCGCTGATCCTGGGGACACTTGCGGCTGTTGCTTTCCGGGCTGAGGGTGGCACCGGGCTTGCCGCCAGCGATTGGGCCGCGCTGCGGTTCACGCTGACACAAGCCAGCCTGTCGGCACTGTTGAGCGTTGGTCTTGCCGTTCCTGTCGCCCGTGCGCTGGCGCGGCGGCGGTTTCCGGGGCGGAGCCTGCTGATTGCCCTTCTGGGCGCGCCCTTCATTCTGCCTGTCATTGTGGCCATCCTGGGCTTGCTGGCGGTTTTCGGCCGCGCGGGCTGGCTGAGCCAGGGGCTGATTTCCCTTGGGTTAGAGCCTGTTCAGATCTATGGGCTGCACGGGGTGGTGCTGGCGCATGTCTTTTTCAACCTGCCGCTGGCGACCCGGCTGATCCTGCAGGGCTGGCAGGAGATTCCGGCCGAGCAATTCCGCCTGGCCGCACAGCTGGATGCCGGGCCGCTGGCGATGTGGCGGCTGCTGGAGGCGCCAATGCTGCAGCGGGTGGCGCCCGGCACGCTGGCGGTGGTGTTTGCCATTTGCCTGTCGAGCTTTGCAGTGGCGCTGACCTTGGGCGGCGGGCCAAAGGCGACGACCATTGAACTCGCCATCTATCAGGCCTTCCGCTTTGACTTCGACCTCGGCCGTGCGGCGCTGCTGTCGGGCCTGCAGCTGGTGCTGACCGGTGCGGCTGCGCTGGTGGCGCTGCGGGTTTCTGCGGGGGAAGGGTTTGGTGCCGGGCTGGACCGGGCGGTGCGGCGCTGGGATGGGCAAGGCGGTTTGGCGCGCTCCCTGGATGGGTTTTGGATTGTCCTGTCTGCGGCGTTTCTGCTGCTGCCGCTGGCGGCAATCGTGCTGGCGGGGCTGCCGGGGATCACGTCGCTGAAATCGTCTGTCTGGCAGGCAGCGGGGAATTCCATCCTGGTTGCGGTGGTCAGCACTGCGATCCTGCTGATGCTTGCCTTGCCGATGGCGGCGGCTGCCGCTACGGGACGCAAGGGCATGGCTGAGCTGTCGGGGATTCTGGGCCTTGCGGCCTCGCCGCTGGTGATCGGAACCGGGCTGTTCATCCTGATCTACCCGGTTGCCGATCCTTTTGCCCTCGCCTTGCCGGTGACGGCGCTGGTTAATGCGGTGATGGCTTTGCCCTTTGCCATGCGCATCCTGGTGCCGCGTGCGCGGGAGGTGCTGGAGCGCTATGGCAGGTTGTCGCTGTCGCTGGATATGCAGGGCTGGGCGTTTGTGCGCCATGTCTACCTGCCGCGGATGCGGGCGCAGACCGGGTTTGCCGCCGGGCTGGCAGCAGCGCTGTCGATGGGAGACCTCGGGGTGGTTGCGCTGTTTGCCGATCCGGAGTTTGCAACCTTGCCATTGCAGATCTACCGGCTGATGGGGGCCTACCGGATGGAGGCGGCGGCAGGAGCGGCGCTGCTGCTGCTCGTGCTCTCGATGGGGGCATTCTGGATTCTGGACCGCGGAGGGCGCTGGCATGCTGAAGCTTGAGAACTGCCGGATCATCAATGGCGGCTTTGCCGTGGAGGCGGATCTGGCGGTGGCTGCTGGTGTCTGCGCAGCGGTGATCGGGCCATCGGGTGCCGGGAAATCCACGCTGATTGAGGCAATTGCAGGGTTCTTGCCGGTGAGCCGCGGGCGGATCAGCTGGGATGGTGCGGATTTGACGGTGGCGCAGCCCGGCAAACGCCCGATTGCGATGCTGTTTCAGGACGGCAACCTGTTTCCGCATCTGAGCGTGGCGCAGAACGTGGCGCTGGGCATCAATGCAAACCTGCGGCTGGCGGATGCGGACTGGCGCCGGGTGGAAAATGCCCTGGCCCGTGTCGGGCTGGAGGCCATGGGCGCCCGCAAGCCCGCAGCCTTGTCGGGCGGGCAGCAAAGCCGGGTGGCGCTGGCGCGGGTGCTGGTGCAGGGGCGGGATATCCTGCTGCTGGATGAACCTTTTGCAGCACTTGGCCCGGCGTTGAAGGCTGAAATGCTGGATCTGGTTGCGGAGCTGGCACGGGAAAGCGGCGCGACAGTGCTGATGGTGAGCCACGACCCTGGCGACGCCCGCCGGATCGCGGACCAGGTGGTGCTGGTGGCGGAAGGCACGGCGCATCCGCCGCGGGCGACTGCGGAGCTGCTGGACAATCCGCCGCCGGCTCTGAAGGCATATCTGGGCAGCTCCTGATCCTGGCAACAGTGTTGCCCTGGAGTAAGTGAAAAGGGGTTTCGCAGCGAAACCCCTTTTCTTAACAATGCGTTATATATCCGAGTCGCTGTTTCCGGATGACGTGCAACGGGTCCGCCGTCAGGCAGCCAGCGCCGCTTCCCGCGTCTTGGCGATCATCAGCGCGGCATTGGCGGCTTCGCGGCCCTTCTGCACGAAGTGTTCGCGGTAGATGGCAATGTGATGATCGGTTTCCTGAAAATGGTGCGGGGTCAGCGAGACCGACAGCACCGGCACCCCGGTGTCCATGCCTGCGCGCATCAGCCCGTCAACCACGGCCTGGGCGACAAAATCATGCCGGTAGATGCCGCCGTCGACGACCAGCGCCGCGCAGGCCACGGCGGTGTATTTGCCGGTTTTGGCCAGTTCCTGCGCCAGCAGCGGCATCTCAAAGGCGCCGGGCACGTCGAACACGTCGACCTGCTCTGCCGGGATCAGCTGCAGGAACCCCTCCAGCGCGCGGTCAACGATATCGGCATGCCATTGCGCCTTGATGAAGGCATAGCGGGTGTGTGTCATGTCGTAATCTCCTTGTGGTTCTGACACGTCACCCAAGGCGATCACGAACGGCAGGCGCACGCAGGGCTGCAAGGGCCCAAAACGGTCCTGACGCACGTTCTCTTCCATCCGGACTGTGACCGTCGGCTCTGGAGTCGCACCAGATCTGCTGACACTTCTTTGCTGGCTCCACAGCTTGGACCGAAAACCGGTGCCCGCTTTTCGGGCTGTGGACGCGTCAAACGCAGAAGCCGCTCGCGGGCTTACGGGGACAAGCCCGCTTACCGCCGGTGGGGAATTCCGCCCCGCCCTGAGAACGGGACCGACCTTGCCAAGCCGGGGCTGCGGTTTCAAGGGCAAAATGCAGCCATGCCTGTTGGCGCAGCCCGGCGGAATTGGTCTTGTGAAGGGAAACATATTTGGACCTTTCCAGCGGCGGCCCCGGCAGCCACAAAGGTTCCAGGCAGAGGAGAGACAGCATGCACCCGAACCCGGTTTTCCATGATGCTGGAACTGCGCGGAACCTGGCGTTTGCCCGCGCGCGCGGTTTCGGGGTGCTGGCGGTGTCTTCGCAAGCGGCTCCGCTGGTCAGCCATGTGCCGTTTCTGCTGTCTGATGACGGGGAATGGGCAGAGCTGCATCTGGTGCGCTCGAATCCGATCGTCCGGGCGCTCAAGGAGGCAAAACCGGCTCGGATCGCGGTGAGCGGGCCGGATGGCTATGTCTCGCCGGACTGGTACGGGGTGCCGGACCAGGTGCCGACCTGGAATTACGTGGCGGTGCATCTGACCGGAGAGCTGGAATTGCTTCCGGATGAGGAGTTGCGCAGTCTGCTGGACAGGCAATCGGAATACTTTGAAACCCGGCTGGCGCCGAAGCCGCCCTGGACCGCCGGCAAGATGGATGCCGGGGCGCTGGCCCGGATGATGCGGATGATCGTGCCGGCCCGGATGCGGATCACGGGCGTTGATGGCACCTGGAAGCTGAGCCAGAACAAGGCGGATGCGGCGCGGGCGGGGGCTGCTGAGATGGTGTCTGAAGGCATCGGAATGGACACCCGGGCGCTTGCAAGGCTCATGCAGGCCCCCCGCACGCCGGACTAAGCAGTGCAGCGCGGCAAGACTTTTGTGAAAAGTCTTGCCCAAAGTTTTTAGAAAACTTTGGGGCGCTGGCATTTGCCGGCGGCCGGGATAGAGTGGCGGCCAGACAGCGGAGGATATTTCTGATGAAGCTCACTTTTTCCCAAGCATCCCCCTTTGCCCGCAAGGTTGTGGTTTTGCTGCATGAAACCGGGCAGCTGGAGGATGTCGAAATCCTGGACGTCACCACGACGCCCTTGACCCCCAGCCCGGATGTAAAGGCCAGCAACCCGCTGGCCAAGATCCCGGCGCTGGAGCGCAATGACGGCCCGGCCTTGTATGACAGCCGGGTGATCTGCGCCTTTCTGGATGAGCGCGCGGGCGGCAGACTGTCGGGCGGCTGGGACAGCAAGGTGCTGGAGGCCACTGCCGACGGGATCATGGATGCGGCGGTGCTGATGTCCCATGAAAAGCGGCTGCGCCCGGCGGAAAAACAGTGGGACAACTGGCTGGATGCGCAGCTGGGCAAGGTGCTGGGCGGTTGTGCGGCGTTGAATGCGCGCTGGATGAGCCACCTGCAGGGGCCGCTGGATATGGGGCAGATCGCCGTGGCCTGCGCGCTGGCCTATGTGGACTTCCGCCACCCGGACACGAATTGGCGCCAGGGCAATGAAGCGCTGGCGGGCTGGTTTGCGGATTTCAATTCGCGGCCCTCGATGCAGGCCACAAAACCGCCGGCGGCCTGAGGCCTGCCCCTTGAAAACGGCCGGTGCCGCGCGCAGATGGGTGTGGCACTGTCACACAGACGCAGCAGAAAACCGGTCCTGCGGCTTTCTGCGCGCCCATGACCGCTGGACGAATTGCTTTCTCCCCGCTAGACACGCGCCTGAGTCACTGCGAGCAATCGCGGTGCATGCGCATGTTTGCCCTAAACGGGCGCTGGAATTGGAGAAAACCTCGTGTCCCACGCAGAAGACCACGAAGGAACCCGGAGAGATTTCCTCTACTACGCCACTGCCGGCGCCGGGGCAGTGACCGCGGGTGCCGCCGTATGGCCCCTGGTCAACCAGATGAACCCCTCCGCCGACGTGAAAGCGCTGTCCTCGATCCTGGTCGATGTCAGCGGCGTGGAAGTTGGCACGCAGATCTCGGTCATGTTCCTGGGCAAGCCGGTGTTCATCCGCCGCCGCACCCCGGAAGAGATCGAAGAGGCCCGTGCCGTGGAGCTGTCCGAGCTGATCGACCCGCGGTCGGAAAACCCGAACAAGCCGGGCACCGATGCCGCGGACGTCAACCGCACCATGGATGACGCCGGCGAATGGCTGGTGATGATGGGTGTGTGCACCCACCTGGGCTGTGTGCCGCTGGGCGACGGTGCCGGCGAATTCAACGGCTGGTTCTGCCCGTGCCACGGCTCGCACTACGACACCGCCGGCCGTATCCGCAAAGGCCCGGCGCCTGAGAACCTGCACGTGCCGGTGGCTGAGTTCACCGACGCCAACACCATCAAGCTGGGATAAGGAAGCGCGCTCATGTCCGGTATTCCGCACGACCATTACGAGCCGAAGACAGGCGCAGAGAAGTGGCTGCACAGCCGCCTGCCCATCGTCGGCCTGATCTATGACACCATCATGATCCCCACCCCGAAGAACCTGAACTGGTGGTGGATCTGGGGCATCGTCCTGGCGTTCTGCCTGGCGCTGCAAATCGTCACCGGCATCGTCCTGGTGATGCATTACACGCCGCATGTCGACCTGGCCTTTGCCAGCGTTGAGCACATCATGCGCAACGTCAATGGCGGCCATATGATCCGCTATCTGCACATGAACGGCGCCTCGCTGTTCTTTGTTGCCGTCTACATCCACATTTTCCGCGGCCTGTACTATGGCTCCTACAAGGCGCCCCGCGAGATCACATGGATCGTCGGCATGCTGATCTACCTGATGATGATGGGCACCGCCTTCATGGGCTACGTGCTGCCCTGGGGCCAGATGTCCTTCTGGGGCGCCACCGTGATCACCGGCCTGTTCGGCGCGATCCCCTTCATCGGCGAAGCGATCCAGACCTGGCTCCTGGGCGGGCCGGCGGTGGACAATGCCACCCTGAACCGCTTCTTCAGCTTGCACTACCTGCTGCCCTTCGTGATTGCAGCGCTGGTGATCGTGCACATCTGGGCCTTCCACACCACCGGCAACAACAACCCGACCGGCGTTGATGTCCGCAAGGGTTCGAAAGCCGAAGCCGAGAAAGACACCCTGCCGTTCTGGCCGTATTTCGTGATCAAGGACTTCCTGGGCCTGGCCGTTGTGCTGGTGATCTTCTGGGCGATCGTCGGCTTCATGCCGAACTACCTGGGCCACCCGGACAACTACATCGAAGCCAACCCGCTGGTGACGCCCGCGCATATCGTTCCGGAATGGTACTTCCTGCCGTTCTACGCGATCCTGCGTGCCTTCACCTCGGAAGTTTGGGTCGTGCAGTTCGCCTCTTTCATCACCGGCGGCATCGTGGATGCGAAGTTCTTTGGCGTGATCGCCATGTTCGGCGCGATCCTGGCGATGGCTCTGGCACCCTGGCTGGACACCAGCCGCGTCCGTTCGGGCCGCTACCGTCCGATGTTCAAGTGGTGGTTTGCGCTGCTGGTCGTGGACTTCTTTGCCCTGATGTGGCTGGGCGCTATGCCGGCGGAAGAGCCCTATGCATCGTTCTCGCTGATCGCATCGGCCTATTGGTTCGGCTACTTCTTCGTGATCCTGCCGCTCTTGGGTGTGATCGAGAAGCCGCTGGCACAGCCCGCCACCATCGAAGAGGATTTCGACGCCCACTACGGCAAGAAGTCTTCTGCTGAAGCCACTCCTGCCGAGTAAGAAGAAGGAACACCTAGCAATGTTCAAGAAACTGGCAACCGGTGCCGCCTTCGCTCTGGCCCTGATCCCTGCTGCATCCTTTGCAGCAGGCGGGGCAGGCCATGTCGAGGACTACGACTTCTCGTTCGAGGGTCCCTTTGGCACCTATGACCGCAACCAGCTGCAGCGCGGCCTGCAGGTTTACACCGAAGTCTGCGCAGCCTGCCACGGGCTGAAGCTGGTGCCGATCCGCACCCTGTCGGACGAAGGCGGCCCGCAGATGCCCGAGGATCAGGTGCGCGCCTATGCAGCTGACAACTTCAGCGTCTATGACCCGGAACTGGATGAGGACCGCCCGGCCAAGCCGGTCGACTTCTTCCCGGAGAACAACGGTGTGGGCGCCCCGGACCTCAGCATGATGGCCAAGGCGCGTGCGGGCTTTCACGGGCCCTACGGCCTGGGCCTGAACCAGCTGTTCAAAGGCATGGGCGGCGCCGAGTACATCGCGTCGCTGCTGGCTGGCTACACCGGTGAGGAAAAGGTCGAAGCAGGCACGACGTTCTATGAAAACACCGCCTTTCCGGGCGGCTGGATCTCGATGGCACCGCCGATGTCGGATGAGCAGGTGGAGTTTGCCGACGGCCACGCCAACGACGTGGAATCAATGTCGCAGGACGTCGCGGCCTTCCTGATGTGGACTGCTGAGCCCAAGATGATGGCACGCAAGCAGGCAGGTTTTGTCGGCGTGCTGTTCCTGACCGTTCTGTCGGTGCTGCTGTATCTGACCAACAAGAAACTGTGGGCGCCGCACAAGGGCAAGGATTGATCCTTGGCCGGCTGCTGACACAGCGCAGAAAGATCGACCCCCCGCAAGCACCGCTTGCGGGGGTTTTTCGTGGCTCGGGGGCAGGGGCGCTGCCCCTCTGCCCTGCGGGCATTCACCCCGGAGTATTTGCAACCAGAAAGAAGCGGGCTCAGGGGCTAGGCCAGGGGCTTGACCGTCAGATGCGGGAGACCGTTGGAGGTCTTCTGCGGCGAGCGGCCGCCAGCATTGATCACCGCGGATACCCGATGGCGCCAGGATGAGAAGCTGTCGAACCGGACCACGTCCACCGGCGTGTCGAATTGCAATGTGACCCGCCGGTGGCCGCTGTTGCCGCAAGCCGCCAGCGCGTGGATATGACCAGTGAATGGCTGGTCCAGATAGCGGCCTTCGACCCGCATGCCCACCTGTAGCTGCGATGTGCTGGAAGCGCGGGCCGAGAGCGTGTTCCAGTCGCGGTATCCGTAGTACTGGGCGATCCGCTCCAGGGCGGTGCTGTGGGGGATGGGCTGACCCTGGGCCTTGGAATGCTTGCGCAAGATCCGGACCTCGGCCTTGAGCTGCGCAACAGAAGGGAGGGCAGAGTTCGTCTGCATGGGCTTACCTTTCGCAAAAAGGGTGCAATTGCCGTTGCAGACAGGGCTCGCGTTGCTGTCCGGGCGTGCACCCAGGCGTCAGGAAAAACCTTGTCCGGATTTCACCATGGCCAGCGGCCGCGAGCGGCAGGTATCCGGGACCTGTGATGTGAGATTTAGCGGGCCGGGGCGGGGAAAGCAATTCCCCGCGCGCTCATGCCACCAGCTGGCTGGCTTTTACGCCGGTAATCGCGGCGGTGACGATCCGGCCTTCCTCCTGCGGCTGAGCAAAGGCCACCTCGGTGAATTGCTCGGTGCGGCCCATATGCGGGTTTTCCATAAGGATGCGGTGGGTCTTGCCGATCTGCGCCGCCAGGTGGCGTTCCACCTGCGCGTCTCCGGCGGCGCGCAGCCGGGCTGCGCGGTCTTTGATCACATTGCCGTTCACCTGATTCGGGATTTTCGCCGCTGGGGTGCCGTCGCGCTTGGAGTAGGGGAAGACGTGCAGCCAGGTCAGATCGCAGTCGGTGACCAGCTTCAGCGAGTTCTCGAAATGAGAGTCGGTTTCGGTCGGGAAGCCTGCGATGATGTCGGCGCCAAAGGTCATTTCCGGGCGCAGGCGGCGGGCCTCTTCGCAAAATGCGATGGCGTCGTCGCGCAGGTGGCGCCGCGCCATGCGTTTCAGGATCAGGTCGTCGCCGTGCTGCAGTGACAGGTGCAGATGCGGCATCAGGCGCGGCTCGCTGGCAATCGCTTGCATCAGGTTCTCGTCCGCCTCGATTGAATCGATCGAGGAGATGCGCAGCCGCGGCAGGTCCGGCACCAGCTTCAGGATCCGCATCACCAGATCGCCCAGGCGCGGCTGTGCAGGCAGGTCGGCGCCCCAGGAGGTGAGGTCGACGCCGGTCAGAACCACCTCGTTGTAGCCCCTGTCCACCAGCCGCTTGATCTGGTCGATCACCACGCCGGCAGGAACCGAGCGGGAGTTGCCGCGGCCATAAGGAATGATGCAGAAGGTGCAGCGGTGGTCGCAGCCGGTCTGGACCTGCACATAGGCGCGGGAGCGGGTGCCGAAGCCGTCGATCAGGTGGCCTGCGGTTTCCGTCACCGACATGATGTCGTCGACCTGAACCTTTTCCGTCGCGCCGATGAAATCCGGGCCCTTGGCGATGCCCTGCCAGGTCTCGGGCTGCATCTTCTCGGTGTTGCCGATGACGCGGGTGACCTCTTCCATTGCGGCAAAGGTTTCCGGCTCCGTCTGGGCCGCGCAGCCCGTCACGATGATCGGCGCCTCGGGGTTTTCCCGGCGCAGTTTGCGGATCTCCTGGCGGGCTTTGCGCACGGCTTCGGCAGTTACAGCGCAGGTGTTCACCACCACGGCGTTCTCCAGGCCTGCCTGCTGGCTCAGCTCTTTCATCGCCTCGGTCTCATAAGCGTTGAGGCGGCAGCCGAGGGTGGTGAATTTGGGCACGCTCATGCCAGCAATTCCAGGAACTCGCGGGTGAAGCTGCCCTCGAATACATGCATGGTCGGCCCGGTCATCCAGACACCGTCTTCGGCCCAGTCGATCCAGAGCGTGCCGCCGTCGAGATCCACTTGCACCTTGCGGCCTGTGAGCCCGCGGCGGGCGGCGGCAACGGCGGTGGCGCAGGAGGAAGAGCCGGAGGCCAGGGTGACCCCCACACCGCGCTCCCAAACGCGCATGCGGATACGGTCGGGGCCGGTGACCTGGGCAACCTGCACATTGGTGCGCTGCGGGTAGAGCGGGTGGTGCTCATAGCGGGGGCCGAACTCCGCCAGCGGAATGACCTCTGCGTCTTCGACAAAGAATGTGCAATGCGGATTGCCCATGCCGGTGGCCGTCGGGCCGCCTTCGATTGGCAGCTCCAGCGTGTCCGCTTCCTCGGCCAGCGGGATGTTCTGCCAGTCCAGCTGCGGCGCACCCATGTTGACGGAGGTGAGGCCGTTACCGGCATCGCGGGCATAAAGATCGCCCCGGTCGGTGGTCAGATGCAGATCGATCTTGCCGCTTTCCAGGATCAGGTGGCGGGCAATGCAGCGGGTGGCATTGCCGCAGGCCCCGGAGATGGAGCCGTCGGCGTTGTAGAAGGTCAGATGCGCGTCGCCCGGCCCGTTTGAAATCACCGTCAGCTGGTCGAAGCCAACGCCGAACTGGCGGTGGGCGATTCCTTTGGCCATCGCCGGGGTGATGGCAATATCCTGCGCGCGTGCGTCGACAACAACGAAGTCGTTGCCCAGCCCGTGCATCTTCATGAAGGGGAGTGCGGTATCTGCCAGAGTGCTCATGGCGGGCATATAGACCCGGCGTGCAAATGAATCCAGCCTTTGGCGAGAAAAGTTGAAAAAAGGGGTTGACCCTCCGCCGGACTGGCCCTAGATACGCCGCCTATCGGGACAGCGAGACACTAGCTGCCAAGCAGTTCCAAAGCGAAATAAGTGCTTGAACCTCTTGGAAAAAACACTTAGACCGCAACGAAGAAGTGGGCCGTTAGCTCAGTTGGTAGAGCAACTGACTTTTAATCAGTGGGTCGCAGGTTCGAATCCTGCACGGCTCACCACTTCCTTAAGTAAAATTGTCAGGTGACAAAGTAATTGTCCATTTGTGACAGGCTTCTGTCCATTTGCGACAGATATTTTGTCCATTGGTTCAGGATATTCCTTTGTTAACTAAGCTGCCCAATGGGTGAAGTGCCTTTACGGTCATCACATTTTTCGAGTTGTGTTAAGTGGGGCGGAAGACGGACCTTCGCTGCGGGTGCAAAGGGCAACTGCCAGGTTCCAAAGAGCGGACATTCGTTGCTAGGGTCTGGACTCATTGAGTTTCAAAGCCAGTAAATGACGATGGCCGCGAGAGCGATTGCTGACGGGAAGACCTTTGGGCATCTGTCGTATCGCGATGCCACGCGCCGCCAGTCTTTGAGTTTGCCGAACATTATCTCGATCCGGTTACGCCGCTTGTACCGGCGCTTGTCATATCTGATAGTCGTCTTGCGTTGCTTTCGACCAGGGATACACGGGCGTATCCCTTTGTCTTTCAACGCTTCTCTGAACCAGTCGGCGTCATAGCCACGGTCGCCAAGTAGCCAATCGACCTTTGGCAGGCTGCTCAGCAAAGCCCGCGCGCCGATATAGTCACTGACTTGTCCAGAGGTCACGAATAGATCCAGCGGTCGGCCTTGGCTGTCGCAGATGGCGTGCAGCTTTATGTTCGTTCCGCCCTTGGTTCGGCCTATCAGGCGGCCACGCCCCCCTTTTTCACCGCAAGACTGGACGCTGTTCGATGGGCTTTGAGATATTTAGCGTCGATCATGACCGTCTTCTCCTCACCATGATCAGCGGCCAAACCAATCAGCATGTCGGCGAAGATGCCCTTGGCGCTCCACCGTTTCCAACAATTCTAGAGCGTCTTGTGCGGACCGTATTCTTGGGGCGCACCACGCCAGCGTAAGCCATGCCGGTTGATGAAGATAATCCCACTCAACACACGCCTATCATCGACACGAGGTTTGCCGTGGGACTTCGGGAAGAAGGGCTCAAAGCGCGCCATTCTGCGCATCCCCTCTCGGGACATTGCTGCGCAATGCCCTGCCGGGCAGTGGTCAGCCAGAATAGATTAGACATGTTCACCGCTCGTATTTCTAAACGTAAATCATGCGGCCAAGCGGAAATCAATGGGTCCTGAGCCTAGGCCGTCAGCGATGGCCGCCAACATTTGCTGAGTTTAATGGAAACGGCGATAACCACCGAATTCTCAAGCGTCACGTCTGATCACCCGATTGTATTGCCTCTTGGGTGTGTCCGAGAAAAGCCTTACGTCGCGCATGTTGTCTATTTGCTTGTACATCAGGCCGTCATTTTTTGCTTCCGGACTTTATTTAGGCTTTTGGAGGCGTCGCAGATGTCGCGTGTCGCAAAGCTCGGTTGTGGCGAGACGACATTGCCGTACATCGCGGCGCTTTAATTCGAAGTGCATGAGTTCCCGCATGACATCCCGCATGCTGAAGGATTTGTTGCTCGAAGTATTTCATTTTAAGCCATCAAAATTTCAAAATTTTTCACGCAAACATGATTTAGATGGACTCCCTTCGTCTCCGCCATTGGACCTGTCACGGTTTGATGCCGCTCCTTTGATAGCATTTATTGCAGCAAAGGAGACGAACTATGGGAACGAAACGGACGGACGAATTCCGCGCTGATGCGGTGCGGATCGCTCTGACGAGCGGACTGACACGCAAGCAGGTTGCGTCGGATCTGGGTGTGGGCCTATCCACATTGAACAACTGGGTCACAGCGCATCGCGATACCGAGGTGGTATCCGACAAAGACCTAGACCTTGCTCGTGAGAATGAGCGGCTTCGACGCGAGAACCGCATTCTCAAGGAGGAGAGGGAGATCTTAAAAAAAGCAACGCAGTTCTTCGCGGGGCAAAAGCCATGAGGTTCAGGTTCATCGAAGAACACCGTGACGCCTTTTGCACCAAGCGTATGTGTGACGTGCTGGATGTCAGCACTCGCGGTTTGCGCGCTTATCGCAGTCGTCCGGCCAGCCAAAGGCAACGGACTGACATGGTTGTCTTGGCCCATATTAAGGAACAATCCCGTCTCAGCTTGGGCAGCTATGGCAGGCCGAGAATGACCGAAGAGTTGAAAGAGCTTGGCTTGAACGTCGGGCACCGTCGCGTCGGTCGGTTGATGCGTGAGAACGGCATTCGTGTTGAAAGGTCGAAGAAATACAAGGTGACGACCGACAGCAACCACGCCTTCAACATCGCGCCGAACCTGTTGAACAGGGACTTCCATGCCGACCGGCCCAATCAGAAATGGGCCGGTGACATCAGTTATGTCTGGACGCGCGAAGGCTGGCTGTATCTCGCTGTCATTCTCGACCTGCATTCACGGCGTGTGATCGGCTGGGCCGTCAGCAATCGCATGAAGCGGGATTTGGCGATCCGGGCATTGAAGATGGCCGTGGCGCTCCGCCAGCCTCCCAGGGGCTGCATCCACCATACCGATCGCGGCAGTCAATACTGTTCGCACGATTATCAGAAGCTCCTGCGCCAGAACGGCTGCAAGGTATCCATGAGTGGTAAAGACAATTGCTACGATAACTCAGCCGTTGAGACCTTCTTCAAGACAATCAAGGCGGAGCTAATCTGGAGGCCGTCGTGGCAAACCCGGCGGCAGGCTGAAGTGGCCATCTTCGATTACATCAATGGCTTCTACAATCCGCGTCGACGGCACTCAGCATTGGGCTGGAAAAGCCCGGTCGCCTTCGAAAGGAAAGTGGCCTAAACGAGCACTAGGGGCGGCACAAAAGCGTGACAGGTCCACTTTGGTTCATATGGTGCAATGAATACTTATGCGCTGTTTCATTGAATTCTGTGAGCGGTCCTGCATTGAGCTCCTGCATCTTCTAGCCGAACCGCATAGCCGTTCATGGTCTTCGTGTCTTGGGTTTGCCAGAAACGCGGATGTCTCGCCCTTTGAGGTGCCCCCGCACATCAAAGACGCCTCCGCATCGCCGATCATATGTCAGCGCGAAAGTGTGTGCTCCGCGCACCGCGTAGTGTCCCGCGACAGGGTCAATGCTCGATCTGGGACGCGTACAAACCCGTCTAACAGCGGCGTTCAAAAACGCCAAATGAGCGCCAGCTCTGTAGGTGCGGCTTGTCAGGCCGGCGCGGCTTGCAAGGCGCCCTCGTAGATCGGGTGGTTGCGAAAAAACGTTGCGAGGCGCGCTCGCTGCGGTCCGTCTTCATCGAGGCCTAGATAGCGAAGCGCATTTGCTCCCATCACGTTGTTGAAGCTGTCCTCGTCTTCGAGGAGCTGCCGAAGGACGCGCTCCATCCGTCCGATGTATTCGCGATGCCGGGGTACGCGCCCAATCATGGACCAGTCGGAGCCGTACATCATGCGCGTCGCAATTTCAGGGCGACGTTCGATTAACCGGGACGCCCGCACGATAACACGGGTCGCGTCGCCATGGTCGAGACCGGTCGCTTCGGTCCAATATCCAAGATCGAAGTAAAGGTTTGGGTGCGCGAGCGCAAATCGCACCATCTTCTCCTCCCAATCCACCCCTCCGTGCAGGCTTTCTTCGAAACCGCCGAAATGCGCGAGGTTTAGTCGCATGTCCCCAAGGCCTTCTAAACGCAACACGCGGTCCCAGCCGTCTGGATCAGCGAACTGGCCTGTATTTGCACCGGCGGCGACTGAATTGTTGGCATGTGTTTTGATCGGAACGTCATTCTGCACGCACCATCGGTACAAAAGCAGCAACTCGTGATCGAGGGCGGCGCCGCCACCTTTCGGCGCTCGGGGTGCCCATTCACTGACATCGGCGGTGTTTCCTATCGGGCGAAACCCCATCGGCGGGTATAGCTTGACGCCGACGAAACCGCGTTCAAGCACGGCATAGCGAACATTCGCGAGCGTGTCGGCCTCGGGGTCCGCGTCGCGCTCCAATGCAGAGCGCAACGGACAGAACGGTGCAAAGTTGAGTATGAGCCGGTCGTCTGTGCGCCGCGCGATTTCAGAAAAGAGGTCGATCTGCGTGCGTATCGGCGAAACATCGGGTTCCTGCGTTTTAAACCAGCTGCCAAAATCCACCAGCGATGGCGAGAAGACGCTGACCTGCGATCCATAAAGTGACAGGAGTTCTGCCAGGATGTCGCTGCGCGAACGCGTGAGCAGACCGGCCCAGCGAATGGTCTGGATAATCGGGCTGATGAAGCGAAAACTGGACGCTTCGCCCGATCGCCCGCCCGTCGCTCTCTCATAAATGCGGGCAGCAAGTCCGCGGGCTTGCTCCCGGGCCGTCTCTGGCGCGAGAGTGCGCGGGCGTTCGAGCTGCAACTCTGCCGACAAACGAGACAAGAGCGCGAGGTCTTCGTTGGCAAGGCGCCCTTGCACGCCGCTGCGCGCCTCGAGAGTCGTCGCTTCAAGTGCCCTTGCCACATTAGTCTGGTCTTCCGCCAGCACCCGCTCTTGTGACCTGCGAGGCAGACCGCGCAGCCGAATAAGCGCGAGTTCGCGTTCTGCGGTGGGCGTACCCGACAGCAATATGCGCGCCAAAAGCTTCAAGAACGCCCCCGTCAGTTCGTCTGGATTCACGTCCTGATGAGGATCGCGGAAGATGGTTTGTTCCACAAACCCAACGACTGGAACGTCGCGGCCGTTGAAGATATGCGCGTGGATATCGACCCAGAACTGCCCGTCGGGCAGGGGGCCAGGTCGTGGTGATGCCCCGCATCCGCCGAGCGTCGCGGCCCCGGCGAAGAAAGCAAGCTTGGCAAGAAAATGGCGGCGTGTCTGGTCGATCGGTGGCTTCATCGGGTCATCCTACTGGCTGGCGAGCGCGCGGATTTGCGGTACGACTTCGTTAACAGCAGGATCGAGCGCGTCGCTTTCCTGTGCCAACGCGCCGAGCAGCCGCTCGATTTTCGCGCGTGCGGCCTGTTGCACCGTATTGCGTGCGATCCGGACCAAAAGTTCGGCGTGCTGCTTTGGATAGCGGCCCTGCGATACGAGGCCTTGGTGCAAGGCCAGCGCCTGCTCCGGGTCGTCAAGGCAGCGGTCAAACACTTCTGCGGTCCAGAAACTGTAGGCCTCGATATCGCCGGGATCGATCTTGTCGGCTCGGACGTCATGAAGCTTCGCGGCGGCCTGCGCGATGGCTGCGCTACCCGTGCCAAAGGAGGCCGGTGCGAGCTGCCACGCGCTGCAGAAAATTGCCGTCTGAGCCAACCGCTCGAGATATGTTCCCGGCTTGACCGATGTCGCCAGTTCGCGGGCCCCAAACACGTTGGCAGAGAGCCGCAGGCGACCGGACAGAATTTCGCTCAACTGGTCGATCTCGCGGCCTGCTGCGAAAGCGATGCGGTGTTCGGGCCCGGACGCGCTAAGCTTGCCTGTCTCGTCCTGTTCTCCGGCCCTGCCGGCGGAGTTGATCCAGTCCCCGTAGACTGCACCCTCCGGCAGTTTCACGTCAAAAAAGAGCCGGGTTAGCAAGGTCGACCAAGGGGGAGCGGGTTCGGACGCCAAAGACGCAAAGCGTGTGGCATCGCGGACCACACCGTCGGACCAGACGATCAGGTGCCGGTCAGCACGGTCATTGCGCACTGTCAGCGCTGGGAGCTCTGTTCGGAACTGCGATGCCAGGTGCTGCGGAAATACATAGCGCTCGTCGAGCCGGGGCATGTCTCGATCCGAAGGCACGAACTGGGTATCAAGCACGATCACCGCATCATGCTCTCCGAGGGCTTCGGTAATCTCTGAAAGCGAGACCGTGCTACCTGTTTCGAAGAACTCGGGGAACAGCACGATTGGTTCGTTCCGCATCGCCTGCCGGGATCTGTCGGTCAGCCGCGCCTCTTCAAGCACGATCGATGGCTCCCCGGAAACAATGGCACCGCGGCCAGAGAGAACGATGATCAGCAGATCATCGTCCCAACTGTTGTCGGCAAAGGTTTTAAGTGTGGAGAGAACCTGATCTTTGTTGCTTGCACGAGCGGTTCCCGCGCCGCAATCATCGCTTGAACCCGTCGCGCCCGCTGGCGCAAACGTGCCGCGCACCTTCCAGTTTTCCAATCCTCGCAGGATTTCTTGCGCGCCCTGACAGGCAGGACCAAGATCGGGAATTTCCGGAGCCTCATACTCCATCGCGGAGAGAACCAACGGACGGATGCGCGCATCTTGCACCTTAGAAAAGTGGCGGGCGTCGACCGCTTTGATCAGGTCTTCGCGGATCTCAGGCAGAAAGTGATATAGTAGATCGTCTTCGGATGTTGAAACACGGACGTCCGAGAGAATTTCAGAGGCACGATCATAATGTCCGCGGGCTGACCAGCTGCCCGGCTCGGACCTGAGTTCGGTGATGCCGCCGATCCTGAGCCATCGGAGCGCGTCTGTGATGGGCCAGTCTTGCAGCTCCATCTCTGAGAGGTCCTTTACGAGGTCGTCGAGCGGGGTGTCGTCTCCGCCCGACGGGCTTGACAGGACGTGGATCGCGTGGCGCTGTTTACCAGTAAGAACGACCGGGACTCCGTTCGCCGCGCGAAAAGGCATCCAGTATGCAAACGCATCAAGAGCCGCGATATCGGGGCTAGCGCGGTGGCTGGTTTCAAAGTGATGGCGATCTGCGCCGCGCGCACGGTGCCAGCCCAAGGTCGCAGGCACCCATGTCTCGTCCCCAAAATTCACTTTCGACGCCAGTTTCGTGTGGCCTGTGTTGTATTCTGAAATAGCTGATAATCCCAACCCGTCGCTGACCGCTTTGAGCAGAAGGTCAGTGGAGCCTGCGCTTTGCCCCATTCCCCAAAAAGTCATTCCATTGCGTTGACTTGCAGCCAGCAAGATGCTGGCGCGTCGCTGCAAGTTTGGGGACAGCCGGTCTACAAAGGCCGGGCCGAACGGTAAGTCGATCACAATGGTGATGTCTCGTGTGCCGAAGTCGACGAGATTCAGTACGGCGACCGGGTCCACGGGACCAGACACTCGACCATCCGAACTCGCGCTACCGCCAAAGTAAACGAACACATGCTCTGCATCGCCAAATTCGTCTAGCTGCGTGGAAACTTTTGCGGCAATTGCCGCGGGCGGGCCGGACGGGTCTGGCTCCGGATACACAGATCCGACAATGTCAACACTGGCGAGCGCGGACAGCACTGCGGTCCAATCTTGGAGAACTGTTTGGTCTAGAGACCCCTCCGGCCAATTTTGTGGCAGGTCAGGCTTGAACCCCAAAAAGACCGCTGGCACCGGCGCCCGCGGATCCTCTTTATCCCAAAGGGTCGCGATCTGTGATCCAGCCTCTGCGGCACGGCGCGCCGCCTCGAAGGCGTCTGTTCCGCGTCCGTACTCGCCGGCCGCCACATGAGCCCGACCCTGCCAAAGCCGTTTCTCAGCAAGGTCGCGGTTCGACAGCCGGGCCGAACGCTCGAACATGCGGGCGGCGAGGCGGTGCAGCTCTCGTCGGTTCGCCTCCTCCTCCGCATCGAACGCAAGGGCGGCCAGCGCTTCACCCATGAGCTGGCTTTGGTGCGCTGCGAATTCGTTCGTCCGGCCGATGGTCAGTTCGCGTGCTCTGTCGCTCAGTTGATCGCTGAGATCGACCGTCACGAGTTCAAGATCGTCCCAGTTCATCACCTCGCGGAACTCGCGCTGAAGCTCCGACATCCTGGGTGCGAGCTTTGACCAAAGGCTGCCGAGCGTGATGTCCGAACGCTCAGGCTCCGTTGCATGTTTGAGAACGTCCGTCAACGCAAGCGCAAGCAGACTGCCCCTGTCCGGCCATTCGAAGGTAGACTGTTCGCCAACCGCCGCTGGGATGAAGTGCCGCTGGTCGGAGCCGCTTGCGAGCATCTTGATACGGTCCCGCATTACACTCTTGGACACGTTGGCGGCGGCCCCGGGCAGAGCGCCCGCTTTGCACATGTTCAGAATGATGATCGTATTGTTGAGCTTCGGCCCGTTGTTGTGATCGATTTCCAGATACTGGATCGGATAGTCGCGCCGAAACCCCTCTTCAAAATTCGAGGGGAGGAAGGACACACCGGTTCCGGCCCCTTCCTTGGTGTCACCATGGCCGCCGAGATAGATGAAGACGAGTTCTTCGGGCTCGATTTCGCTGGGGTTGCGCCGATCGACCTGGCTGAGGAAAGACTCGATCGTGTCTTGCACGTCGGAACGTGAGATGCCGCCTGGTTTCCATTCGACCTCGATCCCAGCCACCTGGCTTGGCGGGGTGCTGCCTGAGCCGCGCCAGACCCGGTCCGCGAGCAGGACGCGGCTGCGTGTGACGTCAATCTCCGCGATGTCAGCAACCGAACCGACCACGGCCAGTGCGTCTTCCGTGACCCATTCAAGGCGGTTCAGGTGCTCGAGATCATACAGTTCAACACCAATTGCGAGCACAACGGCGCGGGGTTTGTCGGTCTGGGCAAGAGCCGGTAGCGCAGCAAGACTAACGGCACACGCTGTTGCAATGCGCCTTAAGTGTCGGATCATCTGACCAAAGTTCAAATTCATTGTCCTTTCCCCATGCGCAAATGCGAAAGTCCTCTTGCCATGTTGGGACCTTTTGGCCGAGGTCCGCGATCACCAGTTCAATCGGAAGCGCGCCTTCGTGATGCTCCCAACCGGCGGCAAGGGTCTTCTGGAAGTCGAATTGACCTCCACGGAAAACACCGACCATATGATTGTAAAGTTTCGAGAAGACCGGCCCACCCGAGTTCCCGCCATAGGTGTTGGCTTGTAGCCCAATAGTCGGCTGACCACCGAAATGGGCACTGTGGTAGACATAACTGCCAGAGGAAGGCGGTTGCTCGACATAGCTTTCCGTCCAACGCCGGTAGAGCTCGAGAATGTGCTCTTCGTCTGCACCGGCGGCTTCGGCGGCGTCATGTAGGCTGCTGAAAACCAGCCGCGCCAAGTTGCCATAGGCGGAGCTATCAACGCGGTACGGGAAAAGGATTTTAGCCGCATCCGCCACAGTGCGATCGCGTGATTGCGGATGACCGACGACGTAGATCTCCTGTTCTCGGTGCAAGGTGAAAGTCGCAAGACAGATCTGGCGGTCGGCGATGAGGTCCGATCCAACCTCTGGCACACGCCAGACAAAAGATGCATCCGGCGTTTCAGCGATTTCGAGCAGAGCATAGTCGAGTTTCGCAGCCCCACCCGTTCCTGTTGTATCGCCAAGCGCAATGATCCGTGCCACGCCCACATCTCGGCGGGTAATCTGGAACGCCGGATCGGTTTCGAAATCGAAAATAATGCGCAGATTGCCAATCGGACGCTGGCGTATGACGCCGGTCTTTTTGTCGAAGAGGCAGTGACGGGCGGTCAGGACCGTCGAGGGGCCGACCAGCGCTCCAGAGCAATGCGGTGGAACATGTCCCGCTCCGGGCCCCACGCGCTCCCCGATGCCGACCACGCCTTGCGTGTTGTTGGCGATTTGGCGGTAGATGTGCGGACGATACTCGCGGCTGCCGGCATAGATCGATTTCTGAAACTCGGTAAGATCAAGCGGATCCTCGGGCGGCGGGCCGAGCGTACTCAGCTCTTCCTCGATCACCTGCATCAAACCGATTAAGTTGTTCACCTCCTCAAGTGAGGCGTCTGGTGCATCTAACGCTTCGATGAGCGCGCGGGTGGCTTGATCCCCTAGATTGCCCGACCGCTCTCGAAGCAGGGGCACCTTGTCGTCATTCGCCGACATACCAGTTTCGCTCAGGCTATTGTCGACGGCCTCGCGCAACGCTTGTGCGGCGGCGCGCACGCCATCATACCGTGACGCGCGCAGTGTATCCTCCAGCGATTCGAGCGTTGACAGTGACGGTAAGTTCACGTCCCGCGCGACATCCTGTCCTTCCAGAACTCGGGAGATCTCGCCGGCGGTCTGTCCGTCCACCGTCAGGCGGGGAAACTGCCTAAGCGTCTCCCCGCGTAAGCTATCGAGCTCCAGCGGAACGGCTGGAAGCGTGCTACTGTCGGGCACAAAGCGGAAACCGCCTGTTACGTCTTCGACCACGCGGCCAGTGGTCTGCGCGGAGGCGGTGACGCAGCTCACAAGCGTCACGCTCATCAGGATAATGATGAAGGTCCTCAAATGCTTGCCCACCATGGTCAGTCGGCGAACACGAAGTCGACATTCTCCGGCGTCAGGCGCACGTAAATGCCGCCGTCACCGCAGATCAGTCCGTTTGTGGCACTCCCGCCTGCCGTTGCGCGCGAGGTCACGCCCGCAAGCCGGAGAGCTTCCCCCCGGATTCCCCTTCTGGCAGCAGAAACAGAGGCCCGCCGCTGTCGCCGTTGCAGCTGTCACGTCCAAGCCCCGCTCTGCCAGCAACAATCTCAACACCGGCGACGCATCCGAAGGCATTGGCTTCGCTGGCGTTCCAGGCCGCAACGCTACCGGCGCAGTCATTGGTTGCGGACGGCACCGTTGTCTCATGCTTGATCCCAGACATCAGATTTTCCGTGAAGCCGAAGCCCGCCACCGTGTAGAGGGCCGCTGCATCAATCTCATCTTGTGAAGCCAACTTGCGCGGCGTGACATCGTCAATTGGGTCGGCCAAATGCAGCACCGCAATGTCAGGATTGGATTGAACTGCGAGCGGCGCGCAGGCATCGCCCGGAGTCCGGACGCGATCAACCGTGTGCCAGCGGCCGGTCGCATCGTTCGTGCCAACAAGAACGCGGCCACTGATCCCTGAGCAAGCGCAATGGCGCGCCGTCACAACGCGGTCCGACGCGACGAGCGTTCCCGTACATTTGACAATGTCGCTAAAGCTGGCGGCGACACCAACCACATCTGACATGCGCGGCGGAATGACGGGTGTGCCACCGAAAACCTTTTCGATGCCGCCCTCCGCCATCTTACGCACGTTCGAAAGATAGCCGGGGTGATCCTCTATGCTTATCGTGGCTGGCGCGTCCACAGGCCGATCTGGCAGGCCCGGAATGCTCCGTGCTTGCGCGCGTTCTAGCGCGGTGGCAAGGGCCGCATCGGCCTCAGAGTCCCGCAAAGCATCTGGGTCGGGCAGGACGCGGAACGGGGGCCCGTATTCCGCCGCCATGTCCATCCGATCGCCTTTGGACAAGTGTCTACGCTGACCCATGAATCTTGCGAATTCCGAGAAATCCGGCCGCGGCCTAATCGTCGTCCGCGCGAGCCCTGTGTTCGGATCCGGTTTCCCAAAAGCCGTCTGCCCGTAGTGCATCACGGAATCGAAGTCATATCCGGAAGGTGTGCGCATTGGCAGGATGCGGAAGTTCCCGAGACTGCCCGCGGGAATAGCGTCTTTTATGATCTCCACGAAATGATCGCGATCCGGCCGTTGTTGCTCATGTCCAAGACCAAGCGCGTGACCAATTTCGTGGGCGATGATGAATTTCCACTGCCAATTATGCATCTGAAGTCGCTGCATGCCGCCAACACGCCCCAGCATGGACCAATTGCCATCGCCGCTTTCGACCCGGATCCAATCGGCTTCGCTGGTCCGCTTGATGCAACGCACGGCGGCCACTTTGGACCATTCGGCGCAGGCAGCGAAAAAGCGTTTTTGGTTCTTAGGCGAAACGTTCGGATGAAAGCCAATCGGAAGCACGCCGGCAGGCCAAGGTTTGCCCGCAAACCCGCGTTCTCGCAGAGTTTCAGGATCAAAGGCCATATCGCCGATAAAGATCAGCCCCTCGTCGCTGGGTGTCGCTTCTTCGATCAGCCTTGCGACGTCGGATGATCCCGCGGTCCCTTCAAGAAGAAAGCCACCTGCGCGCAACGCGCTTGGCATGATGACAGCCAGTATCAAAAAAAATGACAGAAATGACTTGGTGAACATGTTTCCCTCCGATTTGCATCTGCAAAAAGTTTCATGCACAGGGAAAGTTGTTCTTTTTGTGGGTTTATGCCTGTTCTAAATACAAGCTGCGGCCCTCTTTGTTCTAACTGATCCCCGTTTCAAACGAGATTATGCTCGCATATCGTGTGCTTCTAGGTCAACTTTTTCCTGTGGGGCTTTTGTAAGAGCGGTGTGAGGCGAAAATGCTTTGGCGAAACCGGCACAACCGCTAGTTGAATTCAATCGTTGGCATGGCTCAAACTCAAACACATCTTTTGCATCAGCCAAAACAAAAAGGCGCGCGGGTGCCATTGTCTGTCATTCGACGGATGGCGCTTTGCAATGGGTCTTGACCCTGGAGTTTAGATCCACGCTTTGAGGCAAAGACTGTTTCGCTGACGCTGTCATATTTGGCTGCAACTCTGTGCTTGAGGAGCGGCGAAAGAGTTCAAAGCGGGTTACGGCCTCGTGGAGGTGAGCAGGCGAACGCCTTGCCTTCGGTTGAGCCCGCGTAAGACATGCCTCCTCTCGGCAGGATTTTGTCGCGCCGAAGGCGTGCTTTTGGGACGTCGCAAAAATCGCCTTCCGGTCAATCGGTGCGATCTCTCAAACAACTGGCTTGAAGGCTCCGGTAGTGCTCGATCCTAGGTCGGCTTGTCCCTTGCTGGGTAACCTATGCGTTACGGTGATGGTGTGCGTGTTGCACATACGCGTGCTTGAGCAATGTCAGCTAAACGGGATGCATCTGCAGCATCACAACAAGCCGATGGACGACAACTTTGGGCCGTCCGCGAAGACGGCCCAAGTTGCTAGATTTCAATGGCCTCTGCAATCGCAAGGGCATCTTCAAGTTCGACGCCGAGATACCGGACGGTGCTATCCATCTTGGTGTGCCCAAGTAGGAGCTGGACCGCCCGCAAGTTGCCGGTCTTCTTGTAGATCTGTGTGACTTTTGTCCTCCGCATCGAATGCGTTCCGTATGCGCTAGCCTCCAGCCCGATCGACGTGACCCAATCCCGGACGATCCGGGCATGCTGGCGGGTCGAGATGTGCAGACGTTCATGGAACCGACCCGGCCATAGGTGCTCCGAGCCGACCATGAGCTCGTTCTCCATCCACTTCTCGACCGAGGTCCGGGTGCCTTCGGAAATCTCGAAGCGGACAGGTTTCTGCGTTTTGCTTTGCAGCACCGATGCCCGTTCTTTGATCTGGCCAGACGCCATGACGTCGACGACCTTCATCTTGACCAGATCGCAGCCGCGCAGCTTGCTGTCGATCGCCATGTTGAACAGAGCGAGATCGCGATGGTTTTCTGCGAGTTCCAGTCGAACACGGATTGCCCAGACATGCTTTGGTTTCAGGGGGCGTTTCTGACCGACGATGCGGCCTTTGTTCCAGGCAGGGCGCAGAGCGCGAATGGCTGGTAAGTTTGGTGTTTCCATGACTGATCCTCCGATCCGCCATGCCCTCCCACAACGACAACCCGACGTTGACTAAAACAGTGTATCACGGGATGCTGCGCCGCGTCCGAGGTCTGCTTGGAGCCCACAGCGGACCTTGATCGCTTGCAAGGCCTTCGCTCGTGCAGCACGACGCATTCGGCGATACGCGGCCATTGCAAGGTCCGTCAGGTAAAGACGGCTGAGCAGGACCCTGCCTACTTTCACTGCAGCCGCAGACTTTTCGTGAACGGCAGCTTTTCCCCACCGGAAGCTGACATTCATTTCTCCTGGCTGAAAGATTGTATCTTTGAAGGGCGCTGTGCGGTTGAAGTTCTAGATAGGATGCGAGTCCTGGCGCCAGCCTGCGGGCTCATTGCCGTCGTGGCGAGCGATATCCGCTAGGTAGCTTTCAATCAAACAAGCCATTGGGCGGACTCCTGCATCGGTACGAAGAAAGGCAGCGTAGCGGCGCAATGTTGAAAGGCGCAACTGGCAGCAGTCGAGTTGCTTTGCGAGCTCGTTTACCTTTTGTTCACGTTCATTGTTCATGAATCAACTTAGGTGAACAAAACATGACCATGCTACCAAAGCAGGGCGACGTTGAGGCAACTGGCGCGAAGCTTTCACGAGCACCCACGGGTGGGAAATCGTGGAGAAAACCCTATGTGCAAGCTCTTTGAAAGACCCGAAAACATCAAGTGGGACAATATTCAGCCGATTTCACCTGAGAAGCTAAAAAAGCTGATCAAAGGAAAATTCAAAATTGAAGACTCTCATGAGACGGCTGAACGGCTAGGCAAGCAACTCCCGCCTGTCGACGAGAGCCTCGTTAACGGGATTGTCCGCGAGATAGAAAAACGTGAGAACTCATCCTCAATGGAAACGGTGAGCAAGGAGCACCTGGCAATCGTCCGAGCATCCAAACTGCCTTCCAGCTAGCTTCATCGGAGCGATCCAAGTTTAACAGGCTGCTGAAGAAGTCGGCTCTCGACGCGGCCTGAGGAACATGATTCACCCTCAGCACAATTTCGGCGGGGGTTGGTGATGCGCGGGACGGACGAAGCGAGCGGATCGCTTTTCAGCTATGTCGATCTGGAAGAGCGCATCCCAGCACGGCACCCTCTCCGCAAGATCAGGCAGGTGGTCAACGACGCGCTGGCCAGTCTGGATGCCGATTTCGAGGCGGTCTACACCGATTTCGGCCGCCCCTCGATCCCGCCGGAACGGCTGATCCGGGCCAGCCTGCTGCAGATCCTGTTCTCAATCCGCTCCGAGCGGCAGTTGATGGAACAGATGCAGTATAATCTGCTGTTCCGCTGGTTCGTGGGCCTCGGGATCGACGATCCGGTATGGGTGCCGACGGTGTTCACCAAGAACCGCGACCGGCTGCTGACGGCCGACATGTCGCGCAAGGTGATGGCGGCTATCCTGGCGCATCGCGAGGTCGCGCCGCTCCTGTCGGACGACCACTTCTCGGTCGATGGCACGCTCATAAAGGCCTGGGCATCGATGAAGAGTTTCCAGCCGAAGTCGGCGGGCACGCCGCCCGGCGATGATAGGCCGGATGACCCGCCCGCGACATCCATTGCCCCTGCCGCACAACCCGCCCAGACCGAACCCGAGACCGCTCCAATGCCCCGCTACAGCCGCCGCACCCGAAATCCCGAGGTCAACTTCAAGGGCGAGAAGCGTTCGAATGCGACCCATGCCTCGGTCACCGACCCGGACGCACGGCTCTATAAGAAATCCCCTGGCACAGGTGCGGTGCTGTGCTTCATGGGGCATGCGCTGATGGAGAACCGGCACGGGCTGGTTGTGCAAGGCGACCTAACCCACGCTGACGGCCGCGCCGAGCGAAAGGCTGCGCTGGACATGCTGCACCGCCACTCCCCCGGATCGACCCGGCGGCTGACCTTGGGAGCCGACAAGGGATACGATGCGGCCGAATTCGTCGCAGATCTCCGCCAGGCCTGCGTCACCCCGCACGTCGCCAGGAAGGCGCGGCATTCAGCAATCGACGGTCGCACAACCCGGCACAAAGGCTATGCCCTGTCCCAGAAGCACCGCAAACGGATCGAGGAGGCGTTTGGCTGGGCCAAGACCGTTGGCGGCATGTCCCAGACCGTCTATCGCGGCGCCGAACGGGTGCAGTCGCGCTTCATCCTGACGCTCGCAGCCGGAAATCTCGCCCGGCTGCCCCGGTTGCTGGCGGAATGAGGCTGGAGGGGGGGACGCAGGCCTGCTTCCAGCCACCCAATCCGGAAGACCGATGAGAGAACTCATTCCACCACGGAGAACAGCGTCCCACTGGCCTGACTAATTCAGCGGCCTGTTAAGCAGTGCTCATTCCTGCCGAATGGAGTTTCTCAGTAGAATACTCTACGCATTAAAAATAACGCGAGGCGGTAATTTAACGGAAAGCCGCCTCCGCGACGAAGCCATAGAGCTTCAGAACCGGTAAAACACCAGGGTTGGACTTTCCTCTTACACAGCGGAGCTGTTGACCATGCGAGAGAGCCTTTTGATGCATAAAGGTCAGAAAGCTCTGGGAGCACCTGTTGGGCGGTGACATTTTCCCCTACCGAACCCTCTTGGTTAATTTTCCGCAAAACTGGCGCTCGTTATCTGAAATGTCTTAACTGCTTCAATTTGGGATAACAAAGGCACCTACATCTCGTACGTCTTTTCCAGAAACAGCAACCTGTTGTGGTTAGAGTGTACTAATAGATTAGGAGTTTGTTTACGAACCACTCATAACCTTAGAGCAGTTGGCGAACATCGAGCCCTACCTGCTGTGTGTTTTTAAACGTCGGGGCACTGCAGGGCTGGGGGGCGAGCGGACACGGAAGCGCCGATCCATCCAGCTTCCGAACCACAGGGTTTGCCACTTCTGTGCGGGAATTTCGCTGGTTCCAGCTTGTTCCCATAACTACCACGTGGCGTACGTGAGGAATCTCTTCAGGCCATGGAAGATCAGTCAAATTCGAATGCAATGAATTCTCTTTCGTAGGTAATTCAACGCCACATTTTTTGATAAGACTGAAATAGTAGCACTCACTCCGGCGAACAAACTGAGGTAGTCGAGCGTAAATACTACAGGGGCAAGCCCCCTCAATAACGAGTTGCGACTTAGCGGTCCCAAACTGATGAAGTAGGAACCGCAATCACTCTCTGTAGGAGCTACTGAAATGTGTTCAAGAAATGATGTCACGTCAGAGTCCGGTAGGCACGAACTCCTCTCTTCTACAAAGGAACCGAGCCCCCCAAAAGTCGATGACAATGGAAATTGGCTTAGTGATGAGGAAAAAACTGACAGGTTTGTCGACGGTCTCGACAACGAAGGTTTCGCTTTGGTCATGAGTCTTCTGGCAAGCGAGGGTTACATAATTTCTATCGCCAAAGGTGGAGATGACCCTGCTCGTCCCGATGATGGGAAAGTTTCTCTTCACGCTGAGGAGAGTCCTCATCGAAACCCTGAGTGATCCTTCCCAGGAAACCTACTCTTCGAAGTCGCAGCGCCCCAAAAACTTGGGGCGCTGATATCCAAGGGCGACGGCAACTCGTTCACAGTCTAGTCCCTTGCCGAGGCGAGACATAGGCCTTCAAAAGCAAAAAACCGCACTCGTTCTTTTTCACAAAAGCAGTGAAGAGTTTGAGACCCTTATCCCGTCACCCAGAGTTAGGTTCACAATCGCCCAAAACGTGTCATCGTCATATTCATCAAATACAGATTGAAACAGCTCCACTTCGGAGGGGGAGCTAAAGTTCTTGCGCATCTCTCTCTGGACAATTTTTCGAGCAATCGGCCGCGTTCTTACAATACTGAACCCACACTTCCCTTTGCCACTATTTTTCTCCCTACCCCTCACCACTCAAGCCTTTCCCTCAATCCGAATATCCAAATTTCAAAAATACAGTGCCACAAATAAGAATTTGAGCCAACCTTCAAAGGATTACCCCCCCCCCCCCCCCCCCCGCACACCCCCATTACGTGCAAAAGTCTCTTTTCTCACCTTCTGAAGAACTCCTATTCCCGAAGCGCTCACACACACACAGCTAAATCATTAGAATTTTAGAGAGCTGACAAGTCCGGATTAAGCGGATCTTCACCTCGGACCCCAATTGTTCCCCCATTGTTCACACTTGGTTCTCAGTGAGCGCAGGCGCAATCGGGGCGCAACCGCACGGCTGCCCAAGGAGTTAGGAGATTCAGAATGGTTTCATACGCTCTTGTCGCAACAGGTGGAGAAGCTTACAGCGTTAACCACCAAATGTTCGGTGCGAATATCATTGGCGAGACCAACGAGACTTCTGGCACTCCAAACAGCAAGTTCGTTGATGCAATGGCCGAACTCGGAATCACTCGCCTTAGGTACCCGGCAGGTAAAGCCGAGGTTGAGAACATTACGGAGCTTGACCACTCGAAGACCGGTACAAACAAACTTCGCGCTGATTTGATTCAGTATCTCAATTGGGTGAAGGATTCGCAGACAGAAACCACTTTGGTTCTCCCGGCACTCGAAAGTAAGGCCAGCAGTGCGGACTTCCGCGAGTGGTCAGAGCTTGTCATGGAGTTTATGGGCGACGATGTCGAACTGATTGTCGCTTACGAAATAGGCAACGAGTACTGGGGGACTGCTGACGAAGTAGAGTACGGTTCCAATGCCCGTAAAATTATTGACGCTCTCAATGAAAGCATGGCGGGAGATGGGGTTTCACATGAACCAGGCATTTGGATCCAGACTGCAAACCCGGTTGGCGGTTCATCGAATTACAACAACGGGAAATCTGGATCTGTCAGCGATATCGACGCTGTTAATGCTTTAGAAACTTGGGATGTAGCCGACCGCCCCAGTGAATGGCAATTCGGGCACAGCGCAAGCCAGTTTTACTTTTCGCTCGGCAACTTCGAAAGGAGAATTATCAAAGCGAATTTAGAACTTCTGGAGCAACTTGACGGGGACCGTGACATTTCCAACGGGTTCCAAGCCGGTTTCGAAGGGCTGAGCGTCGATGGAATTGTGGCGCATTTCTACTACACCAAGTCACACAATGAATTTGGTGGCAGCCACGAGGCTTGGCAGAGTAACTACCTGCACCACCGCTTCTCGGTCTGGGAAGCAATGCTGCCCCAGGACGTAGAAATTCAGATCACAGAATGGAATGTGAAATCCAGAAATTCCTTCGAAACCGGAATGAAGGCCGCTGGGGTTGTGCAAGAATTGTTCCAGAGCATGCTTGAATTGGGCGTCGACGGCGCTGACATCTGGGCCTTGAGACACAATACCCCCAATTCAATCGCAGGAGATCACCGGGGTGAAGATCCGGTGTCCTTGACCCCTGCCGGCTATATGTTCAAGTACATTTCGGAGAGTCTTTCACCGGGTTCTCATGATACGATGACGACGCTGGACATTTCCGGGTATGACAGTGCAGACGTTGAGATCAATGCATACGAGGGCGAGTACAAGACTGTCATCTATTTGACATCTCGCTCTGAAGATTTCGGCAAGGAAATTTCCCTTGATATCAGTGGCATCATAAACGGTGCCAAGAGTTGGACTGGCCGGAAAGTTGGCATCGACCAATCCACTTCCAACGGGCTAAGCGAAAATTGGGCGTACGACGAAGACGGGCAGAAGATTGAAGGCACAAGACTTCCGAAGCGCGAAATCTCAACTGAGGAGCGTGACGCCCTCCGGGCTCTGCTTGGCGAAGGTCTTGCGGACCAGCATATAAGCTATGACGAAGTGAAGGGGTACATCACTTACCTTCCCAACGTTGAAGGCATCATCCCGAAGGTAGGCAATCCTTCTTCGCTGGACGATTTCTACTTCGCGACTGAAGCGGACGTTCGAGGCTTGGAGACCATACTTTCGCAACAAGACCTGGGAAGTGATGTAAAGAACCTTTCCCTGGAATTGGACCCGTTCGAGTTCATCGAAATCACCGTAGAAAAAGCACAACGAATCGGCGGCGACAGCTCTGCTGAAAAGCTCGTAGGAGACTGGGGGCGAGACGTGGTTTTCGCCAAGGCCGGAAATGACCAGGTGCATGGTAAACGAGGCGCCGACAAACTATTTGGCGGAAATGGGTCTGATGCTATTTTTGGCGGGCATGGACGCGACACCATCAAGGGCGGCAATGGAGCCGACGCCATTTTTGGCGGCAATTGGCACGACCGGATTGATGGTGGGAATGGCAACGACATCATCCGTGGCGGGAAGGGTAAAGACATCATAGCCGGCGGAGCTGGTGAGGACGTGTTTGTCTTCAATCAAGGGGATCTCTTAAAGTTTGATGCGTCGCACAGACAAAGGTTGGACAAGATCAGCGACTTCACTGTAGGCGAAGACAAAATCCGCCTAGAATTGGATGCTGTTAACAACCTCAGCGACCTAAGAATGTGGCGCGACAACGCGAACGAACAGTTCGTGATCGCGGTTCGGGGTGCTGACGAGCGGATACTCCTCGAAGGTGACTTTCTTTGGTCTGAAATGTACTCCGCTTCGAACTTCGACTTTCTGTGACAGTCTTTGCACCCGAAAGTTGGGCCACTGTTTTCGCAGAGGAAAGGGGGACGGAAGATGGCTCGAAGACGGTATACCTCCTGATAAGTCGGATTCACCGGACGAACACGCATGAAGCGTCTGTTTTGAAGCCAGATCCCGCGACTTTGCAAAGGCCGCTATCTGCGCATTGCGACCATCAGGCACGGACCAGGCTGCATGTGCGGCGAACGGCGGTTCCGTCCCGCATTGTTAAAGTTCGGCGGCCCATTGGTTTCGCACTTGCGGCGAATGACGGGAATGCGGGCTGCGACCGCAGCATCCAAACACGGTTCTGAGAGGCCGCTAAGGGCCGAATATGCCATGCCGCAACTATTTCAACACCTTGTGAAAACCCGTGAGTGCCACCATTTCTGATGAATGAAAGATGAAGCCCCGAATTTTAGCGAGATCGGGCGCGAGAAGGCACGGTGGACCGACTTAACTCTGCGGGCTCACTATCCTTGCGCGCGAACGGAACTTTGGCAAATTGCCACGCACAGCTACCTGCTCTTTGTGCCAATCGAGGATCTTGATGCGGATAAGCATCGAAGCTGGTTCGATGAGACTGTACGGCAGGTGGGGTGTCAGATCGCTCTTACCAACCTGCGTGTAGAGAATGCTATTCGGGTTCCGATCATTCAGGACGAGGATATTGGTGGGGCTCTGGCGGCGATGCCGCTGACCCGGGCGGATGTGGAACTCGTCCTTGCAGGGCGTTTTCCTGCGCTGCCACCAATCCGTCTCGCAAACGAGGGGCCTGGCAGCCGCCACTATACTTGCGACGGCCCCTTAGAGCCTGAACTTGGCGTGGCGGTGCAGGACATGCTGCAGAAAATACTGCCAGGCTTCGATGTAACATTGGAGGGCAAGGAACAATCTACCGAGACACCCTCCAACTCTCCCGATTCCAGAGATGGTCTCCGAACACAGCCATTGTCCCAGCGCCGTGATCTGCCTGAGTTCGTGGGCGATGAGGAAGCGGCATGGTTTGCGAATTTTGAGGCCATGATAGCCGGAGAGTTTAAGGCTGCGGACTTTCCAATCTGCCGCCGGGGGAATGCGACTGCCTGCTTCTTGCCGAGTTCGGTTGGCCAAACCGCCGACTTGCGGCAGGTGTTGATGGCCTTTGACGTCGTGTATCTCGAACTTCCGGTAATAGATATTCCCACCCCAGGCAGTGTCGAGGGGACCTTCGGTATCTCCAGGGAGGATCTGTTTGAACTTGTTCAATGCGGACGTGCCCGGATCGTAACACGGCAACCCGAGGAGCGTATCGATCGTGGCCTGCTGCGTGAGCTGCATGAGGTTCGTTCTGATGCGGTCGCCGGCCGACGGGCAACCGCGGGGGTGGTGGTGTCGGACCTCGTTCGTACAGTGCGGAACTCACTTTTTGCTCAGCCAGAGGTACGTTCCGTCTTGCCAGCGTTGTCAGAAGCGATTGCACGGCAATCCGGGCGCGATAACGCAGAAGAACTGCGCCGTCTTCTCTTGCCAGAAACCATGTTGCGGAGAGCGGTTCCATCCTTCCTGTCGCACGGAATCTCGATGATTGGATCCGTCGGGGTAGGCGAGACTATTGCCAAAGACCTGGAGCGTTTGAAAAATAAAGATTTCCGGGTCGAGGCCTACCACTTTGCGGGCGATATTCACCTGGCCCACGCGCTCGGTGCGACACTTCTGCCGCGACCTGAGCAAGAACTTACGGAATCCTGGCTGCCGCTCATGAGGGGAATGGGCGAGATGCTTAACTTTCATGCTGGCTGCACGCCAGAAATGTTCGAAACATGGCTAGCGAACTCACGTGCGAGAGACCATGGCGAAGTCGTTTTGCCGCCTGTCCCGGTCTTCGCCTTCGAGGACCCTTGGCGAAACGATAGCAGTTTGTGCGATGTACTTGATGTAACCACACGTGGTTCCGACCGGACCCGAGCGCTTGCTCTGATTTCCCGCCTTGCGAATTTGCCGCCTGAAGCACGGGTAGCGGAGGCTGATCGGCTCGCATCTGAGATGGGAACTTGGTTTGGAAAACGTCGCGGCCAAATCAATCGGATCGACTTCGCGGGCGAGGCAGCTGGAGTTTTGGGTATTCCCCTCGCTGGGTTGTTGCTCAAGGCTCTGTCGTTCAGCACAGAGCGCATTGCTTCACATTTTCCCGCGATTGATCAGTTCGCCGACGCCGTTTCCCGCACGGTTCGCCGAGGTCGGAATGAGGATATCGATCTGCTTGCAAAGGTTCACCGAGTAGCGCGCCTTCGTGTGAGTAAAGACAGCTCGTAGTAGGATCGATGTTTGCGGACCTGCGTTGGGCGACTAAGTTCAAACACTACTCGTCAATGTTGAAAGGTGTGCGCGATGTCTCATGATCGGCCTCTTACACCGCTAGAGTTCTATGCCGTGCGGTGTTCGATCAGCTACGGAGAGGTTTGGATGACGCCTGATCGCCTCGCAGCAATCCTTCGCGACGGTGCAGAGCCCACCGACAGTGAAAGGGCGCAGTTGCTTCAAGGGCTGACGGAGACGCCAGCGACTTCCCTCGACAGAAACTCAGCTCAGGATTTGGCGGAAGCGTTGGGAGTGACACTGGACCAGCTCGACGCGCGTTGCCGGGCGCTTTGCTATGGAAAAGGTATGGGTGAAAACGCCTTTTCAGTTCTCGAACAGTTGATCGAAATCGGGATAATTGCCCGTTTCGGCAATGATCCAACAGGCCAAAAAGCCGTGCGAAAACTTGTGATTGAGGAGTTGCGAGCGCGGGGATGGTCTCTACCTCTCTATACCAGTCAAGACGGGTGAAGAGGGGTATATACTGTTATAGACTATTTCGCAGTGGATCTCATTACGGCGTGAAATTGCAATCCCCCTAGTGCTTGGATTTTGAAATGGTGGTCTGGAGTAGATGCGCAGACAGTGCGCTTCAATTCTTAAAATTTGATGTCTGTTATTTTTGCGCGCTCAAAATAAAACAGCCGCATACGTCTGATAAAAATCTATATATAGGATCGCCTGTCTGAATTTGCGCTTTATATTGATTTTCCGATCTCTAAATGCAATTCGGTAAAGGCGAATCAGCCTGTGTATGCGTAGTGCTGGAGATCGAAGATCGCTGCGGATGGCCAAAAGTCGCGCTATCTGCGCTCTTTATCCTTCTACAGAAACGCACGCCTGGCTGGCGATACCGCCGAAGTTGATACGAGGGGGAGTAATCATGGTTTAGAGAAATCGCCTAATCCCGTGTGAAAAGGCAAAGGCCCGGAAGCTGCAACTTCCGAGCCCTTTGTAAAGATCAATGATCTCTCCGTTGGCTCATTGGTCGTCTTTTCCAAAGCAGAAGTCAATAGAAAACGCGTGCAGCCGCTGCCCGCGAACACTTCAACTTGCTTAAAGGAAACACCAATGAGTAGCTTTGAAAGTGCGGAGAATATCTCTGGCGTCAGCCTTCCCCTCATGTCACGCGCTACCCGCAAGATCGCGATGCGCTCCAGATTCAGCTGCCGCGGCTGGACAACCATTGTCAGGAAACAAGACGGTCGCCGATTTCGTGTCCAATTCGAAAGCTTACTCGAATTGATGACCATCCAGATGGCAGCAACTCACCCGAGATTTGTAGATCTGATCGAGCAGCCATTCGAAGTATCATTTGTTGATGCGGCTGGCAGGAGAGCTCGGCATCACATTGACCTCAAGGTAACTTTGACCGACGGGCGCAAGCTTGCGATCGCTGTAAAGCCCGCAGCCAAGGTGACCACTGAATTCCATGAGAGGCTGGCTGCCGTGAAGCGGTACCTGTCCGCCGACCAAGCGGACGATCTGATACTCGTCACAGATCAGGACTTTACGCGCGCGCAGGCTCAAAATGCCCGCCGCTATATCGAATTTTCCAAGAGGCCTGACCCTGATGCCGACCGAGCGTTAGCAGGCTGCTGAAGAAGTCGGCTCTCGACGCGGCCTGAGGAACATGATTCACCCTCAGCACAATTTCGGCGGGGGTTGGTGATGCGCGGGACGGACGAAGCGAGCGGATCGCTTTTCAGCTATGTCGATCTGGAAGAGCGCATCCCAGCACGGCACCCTCTCCGCAAGATCAGGCAGGTGGTCAACGACGCGCTGGCCAGTCTGGATGCCGATTTCGAGGCGGTCTACACCGATTTCGGCCGCCCCTCGATCCCGCCGGAACGGCTGATCCGGGCCAGCCTGCTGCAGATCCTGTTCTCAATCCGCTCCGAGCGGCAGTTGATGGAACAGATGCAGTATAATCTGCTGTTCCGCTGGTTCGTGGGCCTCGGGATCGACGATCCGGTATGGGTGCCGACGGTGTTCACCAAGAACCGCGACCGGCTGCTGACGGCCGACATGTCGCGCAAGGTGATGGCGGCTATCCTGGCGCATCGCGAGGTCGCGCCGCTCCTGTCGGACGACCACTTCTCGGTCGATGGCACGCTCATAAAGGCCTGGGCATCGATGAAGAGTTTCCAGCCGAAGTCGGCGGGCACGCCGCCCGGCGATGATAGGCCGGATGACCCGCCCGCGACATCCATTGCCCCTGCCGCACAACCCGCCCAGACCGAACCCGAGACCGCTCCAATGCCCCGCTACAGCCGCCGCACCCGAAATCCCGAGGTCAACTTCAAGGGCGAGAAGCGTTCGAATGCGACCCATGCCTCGGTCACCGACCCGGACGCACGGCTCTATAAGAAATCCCCTGGCACAGGTGCGGTGCTGTGCTTCATGGGGCATGCGCTGATGGAGAACCGGCACGGGCTGGTTGTGCAAGGCGACCTAACCCACGCTGACGGCCGCGCCGAGCGAAAGGCTGCGCTGGACATGCTGCACCGCCACTCCCCCGGATCGACCCGGCGGCTGACCTTGGGAGCCGACAAGGGATACGATGCGGCCGAATTCGTCGCAGATCTCCGCCAGGCCTGCGTCACCCCGCACGTCGCCAGGAAGGCGCGGCATTCAGCAATCGACGGTCGCACAACCCGGCACAAAGGCTATGCCCTGTCCCAGAAGCACCGCAAACGGATCGAGGAGGCGTTTGGCTGGGCCAAGACCGTTGGCGGCATGTCCCAGACCGTCTATCGCGGCGCCGAACGGGTGCAGTCGCGCTTCATCCTGACGCTCGCAGCCGGAAATCTCGCCCGGCTGCCCCGGTTGCTGGCGGAATGAGGCTGGAGGGGGGGACGCAGGCCTGCTTCCAGCCACCCAATCCGGAAGACCGATGAGAGAACTCATTCCACCACGGAGAACAGCGTCCCACTGGCCTGACTAATTCAGCGGCCTGTTAGAGCGAGTGTTGGGCACCCTCTGTGGTACGATGAAGATCGCTGATCTCGCAGCCATGACAGGCTTAGCTGGGCGGGGGTATCGAGCGGCGTTTCGAGCTGCCTTCAGCGGTCACCTCCAGGTCTTGAGCGAGGGTATCATTGGCCAGCACAGCCTCGTGAAAGCGAGGGCAGCATGACAATACCATCCATACCGATATCACGGCCAATCCTACGTTCGCTGCGCCCAGGGGCTACTGTCAGGATTGGATCGATTTACTACACACCTGAAGTCTCGGACTATAGCGGCACCACTCTCCGGCGACTCGATCAAACTGAAATTGCTGAGTTTTTCAGTTGGGAAGATGTCGCCAAACTGCGAGCAAGCGGACAGTGGCGGTATACGCCGCCCCCAGCCATGCGCACGGGCCCGGCTACCTATAATTGCGATCTTACACTCATCAAACCTAAAGAGCGGGCAAAGGTTGTTTTCATGGGACGGATTCTCTGTGCCATCCACGAACTTGAAACTGAATCCAGGCTTACGTTCACCGATAAGGGGCTTGAAGCGGCCTTGGCCGAAGTTCTTCCCAAGCTGTCAGAAGCGTTCAGAAACCAGCAGTTCCCTGATCGCGCGCCGAGATTTGGTGACCGCATCGAACTTCCTCAAGCGCCTTCGACCCGCTCTATTCGCCGGGTCTACCGCAAATTTGTCAGCGCAGGCTTTGATTTGCGCGTCTTGGTCCGCAAGAGGCATCGTGGCAAAGAGGCAAACCATTTCGAACCAGAGGTAGAAGAGCTCCTCCAACAAGGTATTCGTGAGTTCGCAAAGGAGGGTGGCAGTGACGCCCGAACCGTTGCAACGAATACCAGGCACATGCTCAAACGTGTCAGCTCAGCCAGGGTTGAAAAAGGGCTGCCAGTGTTTCCGGTCCCCAGTATCCGCACCATTGAGCGGCGCATTTCCAGCTTGGATCAGTTTGAAATGGTTGCCATGCGCGAAGGTATTGACGCCGCCCGGAGGCGGTTTGCTTCCAGCGGCATCGGCATTCAGGAAATGGCACAATTTCCTGGGGAGCGCATTGAGATTGATGAATGGGAGGTCGATCTCTGGAGCTACTTTTCGCGCATTGGTTTGATGCGTGCGCTTCCTGCTGAAATCCGTTGTAACATCCCGAAGGGCCGTCGCTATCTGTATGCGGTCATTGATAGTGCGACGCGTTGCATCTTGGCTCTGGCAGTTGTCAAAAGCCCCAGTGCAGAAGCGGCCATGAGGTCTCTCCGCATGGCGTCCGTCGATAAGACCGATTTTGCACGCGCGTTTGGGGCAAAAAGTTCTTGGTCGTTTTGTGCCGGGTTTTCGACTGTGTGCGCGGACACCGGGGCAGCGTTTGTTTCCAATGATTTTATGGCAGGGGTGAACAGTATAGGCGCGACGATGCTGTTTCCGCCGGTGAAAATCCCGGAACTCCGGGCGCATCAAGAAAGGTTCTTCGGAAATCTAAGTCAGAACCTGATGCCATACCTTTCTGGCCGCACGTTTCACAACCCGCAGGCAAGGGGCGACTATCCTACTGAGCAGCGTACCGCGCTGGATGATGAGGATCTAACGCGCGTGCTGTCGCTCTATGTCGTAGACTATTATCACAATCGTCCACATCGTGGCTTGAATGGTCAGTCGCCAGCTAATCGATGGCGGGAACTAGAGGAGCAATTCGCGGTTACAGAACCCGCCGATCTCCACACATTGCGAGCAGCGCTAGGCGTGGAATTCACACGCAAACCGTCGAAAAAGGGTGTTGAGCTGTTTTCGCATCATTATTCTTGTGGTGCTCTGCGGCAGCATTGGGCGCGTGGAAAGCGGGCTGCGCTGCGGGTAAAAGCTGACCCGGCGGACATTGGTGCGGTTTCGATTGAGATTGACGGAAGGTGGGAGACTGCTGAAGCACTTTCTGCCACGCCTTTGTATGGCATTTCTTTGAACGAATGGATCACACAGTTCCGAGAAATTAAGCAGCGCTTTTCTCATGAGGCGGAACTCACGGAATCCATTCGTGATCGGGCCATCCAAGAAATCTGTGCGACCGACAAGGCCGCACGCATCCGCTCAGCAGTTTTGCCTGGGGAGCCATCCTATAAGCAGATCAAAGCTGTCCAAGCCAATTTGTTTAATGGCACCTGTTTTCGAACTGGCCCCGCGATCCTTGAAACTCCAGCAGAAGATTTTTTCGGTCAGAAAATCACGCTTCCTGATAGTCATGCAAACTCTCCGGTGGTTTCCGAGGACGCTGTTGCCGGCGATGCGGACGAACCGGATGAATCCATTTCAGACTCCGACGGCAGTGAGTGGGGGTTCGATGATGAGTAAGGGCACCTCCTTGACGGCCGGTATCGGCGTCGATGACATCGACCGAAGACTTGCCACACTTCGCGCACGCTTTTTCGCTCACCGGAACTATCGTGAACTGCAAAGCGCTTTCACTAGATTGCTCAATCGTCGTCGTGCCGATCTGGAGCTCGGTACGCAAAAGGAAACCCCTGGTATTGCAGTGATAGGTGACTCGGGATCGGGAAAGACCACGGCAGTGAGGCGTTTGTTTGCTACTCACCCGAATTTGCAAACTTTGCAGCCGGGCGTGGAAAAAGCGGAAGCCGTCAGCTTGAGCGTTCCTTCGCCTGCCAGCGTCAAATTTGTCGGTCTCGCCTGCTTGAATGTGTTGGGATACCCTCTGCGGAGAGACCGGACTTCAGCGATCATCTGGGATTTGGTTCAGAGGAATCTACACCTGCGTCAAACTCTCGTGCTGCATTTTGATGAGGCTCAGGATTTTTGTGTTAACCAGAACCCACGCGAAATTCAGGCCGTCATTAATACGCTGAAGGCGTTGATGAACAACCCAAACTGGCCGGTCAGCACGATCTTGAGCGGCATGCCGCAGTTGTGTGACTTGATTAACAAAGACCCGCAGTTGGCTCGGCGCTTCACGCCTGTTCAGTTCACAAAGCTCGACCCTGCTCAGGACGGATCACCTATTAGGAAAATGGTGGTCAGTTACGCTGAAGCTGGCGATCTTTCAGTCGGCAGCGATTTGCAAGACGGGCAATTTGTGAGGCGGCTGATACATGCCGCAGATGGTGAGTTCGGCTTGACTGTTGAATTGCTTTTATCTGCTTTGGAAATCGCCATGCGTGCCGGGACAAATGAACTGGGTGCGTCCTGTTTTGTGCAGGCTTTTGCACAGCGGTCAGGTTGCGTTGCGGATTTCAACCCATTCCTGCGCGAAGACTATACATCCATCAATGCCCGCTTGCTGCTGCTTGGACGAGAACCTCAGGATGATGCCAAGGGGTTGGGCACATGAAGCAAAGAGCCATGACACCGCTTCAATTGACACTGCCTGCGTTCCCGTACGAGCCCGCGCTTAGCTTGGCCTCCCGCATCGCAATGAAACATGGAATTGCCCCAGTTTCTGATTTGGTGAGCGATCTCGGGGCCAACTGGACCAATATAAATCGGGGCCGCAAATCCGCAATTGAGCACTTTGCGAGAATTGTCGGAGCAGATGGATCCCAGCTCGTACGTGAAGCCTTTTTGCCTCGTCCTGAGAGGCGTTTTGAGTTTCGCGGCCACCTTCTTGATCGACCTGTAAAGAACCGGAGCTACGTGCGTCTCTGTCCGCGTTGCATCGTCAACGATTATGAACAGGGTGGGCGGCTTGCTCGCCACAGCAGGGCACACTGGCAGCTAGCTCAGTTCCGAACTTGCCCGGAACACAATGTACCAATCCTGGGTTTGCCGTCTGGATCAGCGTTGCGTTACACTGTGGATTTCGCGCAGATCATTGAAGACCAATTCCAAGTCATTCAAAGCGCGGCGGAGGGGGCCGAAACCCGTTCAGCTGACTTTGAGACATGGCTACTACGCCGGTTGGCAGGGCGACGAACCGGCCACTGGCTGGATCAGCTCGAAACCAGTGTTGTTGCGTTACTTTGTGAAAAGGCTGGCGCAGCGTTGACCTTCGGTGCTCAAGCGTCTCCTAGTCGGCTTGATGAGGGTGAACTATCAATTGCGACCGAAGCCGCGTTTCATAGTCTCTTTCGCTCGGATAAAGGATTGGAGCCTTTGCTCACCGAGATATGGGAAGAACGCGCTTCTGATCGTTCTGGCCACTACGCTGCGTTTGGAATTTTCGGGCGCTGGCTCGAAAAGGTAAAAGCGGACCTGCGCTATGAAAGTATTCTCGACGAAGCGGCCGAGTTTGTTTTCAACCATCATCCGATACCGGAAGGGGAAACTATTTATGGGCGAAACTGCAAGGAGCGCAAATTTCATACTGTAAGCAGCGCCGCAACCGAATACGGGCTAAATATCTCCCGGGCGGAGCGAATTCTGAAAAAGATGACAGGAAACAGCAGATCTCTCGCGGTCGAAGACGTAGATACGCTGCTGTCAGGGATCAGTTCGCATTTACCACGGGTACAGGCTGCTAAGCGGCTTGGTGTTTCGGGGGAGATGTTCGACCGCTTTAAGCGCATTGATTTGGTTCGCTCCGTCGTGAGAATGGAAAACGTGGCGGAAATCTTTGATGTGGGCGAGCTTGATAGCTTGCGTGAAGCTGTTTTCCGCCGGGTACAAATGCTGCAAAGCCTCCCGCCTAGATGCTCACCTATTGCCGCTGCCGCAGGTGCCGTGTCACTTCCGTCTGAGATGATCATTGAGATGCTGGCTCAGCAAAAAATCGAGTTTGTTGGCCAACTGCCTGGCAGCGAAAATATGTACGACTTGATTGTAAGTCGGGACGAACTGCGCCGCATCGTTTTTGGTCCTGAGATTTGGCCCCCAGAAGGACAACTGACGCTCTCACAAGCAAGGGCTGCCCTGAAATTGAACGCCTCAACAGTGGCGTGGCTTGTGCGCGAAGGGTATTTGTTGGGAACTCAGTGTTGGCGCCCGAGCCGCCGTCAGCATTGTCGATTGTTCGCTTTCACGGAAATTGACCGGTTCGCCGGCAAATATGTGTCGCTCGGCTCGCTGGCTGCCGAGGCAGGAATTCAAGCCAACCACGTTGCCCGCAGGTTGGAGAGGCAGGGCATCTATCCGCTTGGCTTCCCAAGCCATTTGAGCAAGATCTACCTCAGAGAAGCTGTCCACCCACCTGATCATGTTGGCAGGCCGACGCATTCTCCTTCGCGTGAACGAGATTCGTCAGTCAAAAACAGGGCAAAGTGATGAGCGAGAGATTTTGGGAAGCACTCACGGCTGGAGCGGCAGCCACTCGAAAGTTTACGGATGAGCTTTGGAAGGTTTGGAGATGGTTCGGCATCGGGATGCTTGGCCTTCACACTTATGACGCCACAGCGGATGTCAGGGCCCTAATTTTTGGGCTCGGAATGTCTGTTGTTGGGGTGGTTGCACTCGCAAGCTGGATCTTTGGCAGTATCGTCCCTGGTGTGACAAGAAAGGGAAGGGTATCTGGGGTGGCAGCCGGTGTAGCGATCTTCTTGGGGATCTTCCTTATTTCCGTTTACTTTGCCGTACAGCTCTGGGCCGTCGTAGCTCTGCTGGCACTGCCTGTATTTTCGATGCAGTAGTCTTACGCCAACGTCTAAATCGGGAAAGCACCGCTTCACCAGCGGTGCTTTTTCATTGCGACTGGTTCATTTTGTTCGGAAGCAATGGACAACATTTCTGTCAACAATGGGCAGTTGCTTGTCACGCGAGAACATGTCTATCTAATGATTTCAATACGTTGCTGAGATCGCAATGGACAACTATCGTGTCACCTGACAAAAATCAAATAGATGCCACCTAGGCGTATCAGCATTCCGCCTGGAGCGCCGGGTTTGGTGCAAAATCAGTGCAAAACTCGCCGAAAACCTACTAAACTGGGCCACAACCAACATTGCCAATGGGGTGGCGGGTTTGGCGTCTGTTCAAAGTGCCAAAGGTGTTCATTGGCGGACCCAGGTTCGCCGCGAGGCTACGAGCAGCAGTCTTCCTATTTTGACCGGAAAAGTGATGCTGAGGCTTGGGCCAGGCATATCGAGGCAGGGATTGATGCTGGCAAGGTTCCTATTGGATCAGAGGCAAAGAAACACACGTTGGCGGACGTGATCGACCGTTACGTTCTGGAAGTTTTGCCCGACAAGAAGCCGGCCAAAGATCAGAACCAGCAATTTGGTGTTTGGAAGAACTTGCTTGGAGACCTGAAGCTTTCGGAGATTACCACTGACCGGCTTCTGAAGGCGAGAATGTCTATCTCGGAACATCGTGGTCGGCAGGGAGGCAAAGTTACGAATGCGACTGTAAATCGCTATTGGGCCAAGCTCCATCATGTACTCGAAGTGACTGTACGAGAGTATGGCTGGCTGGAACAAAATCCAATGAAGCGGATCAAGAAACTGAAGGAGACGCAGGGCAGGGTGAGATTCCTGGACGCGGCAAAGCGAGAGGCACTTCTCAACGCATGCGCCGAGAGTGAAAACCCGTTCTTAGAGACGATAGTTCTGATCGCTCTAACGACAGGTTTGCGTCGGCAGGAGATCCTTGGGCTGGACTGGAGCAGGGTGAACCTTGAGACAGGCCAAGTCATTGTAGAAGAGACGAAGAACGGAATGTGCCGTTCAACTGACTTGCTTGCCCCCGTTCTTTCGCGGTTGAAGCATCTCTTTGAACAAAACGGCGAGAGATCGGATTTTCTGTTCCCTGGCCGAACAGGTTTGCGCCCCATCGACATAAAGTCGGCATTCCGGCTTGGTGCTCCTTCAGGATGCCAATGATCTGTTCTTCGCTGAAACGGCTTCTCCGCATCGTCTGCCTCCTTGCTTGACGGGAACACGAAACGCCAGATTGCCCAGCTCCTAGGTATCTCAGAGCGGTCGGTCTATCGGGTCGTTTGAGGTTCATTTGGCGGGGGCCTAGCGCCCCTTCCTAGGTAGTGGACATCACGTGACGGTCAAGAAGCAAGCTGCCATCAAGTGTGTGGGGGAGGCGTGTGGGGGAGGTGTGTGGGGCGCGAAGTTTCTCCGCCCATACATTTATTTATCAATAACTTAACTGGATTGATTGTGTCTGGCGACCCCGGCAGGATTCGAACCTGCAACCTGCCCCTTAGGAGGGAACCGTTCATAGCGCTATTCCTTCTTTGATTTCTTACTCTTGGGTGTTTGTACAGCGTCCGCTTGTACGTAATTTGTACGAAAACGGGCCCTCACATCGGCCTCATCTGTCTCTGCGTGGGCGTAGATACGCATGGGCAAATTGGGGTCAGACCAGCGGCCAGCCTTGGCCGCAGTGACTGGATCGACCCCCTGTCGCACAACCAATTCTGTAAAGAACCCGTGCCGCCCTGCTGGGTGCGCTGAGAGGTACGGGATGCCTGCACTCTTGCAGATCGTCTTCCAGCGCGTGTTGTAACCTGTGGAGCTACCATAGCCGAACACACGCGGCTTCATGAACTTGCCGGTTTTGCGGTTCTTGGGGCGCTTTGGCGGCAATGCTAGGAGCTCGTCCATCATCTGAGGCGAGACAGTGATCCAGCCTTCGGGATGACCCTTCTGTGCTTTGACTCTGACTTTGTTCTCAGCGGGCCGCAGATCGTCAGGCTCAATTGAGACGGCCTGATCGATCCGCGCCGCTGTTTCGAACATGAAGCGGACCAAAGCGGCGTTGTAGGGATCGGCGGCTCGGCAAAACGCATCGATCCATTCCTTGTCCGCTGGTTTTCGCTCCACACGACTCGGTTTATTTCGTCGTTTGTCTTGAGCGATCCGCTCAAAGTTGTCGTATGCCTTTACGCGGATCATTGGCGTATTCTTCAAATCATGGGCATTGTTGATCACCGCACAGGCGGGCGTCACAATTTCCCGCCACCATGTGTCTGTGCAAGCATCTGGCTTTAACTTTGGCCCTAGCTCCTTAAGCATCCTGCCTGAGATCGCGGACAGAGGCAGATCGCCAATCTCTTCGACGATTGGCATGAGCTGTTTTGCCGCTTTCGGGGATGCTTTGTAGATCAATATCGCGTCAGAGAAGGTCATGCGCGGTTCATCCCCGAAAACGTATCGGTGAATCTGCGCCTCTGTTTCGCGGGCTACCCAGTCCCGTGCGCCTGCTTCTGTAGATGCCTTAGTGCTTCGCCGGTATGGGCCTGCGATGCGCCTGCCGTTGTACTCGACCCAACCTTTCGCCCAGTAAACTCGGCCCCTCTTGTAGATTTCGAGCGGCATGCCTGGCCTCCTTCAAAAATCTTGTCGATCTGCGCCGGTGTGATCAGCATTGTCCGCCCAAGGCGGTAGAATGCACCAGTCTCGTTTGCTCGCTCCCGCAGGGTTCGCTCAGAAATGTCGATGCCCATATCCGCCATCAGCTCGACCCATTCGGAAGGCTTTTTCCCAAGGCCGAGGATTTGGGAGCTGTCTGATTTGTCGGTCTCTGTCATTTCAGTCGTCCTTGTCCGCTTGAGTTGAAAGTGCACGCCGCATGGAATCGCTTGTTAAGCACCATTTGACGTGGTCAGATGGAAATAACCGGAATAGTTCGTCATTTTTTGCAATGTTTGCGAAAAAATACGACATCGTCAAATGGAAACTGCGAATGGCGCGGAAAGACGCTGAATTGTTTGCTTCGATGGGCGCGCGCCTAACCATTGCGCGCAACGAAGCAGGGTTGTCTCAAGCTGCGATGGCTGAAGCGCTTGGTGTGTCACCACGGGCGTATCATAGCTACGAGAAGGGCCAGCGCGGTATTCCAGTTGAAGCGTTGGTGGCCTTTGGTGAGCAATTCGAGGTCGATGTGCCGTGGCTGCTATTAGGCACGAAGGCGATACGCGCAGGCCACGATTTCAATGCTTTGAAGGAGATCGAGACCTCGCTCGATCAGCACCTGAACGCAGAAAACATCAAAATCAAAAGTGAGAAGCGCGGGGCAATCGTCGCGCGTTGGTACCAGTCGCATGTCGAGGGTCGGGAAGTAACGGATGATGACGTTCACACTTGGATCGAACTCGTAAGGGAGTAGGCAAATGCAAAAACCAAGCAACCAATGGAAGAAACTTCGCCGCGCTGCGCTGGAACGTGCACGCCGCAATATGATCGAACCTTTGGAGGCCGTTCACCTCGCACTTCTCGGTGCTAGCGCGCTGTACTTGGCCGGATTTCTGCGGCTGAACCTATTCGGTCAGAACGGCGAATTCTCGCTGGCTTCTGGAGCCTTCATTCTCCTCGCAGCTGCTGCCGGACTACTTGTGCCTGTTCTGACAGGATCAGCATTGACCCTGCACTTCGCCGACCAACGCCTTGGAAAGCTCCTGCGTGAATGACAACACTGCAATGATGGGCTCTCGGGCCGCACAGCGACTGACGCACAATGCTCGCGCGCAGCGAAAGGGCCTTACCTGAATGGCCTTCGGAGTGTTCATTCACCGCAGTGACTCGATCTACGATGACGTTCCCTCCGAACGGTATCAGTTCCCGCGCCAATACTTGTCCCGCGCTCAACAATGCGAAGGCGACTGGGTCGTCTATCTTGAGCCGAGAAAGGTGAAAGACACAAAGGGGTACTTCGCAGTCGCAAAGGTGCAAGAGATCATCTCTGACCCTCGGAAATCTGAAATGTACTTGGCCGTGATCCAGCCTGGAACGTATCTCGATTTCGGTGATCCAGTGCCCTTCCGCGATACTGAGAATATCGTTGAGAGAGGCCTCTTGAACGATGAAGGCCGCATATCTGGCCGCGCACAAGCAGCTGTCAGAACGCTATCCAATGAAGACTTCGCCCGGATTATCGAGCGTGGGTTAGACGCTGAGGACGGCATTCTACCCCGTGTAGGAGACCTTGCGGCTGCCAAGGGCTTTCAAGATGAGCAAGCGCCCTTCGAACACATGCCAGCGCGTGAGCGCGTCAATCAGCTTACCAGCAGGGCAGTGCGGGACCGGAACTTCCGCAAGAACGTGCTGCGAGCATATGGCGAGCGCTGCGCTGTTACGGGTTTGCGATTGATCAACGGTGGTGGGCGTGCTGAAGTTGAGGCTGCGCACATTAGGCCGGTCGAGCACGAAGGACCAGACATTGTTAGTAATGGGCTCGCCTTGTCGGGAACGGCACACTGGATGTTTGATCGGGGCCTAGTAGGCATCGCAGATGACCTTTCAATAATGATTTCGCGTCAGAGCAACGACCCCGAGGCGGTGAGAGCCATGGTCAACTCTACCGGCAAGCTCCTGGTCCCTTCGCGAGATGCAAATCGCCCAAGGGCTGAATTCGTTTCTTGGCACCGGGATTTTTGCTTCAAGCAATGAACATCGGATAAGATATTTGGCACCATCTTTTGAAAATCACTGACCAGTCACCGCAGCTACGCTTTTCGTTAACAGCTTCATAGCGGGCTGCGCGATTCAACTAGACCAACCAGTTTTTGCGACGTGTCAAATTCTTGATTTCTGCCTATATATATGGTGCTGTGTCTACTTTAGATGCACCAGATGCTGGAGGTCATTGAATTGGATACGGTCGATCCGCGGGTAATTGAAATCGCCCTATCCAGAGTAGGGGGAACAGACTTCGAGAACTTCGCGCAAGGTTTTTTTGCTGCGACGTTGGGTGCTGACTATGTGCCAATGGGTGGCTTCCATGACGGTGGCGCAGATGGCGCTTTAGATGACCGTGTGTATGAAACAGTAGGCACACAGAAATTTATGCAAGCATCTATAACTGGTGAGCCCAAGGCGAAAATCCGGCAAACCGTCAGGCGGCTCCGGGAGTTTGGGCGCGATCCGCGCAGCCTGATATATGCTACCAGTCGCAAGCTGACCTTGATCGATCAGCTGCAGGAAGAATTGAGCGATGAGCTCGACTGCAGAATTGTAATTCGCGAGGCGCATTACTTCCAGCACCAGATCAATGCCACGCCTGGCGCATTGCAGTCATACAAAGCGTACGTCGCGGGTGCAGCGTCCTATTTGGGAGGTATAGGCACTGCGGACACTCTGCAGTTATCTCAGGGTCTTCCGGCAAAAACGCTGTGTGTTTTCCTCGGCCAGGAGTTGGATCGTCGCCGTGGGAAAAGTGATCTCCTTGAAGCAGTATCAGACAGCTTAATTTTGTGGTCCCTCGAAGGTACCGATCCATCAAAAGACAAGTTCCTAACCATCGAGGAAATCGAGGCAAAAGTTATCGATGCGCTCCCAACCGCGAAGACTTTCATAAAGGGAGTGCTGCAACACCGACTGGATCAGTTGGTCTCGAAAGGTGACGGCGGCCGAAAAGTCAACTTCCACAGAAAGAACAAGGGCTACTGTCTGCCTTACGAGACGCGCAAGAAGATTACCGAAGAAAACGTGGACGACGAAGCTCTCAAGCTTGAGGTGAGTGAGGTCTTTCGCAACCGGGCTTCGACAGATGTATCCACCGCAAGCGACAACTCTTCATTGATCGAATTGGCAGTCGAAACCTGCCATGACGTGATCCACCGTTCGTTTCACGCGCAAGGCCTTGAGATGGCGATGTTCTTAGAGAGCGAAGATGGAAGCGACAGCGATCTCCCGTCCATTAATGACACATTGGATCAGGCTATCTCCGACCGAGGAATGTCGGGCGCTGACGCGGGATTGTTGGCACAGCTGTGTTTGTCGATCTTGCGGGGAACGTACTACAATAGTTCAAAGGTCGAGCGCCGATACCTCCGGAAACTATCGCGAACGTATGTGTTGCTTTTCATGCTCAAAAATGAGCCGCGTGTGGTCGAGTATTTCCGAAGCATGAGCTCCAACTTCAATTTGTATGTTGGGGCCGATCTGGTGGTTCGATCTCTTTCCGAGCACATGTTGCCGAAAGATGATCAGATGACAAAGAACGCGCTGCGGCTACTCAAAGCAGCCGGGTCAAAACTGATTCTGACCGACAAGACTCTGGACGAAGTCTGGCATCACCTAAGAACGTCCCACCTTGAGTTTGTGAATAACTATCAAGATGTCCAAAATTATATGACTTTCGAATTGGCAAAGCAGATTGATCGCATTCTGATCCGCGCCTTTTTCTACGCTAAACTTGAAAGGTCCGCGCAGAAGAAGGGCCCGCTTACTTGGGGCAACTACCTGGGTCAATTCATCTCCGTGGCCGAGATTGCAAGAGACGCCGGAAGAGATGAGCTGCGGGAGTATCTTGTGAACGAATTCGGGTTCAAGTTTGAGACTGAAGACGAAATGCTCAAGGGTATCGAAGAAGAGAAACTTGAAGCGCTGACACAAAAGATTAAGGGGAGCCGGAACAACTTTAATCGAGACAGTGCAAGCGAAGAAATTCTCTGCCGCAACGCGGCTCTTACCATTCTTCGGGTCTATCAGGTCAGAAAGTCACAAAGTGAGCGAAGCGGTGGAAATCCATATGGGTTCAAAACCTGGTGGCTCACTCAGCAAACTCGTGTTCAAGGTGCAACTGGTCAATTAGTCGCCGAGAACGGTACTAGGTACATGATGCGCCCTGAATTCGTTCTTCACTTTCTTGCATCCGTCCCCTCTGCAAAGGCGGTTCAGGACAGTTTTGAGAGCATTTTTCCAACAATCCTCGGTGTTAAACTTGGCAACCGCATGGACGAAACCGCGTTTAAGAAGATCATTTCGAAGGCTCGGGAAGTGCACGAGAACATTGATAAATCACGCGCCAAGGTTCTTCTTGCGAAAGCATCTTCGCAGCTACAATCGGACTTCATCAAGAGATATGAGGACGCATCGTTCTTCCAAAAGGTGTAAAGATCACCAGCTATCCGGGGTGGCCCACATAACCGGCACTTTTCCGTTGAAGAAGTGCCAACAGAGACGTTGCTGGATAGCTGCTTCGCTGAGCGGAGCAGGAGTGAAAATGTATCACATATTGACACTTGTATCACTTAGTGATACACGCCGACTATGATCCAAAGCACCAAGGGCAAACTCGCCGCCAACGCTGTGAAGGGCAAGTACGGCAAAGGCTTCCCGGGTGACTTGGTGAAGCGCACGCGGGCGATGCTTTCGGCGCTAGACGCTGCAGTCGTTGTCGAGGATTTGCGGTTCCCGCCCGGCAACCACCTGGAAGAACTGAAGGGGGATCGGGCCGGGCAACACTCCGTGCGGATTAACGGGCAATGGCGCATCTGCTTTGTCTGGACGCCGAACGGCCCCGCCGATGTCGAAATTGTGGACTACCATTGAGAGGATACGCTGATGAGCATGCTTGAAGACCCGATGCACCCCGGTGAAGTCCTGAAGGAGCTTTACCTCGACCCCCTTGAGATGGGGGCCATCGCGTTTGCGCGGCGTCTGGGTGTTCCTCGGACGAGGATCGAGCGGTTGATCAAGGGCACGACCGGGATCACGCCTGATACGGCGTTGCGCCTCGCGCGTGTGTTCAACACGACCCCGGCTTACTGGGTGAACTTGCAGACGAACTACGACATGGTGCAGGCGGTCAAGGAGATTGACGTGTCTGACATTGAGCCGCTTGTGGCAGCGTAACTTAGTAGATGGGACTTTGCACAGCGCAGAATTGGGCCGGGGCGAAAGCGAAGGACTAGGGCCTACTTGATCGTCCGAAACTGCAGAGCAATACGAGTGGGTATCGCCAATCATTCAGAGTTTTCACGATGGCACATCGGGATTGCATCCCTGTTCCAACTCTGCATTAGTCTGACAGCCAAGTGCGCCCTCCGAATAGCTTAGGGAATAACTGTTGTTAGGAAGCGAACAGATCGAGTTTTCAAAGAGAGACTATGAGCTTCTGGCGCAGCGAGTTCAAATCCTTGGGCATGAACTGCAGATGCCTCTTGTATTAATTTACGAAACAGCGCTTCGACAGCTGGAAGTACTGCAACGTGTTCGTTCAATGCCTGTCCGCATGCAACAACGAGAACTTCAAGACATTCTGGATTCTGCCGAATACGTAATGACAATGTCTGAATCCCTCGCCTACATGCAGAATGTAGAACCAATTCCTGCAGCTGAGCGATACAAACCCGAACTGGTCAATCTGAGAGACCTAGCGCGTCGCGCAAAGCAGATTTGTTCAATTCAAGCAAAAAAGTACGGCCTTAACGCAAGCAATATTTCTATTTCAGAGGAGTTACCTTCTCTATTCATGGATAGTGGGGCCTTAATGCAAGTTATGGTAAACCTTCTGACCAATGCGATTAAGTACCACGATCCAAGCTGTCAGCAGGAGTTTTCTGTCAGTGTATGGGCGGAAAAAGTATCCGTTGACGAAGCCAAACGGTTGCCAATTTCGAGCGAAATCGACGCCAAGCTGCACTACACTGGGGTCAAGTTTCTTGTTTCAGACAATGGTGTTGGCGTTTCAGAACTGGAAAGCGAGAGTATTTTTCAACCGGGGTATCGTGGCAAGTCAGAAAAGTCGGTCGGAGCGTTTGGCGTAGGCTTGGGCCTGTCAATAGTAAGGCAAATACTTAATGATCACCAGGCTGAGATCTGGATTGAGTCGCATGCCAAACCTACTGTTTTTGCAATGTTTTTTCCTGATGCGTTGTTAGAAGGGACATACACCGAAGCCAAGTTTTGGACCTCAAAAGAGAAAGCCACACAATGAGTAACAAAAGGTTCTTACTTTGGATCGACGACGATCATCAACTGCTAGACCATGCAGTGTCCAGATTAAGGGAAAATGGAATAGCTGTACAAGTCGAGCCCAGTGTCGACAAAGCCATTGAGGTCATCAAGGAAGAAAAATCCAATATTATCGGTGTACTAGTAGATCTGATGATGGATCCCGGTTTAACCTTAGAAAAATACCCGACCGAGGGAGGTTTTGAAACCGGCTACCGCCTGGTCGACTACTTGAATGATAACGGTTTGTTGGAAGACCTAAAGGTAAGGATTTTCACAAATGCTCAGACTTCATCGCGAGGATACTCTCCTAGCGGATCAGAGGCTAACATTCCAATAGAGCGAAAAGCGCGTTTCAGAGGCACTAAACTCGTCGAATTCGTGAAAGAAGAATTCACGCAAAAGGGTGAGTGAAATGTCCAAGAAGAAACTGCGTGGCTGGCAAGTTCCCGTACTATGGCTTTTGGCGGTTGCCGCTCTGTTGATGTCAAGTGCAGCAGTGAGTTTACAGATACGTGGCAGTGCTGCGTTGTCTGTGCAGCCTGGTGACCTGTTGAATTTTCTTGGTTTTTCTATTGGTGCTGTAGCTCTGGTTGCTACGGTTGGGTTTTTGGTTCTAGCTTTCCCAATCTGGAGTGAGATGAGCGAAATCGCAGAGGAAAGGAAGGAGATTTCGCGAGCGAAGGAGGAAACAGAAAAGATACAAATCGATATCCGGCGAACGCTTGATGACCTAAACGCCCCATATAGCCGCTTCACAGATTTGTATCAATCACTGCAGCTCTTTAGTTTGGTTATTAGATACATCGGCATGCCCGCTGCAGATACAACGAGCGACGAGAGCTTAGAAAGTGAGAGCGAACGTATTGAACGCCACGTGAGCATTGTGCGTCACTTAATGGCTGCGATGTCTGTTGATCCTGAACGTGATACGGCAGTCTATCTTTCTTTGGTTAGGGATGCCGTTGGCCACTTGCAAGCATCTGACGACGAGACGTTTTTTGAATTCATTGAAACCAGAATTTCAGCTGTACGTCCCCGAGAAGCTAAACTTCAAGAAATGAAACAGAAGACTCGGCAACGTTTCGATATCGTTCGCGGCAACGCAGCAGAATTACGTCAAACTTAGTTTCCGGCATGGATGGGTTTGCGAAATTCGGAGTCGTCTGAATGAAAGCCGATCTGCACCATCTCCAGCTTTCCCACGGTAGTCAAACACGGCTTCAACAGACTACAGTCCTGTGGCCTTACACCTTCAATGCGTCAACCCCCGCTCCGCATGCGCCTCCTGGCTGTCTAGCTGTCCCTCAATCTCTCGGCGGCGGCCTTCGCTAAGGTCAAGCTCTGCTGCAAGTTCTCGTTCAGCGTCTTGTAGCTCGCCTCGTCGTTCAGCAATCCGTTCAAGGCCTTCATGGATGCGGCTTGAGACCGAATGAGCAAGGCCACGCAGTCTTTCAAGCCAGCCAGTTCCTTCTCGATCCTGCCGGTCGAGCGTGTCTCCAAGGCGGTCAAATCCCTCGCGGATGCCTCTGAGGCCGTCACCAACCGCTCGACGCAGGCGAGCAAGTCGCGTTCCAAGGCTGTCAGTTGGGTCATCTAGTCCTCCTCGATCCGAATACAGGTGACGTGGCGCTCGCCCATCGTGCAGGTCCTGAGCCGCGTCTTCGACGGGTCCAGGATTAGCCAGGTCCCCTCGGGTCGTTCGATCCGTGTAAGGCCCATCTCCGTCAGCTCCGAGCGGCTCAGATGCGCCGTCCAGAAGAAGCTCGCGGCCATCATCAAGGCGATCCCCGTCAGCACCATCGCCGCGATTAGCCAGGGCGAGATCGTCAGCCAGAGACGGATCGACCTCAGCCGCGTCTCGAACAAGCTCGCGGTCTCGGTCTGAAAGCGGCGCGTATCGCTCGCGATGGTATGCTGCGCGGCGCCCACAATGTTCTTCAAATCGATCCTGAAGCTCTTGAGCTGGGACGAGATCGAGGCGACGTGTTCGGCCCGCATCGTGTCGAGCTCCGCGTTCAGCTTCTCGCTCAGCCGGGTCGGCTTGCCAGTCTTCATGGAAAATTTCTCCTTTCAGCCGCCAGCGCTCGCCCGTGTCGGGGTCGCGGGCGGTGATGTAGGCCTTGCCGGTGCGCGGCAGGTCGAAGCCCGCTTCGGTGAGGGCGTCGATCATGGTTGCGCGGTCTGAGATCAGACCAATGTCGATCTGGTCCTGTATCCACGCATGGAGCTCGTCACGGCCCTGCGCGCGGGTTGGGGCCTCGACGGTGTTTCGGACCTCCTGCGCCCGTTCCACATCCATCGGGTCGGCCCAGCCATGGCGCTGGTTCATCACGTCCCGCAGGCTGTCATAGGCGTCCTGGTAGCCCGGTGGTGCGATGTTGAGGCTCTTGCCCGTCGTCAGTTCCAGGCGCGGCGTGCAGAAGTGCAGCTCGACCCGGCCTTCGTGGCGATGGCGGACCCAGAGCACCTCATACTGCTCAGGGTCCAGCCCCGCGAAGACCAGCCGCTCGAACCCATCCATGACCTCGGCTTGCTGATCTTCGGTCGGGTTATCGCTGTCGGCAAAGCTGATCACGCCCGCGCGGTAGGTCCACTGGTGGCGGCTCGCGTCGATCAGGGCCTCGGTGCGCTCCGGATTGCCGCGCAGAACCTCGGGCAGTGGATCGCGCATGACAGTCTTGGGCTGGCCATCGGCATCGCGGATCAGGTCGCGGTTGCCGTCATAGGCCAAGACGCGCTCGGCCACGAGATAGTGGACCGGCCCCGCGCCCGCGCCTTTGCCGTTGGGGAAGAACTTGATCAGCACTGCCGCGCCTCATCGAGGAGTGCTGCGAGCTGGCGTTCGATCACCAAGAGGCGGCGCGCGACCGTCAGCGTGTCGAGGTCGGTGCGCCCGACCATCATGGCGTGGTTCAGCCAGCGGGCGATCTGGTTGAGGTTGCCACCGATGCGCCCGACGGCCAGCACCAGCGCTGGATCGACGCGTGGGATAGGCTTGCGTCGACGGGCCTCGGTCAGGCCAAGCGCCTCGCGCAAAAGCGTCGAGGCAGGCAGGCCAGCCGCCGCGGCCTTGGCGCGCAGCTGGGCCTTCTCGGACGCGGTACAGCGGAAGACGAAGGTCTCGGTCAGCGGCTCTTCGGCGGGGGCTTTGCCCGCGCCGGTGGGGTTCGAAGGGGAGGCGTGCCGCCCCTCGCAAGGTCCCGTGTCTTCGGCGCAGCCGTATGACATGGGTCGCCTTGCTGTTTGCGCTTCGGTGGAATCGGAGATGCTCATCATCTGAGGCCCGCCGCCTGGATTTGCGCCTGCGTGACCAGCTCTGCGGCCAAGAGCGCATCGATCTGGCCGGGTGTGATATGGCGGCAGAGAGGGTGCTTGTCGGTAACCCAAATCGCCAAGCCCGCCAGCATCTCGTCTTCCTTGGCTTTTGACTCTTCTCGGTTCTTGGCGATGTCCTCGACGTAGCTCCGCCATCGTTCCGACTTGAACCAGTTGTCCGAGAAACAGACCTTCGACCGTGTGAAACCCGCGCTTTCGGTTGCGTAGGCCTTCACGGCTTGCAGCAGGACCTCGGCCTCCGTCCCAGCATTCAGGATGTCCCTGATCCGACCCAGGCACTCAGCCTTCCCGCGCAAACGGTCGGGCGGATAGGCAGCCAACACCTTCTCAGCTTCTTCCTCCTCTGCTGCCACGCGCTCGCGCGTAGGTGGTTTATGGATGGTTTTAGGATGGTTTGGGGGCCGTGGTGGCCCCGGTACCCCGGCCACTGTGGCCCCCGTTCCGGGTCCAGTCTGGACGGGGTCCACAGTGGCCCCCGTCTCGATATCGGGTTCTGCGGTCAGTTCCAAAGCCTCGATCCGGGTCAGATCGATCCGATAGACGACAGTGAAACCGTTCTTGCACCCCCGCGCGCCGGTCTCGACCAGGATGCCTTCCTTCAGGAATTCCCGGATCGTGCGTTTGACGGTTGTCTCACCGAGCTCGGTGTGCCGCTGGATCGTCCCCTTCGAACACCAGATGCCCGAGCCGTCATCCGAGGCCTTGTCCGCCAGAAACATGATGATCTGCTTGCGCGTCGCACTCCCGAATTTGCGCTCAGCACAAGCGTTTGCCACCCGCCAGCTCATCGGATCGCCCCAAAAGCCGCACGGACGTGCGAATTTTGTACAGGTTTTGTACGAGATTTCGGTCGTTTTCGGAGAATTCGGCGGAAAACGAAACGGGCGTTCCTGCACGCTTCTGCACAACAAGCTGAAAATAAGCCATATTTTTCAGGTGTTTTTGGCGACCCCGGCAGGATTCGAACCTGCAACCTGCCCCTTAGGAGGGGGCTGCTCTATCCAGTTGAGCCACGGGGCCGCGCATTTTAACGCGATAGCAAATCCTTCCTGCGATCACAATGGGATGGGTGCAGGCGAAAGCCGTTTTGCCGCGCTCAGTTTCCATTGTGCAGCATCCTCTGTCTGCGCTAACGTTGCAGGCAGCACAAACAAGAGGCTCAGGAACGTGACAACGGACAGCAAGCGCCCGCTTACCCTTCGTGATGTATCCGAAGCAACCGGTGTTTCCGAAATGACAGTGAGCCGCGTGCTGCGCAACCGCGGGGACGTGTCGGAGAAAACCCGCACCAAGGTGCTGACCGCCGCCAAGGAGCTGGGCTACGTGCCCAACAAGATCGCCGGCGCGCTGGCCTCGAACCGGGTGAACCTGGTGGCGGTGATCATCCCGTCACTTTCGAACATGGTGTTTCCCGAGGTGCTGACCGGCGTCAACAAGGTGCTGGAAAACACCGAGCTGCAACCGGTGGTCGGCGTCACTGACTACAAGCCGGAGAAAGAAGAAAAGGTGCTCTACGAGATGCTCTCGTGGCGGCCCTCCGGCGTGATCATCGCGGGGCTTGAGCACACGGACGCCGCCCGTGCAATGCTGAACAATGCCGGCATCCCGGTTGTCGAAATCATGGATACGGATGGCAAGCCCGTGGACTCGATGGTGGGCATCTCGCACCGCCGGGCCGGCCGGGAAATGGCAAAGGCGATTCTGAAGGCGGGGTATCAGCACATCGGCTTCATGGGCACCAAGATGCCGCTGGACCACCGGGCCCGGAAGCGTTTTGAAGGCTTTACCGAGGCGCTGGCCAAGGAAGGGGTCGAGATCGAGGATCGCGAGTTTTACTCCGGCGGCTCGGCGCTGGCCAAGGGGCGAGAGATGACCCAGGCCATGCTGGAGCGCTCGCCGGAGCTGGATTTCCTCTATTTCTCCAATGACATGATCGGCGCGGGCGGGCTTTTGTACCTGCTGGAGAAAGGAATTGATGTTCCTGGCCAGATCGGCCTGGCTGGGTTTAACGGGGTTGAGCTGCTTCAGGGCTTGCCGCGCAAGCTTGCCACTATGGACGCCTGCAGGCAGGAGATCGGCAGAAAGGCTGCTGAGATCATCGCGGCCCAGCTGGAAGACCCGGACGCCGAGCTTGAGCAGCATGTAACGCTGACCCCGACCATTTCCTATGGCGATACGCTGAAACGCCGCTGATGGCGGTTCAGCGACTGGACAACCAGACCGCGCGGCGGCTGTTCCTGGACCGCCACGCCCTGCTAGAACAGCCGGCGGGCCCGGCTAAGGGGGCAGATCTGCTGGCGCTGATCCAGCGGCTGGGATTTGTGCAGCTCGACAGTATCAACACAGTGGCGCGCGCTCATGACGTGATCCTTTATTCACGCCGGCCGGGATACCGCTCCAGGCATTTGAAACAGCTCTATGAACGGGATCGCGGGCTGTTTGAGCATTGGACCCATGACGCCGCGATGATCCCGATGGCGTTTTATCCGCATTGGCACCTGCGGTTTCAGCGCGATACCGAGCAGCTGCGCAAACGCTGGCGCAACTGGCGGCGCGACGGTTTTGAGGCACAGTTCGAGACCGTTCTGACCCATGTCCGCGATCACGGGCCGGTCAGTTCCTCCGATGTTGGCAAGGATGAGAAGAAAGGTTCCGGCGGCTGGTGGGATTGGCATCCGTCCAAGACCGCGCTGGAGTATCTCTGGCGCTCCGGCGCGCTGACCGTAGTGGGGCGCGAGGGGTTTCAGAAACGCTATGACCTCACTGAGCGGGTGATTGACGCGCAACTTTGCCCTGGCGCTATGCCCTGCGATGCGCAGGCGACGGTCGGTTGGCTGTGTTCTGCGGCGCTGGACCGGCTGGGCTTTGCCACATCCGGCGAACTGGCCGCCTTTTGGGATACGGCTTCCGCGGCTGAGGCCAAGGCGTGGTGCGCCGAACAGCTGCGCCGGGGTGAGCTGGAGGAGATTGAAATCGAGCAGGCGGATGGCAAGCTGCGCAAGGTATTCGCCCGTCCTGGCACGGTGGAGGCCGCAGGGGAGCTGGGGCAGGCTCCGGGGCGGATGCGGGTGCTCAGCCCCTTTGACCCGGCCCTGCGCGACCGCAATCGCGCCGAACGGCTGTTTGGGTTTCACTACCGGATCGAGGTCTTCACACCGGCCCCCAAGCGCCAGTACGGCTATTACGTCTTTCCGCTGTTGGAAGGCGCCCGGCTGGCGGGGCGTATCGACATGAAGGCCGACCGCGACGCAGGCATCCTGCGTGTCGCTGCGGTCTGGCCGGAGCGGGGTGTGAAATGGTCTGGAGCCCGCGTCAAGCGGCTGGAAGCGGAGCTGGACCGGGTGGCGCGGTTTGCCGGTGTCAGCAGCGCCACCTGCGCGGCCGGCTGGCTGCGCGAGCCGGTCTGAGGCAGGGCACCGGAAAAGTCCAATTTTTCTGGGCCGGAGTTTTCGTAAGGCTCTAGACCATTGACCTGCCCCCCGCTGGTCCCTCGCTCATGACGAGAGTTTGGGGGTTTGATTTTGGTAGTCGTCGGTTTCGGGTTTGGCAAGCGCGGAGCCCTCAAATAGCTCAAGCGCCTGCCGCGCTTGCTTTGGCGTTCTGTTCCCCAGCGAAGATGCGGCCTGGCGTTGTTGTAATCGTAGCGCCACAGCGCCAGCTTGCGGCGGGCATCGTCCAGGGTGCCGAACAGCTCTTCATTGAGAGGCTCGTCCCGCAGGCTGCCGTTGAATGACTCGATAAAGGCATTCTGCTGCGGTTTTCCTGGGCCGATGCAAGGCCGATCCACGCCGTTCCTGCCGGCCCATCTCAGGATTGCCCGGCTGGTGAATTCCGTGCCCCTCGCCCTTGGGCTCGAACCAATGGCGCCTCAATGGCTCGATCACTGACAATGCAAGCAGGTTCTCCGCAGATCCGGACGAGCGCGTCCAGCTCCCGGGCAACGCGCTCACCTGAAATGCTGGTGTCTGCCGCCCGGCACAGGTTTTCCCGGCAGCAGCCGTCATTCACGGCCAGGATGCGGAGCTTCCGCGACGCGCCGAAGCTGTCTGCCAGGAAGTCCAGGGTTCCCATTGCCCGGCAGGCGATTTGCGAAGCAAATCTGCCGAGAGGGGGCGCTGGTTGGGCTGTGTGGCTTCGGGCATCGGCGTTCTCGAGCCCCGGGCGCGTTTGCGGCCCCGCCGCCGTTTCACTGCAAGGCCCTCCTCCCGGTAGAGGCGGTAAAGCTTTTTGTGGTTCACGATCATGCCTTTTCGCTCAAGCAGCAGGCCGATCCGCCGGCAGCCGAACCGGCGGCGTTTGCCAGCGATCTCCTTCATCTCCTGGCGGATCTCAGGATGCCGGGCGGGCGCGTTCGCGCCGGACCGTCTTGGGGCCGGCACCCCCTCTCGGGACATTGCTGCGCAATCGCCTGCCGGGCAGCGGATGATTTGCGCCTCGATGAAACGGCTCTTACGCATTCGTCTGCTCCTGCATATAGGTTGGGCAGACTCTACTTCATCGTGAGGGATTTTGCGGGGGGGCAGGTCGCGATCAATTCTGTGGTATGATGGTCAAATGCCAAACAAAAAAGAACGGGTTATTCTGGCCGCAGCTGCGCTTCGATCACTTGCCGGTAATCTTCCGGTGCAGGCCTGGCGGTGAAGGTTTCAGGCGCGATGAAAACGCAAACGAATTTGCCTTCAAAACACAAGTTGCCATCCTGCCGCCCGTTCACTCGGAACGTCACCGATTTTTTTCCCAACGCAGAGGGCCAGACCTCGCACATCAGCCGGTGCCGGGGTGTTACGGGCGAGCGGAAGTCTATGCTTATGTGCACAAAAGGCGTGCCGGTGCCGCGGTCGAGCTCCATTTGGAACCAGCCGTCACCATTCAGGTGGTGTTCCCACCAGGCGTCTATCGCCTCCAGCGCAAAGGTGGGCAGCCGTCCGGTATAGGCTATCCGGGCCGGATCGCAATCGCCCCAGCCCACGCGGATTTCGTGGATGAAACTGTCCTGCTCTGCCATTGTTGACCGCTCCGCGTAAAGCTTGCGCGGGTATCCTACCGGTGCGGGCCGGCAGCATCAAACGGCAAAGGCGGCCAGGGCCGCTGCGTCAGGTATTGCTGCGCTTGCGCGACAGGATCAGGTCGGGAAGCACCAGGGTGTCGATCAGCGCGTCGCACAGGCCGACGCAATTGGTGCAGCCGACGCAAGGCCCCTGCAACTCAGACACTTCGGTTGCCAGGGCCTTGACCTTGGGCGCGGTGGATTTGCTGCGGCTGATCTGCATGGCGGGTCTCCCCAGTTTGCTGCGGCACATTCCGGCCAGCGGAACCCGGAAAGGTGATTCAGGTCAATCCTGGCTCATGTCACGAAATATTTCGATATTCTGCATTGTCCGTAAGCAGCCCCTCCCCGGCACGCCGGAAAGGGGCCGCATTTATTACTGCGTCAGCATCAAGGGCAGCAGTGTGATCACCGGGAAAGCCACAAGGATGATCACCCGGATGATGTCGGAGGCGACAAAGAACATCACCGCCTTATAGGTGTCGATCATCTTGGTCTTGCGGTCCATCGCATTGATGATGAACAGGTTCATCCCCACTGGCGGGGTGATCAGGCCGACCTCCACCACGATCAGCACAAGGACTCCGAACCAGATCGCGACATATTCCGCCTCGATCCGGTTCACCCGGCCTTCGGTCACCCGGATGCCCAGTTCCTTCATCTGCTCACGGGTGAGCTCCGCGCCGGTCGCAATGGCATCCTGTATTGAGGCGAGCATCTCTGCTCCCATCCCCTCGGGCACACCTGCCTTCAGCACCTCCATTGCCGCATCCGCCTGCATTGCGGGCAGGGACAGCAGGCCGAAATCCATCGCCGAGATCACCGGGAAAAAAATCGGAATGGTCAGCAGGATCATCGACAGCGAGTCCATCAGGCAGCCGAACACCAGGTAGAAGGCCAGGATCAGCGTCAGCACCACCCAGGGGCTGAGGCCCTGGCCGACCACGAAATCCGCCAACTCCTGCGGCACCTTGGTCAGCGCCAGGAAGCCATTGTAGAAACCCGCCCCCAGCACGATGAAGAAGATCATCGCGGTGGAGCGCGCCGTGACCATGAAGCTCTCGCCCAGGGTCTCGCGGGTGAGCCCGCCGTTCAGCCAGGCAATCAGCCCGGTGCCGAAGGCACCCACGGCCGCGCCTTCGGTCGGGGTGAACCAGCCGAGATAGATGCCGCCGACCACCAAGCCAAAGACCAGCAGCACGGGCCAGACATGGAACAGCGCTGCAAAGCGTTCGCGCATCGGAACCGGCGGGCGGGTGCCCGCACTTTCCGGGAACAGGCGGACGTAGATAGAGATTGCAATCACATAGCCCAGGGCCGCCAGCAGGCCGGGGATGAAGGCCGATAGGAACAGTTTGGCGATGTTCTGCTCGGTCAAGATGGCATAGATCACCAGCACCACAGAGGGCGGGATCAGGATGCCCAGCGTGCCGCCCGCCGCTAGCGTCGCGGTCGAAAACCCGCCAGCGTAGCCGTATTGCTTCAGCTCTGGCAGCGCCACGCGGCCCATGGTGGCGGCGGTGGCCAGAGACGAGCCGCAGATTGCGCCAAACCCTGCGCAAGCGCCGATGGAGGCCATCGCCACGCCGCCCTTGCGGTGCCCCAGGAACCCTTCGGCAGCCTTGAACAGCGCCGTCGACATGCCGCCCAGCGTTGCGAAATGCCCCATCAGCAGGAACATCGGCACGATGGTCAGCGAATAGGAGGAGAAGGTCGTATAGGTCTCGCTTTTCAGCCGTCCGAACGCCACCTGGGTGCCATCGGTCACCCAGATCAGCCCGCCAAGCCCGACCAGAAACATTGAAAGCCCGATCGGGACCCGCAGGAAAATAAGCAGCATCAGAACCGGAAAGGAGGCGATGCCAATCTCAAGAGCCGTCACGTTTCGCCCTCCACGCCGTCCCAAACCAGGATGCGGCCGGTAAAGAATTCAATGGTGCGCACCGCACCCATGTAGATGCCGACAATGGCGGCCACCACCGCCGCCACCATGCTGATGGCGTAGGCCCACCAGACCGGGAACTCGAGCAGGAAAGAGGTCTCGCCATTGGCGTATTTGCTGGCCAGCCCCGCCCCCAGCCGCCAGGCGATCAGCACCAGAACGGCCGCAAACACCAGTTCGGTCACCATTCGCAGGAACCGTTTCACCCCGCGCGGAAAGGCATTGGCCACCACATCCACCGATGCATGGCCCGCGGTGATCTGACACAGCGGCAGGAACGCGAAGATGGCAAAGGCCACACCTGCCTCGACCAGCTCAAAGTCGCCGTTCACGGGGCCGACCCAGCCCGTCATCCATTTCGAAAACCCAGGTGCAATCCGCTCCATCAGATCGCCATGGAAGACGCCGTTCAGCAGACGCCCGGCGATCGAGACACATGTCAGAATGATCAGAAGAGTGAGGACCGCACCGCCCAGGTAGGCCATGGCCTTGGCCAGCCGCATCATGAGCTTGTGCATGGTTCTATTGCCTTATTCCGGTATGCAAAGGGCCGCTGCCAATGCCGCGCGGCCCTTCACCAATATCAGTCAATCCGCGTTACTGGTACTGCGGCGTGTATTTCTCGATCAGCCCGCTGGCCTCTTCGATCAGCGCGGCACCGTCGATGCCCTTTTCGTTCATGTCGGCGATCCATTTGTCATAGATCGGCTGCGAACGCTCACGCCAGATAGCGGTCTGTTCTTCGTCCAGGGTGATGACAGTGTTGCCAAGATCCAGCGCCATCTCGCGCGAAGGGCCGTCGGAATCTGCCTGGGTGCCGCCTGCAAAGACCGAGAACTCCAGGCCGGAGTTGTCGTCGATGGCCTTCTTCAGGTCATCCGGCAGGCTTTCGTACTTGTCCTTGTTCATCGCCAGAACGAAGGTCAGCGTATACAGCGCCTTGCCGGTGAACTCGGTGTGGTTTTCCACCAATTCCGGAACCTTCAGCGCCGCGGTCACTTCCCACGGAATGGTGGTGCCGTCGATCACGCCTTTGGACAGGCCTTCCGGGATCGCCGGAACCGGCATCCCCACCGGGGTTGCGCCCAGTTCGGTCAGCAGCGCGTTGACCGAGCGGCCGCCGCCGCGGATCTTCATGCCCTCCAGATCTTCCGGTGTTTCCACCGGATCGGCGGTGTGGATCATGCCCGGACCATGCACCCAGGTGCCCAGGATATGCACGTCCTTGAACTCTGTGTCCTTCATGTGCTTGTCGAACATTTCCCAATAGGCATGCGACACGGCGCGGGCGTTGGTCATCATGAAGGGCAGTTCGAACACTTCAGTCGAGGGGTAGCGGCCGGGGGTATAACCCACCACGGTCCAGACGATGTCGGCCACACCATCAATGGCCTGGTCCATCAGCTCCGGCGGCTTGCCGCCCAGCTGCATCGACGGAAAACGGTCGATCTTGATGCGGCCGTCCGAGGATTCTTCGACATTGTCCGCCCAGACGTCCAGGATCAGCTTCGGCACATTGGCCTGCGCCGGCAGGAACTGGTGCAGTTTCAGGGTGACTTCCTGGGCAATTGCCGGTGCCGCGCACATTGCTGCAACGGCTGCCGCGCCTACAGCGCCAAGTAGCTTTCTCCGAGTGGTCATGTTGTCCTCCCTTGACCTAATAACTTGCCGGATACCCAGTGCACGCAATATTGCTGCGGCATCCCGCCAAAATCTTTCCGTTTCTGCCGTCGAGGCCCCGTTTTAGGTTCATTTATCGAACCGCTTGCTTCCCTGCTATTAGGTGCATTTGTAACTATCAACAGCAGATTATGCATTTTCCCCTCATCAAATTTACCAGCAGGCCAGGCCCGCAGACAAATTCATGAGCTCAAATGTTACGAGTCCTTCGGTTTGTTCGTGCAAATTGATACATATCAAATCGGCCGTATGGCAACAACAATCATGGCTTGATCCGGTGTTGCGTCATTCCGCAGCAGCCAAATGCAGTGCAATCCTGACCGCACCTGCCTGGCTTTCAAGCCACCCACCCAGGACTTCAAAGGGGTCCTCTGTAAACCCTTGACTCCCATTGTAACGTTTTGAATTTTCACACCCACGCGCCTGCCAGCGACGCGGGTGTCGCAGTTCCGCCAGAAGCACCCGGCGGCTAAGGCAGTCTGGAGCTCCTGCATGAGGAGTCGCGCGATGGCTGCAACAGAAGCAAACACACCGGAATTTGCCCCCCAATCCGCCCAGATACAGGACGCTCCGGATTCGCGGCCTGTGGCCGGAATTCTGTTTCTGCTTTTGGCCACAACGCTGTTTCCGGTTCAGGATGTGATTATCAAGAGCCTCAGCGGCGATTTCGCGGTGCATCAGATCGTGTTCTGGCGCGGAGTCTTTGCGCTGCCGATTGTCGCTGCAATCGCCTGGTATGACGGCACCCTCTGGCCGCTGCGCCTGGGATCAATTCCGCTGCAGCTCTTGCGCGCTGCGGCCGGCTTCAGCTCTTACCTGGTCTACTACATGGCGCTGGCTGCCATCGGGTTGGCCGAAACCGCGGCCATCACTTTTTCCACCCCGATCTTTGTGACTATGCTCGCGACGGTTTTCCTGGGCGAGAAAATCGGCCTGTTCCGGTGGTTTGCCGTCTTCATCGGCCTCGCGGGCGTTTTGGTGATCGTGCAGCCCGGCGCCGGCGTGTTCGAGCCTGCGGCCGTGCTGGCGCTGCTTGCCGCCGTTGCCTATGCGGTGTCGATCATCACCACCCGCAAGCTGGGCAACCGCACCAATGGCGGCTCGATGACCCTGTTCACGCTGGTGTTCTTCATCATTGCTGGGGCGGTACTTGGTCTGGTCTTTTCAAACCTGCAGACTGAATCCCCGCACCCCAGCCTGGCCTTTCTGTACCGCGAGTGGGCAGCACCCAGCCAGCGCGACTGGATGCTGCTGCTGGCGCTTGGCGGGATTTCAGGCGTCGGCTTTTTCGCCCTTTCCCAAGCATACCGCCTGGCCGAGGCGTCGGTGGTCACCCCGTTTGAATACACCTATCTGCCGTGGTCGGTGTTCTGGGGCTGGATAATCTTCGGCAGCCTGCCCGGCATCACTACCTGGATCGGTTTGTCGATGATTGTCGGGGCCGGGTTGCTGATCGTGTTTCGCGAGGCAGTCAAAGGCCGCCGGCTGGTGCGCCGCAAGGGGCTGGGGATTCTGCGGCAGCGCTAGCGCGGCTGCAATTAGCCTAGGCATCAAGGCCAGAACGCTGAGCAACCGGACTGAATTGGCGTTAACTCATTCCGATTCAGAATGTGCGCAGAACACAATCTCATTGGCGCCGTGGGCTTGGATCGCAGATAAATGCGGCCAGCATTTGCTCCCAAGGAGGCCGCATGGACCGCGCCCAGATTGTGCATCAGAACTTCCTCAGACGGGTTGCCGCCGGGGATTTCCCGGCAGGGGCGGCCCCCGCCGGGCCGCTTTCGGCGGCTGAGGCCGTTGCCACCTTCCGTGCCCAGGTGCTGAGCCGGGCGCTGGATCTGACGAGCCGGGCCATGCAGAAAGCCGGAGAGGGGTTCTATACCATCGGCTCTTCTGGGCATGAGGGCATGGCGGCAGTCGCCCGGGCGTTGCGGCCCGCAGATTTGGCCTTCCTGCATTACCGTGACGCGGCGTTCCAGATTGCCCGGGCGGATCAGGTGCCGGGGCAGCGGATAGCCTGGGACATGCTGCTGTCCTTTGCCTGCTCCAGCGAGGACCCGACGTCTGGCGGGCGGCACAAGGTGCTGGGCTCCAGGGACTTGATGATCCCGCCGCAGACCTCGACCATTGCCTCGCATCTGCCCAAGGCGGTCGGCGCGGCCTATTCTGTCGGGGCGGCGAAGCGGCACAAGCCGGAACATCAAGTGCTGCCTGAGGACGCGATTGTCATGTGCTCCTTCGGGGACGCTTCGGCAAATCACTCGACCGCGCAGGGGGCAATCAACACGGCGGGATGGACCTCGGTGCAGTCGACGCCGCTGCCGTTGCTGTTTGTTTGCGAGGACAATGGCATCGGAATTTCGGTGAAGACACCGAAGGGCTGGATCGAGGCGTCGATGGCGGGGCGGCCCGGGATCAAGTATTTCAAGGCGGACGGGCTGGATATCTACAACGCCTATCAAGTGGCGCAGGAGGCGGAGGAGTATGTGCGCACGCGCAGGAAACCGGCGTTTCTGCATCTGCGTACGGTGCGGCTCTACGGTCATGCCGGGGCAGATGTGCCGACCACCTATCTGAGCAAAGCTGAGGTAGAGGCGGATGAGGCCAATGATCCGCTGCTGCATTCGGTGCGGCTTATGTCAGAGACCGGTGCGCTGCGCCCCGAAGAAGCGCTGAAGATCTATCAGGACACCTGCGCGCGGGTGGAGCGGATCCGGGCCGAGGCGGTGACGCGGCCGCATCTGAAGACGGCCGGGGATGTTGCGGCCAGCCTGATCCCGCCGAGGCGGGAGTGCGCGCCGACCAATGGACCGAGTGAAGAAGCGCGCTCGGAGGTCTTTGGCAGTGACATGCGGGCGATGGAGGAGCAGCAACCGATGTCGCGCCTGATCAACTGGGCGCTGACCGATCTGATGCTGGAGCACGGCGAGATCGTCATGATGGGCGAGGATGTGGGCCGCAAGGGCGGGGTTTACGGTGTCAGCCAGAAGCTGCAGCAACGGTTCGGGCCGGACCGGGTGATCGATACCCTATTGGATGAGCAGTCGATCCTGGGGCTGGCGATCGGCATGGGGCACAACGGCTTTGTGCCGGTGCCGGAAATCCAGTTCCTTGCCTATCTTCATAACGCCGAGGATCAGTTGCGCGGTGAGGCGGCGACCTTGCCGTTTTTCTCCAACGGGCAGTTCGCGAACCCGATGGTGCTGCGGATTGCCGGGCTTGGCTATCAGAAGGGCTTTGGCGGCCATTTCCACAACGACAACTCGCTGGCCGTTCTGCGGGATATTCCTGGGCTGGTGGTGGCCTGTCCCTCGGACGGGGCGGAGGCTGCGATGATGATGCGCGAGGCGGTGCGGCTGGCGCGCGAGGAGCAGCGGGTGGTGGTCTTTGTCGAGCCGATTGCGCTTTATCCGATGCGGGATCTGCATGAGGCCAAAGATGGCGGTTGGATGCGCAGCTATCCCTCGCCGGACCGGCGCATTGGCCTGGGAGAGGTCGGCGTGCATGGGGACGGCACCGATCTGGCGATCGTGACCTATGGTAACGGGCGGTATCTATCCACTCAGGCGCAAGCGGCGCTGGCAGAGCGAGACGTGCATGCGCGGATCGTGGACCTGCGCTGGCTGGCGCCCTTGCCGGAAGCGGCGCTGCTGGAGGCGGTTAAGACCTGCAACCATGTGCTGATCGTCGATGAATGCCGTATCACCGGCAGCCAGTCGGAGGCGCTTATGGCGCTGTTTTCGGAGCGATCCGGCATTCCCACGGCGCGGATCGCCGCAAGTGACTGCTTCATTGCCACCGGGCCGGCCTATGGCGCCACGCTGCCGTCGAAAGACAGCATCGTTGAGGCGGCACTGAAGCTGGTGGGAGGCAAGAAATGACCCGCACTGCTGTTCTGATCTGCCCGGGCCGGGGCACCTACAACAAAGCAGAGCTTGGCTATCTGCACCGCCACCACGCCGATAAGGCGGCGCTGTTTGCCGGTTTTGACGCGCAGCGCAAGGCGGCCGGGCAAGAGGAAGTTACAGCGCTTGATTGCGCCACCCGGTTTTTTGTGTCGAAGTATTCCCGCGGGGATATTGCCTCGCCGCTGATCTATGCCTCGGCGCTGGCGGATGCTCGGTCCTTGGCGGAAGACATCGAAGTGGTTGCGGTCACCGGCAATTCGATGGGCTGGTACATCGCGCTGGCGGCGGCCGGGGCGCTGTGCGCCGATGACGGGTTCAACGTTGTGAACACCATGGGCACGCTGATGCAAGAGCAGCTGATCGGGGGTCAGCTGGTCTATCCATTTGCCGGGGCGGACTGGCAGAACGATCCCAGGCGCAAGGCAGAGCTGCTGGCACTGGCGGCAGAGATCGATGCGCGCGAGGGGCATGATCTGGCGCTGTCGATTGATCTGGGCGGGATGCTGGTGCTGGCCGGCAACGAGGCCGGGCTGGCGGCGTTTGAGGCTGCGGTTCCGGTGGTAGAAGAGCGCTTTCCAATGCGTCTGGCCAATCACGCGGCGTTTCACACAAGTTTGCAGGCGCCGGTTGCGGCGGAAGGGCGCAAGCGGCTGGGGGCGGAGATGTTCGCCCAGCCCAAGGTTCCGCTGATTGACGGGCGCGGGCAGATCTGGTGGCCGGGGGCAACGGATACTACGGCGCTTTGGGACTACACGCTGGGGCATCAGGTGGTGGAGGCTTATGAATTCACCCGCGCGGTGCAGAATGCCGCCTGCGAGTTTGCGCCGGATCTGTTCATCGTGACCGGACCCGGCACCACGCTGGGCGGTGCCGTGGCGCAATCGCTGGTGCAGGCGGGCTGGCAGGGGATGACCTCCAAAGACGCGTTCAAGGCGCGCCAGGCTGAGGCGCCGCTGCTGCTCTCGATGGGAAACGCGGCGCAGCGTTCATCGGCAACGGGCTGAGTCTTTCGTCAAGCGGCGTCTCCCGCGCCTGTTGCCTGCATCAAAGATGCCGGCAAAGCAGCCTTGGGCGTGGCCCTGCCCTGCGGGCAGGGCGGAAGGTTGCTGCTGAGAAGCCCTTCAGGGGCAGGTTTGCCCTGAACGCCGTTTTCGGTTGTAGGAGGTTCATCCCCGCCTCAAGGGTAAACCGCGCTTTCGCGCGGCGGCTGCGCCGCCCTTGACCCGGGGCTGAACGGCGGGGGGCTACTCTGCGGCGGCTTGCGGTTTTTCGGCCGCGGGGACGGCGAAGCAGGTGACCGGCTGGGACACATTGTGCAGGCTGACCGCGCCGAGAGGGATGCCCTGGGAAGGATCGCTCAGGATGTCGCGGCTGACGACCACCGGGTGGCTGACGGTTTTGCCGTAGTCGCCCAGCCGGGCGGCGATATTGGCGGCCTGGCCGATCACCGTGAAATCCAACCGCTCGCGCGAGCCGACGTTGCCGTAAGTGACCCGTCCATAGGCGATGCCGATGGCAGCTTCGCAACGGTGGCCGTCCGGCTGATGGGCGATCTCCTCCAGCCGGGCAACGATGGTGCGGGCGCTGTCGAGCGCTTGGCCGCGGGCCTTGGCTGGGTTGCGGCCCGCGGGGAACACTGCCAGCACAGCGTCACCGATGAACTTCAGCACTTCGCCGCCGTGATCATGCACGATGGTCGAGGCCGTCTCGAAGAACTGATTGAGCAGCGAGATATAGTCCTTGCGGCCCAGCTGCTCTTCCAGCCGGGTCGAGCCGCGCAGGTCGCAGAACATGATGGCGGCGTCGATCTCGTCGCCGTCGCCTCGGCGGATCTCGCCACCGAGCACCCGGGCACCGGTGCGTTTGCCGACATAGGTTTCCAGGAGCGACTGGGCGTTTTCGCGCTGCATGAAGATTTCATAGTAGCGGGCAATCACGTCGGAGCATTCGAATATCAGTCCCAGGTTGGCAGTGGAGAAGCCGTTTGGGTGGTTGCTGGTCAAGGTGAGCACGTTGATGCGCCCGTCAGAGAAACGCAGCGGCATGGCGACATAGTCGGTGGCGCCCTCCTTGCGGAGGTCTTCGAGGATCGGGAAGGCATCATCCATACAGCAGCTGTCCAGCCGATGGCGTACGCCGCCCAGGCCGTTGGAGACATGGCGCAGCGGGCTGTTCTGATAGGCGGGGTGGTCGTGGATCTCGTAGGAGGGCGCGTAGGTGGTGACTTCGCCCGTTTTCTTCTGCCAGATGAAGTTCTTGCCGGCGATCAGCGGATGCAGCGACCAGGCCATGACTGAGAGGCGGGAGAGATAGATGCCCTGTTCGACGAATTTTTCCGCCAGTGCGGAGGTCAGCTCCTCTGGTGTTTGCACCAGTGCGGCATCGCGCAGAAGCCAGTCAATCGCCGGACCGGAGATATTGCCGTAGTCCGGCATCTCCACCGTGTTGCTGCCCAGGTCGAATTCGGCAGCAGCACCAGGCATGAAGCCGACATGGCCCGCTATGGCCGAGGCTTCGGGCATGGCTTCTTCATAAGCCCAGACGCCGTTTTGCACACCGCCATCAGGCAGCAGGATATCGCGGTAGCTGGCAGTGCCCTTGAACGGGCAGAAGGTTTGCAGATCGGTAGGGGACGAGAGCGGCGCGGCCACGTCTTCGGCCGGGAAGTAGATCGCAGGCGGAAGCCGGGTTTCATACATCACTTTGGCGCGGCTGCTTTGCGCCAGGATGGTGCCGTTGCGCCGGGCTGTGATCAATCCTCGAAGCGGCTCGACAATAATGCCGTAGCCTTGCCGCCGGGTTCGCGCCTGTGTGGTTCGCGCCTGTGTGTCCATCCCCGAGGTCCTTGTCCTTGTGCCGAAACGTGCCAAAACCAGGACCGGCCGGCGTGGGCCGGTTCTAGGCTAATTGGGGTCTTGGCGCCGGAAATCCAGAGGGGCACACAGGATGTTGAGTAAAGCGGAGCAGGCCCGCCCTGCATCAAACCATGCGGATCACGTCCTTGCTGATCGACAGCACATAGCCGCGTTTGGCAATATTCTTGACCAGCAATTCGCTGACCATCTGGTTGCCCAGCGTGTCGCGCAGGCGCTTGATGCGCGTGGCGCCGGCAGCTTCCTCGCAGTCGGCGGAGGCGCGGCCGGAAATCACCGACTCGATTTCTGCTCCCGACAGCACGTCGTCATCCAAACGGGCTTCGGCCAGGACGGAGAGGGTTTCCATTGCGGCCGGTGTCAGCTTGAATCCCATATTATTGAGATAAACGGTGTTCTCGTCGCGGCTGATCAGTAGTTCGGTCACCTGGATGCCGGCTCGTTCGATCTGCGCCATGCGCCGGTTCAGCATCACCAGCATGCCCAGCACTGTCAGCGCTGCCACCATCATTGCGGTGGCAAAGACCAGAAGCACAAAGATCACCATCCGGTAGCTGGTTAGAGTGTCGGCAAAGGCGGTGCCGGACTGGGCCAGGATCTCCAGCAGCTTGATTTCTCCTTGCGTGGTCAGGTCGTTCTCGATGAACAGGGTCTCGACCCGGGCGTTGAAGGCATTGGCATCGGGCAGGGTCAGCAGCAACACCGTGCCCGCAATCACCAAGAGCGCTACGATGGCGGCGATGCCAAGCGCAATCACCTTGCTGCCGGAAGCGCGGGCCTCAGAAACGGAGATAGTAGGATCCGGCATTGGCTTTCCTCTGCTGCAGGCCTTCCGGGCCAAAGACGGACAGGACATTCAAAAGTTTCCAACCGCCGGGCGCAATACGGGCCTGGATTTCCTGGCGTGCGGCCTTCTTCTTGCAGGCGCCGGAAAGCTGGATGACGCCGTAATGCAGGCGCAGCGGATTATCCTGCTTGGCTTTGTAGTCGGCATAGCAGTCAGCCGCCTGTGCCGGCGGTGAAAGCGTCAGTAGGGCGGCCGCAAGGGCGGGTATCAGGAGGTGCTGTTTCATAGGGGCATCCTGCGGTGAAGCCGGGTGAAATTCAATAACCGCAGGGGGTTGAGGTGGCTGATATCCGATAACACGCGGCCGATATTGCCTGTCTGAAGGGGGCGGGAGCAGGTTGGGCTTATCCAAGCGCAAAGGCTGCGCATCTGACAATCAAGAAGAAAGGTCCCGACATGGCCCAGACACAAGGTTCCAAACCGCATCGCAAGTTCATCGCGCTGATCGTGGCAGTTTCCATTGCTATCACCGGCTTCTCTGCGGCTCCCGCCCGCGCCGATGAGGATGTTGCCAAGTTCATTGCCGGGATGGCACTGCTGGGGATCCTGGGGGCTGCCATCAATGATGCCAGGAAAGATGACGACCGCCATGTTTCCCGGACTTACAACCCGCCGCACAACAATCGTCACGGTTCCGGGCATCACTCGCACAACCGTCACGGCGGCCATGTGAAACCGCTGCCGCCGCGGGTGCGCCGTTACGATCTGCCCGCCCAGTGTGTACGTTACTTCCCGCGCTACAGCCGTAATTACCCGCTGGCCGGGAAGGGGTGCCTGGACCGTAACTATGGTGCGACGCACCGGCTGCCGAAAGCCTGCAAGGTGACGTTCTGGAACGGCCAGCGCCATCGCACCGGTTTCAAGCCCCACTGCCTCAAGCGGCACGGCTACCGGATGGTCAACTGGTAAGTCAGAAATTCAGTTTCGAGCAGCAGCAAACCTGGGGGGCTCCGGCCCCCCTTTTTTCATGCGGGTTGCATCCGTTGCCCGGATTGGATTTGTGGAAGGCATGACACAGCCTGACTACAATCTGGAAGACGCCGCCCGTGCCAAGGGGTTCCTGAGAATTGCCGGAGTGGACGAGGTGGGCCGCGGCCCGCTGGCCGGTCCGGTGACCGCCGCCGCGGTGGTGCTGGAGGCCGCAGCCATCCCTGAAGGCCTCAATGACTCCAAGAAGCTGAGCCCGAAGAAACGCGAGGCGGTGGAGGTGGAAATCCTGGCCGCGGCCCAGGTCGCCATTGCCCATGCCTCGGTGGAAGAGATTGATTCCCTGAATATTCTGCGCGCCTCGCATCTGGCGATGGAACGGGCGGTGGCAGCGCTGGACCCGGCGCCGGACTATCTGCTGATCGACGGCAACCTGATCCCCAAGGGGTTGAGCCTGCCGTCTGAGGCTGTCGTCAAGGGCGATGCCAAATCACTCTCCATCGCGGCCGCTTCGATCGTGGCCAAACTGGCCCGCGACAGGATCATGGTGGATTTGGCGCAACAGTTCCCGGGATATGGCTGGGAGAAAAACGCAGGCTATCCCTCGAAACAACACCGGGACGCGCTAATTGATCTCGGGGTGACCCCACATCATCGGCGGTCCTTCAAACCCGTACACAACATCTTGTATCAAGACTGAACCGCAGGCTGTTGTTCTAAAAAACAAATTGACCTCGAATCCGCGATGACTCATCCTGTGGACAACCTAATGAGCGCAAAAATGCGCCGTGGTTTTGAGGCAGAGCAATGAATACAACCATCAAAAAGGGCGCGGCAGCGCTCCCTTTAAACACGATTATTGGCGGCGACTGTATCGAGGCAATGAACAGCCTGCCGGCCAATTCGGTCGATCTGATCTTTGCAGATCCGCCCTATAACCTGCAGCTGAAAGGCCAGCTGCACCGTCCCGACAACTCCAAAGTTGATGCTGTGGATGATCACTGGGACCAGTTTTCCAGTTTCCAGGCCTATGACAAATTCACCCGCGAGTGGCTGAAGGCGGCGCGCCGCCTGCTGAAGCCGAACGGCTCGATCTGGGTGATCGGCTCTTACCACAATATCTTCCGGGTCGGCTCGGTGCTGCAAGACGAAGGTTACTGGGTGCTGAACGACGTCATCTGGCGCAAATCGAACCCGATGCCGAACTTCCGCGGCAAGCGGTTCACCAACGCGCATGAGACGATGATCTGGGCGTCGAAATCGGAAGGTGCAAAATACACTTTCAACTACGAGGCGCTGAAGGCCCTGAACGAAGGCATTCAGATGCGTTCGGACTGGGTGCTGCCGATCTGCACCGGCCATGAGCGTCTGAAGGACGAGAACGGCGACAAGGCGCATCCCACCCAAAAGCCGGAATCGCTTCTGCACCGGATCCTGGTCGGCTCGACCAACCCGGGCGATGTGGTGCTGGATCCGTTCTTTGGCACCGGCACCACCGGCGCAGTTGCCAAGATGCTGGGCCGCGAGTTCATCGGCATCGAGCGCGAGGAAGCCTACCGCAAGGTGGCCGAGAAACGCATCAAGGCGGTGCGCAAGTTCGACCGCGAGGCGCTGGAGGTTTCCGCCAGCAAACGCGCGGCGCCGCGTGTGCCATTCGGCCAGCTGGTCGAACGCGGAATGCTGCGCCCGGGCGAGGAGCTTTACTCGATGAACCGCCGCCACAAGGCCAAGGTGCGGGCAGACGGCACTCTGGTCGGCGATAACGTCAAGGGCTCGATCCACCAGGTGGGTGCGCATTTGGAGAACGCGCCATCCTGCAACGGCTGGACCTACTGGTGCTTCAAGCGCGAAGGCAAGACGGTGCCGATCGACGTGCTGCGCCAGCAGATCCGAGCCGAGATGCAGAACTGAGATCCAGCTATTCAGAACACAACAGCCTATTGCAGGTGCCTGTGCGTGACGCACAGGCACACACCTTGCCCCGCCTGCAAAAGGCGGGGTTTTTTGCGCAGTTATGCCAGGATGCGCTATTCCCTGAGTAAGGCAGAACCACTATCTGCAAGGGGAAACCGTGGCTGCCATCGGCGGAAAGGGATCTGTCATGACCGATACAGCGCTTGCACCGGGCGGCCGGGCTTCAGAGGCAACACGCAGCGCCGGTCAGGGCCGGGCGACCGAGGCGGAAACCCGCTTTGCCGAAGCCGCGCTGGAAGCGCACAAGCGGCGCGGGCTGCAGCTGGCGGTGCGGGCGCGCTGGATTGCGATGCCGATCATCGGCGTGTTCATCATTTTTCTGAACCCGTCGTGGAATGTCCTCTACTACCATGCGATTCTGGCTCTGTTGTGCCTCAACGGCTGGTTCATCGGCCGTGCGGGCAAGATCGGGCGGTCCAAGCTGGAACTGTTCCTGATCTTTCTCGACCTGTTGATCATGACTTTGGCCCTGATCGTGCCGAACCCCTTCGACAGCCGCGGCCTGCCGCTGCCCTTGCAGTACCGGTTTGACAACTTTCAGTACTTTTTTGTCATTCTCGCGGCCGGCACCATGGCCTATTCCTGGCGCACGGTGATTGCGATCGGCACTTGGACGGCAGCGATGTGGCTGGGCGCGCTGGGAGTGGTCTGGTGGGTTACCGATCCGGTTCCTGGTCTCTCGGACGCGGTGAATGCTGCCCTTGGCTTTAATCCGGAGCTGATGGAGTTCTTTGATCCGAACAGTTTTATTGTGAAGCTGAGGGTGCAGGAGGCAGTCGTCTTTGTTCTTGTGGCGGTGACACTGGGGTTCTCGGTGCGCCGTTTCAACGGGCTGCTGATGAGCAATGCCAGCCTGGAGCGCGAGCGGGCCAATCTTTCACGCTACTTCTCTCCGAACGTTGTGGACCAGCTGTCTCAGAATGACGAACCGCTGAAGCAGGTGCGCAGCGAGAACGTGGCGGTTTTGTTTATCGATATCGTCGGTTTTACCCGGCTGTCGGCAGAGCAGGACCCGCATGCGGTCATCGACCTCTTGCGCGAGTTTCATGGCCGGATGGAACGCGAAGTGTTCCGCCACCATGGAACGCTGGACAAGTATCTGGGTGACGGGCTGATGGCGACCTTTGGCACACCTGTGGCTGGTGAGCAGGATGCCAGCAACGCACTGGCCTGCGCCCAGGCGATGCAGGCCTCACTGGCCAAATGGAACACGGAACGCGCACGTATCGGCCTGCCGGAGATCCGCGCCGGGATTGGCATCCATTTTGGCGAGGCGCTGCTGGGAGACATTGGCGCTAACCGGCTGGAATATGCAGTGCTGGGCATGGCGGTGAACATCGCCTCGCGGCTGGAGAAGCTGACCCGGCCGCTGGAGGCCCGCATCGCCGTCAGCGAAGCCTTGGCTGACCAGGTGCGCGCGGAACGCGCTGGCGCGGATCTGCTGGAAGGCGCGGTCCGGCACTCGGGTCAGGAGGTGCGCGGGCTGGATACGCCGATGACGGTGCTTGCCTGGGGGTAAGGCTTAGCGCGGCTGCGGGTTCAGCGCCTTGTTGTAGGGGTGCCAGTCGGTGATTTCCGGGTAATAGGCCTGCCGCCAGCGCCGCACCCGCGGGTTCATCACCCGGCGCCACAAGGGCGGGATCATCGCGGCAACTGTCATCACCGGATAGCCGTATGGCAGCTGAGGCGCGTCCGCCTCGGTATAGTTCTGCAGCAGCGGAAAGCGGCGGTTGGGCTTGTAATGGTGGTCCGAGTGGCGCTGCAGGTTGATCAGCAGCCAGTTCGACGCCTTGTGCGCCGCGTTCCACGAATGGCGCGGCTGCACAGGCTCGTATTTTCCGTCGCCCAGATGTTTGCGGGTCAGCCCGTAGTGTTCCACATAATTGACCAGCTCCAGCTGCCAGATGGCGACACCGGCCTGGACCAGGAACAGAAGCACGCCTGTCATGCCGCCCAGCAGCAGCGCCAAAAGCAGCATGGCGCCCTGCAGCGCCCAATAGCGGAAAAACGGGTTCGACGGGTCCGTCCATGGGCGGTTCTTCTTGGCCAGTTTCTCTTTCTCCGCGCGGAAGGCAGAGTGCCAGCATTGCCGCAGCACCCGCGGGTAGAAGCGATGGAAACCCTCGTTGTAGCGCGCTGTTACCGGGTCGCGCGGGGTGCCGACATAACGGTGATGCACCAGCAGGTGTTCAGAGCGGAAGTGCGAATAAAGCACCATTGCCAGCAGGATATCCCCCAGCCAACGCTCCGCCCGGCTGGATTGGTGCATCAGTTCATGGCTGTAGTTGATTCCGACGGCACCGGTGATGACGCCAACCCCAAAGAACACGGCGAACTTCTCAAAGCCGTTCAGATGATCCGCGCCGCTCACGTACCAGATCAGTGCAAACAGGGTCACGAACTGCAGCGGCACCCAGGCAGCGGTCAGCAGCTTGTACCATTTAAGGTCGCTGTCAGGGGTTTCGGGGTCGGCGTTTTCCAGGTTGAGGCCGAACATCCCGTCCAGCACCGCAAACAGATGCCAGGTCACCAGCGGCGGCAGGATCAGGGCCCAGCCGCCCTGCAGCGCAGCAATCCACGCCAGGGGCAGCAGCAGGAAGGACATCCAGAACGGCAGGGCGCTTTGCCAGCGGGCAAGGGTTTCGGGGGCAATCATGCCTGTGTCTCCAAAAGCTTATGCGCGCGTTTGCCACGGAGACTACGCCGGTTGCACGGAAAACCCAAGCCTGGTGATGCCGTTCAAAAAGGCGACCTGCCCCTCACCTTTTTCGCACCGAATTTATTGTAGCGCGAAGGGCAGTGTCCGACCCTGGGTGGGCGTGAAGCGCCCTCCCGTGGGGAGGGTCGGGCGCTGCCCGGCTTGCAGCCGGGCAGGAGGTTTCCTTACGTGTCCAGTGTCAGATCGAAGGCCTTGCGCATCACGGTGGGCAGGCTGGAGGGGCGGAAGCCTTGGCGCGGGATCAGCTCTTGGTCTTCTGTTGGGTTGAAACCGGCGGGCAGTTCCGCTGTCCGAACCTGCAGGATCAGATGGAAATGGGTGAAGGTATGGCGGACTTCACCTCCCAGATCCTGCCACTCGGCCTCAAACGGCGGGTTCGGTGCCGGGGCGTCGTTCCACTCTGATCCGGGCCAGCCCAGCATGCCGCCCAGAAGGCCCTTGTCCGGGCGCCGCTCCAATAGCCAAGTCCCCTCAGCCGATTTTGCCAGGTAAACGATGCCGTATCGGGTTGGCTTTGGCTTCTTGGGCGTCTTCTTGGGCAATTCTGCGGCCGTCCCCGCGATCCGCGCGGAACATGGATCGCGCCAGGGGCAAATGCCGCAGGCCGGGTTGCGGGGGGTGCAGATGGTGGCGCCAAGGTCCATCACCGCCTGGGCATAGTCGCCGGGGCGCTGCGACGGCGTCAGTTCCGCGGCGCGTTCCTTGAGCACGGGTTTCACACCGGGCAGCGGCTCGTGGATGTCATGGATTCGCGCCATAACCCGCTCGACATTGCCATCCAGAACGGTCTCGGGCCGGTCGAAAGCGATCGAGGATATGGCAGCGGCGGTATAGGGGCCGATGCCGGGCAGTTTCAGCAGGCCGTCATATGTATCTGGAAAGCGGCCGCCGAACTCACCGGCAACCGCGCGGGCGCATTTGAGCAGGTTGCGGGCGCGGGCGTAGTAGCCGAGGCCGGCCCATTCGCTCATCACATCGGCATCTTCTGCCGCTGCTAGATCCAGCACCGTCGGCCAGCGGCTGGTGAAACGCAGGAAATATTCCCGAACGGCGGCCACGGTGGTCTGCTGCAGCATGACCTCGCTGAGCCAGACCTTATAGGGATCGGGCCGCGCACCACCCGCGCGCTCTGCCGGGCCGACCCGCCAGGGCATCGCGCGGGCATGCACGTCGTACCAGGCAAGCAGGTCTCCACTCATCGCGGCGGAATGGCTGTTCAAGTCACGCATTCGTTATTCCTTGGCTTGCTGTTAGGCTGGCGCCTGTACCCGGGCTCTTTACAATAGGGTACGCAGTCGAGCAAAAGCTAGATCATGGCATTCAGGCGAAGCACCACACGCGGGTTCTCCCGGACCTCCAAGCTCCTCAGCGAGCAGATCCGCAAGGCGGGGGAAAGCCGGGGATTCGCGGTATCGCGCCTGCTCACCCATTGGGAAGAGATCGCCGGGCCGGATATTGCCACAATGGCGCGGCCGGTGAACGTGGGGTACGGGCGCGGCTCCTTTGGCGCTACGCTGACGGTGCTGACGACCGGGGCCAATGCGCCAATGCTCGAAATGCAAAAGGAACGCCTGCGCGAGCGGGTGAATGCGGTCTATGGTTTCAATGCCATTTCCAAGGTGCGGATCACGCAAACCGCACCGACGGGATTTTCCGACGGCCGCGTGGAATTCAAATATGCCCCCAAAGTGCAAGCCCCGCTGCAGCCGGATCCAAAGGATGCGGCCGAGGCCAGCAAAGCGGCGGAAGGGGTGGAAAACGACGATTTGCGCGCTGCCCTGGAGCGTCTGGGGCGCAATGTGCTGACAAAACAGAAAACGCAAGGAAAGGGGTTCAAATGACCCGTCTTATGTCTGGTGTCTTTGCCGCGGTTGCGGTTGTTGCGGGCGGTTATGCCCTGTCAGGCTTGGGCAGCCAGAGCAATCTGCCGCAAAACCCGCTGGTCGGCGCCGCCTTTGCGCAGGAAGCCGAAGTGGACACCTCCACCATCACTGAGATGACCCTGGGGGCCGAGGATGCGCCGGTCACGCTGATCGAATACGCCTCCTACACCTGCCCGCATTGCGCCAACTTCCACAACAACACCTTCAAGCAGCTGAAGGCGGATTACATTGACACCGGCAAGGTGAAGTTCATCTACCGCGAGGTCTATTTCGACCGCTACGGCCTGTGGGCATCGATGATCGCGCGTTGCGGCGGCACTGAAAAGTTCTTTGGTATCTCCGACCTGATCTACAAAGGCCAGTCGGATTGGGCACGGGCTGGCGATGCCTCGGCAATTGTCGACGAGCTTCGCAAGATCGGCCGCCTGGCCGGCATCGAGAACGAACAGCTGGAAGCCTGCCTGCAGGACGGCACCAAGGCGCAGACCCTGGTGACCTGGTATCAGGAAAACGCGACCGAGCATGGCATCGAGTCGACGCCTTCGTTCATTTTGAACGGCGAGAAGGTTTCCAACCAGTCTTATGCGGACTTCAAGAAGCTGCTGGACGCTGAGCTGGAAGGCTGAACTTATTTAGCTGTCAAAACGATGAGCCCGGGCGTATGCCCGGGCTTTTATTGTTTTGCCTATCAAATGCCGGGCAGGATCACGGCGTAGGCGCGGCCTTCATTAGCAGCTCTTTCAAGGCGTCATCCCTGGCGATCAGCAAACGCACCGGCAGGGTAATCACTTTGGGCCGGAAGCTGTCCGGCAGGCGGACGGCGTCTTTTTCGGTCGTCACCAGTTGCGCGTTCAGCAGTTTGGATTCGTTCTCCAGCCGGTTCAGCAATGCGCCTGTCAGCGGCTGGTGATCGTCCAACGCCTCGGCCCGGGCGATGTCGGCGCCAAGGCTGCGCAGAGTGTTGAAGAACTTTTGCGGATGGCCAATGCCGGCAAAGGCCAGCACTTTTGTGCCGTTCCATGGCATGCCGGTCTGCAGCGGCTCCAGCGCGCCGGTGAAATGCGGCAGGCCCTGCATCTGACTGCTCCAAGAGGCTGCGAAAATCTTCTGCGCGGGTTCAGGCCCCAGCGACAATACCGCATCGGCGCGTTTCAGGCCGGTGGCGACGGGTTCCCGCAAAGGGCCGGCAGGCAGCGGCCGTTGCCGAACCCTTGCTGAGCGTCCACCACGACCAGCGACAGGTCCTTGGCCACGGCCGGGTTCTGGAAGCCGTCATCAAGGACAATCACGGTCGCGCCAGCTCCGGCTGCGGCACGGGCGCCGGCGGCGCGGTCCTTGGCCACCCAGACCTCGGCGAAGGCGGCCAGCAACAGCGGCTCATCGCCAGTCTGTGCCGCTTTGTGCTGCCCGGGAATGACCTGCACCGGCCCGTCCAGAGAGCCGCCATAGCCGCGGGTCACTACATGCGGTTCGTGGCCCAGGTTGCGCAGGGTTTCCAGCAGCCAGATCACGGTAGGCGTCTTGCCGGTGCCGCCGGCGTTCAGGTTGCCGACGCAGATCACTGGCACCCCGGGCGCCGCCGGGCTGCCCTTGGCCAGCCGCGAGGCTGTTGCACGGCCATAGGCCCAGCCCAATGGCGCCAGCAAAGCCGCCCGCAGATCAAAGGAACCGGGCGGCTTGTGCCAGAAATCAGGTGCCCGCATTTGTGTCCTCGCGCTGGTCCAGCAGAGCCTGAACCTTGTCCAATAGTTTATCGGTGGTGGCCGCGCTTTCGGTGACGCTCTGCCAGCCGGCCAGGGCCATCTCAGCCGCTTTGTCGGGTGCGGAGAGGGCGACAACCGCGTCGGCCATGTCGGCTTGGGCGCGCACTGGCTGCGCAGCGCCGGCTTTGGCCAGCCGCTCGTAAAGCTCACGATGGGCATGGATGCCGGGGCCGTGCAGCAGGGCAGAGCCCAGGGCAGCGGCATCCAGCGGCGACTGCCCCTGAGCTGCCGGGTCCAGGCTGCTGGCGATCAGAGCAACGGGAGACAGCCGGTACCAAAGCCCCAGATCCTCGCCGCTGGTGAGCAGCACCTGGCACAGGTCTTCCGGCTCGCCGCCGTTTTCCCAATCGGCAAAGGGCAGGCCGCTGTCCTGCAGCAGCTTGGCGGCGGCGTCCAAATCCTGCGGATCGTCCAGCGCAATGACCAGAAGCAGCCGATGCAGCAGCCGCAAAGCCGCCCGGTGGGTTTCGAGGATCTGCGGCAGTTCGCTGAGTTTGGCATGGGCAGCCAGCCAGACCGGGCGGCTTCCCATGACCTGCTGCATGGATGCCAGTTCGTCGTCATTGCAGCCGGGCGGGATGGCTGAAACCCGCAGTTTTGCCGCCAGCTCGACCCTCCCGGCCGGGAAGCCGGCCCGGATCAGCCGTGCTTGCACCGCCTTGGACGGGGTCAGAATGCAAGTCAGCCCATCAAGCAGGCGCCTGCGCTGATCCGGCAGCCAGCGGCTGGCGCGGTTCGGGACTTCATGCTCCAGCAAGTCGGCCAGCAGCACGCCGGTTTTCCGCTCCCGCAGCTGTTTCAACATGATGCGCCGTGACGGTGTTCCGGTCCAGATGCAGGCATCCGGCTGCCAGTGGTTGAGGAAATCGCGGGCCTCAGTTGCGGTGTCTTCAGGGAGAGGGCCGATCGGAATGTCGCAGCCGACCGTGCCTGTCAGCCGCAATTCAGCCTCCCAGCTGGCCAGAACCAAAAGGTCCGGGCGCAGGCTTTTCAGGCGGCGGCCAACGTCGCAGAGCGCCAGGTAGCGTTCAGGCGTGGTCGCGTGCAGCCACAGCAGCTCGCCTTTGGGACGTGGCTGCAGCACGGAGGAGCGGCTGGGAGCTGTGGTTCGCCGTTGCATCTGGTTCGATCTGAATTTTCCGGCCCAAGGTATCTGCAACATGCGGGTTTGTCTGTGAAAACTTTGCGTCTGGCTGTGGCGGGGCTGCCGCCGCTTAAGGCCTGGTGGCTTCAATGTCCAGCAATGCCGGGGCTGTCCGGGTTGAGCCGCACCATCAGAGCCTGGTGCAAATCCCCGCTGCCCGCGACCACCCCGTTCAGTCGCGGGTGCGGGTTGTTGAAGCGCAGGGGGGCGGAGGTTCTGTCGGTGATGATGCCACCGGCCTCGCGGATCAGCAAATCACCCGCGGCAATATCCCACTCCCAGCTGGGCCGCAGTGTCAGCATGGCGCCAAAGCGGCCATCCGCCACCTTGGCCAGGCGGTAGGCCAGCGACGGCCGGTAGCTGCGGACGAACTCCGGCGGGGTGCCGCCGAGCCAGTGATGGGCCTGGAGGTTCGGTTTGGCGGCCAGCACCTCGGCGCTTGCCAGTTCGGCGTCCGTAGAAACATGTATCGGCGTGCCATTGCAGGCCGCGCCTTGGCCCTTGGCGGCGGTGAACATCAGATCGCGCTGGGGCAAATAGATCACCGCCGCCGTGACCTCGCCCTGTTCGGCCACCGCAAAGGAATGCGCCCAGGTGCGGGAGCCTTCGGCAAAGCTGCGGGTGCCGTCGATCGGGTCTATGATGAACACCCGCTCGCACGACAGGCGTGCGCCGCTGTCCTCGGTCTCTTCCGACAGCCAGCCGTAGCCGGGCCGCGCCGCGGGCAGCATGTCTTCCAGCATGGTGTTTACGGCCAGATCCGCCTCGGTCACTGGACCGGCACCGCCAGGTTTGTCCCAGCGCTTGGCCTCGGGGCCCGTATAGCGGCATGCGATGTCTCCGGCTTGTTCCGCCGCTTTCACAAGCAGGGAAAGATCAGTTGCCGGCAAGTGTCATTCCTTCGATCAGCAGCGACGGCACCACGGTCGACAGGTGCTGGCGGGCGTCATTTGCGGGCACGATCCGGCGCAGCATGTCGTGCAGGTTGCCGGCGATGGTGCATTCATTGACCGGGTAGGCAATCTCGCCGTTTTCTACCCAGAAACCGGATGCGCCACGCGAGTAATCGCCGGTGTTCGGGTTGATGGTGGAGCCGATCATTGAGGTGACCAGAAGGCCGGTGCCCATTTGTGCAATCAGATCCTCGCGGCTGGCCTCGCCTTGGGTCAGCGCGATGTTCCAGGTCGAGGGCGACGGCACCCCGCCGATGCCGCGGGCCGCGTTGGCGGTGCTTTCTAGCCCCAATTTGCGGGCAGATGCCAGGTCCAGGGTCCATCCGGTCAGCACTCCCTTGTCGACCACAGTGCGCTTGCGGGTCGCCAGGCCTTCGCCGTCGAACGGGCGGGAGCCGGAAATACGCGGGCGGTGCGGGTCCTCGATGACCGAAAGCGCCTCGGGAAGCACTTGCTGGCCCAGTGAGTCCTTCAGCCAGGAAGAGCCGCGGGCAATCGCCGCACCATTGGCGGCGGACAGCAGGTGGCCGATCAGCGAGGAGGAGATGCGTTCGTCGAACAGCACCGGGAAGCTGCCGGTCTTGGGTTTGCGGGCGCCAAGCCGTGCCACTGTGCGCTCGCCCGCGGTGCGGCCGATATCCTGGGCACTGCGCAGGTCGGCCTGGAAAGTGCGCGAGTCGCCGTCGTGGTCGCGTTCCATGCCGGTGCCTGTGCCCGCGATCCCGGTGGCCGACAGCGACCGGCCAGTGCGCTGGTAGCCACCGGAGAAGCCGTTGGTTGCGGCCAGATGCACTACATGGCGGCCATAGCCGGCACCTGCCGATTGAACCTGGGTGATGCCGTCGATGCCCTGGCACGCAGCCTCAGCGGCCAGCGCGTCTGCCTGCAGCGCCGCGGGTTCCGGTTCACCGCTGGGATCTTCCAGCTCAAGCGCGGCCAGGTCCCAGCTCTGTGCCAGCTGCGACGGATCGGCGAGGCCGGTATAGGGATCCTCTGGCGCTTCCTTGGCCATGGCGACAGCCCGCTCGGCCATCGCTGCGATGGTTTCCGGGCGCATGTCAGAGGATGAAACCAGCGCCTGGCGCTTGCCCACAAACACTCGCAGTCCCAGATCGGTGCCCTCGGAGCGCTCCGCGTGCTCCAGCTTGCCCTCGCGGACTTCGATGCTGAGGGAACTGCCCTCGGCAGCCATGGCATCGGCAGCATCCGCGCCGGCCTTGCGGGCGGCGTCAATCAGGGCGTGGCAAAGCGCTTCGGGGGACTGGGTCATGGGCACCTTCTGTTCTGCTCCCTATCAGAGCTATCCAGACAAAGGGCTTGCCGCAAGGGCGGGCAGCAAAAAAGGGGCCGCCGAAGGCAGCCCCTTTGCCGGACTTGTCTGGGATTTGATGGTTATTTGATGCGCTGGCCGTTGGCGTGGATCTGGCCGTCGTCGGAGATCTCGATCTTCGAGGTCAGCGTGTCCTCGCCTTCGCCCGGCACTGCCAGCATGCCCATCATCATCCGCGCGCCCATAGCGTCGCTGTCAGACATCAGGCCCATGCCGATCAGCTTGTCGATCAGAGCATTTGCGCCGACAAGTTTGAGGTTGGCCGCGCCCGACGGTGCCGGCATGCCGTCAAAGCTCACCAGGTCTTCGTTGTTGAAGGTGAAATCGCCGGTGCCGGTCAGCTCGGCGCCAGCAGCGGAAACCTGCAACTGCTTGACGGTCAGCGCGTTCAGTTCGCCCGGCTGCTCGTCGCCGGATTCCACTGCGACCATGGCTTCCGGGTCAAATAGATCAAACAGCACTTTGCCCTTGCCGGCCAGGTCCAGGATCACAGTGGCCGGATCATGCGGCAGCTGGCCGGTCGGGTCGACCATGCCCCAGAGCATTTCCGGAACCGCAAAGTCGCGCAGGGTGATACCCAGGGCAAAATCCTGCTCCTCGTCGGATTTCGCCAGCGGCATCATCATCTTGAATCCGGTTTCGGCCATGCTTAGCGCCAGCGGGAACGGAATTTCGGAGCCGGAGATATTCACGGTGGTGCCGGTCTGAGACACGTCGTAGGTCAGGCTCTGTTTATCCATTGCTACGGCAATGGAGCCGCCTTGCGAGCTGCTTTCCATGGCAAAGCTGTCACCGCCGTCGACGCCGGACACCGCGCCGTTGCCGCCGGTAAAGGTGAAGGTACCGTCAAAGGCGAAACCGGCCTCCAGCAGCGCCTGCATGTCGGGCCCTTCCAGGCCAGTGGGCACTGTGCTGGTGCCGCTGAAGTTCAGCCCTTGCAGAGCGCCCTTGAAGGAGCCGGTGCCGTTGCTCTCGGGGTCGTTGAAGCCCATGTCGTAGCTGAGGCTGGAGGCCGTCAGCGTCTGCGCATAGCTGCGCGCACCGGCAATCGTCATGTCGGTCTGGGTGGCGACGTCGTTCATGGTGATCAGCACTTTTGCCACATCGGCCGGAATTGCCTCGCCATCGGCGGTCAGCCCGTCCAGGGTCATGGTGACCTTGGAGGACGTATAGCCGTAGCTCATGTTTTCGGCGTCGCCGGACACGGTCATCGGAGTGCCGTCATGGGCGTAGATCAGCTTGCCCGAGAAGCTCTCGCCGTCGCCGGAAAATTCAAACCCCATCGGAAATTCGGCAGGCAGCAGCACGTTGACGGTGCCATCGCCGTTTTCCACGAATTGGATTTCCGGCAAGCTCACAGTGCCGGAGCCGTCTTCCTCGGGGATCGGCATGACCATCGACACATCAGTGACGGTCAGGGTGCTGCCGGATACGGATTTATTGCCGGACACAGTGTAGCCGGTGCTGGTCAGATAGGCTTTCCAGTCGGCCCAGACATCCTGGGCGCTGAGGTCGGCCAGGGCACCTTGGGCGGAAATAACAACAATAGCCGCGGCGGCACCGCCGCGAGCAATAAATACGGACATAAGAGAACCTTTCCCTGTAAGCGAATTGAATACATCGTCTGCCCCGCGGCTGCGTGCGTCAAGGGGGCCTTGGGCTGGACCGTTCCCCCTAACCGCATTACCACATGGGTTATCAGTCACTTGGAGGGACGGCCGATGGATTTCAACGGAAAAACAGTTGCAATTACAGGGGCCAGCCGCGGCATCGGCGCTGATGCAGCCCGGATTTTTGCCGCCGCCGGGGCCAATCTGGCCTTGCTGGCAAGGAGCGCGGACGCCCTGGAGGCGCTGGCGAAAGAGATCGGCGGAAATGTGCTGACGTTTGCCTGCGACGTGGCGGACTGTGCCGCGGTTGAGGCGGCGCTGGGCGAAACGCACGCGAAGTTCGGCAGTTTGGACATCCTGATCAACAATGCCGGGGTGATCGAGCCGATCGCCCGGCTGTCGGAAGCGCAGCCGGAGGACTGGGGCAAGCTGATCGACATCAACCTCAAAGGCGTGTTCAACGGCATGCGTGCGGCGCTGCCGCTGATGAAGCCCGCGGGCGGCGGCACCATCATCACCGTGAGCTCCGGTGCGGCGCACAGGCCGCTGGAGGGCTGGAGCGCCTATTGTTCCTCCAAGGCAGGTGCAGCGATGCTGACCTCTGCCCTGGATCTGGAAGAACGCGGCAACGGCATCCGTGCCATGGGCCTGTCGCCGGGAACCGTGGCCACCCAGATGCAGCGCGAGATCAAGGCCAGCGGCATCAATCCGGTGAGTGAGATGGAGTGGGAAGACCACATTCCCGCGGAATGGCCTGCGCGGGCGCTGATGTGGATGTGCACTGCGGATGCGGATGGCTATATCGGCCAGGAGGTTTCGCTGCGCGAAGACAGCATCCGCCAGCGGGTGGGGCTGGTATGATCGGGCTGGAGATTGCCGAAAACGGCCTTTGGACCGTCACCATCAACCGTCCGGACAAGGCCAACTCGCTGACGGAGGCGATGCTGACCGAACTGGCGGAAATCGCTGAGCGCGCCGGGGAGGCCCGGGGGCTGATCCTGACCGGCACCGGCAAGGTGTTCAGTGCCGGTGCCGATCTGGACGAGGCGCGGGCAGGCCTCGCGACGTCTCCGGTGTGGGAGCGGCTGTCAAATGCCTTGGCCGCGGTGTCTTGCCTGAAGGTGGCGGCGCTGAACGGCACTTTGGCAGGCGGCGCCAACGGCATGGCGCTGGCCTGCGACATCCGCATTGCGGTGCCTTCGGCCAAGGTCTTTTACCCGGTGATGAAGCTCGGCTACCTGCCGCAGCCGTCGGATGCCAAGCGGATGGCGGCGCTGATCGGCCCCGCGCGCACCAAGATGATCCTGGCAGCAGGTCAGAAGATCACTGCGCAGGAGGCTTATGTTTATGGTCTGGTAGACCGGATCGTGGAACCGGAGGCGCTGATGGAAACAGCACATGATCTGCTGGCCCATGCGCTGGAGGCCAAGCCGGAAATTGCGGCCGGCATCCTGGAGATGTGCCGGTGAAGCGTCTGTCCGGAGTCCGGCTGCAGGTAGAAAACCCTGAGCGGCTGGCCGGTTTCTATGCCGATGTGTTTGGCATGAAGGCACGGGCCGGGGGAGATACCTGGCGGGTGGGGTTTGCGGGAGAGGACGCGGACCTGATCCTGCTGCCCGGCGGCACACAGACTGCGCGCTCCCGCGATGAGCGCTACTGGAAAATCGGCATCTGCCTGCCTGATTTGGACTTGGCCTGCGAGCAGCTGCGGCAGAATGGGATGGAGGTCTCCGCTCCGCATCAGTTCCGCGATATCGGTTATATGGCGCACCTGCATGATCCTGAGGGGTTTTCTATCGAGCTGCTGCAGCATGATTTCCAGGGCAACCGGCCAGATGATGCTGGTGATCCTGCGCTGCCGCTGGGTGGCGGTGCGCATGTGGGGCAGGTCACCTTGCGAACCGGGGATATCGCAGCGGAGCTTGCCGAACATGCGGAAATGAAACTGCTGTCGGTGCAGGATGTCTCAGAATTCGGGTTCGATCTGCACTTCCTGGCCTACACATATGAGACCCCGCCGGATCCGGATCTGACGGCTGTGGCAAACCGTGAATGGCTGTGGCGCCGCCCCTATACCACGCTGGAATTCCAGCATATCGCCGGGGCAGAGATGCAGGACAGCCCGGCGTTTCAGGGGCTAGAGATTACCTAAGGTTTTGACCCTAACGCTTGCGGCGTTTGCCAGGCACGCGGGAGTTGAATTCCGGAGGGCGCTTTTGCACCCAGGCGATGAACTTGGCCAGCCTCGGATGCGCCTTCAGCGCGTCGGGCGTGCTGTAATCGCGGGCCAGTTCCGCCTCGGTCAGCGTGGCATGGATCTCGCGGTGGCAGATGTCATGCAGCAGAACCACCGGCCCGCCCTTGCCTCCTTTCAGTTTTGGGATCAGATGGTGCAGGCTTTGCGGCACGCCGCCCGGAATGGGGCGGCCGCAGAGCGGGCAGATCGGATCAGGCATGCGCAGGCCTCTTTGGGTTTGGTGCAGTGAATAGACACGCCGGCGGCAAGGGCTGGCAAGGGGATGGCATGGCAGAGGCATGGGACGCAGTGGTGATCGGTGCAGGTCCGGCCGGGCTGATGGCCGCCGAGGTACTGGGCCGGGCCGGGCACCGGGTGCTGGTTCTGGAGGCCAAACCGTCGGTTGCGCGCAAGTTCCTGATGGCGGGGAAATCCGGTCTGAACCTGACCAAGGATGAGCCGTTTACGCAATTGATCACACAGTACGGAGAAGCAGCGGAGTGGCTTGCGCCGATGATCCGGGAGTTTGACGCGCAGGCAGTGCAGGACTGGGCACGCGGCCTCGGCAGTGAGCTGTTCACCGGCTCGACTGGCCGGGTGTTTCCCACGGTGATGAAAGCCTCGCCGCTACTGCGCGCCTGGCTGGCACGGCTGGGTGGATATGATGCCGAACTTCGCACCCGCTGGCGCTGGGCTGGCTGGGACAAAAATCAGCTTGCCTTTGAAACGCCGGAAGGCCCAAAGCGGATCGAGGCCGGCGCCGTTGTTCTGGCGCTGGGCGGCGCAAGCTGGGCACGGCTCGGCGCCGACGGAACCTGGGCGTTGCTTTTGCAGGATAATGAAGTGGAAACCGCTCCGTTTAAACCTGCCAATGCGGGGCTATTGGTGGAATGGTCCAGCCATATGGAGCCGCAATTCGGCCAGCCCCTGAAAGGCATAGCGCTGAAGTCTGGCCAGCTTTCTTCGCGGGGAGAGGCTGTGATCTCGCAGCGCGGTCTGGAAGGCGGCGGCATTTACTCTGTCTGTGTGGAGGTGCGGGAAGGCCAGGAACTAAAAATAGATCTTCTGCCTGACGTGCAGGATGCCGAAGTGGCTCGCAGGCTGTCCCGGCCGCGTGGCAAGGCGAGTTTTTCCAATCACTTGCGCAAGGTGCTAAAGCTGGGCGCGGCACGGACCGCCGTGCTGCAGGAGTTTGGCCGTCCCTTGCCGCAGGAGCCGGAAGCTCTGGCACAGCTGATCAAAGCGCTGCCGGTGAAACACGTCGGCCTGCGCCCGATGGATGAAGCCATTTCCACCGCCGGCGGGGTGAGCCGCGAGGCGCTGGACGAAGGGCTGATGCTGAAACAGCTCCCCGGCACCTTTTGCGCCGGGGAAATGCTGGATTGGGAGGCGCCGACGGGCGGCTACCTGCTGACCGCCTGCCTGGCGACCGGGCGCTGGGCGGGGCGGGCGGCTGCGGATTACTTGGCGAGTGCCGCCACCCGCTGAAACGCTTCGCGCTCACGCATCCGCTTGCCATAGTCCTGCAGTTTTTCACCTTCGACCGGGAATTTGGCGCTGCGGGCCCAGTTCAGGCAATGGGTGCAGATTATATCGGCGATGGTGAAGTCCTCGCCCATCAGAAAGGGGCCGGCCATCTTGGCCTCAAGCCGGGCCAGGTTGTGGGCGAACTCCCATTTCAGGCTGCCTTTCACCTCCGGCACCCGCTGGTCCTCGGGCAGGATGAAACTGTGGCGGGCGGCGGCCCAGAGGACGGCGTCGACCTCGTCCAGCAGAAGGTGGGTCATTGCGTCCTGCTTGGCGCGGGCCACGGTGCCGGCCGGGGCGGTCAGCGCGCCGTGCTTGTCAGCCAGATAGGTCAGGATGGCAGTCGAATCGGTGATGGTCTCACCTTCTGCCTGCAGCACTGGCACTTTGCCCGAGACATTCAGCGCCTGGACTTCCGGGCTGCGGGGCCCATGCTGATGCAGCTCGTAAGGCACGCCAAGCTCTTCAAGCGCCCAGAGAACCCGGAAGGTGCGGGTGAGCGGGATGCCAGTGACCGTATACATCGTCTCTCTCCTGTTGTGTGCAGTTAAGATGGGCTGCGCGGGAGAGGGGATCAAGGTAATGGGCGCAGCGTCAGCGGGCGCGGCTCAGCATGGCCAGCCGGATCAGCGCACGTTCCATCAGCGCCAGCGCGGGCGCAGTCTGCCCGGCCGAGCGCAGCGCCAGGTCGGTGTCGGTGATGATCGTCAGCGCGGTTTCCAGCCGGTTTGCGCCCCAGTTCTGCGCCTGGCGCAGCATCCGGTCGCGCCGTTTGCCATAGAGCGGCGGGCGCAGCTGGCCGATACCCTGCGCCGGGCCGCCGGGGGCCGCGGCGATGGTGTACAGCGTGCGGAAATGCCGGGTGGCGCCGATGCAGAGCGTCACCGCACTGGTGCCCTGCGCCTGCAAGCGGCGGATCAGCGGGCCGATTTCCGGGCTGCGCCCCTCGGCCACCACGTTCAGCACGTCATCCAGCGCGGCTTCGGTCGACTGCGGAGCAACGGCGCCGATGTCGTCCAGCGACAGCGGGCTGCTGTCTCCATGCTTGTAAAGCGCCAGCTTTTCGATCATTCGGGAGAAATCGCCGGGGCCGGTGTCATTGGCAATGTCCGTCAGCGCCGACATGCTGTCGCCGGGCACGTCGCGGATGCCGGCTTCGCCCAGGATCCGCTCGATTTCGGCACGTGAGGGCGGGTCGTCATAGATCCCAACCGCATAGGCATTATTGTGGCTTTCAAAGGCCTTGCGCAGTTTCGAGGAGGCCTTGAGCAGGCCCGCCGTGACCACGATTTGCGCATCGCCCGGTTGCCATTCCTCCAGCGCGGCGGCAATCGCGGGGGTGGCCGTATCATTGGCGCCTTCGACAAACACCGCCCGGACACCGGGGAAAAACCCCACCGCCTTGACCGCATCCAGCAGCTGCGCCGGGTCTTTGCGCAGGTCGCTGCCGGGCAGCCGGGTCAGACGCATTTCTTCCTCGGCGCCAGGCCCAAGCAGGGCTGCCAGCACCTGCTGCCGCTTGAGTGACACGCGCATTGCATCGGCGCCATAGATCAGGATGCCGGTCTTGCCCGGATCGGGCCTGGCGAAATAGCCATCCGCCTCGCGCGGCGAGAGTTTCATTCGGCAGGCGCGGAGAGATCCGCAGTTGCTAGAATCTGCGCAGTGATCTGATCGGCCAGAATCACCATCAGCCGCTCATGCGCATCGCGTTCGCCTGCCAGTGTCTCCACTGTGGAGCCGGTGGCGGAGTAGCCGGTGAAATTCTCGACCCTGCCGCTGGAGGCGACCTTGCCGTCCGACAGGCGGGTCAGCGAATAGCGGGCCGTGCCGATCACCGAATAGCGGGTGATGTCATTGCCTGCGGTAATCGCCTGGCCTTCTTCCCGCGTGCGCAGCGTCAGGTCCAGCTTGTAAGTCGCGCTGCCGCCGCGGCCCAGGCGCTGTTCCAGGTTCTGTACCAGGAAATAGGCGTCGGTGCCGCTGGCGGTCCTGATCTCTTCCGGCGCCTGCACTTCGATCTGGCCATGCAGCGCGGACCCGGTGCCGCCAGGGGCATACACCGGGGTAAAGCCGCAGGCCGCTGCCACCAGGGGCAGGGCCAGCAGCAGGGTTCTGCGGTTAAGCAACGACATTCACAATCCGGCCCGGCACCACGATCACCTTTTTCGGAGCGCCGCCATTCAGCGCCTTTTGCACAGCTTCGTGCGCCAGGGCGAGTTTTTCAACCTCTGCCTTGTCCAGGTCCTTGGCGACTTCGATTTCGCCGCGGCGCTTGCCGTTGATCTGGATCGGCAGGGTGACGGTGTTCTCGACCAGCATCGCTTCATCCGCAACCGGCCAAGGCGCGGTGGCCACCAGTCCCGCGCCGCCCTGATGGCTCCAGATGTCCTCGGCCAAATGCGGGGTCATCGGCGCCATCAGCTGGGCCAGGGTCATGATCGCCTGGCGCTGTGTCTTGTGGCTGGCCTTGGATTTGGCAAGCGTGCTGGTGAAGGCGTAAAGTTTGGCAATTGCCGCGTTGAAGCCAAAGGAATTGACGCCCAGGGTCACGTCGCGGATGCACTTGTGCATCTCGCGCAGCAGATCCGCGTCGCCTTCCCCTGCCGCTTCCGGGTCCATTTCGCCGATCCGGTCGCACAGGTTCCAGACCCGGTTCAGGTGTTTATAGGCGGCCTCGGCACCCGATGCGGTCCATTCCACGTCGCGCTCGGGGGGCGAATCGGACAGCACGAACCAGCGTGCGGTGTCCGCGCCGAAGGATGAGATAATGTGCAGCGGGTCCACCACGTTGTTCTTGGACTTGGACATCTTGGCCGACGGGATGATCTCCACCTCGGTGCCGTCCTTCAGGAAGCCCTTGCCGTCGCGCAGCTCGACTTCCTCGGGGTAGTGGTACTTGTGAAATTTAATGCCGGGACCGCGTGGATCACCTTCTTTTGTGACCTGCTGGGACTGATAGATCGCGTGGGTCACCATGCCTTGGGTGAACAGCGCATCAAAGGGTTCTGCCGATTTCTCCGGCAGGTGGCCGCAGATCTGCATCGCGCGCGCGAAGAAGCGCGAATAGAGCAGGTGCAGAATTGCATGCTCGATGCCGCCGATGTACTGGTCGACGTTCATCCAGTATTCGGCTTCGGCCATGTCGGTTGGGGTTTCGGCGCGCGGGGCGGTGAACCGGGCAAAGTACCAGCTTGAGTTGACAAAGGTGTCCATGGTGTCGGTTTCGCGCTGCGCAGGCTTGCCGCAAGAAGGGCAGGCACAGTTGCGCCAGCTGGGGTGGCGGTCCAGCGGGTTGCCCGGAACTGAGAAGTCGATGGCCTTGCCGTCTTCGTCATAGGGCAGGGCGATCGGCAGGTTCTCTTTCTTCTCCGGCACCACGCCGCAGTCTTCGCAGTGAACCACGGGAATCGGGCAGCCCCAGTAGCGCTGGCGGGAAAGCCCCCAGTCGCGCAGGCGGTATTTGGTGACGCCCTGGCCCCAGCCGGCCTTTTCCGCAAAATCGACGGTGGCGTTGATCGCCTCTTCGCCAGTGGCCTCGGTCAGCCCGGAAAAGTGATCAACCCAGCGGACTTTCTCGGTTTTCGGCGGCACAAAGGCTTCGCCTGCCACTGGAGAATCATTGTCCAGAGCAAAGAAGGTGTCGGTGACCGGCAGATCATACTTACGGCAGAAGTCGAGGTCGCGCTGGTCGTGCGCCGGGCAGGCGAAGATTGCGCCGGTGCCGTAATCCATCAGGATGAAGTTGGCGATCCAGACCGGCAGTTCCCAATCCGGGTTCAGCGGGTGCTTCACCCGGATGCCGGTGTCATAGCCCAGCTTCTCGGCGGTCTCGATGGCTTCCTCGGTGGTGCCGCCCTTGCGGCACTCGGCAACAAAGGCTGCAACCTCTGCCGATTCGGCTTCCAAGCCTTTTGCAATCGGGTGGTCGGGCGAGATGCCGACAAAAGACGCGCCCATCAGCGTGTCGGGGCGGGTGGTGTAGACCTCGATTGCCTCGCTGCCATCTGTGCGTTCAAACGAGAATTGCAGGCCGCGCGACTTGCCGATCCAGTTTTCCTGCATCAGGCGCACCTTGGCGGGCCAGTTTTCCAAGCCGTCCAGTGCTGACAGCAGCTCTTCGGACATATCCGAGATCTTGAAGAACCACTGCGTCAGCTCGCGCCGCTCCACCAGCGCGCCAGAGCGCCAGCCGCGGCCGTTTTCGACCTGCTCGTTGGCCAGCACGGTCATGTCGACCGGGTCCCAGTTCACCACCGCGTTTTTGCGGTAAACCAGGCCCTTTTCCAGGAAATCGAGGAACAGCGCCTGCTGCTGGCCGTAATACTCCGGGTCGCAGGTGGCGAACATGCGGGACCAATCGAGCGACAGGCCCAGCGGTTTCATCTGCTCGACCATCGTGTCGATGTTCGAATAGGTCCAGTCCTTGGGGTGCCCGCCCGAAGCCATCGCAGCGTTTTCAGCCGGCATGCCGAAGGCGTCAAAACCCATTGGGTGCAAGACGTTATGGCCGGTGGACAGCTTGTAGCGTGCGATCACGTCGCCCATTGTGTAGTTGCGCACATGGCCCATGTGCAGCTTACCCGACGGATAGGGGAACATCTCCAGCACATAATACTTCGGCTTGTCGCCGGTACGCTTGGCCTGAAAAATCCCGGCCTTGTCCCAGGCTTCCTGCCATTTTACTTCGATTTCCGTGGCGGAGTAACGCGACATCAGAGCGGTCCTTTGCATGAAAACGCCGGGCTAGGGGCCCGGCGCTTCTGATAATGGGGTTTGGCTGGTGATTCCAGAGGGCAGCGGGTCAGAACTTCTTGTCTGCAATCCGCAGCTGCCGCGCCCGGGAGAGAATCGCATCTTCAACCGCGCGGGTGGTGCTGGCGCTGACCGGGCCGCCCTTGGATTGCAGCGAGACGTTCAAGGAGCGCGCGTCCAGCGCCGGGTCCTTGATGTGCACGGTCGCCCGGTAGGAGCGGCCGCCGCCTGGAGGGGTGCCGTATCCGGTCACGATGACACCGGTGAACGGGTCGACCGATTGCACCGGCAGGAAGTTCAGCACATCCAGGCTGGCGCTCCAAAGGTAGCGGTTGACCTGCACATTCTGGTCTGGCTTGCCGCGGAACACATCCCAGATGGAGGAGGGCGTGTTGCCGGCAGCCAGCGTGTCGCGGTCCTCACGGTCTTTGCCAAGTTGCGTGCCGGGCAACGTTTCCCTGTTGCCGCCGCCGCATGCTGCAAGGCTGAGACACAGCGCACCGATCAAAGTTGCCTGCAGGGTCTTTGTCTTAGTCATAACCGCTCCCGGAGCCAATTTCTGCGCGAACACCTATCGCAAGCGGCGCAGGCGGAGCAAGAGGTTAGGCAGCTATAGTGCAGCTGCCATTGCGGATTGCCTGTATCAGACCAGCAGCGCTTTGCCCGATCGCGGGGTTTGAGCAGCCGGCATCGGAAGGACTGTGGCAAAGCTGCACCATCCCGTGGTGCATCGTTTCCCCTGACTTTCCCAAGCCTTGCCAAAACGGGGGTGAAAGAGCGAAACCCCTTGGCATACCCACGCCGGATTCCCCGGTTTGGGCTGAGGAATAGAAAACCGAGGGAAAAACTATGAAAAAGGTTCTCTTCGCGACCACCGCGCTGATCGCCACCGCAGGCATGGCCGCGGCCGAAGTCAAGCTGTCCGGTTATGGCCGCTTTGGCCTGGACTACAACGACGGCAACGAAACCGTTGTCGGCCGTGACGAAGTCAACATCACCAGCCGTCTGCGTATCCAGTTCGACATGTCGACCGAAACCGACGGCGGTGTGACCGTTGGCGCACGTGCCCGCGCTCAGTTCGAAAGCCGTGACGGCACCCCCGGCACCGGCGCATTCAACGGCGCTCAGTTCCACGTCGCTTATGGCGGCCTGCGTGTGAACGTCGGCAACATCTGGGGCGCAATCGACTCCATGCCGGGCCTGTACCTGGAAACCCGTTCGGCTGGCCTGGGCATCGACGGCGCTGGCTTCCAGTCGCTGGTTACCCAAACCGGCAACAACAGCTTTGACTGGGATACCTACACCTCCGCAGCAGCTGGCCGTAACGGCATCGAAGCTCTGTACTCCGCAGGCGGCTTCTCGGGTCACCTGTCCTACTCGCAGTCGAACGGCGGCACCGTTGCCGGCTCCGCGGACGGCACTCAGCGTACCGGCGTGCACGTTGCTTACACCTTCGGCGACTGGACCGCAGCTCTGGGCTACCAGGACTCCAACGTGGTTGGCGAAGACAAGATCCTGGCAACCATCCAGGGTGACCTGGGTCAGTTCGGCGTTCGCCTGGCCTATGCCAACAACCAGGACTCCGCGACCGTTGCAGGCGGCGCACTGGACGACACCGACAAGCTCGGCCTGTACGGCACCGTTGAACTGGGCGCAGCTTCCAAACTGGTTGCTTATGTCACCAGCGAAGACAACCCGGACCTGACCACCGGTGCGGCTACCGCGGGCAGCACCGACGGCACCGGCTACGGCATCCACTACTCCTACGACCTGGGTGGCGGTGTGTCCTTCGAAGCTGGCGCACGCGAAGCTTCCAACGACAACACCACCGTTCAGGCAGGCCTGTACTTCAGCTTCTAAGCTGAAGCACGCCTAGCGTGACTTCGGGGCGGGTTCCTTCGGGACCCGCCCTTTTCTTTTGCGGCTTAACATTTCCCGGCAAACAGTGTTTTTTGCAGCCAAACAGATATGAGGCCCGAAACCATGCCGCTTGCAGAGATCACATCCCGGATTGCCAAGGCTGAACAGAAGGCCGGACGCGCCGCTGGCAGCGTGCAATTGATTGCCGTGTCCAAGGTGCAGCCGAATGAACGGGTCGAGGCGGTGCTGGAAGAAGGCCACCGCTGTTTCGGCGAGAACAAGGTGCAGGAAGCGGCTGGGAAGTGGCCGGCTTTTGCCGGGAAGTTCGAGGGTATCGACCTGCACCTGATCGGGCCCTTGCAAACCAACAAGGCGCGCCAGGCGATGGAGCTCTTTGACAGAATCCATTCGGTCGACCGCCCCAAGCTGGCCAATACACTGGCCCGGCTGGCTCAGGAACTGGGCAAATGCCCCGAACTGTTTGTTCAGGTGAACACCGGCGAGGAACAGCAGAAGGCAGGCGTGATGCCGGCAGAGGCGGATGCCTTTGTTTCCGAATGCCGTAAGCTGGACCTGCCGGTGAAAGGGCTGATGTGCATCCCGCCTGTGGACGAAGAGCCCAGTCTGCACTTTGCTTTGCTGGCCAAGATTGCCGAACGCAACGGTCTGCAAGGCCTGTCGATGGGCATGAGCGGCGATTTCGAGAAGGCGATTGCGCTGGGGGCCACCCATGTGCGGGTCGGCTCTGCTATCTTCGGCGCCCGGAGCTATTGAGGCGCAAAAGTTTTCCAAAAACTTTTGCCAAGACTTTTCTGAAAAGTCTTGGCCCCGTCAGCGGCGGACCTGCGCCGGCACAAATACCCGGGTGCCTGGCTGGATCCGGGCGGCGAGCCAATGCAGATCGGTTCGGGAAAAGGCAATACAGCCTTCGGTCGGGTAGCCAGGGCGCCGCCATTGGTGGATGAAGATGGCGGAGCCATTGCCGGGAATGGCATCCGGCCAGTTCCAGTCGGTGATCAGGACGAGATCGTACAGAGGATCTGCCCGGCGCAGTATTTCATGGCTGAATCTATAGGGCACGCGCACATGCTGATTGTAACGCGAGTCGCTCATGTCATCCGACCACAGGTCGCCGGGGCCAATCGGCCTGGCCCAAGGGGCGGGGCGGGGCAAACGGTCCGGGCGGTAGTACATCCCGGCGATGCGGTGCATGCCAACCGGCGTGGCGCCATCGCCTTCGCGTTTGGCAGCAGAGAGCCCGCCTTTGCCGATTGTGCAGGGCAGCACCCGCCCCTGAAAGCGGACCCCGCGCGGGGTCAGAACCAGATCGACAGGCGATGTCACAGCATATGCCCAGACTTGCGCGCCTTGGTGGCCAGATAGTGCTGATTGTGGGCGTTTCTCCCGACTTTCAGCGCCACCCGCTCGGCCACGGCGATACCGGTTTTCTCCATCATTGCGATCTTGTTCGGGTTGTTGGTCAGCAGCCGCACCTGGGAGAACCCCATCTTTTGCAGGATAGCGGCGCCCAGGCGGAAATCGCGCTCGTCATCCTCGAACCCGAGCCGGTGGTTGGCTTCCACCGTGTCGAACCCCTGGTCCTGCAGCGAATAGGCCCGCATCTTGTTGGCGAGGCCGATGCCGCGGCCCTCTTGGTTGAGGTACAGCAGAACGCCCGCGCCTTCATCGCCCATCTGCGCGAGCGCGCCGCGCAGTTGCGGGCCGCAATCGCATTTGAGCGAGCCAAGCACGTCGCCGGTGAAACAGGCGGAGTGCAGCCGAGCCAGGACCGGCTTGGACCGGTCGGGGCGCCCGATTTCCACCGCATAATGTTCTTCGGCACCGTCTTCCGGGCGGTAGATATGCAGCCGGCCGGCCTCGGCGGCATCCATCGGCAGCCGGGCCGCGGCAACCGGATGCAAAGGCGAGCTTGCGCTGAGCAAAGGCTCTGCAGCAGTCCGGGATATGGTGGTGAGGCCGTGGGCGGCGGCAAATCCGGCCGCTTCACTGAGGGGCACAAGCGCGGCTGCCGGCAAAAGCCGCGCGGACTTGACCAGCGCAATCGCCAGCCGGTGCAGATCGGCGGAGCCGCTGCGCAGGCTGGACAGCGGGCCTTTCATCGGGGTGTTCAGATCGTCTGCAGGATCGGCCAGCGCCTGGATCCATTGCAGCCCCTCTGAGGCCGGAACTTTGATGCGGGCAATGTCTTCGTCATAAACTCGGGCTTTCAGCGTCTCCGCCCGCCGCGCGGTCAGCGCCAGCGATAGGGCGCCCAAGGCGCGCATGTCGGCCAGGCGGGCAGTGCTCAACGCCTCCACGCTGATCGCAAGCACTGCGTCCGGACCGCTGGTCAGCACCACCGGCAGCCCCATGCGCAGATCAACCCGGGCGCGGGCCAGCAATTCGATCATCGTGGGCATCAGGCTCATGCGGGGAATCCGGTGTTATTTTGTAACAAAGGCTCGCTGTCTTTACGCCTAAATGCAACGGATGTGAAACAATTTCCATGCCATGGACACGTCGGCGTGAGAGTTTTGCAGCAAATCTTGCCGGCGGCGTGAAGGATACGCATGTGTGGTCAGGAGAACAGGAGGGCGAGCCGATGGCGCAACTGAAGAAAATTTTGCTGGTTGATGACGATGAGGATCTGCGCGAGGCCTTGAGCGAGCAGTTGGTGATGACCGAGGATTTTGATGTCTTCGAGGCCGAAAACGGCCAAAGTGCAATGGAGCGCGCCAAGGAAGCTCTTTATGACTTGATCATTCTGGATGTCGGCCTGCCGGACACCGATGGCCGTGAGCTGTGCCGCCTGATGCGCAAGCAGGGGGTGAAGGCACCAATCCTGATGCTGACCGGCCATGACAGCGATGCAGACACCATTCTGGGCCTGGATGCTGGTGCCAATGACTATGTCTCGAAGCCGTTCAAGTTCCCGGTGCTTCTGGCCCGGATCCGCGCCCAGCTGCGCCAGCATGAGCAGTCGGAGGACGCGGTTTTTGCGCTGGGGCCTTATACCTTCAAACCATCAATGAAGCTCTTGATCACAGAAGACGACCGCAAGATCCGGCTGACCGAGAAGGAAACCAATATCCTTAAGTTCCTGTACCGCTCCAGCGACGGTGTGGTGCCGCGCGATGTGCTGCTGCACGAGGTCTGGGGCTATAACGCCGGCGTCACCACCCACACGTTGGAAACCCATATCTACCGCCTGCGGCAGAAGATTGAGCCCGATCCGTCGAATGCGCGCCTGCTGGTGACGGAATCAGGCGGATACCGCCTGGTTGCCTGAGCTATAGGGCAGTTGACCCAGATCAATGAGGTGCCCAAGGCGCATCTTTAGACTGCCCATGATCCCGCGCATATCCGGGTTACGGTATGCACCTCCCTGTTGGACTTGGCCGGGCCGCGCGCCCGGCCTTTTTTGCCGGGGCGCAATGGAAAGTTCTGTGCCGGGCGCATAATCGCCTCTGGCCCTTCCTTGCCCGGACAGGCAGTATCGCGCCGGAACCCGGAACTCAGCATGAGGCGCGCGATGCCATTTACCCTTGCCACCTGGAACATCAACTCGGTCCGCCTGCGCGAGCCGATCGTGCAGAAGCTTTTGCAGGAGGAAGGCCCCGATGTGCTGTGCCTGCAGGAGTGCAAGAGCCCGGTGGAGAAGATCCCGATGGAGGGGTTTGCGGCACTTGGCTACAGCCACATGATTGCCCGCGGGCAAAAGGGGTATAACGGGGTTGCCATCCTGTCGCGGCTGCCGATCGAGGATATCGGTGACAAGGATTTTGCCGGTCTTGGCCACGCACGCCATGTGGCGGGGCGGCTGGAGAACGGTACAGTCATCCATAACTTCTATGTGCCTGCAGGCGGTGACGTACCGGACCGGGAGCAGAATGAGAAATTCGGGCAGAAGCTCGACTACCTCACCGATATGCGCGACTGGTTCAAGGCAGAGAAGCCGGAGAAGTCGATCCTGGTGGGCGACCTCAACATTGCCCCGCGCGAGGATGACGTCTGGGACCACAAGAAGCTGCTGAAGGTGGTCAGCCATACGCCCATCGAGGTGGAGCATTTTGCCGATGTTATGGAGGCGGGCAGCTGGTCCGATGTCACCCGGAACGATATTCCTGACGGCCGCTTGTACAGCTGGTGGAGCTACCGGGCCAAGGATTGGGATGCCGCTGACAAGGGGCGCCGCCTCGACCATGTCTGGGCCACGCCGGACATCCGCAATGCGGCGCACTCCAGCCGGATCCTGCGTGATGCCCGCGGCTGGGAAAAGCCCAGCGATCACGCGCCGGTCTTTGCAACCTTCGATCTCTGACCGTAAGCGGGGCGCTCCCGCCTGATCCAGGGCATCCGGGGATGCCCAACTCAGTTGGGCATGGCACTGCGTTGGCGCGCAGTGCGGGCCCGCCGCGCATCAAAGCGGCGCGCGGCCCAACGCGGCAATGGGGCTGGCGCAGCCAGAACCTGCTCCTAGGGGCGGGAGCGCTTCGGCTAACGCAGCCAGCTTTTGTATTCCGGGTGCTGGTCCCGCATGTCCTGATAGAGCCATACCATCCGGTCCACGAACCAGAGCTTGCCGCCAATCATCAGCACCAGCCCGCAAAGGGTCAGCCCCGGGTCAAACCGCCAAAGCCCCAGCAGCCAGGGCAGGGCACCCAGTCCTGAAACCCAGGCCAGCCCCTTGGCCCAGCGGATGTGATGCGCCGGAACCGGCACTAGCCGGCGGATCAGGAAGACCCGCTCCCCGAACGTTCCGCGGGACGCCCAGCTATCCGTGCCCGCAGGCGGGCCAAAGGCGCGCGGGTTCCACCACGTCCATGCCAGAACAAGTGCTACGGGCAGCAAGACCCCCCAGCCAAACCAAACTCGCGACCAGATGGCCAGCGTCATCAGTGGCAGGATCGTCATGCGGCTGAAGACGCTCCATGGGTTGGCATGCCGCGCCCAGGCGGCCTCATCCATGCGCATCAGCCTTCCGGACGCGGCAAAGAGATCGAACCGGCGGCAGGCCATTGGCAAACTCCTCTCTTGGTTTCCGGCGCGCAGGATTCCATATAGGGGGCAAGTTCCAAGCGGAGAACATGAGAAATGACCGATATTCTGGGCGCCGCCGCTCCGGCGGATGATCTGATCAAAGACGTGACCGAAGCCACCTTCATGCGGGACGTTGTCGAAGCGTCAATGCAAGCGCCGGTGATTGTCGACTTCTGGGCGCCTTGGTGCGGGCCTTGCAAAACTTTGGGCCCGATGCTGGAAGCCGCGGTCGCCAAGGTCAAAGGCGCGGCCACCATGGCCAAAATCAACGTGGATGAGAATCAGCGCCTGGCGCAGGCGCTGGCCCAGCAGGGGCTGCCGCTGCAATCCATCCCGACCGTTGTCGCCTTTGTGCAGGGGCGGCCCATCGACATGTTCCAGGGCGCGCTGCCCGCATCCGAAATCGATGCCTTCCTGAAAAAGGTGATCGAAGCGGCAGGCGGTTCCGCTGACGGCGGCCTTGGCGAGGCGCTGGATGCGGCAGAACAGATGCTGGCCGAAGGCGCAGCTGCGGATGCCGCACAGACCTTTGCCGCCATTCTGGGCGAGGACGGCAGTAACGCGGCCGCTTATGGCGGACTGGCGCGTGCGCATATTGCTCTGGAGGACCTGGATCAGGCGGAAGCGGTGCTGAACGGTGCTCCGGCAGAAATCGCCGAGGCTGCGGAAATCGAAGCGGCCTTTGCCCAGATCGAGTTGGCCCGGCAGGCAGAGAATGCCGGCCCGGTGGCCGAGCTGCGGGCGGCCGTAGAGGCCAGCCCGGACGACCATCAGGCCCGGTTCGACCTGGCGCAGGCGCTGCACGCGGCCGGGGAGGCCGAAGCCGCAGTGGACGAATTGCTGGAGTTGTTCCGCCGCGATCGCGAGTGGAACGATGGCGCCGCCAAGACCCAGCTGTTCACCATCTTCGATGCGCTCAAGCCGAATGACCCGGTGGTTCTGAACGGGCGCCGCAAACTGAGCTCGATGATATTTGCCTAAGAGAGGGGCAGCACTACACTCTGTCCCATGATCCAGCCTGCCGACCTGCCGGACACGATTGCCGTGTTCCCCCTGCCCGGGGCGCTCTTGCTGCCCCGCTCACGGCTGCCGCTGCATATCTTCGAGCCGCGCTACCTGCAGATGCTGGAAGATACGCTGAAAACCCGGCAGCGGCTGATCGGCATGGTGCAGCCCTGCCCCAACCCGCAAGGCGGGGAAGATGAGCTGCACAGCATCGGCTGTGCCGGGCGGGTCACCCAGTTTTCCGAGACCGAGGACGGGAGATACCTGATTACACTGTCGGGGGTGTCCCGCTTCCGGATCACCAGGGAAACCAGCGGATTTACGCCGTACAGGCGTTGCGATGTCAGCTGGTCCGGCTTCGACCGGGATCTTGGGCGGTCCGAGGCCGACGCGCTGCTTGACCGGCCTTCCTTTCTTGACCTGCTGGAGCGGTTCTTTACAGCGCGCAGCCTGTCGACTGACTGGGAGGCCTTGAAAGATGCGGATGACGAGCTGCTGATCAATTCTTTGGCGATGCTGCTTGAGTTTGACGCCGAGGACAAACAGGCCTTGCTCGAGGCGCCCTGCCTTGCCACAAGGCGGGAAACCCTTGTTACTTTGATCGAATTCGCCCTGCGCGGCGGATCCCAGGAGGAAACCCTGCAATGACCGAACCACAGGCGCCTGCCTTCGACCGGCGGATGCTGGAAGCCTTGGTCTGCCCGCTGACGCAGACGGTGCTGGAGTATGACCCGCAGGCGCAGGAACTGATTTCCCGGGCCGCCAACGTAGCCTTTCCGATCCGGAACGGCATCCCCGTGATGCTGGTGGACGAAGCCCGCGATCTGGAATGATCCTGACGTAAGCTGCTCTGGGGGCGGAGAAACTCCCGCGCCTTCAGGTGCACCGGCTGCGCCGGCCCTCCCTTGCCAGGCTTGGGTCCGGCGCCGCGCCAGGGCGCGGCGCGGTTGTGCTGCTGCTCTGAGATGCTGGCTTGAGCCGGAAGGCAACGGCGGGCGGCGGAGGGCATTTGGCCTTGTAATCCGCTAGTGTTCCGCGGTGCTGGGCCCAAGGGTGCAGGGACATCCTTTGGATGTTCCGGAACCGGCGGGAGGGCCCGGTTTCAGATCGGGCGGCCCTGCATCAGCCGGGGCATGTCGCCGGTCAGCCCCGCGGCCTCCCGCACGAATCCACGGCGCAGGCCGGGGAGGGATCCGGCCAGCCCCATGCCGAGATCGCGGCCCAGCCGCAGCAGCGGGTTGTCGTTGGAGAACAGGCGGTTGAACACATCTGTCGCAGCCACCAGAGACGCGGTGTCGAAGCGGCGCCACTGCTGGTAGCGTTCCATCACCAGCGAGGACCCGATGTCCTCACCGCGGCGGGTGGCGCCGGTGATCACCTCCGCAAGCGCTCCGACATCGCGCAGGCCCGCGTTCAGGCCCTGGCCCGCTATCGGATGCATCCCGTGCGCGGCGTCTCCGATCAGCGCCATGCGGTCGCCGATGAAGTTGTTGGCGATGGTCAGGTTCAGTGGATAAGTGAAGCGTTTGCCGGCCAGGGAAATGTCTCCCAGGAAATCGCCGAACCGCGGCCGCAGCGCCTGGATATAGCCATCGTCATCCAACGCGTGGATGGCCCTGGCAGTCTCTGTCCGCTCGCTCCACACGATCGACGACCGGTTGCCCGGAAGCGGCAGGATCGCCAGCGGCCCGGGCGGCATGAAGAACTGATGGGCAATGCCATTGTGCGGCTTTTCGTGATCAATGGCGCAGACCAGCGCAGTCTGGCCGTAGTCCCAGCCGGTGCGCTTGATGCCCGCGCGCTGGGCGGTGCCGCTGCGGCGTCCGTCCGAGCCGACCAGAACCTGGCCGCGCAGCTCGCCGCCGTCATCCAGCGTGACGGTCACGCCCGTAGGATCCGGCGTCTGCCCCACAACGGTGCGGCCTGAAACCAGCGTGATGCCGGGCGCATCCTCCATCGCCTGCAGGAAGGCGCGGCGCAGGTAGCGGTCCTCTGCCATGTACCCCATCGGGCCTTCTTCCAGCTCGGCATGGTCGAAATGAATGAAGAAGGGCGAGGGTCCTTGACCGGCATGGCCGTCCGTGACCTTGATCTCCAGCATGGCTTGCGCGTTGTCTCCAACGTGCTGCCACACACCTATCTGCTGCAGCAGCCGCTGCGAGGCCAGCGCCAGCGCATAACCGCGCCCGTCAAAGGCCTCGTCTGCCAGCTTGTCGGGTGTGAGCGAGTTGACCACGGTGACGCTGTGCCCGGTCTGCGCCAGGGCCAGGGCAAGAGCAGGGCCGTTCAGCCCGCCGCCCACAATCAGGATATCGGACGCATTTTTCATGCCCCGCAATATGCGCCTGCTGGCGGGATTGTCCATGCAGGAAGCGCGGGATTGTACCTGCGTCCTGCTGCCGCTACCGTTTGCGCAGCAGCAACCGGGAGAGTGCGGGATGAAAGACTGGCTGACGATGACGGCCGCAGAGCTGGGGCGCGGGATTAGTGCCGGGGAGATCAGCCCTGTGGCGCTGACCCGTTGCTATCTGGACGCGATAGATGCCCATCCCCTGAAGCACCGGGTCTACACCCAAATCACGCATGACAGGGCCCTGGCTGAGGCGGAAGCTGCTGAAGCACGCGCAGGTCTGGGGTTGCGCCGCTCGCTGCTGGACGGCGTGCCGATCAGCTGGAAAGACCTGTTCGATAGCGCAGGCACGGCCACGGAATCTGGTTCGGACCTGCTCAAGGGCCGGGTTCCGGAGCAAGATGCAGCGGCGCTGCGCAATGCCACCCAAATGGGCACCGTTTGCCTTGGCAAGACCCAGATGAGCGAGCTGGCCTTCTCTGGCCTCGGCTTCAATCCGGTCAAGGAAACCCCGCCTTGCATCAACGATCAGGACGCCGCGCCTGGCGGGTCGTCTTCCGGGGCGGCAGCTTCGGTGGCTTACGGGCTGGCAGCGGCTGGCATTGGCTCGGACACCGGCGGTTCAGTGCGGATCCCGTCGTCCTGGAATGATCTGGTGGGGCTCAAGACGACTTCCGGCCGAATCACCCTGGAGGGCGTGGTGCCGCTGTGCCTGAAGTTTGACACTATCGGCCCGCTGGCCCGTTCGGTCGAGGACGCGGGCTTGCTGCTGGGCATCTTGGAAGGCATCCCCGGCCCGGATCTGCGCAGCCCAGCCTTACTCAAAGGACGCCGTTTCGCCGATTTGCAGACCGTGGCGCAGAATGACCTGAACCCGAAAATAGCGGCAGCTTACCAGGAAACGCTTCAAAAGCTGAAAGATGCCGGCGCAGAAATCGTGCCGCTGGACGTGCCCGAGCTGGAGGAGGCAATGGGCCTTAGCCCAATTCTCTACACCACCGAAGCCTACGGGCTTTGGAAAGACGTGATTGAGGCCGCGCCGCAGCTGATGTATGCGGAAATCCTGGAACGCTTCCGCTCCGGTGCGCAGTTCAGCGGCTCTGACTATGTTGCGGCCTGGGGCAAGCTGGAGCAATGCCGGATGGCCTGGGACCAGGCGGTGGCCGGGTTTGATGCGGTGCTGAGCCCGGTGTCTCCAATCCTGCCGCCGAACCTGGAGCGGCTGCAAAGCGATCACGGCTACTACGTCCAGTCCAATCTGCTGGCGCTGCGCAACACGCGCATCGGCAACCTGATGGGGCTGTGCGGGCTATCGCTGCCCACCGGCACCCCCAGCTGCGGCCTGCAGGTGCTGGGCCAGCCGGATTGCGAAGAGGCCCTGTTGCGCACGGGTGCCGCGATCGAGGCTGCCTTGGCCTGACAGCTTGGCCTGAAAGCCACATTCGGCCCAAGGGGCTACTCACCGGGTGGACGCATCCGCCCGCCCTCTGTAACCTAAGGCGCAAACGGGGCGCAAATGATCCCGTGACCGAGGCATAAGACATGGATTTTCCTGAGCGGTTTTCGAACCTGCCAGCCTACGCATTCCCGCGCCTGCGGGCGCTGTTGGACCATCACACCCCTGGCGGGGATGTGGTGCATATGACCATTGGCGAGCCGAAACATGCGTTTCCGGCCTGGGTCACCGATGTGATCACCGAGAACGCGGCCGGATTTAACCAGTACCCGAACAACGACGGCACGCCTGAGCTGCGCGGTGCCATCTCGGAGTGGATCAGCCGCCGCTATGGTGTGACGGCCGACCCGGACAACCGGATCATGGCACTGAACGGCACCCGCGAGGGGCTGTACAACGCAGCCATGGCGCTGTGCCCGGAGCAGAAAAACGGCCAGAAGCCGGTGGTGCTGATCCCGAACCCCTTCTACCAGGTTTATATGGTGGCGACGCTCTCGGTCGCGGCCGAGCCGGTGTTTGTGCCCGCAACCGCCGCTACCGGCCACCTGCCGGATTACGAGAATCTGCCCGAGGATGTGCTGAACCGCACCGCCGTGGCCTATATCTGCTCGCCTGCCAACCCGCAGGGTGCGGTGGCCTCGCGCGCCTATTGGACCCGGCTGATCCAGCTTGCCGAAAAATACGATTTCCGCATTTTTGCGGATGAATGCTATTCCGAGATCTACCGCTCAGAGGAACCCGTCGGCGCGCTGACCGTTGCCCAGGAGCTGGGCGCCGACCCCGAGCGGGTGGTGCTGTTCAATTCGCTGTCCAAGCGTTCCAACCTGCCGGGCCTGCGGTCCGGACTGATCGCCGCCGGTCCCGACACCATCAAACGCGTGAAACAGCTGCGCGCCTATTCCGGCGCGCCGCTGCCGGCACCACTGCAGGCAGCTGCGGCCCGTGTCTGGGCGGATGAGGCGCATGTGGTCGACAACCGCGCGCTCTACCAGGAGAAATACACCATCGCGGATGAGGTCTTTGCCGGCCTCAACGGATACATGGCGCCTGAAGCGGGCTTCTTTCTGTGGCTGCCAGTGGAAAACGGCGAGCAGGCCGCGCTGAAGCTGTGGCAGGAGACTGGCGTGCGGGTGCTGCCCGGCGCCTATCTGGCTCAGGGCGAACCGGGGCAGAACCCGGGCGAGACATACATAAGGGTGGCGCTGGTCGCCGCCGCGGAGGATACCCGCAACGCGCTGACCACGCTGCGCGGCTGCCTCTACTGAGATTGACGCTGCGCGGCCCCATGAGCAGGGCGGGCCGCACAGCCAAAACCAATAATCGGGCGCGCAGACCTGCGGTGAACAGCGGACAGCGCCAAAAGATACGGAACTGAGGTAGGCATGGCATTTCAAACCCGCAGCCGCGATCCGCTGCTCGACAGCAACATGCAGGCGGCCATTGAAAAGCGCGGCAAGGAATTGATCGGGCTGGCATTGATCCTGGCAGGGCTGGTGATTGCTGCCATGCTGGGTTCCTATACGCCCGAAGATCCGAACTGGACCGTCTCCACCGATGCGCCAGTGCAGAACTGGCTGGGCCGTCCCGGTGCCTCTGTCTCCTTCATCCTGATCACCCTGTTCGGCAAGGCAAGCTGGGCGCTGCCGCTGTTCCTGTCTGCCTGGGGCCTGCGCTTTGTGCTGCACCGGGGCGAGGACCGGGTGGTCTGGCCACTGCTCTTGTCGGTGCCGTGGCTGCTGGTGGTGGCTCTGCACATGGAGACCCTGAACGCCAGCAGCACCTGGCAGCAGAACTATGATTTCGGCCTGGGCGGCATGGTTGGCTACACCTTCCTGGGTGCGCTGCTGGCGCTCTTGCCAGTCAGCCTGCACTTCATGGTCAAGATCATGTCCCTGCTCAGCGCCGCCGGCATGCTGGCGCTTGGCTGCGCGGTGCTCGGCTTTACCTGGCCCGAGGTGAAAAAGGGCCTGCACAAGGTGATGATCGGCCTGATCCTGGCCTATGGCGCAGTTGCAGGTCTGCTGGGCCGCGGCGCCTCGAACGGTCTGCAGGCGGCTCTTACCTACCGCAAGGAACGTGCGGCCCGTGCCGAGGCCGCTGGCGAATACACCGAGGCAGAGCCGGAGATGTTTGAAGACTACCCGGATGACGTCTACGCAGCTGAGGCCGGGCATGAAGAGCCTGAGGCCCCCGCCAAGGGCGGCTTGCTGTCGCGCGTGCCCGGGCTTATCCGCCGTGCTGCACCGGAGGCTGAGGTGGCAGATCCTCATGCGGCTGAAGTGCAGGCAATTGAAGCGGAAGAGCTGCAATTAGACGGCGCAACCTCTGAAGACCGGGTGTCGCAGAAGATTGCCAATGCGGTGCGGATCCGCCGCGCCGCCGAGGTGCCGCCGGAAGAAGACCCCAACCTGCCGCTCACCAAGGGCCGCGGCCAGCGCCCGGCGCCGCTGATCTTCAACCCCGCCGCAGCAGAGGACGGCCTGCCGCCGGAGCCGCCGCTGACGGCTGCACAGGTGCCTGCAGCACCGCTGCCGGAAGAGCCGCCGCTGACCTGGCAGGCGCCGGAAGAGCAGGCCCTTGCGCCTGAAACACCGGTTTCTGCCGCGCAAACGGGTGCAGAGGCCGAAGATTTCGCCGCTGATCACGGCGTGATCACCCCCGACCATGTGCCCTCCGAAGCGCTGCCGGATGTTGCAGAACCCGCCGCAGCGGCCGTTGCCGTACCGGTTCCGCCTGCCGCCCCTGTGCCTGCGGCTCCAGGCCCGCGCCTGACAGTGGATCTGCCGGTGGCAGAGCCGCGCAAGGCAGTGGTTGAAAAGCCTGCCCGCAAAGCCGTGCAGCCCTCCACCCGTGCCAAGGCGGAAGCCCAGCCCAATCTGGCCTTTGAAGACAGCGGCAGCGATTTCGAATTGCCGCCGCTCAACCTGCTGACCAACCCGATGAACATCGAGCGCCATCACCTCAGCGATGAGGCGCTGGAAGAAAACGCACGAATGCTGGAAACGGTGCTGGATGACTATGGTGTCAAAGGCGAGATTGTCTCAGTCCGTCCCGGCCCCGTTGTCACCATGTACGAGCTGGAGCCCGCCCCGGGCCTCAAGGCCTCCCGCGTGATCGGTCTGGCCGACGACATCGCCCGGTCCATGTCGGCGCTGTCGGCGCGGGTCTCGACCGTGCCCGGCCGCACCGTGATCGGTATCGAACTGCCGAATGAGAACCGCGAGAAAGTGGTGCTGCGCGAAATCCTGTCGTCCCGCGATTTCGGCGACGGCAACCACGCGCTGCCGCTGGCGCTGGGCAAGGACATTGGCGGCGACGCCATGGTCGCAAACCTCGCCAAAATGCCCCACCTGCTGATCGCCGGTACCACCGGTTCCGGTAAGTCGGTGGCGATCAATACCATGATCCTGTCGCTGCTCTATAAGCTGACCCCGGATGAATGCCGCCTGATCATGATCGACCCCAAGATGCTGGAACTCAGCGTCTATGACGGTATCCCGCATCTGCTGTCGCCGGTTGTGACCGACCCCAAGAAGGCGGTTGTCGCCCTGAAATGGGTGGTGGGCGAGATGGAAGACCGCTACCGCAAGATGTCCAAGATGGGTGTGCGCAACATCGCAGGCTACAACGGCCGCGTGAAAGAGGCCCTGGCAAAGGGCGAGCTGTTCTCGCGCACCGTTCAGACCGGTTTTGACGATGACACCGGCGAGCCGGTGTTCGAGACCGAAGAGTTCGAACCCAAGGCACTGCCCTACATCGTCGTCATCGTCGATGAAATGGCCGACCTGATGATGGTCGCGGGCAAGGAAATCGAGGCCTGCATCCAGCGTCTGGCGCAGATGGCCCGTGCTTCGGGCATCCACCTGATCATGGCCACCCAGCGCCCCTCGGTCGATGTGATCACCGGCACCATCAAGGCCAACTTCCCGACCCGGATTTCCTTCCAGGTGACCTCCAAGGTCGACAGCCGTACCATTCTGGGCGAGATGGGTGCCGAGCAGCTTTTGGGCATGGGCGACATGCTTTATATGGCGGGCGGCGCCAAGATCACCCGCTGCCACGGCCCGTTCTGTTCCGATGAAGAGGTTGAGGAAGTGGTGAACCACCTCAAACAATTCGGCCCGCCGGATTATGTCGGCAGCGTGCTGGATGGCCCGGATGAGGACAAGGCTGATAACATCGACGCGGTTCTGGGACTGAACACCGGTGGCAATACGGGTGGCGAAGATGCGCTCTACGACCAGGCGGTGGCGATTGTGATCAAGGACCGCAAGTGCTCGACCTCCTACATCCAGCGCAAGCTGGCAATCGGCTACAACAAGGCCGCGCGGCTGGTGGAGCAAATGGAAGACGAAGGCGTCGTCTCCCCCGCAAACCATGTGGGCAAGCGGGAAATTCTGGTTCCCGAACAGTAAGCTGACGGAAAACCGCCGATGCCGGGACCTTGAAGGTTCCGGCATCTTCACTTCTGCAGCGGCATACTTATGTTGAAGCCATGAAACGAATTACACTTGCCCTGGCACTGATCTTCGCAGCCCCCGCTTCCTGGGCAGCGGAACAGCTGAGCCTGAACGAGATTTCCCGTTACTTGAACGGGATTTCCACGGCCTCGTCGCCTTTTACCCAGATCAACGATGATGGCAGCCTTTCAACAGGCAAGCTGTATATGCACCGGCCGGGCCGGATGCGGTTTGAATATGACGGCAAGGGCGGCAGCACCGTCGTCGTTGGCAGCGGCGCGGTGGAGATTCATGACCCCAAGTCGAACCAGCCGCCCGAAACCTACCCGCTGAGGCGGACGCCGCTGTCTATCGTCCTGGCCCGCAACGTGGATCTGGGGCGCGCCAATATGGTGGTCGGGCATTCGTTCGACGGTACCTCGACGGTTGTGCGGGCCCAGGACCCGGAGCACCCGGACTACGGCAGTATCGAGCTGATGTTCACCGGCGATCCGGTTGAGCTGCGCAAATGGGTGATCCATGACAGCGCCGGCGGTCAGACAACCGTTGTTCTGGGAGCCATGGAAACCGGCCAGAAGCTCTCTTCCAGCCTGTTCAATACCAGCGGCCGCGGCGCCTCCCGCTAAGCCAGCTGTGCCCTTTAGGCCGCGTGGCGCTGGATGAAGGGCATTGCGATGTCAAAGAACTCCTGGAAATCCGGATGCCCGCCAACCATGCAATGGTTGTTGCCGGGCAGTTCGACAAAGCTTGCAGCAGGGATCAGCCGGGCCGCCAGCCGCCCTTCTTCAACGGGCACTGCGCGGTCGCCCCGGCAGTGCAGAATAAGCGTTGGAACCCTGATTTCTGCGGCATGGGGCGCAGCATCGACAGCGGCGTTCATCCCGAGGATACGCAGTGCGTTTTCCGGGTTTGTGGACAGCCGCTGCAACTCATCGAAGGAATCGCCGTCCTTGGCCGCCGCGTCAGGCATGTAGGTTGTTGTGAAAAAGTGCCGGTAGACGGAATTGGGCGAGCCCCAGCCATCCCGGATCATGTTGTAGCCGATCTGATAGAACCGGTCCGCTTCCGGATCTCCCCGGCGCAAGGGTCCGCGCACGTAGCCGCCCAGCGGGATCAGGCATTTCACCCGCTCCGGGTATTGCGCCGCAAACCGCATCGAAAAGGCGGCGCCCTGGCTGATGCCGAACAGGGCAAAACGGTCCAGCCTGGCTGCATCTGCCACCGCCAGCATGTCGTCGATCATCCGGTCTTCGGAAATCTCGTCCACCTCCCAATCCGCCAGCCCGTTGCCGCGCTGGTCAAAGCGGGTCAGGCTGCAGCTGCCCGAGAACGCTGTCAGGAACTGGCCCCACACCGGGCTTTGCCATTCATATTCTATGTGGTTGATCCAGTTCGGCGCTTTCAGAACCTGCGGGCCGCTGCCGGTTGTCGAATTGGCCAGATGCGTTCCGTCGGCAGAGGTGCAGTATTTGACCTGCTGATGCAGCGCCGCTTCTGGTGCTTTGCGCTCCGGTTTCGCATCGGGGGCCCATTGCCAGACCCTTACAGGCTGCGAGATGTTCGTGACCCGTTGCGATCCCATGTCGCGGAAGCTTTCCCCCAGCTGGCCCACAACGTTTCATGCACGATGCCGGATATGCATATGCCGCCTGGCTCGGCCAGGCCTTCCAGCCGGGCGGCGACATTGACGCCGTCGCCAAAGATATCGTCACCATCAAAGACAACGTCGCCGATGTTGATGCCTACACGGTAGCGGATGCGGGTCTGTTCCGCCGCCTCCGCTTCCCACTCCGCCATCGCCTTCTGGATTTCCAAGGCGCTGCGGACAGCATCATGGGCAGAGGCAAACTCCGCCAGCATCCCGTCGCCGGTGGTCTTGACGATATGGCCGCGATTGGCTGCGACTTGCGGATCTATCAGATCCCGGCGATAGCGCTTCTGGCGCGTCAGAACGCCCTCTTCGTCCTCTTCCATGAGCCGGGAACAGCCCGCCATATCAGCGACCAGAACGGCGGTAAGTCTGCGTTCCATGCTGTGCCCTCCCCCCTGAATGCTAGGGGGGGAGAAGGCAGAAACCCAGTTGGGCTGCAGGTCAGCGGAACTTGCGGCAAGTGGCGAGTTGCGCCTGATAGGTCTGGGAGCGCGACTGAACCTGCCCGGCAACCCGCAGCAGCCAGGATTTCGAGCGGTAGCTGCCCCGCGCATAGCCGGTGTGGCCTTCGTGATAGGCCAGGTACTGGTTGCGCGCGTCATAGAGCGGAATGCCGTTCTTCTCGTAGCTTTTGCGCATGTACCAGCCCATGAAATCCGCGGCATCGCTGATCCGGTCGCGTTTGGCCCTCCGCCGCCCGGTGTCGCGGCGGTAGTCGTCCCAAGTGCCGTCCAGGGCCTGGCTGTAGCCGTAGGCGCTGGACTGCCGCCCGACCGGGATCACTCCCAGCACGAACTGATGCGGCGTGCGGGCGTCGCCGCGGAACCGGCTTTCGTGATAGATCGTTGCCATCTGCACATGCACCGGCACGCCCCAGCGGCGCTGCGATGCACGGAAGGCCTTCAGGTATTCCGGCCGCTGCTGGATGATGCTGCAGGCATTATCCAGGTTCCGCGGCGGCGCCTTGTGCCCGCCTCCGCAAGACGCAACCGCCAAGAGGAGAACGAGGGCGCTTATGAGTTTGCTCATTGCCTCTGCCCATTATCTTGTTTTGGGCAAGTTTAGCGGATTGGCGGGCGCGTGGAAATCACAATTCCAGAAGCTGGCTCAGCAGCAGTGGCAGCAGGACCGCGGACATCAGGGTGGAAACCACGACCAGGCCCGCCACAGCACTGGAATTGGCCTCAAACTTCTCCGCCAGCAGGTAGGCAGTCACCGCAACCGGCGTTGCCAGCTGCAGGATCAGCACGCCAGAGGCAACAGGGTCCAGCCCGAATGCCGCTGCCAGCCCCCAGCCCGCGGCGGTGCAGATCAGGAACTTCACCAGCGAGAATGCAATGGCGGTCCCGGTCTTCCCCGGAGTCAGCCGCGCCACTGCGGTGCCCAGCGTGATCAGCATCAGCGGCACCGCCATCTGCCCGGTCAGTTCCAGCGCATTGGTCAGAAACCGGGGTGTCTCCCAATCCTGCCACAGGAACAGCCCGCCCAGGAGCGTCGCCCAGACCATCGGCTCCCGCACCGCCTTGCTGCCGGCGCTGCGGCCGGCCACCAGGTAGATGCCATAGGTGAACGACAGGATGGCCGACACGGCCAGCATGACGACGGCATAGCCAAGGCCGGCCTCGCCAAAGGCAAACAGAGACAGGGGAATGCCAAGGTTTCCGGTATTGCCGAACACAAACGGCGCCATATAGGTCTGCCGGTCCAGCCGCCCCAAACGGCACAAAACCTCACCCGCCACTGCCAGCATCAAATGGCCCGCCAGGGCTGCCAGCATGAAGGTGCCAAGCGCACCCTTGTCCAGCTCGGTGCTCATCAGCGCGGTGAAGATCAGGCAGGGCACCGCCAGCGTCATCGCCAGCCGGGTCACGAACTGGGTGCGGTATTCAAATCCCAGCTTCACCCAGATAAAACCGGCCGCAGCCAGCAGGAACACCGGAGCGGTGATTTCGAGCACTGTCAAAGCGAGGTTCACAGTCTGTTTCCCTGAAAATTTGCGTCAAGAGTTGGACAATCCCTGCGCGAGCGCGCTATTTAAACAGGACGGGGGCTGCAAGACCATGTTGAGAACACGAGCAAAATACAATCTTGGACAGGTCGTCCGCCACCGGAAGCACCCCTTCCGCGGCGTGGTGTTCGACGTCGACCCCGAGTTTGCCAATACCGAGGAATGGTATGAAGCCATTCCCGAGGACAGCCGGCCTGTGAAGGACCAGCCGTTCTACCATCTTCTGGCAGAAAACGACCAGTCCTACTACGTGGCCTATGTCTCGGAGCAGAACTTGGTTGCCGACTATTCCGGTGAGCCCATCGGCCATCCGGATGTGCCTGAAATGTTTGGAAATTTCGATGGCGGCGCCTATGCGCTGCATTATCAGCTGAACTGACCGTTGCACCTGCCCCCCGGGCTTCAATAACCGATCGCACAGCCGTCCTTGCGCGGATCGCTGGCGCCTTCCAGCACGCCCGAAGCATTGATCCGGACCGCCTGCGCCCCGCCCAGGGGCGTATCCGGGACCTCGACCTTGTGGCCCATCTCTGCCAGGTCCTGGCGCACCGAAGCCGCATAACCGCGCTCAACTTTCAGCACACCGCCATCGGCAAAGCAGCGCGGCGCGTCGATGGCTTGCTGCAGATCCATCCCGAAATCGCTGAGGTTCGACACCAGCCGCGCATGGCCCGTAGGCTGATATCCGCCGCCCATCACGCCAAACGGCATGATCACGCCGCCGTCCTGTTTCAGCATGGCGGGGATGATTGTGTGCATCGGCTGCTTGCCTGGCGCCAGTTCATTCGGGTGGCCCTCTTCCAGTGTAAACCCGGCACCGCGGTTCTGCAGCAGGATGCCGAATTTTTCAGATGCGATGCCGGAACCGAAGCCGTGGAAGATCGAGTAAATCAGCGACACCGCCATGCGGTCTTTGTCGACCACGGTGATATAGACGGTGTCCTTGTGCACGGCCTCCGTCAGCGGCGCTGCAGCCGGCATGGCGTGCTTCGGATCGATCAGGGCTGCCAGCTTTTCTGCAGTTTCGGCCGCCAGCATATGTTCCAGCCGGGCAGTATGGTCCGGGTCCGCCAGAAACCGATTGCGGGCATCATAGGCAAGCTTGGCAGCCTCCGCCTCGATATGCGCCCGTTCCGGACCGAACGGCTCCATCCCGGCGATGTCAAAGTGTTTGAGAATGTTCAGCAGCAGCAGTGCGGTGGCGCCTTGGCCATTAGGCGGGTGCTCCACCAGATCCTGCCCCTTGTAGCGGCCTTCCACCGGCTGGGCGGCAAAGCTGCAGGCAGCGGCGAAATCCTCCAGCGTGTGCACGCCGCCCAGGGCAGACAGGGCGATTGCCATGTCCTCGGCCACCTCGCCGCTGTAAAATGCATCGCGCCCATGTTTGGCGATGCGGCGCAGTACCTCGGCCTGGCCGGGGGCGCGGAAGACATCGCCGGTGCGCAGCGGCGCGCCGTCCTTCAAATAGTGCTGCCGGGCTGCGCCCTGCAAGGTTGCCGCACTGTTGTGCCAGTCAAATGCGGTGCGCGGCGCCACCGGAACTCCTTCCTCGGCATAACGGATGGAGGGTTGCAGCAGCGCATCCAGTCCCAGGCAGCCTTCGGCCTCGGCCAGGTGGCAGAAGGCGTCGATGGCGCAGGGCACGGTGACTGCATCCGGGCTGTCCAGCGGCACAGCCGTCAGCCCTTTCGCCCGCAGCGCCGCGGCGCTGGCGCCAGCGGGCGCGCGGCCGGACCCGTTCAATGCCTGAACACCGCTGCCGGGACGTGAATAGAGCACAAAGCAATCGCCGCCGATGCCGGTCATCTGCGGCTCGCAAATGCCCAGCAGCACCGCGCCGGCCAAGGCCGCATCCATCGCATTGCCGCCCCGTTTCAGGATATCCACCGCCACGCTGGCAGCCAGCGGATGCGAGGTTGCGCACAGGCCGTTCTGAGCAAAGACCGCTGACCGGCCGGGAAGGTGGAAATCGCGCATCATCCTGCTCCTTGCTTCTGCCGCGCCGAGCCTAGGCGCATGATGCAGGAAGGCAACTCAAATCCCCGGTAGGCTGGTTGGAACGATACGTAACATGTGCAGGGAAGGGCAGGCTGAAATGATGTGTCCCCGGTGCCGCGCTCTGGTGGGGGCTAGGATACGCGGCACCAGGGGAAGCTCGTTTCAGCTACAGGTAAGGTTTCGCATATCTGTTGGGCTGCGGTGGGCCGGGAATGCGGCGCCAATGTGGCGAAGCGTTAAAATTGCGGGTAACGCAGTTTGCGGAAGGGGCGGGCTCCCGCCGCGTCAGACCTCGGCTGCGGGGCTGGTGACCTGGATTTCAAAGCAGAGCGACAGGTTGTTGCTGCCTTCGGTTCGTTCGTATTGCACTTGGCTGGCAAGCTCCCGGATCAGGAACCAGCCGAACCCGCCTTCGGGCAGGTGCTCTGTGGCGACGCCGACATCCGCAGGCTTGCCTTCCGGCAACTCCCCTTCGGGGAAGGGGGCGCCTGCATCCTGAATGCTGATCCACAGCCGCTCCGGATACAGCTCGCCCCGGATCCGCACATCACCCGGTGCGGCCCCCTCATAGGCGTGTTCGACCACGTTGTTCACGGCTTCGGTCAAGGCGATCTGCACCTCGTCCACGCGGGCGCCGGGGATTCCCAGGGACCGCAACTGGGTCACGACAGAAGAGATGCCGGAGCGGGCATCCAAATTCGTGGCCGTGAACGAGCAGGCAAAGGTTTTTACCATCGAATTCTCGCTTTGCGCCGCCAGCGCATTCGTCTTCAGGAGTTTGCGCCAGCCGGAGCGGTTGCGTCGCTGAGCGTGCCGTAAAGGTCAAAGACCGTGTCCATGCGGGTCAGGCGGAAGACTTTCTCCACCATCGGGGTCAGCCCGGCCAGATCCAGCTTGCGGCTGCCGCCCAGCTGCTTCATCGCGGCGACAATCGCGCCCAGCCCGCTGGAATCGATGAATTGCACGTCGGACAGATCCAGGATGACCCGGTCCGGACCGCTTTCGGTTTCCGTGCGCATGTCCTCCTTGAACTGGATGGCCATGGCGGCATCAATGCGCTCTGCATTGACTTTGACGATCTGTGCATCGCCCGTCATGGTGGTCGTCAGGCTCATATCTGTCCCCCGGGATGTAACGTCATTTCGCAGCACTCTAGACCGCAAAGCTTACTATTCTGTAGGTTTTATTTTGACGATTGGAGGAAAATTGCATGAAAGATGTTGTTATCGCCGGAGCGGCCCGGACGCCGATGGGCGGGTTCCAGGGCATGTACGAGGGCGTAACGGCAGCGGAGCTGGGCGGCGCCGCCATCCGGGCAGCGCTGGAGGGCGCCGGCACGGCTACTGTCGACGAGGTGCTGATGGGCTGCGTGCTGCCTGCGGGCCAGGGTCAGGCACCCGCGCGCCAGGCAGGGTTTGCTGCGGGGCTGGGCGAAGAGGTTCCCGCGACCACGCTCAACAAGATGTGCGGCTCCGGCATGAAGGCGGCGATGATCGCCTATGACCAGATCGCGCTGGGGTATGCGGATACGATAATCGCTGGCGGCATGGAAAGCATGACCAATGCGCCCTATGTGCTGCCCAAGATGCGCGGCGGCGCCCGCATCGGCCATGGCCAGGTGATCGACCATATGTTCCTGGACGGGCTCGAGGATGCCTATGACAAGGGCCGCCTGATGGGCACCTTTGCCGAGGACTGTGCCGAAAAGTTCCAGTTCACCCGCGAGGCCCAGGATGAATACGCTCTGAAATCATTGTCCAATGCGCTGGAAGCCCAGGAGAGCGGCGCCTTTGACGGAGAGATTGCGGCGGTCACCGTGAAAACCCGCAAGGGCGAAGTAGTGACCGATGCGGATGAACAGCCGAAATCGGCGCGCCCTGAAAAGATCCCCACGCTGAAACCCGCCTTCCGCAAGGATGGCACGGTGACAGCGGCCAATGCCTCCTCGATTTCGGACGGTGCGGCGGCGCTGGTGCTGGCCTCCTCCGAGGCCGCCGCGGCCCAGGGCCTGCAGGTCCGCGCCCGCATCCTGGGTCACGCCAGCCATGCCCAGGCGCCGGGCTGGTTCACCACCGCGCCGGTCCCGGCGGCGCAAAAGCTGCTGAAAGACATCGGCTGGCAGGTGGAAGACGTCGATCTATGGGAAGTGAACGAAGCCTTTGCCGTGGTGCCGATGGCCTTCATGCATGAAATGGGCCTCACCCGCGACAAGGTGAATGTAAACGGCGGCGCCTGTGCGCTGGGCCACCCGATCGGCGCCTCCGGCGCCCGGATCATGGTCACCCTGCTGAACGCGCTGGAAAAACGCGGCCTCAAACGCGGTGTGGCCGCCATCTGCATTGGCGGCGGCGAGGGCACAGCAATTGCGATTGAACGGGTCTGATCCGCTTTCCCTCTTGCCGAAAATATCCTCGGGGGTGAATTGACCGTCAGGTCAAGAGGGGGCAGACAGCCCCCTTAATGCGTTGAAGGAGAGCTGCCCATGCGGGCCGATTATGAATCCCTGGCCAAAACCATCGCCGCACTGACCGAAGGCGAAACGGATGAGGTTGCACTGATGGCGACCGTGGCCTGCGAAGTGCATCATGCCGACAGCCGTTTCGACTGGACCGGATTTTATCGCGCAGTGGCGCCGGAACTGCTGAAGATCGGCCCCTACCAGGGCGGCCACGGCTGCCTGCAGATCCCGTTTTCCCGCGGCGTCTGCGGCGCAGCGGCACGCACCGGCGAGGTGCAGCTGGTGCCGGATGTGGAGGCTTTTCCCGGCCATATCGCCTGCGCGTCCTCGACCCGCTCGGAGCTGGTGCTGCCGGTCTGGAACGGGCAGGGAAATCTGATCGGTGTCTTTGACATCGACAGCGATCAGCCGGATGCCTTCACCCAGGAGGATGCGGAGCATCTGGCGGGGATCCTGGCCCAAGTGTTCGGCCGGTTGTGATTCGGCGGTGAAGGGGCTTTGCCCCTCGGCCTGGCGGTCTCGCCCCAGGATATTTGGAACCAGAAAGAATCAGCCCGGCGCCTTTATGCGCTGGGTTTTTTCATGGGGTGTCCCGGTCCGTGAAAAAATGCTTGGAAATTTCACGGATTCGGGGCATCGTGAAAAACGAGGAGATTTTTTCATGGACGGGAGAGAGCTGGTGAACGACCAGGCGCTGGCAGCGGCCACATTGGGAGCGGACATCCGGGCCTTGCGCAAGGCGCGCGGGCTGACGCTGGCGGATGTCGCGGCGGTGCTGAACCGTTCGGTCGGCTGGCTGAGCCAGGTCGAGCGGGACATGTCGGAACCGTCGATCTCGGACCTGCGCGAGCTGGCCCAGGCGCTGGGCGTGCCGATGTCGATGCTGTTTGCCCATACCGAGGCGCCCGCCGAGGAGCATGGCTATGTGGTGCGCGCAGGCAGCCGCCGCCCGATGGGCTCGGGCGAGGAAGGTCTGATCGAAGAGCTGTTGTCGCCGGACCTGACCGATGATTTCGAGATGGTGCACTCCACCTTCCAGCCGAACTCGCGGATGCAGACCCCGGCGCACCGGCCGACGCAGGAAGTCGGCTACATGATCTCGGGCAAGCTGGACCTGCTGATCGGCGGCCGTGCCTTTACCGTTGGTCCCGGCGACAGTTTCCGCATCAAGCATGAACCCTATCAGTGGTCGAACCCCTATGACGCGCCCGCCGTGGCCGTCTGGGTGATCGCGCCGCCGGTCTACTAGGAGACACGTGATGCACAAGGGATCCTGTGAATGCGGTGCGGTGGCCTTTGAAGTTCATGGGCCGCTGCGGGCCGTGACTATCTGCCACTGCAGCCAGTGCCGCAAGACCAGCGGCCATCTTTGGGCCGCCACCTCGGCCGCGGATGCGGATTTGGTGATCACTCGCGGGGACGGGCTGAAGTGGTTTCATTCCTCGGATGCGGCCAAACGCGGATTTTGCACCGGTTGCGGTTCCAGCCTGTTCTACAAGCGGGACGGCATCGACAAAACCGCCATCGGCGCGGGCACGCTGGATGGTGAAACCGGGCTGCAAGTGACCAAGCATATCTTCCTGAAAAACAAGGGGGATTACTACGATGTCGCCTGCACCGCCAAACAAATCCAGGGGTGGGAGTGATGATCAAGGGATCCTGCCTCTGCGGCGGCATCCGGTTTGAAACCGCAGCGCACCCGCAAGGCCCGTCCATGTGCCACTGCAGCCAGTGCCGCAAGCAATCGGGCGGCATCTGGTCCTCGGCCTATGTCAAGGACACGGAACTGACCATCACCGGCCCGGTCAGCTGGTATGAAGCCAGCCCGCAGGCCAAACGCGGCAGCTGCCCGCGCTGCGCATCCTTCCTGTTCTGGAAGGCGCATGATGAGGACACCACCAGCTTTGCGCTTGGCGCCGTCGATGGCGCCACGGGCCTGAAGATCGAAAAGCACATCTTCACCGCCAGCAAAGGCGATTTTTACGAGATTGCGGACGGCGTGCCGCAAAAGGACTGAGACTAGGGAGCGAACATGTCTGATTTTCCAACCAAGGCCCGCGTGGTCATCATCGGCGGCGGCGTCGTCGGCTGCTCGTCGCTTTATCATCTGGCCAAGAAGGGCTGGACCGATTGTGTGCTGCTGGAGAAAAACGAGCTGACTGCCGGCTCGACCTGGCACGCGGCGGGCAACGTGCCGACCTTCTCGACCTCCTGGGCGATCATGAACATGCAGCGCTACTCGACCGAGCTGTATTCGGGCCTGGCCGAAGAGGTCGACTACCCGATGAACTACCATGTTTCGGGTTCGATCCGTCTGGCGCACAGCAAAGAGCGAATGCAGGAATTTGAACGCGCGATGTCCATGGGCCGCTACCAGGGTATCCCGATGGAAATGTGGACCCCGGAAGAAACCAAGGAGCACTATCCCTTCCTGGAGACCCATGACCTGGCGGGGGTTCTCTATGACCCGACCGACGGCGACATCGACCCGGCACAGCTGACCCAGGCCCTGGCCAAGGGTGCGCGCGACATGGGCGCGAAGATCCTGCGCTTCACCCCGGCGACCGATGTGACCCAGCACGAAGACGGCACCTGGACCGTGCACACCGAAAAGGGCGACATCGACTGCGACTATGTGGTGAACGCCGCCGGTTACTATGCACAGCGCGTGGGTGAGATGTTCAAGCCCTACGGCGGCCGGACCGTGCCTGCCATGGTGATGGAGCACCAGTATCTGCTGACCGAGCAGATCCCCGAGGTCGAAGCCTGGTCCAAGGAACACGGCGGCAAGCTGCCCCTGATCCGAGACGTGGACGTGTCCTACTACCTGCGTCAGGAAAAGCACGGCTACAACCTCGGCCCATATGAACCAAACTGCAAAGGCCACTGGCTGACCGAAGACGATCCGATGCCCGAGGACTTCTCGTTCCAGCTGTGGCAGGAAGATCTGGACCGGATCGAGGATATCGTCACCGACGCGATGGAGCGGGTGCCGCTGATGGCGTCCTCCGGTGTCTCCAGCGTGATCAACGGCCCGATCCCCTATGCCCCCGATGGTCTGCCGATGATCGGCCCGATGCCGGGTGTGAAGAACGCGTTTGAAGCCCACAGCTTCACCTTCGGCATTGCCCAGGGCGGCGGCGCCGGCAAGGTGCTGGCCGAGTGGATCGTCGATGGCGCGACCGAGTGGGACATGTGGGCGGTCGATCCGCGCCGCTACACCGACTACACCGACCAGGACTACTGCAACCAGAAGGGTCTGGAAGTCTACGGCAACGAATACGCCATGCACTTCCCGCACCACGAGTGGCCGGCCGCGCGCGACAAGAAGGTCAGCCAGGTGCATGCCCAGATCAAGGAAATGGGCGGCGTGATGGGGGCCTACAACGGCTGGGAACGCGCCAACTGGTTTGCCAAGGATGGTGACGATACCTCCGAGGAAGCCACCCACACCTGGGGCCGCTCCGGCCCGTGGCAGCAGCGCATCAAGGAAGAATGCGAAGCGGTCCGCGACGGCGTCGGCGTGCTGGACCTGCCGGGCTTCTCGCGCTTCAACCTGGAAGGCGAAGGCGCCGCAGAGTTCCTGCGCGGCCTGGTCACCGGCGGCCTGCCCAAGATTGGCCGGATGAACCTGGTCTACTTTTCGGACGACCGCGGCCGTATCCTGACCGAGATGTCCTGTGTCCGTCACGGCGAAGACCACTTCACCATGATCACCGCAGGCTCGGCCCAGTGGCACGACTTTGAGATCCTGCGCAACGCTCTGCCCGCAGGCCTCTCCCTGACCGACTGCACCACCGAATACGCGACCATGATCGTCACCGGTCCGAAATCGCGTGAGCTGTTTGCCTCGCTGTCCGACGCCGATCTGTCGCTTGGCTGGCTGACCCACCAGGAAGCCACCGTCGCAGGCAAGCCCGCCTTCCTGGCGCGCGTCTCCTACGCCGGCGAACTCGGCTGGGAAGTCCACTGCGCCAACGAGCATCAGGCCGGCATCTATGCGGCTCTGATCGAAGGCGGTGCCAAGCCGTTTGGCATGTACGCGCTGAACTCGCTGCGCATCGAAAAGGGCTACCGCACCTGGAAGGGCGACCTCAGCACCGACTATACGCTGCTCGAAGGCGGGCTGGAGCGTTTCGTCAAGCTGGACAAACCGCAGGACTTCCCGGGCAAGGCCGCGATCCAGAACGAAAAGCAGCAGGGCGTGAAGAAGACCTTCGTCACCCTGATCGTCGAGGCGGGCGACGCGGATGCACCGTACATGTCCTGCATCTGGAAAGACGGCGAGATCGTGGGCGAAACCACCTCCGGCGATTGGGGCTATCGTGTGAACGCCTCCATCGCGCTGGGCATGGTGCGGCCTGAGCTGGCGGTGCCGGGCACCGAGCTGGAGGTTGAGATCTACGGGCAGAAATGCCGCGCGGTGGTTCAGAAAGACGAACCGCTGTGGGATCCGGCCAACGAGCGCCTGCGCGCCTGATGACGGGCATCGGCCTGGGCTGCAGCAGCCCGGGCTGACGCCTCAAAGAATGACAGCCTGCGCCGCCGGATCGTTTTATGTATCCTGGCGGCGCTGGCGCACTAACGAAAGGTCACTGTGTTATGGCTGAGATCACGCTTCTGGATGGCTCGATCGGGCAGGAAGTTGTCAAACGCTCCGGCGACCGGGCGACGCCCTTGTGGTCCACGTCGGTGATGATCGAAAAGCCCGAGGTGGTGGGCAGCGTTCACGCCGACTATTTCGCTGCCGGTGCCACCATTGCCACCATGAACACCTACGCCGTGCTGCGCGACCGGCTGGTCCGGGCCGGTATCGAAACCCATTTCGAAGAATTGCTGGCCAAGGCTGCCACCCAGGCCGCCGCCGCCCGCGAAACACATGGTTCAGGCCGCGTTGCTGCCGCGCTTGGCCCCTTGATCGCCTCCTACCGCCCCGACATCTGCCCGCCCGCGGAAGAGGCCAAACTCGCTTACGCCGAACTGGTCCAGCTGCTGGAGCCAACTGCGGATCTGTTCCTGATCGAAACCGTTTCCTCGCTGGAGCAGGCCAAGGGCACGCTGATGGGCTGCGCGGGCACGGACAAACCCGTCTGGCTGGCCGCATCTGTCTCCGACGAAGACGGCACCCTGCTGCGCTCCAGCGAGCCGCTGGCAGACCTTGCCCCGATATTCGAGGACTTCCAGCCGGACGCGGTACTGCTCAACTGCTCCCGCCCCGAAGTGATCGGCGCAGGCCTTGAAATCGTGAAACGCTTCGGCAAGCCCTTTGGCGCCTACGCCAACGGCTTCACCCGGATTTCCGAAGGCTTCCTTCAGGACGCCCCCACCGTCGACGCGCTGGAACAGCGCCAGGACCTGGGGCCTAAACCTTATGCGGAGTTTGCGATGGGCTGGGTTGCCCAAGGTGCCACCATCGTAGGCGGCTGCTGCGAGGTTGGCCCGGACCACATCGCCGAACTGGCCCGCTGCTTGCGCGCAGCCGGGCACCGGATCGTCTGACGAAAGGGGGGATCAGCATGGCAACTTCCGAAAAACCCAAAGCCGCCGACCCGGCCCGGGTCTGGAGCATCGACATCGTGGTCTGTGATGGCTTCGTGCTGACTGAGATGTCGGCCGTGGTCGAAGTGCTGCGGATCGCCAATCGGGTGCTGGCCCAGCCGCCGTTCAAATGGACCGTGCGTTCGCTGCAGGGCGGGCGTATCGGCTGCAAGGCGGGCCTCAGCGTCGATACCGAGCCCTTCGCGACCAAACCGGACGCGGATTTTGCCTTCTTCCTTGGCAATTCCGACCCGGATCACCCCGGCCTCAGCCTGGGCCGCGTGATCTCCAGCTACACGTCGCGTGGCGGCAAGGTCTATCTGCTGGCCGAGGCCGCCGCCCGCTATATCCGCGACCAGGGCGGTGCGGCCGGACGGCTGACGACCCATTGGGAAAATTCCGTCCTGCTGCGTGAGCGCATGGGGCTGAATGACTCAAGCCATGCGCTGGCCAGCGAAGACGGGCTGGTGGTGACTTGCGCAGGCATGGGCTCCACCGTCGACATTGTGCTGGCGCTGGTTGGCCGTCTCACTTCTGCTGCGGCTCAAATGACGGTGGGCAACATCATGCTGCATGAGCAGGTGCGCGATTCTTCCTCGCTGCAGCCGTTCTCGGGCGTGAAGCCGACAATCACCGGCGACAGCGAGCTCGACCACTGCATCCGGATCATGCAGGACAATATCGAGGAACCGGTTCCGATCAATGAGATCGTGGATGAACTGGGCATCTCAACCCGCTCTTTAGAGCGCAAGTTCAAGACCTTCCTGGGAACAACCCCCAACGGCTTCTACCGGGAAATGCGGCTCTCCAAGGCCAACAACCTGCTGCTGAACACCACCATGAGTGTTCGCGAAATCGGTCTCGCCTGCGGGTTTCCGAACGGATTCTCCAGCCTTTACAAGAGCTTCTTCGGAATCACACCCTTTGTCCTGCGCAAGCGCCGCCGGATGGGGGAGGACGGGGCGGAAAATATCCTCAAGGCCGGAGAATAGCTACGGAAGCCTGACGTTTTTCATGCATTTTGCGCCGCCTATTCGTGATAGTCAGGCGCGAATACTCATTCAGGAGCGATGACATGAGCGATCTTCCCAACAAGGCCCGCGTGGTCATTATCGGCGGCGGCGTGATTGGCTGCTCGGTGGCTTACCATCTGGCGAAACTGGGCTGGAAGGATGTGGTGCTGCTGGAGCGCAAGCAGCTGACCTCCGGCACCACCTGGCACGCCGCGGGCCTGATCGCCCAGCTGCGCGCCACCGCCAACATGACCAAGCTGGCGAAATACTCGCAAGAGCTTTACGGCTCGCTGGAAGAGGAAACCGGCGTCGCCACCGGCTTCAAGCGCTGCGGCTCGATCACCGTGGCTCTGACAGACGAGCGCAAGGAAGAGATCTTCCGCCAGGCCGCCATGGCGCGCGCATTCGGCGTCGAGGTTGAGGAAATCTCGCCGGAAGAAGTCAAAGCCCGCTACGAGCACCTGAACATCGGCGATGTGACCGGCGGCGTCTGGCTGCCGAAAGACGGCCAAGGCGACCCGGCCAACATCGCGCTGGCCCTGGCCAAAGGCGCCCGCCAGCGCGGCGCGCTGGTCAAGGAGCGCATCAAGGTCACCGGTATCTCCAAGGAAGGCCGCCGCGTCACTGGCGTCGACTGGGCCAGCGATGACGGCCAGTCCCAAGGTCACATCGAAGCCGACATGGTGGTGAACTGCGCCGGGATGTGGGGTCACGAGGTCGGCCGCATGGCGGGCGTCAACGTGCCGCTGCACGCTTGCGAGCACTTTTACATCGTCACCGAAGGCATCGAAGGCCTGACTCAGATGCCGGTGCTGCGCGTGCCGGACGAATGCGCCTACTACAAGGAAGACGCGGGCAAGATCCTGCTTGGTGCCTTTGAGCCCAACGCCAAGCCCTGGGCGATGAACGGCATCCCCGACAGCTTCGAATTCGACCAGCTGCCCGAGGACTTCGACCACTTCGAACCGATCCTGGAGGCCGCCTGCAACCGGATGCCGATGCTGGCCGAGGCCGGTATCCATACCTTCTTCAACGGCCCGGAATCCTTCACCCCGGACGACGCCTACCACCTGGGCCTGGCGCCCGAGATGGACAACTTCTGGGTCGCCGCGGGTTTCAACTCGATCGGCATCCAGTCCGCGGGCGGCGCAGGCATGGCGCTGGCGCAGTGGATGGACGAAGGCGAAAAGCCGTTCGATCTGGGCGATGTGGACATCAGCCGGATGCACCCGTTCCAGGGCAACAAGCATTACCTGTTCGAGCGCTCCAAAGAGACCCTGGGCCTTCTGTACGCCGACCACTTCCCCTACCGCCAAAAGGCCACCGCCCGCGGCGTGCGCCGGACCCCGTTCCACCACCACCTGCTGGAGCAGGGCGCGGTGATGGGTGAAATCGGCGGCTGGGAACGCGCCAACTGGTTTGCCAACGAAGGCCAGGAGCGTGAGTACCAGTACAGCTGGAAGCGCCAGAACTGGTTCGAAAATTCGGCAGCTGAACACAAGGCTGTACGCGAAAACGCCGGCATGTACGACATGTCCTCCTTCGGCAAGATCCGTGTCGAAGGCCCGGATGCCGAAACCTTCCTGAACTATATCTGCGGCGCCAACCTCAGCGTCCCGGCGGGCAAGATCGTCTACACCCAGTTCCTGAATTCCCGCGGCGGCATCGAGGCCGATGTGACCGTCACCCGCCTGTCTGAGACCGCCTATCTGGTGGTGACCCCGGCGGTAACCCGTCTGGCTGACCAGACCTGGATGATGCGCCATGTTGGCGACCACCGCGTGGTGATCACCGATGTGACCGCAGGCGAGGGCGTGCTGGCGGTGATGGGCCCGAACGCGCGCAAGCTGCTGCAGAAAGTGTCGCCCAACGATTTCTCCAACGAGGTGAATCCCTTCGGCACCGCGCAGGAGATCGAGCTGGGCATGGGCCTCGCCCGTGTGCACCGCGTAACTTATGTCGGCGAACTGGGCTGGGAAATCTATGTCGGCGCCGACATGGCCGGCCACGCGTTCGAAACCCTGTGGGACGCCGGCCAGGACATGGGGCTCAAGCTCTGCGGCATGCACATGATGGACAGCTGCCGGATCGAGAAGGGCTTCCGCCACTTCGGCCACGACATCACCTGCGAGGACAATGTGATCGACGCTGGCCTGGGCTTTGCGGTCAAGACCGACAAGGCGGATTTCATCGGCAAGGCGGCGGTGCTGGAGCGCAAGGAGACCGGTCCCAAGAACCGCATGCTGCAGTTCAAGCTGACCGATGCCGAGCCGCTGTTGTTCCACAACGAGCCGATCATCCGCGACGGCAAATACGTGGGCTACCTCAGCTCCGGCAACTACGGGCACACCCTGGGGGCTGCCATTGGCATGGGGTACGTGCCCTGCGAGGGCGAAAGTGCTGCGGATGTGCTGGGCTCCACCTATGAGATTGACGTCATGGGCACCAAAGTGAAGGCCGAGGCCTCGCTGAAGCCGATGTACGATCCGAAATCGGAGCGGGTGAAGGCCTAAGCACCTCTCCAGTGCATTCACTTGCCCCGTACCACGCCCCGGCCCAAGCGCCGGGGCGTTTTTCGTGCCTGTCCCCGCGGGGACAGGCCTAGGTTTTGCAGCCCTGTCCCCGCCGGGACAGTTCCGGGTTCTGCTGCAACGTTTGCCCCGGTTTCGCGCCCCAGCCGCGCAGCCCCCCTTGACCCCGCCGGAAATCCCCTTGAGAAATCCATAAAAAGCCTTGTGCGGCAGGGGTAAACAGGTAGGTTGCTTGTCCCGGCACCAGACACGGGCATGACGAAGAGGATTTGGGACATGAAGATCAGCATCGAACGCGGCACGCTTCTCAAGGCTGTAGCTCAGGCGCAGTCGGTGGTCGAGCGCCGCAACACCATTCCGATCCTGGCAAATGTGCTGATCGAAGCCGAGGGCGACAGTGTCCAATTCCGCGCCACCGACCTGGATATCGAGGTGGTCGACAAGGCCCCCGCCCAGGTCGAGCGGGGTGGCGCCACCACCGTTGCCGCCACCACCCTGCACGAGATTGTCCGCAAGCTGCCCGACGGCGCCCTGGTTACCCTGACCGCCGACGCCGCAACCGGCCGTCTGGCGGTGGAGGCCGGCCGGTCGAACTTCTCGCTGGCGACCCTGCCGCGCGAGGATTTTCCGGTGATGGCGTCCTCGGAGTATCATTCGAACTTTGCCGCCAAAGCCGCGGTGCTGCGCCGCCTGTTCGACAAGTCGAAATTTGCAATCTCCACCGAGGAGACCCGGTATTACCTGAACGGTGTCTATCTGCATGTGTCATCTGGTGATGGCGGCAAGGTTCTGCGCGCTGTCGCCACCGACGGCCACCGCCTGGCCCGCATCGACGCCGAGCTGCCGCTGGGCGCTGAGGACATGCCGGGCGTGATTGTGCCGCGCAAGACCGTGGGCGAGCTGCGCAAGCTCTTGGACGATGACGATATGGACATCGCGGTGTCGGTTTCGGAAACCAAGGTGCGCTTTGCCACCCCGAATATCACCCTGACCTCCAAGGTGATCGACGGAACCTTCCCCGACTACACCCGGGTGATCCCGGCCGGCAACACCCGCCGCCTGGAAGTGGACGCCGCCGAGTTTGCCCAGGCTGTCGACCGGGTGGCCACCGTGTCCTCCGAACGCTCCCGCGCAGTGAAGCTGCAGCTGGAGGAAGACCGGCTGATCCTGTCGGTGAACGCGCCGGACAGCGGTGCCGCCGAGGAAGAGCTGGCGGTTGCCTACAACGACGAGCGGCTGGAAATCGGTTTTAACGCCAAATACTTGCTGGAAATCGCCAATCAGGTGGACCGCGAAAACGCTGTCTTTATGTTCAACTCTTCCGGCGATCCGACCCTGATGCGCGAAGGCAGTGACGAAAGCGCCGTTTACGTCGTGATGCCGATGCGGGTTTGAAGCGCCTGACGGCGCTGCCTCCCCTCTCGGCGGCTAAGCCGCCTGCCGGGCAGCGGGACGGGGATATTTTAGGCCAGAAGAACTAGGGAGCTCCCGCGTGCTGGCTCTGACGTCACTTGTTTTGTCCCATTTCCGCTCGCATTTGCGGGCGGAATTGCATTTGGACGGGCGGCCGGTGGCCATTCACGGCAACAACGGCGCGGGCAAGACCAATATCCTGGAAGCGGTCTCGCTGTTCTCGCCGGGCCGCGGGTTGCGCCGCGCCAGTGCCGCCGACATGGCGCGCCAGCCGGAGGCGCTGGGGTGGAAGCTGAAGGGCGAGCTGCGGGCGCCTTCGCAGGCCTATGAGGTGGAAACCTGGTCCGAGGGCGGCAATGCCCGGCAGGTGAAGATCGACAACAAATCCGCCAGCCAGCTGGCGCTGGGGCAGGTGGCCCGAGTGGTCTGGCTGATCCCGGCGATGGACCGGCTGTGGATCGAAGCGGCCGAGGGTCGGCGGCGGTTCCTGGACCGGATTGCGCTCAGTTTCGAACCCGCTCATGCTGAGGCCTCGCTGGCCTATGAAAAAGCAATGCGGGAGCGCAACCGGCTGCTGAAGGAGCAGATCCGCGACGCTGCCTGGTACCGGGTGCTGGAAGACCGCATGGCGGCTGCCGGGCACCGCGTGCATGCGGCACGGGTGCAGGCGGTGGATTTTCTGCAGCTGGCGCAGGCAGAGGCAGAAACCGCGTTTCCTGCTGCGGAATTGGAGCTGTTGCAGTCCGAAGGCAGCATGCCGTCTACTGAGGCGGATTTCAAAGAAGCCTTGGAGGAAAGCCGGTTCCGGGACCTGGCCGCGGGCCGCACCCTGGTGGGGCCGCACAGGACCGATCTGATCGGCACCTACCGGGCCAAGGGGGTTCCGGCCAGGGATTGTTCCACCGGGGAGCAGAAGGCGCTGCTGGTGTCTTTGATCCTGGCCAATGCGCGGGCGCTGGCGCAGCGCGAAGGGGCGCCGCCGATCCTGCTGCTGGACGAGGTTGCGGCGCATCTGGATGCAGCGCGGCGGGCGGCGCTGTATGATGAAATTTGCGCGCTTGGCACCCAAGCCTGGATGACAGGTACCGGGCCGGAGCTGTTTGACGGGCTGGAAGGCCGGGCGCAGGTGCTGGAGGTGTCCGACAGTGGCGGCACGTCAGAGGTGATCCCGCAATGACGGTTACGTCCTGGGACCTGCTGCTTTATGCGGGCGCCTTGCTGATCCTGTTCCTGACCCCTGGCCCGGTGTGGCTGGCGCTGATGGCGCGCTCGGTTTCGGGCGGGTTTCAGGCGGCCTGGCCGCTGGCGTTGGGGGTCGCCTGCGGCGATATCCTGTGGCCGCTGATTGCCGTGGCGGGCATGTCCTGGGTGGTGTCCGAATTCACCGGCATCATGACCGCGCTGCGCTGGGTGGCCTGTTTGATGTTTCTTGGCATGGGGTATCTGCTGATCCGCCATGCGGGCGAGGCGGTGCAGGAGAACCGGGCGCTGACAAGGCCCGGCATCTGGGCCGGCTTCATGGCGGGGATTGCGGCGATCCTGGGCAATCCCAAGGCGATCCTGTTTTACATGGGAGTGCTGCCCGGTTTCTTTGACCTATCCGGCACGTCCTGGCCGGATGTGGCGGCGATCGTGACCCTGTCCTTCGTGATCCCGCTGGCCGGCAACCTGGCTTTGGCAGGTATGGTGCACCGGGTGCGCAAGGCCATCACCTCGCCCCGGATCTTGCGCCGGATCAACCTGGTGTCGGGCGGTTTGCTGATCGCCGTTGGGCTGATTATACCCTTCACCTGAGGCTGGCCGCTGCCGGTGCGGCTGGCAGGCCGTGAACGGCCTGATTCCGCCAAGAAAAAAGGGGTGTTGCGGGTGACATTCCCCCCGGGGTTTCGTATAAAATCCTGAAGCAAAGACAGGAAGATGCGAATGTCCGGAAACGAGCAGGCTCCCGCAGAATATGGCGCGGATTCCATCAAGGTTCTTAAAGGCTTGGAGGCGGTTCGCAAGCGCCCCGGCATGTATATCGGGGACACGGATGACGGCTCGGGCCTGCACCACATGGTCTATGAGGTTGTGGACAATGGCATCGACGAGGCGCTGGCAGGCCACGCCGACCATGTGACGGTGAAAATTCACGCCGATTCCAGCGTCTCAGTCAGTGACAACGGGCGCGGAATTCCGGTGGATATCCACGCTGAGGAAGGTGTCTCTGCGGCAGAGGTCATCATGACCCAGCTGCACGCGGGCGGTAAGTTCGACTCGAACTCCTACAAGGTTTCCGGCGGCCTGCACGGCGTGGGTGTTTCGGTGGTGAACGCGCTGTCCGATTGGCTGGAGCTGCGGATCTGGCGCAACGGCAAGGAACACGTGGCCCGGTTTGAACGCGGCGATACCGTCAAACATCTGGAAGTGGTCGGCGAGTGCGGCGACCAGACCGGCACCGAAGTCCGCTTCATGGCGTCGACGGACACATTCTCGAACCTGGAGTATTCATTCGAGACGCTGGAAAAGCGCTTGCGCGAGCTGGCCTTCCTCAACTCCGGTGTGCGGATCATTCTGGAAGACGAGCGTCCGGCAGAGAAACTCTCGGCTGAGCTGTTCTACGAGGGTGGCGTCAAGGAATTTGTCAAGTACCTGGACCGGCACAAGACTCCGGTGATGGAGGCTCCGGTCTACATCGTGGGGGAAAAGGACGATATCGGCGTCGAGATCGCCATGTGGTGGAACGACAGCTACCACGAGACGGTGCTGCCCTTCACCAACAACATCCCGCAGCGTGACGGCGGTACCCATGTGGCGGGCTTCCGCGGTGCGCTGACACGGACCATCAACAACTATGCTCAGACTTCGGGCATCGCCAAGAAAGAGAAGGTCTCCTTCACTGGTGACGACGCCCGCGAAGGCCTGACCTGTGTTCTGTCGGTCAAGGTGCCGGACCCGAAATTCTCCAGCCAGACCAAGGACAAGCTGGTGTCCTCCGAGGTGCGCCCGGTGGTTGAAAGCCTGATGGGCGAAAAGCTGGCCGAGTGGTTCGAGGAAAACCCGAACGAGGCCAAGCAGATCGTTGGCAAGATCGTTGAGGCCGCGCTGGCGCGCGAGGCCGCCCGCAAGGCACGCGAACTGACCCGCCGCAAGACCGCGATGGACGTGAACTATCTGGCGGGCAAGCTGAAAGACTGTTCTGAGAAGGATCCGTCGAAGACCGAAGTCTTCCTGGTCGAGGGGGACTCGGCCGGCGGTTCGGCCCAGACAGGCCGGGACCGGATGACCCAGGCGATCCTGCCCCTGCGCGGCAAGATTCTGAACGTGGAACGCGCGCGCTTTGACCGGATGCTGTCGAGCCAGGAGATCGGCAACCTGGTGATGGCGCTGGGTACCGGCATCGGCCGGGATGAATTCAACATCGAAAAACTGCGCTACCACAAGATTGTCATCATGACCGACGCCGATGTTGATGGCGCCCACATCCGCACCCTGCTGCTTACCTTCTTCTACCGGCAGATGCCGGAGCTGATCGAGGGCGGCTATCTCTATATTGCGCAGCCGCCGCTTTACAAGGTGGCGCGTGGCAAGTCCGAGGTCTACCTCAAGGACCAGGCAGCGCTGGATGATTACCTGATCAACCAGGGCGTCGACGGCGCGGTGCTGAAGCTGGGCAACGGGTCTGAGATGGCCGGCGCCGACCTCACCCGCGTGGTGGATGAGGCGCGGCAGCTGAAACGCGTGCTGGATGCCTTCCCGACCCACTATCCTCGCCACATTCTGGAGCAGGCCGCTGTGGCCGGCGCCTTTGTGCCAGGCGCGGTGGATTCCGATCTGCAGGGCGTGGCCGACAAGGTGGCCGCGCGGCTGGACGCCATTGCGCTGGAATACGAACGCGGCTGGCAGGGCCGGATCACCCAGGATCACGGCATCCGCCTGGCCCGCATCCTGCGCGGCGTCGAAGAAGTGCGCACCCTGGACGGCCCGATGCTGCGTTCCGGCGAAGCCCGCAAGACCGGCAGTTTCACCCAAAGCCTGCAAGAGGTCTACGGCTCCACCGCCCAGCTGGTCCGCCGCGACCGCAGCCAGATCATCCACGGCCCGCTTGGCCTGCTGGCCGCAATTCTGGAGGAAGGCGAAAAGGGCCTGACCTTGCAGCGTTACAAGGGTCTGGGCGAAATGAACCCGGACCAGCTATGGGAAACCACCCTGGACCCGGACGCCCGCACGCTATTGCAGGTGCGCGTCGACGATATGGTCGAGGCGGATGATCTGTTCACCAAGCTGATGGGCGACGTGGTGGAACCGCGCCGGGAATTCATCCAGAAAAATGCGCTGAGCGTGGAAAACCTGGACTTCTGATTTGTTGTGGGACCGCCCAAAAGCGTGTTTTAGACCCATACTTTTGCGCAAATTGCCCATAGTTTTGGTTCTAGCACACGGTAAAGGTGAGCTGAGGACTAGAGGCCGCGCAGTTCTCTCGCTTGAGTTGACCTTAGGGTTTCTTGCTCTTGGCGCTTCTTCATGATTGCCGCTCCGGCTAGCTGTACTCGCCGAGAGCACGGTGAGTTGTGGAGTAGGTCACAGGCGCATTGAAGGCTCAAGAGTGCCCTGTGCGGCCGAGATCAACTCTGCCTCCGCACACCTGGTTGTTTGTTTTCCTCTAAGAGCCCCTGGCAGGCGCCCGTTGCCAGGCAGCCTCTGGCATGTGCAGCAGAGGATCATTGGCGCAATACGAGCGTTTGGGCCCCGGCTACCAAATGGCTGCTGAGCGGGACAAGCTTCGCAGGGTTTTGCAGTGATTTCACTAGCTAGAACCACACACCAAAGCGGGTGTAACCTCATTTAGTCGCTACCTCAAAGTTGTGTCTCTCCCGCATGTCCGGCGGCAGCGCCAATAGGACGGTTTAGGCAGAGGAGAAAATCAGGATCGTCCTGGACGGTCTGAACCGCGAGGACAGCATTGCAGAGCTGAGTTGCCGCGAGGGTATTGCGCAGAGCTTGTATTACAGTTGGTCCAAGGAATCCCTCGAGGCTGCCCTCGCTGCGCTGGCAGAGGTGATCCGGTATGAGCAGGTGCTTGCCCCTCAAGGCAGTAGGACGCTGCTGCCCATGGGCACCGGAAACTATCGTTCCGATGGACCTGGCGCCAGCGATACACTGGTAATCAATTTCGGCCGCTCAAGTAGGACGGATTGACTTGCAAAGATGGTTCGCACCGTTCCGGCACGGAATCATGTCTCTGCTCCGGTGCAGAGTATCAGTTCCTTCGCCTGTTCTTTGACCCAGCTGGCAAATACTCCGGCTTTTGGCCTGGCGTCTGAATTCACTTGCAGAAAGTAGCCCCGGTTGGAGCGGATCGAATGGGTTCCCACATGCACAAGCCGCCCCTGGCCGAAGAATATGCCGATAAAGGGCAGAAAGCCGATCGCAATGCCCCGCCTGTATGCGGCCGCTTCCAAAACCATGTGGGGCTCTTCCAGGACTTCGCCGCGTTCTGCAAAGCCGGCCGGCGCACCGATCGCCGACAGCCAATCACGCCAGGTTGACCGGTCGCGGTAGTGGATGGGCGCCAGCGCTTCCTCCCAGAAGTTGCTGCCGGTCTGCAGGCCAGGTGCGGCAACTGGAACGGCATTGGTATCAAACAGCAATTCCGCGCCGGATGCAGGGCTGTCCAGCCCGGCCCAGATGATCGAGACATCCGCCAGACCGGCATCCGGTGGTCCGATCGTATGGATCAGATCCACCCGCAGGCCGGGATGCTGCGCTTCGAAGGCGCCAATTCTGGGAAGCAGCCATTGCGACGACAGATAGGGTCCGACCGAGACCCGCAGCACCTCCTGGGTTGTCAGTTTTCCGGTGATCCCAGTGAGTTCCTTCCAGATCAACGCCGTGGCGCGCGCCAGTTCGGCGCCATCCTGCGTCAGCCTGACTTCACGCACGCGGCGTTCGAACAACCGTTTGCCAATGGCATTTTCAAGCGCCGTGATGCGGTGGCTGACTGCAGAAGGCGTCACGTTCAAGGCTTGGGCCGCACGGGAAAAGCTCAGGCTTTCGGCGGCATGGTGAAAATAAACCAGGGCACCCAGGTAAGAGGGGTCTTTGGGATCGGGCAGCATCTGCAGTCCATGTGTGAGCCTGGCTCAACCATCCTGTGTTGAATTGGAATTTGTCAAACAAATTCGAAAGCGGCTTTATTGCGGGCAGGAAACCCGCGAGGAACAGACCAATGCCATCGGCACGCCACTGCATCCGCTCCGCCGCCGCCACCAAAAGCGGCCTATTGACCGTAACCTGGGAGGACGGCCACGAAAGCCGGTTTCATCCCATCTGGCTGCGTCATCAATGCTGGTGTGCGGACTGCGGCACCCCGGAGACCGGCGTGCGCGGCATCCGCTTGCATCACATCGGCGAAGAAATCTCTATCGAAAGCGCAGAGCTGCAAGGCGAAGGTGTTCTGGTCACCTGGCCGGACGGCCACCGCTCCGAATATGCCGCGCGCTGGCTGCGCAATCACTGTTACTCGGATGCTGAGCGTGCGCGCAGGCGGGTGCAGCCTGTCCTGTGGGGCAGCTCAATCAGCGCGGATCTTCCGGTTGGATCGCTGACCGGGGCAGAGGCGGATCCGGCAGCCCGGTTGAAAATCCTGGAAACGGTGCGGGATTACGGGTTCTGCAAGATCGTGGATGCGCCCACCGACAGAGCGGAAAGCCAGCGGATGATCAATCTGGTTGGGGCGCAGCGGCAGACGCACTACGGCACCTATACGCTGAAAAAGAAATCAACCGTAACCAATGTGGGTGACACCACCGGCCCGCTGGACCCGCATGTGGATGAACCCTACCGCTATGCGGCGATCGGGATCACCGTGTTTCAGGTTCTGCGGCCCAGCTCGAACGGAGGCGCCTCGACGCTGGTGGACGGGTTCGAAGCCGCCCGGCGGCTGAAGGAGCAATGGCCGGAGGACTTTGAGCTGCTGTGCAACACGCCAGTCACCTGCCAGCGTTTTGACCCGGGCGATAACAGCCATGGCAACATGCGCTGGTACAAATCCCGCCTGCCTGTGATCCGGCTGGATGACCAGGGCGAGGTCAGCGGTGTGCGGATGAATGAACGGCAAATTTCTCCGCTGGATGTGCCGGCAGATCAGGTGATGCCAGTCTACCGCGCCTTGAAACGGCTGTTTGAGCTTCTCTATAGCGCGGACCTGCGCCTGACCTTGGATCTGAAGGCGGGCGAGGGGCTGCTGTTCGACAACCAGCGGCTGCTGCACGGGCGGACCGGCTTCACGCCCGAAACCCCGCCGCGTGCGGTGCTGACATCTTCGGTGGACCTGGACGATTTCCATTCCAGCATGCGCCTGCTTCAGCGGGATCTGGACCCTGACGCCATGCATCTGGTGCTGCAGCAGGGCATGGCAGGATGAGCGGCCCGTTCAAGGTGCTGGCTCTGGGCGGTGACCATATTGGCCCAGAAGTTGTAGCGAGCGGGCTGGAAGTGCTGCGTCAGGCCGCGGATCAATTCGGTGTGGCGGTTGAGGTTGAGGAAGACCTCCTAGGCGGCGCATCCTGGGATGTTCATGGCACCTTCTGCACGGATGCGGTTGTGGCCAAGGCGCGGGCAGCGGATGCCATCCTGGTCGGTGCGGTTGGCGGGCCGGAGTGGGATGGCATCAGGATTGACGGGCCCATAACCGAAACGGACGGGCTGACCCGCCTGCGGATCGAGCTGGATGTGTACAACGCTCTGCGCCCCGCGCGTGCCTGGTCCGCGCTCCTTCCGCAGACATCCTACCGGCAGGAGGTTGTGGTAGGCGCTGACCTGATGGTCGTGCGGGAAAACTCGGGCGGCATCTACTATGGCGAACCCCGGGGGCGCGAGGTGCTGAGTGACGGCCAGATCCGGGCTTTTGAAATCAGCGAATACCGCACGGCCGAGATTGAACGCATCGCACGTTGCGCCTTTGAGGCGGCCCGCGGGCGGCGGGGGCATGTCACCTCACTGGACAAGTCCAACGTGATGGAAAGCGGCAAGCTCTGGCGTGAAACAGTGGAACGGATAGGGCGCGACGAGTACCCGGATGTAACCCTGCAGCACCTGCTGATGGACTATGCGCTGTTTGCCGTTGCCCGCGCGCCGCGGAACTTTGACGTGCTCTTGGCCGACAACCTGTTCGGGGATCTCATCTCGGATCTGATCGCAGTGGTCTCAGGGTCTCTGGGCATGCTGCCGTCAGCGACCCTGCCTGCCGCCGCGCGGGCAGGGCACCCGGTGAAAGGCGGGCTTTACGAGCCGACCCATGGCAGCGCGCCGGATATCTCCGGACAAGGGATCGCCAATCCAATCGGCGCAATCCTGTCTGTGGCGATGATGTTTGAGCATGGCTTTGGCCAGCCTGCGGCCGCGCGTGTCATCGAACAGGCCGTGGATGAGGCTTTGAATGCTGGGCTGCTGCCGCCGGATCTGGGCGGGGCGGCTGATACGGCTGCCGTCACCCAAGCGGTGCTGCGCCGGTTGCGGCAGGGCACATCATGATTGGATCACTGCCGGAGCAGGTCAGGCGGCGCTGGCGGGCAGGGAGCCTGGGTCAGGTAAAGCGGATTTCGAAGACGGCCCCATGGGGGGCTGCAACCGGGGTCAGCGCCGCGCCGTAGCCGTCAAGCACAGCGGTCACGATTGCCAGCCCCATGCCGGTGCCGCCCGCATCACGGCGGGTGGTAAAGAACGGATCCGCCAGCCGTGGAATATCGCTTTCGCTCAACCCCTCGCCGTCGTCCGAAATCCGCAGCAGCCCGCTGTCATACTGCAAATCCAGCGCCGTGGCCCCATGGGCGCGGGCATTTTGCGCCATATGGGCCAGGATGACCTGGCCATGCTCTTCCGACAAAGGCACAAGCCCGTCTCCGGGAGAAACGATCCGGACCGACAGCCCGTCAATCGCAGGCAGCATGTCTTGCAGGCGCCCGGGACCTGATTTGCTGGCCTGGCGCAGCTGCGCCATCTCGCGCAGGCCGGTCAGCAGGGTGTTCATGCGGGCGGCTTCGCTGCGGATGTTGTCCAGCAGCCTGTTCCGGTCTTCAGCAGACAGGGCAGGCTCCGACAGCAGCTCGGCGGCGCCGGTGATCGAGGTGACCGGCGATTTCAGCTCGTGGGTGACGTGGTCGGTGTAGGTGGCGATTTCGCGCGACCGGCTATGCAGCGTGCCGGCCATCGACAGCATGCTCTGGCCCAGCTCGGCCAGCTCGCGTACCCCGTAGTGCTGCAGCGGCTGCGCGGGCGGCTTGCCGCCCTCGGCAATGGCCCGCGCCTCATCGCGCAGGCCGCGCACCGGGCGCGACATCAGCCGCAGCATCAGATAGCCGGTCAGCGCAGCGCCAGTGAGGGTGAACAGCGCCATGATGATCAGCGCATCACGCTCGCGGAACAGGAATTTGCTGAGGTTCAGCGGCGTGCGCGACAGCAGGATCACGCCGATCACCCGGCTGTGCGACAGCACCGGGTAGGCGACAAAGACCCGGTATCCGGTGTCGCGGCTGAGCGAGGCCAGCGGGTGGCGGCCATAGGCGTCGTCGCGGGCGCGCAACGCGGTGCCAAGCTGTCCGGCCAGCGCCGCCTGCACCTCGGGCAGGGCGGCATGGGAGCGCAGCCCCTCTTCGCCGGTGCCATTCCCCTCGTGATCCAGAAAGATCACCCCGGCCAAGGTGCTCTTGCCCGCGGCCCGGGCCATTTCGATCAGCGCAGGCAGCAGCGCCTGGTGGCGCGGGTCGGGCAAGGTACCGGCCGCATCGCCGGCGGGCATCGGCGGCAGCACAGGGTCGCGGCGCAGGTTGATGCTGGCCCGCGCCGGGCGCAGATCGCTGGCCCAGAACTCAAGCACTTCCTTTTCGGGAATATTGCCAATGCTGCGGCCACTGGCGGCTTCAAAGCGGCTGCGGTAGATTTCGGCATAGATGGCGCCCTGCTGCAGCAGGGCCTGCTCGGTCTCGCGCACAAACTGGCTGGAGGTCAGCCGCACCGTCAGCATCGCCGCCAGCGGGATCGAGACCAGCGCGCAGCAGACCATCGCCACCACCAGGGCCATCGACGGGCGCCATTTGCGGTGAACGCGCCTCACCCCGGGCACGTGCAGGCGCCCAGTTTCACGCCGACGCCGTGAACGGTGGTGATGACGTCGATGCAACCCGCCTGCGCCGCCTTGGCACGGATGTTGCGGATGTGGCTGTCGATGGTGCGGCCGGACATGGTGGAGTTTGCCCCATAGACCGCTTCGATCAGCACATTGCGGTCATGGACCTGAGACGGATGGCGCAGGAGCGTTGCCAGCAGCTGGAATTCGGTTGCGGTCAGATCGATAGCGGAGCCGCCGACGCGGCAGGCGTGCCCGCTCGTGTCCAGTTCCAGTGCCCCGTGCTGCAAGGCTTGCGGCTGCGCCCGGCGGCCGCGGGCCAGGATCGCCTTGATCCGCAGCACCAGCTCGCGCGGGCTGAAGGGTTTGGCGACAAAATCATCGGCTCCCAGTTGAAACCCCAGCACCCGGTCGATCTCGTCATCCTTCGCGGTCAGGAACAGCACTGGCAGGTCCGAGCGCGCCCGGATTGCCTTGCAGCATTCAAACCCGTCCATCTGTGGCATGCCTATATCCAGCAGCACCAGGTCTATGGGGTCGCGCCCCAGATGTGTCAGCGCGTCCTGGCCGTTGGCGGCCTCACTGGTGCGCATGCCGGCACCCTGCACGGCGATGCGGATCACGTCGCGGATCTTGGGGTCGTCATCGACGATCAGGATATGCGGTTCCATGCCCGGTTTTTCGCAAGCGGTTTTCGCGTTGTCCACCAGAAGCTGCATCAGCGGCGGTCCTATGCCCGCCGGGCCCGACGCGGGCGCAGGCCCAGCAGTGTCATTGCCGCAACCAGCGCCAGGCCGAGGATGGCTTCGGGCTCGGGTGAGGAGGAGCCCGAGAACCCCTGCGACGGGTAAGCCTGTGCAGTCACACCTGAAACCATCGGCAGCGGAACAGTGGCGGCCCGCGCGGTCTGGCCGGTGCTGTTCACAACTTGGCTGGACACGGCGACAAAGGAGGTGTTGCGGGTTTGCAGGGCGTACTCCAGGCCCAGGTGGGTAATCTCCTTTTCGGCCGCTCCAGAGCGGTCGCCGACAGCGATCTGGCGCTCCAAGGTGGCGATCCGGTTGCGGGCCCAGACCAGCGGCAGTGCGGCGTTGCTTGCATCATCAGTCAGGGTCAGCTGCACCGGCATCTGCGCGGGCCGCCCTTGCACCAGCCCCTTGAGCAGGATCTGCCCCTTCTGCGTGCCTTTGTAGCGGGCATGGATTCGCAGGCTGCTGCCGGCGAAAAGGTCAGGCAGACGCGAAGGTGTCACCTCGGAGACCTCCAATCCGCCCCAGTCCACCTCGATATCCGTCAGGAGCGGTGTCTTGAGGTTTGCGGCCAGAACTTCGGCCGCTTCCAGCGCGTCCTCGTCCAGCCCGACATGGCGGGAGTAGCCGCGGCCTTCCTCTGCCATTGCGTCCAGCAGGTAGCGGTTCACTGAATTGCCGATGCCAAAGGCATAGATGCGGGCCTGGCCGATCTGCTTGCGGATGGTGCGCAGCACCCGGGCCTCATCGCCGATATAGCCGTCCGACAGGAACACCACGATGCGCATGGCATCTGCCGGGCTGGCGGTCGCGAATGCGGTGCGGACGGCATGGTCGATCTCGGTGCCGCCGCCGGCGGACAGGCGCGAGACGAACTTACGGCCCTTGCGGATGCTGGCGGCAGTCGCCGGGGTGGCGATGTCCGAGAAATGGCGGGCGGAGCTGGCAAAGGGGATGATGCGGAAATAATCGCCGGGACGCAGGTCCTGCAGTGCCGCGTCCATAAAGCGTTTGCTGGCGGCCATCGGCTGGCCGGACATCGAGCCGGAGGTGTCGAGAACAAACACCAGTTCGCGCGGGGTGGCGGTGGCCTCATCGGCAGCGGCAGGCGGTTCCACCAGCAGCGACAGGAAACTGCCGCGTGCGTCCTGATGCGACAGGGCAGCGGCCTGCAAATCCTCTCCGCCCAGTTCGTAACGCAGCACCAGGTCGCGGTTGTCCAAAACCTTGCCATCTGCGAAGGCAGCGATCAGGCCGGCTTCATCTTCTGTGGTGGTCAGCGGATGGGTTGGGCTGTGAAAGCCAGAGACCTCAACACCGCTTTTCAGGGTCAGGTCCAGCGACACCCGCTCAGGCGTGACTGTCTCCGGCAGGTCGAGGCCTGCGACCTGAGGATAGGCGGGCAGCGGGTCCACCGACCAGGTGGCATTTTCCAGCGGGGCCTCTTCTGCACGCGCCGATTGCGGCTCTAATCCGGGGCTTTGATAGCGCGGACCGACGATCAGCGGCACAACCAGTTCGTGCTGGCCGTCGATCTTGGGCACCATCTGAACATAGCGCAGTGTCACCTCCACCGGCAGGCCTGGCATCAGGTTGGCAATGCGCTGAGTGAACATGTTGGGACGGTGCTGGGTCAGCAGCGCGGCGGCCTTGCCTTCCTCTGCAGCCCGCTCAAATTCTGCCTCGGCCTGAGCCTTCCTGCGGATCACCGCTTGCACGGTTTCCTTTCCCACCTGCATCACCATTCCATAGACCGCTGCGTGCTGGTTCAGCGGGAAGAGATACTCCGCCTCCACAGGCACGCGCGCGGGGTTTTGGAAGGTTTGGCGCACCTCGACCGTGGCCATGTCGCCCTGGATGCTGACCTTCAGCGCGCTGTCCACAAGCGGCAGGTCAAAGGTCTCGCTGCCGGCGCGGGCCACCACCCGTCCGCCCAGATCATCGCGGGTGGGGTCGGCATGGGCAGCAACGGGCCAGATGAAAACAGCCAGAAAAATCGTCAGGATACGCATGGATCAATCTCCTTATGGAAAGTCACAGATCAAGGGCCGCCAGCACCGCGGCCTCATAGGCGGCGCGGTCCGGTTCGGGCATGGAATGCGGGGTGATACGCTGCACCGACTGCCAGACGCGGGAAGAGCCGTTAAGCCAGCTCCACACTGCCTCGCCCACCCCGGCAGTGCGGGCGCCATCCTGCGAGACAAAGCTGACGGCCACATGCCAGACGCGGCCATCGGGGCCGGTGGCCTCATAAACCGAGGTCGGCAGCGGCTCGAACCTGGTGCCGAGGAAGCGCACGCTGTAGCCCATGCCCAGAAGGCAGGTGGCGGGCGAGTGCAGATGGCGCAGCGGCGAGGCGGTGCGCACAAGGTTCACGCCCATCGGGCCAAACTGCGCCTTTTGCGCGGTGCCGCCATAAGAGGCGAAATAAGCGCGCTCCATCTCTGACAGCGCAACAGATTCACCGCGCTGGCCCAGCAGCTGGCCCGGCAGTTCGGCTTGGCTGACCGGGGCAGACCGGTCCAGCGGCTGGCGCGGTGCATTGACCACGGCGATGGCAAAGCCAAGCGCCACCACCGCCGCCGGGAAATGCAGCCTGTCAGGGATGGACAGCGCGGGCATCATCCGCCGCCCGGCAGGCGCGGGGCGGGGGCGGTAGAACAGCAGCACCGGCAGCGCCGCAGCAGCCAGGGTGCCCAGCCCGATACCGGTGTGCAGCGCCGGCGCCATCGTGTCGATACCATTGGCCAGCCCCGCCGCCAAAAGCGTAATCCGCAGCCCGTTCCCCAGCACCGCCACGCAGGCAATCGCAAAGCCGCCCAGCAGTGCATGGGGCAGGGCGGGCCGGTAGATCACGTTCAAAAAGGCCCAGAGGCTGACCAGTTGCAGCAGGCCCGAAGCGCCGGAGCAGGGCAGGTCCACCAGCACGTCCAGCCCGTTCAGCCGCAGCCGGACGCCCTCGCAGGCCAAATCCGAAAAGAACGGCGTCAGCATTGCACAGGCCACTCGGGCTGAGATCATCTGCAAAGGGAAACCCGCCACCCGCTCAAGGACTGGCGCCAGCGGCAGGCAGAACAGAAACAGCACTGCCAGCCACAACGGCGACAGCGCAATCCGGCGCTGATCCAGCCGCAGGAACGCCGCCAGTGCAAAAACGTCCACCGCCAGCGCCAGCGCGCTGAGGATGTTGATGGCCAGCATTTGCCCGGCCAGCCGGACACAGGCCGCAGCCAGAAACAGCACCAGAACCCGCGCCCGCCGGTCCTCGCCGTTTGGTGCCGAGCTGGCCAGCGACACGGCGGCCAGCCCGGCCAGCAGCAAGCCGTAAAGCCCGCCGTCGGATTGGTAGGAGGGATCGTGCCAGCTGTCTATCAGCCAGCGGACCGGTTCAATGGCCAAGAGGGCCGATGCGGCGGCAAGGCCGCTCCAGAGCAGGGTATCACGTTTTTGTTCCATGCCGCCTTGTTGCAGGCGGATGTGCATCTCAACCGGTCAAGTTGTGCAGGGTTTGTGCAGAACCTGCCCTGCTGCGGGGGCCGATGGGACCGGCCCCAATCTGTCCCTCTGGAGGGTGATCGCGACAGGTTTATTGCAGGGCGCTGTGCGAGCGGCTAATGATTCCCGCCATGCAAGTCCTGGACTACACGCATAACCAAGGGCTGGTGGCCGCTTCCTTTTTCGTTGCGCTGGTGGCGGGGTTCACCGGGCTGTCGCTGACCAAGGGATTGTCCGCGCGTTCCTTCGTGCAGCGGAAGCTGGCGATTGCTCTGTCGTCCGTGGCGCTGGGCGGCGGCATCTGGTCGATGCATTTTGTGGCCATGCTGGGGCTGCAGCTGCCGATCCAGTTCTATTACGACTCCGCCGTCACTCTGGCCTCGGCGCTGGTGGCGATCCTGGTGGTCGGCGTGGCGCTGTTGATCCTGCATTTCTGGCAGCGCACCCGGATGACCCTGGCGCTGGCGGGTACCACGGTGGGGCTTGGGGTGCTGGCGATGCATTACATCGGCATGGCCGGGCTGGAGCTGTGCCGCGCGCTCTATTCGCCCAGCGGCATCCTGATGGCGGTTGCGGCCTCTTGCGTGCTGAACATCGCGGCGTTCTCAATCGCCTATGGCGAGCGCAACCACCGCAACATTCTGCTGGGCACGGCCGGTTTCGGCCTTGCCGTCTTCACGGTGCATTTCATTGCCATTGCCGGCACCAGTTTCATCCCGCTGGAGGTGACCAATCAGGTCGGCCCGCTGATCGGCAACGAAACCCTGGCCATTGGCGTGGTGCTGACCAGTTTTGCCCTCTGCGGGGCGTTTCTGCTGACCGGGGTCACCTATCTGAAACCATCCCAGGCCGCTCAGGCAGAGCCGCAAGAGGGGGTGGCCTCACTGCCCGCCGCCCAAGCAGAACCGGAAGCTGAGGCATCCCCTGCGGCGCGGCAGATCCCATATGAGCAGGAAGGCCGCACTCAGTTCTTCAGCACCGATGCGGTGGCGGCAATCCGGGCCGAGGGGCATTACACCCATCTTTACACCGCCGCAGGCCAGCATTTCTGCAGCTGGTCGATCACCGAGGCCGAGCGGCGGCTGGCGCAGACGGATTTCATCAGGACCCACCGTTCCTATCTGATCAATCCGGCGCATGTCAGCGGCTTTGTGCGGCTGAAGGACAACGGCGTCTGCCACTTCGATATCCCGGGCCTCGCCAAGGTGCCGGTGTCGCGCTCGCGGCTCAAGGACGTGCGGGCGGCGTTGGGCGTCTAACGTCATCGCATCTCGTGCGCGCCTATTCGCATTTCGTGCAGGAAACTGCGAAAACCGTTGAAATCCCCGGGCCTTAACACGCCGTGGCAGACAGTCTCTTCCTCAGCCAGTTGAGGGAGGACAAGCGATGATACCAGCGGCGTTTGAGTATCACAGACCGGCGGACATGGCCGGCGTGATCGCGCTTTTGGAAGAACACGGGGATGATGCGAGGGTGATGGCGGGCGGGCACAGCCTGATTCCGATGATGAAGCTGCGCATGGCCGAGATACCGCATCTGATCGACCTGCAGGATGTGGCGGGTTTGAAGGGCATCACCATTGCGGACGGCCGGGTGACCCTCGGCTCCATGGTCACCCAGCATGAGCTGATCCAGCATGACGGGCTGGCGGACGCTGCCCCGATCCTGCGCGAGGCAGCGCTGGTCATTGCCGACCCGCAGGTGCGCTACATGGGCACCGTAGGCGGCAATGTCGCCAACGGCGATCCCGGCAACGACATGCCGGGGCTGATGCAGTGCCTGGATGCGGAGTTCACCCTTGCTGGCCCCGATGGCGAACGCACTGTGTCCGCCCGCGACTTCTATGAAGCGGCCTACATGACCGAGCGCGAGGATGAAGAAGTTCTGACGGCGATCAGCTTTGCCGCGCCGTCGGGCGGTTACGCCTATGAAAAGCAGAAGCGCAAGATCGGTGACTACGCAACGGCCGCCGCTGCGGTGATCCTGCAGAAGGACGGCGGCACCTGCACCGCGGCCTCCATCGCCATGACCAACCTCAGCGATGTGCCGGTGTGGTCGGAGGCGGCAGGTGAGGCCCTGACCGGCACCGCCGTGGACGCGGCCGCCGTGCAAGCCGCCGTCCGGGCCGTTCTCGATGACATCGACCCGGTCGAGGACAACCGCGGCCCGGTGGCGTTCAAGCGCCATGTGGCCGGCATCATCCTGACCCGCGCCATCCAGCGCGCCTGGGACCGTGCCTGAGGGAAGATTGGACATGAACAACAAGATGCATATCAAACTGAAGGTGAACGGCGAGGACCGCGAGTTCCTGGCCGAACCGCGCGAGCTGCTGATCTATGCCCTGCGCGAACACCTGGATCTGACCGGCCCGCATGTGGGCTGCGACACTTCCCACTGCGGTGCCTGCACGGTCACCGTGGACGGCAAGTCGGTGAAATCCTGCACCATGTTTGTGGCGCAGGCCAACGGCGCCGAGATCACCACCATCGAAGGCATCGGCCAGCCCGACGCTTTGCACGTGCTGCAAGAAAGCTTCCGCGAGCATCACGGGCTGCAATGCGGCTTCTGCACCCCGGGCATGATCACCCGTGCCACCAAGCTGCTGGAAGAAAACCCGAACCCGACGGAGGAAGAAATCCGTTTCGGCATGGCCGGCAATATCTGCCGCTGCACCGGCTATCAGAACATCGTGAAATCGATCCAGGCTGCGGCCACTGAAATGAACTCAGCCAAGGAGGCCGCGGAATGAACGATATGACCCCCGACCGTGAAGACCGTTCTGCAAACCTCAAGGGCTTGGGATGTTCCCGCAAGCGGGTGGAGGACGTCCGCTTCACCCAGGGAAAAGGCAACTATGTCGATGACGTGAAGCTGCCTGGCATGCTGCACGGCGACTTTGTGCGCTCTCCGTATGCCCATGCGCGGATCAAATCGATCAACACCGAGGCCGCCATGGCGCTGGACGGTGTGGTGGCCGTGCTGACCGCCGAAGATCTGGCGCCGCTGAACCTGCACTGGATGCCGACCCTTGCGGGTGATAAACAGATGGTTCTGGCTGACGGCAAGGTGCTGTTCCAAGGCCAGGAGGTGGCTTTTGTCGTGGCCCGCGACCGCTATGTGGCCGCCGACGCGGTGGAGCTGGTCGAGGTCGACTACGAAGAACTCCCCGTCCTTGTCGACCCGTTTGAGGCGCTGCAATCCGAGGTCGTCCTGCGCGAGGATCTGGAGCCCGGAGCCGACGGCGCGCACGGTCCCCGCAAGCATCACAACCACATTTTCCTGTGGGAAGCAGGCGACGAGGAGACCACCAGCCAGGTACTGAACGACGCCGAGGTTGTGGCCGAAGAAACCATGTACTACCACCGCACCCACCCCTGCCCGCTGGAAACCTGCGGCTCGGTGGCGTCGATGGACAAGGTCAATGGCAAGCTGACCCTCTGGGGCACCTTCCAGGCGCCGCATGTGGTGCGCACCGTGGCCTCGCTGCTGTCCGGCATCGAAGAGCACAACATCCGGGTGATCTCCCCCGATATCGGCGGCGGCTTTGGCAACAAGGTGGGGGTCTACCCCGGCTATGTCTGCTCGATTGTCGCCTCCATCGTCACCGGAAAGCCGGTGAAATGGATCGAGGACCGGATGGAAAACCTGATGTCCACCGCCTTTGCCCGTGACTACTGGATGACCGGCAAGATCTCGGCCACCAAGGAAGGCAAGATCACCGGGCTGCATTGCCATGTGACCGCCGACCACGGCGCCTTCGACGCCTGTGCCGACCCGACCAAATACCCGGCGGGCTTCATGAACATCTGCACCGGCTCCTACGACATTCCGGTGGCTTACTTGGGCGTCGATGGCGTCTACACCAACAAGGCGCCGGGCGGGGTCAGCTACCGCTGTTCCTTCCGGGTGACGGAGGCGGTCTATTTCATCGAGCGGATGATTGAGGTTCTGGCGATTGAACTGAACATGGATGCGGCTGAGCTGCGCCGGATCAACTTCATCAAGAAGGAGCAATTCCCCTACACAGCCGCTCTGGGCTGGGAATACGACTCCGGCGACTATCACACCGCCTGGGACAAGGCGCTGAAGACCGTCGAGTATGACGCGCTGCGGCAGGAGCAGGCGGAGCGCATCGAGGCCTTCAAACGCGGCGAGACCCGCAAGCTGATGGGCATCGGCCTCAGCTTCTTTACCGAGATTGTCGGGGCAGGTCCGGTCAAGAACTGCGATATCCTTGGCATGGGGATGTTCGACAGCTGCGAGATCCGCATCCACCCGACGGGATCGGCCATCGCGCGGCTGGGCACCATTAGCCAGGGCCAGGGGCATGCGACCACCTTTGCCCAGATCCTGGCCAGCGAGACCGGCATCCCCGCCGACAGCATCACCATCGAGGAAGGCGACACCGACACCGCACCTTATGGTCTTGGCACCTACGGCTCGCGCTCAACCCCGGTGGCGGGGGCCGCGACGGCTCTGGCAGGCCGCAAGATCCGCGCCAAGGCGCAGATGATCGCGGCCTATCTGCTGGAGGTCCACGACGACGACGTGGAATTCGACGTCGATCGCTTTGCGGTCAAGGGCGCGCCGGAGCGATTCAGGACCATGAAGGACATCGCCTATGCCGCCTATAACCAGGCGATCCCTGGCGTGGAGCCGGGGCTGGAGGCAGTCAGCTATTACGATCCGCCGAACATGACCTACCCCTTCGGCGCCTATGTCTGCGTGATGGACATCGATGTTGATACCGGCGTGCCGGAAATCCGCCGTTTCTATGCGCTGGATGACTGCGGCACCCGGATCAACCCGATGATCATCGAGGGCCAGGTGCATGGCGGCCTGACCGAAGCGCTGGCCGTCGCCCTGGGGCAGGAGATTGCCTATGACGACCTGGGCAATGTGAAAACGGCGACGCTGATGGACTTCTTCCTGCCCACCGCCTGGGAGACGCCGAACTACGAGACCGACCACACGGTGACCCCCTCGCCGCATCACCCGATCGGTGCCAAGGGCGTGGGTGAAAGCCCGCATGTGGGCGGCGTGCCCTGCTTTTCCAATGCGGTGCAGGATGCGTTCCGGGCCTTTGGCCTGCGCCATACGCATATGCCGCATGACCATTGGCGGATCTGGAAGACCGCCAATGAGCTGGGCCTGCATGGGTAATGGGTTTCGAACCGGCATTGCCTGGTTCGGCCAGCCGGAGGGAGCCAGCCCCCTCCGGACCTCCCCCGGGATATTTTGAGCCAGAAGAAGAATGGATCCTTGTTGTGACACATGGTGAGCTGAAAGAGGCGTTGGCCGCCCAAGGCTATGTTGCCGGAGAGGACCTCGCGATGGCGGTGCACCTGGCGCTGGCGCTGGGCCGCCCGCTGCTGCTGGAGGGAGCCGCTGGGGTTGGCAAGACCGAGGTGGCGCGGGTGCTGGCGGCGGTTTTGGAGACGCAGCTGATCCGGTTGCAGTGTTATGAAGGGCTGGACGCCGCCCAGGCGATCTATGAGTGGAACTATCAGCGCCAACTGCTGGCAATCCGGGCTGCGGCGGAGGATGGCGAGACCGGGCGGGGGGTGGAAAGCCGCATTTTTTCAGAAGAGTTCCTGCTGGAACGGCCGCTTCTGAAGGCGATCCGGCAGGAGACAGCTCCGGTCCTGCTGATCGATGAGATTGACCGCGCGGATGAGGAATTCGAAGCTTATCTGCTGGAAGTGCTGTCGGAATTTCAGATCACCGTGCCGGAGCTGGGCACCATTTCAGCCACGTCCCGCCCCGTGGTGATCCTGACCGCCAATGGCACCCGCGACCTCAGCGATGCGCTGCGGCGGCGTTGCCTCTATGCCCATGTGGACTATCCGGATCCGGCAGCCGAGCTGGCCATTTTGCAGGCCCGCTGCGCTGGGATCGAAGATCATTTGGCCCGGCAAATCATCGGCTTCGTGCAGGCTCTGCGTAAGGAAGAACTGGAGAAAACCCCAGGCATTGCCGAAACGCTCGACTTTGCGGCTGCGCTGATGGGGCTGGGCGTGGCTGACCTGACCGATGATCCGCAGCAGCTGCTGGCGACCCTGACCGCTCTGCTGAAGACCCAAAGCGACCGCGCAAACATCACCACCGAGGTTGCCCAGCGTCTGGCGGGAAAAGCGGCATGAGCCGGGTGACGAAGTTTGCGGCCCGCGACCCCGGGCCTGCGGCGCGGATGGCGGGCTTCATGGCGCATCTGCGCGCCAATGGGCTGCGCCTGGGAACGGCAGAAACCCGGACGGCCCTGGAGGCGCTGGCTTGTATCGGCGCCTGCAATGCCGATGACTGTTGCCGCGCGCTCAAAACCGTCTGTGCCGGCAGCGCTGAGGATGCGGCCCAATTCGGCGATCTGTTCGACAGTTTTTGGCGCAATGGCGGCCGCGTGTCTTCCAAGGCTGTGCCGGTGCCATCGCCGGATATGTCCTCGGTTCATTCTTCGCGCGAGGCCAAAGGCGAAGACAGCGGCAGCGGCGGCAAGGCCAGCACGCCGGACGGCAGCGGCGGTGCAGCAGAAACCGGCGGCGAGGGGAGATTGGCTGCCGTCAGCTCTCGCAGCCTGATGAAGAAGGACCTGCGCGATCTGGTGCAGAAGGAAGACATCGCCGCAGCAGAAGCCGTGGCCCGCCGCCTGGGGGAGGCACTGCGCGACCGGCGCGCGCGCCGCCGCAAGGCCTCCCGCAAGGGCAGCGGGCTGCATCTGCGCAGGGTGATCCGCAGCAGCCTGTCCACGGGTGGCGAGCCTCTGCGCCTGTACCGGAAAACCCGCCCGGACCGGCCGGTGAAGGTTGTAGCCATCTGCGACGTTTCCGGATCGATGACGCTGTACGCCCGTGTTTTTCTCGCCTTTTTGGCTGGCCTGATGCGCGCTGATCCGGCCAGCGATGCCTATCTGTTCCACACCCGCCTGGTGCGGATCACCGATGCGTTGCGCGATAAGGATGCCTTGCGCGCGCTGGGCCGCCTGTCGGTCATGGCGGAGGGCTTTGGCGGCGGTTCAAAGATCGGCGCGTCGCTGGACCACTTCTCACGCAGCTACGCGCGCCGCTTCGTGGACGGCCGCACCGTGGTTCTGATCTTGTCGGACGGCTATGACACCGATCCGCCTGAACTGCTGGGCGCGGCGCTGGCGCGGTTGCGCAAGCGCGGCTGCCGGATCATCTGGCTCAATCCGGTGAGAGGATGGGCCGGGTATCAGCCCATCGCCCGCGGCATGGCCGCCGCCCTGCCGTATCTTGACCTGTTCAGCGCGGCAAACCGGCTGGACGACCTGGCCGCCCTCGAACCGGAGCTTGCCCGGCTATGACACCTGCAGAACTGACAGACCGGGATCTTGCTGCCGTGACCCAGGCGCTGCGCACTGAAGGGGCGCCCTTTGCCATTGCCACGGTGATCCGCACCGTGGGCCTGACCGCGGCCAAGCCCGGGGCCAAGGCCGTGCTGCTGGCGGATGGAGAAATTGCCCATGGCTGGGTGGGTGGCAGCTGTGTGCGTTCCGCTTTGGCGCGGGCGGTGAAACAGGCAGTCGCAGAGAGGCAGCCGCAGCTGATCTCACTGAAACCGCAGGACATGCTGGAGGCCGAAGGCATCACCCCGGGCACCGAACAGGATGGTACACGCTTTGCCAGGAACGGCTGCCCGTCAAAGGGCTCGCTAGACATCTTTGTCGAACCGGTGCTGCCGTTGCCCGAACTGCTGGTCTATGGCGCGTCGCCTGTGGCGGAAGCGCTGAAAGCGCTGGCAGCGCAGTTTCAATGGGCGGTGGCAGCGGGCAGCGCAGATGCGGCCCCTGCAAATGTGCCTGACGGCAGCCGCCGGATGATCGTGGTGGCCACCCAGGGCAAGGATGATGCCGCCAGCCTGCGCAGGGCCCTGAATGCCGGGGCGGAATTCATCGCCTTTGTCGGCAGCCGCCGGAAGTTCGCCTCTCTTTCCGAAAAACTGACCGCGGAGGGACGCGACCCCGCGCTTTTGGCCGCCGTCCATGCGCCGGCAGGGCTGGCCATAGATGCCGTCACCCCGGAAGAGATTGCCCTCTCGATCCTGGCGCAGCTGACACAGGTGCGGCGCCGGCGCCAGCGCGGAGACCAGAGTGATGCCTGACACCAGCCGCCGCCTCCGAAACTCCAAACCTGGCGGGCTGCTGGCCCGCTTATGGCGCCGCCTGACGCGGGTTTCGCTGTCCAAGGAACACGCCGAGCTGCTGTCCAAGATCAAATTCCCCTGTTGCTGAGAAGGAACCGCATATGGAACTGAACGACGAGATCATCATCGACGCGCCGATGGCCCGGGTCTACGAGGCCTTGAATGACCCGGAGATCCTGCAGCAATGCATCCCGGGCTGCGAAGAGCTGATCATGCATTCCGGTACTGAGCTGGAGGCCAAGGTTGTGCTCAAGGTCGGCCCCGTGAAGGCGCGGTTCAGCGGCAATGTCGCGCTGGACACCTCGGGTGCGCCGGATGCGTTTTCGCTGTCCGGACAGGGCAATGGCGGCGCAGCCGGCCACGCCAAGGGCGCCGCCGATGTGACGCTGGAGGAAGCGGACGGCAAGACAGTGCTGAAATACACCGCCAGGGCCGAGATCGGTGGCAAGCTGGCACAGCTGGGCAGCCGTCTGATTCAGAGCACGGCCAAGAAACTGGCAGCCAGGTTCTTTAAGAAATTTGCAGAGGTTATGGCACCGGCAGAGGCCTGATTGCGGCTCTGCCAAAGCGGATATGGCCCTGCATTGCCTGGCGGCGGTGCAGGGCTGGCTACATTGTGACGGGGCCGGGCCGCTGCGGTCTTGGCCAGGAACGTTAACAATTTCAATTTCTTGAATATTTCTATTATCAAAAACAACCGCCTAGTATATGATTCAGATCAATGTGCCCCTGCGCGGTCCTGCGCATTCTCCGGGCAGCGAAGCAACGCTGCCATGAAGACACGGAATCACTGAAGGTTCTGTCCAGTCAGCCTTGCTGCGCCACTTTTGCAGGAGCCAAGGAGGACAAACATGTCCGAACAGCCAACAAAAGCCGAAGAGCGGAACACCTTCCTGTTCCTCGCCGTGGTTCTGGCGCCAGTCCTGGCGGTGGGAATCGTTGGCGGCTACGGCTTGATCATCTGGATTTCGCAGATCTTCCTGGGCCCGCCTGCTGGATAAGAGACCCGGACGATGCCAGCGAGTGCCAGCACAGCCCCCTCGCGCCGCGCCTTCCTGACCGGCCGCGTCGCGCGCCCCAAGCCGCAGTTCCGTCCGCCCTGGACGGATGAGGACCGGGTGCAGGATCATTGCACCAGCTGCAATGCCTGCGTGGAGGCGTGCCCGGAACAGATCATTGAATTCGACAGCCGGGGCCGTCCGCGGATCAATTTCCGGGGCGGCGAATGCAGCTTTTGCGCGGCTTGCGCCGAGGCCTGCCCGGAGCCGGTTTTCGACCTGCTGCAGCCGCAGCCCTGGCCCGTCACCGTAACCATCGGAAGCGATTGCCTTTTGGCGGCAGGCATCAGCTGCCAGCTCTGCACCGACAGCTGTGATCCGCGCGCCCTTCGCATGGATCTGTCAGCCCGTCCCGTCGGCGCCATCCGGATCGACTCAGACGCCTGCACGGGCTGCGGCGCCTGTCTTGCCACCTGTCCCAATGATGCCATCGCGATCCGCGATCCACGCCAGCAAAGGAGCCACGCGTGACAGAAGAGCTTCACATTTCCAGCCTGCTGGTGCGCAGCAACCCGGCCTGCATGGAGGCCGTGCTGGAGACCATCACAACCATGCCCAACGCCGAGATTTCGCAAACCGACCCCTCGGGCAAAATCGTTGTTCTGTTCGAAGCGGACAGTGACCGTGCCATCGGCGATGCCCTGGCAAAGATCCAGCTTCTCGACGGAGTTGCCAGCGCGGCGCTTGTCTTCCATCAGGCCTGCGATGCCCAGGACCTCGCCCTTCAAGAAGGAACCCTCCAATGACCGGAATCACCCGCCGAGACGCCATCAAGGCGCAGGCCGCCGCCGCTGCGGCGCTTGCTGCCGGGCTGCCGATCCCTGCCGCCGCGCAGAACCTTGTCACCGACGCCGATCTGACCCAGCTGAAATGGTCCAAGGCGCCCTGCCGCTTCTGCGGCACCGGCTGCTCGATCATGGTTGCCACCAAGGCCGGCCGCGTGGTCGCCACCCATGGCGACACCCAGGCAGAGGTCAACCGCGGCTTGAACTGCGTCAAGGGCTACTTCCTCTCCAAGATCATGTATGGCGCCGACCGCCTGACCACACCGCTGCTGCGGAAAACCAATGGCGAATATGACAAGAACGGCGAATTCACCCCGGTGAGCTGGGATGAAGCCTTTGATATCATGGCCGAGAAATGGAAGAAGACCCTGGCCGAGAAAGGCCCCGAGGGCATCGGCATGTTCGGCTCCGGCCAATGGACCGTCTGGGAAGGCTATGCCGCCTCCAAGCTGATGAAGGCGGGCTTCCGCTCCAACAACATCGACCCCAACGCGCGCCACTGCATGGCCTCGGCTGTGGGCGGCTTCATGCGGACCTTCGGCATCGACGAGCCGATGGGCTGCTATGACGACTTCGAGAACGCCGACGCCTTTGTGCTGTGGGGTTCCAACATGGCGGAGATGCACCCGATCCTGTGGACCCGCATCACCGACCGCCGCTTCAGCCATCCGCACGTCAAGGTGGCGGTGCTGTCGACCTTCACCCACCGCAGCTTTGACCTCGCTGACATCCCGGCGGTGTTCACCCCGCAGACCGACCTGGTGATCCTGAACTACATCGCCAACTACATCATCCAGAATGATGCGGTGCATAAGGACTTTGTCGCCAAGCACGTCAACTTCCGCCGCGGCAACCAGGACATCGGCTATGGCCTGCGCCCGGAGCACCCGCTGGAACAGGCAGCGGCCAATGCCGGCAAGGCAGGCGGTTCCGAAGAGATGAGCTTTGAGGAATTCGCTGAGTTCGTGTCTGAATACACGCTTGAAAAAGCGGAGGAAATGTCCGGCGTTCCCGCCGCAACCCTGGAAAAGATCGCGCAGCTTTATGCCGATCCGGACACCAAGGTCATGTCGCTGTGGACCATGGGCGCCAACCAGCACACCCGCGGTGTCTGGGCCAACAACCTGCTCTACAACATTCACTTGCTGACCGGCAAAATCTCCACCCCCGGCAACTCGCCGTTCTCGCTGACCGGCCAGCCCTCGGCCTGCGGCACCGCGCGCGAGGTGGGCACCTTCTCGCACCGCCTGCCTGCCGACATGGTCGTGAAGAACCCCGAACACCGCGCTTATGCCGAAAAGATCTGGAAACTGCCCGAGGGCACCATTCCGGGCTGGGTCGGCTCCCACGCGGTGAAGCAGAACCGCGACCTGAAAGACGGCAAGATCAACTGCTACTGGGTGCAGGTGAACAACAACATGCAGGCCGCGCCCAACATGATGGAGGAAGGGCTGCCGGGCTACCGTAACCCCGACAACTTCATCGTGGTGTCGGACGCCTATCCGACAGTGACAGCGGAGGCCGCCGACCTGATCCTGCCCGCCGCCATGTGGGTGGAAAAGGAAGGCGCCTATGGCAACGCCGAACGCCGCACCCAGTTCTGGTACCAGCTGGTCAATGCACCGGGCGAGTCCATGTCCGACCTGTGGCAGCTGGCCGAGTTCTCCAAGCGGTTCACCACCGATGAGGTCTGGCCGGCCGAACTGCTGGACGCCAACCCCGAATACAAGGGCAAGACCCTGTTCGACGTGCTGTTCGCCAATGGCAAGGTCAACAAGTATGAGCTGACCGAGAAGGCAAAGGAATACGGCAACCACGAATCCGAGGACTTCGGCTTCTACATCCAGAAAGGCCTGTTCGAGGAATACGCCGAATTCGGCCGCGGCAAGGCGCACGATCTGGCGCCGTTTGACACCTACCACGAGGTGCGCGGGTTGCGCTGGCCTGTGGTGGACGGCAAGGAAACCCAGTGGCGCTTCAAGGAGGGCTCCGACCCCTATGTGACCCCGGGCGCGGATTACGAATTCTACGGCAAGCCCGACGGCAAGGCGGTGATCTTTGCCCTGCCCTATGAGCCGCCGGCCGAAAGCCCGGACGCCGAATACCCGATGTGGCTGGCCACCGGGCGGGTGCTGGAGCACTGGCACTCCGGCTCGATGACCCAGCGGGTGCCGGAACTGTACCAGGCCGTGCCTGACGCGCTCTGCTACATGCACCCGGACGATGCCAAGGCCCAAGGGTTCCGGCGCGGCACAGAGGTGCGGATCATCTCCCGGCGCGGCGAAATCCGCACAAGGGTTGAGACCCGCGGCCGCAACAAGCCGCCCAAAGGCTTGGTCTTTGTGCCCTGGTTCGATGCGCGCCGGCTGATCAACAAGGTCACGCTGGACGCCACCGATCCGATCTCGAAACAGACGGATTTCAAAAAATGCGCAATCCGTATCGAAGCAGTGTGAGGCCTGTCATGAAACATCTCCGTCTCGCCATCCTGGCTGTTCCGGTCTTTCTGGCCACCGCAGCCTTTGCCCAGAACCAGGTCGCCACGCTGCGCAACACCGCGCCGCTGGACCAAGAGGGCGAAGCCACCCAGATTCCCGGCATCGTCAACACCGACATCCGCCAGGTGCGCAACTACCCGGATCAGCCGCCGCTGATCCCGCATAAGACCGACAACTATCAGGTCGATCTGAACTCCAACAAATGCCTGACCTGCCACAGCCGCACCGCGGTGGAGGTGAGCCAGGCGCCGATGATCTCGGTCACCCACTTCATGAACCGCGAGGGCCAGACCCTGGGCGCGGTCAGCCCGCGGCGCTACTTCTGCAACCAGTGCCACGTAGTTCAAACCAACGCCCGGCCCCTGGTCGAGAATGAGTTCGTCGATGTCGACCGCGTGATCGACTACGTCAATGCACAGCAAAGCGGGGCGGACTGATGTGGGGTTTCATCAAACGGCTCTGGTGGATCATCAGGCGTCCCAGCGCTTTCTTCTCGCTTGGCTTTCTGACCATGGGCGGCTTTGTGATGGGGATCATCTTCTGGGGCGGCTTCAACACCGCGCTTGAGGTCACCAACACCGAGGCCTTCTGCACCAGCTGCCACGAAATGCGCGACAACGTGTTTGAGGAGCTGAAGCCGACGATCCACTATTCCAACCGCTCCGGCGTCCGCGCGTCCTGCCCGGACTGCCACGTGCCGCACAACTGGACCAACAAGATCGCCCGCAAGATGCAGGCCTCCAAGGAGGTCTGGGGCAAGATCTTCGGCACCATCAACACGCGGGAGAAATTCCTGGAGCACCGGCTGGAGCTGGCGCAGCACGAGTGGGCGCGGCTGGAGGCGAATGACTCGCTGGAATGCCGCAACTGCCACTCGGACGAGTCGATGGACATCACCCGCCAGTCTAAACGCGCTGCGGATGCGCATGAGCGTTTCCTGTTCACCGGCGAGAAGACCTGCATCAACTGCCACAAGGGCATCGCCCACCAGCTGCCCGACATGAGCGCGGCAGAGGGCGAGGACCATGCAGGCCTGCTGGCCCCGGTCTCTGCCCACGGCGAGGGCCTGCTGGCCAGTACCCGCAGCTATCTGGGGATGAGCAGCGACTGACGCAGCCCACCCCGCAAAACCACTAAAAAGGCCGCTGTCCCGATGGGCAGCGGCCTTTTTAGTGTCTGTTTTCAGGCTCAGGCTTATAGCGGGATACTGCCCAGGTGGCCTTCACCGCGCTCCCGCGCCAGCTTCATCTGCTTCTGCCGTTCGCGGAACCGGGCCTTGTCCGCGTCCGAGGTCTGATCGATGCACAGGTGGCAGGAGACGCCCTGTTCAAACTCAGGCCGCGCCTTGTCTTCAGGCAGGATCGGGCGGCGGCATCCGTGGCATAGCTCATGCGGGCCTTCGACCAGCCCGTGGCCGACCGAAACCCGGTTATCGAAGACAAAGCACTCGCCTTCCCAGGTGCTGTTGTCCGCAGGCATTTCCTCCAGATAGCGCAGGATGCCGCCCTTCAGGTGATAGACATCATCCACCCCCTGGCCCAGCAGGTAATTGGTGGATTTCTCGCAGCGGATGCCGCCGGTGCAGAACATCGCAACCCGCTTGTTGTGAAAGCGGTCTTTGTTCTCCTCCCACCAGGCGGGGAAGTCGCGAAAGCTCTCGGTCTTGGGGTCGATCGCGCCCTCAAAAGTGCCGATGGCCACCTCGTAATCGTTGCGGGTGTCGATCAGCACCACATCGTCCTGGCGGATCAGGTCGTTCCATTCCTCCGGCTCGACGTAATGCCCGACAGAGGCCAGCGGATCCACGTCCGGCTGGCCCATGGTCACGATCTCTTTCTTCAGGCGCACCTTCATCTTGCCAAAGGGCGGCTCAGCGGCGGTTGCCTCTTTCCACTCCAGCCCCGCACATCCCGGCAGCGCCTTGATATGCGCCAGCACCGCGTCGATACCTGCGCGCGGGCCTGCAATGGTGCCATTGATCCCCTCCTGCGCCAGCAAGAGCGACCCCTTGACGCCTTGCGCCTGGCACAGCTCCAGCAGGGCCGGCCGGATGGCGGCGGGATCGGGAAAACGGGTGAAGTGATAGAGGGCGGCAATCGTGTACATGCCCCGCCCTTAGAACCCTGGCGGGGGTAATTCAAGAGAAAGAACCATCGCCTGCGCGCCAGTAAAATAAGGGTATTGAATGCATCTATTGCACCTCCCGGCCCCCTGTCTGCCCAGCAAGAGTTCCCAAGACGCCCCCGCACCGCTAGATATTGTGTATGCCGGAAGAAGGAGCAGGTGATGACCCAGGCGCTGATCGTTGTCGATGTGCAGAACGATTTCTGTCCCGGAGGCGCGCTGGCCGTGCCCGGCGGCGACGAGGTGGTGGCCCCCATCAACGCGATGATGGCGCAATTCGAGACCGTGATCCTCACCCAGGACTGGCACCCGGCCGGGCATTCCTCCTTTGCCTCCTCGCATCCCGGCAAAGCGCCGTTTGAAACCGTTGAGATGGCCTATGGCACCCAGGTGCTTTGGCCCGATCACTGTGTCCAGGGCAGCGAAGGCGCCGCCTTCCGCGAGGGGTTGCGCACCGATGGCGACCTGATCCTGCGCAAGGGGTTCCGGGCCGGTATCGACAGCTACTCCGGGTTCTTCGAGAACGACCAGACCACCCCCACCGGGCTGGAGGGCTATCTGCGCAGCCGTGGCATCACCCGCCTCACCCTGGCCGGGCTGGCCACTGATTTCTGCGTTGCTTTCACCGCTCTGGACGCGGCGCGGCTTGGCTTTGCGGTGACGGTGGAACTGGCCGCCTGCCGGGCGATCGACCTGGACGGATCGCTGCAGGTGTCGCTGTCCCGGATGAAGGATGCCGGAATTGATATTCAATCCTGAGTTGATGCCTGAAAAAATTAACAATACCTGGTGTAAGCTGCCTGCAAACCCGGACGGCAAGGCAGATTGATGGATACTGCGGACAGGAGCGGCACCGGCCCTCTGGCCAGCTATTACAGGAAATACGGCTCGCTTGAGCTGCTGCTGCGCTATGCCCGCGGCCGGGTCCGTATGTTCTGGCCGCGCCAGCTGTTCATGTTCCTCGCCTTTGCTGTTCTTGGCCTGGTTGTGCCGCCGCTCTTTGCCCTGGCGGCCTTCACCGCCACCCTGGCAGGTGATGCCGCCGATTGCCTGCTGCTGCGCCAGGCGCGCGCGCTGGTCCGGCGCGGCATGTCCGAGGCCAGGCTGCGGCTGCTGACGACGCTGACCGCCTTCCTGCACGCCCTGTCGCTTAGCGCCGCCGCCACCACGCCCTTCTGGGTCGAAATGCCCTCGCTGATGGCGCATACCCATAACGAGCCGTTATACACCATCGGCCTGCTGGCCGGGGCGGGACTCAATGCCGGGCTGGTGCTGCCTTACCACCCGCGGGCAGTCATCGCCAAACTGCTGACCTATGCGGCGCTGCCGGTTGGTTTCCTCGCGGTGGAGATCATCGAAACCCCGGTTCTGGCACCGATGTATAACCTGCACCTGGCCGGTCTGGCGGTGCTCTATGTCTCCTATGGCTGGTTTCTGGCCTTTGTCATGCGCAACTTTGCCCGCACGCGCAGCAATATACTTGCCCAGGCCTTGCAGCAGCAGGAATTGGAAGGGGCCTATGCGCGGCTGTCCGAACAGCAGATGGAGGCCAAGCGCCTGGCCCTGGTGGCAGAGAATGCCAGCGACAGTGTCATGCTGATGGACCGGGAGGGGCGGATCACCTGGGTCAACGACAGTTTTACCCGCCTCACCGGCTATACCTCCCACGAGGCGGTGGGCCGGATGCCCGGCGATCTGCTGAACAGCGGCGAAACCGACCCCGCCACGATCCGGCAGCTGCAGGACAGCGTCCGCTATGCCCGGCCGGTGCGGGCGGAGATTTGCAACCGCCGCAAGGACGGGCAGCATATCTGGATCGAGACCAGCCAGGTTCCGATGCTGGACAGCGATGGCAAGCTGGAAACGCTGATCGCGGTGGAGCGGGACATTTCCGCCGCCAAGCAGCACGCCGAGCAGCTCGAAGAGGCGCGCATCGCCGCCGAAGAGGGCGCCCGGGCCAAGGCCGACTTCCTGGCCACCATGAGCCATGAGATCCGCACCCCGATGAACGGGGTGATCGGCATGGCGCAGCTGCTGCGCGACAGCGGGCTGAACGAAGAGCAGGAGCTTTATGCCGGTGCCATCCTCAGCTCGGCCGACACCCTGCTGGCGCTGATCAACGATGTCCTGGATTTCTCCAAGATGGAGTCCGAAGGCCTCACACTCAGCCAGACCAATTTCGATCCGCTTGCCTGTTTCAGCGAAACGGTCCAGTTGCTGCAGCCGCAGGCAGAGGCCAAGGGGCTGCAACTCAATCTCAGCATCGCGGAAGGGGTGCCGGGCCAGCTCTACGGCGATGACCGGCGGATCCGCCAGATCCTGATGAACCTGGCGGGCAATGCAATCAAATTCACCGAGCAGGGCCAGGTGCAGGTGGCACTCGATGCGGAGCCGGCCGGGGCGGGATACGATCTTGTCTTCTCGGTGACCGACACCGGCATCGGCATCGCCGAGGACAAGCTTGACGCGGTGTTCGAACGGTTCTCGCAGGCCGACGCCGCCATCAGCCGCCGCTTTGGCGGCACCGGTCTGGGGCTGGCCATTTCCCGCCGCCTGGCAAAGGCAATGGGCGGCAGCATCTCCGTGACGTCGGAACCGGGCCAGGGCTCCTGCTTTACCGCACGGCTGCGCCTGTCCGCGCCCCGGGCGAAACCCGAACCACCCGGCGCTGCGGCGGCAGCAACACCGGGCAGCGCGCCGGCTCTGGACGGGCTGCGGGTACTGGTGGCCGAAGACAATGCCCTGAACCGGGTACTGCTGGAAAAATTCCTGCAATCCGCCCCGGTGGAGCTGGATTTTGCCGAAAACGGCCGCGTGGCGGTGGACCGGTTCGAGACCTTTGCGCCGGACATCATCCTGATGGACATGTCGATGCCAGAGATGGACGGGCTGGAGGCGACCCGCGCGATCCGCGCTTTGGCACGGCCGCAGCCGGCCATTGTCGCGCTCACCGCCAATGCGTTTGACTCCGACCGCGAGGCCTGCCTGGCCGCCGGCATGGATGATTTCATGAGCAAACCCGTCAACCGGGGCAAGCTATTGGAGCTTTTGGAGCAATTGGCCCCGCAGGTGCAAAGCCGCCGGGCCGGCTGATTTCCTTTGCTCCCGCCCGCGGGCTATCCTATCAATCAATGACCCTTACGCACGAGGCCGCCGGTGGATATTGCAACCCGCGTCTACAATCACAAGTGGAAGATTGATCCGATTGTCCGGTCGCTGATCGACACGGATTTCTACAAGCTCTTGATGTGCCAGTCGGTGTTCCGCAACAAGCCGGACACCAATGTGACTTTCTCGCTGATCAACCGGTCCACCCATGTGCCACTGGCCAAGCTGATCGACGAGGGCGAGCTGCGCGAGCAGCTGGACCACATCCGCTCGCTGTCTCTCTCCCGCGGCGAAAGCACCTGGCTGCGCGGCAACACCTTCTATGGCAAGCGGCAGATGTTCCGCCCGGATTTCATGGAATGGTTCGAGGGCCTGCGCCTGCCGCCCTATCAGCTGGAACGCAAGGGCGACCAGTATGAGCTGACGTTCGAGGGCAAATGGCACGAGGTGATGCTGTGGGAAATCCCGGCGCTGGCCGTGCTGATGGAGCTGCGCAGCCGCGCGGTGATCAACAGCATGGGCCGGTTCGAGCTGCAGGTGCTCTATGCCCGCGCCATGACAAGGGTCTGGGAAAAGATCGAACGCCTGCGCACCGTGGACGGGCTGACGATTGCCGATTTCGGCACCCGCCGCCGCCATTCCTTCCTGTGGCAGGACTGGTGCGTGCAGGCAATGATCGAGGGGCTGGGCGAGAAATTCACCGGCACCTCCAACTGCCTCATTGCCATGCGCCGCGAGGTGGAGGCGATCGGCACCAACGCCCATGAACTGCCGATGGTCTACTCCGCGCTGGCCGAAGGCGACGCGGCATTGGCCCAGGCGCCCTATGACGTGCTGTCCGACTGGCATGATGAGCATGAGGGGAACCTGCGCATCATCCTGCCCGACACCTACGGCACCAAGGGCTTCCTCGACCGCGCACCGGACTGGCTGGCCGGCTGGACCGGCATCCGCATCGACAGCGGCGACCCGGCCAAGGGCGCCGAGGTGGCGATCAACTGGTGGAAGGCGCGCCGCGAGGATCCGGCAGAGAAGCGGGTGATCTTCTCCGATGGCCTCGACGTGCAGCAGATCCAGGACCTGCACGCGCAGTTCTCAGGCCGCACCAAGGTCTCCTTCGGCTGGGGCACGCTCTTGACCAACGACTTCCGCAAGCTGGTGCCGGATGACGCGCTGGCACCGTTCTCGCTGGTCTGCAAGGCCGTCGCCGCCAATAGCCGGCCCACGGTGAAATTGTCAGACAACCCGGAAAAGGCGATGGGTCCGGCGGAGGAAATCGCCCGCTACAAGCGCGTTTTCGGCGTCGGCCAACAGGAGCGGCAGGCGGTCATCGTTTGATAACACTTCGCCGGTATTGCGCCGGGTAATCTGCAAAGTAATACAATTTGTGGCAGAGCTTCTGCCCAATTGTTTCGCGCGCGAAACATTGGGACATAATGGCTGACCTATTTTCAGACACTAGCCGTGATGCGCCGCCACGGTCTTGAGCTGCGAGAATCCGTAAAGCGCCTCGAACCCTTTTTCCCGCCCGTGTCCGGATTTACCAACGCCGCCGAACGGCAGCTCTACCCCGCCGCCGGCTCCGTAGTTGTTGACAAACACCTGCCCCGCGCGCAGGCGTTTTGCCAGCCGCATCTGGCGGCCGCCATCCCGGGTCCAAACGCTGGCAACCAGCCCGTAGTCGGTGGCATTGGCAATCCGCAGCGCGTCGTCTTCGGTGTCAAAGGGGATCAGCACCTGCACCGGGCCAAAGATCTCCTCCCGCGCCAGGGCGTGATCCGGCGGCACATCGGCAAACAGAGTGGGGCGCACATAGGCGCCGGTCTTGGGCGCATGCTCCACGATGGCCCCCTGCGCCGCCACCGGCAGGTCCGCGCCCTGTTCCAGGTAACCCTCGACGATTTGTTTCTGCCGGGCAGAGATCAACGGCCCGACCCGCAGGTCTTCTGCCGCGGGCCCCACGGTCAGCGCGGCATAGGCTTCTGCCATACGGGCCTTCACATCTTCATAGACGCCGCGCTGCACCAGGATGCGGGAGGAGGCCGAACAGGTCTGACCCGCGTTCTGTATCCCGGCGTTGACTAGAAACGGCAGGGCCGCGTCCAGATCGGCATCATCAAACACCAGCTGAGGCGACTTGCCGCCCAATTCGAGCGTCACCGGCACCACGTTGACGCCTGCCGCCTGCTGTACCAGCGCGCCCGTGCGCACTGACCCGGTGAAGGAGATATGCTGCACGCCAGGGTGCCCCGCCAGCGCCGCGCCGGCCTCGGCGCCCAGGCCTGGCACCACGTTCAACGCACCCGCGGGCAACCCGGCCTCCATCGCGATATGGGCAAAGGCCAGCGCGGTCAGGCAGGCCTCCTCCGCCGGTTTCAACACACAGGCATTGCCCATGGCCAGTGCGGCGCCGACAGACCGTCCGATGATCTGCATCGGGTAGTTCCAGGGCACGATATGGCCGGTCACCCCATGCGGCTCGCGCAGGGTATAGACGGTGTAGCCGTCCAAGTAAGGGATGGTCTCCCCCATCACCTTGTCTGCTGCGCCGCCGTAGAATTCACAGTACCGCGCCAGCGCCACCGCATCGGCGCGCGCCTGGGTCAGCGGCTTGCCCACGTCCAATGCTTCAATCGCGGCCAGGAGGTCCACCCGCTCCAGCACGAACTGGCTGATCCGGGTCAGGATGCGGCCCCGCTCCAGCGCAGTCATGCGGCCCCAGTCTCCGTCCAGCGCGGCCTGTGCTGCATGCACGGCGGCGTCAATGTCCGCGGGGCCGCCCCGGGCAATCCGGCATATCCCGCTGCCATCCGAAGGGTTTACCAGCGGCAGGGTTTCGCCGCTGGCGCCAGGCACCCAAGCGCCGCCCACAAGGCAAAGCGCGGGATCGAACCAGAGGGGGGAGGTGTCAGTCATCATGCGCTCCTGCGATGTCGAAGCTGTAGCTTTTGATCTGATGTTCGGTGAAAGGCGCGCCCTCGCGCAAGCCCCGTATGCCCGGCAGAATGCTGAGGCAGGTGCCCCAGAAGGCCACCGCCTGGCGCGAGGACTTGGACAGCCCCATGCGCCAGCGGCCCGGAAACTCCCGCAAGATCAGCGTTGCGGCCTGCTGCCCCCAGCCTTGGCGGCGGTGCTGCGGCAGGATGCAGAACTCCGACAGCTCGCGCCGGTCGTCGGGCAGGTTCAGCACGATGGCAAACCCGATGCGCTGAGCATCCCTTCTGATCCAGAAAGCCGTGACATCCTTGCGATGCAGCATCTGGCCTGCGCGTCCGGTCGGGTCAATTGCCGCCTGCGGTGCCACTTCGGTGAAATACGGGGCCAGCGCGGCTGCAAAGAGGGCCTGCTCCCGCGGCAGGATCAGCGCCAGCGACAGGGTCATGCCGCCCCCTGATCCAGATCAGGCAGCACAGGTGCTGCGGCGATCAGCTGCCGGGTGTAGGGGTGCTGCGGATTGGAGAAGACGTCTTCGGTCAGGCCCTGTTCGACGATCTCGCCCTTTTGCATCACCAGGCAGCGATCGGTGATGGTGCGCACCACGCTCAGGTCGTGGCTGATGAACAGATAGGTGAGGGCATAGGCCTCGCACAGCTCTGCCAGCAAATCCAGAATGCGGGCGCGGACCGAGACATCGAGAGCGGAAACCGCCTCGTCAAAGATGATCAGCTCCGGCCTTGTGATCAGGGCGCGGGCGACGGCGATGCGCTGGCGCTGGCCGCCGGAGAACTGATGGATGTATTTCTGCGCATCTCCGGGCTGCAATCCAACGGCAGTGAGGGTTTCGGCAATCAGATCCCTGCGGGCGGTGCCGGCGGGCGGAGCCTCCAGCATGTGGAAAGGCTCGGTGATCAGCCGCTCCACCTTATGGCGCGGATTGAAGCTGCCGTAGGGGTCCTGGAACACCACTTGCATCTTGCCGCGGAGGCTGGGTTCCAGCTGAGTCGCAATGGGCGTTCCATCCAGCCGGATTTCCCCGCCTTGCAGCGGCTCCAAGCCCAGAATGGCCCTTGTTAGGGTCGATTTTCCGCAGCCCGACTCGCCCACCAGCCCCAGCCGTTCACCACGGTTCAGGGTGAAGGAGACGTCCTTGACGGCGCGGAATATACCGGGTTCGGAGAACAGCGATCCGCGCGGTGTCTTGTAGTCGCGGACTGCGTTCCGGACCTCCAGCAGCGGCGCCGGAGCGGGTGGTTCCGGCAACGCCACCTGATGGTTGGACGCGGCAAACAGCATCCGCGAGTAGGGGTGGCGCATGTTGCGCAGCAGCCAGTCTGTGCGGCCGGTTTCCACCACTTCGCCATTGCGCATCACGACGATGCGGTCGGCCAGATCCGCCACCACCGCCAGGTCATGGGTGATGATCATCAGCCCCATGCCGTAGTCCTGCACCAAGTCCTTGAGCAGCGCGAGGATCTGCGCCTGGGTGGTCACGTCCAGCGCGGTTGTCGGCTCATCCGCGATCAGCAGCTTGGGGCGCAGGGCGATGGCCATGGCAATCACCACCCGCTGGCGCTGGCCGCCCGACAGCTCATGCGGATAGCGCGACAGCGGAAAGCGGTCCGCAGGCAGGCCGACCCGGTCCAGCACGTCGCGTGCGCGTGCCTCGGCCTTCTCGCGCGGCATCGCGCCATGGATCAGGATGGTCTCCATCACCTGCGCACCGATGGTCTTGACCGGATTGAGCGCGGTCATCGGCTCCTGGAACACCATGCCAACGGATTGGCCGCGGATGGCGCACATCTGCGTCTCGCTCTGCTCCAGCAACTGGGTGCCGTCCAGCGTGACATAGCCCTTGGCCTGCGCCGGATCGGGCAGCAGCCCCATCACCGCCAGCGCCGTCATTGACTTGCCGGAGCCGCTCTCGCCGGTGATGGCCACGATCTCGCCCGGATCAACGTGGAAGGACACGTCCTTCAGCACTTGAAAGGCGCCGATCCTGACCGACAGGCTGGTGACATCCAACAGAGTCATGTCCGTGCCACCCTCAGCTTCGGGTCCAGATAGTCGCGCAACCCGTCGCCCAGCAGGTTCAGCCCCAGCACGGTCAGGATGATCGCCATACCCGGGACCAGCGCCAGATGCGGGGCAAAGCTGACCATGGTCTGCGCATCGGCCAGCATCCGGCCCCAACTGGGTGTGGGCGGCTGTGCGCCCAGGCCGACATAGCTGAGGCCAGCCTCCGCCAGGATACCGAGCGAGAACTGGATGGTGCCCTGCACGATCAAGAGGTTCAGCACATTGGGCAGGATATGCTCGGCCGAGATCCGCGCGGCGCCCTTGCCCGCAACCCGCGCGGCCAGGATGAACTCCCGCTCCCATAAGGAAAGCGCCGCGCCGCGGGTGATGCGGGCAAAGACGGGGATGTTGAAGATGCCGATGGCGATAATGGCGTTGACTGCCCCGGCCCCCAGCACGGCGGTGATCAGGATGGCGATCACCAGCGAGGGAAAGGCAAAGACCAGATCGTTGCCGCGCATGATCGCCTCATCCAGCCACGATCCTTTGCGCGCGGCGGCGGCCAGCCCCAGCGGAACGCCCGCGCCCATGCCGATGCCAACCGCCACCAGTGCCACCGCGATGGAGGTGCGGGCGCCGACCATGATCATCGACATCAGGTCGCGGCCGAAGTGATCGGTGCCCAGCCAGTGCTGTGCATTGGGCGTTTGCAGCTTGGCCGGGATGTTCATCGCCGCGTGGTCAAACGGCGTCCACAAGAACGACACCGCCGCCGCCAGCAGCACCAGCGAGGACAGCAGGCCGCCGAGGATCAGGTTTCGGGTCATGTCCGGCTCCTGAGGCGGGGGTCGACCAGCGCATAGGCCAGGTCGACCAGGAAATTCACTGTAATGACGGCAAAGACCAGGAGCATGACCACTGATTCCACCACGATCAGATCGCGCGAGGAAATCGCCTGGAACACAAGCCGCCCAAGACCGGGCAGGTAGAACACCTGCTCAATGATGATGGCGCCCGCCAGCAGGAAGGAGAACTGCAACCCGATGATGGTCAGCACCGGGATCAAGGCGTTGCGGACCCCGTGCCGCCACAGTGCCTGGTTCCTTGTCAGCCCCTTGGCCCGGGCAGTGCGGATGAAATCCTCACCCAGGATGTCCAAGAGGGACGACCGCATGACCCGCGTCAGGATTGCCGCCTGCGGCAGCGCCAGCGCGATGGCGGGCAGGGTGAGCGCGTGAAGACCAGCCCACAGCCCGGCCTCCCAGCCCGGAAACCCGCCGGCGCTGAACCAGCGCAGGTTGATGGCAAAGATCAGGACCAGCATCATCGCAAACCAGAAGTTCGGCACCGCGACGCCCAGCTGGGTGGCGCCCATTACCGCCATGTCGCCCGGCTTGCCGCGGCGGGCGGCGGCATAGATGCCTGCCGGAAAGGCGATCAGGGTGGACAGCGTCAGCGCATAAAGCGCCAGCGGCAGCGACACCCACATCCGGTCTGCGATCATCCCCGCAACCGGCGTGCGGTAGGTGTAGGAGGTGCCGAAATCGCCGCTCAGCATGCCGGCGGCCCAGGCCAGGTAGCGGGCGGGTTTGCTTTGATCCAGCCCCAGCTCCGCCTTCAGTGCGGCGACGGTGTCGGCCTGTGCATTGACCCCCAGCATGAAAGACGCGGGATCGCCCGGCGCCACTTCCACCACGAGGAAGATCACCAGCGAGGCCACGGCCAGGCTGAGGATCAGGGACAACAGGCGTTTCAGGGCATAACGCAGCATGGCTGTCACGTTAGGAGACCGCGGAGGACGGGTCTAGAGGGCGGCAGAGGGAAACCTGAGCGGGCAGGTAAAAATGCGCAACGTCAAAGGGTTGGGCGTATCTCCCCCGAATTGGCCGCAGGCCCTTTGGCATCCGGCCGAAACCGTCTATCACTGTGCCATGCTGTCCCGTCCCCTGTTCATCGGATCGGAAATCTACCGCGGGTCGTCTTATGGGCGCACCCATCCTCTGCGGGTGCCGCGGGTCTCAACGGTGATGGACCTCTCCCGCGCGCTGGGCTGGCTGCCGGATGCGGTCTATGTGAACTCTCCCCGCGCCAAACCCGCGGCGCTGACGGTGTGGCACACGCCAGAGTATGTCGCGGCGCTGCAGGCGGCTGAGGCGGCGCAGGAGGTGAGTGCGGAGGTGCGCGCACGGCACCACCTGGGCACCATTTCCAACCCGGTGTTCCCGGAGATCTTCCGCCGCCCGGCCACCGCTGCGGGCGGGTCGATCCTGGCGGGGGAGCTGCTGGCGGAGGGCGGCATCGTTTATAATCCCGCGGGCGGTACTCACCATGGGATGCCCGACCGCGCCAACGGCTTCTGCTATCTGAACGATCCGGTGCTGGCGATGCTGTCGCTGCGCCATCACGGCGCGCAGCGCATCGCCTATGTGGACATCGACGCCCATCACGCCGACGGGGTGGAGCATGGCTTTGCCGGCGATCCGGACGTGCTGATGATCTCGGTGCATGAGGAAAACCTTTGGCCCAAGACCGGCAGGCTGACCGATGACGCGGGCGGCTCTGCCCTGAACCTGCCGGTGCCGCGCGGGTTCAACGATGATGAGATGGCCCACATCCGCGACGCGCTGATCCTGCCGGCGGTCGAGGCGTTTCAACCGGATGCCATCGTGCTGCAATGCGGGGCGGATGCCGTCACCGAAGACCCGCTGCCGCATCTGGAGCTGTCGAACAACGCGCATTGGGCGGTGGTGCGGATGCTGATGGGGATAGCGCCGCGTTATCTGGTGCTTGGCGGGGGCGGCTATAACCCGTGGTCCGTCGGGCGACTCTGGACCGGCGTCTGGGCCACGCTGAACGGGTTTGACGTGCCGCAGCAGTTGCCTGAACCGGCGGAACAGGTCCTGCGCGGGCTGGAGTTCAACGGCAACCGCCTGGGCCGCAACCCGCCGCAGCATTGGTTCACCACGCTGCGCGACCAGCCGCGCGGCGGCGAGGTGCGGCGGGAAATCCGGGAGAGGGTGAATTATTTGCGGAATACACGGGGGCTGTGATTTGTAAAGGGCATCGCCCGCGTCGTGCTGGAAGCACGCCTCCGGCATGACGGGGGGCGGTTCGGGCGCTGCCCGGCCTGCCGGCCGGGCGTTCGGTTGCAAGCTGGGACTATTCCGCCCAGCTGAGCGCGCTGAGGTCGATGGCCGCTGTCGGCGCGTTCTCCCACAGCCCCTGCAGCCCCGCCTTGGCCACCCCCAGCTTGGCCAGCTGGAACAGGTAGCCGTTTACATAATCCGCCGCGATCATCTCCTGCGCCTCCTGCAGGATCGCAGTGCGGGCCTCCGGACCGGTGGTGGCGGTCAGTTTGGCCATCAGTTCCTGGAAGGATTTGCTGTCGTACTGGAAATAATACTCGGGCCGGGCATAGATGCCGATGTCCATCGGCTCAGTGTGGCTGACGATGGTCAGGCCAAAGTTCTTGCCGCGGAACACGCTTTCCAGCCATTGCGCCCATTCGACGTTGATGATCTCGGCCCTGATCCCCACTTCCGCCAGCTGCGCCGCAACAATCTCGCCGCCGCGGCGGGCGTAGGAGGGAGGCGGCAGGTGCAGCGTGGTCTCGAACCCGTCCGGGAAGCCCGCCTCCGCCAGCAGCGCCTTTGCCTGCTCCGGGTCGTAAGAGGACGCGCCGGTCAGGTCCTTGTAGGCCGGGTGGTGCGGCGCAAAATGGGTGCCGATCGGGGTGCCATAGCCGAACATGGCACCGTCGATGATCGCCTGCCGGTCGATGGCATGGGCCAGGGCTTGCCGCACCCGGATGTCATCAAACGGCGGCTGCTTGTTGTTGGTGGACAGGATCGTCTCGCCCTCGGTCGAGCCGACCAGCACCTGGAACCGCGGATCGGCGTCGAACTGCGGCAGGTTCTCCGGCGCCGGGAAGTTGTCGAAGGCGTCGATGTCCTCCGCCATCATCGCGGCAAAGGCAGCGGTGGGATCGGAGATGAACTTGAATGTGGCCGAGGCCAGCGCGGGCTGCGCGCCCCAGTAATCGGGGTTGCGCGCCAGCGTGATGCGGTCGCCCTGCACCCACTCCTGGAACGTATAGGCGCCGGTGCCGACCGGATTGGTCTTGATGTCTCCGATGCTCTCCGGTGCCACGATCACCGCATCGCCCCAGGCGAGGTTGAACAGCAGGCTGCCGTTTGGCGCCTCCAGCGTGACCTTCACCGTCTGCGGATCCACCGCCTCTACTGATGTAATCCCGGCAAACAGCGCCTTTTGCGCGTTGGTGCTGTCTTCGGCGCGCGCACGGTCGAGCGAGAATTTCACATCCTCTGCATCCATCGCGCTGCCGTCGTGGAAGGTGACATCCTCACGCAGCTTGAAGGTATAGACGGTGCCGTCCTCAGAGATCTCCCAGCTTTCCGCCAGCCCCGGCACCACCGATCCATCGCCCATAAACCGCGTAAGCCCCTCGAAGATATTGCTGTAAACCACCGAGTCGATGGCCTGTGCGGCGGCGCTGGTCGGGTCCAGATGCGGCGGCTCCAGCTGCATGGCGATGGTGACGCTGTCCTTGGCCCAGGCGCTGCCTGCCATCAGGGCCAGCGCGGAACTTGCCGCAAGAACGAAGGATTTGAATGCCATTTGAAAACTCCCTGATGTGCTATACTCGGGCCCGGAACGGCGCTTATGGGAAACGAGTTTCCCACTTTCCCGGGCGTAATCAAGGCTTAGGGACATTTCGCGCACTGGAAGCACGCGGCGTTAATTGATAATCCGTGCGCACTTAAGGAACCGCGGACAGGAAGCCATGAGCGCAACAGCCAAGAAACAGGCGCCCAACGCCGAAGACATCCGGGCCCGCAAGGGCGGCACGCCTTTGGTGAGCCTGACAGCCTATACCACGCCGATGGCGCGGCTGATGGATGAGCACTGCGATTTCGTACTGGTCGGCGACAGCGTCGGCATGGTGCTGCACGGGCTGACCTCAACCCTGTCTGTCACCATGGAGATGATGATCCTGCACGGCCAGGCGGTGGCGCGCGGGCTGGACAAGGCAATGCTGGTCATCGACATGCCATTCGGGTCTTACGAGGAAGATCCGCAGCAGGCCTTCCGCAACGCCGCCCGGCTGATGGCCGAGACCGGCTGCGCCGCGGTCAAGCTGGAGGGCGGTGTCGAGATGGCCGAAACCATCCGCTTTCTCGTGAAGCGCGGCATCCCGGTGATGGCGCATATCGGCCTGACACCGCAGTCGATCAACACGCTGGGCGGCTACAAGGTGCAGGGCCGCGAGGAGCAGGCCGAAGCGGTGCTGGCCGACGCCCGCGCTGTGGCCGAGGCCGGGGCGTTTTCGGTCGTGCTGGAGAAGGTGCCGCAGGTGCTGGCCGACAAGATCACGTCTGAGGTGGCAATCCCCACCATCGGTATCGGCGCCAGTGCCGGTTGCGATGGGCAGATCCTGGTGGTCGACGACATGCTGGGCTTCTTCACCGCCTTCAAACCGAAATTCGTGAAACGCTATGCCGACCTCGGCCCGCTGGCTGAGGCTGCTATTGCCGAATATGCCGCCGAGGTGCGCGCCCGCAGCTTCCCGGCGGCCGAACACGTCTTTGCCGACCAGGCGCCCTCCAAAGGATGACTTCCGAAATGACCGCACCGATCCTGCGCCGCCTGTCTGACCTGCGCGCCAAGACAGCCGAATGGCGCCGCAACGGCGAGACCATTGGCCTGGTGCCCACCATGGGCGCGCTGCACGCAGGCCACCTGTCGCTGGCTGCTGCCGCCAAACAGGACTGCGACCGGGTGATCGTCACCATTTTCGTGAACCCCAAGCAGTTCAACAAACCGGAAGACCTGGCGAACTACCCGCGCACCGAAAACGAGGATGCGGAAAAACTCGCGCATCTCGGCATCGACCTGATCTATTGCCCTGACCCGGACCAGATTTATCCCGACGGCTATGCCACCAATGTCTCGGTCGGCGGCAGTATCACTGCGGTGATGGAGGGCCCCTTCCGCCCCGGCCATTTCGACGGGGTGGCAACGGTTGTTGCCAAACTCTTCCTGCAGACCAGCGCCGACAAGGCGTTCTTTGGCCAGAAGGATTACCAGCAGCTGATGGTGGTCACCCGCATGGCCCGCGATCTGGACATCCCGATCGAGGTGGTCGGCTGCGAAACCGTGCGCGAGGCTTCGGGCCTCGCCATGTCGTCGCGCAATCTGCTCTTGTCTGATGCGGCTTTGGCCAAGGCGGCCGCCTTGAACGCAGCGATGCGGGAGGCCGCTGCCAAGGCTTCGGCAGGCGAACCCTGGGCGCCATTGGAAGCCGCTGCCCGGCAGGGGCTGGCGGATGCCGGTTTTGGCGATGTCGAGTATTTCGACCTGCGCTGTGCCCAAACGCTGGAGGCGCTGGACACGCCCTCCCGCCCCGCCCGCCTGCTGGCGGCCGCCTGGATGGATGGCGTCCGGCTGATCGACAATATCGAAGTTCCTGAACTAAACGCTTAGTAAGGGCTGGTAGCGGTACCGGATTTGCGTTTATTGTCCCCGGTCAAAGGAGACTGGAGGGCAGCAGATGACCTATATTCTGGCGATTGACCAGGGCACCACCTCGACCCGGGCGATCCTGTTTGACGATGCCATGCAGGTTGCAGGCACGGCGCAGCAGGAGTTCACCCAGCACTACCCGCAGGCGGGCTGGGTGGAGCATGACCCGGAAGAGATCTGGTCCACCACCGTTGCCGTCTGCCGCCAGGTGATGGCGGAGCTGGACGTCTCTGCCGCGGATATTGCCGGCATCGGCATCACCAACCAGCGCGAAACCACCGTGGTCTGGGACAAATCCAGCGGCAAAGCAATCCACAACGCCATCGTTTGGCAGGACCGCCGCACCGCCGCCATCTGCGAGGAACTGCGCGCGGCAGGCCATGAAGAGATGGTCACTGACCGCACCGGCCTGCTGCTGGACCCGTATTTCTCGGGCACCAAGGTGAAATGGATCCTCGACACCGTGCCCGGCGCACGCCAGAAGGCCGCAGCGGGCGAGCTGCTGTTCGGCACCGTCGACAGCTTCCTGATCTGGCGTCTCACCGGCGGTGCGTCCCACGTGACGGACGCGACCAATGCGGCGCGCACGCTGATGTATGACATCCGCAAGGGCCGCTGGAGCCGCACCATCAGCGACCTGCTGGAGGTGCCGCAGCAGATGCTGCCGGAGGTGAAGGACAGCGCCGCGGAATTTGGTACCACGGACCCGGAAATCCTGGGCGGCGCGATCCCGATCCTAGGCGTGGCGGGGGACCAGCAGGCGGCCACCATCGGCCAGGCCTGTTTCCAGCCGGGCATGATGAAGTCGACTTATGGCACCGGTTGTTTTGCGCTGCTGAACACCGGCGATGCGCCGGTCGTGTCCAAGAACCGGATGCTGACCACCATTGCCTATCAGCTGGACGGCAAACCCGCTTACGCGCTGGAAGGCTCCATCTTTATCGCCGGGGCCGCGGTGCAATGGCTGCGCGACGGGTTGGGGATCATCAAACAGGCGTCAGAGTCCGGCGAATTGGCGCTGCGCGCTGATCCAGGCCAGGACGTGATGCTGGTCCCCGCCTTCACCGGCCTCGGCGCGCCCTATTGGAAGCCGGACTGCCAGGGCGCGGTCTTTGGCCTGACCCGCAACTCCGGCCCTGCCGAGTTTGCGCGCGCGGCGCTGCAAAGCGTCGCCTATCAGACCCGCGACCTGTGGGAGGCGATGCGGGCCGACTGGGGTGGTGACACCAATGTCACCCTGCGTGTCGACGGCGGCATGAGTGCCAGCGACTGGACCATGCAGAGCCTGTCGGACATCCTGGGTGCTGCGGTCGACCGCCCGGTGATGCAGGAAACCACCGCGCTGGGTGCGGCCTGGCTGGCGGGGATGCGGGCTGGGATCTACCCGGACCAGACGGAGTTTGCAGCGACTTGGAAACTTGACCGCCAGTTCACCCCGATGATGCAGCCGGAAGTGCGCGAAGCGGCTTATGCCCGCTGGCAGCGCGCGGTTCAGGCGGTGATTGGCGTGTAAGGCACAGGGGTGGCTCCCGCCTGTTCCCGCCGCATTCAAAGAATGCGTCCTCACAGTTGGGCGTAGCGCCGCGCTTTGCGCGGCGGTTTCTTTCTGCTGAGAAGCGGTTTAAGTGCAGGTTTGCACTCAAACGCGCCTTTCCAAGTTTGTTCAGGCCATCCGCGCCTCAAGGGTGAACCGTGCCTGCGGCACGGCGGCTGTGCCGCCCTTGACCCGCGGCTGGCCGAAGTGCGCATCTCAGCTGAACCGGGCGCCTGCCGGGATGGTAGCGGGACGCGCGTTCAGCTCCGCAATCGAAAAACTTGCAATGGATTTGTACTTGGCGGCATGGGCCGCCAGCTCTGCCTGCGGGATCACCTCGGTGATGTCCTGGAAGCCGCCGCCGCAAAGGTCCTCGACCCGTTGCAGCACCCCGTCCGGCCCGCCGCCTGCACGGTTGGCCATACCTACTGCGGTTGTGAGCGGACGCACCGTTGCTTCATAGGCCTGCAGCGCGGCGGCAGCCGCGCCGTGCGCCAGCAGCTTCGCACCGATCACCCGGGCATCCACGATCGCCTGGCTGGCGCCATTGGAGCCTACCGGATAGGTCGGATGCGCGGCGTCGCCCATCAGAGTGGCGTTGCCCGTGGTCCAGCGCTCCAGCGGATCGCGGTCCACCATCGGGTATTCATAAACCGCTTCGGCGCCGCGGATCATGGCAGGCACATCAATCCAGCCGAAGCGCCAATCTTCGAAGTCCGGCAGAAACCCGGCGGTATCCGCAGGCCGGTTCCAGTCTTCCTTGCGCCAGGGGGACGACGGGTCAAAGCGTTTCTCGGCAATCCAGTTCATCACCACCCGGCCATCTGCGTCCGGCTGTGAAACCGGGTAGGCCACCAGCCGCAGCCGGTCATGGCCGATCATCGCCATCGCCGCGCCGCCCTTGAACGCCGGTGCCCGCGCCGTGGCGCGCCACAGGATGCGGCCGTTCCAGATGGGCTCCCCCTCACCCGGCACCATTTGCGCGCGCAGGGCGGAATGGATGCCGTCGGCGGCAATCACCAGCCTGCCGTCAACCCTGCGGCCGTCTGCGAGCAGCAGAACGGCGCCGCTGGCGCTGGTCTCAAACCCAACCGCCCGCGTCCCGGTGCTGAGGCAGCCCGGCCCCGCCCGCTGCATCAGCGCGTGGTACAGCATCATCTGCAAGGCGCCCCGGTGCACCGAATACTGCGGCCAGGCATACCCCGCCCAGGTGCCGCGCGGCTCTTCCCAGATCGTCTTGCCCAGTTTGCTGTAAAACCCCAGCTGCCGGGTCTTCACGCCGATGGCGTCAAGCTCCTGCTCCAGGTCGAGATCATACAGCTCCCGCACTGCATTGGGCTGCAGGTTGATGCCCACGCCCAGCGGTTTCAGCTCCCGCACGGCTTCATAGATGTGAAAGGGCACGCCGATCTGATGCAGGGTCAGGCCAAGCGTCAGGCCTGCGATACCGCCGCCTGCGATAAGAACGGTCATGATAAGTGCACCTCCTATTTGCCCGGACACAAAACCACAGCCTTGGCGCCGGAACAACAGGGGACGGCGGCTGCTTCAGCCTCTGCCGGCGATGATCAGGTCGGGGCCAAAGATCACATCGGCGTAGTTATGCAGGTAGATCTTGAGCCAGGGGGTGAAACGTTCCGGGTGGCGGCTCACTTCGGCCAGGAGGTCATGGTAATCGACCCAGCGGGTTTCCATTACCTCATCAGGATTGGGGACCACTTTCAGCGGACGGTGGACATGGGCCAGAAAGACATCCACGGCTTCATGCTCGACCAATCCATTGCCGACATCGGCGCGGTATTCCAGATGATGGCGGAATTCCGGGTAGAGCCCGGAGATCCCCAGCTCCTCCTGCATCCGCCGCACCGCGCAGGCTGAGGGCTGCTCGTCCCACATCGGATGGGTGCAGCAGGTGTTCGCCCAAAGCCCCGGCGTATGGTACTTGCCCATCGCGCGGCGCTGCATCAGGATTTCCACGCCTTTCACCACAAAGACGGAAACCGCCTTGTGCTTCAGCCCGCGCTCATGCGCTGCGAGCTTGTCAACCGGTGTCAAATCGCCGTTCACCCAGGCGGGGATCATGTGGCTCATGCTGTGTCCGTGACGGTGTTCAATTGGTGCGGCATGCCGCATTTCGCAAAATCCGTCTTCTAGCGCTACCGCCTGCAGGTTACGAAAGCAATTACGCGAAAAGCCGCGGCGAAAATGCCGCGGCTTCAGGGCCGGCAAGTTCCGGCGCCAGGCTTATTCGGAGGCGGCTTCGGCGCTGTCTTCCGCTGCCGCGTCTTCTGCCGGTGCAGGGCCATGGCTGGACAGGAAGGCAAAGATGTCCTCGCCGCCCTTCTTCAGGCGGAAGGACATTTTCGACTTGGCGCTGGTGCTGCCGGTCTCCGCCTGCAGGAATTTCTTGGGATCGGCGGTGAAGGCGACGAATTTCTCCTCGTCCCAGACCAGCCCGGCTTCGCCTGCAGCCACCAGGTCCTTGCCGTATTTGAAACCATCAACGGTGCCCGCGGTGCGGCCGGCAATGCCCCACAGGTTGGGGCCGGTCTTGCCGCCCTTGACGATGACGTCACCGGTGTCGGAGGTGACGGTGTGGCAGGATTTGCATTTGTTGAACCCCTTCTCGCCCTTGGCCGGGTCGCCTTCGGCAAAGGCGGGGGCGGCGAGGAGGCCGAAAATGGCGGCAGTGATAAGAGGTTTCATATTGCTTGCTCCAGTTTTGAGTTGGCACGTGTGACTCATGGTTTAATAGCCGGCAGTGTCAACCGGCAGTTTGACGCGCGTCAAAGTCCCGGCAGGTCGCTGCTGTATTTCATGGCGCCGCCCAGCAGGGCAGCAGGTCGCCGGGCTCGGGCCGGGCGTGATAGACGGCACGGGCGATGGCGCGACTGAGACACAGCGCGGCGGCATGGCAAAGCGGTCCGAGCTCCGTTTCAGGAGCCTCTAGCGCCCGCGCCCCGGTGCTGGCGGCAAAGACCAGATCACCGTCGCCGGGGGAATGGGCGGGCACGATGGCGCGGCCGATGCCGTCATGGGCGGCGGTGGCCAGCCGCTGGCACTGCGCCTTGGACAGGCGGGCATCGGTGGCGATGATGGCGATGGTGGTATTGGCACGCTCCGGCGGCAGCGGCGCACCGCCCAGTTTCTGGATCGCCTCGATCTTGCGGCTCTGCAGGTTGCGGCCCAGGCCGGCGGCGGTGTCAGGTCCGATCCCGCCGAATTCATCGCCGATTTCAAACGGCGCCGCCCAGAAGTGCTGTTCGCCCGGAGTGGTGACGGCGCCCAGCGGGTTGGCGGCCACCAGCGCCCCCACGGTGACGCCGCTGTCCAGCACCAGCGAGGCGGACCCCAGCCCGCCCTTCAGCATTGCGGTCAGCGCACCGGTGCCGGCCCCGGCGGTGCCTAGGGCGAAATCCTCTGCCGCCGCCTCAAACGCAGCCCGTCCCAAGGCGCGGTAGGGGTTTTCACCCCAGTCTTTCTTGCCGCCGTTCAGCAAGTCGAACAGGATCGCCCCTGGCACCAGCGGCACCCGCGCCAGGCCAACCGGAAAGCCGCGGTTGCGCGCCCGCAGCGCCTCCATCACCCCGGAGCAGGCATCCAGCCCAAAGGCCGAGCCGCCCGACAGCACCAGCGCGTCGATCTGTGCCACCGATTTGTCCGGCGCCAGCAGGTCGGTTTCCCGGGTGCCCGGCGCGCCGCCCATCACATGCACCGAGGCAGTGAATGGCTTGGCCGAGGTCAGCACGGTGGAGCCGGATTTCAGCGCCGCATCCTGAGCATTGCCGACCAGCAGGCCGGGCACATCGGTGATCAGGTTCTTCGGGCCGGGGATCATGACGCGTTTTCCTTCTGTGTCCGAAGCACGCTTGCGCGTGCTGCCTCCGGCGGGAGTATTTGGTGCAAGATGAAAGAGCGGGATTAAATCCGCGGTTTGGGTGCTGCGGTTGCCGGGTCGCCGCTGTTCGGCTCTCCCTTGGGTTCGATCAACAGCACCTTGCATTCCTGTACGGCGCGGGGGCGGTGGGTTACGCCTTTGGGCACCACGAACAGCTCGCCGGCGTGGACTGTCTGGGGCGGATGGCCTTCGATGTCCATCACCATTTCGCCCTCGAGCACCAGGAAGAAATCATCGGTATCCGGGTGGCGGTGAAACGGAAATTCACCCTGGAACTTCACCACCATCACGTCGTTGCCATTGTAATCGGCCACCACATGCGGGTCCCAGTGGCTGGAGAACATTGCCAGCTTCTCTGCCAGGTTTACGGGTTTCATATGCAGCGGCCTCCGTCCACTTCCATTGCCACGCCAGTCACCATGCTGGCCTCGTCCGAGCACAGGTAACAGGCGGCGTTGCCCATGTCCTCTGGTGTGGAAAACCGGCCGATCGGGATTGTCGACAGGAACTTGGCGCGGATTTCCGGGGTGTCTTCGCCCATGAAGGATTTGAGGAGCGGGGTTTCGCCCGCCACCGGGTTGATCGCGTTGACCCGTACCCCGTGCGGGGCGAGCTCGACCGCCATGGTCTTGGTGGCGGTGACCATCCAGCCCTTGGAGGCGTTGTACCAGTTGAGGTTGGGGCGGGGAGAGACGCCCGCGGTGGACGCGACATTCAGGATGGCGCCGGACTGGCGGTCTTTCATATGCGGCACCAGGGCGCGGGCGGTCAGGTAGACCGATTTCATGTTGACCGCCATCACCCGGTCGAAGTCGTCCTCGGATATGTCTTCCAAAGGGGCGGGCAGATGGGTGACGCCCGCGTTGTTGACCAGGATGCCGAGATGCCCGAAGGCGGCCAGCGCCGCCTCGGCCATGGCATTGACCGAGGCGCGGTCCGAGACATCCACGGTCTGCGCCACGGCATTGCCGCCCAGTTCCGCCGCCATCTCCTGTGCGGCAGCGCCGTTGATGTCGGCAATCATCACCCTTGCGCCCTCGGCCAGGAACTTGCGCACTATGCCCGCTCCGAACCCCGAGGCGCCGCCAGTCACGATGGCGGTCTTTCCCTCCAGCCGCATGATCTTCCTCCTGAATTGCCTGAGGCCAGAATGGGCCGGGCCGGACGGCGGCGCAATCCCAAGTCAGTCCGGGTCGATCTTACCGCGCGTCGCTTTCAGCTCGCCGCGCTGCTTCTTGGCCTCCAGCCGCCGCTTGACCGAGCCGCGGGTGGGTTTGGTGGCGATGCGGCGCTTGGGGGCCACCAGCGCCTTGCGCACCAGTTCGGCCAGGCGTTCGCGCACAATCTCGCGGTTCCTTTGCTGCGAGCGGGTCTCGTCGCATTGCAGGATGATGGCGCCATCCTTGGTCCAGCGCCGCCCGGCCAGCCGTTTCAGCCGGGATTTGACCGCAGGCGCAAGCGCAGGCGAGCGGGCGGCCTCGAACCGCAGTTCAACGGCAGTGGCCACCTTGTTCACATTCTGCCCGCCGGGGCCCGAGGCGCGCATGAAGCTCTCGGTCATTTCCCAGTCCTGCAGGGCGATTTGGTCGGTGATACGGATCATATCTGGTTATTGCAGGGCGGCATGGAAAGCGAAAGGGCCGCTCCCACACGCGGGAACAGCCCTTCGAGATGATAGGAGGTGCACCGGTTAGGTCAGCACCAATTCAAAGTTCTATACGCGCCAAGGGCTGCCTCGGCCGCACTCCTTCTGAACTGTTCCGGCACTGCTCTCCATAGCTTCTCTAGACAATGGGCACCTCCTTTCTGAATGTTTCGTGTGCCCTCAGCCTGCCACAGATTCGGTTAATGTCAAAACAAAATCATGTGGTCTTTGTGGTGAGTTTACGCACGATGATGCGGAAGGGCACAAGGGCGAGGAGCGCGAGGGACAATTTCACCAGCCAGTCGGCCACGGCAAGGGAGACCCAAAGCGGCGCCACCGGGCCCGCGCCCAGCAGCGGCAGGGCCTCAGCGGCCCAGGAGACGTCGTTGCCAGGCTCCAGCCAGCTGAGCGCACCGGAAAAGGCGATGGAGAAGAACAGAGCGGTGTCCACCGAGGAGCCGATCAGGGTGGAGGCCAGCGGCGCCCGCCACCATTTCCCCTCGCGCAGGGCGGAGAAGACGGCAACGTCCAGCATCTGCGCCGTCAGGAAGGCAAGGCCGGAGCCGATGGCGATGCGCAGGGTAACGGCCGGGTAGGTGAAACCGTCGCCCTGCAGCATGACCTGGGTGCCGATCAGCGAGCAGATCACCCCCGCGACGAAACCGGCCAGGACCACCTTGCGGGCCGCTGCGGTGCCATAGACCCGGTTCATCACGTCGGTGACCAGGAAGGCGATGGGATAGGTGAAGGCGCCCCAGGTCAGCCATTGGCCGAACAGGAACTGCACCAGGATGTTGGAGGCCGCAACAACAGCGGCCATGGCAGCAATGCCAGGGATATGCGAGCGGTTCATTGTTGGTTCCGTTTTTTAGACAAGGTCGCGGCGACTTGTTCCGCCGGTGCGGAAGACCGGCCCTTGTAAGGTGCCTTGACCGCTGCTGCAAGGAGCGTGCTGAGTTGGGGAGGGCTCCCGCCTGCGCCGCCGCAGCCAGGGGCTGCAGCTTGCAGTTGGGCGTGGCGCCGCTGGCGCGGCGCGGGGCCCGGCTCAGCGGGGCAGGGCGTATTCCACCAGCTCGGTGCGCTGCAGCGGCAGGAAATTGTCGTCCGACACCATGGTGGCGCGCAGCTCTCCATCGGGCGCGCGCCAGACCGACAGCCCTTCGAGATTGTCATGGGTGCCGGCCCGGGTTTGCAGCAGGATCGCCTCGTTCACCGGGCCGGCCGCGGTGATGTCCCAGCGGCGCAACCGGCTGCGGAAACCGAGCAGGGTGAAGTCGCGCTCCAGCAGGTAAAACCGCCCGTCGGGGCCGAAATCCGCATCCACCGGCAGAAAGCCGCCCTCGGGCGGCAGGCTGAAGGGGCGGCTCCAGCGGCGGCCGTTCCAGCGCCAGACCGGGATCTGCCCCTGGGCATCCAGCGCCCGTTCCGGCATCGTGTAGAGACGCCCGCGAGCGTCGATGGCCAGGGATTCCAGCGATTTGTTGGGCGGCAGCCTGCGGAAGGCCTTGGGGCGGGGCAGCACCTTGGCGCGGTCCCCGGGACGCAGGTAGCGTGCCACCCGGGCGGCGCCCTCAAAGGAGATATAGCGGCTGCCGTCCGCCGCAATGGCAAGGCCCTCGCTGTCCCCGGCCCGGCCCTTCAGCTGCTTGCCGGTGGTGGCCCGCAGCTCATGCGTGGCTTTCGCGGTGACGCCGGCAATGGCGCCGTTGCGGCGCTGAACCTCGGTGGTGACCAATGTGGCGCGGTCGCTGAGCACCGTCATGGCGGTGCCGCCATTGGTGAGCTTCAACGCCGAAAAGCCGCCGAACCAGGGCTGGTTCAGCGTCCAGGTATAGCTGCCCAGATAGCGCGCCTGGCCGCTGGCACCGGGGCGGTTGGCGGCATAGGCCGCCGCCGCCAGGCTGGCAGCGGCGCAGAGGGACAGGATCAGTTTGAGTGCAGAACGGCGGCGCATTGCTGAGGCAGATCCGATAGGGTGTAGTCACGCCGCGGTTTAGGCTTTGGCGCATTGGGGTCAACCGGTTTCGGCGGCGGCGGGTTCAGAATGTCATTGACCCAGCGTTGCGCATCGGCACAGCCGTCGCCCTTGGGCGGGGCCGCCTGGTCGACACAGCCGCGGGCGCCGCGCGGGCAGGCCAGCCGCACATGGAAATGGTAGTGATGCCCCCACCAGGGCCGGATCTTGCGCAGCCATTTGCGGCTGCCCTTCTCATCATTGCACATCTGCACCTTGGCACCCGGAAAGACGAATATCCGCGCCACCCGTTTGTCCTGCGCGGCTGCCTTGAGGATCTCGTGGTGGGCGCGGGTCCAGCTGGCATTCACATAGGCGCCCTTGGCCCGGCGCATGGAGATCGAGGAGATGTTTTCGCGCGCACTGCGGCTGAGGTTCAGCCGGTCCGGCGGGCGCATCCAGATGTCGATGTCGAGGCCGATCTGGTGGCTGCGGTGGCCCGACAGCATCGGCCCGCCGCGCGGCTGGCTGATGTCGCCGATATAAAGCCCCTTCCAGCCCGGCCGGGTGGCGGCAAAGCGGCTGAGGTCCTTGACGAAATCAACCGCCTCCGGGTGGCCCCAGTTGCGGTTGCGGCTGAGCCGCATCGCCTGCCAGGTGGGGCCGGTTTCGGGCAATTGCTCGGCGCCCGCGACGCAGCCCTTGGCGTAGGACCCAAACGGCGCCGGGCGCTGCTGCGAGGCGCTGGGCTTGGCTCCGAACAGCGCCTTGGCGGGGGTCTGTGCGCTTGCCGAACTCATAAAACCAGCAACCGCTAAACATATGGCAAGGAACAGTCTCAATCCTGATCTCCTTCTGCTTGAACCCAGAACAACAGTATCAATCCGACCAGAAACAGCGCGATGACCGGGGTGATCCCCAGCCGGGCGCTGCCGGTCACCGTGGTGGCCACGCCGATCAGCATCGGCGCCAGAAAGGCGGTCGCGCGGCCCGACAGCCCGTAAAGGCCAAAGCTCTCGGTGGCATTGGCGGGGCTGGTGTGGCGCACCATCAGGCTGCGGCTGGCCGATTGCAGGATGCCGCCAAAGCCGCCGATCAGCACGCCGCAGCCAAAGAACACCGCATCGGGCAGCTTGGATCCCTCAGCCAGCGCGATGCCCAGGATCTGCTCGCGCGACATGGAGACGATGATCATGCAGACAAGGGTCAGGATCAGGATCGAGATGATGATCACCGGTTTCGGCCCAAAGCGCCGGTCCGCCTTGCCGCCCAGCCAGCTGAACACAGTGGCAGCAAAGGCGGCAACAATGCCGAAGACGCCGATCAGGGTGATCTCCCAGCCCAGCACCAGCTTGGCGTAAACGCCGCCAAAACCGTATAACCCGTTCAGCGCGTCGCGGTAAAACATGGCAGAGCCCAGGTAGCTGGCCAGGCTCAACCGGTGCCGCAGGCCCGCGACCAGCTTCACCACCTTTTGCCAGGCCTTGCCCAGGCTTGCCTTGCGCCCAGTTGCGCCGCGGTCCTTCACCCACAGGAAGTAGGGGATCATGAAGACCGCAAACCAGATCGCAACAAAAGGGCCGACAGCCCGGGTGCCCTCGCGCGCCCCGGCATCCAGGCCAAAGGCGGGGCTGAGGCCGATCAGGGTCTTGCCGGTGCCCTGTTCCACAAACAGCAAAAGCATGATGAACAGCGACAGCACCCCGCCGAGGTAGCCAAAGGCAAAACCCGAGCCGGAGATGTCGCCCACATCCTCGCGGCTGGCCAGCGTCGGCAGCTGCGCGTTGACAAAGATCAGCGCAAACTCGGCCCCGATGAAGCCAAAGCCGAAGCTGATCAGCATCCACCACAGGTTTGAACCGTCCGGGTCCATGAACCATAGGCCCCAGGCGCCGATCAGATACATCAGCGAAAACATCATGATCCAGGGCAGCCGCTTGCCGGTTATATCCGCCAGCGCCCCCAGGAACGGCGCGCCGAAGCCGATGATCAGACCGGTCACGGTCAGGCACATCGACCAGATGGTCTGCGCCTGTGCCTTGGCGGCCTCGCTCTCCAGTCCCTGACCCATGAAGTAATCGGCGGCCACGGCGGCAAAGAACGGGCTGAAGACAAAGGTCACCAGCAGTGTCTGATACGGCTGGCTGGCCCAGTCAAAGAACCACCACCCCCAGATCCGCTTGCGCGTGGACACCTGCTGCATACCCGGCCTCTTGTTACGGGGCTATGCCCTCTTGCCTTCAGGTATGACAGGCGGGCAGGGGCCTAGGCAAGCCCGTCCTGCATCGGCGGCCAGGGGCGGCCGGCATCCGCTTGGCACCAGTTCCGGATCCACTCGGGCAATTCAGGCGAAACCGCCGCATCATGCCCCAGTGCTTCCAGCACCCGCGCAGGCGGCACGATGCCGCTGCGGTCCGTCACCGCCGTGCGCAGCATCACATGGCTGGCGCAATCGCCGTTTTTCTTCCAGATGGATTGCTCGACATAGATGAACTTTTCATCCCAGCCCGCCGCACGGCTGCGCATCTCGAACCGCTCAAAGCCCCGGATGCGGCGGCGGTAGCGCACCGAAGAGCCCGCCACCGTCAACCCCCAACGGTTCTGCCGCAAGGCCTTGATCAGCCCGACCCGCTGCGCCAGCATGGTGCGCCCCAGATCATACAGCGTCATGGTGCGGCCGTTGTTCAGCTCCATCCACATGTCCAGATCCCAGGGCCAGCAGATGTGGTGCGAGACATGCAGCCCAGTGATCTCCAGCGGGGCCATGCGGCTGGCCAGAACTGTATCCTTGATCAGGCGGACAATCGGGTACATGGGCACGGGCTCCTGTTTCACTTGTGCCCGTGATGCCACCCGTTTACAGCGCGTCAACCGCAACCTCGCGGAAGCCTTGCAGATTCCGCCGTGTCTGCTTACCTGTGAGGCTGTTCGAAAAAGGGAAAAAACAGATGGTCTCGCTGTTCCAAATCCTGATGCTGATCCTGGACATCGTCTGGTTCTTCATCATTGCCCATGTGATCATGAGCTGGCTGATCAACTTCCAGGTGCTGAACCTGCACCAGCAGCTGGTGGCGCAGATCTGGTATATGCTGAACCGGATTCTGGAACCGCTTTATGCCCCGGTACGCCGCCTGATGCCCAATATGGGCGGTATCGACCTGGCGCCGCTGGTGGTGCTGATCGCGGTCTACGCCGTACGCATCATTCTGGTGAACAATATTTCGGCCTTCTACTGATCTGAAAATCAGTTCTTTCTGCCTTGAGCCCGGCGGCACCCGCCGGGCTTTTGCGTTTGCGGCCCCTTGCCGCCTGAATCCTCCTGTGGGATTGTGCCTGCCATAACGAGCAGACCATCACCACGAGGCCCTCCGCCCCCATGACGGACACCGCAGAACTGTCAGGCGCCGCACCCATCCTGCGCGAGATTTTCGGCTTTGACGCCTTCCGCCCGGGGCAGGAGGAGATCGTCGATGCGGTAACTGCCGGGGAAAACGTGCTGGCGATCATGCCCACCGGCGGCGGCAAATCCCTGTGCTACCAGCTGCCCGCCCTGCTGCGCGATGGCATCACCGTGGTGATCTCACCCCTCATTGCGCTGATGCGCGACCAGGTCCGCGCCCTGCAGGAGGCCGGCGTGACCGCCGGTGCCCTCACCTCCGGCAACACCGATGAGGAAACCGAACTAGTCTGGGAGGCGATTGAGGCTGGGCGGCTCAAACTCCTTTACATGGCGCCCGAACGCCTCGCCTCCGGCGCCGCCATGGGCATGCTGCGCCGCATCGGCGTCAGCCTGATTGCGGTGGACGAGGCGCACTGCGTCAGCCAGTGGGGCCATGACTTCCGCCCCGATTACCTGCGCATCGGCGAGCTGCGCCGCGCCCTAGACGTGCCGCTGGCGGCCTTCACGGCCACCGCCGACCAGGAAACGCAGGAAGAGATCGTCCAGAAACTGTTCGACGGCGAGGCCCCCCGCAGCTTTCTGCGCGGCTTTGACCGGCCCAACATCCATCTGGCCTTCGGCGCCAAGGACAGCCCGCGCCGCCAGATCCTGGAATTCGCCGCCGCCCGCAAGGGGCAGTCCGGCATCGTCTACTGCGGCACCCGCGCCAAGACCGAAGCGCTGTCCTCCGCCCTGCGCGAGGCCGGCCACAGCGCCTGTTTCTATCACGGCGGCATGGACCCCGAGGACCGCCGCTTTGTCGAAACCCGCTTTGCCCGCGAGGATGGCTTGATCGTGGTCGCCACCGTCGCCTTTGGCATGGGGATCGACAAGCCCGACATCCGCTGGGTTGCTCACGCCGACCTGCCGAAAAGCATCGAGGCCTATTACCAGGAAATCGGCCGCGCGGGCCGCGATGGCGCCCCTGCCGAAACCCTCACCCTGTTCGGCCCCGACGACATTCGCCTGCGCCGCAGCCAGATTGACGAGGGCCTCGCCCCGCCCGAACGCCGCGCCGCCGATCACGCCCGGCTGAATGCGCTTCTGGGCCTGGCCGAGGCGCTGCACTGCCGCCGCCAGAAGCTGCTGGGTTATTTCGGCGAGACGGCGGAACCCTGTGGTAATTGCGATCTCTGCGACACGCCCGCCGATGTCTTCGACGGCACTACTGCGGTGCGCAAAGCGCTGTCGGCGGTGCTCAGGACCGAGGAATGGTTCGGCTCCGGCCATCTGATCGACATCCTCCTGGGCAACGAAACCGACCGGGTGCAGGCCCGCCGCCACGACCAGCTGTCGGTCTTCGGCTGCGGCAAGGAATACAGCAAACGCGAATGGCAGGCGGTGTTCCGCCAGATGATGGGGCACGATCTGCTGCGCCCCGACCCTGAACGCCATGGCGCCCTGCGGTTTACCGAAGCGGCGCAGCCGGTGTTGCGCGGCGAGCAGCAGATCTCCTTGCGCAAGGACACCATCCGCAAGGCCGACCGCCGCCCGGCGGTGAAGGCGCTGGTCTCGGAGGAGGACGCGCCCTTGCTGTCGGCGCTCAAGGCCAAGCGCCGGGCGCTGGCCGAGGCGCAGAAAGTGCCGGCTTATGTGATTTTCCCGGACCGCACCCTCATTGAGATGGCCGAAGCGCGCCCTGAAACCCTGGACCAGATGGCCCGGATCAACGGGGTTGGTGCCAAGAAGCTGGAACGCTACGGCGATGATTTCCTCGCTGTAATCACCGGTTCGGCGGAACAGCTTCACCCGGCGCGGCGCAAGCTGGCGGGGCGCGAGGCAGGCTCGGTCTATGACCGGCTGCTGGAGGTGCAGGCGCAGCTTGCGCGCGGGGACTGCGGCACCCTGAAGCCCTTGACCTGCTCGGCCTCATTGCTGGCCAAGGTGGCGCAGCTGCGAGGCGACGACGCGGCCGGCATCACAAGGCTGTTAGGGGAGCGCCGCGCCGAACGTTTCGCTTCGGCGTTTCTGGACGTCCTGCGCGGCGCGGGCTAGGGTCGCGCCAAGAACAACGCCTGTAATCTGAGGGGGCAGGAAATGCTGGTAGTGACCTCTCCGGCCAAGAAGCTGGACTGGGCAGAGCGGGATCAGGAGATGACCTGGCCGCAGCTGCATGACGAGGCTGTGGCGCTGGCTGAGGTGGCCCGTGGGCAATCCGTGGCGGATCTGATGAAGCTGATGCATATCAGCGAGGATCTGGCCAAGCTGAACCACGGCCGGTTCCAGGACTTCTCCGCCGATCCGGCCACCGCAGCCACCCGCCCGGCAGCGCTGGCCTTTGCCGGCGATACCTATCAGGGCCTGGAAGCCGCCTCGCTGGATGCGGAAGAAATGGCCTGGGCGCAGGATCATTTCCGTATTCTCTCCGGCCTCTACGGTGTGCTGCGGCCGCTGGATGCGATGCAGCCCTATCGGCTGGAGATGGGCTCGCGGCTGAAGAATGGGCGCGGCAAGAACCTGTATCAGTTCTGGGGCAGCCGGATTTCCGAAGCTCTGAACGCGCAGGCGCAGGCCACGGGCAGCAGTGTCCTGGTGAATTGCGCCAGCCAGGAGTATTTCGGTGCGGTGGACTTGGCGGCCCTGAAGCCGAAGGTGATCACCCCGGTTTTCATGGAAGACAAGAACGGCACCCCGAAGGTGGTCAGCTTCTATGCCAAACGCGCCCGCGGCGCGATGGCGCGCTACATCATCCAGCACCGCCTGGACGATGCAGAGGCGCTGAAGGATTTCGATGCCGGCGGCTATGCCTATCAGCCAGCGCTGTCCGAACCGGACAAGCCCGTCTTCCTGCGCAGCGCCTGAGACGGCGGCGGAAGCTCCCGCCCGCTCAGCCGCATTCAAGGAATGCACCGTCCCGGTTGGGCCCGGCAGCGCGCTTTGCGCGCTGCCGGGCCCAAGGCCGCATGAAAGGCGTGCCGGCGCAGCCGGTGCGCCTGCGGGCGCGGGAGTGCTTGTTTGCCGCGGGCAGCGGCGGGCGGAGGGTTCCGCGGCAGCCTGGCTGTTCAACCCGTCATTGGCAGCACATCTGAAAGTATGAGTTTCCGCCGGAGAAGGTCTTTCAAATGGCCTGGGCTTGCAGAGCCATCCCGGCAGAACGCCATTCCGGCAGGCAGGCTTTCCAGGTCTGAAGAAAAGGTGCAGGCGGCACCTGGGAGCGGGTCCCGCACCTTGGCACCCGGGCTTTGCAGCTGCATCTTTGCGGCCTCTCTCGGCGGCTGGTGCTTTATACCGGGTGCTCCGGACGCGGACAGGCAGCTGGCGCAGCAGACTTTGCAACGATGGAGCGCAGGCAGTGGCCTTTGCCAAGCCTGGCCGTCTGAAAGCTCCGTCAGATCAGCTCCGCGCGGCGGCAGCGGACCCGCCTGTGTCCAGAGGCTGAGCGTCCTCTGGCGCAAAGCTGCGGATCTTTTCGTGGATCAGCGCCTTGCGCAAAGGCTTGGTGAGGTAATGGTCCAGCCCGGCAGCCAGTATGCCTTCCGAATCGCCGGTCATCGCATGGGCGGTCAGCGCGACAATGGGAACATGGGTGCCGGTGCCGGCTTCGATCCTGCGGATTTCGGCGGTGGCCTCCTTGCCGTCCATCATCGGCATCGAAATGTCCATGAAGATCAGGTCCGGAGCAAAGGACTTGAACCCCTCAACCGCCTCAAGCCCGTTGTTGGCGAACTGCAGGTCGATGTTCAGCTCCTTTACCATCTTGCGGAACACCAGCTGGTTGGTCTTGTTGTCTTCGGCCGCCAGCACCCGCATCCGGCGGATGTCCGGCTGCGGCGGAACGGCCGGAGGCTGCGGCACTTCTTCCGCCGCGGCCATTGCCGCCCCAGCTGCCGCCGTCCCTGTCTCAGCCGCCGGAGGCGCATCCTGCGGGCCCGGCCGCTCCGCCGCCGCGGCGTCTGCCCCGGTCCCGCCGGCACTCAGCTTGGCCAGCTGGCGGAACAGATCGTCCCGCGGTGCCGGATTCTGCAGCACCCCGTTCACAAGCTGGCGGATCTCGGGATCATTGGCGGCCTGCGGGCTGGAGTTCAGCAGCAGCACCGGCACCTCGCTCCAGGGTCCGGATTTGAGATCCTTGGCCAGCTGCACGCCATCCAGCGCCGGCAGGCTGTGGCCGCTGATGACCAGATCGATCCCCGGCTGCATCGCCGCCAGCGCGGCGGGTGCGGTTTCGGCCGCGGTCACCTGAATGCCCAGCATCTGCAGATGCTTCTGCAGGATCTCGCAGTTGAGCGGCACGTCATCCACCAGCAGCACATGGCGCAGCGAACTGGGCAGCTTCTGGGCCGGCTGCTCCGGGCCGCACTCCATCGGCAGCGGCAGGCGGAAGCCGAAACAGGAGCCCTTGCCCTCTTCGCTGTCGACCCAGATCTCGCCGCCCATCATCTCGATCAGCCGCTTGGAGATCGCCAGCCCCAGACCGGTGCCCTCGAACTTGCGGTTGCGCTCGTCCTCGACCTGATTGAACTCGCCGAAAATATGCTCGATCTTCTCCTCGGGGATGCCGATGCCGGTGTCCTCGATGTTGACATGCACCGCGCATTGCTTGTCGTCCGGCGAGGAGATGCCGGTCACCCGCAGGGTCACGTGACCCTCCTTGGTGAATTTCACCGCATTGCCGGCCAGATTGGTCAGCACCTGCCGGATCCGGCCCGGGTCGCCGGTGAACTTGGTCGGCAGGAACAGGTCGTAGTCCACCAGGAGCGCCAGCCCCTTGTCGCGCGCGGTGGGCTGCAGCAGCATCACCACCTCATGCAGGCTGCGCTCCAGGTCAAAGGGCTCCGGGTGCAGCTCCAGCTTGTCGGCCTCGATCTTGGAATAGTCGAGCACGTCGTTGATGATGACCAGCAGCGCCTCGCCCGAGTTCTTGATGGTGCTGGCATAAAGCTTCTGCTCGTCGTCCAGCTCGGTGTCGTTAAGCAGCTCGGCCATGCCCACCACCCCGTTCATCGGGGTGCGGATTTCGTGGCTCATATTGGCAAGGAAGGCGGATTTGGCGCGGTTGGCGGCCTCGGCACGGGCGCGGGAATCACGCAGCTCCTTCTCGTAGCGCACGGTCGAGGTGATATCGAGCGCCAGCGACACCACGTCGCCGCCATGGCCGCGCTGGTCCATCAGCCGCAGGTAACGCTCATCCCACAGCTGGATGTCGACAGGCTCCGGCGCCGGCAGGTGCCAGCGCTCGGTCATCATCGTTTGCCAGTCCTGCGGGCTCATGTCGCCGGTATTGATCAGGCCTTCATCCGTCAGCAGCTGCAGGATGCGCATATAGGAGATGCCGGGCGTGACCTCTTCCAGCCCGTCGAAAATATTCAGGTAAGCGGTGTTGGCGCCGATCAGGTTGCCGCCGGAATCAAAGAACGCAAACCCGTCCTGGAACGCCTGGATCGAATGCCACAGCCGCCGCTCAGCGGTTTCGATCTTTTCGTTGGCGGTGTGAAGGTCGGATTTCACGGTGTGAAGATCAGACTTCACCTTCTCGTTTTCGTCCCGCACGGTGGCCACTTCGGCCTGGGTCTGGCCGATCTGCTTGGTCAGCGCCAGCGCGTGGCGGCCCAGCTTGCGGTTGGCGGCAGAAAGCTCGGCCTGCTTGAGCTCAAGCAGCCGTTCGGCGGCCAGCCGGGCCCGCCTTTCTTCCGCTAATTTTTCTGCAAGGCTCATCCCTGCGTACTCCGGCAATACTCTAACACGTACAGCGCGCGGCAATTTCCGCACGCAGGCGGCAGCTGGGCTGCTCCTATCGTGTTACGCGGGTGAATCTTGCTATGACGTTAAGCCCGTGCCAGCCTGCACCCAGTATTGGAGGGTGCCATGCCGCGTCTTTTTGCCTATTTTTCCTTTTTCTGCCTTGGAGTTCTGATTTCCCTGACCGTTGCCCGCGCCGGGCCGGCAGTGCCGGACTTCCGCTATCAGTCTTTTGCCAACACGGATTTCTTCGGCTCCGACCTGCAGCCGCTGTTCGATACCGATCAGGCTGCCTGTGCGCGGGCCTGCTCGGCGCAGGCCGATTGCGCTGGTTTTGTTTTCAACCAGCGTTCCAACGCATGTTTCCCGAAATCGGTGCTGCAGCAGCCCAGCCCTTACGAGGGCGCGCTGTCCGCGGTGAAGCAGATGGCACCCGCCACCCTGGCCGCAGCGGCCCAGCACCGTGCGGCCCGGCTTGAAAGCGTCAGCGCGCAGGATGTGCAGCGGGCGGCAAAGCTGGCCCGGTCGCTGGGGCTCGCGTATCCGCTGACAGCCAAGGACGCGGCTGAGGCCTTCTCGGCAGCGCGCTCCTTGATTCGCGCTGGCGATCCGCTCGCCGCCCTGCGCTGGATGGGGCAGGCGGTGGTGCTGACGGATTCGGCGCGCGACTGGACCCGCTTCTCGGACTATCTTCTGCGCGCCGCCAAGGAACGCGGCAGCAGCCGCCAGCAGCGCCGGTTCCGGCAGGACGCCTATCTTGCGGCTCTCAACGGCTACCTGCGGGCAGATGCGCCCGCGGATCAGGCCGCGGCGCTGGCAGCTGCCGCCGATGCGCAGGAGGCCCGCGGGCAGGGGCGCAGCATGATCCCGCTGCTGCGCCTGGCCGAGGATCTTGCGCCGGGGGCGGTCCCGGATGGCCGGCTGGATGACGCCCTCGCCAAATACGGTTTCCGGGTCACCGGCTCCACGGTGGAAAGCGACAGCGCCGCGCCGCGGATCTGCGCCGAGTTCTCCGAGGACCTGGAGCAGGCGGGCACGGATTACGAAAACTATGTCCGCCTGCCGCAGGGCGGCCTGGCCGTCAGCGCCTCCGGGCGGCAGCTGTGTTTCGACGGGGTGGAGCACGGCCAGCGCTACCGCCTGACCCTGCGCCGCGGATTGCCCGCCGCCAGCGGCGAGCAGCTGTTCAAAGATGTGGAGCTGACCCACTACGTGCGCGACCGCGCACCCAAGGTCCGCTTCCCGGGCCGCGCCTATGTGCTGCCCGCCGGCGGTGAGGCGGCGCTGCCGGTGGAAACCGTGAACCTGACGGAGCTGGACCTGCGCCTGCGCCGGGTCAGCAGCCGCAACGTGCTGCGCACCCTGCAGGAGGGGTATTTCGCCAAGCCGCTCTCTCATTGGGAAGACGAACACTTTGCCTCGGATATTGCCGAGGAGATCTGGCAGGGCAGCGCCGGAGTGGACACCGCCATCAACCAGACCATGACCAGCCGCTTGCCGCTGGATCAGGCTCTAACCGGGCAGAAGCCGGGGCTTTACGCGCTGACTGCCCGGGTGCCGGGCGCCGATCCCTACGACGATGCCGGGGCGACGCAGTGGTTTGTGATGACCGGCCTCGGCCTCAGCACCATGTCCGGCAGCGACGGGCTGCATGTGCAGGTGCAGGGGCTGGCCGATGCCAGGCCCCATGCCGGCGCCAAGGTCCGCCTGATCTCCTCCGCCAACGAAGTGCTGGCCACGGAAACCAGTGATGCCAGCGGCTATGTCCGCTTTGCCCCCGGGCTGATCCGCGGCTCCGGCGGCGGTGCGCCCGCGCTGATCACCGCACAGGCCGGGGAGGCGGATTTCACCTTCCTGCCGCTGAGTGATGCCGCCTTCGACCTTTCCGACCGCGGCGTTGCCGGGCGGCCCGCGCCGGGTCCGGTGGATGTGTTCCTGGCCACCACCCGCGGCGCCTTCCGTGCGGGCGAGACGGTGCACGTGACGGCGCTGGCCCGCGACAGCAAGGCGCAAGCCCTCGGCGGCCTGCCGCTGACCGCGGTCCTTTTGCGCCCCGACGGGGTGGAATACACCCGCCAGACCTCCGCCGCAGGCCATCAGGGCGGCCATGTCTTTGCCCTTGCCACCGGCCCCGCCGCGCCGCGCGGCACCTGGCGGATCGAGATCAAGAGCGACCTCAAGGCCCCCGCATTGGCCTCCCGCCAGATCCTGGTTGAGGATTTCCTGCCCGAGCGCATCGATTTCACCCAGACGGTGGCCAATGCAGACAGCCTCCAGCCCGGCAGCGCCGCGCAGCTGGATCTGCAGGCCGATTACCTGTTCGGCGCCCCCGGTGCCGGGCTGAAGGTGGAGGGCGGTATCCGCCTCACCGCCGCCAGCACGCTGGACCAATGGCCCGGCTTCCGTTTCGGCCGCTATGACGAACCTTCCTCGGCCCAAACCGCCCATTTCGGCGGACAGGTCACCGGTCCGGACGGCCATGCGGCTTTCCCGGCGGGCCTGCCGGACACCCTCCCGGCCGAGGGCAAACCGCTGCTGGCCACGCTGACCACCCGGGTGGCCGATGGCGCCGCGCGCCCCGTGGAGCGCTCACTGGAACTGCCGGTGAAACCCGCCGGTCCCGTCATCGGCATCAAGCCGCTGTTTGAAGAGGTCGCCGCCGAAGGCGCCGAGGCCGGTTTCAACCTCATCGCCCTGGCGCCGGACCTGACTCCGATGCCGATGCGGGTGAAATGGACCCTGAACCGGGTTGAGACCCGCTACCAGTGGTATCAGCTTTACGGCAACTGGAACTGGGAGCCCATCACCCGCCGCACCCGCATCGCCACCGGCGAGGCGCAGCTGGGCAGTGATCCGCTGCCGCTGTCGCAGCCGGTCGATTGGGGCCGCTATGAGCTGGTGGTGGAACGCCTCGACGGCAGCTATGCCTCTGCAGCCTATGATTTCTACGCCGGCTGGTACGCACCCGCGGGCAGCCAGGACACGCCCGCCCGGCTGGAGCTGTCGCTGGACCGCGAAGACTACACCCCCGGCGATACCGCCCGCCTGCGCATCGTGCCGCAGGCCGCAGGCACGGCACTGGTCTCGGTGGTCTCCGACCGGCTGATCCACCGGATGGCGGTGGAGGTTCCGGCCGGCGAAACCGTGATCCCGCTGGACGTCACCCAGGACTGGGGCAGCGGCGCCTATGTGGCTGCCACGGTGATCCAGCCTGTGGCAGGCAAAGAGGGCCGCACCCCGCTGCGCGCCCTGGGCCTCGCCCATGCCGCCGTCACCCAGCCCGGCCAGCAGCTTGAGGTCGCGATAGACGTGCCCGAAGTGGCCCGCCCGCGCGGCACGCAAATGACCAAAATCCATGTGGATGGTGCGGCTGAGGGCGAGGAAGTCTGGCTCACCGTTGCCGCCGTCGACCTTGGCATCCTCAACCTCACCGGCTTCACCAGCCCCGACCCCAGCGCGCATTATTACGGCCAGCGCCGCCTGGGGATGGAGCTGCGCGACGTCTACGGCCGCCTGATTGACCCCGGCAACGGCGCTCTCGGCCGCATCCGTTCCGGCGGCGACGCGGACAGCGGCCTCAAAATGCAATCGCCGCCGCCCACCCAGGATCTGGTGGCGCTGTTCTCCGGTCCCTTGCAGGTGGACGCCAATGGCGAGGCGGAGTTCCCCATTACCCTTCCTGCCTTCAACGGCACCGTGCGGCTGATGGCGGTCGCGTGGTCTGGCAAAGCCGTGGGCCAGGCCGAGGCTGACATGCTGGTGCGCGACCCGGTGGTGGTCACTGCCTCCCTGCCGCGTTTCCTGGCGCCGGGCGATCAAAGCCGCGCCCGCATCGAAATCGTCCACGCTGACGGCCCGGCGGGAGAGATGGCGCTGACAGCCAGCACTGCAGGCGGTCTCTCACTGGGCAGCCTGCCCGCTGCTATCACCCTGGCTGAGCAGGGCAAGATGGTGCTGGAACTGCCGGTCGCTGCGGAAACCGTGGGGGATCATGAGCTGACCCTCACCCTCACCACACCCGGCGAGCAGGAGCTGCGGCAGACCCTGCGGATGCCGGTCCGCGCCAATGATCCGGTAGTATCACAGACCCGCCGCTTCACCCTGGCGGCCGGCGATACTTTCCTGTTCAACGGCGAGGTCTTTACCGGCCTGCGCCCCGGCACCGCCCGCGCCACCATTTCCTCCGGCCCGCTCGCCAAGTTCGACGTGCCGGGGCTGCTCGCGGATCTCGACCAATACCCCTACGGCTGCACCGAGCAGGTGACCTCCAAGGCGCTGCCGCTGCTTTACCTCAGCAGCGTTGCCGGTGCGGCGGGACTGGGTGATGGCCCGGCAGTGGACAAACGGATCAACGCCGCCATCCGCAAGGTGCTGACCCGCCAGGCGCCCAGCGGTGCCTTCGGGATGTGGCGCGCGGACAGCGGCGAGTTCTGGCTCGATGCCTATGCCAGCGACTTCCTCAGCCGCGCCCGCGCGCAAGGCTACGCGGTGCCGCAGCAGGCCTTTGCCCAGGCGATGGACAACCTGCGCAACCGTATCAACTATGCCCCCGACTTCGACAAGGGCGGCGAGGAGATCGCCTATGCGCTGCTGGTGCTGGCCCGCGAAGGCGCCGCCCAGATGGGCGACCTGCGCTATTATGCCGATGTGAAGGGCGGGGCCTTTGACACCCCGCTCGCCGCCGCCCAATTGGGGGCGGCCCTTGCAGCATACGGCGATCAGCGCCGCGCCGACCGGATGTTTGCCCGGGCTGCACAGATGCTGAAGGGAGGCCGCGAGGACGCCGCCCTGTGGCGCGCCGATTTCGGCACCGCCCTGCGCGATACAGCAGGCGTGCTGGCGCTGGCAGCCGAGGCCGGATCAAATGCCGTGGACCGCAGCAGCCTGTCGGCCCGGATCGTACAGGCCTCCAGCCGCCGCTCCACCCAGGAAGCGGCCTGGACGCTGATGGCCGCCCACGCCCTGGCGCAAACCCCGGAAGACTCGGGCCTGCTGGTCAATGGCCAGCCGGTTCAGGGGCCCTTTGTGCAGGCCGCAGGCGGGCTGGAAGCCCCGGAACTGGCCCTGACCGCCGCCAGCGGGCGCACGGCAGAGATCACCCTGACCACGCTCGGCGTGCCCGAGGTACCACCGCAGGCAGGCGGCTTCGGCTACACCATCGACCGCAGCTATTTCACGCTGGAGGGCCAGCCGCTGGACATCCAATCGGTGCAGGCAGGCACCCGCTTCGTCACCGTGCTGCAGGTCCGCCCGCATGAAAAGACCGGCGCCCGGCTGATGATCAACGACCCGCTGCCCGCCGGGTTTGAGATCGACAACCCCAGCCTCCTGCGCTCCGGCGACCTGCGCGATCTGGACTGGCTGAACCCGGCAACGGCCGAACACGCCGAATTCCGCAGCGACCGTTTCCTGGCCGCAGTGGACGTGCGCGAGGCCGCGCCGGTGACACTCGCCTACATCGCCCGCGCGGTGACGCCCGGCGTGTTCCACCACCCGGCGGCCTCGGTCGAGGACATGTACCGCCCCGCCTACCGCGCGAGGACTGGCACGGGGCGTGTGAAAGTCAGGTGAAACCCCTGTTCAACAGAACTAAGGGCATCGCCCGTCCGCGGGTGGACGCGAAGCGCCCGCCGCCGTGCTGCAAGCACGCCTACGGCGTGACGGGGGCGGACGGGCGCTGCCCGGCTTATCGGCCAGGCAGGAAGTGGAAACGAAGCGCACTGGCCCTGGCGGTGCTGACTGCGGTCACGTTCGCCGCCTGGCGCGGCTTCGACGCTTGGATCGACCGCACCGACCTCCCCCTTACCCTTGCGGAAACCTCCACCGAAGTCCTCGACCGCAACGGCAAGCTCTTGCGCGCCTACCCGGTGGGCGACGGCCTCTGGCGCCTTGCTGTCCGGCCGGAGCAGACCGATCCGCGCTTCCTGGCCATGCTGCTGCGCTATGAGGACAAGCGCTTCCGCACCCATGCCGGCGTCGATCCCATCGCCCTACTGCGCGCCGCGGGCCAGGCGCTGTGGAACGGCCGCACCGTCTCCGGCGGCTCCACCCTCACCATGCAGGTCGCGCGCCTGCTGGAGGACGGCAGCACCGGCCGCTGGTCCGGCAAGCTGCGCCAGATGCGGGTGGCGCTGGCGCTGGAGCGCCGCCTCAGCAAGGAGGAGATCCTCACCCTCTACCTGACCCACGCCCCTTATGGCGGCGCGGCCGAGGGGATCCGCGCGGCCGCCTACAGCTGGTTCGGCAAGGAACCGAAACGCCTGACGCCTGCCGAGGCTGCGCTGCTGGTCGCCCTGCCGCAGAGTCCCGAACGCCGCCGCCCCGACCGCTTCCCCGAGGCCGCGCAGGACGCCCGCAACCGGGTGCTGGCACGGATGCAGCGCCAGGGCGTTCTGAGCGGCGAAGATGCAGAGGCCGCCCGCCGCACCCCGCTGCCGCACCGCATGGCCGCCTTCCCGCGCCTGGCGCCGCATCTGGCCGGCCGGATGGCAGCCCGGCACCCCGGCAAGCGCCAGCTGCGCCTCACCCTCGACCGCGCGGTGCAGGCACGGATGGAGACACTTCTGGCAGAGGCCGTACGCAGCAGCCCGCGCCTCTCCGCTGCCCTCATCGCCGCCGACCACCGGACCGGCGAGGTGCTGGCGATGGTGGGCTCCTCCGGCTATTCCGACGCCGCCCGCCGCGGCTTTGTCGACATGACCCAGGCGGTGCGCTCGCCCGGCTCCACCCTGAAACCGCTGGTCTACGGCATGGCCTTCGACCGGGGGCTGGCGCATCCGGAAACGCTGATCCACGACGGCCCGGTCAATTTCACAGGCTACGCGCCGCAGAATTTCGACGGCGAATTCCGCGGCGACATCCGGCTGCGCGAAGCGCTGCAGCTGTCGCTCAACATCCCCGTCGTGAAACTGACCCAAGAGCTGGGACCGGCGCGGCTGATGGCAGCCATGCGCGCAGGCGGTGCCGAGCCGCAGCTGCCGGGCGGCGCGCCCGGGCTGGCGCTGGCGCTGGGCGGGGTCGGGATCAGCCTGCAGGACCTGGTGCAGCTTTACGCCGGGCTCGCCGCAGGCGGGCAGGGGCCGGGCCTTCGCGTGATGCAGGGCGAGGCGCCGCAGCCCGCGGGACGCCTCACCTCGCCCGAGGCCGCCTGGCAGGTAGCAGATATCCTGCGCGGCCTGCCGGTGCCCGCTGGCGCGCGGGCCGGAACCATCGCCTACAAGACCGGCACCTCCTACGGCCACCGCGATGCCTGGGCCATCGGCTGGGACGGGCGCCACGTGATCGGCATCTGGATGGGCCGCGCCGACGGCACCCCGGTGCCCGGCATCTTTGGCGGCGATCTGGCCGCCCCGGTCCTGTTCGAGGCTTTCGGCCGCCTGAAACCCGTACTCGACCCAGCGCCGCCGCCGCCGCCCGCGGCGCTGATCGTCAGCTCCGCAGACCTGCCGCCGCCGTTGCAGCGCTTCCGCCCGCGCAGCGCTGCCTTTGCAGAGACCGAAGACGCGCCCGAGCTCCTCTTCCCGCCCGACGGCGCCCGCCTGGCCCTGGACGGCGGCAGCCTGACCCTGAAACTGCGCGGCGGCACCGCACCCTTCCTGGTGCTGGCGGACGGCCTTCCGGTTCTCTCCGGCCAGCGCCGCCGCGAGTTCCCTGTGCCCAGCCCCGGCCCCGGTTTCTCCTCGCTGGTGATTGTCGATAGCGCAGGCCGCTCGGACCGGGTTAACCTGCGGATCGATTGATCCCTGTCTTTGCCCCGAGGCCCGTTCCATGCTGAGACCCCTTCTTGCCGCCTGCGCCATCGCCCTCACCCCTGCCGCCGCCCTGGCCGCCTGCGCCACGGATGCCGAAATCGCCGCCTTTGCGGACAGCTACACCGCCAAGACACCGGCCCGGGCGCTCTCGCCCGGCGGCAGCATGGCGGATGCGCTTTGCACCCAGGCCAAGCTCGCGGCCGCGCTGACGCCGCACATGGGGCCGGTCGCCGGCTACAAGGCCGGCCTCACCAGCACACCCGCGCAAGAGCGTTTCGGAACTGATGAACCGGTGCAGGGGCTGCTCTATGAAAAGATGATGCTCCAGGACGGCGCCACGGTTGATACGCCCTGGGGTGCGGTGCCGATGGTGGAGGCGGATCTGCTGCTGGTGGTCAAGGACGCCGGGATCAACACGGCAGAAACGCCTGAGGAAGCCCTGGCCCATACCGCCGCCATCCGCCCCTTCATCGAGCTCCCCGATCTGGCGCTGGCCCAGGGTGAGCCCATCACCCCGGTGACCATCACCGCAATGGGGGTGGGGGCCCGGCTCGGCGTGCTTGGCCTCCCGGTGCCGGTCGGTGACCCTGCCGCAATGGCCCGCATGCTGGAGGAGATGGAGGTCACCATGCGGGACCGGGCCGGGGGCGTGCTGGTGCAGGCACCAGGCCGGGCGGTGCTGGGCAACCCGGTGAATTCCGTCCTTTGGCTGCGCTCCAAGGGCATTGTTTTCAAGGCGGGCGATCTGGTTTCCCTTGGCTCTTTCGGCCCGCTGGTGCCGCCGCAGAAAACCGGGGGCGGGGTCAGCGTCACCTATCAGGGGCTGCCCGGTGATCCCTCGGTTCGCGTGGTCTTTGCTGAATAAGGGAACTGCAGGGTACCCGCGCCGCCGGCAGGGCTGGCAATGAGGTGTTCCGCTTCGGGCTTTGCCCGAAGCGGCCCGCGCCGCGCCTTTGGCGCGGCGCCTGGCCCAACCAGCGCGGGTTTCATCAGAAACCCGGCGATGGGCGGGAGGGCTGCCTTGGCGGATAGTTGCTGCGCTGTGAAGCGAGGGCAGACGCTCAGCGCCGTCCCTCGCGCAGCCAGCCGGCCACCAGGAAGAACGCCGCCAGCAGCAGGGCCAGCCAGGCCGGCAGCAGCGGACCCTGGCTCACCGACAGGGTTTCATAAGCCTCGCGCGGGGTCAGGCCGATCCAGCCGCGCCCCGCCGCAGGCCGCCCGGCACGCACGCTGCGCAAAGACGGCAGGCCCTCCTCCAGCCGCAGGACGCCGCCGCGCAGGGGCGCCAGCACCGGTGCCAGCACAGCACCGGTGGCAATGGTCTCCTCGAACTCCTTCGGCGCCGCAGGCCCCAGCCCGGCCACCGCCGTCTCGCCGCCTTCCTCCAGCCGGTAAAGCCCCGGTTCTGGCCCCTCATAGCGGGTCTCCCACTGGCCCGGTGCGCTTGGACGCAATTCCAGCTCGACGGTGGAGCCATCCGGGTTGGTCACCGTCACCGGCCCCGCCTGTCCCGCCAGCGTGCGGCGCAGGATGCGCATCCGCTGGCCCGAGGCCTCGGCCCACAGGGCCTCCTCCTCCAGCTCCGGCTCCTTCATCATCCAATGGGCCAGACGGCGCAAAAGCTCCAGCTGCGGCCCGCCGCCCTCATAGCCGCGGCTCCATAGCCAGGCGTGGTCCGAGGCCAAAAGCGCAACCCGGCCCTCGCCAACCCGGTTCAGCACCAGCAAGGGCCGTTCGCCCGCCCCGTTCATCAGCACATGACCCTCCGGCGTCTTCAGCTCGACCTGGCGCAGCCAGCGGCCCCAGTCCCCGGTGCCTTCCAGGCCCGAGGTCACCGGATGCTGCTTGCCCAGATCGGTCACTTCCGGCCGGTAAGGCTCTTCCAGCACCCGCGCCGACGGCTCGGCCGGCAGGATCAGCGACAGCGGCGAGCGATAGATACTGTCGGCGCTGGCAAAATCCGGCCCCGCCGCCACCAGCACCGCGCCGCCGCCCATGGCGTAATTGGCCACATTGTCCAAATAGACCGCAGGCAGGATGCCGCGGCGCTTGTAGCGGTCAAAGATGATCAGGTCGAAATCGTCGATCTTCTCCAGGAACAGCTCGCGGGTCGGGAAGGCGATCAGCGACAGCTCCTCCACCGGCACCCCGTCCTGCTTTTCCGGCGGGCGCAGGATGGTGAAATGCACCAGGTCCACCGCGCTGTCGGACTTCAAGAGGTTGCGCCAGGTCCGCCCGCCCGCATGCGGCTCGCCCGACACCAGCAAGACCCGCAGCCGGTCGCGCACCCCGTTGATCTGCACCAGCGCGGTGTTGTTGCGCGCGGTCAGCTCGCCCGGTTCTTCCGGCACGCTGAACTGGATCACGTTGCGGCCGCCGTGCTGCAGCACCATCGGCAGTTCGAAATCCACGCCCACCGGCAGGGTAAACCGCTGCGGCGCCTCCCCGCCGACTGAGATCTCCAGCTCGGCAAAGCCGCCGGGGTCCGGCACCGCCCCCTGATCCTCGATTCGCAAGGTCAGCTTCACCGGCTCGCCGATGATGGCAAAGCCGGGGGCGTTCTTGACGATCAGCCGCCGGTCCCAATCCTCCGCGCGGCCAGTCAGCAGCAGATGCATCGGTGCGGGCAAGGCCAGCGCCTGGCCGGCATCATGCACCTGCCCGTCCGACAGGGCGATGATGCCCGCGACGCGCGCCCGCGGCTCATCCGCCAGCGCGCCGGCAATCGCCTCCATCAGCTGGGTGCCCTCATCACCGGTCCCATCTTCCACCGTGATCCAGCGCACCTCGGTGCCGGGCCGGTCCGCCAATGCCGCCTTCAGCCGGGTGCGCGCCCGCGCCATCTGCTCGGGCCGGGTGCTGAGCTGCTGGCTCGCGGTCTGGTCTTCGGCCACAATCACGATGTCGCTCAGCGGCGCGCGGTCCTCGCTCTGATGCACCGGGCCGGCAAGCGCCGCCAGTAGCACCAGGGCGGCCAAGGCCCGCAAAGCCCAGCCCGACAGCCCCTTCCACAGCCCCAGCAGCAGTGCGGCCAGGGTCACAGCCCCGGCGGCCCAGATCACGGGCCAGGGCACCAGCGGGTCAAACAGGATCGTCTGTGTCATCGCGCGCTCCTATTGCCCCAGCCGGTCCAAGAGGGCCGGCACATGCACCTGGTCGGATTTGTAATTGCCGGTCAGCACATGCATCACCAGGTTGACGCCAAAGCGAAACGCCAGCTCCCGCTGCCGCTCGCCGGCATAGCCGCGCCCCACCGGCAGCAGCGGCCGGCCGTTCTCATCCACCGCCCAGGCCGCCGCCCAGTCATTGCCGCCGATCACCACCGGCGTCACCCCGTCATTGAGGTTGCGGAAGGGGATGCCCTCGGCCTGCTCCGCATCCGGCGGCGCCGCCTCGACCCAGACCGCACCCCGGCCGTGCCGCCCCGGAAAGGCCTGCAGCAGATAGAAAGCGCGGGTCAGCACATGATCCTCCGGCACCACCTCCAGCGGCGGAATGTCGAGCGGCAGCGCAATCTGCTGCAGCCGCCGCGCCGCCGGGCTGGTGGCGCCCGAGGTGCTCAGATCGGCGTCGCGGGTGTCAAACAGGATCATCCCGCCCGCCCGCAGATAGGCGTTCAGCTTGCCGTAGGCCTCGGACGAGGGCAGCGGCTGATCACGGGTAATGGGCCAGTAAAGGAGCGGGTAAAACGCCAGCTCATCCTGCTCCAGATCCACGCCTGCCGGATTGGCCGGCTCCACCGAGGTGCGGAAGAACAGCGTGTCCGACAGCCCGCGCAGCCCCGCTTCGGCAATGCGGTCGACCTGAGGATCGCCGGTCAGCACATGCGCCAGCACCAGTTCCGCGGCCAGCTCCGCCGCCCGGAAATCCTCTGCCGCCGGCGGGGCCTGGGCCCGTGCGTCCTGCGGCAGCGCCAATGCCGCCAGCCCGATCGCGCCAGCCAGCGCGGCAGTGCGGGCACCGCCCAGCAGGCCTGAGACCAGCAGCGTGCCCAGCACATCCAGCGCCAGCAGCATGAGCGCCAAGGTCAGCAGCGCACCGCCCAAGGGCAGCTCCTGCGGCGCGCCGTAGCCGCTGACTTCAACCGAAGCAGGCCAGCGCGCCGCCTCCAGCGTGTCGCCCGGGCGCAGCACATTGCGCGCCAGCATCCGCCGCCCGCCGTCATAGACCCCGGGCCGCAGCTCCGGCCCGGCGGCCGCCGCCACCAGATCCGGGCCCTTGACCCCCGGCAGCGTCTCCGCGGCCTCCAGCCGCCCAAACCCGTCCAGCACTTCCACCGGCGTCCAGGTTGTGCCCTCCAAGTCTTCAGCATCCGGCTGCGCCGCCGAAGACGACACCGCCAGCCGCTCCAGCATCGAGACAAACAGGCCGGACAGCGGCAGGCTGCTCCATTCCGCATTGGCGGTCACGTGAAACAAGACCACCTGGCCCTGGCCCAGCGTCTTGCGCGTCACCAGGGGCGTGCCGTCCGCCAGCTCGGCAATCACCCGCGCGGCCAGCTCAGGGTCAGGCTGCGCCACCACCTGCGAACTGATCGAGACCTCTTCCGGCACCTCCAGCCCATAGAACGGAGAGCCTTCGCCAAAGGGCGCCAAGGTCTTCGGCTCCCCCCAGCTCATCGCTCCGCCGATGCTGCGGCCGCCAATGCGCAGGCGCACCGGCATCAGGGGTTCCTCGCCCGCGCGGGCGGTATCGCTCGCTGCCAGCCGCGGCCCGGCAAAGCGCAAGAGCAGCCCGCCGTTTTCCACCCATTCGATCACCGCCTCTTCCTGCGCAGGCGCCAGCCGCGCCACATCGGCCAGCACGATCACATCCGGATTGGCCGGCAGCAGGTCGGCCAGCGCGCCCTCCAGCAGCTCCGCCGAGGGCACCAGCGCCTGGCGCAGGTAATGCAGCGGCGACAGCAGGGCGAGGCCTTCATCCTCGCTCTGGGCCGACACCAGCGCCACCTCGCGGCGGCGCAAGGAGTCGTCGGTCAGCGCCACGGCGCCTGCGGACTTCATGTCGCGGAGTTCAAACCGCGACAGCCGCGCGCGCAGTTCGGCCGGCAGGGACAGCTCGGCTGAGGTCGTGCGGGCGCCATCGCCAAACCGCAGCGGCAGCGCCGCCAGGCTGCGCGGGGTGCCGCCCGGGTCCACGCCCTGCGCCAGCACGGTGACCTCTTGCGCGGGCCCTGCGCGGCTGCGCTGCGCCGTCAGTTCGATATTGCCGCCGGTGTAATTCGCAGGCAGCAGCCCCAGCACCGGCACCGGCTGTTCAAACACCTCTATATCCCCGCGGCGGCTCAGCGCTTCGATCAGCCCGCCGCGGCCCGCATATTCCAGCCCGTCGCTGAACCACAGCGTGTCAAAGCCGCCCTCGGCACCGACAATCGCCGCCAAGGCGCCCTGCACTTGCTCCGGCCCCGGCTGCCAGGGCAGGGGCACCAGCCCTGCGAGCTGCCGCTGCCAATCGCTGGCGGCGCGGAACTGCAAGGGCTCCGGTGCGGTCAGCCGCAGCACCGCCACCGGCCGCCCGGCGCGTCCGGCCTCTTCCAGCTGCGCCGCCGCCTGGGCGCTGGTCTGCTTCCAGCCCGCCGCGCCGCCCCAGCTGGCATCCATCACAACCAGCAAGGGCCCGCTGCCGCCGCTTTCCTCAGCCGAGGGGTTCAGCACCGGCCCCGCCAAGCCAACGATCGCCGCCGCCACCGCCAGCATCCTGAGCAGAAGCAGCCACCAGGGCGTGCGGTCCGACAGGCTCTCGTCGTCCTTCAGACCCAGCAGCAGCGTCACCGCCGGAAACGGCTGCCGCTTGGGCGCCGGCGGAATTGCCCGCAAGAGCAGCCACAGCACCGGCAGTGCCAAGAGCCCCAGCAGCAGCCAGGGCGCGGTAAAGCCGATGCCCGCAAGCACCGTCATGGCGCGGTCCTTTCCAAAGCGTGGTAAAGCCACATCAGCGCCGCCTGGGCCGGCTCTCCGGTGTGATGCTGGCCAAACCGCCAGCCGGCCTCATGGCACAGGTGCTCCAGCGCCGCGCGCCGTTCCGCCAGCCGCTCCAGATAGCGCTCCTGCAGCGCCGAGGCCTTCAATGTTTCATGTGTAACGCCGCCGCCCATGCTCTGAAACAGCGTGCGGCCCGCGAACGGAAAGGCCTCCTCCGACGGGTCCAGCACCTGCAGCAGCACCCCGCGCACCCCGCGTGCCGCGGCCTTGGACAGCGCCTGCTCCATCGGCTCGTAAGGCCCCAGGAAATCCGAGATGAACAGCGCCCGCGCATGCGGGATCAGCGCCCGGTCATTGGGCGGGGCATAATCCTCCTCGCCGTCATCCGACAGCGCCTCGGCCAGCCGCAATATCTGCACGTTGCCGCGCCGGGGCGGCAGGCTGCCGCCGGTCAGGCCGACCCGCTCGCCGCCATGCACCATCAGCACCGAGGCCGCCAGCCCCAAGAGCCGCGCCTGGTCAATCTTCTGCGGCAGCTTGGGCGCGGAGGCAAACCGCATCGAGGCGCCGGTATCCACCCACAGATGCACCGTCTGCGAGATATGCCATTCCCGCTCGCGCACATATTGCACATCCCCCATGGCGGATCGCCTGTGGTCGATCATCTGGCGGCTGTCGCCGGGCTGCGCCGGGCGGTACTGCCAGAAGTCATCGCCGGGGCCGGCCCGGCGGCGGCCATGCTCGCCCATCAGCACCGAGCCCGCCAGATGCCGCGCTTGCACCAGCAAGGGCGGAAAGGCGCTGGCCTCCGCCTCGGCGCGGTGCCGCAATCCGCTTGCAGCCTGAGAGGCGGCGGGTCGGGTCACGCGGCGGCCCCGGTCCGGGCCAGCTCAGCCGCGGTGTCCTCAATCAGCGCGCTCAGGCTGTCGCCCCGCGCCCTTGCGGCAAAGTTCAGCTGCATCCGGTGGCTCAGCACCGGCTTGGCCATGTCCAGCACATCTTCGGCACTGGGCGCCAGCCGCCCGTGCAGAAGGGCGCGCGCCCGCACCGCCAGCATCAAGGCCTGCGCCGCCCGCGGACCCGGCCCCCAGGCAACGGTCTGTGCCACGCGTTCGGAAACGCCCGCTTCCTCGGGCCGGAACGCGCGCACCAGGTCGAGGATCATTTCGACCACCGAGTCGCCCACCGGCATCCGCCGCAGCAAGGTCTGCGCCGCGATCAGCTCAGCCGCTGTAAACACCTGATAGGCCTCCGCTTCCTCAGCCCCCGTTGTGGCCAGCAGGATATCGCGCTCGGTCTTGCGGTCCGGGTAATTCACGTCGATCTGCAAAAGGAACCGGTCCAGCTGCGCCTCCGGCAGCGGATAGGTGCCCTCCTGCTCGATCGGGTTCTGGGTCGCCAGCACATGGAACGGCGCACCCAAGGGGCGGTCCTCACCCGCCACCGTCACCTGCCGCTCCTGCATCGCCTGCAGCAGCGCCGATTGCGTCCTGGGGCTGGCCCGGTTGATCTCATCCGCCATCAGCAATTGGCAGAACACCGGCCCCGGCACAAAACGGAACGAGCGGTGCCCGTCCTCTGCGGTGTCCAGAACTTCCGAGCCCAGAATATCCGCAGGCATCAGGTCCGGCGTGAACTGGATGCGGCTGCCATCCAGCCCCATTACGGTGCTCAAGGTCTCCACCAGCCGGGTCTTGCCCAGACCCGGCAGGCCGATCAGCAGCCCGTGGCCGCCGCACAACAGCACCGACAGCGTCAGGTCCACCACCCGCTCCTGGCCGATGAATCGCTTGGTAATCAACTCGCGGGCCTGTTTCAGCTTGGCTTCCAGCGCCTCGATGCCGGCCAGCAGATCGTCGGTTTCAGGCATGTCATTCCTCGTTTCCAGGATATATGCTGTTACTCTATCGTGCTGACAGGAAATGGCAAAAGCAATGAGCGGACAAAAAGCTGTGACACCCGGTGCCGACGGCATCGCCGCGTCGGTGAAAGCGGCCGGAAAAGGCAAGGGTCTGCCGCCCGTCCACCTGTGGAACCCGCCGTTCTGCGGCGACCTCGATATCCGCATCGCCCGGGATGGCGCCTGGTACTACCTCGGCACGCCGTTCAACCGGTTTGAGCTGGTCAAACTGTTCGCCTCGATCCTGAAGCTGGAGGAGGGCAAGTACTTCCTGGTGACACCGGTCGAGAAAGTCGGCATCACGGTTGAGGACGCGCCCTTTGTGGCGGTGGATTTCGATGCTGAAGGCGTGGGCCGCGATCAGGTCATCACCTTCACCACCAATGTCGAGGACACCGCCGCAGCAGGCCCGGACACCCCGATCCGGGTGGAGCGTGACACAGCGAGCGGTGAACCGTCTCCCTATGTCATGGTGCGCGCGGGTCTGGAGGCCCGCATCGACCGCAAGAGCTTCTACCGGCTGGTGGAGCTTGGCGCCCATCACAACGACTGGTTCGGCGTCTGGTCCGGCGGCACCTTCTTCCCGCTGATCCCGTCGGCAGAGCTGGAAGCGGATTAACATCTGAGGAACGTCCCGCCCGGCCGATAGGCCGGGCAGCGCCCGACCCGCCCCCACCGGGGCGGGCGCTACGCTTCCCACCCCGGCGTGCCGGGCGCTGCCCTAAGCGAATTGTGACAAGTAGCTGCGCCTCACGCCCTGCTGCCGCCTACCGGCTCCGCCAGCTTGGGCCGCTTGTCCTGGGCCACGATCACCCCCAGCCCCACAACTGCTGCGCCGATCGCCTGCGGCCACTCCCAGCTCTCCCCCAGGAACAGCATCAGGATCATCACGTAGAACGGCGCCAGATTGGTATGGAAAGAGGCCAGCGCCACCCCCAGCCGGTCCACCGACGACAGCCACAGAAGCTGGCTCAGCATCACCGACACCAGGCCGAAAATCAGCAGCATCTGCAATTGGTAGCCATCCACCGGCGCGCTCGGCAGCCATTGCCCGCCAAGCACTGCCGTGCCCGCTGTCAAAACACTGGCCAGCACCAGCCCGCCGCAAATGGTCAGCGCGCTGCGCCCCGAGGGCGACAGGTCCGGCAGCTCGCGCACCGCAGCGGAACTCGCCCAAGTATAAAGAGTAATTGCGCCGGCTGCCGCAGCCGCCCCCAGCCCCAGCTCGGCACCGTTCAGCGAACTGGTGGCAATCACCCCGCCAATCACCGTCGCCACCGCGCCAAGTGCAAACCGCACCCCCAGCCGCCGCTGGCCCTGCAGCATCTCGATCACCCCGCCGATCACCGGTGCCGCCGAACAGATCAGCGCGGCTGTCACCGCATTGGTCAGCACCTGCGCCTGGATGATCAGATAGGCACTGGCGCCAAAGCCGAAAATCCCGATCATCAGCCCCTTGCGCCAGGGCGCCCGCAGCACGGTCTGCACCCCTTCGCGCCAGACCCACAGCAGCAGGATGCCGCTGGCCGCCAGAACCAGCCTTGCTGCCAGCAGCATCACCGGCGGCCAGGTCTGCAGCAGCACCTCGGCTGCGGGGAAACCGGCCGACCAGGTGATCATCGCTGCCGCCGCCAGGGCGTTGCCGCCAAGCGCCTGGGCGCGCGGCGAAGCAGAAGGGCCTGCGGGCAGGCGCTCGGGGCTCATCGTCATCACTGCTATCCTTCGGGAATCCAGCGGAAATACGCCGGTTTCCTGCAGTTGCATCCGAATCCCGCAGCCAAGTCTTGCGGGAAAGCGACAATGCGTCGTTTTCTATCTCTTGGCCTCACGGTTTTGCGCGGGATAAACCACCGTTAAACCAGAAGAAGCCCTGGAGGAGCCAGATGCCCAGATTCGCAGCCAACATCTCGATGCTGTTTGCCGAGCTGCCCTATCTCGACCGGTTCCAGGCCGCAGCGGCGGCGGGGTTCCAGGCGGTGGAGATCCTCTACCCCTATGAGCTGGCCGCCAAGGAAACCCAGCGCGCGCTGCTGGCCAACGGGCTGGAGCTGCTGCTGATCAACGCGCCGCCGCCGAATTACACCGGCGGCATGCCCGGCTATGCGGCGGTGCCGGACGGGGTGGACCGCTTCCAGCGCGACATCCGCCGGGTGCTGCGCTACGCCGAGGCGCTGCGGGCGGGCAAGATCCACGTGATGGCGGGCTACGCCAAGGGGGCAAAGGCGCAGAAGACCTTTGTCGAAAACCTGAGGTGGGCCGCCGACCGCGCCCCGGCCCAGCAGTTCACCATCGAACCTTTGAACAGCGGCGACCAGCCCGGTTACTTCCTCGATGACTACAACCTGGCGATGGAGGTGCTGGCAGCGGTGGACCGGCCCAATGTGGGCCTCCAGTACGACGCCTACCACGCCCAGCTGATCCACGGCGATGCCGCCAAGGTCTGGGAAGAGTTCGGCCGCCACGCCGTGCATGTGCAGATCGGCGCCGCGCCGGGGCGTTGCGAGCCCGGCACCGGGCCGGTGGATTTCCAGCAGCTGTTTGCCGCCATCGACGCCAGCGGTTATGAAGGCTGGGTCAGCGCCGAATACACGCCGTCCAGCAGGCGCACCGAAGACAGCCTCGGCTGGATGCGCTGAGCCGCCGCAGGCCGGCTGTCACATTCGTGAATTGAAATGTGACTTCCCGGCAGGCATAAGGCGGAGGCGTTCAAAGTAAGGAAGCCGCCCATGCTGCCCGCCCGTTTTGCCCCTGTTCTGTTCAGCCTGATCCTGTCCGGGATGATGTCCTGCCTGGTGACCTGCGTGGCAACCCTGCGGACGCTTGGGCCGGCCGAAGGGTTCACCAGCGCCTGGATGAACGCCTGGAGCCTGAGCTGGCCGGTGGCCTTTGCTGTCGCCTTCACCGCAGCGCCTCTGGTGCGCAAGCTGGTGGCCAAGCTGGTCAAACAGCCCGCAGGAAGCTGAAACCGGGCTTCGGGAGGGCAGGCGGGGTGCTCCCGCCCGCTGCAAGCTGCATCTGCGATGCATCAGCAGCCGTTGGGCCAGGCGCCGCTGGCGCGGCGCAAGGGGTTTGCTGAGAAGCCCCTAAGGGCAGGTCTGCCCCTAGGGGCGTTTTCGATTGTTTTTACGCCAGGCCGCGTCAAGGGCACGCCGCGCTGCCGCGCGGAGCCTGCCGGCTCCCTTGACCCGGTGAGGCGGGGTCCGGGCACAGCCTGCGCCGCGTCAGCGGCGCCACGCCCAACGGGATGAGACCGTCAGGTCGAAGCCGGGCGGGAGCACCCCTGCCTGCCTGGGTGCGCCTGCCTTAATGCGCCTCGGCCCAGTTCAAACCGCGGCCTGCGTCCACCACCAGCTTCACATCCAGATGCACCGCCGGATCGGCGGCGTTCTCCATCACCTTGCGGGCTGTGTCGATGGTCTCCTCCACCGCCGCCTCCGGCACTTCGAACAGCAGTTCATCGTGCACCTGCAACAGCATCCGCGCAGGCAGGTGGGCGATCGCCTCCGGCATCCGGATCATCGCCCGGCGGATCACATCCGCCGCGGTGCCCTGGATCGGTGCGTTGATCGCCGCGCGTTTGGCAAAGCCCGCCTTCGGCCCCTTGGCGTTGATCTCCGCGGTATGGATCTTGCGCCCGAACAGGGTCTGCACATAGCCGTGCTCCTTGGCGAACTCGACAGTCGAATCCATGTACTTGCGGATCCCCGGGAAGCGTTCGAAATAGCGGTCGATGAAGCCTTGCGCGTCCTTGCGCGGTATGCGCAGGTTGCGCGCCAGTCCAAAGCCGGAAATGCCGTAGATCACACCAAAGTTGATCGCCTTGGCCTGGCGGCGGATCTCCGGCGTCATCTCCTCCAGCGGCACCTCGAACATCTCGGACGCGGTCATCGCATGAATGTCGACACCTTCCGCAAAGGCCTGTTTCAGCGCTTCAATTCCGGCCATATGGGCCAGAATGCGCAGCTCAATCTGGCTGTAGTCGAGCGACAAGAGGACGTTGCCCTCTTCCGCCACAAAGGCCTCGCGGATACGGCGGCCTTCTTCGGTGCGCACCGGAATGTTCTGCAGATTCGGGTCGGTCGAGGCCATGCGGCCGGTGCTGGCGCCGGTCTGGGCATAAGACGTATGCACCCGGCCCGTTTCCGCATTGATGTGATCCTGCAATGCGTCCGTATAGGTCGACTTCAGCTTGCTCAGCTGCCGCCAGTCCAGCACCCGCGCGGGCAGGTTGTGTTCCGTCGCCAGATCCTCGAGAATGTCCGCGCCGGTGGCATAGGCGCCGGTTTTGCCCTTCTTGCCGCCGGGCAGCGCCATCTTGTCAAACAGGATCTCGCCCAGCTGCTTGGGCGAGCCGACGTTGAACGTCTCGCCCGCCAGTTCATGGATTTCCGCCTCCAGCCCGGCCATCTTCTGGGCAAAGGCATTGGACATGCGCGAGAGCGTATCGCGGTCCACCTTGATGCCGTTGCGCTCCATATCCGCCAGCACCGGCACCAGCGGCCGCTCCAACGTCTCGTAAACCGTGGTGACCCGCTCTTGATGCAGCTGCGGCTTGAAGACCTGCCACAGGCGCAGGGTGATGTCGGCATCCTCGGCGGCATAGGGCACCGCATCCTCAATCGGCACACGGTCAAAGGTGATCGCCGACTTGCCGGTGCCCAGCAGCGGTTTGATCGGGATCGGCGTGTGATCGAGATAGCGTTCGGACAACGCATCCATGCCATGCCCATGCATGCCTGCATGCAGCGCGTAGGACATCAGCATGGTGTCGTCGATGGGCGCCACATCCACCCCGTAGCGGTGGAATATCTTGGCATCGTATTTCATGTTCTGGCCGATCTTGATGATCGCCGGATCCTCCAGAACGTCTTTGAGCATCGCAACCGCCTCTTCCAGCGGCATCTGCCCTTCGGACAGCCCCTCGCCGCCGAACAGATCATCGCCGCCCGCCTTATGCGCCAAGGGGATATAGCAGGCCTCGCCCGGCTCAACGCACAGCGAGATGCCGACCAGATCGACGACCATCTCGTCCAGCCCGGTGGTCTCGGTATCCACCGCCACCCAGCCGCGTTCGCGGATGCGGTCGACCCAGACCTGCAAGCCAGCCGCATCGCGGACGCATTCGTATTTGTCCTTGTCGAACGGCACTGCTTCCGGTGCCGCCGCCGGGGAAGCCGCCGCCGCAGGCGCCTCCGGGATCGCAGGCGCCTCCATGCCCAGCTGATCCGCCATGCGCTTGGACAGGGTGCGGAACTCCATGCTGCTCAGGAATTCCAGCAGCACCTCCGCATCCGGCTCCTTCACCTCCAGATCATCCAGGGTGAAATCCAGCTCCATATTGCAGTCGAGCTGCACCAGCTTCTTGCTGAGCTCGATCTGATCCCGCTTCTCGATCAGCGTCTGACGGCGCTTGGGCTGCTTGATCTCCTCAGCCCGGTCCAACAGCTCCTCCAAAGAGCCGTATTCGTTGATCAGCAAAGCGGCGGTCTTGATCCCGATTCCCGGCGCCCCCGGCACGTTGTCGACCGAGTTGCCCGCCAGTGCCTGCACATCCACCACCCGGTCGGGGCCAACACCGAATTTCTCCACCACGCCATCGCTGTCGATACGCTTGTTCTTCATCGCGTCCAGCATCTCGACACCGCCGCCGACCAGCTGCATCAGGTCCTTGTCCGAGGAGATGATGGTGACCCGCCCGCCGGCATCGCGCGCCTGATGCGCCAGGGTTGCGATGATGTCATCGGCCTCGAAGCCCTCGATCTCCTTGCAGGCGATGTTGAAGGCGCGGGTGGCGTCGCGGGTCAGCGGGAACTGCGGCACCAGATCCTCCGGCGCGGGCGGCCGGTTGGCCTTGTAGAGATCGTACATCTCGTTGCGGAAGGACTTTCCGGAATAGTCGAAAATCACCGCCACATGGGTCGGCGCATCCGGGCCCTTGTTGTCCTCCACCTGCTTGAACAGCATGTTGCAGAAGCCCGCCACGGCGCCGATCGGCAGCCCGTCGGACTTGCGGGTGAGGGGCGGCAGCGCGTGATAGGCGCGGAAGATGAAGGCCGAGCCGTCGATCAGATGCAGATGGCAGCCCTTGCCGAATTGTGTCCCGCTCATTGTGCTGCTCCCCGGTTCATTCGCGCATAGTGGTTTGGTCAGTGTTATTCAGTATCCAGCCGCCATCCGCAATCGCCCTGTTGCCCGCTGCTGCCACCGGCATGGGCACAATCCGGCGCACAGGGATGTGATCCGCCGCCGCGGCCCGGCAGTTGCCCCCGCGCAGCCCCCGTGCCTATCTGATCCCATGCGATGGATTTTTCTCATGGGCTTGCTTGCGGCGCTGTCCGGCTGCCGCGGCGACGTCCGGATGCTCACGGCTGAGGAAATGCGGGCGTTCTTCACCCATGACCGCAAGATCGCCTTCACCCGGCTGGCGTTTGCCGGCTCAGCCGTTCTGCGGACAAACGGCACGTTTGAAGTCATAGTGCCGCGTCTGGGTGAGGACACTGGGCACTGGTGGCTGGACGGCAACCGTATCTGCAGCCGCTGGGCAGAGTTCCGCCGCGGCCAGGAGCTGTGCGCCCTTGCCGGAGAGTTGCCGGATGGCACCTACCGTGCGATGTATGCCGCCTCCGGCACCCGGCTCGGGGATTTCTGGTTCGTCGATTGAGCGTTAAGCCCGGATGGGACTCAAAATACACCCATCGCCAGCCCCGCGCCCAGGGCTAGCCCCAGCTCGCGGCAGGCCTCCAGCTGATCCTCCGGGATCGCCTTTTCCGCCAAAATGGCCTCCGGCGTCTGCGCATGGGTGCAGATAATCAGCGGCTTCTGCACCTCTTTCAGGCGCCAGCCGGTGGCAATCCGGGCGCATTGGCGGGCGGCGTTCTCCCCGTCGGAGCCGGCACAGACCATCTGCGCATAAGGCCGCCCCTCAATCCTTCCCAGCACCGGGTAATAGCAGCGGTCAAAGAATTCCTTCATCATGCCGGACAGGGCCGCCAGGTTCTCCGGAGCGCAGAAGAGATAGCCATCCGCCGCCAGCAAATCCTCCGGCCCGGCAACTTCTGCCCGCTTCAGCACGGTTTCAATCTCGCTGCGCGCCGCCGCAAACGCCGCCTCCGCCATCTGCCGGCTGCCGCCGGTGCGCGAGTGATACACGATCAGAAGCTGTGCCATATCCGCGATCCGTTTGTATTGTCCCTGCGGGACCCTACCGGGCGCAGGCAAATTTCTTGCAAAGAAATTTAGCCGGAAAATTTGAATTTTCCGGCTCCCGGACGCCGCCGTTGCAGCCCTGCGCGGCCCGGATCACTCCGCCGCCTTGGCCGCGTCCTCATAGATGAACTTGCAGTCGCAATAGGGGCATTCGACCCAGCCCTGCTCCTCCGGGATCTGCAGATAGACCCGCGGATGCCCCAGCGCGCCTTCGCTGCCGTCGCAGGCCACCTTGCGGCTGTTCACGATCCTGGTTTCCGGCGCGTCTGTGCTCATGGCTGGCAGTCCTTTCACTTTTCGGCTAGGCGCATTTATGAGCCATGGAAAAACCGGGGGCAAGGGCCGCGATGTCTGCTGACGCAATCCGTATCGAAGCTTTGCGTAAAACCTACGGCGGGCGCAAAGGCCAGCCGGAGAAACAGGCGCTGAAAGGCGTCGATCTGACGGTGCCGCGCGGCTCTGTCTTCGGCCTGCTGGGGCCCAATGGCGCGGGCAAGTCGACGATGATCAACATCCTGGCCGGCCTGGTGCGCAAGACCTCGGGCAAGGTGACGATCTGGGGTTTTGACCAGGACGCAAACCCGCGCCAGAGCCGGGCTGCCATCGGGGTGATGCCGCAGGAGCTGAACCTGGACCCGTTCTTCACCCCGCGCGGCGCGCTGGAGGTGCAGGCGGGTCTCTACGGCGTGCCCAAAACCGAACGCCACAGCGACGAAATCCTGTCGATGATCGGCCTCCAGGACAAGGCTGAGGCCTATGCCCGCACGCTGTCGGGCGGCATGCGGCGGCGCCTGCTGCTGGGCAAGGCGCTGGTCCACCGTCCTTCTGTGCTGGTGCTGGACGAGCCGACGGCGGGCGTCGACATCGAGCTGCGCCAGATGCTGTGGGAGAACATCCGCAAACTGAACGCGCAAGGCATGACCATCATCCTCACCACCCATTACCTGGAGGAAGCCGAGGAGATGTGCGACGAGATCGCCATCATCAACCAGGGCGAAGTGGTCGCGCGTGATTCCACTGCCAGCCTGCTGGGCCGGCTGGACGCCAAGACCATGGTGATACAGCCTGCGGTGCCGGTCACGGAACTGCCGCAGGGCGACGGCATTGAGGCCGGCCTGCGCCCCGACGGCACGGTTGCCTTACGCTACCGCAGCCGCATGACCAGCGCCGAGGACGTGCTGGGCGCGGTCCACGCCGCGGGCATTTCGATCCGCGACGTGAAGACGGAAGAGGCGGATCTGGAGGATGTCTTCCTGTCGCTGACCAAGGCGGGGTGAGGGGCCGCCTCAGCCCAGTGATCAGGTTGCCGGACCTTGCTGACATTCGCTGCGTGCGCAACATCGTTTCATTGGAGCGTCAGCTTTGAACACGAAAGCAACCATTGCAAACGCGCGTTCACCGGTCCGGGCAAAAGGGTTCGGCCTTCCCGGCACCGTCCGGCGGCCGAAATGACGCATCACGATGCGGCTTCCCCGAAAGGCAAGCCTTCACCGGACTACGTGAACTGAGCACCGTGCCTGGCGCACGACGCGTGCAGCTGTGGAACCAAGGAAAAGATCCTGCATTCCTGGCCGATGGCTGGCCAGGACGATGCAATCCTTCGCGTTCTCCCCGGCGTAATCGAGGATGCTGCGGGCGCTGTGGCCTTCCACCACCACGATCTCCGCATCCGGCAGGTCTCTTGCGAGGGGGGCAAGTTTTCCGGTGACGGTTGAGCGCGCGGTTTCCAGGTGGTCCGCCGGCAGCTGGTCGCTGGCATACTGCGGCAGCTGCTCCAGCACGTGCAGCACGGTGATCCGCCCGCCGCTGGCGCGGAGGGCGTTGGCAATTTCCAAGGCCTGGGCGGCATTCCGGCCGGCTTCAAAGAAAACCGGGACCAGGATGTTGTTGTATTTCGGCATAGTATCTTTCTCCGGCAAAAGGGCGGCAGGCGCTCCACCGGGCGGAGGCGCCTGCCCAGGGAGAGGAGGGTCAGGACGCGAACATGCTCTTGTAAGCGTCGCGCAGGATGTTTTTCTGCACCTTGCCCATGGTGTTGCGGGGCAGCTCATCCAGCAGGATCAGCTGGCGCGGGTGCTTGAAACGGGCCAGTGCCTGGCGCACCGCCTCCATCATGGCGTCCAGATCGGGGGACTGGCCCGGTTCAGCGATGACAATTCCCAGCACGGTTTCGCCGAAATCCGGGTGCGGCACACCGATCACCGCGCTTTCCAGCACGCCGGGCTGGTCGTCCAGCACCAGCTCAATCTCCTTGGGATAGATGTTGTAGCCGCCCGAGATGATGAGGTCCTTGTTGCGGCCGACGATATGGACATAGCCGTCTTTGTCGATCTTGCCGAGGTCGCCGGTGATGAAGAACCCGTCTTCGCGCAGTTCGGCAGCGGTTTTCTCCGGCATCTGCCAATAGCCTTTGAACACATTGGGGCCGCGCACCTCGATCTGGCCGACCTCGCCCTGCGGCAGGGCTTCGCCGCTGGCCGGATCGGTGATTTTCAGCTCCACCCCCGGCAGCGGAAAGCCGACAGTGCCGGCGCGGCGGTGGCCTTCAAAGGGGTTGGAGGTGTTCATGTTGGTTTCGGTCATGCCGTAGCGTTCGAGGATGCGGTGGCCGGTGCGTTCTTCGAACTGGACATGGGTTTCCGCCAGCAGCGGCGCCGAGCCGGAGACGAACAGCCGCATATGGCCGGTCAGCTCGCGTGTAAAACGGTCATCGCCCAGGAGGCGGGTGTAGAAGGTCGGTACCCCCATCAGGCTGGTCGCCTGCGGCATGTGCAGCAGCACCGCGTCGAGGTCGAATTTCGGCATGAATATCAGGCTGCCGCCCGCCGCCAGCGTGACATTGGTGGCGACGAACAGCCCGTGGGTGTGGAAGATCGGCAACGCGTGCAGCAGCACGTCGTCCGCCGTAAAGCGCCACTCCTGCGCCAGGGTCTCGGCGTTTGACAGCAGATTGTTCTGGGTCAGCATCGCCCCCTTGGAACGGCCGGTGGTGCCGGAGGTGTAGAGAAAGGCGGCGAGGTCATCGCCGTCGCGCTCAACTGTGGCAAAGGAGACCGGCATGGCGGCGGCCTGGTCCATCAGGGTGCCGGAGCCGTCGGCGTTCAGCGTCTCGATCCCGGCGCCAAGCTGTTTGGCGATGGGGGCCAGGGTGGCCTCGCTGCGGGCATCGCAGATCACCACCGAGGCGCCGCTGTTTTCGATGAAGTAGGTGAGTTCGTCGGCGGTGTAAGCTGTGTTCAAGGGCAGGAAGATCAGCCCGGCCTGGGCGCAGGCAGCATAAAGCGCCAGAGCTTCAGGGGATTTCTCCACCTGCGCCGCGACCCGGTCACCCGGTTTCAGCCCGGTCTGGGCCAGGACATTGGCGATCTGGGCGGCCATGCCGAGGAAGTCCTGATGGGTGATCACCTCGCCGTTCAGCAGATGCAGGAAGGGCGTGGCCTTGCCGGCGTGGATGCCGAAAAGCCGGTCAAACAATGGATTTGCCATGGGGTTTTGCCTTTCTTAAGCCTGTGGGCTGGCGGATGCCGCAAGGGTTTGCACTTCAGGAGAGGCCACCACCTCCCGGGTGGCGGCGAAGTGCTCGTGGTTCTGGGCGGTTTTCTTGAGGTCGTAGAGATAGTTGACCATGGCGCCGCCGGACTGGGCGCGGCCTTTGTCCGAGGTGTCGGCATCGGCATGGACTGCATGCACAATGGCGCCGTTGCCCAGGTGGAAGCGGGCGACCGGGTCGTAGGGCAGCCCGCCCTTGCCCTTTGCCGTCAGCAGGTAGCGGGCGGCGGTGGCGCGCATGTCTTCCGGGTTTTCCTCGTCCCAGGCGAGGCCCTCCTGTTTCAGCCATTTGGTCAGTCCGGGGATGGGCGAGAGGGTGACGAAAGTATCAAGCCCCGACAGTTCCGCAGCCAGATCGCTGGCCACCTGCTTGATCAGCGAGTTGCCGAAAGAGATGCTGGCCAGCCCGGCCTGGCAGTTGGAAATCGAATAGAATACTGCGGTGGTGGAGTCTTCGGCGGGCATCGCCTCGCGGTCCTCGGCCAGCAGCGCTTGGACCGAGCCGGGAATGCCCTTGGTCAGGGCCACTTCGACAAAGATCAGCGGCTCGTCCGGCATTGACGGGTGGAAGAAGGCAAAGCAGCGCCGGTCCGAGGGCTCCAGCCGGCGGCGCAGGTCGTCCCAGCTGCCGATGGCGTGCACCGCCTCGTAGGCGATGATTTTTTCCAGGATATGGGCCGGGCTTTCCCAGCTGATCGGGCGCAGCACCAGGAAGCCGCGGTTGAACCAGCTGGCAAAAAGGTGGCGGAAATCGAGGTCCAGCGCCTCCAGTTCCGGCTCGCCCCGGCCCAGCCGCAGCAGGTCCGCCCGCATCCGCACCAGAGCGCCGGTGGCATTGGGCACCCGGTTCAGGCGGCGGATCAGCTCCTGCCGGCGCGGCTCGGAAGCCTCCATAAAGGCGCGGTATGTGGCCTTGGAAGGGTTCTTCTCGTAGGCCTCCAGCGTTTGGCGGACGGTTTCGGGGGCGATGTTCATGCCGGTGGCAAGCTGGCGGAAGAAGGCGGATTTGCCCTCGTCCTCCAGCGCGGCAAAGCGGGTCAGGATTTGCTCTGCCAAAGCCAGCCCCGAGGTTTCCCCGGTGGAGCCGACCAGCGCGCCGGCCAGCTCCTCCAGCGGGCGGCCGTCCGGTTCCGCGGCGGCCTCGCGGCGCTGGCGCCGCTCGAACACCGTGGACAGGAGATCAGCCAAGAGGGTCATAGCGCCGCTCCCATCACCAGATCCGGCAGCCAGGTGGCCAGGCCCGGGAACAGGCAGAGGAGGACAATCGCCACCACCATGCAGGCCACGAAGGGCAGCGAGCCGGTAAGGATGGTCTTCAGCGAGATGTCCGGGGCAATGCCGTTGATCACATAGAGGTTGAGGCCGACTGGTGGAGAGATCAGGCCGATTTCCATGTTGATGGTCAGCACCACGGCAAACCAGATCGGATCAAAGCCCGCGGTGGTGATGATCGGCAAGAGGATCGGCGCCGCCATCAGGATCACCGCAACCGGCGGCAGGAAGAAGCCGGCAATCAGCAGGAACACATTGACCGCCCCCATCAGCACCCAGCGGTTCACATCCAGCGTGCCGATCCATTCGGCAATCGCCTGGGTGATGAACAGCGAGGACAGCATGTAGGAGAACACACCGGCGGCAGCGATGATGAACAGAATCATCACGCTTTCCTTGGTGCTGTCGCGCAGCACCACCCACAGATCGCGCGGGTTCCACAGTTTGTAGATGATCATCGCGATCATCAGGCACAGCAGCGCGCCGACCGCAGCGGTCTCGGACGGTGTGGCGATGCCGCCGTACATGGCGTAGAGCACGCCGAGGATGATCGCCAGGAAGGGCAGAACGCGGGGCAGGATCTCGAACCGCTGGCTCCAGGTGTAGCTGCCCGAGCCAAGGCGGGTGGCATCGCCCGAACGCCAGGTCGAGTAGAGCGACCAGGCCATGAACAGGCCGACCAGCATCAGCCCCGGGATCACGCCGGCCAGGAACAGGCGGCCGATCGAAGTCTCAGTTGCGATGCCGTAGACGATCATGGTGACCGAGGGCGGGATCAGGATACCCAGCGTGCCGCCCGCAGCGATGGAGCCGGCCGCGACGCCGTCCGGATAGCCGCGCTTGCGCATCTCGGGGATGCCCATCTTGCCGATGGCAGCGCAGGTTGCGGGCGAGGAACCGGACATGGCGGCAAACAGCGCGCAGGCGCCGAGGTTGGAGACCACCAGCCCGCCGGGAATGCGGGTCAGCCAGCGCTCCAGCGCCTCATAAAGGTCGGCGCCGGCCCGGGTCGAGGCAATCGAGGCCCCCATGATGATGAACATCGGGATCGACAGCAGGGCAAAGTTGTCGAGCTTGCCGAACAGGATTTCCGGCATCAGCTCCAGCGAGCGGGGGCCGTCAAAGATGATCAGGAAACCGGCGGAGACAATCAGCAGGCCAATGGCCACGGAGACGCCGGAGAACAGTACGAGAATGGTGGCCAGCGCCACAATGCCGCCAAGCAGAAGCGGGTCCATCGGCTTTACTCCAGTCCAAAGGGTTTATCGATACCGGTCAGCACGGCCACCAGATCTGCAACCAGTTGCAGCAGCAGCAGGCCGAACCCGACAGGGATCGCAAGATAGGGGATCCACAGACGCACGCCCCAGACGGTGTCCGACCGCCAGCCGCGCTCCCAGGCGAAATGCCAGTATTCAAAGCCGTACCACAGCATGATTGCGACGATGACGATCGACAGCACCGCGGTCAGCACTGCCAGAGCGAAACGCCCGCGGGGCGCCAGCGACAGCGGGATCAGGTCGACATTCACATGGCCGCGTAGGCGCTGCACATAAGGCAGACCCACCAGGGTGGCGGCGATGATCAAATAGATTACGGCCTCGGTCTGCCAGATAGTGGAGCCGTTCAGCACAAAACGCACCACGATCATCTGGCAGGTGATGGCGACCGCGGCGACGATCATGCCGGCCGAGCACCAGCCCGCAAGGGTCGAAAGCGCCGCGACCAGGCGGAGAAAGGGATTGTTGCCGGCATGGGCAATGGCTGCATTGCTATGGCTGGCCATCATCGCCTCCCGTTGTTGAAGAAGTTGTGGGGGAGCGGAGCGGCGCAAGGGCCGCTCCGGCGGCAGTCAGGCGAGGGGGTCACTCAACTGCCAGCGCCAGGTCGAGCAGTGTCTGCCCGTCCGGAACCTCATCGACGAACTTCTGGTAGGAGGTCTCCATCGCCAGCTTGCGCCAGGCTTCGAAATCCTCGGCCGACATCTCCGCGATCTCGACACCGGCATCGGCAAAGATCTTGGCGGAGGCGGCGTCCTGTTTCTTGGCCTCTTCCAGATAGAAGGCCTGCGCCTTTTCAGAGGCCGCCAGCAGGGCGTTCTGCTGCTCTTCGCTGAGGCCGTCAAAGGTGCGCTTGTTCATCAAGAGCGGCTGATACATGAACCACAGCGCCACATCGCCTGCGGGGGTGTAGCAGCTGACCTGCTCGTAGATCCGGTAGGAAACGAAGGACGAGGAGGACGTATTCGCGGCCTGCAGAACGCCGGTCTGCATGGCGTTGTAGATCTCGGAAGACGCCATCGATGCAATTGATGCACTTGCACCGGCCAGCATCTGTTCAAACGATTTGCCGGCCGCGCGGGTTTGCAATCCTTTCACGTCCTCGGGCTTGGTGATGCACTTGTCCTTGCCGGCAAAACCGCCTGCCAGGTAGCCATGCACCAGCACCATCACGTCGTCTTCAGCCATCTTGGCCTCCAACGCTTCCATGAAAGGCGAGTCGCTGAGGCGCGCAGCGTGGTCGTGGTTCTTCACCAGTCCCGGCATCAGGGTAAGGTTATAGGCAGGCTGCTGGCCGCCGGCATAGGAAAGCGGCAGCACCGTCATGTCCAGCTGGCCGCGGCTCAGCGGCTTATATTGCTCGCGCGGTTTGAACAGCGATTTCGAGCCGAAGATCTTGATGTTCAGATCCACATCCGCAGCAGCCACCTCGTCGGCGACGATCTGGGCGACCTGATGGCGGATGTCCTTATTGGACCATTGATGCGACAGGCGCAGCTCGGTTGCGTTTGCCAGGCTGCCCGCGGCAGCAAGCGCCAGTCCGGCCACGGCGGCCTTCAAAACAGATTTCATTTTTTCCTCCCTAAAAATTCTCCTGGCGGACCAGGGGATGGCAAAAGGGTAAACGCTCTTTGTTTTTCAAGTCAATGTTTTTGTATACAAGAATGCCAAGGTTGAATTTTCACCGCGCCGTGAGTAAACCTGAAAGCATGGAACAACGCCGCGCCGACAACATCGCCGAGCAGCTGGAAGAGCTGATTTTCAACGGGACTTTTGCCGATGGCGACCGGCTGGACGAAGTCCGGCTGGCCCAGCAGTTCGGCGTCTCGCGCACACCGCTTCGCGAAGCCTTTCAACGGCTTGCCCTGTCCGGCCTGGTCGAGCTGATCCCCCGCCGCGGCGCCTTTGTGCGCCAGCCCGGACCGGTGGAGCTGATGGAGATGTTCGAAGTGATGGCGGAACTGGAGGCGGTTTGCGGCAGGCTTGCTGCGCTGCGGATTTCCGAGGAGGCGCTTGAGGAGCTGCGGGACGCCAATTCAAACTGCCAGGCCGCAGTCGATGCCCGCGACTCGGACGCCTACTATGCCGAGAACGAGCGCTTCCATAAAATCATCTATCAGCAATCCGGTAACGGCTTCCTGGCACAGGAAGCCGCCAAGCTGCACAAGCGGCTGAAGCCGTTCCGCCGCCAGCAGCTGCGCTTCCGCGGCCGGATGGCACAGTCGATGGCCGAACACGAGCATATTGTTCGAGCACTGGAAATGGGCACATCAGATCTTGCTGCTGATACGCTCCGGGAACACGTGGCTGTCCAAGGTGAGAAGTTCCATCAGTTGATGGCCACTTTAAAGAATGCCGCTGAATAGAATGCCACCAAGCTTCCACCCCAGGGCAACGTCTGCTTGACGCAGTTCACGTAGTGCTGCGCGTGCAAAGATTGGCGCTAACGTTATCGTCTGGTTTGGGCTGATCTGTAACCATTTAAAGATCGGCCTTCATCGTGTTGCTCTGAATTGCCAATGACGGATTGGCGATGCGGCGGAACGTGGCGGATCGGAGGAGCCGCCATGACTATTGCAAACCTGCCAGCCATGCGTACCTGCCGGCCCGCCTGGAACAAGGGGCGGGTCTTGGGCAAAAGCGTCCTTTGATGCCGAAACATGTTTGGGCCATCCGTGAACGATTGGAAATCGCGGAGAACCATCGCGAACTGGCTCTCTTCAATCTGGCCGTAAACAGCAAATTGCGCGGTTGCGGCCCCGTGAATCTGAAGGTCGCAGATGTGTTCGCCTCTGGTCAGGTCAAAGAACGCGCCTCGATCATTCAGAGCAAAACGCAGCGGCCGGTCAGATATGAGATCACTGACGGAACGCGCAACTCGATTATGCGGCGGATGAAGGAACCTCTTTTGATCGGGTCCGAATACCTCTGGCCGGGGCGGTTTCACGAGCGGCTGCATATTTCGACGCGCCAATACGCACGCCTGGTCCGCGAATGGGTCAAGTCATCGGCCTGGATCCGGCTTCCTGCGGAACACATTCGATGAAGCGGACCTAAGTTGCCTGCATCTACCGGAAAACCGGCAATCTGCGGCGGTCCAGCTTCTTCTTGGGCACACCAGGATGGACAGCACAGTCAGGTATCTCGGGGGTGAGCTCGAGGATGCCCTAGCAATCTCTGAAGCCATTGAGGTCCAGCTGCAAAGGGCCGCCGGCTGAGGCGGCCCTTTGCAGCCTTCCACCGGTGCGTGCCGATGCTGCGCGGTGCGGCCTGTCAGAGGAGGTGCATGGTTCGGGATCAGGCGAACTCTCACACCCGGGACTTTCCGGCCATTCGCCGCATGTGCAACTTTATAGCCGCCGAGCCGCAGCAAGCCGTTCTGTCCAAAGTCCGCTTCCCTTGCTGCAAAACCGCTATGGCCAGCCGCACGCTTCAGCAGCTTTTCAATGTCCATTTCGGACAACGCACCGTGGCCGCGCAGGTGGCAGAGATCGGGATGGTGATCCGCAGCATTCTCTAAGAATTCTGCTTTCATGGTTCAAACCAGAGCCCTGTTCGGCTCAGCGGCGGAGGGGTGCTGAGTTTCGAACGCCTGCGACGGGTGATAAGTGGAGAGAAAGGAAGTATTGCAAACTTTTGGCGAATACCACTAGATTGCGCCAAAATCTGTTGTTTCGGCTTTAGGGTGTGCCTGCAAGGGCTTCTCAACGGACCGGGAGCATTTTAAAGCAAGGAAATTGTAGTGACGCATTTGATTTCCCCCCTGGCACAGGCGGCTGGTCTGGTTGTGAATGGAACCGCCGGCGATGACAGCTTTCTCGAAGGCAACTCCGAAAACGATACAATCAACGGGTTTGGTGGAAACGACAATCTTTTCGGCTGGGCGGGGAACGACAGTCTTCTCGGGGGCAACGGCAACGATTATCTGTCCGGCGGAGATGGTGATGATTATCTCAATCCCGGTGACAATGTTATCGGCGGCTGGGATCATGTAAACACAGGTCGTGGGAACGACACCGTTGATCTTTCGGATATGACCTCCGGCACTGCCTGGCTGACATTGTCGCTGACCTCTCACAACGGCACGCCGGAGACGCAGGGTGTAACCGCCACAATTGATGGCGCCACCAACTATGGCTATATCGACAAGGGGCCCGGGCACGGTTCAACGACCATATTGAGTGTCAATAACGCCTTGATCCCCAGCGAGCTGGATGGAGGTATCGGACTGAGTGGAACAGCATTCTCCGATACCTTCAATATCAACGCCGGAAATAGCGGCTGGATCTCCGTCAGAGGCGGCGAAGGACAGGATATTTACAACCTGACCGTCAGCGGCGGAAACATTAGGCTGGAATTCAACGCCGCAACAAATGCCATTGAAGTTGACCTGAAAACCGGTGTCATTGCCGATGACGGATATGGCAACCGGGAAGTCATCAACACCGTTGAGGCCGTTTCGGAAATCCGGGGCTCGGATCATTCGGACAGCATCATCGGCAGTGGCCGCGATGAACGGTTCATCCTGCAACAAGGCGCCGATACCCTGGATGGCGGCGGCGGCTCTGACACTGTGCGCTATGACCGTAACGGTGTGGACGCTGTTACCGTGGATTTGCAGCAAGGCACCGCCACAGGGGTCTGGCAGGAGGCTGCATTCTCACATGAGCTGACCCGCATTGAGAATGTGATTGGATCGCGTTTCTCGGACGACCGTATCAGCGGCACAGGCGGGCGCAATACCCTGCAAGGCCGCAGCGGTGACGACACGCTGATTGGCCGCGGCGGCAGCGACGAGCTGATCGGAGGCAATGGCAACGACCTGCTGAAAGGCGGCAATGGGAAGGATGTCCTGACCGGAGACGGCCCGGTCAGTTACTTTATTGCCGATGGAACACCGTTAAAGAACACCGGCAGGGACACCCTGGATGGCGGCGGCGGCAATGACCTTCTCCTGGGCGGCGCCGGTGCGGATGTCCTGAAGGGCGGCGGCGGGCGCGACCGCCTGAAAGGCGGCTCCGGCAAGGACAAGCTGGCCGGGGGCGCAGGCAACGACCGGCTGGAAGGCGGCGGCGGCAGCGACACCTTCGCGTTCAGCCGGGGGAACGACACAATCAGCGATTTCAACACGGTCAATAACCGCGAAGACATAGATCTGAGCAAGGTTGCCAGCATCACCGGTTTCCAGGATCTGATGAACAACCATGTGACCGAAGAAAATGGCAGCGTGATCATTTCAGATGATTCCGGCAACACCCTGACGCTGGCCGGGGTTGACCTTGCTGACTTGGATCGGGGCGATTTCATTTTTTGATCCGGAAGAACCTTTACAAGCGGTAATCCATCAGAAAATTGCCCATGCGCACCTCCGGAGACCTGCCGGCCAGCTGGTCTTCTTTGCCAATGCTCCTCCACACCAGTCAACTCTCCTTCTGTAGTTCCTGGCCAAGATGCTTGCATTGGTAATTCGGGCCGGCCGAACGGCAGTCCCGGGAAAGGTTCGTCAGCTACAGGAAAGTCCCCAGTTTAACGGGGCAGGACCAATGAAGCCCAGGCATGAAGCCAGCGAGCGGCAATGGCAGGTATGGGCTCAGTGCTGCCATTGGCTGACGGAGTGAGACACCGCCGCCGCCCCCCGCTCTTCGGTCACCCCCGGTCAATCCGCGCCTGGTAGCAGTTGTTGCGCGAGGAGCGGATGTGGATGTAGTCCACGCGCCCGTCCGCAAAGATCTCCTCTGCCCGGGCCATCATCTCCGCCTGCGCAATGACAATGCCGGTGCCATAGACGATGCGGTCCTCCGCGCTGTAGCCCTTGATCAGGTAGTCGGGAGAGCCGGTCAGCATCTCCGGCAGCGCCTCCCCGTCATGCCGCGCGCAGTGATCTGCACACAGGAAGATCGGCCCGGTTTCGGCATAGGGCTGCGCCTCGGGGAAGGGGCGGTGGGCCAGGACCAGCATTTCCGCGCCTTCGGGAATGTATGTCAGGCAATGGCGGCAGGGGTTGCCGCCGCCATCCGAGACGGCGCGCTCCGGGGGGCGGCCATAGGCATCGGTGCCGCCCGCTTGCAGGGCGCGGACCTCTTCGGTTGGCAGGGCGGTGATCTTGGTCATGCTGAAACTCCTTTGCTGCTTGGACCATGCCTCAACGGGCTGGAGCTGATCGACCCGTTTCTTGCGCATCCGGCAGGGGGGCTCTCCCGCCCGCCGCGCAGGCATTGAAATGCTTTTCGGCGGTTGGGCGTGGCGCCGCGCAGGCGCGCGGCGCGGCACCGCATTCCGGCAGAGGCCGTTCAGGGTGACTCCACATGGGAACAAAACGGGAATATCATGCAATTCATGTTTGCCGAATTCGCCTGTCTTTCCAACTTCACCTTCCTCACCGGCGCCTCCCATCCGGAGGAATATGCGGTGCGGGCGCTGGAGCTGGGGCTGGGGGCGGTGGCGATTGCCGATGAGAACTCGGTGGCGGGCATCGTGCGGGCCCATGCGGAATGCGCGGATATTGCCCGGCGGGCGGCTGAGCGGCAGGCCTGGGACCGGCAGAACACTCCCATCGGGCCGCCGTGCCCGGAAGGCATCGCGCCGCCGCGCTCCTTTCCCGTGTATGGCACCCTGCGGCTGATCCCGGCAGCGCGGCTGGTCTTTACCGATGCGCCGGAAGTGATCGCGCTGCCGCGGACCCGTGCCGGCTGGGGCAGCCTGACGCGGCTGTTGTCCACCGGGCGGCTGAGGGCGGAAAAGGGCAGCTGTACCCTGCATCTCTCCGACCTTCTGGAGTTTGCGGAGGGCCTCCACCTGCTGCTGTTGCCGCAGGCGCAGCATCAGCCCGGCGGCGCGGGCGGGTGGGGGCCGCATATGGACGGGCTGACGCGCCGCTTTGGCGGGCGGATGCACCTCATGATGGCGCCTGCCTATGACGGCGGCGACCGGCTGCGCTTTGCCGGGCTCTCCGCCTTGGCCGAACGTTTCAACTTGCCGCCGCTGGCCAGCGCCGCGCCGCGCATGCACCACGGCCGCCGCCGCCGCCTCGGTGATGTGCTCAGCGCCATCCGCCTGCGCTGCAAGGTCGAGGCCTTGGGCCGCGCCGCCATGGCCAACGGCGAGCAGCGGCTGCGCTCTGAGGCCGAAATGCGCCGCCTGTTCCGCGGCTATGAGCAGGCGGTGGACAACGCCGCCCGGCTGGCAGAGCAGCTCACCTTCTCGCTGGATGAGCTGCGCTATGACTACCCGGATGAGGGCAGCGCTGAGGAAACCCCGCCGCAGCGGCTCAGGCGCCTCGCCGAAGAAGGTCTGCAATGGCGCTACCCGGGCGGCGCGCCGGACAAGGTGCACGCGCTTCTGGAGCATGAGCTGGCGCTGATCGCCAAGCTGAAATACGACCCCTATTTCCTCACCGTGCGCGACATCGTCGCCTTTGCCCGCTCCCGCGGGATCCTGTGCCAGGGGCGGGGATCGGCGGCGAACTCGGTGGTCTGCTACTGCCTGGGCGTCACCTCGGTCAGCCCGGAGCTGGGCACCATGGTGTTCGAACGCTTCGTCTCTGAAGCCCGCGACGAGCCGCCCGACATCGACGTCGACTTCGAGCACGAGCGGCGCGAGGAGGTGATCCAATGGATCTATGAGCGCTACGGCCGCCACCGGGCCGGCCTCTGTGCGACGGTGATCCACTACCGCGGCAAGCGCGCCATCCGCGAGGTCGGCCGCGCCATGGGGCTCACGGAGGACACCATCTCCGCCATGTCCTCGCAGCTCTGGGGCTTCTTCAGCGCCAAGGGCGTGGAGGCCGAGCGGATGCGCGAGATCGGCCTCGACCCAAACAGCCGCCGCCTGCAGCTGACCCTGCAGCTGGTGGAGGAGATCATCGGCTTTCCCCGGCATCTATCCCAGCATGTGGGCGGTTTCATCATCACCCAAGGCAGGCTCGATGAGCTGGTGCCCATTGAAAACGCCACCATGGAGGGGCGCACGGTGATCTGCTGGGACAAGGACGACATCGACACGCTGGGCATCCTCAAGGTCGATGTGCTGTCCCTGGGCATGCTCACCTGCATCCGCAAGGCGTTTGATCTGATGCAGCAGCACCACCAGCTGGACTACAGCCTGGCCACCCTGCCGCCCGAGGATCCGGCGGTCTACACCATGCTGTGCCGGGCCGACAGCATCGGGGTCTTCCAAGTGGAGAGCCGGGCGCAGATGAACTTCCTGCCCAGGATGAAGCCGCGCCAGTTTTATGACCTGGTGATCGAGGTCGCCATCGTCCGCCCCGGCCCGATCCAGGGCGACATGGTGCACCCCTATATCCGCCGCCGCAATGGCGAGGAGCCGGTGCATTTCCCCTCTGACGCGCTGGGCGAGGTGCTGGGCAAGACCCTCGGCGTGCCGCTGTTTCAGGAGCAGGCGATGCAGATCGCCATTGTCGGTGCAGGTTTCACGCCCGAGCAGGCCGACCGCCTGCGCCGCTCGCTTGCGACCTTCAAGAAACACGGCAATGTCAGCGAATTCCGCAGCCTGTTCCTGCGCGGCATGGCAAAGAATGGCTATGACGCCGAGTTCTCCGAACGCTGCTTTTCCCAGATCGAGGGCTTCGGCTCCTACGGCTTCCCGGAAAGCCACGCCGCCAGTTTTGCTCTGCTGGTTTATGCCTCCGCCTGGATCAAGTGCCACCACCCGGGCATCTTTGCCTGCGCGCTCCTGAACGCCCAGCCGATGGGGTTCTACGCGCCCGCGCAGATCGTCCGCGACGCCCGCGCCCATGGCGTCGAGGTGCGCCCGGTCTGCATCAACAACTCCTACTGGGACAACGCGATGGAGCCTGACGGCCACGGCGGGCTGGCGCTGCGGCTGGGGTTCCGGCAGGTGAAGGGCCTGCGCGACGAGGACGCCGCCTGGCTGACCGCGGCGCGCGGCAACGGCTACACGGAGGTCGAGGACGTCTGGCGCAAGGCGGGTCTGGCGCCGCCGGTGATCGAGCGGCTGGCCGAGGCCGATGCCTTTGCCGCCCTTGGCCTCAACCGGCGCGCGGCCTTGTGGGCCGCCAAGGCCATCACCGCCCGCAAACCCCTGCCGCTGTTTGCCCGCGAGCTGGAGGGCGAAGCGATCTATGAGCCGGACGCCGACCTGCCGCAGATGGGCCTGGGCGAGGAGGTGGTGGAGGATTACGTCGCCATGCGCCTGTCCCTGCGGGCGCATCCGGTGGCGCTGATCCGGCATCTGCTGACGCCGCAGAACCCGGGCGGCGGTGCCGGGGGCGGAGCGGGGGATTGAGTATTTGGGGAAAGATGAAAGGAGCGGTTGCGGCATTGCCGGGCCGGGGGGGCTTGGCGGCCCGGCAGCGAAGGCAGCGATGCCGCAGAACGCCGGCGGGGCGGGAACGGGGCAGGGCGGCATTTGAGGATTTGGGCAAAGAAGAAGCAGGCAGGGGGATTTTGCCCTGCTCCGGGGCCTGATAACGCCAACTGTGGCAGGAATGCCGGTTCACCCCGGCGCGGCGAGGCGTTAGAAGGCTTGCGAAGATTGCCCAACAATGCCCTGCCCCGGAGCCTCAACATGACCGCACCCAAACCCGTTGTCCTGTGCATCCTTGATGGCTGGGGCAGTGGCGCGCCGGGCAAGGCAAACGCGCCTTACCTTGCCGAAACGCCTGCCTTTGATGCGATCATGGCCAAGGGGCCGGCCGCCAGGCTGATCACCCACGGGCCGGACGTGGGGCTGCCGACCGGGCAGATGGGCAACTCGGAAGTGGGCCACACCAACATTGGCGCGGGCCGGGTGGTGGCGATGGATCTGGGCCAGATCGACCTGGCGATCGAGGACGGGTCGTTCTTTGACAACGCAGCCCTGCAGGGTTTTATCAGGCAGCTGAAGGAAAGCGGCGGTGCGGCGCATCTGATGGGGCTGGTTTCCGACGGCGGCGTGCATGGCCATATCAGCCATATCCTGGCCGCGGTGAAGGCGGTGACCGATGCCGGCGTGCCGGTCTGGCTGCACGCCATCACCGATGGCCGCGACGTGGCGCCGAAATCGGCCTTTACCCATTTCCGCAGGCTGGAAGAAAGGCTGCCCGAAGGCGCCCGCATCGCCACTGTCACCGGGCGCTATTTTGCGATGGACCGCGACAACCGCTGGGAGCGGGTCAGCGAGGCCTATGACGCGATGATCCACGCCAAGGGGCGCAGCGCATCCAGCGCGCATGGGGCGGTGGACCATGCCTATAACCAGTCCGAGACCGATGAGTTCATCGCCGCCACCGTGCTGGCGGGCTATGAAGGCGTGCAGGATGGCGACGGGTTATTCTGCCTGAATTTCCGTGCCGACCGGGCGCGTGAGATCCTGCGGGCCATTGGCGAGCCGGGGTTTGCGGAGTTTGAGCTGGGCGCGCGCCCCAGGCTGGCGGGCCTGCTGGGCATGGTGGAATATTCCGACGGCCACAACGGCTATATGACCACCTGCTACCCCAAGGCCGAGATCGTCAACACGCTGGGCGCCTGGGTCGCCAAGCAGGGCAAGCGCCAGTTCCGCCTGGCCGAGACCGAGAAATACCCGCATGTGACCTTCTTCCTGAACGGCGGCAAGGAAGCGCCGGAAGAGGGCGAGGACCGGTTCATGCCGAAGTCGCCCAAGGTGGCGACCTATGATCTGCAGCCGGAGATGTCGGCGCCGGAAGTGACGGAGAAATTCGTCGAGGCGATCGAGGCGGGGTATGACCTGATTGTCACCAATTACGCCAACCCGGACATGGTCGGCCATACCGGCGACATCAAGGCGGCGGTGCTGGCTTGCGAGGCGGTGGACCGGGGGCTGGCGCAGGTTGTTGAAGCGCTGGAAAAGGCGGGCGGCGCGATGATCGTCACTGCCGACCATGGCAATTGCGAGGTGATGGTGGATCCCGAAACCGGCGGCGCCCATACCGCCCATACACTCAATCTGGTGCCGGTGGCGCTGGTCGGCGGGCCGGAAGGCGCGCGCTTGCGCGACGGGCGGCTGGCGGATCTGGCGCCGACCATCCTGGAGTTGATGGGCCTTGAGAAACCGGCGGAGATGACCGGGGAGAGCCTGCTGTCATGATCCTGCGGGCGGGCCTCCTGTTGCTGGCACTGCTGGCCGCGCCGCTGCAATCCGCAGCGGATCCGGCCGGGGCCGCGCGGGAGGCGGCAGCGCAGCTTGAGGCGGCCTCGGTGCAGTTGCAGCAGGCGGACAGCTCCCGCGACCGGGTGAAGGCGCTGACCTCCACCGTGCAGGCGTTCGAGGCCGGGCTGGCGGCGATGCGCGACGGTTTGCGGCGGGTGGCGCGGCGGGAGGCGCAGCTGAGTGCGCAGCTGGCGGCGCGGCAGGAGGAGGTCTCGGGCCTGCTGGGCATCATCCAGACCATTGAAACCTCGCCGCCGCCGGTCTTGATGGTGCATCCTTCGGGGCCCCTGGGGGCGGCGCGCTCGGCGATGATGCTGGCGGAGGTGACGCCGGCGCTGCAGGCCAAGGCGCAATCGCTGAAGGTGGATCTGGACGAGGTGCAGAGCTTGCGCCTGTTGCAGCAGAACGCGGCGCAGACCCTGGAAAAGGGGCTGGCGGGGGTGCAGAGCGCGCGGGTGCAGCTGTCAACCGCCATTGCCGACCGCACGACTTTGCCGAAGCGCTTTACCGCTGATCCGGTGCGCACCGCGATCCTGATTTCCTCGACCGAGACGCTGTCGGGCTTTGCTGACGGGCTGGCCGAGATTGCCGGCGGCGAGATTGCCGAAACCAGCGCCGACATCAGCGATCTGCGCGGCTCCCTGCCGCTGCCGGTCGAAGGCTTGGTGCTGCGTGGCTATGGCGAACGCGATGCCGCGGGCATTGCCCGCCCGGGCCTGCTGGTGGCCGCGCGGCCGCGGGCGCTGGTCACCGCGCCGACGGCGGCCACCATCCGCTACCGCGGGCCGCTCTTGGACCTTGGCAATGTGGTGATTCTGGAGCCGCAGCCGGAAACCCTGTTTGTGCTGTCGGGCCTGGCCGAGGTGTTCGGCGAGGCGGGGCAGGTGATCCCCGAGGGCACCCCCGTTGGCCTGATGAGCGGAGAAAATCCGGAACCGGACGCAATTCTGTCACTTAGCGGTGAAGGGGGTGGAACTGACCGGACAGAAACGCTCTATATAGAAGTGAGAATGGACAACAGCCCGGTGGACCCGGAAACATGGTTCCGCACTGGAAAAGGTGGATGAAGGCTTGATGAAAAAATTTGCGATGGCCGCCCTGGGCGGCACGCTGGCAGGGATCGTTGCAACAACCTATGTCGCAGGCCCCTTGCTGGCCCAGGAAGGCGCGCGCGAGGCCAATGTCTATGAGCAGCTGGACCTGTTCGGCGATATCTTCGAGCGCATCCGCGCGCAATATGTCGAGGAGGTCGACGAGAAAGAGCTGATCGAGGCGGCCATTGGCGGCATGCTGACCTCGCTGGACCCGCATTCCAGCTATCTCTCGCCGGATGATGCCAGCCGGATGCGGGTGCAGACCCGCGGCGAGTTCGGCGGCTTGGGCATCGAAGTCACCCAGGAAGAGGGCTTTGTCAAAGTTGTCTCGCCGATCGACGGCACCCCGGCGGATGAGGCCGGCATGGAAGCCGGCGATTTCATCACCCATGTGGACGGTGAAAGCGTGCTGGGCCTGTCGCTGGACGAGGCGGTCAACCTGATGCGCGGGCCGGTCGGCTCGGAGATCGTGATCACCGTGGTGCGCGAGGGCGAGGATGAGCCGTTCGACGTCTCCATCATCCGCGACACCATCAAGCTGACCGCGGTGCGCGGCCGCACCGAGGGCGACACCGTGGTGATGCGGATCACCACCTTCAACGACCAGACCACGCCGAACCTGGAATCGGGGCTGAAAAAGCAGATCGAGGAAGCCGGCGGCATGGATAACGTCAACGGCATCGTATTGGACCTGCGCAACAACCCGGGCGGGCTCTTGACCCAGGCGATCAGGGTGGCCGACAGCTTCCTGGAGTCGGGTGAAATCGTCTCGACCCGCGGCCGCAACCCGGAAGACGGCGAGCGCTTCAACGCCACCCCGGGCGATCTGGCCGATGGCAAGCCGATTGTGGTGCTGATCAACGGCGGCTCGGCTTCGGCCTCCGAGATTGTGGCCGGTGCGCTGCAGGACCACCGCCGTGCCATCGTGGTGGGCACCAAATCGTTCGGCAAGGGTTCGGTCCAGACCGTGATGCCGCTGAAGGGCGAGGGCGCCATGCGTCTGACCACCGCGCGCTATTACACGCCGTCGGGCCGATCGATCCAGGCGCTGGGCGTCAGCCCCGACATCGTGGTGGAACAGCCCCGCCGCACCGCCTCGGCCGAGGAGGAGGAAAACGCCACCCGCCGCTCGCGGTCCGAAGCCGACCTGCGCGGCAGCCTGAACAATGACAGTTTGAGCGAGGATGAGATCCGCCAGATCGAAGCCGACCGCGAGAAGGCCGAGAAAGCCGCCGAGCTGCGCGAGCAGGATTACCAGCTGGCCTATGCCATCGACATCCTGAAGGGGCTGGTGGCGCTGGGGCCGAAGTAAGCGCGCGCCTGGATGCCGCATGAAAGGGGCCGCCCGCGGGGGCGGCCTTTTTTGTTTGCGGTCCGCGGGCCGGGGGCAGAATGGCGGCGGCGCTGGAAGGGGGCGTTGCCCCCTCAGGCCTGGCGGCCTTCACCCCCAGAGTATTTGGGACCAGAAAGAAGCGGCGGGGGCTGGGCCTGCTGCGCGCAGCAGCAAGAGCCGCCGGGGCGCGGGCCCGGGCGGTTGTGCCAATGTCTGCTGCCGTCTGTTTGGCGCGGATCCAAAGAGGATGGCGGCGCCGCCGGGGGAGGTGGACAGACCCCGCGGGGCCTGCTCGGACAAGCATGCTTGCACAACCCCCTTTTTATCGGGGCCGGTCTCCGGGTGTTGCGCAGCCAGCCACACAGATGGCTGCGCCTTGTATCATGGCCTATGCGCGGGGCCATGGCGGGGGATCGCGATCAGGAGCAGTCTGGCAGAGAGCCATGAGGATCGCGTGAAAGGGGCGTACGCTGGCTGCGCAACACCTGCGTGCCTGCCCCGCTATCCGCTTGCCCGCAGCGGGCAGGCTGCTAGGGTCGCCGCGATTCGGAATTCAGGATAGCCCCATGGACCTGCTTGCCCCGCTGATTGCCTATTCCATCGCCTTGTCGCTTGCCGCAGTCATTCCCGGACCGGGGGTGGCGGGGCTGGTCGGGCAATCGCTGGGCAGCGGGCTGAAGGTCTCGCTGGTGTTCCTGGCGGGCATCGCGCTGGGCGATGTGGTTTATCTGACTGTTGCCATCGCCGGCCTGGCCGCGGTTGCGCAGCTGTTCTCCGGCGCGCTGCTGGCGGTCAAGCTGCTGGGCGGGGCCTATCTGGTCTATCTGGCCTATAAGTTCTGGCGCAGCGAGGCGGGGCTGACGGCGGTTGCGGGGGCTGCGCAGCGCAGGCCGGCCAAGACCTTTCTGTCCGGCTTTGCGCTGACGCTGGGCAATCCCAAGACGATCATCTTCTACCTGGCGCTGCTGCCGGCCGTCATCGACCTGGAGGCGGTTGGCCTTGGCCAATGGGCGGCGCTGAGCGTTCTGACGGTGCTGGTGCTGTTTGCAACGCTGAGCCCCTATGCGCTGCTGGCTTCGGGGGCGCGGCAGCTGATGGCGCGGGGGGATGCGCTGCAGACCCTGAACCGTTTTGCGGCCGCAATCATCGGCAGCACCGGTGTCTTCATCCTGGGCCAGGCGGCAACGGCGGTTGTCCGGCGGGCATGAGGCCGGGGCCGATCAACGGGTTTTGAACATCAACGCCCGATCTTCGGCGCCTAAGCGGGACTTGCTGGGCTAAGCTTGCCGCATGATGTTTGACCTGCCTGATTCCCGGACCCTGTACCAAGCGCTGATCACCCGTGATGCGGCTTATGAGGGGCGCGCCTATGTGGGCGTCACCTCCACCGGCATTTTCTGCCGGCTGACCTGCCCGGCGCGCAATCCCAAGTTTGAGAACTGCCGGTTCTATGCCACGCCGGGCGAGTGCATTGAGGCGGGGTTCCGTGCCTGCAAGCGCTGCAAGCCGCTGGCGGCGGCGGCCGGGGATGATCCGGTGGTGCAGGACCTGCTGGCGCGGCTGGAGGACCGGCCCGCCTACCGCTGGGGCGAGGGGGATCTGGTGCGGCTGGGGCTGGATGCGTCGACCGTGCGGCGGGCCTTCAAGCGGCATTTCGGCATGACCTTTCTGGAGATGGCGCGGCAGCGGCGGCTGCGCGAGGGGTTCACCGCGCTGAAGGCCGGCGAGCCGGTGATTGCGGCGCAGATCGATGCCGGGTTTGAAAGCGCCAGCGCTTTCCGCGCGGCCTTTGCGAAACTGGTGGGGATTGCGCCCGGTGCCTTCCGCAAGGATGCGCTGCTGCTGGCGGATTGGATCGACACGCCGCTGGGCGCGATGATTGCGATCAGCTGTGCCCATCAGCTGCATCTCTTGGAGTTTGCCGACCGCAAGGCGCTGCCGCGCGAAGTGGCGAAGCTGCAAAAGGCGCAGCCCGGGGGGCTGGGCTTTGGCCGTCCGGCGCCGACGGAGCAGATCGCCGAAGAGCTGCGCCGGTTTTTTGCCGGCGAGGGCGCGGCGTTTGAGACCCCGCTGGCGCTGCACGGCACCGGATTTGAACGTGAGGTCTGGCGCTATCTGCTGACGATCCCGGCGGGGGAGACCCGCAGCTATTCGCAGATCGCGCGGGAGCTGGGGCGGGCCTCGGCCACGCGGGCGGTGGCCCGCGCCAATGGCAGCAACCAATTGGCCCTGGTAGTGCCCTGCCACCGGGTGCTGTCGGCGGATGGATCGCTGACGGGGTATGGCGGCGGCTTGTGGCGCAAGCAGCGGCTGATTGAGATTGAAACAGGCTACAGACAGAGGATTTCTGCATGACATATTCCGACCGCGCCCGCGCCTTTGCGGCGCTGCATCAGCCCGGCAACCCGGTGGTTTTGTATAACATCTGGGATGCGGGCAGCGCCAAGGCAATTGCCGGGGCGGGCGCCCGGGCGCTGGCCACCGGCAGCTATCCGGTGGCGGCGGCGCAGGGGTTTCCAGACGGCGAGCAGATCCCGCTGGAGTTTGTCTTGGGCAATGCCGAACGGATCATCGCGGCCACCGATCTGCCGGTGACGATTGACTTCGAGGGCGGCTATGCCCGCGCGCCGGAGCAGCTGAGTGCCAATGTGAAGCGGCTGGCGGAGACCGGTGCGGTGGGGCTCAACTTCGAGGACCAGGTGGTCGGCGGTGAGAGGTTTTACAGCATCGAGGAGCAGGCAGGCCGTGTGGCTGCGGTGCGGGCGGGGCATGCGGAGATTTTTGTGAACGCGCGGACCGATCTGTTTTTGAAGGAAAAGGACGGATCAAAACACGCCGGTCTGATCGGCGAGGCGCTGGAGCGCGGGGCGGCTTATGCCGAGGCCGGAGGCAATGGCTTCTTTGTGCCCGGCCTGACGGATCCGGACCTGATTGCCAAGGTCTGCGAGGGCTGTGCGCTGCCGGTCAACACGATGATGCGCGGCATCACGCTGGAGGCGGCGCGGCAGGCCGGTGTGGCGCGCTGCAGCTATGGCCCGATCCCGCACGCGAAACTGATGCAGGTGCTGGCGGAGCATTTCCAGGCGCTGGAATAGGCGCTTGGGGGGCTGACCCTACATCGTTTCCAGGCAGTGGCGGCGGAAGGCGCGTTTGAGCATGTCCAGCTCGGCACGCAGCAGCTCCACCTCGGCGCGCAGGTCATCCGCCACGGCCTCGCCCGCGATCAGGGTGAAATCGCCCAGGCGGGTGCTGTCAGCCCCATCAAAGATCACAAAGGTCTGCACCCCGTCGGCCAGCGCCTCTGCCGGCACCGGCACCGAGATGGTCCAGTTGCCGCCGGACTGGCCCTCTTCCAGCTGCACGTCCTTGACCGGCTGGTCCTGGAACATCACCGTGATGTCCGGCCGGGCGCCGCTGGCGGGGGCGTTGCTGATCTGGCCCTCCCAGATGCCGTTGCGGAAGCGGATTTTGGTCAGTGTCAGGTCGCTCATGTCAAATCGCTCATGTCAGGCTGCGCATGGGGGCTGTCTCCTCAGATCGCCGCGCGGCGGTGGCGCGAGAAGGTCAGGTCGCGCAGGATGATCTGGTTCAGGTCCGGCGCCTCGAAGATCAGGTCGAGCCAGATCTTCTCGATCCGTTTCTCGTTCAGCTTGGAATAGGCCAGGTCGAATTCCACCACGATGTTCTTTCCCTCCATCGGCAGCTCGCGCACGATCTGTTCGGTGTTGGGGCCGTGCTGGATGTTGAGGCGGGCGAAGATCTCGATCGGTTTTTCGGATTCGATGATGCTGTCGATGCGCAACAGGTGCTGGCGCGTCATGCCCTCGGCCGCGGCTGGCGGCAGGTCGATGACCACCGACAGGAAGGAGCCGTCGAATTTGAACACATCCATGCGCAGGCCGAAGGGGGCGAGGTCCTCTTCGCGGGTGTTTCTGAGCTGGCGCAGGGTGAGTTCGGAGAATTCGCAATCGTGGAACAGCTGCACTTCTTCGCCCAGCCTGGCCTTGGCCGGGACTGAGGACAGGCCGCGTTCGGGCAAGGGGCCGCGCCACAGCTCCGGGCGCCAGGACCAGTCGGTGCCATGCGGGCGCGGAAAGAAGGAAGAGCCGATCTGCGGCAGCGCCAGGCGGCCGTCGGCGGTGTGGATCAGCCGGTCCAGATGGGTGCGCAGCTGGCGCGCCTGATTGCGCTGGCGGCGCAGCTCGGACAGGGGCGCGCGGGCCGAGTCTTCGGCCGCAGCACGCCAGCGGCGCAGGCTGCGCAGGTGCATCAGCCGGTCCATGATCCTGCCCATCGTGCGCCCTCTTGCCTTGTTCTTGTTCCGTTGCCTGTCTTGCCCTTTGCGTTCTGCAGCGGGCGCTGGCGGCAGTTTAGCCGCTGGCGGCCATTGAAATAAACCGGCAATCCACCGGTTCAGCCGGTGATTTTGGCCGGCGCGGATGCTTGTGCCGCGGTTTCGGGCGCCGCGGGCCGGGCCTGCGGGCGCAGCGACCGTGCCGGGCCTTTGGGCAGGATCGCGCCTGCGGCCTCCAGGTCCGGCAGGGTCGAGGCCTCCAGCGAGCGGTGGGTGACCTCATTCAAAAGCGCCGCCCCCTGGCTGCCAAGCGCGCGGCTGCCCTCGGGTGCGTAGAGCGCCAGGGCGATCAGGTGGCGGTCCAGCACAAAGGCGCCGCGCCAATGGACCGGGCTGGCGCCTTCAGCCACGGCACCGGCGGCCTCCAGCTTGATCATCGGCAAGAGCTGGTCCTCGCGGGTTTCCAGCAGCTTGGCCTTGGGGAACATTGCCGCGATATCCTTGGCCTGCGGGGCGGCGGCATCCTGGGCGGCGGGCCCGATCGAGGCGGTCAGCACCGCCGCCTTGCGGGCGCCGAACCAGTTGCGCCGGTCCAGCCGGCTGCACATGGCGATCAGGGCAAAGCCGCCGTCGCTGCCGGCCTTGCTGCTGCGGCGGTCGAAGCAATAGCTTTCGGGTGCGGCCAGCAGCACATCGCCGCCGGCAAAGGACATCACCTGGCCGCTGAGCCTGGGGGCGGGACCCGGGTCGCGGGCCGCAAAAGTGAGGCCCTTGACCTGCCCGGGCGCCTGGCTGCAGGCGGCCAGCGCCAGTGCTGCCAATGCGGCGGCGGCTGTCTTGATGAGGCGCCCAAGCCCGGGCGCATGTTCGCCGGCTGGCGGAAAAAGCGCGGGTTTCCCGTCGTTTGTCCTGGTCACTGCTGGCCCTGCCTGTGTTTTTGTTTTGCAAAATCATTAGGAGGCGGCCGTTCCGGCGGCAAGTGTGAACAGAAGCTGCCGGCGCATGGCTTGCCATGGCGTTGCAGCAATGCATAACGTGGCCGGGATTTGGCGGCCAAACACCGGGAGAGCAGCATGCAGCACGGGCACGGTTATAGGGCGCATGAGGCCCTGGTGCGTTTTGCCCGGGCGCGGCCCGAGCTGTGGCGGCTGCTGCTGGGGCTGCTGCTGGTGGCCTCGGTCAGCTTTGCGATGACGGCGGCGCTGCAGGTGACGGTGGCCGGGCTGTTTCCCGGCGCCTGGCTGCAAGGCCTCGCCGATGGCAGCAATCCGGGCGCGATGCTGGTGCTTTTGGGCAGTTTTGCCTTTCTGGCGCTGGGCGTGGCCATGGCCGCCCGCCTGTTCCACCAGCGCAGCTTTGCCACTGTCACCGGCCATCTGAAGCCGCTGGTGTGGCAGTTCGGCCAGGTCAGCGTCTACCTGCTGGGCCTGATGCTGCTGCTGATGGCGCTGCCGCCCTACAGCATGGGGCCGCCGATGACCCCGAATCTGCCGTTCTGGACCTGGCTGGGCATCCTGCCCCTGGCGGTGGCCGGAGTGCTGGTGCAGACCGGCTCGGAAGAGATCCTGTTCCGCGGCTACATCCAGCAGGCGCTGGCGGCGCGGTTCCGGCACCCGGCGGTGTGGCTGCTGGCGCCCTCGGCGCTGTTCGCACTGGGCCATTACCTGCCGTCCGAGGCCGGCGGCAATGCGCTGGCGATTGCCATCTGGGCGGGGACCTTCGGCTTGCTGATGGCGGACCTGACAGCGCGGGCCGGCACCCTGGGCCCGGCGATGGCGGTGCATTTCTTCAACAACGTCACCGCGCTTTTGCTGTTCGCCTCGCCCACCAGCCTGAACGGGCTGGCGCTGTACCTCATTCCCTTTGACATGGCGGACGTTCAGGCCCTGCGGCCATGGATGGCGGTGGATTTTCTTCTGATGCTGGTCAGCTGGCTCTGTGCACGGCTTGCCATACGCCGCTGATTGCAATTGCGGCAAATGCGCCTTATCTGGGGGGCAAACCGCGCCCCCGGAGAGGCAAGCAATATGAACTGGATCACCAACTACGTCCGGCCCAAGATCAATTCGATCTTTTCGCGCCGCGAAGTGCCCGAGAACCTTTGGCAGAAATGCGATGAATGCGGCACCATGCTTTTTCACCGCGAGCTGAGCGACAATCAGAACGTCTGCACCAGCTGCGGCCATCACATGCATATCACGCCGCGCGACCGCTTTACCGCGCTGTTTGATGGCGGTGTGTTCACCGAGGTCGCGGTGCCGGAGCCGCTGGCCGATCCGCTGAAGTTCAAAGACCAGAAGAAATACCCCGAGCGGATCAAGGCGGCGCAGAAGAAGACCGGCGAGAAAGACGCGATGCTGGTGGCTGCGGGCGAAATCGGCCGCACGCCCATCATCGCGGCGGCGCAGGACTTTTCCTATATGGGCGGCTCGATGGGCATGTTCGTGGGCAATGCCATCATCGCCGCGGCTGAGGAAGCGGTGAAGCTGGGCCGCCCGCTGGTGCTGTTCTCCGCAGCCGGCGGCGCCCGCATGCAGGAAGGTATCCTGTCGCTGATGCAGATGCCGCGCACCACCGTGGCGGTGCAGATGCTGAAAGAGGCGGGCCTTCCTTACATCGTCGTGCTGACCCATCCGACCACCGGCGGGGTGACCGCCTCCTATGCGATGCTGGGCGATGTGCATATCTCCGAGCCGAATGCGCTGATCTGCTTTGCCGGGCCGCGGGTGATCGAACAGACCATCCGCGAGAAGCTGCCCGAAGGCTTCCAGCGCGCCGAGTACCTCTTGGACCACGGCATGCTCGACCGGGTGACCCCGCGCACCGAGATGCGCCAAGAGCTGGTCACCATCATCCGCATGCTGATGGGCCTGCCGCCGCAGGTGGTGGGCGATCTGCCTTCTCCTGAGGAAGAGGCCGCCAAAGCCGCAAATGCGCCGGCCGATGGCGTTCCTAGCGAAGAAGCCGCCGAATAAACCGGTTTAGATAGACCCGCCCGTCCGTCAGGCCGGGCAGTGCCCGTCCCGCCTTCCCACAGGGCGGGACGTTTGCATATTGAAGACCCTGAGACCCTGTTGCCAGAGAGCCTGCCATGACACAGACCTCCGACGCGATCCTCGCCCGCATGATGGCGCTGCACCCCAAGATCATCGACCTGACGCTGGACCGGGTCTGGCGGCTGCTGGCGGCCTTGGACAACCCGCAGGACAAGCTGCCGCCGGTGATCCACCTGGCCGGCACCAACGGCAAGGGCTCGACCCAGGCGATGATCCGGGCGGGGCTCGAGGGCATGGGCAAGAGCGTGCACGCCTATACCTCGCCGCATCTGGCGCGGTTCCACGAGCGGATCCGGCTGGCGGGGGAGCTGATTTCGGAGGCGCATCTGTCTGAGGTGCTGGACGAGTGCTATGCCAAGAACGGCGGCGAGAACATCACCTATTTCGAGATCACCACGGTGGCCGGCCTGCTGGCCTTTGCCCGCACGCCTGCGGACTGCACGCTGCTGGAGGTGGGCCTGGGCGGGCGCCTGGATGCAACCAACGTCATCACCCCGGAACTCAGCGTGATCACCCCGGTCTCGATCGACCATGAGCAGTTCCTGGGTGATACGCTGGCCAAGATCGCAGGCGAAAAGGCCGGTATCATCAAACGCGGCGTGCCGGTTGTCGTCGGCCCCCAGCCCGAAGAGGCGATGGACGTGATCGAAGCCACCGCCGCCCGCCTTGGCGCGCCGGTGATGGCCTATGGCCAGCACTGGCATGTGCACGAGGAGCACGGGCGTTTGGTGTTCCAGGACGAAAACGGTCTCTTGGACCTGCCGCTGCCCGCGCTTCTGGGCGCGCATCAGATCCAGAACGCCGGTGCGGCGCTGGCAGCACTGCGCCACCTGGGCGCCGATGAAGCCGCCTGCGAAGCCGCAATGCAGAACGCCGAATGGCCCGCGCGGATGCAGCGCCTGAAAAACGGTCCGCTGGTCGCGGCAGCACCGCAGGCTGAGCTGTGGCTGGACGGCGGCCACAACGCCGCCGCGGGCATCGCGCTGGCGGATGTGCTGGCGAAACTGCCGGCACGCCCCACGCACCTCATCTGCGGTATGCTGAACACCAAGGACGTGACCGGCTATATGCGCCCGCTGGCGCCGCATGCTGCAAGCCTGACCGCGATCTCGATCCCGGATGAGGTCAACACCCTGAGCGCCGAAGACACTGAAGCGGCGGCCAAGGCCGTGGGCATGGAAGCAACCACGGCGCAAAACACTCAGGCCGCCCTGGAGGCGATCCTCGCCAAGGACCCGCAGGCGCGCGTCCTGATCTGCGGCTCGCTTTACCTTGCGGGCCATATCCTGCGGGAAAACGGCTGAGGCGCCCCGGCGGGGGGAGCACTCCCGCCCGCTTGGGACCTTGCGGTCCACGCGATTGGGCCCGGCGCCGCTGGCGCGGCGCGGCCCGCTGCCTCTTTCTGGTCAAAAATACTCCGGGGGTGAGGCCGTCAGGCCGAGGGGGCAGCGCCCCCTTCCCGCCGCCCCTAGTCCAGAACGTAATCCACCGGCTCAAGCCTGGGCGGCGCTTCGCGGCCCAAGGCGTTGCAGACGGAGATTTCCATCACCCGGCACAGGGCGCTGAGCGGCACCGAATTGGCCTGTTTGCGGAACGGGTGCTCCAGCTCATGGGTGACCTCGGCCAGGCCGAAGAACACATAGGCCACCACCGCCGCCACCAGCGGCTCGAACCAGCCCGCACTGTCCAAAAGCGCAAAGGGCAGGAGCAGGCAGTAAAGATACGTCGTGCGCCAGACCAGCAATGAGTAGACGAAGGGCAAGGGCGTGGTCAGCAGCCGCTCGTTGCCGGCCTGGGCGGCGGGGAAGGCCGCCAGCCGTTCGGCCAGGGCACGCTGGCCGAAACCGTCGATGCGGCCGTCCTCTGCCATTTCGCGCAGCCGGGCGGCGATGCCGCGCAGGGCGGCGTTGGGGCTGTTTTCCGCCTGCATCAGCTGGTCTGCCGCCTGGGGCCCGACCCAATGCTGCACCGTGTCCCGTACCTCGTCGCCGCGCAGCTGGGCGCGGTGCAGGTGGTGAAAGGCAAGGATGCGGGTCAGGATGAAGTCTTCGTCCGGCCCCTTGCCCGCAAAGATCCGCAACTCCTGCGCCAGGCTGCGCACATCGGAGACCATGCGGCCCCAGATCCGCCGCGCCTCCCACCAGCGGTCATAGGCGGCGTTGTTGCGGAAGCTGAGAAACAGCGACAGCGACAGGCCGAAAACCCCCATTGCAGCAATGGAAATCTGGGGCATTGCAACAACGTAGCGATCAAGCACCAGCACCAGGAGCGCCCAGAGCGCGGCGCCGATGATGTTGGGCAGGATGCGCGGCACCACGGATCCGTTCAGGATCAGGAAGATCTCCCAGCGGCTGGGCGTGTCGCGGACGATCATAGGTCCGCGGCTCCCCAGTCCTTGTCCTGCATTTCCCGCAGCCGCGAAGCGGTGCGTTCGAATTCAAAGGTGCCTTCGCCCTCGACATAAAGCATCTCGGGCTGCGCCGCGGCCGAGCAGATCAGCCGTACCTTTGCCTCGTAAAGCGCGTCGATCAGGGTGACGAAGCGCTTGGCCTCGTTGAAGTTGTTGCGCGAAAGCCGGGGGATGTCCTCCAGCACCAGCACCTTCACCTCCCCGGCGATGGCGAGGTAATCGCCCGGCCCCAGCATCTTGCCGCACAGGTCGTAGAAGCTGGCCCGTGCCACCCCGTTGCGGAAGGCGGGCAGGGTGACTTCGCGGCCCTTCACCTCCAGCGTCAGCGGCTGTGCCGGCCCGCCGGACAGATCGGTCCAGATGGCCCGGATCTGCGCCCGGGCCTCGGCATCCACCGGCGCGAAATAGACCTGCGCGCCGGTCAGCCGGTGCTGGCGGTAGTCGATCGGGCTGACCATCTCATGCACATCCATCTGCGCCTTGATCAGATCGATGAAGGGCAGGAACAGCTGCCGGTTCAGCCCGTTTTTATAAAGGTCGTCCGGCACCCGGTTGGAGGTGGTGATCACGGTGACACCGGCGGCAAACAGCGCTTCGAACAGACGTCCGACGATCATCGCGTCGGTGATGTCGGTGATCTGCATTTCGTCAAACGCCAGGAGCCGCACCGACTCCGCCACCGCCTGGGCCACGGGCGCCAGCGCGTCCTCGACCCCGTTCTGGCGCGCTTCGTGCATCTGGGTGTGGATTTCCTGCATGAAGGCGTGGAAATGCACCCGGCGCGAGGGGATGCCGGTAAGGCTGTCGACAAACAGGTCCATCAGCATCGACTTGCCGCGCCCGACCCCGCCCCAGAGGTAGAGCCCCTTGACCTGTTCAAACTCTGCCTTGCGGAAGAAACCGCGCTTCACCGGCGGCGCCTTGAGGCCTTCGGCGATGCGGTCGAAATGAGGAAGGACGGCCTCCTGGGCCGGATCGGGCTTCAATTCGCCCGCGTCGATCTTCTGCCGGTAAAGCGTGCTCAAATGGGTCATGGGAAAGGCTTATCTCGCAAGCAAGTCGATGAAAAGCATGTCCTTCATGATTGTCTGGTGACAGGCAGCGGGCAGCGCTCTAGAGTTGAAAAAGAACCAGCGGCAAGACCCCAGGATAGTTTAAAAGTCAAAGATTGAGTTCCAGGTGGATAACGACTCCAAAAACAGTAAGCCAAGTTCAGCTCCTCAAGAAAACTACCTTGAAGAAAAATCGCAGGCTCATGGGAGAAGCCAAAACGCGTTGGCTTCCGGAAGCCCGTTTAAACCTATTGAAAACGCGCTTGCAAAAGCACCATTCAATACTGCCTCTGAGGTTGAATTGCTGCGAGCAGAGGTCTCGAATGCTCGCAAAGAATGGTCAAAGCTTCGTGCAGAGTTTTCGGATCTTCAGCAAGATCTCAAGATCGCATTGAATAGTCAGCAGACCCTTCAAGAAAAGCTTAGCAAAGGTGACGCAGACCTATCCTCTAGGCTATCGTATTTTGTGACAAGTACCGAAGAGCGCAAACAACTACTTTTGACGGAGTTTTCTGATGGGTTGGAGGCCGCGCAAGCGGCGTTTTCCGAACAACAGGCCATCCGCCGTCCCGTCGAACTCTGGAAGGATAAGCAAGCAGAGCACGAGAAGGCCAGAGATGAGAGCTTCAAATGGTTTCAAAAGGGCATAGTAGCTTTGGCCTTACTTGTAGGAGTGTTCGTGTTTTCGATCATAACGTTTGCTTCGGAAATTGAACTGTTGTTGGTTCCATTCGGATGTGATCCTAGCGTTGAGGGAGCTAACTGTTCAGGGGTCAGCCTCAAGGGAATGTTGCTGGTTGCTTTGGTCTTGATATTGTTCACCATTTTGCTTTGGTTTGTTCGACTTCAAATGAAACTGTTCCTTGCCGAACGGCATCTGGCATTGGACGCAAGGGAACGATTGGCATTTGTTCAATCCTACATTGGTTTGATTCGTGAAGGGGATGTCTCGGAAGAAGCGAAGGAACAACGAGCCTTGGTCTACGCAGCGCTTTTCCGCCCCGCCAGTGATGGCACGGTCAAAGAAGAAGGTGGATTGGATCCTTCAGTCGCCGCGGCGCTGTCCAAGTTTCTGATAACGAAGTGAACTCTTAGGGGGCAAACCCTCACATCAATTCTCCTTAACCCTGCATCCAAAATTCCTGATTTGACGCCTGCCGCATAATCCCTGAAAGTTTCGCAGCTTGTCAGGAGAGAGCCCATGGACCGTTCCGCGCCGCTGTTTACCCCCGTTCTGATTGTCGGCTGCATCATCATCATGGTGAGCTTTGCGGTGCGCGCCTCCTTTGGCGTCTTTCAGATCCCGATTGCGGAGGAGTTCGGCTGGCTGCGGTCGGAGTTTTCCTTGGCGATTGCCATCCAGAACCTGGCCTGGGGCATCGGGCAGCCGATCTTTGGCGCCATTGCCGAGAAGATCGGCGACCGCAAGGCGATCATCATGGGGGCGGTTGTCTATGCTGCGGGGCTGGTGCTGAGTGCGGCGTCCACGACGCCGTTTGAGATGCAGTCTTATGAGTGGCTGGTGGGATTTGGCATTGCGGGCACCGGCTTTGGCGTGGTGCTGGCCGTGGTCGGGCGGGCCAGTTCCGACGAGAACCGGTCGATGTCTTTGGCGATTGTCACCGCGGCCGGGTCCGCCGGGCAGATCTTTGGCGCGCCGACGGCGGAGTGGATGCTGGGCTTTTTGCCCTGGCAGACGATTTTCCTGGTGTTTGCGGGCGTGGTGCTGGCGCTGATTGCGCTGTTGCCGCTGATGCGCGCGCCGGAGGCGGCCGGCAAGGCGGAGCTGGAGGAGAGCATGGGCGCGATCCTGATGAAGGCCTTCAAGGATCCGTCTTATACGCTGATCTTCCTGGGCTTTTTCAGCTGCGGCTATCAGCTGGCCTTTGTCACCGCGCATTTCCCGGCCTTTGTGACAGAGATGTGCGGGCCGATCCTGCCGGGCGGGGCGCTGCATTCGATCGGCATCACCACCACCTCGGCGCTGGGCGCCGCGGCGATTTCGCTGATTGGCGCCGCCAACGTGGGCGGCACCCTGCTGGCGGGCTACCTGGGCAAGCGGTATTCCAAGAAATACCTGCTGGCAGCGATCTATACCGGGCGGACGATTGCGGCGGCGGCCTTCATCATGTTCCCGATCACACCGCTGAGCGTCATCATCTTCTCGGTTGCCATGGGGTCGCTGTGGCTGGCGACGGTGCCGCTGACCTCGGGGCTGGTCGCGCATATCTATGGCCTGCGCTACATGGGCACGCTGTATGGCATCGTGTTCTTCAGCCATCAGCTGGGCAGTTTCCTGGGCGTCTGGCTGGGCGGGCGGATGTATGACGCTTACGGCGATTACACCTTTGTGTGGTGGATCGGCGTGGCGGTGGGGGCGTTCAGCGCCATTGTGCACCTGCCGGTGAAGGAGCGGCCGCTGCGGGCGGCGGCAGCGGCGTAACGCAGGCGGCAGCGATTGCGGCGGTCCGGGAAGCCGGGGCGCTGCCCCGGACCCCGAGGTATTTAGGACCAGAAAGAAGCAGAAGCTGTGCCTTGATCAGAGGCTCAGTTCAGGCCGCGGCGGTGATTTCTGGAGATGATCTCCAGCACCTGATCGGTGTGGGTATAGGGCAGGCCGTGGCCTGCGCCGGGGATTTCCTCCTGGCGGATGGAGCGGCCGTGTTCGGCAACCCGGCCGGCCGTGTTCGGCGGGATCACCGTGTCTTGCTGGCCCCAGACCGCCAGCACCGGTACCCCGGCCTGGTGCAGGCGGCGGTGATCGGCGGTGAAGTCCTCGTTCAGGATGCCGCGCAGCGAGGACAGCACCGCCGGGATGAAGCCGCGGTAGCTCAGTTCCTGCTGCTGCAGGTCGACGATGCCGGGCACCGAGCTGGGCAGCTTGCGTTCGGCATTGGTGCCGCGGATGTGCAGCGCGGGGTAGATTGCCTGCATCAGCCAGTCGCCCACGGCCGGCAATTGCCGCACCGCCCAGGTCAGCCGGCCCGGGCTGCTGCCGAAGCCCGCGGGCGCCAGCAGGATGATCTCGCGCACCCGGCCCGGGTGGGCCGAGGCAAAGGCGGTGGCGATGGCGCCGCCCATGGAATAGCCGATCAGGGTGAAATCCTCGCCCACTTGCTGATCCTCCAGCAGCTCTTCCAGCTGGGCGAGGAAGAAGGCCCGGTCCTGGCGGCCTGCGGGGCGGTCCGAGTAGCCGCGCCCGTAGAGGTCGTAGCTGAGCACCCGGTAGCCCATGGCGGCCAGGCCCTTGGCCACCCCGTCCCAGACAAAGGAGGGCGTGGTCAGCCCGTGCACGCAGACCGCCACGGGGCCGCGCAGGGGGCCGCTCCAGCGGTAGTGGGTGAGGCCGCCGGAGAGCTGTGCAAACGCGCCGGGAGCGCTTTGCCGGGCCTTGGCATTCATCGGCTTGCGCAGCTTTTCGCGCAGCAGCGGCACAATGATCAGGATCAGGACAAGGGCACTTAAAACCAGCGGCCAGCTCATGCGTGTTCCTTCCATTTCTGCAGGATGTGGTGGCTTGCCATCAGGTCGAGATGGGCGCCGCCGCCGTTCTTGAACAGGGTGATCCGGCCCGGGTCAAAGGCGGGGAAGCTGTCGAGGCTGTAGAAATCCGCCAGCACATCGCTGCGCTGGATGGTGCCCTCAGCCAGCGGGATCTTGAACTCGCCGATATGGTCCAGGGTGGTGTCGAAACTGTCGCAATAGATCTGCGCGCGTGTGAGCGCTTCGCCGTCGGCCTCGCGCATGTCGGGGCGGTAGGCGCCGATCAGGTTGAGATGCTGGCCGGGGCGCAGCCATGCGCCCTGGATCACCGGGGCGGAGGACATGGTGCAGGTGACGATGATGTCCGCGGCCCGAACCGCGCGTTCCAGGTCCGGCGCGGGTTTGGTGCCGGGGTACTGGGCGCAGAGGTCCTGGGCCTTGGCGCCGGTGCGGTTCCAGACCCGGATCTGCGCCTGCAGGAAGCCGGCAGAGAAGGCTTCGATCAGCGAGGCGCCGACGGTGCCGGCACCCACGATCAGCACCTCGCGGGCTGTGGGATTGGCCAGCCGCAGTGCGCCGAGCAGGCTGTCGCCCGCGGTCTTCCACTTGGTGACCAGGTGGAAATCCACCAGCGCCTCGGGCGTGCCGTTCAGATCGGAGTAGAGGCAGACCGCGCCGTTGATCATCGGCTTGCCGGCATCCCGGTTGCGCGGGAAGATGGTGGCGGTTTTTACCGCGATCCCCATCCCGTCGATCCAGGCCGAGCGGCTGAGCAGGGTATCGGGACCGCGGTAGAGAAAGGTATCGCCGATTTCCGCCTTGGGCAGGCTGTGGCCCCGGGCCAGGGCCTGGGTGAAGCTGATCCAGTCCAGAACCGCCTCGCCCTGGCTGAAGCTGATGAAGGGGATGCTCATGTCTTCTGTCTCTTGCCTCCGGTGCGGGCCGCCTTGCGCCCTCTGGTGCCGCTTCAGGCGGCCTCTTGTTCTGTCAGCAGCCGCTCCTGCACCAGCCGCGCCGCAAAGGGGGCGGGGGTGGTGAACAGATGGGTCTGCCAGCCGCGCGCCTGCGCAGCCGCGGTGTTTTCGGGGCGGTCGTCTGTGAACAGGAGGTTCTGCGGCGCCACTCCGGTTTTGCGTTCCAGAATGGCATAGATTTCCGGATCTGGCTTGATGCATTTCAGATGTGCGGAGATAAATGTGTGGTCGAAGCCACGTAAGAACGGGTAGGTGCCGCAGGCCAGGTCAAAGGTTTCGGCGCCGAAGTTGCTGAGGGCGCAGACCGGCACGCCCCTGGCCTGCAGCGCCCGCATCAGGCGGACGGAGTGCGGGATTTCCCGCGGCACCATCTGCAGCCAGCAATCGTGCCACCAGAGGATTTCCGCGTGCCACTGCGGGTGCTGTTCTGCCAGCCCGCGGATGGAGGCGCGGAACGGCGCGCCGCGGTCGATCTCCAGGTTCACGGCATGCAGCGGCACCTCGGCAAACAGCTGCCGGCGGCGGGTTTTGCCGATGCGGCTGTCGTAGAAGCGTTCCGGCTCCCATTCGATCAGCACGCGGCCGATGTCGAAGACGACGGCATCGATGGGCATGTGCAGGGGTCCTTCTGCGCTAGCCGTCGGCGCGCGGCCGGGGCCGTGCCGGCGGGCGGTTGCGGCGGGTTTCGCGCCAGACCGAGACCAGGCCGGAGGCGATGATCAGGCTGCTGCCGGCCCAGACGGCCGGGTCCGGCCATTCGTTGAAGATCAGCACGCCCCAGAAAACCGACATCGGCATGGCGATATATTCGAACGGCGCGGCCAGGGCGGCTTCGTTCAGGCGGTAGGCCTGGCTGACCAGGTAGCCGCCGATGGACCCCGCGAGGCCCGCGCCGATCAGATAAGGCCAGTCCTGGGGGGCAGGCCAGATCCAGGCGCGCAGGATGAAGTCGAAGGCGGGGCTGGAGCCGGTGGCAAAGCGGCCGTCGCCAAAGGCGAGGCCGGCCAGGGCGCTGACGGCCAGGAAGCCGAGCATCGGGTAGAAGGCGAGGGTGGCGCCGGCTTCCGAACTGCCGGCGCGGCGGGTCAGCACGTGCAGGGTGGCATAGCCGCAGGCGCCGAGGAGGGGCAGCAGCGCAGCGGGCTGGAAGGTGCCGGGGCCGGGGCGCATGATGATCAGCACGCCCAGGAAACCGGCACAGACCGCGCCCCAGCGCCAGGGGCCGGGACGCTCTCCCAGGAACAGGGCCGAGAGGGTGGTGACGATCAGCGGGGTGGCAAAGGCGATGGCGACGGCCTCGGCCAGCGGCAGGATGGCGAGGCCGGTGAAGAAACTGATATTGGCGAAGATCACCGCGCAGCAGCGCAGCAGATGCAGTTTCGGCTGATGGGTGCGCAAGAGATGGTAGCCGCCCTCCAGCGGGACGATCACCGCAAGCATGACAATCATCGCCACGATCGAGCGGAACAGCACCACCTCATAAAGCGGATAGCTGCCGGACAGGGATTTGACGATCATGTCGATGACGGAAAAGGCAACGCCAGCCCCGGCCGCAGCCAGCAGCCCCCAGGCATTGACCTGTGCCTGAGCGTTCATCGGGGATTCCGCCGGGGGAAAGTCGCGGGTTGCATGAAGGATCAGTGGCGCAAATGGCAGGGGCTGGCAATGGGGCGGAGGCCGGAAAAATGCAATTTTTCCGGGCAAAATTCTTGGCAAGAATTTTCCACCGCAGAACATGGAAGGGCTGTGAGCGGGGCAGGCGGCAAGGTTTATGCTGAGAAGCGGTTCAGGGGCAGCTGTGCCCCTGAACGCGCCTGTCCGAGCGTTTGACGGCCTGATCCCGCGTCAAGGCCAAGCCGTGCTGCGCACGGTCCGCTGGCGCGGAGCCTTGACCCGGGAGCAGGCCTGATGGCGCGCCTATTTACGTTTGCGAACAGGGGGATCACGCAATGTCATTGGGCAAGGCGGGCGCGTGGCTCTAGGTTGGCTGTGACCCGGAATATGAGGCGGCCATGATCACTTGCTACATCAGTTACGAAATTCACCCGGACAAGGTTGAGGCCTTTGAGGTCTACGCCAAGGCCTGGATCCCGCTGGTGGCGCGGTTCGGAGGAACGCATCACGGTTATTTCCTGCCGCATGAAAGCGCCAATGATCTGGCGGTGGCGCTGTTTTCCTTCCCCTCTCTGGCGGCTTATGAAGACTACCGCGCCAGGAGCTTTGAGGATGCCGATTGTCTGGCGGCGTTCCAATACGCCAAGGACAACGGCATTGTCCGGCGTTATGACCGGACATTCCTGCGCCCCGTTCTGGAGGGAGATCTGGCGCCGCTGAAAGCCGCGATGGCTTAGCGGCCCGTATTAACGTCCGGCCTTGGCGGCGCGCAGCTCGCGTTCCAGCGCGTCGAGGAAGCGGGAGCGGTCTGCCTTGGTGAAACCCTTGCCGCCGCCCTGCATGCCCAAGGGGTTGGCGGCGCGGAGATCCGCCATCAGGTCGCGCATTGCCAGCTGCTGGCCGATGTTGGCCTGGGTAAAGCGCTCGCCGTTGTGGCGCAGCACCCGGGCGCCGGCTTCGATGCATTTGGCGGCCAGCGGGATGTCGCCCGTGACCACCACATCGCCGGGGCCGCAGCGTTCGGCGATCCACATGTCGGCCACATCGGCGCCCTCAGACACGATCACGTTTTCCACCAGCGGGTTCTGCGAGGGCCGCAACCCGCCGTTGGAGACTACGAACATCCGGAGGCCGTGGCGGGTCGCGACCCGCTCGGCCTCCTGCTTGACCGGGCAGGCGTCGGCGTCGATGTAGAGCGCGGTCACTCGGCAGCCTTCTTGTCCGCCTCGGGGGGCTTCTCGGCCTTCGGGGCGGGTTTGGCCTTGGGTTTGCGGGCGGGTTTCTTCACCTTGAACTCTTCCGGGATCGGCATCCGGTTGAAGGCGTCGAGCCCTGCGACCTTATAAGCCTCGGCCAGGGTCGGGTAGTTGAAGGTGTTCTGCACGAAGTAGTCCACCGTGCCTTGCAGGTTCATCACCGCCTGGCCGATGTGGATCAGCTCGGTGGCGCCTTCGCCGACGATCTGCACCCCCAGCACCCGGCGGGTCTTGAGGCTGAGCAGCATCTTCAGCATGCCGTGCTCCAGCCCCATGATGTGGCCGCGCGAGGTCTCGCGGAAGCGTGCCTCGCCGACTTCGTAAGGGATGCCGCGTTCCTTCAGCTCTTCCTCGGACATGCCGCAGGTGGACATTTCCGGCACCGAGTAGATGCCATAGGGGTACCAGGGGCTTTCCGGCATGGTGGGGGTGTCGAGCGCGTGGCAGGCGGCAACCCGGCCCTGTTGCAGCGAGGTGGAAGCCAGCGACGGGTGGCCGATCACATCGCCGGTGGCATAGATGTGCGGCACCTCGGTCTGATAGGTCTTGCGGTTGACACTGAGGCGGCCGCGGTGGTCGGTCTTGAGCCCGGTGGCCTCGAGGTTCAGTGCACCGGTGGCTCCCATGCGCCCCGCAGCAAACAGCAGCATCTCGGCGCGCACGTGGCGGCCGTTTTCCAGGGTGACCTCGACGTGCTCGCCCGCGTCTTCGATGGTTTCCACGGCGGAGCCCAGCCGCAGGTCGACGCCGTTTTCGCGGATCTGGTGGGTGAATTCCTGGATCAGGGTCTTGTCGATGAAGTCGAGGAAGGTCTCGCGCGGTTCAATCAGGGTGACGCGGACATCGAGGGCTGAGAACATGGTGGCGTATTCCACGCCGATGACGCCAGCGCCGATGACCACCAGCGAACGCGGGATTTCCGCCATCTCCAGGAACTCATCGCCGTCCAGGATGGTGGTGCCGTTGAAGGGCACGTAATCCGGGCGATAGGTCTTGGTGCCGGTGGAGATCAGGAATTTCTCCGCCGTCAGCCGGGTGGTTTCGCCAGCCTCGGTGGCGACCTCAACCTCGTTCGGGCCGGTGAATTTGGCCAGGCCCAAGAGGGTGTCCACGTGGTTGCGGTTGAACTGATGCTCCAGCACGTCGACCTCGTGGTCCAGGGTCTTGTGCAGGCGCGCCTTCAGGTCTTCGGCGAGGATGTCGTCCTTGACCCGGTAGGAGCGGCCATAGAAGGACCGTTCGCGCCAGCCGGAAAGGTTCAGCACGGTCTCGCGCAGGGTCTTCGAGGGGATGGTGCCGGTGTGCACCGACACGCCGCCCAGCCGGTCCTTGCGGTCGATCACCAGCACCCGGCGGTGCAGCTTGCCCGCCTGGATGGCAGCGGCGCGGCCCGAGGGGCCGGAACCGATGATGATCAGGTCATAATCAAATTCGTCACTCATGGCCGCGTCCTTTGTTTCTTAGTTCTGGTACAGTGCGTCGGCGTGGAAGGAGACATGCTCCTCCATGAAGGTCGACACGAAGAAATAGCTGTGGTCATAGCCCGGCTGCATCCGCAGGGTGGCCTGCTGGCGGCGCTCGGCCACCGCATGGGCCAGGGCTTCGGGTTTCAAGAGGTCGATGAATTGGTCAGCGGTGCCGGTGTCGATCAGGACCGGGCCGTCGAAGCCCTTTTCCCGCATCATGAGGGTGGCGTTGTGTTTGGCCCAGGCCGCCTCATCATCGCCCAGATAGGCGCTGAGCTGCTTGCGGCCCCAGTCCGATGCAGTGGGGTTGGAGATCGGTGCGAAGGCGGAGACCGACTTGTAGCGGCCGGGCAGGTTCATCGCCAGCGTCAGCGCGCCATGGCCGCCCATGGAATGGCCGGTGATCGCCTGGCGGTCCAGGTCGATGGCGAATTTTTCACCCAGCAGTGCGGGCAGTTCCTCGGCCACGTAGTCCCACATGCGGAAATGCGGCGCCCAGGGGTCTTGGGTGGCGTTCACGTAGAACCCGGCGCCCTGGCCCAGGTCGTAAGCCTCATCATCAGCCACGCCTTCGCCGCGGGGGCTGGTGTCGGGGAAGACAATGGCGATGCCCTGCTCGGCGCACCAGGCTTGGGCGCCTGCCTTGGTCATGGCGTTTTCATGAGTGCAGGTCAGGCCCGAGAGATACCACAGCACCGGCACCGGGCCGTCCTTGGCTTCCTCCGGCAGGAACAGGCCAAAAGTCATGTCGCCGCCGGTGGCGCTGCTGGCGTGCTTGTAGACGCCTTGGGTGCCGCCAAAGGCGCGGTTCTCGGAAACGGTTTCCATGCGTGTGGCTCCTTAAATCTGTTAGCCCTATCGCTATCTGCTGACGGCGGCAGCGTCCAGCGGGTGGGCGGCGGCAATTCCGGTTTTTGCGGCAGAAGGCTTGCGAAATCGCAAACAATTGCAATGCGAGGCAGGCAAAGGCTCCCGCCCGTCGCCTGAGCATGGGGCATGCTCCGCTCCCGTTGGGCCCGGCCCGGCGCTGTGCGCCGGGCCGGGCCCAAGGCCGCCAAGGGCGCTCTGACGCCAGTCAGGGCGTGCTGCGGGCGCGGGAGCGCTCCCGGGCTGTGCGGATGGCGGGTCAGGAGACCCAGGCGATCACCGCGGGCAGGGTGGCGATCGACAGCATGGTGGAGATCAGGATGGCGGCGGAGGCCCGTTGCGGCGCCACGCCGTAGTGCTGCGCCAGCATATAGACATTGCCCGCAACCGGCAGCGCGGCGGCGGCAATGGCCACGGAGGCGGAAAACGGCGCGGCAGGGATCAGCCACAGCACCGCCACGGCGACGCAGGCCGGATGCAGCACCAGTTTGGCAAAGCTGAGCCAGCCTGCCACCTGCACCCGCTCGGCGGATTTCGAGGCCAGCGAGGCGCCGATGGCGAACAGCGCGCCGGGGGTGGCGGCGGCGCCAAGCAAGGTGAGGAAGCTGTTTGCGGTTTCCGGGATCGGCAGCGCCGAGGCAGACCAGGCAAGGCCTGCAACGATGGATAGGATCATCGGGTTTTTCAGCAGACCCAGCCCCACCAGTTTCAGGGTCGCCAAACCCAAGCCCTGGCCGCGCCCGGCGTTGATGAGAATGACGATCAGCGAGGAGAACACCACCAGATCGACGCTGAGCACCACCATCATCGGCGCCACAGACGCGGGCCCGAACAGGACCGCCATCATCGGCAGGCCGAGGAAACCAACGTTGCCGATTGCGGCGCATTGCGCCTCGACCGCCGCCGTTTGCATGTCCAGTCCGCGGATCATGGCAACGGCGGTTACCAGCAGGTAGACCGCCAGCGTGCCCGCCAGGTAGCCGAGGATCAGCGCCGGGTCGAAGACTTCGGCAGAGGACAGGTTGGCGGCAAAGCGGAAGATCATTGCCGAAAGCGGGAAGAAGAAGACGAATTTGGTGAGATAGGCGGTAGCGTCTTCGCTGAAGAACCGGCTGCGCCCTGCGCCGTAGCCGAGGGCGATGATTGCAAAGAAGGGCAGGGTGCGGAAGAAGATCTCGGCCATTGGCGGATTGGTAACCTGAATTGACCAATTGGCAAAGGGTGTTTCTTGGCAGGACCGGGAGCGCTCCCGCCTGTTCACGGGCATTCTGGCGAATGCCCTTCACAGTTGGGCGTGGCCCCGTGCGTTGCACGGGGCGGGGATTTCTGCTGAGAGCGCCGGTTCAATTGTGGGACCGGCCTTCAGCGCCTCAAGGGTAAACCGCGCCTGCGCGCGGCGGTTTTGCCGCCCTTGACCCGCTGAAGGCCTGAGCTGCGCGCGCCCGCAGCGCGCCAGCGCTGCCGGGCCCAACCGGGGAGGGGCAGCCTATGGCTGCTCCGGAGCGGGCGGGAGTGCCACCGGCGGCGGGCGCTAACCGCTGCCGATCAGGGCGCCGGCGCCCAGCACCAGGGCGCCGCCCAGCACGACTTGCATCGTGGCGCGCCAGAACGGGGTCTGCATGAAGCGGTTCTGGATCCAGGCGATGGCCCACAGCTCTACGAAGACGATCAGGAAGGCGAGGGTGGTGGCGGTCCAGAACTCCGGGATCAGGTAGGGCAGCGCGTGGCCGAGGCCGCCCACGGTGGTCATCACGCCGGAGGCAAGCCCGCGCTTGACTGGCGAGCCGCGGCCCGACAGCGCGCCGTCGTCCGAGGCGGCTTCGGTAAAGCCCATCGAGATGCCCGCCCCGACCGAGGCGGCCACGCCGACCAGGAAGGTGGTCCAGGTGTCCTGGGTGGCAAAGGCGGTGGCGAAGATCGGCGCCAGGGTGGAGACCGAGCCGTCCATCAGCCCGGCCAGCCCCGGCTGCACCCAGGTCAGCACAAACTGGCGGTGGGCGGCGGCGTCCTCGTCTGCGCGTGCGGCGTTGTCCAGATGCGCGTCTTCCAGCGCGCCCGCCCGGGCCTGATGGCCTGCCTCAGCTGCGGCCAGATCGCCCAGCAGCTTGCGGGTGGCGGCGTCCCGGGTGCGGGCGGCGGCAGCGGAGTAAAAGCGCTCGGCATCGCGCTCCATCGCCCGGGCCTCGGTGCGGATGCGGCCGAGGCTCAGGGTCTCCATCAGCCAGATGGGGCGGCGGGCATAGTAGCCCGCCACATGCTCGCGCCGGATCAGCGGGATTGCCGGGCCGAACCGGGCCTCATGCAGGGCAATCAGCTGGGCGCGGTGATCGTCCTCCTCCGCCGCCATGCCATCGAACATCGCGGCAGATGCTGGGTAGTCGGCCCGCAGCCGCTCCGCGTAGCCGCGGTAGATGCGCGCATCATCCTCTTCCGAAGAAATCGCCAGGGCCAGAACCTCCTGCCCGCTCAAGTCCGCAAAGCGCTTGCGCTGTGTGAAAAACCGCATTTTCCGCCCTCAATTTAGAATGATTCTAAACATAACGCTTCCGCGAGCGGCCGCAAGACGGCGCGTGCCCCTGTTGCAAAGCGGCGGTACGGATTACATTAGGGGCAGAGCCAGCTGCCCCAGCCCCCTGTCCCGAGCCCCGAGGAGCCCGCATGAACCAGCAAGCCAGCGTCCTGCGCACCGGCCGGAAATTCGACCAGGTCCTGGAGGGCGCGCGCGAGGTGTTCCTGGCCGACGGGTTCGAAGGGGCCAGCGTCGACAAGATTGCCAAGGCGGCAGGTGTGTCCAAGGCGACGCTCTACAGTTATTTCCCCGACAAGCGGGTGCTGTTCATGGAGGTGGTGCGCTCGGTCTGCGTGCAGCAGGCGGAGAACCCGCTGGATCTGGCGGCGGGCAGCTGCGGGCCGCAGGAGGTGCTGCGGGTGGCGGCGGAACATGTGCATGCGGTGCTGATGGGCGGCATCAGCCTGCAGCTGTTCCGGATCTTCGTGGCCGAGGCGGACCGGTTTCCCGAGCTGGGGCCGATGTTCTATGAAAGCGGGCCGATGGTGCTGCACGGGCAGATCCGCGGTTACCTGGCGGTGGCCGCAGAGCGCGGCGAGCTGGCGATTGCGGATGTGGATCTGGCTGCCGCCCAGTTCATCGAGCTGTGCAAGGCCGATGTTTTCCTGCGCTTCCTGTTCAATATAGACGAGGCCTTCACCGAGGCCGAGCGCGAGCGGGTGATCGAGGGGGCAATCGGCACCTTTCTGGCGCGCTACGGCGCCTGAGAGGAGCAGGCTGCCTGCCCCGCCTGCCTGTCCCGGGGGCCGCTCCGGACGCGGGCCTGGAGCGGGCCTGTCTCAATGGGTGATGAAACTGTTCGGCGTGCGGCGGTAGGTCTCGTGACAGCCGAGACAGCTTTGCATCAGGCTGGGCAGGGTCCGGCGCAGTGCGGGCAGGGAACGGGTGTTGAGCGATTTGGCGGCGGCCTGTGCCATCCCGGCGCGGTTTTCGAAATCTTTCCAGCTGTGCCAGATCAGCGGCCGCGCATTGGAACGCGGATCCAGCCGCGGTTTCTTGAAATGCTTGCGGATCGACTTGGTGGATTTGACCAGCAGCCGCCGGGCCGCGCGAGCCCTGCCCTGGTCGAAGGTGCTGCGCCCGGCCATCATGCTGGTCAGCTCGTCCAGCGCTGCCTTTTGCGTGGTCATCAGGGCAATCCGGCGGGTGACATGTTTGTCATAGCCGCTGCCGGCCGTGCCGGGGGCAGAGCTGCCGATGGCCAGCGCGGCAATCACCGTCAGCAAGACCGCGGCTTTGTGCAGGCGGAAGCTCATCGCGGGGCTCCCGGGCAGGCTGAGCGAATCAAATGACAAGAACAAAATAAGAACATATAGTGTGGCACTCCCATAACCTGGCTGGCTCCGGGCTTGTCTTGCCCGTTGCCGCCCCCGTTTGCGTGCCTGCTGCCCATGTCCCACCGCCGCATTCTTTCGCTTTGGTTTCCGCGCCTTGGGGCGGAGCGCATCCTGCGCGCTGAACGCGGCGGCATCACCGGGCCGCTGGCCGTTGCCTGCGAAGTGTCCAACACCCAGGTTATTTCTGCGTTAAACGCCGCCGCTTTGGCGGAAGGGCTGCAGGCGGGCCAGCCGCTGCGCGATGCTTATGCGATGTGCGCAGGCCTGGTGGTGCGGCCGCGCAACCAGGCCGCTGAGGCGGCGTTTCTGGCTGCACTGCGGCGCTGGGCGGGCAAGTTCAGCCCCTGGGTGGCAGAGGCGGAAGAGGACGGGCTGGTGCTGGACATCAGCGGCTGCGCGCATCTGTTCGGCGGCGAGGCGGCGCTGATGGAGACGGCGGGGAAGGATTGCGCGGAGATGGGGCTCAGCGTGCAGATGGGGCTGGCCGATACTCTGGGCGCGGCCTGGGCGCTGGCGCGCTACGCCGGGCAGGAGGCTGCGCCGGACCGCTCTGGCGATGCCATCGACCAGGAGGCGCCCGCGACCCGCGCCCGGGCGCAGAAGCGCACGCCCCGGCACAGCGCCAAGCGCCGCCACTGGACCCGCGGCGGCGCGGCGCCGCAGGTGCAGGCGGTGCTGCCGCAGGCGGGGCGGATTGCACAGCCGGGGCAGGCCTATGCCGCGCTTGGCCCCCTGCCGGTGGCGGCGCTGCGGCTGGATGGCGCCACGGTGGCGCAGCTGAACCGGCTGGGGCTGCGGCGGATCGGCGATCTCTTGGGGCAGCCGCGGGCCGGTTTGGCGCGCCGGTTCGGGCGCGGGCTGGTGTTGCGGCTGGACCAGGCGATGGGCAGCGCGCCGGAGCCGGTCTCGCCTGCCCGCAGCCCGGACCATTTTGCGGTGCGGCTGACCCTGCCGGAGCCGATCGGGCTGATGGAGGACCTGCTGGCGGGCATCGACCGGATGCTGCCGCGGCTGTGTGCCCGGCTGGAGGCGCGCGGGCGGGGCCTGCGCAGCCTGCGGCTGGAGGCGCACCGCTGCGATCAGGCGATGGAGGCGGTGGTGGCGGGGCTGGCGCGGGCGAGCCGCGACCCGGCCCGCATCCGGCCCTTGCTGGAGATGAAGCTGGAGCAGATCGACGCGGGCTACGGCATCGACATGCTGCGGCTGGAGGCGGTGCAGACCGAAGCCATCCACGACCGCACGCCCGCGGGCCATGCCGAGGCAGGCGCCGCGGCGCGGGCCAGGCAGGAGGCCCGGCAGGAGGATGAGGCGGCGCTGGAGGATCTGATCACCCGCCTTGGCGCCCGGCTGGGGCTGGAGGCGGTCACCCGCTATCACCCGGCCGACAGCCATATCCCGGAAAAGACTTTCACCGTGCAGGCGGCGGCCTGGTCGGAGCCTGCGGCCGGAGACTGGCCGCGCCCCTCCCGTCCGCGGCCGTTGCTGATCTGGCGGCCTGAGCTGGTCCATGCGCCGGAGGTGCCGCAGCTGCCGGAGCGGTTCCGCTGGCGCGGGTGCGATTGGCAGCTGGCCCATGCCGAAGGCCCCGAGCGGATTGCGCCGGAATGGTGGCTGGAAGACCCCGAGTGGCGCAGCGGCGTGCGCGACTACTGGGTGGTGGTGACCGCCTGCGGCGCCCGGTTGTGGCTGTTCTTTGCCCATGGCGGCGCGCTGTCGGGGGGCTGGTTCTGCCATGGCTCCTTTGCCTGAAGGGCGCGGACAGTTCGGCGGCGGACGAAGGGTTTTCCTTGGGTTCCAGCGCTGCAAGGGCGTAGGATGAGGCCATGATCACACCGCGTTTCGATATTCTGGGCCAGGCCATCAGCGACGCCAGCCGCACCCGGATGCTGTGCGAGCTGCTGGAGGGGCGCGCCTATACCAACAAGGAACTGGCGGCGGCAGCCGGGGTGACGCCGCAGACCGCCTCGGCGCATCTGCGGATGCTGCAGGATGCAGGCCTGGTGGCGGCGGAAAAGCGCGGCCGCTGCGTCTATCACCGGCTGGCCAGCGCCGAGGTGGCCCATGCGCTGGAGCAATTGGCGGCAATTGCGCCGGCCGACAGCCTGCACCGCGCCCAGCAGCGCAAGGCGGGCGGGCTGGCGCAGCTGCGCAGCTGCTACGACCACCTGGCCGGGCCCTTGGCGGTGGCGATGACCCGGGCCTTTCTGGACCGCGGCATGCTGGTGGAGGCGGATGGCGCCTTTCGTGCGCAGCCGGCCGGGGAATGGCTGAAACTGGGGGTGGTGCTGCCGGAACGGCAAGGCCGCCAGCCCTTTGCGCGGCCCTGTCTGGACTGGACCGAGCGCAAGCTGCATGTGGCGGGTCCGATGGGGCGGCAGATCCTGGATCACGCGCTGGACAGCGGCTGGGTCAAGCGGCACCGGCACAAGCGCGGCCTGATGCTGACGGCGCCGGGGCGGGTGGCGCTGGAGCAGATTCTGGGCCTGCAATGCGGCGGATTGGTTGCCGCCTGAGGCCGTCAAAGCAAGGTAAAACCGGGGCGCGGCGGATGTGCGCATCCTGCACCACACGCAAATTCGAACGTCATAAACCTTGATTTGCCGGGCAAATGAGGCAAGCTTTATCTTATGAGCTTTGATCAGGTGCAGCCTTTTCCCGGATCTCCCATTCCTCAGCAAGTCGCATTTGACCGGCGGGAACTGTCGGTCATTCTTTCGCTTTACGGGCGGATGGTGGCGGCGGGCGAGTGGCGTGACTACGGGATTTCTTCCTTGCGCGATCTGGCAGTGTTCTCGGTCTTCCGGCGCACGGCGGAGCATCCGCTTTACCGTATCGAAAAGCGCCCCAAGCTGCGGCAGCGGCAGGGGCAGTATTCGGTGGTCGGCATGGACGGGCACATTCTCAAGCGCGGTGCGGATCTGAAAACCGTGCTGCGGGTGCTGGAGCGCAAGCTGATCCGTTCCGTGGAGTAGCCGCAGGGCTTGCGGCGGAGCGGGAACCGGAATTTTCTGAAAATTCCGGCCAAAAATCTTTGTAAGATTTTTGCCGCCTGCGGCAGGTGCTGCGCCCTATGCCAGCCGTTTGTGCGCGGTGACCGGGCCGTCGCCCTGGGCTGCGATCCGTGCGATTGCCGCAGCGATGGGTTCAATGGCCACGGCCATGTCGTGGGCGTTGGCGTGGATCAGGGTCTCCGCGTCCCGCACCAAGGCAACATGGCCCTTCCAGAACAAAAGGTCGCCGCGCTGGTAGTCTGCGGCGGGGGCGTCTTCTCCCAGTTCCGCCTCCTGCATGTCGCTGTCACCTGGGCAGGCGATGCCGCAGGCCAAGAGCGCCGCCTGCACCAGGCCGGAGCAGTCGATGCCAAAGCGGCTGTTGCCGCCCCACAGGTACGGCGTGCCGAGGAACAGCTCTGCCACAGCCACCGGATCCTCCGCATGGGCGCCAAGGGGCGACAGGTGGCGGGCGGGGATGAAGCCGAGGTTGGTTTCCAGGAACCGGCCCGCGCCGCCCAGCACCTGCACCCGGCTGCCGTGGCTGAGGGCGTGGGACTCAGGCGATTTGAAATCATCCGCGGTATAGGCGTGGGTGGCAGGAGCGCTGACCCAATGGGTGGCCTCAAACGGCGGCACCAGCGACGGGCTGGGCACATAGCCCGCGTAGGAATCCTTGGCCGCTTGCAGGAAGGACCAGCCGCCGCGGTCTTCAAAAACCGTGACCGGCTCGCCGTGGACCAGCTGGCGGTCGCGGGCGCCGTCGGGGGCGCGCAGCAGGTCAGCAACCGGCACCCCGATGCGGGCGGCGGTGCCGTCCACCCGCGCGATACCCTCTGGCACATCCTCCAGATGCGCGGCGGCGACACGGGTGTTCATAGGCAGGCGGCGGCGGTCGGGCATGGGGTTCAAAGCTCCAGCAGGCCGGGCAGGGCGGCAAAGAGCGCGCGGGCGCCCTGCAGGGCGCCGCCCTTGGGGCGGCCGGGCGCGGCAGCCGGGGTCCAGCCGTAGATGTCGAAATGCATGTAGCGGGCGTCGCCGGCAAAGCGGCGCAGGAACAGGGCGGCGGTGATGGAGCCGGCAAAACCACCCGAGGGCGCATTGTCGAGGTCGGCGATGCCGGGTTCGATCATCTTCTCGTAAGGGTCATGGAAGGGCATCCGCCAGACCGGATCTGCATTGGCAGCGGCGCTTGCGGCCAGTGCAGCGGCATCAGCGTCGTGGTCGGTGTAGAAGGGCGAGAGATCCGGCCCCACCGCCACCCGCGCGGCACCGGTGAGGGTCGCCATGGAGACCAGCAGGTCCGGTTCCTCCTCGGCGGCCAGGGTCAGGGCGTCGGCCAGCACCAGGCGGCCCTCGGCGTCGGTATTGTTGATCTCCACCGTCAACCCCTTGCGGGAGGTGAGCACATCGCCGGGGCGGAAGGCGGGACCGGAGACGGCGTTTTCCACCGCGGGAATCAGTACCCGCAGCTGCAGCGGCAGGTTTGCGGCCATGATCATCCGCGCCAGCCCCAGCACATTGGCGGCACCGCCCATGTCCTTTTTCATCAAGGCCATGCTGTTGCCGGGCTTCAAATTCAGCCCGCCGGTGTCAAAGCAGACGCCCTTGCCCACCAGGGTGAGTTTCGGCCCGGCGCTGCCCCAGCGCAGGTCGATCAGCCGCGGCGCGCGGTCCGAGGCGCGGCCAACAGTGTGGATCAGCGGGAAATTCTGCTCCAGCAGCTCTGCACCGGTGATGACGGAGGCCTGGGCGCCGAACTCCTCTTCCAGGCCCAGAGCGGCGGCCTGCAGCTCGTCCGGGCCCATGTCGGAGGCGGGGGTGTTGATCAGGTCGCGGGTCAGGCATTCGGCGGCAGCGAGCGATTCGACGGCGCCGGCATCAATGCCTTCGGGGGCCACCAGCGTTGCAGCTTCGCCCTTGCCCTCCTTGTAGCGGTTGAAACGGTAGGCGCTCAGCAGCCAGCCCAGCGATTCCGTGGCCGCACAGCTGTCCGGCAGGCCGGAGGCGATCCGGTAGCTGCCGCCGGGCAGCTTCTGGGCGGCTTCGGCCAGCACGAAACGGCGGCGCGCGCGCTGGGCGGGGCTGCCGTAGCCGGCCAGGGCCATCTCGAGGGTTCCATCTTCTGCGGGCACCGCCAGCGCCTGGCCGCAGGCGCCGGTGAACCCCTGCGCCCTGGCCCAGGCCTGAACGCGCTGCGGCTGGCCCGAGAGCCAGCTTTCGCAGGTGTCAGAAGAGAGGATGTGCAGCGGACAGGCGTCCGGGCTGGGGGCGGCAAAGACGGGCGGCATGAGGATACTCCGGATTGCGGATCACGTTTGATGCGCCAGAGTAGCCGCCGCAGCGCGGCCTGCAAGCCCCGCAGGGCAGGGAAGGCTCAGATCGTCATGTCCTGTTCGTCCCAGACCGCTGTAAGCGAGCGCTCACCCACCCGCATCAGCCGGAACAGGATGGCTGCAATGGCCGGGGGGTCATCGGAATCAATGGCTTGGGTCACGTCGTTGGCAATCGTTGCCAGTGCGGACATGCCGATCTGATCGGCGATGGCAATCAGCGAGCGGGCGCTTTTGCGCAAGGCCATCATGTCGTTCTGCCGCCACAGACGCTCGCAATGCGTCAGACGGACCGCCATTTCCTCTACTGCGCGGCACACCACATCCTCGGCGCCGGTCTCGCCGAGCTGCTCATAGAGCGCGGTGAGTTTGTCAGGATCAAGGCGCACTGTCTCCGAGTGCATCACTGTTAGTATATTGGCCACCACATTCACCCAGTTTCTTAGTGCCCCCACGGCACGTCTGCCAATTTGCGCCGGACAGGTTTTCAAAAGGTTTCTGCGGCGGGCTCAAATCTTTCGAATTTACTGACAATGCGGGGAATTATCCCCAGCCTGGCGCGGCTGAGAGGGGATTCGGGGCTGAAAAATGCGGTGCGTCCGCCTGGGAGGCCGGTGCGGGCGTCAGGCCGCTGCTGGACCGCGGCAAAGCTTGGGGGCGTTCCCGCCTGATTGAGCGGCGGCGGGCGCGCGCCGCCCCTGCACCGTATGGCGCAGGCGGGCCGCAATGTCCGTTTCCCAACCGGAATGCCCCTGCGCCGCGTGGGGGTCAGAGGCCCTTTTCCCTGTTTTCAAACGCGGCTGCCAGATTGGCGGCTGCCTGGGTATAACCCCCTGCTGCACCGTCGACAAAATGCACATGATCGTCTTCGACCGGCGAAGGCACGATGCAGGTGACCATGGCGGCGTCCTGCTCGTGCAGGCCGTAGCGCACCAGGCCCCTGGCGGCGGCCTGCTCCAGATGCCGGCGGATTTTGTCGCGGATCCCGGGGGTGCAATCCAGCGTCATCTTGAGCCCGTCGTCGAACTTGCGGAAGTCGGAATTGGCTTTGAGCACGGAGAGGTAATGCACCGGGTCGAAAGCGCCCGCGCGGCGTTTGGTGATAAAGAGCAGCGCGGCAAAGGCACTGTGGGCCAGAAGGTAGAGCTTTCTTAAAATCAGCGGGGATTTACCGCGCGACGAATGGGCTTCAAGTGCGAATCCGGCGGGTGGGAACTGCAGTTTCGGCCCGGTGACCGGCACCGGGTGGCCGTTGCTCTCCAATTCCCCGGCCATGTCCAGCAATTCGGCCGAAAGCCGGGCAAAGTCCTGCGCCGCAGCGCCGGGGGCGGGCTGGGCGACCACCGACAGGATGATGCCGTTGCGCGCGGGCGTGTTGCTCCAGCGGCAGGAAAGGCCTGCAAGGTCGGGCGGTTCGGCCTGCGGGGCGGCGGCCACTTCGAAGGCGCCGGCCTTCATCTGGGTTTCGGCCCAGGCCAGGCCGCCGCCGCTGAACATGGCGAAATCGGCGTATTCCGAGACTGCGTAGCGGGCGACCCGCACGTCCAGCCCCTCGGCCCGGATCCAGGAGAGCGGCAGCATCGCGGCGCGCAGGGTGATGCCGAATTCCGCCTCGGTCCAGCTGCGCAGGGATGCCAGAACCTGTTCCGCGGTGTCCCGGTGGCGGGGCGGCACCGCAAAGGAGGCGCCGTCGCCGCCGAAGATATAGGGGAAGGCCTCGCCCCGCAGCGCGTTGCGCATGGCGGCAATCACCGAGGCGCCGATCATGTTGACGGTCTTGTAACGGCCTGCGGCGACCAGCCCGGTGGAGTTCACGATGTCGGTGCAGCAAAGGTGCCAGTCCGGCGGCAGCGGCGCAAAGCCTTCCGGGCCGGACAGGCTGGCGAAGTCCGGGGCCTTGGGGAGGCTGGCGTAGAATGTGTCCGATGTCATGTGTCCCGCCCCGGTGCCGCGTGCCTGTGACCTGCCGTTCCTGCCTAAACGAATTGTGCCGCGGGGCCAAACATGCAAGCTGTGCGGCGAAAGAAAAGATCACGGGGGGCGGAACATGCAGGCGGGATTGATTTTGTTGTGCCTGGCCTATGTGCTGAGCCAGTTTTTCCGTGCCTTCCTGGCGGTGCTGTCCGGCGTGCTGGGGCAGGACATTGGTGCTGCGCCGGATGATCTCGCCTTTGCCTCGGGCATGTGGTTTCTGTCCTTTGCCGCGATGCAGCTGCCGGTGGGCTGGGCACTGGACCATGTGGGGCCGCGGCGCACGGCGGCCTTGCTGCTGCTCTTGGGCGGCGGCGGCGGGGCGGCGCTGTTTGCGGTTGCCACGGCGCCCTTGCATGTGAGCCTGGCGATGTTCCTGATCGGCATTGGCTGTTCGCCCGTCTTGATGGCGTCTTACTATATCTTTGCGCGGCAGTACCCGCCCGCGCGCTTTGCCACTTTGGCGGCTGTGATGCTGGGGGTGGGGTCGGCCGGCAATCTGGTGGCCTCTTACCCGACGGCGCTGGCGGTGGATTTGTTCGGCTGGCGCGGCACGCTGGCGGGGCTGGCGGCGGTCTCGGCTGTGGTGGCGGCGGGGATATTCCTGACGGTTTCAGACCCGGACAAACCGGACGGCGAGCACAAGGGATCGGTCTTTGATCTGCTGAAGATGCCGGTGATGTGGGCGATCTTTCCGCTGATGCTGGTGGCCTATGCGCCGTCGGGGGCGCTCAGGGGGCTGTGGATCGGGCCCTATCTGAATGATGTCTACGGGCTCAGCACCCAGGACGTGGGGCTGGCGACGCTGGTGATGGGGGCGGCGATGATTGCCGGCACGTTTGCCTATGGGCCGCTGGACCGGGTGCTGGGCACCCGCAAATGGCTGATCCTGGGCGGCAACGTTCTGGGCTGTGCGAGCTTGGGCGGGCTGATCCTGGCCACTGGCGCGCCGGTCTGGATGCCGGTGGCGATGATGGCTGCGGTCGGCTTTTTCGGCGCGTCCTTCCCGGTGATCATGGCGCATGGCCGCGCCTTTGTGCCGCCGCATCTGGCGGGGCGGGGGGTGACGCTGCTCAATCTCTTTGGCATCGGCGGGGTGGGAATCATGCAGTTTGCCACCGGGCGCATTCACGCAGAAATGACCGGTGCGGACCTAACCTTGCCCTATACGGGGATTTTCACTTTCTTTTTGGTGTGCCTGGGGCTGGGATGCGCAATTTATCTGCTCAGCCGCGACAGCATGGACTGACAGGGGACTTTAAACTTGTCTCCGATGGCAGTAATACTCCGCCGCCGGCCATGAGGCCGGGTGATACTGGAGAAACAGACAAATGGGTTACCGCATCGTCGTCGTTGGCGCCACTGGCAACGTGGGCCGCGAAATGCTGAACATCCTGGCCGAGCGCCAGTTCCCTGTGGATGAGATCGCTGTGCTGGCAAGCCGCCGTTCTCTCGGCACTGAAGTCAGCTTTGGCGATAAGACACTCACTACCAAGGATCTGGACACCTTCGATTTCACCGGCTGGGACATGGCGCTGTTTGCCGTCGGCTCTGCCGCGACCAAGGATTACGCGCCCAAGGCGGCCGCCGCGGGCTGTGTGGTGATCGATAACTCCTCGCTCTACCGTTACGACCCGGAAATCCCGCTGATCGTGCCGGAGTGCAACCCGGAAGCGATCCACGATTACAAGAACAAGAACATCATCGCCAACCCCAACTGCTCCACCGCGCAGATGGTGGTGGCGCTGAAGCCGCTGCATGACCGCGCCAAGATCAAGCGCGTCGTCGTCTCCACCTACCAGTCGGTGTCGGGTGCCGGTAAAGACGGCATGGACGAGCTGTGGGATCAGACCAAGGCGATTTACAACCCGACCACCGAGGTTGCGCCGAACAAATTCCAGAAGCAGATCGCCTTTAACGTCATTCCGCAGATCGACGTCTTCATGGAAGACGGCTCGACCAAGGAAGAGTGGAAAATGGTGGTGGAGACCAAGAAGATCGTCGACCCGTCGATCAAGGTCACGGCCACTTGCGTCCGGGTGCCGGTGTTTGTCGGCCATTCCGAGGCCGTGAACATCGAGTTCGAGGAATTCCTGGACGAGGACGAAGCCCGCGACATCCTGCGCGAGGCGCCGGGCATCATGGTGATCGACAAGCGCGAGCCCGGCGGCTACGTCTCGCCGATCGAATGCGCGGGCGATTTCGCGACTTTCATCAGCCGGATCCGCCAGGACTCGACCATCGAGAACGGCATCAACCTGTGGTGCGTTTCCGACAACCTGCGCAAGGGTGCCGCACTGAACGCAGTGCAGATTGCCGAACTGCTGGGCCGTGAGGTTCTGAAGAAAGGCTAAGCCTTATATCCTTTAGGTGAGGGGGCTGCTTCGCAAGAGGCGGCCCCTTTTCTTTTGCACGGCTGCCCTGCTGCCGGCCTTGCGGGTACCTTGAGGAGGACAGCAGACAAAGAGGAAGCAAGCCATGATCGCACTGCAGGATTTCAGCAACGCCGTCCCCGCCGCCGCCGCCCAGCCGCAAGGCGCTTTGGCAGAAATTCTGTCCCGCCCGAAACTGAACTGCGTTTCGGCCGCCGGGCTGCGGCAGCAGCTGGAGGCGGATATTGCCGCGGCAGGCGACTGGTTCACCCTGTGCCGCGGCCTGCGCCGCAAGGGCATTTGCCTGAAACGGCGCGAGGATGATCTGTGGGTCTGCGACGCGCAGAGCCAGGCGGTGATTACCTGCTTCGAAGATCTGGGGATCGACGCCGATGAACTGGAGCTGCGGTTCGGTCCGTCGCAGCCCTGAGCGGCGGTTTGCCGGCATGGCAAGAGCGCTGGTCAGCGGCACAGGCGGCGGCTAGGCTTGGCATCAGGCGGGCGGTTCCGGCCCGTCTTGATTTGTTTGAGAGATGCCAATGCGATTTTCCTTGATGGCCTTTGCCCTGGCTGCCGCCTCAGCCGCTTCCGCAGACACCATTCCCGTCAGCAGCCAGGTGTCGGAGGTGACGCTGTATCCGGGGCTGGCGGAAGTCACCCGCAGCGCCGCGCTGACACTGCCGCAGGGCCGCCACCGGCTGATCCTGCAGAATGTGCCCAGAACGGCCGCACTGGAGACCTTGCAGGTCGAGATCTCCGGCGCCCGCCGGATTGCCACCCTGCTGCGCGAGGATTATGTGCCGCCGCGCGATGCCGATGATCCCGAGGTGGAGGCGGCGCAGGCGCGGGTGCGTGATGTAGAGGCGCAGATCGCGGCTGTCCGCGACGCGGCCGAGCGGGCGCGCTCTGGCGTGCGGGCGGCGGAGGCCTCGATCGGTTTTCTGCAGCAGCTGGGCACCAATGAGGGGCTGGCGCAGGCCGATGCCGCTGCGCTGAGTGCGATTGCCCGGATGATCGCCGAGGAGGCCGCGGGCGCCAGCCAGGCGGCGGTGGCGGCTGAGGCTGAAGCGCGGCGGATCGAGCTGCAGCTGGAAGATCTGGAGGAGGCACTGGCAGAGGCCCGGGCGGCGCTGGCTGCGATCGCGCTGGAGGATGAGGCGCGGCTGTTTATCACCGTGGACATCGAGGCAGAGGAGGCAGGCGAGGGTGCCCTCGAGGTCCGCTACTACACCGCGGGCGCGGGCAATACCGGCTGGCAGCCATCTTATGAAATGCACCTCAGCACGGAGGATACGCCGGAGATCACTTTGAAACGGGCGGTCACGCTGGTGCAGGACACTGGCGAAAACTGGCAGGACGTGGCGCTGACGCTGTCGACGGCGGTGCCCGGCGGGCAGGGCAGCCCGTCCGTGCTGTATTCCCGGCTGCGCCGGATCGAGGAGCCGCAGCCGCCGCGGGTGCTGAAATCCTATGGTCAGGATGCAGCGGAACTGTCTGCGCTGGCGGAACCCATGGTGGAGGAACCTGTCCTGCTTGAAGAAGCCCAAGGCGGCTGGGGCGCTGATCTGGAGGGCGCGGCGGCCACCTACCGCTTCGGCCTGCCGGTCTCGGCCGCATCCGGTGCGGATCTGCTGCGGCTGGAGATGGACAGCCTGACCGCGGAGGCAAAGGTGCAGGCAGTGGCAGTGCCGATGCAGGATGAAACCGCCTACCGCGTCGCCACGTTCACCAATACCTTCGGGGAGCAGCTGCTGGCCTCAGGCGAAGTGCCGCGGTTTGTTGATGGCAAACTGGTCACGGTGGAGGATTTCGCCGGGCTGGCGCCGGGGGCGGAAATGGAGGCGGGCTTTGGTCCCATCGAAGGGCTGCAGCTCAGCCGCGACGTTCTGGGGCAGAGTGAGGGCGGGCAGGGGCTGATTTCGCGCAGCAATGCGCAGCTGCAGAAGGTGGAGATCACTGTGGAGAACCTGACGGCGCAGGACTGGGTGCTGCGGCTGCTGGACCGGGTGCCCTATTCGCAGCAGGATGATCTGGAGATCGAATGGAGCGCCAATCCGCGGCCTGCTGAGGAAAACGTGGAGAAGCAGCGCGGTATTCTGGCCTGGGATCTGGAGCTTTCTGAGGGCGATAGCCGGACCATCCGCCTGGATACCACGCTGAGCTGGCCGGAAGGCATGGTACTGCGCTGACCACCCGCAGGTCCCGGTTGCAACGGGGGCGCTCCCGCCCGTCGTCAGGTATTGAAAATACCTTCCTCCCGTTGGGCGTGGCACCGCGCATGGCGCGGTGCCACGCCCAAGGCCGCTGCCGCTGCGCTGGCTTTGCCAGGGCTGCGGGCGGGCGCGGGAGTGCCGCCCCTTTTGCCGGGCGCTGCGTGGTCAGTCTGCTTTCCAGCGGGCGGCCAAATCGCGGGCGTTCTTGGCCAGCACCATGACGTCGATGCCGACCGCCAGGAACTGCGCGCCCATGTCCGCATAGGCCTGGGTGGCCTCATCGGTGGTGCCGAGGATACCAGGCGCGATGCCTGCGGCTTTAATGCGGGTGATGGCATCAGCAATTGCAGCGCGCACTTCGGGGTGGGCGGAGTTGCCCTGGTGGCCCATGTCGGTGGACAGATCCGCCGGGCCGATGAAGACGCCGTCGATGCCCTCGACCTGCAGGATCTCATCAAGCGCTTCCATCCCGGCGCGGTTTTCCACTTGCACCAGCAGGCAGACCTCCTGATCGGCGGTCTGGATGTACTCAGCGACCGTGCCGAACATAGTGGCCCGTGCGGCCGTGGCCCCAACGCCCCGCACACCTTTGGGCGGATAGTGGCAGGCGCGGACCAGCTCGCGGGCCTGTTCGGCGCTTTCGACGATCGGCACCAGCACCGTTTGCGCGCCGGCATCCAGCACCTGTTTGATCATCCAGGTCTCGCCCACCGGCACCCGCACCACCGGGTGGCTGGGGGAGGCCGCCAGCGCCATCAGCTGGTCGCGGATCGAGCGGATGTCGTTGGGCGCGTGCTCGCCGTCGATCACCAGCCAATCAAAGCCGCAGGTGCCCATGATCTCGGCAATCTGGCCGTCGGCAAAGCTCATCCAGCAGCCGATCTGGCGTTTGCCCTGTGTTAGAGCCTGTTTGAAGGGGTTCTTGGGCGCGGGCATTGGCGGGGTCTCCTGTCAGGCGAAGGTGATGGATACGGAACCGAAGGGGCCGAAATCTGCGGCGATTTCCGTGCCCGGCGGGCATTCGATGGGGCGGATGAACGAACCCGAGAGCACGATATCCCCGGCCTTGATCTGTTGTCCATATTCCGCCATCCGCCGCGCCAGCCACAGGACCGAGGTGACAGGATCATTCAGAACGCCGGCGCCTAGGCCGGTTTCCTCCACCGTGCCGTCCCGGGCCACGATGGCCCCCACCCAGCGCAGGTCATGAGCATCCACGGCGTGGCGCTCCGCCCCAAGCACGACGCCGGCATTTGCGGCGTTGTCGCTGATGGTGTCGGTGATGATGCGGGCCTGGCCGGTATCCGGGTCGGCGCGCAGGATGCGGGTGTCGAGGATCTCCAGCGAGGGCGCCACATAATCCGTCGCGGCTAGCACGTCTGCACGGGTGCAGTGGGTGCCTGCGAGGGGGGATTTCATCACAAAGGCGATCTCTGCTTCCACCCGCGGCTGGATGAAGCGGCCGACGGGGATGGTGCTGCCGTTTTTGAACGCCATGTCGTCCAGCAGCACGCCGCTGTCGGGCGTGGTGATGTTCAGCGCCTGCTGCATGGCGCGGCTGGTGAGGCCGATCTTCCAGCCGATCTTCCTACGCCCGGAGGCCAGCTTTTGCCTGATTAGAGCCTGCTGCACTGCATAGGCATCGTCCAGCATCATGCCAGGAAAGGCCAAGGAGAGCAGGCCGCATTGCTGGCCGGTTTGCTCGGCTTTGAACAGCCGGTCAGCGGCTTCCTGGTGCTGCTCCGGGGTCATGCCTCGTCCTCAACCGTATTGCGCAGGACGCCGATGCCCTCCACTTCAACTTCAACCACATCGCCGGGGACCAGGTATTTCGGCGGGTCGAAGCGGGCGCCTGCGCCGGTGGGCGTGCCGGTGATAATCACATCGCCCGGCTGCAGGGTGGTGAAGGTCGAGATATAAGCGATCTCCTCGCGGATCGGGAACATCATCCGGTTGAGGGTGTCGTCCTGGCGGACCTCGCCGTTCACACGGGTCACGATGCGGGCGTCGTCCAGTTGCGCGGCGTCGGTGAAGGGCACCAGCCAGGGGCCGATGGAACCGGAATTGTCCCAGTTCTTACCCTGCGTGACGTTGAATTTCGCGTGGCGGACCCAGTCGCGGATAGTGCCCTCATTTGCCAGTGTTAAAGCCGCGATGTGATCGTAAGCGTCCTCCGGCTTGATGCGGCGGCCCGGTTTGCCGATCACCACGGCAACTTCGCCTTCGTAATCCAGCGTGTGGTTTTCCGGCGGGCGGATCAGCGGGCGTTCGGCGCCGGTGAAGGAGCGCGGGAAGCGGGGGAACAGGGACATGTGCTTGGGCTGGGCAGAGCCGTCCTTGTACTCGGCGTTGCGGTCCGGGAAGTTGACGCCGACGCAGATGATCTTTTCCGGGTTGGGGATTGGGATCTCATAAGCGAAATCTGTGTGGGTGACGGGCTTGCCCTCGGCGGCCTGGGCCAATGCGGGCAGGCCCTGGGCCGCGATCACATCGCGCAGGGTGGGCCAGTCGGGGAACTGCGGCGACAAGGCGGTCATGCCCGCATCCGTCACCGCGCCATAGAAGGTCTCTCCATTGGCGGAGCAGGTGGCAAAGCGCGTCATGGCAGGCTCCTTGCGATTTCGGTGATGACGTCGAAGGCCATCATCACGTCTGCTTCGGTGGTCTCGAACTGGCCCGCCTGGAAGCGGATCACCAGTTGGCTGTCGACACGCGTTTGGGTTAGGTAGATGCGGCCGTCGTTGTTTATGGCATTGACCAGCCGCAAATTCAGGTCGTCGAGGTCCGCAGCCCCATCGGGGGTGTAGCGGAAGGACCAGAGCGACCACATCGGCGCGGATGTGATCTCGAAATCAGGCTCTAACTTGAGTTTTTCGTGCAGCTGGTTCGACCAGTTGATGTGATTGCGCAGGCGTGCGCGCAGGCCCTCCAGCCCGTAGGTGCGGATCAGGAACCAGATCTTGAGCGCGCGGAAGCGGCGCCCCAGCGGCACCGACCATTCGGAATAGTTGATGATGCCGTCATGGCCGTGAGTCTTGAGGTATTCCGGGCTGATGGCGAGGGTCTGCACCAGATCATCCGGGTTCTTCAGGAAATGCGCGGAGCAGTCGAACTGCACGCCAAGCCATTTGTGCGGATTGAAGACGATGCTGTCGGCGCGTTCGACGCCGGGCCAGTAGTGGCGGTATTCCGGGCAGATCATTGCGGAGCCGGCCCAGGCGGCGTCCACATGGCTGTAGAGACCGTATTTTTCAGCGACGTCCAGCACCTTGTCCACAGGGTCAGTGGCGCCGACGCCGGTGCCGCCGACGCAGAGGATCACGCCGGCGGGCTGATGGCCTGCTGCAAGGTCGGCCTGGATTGCGGCCTCAAGCGCGTCCGGGTCCATGCCGCGCCAATCGCCTTTGATCGGCACGCGGATCAGGTTCTGCTGGCCGATGCCGGCAACCCAGATGGCGCGGTCGATGGAGGTGTGGACCTCGGAGGAACAGTAGATGCGCAGCGGTTTCTGCGCGAACAAACCTTGGCTGTTGCCCTGCCAGTTCAGCGCTTTTTCCCGCATGGTCAGCACCGCGGCGAGGGTGGCGGAGGAGGCGGAGTCCTGGATCACACCCTGAAACTGGTCCGGCAGGTCCAGCGCCTGGCGCAGCCAGTCCATCATCCGGGTTTCCATCTCGGTCGCCGCCGGTGAAGTCTGCCACAGCATGCATTGCGGCGCGATGGCGGAGGCAAGGAATTCCGCAAGCACCGAAGGCGCCGCGGCGTTGGAGGTGAAATAGGCAAAGAAGCGCGGGTGCTGCCAATGGGTGATGCCGGGCATCACGATGTCCTCGAAATCGCGGAAGATTGCCTCCATCCCCTCGCCGTCCTCGGGCGGGGTTTGGGGCAGGGCGTGCAGCACCGCGCCGGGTTCGGTTTTGGCCCGCACCGGGCGGTCGCCGACGGTCAGGTGGTAGTCCTGCGTCCAATCCGCGATCCGGCGGCCCCATTCGGAGAATTCATCCCATTTCATCTCGTATTCCTTAAGTCTGTGCCGGAGGCACGGACAGCGCCCGGACCGACCCCACGGGGAGGGCGCTTCACGCCCACCCCTCGGTCCGGGCGCCGTCCTTATGTTTCGCTAGGGTGCAATAATCGGCTGCGCGTTCAAGGCGCTGGGTTTCGGGGTAGCGCCATTGAAGACGGAGCCCTCCTCGAACCAGCTGCGCGGCGCCGGGGCGCCCCAGAGGGTTTGGCGCTGCGGGTCGGTGAGCGACCATTTGATCGGCTCCAGATCCGGGTCGACGGTCTGGTAGTCGGAGCAGTAGATCTCGATCCGGTGGCCGTCGGGGTCGCGCACATAGAGGAAGAAGGCGTTGGAGATGCCGTGCCGGCCGGGGCCGCGCTCGATATTATCGACGTAGCCGGTGGTCGACATCAGGTCGAGGAGGTCGATGATGTTCAAGGGGTTCGGAACCCAGAAGGCGGTGTGATGCAGGCGGGGGCCGAGCCCGTTGGTGAAGGCCACGTCATGCACGCCGCCCTTGCGGTGCATCCAGGCCGCCCAGACCTTGCCGCTCTCGTCATCCTCGGTGAACTCAGTGACGCGGAAGCCCATCTCGCCATAGAAGGCGACGGAGGCATCCACATCCGCTGAGAACATGTTGAAATGGTCGATGCGCAGCGGTTTTACCCCGTTATAGAGCCTGTAATTCTGGTGGATCGGTTCCAGCCGGTCCATTTTGACATAGAACTCCAGCGGGATGCCCCAGGGGTCGCGGGTGCGCAGGGTGCGGCCCATGTGAGGGCGGTCGATCCATTCGGCGGGCAGGCCTTTGGAGGCGAAGAACTCTGCTGTTTTGTCCAGGTCCGGCTCATCATAAAGTTTGAAACCCAGAACGCCTACGGAGGCCTCATCCGCCTGAACCAGCACGATGCAGTGGTGGCCGCGTTCCTCCATCGCCCGCAAGTAAATGCGTTCGCTATCTTCGTGGGTCACCTGCAGGCCGAGGGTGTCCACGTAAAACGCGCGGGAGGCGGTGAGGTCGGTGACGGCGTATTCCACATGGCTGAGCCGCACGATGTTGAAGGGCGGGTAGAGGTTCGGGGCGGGGACGGGCATGGTTTGAACCTTTCACTTGGGGCTAGGGGCGGGAGCGAGGGGCCGGCCCCTCGCGCTCCCCGGAGTATTTTCAACCAGAAAGAAACAGGGGTCAGGCGCCGAGGCGCGGGATTTTGTGGGCGCCGGTGGCAAAGCCGATGTGTTTTTGCTCCATATAGAAGTCGAACGACCAGTCGCCGCCGTCGCGGCCGATGCCGCTGGATTTGACGCCGCCAAAGGGGGTGGGCAGGTGGCGGACGTTTTCCGAATTTACCCAGATCATTCCGGCTTCGAGATGATTGGTGAAACGCAGGGCGCGGGTCAGGTCATTGGTCCAGACATAGCCGGTGAGGCCGTATTGGGTGTCATTGGCCAATGTCAGAGCCTCATCTTCGTCCTTGAAGCGGATTGCAGTGAGGACCGGGCCGAAGATTTCCTCTTGCGCGATGGTCATGTCGTTGGTGGCATTGGTGAACAGGGTGGGGCGGACGAACCAGCCCCGATCGCCTGCGCGGGTTCCGCCGGCGGCGATGGTGGCGCCGTCCTGTTTGGCAGTCCTGAAATAGGATGTGACCTTGTCGAAATGCACCTTGTGGATCAGCGGGCCGACCTCAGTGGCCGGGTCCAGCGGATGGCCGACGCGGATGTTGTTGACGCGCTCAATCAGCTTGGCTTCGAAGCCATCGGCAATGCTCTCCTGCACCAGCAGACGTGAGGAGGAGGTGCAGCGTTCGCCATTGAGCGAGTAAATCATGAAGATCGCGGCATCCAGCGCGCGGTCAAGGTCGGCGTCGTCGAAGACCACCACCGGGTTCTTGCCGCCCAGTTCGAAATGCACCCGTTTCAGGGTGTCGGCGCCCTGTTTCATGATCATCGAGCCGGTTTTGGACTCGCCGACAAAGGCGATGGCCTTGATATCGGCGTGTTCGGTGAGGGCGCGGCCGGCCTCTTCGCCAAAGCCGTTGACCAGGTTCCAGACGCCCGGCGGCAGCCCGGCCTCATGGGCGATTTCGGCCAGGATGCGGGCGGTGAGGGGGGAGAATTCGGCCGGTTTGTGGACCACGGTGCAGCCGGCCGCCAGCGCCGGGGCAATCTTCCAAGTCGACAGCATGAAGGGCGTGTTCCAGGGGGTGATGATGCCAACCGGGCCGATCGGCACCCGGGTGGTGACGTTCATCAGGGTAGGCGACTGCAGCTGCTGGCCGTCGCGGGCGGCGGTGGCCTTGTCAGCGAAGAAGCGGAAGTTTTCGGCGCCGCGCAGCGCGGCCTTGGACATGAAGCGCAGGGCCTGGCCGGTGTCCCAGCATTCGCAGAGCGCAATCTCTTCGGCGCGTTCGACGATCAGGTCGGCAATGCGGTGCAGGATCTTCTTACGCTCCAGCGCAGGCATGTCGCGCCAGGCGGGGAAGGCGGCTTTGGCGGCGGCAGCCGCGGCGTCGATGTCGTCGCTGCCGCCCTTGGCAACTGGGCAGATCACGCTTTCATCCACCGGTGACGATGTTTCAAAGGTGGCACCGGAGGCGGCTGGGCGGCTTTCACCGCCGATGAGGTTCAGGATGCCGTCGGTGCGAAAGCGGGCCAGGTGGCTGTTCAGCGTTTCGATGTTGGTATTCAGGTCGCTCATCACTGGTCCGCCTTTTGCATGTGGTCGCGGATGGTGCCGCATTTCGGGGAAAGTTCAGGGTCGATGTCGCGCATCTCCAGCGACAGGGCGATAGAATGCTGCTGCATGGCCGGTTCAAGGAAGGTTTGCGCCGCGTCGAACACCGCCTGCGCGGCGCGTTTGCGGGTGTCGAGGTCACGGCCCGCGCGCAGCCGGATGGAGATGTCGATATAGCCGTGCCGGTCATCGCCGTCGGCTATGGAGGCGTGATTGGCGGCAAAGGCGCGCACCCGGATGCCCGCCAGCGGGAATACGCCGGTGGCCGCAGCGGCCTGCCGCAAATGGTTGCATAAACCGCGGATATTGGTGTGCTCCTCCATGTTGGCTGAGTAGTCCAGCGTGATGTGCGGCATCTGCGTTACCTCTCGTGAATTACTTAACATGTGTACCAATTGAGATGCCGTGAGTCAAGCAGAAGAAATCCAAGCGGCAATTGCGTTTACCCGGAAGGGGGGTGATAATCGGATATGACCAAGATGATGCCGGCCACAGACCGTTCCCTTCCCATCGCGCTGCTTCGGGCGCGCGAGCGTGTGATGGGGCCGATCCGCGCCCTCTTGAGCGGCGCTGATCTGACTGAACAGCAGTGGCGGGTGCTGCGGGTGGTGCAGGAGGACGGGCCGATCGATCCGACCCAGATTGCCGACAAGGCCTGCCTGCTGCTGCCGAGCCTGACGCGGATCCTGCAGAAGCTGGAAGAGAAGCAGCTGATCAGCCGCGAGCGCGACACCGAGGACCGCCGCCGCCAGGTGGTGCGGATTGCGCCTGCCGGCGAGAAGATCATCGCTGACAACATTGACGCGAGTCTCGAGCTGATGAACCGCACCCGGGCCAAGATGGGGGCGGAGCGATATGAGGCGCTGCTGGATCTCTTGAACGAGCTGGATGAGATCGACCTGTCCGAGTGAGTCGTTTTTGCCGCATTTGGCGCGGATACCGGACCGGGTGACGCAAACCGGGTGAGGGCAGTGTTTTTTCTGAACTTGTGATGCGTCATGATTTTAACGTGTTAAAACAATTCATTACGTTGAGAATCATGTTGTGGTTGCGCCAAATCCCATGCTGCATCTGCATTGGTGATTTGCGCAATATGACGCAAATGGCGTGTCCGGCGTCCGATATCGCTCTGTGAAACACGGCGTTTCTCAACAACTCTTGCGGGGACAGTTGAGAGGACATCATGCGGTATTCCGGCCTGAAAGTGATCAAGGAGGCCCTGACGGGCCACAAGGGATGGCGCCCGGCGTGGCGCGATCCGGAACCCAAGAAAAGCTACGATGTGGTGATCATCGGCGGTGGCGGCCACGGGCTGGCGACGGCCTATTACCTGGCCAAGAACCATGGCATCACCAATGTCGCGGTGATCGAGAAGGGCTGGATCGGCGGCGGCAACGTGGGCCGTAACACCACCATCATCCGCTCCAACTACCTGCTGGACGGCAATGAGCCGTTTTATGAACTGTCGCTGAAACTGTGGGAAGGGCTGGAGCAGGACTTCAACTATAACGCCATGGTCAGCCAGCGCGGCATTCTGAACCTGGTGCACACCGATGCGCAGCGTGACGCGGCGCGGCGCCGGGGCAATGCGATGATCCTGAACGGATCCGACGCGGAGCTGCTGGATGTGGACGGCGTCCGCGCGATGTATCCGTTCCTGAACTTCAATAACGCGCGCTTCCCGATCAAGGGCGGGCTGCTGCACCGCCGCGGCGGCACCGTGCGCCATGACGCGGTGGCCTGGGGTTATGCGCGGGGTGCTGACCTGCGCGGGGTGGATATCATCCAGAACTGCGAAGTCACCGGCTTCAAGATCGAGAACGGCAAGTGCCTGGGGGTGGAAACCACCAAGGGCTTCATTGGTGCGAACAAGGTGGCGAGCTGTGTGGCCGGTTCCTCCAGCCGGGTGATGGAGAAGGCGGGCATGCGCCTGCCGATCGAAAGCCATGTGCTGCAGGCCTTTGTCTCGGAAGGGCTGAAGCCGGTGCTGGACGGGGTCATCACCTTTGGTGCCGGCCACTTCTACTGCAGCCAGTCGGACAAAGGCGGCCTGGTCTTTGGCGGCGATCTGGACATGTACAATTCCTATGCGCAGCGCGGCAATCTGCCGGTTGTCGAGGACGTGATCGAGGGCGGCATGGCGCTGATCCCGGCGCTGGGCCGGGTGCGGATGCTGCGCAGCTGGGGCGGCATCATGGATATGTCGATGGACGGCTCCCCCTTCATCGACAAGACCCATGTGGACGGCCTCTATTTCAACGGCGGCTGGTGCTACGGCGGGTTCAAGGCGACCCCGGCCTCGGGCTGGTGCTATGCGCATCTGCTGGCGACCGACACACCGCATAAGGTGGCCACGGAATACCGGCTCGACCGGTTCCGCCGCGGCTGCATGATCGACGAAAAGGGCCAGGGCGCCCAGCCGAACCTGCACTGAGGAAAGGAAAACAGCGATGATTATCAACCATCCGATCCTCGGGCCGCGGGACAGTCAGGAGTTCACCTATCTGGGTGATGCGACCCTGATCGACCGGCCGGACTGGGAAGCGGACAATGCCGCGGATCAGTTCCACGACTACCTGTACTTGCGCGACAACCCGGCGGGCGAACACCGCGAGCTGTGGTTCCACGAGCAGGGCGACCGGTCCTGGCTGGTGGTGACCCGCAACACCGTGACCCATGAAATCCTGAATGTCGAACTGGCCCGTGATGTGGCCCGGGCAAGGGGGCGCAGCAAATGAGCGATGCAGTAATGAATGCTGGGATGAATGCCGGAACGGTTGCGTTCCAGGCCGACGGCAGCACCGGCACCCGCAAGGGTGTGCAGGTGAACCGCCTGGATGGCGGGCTGATCAAGGGCAGCAAGGCGCTGAGCTTCACCTTCGACGGCAAGCGCTACAAGGGGTTTGAGGGCGATACGCTGGCCTCGGCGCTCTTGGCGAACGGCGTGCGGCTGATGGGCCGGTCGTTCAAGTACCACCGTCCGCGCGGTGTGCTGACCTCCGGGTCCGAAGAGCCCAATGCGCTGGTTGAGCTGCGCAGCGGCGGGCGGCAGGAGCCGAACACCCGCGCCACCGTGGCCGAGCTCTATGACGGGCTGGAGGCGAACTCGCAGAACCGCTGGCCGTCCTTGAAGCATGACTTCATGGCGGTGAACGACCGGTTCTCGAACTTCCTGACGGCTGGTTTCTACTACAAGACCTTCATGTGGCCGGCGGCGTTCTGGGAGAAATTCTACGAGCCGATCATCCGCAAGGCGGCCGGCCTCGGCAGCATCAGCTTTGAGGATGATCCGGATGCCTATGACAAGGGCTTCCTGCATTGCGACCTCTTGGTGATCGGGGCTGGCCCGACTGGCCTGATGGCGGCGCTGACCGCGGGCCGGGCCGGGGCGCAGGTGATCATCGCGGATGAGGACTTCCTGCTGGGCGGGCGTCTGAATGCCGAGACTTTTGGCATCGGCGATCTGACCGGCGCGGCTTGGGTCGAGCAGGCGCAGGCCGAGCTGGCGTCGATGCCGAATGTGCGGGTGATGCCGCGCACCTCGATCATTGGGGCCTATGATCATGGCATCTATGGCGCGGTGGAGCGGACTGCCGACCATGTGCGGGCCCCCGAAGCGGGCAAGCCGCGGCAGATCCTGTGGCGGATCTATTCCAAGCGGGCGATGCTGGCGGCGGGTGCGACTGAGCGTCCCATCGCGTTTGAGAACAACGACCGGCCCGGCGTGATGCTGGCCGGTGCGGTGCGCGCCTATGCCAACCGCTGGGCGGTGACGCCGGATCAGACCGTTGCGGTTTTCACCAACAACGACGACGGCCACCGCACTGCCGCCGACCTGATCGCCAAAGGTGTGAAAGTGACCGCGGTCATTGATACCCGCGCAGATGCGCCGAAAGTGGACGGTGCTGAGCTGTTTGCCGGTGCGCAGGTGATCGACACCAAGGGCCGGCTGGGTCTGGAAGTGGCGCGGCTGCGGCTGGCCAATGGCACCACCCGCGACGTGCCTTGCGGCGCGCTGGCGGTCTCCGGCGGCTGGAACCCGAACGTGCATCTGACCTGTCACCAGCGCGGCCGTCCGGCCTGGCGCGAGGATATTGCCGCTTTTGTCCCCGCGGGGACATTGCCGCAAAACATGTCGGTGGCAGGTGCCGCCAATGGCGATTTTTCCACTGCCGCCGCATTGCGGGCCGGGGCCGAGGGCGCCGTGGCCGCGCTGTCGGAGCTGGGGATTGAAGCCAAGGCTGGCGACCTGCCTGAGGCCGAGGATGCGCCGGTCAACGTCACCCCCTTCTGGTACGTCAAAGAAGGCAAGGGCCGCGCCTGGCTGGATCAGCAGAACGACGTCACTGTCAAGGACGTGAAGCTGGCGCATCAGGAGAACTTCCGTTCGGTCGAGCATCTGAAGCGCTACACCACACTGGGCATGGCGACCGATCAGGGCAAGACCTCCAACATGGGCGGCCTGGCGATCATGGCCGAACTGGCGGGCAAGCAGATCCCCGAGGTCGGCACCACCATGTTCCGCCCGCCTTATACGCCGGTGTCTTTTGGTGTGATGGCAGGCCGTTCGGTCGGCGAGGAATTCCGCCCCACCCGCAAGACCCCCAGCCACAAATGGGCTGAGGAGCAGGGGGCCGAGTTCGTCGAGGTTGGCCAGTGGCTGCGGGCGCAGTGGTTCCCAAAGGCAGGTGAAACCCATTGGCGCCAGTCGGTGGACCGCGAGGTGCTGCAGACCCGCAATTCAGTCGGCATCTGCGATGTGACCACGCTGGGCAAGATCGACGTGCAGGGCAAGGACGCAGCTGCCTTCCTGAACAAGATGTATGCCAACGCATTTGCCAAGCTGCCGGTGGGCAAGGTCCGCTACGGGCTGATGCTGCGCGAGGATGGCATTGCCTATGACGACGGCACCGCCGCACGCTTTGCTGAGGATCATTTCGTGGTGACCACCACCACCGCCAACGCAGTTCTGGTCTACCGCAACATGGAATTTGCGCGCCAGTGTCTGTTCCCGGATATGGATGTGCAGCTGATCTCGACCACCGAGGCCTGGGCGCAGTTCGCGGTGGCGGGTCCGAATGCCCGCAAGCTGCTGCAAAAGGTCGTGGACCCGGAGTTCGACATCTCGAACGAGGCGTTTCCCTTCATGGCCTGCGGTGAAGTGACCGTGGCGGGCGGCTGCCGGGCGCGGCTGTTCCGGATCTCCTTTTCGGGCGAGCTGGCCTATGAGATCGCGGTTCCGACCCGGTACGGCGATGCGATGATCCGCAAGCTGATGGAAGCGGGCGAGGAGTTCGATGCGGTTCCCTACGGCACCGAGGCGCTGGGCGTCATGCGGATCGAGAAGGGCCATGCCGCCGGTAACGAGCTGAACGGCACCACTTCGGCGCTGAACCTCGGCATGGGCCGGATGGTCAGCAAGAAGAAGGACTGCATTGGCAACACGCTGAGCGAGCGTGAGGGCATGAACCGGGACGACGCGCTGAAGCTGGTGGGCTTCAAGCCGGTGAATGCATCCGATCCGGTGCAGGCCGGGGCGCATCTGATGAATGCCGATGGCGAGGTCAGCGCGGCCACCGATCAGGGCTATATCACCTCGGCGGCCTATTCGCCGGTGCTGGGCTGCTCGATCGGGATCGGCTTCCTGAAAAGCGGTGACAGCCGCAAGGGCGAGGTGATCCGTGCGGTCAACCCGCTGGAGGGCAAGGAAGTCCAGGTCGAAGTTGTCAGCGCGCATTTTGTGGATCCGGAAGGGGAGCGTCTCCGTGGGTAAGTTCGATAATCATGGTCTGAAAGCGGTCTCTCCCCTGGGCGGGTATGAGCCGCAGGTGGATGCCTTTGCCGGTCTGTTGATCCGCGAGGTGACGGACCGGGCGCTGGCCTCGCTGGGCGCGCGCCAGGGCAGTGAAGATGCGGTGAAATCTGCGGCGGCGTCATACTTGGGTGGTGTGTTGCCGGAGCCGGCAAGCTGGAATGCAAGCGGTGAGTTTGCTGCCTGGTGGATGGGGCCGGACCTGTGGATGGTCTCAGCCCCGCATGACAGCCACGAGCTGCTGGCAGGCGAGCTGAAGGAAGCTGTCGGCGAGGCCGGCTCCGTGGTGGAGCAGACCGACGGCTGGTGCCGCTTCGACATGGAAGGCCCGCGCAGCTGTGATGTGCTGGAGCGGCTGTGCAACGCCAATATCCGTGCGGGCAAACCGGGCGATGCCACCCGCACCTCGATGGAGCATCTGGGGGTCTTCCTGCTGTGCCATGAGCCGGGGCAGAAGTACTCGGTTCTCGGCCTGCGGTCCTCGGCTGCATCGCTGCATCACGCGCTGGTGGCGGCGGCAAAATCGGCGATCTGAGAGGCACGCGCGTAAGTTGAAAGCGCCCGGCCGGAAGGCCGGGCGTTTTGATTTTTCCGGATTGCGGTCAGCGGAAGCAGCTGGATTGTGCGGAGAGGGCGGATGCCTCCGGCGGGAGTATTTTCGGCAAGATGAAAAGCAGGCAGAAAAGCAGCCGCGGACTATCCTGCGGCTGCCATGGTCTGCTGGGAAGGGCTGCGGATCAGACCGACGGGATCGGGCGGTTGTCCTGGACCCGGAACAGGTTCACCTTGCGGCGTTCCTCCTGCGGGGTGACACCGAAGCTTTCGCGGTAATGCTGCGACAGGGTGGAGGAGGTGGCGTAGCCCACCGCATTGGCGATCGAGGTGATCGAGTCGCGGGAGTACATCACCAGCTGCCGCGCCGCGTTCATCCGCAGGGTGCGGTAGTAGATTGCCGGGCTTTGGCCGGTCGCGGATTTGAAGCTGCGCTCCAGCTGGCGCGGCGAGACGCCAATGGTGCTGGCGGCATCGCGGATTGAGACCGGGTGTTCCAGGTTGTCGGCAAAAAGCTCGACCGCCTTGGCCACCGGCGGCGGCAGGCTGTCGGCGGTGCTGTCGGTCTTGAAGGCGGGGATTTTCTGGCGCACGCCCTCGGCGCGGACCATCGGATGCTGGAACCAGCAGGCAACCTCGGTCATCACCGCGTCGCCCAGGGCCTGTTCGATCAGTTTCAATGACAGGTCGAACATCGCCGCGGCGCCGCTGGCGGTATAGCGGCGGCGGTCGAGCACGATCACGTCGTCAACGGTGGCAAGCGAGGGGAATTCTGCGCTGAAGGCGGCCTTGTAGCACCAGTGCACCGAGCAGCTGTGGCCGTCCAGCAGGCCGGAGCGGGCCAGCGGGAACACCCCGCCTGATACGGCGCCCATTTTGGTGCCGTGGCGGGCCAGGTGGCGCAGCTTGCCGTTGGAGGCCTTGGGGTCGTCGAACTTGCCTTGCGGGCTGGACAGCAGGAACAGGGTGTCGATCTCTTCGGCCTGATCCAGAGAACAGTCCGGCTGGAAGGCCACATTGGCGGAGGCGTTCACGCTGGCGCCCGCCTCGGACACGAGTTTCCATCGGAAGGTTTCGGTGCCGGCAATTTCATTTGCCGCGCGCAGGGGTTCGATGGCCGAGGTCAGGCAGGCCATTGGAAAGCCGGGGAAAATCAGGAAGCCGAGAGTCATGTTATTGCCACGCTGCATGGGGTTGATCTTAGCTTGCGAAAGAGGATTCGCACAGCAGCGAAGGGGTGCCTGCGCCGTACAGGAAGGAAAACGGCGCAGGCGATCTGCTTAGTTTTGCAGATAGACTTCGAGGGTGTCGTCCAGGGCGTCCTTCCACGGGGTGTGGTGCACGGGCGCCATGGTGCCGGTGATGACCGATTTGTAGGAGTTGTTGCGGAAGGCCATGATGTCCTCGGCCTTGTGCCCCTTCCATTCATAGAAGGCCTGGCAGGCGCCGGCCACGTCGAAGGTCGGGTAGTCGGTCTCTTCGATCAGCTCCAGCACATAGTCGCCCTGGTATTTGATCGCGTATTTGACGTCCGGCGAGGCTTCCTCGCGCTCTTCACGCTCCTTGACGTCGGCCAGCAGGGCGGCCTTGTCCGAGGGGATTTCGATCTTGCCCATGATCGCGTCGCGGACCCACCAGGCCTGCGCGTCGAACATGTTGAAGGTGAACCACTGATCCTGCATGCCCAGATAGAACATCTTGGGGTTATGGGCATAGACCACGCCTTTGTAGAGGTCGGCGGTGGCCAGGCGGTTGGCGGTTTTCAGGCGCAGATCGTCCGGCAGGAAGTTGAAATAGTGCTTGTAGCCGGTGCAGAGGATGATCGCGTCGACTTCCTTCTGGGTGCCGTCGGCAAAGGTGGCGGTGTTGCCGCTGACCGATTCCAGCGCCGGGACCTCATCCCAGTTTTCCGGCCATTTGAAGCCCATCGGCTCGCTCCGGTAGGAGGTGGTGATCGACTTGGCGCCGTATTTCCAGCACTGCGAGCCGATGTCTTCGGCGGAGTAGGAGGCGCCGAGGATCAGGATGTCCTTGCCTGCGAATTCGCGGGCGTCGCGGAAGTCATGGGCATGCAGCACGCGGCCGTTGAACGTGTCGAAGCCGGGGTAGAACGGCACATTCGGGGTCGAAAAGTGGCCCGAGGCGCAGATCACGTGGTCGAAATCTTCCTTGTAAGTGCTATCCTTGGCGTGGTCGTGGACGGTGACGGTGAAATTGCCCGCGTCCTCGTTGTATTCCACCCAGCGGATCGGCGAGTTGAAGCGGATCCACTTGCGCACATCGGCTTTTTTCACCCGGCCTTCGATATAGTCGAACAGCACCGCGCGCGGCGGGTAGGATGCGATCTGCTTGCCGAAATGCTCCTCAAAGGAATAGTCGGCAAATTCCAGGCCTTCCTTGGGGCCATTGGACCACAGGTAGCGGTACATCGAGCAGTGCACCGGTTCGCCGTTTTCATCCAGGCCGGTGCGCCAGGTGTAATTCCAAAGGCCGCCCCAGTTGTCCTGCTTTTCGAAGCAGACGATCTCAGGGATCTCTTCGCCCTTGTTGGCGGCGGATTGGAATGCACGCAGCTGCGCCAGGCCCGAGGGGCCGGCGCCGATGATGGCAATGCGTTTCTTGGTCATGTGGCTCTCCCATTGGTTCAGACCAATGTCTTTATTTGGTTCATTTGGTCTGGTCCAAATAGGTCCAAATTTGCGCCGGTAAGTCAACCAATTTTCACTGCAGGAATAAGATTCTTCGCAATTGGACTGGAAGCGCGCAAATTTATTGTTAGGATTCAAAGCATGAAGACGACCAGCTTTGCACACCAGCTGACGGCCCGCGCGGCGCTGCCGCGGCTGTCGGTGGGGATGACAGAATCAGTGAATATCGGCTTTCTGGGCCCGCTTTCGGGCCGGGTGGAGAGCTGGGGGCTGCCCGGATTGAACGGCTGCCGGATCTGGGAAGACGGGTTGAACAAGGCCGGCGGGGTGCTGGTTGGCGGCCGCCGCTATCCGATTCGAATCCACTCCTACGACTGCGGCTACAACCCGGACCGGGCGCTGGAGGGCGCGGTGGAACTGGTGCAAAAGCACAATGTCAAGCTGATGCTGATGCTGGGCGGCGACACGTTTGCACCGGTGCAGGACCTGCTGATGCGCAACAAGGTGCTGACCTCGACACTGCTGCCCACCGATCTGTCGCCGGACACGCCCTATCTGATTGCGCCGAGCGAGGCGCATCCGATCCAGAATGTGACTGGTGTCGCCTGGCTGGCGGAGAACCGGCCGGAGCTGAAAACCGTGGCCTTGTGCAGCCAGATGGACCTGCTGGGGCTGCCGACGCAGGCGGTTTACCGGGCGGCGTTCAAGGCAGCGGGCAAGAAGATCCTGCGGGAAGTGCAGTATGATGCACGCTCAATGGACCCAGGGCCGGTGGTGGATCCGATGCTGGAAAGCGGCGCCGATATCCTGTGCTGGTGCTCATCCTACACCCCGATGGTGCATGCGATGACCGAATACGCCTATGCCAAGGGGTTCAAGGGGCAGATCATCAGCTGCACCATGGACGGATATGACAAGCTGGTGGCGAAGACGTCTGAAGACTTCATGGAAGGGGTATTGTTCCAGTTCCCGGACTTCGATGATCCGCTGCTGCGGGAGAAGGCGTTTTTCTTCAATCAGCCGCACACGTTTTATGAGGAATACAACCGCCGCTTCCCGGGCACTTGGTCAGCGGTGAGCTGGGAATATGTCGCGATTCTGGATATTTGGCACAGTGCGGTAGAGAAGGCCGGGTCGGTGGAGTCCCCGTCAGTGCTGGCGGCGATGAAGCAGCTGGGGCATGTCACTCATGCCTTTGGCCATGCCGAATGGTGGGGTGAGGAAATCTTTGGTATTTCCAACGCCTTGGTGGGGGATTGGCCGGTGGTCACCATCCGGGAAGGCAAGGCGCGGATTGCCGGGTTCGGCTCAATCCCGGGCTGGCTGGCGCAGCATTCCAACCTTTTGAAGGCGGAAATGGCCGCACTGGGGCAGCTGTGGCACCAGCGTCTGGAAAGCGCGGTGCCCGGCAATGAAGCCAGTGCGCGCGCGGTTCTGGGGTAGTCAGACTTCCTGCAGCAGCAGCTTCTGTTCGTCGATCAGGTGCAGCTTGATGAATTCCACCGCCAATTCCACATCGCGCGAGGCGATGGCGTTGAACAGGGTGTTATAGCGCTTCTGGTAGTCCTGCATCCGCTGCGGTGTCAGGTGGCGGCGGCGCAGGGCGGTGCGGTAGGATAGGCGGCAGGCCTCGATCGTCAGCTCGTAGCAGGAGTGCAGCAGCGGGTTGCCGGAGCCCTCGGCGATCTTGCGGTAGAGATCTTCCTCCGCCTCGATAAAGGCATCCGTGTCGGTGCGTACGGCTTCGACGCGGGAGAGGATCTCGTCCAGCTCTTCGATCTGGCGAGGGGTCATGTTGATCACGGCAAGGCGGATCAGCTCCGGCTCCAGGATGCCGCGCACCACCAGATGGTCCAGCGGCGAGACTTCCTTGGCCAGCGAGGAATACGACGTCTCGGGCTTGGGGTCGGAGCGGAATTTCACAAAGCTGCCGGAGCCGGGGCGGCGGTGAATGACGTTCTGCGCGGCCAGCACATCCAGCGCTTCGCGCACCGTATTGCGGGCAACGCCCAGTTCCGAGGCCAGGGTGCGTTCGGATGGCAGTCTTGTGTCGACCGGATAGGTGCCGGATTTGATGCGGGCAAACAAAGTGTCTATCACCACCTGCACGGTGGCGCCCACCGAATGAGTGGTCAGAATCTGCGACGTGGTTTCTTCCGCTGAGCTCATAAATCTGGTTTTCCCGGCCGGCTGAGCGGGAGAATCCCCTGCTCCTGGTCACTGCAACAGAGGTGCCAATACCGGCTTTGGAGGCCATTTTGCAACCATCTGACGCAGCTGTGATTGGCTTTCAGCCTACCGGTTTCTGCGCCAGACGGCAAGAAAGTTGAAGAAATTGGTCCAAAAATTGGTTTTCTGCTTGCCTTGTTAAGGTGAGTGGTAAGGTTATGTTTTGGTGACGTTTTTAGGTCTTCATTTGCCGCATTTTTGCAGATCTGGTCTGGTTTTGGTGCCTTTTCGGTCCGGAAAGTGAAAGAAAATTTCTTGACGGTGAACCATGCGGCTGCCAGCCTTGATCCAGGATGGGTCCAATTTGGATCAACTGGTTCAGTGACGTTGGGCTGAACCCGCCGGTCCCGCATGAGGGCGTCATCCCGCAGAACACACCGCCGCAAAAACAAACTGGCGGGTCCAACATGGGAGAAGAAGATGATTTCCAAGATCGTGAAATCGGGGCTGACCCGGCGGACGTTCCTTCATTCGACGGCGGCTGCGGCGATGAGCGCCGGGCTGCCGGGTGCGTCGCTGGCGGCGGGCAGTACCATCAAGATCGGCTTTCTGGCGCCTTTGACCGGCGCGGTGGCGGCCTGGGGCAAGCCCGGGCTGGACGGTTGTCAGATCTGGGCCGAGCGGGTCAATGCCGCGGGCGGCATCAAGCTGGGCGATGGCAGCCATAATGTCGAGTTTGTGGCCTACGACAACGAATACGACCCGGCCAAGGCGCGCACCGGCGCCACCAAGCTGATCCGCGAGGATGGTGTGAGTTTCATCATGATGCTGGGCGGCGATACCTGGCCCGGGGTGCAGCCGGTGGCGGAAAAGACCGGCATGCTGTTTTCGACCCTGCTGCCGTCGGACCTGTCGCCCGATACCAATACGCTGATCGCACCGGCCGAGGTGCATCCGATCTACAATGTGACCGGTGTCGAATGGCTGGCCGAGAACAAGCCGGAGCTGAAGACCGCGGTGATGTGCGCGCAGGACGATGCGCTGGGGCTGCCTTCGGTCGCGACCTATCTGGCGGCCTTTGAGGCGGCGGGCATCGAGATGCTGGACGCGCCGCTGCTGTTTGACCCGGCGACCACCGATTTTGCGCCGGTTGTGACCCGGCTGATCAGCAAGAACCCGGATATCGTCTGCCTCGACACCTGCTATTCCGACTATGTGCATCCGATTGCCGAGCAGCTGTTCCAGCAGGGGTTCAAGGGGCAGATCATCTCCTGCACCGCGGATTTCTATGATCAGATGATCGCCAAGACCTCGGAAGAGTTCATGGAAGGGTTTGTGTTCCAGTTCCCGGATTTCGATGACCCGGCACTGAATGGCGATAATATCAACTTCACCGATCCCAATGGCTTCTATGCCGAGTTCAACAAGCGGCATCCGGGCCAGTGGGGCGCGGTGAGCTGGGAATATGCCTCGATCATGGATCTGTGGAAGGCAGCGGCCGAGAAGGCCGGGTCTGCCAGCCCGGAAGCGGTGGCTGCGACGATGAAAGAGGGCAAGGGCAAGCACGCCTTTGGCGATGCCGACTGGTGGGGCACCGAGCTGTTTGGCATCGACAATGCGCTGGTCGGCGATTGGCCGGTGGTGGCGATTGAGGGCGGCAAGGCCCGGATCAAGGAGTTCCGCTCGATTCCCGACTGGTACGCCAAGCATGGCGATCTGCTGGTCAAGCACATGCAGGCCTATGACCAGATGTGGGATCAGCGCAGCTGACCTTTCAGGCAGGCAACCAGGCGGTGCGGGATCAAGCCCCCGCATCGCGGACCGACTGAAAAAAGAGACAATCCGATGCTGGACCTATTGGCGCAGACCGGCCTCAACGCCGTGTATGCTGCGAGTTATATTTCCCTTGTTGCTGTGGGGCTAGTGCTCATCTTTGGTGTCATGGGCGTGATCAACTTTGCCCATGGCGAGCTGTTCATGGCGGGCGCCTATGCGATTGTGGCGCTGTATGCCGGGCTGAACGTGCCATTCTTTCTGGCTGTGGCAGCCGGGCTTCTGTTTGTGGGCTGTCTGGGCCTGTTGATGGAGCGGGCACTGTTCCGGCCGTTGAAGGATAACCCTCTGGGCGGGCTGGTGGCCTCGATCGGTTTTTTGATGATCCTGCAGGCGCTGGCGGTGATGGGGTTCGGCGTGCGGATGGTACATATCCCGCCGGTGACGCAAGAGGTGATTGCGTTTTCAGATAAGGTGCGGCTGCCGGTGGCGCGGCTCTATGTGATCATCGCCGCCATCGTGCTGCTGTCGGCGCTTTGGTACTTTTTGAAACGGACCAAATTCGGCTGGGCCTTGCGCGCCTCGGCGCAGGATCCCGAGGCGGCGGCGCTGCAGGGGATTTCGATCACCCAGACCGCCAGGATCGCCATGTTCATTGGCGCAGGCCTGGCGGGGATTGCCGGGGCGCTGACCGCACCGCTGGTCTCGGTCAACCCGCATATGGGGCATTCGGTGATTGTTACCGCTTTCATTGTCATCATCGTCGGCGGGGTCGGCTCGCTGGAGGGCGCCATCGTCGCCTCGGTCGCCTATGCGCTGGTGCATACGTTTGTGACCACATTCTGGGACGGCGTGCTGGCTGACATCGTGGGGCTGTCGCTGATGCTGCTGGTGCTGATCGTGAAGCCGACCGGATTGTTTGGGAGTGCGGACCGTGCCTAAGTTCCTGATATGGATCGCGGTGCTGGCCGCGCTGATTGCCCTACCGCATGGGCTGAGCTTCTCGCAGCAGGAAATCCTGGTGTTCCTGACTATTAATGTGCTGCTGGTATCCAGCTACCGGCTGCTGACCCTGACCGGCGAGTGGTCGCTGGCGCATGTGGTGATCATGGGGGTGGGGGCCTATAGCTCTGCCTTGCTGACCAAGAAGCTGGGCGTCTATGTGCCGGTTTCGATGCTACTGGGCGGGGTCTTTGCAGCTCTGATTGCGGTTCTCTTGTCCTTCCCGCTGTTCCGGATGAAGGGGTTTTACTTCCTGATCGGGTCGTTTGCCGCCGGTGAAATCATCCGCCTGCTGTGGAAGCGGTTCCGGGATCCCTTTGGCGGTGCCAAGGGGATCAAGGGGATCGACCCGATGCCGGATTTCTCGGTTGGCTTCTACCAGTTCGATTTCTTTGAGCCGACGTCCTACTACTACTTTGCAGGCGTTGTTGTGGCGGTTTGCCTGTGGATCCTGTGGCGGATCGAGAAGTCGCCGGTTGGCCTCACCTTCCATGCGGTGCATTGGCAGGACAAGCTGGCGCAGGCCTCAGGCGTGAATGTGCGGGCCTACCGGACGCTGGCCTTTGCCATTGCCTCGGGCTTCGCCGGCATCTCCGGCGCGTTGCTGGCGCATTATGTGGGCACCATCAATCCCAACGCTTTTGACATCGACCTGATGGTCTATGTGCTGACCTGGGCGATTGTCGGCGGTACCGCCACTTTCTATGGGCCGATCCTGGGCTGCGTGGTGCTCACTGTCATCAACGAAGTTGTGCTGCGGGAGCTGGGGCTCGAGCAGATGCGGCCGCTGATCTACGGCGCCATCATGATCCTGTCGATCCTGTTCCTGCCCAACGGGTTGGAAAGCATCGTGCAGAAACTCAGCAAAAGACGTGCCGCAGATGGCGCGCCGGAACGGAGCCCGGCAGAATGACTGATTTTCTCGAAGTCAAAGACCTGACCATGCGGTTTGGCGGCCTGGTCGCAGTGGACAGCCTGTCGTTCAAGGTGGCACATGGCTCGATCCATGGTCTGATCGGCCCGAACGGGGCGGGAAAGACCACGACGTTCAACATGATCTCGGGGTTCTACACGCCGACGTCGGGGCAGGTTCTGTTGCGGGGCGAGGATATCTCTGGCCTGCAGATGCATGAGGTGGCCCGGCGCGGAGTGGTTAGGACCTTCCAGCATTCAACGCTGTTTGCTGAGCTCACCGTGCTGGAGAACGCGCTGGTCGGGACGCACATGCCGTTCCGCCCCAATATCTTTGCCGCCATCATCGGCTGGGACAGGGAGGACCGCAGCGGCGCTGAGGCGCGCGCCAAGGAGGCGCTGGAGTTCTTTGGCCTGGATCATGTGATGCAGGAGCGCGCGGGCGATCTGAGCCACGGGCATCAGCGGGCGCTGGGCATGGCGGTTGCTTATGCCAGTCATCCGGATGTGATCCTGCTGGATGAGCCGTTCACCGGCATGAACCCGGAAGAGACACGGCAGATGATGGATCTGATGGAGCGCCTGAAGGCGGACGGTATCACCATCCTGATCGTCGAGCATGACATGCAGGCGATCATGGGGCTCTGCGATAGCATCACCTGCATGAGTTTTGGCAAGTTCCTGGCCGAAGGCAGCCCGCAGGAGATCCGCAACCATCCAGCAGTGATCGAGGCTTACCTGGGAGGCGCGCGCCATGTTGCTTGAGATGAAGAACATCGCCGTCAACTACGGCAAGATCAACGCGATCCGGAACATCTCGGTTTCGGTACCGGAAGGCAAGGTCATCACCATCATCGGCGGCAACGGCGCGGGCAAGACCACCACGCTGCGGGCGATGTCGGGAATGCTGCCGGTCACTGCGGGTGAGATTCTGTTTGAGGGCAAGCGAATCGACCATCTGCCCGCGCATAAGGTGGTGGCGAACGGCATCGCCCATGTGCCCGAGGGGCGCCGGGTGTTTCCGGACATGACGGTGGAGGAAAACCTGCGCACCGGGGCGTTCCTGCGCAAGGATGCGGAGGTGGTGGAGGCGGACCTGGAGGATGTCTTCAAGCGTTTCCCGCGCCTGCGCGAGCGGCGCACCCAGATGGCCAAGACCATGTCTGGCGGCGAGCAGCAGATGCTGGCCATTGGCCGGGCGCTGATGTCCAAGCCGCGGTTGTTACTGATGGATGAGCCCTCGATGGGGCTGGCGCCGGTGATTGTCGAGGAAATTGCGCAGATTATTGAAGAGATCAACGCCAACGGGCTGTCGGTGGTGCTGGTTGAGCAGAATGCCGAACTGGCGCTGGAACTGGCCGATTACGCCTATGTTCTGGAAACCGGAAATGCAGCAATGGAGGGTCCTGCAGATGAGCTTCACGGAAACGAACACGTCCGCGCCGCGTATCTGGGGCTTTAAGCGGGACGCGGAAATGCGGGTGGCGCGCACGGCTGGGTGGTCCCGCGCCGACCTGATCTGGGAGCGGCTGATGGAGCGGGCTTTGGCCACGGCCGGTGCGCACAGGCGCAAGGCAATGCGGCTGTTCCGGCTGGCTGATGTGCTGGCGCGGGGTGCTTTTCCGGCCGCCGATCTGCGCCGCGCGGCTGCGCCTGCGAACCTGGCTGTGCTGCAATTCCGGGCGGGCGCGCTGGAGGAGGCGGAGGCACTGCAGGCTCGCGCCTTGCTGGTCTGGGCCGGAGCGGAGGCGCAGGTTGCTGCAATGCAGATCGCCCCGCGCAGCCGGTCTTCGCTGTTCCATCTGCGGATGGAGGCGCTGCACCGGGAGACCTATCACGGCAACCTCAAAACCCGGGTCGGGCGGATTGCGTCGGAAACCGGTGAAACGCTGCGCAATCTGACCTCGGGCCGGGCGGCCCTGCACCGCCACGCCAGCCGCTGGCGCGGCGAGAAACCAGTGGTGTTTGACGGCAGCCGCAAGGTGTTGGGGGCTTGCCTGCTGCTTTTGGATCGCTGACATGCACGGACATCAACGGTTGAAGGCGAAGGCCCGGGCCAGGTGGTCCGGGTTTCTTTGTCCGCGTCTTTGAGGGGCGGGGCTGCTGCGCAACAATTTTCTTTCCTGTGACGGTGAGGGCTTGGGAAAAACTGGTAATGGCAGTAAAATAATTTTCGCGTGGTTTCTTGCGGCCGTAAAAGTTTTTGCGTAATCCCCGCTGCGCGCTTGTCAGAGGCTGTCCATAAGGAAGATAACACAGTGGCAAAACCCAAAGACGATACCGACGCAGTGGCCAACAATCTTTCGCAAGATCCGCATCGAGTCCGCGACGGCTCGGAAAAAGTCCTGGAAGTGGCGATCGGCCGCGAAGTCCGGTCGTTCCGGCGCCAGCAGGGGATCACGGTGGCGGATCTGGCCAATCTGACGGGGTTGTCGATCGGGATGCTGTCGAAGATCGAGAACGGCAATACTTCGCCGTCGCTGACCACTCTGCAGCTGCTGGCGCACGCGCTGAGCGTGCCGATCACATCGTTTTTCCGCCGCTTTGAGGAGACCCGCGAGGCGGTGCATACGCGCTCGGGCGAGGGTGTGGAAACCGAGCGCGCGGGCACCAGGGCCGGGCATCAGTACCAGCTGCTGGGGCATCTCGGGGCCAATGCGTCGGGCGTTGTGGTTGAGCCCTACATGATTACCCTTACCGAAGAATCGGATGTCTTTCCGACCTTCCAGCACGACGGCATCGAGATGCTTTATATGCTGGAGGGCGAGGTGGAGTACCGCCATGGCGACAAGGTGTTTTCCTTGAAGGCCGGGGATACGCTGTTTTTTGATGCCGATGCGCCGCACGGCCCGGAAGGGCTGGTGGAGCTTCCCGCGCGCTACCTGTCGATCATTTCTTATCCGCAGTCGAGCTGAGCCGGGGCGGGGCGCTCCCGCCCGCTTCAGGACCATCTGAAGATGTCCCTGCGCCGTTGGGCGTGGCGCCGCGCGATGCGCGGCGCGGCTGCGTTTTTTTCGCAAGCTTGCCGTCTGCCGCCCGCAGCGCGCAAAGCGCGCTGCCCGGCCCAACCCTGCGCAGGGAGCAGGCGCAGCCTGCGGTCTGACGCAGGGGCGGGAGTGTCGCCGTTTGCCCCAAAAAGAAACTGCCGGAGCCAAGGGCAACGGCAGTCAGTGAGGCGGGCCTAAGTGACAGGGGGTAGGGACGGCCCGCCAGGTCCGCTCGGGATCAGTCGTCGGGCCAGATACCGTCCGAGGTCGGGCTGCCGTCGTCATATTGCGAGAGCCACTCCACCATCAGCGGGCGGTTGTCGATGAAGCCCTTGTAGGTCGCCAGTTCTTCCGGCAGGTCGCGGATCACCCGGTGCAGGCGGCGGCCCCATTTCGGTACTGTCACCAGATCGTTGAAGCTGATCAGGTAGCAGCGGATCGGGAACACCAGCGCATTGGAGCGCGGCAGGCGGAAGAAGGTCTGCAGTTCGACCCGCAGGTGCTGCTTTTCGCCGATGTTCTCCATCGTGAGGCCCTGCTTCATGGTGCCCCATTTGTGGTAGTTCTCAGGCGAGGTGTCGAGCAATGGATTGACCGTCATGGTCCAGTTCAGGCGGCGGGCGGGCTGGCCCTGCTGGATATTCAGCAGGAACTTCAGCGCCCGCACGAAGATGCCCATTTCATGCGCCTTGGGCACCGGCGCGTGCCATTCAAAGAAGTTCATGCCGATGTCGAAGTCCAGCGACCAGTCGGCCTGGGTGGTGACCATGCCGGCATCCATCCACAGGTTGTCGTCGCGCTGGTCGAGCACTGCAAAGTCGCCCTGGGTCTGGCGGGTGATGTATTCCATCGGCCCGTAGGGCAGGGTGCTTTCATCGAGGAAGGTGAAGGTGTCGTCGATGCCCAGCGGCTTGTTGATCCAGCGCCAGCGGTTGCCGTCCTTGTGCAGCTCAAACAGGTCCGGGTATTCGGCTGCCTTGGCCTCCATAATCAGTTCGACCAGGTCCCAGCCCGCCAGCGTCATATGCGGCAGCGACTGGCAGCGCAGCGGGTCATTGGCCAGCACCCGGGCGCGGTCCTTCATCTCAGAGACATAGTGCTCGTCCACGTCAAAGGTGCGTTCGAACACCGAGCCGGGGCGGTAGGATTTATGCGGCTCCATGTTGACTGAGTACATGTAGCTGTCTTCGTGGAACGGGAAGGGGAAGCGTTTGATCGCCCAGTCCGAGTTCTTGAAGGTGAAGTCGCCGTAGAAGGTTTCGTCGTTGAATTGGATGGTCATGTCTGTCTCCCTCAGCGGTCCAGGACCAGGGTTTTGCCTTCAAAGCGCGACACGCAGGGCATGATGTGCTTGCCGCCTGCCTTTTGCTCGTCAGTCAGCCAATGGTCGTAGTGCAGGAACTTGCCGTCGTAGCCGATGACATTGGTCTCGCACTGGCCGCAGGCGCCGCCGCGGCAGAGGTAGGGGGCGTCGATGCCGGCCGCTTCCAGCGCTTCCAGCAGCGACTGATGCTCGCCGACCTGAACGATCTTGTTGGAGACCGCGCATTTTACCTCAAACGGCTTACCCGACGCAGGCGCCAGGAATTCTTCGGAATGCACGGCTTCGCGCGGCCAGCCCATGTCCTCTGCGGTGCCATGCACCCAGTTGATCATGCCCTTGGGGCCGCAGACATAGACATGGGTGCCAAGCGGCTGGGTGGCGAGCAGGGTGCTGAGGTCGATCGCCTCTTCCTGGTCGTCATGATAGATGTGCACCTTGCCCGGGTACTGCGCTGCCAGCTCCTCGGCATAGGTGCCGAGCGAGGCGGTGCGCACCGAATAGTGCAGTTCGAAATTCCCGCCCATCATCGACAGCTGATGCATCTGTGCCATGAATGGCGTGATGCCGATGCCGCCGGCTAGCATCAGGTGCTTGCCGGCCCGCAGGTCCAGCGAGAACAGGTTCACCGGGTTGGAGATCACCATCTCCATGCCCTCTTTCACCTGGGAGTGCATGAATTTGGAGCCGCCGCGGCCCTCGTCGTCGCGGCGCACAGAGATTGTATAGGCGCCCCGGTCGGCCGGGTTGGACATCAGCGAATAGGCGTTGAGCCGGGTGATATCGCCGTCCTGCATCTCGACCACGGTGTGGGCGCCGCCCGAGAAAGTGGGCAGGTCGCCGCCGCCGGTGCGGACAAATTTGAAACGGGTTACGAGGTCGTTGATCACTTTGACCTCGGCCACGGTGACATTCAGTTTTGCGGTGCCAGCACTCATTTGAACAGCTCCACTTTCTCGGGGATGTTGCCCGGGTCTTCGGCATCCACCCGCACGCCCTGGAAGGCGGCGAGGCGGCGCGAATAGTGATCGCGCACGAACAGGCTGAGGCCGCAGTGGCTGCATTCAAACGGGTCGGTGGTGACGTCCTCGGTGATGCCCTTGCAGTGCACGCATTGCATGCGCCGCGCGGTGGAGCCGCGGTGCTCGGTCTGGATCGCGGTATGCGGGATGCCGGCGGCGGTGGCCTCGGCCATGGCCTGGCCCATCAGGCTTTCGGTGCCGGTCAGGTAGACCTGGGTGCCCATGTGGCAGTCCTGCAGGGCGCGGCGGATGCGGCTTTGCGCCGCCTCGTAAGAGGGGCCTGCGTAATACTGGCCAGCGCCGAGCTGTTCCAGCTGGCTGCTGTATTTGGTGCCGGTGTCCTTGGGGATGTAGATGATATGGGCCTTGGCCCAGAAATCTGCGCCGGTGGATTTGGCCAGATCGAGGATCGCCTCGGCGCCTGTCGCATCGGCAATCATCAGGTGGCCGCTGCCTGCGCGGGCTTCAAGCTCGCCGTAGACGGGGCGGCTTTTGATGGAAGGGGGGAATACGGTCTTAGACATGTGGGTCGCTTTTCCTGCAGTCCGGGTGAACGAAAGCGGGCGCCTCCGGGATGGAGACGCCCGGGATCCGGATCAGCCCTTTGCGGTGCGGATCGATTTGTCCTTGTCGTAGAAGGGCATCTCGGCGGCGGTGGCGGCGATCTCGGTGCCGTCGCCGTTGCGCACGGTGAGCTCAGTGCCCGGCTTGGCGCAGGCCACCGGCATCCGCGCAATGCCCACGTTGTGCTTGTTCACGTCGGAATACATGCCGTAGGTGACCACACCGACCTTTTCACCGTTCTGCAGCAGGTCCGCGCCTTCATCCGCCGGGGTGGTGCCCTCCAGCTGGACGCCGTAGATCTTGAACCGTTCCTTGCCTTCGGCGGCATAGTGGTTCTCGGCGCCGATGAAGCCGGTCTTGCCCGGGGAGACGGTGAATTCGAGGCCCAGCTCCCACAGGGTGTCGCCGCAAGTCTCGTTGTCGAACGGATAAGTCTCGGAGTTGTCGCCCGGATAGAACAGCAGGTAGCTTTCGGTGCGCAAGAGGTCGAGGGTGGAGAACTGCACCGGCACAATGCCGAGCCCCGCGCCCTTGTCCAGGATGCTGTCCCAGAGATGCACCGCGTCCTTGGCCTGGCAGAAAATCTCATAGCCGCGCTCGCCGGTGTAGCCGGTGCGCGAGATCATCACCGGGCAGCCGAACAGTTTGGTCTGGATGATGCCGAAATAGGCCAGATCGCGGATGCCGGGCACGTATTCGGCCAGGAAGTCCACTGCAACGGGGCCCTGCAGCGACATGTCGTGCATGTTGTCGTCGAAGATCACCGAGCAGTTCTTGCCGGCCGCAACCGTGTTCAGCTGCTCCATGCCGGTGCCGGTGCCATGCACCACCAGCCAGCTGTTCACCGACAGGCGGTAGATGATGCAGTCGTCCACGAATTTGCCCTGGTCGTTCAGGATCGAGGCATAGGTGGAGCGGCCCGGCATGATCTTTTCGACGTTGCGGGTGGTGACCCGGTCGATGACCTGAGCGGCGTGCTCGCCCACGACGTGGACTTTCTTCAGGCCGGACACGTCCATCAGGCCGGCCTTGGTGCGGATTGCCTCGTAGTCGGCTTTGGCGCGCTCGGGGCTGTGGTCATAGAACCAGGCGGTTCCCATGCCGTTCCAATCTTCCAGCTCGCCGCCGATTTCCTTGTGGCGCTGCGCCAGTGCTGAAGTCCGCCAGATGATGGCCATTTTGCGTTTCTCCCTATTGGTGCGGACCAAAATTCTTGATTTGGTTCCATTGGTCTGGTCCAGTTAGCCAAGGGAGGGGGCTTCATGTCAATGATTATTCCTAACAGGAAAAAGATTTTGCCAAAAATGCCGGTTTCGAATGGGTTTGCGGCATGAATTGGCCTGAAATGGTCTTTTTCGACATAGGGCTTACGGTTGCAGCGGGCTTTGCGCGACCCGTTTCGGGGGAGAATCAGATGGAGAAGATGCCGGAGATTCGCGTGATTCCGTCGCAAAAGCGCAGGTGCGGCATAGGTTTGGCAGTTGCTGCAACATGGCGGCGCGGTATGGAGCCAGTACAGGCCAGTTGGCGCTAAGTCTTTGGATGTCCGGGACTTAACTGGTCTGAAAAGCGTCAGGAAACAGGCGCTAAAAGCGGCATCATGTTCCCTGGCGGTGAACAAATTTTCACATGAAGATTGACAGGTCTGCCCGCCGGGACCCAATAATAAGGGAAAATAATATTCCCAAGAGGCAAAAATGCCCGGGAGCACTGCCAACAGGAGGGCAAAACATTGGATGGTAATCTGAACGCGTTAACAACGGTGTTCACCGAGTTCTATTACTGGGTGACCGTTGTCTTCATGTTCCTCATTCACGTGGGGTTCTGCATGTATGAGGTCGGCGCCAGCCGCCACCGCAACCACATGCATACATTGATGAAGAACATCATGATCATTCCGCTGGTCACGGTGACCTTCTTCTTCTTCGGCTGGTGGATCTATTGGGCCTTCCCCAGCTTCCCGTTCTTCGGCGGGTTGAACCATGACGCAGGTGCCGCGAACCTGCCGTGGTCGCAGAACATGGGCACCAACCTCTCAGACCGGATCACCGGTGTGTTCTGGGCGGCGTTCTTGCTGTTTTCCTGGACCGCGGCCTCGATCGTGTCCGGCGCGGTGATTGAGCGGATCCGCTCGTCTGCCTTGTGGGTGCACGCGGTAATGATCGGTTCGGTGTTCTGGATCATCGACGCGGCCTGGGGCTGGCATGCCGAAGGCTGGATGGTCAAATACCTAGGCTATCACGATGCCTATGCGTCGGGTGTTATCCACGCAATTGCCGGCGGTTATGCGCTGGGTGTGATCATGGTGCTGGGTCCGCGCCTGGGCAAGTTTGCCGCTGACGGCACCCCTCGCGATATTCCGCCGCATAACCCCTGGATGCTGACCATCGGCATCTTCCTGATCTACTCGGGTTTCTGGGGCTTTTATGCTGCCTGTAACATCCCGGCGATTTCGCCCGAGGGCATCGGCGGTCTGATCACCGGCGAGACTTGGACGGCCACCAACATCTATCTGGCCCCGACCTCGCTGTCCGCGATCACCTTCAACTTCCTGATGTCGCTGTCCGGCGGTCTGATGGCAGCCTATGTGGTGTCCAAGGGGGACGCGTTCTGGACCTTCTCCGGCGGATTGGCAGGCATCATCACCGCCTCTGCGGGCAACGACCTGTATCACCCGATTCAGGCGATGCTGGTGGGCGCGGTTGGTGTCGTGATCGTCTACAAACTGCACTACTGGGTCGAGCGCACCTTCAAGATTGACGATGCGGTGGGTGCGGTTGCCGTGCACGGCTACTCCGGCATTGTGGGCCTGATCATCGCAGGCTTCCTGCTGTGGGGCGCGCCGAGCTCGCCGTATGAAGGCTATGCTGCCGTCAACCCGGTTGGCCAGACCATCGGCGCAGTGATCATGTTCTTCGTGCTCGGCTTCCTGCCTGCCTTTGTGATCTCCAAGATGCAGGCCGCTGCCGGCGTGCTGCGGATTCCGGAAGAGGTGGAGCTGCAGGGTCTCGATTACGCTGAACACCATGCTTACGAAGACGCCAAGGCAGAAATCATTGCTGCCGACAAGGCTGCTGTGAATGGCAACAGTGTCCCAGCTGAATAAGGAGAATTGGAATGTCTACGATCGGATACGACAGCTGGGCGGTGGACCTGGCAGAAGTTGGGGCGGTCTACCCCTTCCAAGGATCAGAAGGGCTGATGGTTGTCCTGGGTGTGGTCTTTTGGATCGGCTGGCACCGGATCCAGTTTGTCCGCGAGGGCAAGCATTTGGAGAAAGCTAAGCAGATGGGAGACAAGGAGAAAATACATTCCTTGTTGGAGAAATACTGATCCGGACCTAACCAGAGGCGCGCCAGATGGCGCGCCTTTTCTTTCCTTGAGGGGAAAATAAGTTTCATAAGAGTTGAACGATGGTTCGCAAACTGCTAGCGTTGATTCGAGATGAAAAGCAGGAGGCACACCCATGTGCGGGATTGTCGGTCTTTTTCTGAAAGACAAATCACTAGAGCCGAAACTGGGCGATATGCTCACCGATATGCTCATCACCATGACGGACCGCGGTCCCGACAGTGCGGGCATTGCAATTTACGGATCCGAAGCGGACGGGCGCAGTAAGCTGACCGTTCAGTCGGACGCGCCGGAGGAGGCCTTTGACGGGCTGGACGGCGCCCTGGCGGAAGCGCTGAGCACCGATGTGTCGATCCGGGTGATTGATACCCATGCGGTGCTGGACGTGCCCGCGGGCAAAGCAGAGGAAGCGCGCAGCGCACTGGCAGAGCTGCGCCCCGGCATGCGCATCATGAGTGCGGGCGACACCATCGAGATCTACAAGGAAGTGGGCCTGCCGGAGAAAGTCGCCGAGCGTTTCGACGTGCGCGGCATGGGCGGCACCCATGGCATCGGCCACACCCGGATGGCCACCGAGTCCGCCGTGACCACCGAGGGCGCACACCCGTTCTCGACTGGCTCGGACCAGTGCCTGGTGCACAACGGCTCGCTGTCCAACCACAATTCGCTGCGCCGCAAGCTGCGCCGCGACGGGGTCCGGATCGAAAGCCAGAACGACACCGAAGTGGGCGCGGCCTATCTGACCTGGAAAATGCAGAACGGCGCCACCCTGGGGGAAGCGCTGGAGGGCACGCTGGAAGACCTGGACGGGTTCTTCAACTTTGTGGTGGGCACCAAGGACGGCTTTGGCGTGGTCCGCGATCCGATCGCCTGCAAGCCGGCCGTGATGGCGGAAACCGACCAGTATGTGGCCTTCGGCTCCGAATACCGCGCGCTGGTGAACCTGCCGGGCATCGAAGACGCCCGCGTCTGGGAGCCCGAACCTGCAACCGTTTACTTCTGGAACCACTAAGATGCAGACATATGATCTTGAAGCAAATGGCCTGCGCGGTCTGAATTCGACCCTGCAGGAACTGAACGGCAGCACCAACAAAACGGCTTGGGAAATCGTTAACCCCAAGGGCAGCCATGCAATTGCCGTGGGTCTGGACTCGCCGATTGACGTGACCGTCAAGGGCTCCACCGGTTACTACTGCGCGGGCATGAACCAGCAGGCGACCGTCCGCGTCGAAGGATCTGTTGGCCCCGGCGTGGCAGAGAACATGATGTCCGGCCAGGTGATCGTCGAAGGCGACGCCAGCCAGTATGCTGGTGCCACCGGCCACGGCGGCCTGCTGGTCATCAAGGGCAATGCGTCCTCGCGCTGCGGCATCTCGATGAAGGGCATCGACATCGTCGTGCATGGCAACATCGGCCACATGTGCGCCTTCATGGCGCAGGCGGGCAACCTGGTTGTCTGCGGAGATGCGGGCGATGCGCTGGGTGACAGCTGCTATGAGGCGCGCCTGTTCGTACGCGGCTCGGTCAAGAGCCTGGGCGCTGACTGCATCGAGAAAGAGATGCGGCCTGAGCACATCGAGATCCTCAAGGATCTGCTGGAACGCGCAGGCTCCGACGCCAAGCCGGAAGAGTTCAAGCGCTACGGCTCGGCCCGCCAGCTTTACAACTTCGACGTCGACAACGCGCAAGCGTACTAAGCACAGGATCAAAAGGCATGGATAACAAGAACATCCCCCGTACCGAGCCGATCCAGTCGGCGACTTTCACGAACCCGATCAACGCGGAAATCCGCCGTGCGGCTGCTACCGGGATCTATGACATCCGCGGCGGCGGCGCCAAACGCCGGGTCCCGCATTTTGATGACCTTCTGTTCCTCGGTGCCTCGGTCTCGCGCTACCCGCTGGAAGGCTACCGCGAGAAATGTGAAACCAAGGTGACTCTTGGCACCCGTTTCGCCAAGAAGCCGATTGAACTGGATATCCCGGTCACCATCGCCGGCATGAGCTTTGGCGCGCTGTCCGGTCCAGCAAAAGAGGCCTTGGGCCGCGGTGCCTCCGCTGCCGGCACCTCGACCACCACCGGCGACGGCGGCATGACCCCGGAAGAGCGCGGCCATTCCTCGAAACTGGTCTATCAGTACCTGCCGTCGCGTTACGGCATGAACCCGGATGATCTGCGCAAAGCGGACGCTATTGAGGTTGTGGTCGGCCAGGGCGCCAAGCCCGGCGGCGGCGGCATGCTGCTGGGTCAGAAGATCTCGGACCGCGTTGCGGACATGCGCTGCCTGCCCAAGGGCATCGACCAGCGCTCGGCGTGCCGCCACCCGGACTGGACCGGCCCGGATGACCTGGAAATCAAGATCCTGGAACTGCGGGAAATCACCGATTGGCAGGTGCCGATCTATGTGAAAGCCGGCGGCACCCGTCCGTACTATGACACCGCACTGGCGGTGAAAGCCGGCGCAGACGTTGTTGTGCTGGACGGCATGCAGGGCGGCACCGCTGCAACCCAGGACGTGTTCATCGAGCATGTCGGCCTGCCGACCCTGGCCTGTATCCGCCCTGCCGTGCAGGCGCTGCAGGACCTGGGCGTGCACCGCGAAGTGCAGCTGATCGTCTCCGGCGGCATCCGCACCGGTGCCGACGTGGCCAAGGCGATGGCGCTGGGTGCTGACGCGGTGGCCATCGGCACCGCGGCGCTGATCGCGCTGGGCGACAATGACCCGAAATGGGAAAGCGAGTACCAGAAGCTGGGCACCACAACCGGCGCCTATGACGACTGGCACGAGGGCCAGGACCCGGCGGGTATCACCACCCAGGATCCCGAGCTGATGAAGCGTGTAGACCCTGTCGATGCCGGCCGCCGGTTGCGCAACTACCTCAAGGTGATGACGCTGGAGGCGCAGACCATTGCCCGCGCCTGCGGCCACAACCACCTGCACAACCTCGAGCCCGAGGACCTGTGCGCCCTGACCATGGAGGCCGCCGCCATGGCGCGCGTGCCGCTGGCCGGCACCGATTGGTACCCGGGCAAGGCAGGGTTCTGAAGTTAAGCGGGGCGCGGCCGGGAACGGTTCGCGCCCCATTTTCGAAATACGTTCAACAGGGAAAGGAAGTAGGACCATGACGACAGATCTGGCTGCTTTCGCAAAAGAAAAAGGCGTTAAGTACTTCATGATCTCCTTCACCGACTTGTTCGGTGGCCAGCGCGCCAAACTGGTGCCAGCACAGGCGATCGCGGATATGCAGGAAGACGGGGCCGGTTTTGCCGGTTTTGCCACCTGGCTTGACCTCACCCCGGCGCACCCGGACATGCTGGCGGTGCCGGACCCGTCCTCGGTGATCCAGCTGCCGTGGAAGCCGGAGGTCGCCTGGGTGGCGGCTGACTGCGTCATGGAAGGCGAAGATGTGGCCCAGGCGCCGCGCAACGTGCTGCGCCGCCTGATCAAGGAGGCTGCGGACGAAGGCCTGCACGTGAAGACCGGCATCGAGGCCGAGTTCTTCCTGCTGACCCCGGATGGAGAGGAAATCTCCGACCCCTTCGATACGGCAGAAAAGCCCTGCTATGACCAGCAGGCGGTGATGCGCCGCTATGACGTGGTCCGCGAGATCTGCGACTACATGCTGGAACTGGGCTGGGGGCCGTATCAGAACGACCACGAGGACGCCAACGGCCAGTTCGAGATGAACTGGGAGTTTGACGATGCGCTGGCGACCGCCGACAAGCACAGCTTCTTCAAGTTCATGACCAAGTCGGTGGCGGAAAAGCACGGCTACCGCGCGACCTTCATGCCGAAACCGGTAGAGGGCCTCACCGGCAACGGCTGCCACGCCCATATCTCGGTCTGGGACGCGCCGGGTGCAGATGCCCGTAACAACGTCTTTGCGTCTGACAAGGGCGAAGGCCAGATCGCAGAACTGGGCCTGTCCGAGCAGGGCGGCTGGTTCCTGGGCGGCATCATGAAACACGCCTCGGCCCTGGCGGCGATCACCAACCCGACGGTGAACTCCTACAAGCGCATCAACGCGCCGCGCACCATGTCGGGTGCTACCTGGGCGCCGAACACCGTTACCTGGACCGGCAACAACCGCACCCATATGGTGCGCGTGCCCGGCCCCGGCCGGTTCGAGCTGCGCCTGCCCGATGGCGCGGTGAACCCCTACCTGCTGCAGGCGGTGATTATCGCGGCCGGTCTCTCCGGCGTGCGCTCCAAGGCCGATCCGGGCCCGCGCCACGACATCGACATGTACGCCGAAGGCCACACCATCACCGACGCACCGAAGCTGCCGCTCAACATGCTGGATGCGCTGCGCTTCTACGACAAGGATGACGGGCTGAAGGCGATGATGGGCGAGGAGTTCTCTGCCGCCTATCTGAAGATGAAGCAGCAGGAGTGGAATTCCTTCGTCAACCATTTCTCCCGCTGGGAAAAGGAGAACACGCTGGACATCTAAATCCGGCAACTGATTCCCCCTGTCCGGTCTTCGGACCGGACGACGCACGGCCCGGGCATCGCCCGGGCCTCTTTTGTTTGCGGCAGGCATTGACGCATATGCGCCGTCTTCACCCGGGGTGAAATTCCGCCTGTTTCCGATCCGCGGCAGAAACAGCAAAATCCCCCTGTTTTTCGGGGAAAACCGCGCAAGAATGTGTTGACGTGCAGGAAAATAATTTAATTAATAGGAATATATCTTGCCTCGCGGGGAACATCAGCGGCGGGGCGCGACGCGGAAGTTATGGCAACAGGGAGAGGGCCATGAGCTACAAGAGTGACATTGAGATTGCGCGTGAAGCGCAGAAGAAGCCGATCCAGGAGATTGGTGCGAAGATCGGGATTTCGAATGACGATCTGCTGCCCTACGGCCACGACAAGGCGAAGGTGAGCCAGGCGTTCATCAACTCCGTTCAGGACAAGGAAGACGGCAAGCTGATCCTGGTGACCGCGATCAACCCGACGCCGGCGGGCGAAGGCAAGACCACCACCACCGTGGGCCTGGGCGACGGTCTGAACCGGATCGGCAAGAACGCGATGATCTGTATCCGTGAGGCATCGCTCGGCCCGAACTTCGGCATGAAGGGCGGCGCTGCAGGCGGCGGCTATGCACAGGTCGTGCCGATGGAGGAGATGAACCTCCACTTCACCGGCGACTTCCACGCCATCACCTCGGCCCACTCGCTGCTGTCGGCAATGATCGACAACCACATCTACTGGGGCAATGAGTGCGACATCGACACCCGCCGCGTCGCCTGGCGCCGGGTTGTGGACATGAACGACCGCGCCCTGCGCACCATCACCGCCTCGCTGGGCGGCGTCTCCAACGGCTTCCCGCGCGAAGCCGGCTTTGACATCACCGTGGCCTCGGAAGTCATGGCGATCCTGTGCCTGGCGAACGACCTCAAGGACCTGGAAAAGCGCCTGGGCGACATCATCGTGGCCTACCGCCGCGACAAGACCCCGGTCTACTGCCGCGACATCAAGGCAGAAGGCGCCATGACCGTTCTGCTGAAGGACGCGATGCAGCCGAACCTGGTGCAGACCCTGGAAAACAACCCGGCCTTCGTGCACGGCGGCCCGTTCGCCAACATCGCGCACGGCTGCAACTCGGTGATCGCCACCAAGACCGCGCTGAAAGTGGCTGACTATGTCGTGACCGAAGCGGGCTTCGGCGCTGACCTCGGCGCCGAGAAGTTCATGAACATCAAATGCCGCAAGGCAGGCATCGCACCCTCCGCGGTTGTGCTGGTGGCCACCGTGCGCGCGATGAAGATGAACGGCGGCGTTGCCAAGGCGGATCTCGGTGCCGAGAACGTCGACGCGGTGAACTCGGGCTGTGCCAACCTCGGCCGCCACATCGAGAACGTCAAATCCTTCGGCGTGCCGGTTGTGGTTGCGATCAACCACTTCGTGACCGACACCGATGCCGAAGTGCAGGCGGTGAAGGACTATTGCGCCAGCCACGGTGTCGAAGCAGTGCTGTCGCGCCACTGGGAGCTGGGCTCGGAAGGCTCTGCGCCGCTGGCCGAGAAAGTTGTCGAGATCGTCGATGCGGGCCAGGCCAACTTCGCGCCGATCTACCCGGACGACATGCCGCTGTTCGAGAAGATCGAAACCATCGCCAAGCGCATCTACCGCGCCGACGAGGTGCTGGCGGACAACAAGATCCGCAACCAGCTGAAGGAATGGGAAGACGCGGGCTACGGCAACCTGCCGGTCTGCATGGCGAAGACCCAGTACTCCTTCTCGACCGACCCGTCCCTGCGCGGCGCGCCGACCGGCCACTCGGTGCCGGTGCGTGAGGTCCGCCTGTCTGCGGGCGCCGGCTTCATCGTTGCGGTCTGCGGCGAGATCATGACCATGCCGGGCCTGCCGCGCAAACCGGCGGCGGAAACCATCCGCCTGAACGAGGACGGCCAGATCGAAGGCTTGTTCTAAGACGCAAAATGCGCTTTTTGCGGCCCGGGGGAGCACCCCGGGCCGCAAGAGTTTCAAGCGCAATCCGAAAAGTGGGAACCGGTTTTCGGAATCAATTGCGCGCCCGCCAAAAATGGTCAGAACCTCACATGGCCCAAAGCAATGAAAGCCGAGGTTCTGACGCATGAGCACAGAAACACCGCCGCAGGACTGCCAGTCGATGGCAGAGGTGCGGGCCCAGATTGACCGGCTCGACCGGGACCTGATCGCCCTGCTGGCCGTTCGCGCCGGCTATATCGACCGGGCCACCGAACTGAAGCAGCTCAATGGCTGGCCGGCGCGGATCCCTAGCCGGGTTGAGGAAGTGGTCATGAATGCCCGCGCCGCCGCGGAAGGGGAGGGGCTGGACCCCGATCTGATCGAAGACTTGTGGCGGCAGCTGGTGGACTGGTCGATTGCCCGCGAGGCGCGGGTGATCCGCGAAGAATAGGCAGGCTTCCGGCCTGCGGCAAAAAGGAAGAGATCAAATGGCAGCAACTCTGATTGACGGCAAGGCCTTTGCGGCCAAGGTGCGCGGCCAGGTGGCCGAGCATGTGGCGCGGCTGAAAGAGGAAAACGGCATCACCCCCGGCCTGGCGGTGGTTCTGGTGGGCGAGGACCCGGCGTCGCAAGTGTACGTGCGCTCCAAGGGCAAGCAGACCGTCGAGGTCGGCATGAACTCCTATGAGCACAAGCTGGAGGCGGACACCTCGGAAGCCGACCTGCTGGCGCTGATCGACCAGCTGAACAACGACGCAAGCGTCCATGGCATCCTGGTGCAGCTGCCGCTGCCGAAACACCTGGACGAGGATCTGGTGATCAACTCGATCGCGCCGGAGAAGGACGTGGACGGCTTCCACATCTCCAACGTCGGCCTTCTGGGAACGGGGCAGAAATCAATGGTGCCCTGCACGCCGCTGGGCTGCCTGATGATGCTGCGCGACCACCACGGGAGCCTCTCCGGCATGGATGCGGTTGTGATCGGCCGCTCCAACATCGTCGGCAAGCCGATGGCGCAGCTCCTCTTGGGCGACAGCTGCACCGTGACCATCGCGCACAGCCGCACCAAGGACCTGCCCGAAGTGGTGCGCCGCGCCGACATCGTGGTGGCGGCGGTGGGCCGCCCGGAAATGGTGCCGGGCGACTGGATCAAGGAAGGCGCCACGGTGATTGACGTGGGCATCAACCGCATTGAGCGCGACGGCAAGAACGTGCTGGTCGGCGACGTCGACTTCGCTTCCGCGGCGGAACGCGCCGGCGCCATCACCCCGGTCCCCGGCGGGGTCGGCCCGATGACCATCGCCTGCCTGCTCGCGAACACCGTCACCGCCGCCTGCCGCGCCAACAACCTGGCCGAACCCGAAGGCCTCACCGCCTGAAGCGCAGAACGCTGAGCTTCGAACAGATTTGCTCCCGCCGGGCGGCCCCGGCGGGAGTATTTTTTTGGAAAGATGAAATGAGGGGGCTTGCCTGCTTGCGGGTACGGCAGCTTGCCGTGGTCAGTGCCCCAGATAGGCAATGCCGCCGAAGGTGACGGCGACGCTGATCCATTGGGCGCGGTTCATGCTTTCACGCAGAACGAGCCAAGCGAGCACAACAGTGACCAAGCCAAAAAGCGAAGCGCTGACCGCAGCGAATTCCGGCCGCGGCAGGGTGCCGGAATAGATCACCAGGCCAAGCGCTACGGCATCCAGCGTGCCCATGAGCGCCAGCAGAGGCAGCAGCTTGCGCGAGGGAAGCTGCACCATCCGGGCCAGCCATGCCAGGCCCAGCAAAAGCAGGACGGCAGCGAGCCGGGTGATGATCAGCACCGGCAGTTCGGCTCCGGCCTGTGTTGCGGCCTGGCCGGTAGCAAAGGTCAGCGCAAACCCGGTAGCGCCTGCCAGGCCCCAGACGGCTGCCTGCAAATTGACCGGGCTGCCGTCGTCTTCAGTGGAGAAGATGGCAATGCAGCCGACGCCGCCCACCACCGCGGCAACCGCCAGCCAATGGCCGGGGCCGACCGGCTGGCCTTGCAGCATCGCCATGCCCAGCGACAGCACCGGATAGGCGCCGACCAGCGGCGCCACCAGCTTGACCGGTCCCAGGGCAAAGGCGCGGTAGAGCGCATAGGAGCCAAGAGCAAAGAGGAGGCCGGAAAGGCCGGCCAGCCAGGCGGCCTGCAGGGTCATTGCCTGCCAGTCTCCCAGCGTGACGGCGGCCCCGGCAACCAGAATTGCTCCGGTGCTGAACACGATGAGCATGGCAGGCAAGATGCTGGTTTTCTGCGAGACAAACCGCACGCAAAGGTCATGGATACCCCAGGCCAGGGCCGCGATCAGACCAAGAAGCAGCGAGTGCATACCGGTTATCCTTTCGTTTGCGGCATTCACCCCCAGGAAAATGCCGCATCCCGGGCAATTGCCATTTTTCCGCAGAAAATCAACATGTTTGTTGATTATAGTGGAGGAGCGGAATATTCTTTTCAATAAATAAATATTCCGGAAGTGCAATTTTCGACCGGAGTCCAACAGGAGATGCGCGATGAATGACATGAGCTTCCCTGAGGTTGTCAAAGGGCCGCCGAAGCCCTCTGGACTGTATCAGCCGTCGGTGTTTTCGCTGCCCAAGGGAACCGAGCGCTATGTGGTCGAAGGCTGCGGTGCGATCCTGATCCGGGTGGAGACTGGCGACGCGGTCACGGTGGTCAACGACGAGGGCGGCCAGCCATGCGAGATCGTTGCCGCCGAGGACAAGGGACGTATTGATGCGGGCCTCATCGGCGCTGCCGCCAACAGTGATGCAAGCGGGCTGAAGGCGCTGCTGACCTCTTCGGACCAGTCCCTGCGCGGATTGCGCATGGGGATGGAGGCGCGCGGCATTGATCTGGCGCAGGGCGGTGCGGTGCGGTTCTTTGACAGCGGCAGCCCTGCCAAGACCGAAGAAAGTTTTACTGCGCAACGCGACGGGGTGATGATCATTGCCGCACCCGGCGGCATCATGGATTTTGAGAAGCAGGACACCGCGACCTCGCTGACTGTCATGGTCAAGCGGGCGGTGATCAAGCAAGTGGCGCGGTTTGAACTGCCGGATCCGCTGGCCGAGCCTGTGAGCGAAGTGCGGGTGCACAGTGCCACGGCTGAGAGCTATTTTGTGAAGGCGGGCGATTACATCCAGATCATTGATGTGGATGGGCGCCAGTGCACCGACTTTCAATGCTTTGCCGCGCGCAAATTGGACAAAGGCATTGAGCACGCGCTGGATGTGACCACCACCCGCACGCTGATGGGCCATGCCTATCCGATGCCGGGGCTGCATGCGAAATACTATGACCAGGACATGCTGCCGCTGGTCGAGGTGGTGCAGGACACCGTGGGGCGCCACGATGCTTTTGCGCTGGCCTGTGCCGCAAAATACTACGACGACATCGGCTATCCCGGCCATGTGAACTGCTCGGACAACTTCAATGGCGCGCTGGCGTGCCATGGGGTGACGCCGCGGGCCGGCTGGATGGCGATCAACTTCTTCTTCAACACCGGGCTCGACGATCACGGCGTGATGTATGCTGATGAGCCCTGGACCCGGCCCGGCGACTATGTGCTGTTGCGCGCTTTGACCGATCTGGTCTGTGTCAGCTCGGCCTGCCCGGATGACACCAGCGCCGCCAATGGCTGGAACCCCACCGACATTCACATCCGCACCTATAGCGGAACAGAGACTTTCAAGCGGGCGATTGCGTTCCGCGCGACCCCTGAATCGGAGCCCAAGATGACCAAGGAAACCGGTTTCCACGACCGCCTCAGCAAGCTGACCCGCAATTTCATCGAGTATAACGGGTTCTGGCTGGCCAATTGCTATGCCGAGTCCGGCCCGCTGGAGGAATACTGGGCCTGCCGCGAGAAATCGGTGGTGCTGGACCTCTCGGCCCTGCGCAAGTTCGAGATCACCGGGCCGGATGCCGAGGCGCTGTGCCAGTATATCTTTACCCGCAATATCAAAAAGCTGGCGGTGGGGCAGGTGGTCTATACCGCGATGTGCTACCCCCATGGCGGCATGATCGACGACGGCACCGTGTTCCGCCTGGGCAAGGACAATTTCCGCTGGATTGGCGGCTCGGATTACGGCGGGGAATGGATCCGCGAGCAGGCTGAGAAGCTAGGCTTGAACGTTCTGATCCGCTCTTCGACAGACATGCAGCACAACATTGCGGTGCAGGGGCCGGAAAGCCGTGATCTGCTGAAAAAGATCATTTGGACCATGCCGCATAATCCCAAGCTGGATGAGCTGGGCTGGTTCCGCTTCACGCCGGCGCGGATCGGCGGTGAAGACGGTGTGCCGGTGGTTGTGTCACGGACCGGTTACACCGGCGAGTTGGGCTATGAGATCTTCTGCCACCCGAAACACGCCAGCGAGGTCTTTGATGCGGTCTGGGAGGCCGGCCAGGACCACGGTATCCGCCCGATGGGGCTGGAGGCGCTGGATATGGTGCGGATCGAGGCCGGGCTGATCTTTGCCGGCTGACGATTTCTCGGATCAGACCGATCCGTTTGAGGCCGGCATCGGCTTTACCGTGCCGCTGAAGTCGAAAGAGGATGATTTCGTCGGTCGCGACGCGCTGATCCGGCGCAAGACCACGCCTGCGCGCAAGCTGGTGGGGCTGGACATCAACTCGGCGATCGACGTCGGCCATGGCGACTGTGTTCACATTGGGCGCGCGCAAATTGGCGAGGTGACCTCGTCCATGCGCTCGCCGTTGCTGGGCAAGAACATTGCTCTGGCGCGGGTGGATGTGTCCTGTTCGGAAGCCGGGACCGAGGTGGAAATCGGCAAACTTGACGGACATCAAAAACGCCTGCCCGCCAAGATTGTACCCTTTGCCCATTACGACCCCAAGAAGACGCGGCCTCAATCCTGAGGCTTGCGGCCCTCTGGGGGGCAGGGAGGACACATGGCAGAGAAGCTGATTGATCAGATCGGGGGCGAGGACGTGGTCCGCGCCCTCGTCGAAAGATTTTACGACATTGTCGAAGAGACTGAGGCTGGCGCGCAGATTGTGAAACTGCACAAGCGCGGCCACGGCATGGATCACGCCCGGATCGAGCAGTTCAATTTCCTGTCCGGTTTTCTGGGCGGACGGAAGTACTATCAGGAAAAACACGGCCATATGGACGTGAAGCTGATGCACGCGCATGTGCCGGTCACGGAAGAGGACGCCGAGAATTGGCTGAAATGCATGGATCAGGCGCTGGCGGACCTCAAGCTGGAAGGTCCGCATGTGGACCGGTTGCGGATGGTGTTCCGCCGGGTGGCGCTGGTGCTGGTCAATGATCTCGCTGAATGGGGCGAGAAGAAGGTTGCGGCCAGCGTGTAAAGCCGCAGGCCTATGCAGGGCGCCGGGAGCATGGAAGCCTCCGGCGGGAGTATTTTCGGAAAGATGAAAGCGGGAGCGGCCTGGCCTTAGCCCGGCATGCGCAGGAAGACCTGCACGTCGGCCACATTGGTGCCGGTGCCGCCGGTCATCAGCAGCACGTCTGCTGATTTGAGGGCGGCATAGCTGTCATTATTGGCCAGCATCGCGTCCGGGTCCTGGCCGGCAGCTTTGATCGCGCCCCAGGTGGCAGGGGTGGCAATGCCGCCTGCCGCATCGGTCGGGCCGTCACGCCCGTCAGTGCCGCCGGACAGGAACAGCCAGTTGCCGCTGAGGCGTTCTGCGCCCAGTTTGGCAACACGCAGGGCAAGTTCCTGATTGCGCCCGCCAAGGCCGCTGCCGCGGAGCTGGACGGTGGTTTCGCCGCCGAAAATCAGCGCAACAGGAGCGTCTTTGGGGGCATTTTCTGCTGCCGTAACAATGATTTCCGCAGCGTCCGCCACATCGCCGGTCAGCCGGTGGGAGATCAGTTTCGGGCTCCAATCATCTGCCGCAGCTGCCATCATTGCCTTGAGGCTGTGGCGGTTGGAGCCGATCAGGGTATTGGCGGCCGGAGGCGGGGCCTCTTGCGCCGTTTCAGTGGCGCTGAGAAGGGTTTTGACGGCCTCAGGCGCACTGTCCCAGATGGCTGCACTCTGCATGGTGCTTCGGGCTTCTGCTCGGCTGCCGATGGGTGCGACGGTAGGGCCGGAGGCAATGGCGCGCAGATCATCCCCGATCACGTCCGACAGGATGAAGGCCTGCACCTGGGCCGGCGCGGCATGGCGCAAGAGGCCGCCGCCCTTGGTGTCGGACAGCTGCTGACGGATCAGGTTCATGTCGTTGATTTCAAGGCCAGAAGCGAGCAACAGCTTGTTCACGGCGGCTTTGTCCGCCAGCGTCAGGCCGGGGGCGGGGGCGACCATCAGGGCGGAGCCGCCGCCGGAAATCAGTGCAATCAGCCGGTCTTTCGGGCCAAGGGAACAGGCCAGCTCAATGGCAGCCCGACCCGCGGCGGCGCTGCTTTCATCGGGCACCGGGTGGGCACCGCAGATCACCGTGGCGCCGGGAATTTCCGTGTAATTTTCGGGGTTTGTAATCACCAAAGCCTGAGTAGAGTCCGGTATCAGCACCAGAGCCTCCTGCATCATCGGGATGGCGGCCTTGCCCACTGCCAGCAGCACATTCCTGCCGCCTTCGGGGAGGGGGGAGAGCGGGGAAAATGCTAGCTGGGCGCGCAGCGCCTGCGCCGGGTCGGCGCGGTCGACAGCGGCTTGAAACAGGGCCTTGGCGGTGGTCAGCAACTCGGTCATCCGGATCTCCCTGGCATAGCGGCGTTCGGCCGCCCCAGTTAAAACCGGGACGGCGGAATGTTTTGAACAGGATCAGCGGCTTAGTTGCCGGCGATCTGCTTGGCTTTTTCCACCAGCACTTCTGCCTGACGGATCGAGGCGTAGTCAATCAGGCGGCCGTCCAGCGACACCGCGCCTTTGCCTGCGGCCTCAGCCTCAGCCATGGCTTCCAGGATGCGGTGCGCCTTAGTGATTTCCGCGTCCGACGGCGACATCACCTCGTTGGCCAGCTCGATCTGGCTGGGGTGAATGGCCCATTTGCCTTCGCAGCCCAGAACAGCGGCGCGTTTGGCGGCGGCTTTGTAGCCTTCCTTGTCCTGGAAGTCGCCGAACGGGCCGTCAATCGGGCGCAGGCCGTTGGCGCGGGCGGCAACCACCATGCGGGCCAGGGCATAGTGCCACATGTCGCCCCAGTGCACGTCGCGCGAGCCATCTGCGGCCGGGTCGGTCAGCACCGAGTAATCGGGGTTCACGCCGCCGATGATGGTGGTGCGGGCGCGGGTTGAGGCGGCATAGTCGGCAACACCGAAATGCAGCGATTCGTTGCGCTTGGAGGCTGCGGCAATTTCACTCACATTCTGCATGCCAAGCGCGGTTTCGATGATGTGCTCAAAGCCGATCCGCTTTTTCAGTCCCTTGGCGTCTTCGATCTGGGTGACCAGCATGTCGACGGCATAAACATCGGCGGCGGTACCGACCTTGGGGACCATGATCAGGTCCAGGCGTTCGCCTGCCTGTTCAACCACATCGACCACATCGCGGTACATGTAGTGGGTGTCCAGGCCGTTGATTCGCACCGACATGGATTTGTTGCCCCAGTCGATGTCGTTCAGGGCCTCGATGATGTTCTTGCGGGCCTGGTCTTTCTCGTCCGGTGCAACCGCGTCTTCGAGATCCAGGAAGATCACGTCTACGTCAGATTTTGCAGCTTTTTCAAACATTTGAGGCTGAGATCCGGGGATTGCCAGCTCGCTGCGGTTCAGGCGGCCAGGGGCCTGTTCGATGGTATGAAACGACATGGGTGCGCTCCTCATTCGCAATGGGGTTTCGTCCTCTCCTCCTTAGGCATTCCCTATCAGAGTGTTTCCTGTCAAGAAAAAAGTTTTCATTTAAATACATTCGCGCGGGAGCGCGCCCGCGCGTCGCGCCCTCGCGTGCGCCCGCGTATGCGTGCACGCGTGCGAGGCGCGGGGCGGCAAGCCGGGGTCATTCCTCCAGGCTGAAATCCCCCTTGGCGGCGCGGTTGGCGTAGTAGAACGCGATCGCTTGGGCGCGGTTTTTGACCGAGAGTTTTTCGTAGAGGTTCGACAGGTGGAACTTCACCGTGTTGGTCGAAATCTCCAGCTCCTTGCTGAGCTCCTTGTTGGTCAGCCCCTTGGACAGCGCCTCGAGCATCGTGCGCTCGCGGCGGGACAGCTGTTCGATCGGATCGGTCTGCAAGCCCCGGACGTCGAGGAAGGGGAAAACCATCTTGCCCGCGGCCACGGCCAGGCAGGTGTCCAGCAGCCCCTCGACGGCGCTGGAGCGCGGGGCAAAGCCGGCGGCGCCTGCGCTCATCGCCTTGCGCGGGACGTCGCCGCTGTCGTCGGCATAGACCACCAGCCGCGGCGCGTTGGCCTGGTCGCGCAGCACCTCGATCAGCTTGGCGCCGCCGAGCGCTGGCAGGTTCCAGTCGATGATCCCGACCTGGACCGGCACCCGCATCACCGTGCCGAGGAAGCCTTCGGCGGTTGCGGAGGTGGCGACCAGCGAGAATCGCGGGTCCTTGTCGAAGATTTCGGACATCGCAGACAGCACCAGCGGATTTGCGTCAGCGAGCATGACCGAAATCGGGGAAACTTTGTCGCTTATAGGAGCCATTCTGTGTCCTTTTGTAATAAACCACCCAAATGGGTAGGTTAGATTTCGGTATGCAACGGTATTTTTACCGTTTTGGGTAGGTTTTTTCCCATCCATTCAGATACCCAAAAGCAGGATATAGGAGTGTTGCGGGTTTTGTCGACCTGGGTTTTCCTTGGGTTAACAGATGTTGCACGACAGGAAACAAACCTTCCCGCAGCGAAGAACGCGTCGCAGAAGGCTTGGGACCCCCGGCACATCGCCGACACGAAACCAGCGAGGTCTAACCCCGATGACTGAACCCACGATTTTCCCCAGCCTGGAAATCCCGGAAACCCTGGCCGCAGGCCCCGGGCCGGGCAATACCGACCCCCGCGTGCTGCAGGCCTTTTCCAACACCGGCCTGGCCGACCACATGCAGGCGGACGTGCTGCGCGGCATGATCGAGTGCAAGCAGATGCTGCGCGACCTGTGGGGCACTGCCAACACCTACACCTACGGCGTTGGCGGCACCGGCTTCTCGGGCCTGGACTGCATGCTGAACGCGATCCTGCCGGGCGACACCGTGGTGGCCTTCCAGAACGGCACCTTCTCGGGCATCGACGCGATGACCATCCGCATGAAAGCCGCCACCCGCGAGGAGCTGGCCGCAGACGCGATGAACCCGCAGCCGGCTTCCGTCACCGTGGTTGACGTGCCGCACGGCGAGTCGGTTTCCGGCAAGCTGGTGGAGCAGGTGCTGGCCGAGAAAAAACCGAAATGGGCCTTCATGGCGCATTGGGAAACCGGCTCGGGCCGCATTAACGACCTGAAAGGCTTCTCGGATGCCTGTGTGAAACACGGCGTGATGGGCCTCATTGACGCAGTGTCCTCGCTGGGCATCGAAGACTTCTCGATCGACGATTACCCGGGCGTTGCCGGCTGGGCCTCCTGCCCGCAGAAAGGCGTGCTCTGCCTGCCGCTGACCTATGCGCCGGTGTCCTTCACCGACAAATATATCCAGACCGTGCGTGAGAACGGCTGCCATTCCTATGTCCACAACCCGATCCTGGAAGCCCGCCACTGGGGCATCATGGACGGCGAGGACGTGGCTGCCGGCACCTACCACCGCACCCACTCGGGCTATGCGGTTGCCGCCTTCCACGAGGCGCTGCGCATCACCCTGCAGCACGGCCGCGCCCAGAAGGCCCGCGACTATGCCTTCCACGAGAAAGCGCTGCGCGACGCCGTCACCGCGATGGGCTGCGACGTGACCTCGAACATGACCAGCCTGGTGGTTCTGAACCTGCCCGGCGATCTGGCAGGCCGCGAGAAAGAGCTGGTGGGCAACTGCCGTGCCGTTGGTTTCGGCATCTGGCCGACCCTGTCTGAGCCGGTCCAGGTCCGTATCGGCATCCTGAACCAGATCACCCCGGCGGCCATCACCGACATCGTCAACCGCTTCGGCAAGGCGATGAACGATATGGGCGCAAATGTCGACATGGAGGCGATCAACGCCCTGCTCGACAAGCATTACGCACCGGAACTGGAACCGGCTGAGTAATAGAATTCCGACATCCATGAGGAGGAGAGGACCATGGATATCCACGAGTATCAGGCCAAGGAAGTTCTGAGCAACTTCGGCGTGACCGTTCCGCCGGGCGCGCTGGCCTACAGCCCCGAGCAGGCGGCCTACCGCGCGCGGGAACTGGGCGGCGACAAATGGATCGTCAAAGCCCAGGTTCACGCCGGCGGCCGCGGCAAGGCGGGCGGCGTCAAGCTGTGCAACTCTGAAGCCGAAATCTATGAGGCGACTGAGAACCTGTTCGGCAAGAAGCTGGTGACCCATCAGACCGGCCCCGAAGGCAAAGGCATCTACCGTGTCTATGTCGAAGGTGCGGTGCCGATCGCTCGCGAGATCTATCTCGGCTTTGTGCTGGACCGTTCCAGCCAGCGGGTGATGATCGTTGCCTCGTCCGAAGGCGGCATGGAGATTGAAGAGATCTCTGCCGAGCGCCCCGAGTCCATAGTGCGCTCGACCGTTGAGCCGGCCGTTGGTCTGCAGGACTTCCAGGCGCGCGAGATTGCGTTCCAGCTGGGCATCGAACCGGCGATGACGCAGCAGATGGTGCGTACCCTCAAGGGCTGCTACCAGGCGTTTTCCGAACTGGACGCCACCATGGTTGAGATCAACCCGCTGGTGGTCACCTCGGACAATCGGGTTATCGCGCTGGACGCCAAGATGACCTTTGACGACAACGCCCTGTTCCGCCACCCGCAGATCGCCGAACTGCGCGACAAGTCCCAGGAAGACCCGCGCGAAGCCCGCGCGGCCGACCGCGGCCTGTCCTATGTCGGCCTCGACGGCAACATCGGCTGTATTGTGAACGGTGCGGGCCTGGCAATGGCGACCATGGACACCATCAAGCTGGCCGGCGGCGAGCCTGCCAACTTCCTGGACATCGGCGGCGGCGCAACTCCGGAACGGGTGGCCAAGGCTTTCCGCCTGGTGATGTCCGACAGCAACGTGCAGGCGGTTCTGGTCAACATCTTCGCCGGTATCAACCGCTGCGACTGGGTTGCCGAAGGTGTCGTGCAGGCGTTGAAGGAAGTGCAGGTCGACGTGCCCGTGGTGGTCCGCCTTGCCGGCACCAATGTGGAGGAAGGCCAGAAGATCCTGGCGCAAAGCGGCCTGCCGCTGATCCGCGCCACCTCGCTGATGGAAGCTGCAGAGCGGGCCGTTGGCGCGTGGAAAAACGACCTTGATCAAAACACTCGTGTGAGGGCCGTCAAATGAGCATCCTTCTTGATCGCGAAAGCCGTGTCATCGTCCAGGGCATCACCGGCAAGATCGCCCGGTTCCACACCAAGGACATGATCGAATACGGCACCAACGTCGTCGGCGGCGTGGTGCCGGGCAAGGGCGGCGAGACCGTCGAGGGCGTGCCGGTCTTCAACACCGTGAAAGAAGCGGTTGAGGCCACCGGCGCAAATGCCTCGCTGGTGTTTGTGCCGCCGCCGTTTGCAGCCGACTCCATCATGGAAGCGGCGGATGCGGGCATCCACTACTGCGTCTGCATCACCGACGGCATCCCGGCCCAGGACATGATCCGGGTGAAGCGCTACATGTACCGCTATCCCAAGGAAAAGCGGATGATCCTGACCGGGCCGAACTGCGCGGGCACCATCTCGCCAGGCAAGGCGCTCTTGGGCATTATGCCGGGCCACATCTACCTGCCGGGCACCGTGGGCATCATCGGCCGTTCGGGCACCCTGGGGTACGAGGCCGCGGCGCAGCTGAAAGAACTGGGCCTGGGGGTTTCCACTTCGGTCGGGATCGGCGGCGACCCGATCAACGGCTCCTCCTTCAAGGACATCCTGGAGTGGTTCGAGAAGGATCCGGAAACCGAGGTGATCGCGATGATCGGTGAAATCGGCGGCCCGCAGGAAGCGGAAGCGGCGGATTACATCAAGAACCACGTGACCAAGCCGGTGGTGGCCTACGTCGCGGGTCTGACCGCACCCAAGGGCCGCACCATGGGCCACGCGGGCGCGATCATCTCGGCCTTCGGCGAATCCGCCTCGGAAAAGGTGGAAATCCTGTCGGCTGCTGGCGTGACCGTTGCCGAGAACCCCGCCGTGATCGGCGAAACCATCGCAAGCGTGATGAAAAAGAACGCCGCCTGATCCAGCCCTGGATCTGGCGCACTGCTCCACCCTTGGCCCGGGGCAATGGCGGGGGTGGAGCACCCTAAAAAAGATCAAGCACGTCAGGGAGATGAAATCATGGCAAAGCCAAAGGTACTGGTGACCCGCCGCTGGCCCGCCGCAGTAGAGGCGCAGCTTTCTGAAACCTTTGATGCCGTGCTGAACACCGGCGACAAGCCGCTGAGCGAGGATGAGCTGCGCGACGCGCTGAAATCCTATGACGCAGTGCTGCCGACGGTGACCGACACTGTCTCGGCCAAGGCATTCGACGTCGCCAAACCGCAGGCCCGTATCCTTGCCAACTATGGTGTTGGCTATTCACATATTGATATGCATGGCGCTGCTGGCCACGGCATGACCGTGACCAACACGCCAGATGTGCTGAGCGAGTGCACCGCTGATATCGCCATGACGCTGCTGCTGATGGTGGCCCGCCGTGCAGGCGAAGGCGAGCGTGAGCTGCGCGCCGGCGAATGGACCGGCTGGCGCCCGACCCATCTGATTGGCACCAAGGTTTCCGGCAAGACGCTGGGCATCGTTGGCTTTGGCCGCATCGGCCAGGAAATGGCCCGCCGCGCCCATCACGGCTTTGGCATGAAGATCGTGGTGCAGAACCGCTCCCGCGTGTCGCCCGATATCCTGGCCCGCTACAACGCCACTCAGGCCGACAGCCTGGAAGAGCTGATGCCGCAGTGCGACTTTGTCTCGCTGCACTGCCCGGGCGGAACCGCCAACCGGCATCTGATCAACACCCGGATGCTGAACCTGATGAAGCCGGACGCATTCCTTATTAATACCGCCCGCGGCGAGGTGATCGACGAGCTAGCCCTGTCCCGCGCGCTGTGGTTCGAAACCATCGGCGGTGCGGCTCTGGACGTGTTCGACGGTGAACCGCGCATCAACCCGGACCTGCTGGACTGCGACAACCTGGTGATGCTGCCGCATCTGGGCAGCGCTACCCGCGAAGCGCGCGAGGCAATGGGCTTCCGCGTGCTCGATAATCTCAATGACTTCTTTGCAGGGCGCGAGCCGCGTGACCGGGTGATGTAATGGGAAACCCGGCCGAAACCACTCAAGCGGGGTTCGAAGATACGGGCTATGCTGCCGAACTGCGCACCGAACTGCACGCCCTTTGGCTGGATGTGCTGCGCCAGCGCGCACCGGAAGTGGCAAAGCGCGCCACCGGCGAGTTGCCTTGGGACCTGTCCGACGGCCAGCCCGCGATCGCCTATATGCAGGCCTTCAACATCTGGTTCCAGCTGCTGAAGATCGTCGAGGAAAACGCCGCCATGCGCGACCGCCGCATCGCCGAAACCCAGGACGGCCCGGAAGTGGTCGAGGGCAGCTTTGCCCGCGCGCTGGACCTGGCCGGGGAACTCGCCACGCCGGAACGGCTGCAAGAAGTTGCCGGCCAGTTCTCGATCGGCCCGACCCTGACGGCGCATCCGACCGAGGCTAAGCGGGTCACAATTCTGGAAATCCACCGCCGCATCTACCGCGGGCTGGTGTCGCTGGAGGCCAAGCGCTGGACCCCGCGTGAGCGCGCCGATCTGCTGGAGGATCTGCGTTCGGAGATTGACCTCTTGTGGATGACCGGCGAGCTGCGCCGCGACCGTCCCAGCCTGCAGGACGAAATCCAATGGGGCCTGCAGTTCTTCCGCGACAGCCTGTACGAGGCCGTGCCGCAGCTTTTCGAACGCTACATCGCTGCTGCTGAGCCGCGTCTGGGCTCAACTGCGGACGCTCCCTGCCTGAAATTCCACTCCTGGATCGGCGGCGACCGCGACGGCAACCCGAATGTGACGGTTGAGGCCACCGCGGATGCACTGGCGGCCAACCGCGCAGCCATTCTGAAACGCTATCAGAAGGCGCTGACCACCGCTGCAGAGCGGATTTCGATTTCGGCCGCCGTGTTTGCCCTGCCTGTGAGCGCCTCTGCCCGTCTTGCGGGCATCATCGAAGCTGCCCCCGGCATGGCGGATCTCGCAGCCCGCAACCCCGGCGAAGTCTTCCGCCAGGCGCTGACCGCGATTCTGGCCCGGATCAAAGCCACCGCGACCGAAGAGTCCGGCGCCTATCCGCATTTGGGCGACTTCATCAGCGACCTCACCCAGGTCGAGGAAGCGCTGGAAGAAATCGGCGCCAGCCGTCTGGCCGCGCGTTATGTGCGTCCGATCCGCTGGCAGGCCGACGTCTTTGGATTCCGTACCGTGACGCTGGACATCCGCCAGAACTCGACGGTGACCACCGATACCCTGACCGAGATTTGGGCGCGTTCCGACGATGTGCCGGAGTTCGGCAGCCCCGAGTGGTCGGCCCGCCTGCGCCAGGAGCTGGGCAGCGCTTCGCTGGCCTATGTAATGCCGGATGAGCTGAACCCGCAAAGCAGCGAGCTGCTGAAGCTGCTGCGGCTGATGCGCGATGCCGGGGCCGGGGAAGATCCGCAGGCGATGGGACCGTTCATCCTGTCGATGACGCGCTCCACCGACGACCTGCTCGCAGTTTACCTGCTGGCGCGCTATGCGGGCTTCGGCGCCGAAAAGGCGGCGCTGAAAGTGGTGCCGCTGTTTGAAACCATCGGCGATTTGCGGGCTGCCCCGGGTATCCTCAACGGTCTCTTGGACGTGCCCTTTGCCCGCCGCTCGCTGAAATCCGGCGACAACCGTATCGAGGTGATGCTGGGCTATTCCGACAGCAACAAGGACGGTGGCTTCCTGTGCTCCACCTGGGAGCTGGAGAAGGCGCAGCGCCTGATCACCCGCACCCTGGCCGCGCACCGGATGCAGCCGGTGTTCTTCCACGGCCGCGGCGGCTCTGTTTCACGTGGAGGCGCCCCTGCCGAGCGCGCCATTGCGGCACAGCCCGCAGGCACTATTGCCGGTCAGATGCGGATCACCGAACAGGGCGAAGTGGTCAGTTCCAAGTTCGCCAACCGCGGCACCGCTCTGCATCAGCTGGAACTGATGGCCTCTTCGGTGCTGCGCCACTCGCTGCAGGACAACACCCCGCCGGTGAACCCCGAGCATGACGACGCGTTCGAGGCGCTTGCCGGCATGTCCCAGGCCGCCTACTCCAATCTGCTCAACGCGCCCGGCTTCCTGGACTATTTCCAGCAGGCCAGCCCGGTGGAGGAACTCGCACGGCTCAAGATCGGTTCGCGCCCGGCCCGCCGTTTCGGTGCAGGCTCGCTGGATGACCTGCGCGCGATACCCTGGGTCTTTGCCTGGTCGCAGAACCGCCACATGATCACCGGCTGGTATGGCTTCGGCTCGGCTGTTGCCAGCTTCCGCAAGTTCCGCGGCGCACGCGGCGACGCGGTGCTGCAGGACATGTTCTCCAACTCGCCGCTGTTCCGCCTGGTGGTGGATGAAGTCGAAAAGACGCTGCTGCAAAGCGATATGGAGATCGCTGCGGATTATGCGACGCTGGTGCAGGACGGTGAAATCCGCGAGCGGATCTTTGGCACCATCCGCAAGGAATACCAGCTGGCCCGCGAAGCCATCCTGTTCCTGACCGGGGACAGCAGCCTCGCCGACCGCTTCCCGCGCCTGCGCGCCCGCTTTGGCCGGGTCGAAACCATGCTGCGCGAAATTCACAAAACCCAGGTACGCCTCCTGCGGGAAGAGCGCGCTGAAAAGCCTTCAACAGTGCCGGTGCCGCTGCTGCAGTCGATGAACTGCGTTGCTGCGGGCCTCGGCTGGACCGGATAGACAGGAGCCCCGAATGTCCAAAGATCTCTTTTTCACCCAGTCCCTCTCTGAGCGCGATCCTGAGCTGTTTGCCTCGATCACGGCCGAGCTGGGCCGCCAGCGCGACGAGATCGAGCTGATCGCCTCCGAGAACATCGTCTCGGCCGCGGTGATGGAAGCGCAAGGTTCCGTGCTGACCAACAAATACGCCGAAGGCTACCCGGGGCGCCGCTACTATGGCGGCTGCCAGTATGTCGACGTGGCCGAAAACCTGGCGATCGACCGCGCCAAGGCGCTGTTTGGCTGCGAGTTTGCCAACGTGCAGCCGAACTCCGGCTCCCAGGCCAACCAGGGCGTGTTCCAGGCGCTCTTGAAGCCCGGCGACACCATTCTGGGCATGGATCTGGCCTCCGGCGGCCACTTGACCCACGGTGCGGCGCCGAACCAGTCGGGCAAGTGGTTCAACGCGGTCTCCTACGGCGTGCGCCGCGACGACAACCTGATCGACTACGACCAGTTGGAAGCGCTGGCGGTCGAGCACCAGCCGAAGCTGATCATCGCCGGCGGTTCGGCGATCCCGCGGGTCATCGACTTTGCCCGCTTCCGCGCCATTGCCGACAAGGTCGGCGCCTATCTGCATGTCGACATGGCGCATTTCGCAGGGCTGGTTGCGGCTGGCGAGCACCCCTCGCCCTTCCCGCATGCGCATGTGGCCACCACCACCACCCACAAGACCCTGCGCGGCCCCCGCGGCGGCATGATCCTGACCAATGACGAGGCGATTGCCAAGAAAGTGAACTCGGCGATCTTCCCCGGCATCCAGGGCGGCCCGCTGATGCATGTGATCGCAGGCAAGGCGGCGGCCTTCGGCGAGGCGCTGAAGCCCGAGTTCAAAGAGTACCAGAAACAGGTGAAGGCCAACGCGGCGGCGCTGGCGGATCAGCTGATCCAGGGCGGGCTGGACATCGTCACCGGCGGCACCGATACGCACGTCATGCTGGTCGACCTGCGTCCCAAGGGCGTCACCGGCAACATCGCCGACAAGGCGCTGGGCCGCGCCCATATCACCACCAACAAGAACGGCATCCCGTTCGATCCGGAAAAGCCCACCGTGACCTCGGGCCTGCGCCTGGGCACGCCCGCAGGCACCACCCGCGGCTTCGGCGAGGCGGAATTCCGCCAGATCGCCGACCTGATCATCGAGGTGATCGACGGGCTGGCGGCCAACGGTGAAGAGGGCAATGCGGATGTGGAAGCCGCGGTGCGCGCCAAAGTGGCGGACCTCTGCGCCAGGTTCCCGCTGTACCCGAACCTGTAAGGCCTTGCAGGATTGAGAGACAGAAACCGCCGCAGCCCAGCAGCTGCGGCGGTTTTGCGTTGACAGCCTTCTGTTCGGCGAGGGGGCAGCTCCCGCGCCCCGCCAGCGCATCAAAGATGCCCCGGCAAGGGCCTCGGGCCCGGCGGCGCCCCTGCCGGGGCGCTGCCCGCGCCGCGCGAAAGCGCGGCGCCATGCCCAACGCTTTCGGGGCTGCCGCAGGCTGGCCGGAAAGGGGCGGGAGTATTTGCCGGCAGGAAAGGCGGGCGGTACAAACGGAAAGCGCCGGGATCAAAAAAATCTGGTGACCGTTTGAGCGGTTTTGCCCGTTGTTTTTGTGAGATGCTCCCAATTTTTGTGGGAAATTGTGGGGAGAACCCTTGTAATGGAGAGGTGCCCTATGCCTAATCGCCAGAAGAAACGAAACAATGGCGAACGGATACCCTCTTGTCTGACTCTCTTTCCCTCTCGCATCGCGAATTGGAGCTGGTCGACGCGTTGCGCCGCCTGGGCGGCTCCGCCCGAAGTGCGGAGCTTGCCAGGATGCTGGAGGTCTCCGAAGAAACCGTGCGGCGCACGATCAAAGCTCTCGACAAGGCAGGCGCTGTGCAGCGGGTGCATGGCGGAGCCTTTCTGGCCGGTCCCCAAAGCGCAACCAGCTTCGCCCGGCGGATCTCTGAAAACCAAAAGGAAAAGGCGCGGATCGCAGCGCAGGTTGCTGCCCGTGCCAGTGACGGTATGGCACTGTTTCTGGATGTTGGGTCCACGACTGCCTTTGTTGCCGAGGAGCTGCGGCAAAAATCCGGGCTGATCGTGGTGACCAACTCCATCGGGGCGGCACAGACCCTGGCCAACCACAACGGCAACCGGGTGCATTTCCTGGGCGGCGAATTGCAAAGCAACGAGCGCGGCACCTTCGGCTTTGTCACTGAGCAGCAGGTGCGCCGCTTTGCGCTGGATCTCGCGGTTCTGTCGGCGGATGCGTTCTCAGCCAAACACGGGGCGCTCTACCACAGCGCGGGTGAGGCGCAGCTGGCCAGTGTCGTGGCCGATTGCGCCGAGCAGGTTGCGGTGGCGATAGCGCATCCGAAGTTTGAGGAAACTGCGCCGCATCGCGGGCCATCGCCGCGCAGGATCGATCTTTTGTTCACCGACCGGGCGCCAGGCAAGAAACTGGCAGAAGCGCTTAAAAGCTGGGGCGTGAAGACGGAAGTTGCCGAAGGAGGCAAGAATGACTGAGCTGGAAACCGGCCCCGCCGCGCGCGGCAGATGGATACTTGAATGGCGATCCTGACATTCCTCATCAGCCTTGCAGGCGCCACCATGCTGCTGCTGTTTGCGGTGCGGATGGTGCGCACCGGCATCGAGCGCAGCTATGGCGCCTCGTTCCAGCGGCTGATGACCGGCCAGCGCAGCTATGCCTCCTCCGCCGTGACCGGCGTTGCCATGGCCATCGTGCTGCAGTCTTCGGCCGCGGTGGCGCTTCTGACCTCCGGCTTTGCCGCCTCCGGCATGCTGGCGTTCCCGGCTGGCCTCGCGATTGTGCTCGGCGGCGACCTCGGCTCAGCGCTGATCATTCAGATCCTGTCGTTCAAGCTCGACTGGCTGGTGCCGGTTCTGCTGGCGATCGGCGGCTACCTGTTTGTGAAGACCGAAGCCAAGAAGGCGCGGCAGCTGGGGCGGATCCTGATGGGGGTTGCCTTCATCCTGATTTCGCTGCGCTTCCTGCGCGAGGCGATGGATCCGATTCGCGACAGCGCCTTTCTGCCTGCAATCGCGGGCTATTTGGCGCGCGACTATATCACCGCCTTCCTGGTTGGCGGTGCTCTGGCCTTTGTGATGCATTCCAGCGTTGCGGCAATCCTGATGTGCGTGACACTGGTCCAAATTGGCGCGATCCCCTTTGCGGCGGGCCTGTCGCTGGTGCTGGGGGCAAATTTCGGTTCCGCGTTCATCCCGGTGTGGCTGAGCAGGGGAATGGAATTGAAGGCGCGGCGCATTCCCTATGCCAATCTGGCCTTGCGCGGCGCATGGGCGGTGGTTGCCTTGTTTGCGGCCAATCTCGCACTGCGGCAAGGGGTGCTGGGAGATCCCCAGGGCGGCCAGATGCTGGTCAATGCGCATCTTGCGTTCAACGCATCGCTGCTGGTTCTGGCTTTACCGTTCTGCGGGCGGCTGGAAGGACTGATGGCCCGCCTCTTTCCGGAGTTTGCGAAAACCGGCGCCAGCCAGCCTGGCCGTCCGGTCAGCACGCTGGAGCAGGGCAGCTATGGGTCGGCGACACAAGCCGTTCTGAACCTCAAACGTGAATTGCTGCGGATGTCGGACCTCGTGCACGCCATGTATCGTCCGGTGCTGGAGCTTTATCAGTCCGGCACCAAGGAGCAGATCAAGGCGGTGCAGATGATGGATGGCGAGGTCAACACCTGTCTTTCCGGCATCCGCCAGTATGTGGCTGCAATCCCCGAAGAGGAATTCAGCAAGGCGCAGGTGAAAACTGCCCGCGGGCTGATGGAATATGCCATCCGCCTGGAAACCGCTGGCGATGTAGTGGCCCGGCGCCTGACGGTTCTGGCTGGCGATCTGAACAAGAAAAATCTCCGCTTTTCCAAAGATGGCTGGATGGAAATCACCCGGATGCACGAGGCCACCCTGGCCAACCTGCAGCTGGCGTCGAACGTGCTGATTTCGGATGACCTGGAGAGCGCGCGCCTGCTGAGCCTGGAAAAAACCGAGCTGAAACGGATGGAGCATGACAGCCGCAAACGCCACCTGAAACGATTGCAGAACGGCGCGCAGGAAAGCTTTGAGACCTCGGATATCCACTTGGAGACGCTGCGGGCGCTCCGTGAATTCAACAGCCATATTGCCGCGGTGGCCTATCCGGTTCTGTACCAGAACGGCCAGTTGCTGGAGACGCGGCTGATCAACGAAATGCAGCCCGAGCAAGCCGGGTAAGGCGAAGAGCCCGGGCTGCACTTTAAACGAACTGTCCCTGAAATGACCCTTTTTGTTATTGCCATCATCCTGTCGGCAGCGCTGCTGCATGCCGTCTGGAACGCAATTGTGAAAACCGCGGCCGACCGTACCACCACGCTGGGGCTGGTGGCATTCGGCCATGTTCTTCCCAGCACCGTGATGATCACGCTGCTGCCGCTGCCCAATGCCGAGAGCTTTGTCTACATTCTGCTCTCGACCGTGGTGCATTTCGGCTACTACTACATGCTGGGGCGGGCCTATCAGCATGGCGACTTCAGTGTCGTTTACCCGATTGCCCGCGGCATCGTGCCTGCGCTTGTCGGCATCTGGGCGATGATCTTTGCCGGTGAAGTGCTGCCGCTGCAGGCCTGGGCCGGGATCGGGGTGATCGCGCTTGGCATTCAGCTCAGCAGCTGGAAGGCGCTGCGGTCCGGGGTGGGGCGGACGGCGCTGGGATTTGCCGTCGGCACAGGTTTTTTTATCTCGATCTATTCCCTGATTGACGGGGTTGGGGTCCGCCTGTCCGGCAATACGCTCAGTTACTGGGCCTGGGGTGCCTTTCTGCATATTTTCATCGCAGGCTTCATCGCAGTCCGCAAACGGGAGGCCTTGGCAGCCTTGCCCAAGCGAACCTGGGCCCTGGGCCTGGCCGGAGGACTGGTGTCGATGATGGCTTACGGGCTGGTGCTTTATGCTAAGAATTTTGCGCCGCTGGGGGCTGTCTCGGCACTGCGCGAGACGTCGGTGATCTTTGCAGCCCTGATTGGCTTTGTCTTCCTCAAAGAGGGCTATTGGATGCGCCGCCTCGGCTCGGCGGTGCTGATGGCCGGCGGGGTTGCTTTAATCGGCATGGCAGTCTGAGGCGGATCCTCAGACTGCCATGCCGTGGTCAGGCGCTGGCACGGGGTTGCTGCTGCGAGGGGCCGGCTTCGGCCTGCACGGCGGCCAGAGTATTCAACAGCACCGCCTTTTTCACCGGCTTGGCCAGGAAATGGTCCATGCCTGCGTCCAGGCAGGCCTGACGGTCGCTGGAAAACGCATTGGCGGTCAGCGCGATAATCACCGGCTGGCCGATGGCCAGGCTGCGGATCTCGCGCGTGGCGCCGACGCCGTCCAGTTCCGGCATCGACATGTCCATCAGTATGATGTCCGGCTGCAGGTCCTTGCACATCTCGACCGCCGCCCGGCCGTTTGCGGCTTCGGCCAATTCCACCGGCTGGCCGCGCAGAAATTTGCGGATCAGCAGCCGGTTGGTCTGGTTGTCCTCAGCCAGCAGAATCCGGCAGGGTTCCAATGGCTGTGCCGAAGCCAGTTGCAGTATAGCTGCCTGGCTCTGTTCACCGGCGGCCGGCGCCATCTGCACCTCGAGCCGGAAACAGGCGCCGTGGCCCAGCTCAGATGTCACGGAAATGCCGCCGCCCATCCGGCTGGCCAGCATGCTGGAGATTGTCAGGCCCAGCCCGGTACCGCCAAAGGATTTGGTGGTTGCGGCGTCCGCCTGGGTGAACCGGTCGAAGATGTGGCGGCTCTGAGCTTCGGAAATGCCAATGCCGCTGTCCTCTACGTCGATGACCAGGCGGCAGGGATCACCAGCAGCATGGGCGACGCGGACCTGGACTTTTCCCTCAGCCGTGAACTTGACCGCGTTGCCGATCAGGTTGACCAGGATCTGGCGCAGCCGCCCGTCATCGCCGCGCAACTGCGCGGGCAGTCCGCTGGCATAGGTGACCTGCAGCGGCAGCCCCTTTTCCAAGGCTTTGGCGCGGAACAGGCCTGCGGCGCTGCCGACGCAATCACGCAGGTCGAAATCCTCTGCGGCAATTGAAAACTTGCCTGCTTCCAGCCGGGACAGATCAAGGATGTCATTGATGATCTTCAAAAGCGCCTGAGCCGAGCTGCGGATGGTCTCAACGTTTTGCTGGTCGTCTTCCTGCAGCTCTGCTTCGGCCAGCAGGTCGGCCATGCCGATGATACCATTCATCGGAGTGCGGATTTCGTGGCTCATGTTTGCCAGAAACTCAGACTTGGCACGGTCCGCCATTTCCGCCGCCTGCTTGGCCTCCGCCAGTTCGCGTTCGCGCTGCTTGCTGCGGGTGATGTCGCGCTCGATGCCGATAATCAGGTCAACCCGGCCATCAGCGCCGGTCACTGGGACGATGTTGGTGTCGAACCAGACCTCTTCCCCTGATTTGGTGTAATTGAGCACCTCATTGTGGTAGCGGGTGCCGCTGTCCTTGTGGCGGTTCATTTCCTTGATCACGCCAAGATCGGTCGCGGGCCCGTCCAGCATCTCCGAAGGCGTCCGGCCGATCGCCTCGCTGCCGGTATAGCCGGTGGCCCGGGTAAAGGCATCATTGACCCACAGGATCCTGCGGTCTGCATCGGTCAGGATGATGCTGTCGGAGGCATGTTTGGCAACCAGTGACAGGCGGTGCAATTCTTCCTGCTGTTTCTGCAGTTCGGAATGCGCCTGTTCCAGAGCCTGCTTGCCGTGTTTCAGTTCACTGTTGCGTTCGGAGAGTTTCTGATTGGCACGGATCAGCTCTTCGCGCAGGTGGACGTCCTCGGACACATTCCAGTTGACGCCAATCATCCAGTCGCGGCCTTGCGCGTCTTTGAACGGGCTGGCCAATGCGCGGATGTGCTTGACAGTTCCGTCGTCCAGTACGATCCGGAACTCAGACGCGAAGTTTGCCTTGTCCCTTTCGGCGGTCTCCAGCGCCGTGGCGACCTGATCGCGGTCCTGCGGATGCAACCTCCCGATCCAGGCGTCGCCGGTCAGCGGGCCCTCTTCCCGCGGCACGCCGTAAAGCTCGTGCATCCGGCTGTCCCAGCTCACCCGCTGGTTTTCCGCATCGCACTCCCAGATCCCGACACGGGACGTTTTGACCGCGATTTCCAGCCGCCTGGAGACTGCTTCCAGCTCAGTCTCACGGCGGCGCAGCTTGCCAATTGCGATTTGACGGGCCGCGGACAGTCTGCCGGCCAGGAAGGTCGGGAAGACGATTAGCATTCCAGCGCCGAGCAACGCCAGCCGCAATTTCCACAGGTTGCCGGGGTGCTCTTGCCAGCCGCCTTGAGGGCGGGCTGCCAGCTGCCAGGCGCCTGCCGGCAGGTTGATGTCCAGCAGCACTGGATCTCCGGCCGGTGTCCCAGGGGCGCCGAAAAACTGCCGCCCCGCCGCGCCAGTGCCGTCATGACCGGTCAGGGTCAGTTCAAGCCCGCTGCCAGGCTCATCCAAGCCGGTGGCGGCATAAAGCGTCTTGGTTTCGACAACCGCTGACAGGATGCCCCAGAATTGCCGCTCTGCCCCGGATCCGGCGAAGATCGGCAACCGGTAGATGAACCCCGACCCGCCCTGAACCAGTTTTACCGGGCCGGCCAGCACCATCTCGCCGCTATCACGCACCCGGTAGGCCGCTTCGCGCTGCGCTTCATTGCTGTTGTAGTCCAGGCCGATGGCCGTTTCATTGCCTGCGATGGGGTGGATCAGCGAAATCACCAGGTCTGGAGCTGCCGCGATGTGGCGGATGGCTGTCTTGCCTTCAAGCACTTGCCCCGCCAGCCGGCTGAATTGTGCCTGTTGCATGTCCGGTTCAATGGCCAGCACCGCCGCCAGCCCGCGCAGCCGCTGATAGTCGCCGTTCAATTGCCCCTCCAGCCGCGACTTGATCAGCCCGGCTGCTTGCTGCACATCGGCGCGCTCGGACTGGTGATGAATGGTTGCGTTTTGGCGTTCCGCAAAAAATCCTGCGGCGCAAACGACCGCAAAAGCAAGCAATGCGGGCAAATGCGTCCGGTTGCCGAGAGCTCGAAGCCAGGTTCCAGATAGTTTGAACACGGCCATCGGGCCACCTTTTCAATTTCGCGAAACACCGCCAAAGGGTCGGGGGCAGTGTGCCGGATCACCGGGCCTGCCTGGAAGCCTCTTTAAAGTCCGATTGGCGGCAATTCTCAACTCTTTCCCTGCGTGACCCGTCTCCGGAGGCAGAAGCCGGAAGCCGGCTGCTGCTTATGGCTGCGGGCAATAGCCTGACGGGGTCAGAAATCCTGCCATTTCGCCAGGGCGGCGGAGCCATCCATGACCGGCAAGGCGGCAGGGCCTTCGGTCTCCAGATCGTCCCAGCCGGGTCCATGCGCTGAGGGCAGCTCCGGTTCGGCTGCCAGCTGCGGTGGTGCCGTCTCTTCGCCGACATTGAACTGTGCAACCAGCCCGGCCAGTTTGGAGGCATCTCCGTTCAGTAATTGGCCTGCAGCGGTCATTTGCTCCACCATGGCGGCGTTCTGCTGGGTCACCTGATCCAGCTGCATCACCCCGGTGTTGATCTCGCCAATGCCGGTCGATTGCTCGGCCGCGCCTTCGGCGATGCCGGAGACCAGCCCTGAAATGTGGGTGACCTGCGAGACGATGCTGTTCAGCGCTTCGCCCGCCTTGCCGACCAGATCGACACCTTTTTCCACCTGCTCGCCGGAGTTGGAAATCAGCGTCTTGATCTCCATTGCCGCATCCGAGGAACGCTGTGCCAGCGCCCGCACTTCCGAGGCAACCACCGCAAAGCCACGGCCTGCTTCACCTGCGCGGGCGGCCTCGACGCCCGCGTTCAGGGCCAGCAAGTTGGTCTGGAAGGCGATATCGTCGATCACGGTGATGATCTGCGAGATATGGGCCGAGGATTGCTCAATCTCGGTCATTGCGGCAACCGCGTTCTGGACCACCTCGCCGCTGGTCTTTGCTTCGTCCCGGGCTTCGTTCATGGCGTTTTCCACGCCGCGCGCGCCATCGGCAGCGGCTTTGACGCTGGCAGTCATCTGATCCAGCGCCGCTGCGGTCTGCTCCAGCGTGGCGGCCTGGCTTTCGGTGCGTTGGGACAAGTCGTCCGAGGCTTGGCTGATCTCATGCGTGCCACTGCGGATGCTGGTGGTGGCATCCACTACCTCGCGCACGGTGGCGTTCAAGGTGTCCACTGTCTGGTTGAAGTCGAGGCGCAGGCCCTTGTAAGCTTCGGGGAAAGGGGTATCGATCGTGCTCGAGAAGTCGCCTTTCGCCAGATGCATCAGACCGCTGCGCAGCTCATTCACCACCAAATCCTGCTCTCTCTGCGCTGCTGCCCGCTCTTCCTCGGCGATCTGGGCGTTCTGCAGGTCGGTTTTGAAACCTTCCAGAATGCCTGCGATATTGCCGAATTCATCCCCGGTCCCGTTGCCGGCAACCGGATGATCGTAGTCTTTGGCGGCGATATGCTCGACGCTGTCGGACAGGGCGGAGACCTTGCGGGCAATGCTCCGCGCGGCGATCCAGGACAGCAGAGCCACGGCCAGAGCCACGCCGACTGCCTGCAGCATTGCGGCGCTGGTCAGGCTGTTCTGTGCTGCCAGGGCCTCGGCGCTGTCTACTTCCAGCACGATCCCCCAGGTCCGGTCTTCCAGGCCGATGCCCGCGGCCATCGCCTCAACCGGCTGTCCGGACAGGCCCGGCGTGCCCGAGAAACTGCTGTCGCCGCCGCTGATCGCTGCGGTGATCTGCTGCAGCTCCGGCAGAGCTGACAAGACCTGATGGCCGCCCTCGCGGTCGGAAGCGGTCAGCGCAGCGCCGTCGCCGCGCACCAGATAGGCTTGACCGGTTTCGCCGAGCAATGCGGAATGGGACAGGATGCCGGCGATTTCGTCCACTGGCACACGCAGCACCAGCGCCCCCATGATTGCGCCTTTCTTGAAGATCGGCGAAGCAATGAACATGGCTGCGGTGCCGCCGTCAGCCTCATAGGCGGCCATTTGCGACAGGAATACATTGCCCTGTTCCAGCTCCAGCGCCGTTTGGAAAGCCTGGCCAAGGCCGCTGTCTTTATAAGGGCCGTCGAGGTAATTCAGCGCGAAGTCCTCGTTCTTGTGCACCGAGTACACCATGTTGCCCTGCACATCCAAAAGATAGGCATCAAGGAACCCCTGCTCCTCCAGGAAGGTGACAAAGCCGGTGTGGTTCATCTTGTGGCGGATCGACCAGGCGGATTTGTCCTTGGCGTCCAGCAGTTTGTAACGCTCGCCCGCGGGATTCGGGTTGCCATCGGAGTAGGTGGCGCGCAGATGGCCGGCGGGATCGTCGCCAAGGGAATAGAAGCCGTTCGAGAAATCGCGCAGCGCCGTTTCCACCGCCTTGCTGGCAACCAGCGTGCGGGTCTGCGAGCGCAGGCCTGCCACCCAGTTTTCCAATGCTTCCTTGCGCTCTTCCAGCAGCGTTGCATAGGCTGCTTCGCGGTTGGCTTTCAGGGCCTGCCCGGCTTCCCATGCAAAGAAAAAACCGGAAGCGAGGGTGAGAATGATTGTCGGTGCAGCGATGGAGAGGGGCAGTTTGCGGCCTAATCGCATATTGCCCCAGAATTTAAACAGTCGAGTCATTGCAGCGTAGTTCCCATCAACATTTCAGTCTGCCCGGCAGCCTGCGTCGGGCCGTCGGCGGTGCCAGCTGGGTGGCGCTTGATGGGAGACGACAGTCGGGCGGATTCATTTCAGCGGGGTTAAAATATGCTCCAGACCTCCGGATTCGCGTCATTTGACGGGCTGGAAGCCGCTTTTAGGCCGTTTCCTGTTTTTTTGATGCCGCGGCAGAATGGCAAATCGCCAGAGCGCAGGTGTGATTCTCTCACGCCGGACGCAGCATGCGGGCTTTACCGGCCTCGCAGGAGAACTTGGGCTGCAGTGCTCCTGCCGCGCGGGTGGCTGTTTCCACCCCGCACGCAGGCAGCCTGTTTTCAGGAGGCGTCTAAACTCCCCGATATTCATGCAATTTTGACGGCAAAAGTGGAAGTCGACAGGTAAAGATGACGGCTGAGTCCATCATTAGTGTTCTTCAGGCGTCTGAATTTATTCATTTTTTGGAAGATGGTGCTGCTGGAGAGAATTGAACTCTCGACCTCTCCCTTACCAAGGGAGTGCTCTACCTCTGAGCTACAGCAGCGCCGGTGAGGGGGCTTTTAGGCATAAACGCGGAGGGGTGCAAGAGCATTCTGGACGGTTTTTTCGCACTAAGTTACAGAAGTCTTATGGCAGAGAAGAAAACACCGAAAAACGACGGCTCAGCGGCCTCCCGCGAAGACCGGTTGAAGGCGGCGCTGAAGGCAAACATGGCCCGGCGCAAGGCCCAGGCCAAGGCGCGGGCGGACAAGCAGAACCAGGATACGGGTAAAAGCGGAGAATAAGGGCAGATGGATTCGATTCTGGTAACTGGCAACGGCCCGCTGAATGGGCAGATTCCGATCGCAGGGGCAAAAAACGCCTGCCTCACCCTGATGCCGGCCACGCTTTTGAGCGAGGAACCGCTGACGCTGACCAATGCGCCGCGGCTGAGCGACATCAAAACCATGACGCTGCTGCTGCAGTCGCTGGGCGCCGAGGTTTCCAGCCTGCAGGACGGCCAGGTGCTGGCGATGTCCAGCCATGACCTGACCAGCCATGTCGCCGACTATGATATCGTGCGCAAAATGCGTGCGTCCAACCTGGTGCTGGGCCCGATGCTGGCGCGGCTGGGCCAGGCAGTGGTGTCGCTGCCGGGCGGCTGTGCCATCGGTGCGCGTCCGATGGACCTGCATATTCACGGGCTAGAGGCGCTGGGGGCCGAGATTGAGCTGAAGGACGGCTATCTGCACGCCAAGGCTCCGGGGGGCTTGAAAGGCGCAGTAGTGGAGCTGAGTTTTGCCTCTGTCGGGGCAACCGAGAACATCATGATGGCGGCCACCTTGGCCAAGGGCACCACTGTCATCAAAAACGCCGCCCGCGAGCCGGAGATTGTCGATCTGGCAGACTGTCTGCGCAAGATGGGCGCGCAGATCGAAGGCGACGGCACCCCCGACATCACCATTCAGGGTGTCGACCGTCTGCATGGCGCTACCCACCAGGTGGTGACTGACCGGATCGAGCTGGGTACCTATATGCTGGCCCCGGCGATCTGCGGCGGCGAAGTGGAGCTGCTGGGGGGGCGCATGTCTTTGGTTGGTTCCTTCTGCGAGAAGCTTGACGCCGCGGGTATTCAAGTGACGGAGACGGAGAAAGGGCTGAAAGTGGCCCGCAAGAACGGCCGCGTGTCAGCAGTGGACGTTGTTACCGAACCCTTCCCGGGGTTCCCCACCGACCTGCAGGCGCAAATGATGGCGCTGATGTGTACCGCCGAGGGCACGTCGGTTCTTGAAGAGAAAATCTTCGAGAACCGCTTCATGCACGCGCCCGAGCTGACGCGGATGGGCGCTCAGATCGAGGTCCATGGCGGCACCGCAACGGTGACCGGTGTCGAAAGGCTGAAAGGCGCTCCGGTGATGGCCACTGACCTGCGCGCCTCGGTGTCTTTGATTCTCGCAGGCATGGCAGCTGAGGGTGAAACCATGGTGAGCCGGGTTTACCACCTAGACCGCGGCTATGAACACGTGGTGCGCAAACTGTCGGGCGTTGGCGCCAAAATCGAACGGATCAAGGAACAGTGATGGCGGATGCAAGCTTTGACGACGGCCGTGAGGTTCCGCTGAACCTGGGCGCCCTGGAGGAAGAAGACCTCAAGATCGTCTCCTCGCTGCTGCAGGATGCAGTGTTTCCGGTCACCGAAATGAGCTGGCGTGCTTCTGAGCGCCGCTTTGCGCTTTTGCTCAACCGTTTCCGCTGGGAGGACCGCGACGCTGCCGAACGCCGCGGCCGTGCCTATGAGCGGGTGCAGTCGCTTCTGGTGGTGAACAATGTGCTGGGGGTTGCTTCGCAAGGTGTAGATCGCAAGGACAAGGACCTGGTTCTGTCGCTGCTTTCGGTCAGTTTCGAGCCCGGCGAAGACGGCACTGGCCATGTGCTCTTGACCCTGGCCGGCGATGGTGCCCTGCGCTTGTCGGTCGAAGCGTTGGAGGTTTCCTTGCGCGACGTGACCCGCCCCTACCGCGCTCCGTCAGGGCAGGCCCCCGGCCACGGAGACTGACCAGTGCAGAACAAGCGCGGCATTTCTCAAGCCTTTGCACCCGTTGCGGTGCCGCATCTGCAGATCCGTCCGGCAACAGTCTTTGACGTCTTCGGCATGAGCCGCGTTCTCACCGCTTCGATCCGTGAATTGTGCCAGGCCGATCATGGCGGGGACCCGGACCGGATCGCAGCCTGGACGTCCTGCAGGTCCGCGCAAGAGATCCGTGGCTGGCTCGCTGGAGCAGGAAAATTTTGGGTCGCGGAACTGGCGGGCGAAGCTGCTGGTGTTTGCGGGCTGGATCCGGAGGGAGCGGTCTCTCTGCTCTATGTTTCCCCGGTTGCTGCCGGTCAGGGGGTAGGTTCCGCCATGCTCGCTCATCTTGAGGCGGAGCTGAGAAGGGATGGGCATCCTGAAGGCCGCCTTTCTGCCACCCGAACGGCTTTTGGATTCTACCGGGCCAAAGGGTGGCAGCAACTGGGCGAACCTGCGGATTGCTGCGGGACGCCTTGCATCCCGATGCGCAAAACGCTTGTCTGACCTGCGGCCTGCCGCTTCTTTCTGGTCCAAAATACTCCGGGGTGAATTGGCCGCGAGGCCAAGAGGGGCGGTGCCCCTGGCTTGCGTCCATTTGCACCGGCTGGCGCCATAAATCTTGAGGCTCCGCCCCCATGCCGCTATGCGGGGCGCAAAGGAGATCCCGATGCCGCAGTTTCTGAACACCGCCAATTCCGATTTCGAGCAGTCCTTCACCGCGCTCCTGGGCGCCAAGCGTGAAGACAGCCCGGATGTGGATGCCATTGCCGCCGGGATCATCGAAGACGTGCGCAGCCGCGGCGATGCGGCGCTGGTGGAGCTGACCGCAAAATTCGATCGGCTGGAACTCCAGCCCTCGGAACTGCGGTTCACAAATGCCGAGGCGGATGAAGCCATTGCTACGGTCTCTGCCGAAGAGCGTCAGGCGCTGGAATTGGCAGCGGAGCGTATCCGCGCCTATCACGCGCGCCAGATGCCGGAGGACGCGCAATGGACAGACGAGAGCGGTGCGACCCTCGGCTGGCGCTGGTCAGCTGTCTCCGCGGCAGGGCTTTATGTGCCGGGCGGGCTGGCCTCCTATCCGTCGTCAGTACTGATGAACGCAATTCCGGCAAAAGTGGCAGGTGTGGAGCGGCTGGCGATCACCGTGCCTGCACCGGACGGTCAGATCAACCCGCTGGTGCTGCTGGCAGCAAGGCTGTCGGGTGTCGATGAAATCTACCGCGTCGGCGGTGCTCAGGCCGTGGCGGCACTTGCCTATGGCACCGAGAGCATCGCCCCGGTGGACAAGATCACCGGTCCAGGCAACGCCTTCGTCGCGGCAGCCAAGCGCCGGGTCTTCGGCAAGGTGGGGATCGACATGATAGCCGGGCCTTCGGAAATCCTGGTGATCGCGGACAAGGACAACAACCCGGACTGGATCGCGCTGGACCTAATGAGCCAGGCGGAACATGACGAAAGTGCGCAGTCGATTCTGATCACCGATGATGGGGCTTTTGGCCAAGCGGTTGCCGAAGCAGTGGAGAAACGGCTGCAAACCCTGGAGCGCCGCGCCATTGCCGGCGCTTCCTGGCGCGATTTCGGTGCCGTGATCACTGTGCGCGATCTGGATGAGGCTGCGGCACTGTCAAACCGGGTTGCCCCTGAGCATCTGGAGCTCTGCGTCGCGGACCCGGAGGTCTTGAGCGAAAAGACAATCCACGCGGGCGCGATTTTCCTGGGCCAGTACACGCCGGAAGCCATCGGCGATTATGTCGGCGGCCCCAATCACGTGCTGCCGACGGCGCGGTCGGCGCGGTTCTCCTCCGGCCTGTCGGTGATGGACTTCCTTAAGCGCACCACGCTGAGCCGGATGACGCCGGACTCGCTGCGGGCAATCGGCCCGGCGGCAGAGGTGCTGGCCAATAGCGAAAGCCTGGAGGCGCATGGGTTGTCGGTCACGGCCCGGCTGGATGCGCTGAACGGGTGAAGCGGAAAGGGGCGCTGCCCCTCTGCGCGTGCCGCGCATTCACCCCGGAGTATTTCGGACCAGAAAGAAGCAGCTGACAGATCAGTAATGCGCGGTGTAGCCGCCATCAACAGCCAGCACCTGCCCGGTGATGTAGGACGCGGCCGGAGAGGCGAGGAAAAGGATGGCGGGAGCCAGCTCTTCCGGTTCGCCCCAGCGGCCGAGGCAAGTGGCGTTTTGCAGCTTTTCCGCAATGGCTGGATCTGCCGCTGCAGCCATGTTGGGAGCGGTCTTGAAGAAACCCGGCGCAATCGCATTCACGGTAATGCCCTTGGGGCCAAGTTCCGCCGCCAGCGCCTTGGTCATACCGTTGATACCCGCTTTGGCGGTGGTATAGGCGGCGTCGCCGGCCTGGGCGATGAGGCCGGCAATGGACGAGATGTTGATGATCCGCCCTCTGCTCTTTTCGGCCATCTGTCCGGCAGCCAGCTGCGACAGGCGAAAGGGGGACACCAGGTCAACCTCCCACAAGGACTGCAGGTCTGAGCGGGTGAATTCCTGCAAGCTGCGGCGGTCGCGCTGGCCGACGTTATTGACCAGGATATCGAGTCCGCCTGCCGCAGCGATTTTCTTGAATGCTTCAACAGCGGCCTTCTCGTCCGCAATATCCAGGACCAGCGGGCGGGCGGTTCCCGGCAAACGGGCCAAGGCCTGTTCCACACGGTCCTGGCTGCGCCCGTTCACCCAGACTTCTGCGCCTGCTTCCGCCAGCAGGCAGGCTGCGGCAAACCCCAGGCCATCAGTTGACCCGGTCACCAGTGCGCGCTGGCCGTTGAGCGAAAACTGTTCAAGTGCTGTCATCATCCCGCCTCCTGCTGCCGGCAGGCTGGGCCTGCAGCTGCGGCCTGTCAACTACTGCCGCAAATGGGGTTTGCTTTGACGCCCCATGCTGCATTGCCCCAGGCGAGGCGGTGCGATACTCATGGCCGGACGCCCTTGCGCATTTCAGAGACAAAGACCCATGAGCCGCATCAGCCAGATTGAATTGGACGACCGCAACCTGCCGCCGCCGACGCCGGAAATCGAGCAGGAGCGCAAGGTGGCGATCTATGACCTGATTGAGGACAACAGCTTTGCCCTGCCGCCCCGCGACGGGCGGGAGCTGCCAGCAGGCCCTTATCACCTCGGGCTGGCGATCCGCGACAAGCGGCTGGTCTTCGACATCAACACCGAAGGCGGTGAGAAGGCGGCAGAATTCCACCTGTCGCTGTCGCCCTTCCGGCAGGTAGTCAAGGACTACTACCAGATTTGCGAGAGCTACTTCACCGCGGTTAAGACCATGCCGCCCAGCCAGATCGAGACCATCGACATGGCCCGGCGCGGCATCCACAACGAGGGCAGCCGGGTGCTGCAGGAACGGCTGGAGGGCAAGGCCGAGGTCGACACTGACACTGCCCGCCGCCTGTTCACCCTCATCTGCGTTTTGCATTTCGGAGGCTGACGCGTGGAGGAGCTGCCGCAGTCCGTTCTGTTCTGTTGCGACCACAATTCGGTCCGTTCGCCCATGGCCGAAGGCATCATGAAAAAATTCTATGGCACCGGCACCTATGTGCAGTCCGCCGGTGTCAAGAACGACATGGAGATTGACGGCTTTTCGATTTCGGTCTGCCAGGAGATTGGGGTTGAGCTGTCGCGCCACCGCTCGCGCTCGTTCGACGAGATGGAGCGCTGGGGCGATGACCTGTCTTCCTTCGACCTGGTGGTGGCGCTGTCGCCGGCCAGCCAGCGCAGGGCGCTGGAACTCACCCGTTTTTTCCACCTTGATGTCGAATATTGGCCGATTATGGACCCAACCGGGCTCGGCGAGACGCGCGATGCCAAGCTAGACAGCTACAGGCAAAGCCGTGACCAAATCATCCAGCACCTGAAGAACCGCTGGGGCGAACCGACGGAGAGATCATGACCGAAACCATTCAGCGCTATTTCGCAGCCTTCAACGAGGGCGATACCGATGCCATGCTGGAGTGCCTGGACGACCAGATTGCCCACCACGTGAACGAGGGGCAGATCCGGGTGGGCAAAGAGAAATTTGCCGCGTTCTGCACCCATATGAGCCGCTGCTACAAGGAAGAGCTGACAGATATGGTGATCTTCTCGGCAGAGAGCGGCACCCGTGCCGCGGCGGAGTTCATTGTGAATGGCACCTATCTGGTGACCGACGAAGGCCTGCCGGAGGCCAAGGGCCAGACCTACCGCCTGCCGGGCGGCTCGTTCTTTGAACTGAAGGACGGCAAGATTTCCCGCGTCACCACCTATTACAACCTGGCGGACTGGATCGCCCAGGTCTCCAAGTAATGGCAATCCGGGTTGAAGCCATGACCGGCGCGGCGCTGGAAGCCGCGCTGGACGATGTCGCGCGCCTGCGCATCGCGGTGTTCCGGGCCTGGCCGTATCTCTATGACGGCGATCTGGGGTATGAACGGGAATACCTGCAAAGCTACCGCGACAGCGAACGGGCCGTTGTCGTCGGGGCCTTTGATGGCGAGACGCTTGTTGGCGCCTCCACCGGCGCGCCGCTGGCAGATCATGCGGAGGACTTCGCTGCCGCCTTTGACGGGACCGGCATCGACCTGAACCAGGTGTTTTACTGCGCCGAATCCGTGCTTCTGCCGGAGTACCGGGGCCATGGCATCGGCCACGGCTTCTTTGATGCCCGCGAAACCCATGCCCGTAAGCACGGGTTTGTGAAATCCGCTTTCTGCGGCGTGCAGCGCCCGGCGGATCATCCGCTGCGCCCGGACAGCTACGCGCCGCTGGACCCCTTCTGGCGCAAGCGCGGCTATGAACCGCTGGAAGGCGCGATCGCGCAATTCTCCTGGAAAGATGTGGATCAGGACGAAGAGACTCAGAAGCCGCTGCAATTCTGGATCCGCGACCTGTAAGAGAAATGAGGCGCCAGCAGGGCGCCTCATTCATTGATGGTCACACGCCTTCAGGGCGGGCGGCCTGAACTTCCTCCAGCGCGATTTTCTGCTGAGTGGCATAAAGCTTCACGGAATCCCGGGCATCGTCAAAGGTGCGCTTGGCCGCTGTCACTGCCCGGCCGGCAGCAACATATTCCTTCTTGTTGTAATCTTCCTGTTTGAACTGCTTGTAGTTCTCGGCCAGTTCCTTGAACAACTTGGGCAGGGCTCCTTTCACGTTCTTTGCGTGGGCATCAATCTTAAAGGATTTGGTCAGGTCGCGGATGCCCTTGTCGGCCTGCGCCTCGATTTTGGACTGGTCCGAGCCTTCCTTGTTATAGGCGGTCTTCCAGGCTTTCTGGATCGCTTCCAGCTTGTCCAGCGCAGCGTTCACGTCCTTGGAGATGTCAAGGCAGGCGGACTCGATTTTCCTGCCGCGCACCTCAGCTGCCTTGATCTCCTTGATGATCAGCTTGCGGTTGGCCTCATGCTCTTTCTTGAGCTTGGCCAGATGCTTGTCGGTCTCTTCGTTTTCCTTTTCGACCTTCAGCTGCTGCGCCATCTGCTTTTGTTTGATCTTGTCGGCGTTGCGGGCCAGATCGGCGGCGGCGTTCTCGCGCTTCTCAATCAATTTGCCGTAGGCGAGGCACAGCTCCTTGCTGTGCGACTGCAGCTTGCCGCATTTGCCGCGCGCTTTCAGCATCGCATTGGCGAGCATACTGAAGGCCTGGACGATCTCCGGCATCTTGTCCAGATCCGCCTTGGCCGGGTCGCCGGACGCGGGCACGCCCATCTTCTCAAGCAGATCCATATATTTTCCCACGCCGCTGCCCTTGCAGGCGCCGGCCCGGTATTCACGCCAGAATTTGGTGCGGAAGCCTTTCTTGGGAAGGTCGGCAATAACGCCCTTCAGGTTCTTGTCATCAAGTTTGGTCGCCAAGGAAGTGGTCCTTTTTGAGAATATGAATTGAGTGGATGCAGTCGAGAATGGCCAAAGAGCCGGGTTTCACCAAGATGAAACCCGGCCTGTCGGAAAATCCGTTGCAAAAATGCGATCCGGTGTGCCTGCCGGTAAAGAATTGCAGCCGTCTTGCGTAAGAGCGCGTTGCAGGGCAAAGCTGCTGCTGCCTGCAAAAATTGGAGGGACGAGCCCATGAAAATCGCCACCGCCGCTTATCCGCTCGACTGGCTCGACAGCTGGGCCCAATATGAGGACAAGCTCGCCGCCTGGGTCGGAGAGGCCGCGGGCAACGGGGCAGAGCTGCTGGTGTTCCCGGAATACGGCGCAATGGAATTGTCGACTTTGGATGGTGCCGCGGCCGCGGGGGATCTGGAGCAGTCGATCCATTCGGTTTCCGAGAAAATGGAGGATGCCGCGGCTTTGCACCTGAAGCTGGCTGCCGAGTACGGCGTGCATATCTTGGGCGCTTCGGCTCCGGTGAACAGCGGGCTGGCACGGCCGGTGAACCGGGCAGAGTTCTACACGCCGTCGGGTGGGCGGGATCATCAGGACAAACAGATCATGACCCGCTTCGAGCGCGAGGACTGGGAGATCATGGGCGGCGGCCCGCTCAAGATCTTCGAGACAGCCTTGGGGAGAATCGGGGTGCTGATCTGTTATGACAGTGAGTTCCCGCTCCTGGGGCGGGCGCTGGCGGAGGCGGATGTGATTCTCGTCCCCTCCTGCACCGAAGCGCTGGCCGGATACTGGCGGGTGCGCATTGGCGCCATGTCACGGGCGCTGGAAAATCAGTGCGTGACTGCCATGGCCTCGATTGTCGGGGTTAACAAATGGTCGGAAGCTGTCGACATGAACACGGGCACTGGCGGCATTTTCGGCCCGCCCGACAATGGCTTCCCCGGAACCGGCGTGCTAGCCGAGGGGCAGCTGAACCAGCCGGGCTGGACATATGCTGAAGTAGAACTGGACAGAATTGCCCATGTGCGGGCCGATGGCGGGGTGCTGAACCGCCTGCACTGGGAGGAGCAAATGCCGCGGGTGAAATCGGTCACAAAAGCCGCGTTATCCTGATTGAGCCCTTGAAATATTGGGAAAATGCCCCCATTTAAGCGCACGTCCCGCAGTTTGCGGGTTAACCCAATGATGGAGACAACATGGCCAAGGAAGATACGCTCGAATTTCCCGGTGTCGTGAAGGAACTCCTGCCTAACGCGACGTTTCGGGTCGAGCTTGAGAACGGCCATGAGATCATCGCACATACGGCAGGCAAGATGCGCAAGAACCGCATCCGTGTTCTGGCTGGCGACAAGGTTCAGGTGGAAATGACCCCCTATGACCTGACCAAAGGCCGGATCAACTACCGCTTCAAATAAGCCGTTGATCTGACTTAATAAACAAAAGCCCGGCAGCCCGCCGGGCTTTTGTTTTGAAGCGGCCTTGCGGCCGCTGCCTCCGGCGGGGATATTTGGGGCAAGAGGAAAAGCCTGGGCGGCTTCCGCACTGGCGGAATGCGCCTTGTTGCAGGGCACAGACAGGTAAGGGGCCACGGCATGGCATTCATTCTGGGATCGGGCAGCCCGCGGCGGCTGCAGCTTCTGGCGCAGCTTGGGGTGCGTCCCGACGCGGTGCATCCGCCGGAAATAGATGAGACACCGCTGAAAGGCGAACTGCCGCGGGCCTATTGCGCGCGGGTGACCCGGGAAAAAACCCGGGCTGTCCCCGCGGGGACAGAAGATGTTGTTCTCTGCGCCGACACCACAGTTGCGCTGGGGCGCCGCATCCTGGGCAAGCCGCGTGATGCTGGAGAAGCGGCAGAGTTTCTGCTGGCGCTTTCCGGCCGCCGCCACCGGGTGGTTACCGCTGTTGCCGTGCGGCGCGGGGACCGGGTGTGGGAGAAGGATGTGGTGAGCCAAGTGAAGATGAAAAACCTGTCAGACGAGGAGCTGAACGCTTATCTCGCCACGGGCGATTGGGAGGGCAAGGCAGGGGCCTATGCCATTCAGGGCCCAGCCGGGGCGCTTATTCCCTGGATCAGCGGCTCCTTCACCGGAATTGTCGGGCTGCCGCTTTCCGAAACCGCCAATCTTTTGCGCGCCGCCGGGCTGCCGCTGTATCAGGAGGCCGCCGCATGAAGGGCCGTACCATCATTCTCGACCATCTTCAGGACCGTGAAGCCGCCGCCTTGATGGTGGACGGCAAGCTGGAGGACTTCCTGATTGAAAGCGACGCCCCTGCCCCCGGCACCATCTACCGCGCCCGCGCCGACCGGCCGGTGAAGGGGCAGGGCGGCATGTTCCTGACGACGCCTGACGGCCCTGCCTTCCTGCGCCAGGTCAAGGGGCTGGCACCCGGACAGATGATCCTGGTGCAGGTTTCGGGCTACGCAGAGCCGGGCAAGGCGATCCCGGTAACCCAGAAGCTGTTGTTTAAGAGCCGCTATGCCATCGTGACGCCGGAGGCGCCGGGGCTGAATATTTCGCGCAGCATCCGCGACGAGGAGGAGCGCGACCGCTTGCTGGAGATCGCCCATGAGGAAATGGGCGAGTCCGGCTACGGGCTGATTCTGCGCTCGGCCTGTGCCGGGGCAGACGACGAAGAGATCGCCGGTGATGTGGCCGCGATGGCAGCCCTTGCCGCGCAGGTGATGCAGGATGAGGGTGCGGAAGCCGAGGTTCTGGCCGAAGGCGACGGCCCGCATCTGCTGGCCTGGCGCGACTGGGTGGAGCCTGCGGATGTGGAGCGCGACCCGGGCGGCTTCGAACGGCTGGGCGTGCTGGATGCGCTCGACGCAGCGCAAGGCATCCGGGAACCGCTGCCGGGCGGCGGCTTCCTGTTCATCGAGCCGACACGGGCGCTGGTCGCCGTCGATGTGAACACGGGATCCGACACCTCGCTGGCGGCAGGTGTCAAAGCCAATATGGCGGCCGCCAAGGTTTTGCCGCGCGCTTTGCGAGTGCGGGGCCTGGGCGGGCAGATTGTGCTGGACCTGGCACCGATGCCAAAGAAGGACCGCCGCGGATTTGAAACCGCCTTGCGTGCAGCGCTGCGGTCGGATTCCGAGGAAACAGTTCTGGCAGGCTGGACCAATCTCGGCCATTACGAGTTGCAGCGCAAACGCGGCCGTATTGCGTTGCGGGAGGTGTTGAAATGAGCTGCCCGATCTGTGGGGGAGAATCGCAGCAAAGCTACCAGCCGTTTTGTTCCAAGCGCTGCGCCGATATCGACCTCGGGAAGTGGTTGAACGGTGCTTACTCGGTGCCAGGCCAGGACCCGGAAGACCTTGAAAACGCTGTGGAAGAAGCGGAGCGCGCGCTGGCTTCGAAAGAAAATCCGCATCAGGCCCGTCATTAGCGATTTTCTTTGAAAAACCCTCTGGACACTGCCGCGTCCACAGCATAGAAGGCCCCCACCCAAGGCGAACAGCCTTCCCGTGCCCGGGTAGCTCAGGGGTAGAGCAGTGGATTGAAAATCCTCGTGTCGGTGGTTCGATTCCGCCCCCGGGCACCACTTTAAAACATTGAAATCATTGAAATATTCAGAAGGTGCAACGCGCCTAAATCTCTCGCTCATTTACGTGGGGACGCACTACCTCCCGCATACTTGTCGACCCGATTATTACCATTCTTCCGCTCTTAGTGCCTCGATATGAGAATGTTGAACGAACTATATGCAATCAGCCTACGCCGATTGATTTGAGCTAGCGGGCTTTGGCTGGAGTGTGACGCGTAGATTCGCGACGGTCCTTTGCCATACCGATCTCTGGCTTGCCTTTGGGGCTAAAGGTTTAGAAAGGGCGCAGTCTGCACCTCCAGAAGGTACAAACGCACTCCTCTTCAAACTGACGCAAGAAGTTTGTAAAGGCCACGCTCATCTAGAAACCACACCACGCCTCTTATGCCCTGAACTGTCGGCTGCCAAATTTCCGGCAGCAAGTTGCAGCGTCGCGCAGCCTTGCAGCGGTGCCGTGCTAGCGACTTCGAACCACGCGACCAGATCTGGCGGCAACGACATCGGCCGATGAGAGTTCGCGGATGCAGCGCTGGTAATTCTTGCCGGTAATTTTGGATTTCATGCCGATCTGGTACGCAGAAATTTTCATTCTATTACAGTTATATACTTCGGTATTCTAGCGAACCTTGCCGATAACGTGTGCCGATCTGTTGCCTTGCAGATAAACGGGGCCTCAGCTTCATTCCTCAAAAAGGTCAAAGTCTCCTTCACCGCCAGAGGTCTTAGATGCTCTGTTCTCCGCTAGATCACGTGGCTCCGATGCCGCGCTGATCAGTTTACCCAGAGCTCACTCCGTCAAAGCAGGAGACAGATGGCCGGGAAACCCCTCTCCGAAGCGCCGTATCATCACCATGTATCTGAGCCCCACTGCGGACATCTTGCAGATTTGACGACCGTCGGCTTGATCACTCAGAACAAGCCCTCCCGCCGTGGGAACGACTTCGACACCATGTTCGCTGAAGGCCGAGATCAATTCGCTCCAGGACTGACTGTTGGCGTAGACGCGCTGTGCAAACTTGCTAAGCGCATCCAGGTCCCATGGTGGCTGAACAGCGTCTGCATCTTTCGGTGTCGGAGCTTTGCCCACGGGCGGCGTTGCCGGCGGAGTTGCAGTGTCATCCGGTATCGAAAAAACCTCAGCATCCGCTTTGGACCCCGCAGGCGAGAATACCAGTTCCGGCAGAACAGTCTCCCAACCACTCGACGATGTCGGGCACTGGCATCGTCTTTGTCTTCAGCTCTCGCGCCAGTTCCGCCACGCCTTCGGCCAAAAGTTCGACCCACTTGTTGACCTCCTGTTCGTTGAGAACGGAGATGATGTCATCAATTCCCAACAACATCCCCTGGCGCTTCCGCAGACCAGCCACCAGTGCCTGGGTTTCGCGCAGCCGCCAGATGTTCGGCAGGTCCTCATTGGCCATCTCGACCTTGATCCCTTGCTGTTCAGCATAGGACCGGACAGCGCCAAGCTTCTTCCAGTCGCGGGAGATGATGGCGGTGCGGGAACAGGACCACTCCGGGTCGAGCCTTGACAGGCGCAATAACTCGTCGATTGCCGCGATGCCCTGGCCGCCGTTGAAACCCTCCGGGCACCACAACTTTCATTATGCTGGATCGGCATTCAGCCAAGCTCCTACTTGCTTTTACTCCTTGGCAGCCTGCGGGCTGTTGAACGTCAGCAGGTTTGAGCTGGATTTGACGCAACAGATTAGAAAAGAAATGAGCTAGGTTCATGAGGGCCTGCCGGTTCTCTTGCGCACGCAAACGCCACAGGTCCAGAGCGATTGCCTCTGAAGGCCAGTCCAAATGAACTGCAGTTCGTATGGTTCAGGCGCCAGGCGGCCTACAATTCACTGGCCACTGCGCTTGTACTGAAGCCGGGAGCGCCGTAGGCGCTCGTTTTTACTGCGCCGCATTTCATTTTCGTCTTCCAGGATTTCACGCGCGGCCCGAGCGGTCTTTTCCATCGTGGTTTCCTTGCGGGACAGGCCGGCTAGTTTCAATTCCTCAATATTAAACTTGGTCATCGTCCAACTCCTACAAGGCTGATTGTGGGCAGGGCTATTTTTGCGTGAAAGTTCAGTTTGGGCCTTCTGCCAGGTGCGCTATGAGGCAGAAGGACAGGGCAGCGCCAATTCGTTGCAGTGTTCTACGCAGCGGCGGGGAAGTCCGCGTGAAATCCAGCAGAGCCGACTGCCGAGAGGAATGCTGCGCGGGCGGCGCCGACAGGTGCGAGACAGTCCATCGCTGCATCGATTTTCTCAAGCGCAACATCTCTATTGTGATCAGAAACAGGCCAAGCTCTCTGCAGCCAGAATTGGGCTTGTTCGATTGTCGAGATTTTTCGTGCCCGCCCCTCGGAGGGCAGAAAAATGGTCATGGGGGTTCCCCAGGAGATTTCTATCAAGATTGTTCTTTCGGTGGATTTTGAAAGCCACATCAGACTGTTGGTCACAGCAAATGTGGAAAGCGAGAGCACTGCAAGAATGCTCTCGCTGAATGTTTCAAGCCTGCAGTGGCTTAGGCAAGTGCGAGATTGCTGGCAAACTCGCGCCCGTCGCGACCGCTTTCGATGTCGAAAGTCACGGCTTGGCCATCGTTAAGCTGCTGGATGCCAGCGCGTTCCAAGGCGGAAATATGGACAAAGATGTCCTTCGATCCCTGCTCGGGAGCGATAAAACCAAAACCTTTTTGAGAGTTGAACCATTTCACGGTGCCATTGGCCATCGTGTCGTCTCCTTGAAAAATGCTATCCGCAACACGCGATAGCCCGGCCCAGTGTCAACATAGGAACAACTGGGGCCATTAGGAAACAGAAGGTCGTAGGAAGAAGCTTTGCCCGACCGAGATGGGGTATGCGATCCGTGATTACAAGAGGCTAGCTTTGAGACCACGTGAAATTTTTACAAACTTGCTTGGCGTGCCGGCTGGGCCTGCCGAGTACGTCCTTCACAGCGGATTGTTCTGAAGGGCAATTTTCGAGATCGCTGGTTTTTCAGCTCCAGCTCAAAGTCGCTAATGGCTGTGACCCGCCTTGTGCTCACACAGCAACCAACTTAATTGGCGACGGCCGCTTCAGGTTCGACCCGAACCTCTGCTTTGCCGCGAAGGCAGGTCCGGTCCGGATTGGCGAACGGCACGTGCCGCCCGCCAACGTGGTTCAAATGTCGATTTGCTCGACGATGCTCAGCGCATCTTCAAGTTCGACGCCAAGGTATCTGACAGTGCTGTCAACCTATGTGTGTCCGAGCAGAAGCTGAACCGCTCTGAGATTTCCGGTTTTCCGGTATATCTCCGCTGCTTTGGTCCTACGCAGCGAAGGAGTGCCGTATCCACAGGGTTCCAGCCCAATCGCGGCCACCCAATCCCGCACAAGCCGGCCATATTGGCGAGTTGAGATATGCGGGCGGTCGTGAAACCGGCTGGGAAACATGAAACGGCAGCCGATCATTTCCGGCGACTTGATCCACGCGGTAATGGTGTCCCGTGTGTTTTCAGAGAGTTCGAACTGAACGGGCCGCTTGGTTTTTGCTCTGGATCACTGACACCCTTTCGCGAACGCGATCATCCCTCACCAAGTCAGTGACGGCCAGGCAAAATCAGCCCTTCCCTCTCAAGACCGGTCTTGAAACGGTGCCATACTGTCGAAAACCCGTTGTAGGTCCACGCCTCGCCGCGCGAGCTAACGAGGACTGTCTCGGCTTCATGCTTCGGGATAACTAACTGAAGTCAGCTTCCGGCAAACCCGGTGCGGTTCAACGCGATGCCTCCGACGACCGCCAAACGGTACGAGGTGCGTGACCAAATGGTAAACGGCCTGCATGAACGATACTGTTTTCAGGGGACAGAGCAGAACTTCGAAAACATTGTGCCTCCACCAGGAACTCCAATCGCGGTGGGCCGTCTCAGATGTGCAATGCCTGACCCAAGGCGCGGAGGCAGGCTTCGTGCAGGGCTTCAGACTGGGTTGGATGGGCGTGGATCGTCGCGCCGAGATCATCCAAGCAGGCGCCCATTTCGATCGCCAGCGCGAAGGATGCGGAGAGTTCAGACACTCCAGAACCCACGGCTTGAATACCCGCCACCGCGTGGTCACTGTCACGCCAGACGACGCGGACAAAGCCGTCTTCGCGTTCAGCTGTCAGCGTCCGCCCGTTGGCCTGCAAGGGGAAGCTGGCAGAGGATGTGCCCGCGAGCTCGCCGGGGGCGGCGCCGCAGGACACCACTTCCGGATCGGTGAAGCAGACCGCTGGAATTGCCCGTTTGTCCCATTCCACGGCATGGCCTGCGATATGCTCCGCCACCATTTCCCCTTGCGCCATGGCGCGATGGGCCAGCATTGGCTCGCCGGTCACGTCACCAACAGCGTAGATACCGCGCATTGATGACTGGCAGTAGTTGTCGATTTTGATAAACGGTCCGTTCTGTGTCAGCGCGAGCTCCTCGATGCCGATTCCGGCAGTGCGGGGGCGGCGGCCGGCGGTGACCAGCACTTTTTCGGCGGCGGCGGCACCCTGGCTCGTTTGCAGCCTGCCGTCTGTGAATCTCTCTGCGCGCGCTCCGGTCATCACGGCTACTCCCAGAGCGTCAAGCCGGGCCTTCACAGGGTCTGTCAGCGCCTTGTCATAGAGCGGCAGGATACGGTTTTCGGCCTCGATCACTGTGACCTTGGAACCGAGCTTGGCAAAGGCAGTGCCAAGCTCCAGGCCGATATAGCCGCCGCCGATCACGGCGAGACTTTCGGGCACCTGTGCCAGGTTCATTGCCTCAGTGGAGGAGAGGATGGGGCCGCCGAACGGCAGGCCGGGCAATTCAACCGGGGCAGAACCGGAAGCAATCACAATGTATTCCGCCCGGATGACCTGGCCGTTTCCGTTGCCGTTAACCGAAACCGTTTTGCCATCCAGAAAGCGCGCGCGGCCGGTCACAAAGCGCACCTTGGCCTTTTTCAACAAAGCTGAAACACCAAGGTTCAAACGCTGTACGATGCCGTCTTTCCAGGCAACTGTCCGGGTAAAATCAATTGCAGGCGCCCCGGTGCTGATACCGAGCGGGCCCTGCGGAGCCTGGGCGATCCGGTGGAATTCATCTGCAGCATGGATAAGCGCCTTGGAAGGGATGCAGCCTTCATTCAGGCATGTGCCGCCGGGTTTGCCCTCATCCACCACAATCGTGTCGATGCCCAGTTGGCCAGCGCGAATGGCGCAGACATAGCCGCCAGGGCCAGCGCCGATAATCAGGAGTTTACAGGTTAGATCCGACATTCAGCCCTCGACAAACAGCATTGCAGGTGTTTCCAGCAGAGTTTTCAGCTTTTGAACAAAGACCGCGGCGTCCCAGCCGTCGATCACCCGGTGATCAAAGGAACAGGAGATGTTCATCATCTGCCGCGGCTGGAACTGCTGGCCGTCCCAGACCGGGCGGATCTGCATCTTGTTGATGCCGACAATGGCGACTTCGGGATAGTTGACAATTGGCGTTGTGGCGATTGCACCCAGCGGCCCGAGCGATGTGATGGTGATCGTGCCGCCGCTCAACTCCGCCCGTTTGATCGAACCCTCGCGGGCGGCTTCCGCCAGGCGTGTGATTTCGGCAGCATTGTCCCACAGGCTGCCGGCCTCGGCATGCTGCAGGACCGGCACGCTCAACCCCTGCGGAGTCTGGGTGGCGATGCCCACATGCACCCCGCCGTGCCGGTGGACCACCCCGGCCTCGTCATCGAAGCGCGCGTTCAGCCCGGGCTGCTCGCGTACGGATTCGACGATGGCGCGTATCAGGAAGGGCAGCAGTGTCAGCTTGGGCCGCGTTTCTGCGTGCTTGGCATTCAGCGCTTCACGCAGGTCCTCCAGCGCGCGCATCTCCACCTCCTCAACGATGGTGATGTGCGGAATGCGCTGTTTGGCCAGCGCCATTTGCTCGGCAATCCGGCGGCGCATGCCGATGACGCGCACCTCTTCGATGCCGGTGTTTTGAGCGCGGATGACGCCGCCTTGCTGGATACCGCCGGAGGCGATCCAATTATCAAGGTCCGCGTGGCTGATGCGCCCGGCGGGGCCGGTTCCCGGTACTTGGCGCAGATCGACGCCTTCTTCTCGCGCCCGGGCCCGGACTGACGGGGAGGCCAAGGGCTTGGTGCCGTTGCTGCGGGGCACAGGGGCGGCAGCTGGTGGTATTACGGGCGCCTCGGCGGTTGTCGGCTCTGGTTCCGCTGGCGGCGCTGCCGGTTTCCCGGTATCCGCTTGCACTTCGCTTTCATTGCCTGCGCCGTCGACCTCAAGGCGCAGCAGGACAGAGCCGACCGGAAGCATCTGTCCGATTTCTCCGCCCAGCTCCACAACCTTGCCTTCGGCAGCAGAGGGGACTTCGACCGCAGCCTTGTCTGTCATCACCGCTGCCAGAATGTCGTCTTCCTTGACGATGTCGCCTGGTTTGACGTGCCATTCGATCAGCTCGGCTTCGGCGACGCCTTCGCCTATATCGGGAAGGCGGATTGCGAAAATACCCATGGATTAGTCCTCCATGACTTTCTTGAGCGCCTCGCCGACCCGGCTAGGCCCTGGGAAGTACTCCCATTCCTGGGCGTGTGGATAAGGCGTGTCCCAGCCGGTCACCCGGATGATTGGCGCTTCGAGATGGTAGAAACAGGTTTCTTGCACCAGCGACATCAGCTCGGCCCCGAAACCGGAGGTGCGTGTCGCCTCATGCACAATGACGCACCGGCCGGTTTTCCTCACCAACTCTGTGACAGCCTCAAGATCCAGCGGCAGAAGGCTGCGCAAGTCGATCACTTCGGCATCAACCCCGGTCTCTTTTGCAGCGGCCTCGGCGACATACACCATTGTGCCATAGGCCAGAACTGTAACATCTGCCCCCTCGCGCCGGATTGCCGCTTTGCCCAGAGGCTCAACGGTATCCCCGTCCGGGACATCCCCAAGAGGATGGTTTTTCCAGCTTTCAACAGGTTTGTCGTGATGGCCGTCGAACGGCCCGTTATAGAGCCGCTTGGGCTCGAAAAAGATCACCGGATCGGGATCGGCGATTGCCGCCAGCAGCAGCCCCTTAGCATCGCGCGGGTTCGACGGCATGGCTACTTTCAGCCCGGACACATGGGTAAATAGTGCCTCTGGGCTTTGGCTGTGAGTTTGGCCGCCAAAGATTCCGCCGCCGGTCGGCATGCGGATCACCAGCGGGCAGGTGAAATCAGCGTTGGAGCGGTGCCGCAGCCGGGCAGCCTCAGAGACGATCTGGTCATAGGCCGGATAGACATAATCTGCGAACTGGATTTCGATCACCGGTTTCAGGCCATAGGCCGCCATGCCGATGGCGGTGCCGACGATGCCGGATTCGTTGATCGGCGCATCAAAGCAGCGGGACTTGCCGTATTTCTCCTGCAGCCCTGCGGTGCAGCGGAAGACGCCGCCAAAGAACCCGACATCCTCGCCGAAGACGACAACCCGGTCGTCGGCTGCCATGGCCACGTCATGCGCCTCGCGGATGGCTTCGATCATGGTCATCTGTGCCATTTCAGAACCCGGCCTCCTGACGCTGACGGATCAGATGCGGCGGCATGGTCTCATAGACGCCTTCGAACATGTCGCGCGGGCTGGGCGTCTTGCCGGCTGTCAGCGTGCCAACCGCCTCGGCCTTTTTCTGGGCGGCAACAACCGTATCCAGAACTTCGGCTTCTGCCTGCTTGTGGCGGTCCTCGCTCCATTCGCCGATGGTGATCAGATGCTGTTTGAGCCGTTCGATCGGGTCACCCAGAGGCCATGCTGCAGCTTCCCGCCGGGAGCGGTAGGCAGAAGGGTCGTCACTGGTCGAATGGCCGCCGGCGCGGTAGGTCACATGCTCAATCAGCGTCGGGCCATACCCGCGCCGGGCCCGCTCGCAGGCCCATTGCGCCACGGCATGAACGGCCAGGTAATCGTTGCCGTCCACCCGTATCGAAGCAATACCAAAGCCGTGGCCGCGGGCGGCGAAGGTGCCGACTCCGCCACGGGCAATGCCTTGGAAGGTCGAAATGGCCCATTGGTTGTTGACGATATTCAGGACCACCGGCGCCTTATAGGTCGAGGCGAACACCATGGCTGCGTGGAAATCGTTTTCGGCGGTGGAGCCGTCGCCGATCCAGCCCGCCGAGATCTTGGTGTCGCCGGATATCGCCGAGGCCATGGCCCAGCCGACCGACTGCACGAACTGCGTGCCCAGATTGCCGGAGATGGTGAAAAAGCCATGTTCCTTGGAGGAATACATGATCGGCAACTGGCGGCCGTGCAGCGGGTCCTCGGCGTTGGAGTAGATCTGGTTCATCATCGTGACCATCGGGTAGCCGCTGGCGATCAGCAGTCCGGCCTGACGGTAGGTGGGGAAATTCATGTCGCCGGGCTGCAAGGCGCGGCTGAATGCGCAGCTGACGGCTTCCTCGCCCAGATGCTGCATGTAGAAGCTGGTCTTGCCCTGCCGCTGCGCGTTGAGCATCCGCGCGTCGAACGTGCGCAGTAACTGCATGTGGCGCAGCCCCTGCCGCAGCTTTTCGGGGCTGAGCGCGCCGGCCCAGTCGCCAACCGCTTCGCCCTCTTTGTTGAGCACCCGTACGATGGAGAAGGCCATATCGCGGATCGCGTCGGGATCCACGTCAACGGGCGGGCGGGGCACGGCGCCTGCCCGGGGGATTTCAAAATCGGAGAAATCGGGAGTGGTGCCCGGACGGCAGCCCGGCTCTGGCACGTTCAGGGATAGCGGGCTGATGTCACTGGTCATACTGCACCTTTCTGGTTTTTCGCGGCCTTGGAAGCTATTCCGGCTGACCGGTCCTTGCGGCCTTGGCGGCCCGGATCTGCAGTCGTGGCGGCGACCAATCTGATGCCGCCTGTATGTACCACATAGCCCGGCCATCACTGGATACCACGGTGACGTAAGTGCCTGGCTACTGTAAGTGATTCAATCTTAAGCTGTGCTTGAGGCTGCTGGCAATACGGCGCCAGCACGAAAAGGTCCTGAAACTCCGTTGCAGGTTCTGCGTGCCAGATAGTTTGCCGCCAAGCCAAATCAGATCTCTTGCGGTGCTTTGACGGTGGACAGACTTGAACTGTGCCGCCCTTTGCATTCGGTGGAACTGGTAGGCAGTTGTCGTTCCTGTACTCATTCTGTGGTGTGACGGTTCAACCTAATTCGGCTGCTCCAGTTCCCGCAGTGCTTGCTGGATGGCGACGATCATCGCATCCCGGCGCGATGCTTGTTCGCTGACCGGTACGCCATGCGAGGCAGCGGTCAGGCCTTCCTCCAGCATCCGCGCGGTTTCTGCCGTCAGCCGCGGCGTGCCAAGGTCTTCCCACCAGCCGTTGAACGTTTCCGCGAAATGATCGCAGAATGCTGCCAGCCCGCCGGGACCAGCGCCCAGTCCGAACAGCGCGGTTGGCCCCATTGCTGCCCAGCGGAGCCCTGGCCCTGCTGACATTGCCTTGTCGACATCGCCAACGCTGGCGATGCCGCTTTCGACCAGATGTATCGCCTCTCGCCAGACCGCCGCTTGCAAGCGGTTCGCAACATGGCCGGGGACTTCTTTGTTCACCCGTATGGTGACCTTGCCAAGGTCTTCATAAAACGCTTCGGCGGCCTCGACGGCCTGAGGGTCGGTTTGGCCGTTGCCCATGACCTCGACCAGCGGGATCAGATGCGGCGGGTTGAACGGATGGCCTAGAACAAAGCGCGCAGGGTTTGCCCAGCCGCCCTGCATCTGCCCCAGCGTCAGGCCGGAGGCGGAACTGGCGGTAATCGCCTCCGGGGCGAGCGCGGCTTCGATCTCAGCAAAGAGGGCGTGTTTGACAGGCAGGCGTTCCGGCACGTTTTCCTGAATGAACCCCGCGCCATCCACTGCTTCAGCCGCAGTTCTGTGGAATGTCACCCGGTCCGGGTCGCCGCGCACGGTCAAACCCAGTTCCGCCAAAGCAGGCCAGGCTTGTTCGACATAGGTCTTCACACGCACTTCAGCTCCGTCTGCGGGATCATAAACCGCAACCGATCGGCCAGAGGCCAGAAGCAACGCGGTCCAGCTGGCGCCGATCACGCCTGCTCCGAGGACCGCGGTATGGGAAATGCCAGTCATTTAGAAAAGCCCTGTATTGATGGGGGACGCGGCAGTCAGGCCGCCATCGACGGTGAATAACTGTCCTGTGGCAAAGGCGGCCTCATCCGAGGCCAGCCACACAGCCATGGCGGCGATATCGGTGGGTTTTCCGAAGCGCCGCGCAGCATGGCGGGACAGGGCGTCCTTGCGGGCGGCTTGCGGGTCATCGGAAAGATCAAAGCCAGCTTCCAGCATGCCGGTCTCGATCCAGCCGGGGCAGATGGCGTTGCAGCGGATCCGCGGGCCGTGGTCGACGGCGATTGAGCGGGTCAGCCCGTGCACAAAGGCCTTGGACGCGTTGTAGAGCGCCATCGACGGATCCGCGGCCTGGCCGGAGATCGAGCCGATGTTGATGATCGAGGCGCCTTGCGTCAGATGCGGCAGAAACGCCCGGCAGCAGTTGAAAACACCACGGCAATTGGTGCCGATCACCGCGTCCCAATCCGCATCTGTGCTGTCCAGAACGGTTTTTTCCACTTGCACCCCGGCGTTGTTCACCAGGATCTCCAGAGCTCCGAGGTTCTCGGCAAATTCATTGACTGCTGCGGCATCCGTAACATCCAGAGTGAACCAGGCAAAGCTCGGGTCCAGGTCTTCGGGCCGCCCGCCGCGCCCGCAGACCATGACGGCGGCGCCTTCGTTGCGGAACGCTTCGGCGATGCCCCGGCCGATCCCCTGGCGGCCGCCTGTGATCAGCGCTCGTTTTCCAACCAGCCGCATCAGTGTGCCACCATCACATGGCGCACAGAGGTATAGGCCTCCAGCGCGTAGACGCTCATGTCGCAGCCGGTGCCGGAGCCTTTCATCGCGGCCCAGGGCATTTCGGCAGCAGGCATGCCGTGGGTGTTGACCCAAGTCATGCCGTAACGCAGTTGAGACGTCATTTTCATGGCGGTTGAGATGTCCTTTGTCCAAACCGAGGAGGCCAGCCCGTAACGGCTGGCATTGGCGATCCTGAGTGCGTCCTCGCCATCGGTGAAGCGGGACAGCGTGACCACCGGGCCAAAGACCTCGTTGCAAGCAATTTCAGCGTCGTTGCCGACATTGGCAATCACGGTGGGTTGATAGAAGAAACCGGCGCCGTCTCCTGCGCTGCCGCCGGTTGTGATCTCGGCGCTGTCCCGGGCCCGGTCGACAAAACCAGCGACCCGGTCGCGCTGGGCGGCGGAAATGACAGGTCCCATTTCGGTGCCTTCTGCCTTTGGCGCTCCGGTCTGGATTTGCTTGACCTGATCGGTCACCGCGGCAACCAGCCGGTCGTAGATCCCATCCTGCACCAGCAGGCGGCAGGGCTGGGCGCAATCCTGGCCTGCATTGAAGAAGGAGCCATAGCGGATGGTTTCGGCCAGCGCCTCGATGTCGGCATCGTCAAAGACGATGACGGGGGCCTTGCCGCCCAGTTCCAGGTGCACATGCCGGATCTGGCTTGACGCGGCCCGCATCGCCGCCATGCCGGTGGCAGGGGAGCCGGTGATGGAGATCCCCTCCATGCGCGGATCGTTGATCAGCTGATCACCAGTTGAGGCGCCGCGCCCGTGGACCATGTTGAGGACGCCCTTGGGCAGCACATCTGCCAGCAGTTGGCCCAGGCGCAGCGTGGCCAGCGGTGTGAGTTCGGAGGGTTTCAAGACCACGGTGCAGCCCGCTGCCAGCGGAGCGGCGATTTTCCAGGCGGCCATCATCAGCGGATAGTTCCATGGCGCGATCGAGGCGGCCGGGCCAACCGGGTCCCTGCGGATCATCGAGGTGTGGCCGGGGGCGTATTCGCCGGCGGCAGAACCGGTCATGGTGCGTGCGGCACCTGCCATGAAGCGGAAGGTGTCGATGGTGAGCGGCATCTCTTCATCCCGGGCCATGGGCCAGGGTTTGCCGACGTCACGGGTTTCCAGTTCTGCGAGTTCGTCGAGATTGGCCTCGATCACGTCAGCGATGGCGAGAAGATTTGCAGAACGCTCGGCAGGGGTGGAGAGCCGGTAGGTTTCGAAGGCTTCGTGAGCTGCGCGGGTTGCAGCTTCGACTTGCTCTGGCGAAGCCTCTGCGGCTTGGGTGATGGTTTCACCGGTGGCGGGGTCCACGACCGGCAGTTTCTGGCCGCCGCCTTCTGTTAGTTCCCCATTGATCAGCATTTTTGTCTGCATGGTGTTTCCTTTCAGAAAGCGGCTTTCAAAGCTTCATCTGCTGAACCTGGGCTGACAGACCGCCGTCGAGCACCCAGAGCTGGCCTGAGGCATAGCGGGCCTCGTCGCTGGCCAGCCAGTTGACCAGATTGGCAATGTCCTCCGGTGTGCCATAGGTGCGGGTGGGATGCACATCGCGCACCGCTTGCTGCAGCTGATCAATGGTCTTGCCGCCGCCGCCGGAACCTTCGCCGGTGAAGAAGCTCTGCAGCATCGGGGTGTCGACATAGCCGGGGCAGACCGCGTTTACCCGGATGCCTTCGGGGCCGTGGTCGCAGGCCATTGCCCGGGTCAGCGCATGCACCGCCCCCTTGGTGGCGCAATAAGCGGCGAGGCCGGGGTCGGCGATGAAACCGTCATAGCTGCCGAAGTTGATGACCGAAGCGGTGCGGCCTGTGGCTGCCGCCTTGCGCAGTAGCGGCAGTGCGTACTTCGAGGTTAGGAAGGTGCCGGTGGCATTGACTGCAAAGGAGAGGTTCCACTCCTCCAGGCTGGTGTCTTCGATGGTTTTTTCGATCTCGATGCCGGCGGCGTTCACCAGGATATCGAGCTGGCCTGTCTCTTCCGCGACTTGCTCCATGGCAGCAATGGCGTCGCCTTCCCGGGTGACATCGAGTTTCAGGAAGCTACTGCCGTCGTCGTCATGCGCGGCCAATGATCCTTCAGGGGTCAGGTCTGCGGCATAGACCCGCGCGCCTTCGCGCAGGAAGCGGGCAACAATGGCGCGGCCAATGCCGCCGCGGCTGCCGGTCACCAGGGCGGTTTTGCCTTCCAGCATCATCTGTCGTTCTCCTTCAGCGGGGGGTAGCGGTAGCGGGCTGCGGCCACCGTCCAGTCCATGTTGTTGCGGACATATTCCTGGCTGGCGTCGCGCGGCGGGTTGTAGTCCCAGGCTTCGCCAGCGCCGGCCTCCATCGCGGCATGCAGGGCACGGCGGGATTTCTGGGTGGCGATCACATCGGCGCGCAGCTGCTCGCTGTTCCAGCGCCGGGCGGTTTCCGAGGCGAAATCTGCGGCAACGGCTGCGTAGGACGGGTCGCCGGTCAGGTTCCGTGTCTCCAGCGGGTCGAGGGACAGGTCATAGAGCTGCGGCGGGTCTAGGTCGCAGTGAATGTACTTTAGCGGCCCGCGCCGGATCATGAATACCGGATAAGGGGTCATCTCGGCGCAGTATTCGCCGATCGCTTTGTCCACGGAATCTTCTTCCCCGCGCGCCAGCGGCATCAATGAACGGCCATCGACGGGTTCGCCCAGGAGTGTCTCATCCCCCCCTCCGGCCTCAACAAAGGTAGGCAGCAAGTCCAGCAGGGAGCAGGCATTGGCAGCAGTTCCCTGCACCACGCCGGGTCCGGCCATGATCAGCGGAACCCGGGCGGAATGCTCGAAAAAGTTCATCTTGTACCACAGGCCGCGCTCGCCCAGCATGTCGCCGTGATCGGCGGTGACAACGACAATCGTGTTGTCCAGTTCGCCTATGTCCTCCAGCGCCTTCACCATCGCGCCGACCTTGCTGTCGAAGTAGCTGACATTGGCCAGGTAGGCGCGGCGGGCGCGGCGGACTTCTTCCTCGCTCAAGGGGACATAGCTGGCCTCGATCCCGTCCATCACCCGGCGGGAGAACGGGTCTTGCTCTTCGGGCGGCAGGGTGAACTCCGGCATCGGGATTTCGTCGTCTGAATATAGGTTCCACCATTCCGGCTTGGCCACATAGGGGTCGTGCGGGTGGATGAAGCTGGCCACCATCAGAAAGGGGGCCTCGTCCCCGGCCGCCCGGTCGCGTCCGCGGTCGATCAGCCAGCGGCGGGCGGCGAATTCGACCTCATCGTCATAGTCGGTCTGGAAGGTGGCCACCGCTTTGCCGCTTTCCTTGACCGTCTGCATGTTGTGATACCACTTATCGATCCGCTCATCCGGAGCCTCCCAGTCTGGGGTCCAGGCGAAATCGGCCGGGTAGATGTCAGTGGTGATGCGGTCCTGGAACCCGTGTTTCTGGTCGGGGCCGACAAAATGCATCTTGCCGGACAGGCAGGTGCGGTACCCAAGCGCCGTCATATAATGGGCAAAGGTTGGCACCGAGGCGCGGAATTCGCTGGCGTTGTCGTAGGCCGCGATGCGGCTGATCAACTGGCCGGACATGAAGGCAAAGCGCGAGGGCGCGCAAAGCGGCGAGTTGCAGTAGGCCGCATCAAACCGCATGCCGCGGGCGGCCAGCGCATCCAAATGCGGGGTTTTGGCAACCGGATGGCCGTAGGCGCCGGTCCAGTGCGGCGCCAGCTGGTCGGCCATCACGACCAGGACATTGGGCCGCCTCACGGGGCGGCCTGCGCGTAGGCGTCCAGCACCAGCCCGTGGAAATGGTGCACTGCGTGTTCTGATTTGCCGGAGCCGGAGGGGTCATTCACGATGCGGCCCTGGGTGAAGGCAGGGGTGTTCATGCCGCGCTGCACGCTTTCGCAGATGGCGATGTCCTCACGCTGCAGTACTTCATCCAGGTAACGGATCGCATCCAGCTCCATCTGGTCCGGTTCCGGAGTTTCCAGGAAAAAGTCGTAGGTTTCCAGGGTGCGGTCCGGCCCGACCGGAATGATGTTGAGTACGATTATCGAGGAGCGCCCCGGATAGCGCATCAGGCAAGTAGTGGGCCACAGCCACCAGACTGCATGGGTGCGGACTGTGGCGTTGGAGACGTCATAAGCGGTGTTGGCGCCCTTGCCGGCATCAGCCATGTGGCTGGAATAGATGCCGTAGGTGGTCACCTTGTAGGTGTCCATGTCGACCAGGTCGCAGAAATCCTTGTGCGCGGTGGGGCAGTGGTAGCACTCCAGGAAATTGTCGACGACATTCTTCCAGTTCGACTTGATGTCATAGGTCAGCCGGTGGCCGAAAGTGAGCTGGTCGATGTCCGGGGCCCAGTGACGGATTTCGGTTTCCAGGCCACCGGACTGTTCGCGCAGCGGCGGTGCGGAGGGGGCGAGATTGACGTAGATGAACCCTGCAAACTCCTCCACCTGGACTTGATCCAGGCAGATGTCGCCGGTGCTGAAGTTCTCCAGGTGTCCTGTCTCCGGGGCGCGGACCAGCTGGCCGTCCAGCTTGTAGACCCAGGCGTGGTAGGGGCACATGATGCGGGTGGTATTGCCTTCACCGCTCAGCAGCTCATGCGCGCGATGCTTGCAGACATTGTAGAAGGCACGCAGGGCGCCGTCGCGGCCGCGCACTACGGCAACCGGCTGGCCAGCGATCTCCACGGTGACATAGGCGCCGGGCTCGCGCAGCTTTTCCACGTGGCAGACCCACTGCCAGGACTTGGCAAGGATTTCCCGCTGATCTGCGGCAAACCACTCAGCCCGGGTATAGGCGTCGGCCCGCAGGGACAGCGAGTTTCCCGCATCCGCTGAATACCCCTGTCCGATTGTTGCAAACTGTGCTTGCGATGGCTGGCCGGTCATGTCGATCACTCCGTAGGAACGCTCCGCTCTCTTGCATGATCCGCCAGCTTTCATCCTAGCGCGCGCATACTGTTTGCCGTCATTTTAACATTATTCGCCATTCTTTCCGGCGCCTTCAAAACGGTACATCGGCCAGGCCCGGAACTCGAAGGGCACGCGGCTTTCCAGCCTGTCGCGGGCTGGAGGCAGGCCGAAGCGTTTTTTGTAGGCGCGGGAGAAATGCACCTGGCTGGCAAAGCCCGAGGCCAAGGCGATCTCTGACATGCTCAGCTCGGTCTGGGTAACCAGCCCGCGCGCACGGTCCAGCCGGATGTCGCGGTAATAGAGCTGCGGGCTGGTTCTGACAGTTTCCTGAAACAGACGGTTCAGCTGGCGCTGGGACACCCCGGCCAGCCGACAGAGCTTTGGAATGGAGATTGGGGTCTCCAGATGCTGCTCCATGATTTCGATCGCCTTGCGCAGTTTGGCCGGCGCGGTGTTGCCCAGAGGTTCGAGGTGCTCGTCCGTCTGGTGGGCGCCGGGGCCGCGGACGGCGCTGTGAAAAAGGTATTTTGCACAGTCGCTGGCCAATGCATCCCCGGCCATGCTGCGCAGCAGGAACAGCGCATATTCTCCAGCCGCGGAGCCGCCGCAACAGGTGCCGGTGCTGCCTTCATGCACAAAAAGGTCCTCGCAGACCTCTACCTTTGGGTATTTTTCTCTGAAGGCGTCGATATGTTCGTAGTGCACAGTGGCGCGGCGGCCGTCCAGCATTCCGGCTTCGGCCAGGATAAATGCCGCGGTGTCCAGCCCGCCGATGTAGCTGCCAGAGCGGGCAAACCGCCGGATGGCGGCAAGCAGCGGCGCGCTGGAATAGGCTTCGGGTGTCCAACTGCTGGAGACAATCGCAAGGTCCGGCCGCGTCTGTGCCAGGGAATGCAGCGGCTCCACCGCAATCTCCAGCCCGTTGCTGGCCCGGCAGAGCCCGGCTGTTTCCCCTGCCAGCCGCCACCGGAAATGCTGGCGTCCGCTGAGGTAATTAGCGGCCCTGAACGGATCAATGAAAGCCAGGGTCGCCGCCATGTTGAAATGCGGCGTCACCAGAATAGTGATTTCTGCGATGTCAGGCTGCATCAGGTCTCCCTGGACTTTTGCCGACTATGCCGGGCGCGCGGCGGCTTCGGCAAGCAGGGAAAGCCGCCAATTCCGCGCTGCCGGGTATTGAAGTCCGGCGGAATTGATTGGATATGTTGTGCCCAATTTGAGTTGGATTTTCGGGAGATTAGCCGAACCCCGGCCTGTCCGCAGGCATGCAGGACCGGCCGCATTGGCGGCTCCCGTATTTAAATCCGTGGCTTTCTTGCCCTTGGGGCAGTCAATAATTTGTATGTATCGGAGTTGTTCGTTGGATAACAAAGTCGACCCTTCCCTATTTCCGCAGCTGGCAGCCGGCCTGGCATTTGATCCTGTGGATAGCGCCCAGGCGGATGGCGGATTGCACCGGCTGGAATTGGCGGTTCAGCGGGTCAGTGAAGGTTTGATGCGGTGGCAATCCGGTTGTTTTGAGCAGGTGAGCAATGTGCCGCTGACCGGGCCTGAGATAACTCTGCTGCTGCTGATCGGCAGCGGCGGGCGTGCGAAGACGATCAAGGAATTGGCCCGTTCCACCAACCGCATTGACATTCCCAACATCCAGTATTCTCTGCGCAAGCTGGCGTCGGCCGGGCTGACGTCCAAACAGGGCGCCGGGCGCTCGGGAGTCACCTACAGTCTGACTGGAGACGGGGAGCAGGTGTCGCAACAGATGCGCAGCGTACGGCAGCGGCTGCTGATGCATATGCTCGAAGGGCGATCTGAACTGGCCGGGCAGATGGACCGCGCTTCGCAAGCGCTTGAGGAGCTGGCTGAACTTTACAGTACAGCAACCCGCCTAGCAGAGGCGAACAGCGAGGTCTGACAGCACTGGGTAAGATGCCCCCATTGCGCGTGCCGGCAGCGGCGGCGTAAGCTCAGGCCATGATTGAGCTCAAGGACCTTCAGCTGCTGACCGCGCTGGCGCGGCATCAGCATTTTGCCAAGGCGGCCGCTGACTGCGGTATGTCGCAGCCTGCTTTTTCCATGCGGATCCGCAACCTGGAGGAACGGCTGGGCTTGTCTATCGTGCGCCGCGCCAACCGGTTCCAGGGGCTGACCGAAGAGGGCATGATGATCGTGCGCCGGGCGCGGTCGATCCTGGATGATGCCAAGGCGCTGGAGCAGGAGATTGCCGCCTCGCGCGGCGAGGTAACCGGCAATCTTGTGCTGGGGGTGGTGCCGACCGCCACTGCCTGGGCGGCGCAGTTGGTGGATCAGGTGCGCCAGGCCTATCCGCGGATTCTGGCTCAGGTCGAGGTCACAACCTCGCTGGCTATCCAGCAGCGGCTCTATGATGGTACAATTGATGCTGGAATTACCTATGCCGACAGCATGGGCCGGGACCTGGTGACGGTGCAGCCGCTTTACGAGGAAAGCTATGTGCTGCTGGCACCTGAGGAGATGGTGGCGGGCCGTGGCGATGCGATCAGCTGGGCCGAGGCGGCGGAGCTGCCGCTGAGCCTTTTGGACCAGCAGATGCAGAACCGGCGCATTCTGGACCGGATCTTTGCCGACCTGGGGCTGAAGCCTGAGATCGTCTCCGAATCCAACGGATTCATGGCCTCGATGGTGATGGCGCGGGAGGGTTCGGTGGCAACGATTCTGCCGCGGGCGCTGATGCAGGCGCTGGGCGGTCTGGGCGGAACCCGGGTTTTGTCGCTGATTGAGCCGGAGCAATCGCGGCCGATTTGCATTGCAACCTTGGACCGGACACCGGAATTGGTCACGGTTCAGGCGTTGAAAGAGGTGGTTGCGACGTTTGTGGACGATGGGATGCCGCAAATGGCGTGATAAGCAATCCTTATCGTGCAATCGGTTTTCTAGATTTGACGATATTCATTCTTGATGGCATTCCGGGATGAAAGACGTGCTGACTGGAGGATCCCATGGCACCATTGGATGATAGCAAGGGCGTATGGAAGTCCGGCAAAGGCAAAGGGCGCAAGACGCCCAAAGGCCGCCAGGTTGACGACATCGCGCTGAGCGAGGTTCAGGAACTGCTGGGGGACCGCCCGCGCAACCGTGACCTCTTGATCGAGTTCCTGCACCTGATCCAGGACAAATACGGCTGCCTGAGCGCGGCGCATATCCGGGCTTTGGCCGAGGAAATGCGCACCGGTCAGGCGGAGATTTACGAGGTGGCGACCTTCTATGCCCACTTCGACGTGGTGAAAGAAGGCGAGACCCCGCCGCCGGCGCTGACCATCCGGGTTTGCAACTCGCTGTCTTGTGAGCTGGCTGGTGCCCAGCAGCTGCAGAAGGCGCTGGAAGACGGTCTGGACGCCTCCCAGGTCCGCGTGCTGCGCGCGCCCTGCATGGGCCGCTGCGACACTGCGCCGGTGCTGGAGATCGGCCACAACCACATTGACCACGCCACCGTCGAGAAGGTGGAAGCGGCGATTGCGGCGGATGATACCCACGCGCATGTGCCCGAGTATGAAACCTTCGCCGTTTATGAGGCTGAAGGTGGCTATGCCACGCTGAAAGACCTGCGTGCCAATGGCGACTGGGAAGCGGTTCAGGCGAAAGTCAAGGAAGCTGGCCTGCGCGGCCTTGGCGGCGCAGGCTTCCCGTCCGGCACCAAATGGGGCTTTGTCCGCGCCAACGAAGGTCCGCGTTACCTCGCCGTGAACGGCGACGAAGGCGAACCGGGCACCTTCAAGGACCGCTACTACCTGGAGCGCACCCCGCATGTCTTCCTGGAAGGTATGCTGATTGCCTCCTGGGCGGTCGAGGCCGAGAAAGCCTTCATCTACATGCGCGATGAATATCCGGCGGTGCTGGAGATCCTGCGCCGCGAGATCAAGGCGCTGGAAGATGCCGGCATCGTCGAAGAGGGCTACATCGATCTGCGCCGCGGGGCAGGGGCCTATATCTGCGGTGAAGAAAGCGCGATGATCGAGTCGATCGAAGGCAAGCGCGGCGAGCCGCGCCACCGTCCGCCTTTTGTGGCGCAGGTGGGTGTCTTCGGCCGTCCGACCCTCGTCCACAACGTGGAAACCCTCTATTGGGTCTGCAAGATCAACCGCGAAGGGCCGGAATGCCTGAACTCGGTTGAAAAGAACGGCCGCAAGGGCCTGCGCAGCTACTCGGTGTCGGGCCGGGTGAAGAACCCGGGCGTGCACCTGCTGCCCGCCGGTTCCACCATCACCGATATCATAGAAGCCTGCGGCGGTATGCTGGACGGCCACGCCTTCAAAGCCTATCAGCCGGGCGGCCCCTCCTCGGGCCTGCTTCCTGCGTCGATGAATGACGTGCCGCTCGACTTCGACACGCTGCAGCCGCATGGCACCTTCATCGGTTCGGCTGCTGTGGTGGTTCTGTCCGATCAGGACTCGGCCCGCGACGCGGCGCTGAACATGCTGCGCTTCTTCGAAGACGAAAGCTGCGGCCAGTGCACCCCCTGCCGGGTGGGCTGCGAGAAAGCCGTCAAGCTGATGAGCGAGAAGAAATGGGATCAGGGCCTGCTGGAAGAGCTGAGCACCGCGATGGTCGACGCATCGATCTGCGGCCTGGGCCAGGCCGCGCCGAACCCGATCCGCCTGACCATGAAACACTTCCCCGAGGAGGTTTGAGCCATGAGCGATAAAGTTACATTCACACTCGATGGCGAACAGGTCACGGCGGAAAAAGGCCTGACAATCTGGGAAGTCGCCAACGGCCGCGGGCTGAAGATCCCGCACCTGTGCCACAAGCCGCAGCCGGGCTACCGCCCGGACGGCAACTGCCGCGCCTGCATGGTAGAGATCGAGGGCGAGCGCACGCTGGCTGCCTCCTGTATCCGCGAACCCGCAGAGGGCATGGTTGTCACCACCAACAACGCGCGCGCCGAAAACGCCCGCAAGATGGTGATGGAACTGCTGGTAGCCGACCAGCCCAAGAAGGAAGAGGCGCACGACAAGTCCTCCCACATGTGGGACATGGCTGAGCTGAATGGCGTCACCGAGAGCCGTTTCCCCAAGCTGGAAGAGGGCCGTATTCCGCTGCTCGATGACAGCCACGTCGCCATGAAGGTGAATCTGGACGCCTGTATCTCCTGCGGTCTGTGCGTGCGCGCCTGCCGTGAAGTGCAGGTGAATGACGTGATCGGCATGGCCGGCCGCGGCCACGACGCCTATCCGACCTTCGACATCGCCGACCCGATGGGCCAGTCCACCTGTGTGGCCTGCGGCGAATGTGTGCAGGCCTGCCCGACCGGCGCGCTGATGCCGGCAACCGTGCTGGACGAAAACCAGGTTGGTGACAGCAAGGATTACGACTCCGAAACCGAAAGCGTCTGCCCGTTCTGCGGCGTTGGCTGCAAGGTCTCGCTTAAGGTCAAGGACGGCAAGGTCAAGCATGTGGAGGGCATCAACGGCCCGGCAAACGAAGGCCGCCTTTGCGTCAAAGGCCGCTTTGGCTTTGACTATATCCACCACCCGCACCGCCTGACCAAGCCGTTGATCCGCCGCGACGACGCGCCGGCCAAGGGCCTGAACGTCGATCCGGGCAACCTGTCGACCCATTTCCGCGAAGCATCCTGGGAAGAGGCGATGGATCTGGCTGCCAAGGGCCTGATCAAGCTGCGTGATGAGAACCCGAAATCGGTTGCGGGCTTCGGCTCGGCGAAATGCACCAACGAAGAGGCTTACCTCTTCCAAAAGTTCATCCGCCAGGGCTTCAAACACAACAACGTCGACCACTGCACCCGTCTGTGCCACGCATCCTCGGTTGCGGCGCTGATCGAAAACGTGGGCTCCGGTGCTGTTACCGCGACCTTCAACGAGATCGAAAACGCCGACGTGGCGATCGTGATCGGCTCCAACCCGATCGAGAACCACCCGGTGGCTGCGACCTACTTCAAGCAGTTCACCAAGCGCGGTGGTAAACTGATCGTGATGGATCCGCGCGGCGTCGGCCTGCGCCGGTTCGCGACCGAAATGGTGCAGTTCCGCCCCGGCGCAGACGTGTCGATGCTGAACGCGATCATGAGCGTGATTGTCGAGGAAGGCCTGTACGACCAAGCCTACATCGACAAATACACCGAGAACTGGGAAGCGGAAAAACAGCATCTGGCGCAGTTCACGCCTGAGAAGATGTCGGAAATCTGCGGCGTCTCGCCTGAGCAGCTGCGCAGTGTTGCACGCACCTTTGCGAACGGCAAAGCGGGCCTGATCTTCTGGGGCATGGGCGTTTCTCAGCACATTCACGGCACCGACAACTCACGCTGCCTGATTTCTCTGGCGCTGATGACCGGCAACGTCGGCAAACCGGGTGCCGGCCTGCACCCGCTGCGCGGCCAGAACAACGTGCAGGGCGCCTCCGACGCGGGCCTGATCCCGATGTTCCTGCCAGACTATCAGACCGTGACCTCGGATGATGTACGTAAGAGCTTCACCGATGTCTGGGGCGGCGGCGACTTCTCGAACGAGAAGGGCCTGACCGTGACCGAGATCGTTGACCAGGCCTATGCCGGCAACATCAAGGGCATGTACATCCAAGGTGAAAACCCGGCGATGTCCGACCCGGATGCGGATCACGCGCGCGACGCCTTTGCCAAGCTGGAGCTGATGATCGTTCAGGATATTTTCCTGACCGAGACGGCGAACTATGCCGACATCATCCTGCCGGCCTCGGCGCTTTATGAGAAGAACGGCACTGTTTCCAATACCAACCGTCAGGTGCAGCGTGTGCGTCCGGCTGTGGCACCTCCGGGCGATGCGCGCGAGGACTGGGCGGTTACCGTTGAGCTCGCACAGCGCATCGGCCTGCCCTGGGACTACAAGGATGTCAGCGAAGTCTTTGCTGAGATGAAGCTGAACATGAAGTCGCTGAACAACATCACCTGGGAGCGTCTGGAAACCGAGACCATCACCTATCCGTCGCTGCATGAGACCGACCCCGGTCAGGCGATTGTGTTCGGTGACGGCTTCCCGCGCCCCGAGGGCCGTGCCCGCTTTACTCCGGCATCTGTGATCCCGCCGGATGAGGCGCCGGATGCGGAGTTCCCGATGATCATGACCACTGGCCGCCAGCTGGAACATTGGCACACCGGGTCGATGACCCGCCGCTCCAAGGTTCTGGATGCGGTGGAGCCGGAGGCGAACTGCTCGCTCAACCCGCGCACTCTGAAGCTGATGGGCATCGAGCCGGGCGAGATGATCCGTCTTTCGACCCGCCGCGGCTCGATCGAGATCATGGCGCGGGCCGACCGGGCAATTGCCGAGGACATGGTGTTTGTGCCTTTTGCCTATGTGGAGGCAGCGGCCAACATCCTGACCAACCCAGCGCTCGACCCCTATGGCAAGATCCCCGAGTTCAAGTTCTCGGCGGTGAAGGTCGAGAAGATCGAGAACCAGATCGCCGCAGAGTAAGGCGTTCAGGTTCAGACACAATAGAGCGGGCGCGGAACCATTGGTTCCGCGCCCGTGCTTTTGGTGGCGCCGCGCTGGCGCGCGGCGCGGCGGTGGCTGCCATTGGCGTTTGGTACCTGGGTTGGTGCCGTGGAGGTGTGTCGCTTCGGGCAATGCCCGAAGCGATCCGCGCCGCGCCCATTTGGGGGCGGCGCCCGGCCCAACGGCTGCGCGGGCATCTTTGATGCTTGCCTAGCGGGCGGGGGTGCCTTCTTCAGCGATGGCGGGCCAGAAACCGGTCAAGGTCCCGCGTGTCGGGCGGTTTGCCTGAGAATACTTCGATATAACCCGGCATCAGCGAGATCCGGTAGCGTTTGCTCTCGGTGACCTGCATCGAGATATAGCCAATTTGGGTGTAGATCATTGCTTTGGCCCGAACCAGAGCGTCCTGCTGCTTATACCCGAAGCGCAGAAACATTCCCGTCATGGCCTGTTCGCGCCGGGTGTCGGCGGCATCCAGCCGGGCTTGCAAAGCGGTGTCGGTGCGCGCCCAGTTGCGGACCGCCAGATCCAGCCGGGCGTCAAACAGCTCGGGATCAATCCAGCAGTCGAACAGGTTGAACAGCGCTTCTGCGATGCTTTCCGCATAAGCTTCGGTGCGTGCCACCAGGTTGCCGGTGTTCTTGTCTTCCCAGCGGCGGACCATTGCTTCCAGCAGTTCTTCCCGGTCCTTGAAGTGCCAGTAGAAACTGGTGCGCGATACCCCGAGGCGCTTGGCCAGAGGCATCACCTTCACGGCTTCCACTCCACTGGCGGTCAGCACGTCGTAAGCGGCTGCAAGCCAATCCTCTTCCCTGAGGCGCGCACGGGAGATGTCCGGGGTGTCCATGCCTCACCCATAACAGGGGATTAGAAGGCGAGCAACAATTCCTGACAGGTGTGAATGTAAACTTGACACATATGTCAAGTTGATGTCCGATACTCTTGCCCCAGACAATTCTCCAGGAGATTTCCGCATGTCCAAGGACCCGCTGCTGCAGCCCTACCAACTGAAGCATCTGAGGCTGCGCAACCGCATCATGACGACCAGCCATGAGCCCGCGTATCCGGAAGGCGGCATGCCAAAGGAGCGGTACGCAGCCTATCATGCGGAACGGGCAAAGGCGGGTGTGGCACTGACAATGACCGCGGGCTCTGCGGCGGTCAGCAGGGACAGCCCGCCAGTCTTCAACAATATCCTTGCCTACAAAGATGAGGTGGTGCCCTGGATCCGCAATCTGACTGATCAGGTGCATGATCATGGAGCCGCTGCGATGATCCAGCTCACCCATCTTGGCCGCCGTACCGGCTGGAACAAGGGGGACTGGCTGCCCTCGGTCAGCTCATCGCGCCACCGCGAGCCTGCGCACAGGTCCTTTGCAAAGCTCGTCGAGGACTGGGACATTGCCCGCATCCTCTCTGACTTCGCTGATGCCGCGGAGCGTATGAAGGAGGGCGGAATGGATGGCATCGAACTGCAGGTCTACGGCCACCTGATGGACCAGTTCTGGTCGCCTCTGACCAATGATTTGGATGGACCTTACGGCGGTCAGACATTGGAGAGCCGGTTGAAGTTTCCGATGGACGTGTTGAAAGCCGTACGTGAAAGGGTCGGGGAGGAGTTCATTGTCGGGTTGCGCTACACCGCGGATGAGGCGCAAGAGGGCGGCATCACGCCAGAGGAAGGTTTGGAAATCTCCAAACGGCTTGCTGACAGCGGCATGGTGGATTTTCTCAATGTTATCCGGGGCCGTATCCATACGGACCCGGCCATGACCGACATCATCCCGGTGCAAGGTATGAAGTCGGCCCCGCATCTTGATTTTGCGGGCGAAGTAAAGAGGGCAACTGGCATGCCCACCTTCCATGCGGCACGGATTCCGGATGTTGCAACCGCACGCCATGCCGTGTCCGAAGGGCTGCTGGACATGGTGGGGATGACCCGCGCCCATATGGCCGACCCGCACATCGTGCGCAAGATCATGGAAGGGCGTGAGGGTGACATCCGCCCTTGCGTTGGTGCTACCTACTGCCTGGACCGGATCTATCAGGCTGGAGAAGCCCTGTGCATCCACAACGCGGCGACAGGACGTGAACTGTCCATGCCCCACAGCATTCCGCCCGCAAAAACCCGCAAGAAGATCGCCGTCGTGGGCGCAGGCCCCGGGGGGCTGGAGGCCGCGCGTGTGGCTGCAGAGCGCGGGCATGACGTGACTGTGTTCGAGGCTGCGTCTGAGCCCGGTGGTCAAGTGCGCCTGACCGCGCAAAATCCGCGTCGGGCGGAGATGATCGGGATTATCGACTGGCGCATGGCGCAATGTGCGGCCCGCGGCGTGGAATTCCGTTTCAACAGTTGGGCTGAGGCCGGGGATGTGACCGCACTCAATCCGGACGTTGTGATTGTGGCCACAGGAGGTATGCCAAACACGGAACTGTTCGAAACCCGTGTTGATGCTGCCAATGCAGTCTCCGCTTGGGACATCATCTCCGGAGATGTGAAACCAGCGGCACATGTTCTGATATATGACGAAAGCGGCGACCACCCGGCACTCATGGCCGCTGAGACTGCCGCCCAAGCGGGGGCAAAGGTTGAAGTGATGACGCCGGACCGCACCTTTGCGCCGGACGTGATGGGGATGAACTTGGTGCCCTACATGCGCGCGCTGCAGGACAAGGATGTAACCTTCACGGTGGCCCGCCGCCTGCTGAGAGCGGACCGCAGCGGCAACCGGCTGCTGGTGTCCATCGGCACCGATTACAGCAGCCATATCTATCAGGCAGAATATGACCAAGTAGTGGTGAACTATGGCACGATGCCGCTGGATGAGCTTTACTTTGCGCTCAAGGAGCAATCGGTGAACCGTGGCGAAGTGGATTATGATGCGCTGATCGCCGGGCGCCCCCAGGAGATTGCCGTAAACCCTGATGGGTGTTTTCAACTGTTCCGTATCGGTGATGCGGTTTCGGCCCGAAACACACATGCAGCCATCTATGATGCTCTGCGCCTGATGAAGGATATCTGACATGAACCTGGGTTTTATTGGCTGCGGCACCATTGCCTCGGCGGTGGTGCGCGGCCTGGCCGGGCAGGGGCACCGGATCACCGTGTCCGAACGCAGCCGGGTGCATTCTGCCGCGCTCGCAGCCGAGATTGAGGAGGTTGCAGTTGCGTCGAACCAGGCTGTCTTGGACGCGAGTGATGTGGTCTTCCTGGGCGTGATGGCGGAAGCGGCCGGGGAGATACTTGGCAGCCTTGTGTTCAGGGAAGATCAGCAGGTCGTGTCTTTCATGGCCGGTGCCAGCCTGGGCCGGGTTGCCGAACTGGCTGCTCCAGCGCAGGCGGCTGCCGTCATGATGCCGTTCCCGGGCATTGCGCAGGGCGGCTCTCCAGTGATGGCCCTTGGGGATACGGCATTGCTGGAGCAGATCTTTGCTCCGGCGAATACAGTCTTTGCGCTGCAGGATGATGCTGAACTGGAGGCCTATCTCTGTGCGCAGGCGGTTTTGTCGCCTGTCACCCGCATGGCAGCTGACGCGGCAGCTTGGCTGGGTTCCCGCGTTTCGGATCCAGCGCAGGGAGAGGAGTTTCTGAGGATGCTGATTGCGACCAGTCTTCAGGCTTCGGGTTGCTCTGAATTGATTGAAGCTTTGAATACACCAGGCGGTTTCAATCAGCGTTTGCGTTTGAATATGGAAGCCGCTGGTATGACTGAGGATCTTGCAGCGGGCCTGGACCGCTTGATGCAGGGCTGACAGACCTTGGCTTTAGTATTTAAAGGCGCCGTGTTTAGCGGCGCTTTTTTTATTTGGGGCTCTGCCTGCTTGGCCTTTGGCCACTTCCGCCGGAGTATTTTTGACCAGAAAGAGGCCGGGGGTTTTGGTTGTTTGGGGCGGTTGTGCTGTTTTTTGGCGGGTCATCTGGTGAATCGGCGGCTCGGTTCTTCGGTTCCTTTGCATGGATTTTCTGATTTAGGGTCCTGTTTCTGTGGATAAGGGGTGCGGGTCTGTG
>NZ_JBSWTX010000001.1:2412500-2617500 GCF_056158765.1 Leisingera sp. ABM4_060 | reverse complement strand
AACCGGACGAAAATTGACATCGTTTAGAGAGATACAATCAACAATACTGTTGGCCGCCCGAGTGTGGGAGAGGCCTCAGTGAGGTGCTGATTACCTTCGGGTATGATGCAAGCCTTGGACCGCGTCGCTTTCCTCAGACGCCCCTTGGTTTGCCTTGCTGAAACGGCAGTGTTGTCCAAGTCAAGTACACTAACCCGCATGATCTGACGATCATGCAACAAGTTCCTGGTCACCGACATGACCGGGAGCGGGATAGTTTGCTTTTTGGTTCAGAATAAGGGTGCGGTTTCTTACCAGCTTCCGCACCGTGGCATGAAACACTGTCTTTTTCTGGATCAAATCAAGCGCGAGAAGGGCGTTTGGCGGATGCCTTGGCAGTAAGAGGCGATGAAAGACGTGATACCCTGCGATAAGCTTGGGGGAGCCGGGAATAGGCTTTGATCCCAGGATCTCTGAATGGGGGAACCCACCTGAAAGTCCGTTATTGTTACCTTTGGTGATCAATAATGGGTTTAACCAGGTACTTAAGGACTGAATACATAGGTCTTTAAGAGCAAACCCGGGGAACTGAAACATCTAAGTACCCGGAGGAAAGGACATCAATAGAGACTCCGTTAGTAGTGGCGAGCGAACGCGGACCAGCCGAGCCTGATGAGTGACCAGAATGCGTTGGGAAACGCAGCCAGAGCGGGTGACAGCCCCGTATGGGAAGCTCTGAGGGACGTATTAAGTAGGGCGGGACACGTGAAATCCTGTTCGAAGACCGGAGGACCACCTCCGAAGGCTAAGTACTCCTTACTGACCGATAGCGAACCAGTACCGTGAGGGAAAGGTGAAAAGCACCCCGGCGAGGGGAGTGAAACAGTACCTGAAACCGAACGCCTACAATCAGTTGGAGGCCCCTTGAGGGCTGACAGCGTACCTTTTGTATAATGGGTCATCGACTTGGTCTCACGAGCAAGCTTAAGCCGCTAGGCGGAGGCGCAGCGAAAGCGAGTTTTAATAGGGCGCATGAGTTCGTGGGATCAGACCCGAAACCGAGTGATCTAGGCATGGCCAGGTTGAAGGTGCGGTAACACGCACTGGAGGACCGAACCCACATCTGTTGAAAAAGATCGGGATGAGCTGTGCCTAGGGGTGAAAGGCCAATCAAACTCGGAGATAGCTGGTTCTCTGCGAAATCTATTTAGGTAGAGCGTCATCCGAATACCCCGGGGGGTAGAGCACTGGATGGGTAATGGGGCCCCACAGGCTTACTGATCCTAACCAAACTCCGAATACCCGGGAGTACTGGATGGCAGACACACTGCGGGTGCTAACGCCCGTAGTGGAGAGGGAAACAACCCTGACCTCCGGCTAAGGCCCCCAATTCATGGCTAAGTGGGAAAGCAGGTGGGATGTCCAAAACAACCAGGAGGTTGGCTTAGAAGCAGCCATCCTTTAAAGATAGCGTAACAGCTCACTGGTCTAAATAAGACGTCCTGCGGCGAAGATGTAACGGGGCTCAAGCCATGAGCCGAAGCCGAGGATGCACATAGTGCATGGTAGCAGAGCGTAGTGTGACATAGTCTCATTCCTCCTTAGTATCTTCGGATACATTGGAGGAGAGAGGCTTTCGATGAAGCCGGGGCGTGAGCCATCCGGTGGAGAGATCACTAGCGAGAATGATGACATGAGTAGCGACAAAGAGTGTGAGAGACACTCTCGCCGAAAGTCCAAGGGTTCCTGCTTAAAGCTAATCTGAGCAGGGTAAGCCGGCCCCTAAGCCGAGGCCGAAAGGCGTAGGCGATGGGAACCAGGTTAATATTCCTGGGCCGTGGAGTGGTGACGGATTGTGAAGGTAGTTCGCTCTTATCGGATTGAGCGGGCTGCTGATCAGTCCCTGGAAATAGCCCTCCTGTCAGACCGTACCCTAAACCGACACAGGTGGACTGGTAGAGAATACCAAGGCGCTTGAGAGAACGATGTTGAAGGAACTCGGCAAAATACCTCCGTAAGTTCGCGAGAAGGAGGCCCGGGTTCAAGGCAACTTGGATCCGGGGGCACAAACCAGGGGGTGGCGACTGTTTATTAAAAACACAGGGCTCTGCGAAGCCGCAAGGCGACGTATAGGGTCTGACGCCTGCCCGGTGCCTGAAGGTTAAAAGGAGGGGTGAGAGCTCCGAATTGAAGCCCAGGTAAACGGCGGCCGTAACTATAACGGTCCTAAGGTAGCGAAATTCCTTGTCGGGTAAGTTCCGACCTGCACGAATGGCGTAACGACTTCCCCGCTGTCTCCAACATCGACTCAGCGAAATTGAATTGCCTGTCAAGATGCAGGCTTCCCGCGGTTAGACGGAAAGACCCCGTGCACCTTTACTACAGCTTCGCACTGGCATCAGGATTGTGATGTGCAGGATAGGTGGTAGGCATCGAAACCGGAACGCAAGTCCCGGTGGAGCCTCCCTTGAGATACCACCCTTCGCACTCTTGATGTCTAACCGCGGTCCGTTATCCGGATCCGGGACCCTGCGTGGCGGGTAGTTTGACTGGGGCGGTCGCCTCCTAAAGAGTAACGGAGGCGCGCGAAGGTTGGCTCAGAGCGGTCGGAAATCGCTCGTTGAGTGCAATGGCAGAAGCCAGCCTGACTGCGAGACTGACAAGTCGAGCAGAGACGAAAGTCGGCCATAGTGATCCGGTGGTCCCGCGTGGAAGGGCCATCGCTCAACGGATAAAAGGTACGCCGGGGATAACAGGCTGATACTGCCCAAGAGTCCATATCGACGGCAGTGTTTGGCACCTCGATGTCGGCTCATCTCATCCTGGGGCTGGAGCAGGTCCCAAGGGTACGGCTGTTCGCCGTTTAAAGAGGTACGTGAGCTGGGTTTAGAACGTCGTGAGACAGTTCGGTCCCTATCTGCCGTGGGTGTAGGATACTTGAGAGGAGTTGCCCCTAGTACGAGAGGACCGGGGTGAACGATCCACTGGTGGACCTGTTGTTGCGCCAGCAGCAGTGCAGGGTAGCTATGATCGGACAGGATAACCGCTGAAGGCATCTAAGCGGGAAGCCCCCCTCAAAACAAGGTATCCCTGAGGGCCGTGGAAGACCACCACGCCGATAGGCCGGAGGTGTAAGCGCAGCAATGCGTTCAGCTGACCGGTACTAATCGCCCGATAGGCTTGATTTGATCCAGTAACAGACAGTGTTACTCAAAACCAAACAAGCAAACACATCCCTAACAAACACTTGGACATGTTGATTGTATTGCCTCCTGCATTTGGAAACGTCTTCGTGACATAACTCCTGGGCGGTCTCTCGCGTATTTACTTCGTAAACACGCTGCCGACCGCGAACCGAGAAAATCCAAATGCCGAAGGCATCTGGATTTTTCTCGGTTTGGTGGCTACAGCGCAAGTGAAACACCCGGTCCCTTCCCGAACCCGGAAGTTAAGCACTGCCGCGCCGATGGTACTTGGGCTCAAGCCCTGGGAGAGTAGGTCACCGCCAAACCTAGTAAAATCCAAAAAACTCTAAACAAAAGAACACCTGTCGCGGGATGGAGCAGCCAGGTAGCTCGTCAGGCTCATAACCTGAAGGTCGCAGGTTCAAATCCTGCTCCCGCAACCAAATTTTCCGATATATATCAGCAGTATAGCGCCCCAAGGGGCGCTTCTTGCGTTTGTGCCTTCCCGGCACCTGGAAGCACTGTGGAAGCAAGCGGTGGCGAATGGCGCTGTGGCAGATAGGCAATACTGGCAGGATCCACTGAAACGGCGCCAAGAGCCCACAGCAGTCCTTGGCCACCCAGTAGCACCTCGCATGTGCAACACGTCGCAAACGACGGTTACCCGACCTTCGTGTGACACAGCGGACAGCCAGAAATGGGTTTCTGTAGGTCTGCAACTCTCCAGTAAGCAGGTTGCCATGGTAGAAGATTCATGTGACTCCCGACATAGGTCAATGTCCGTTGTCAGGGATTTTGGGACAGATTGCGGCGTGATCTAAGAGAGGGTCTGGCTCATCTGGTGGTCTGATTATGCTGCGGATTTGCGGTGAAGCAAGCGCCGCGTTTCGATGGTCTTTCGTTTGATCCTTTCTCGTTGTTTTAGAATGGCTTGCCCTCGCCCGAAGTAGACGTCAGCGGGTGTCAGGTTCAGCAGGCTCTCGTGATAACGGTGGTGATTGTAGTGCTCGACGAAGGTGCCGATCTTCTGCCTGAGGTCGCCCGGTAGGTCGTAGTTTTCCAGCAGGACGCGGTTCTTCAAGGTCTGGTGCCACCGCTCGATCTTGCCCTGGGTTTGCGGGTGATATGGCGCACCGCGAACGTGATGCATCTGCTGATCTTCCAGCCAGTCAGCCAACTCGCCAGAGATGTAGCTGGAACCGTTGTCTGATAGCAGCCGTGGCTTGTGCAGAACCTTCGCCTGGTTGCAGCCCGAGGCTTGCAGCGCCAGATCCAGGGTGTCGGTCACGTCGCCCGTCTTCATCGTCGTGCAGAGCTTCCAAGCGATGATGTAGCGGCTGTAATCGTCCAGGATCGTGGATAGGTAGAACCAACCCCAACCGATGACCTTGAGATAGGTGAAGTCAGTCTGCCACAGCTGGTTGGGACGCGTTGTCTTGTCCTGGAACTCGTCTGCCGCCGACAGAACCACGTAAGCCGGGCTGGTGATCAAATCATAGGACTTGAGGATGCGATAGACCGAAGCCTCTGACACAAAATACTTTTCCGTGTCAGTGAAGCGCACGGCCAATTCGCGCGGCGACAGTTCGCTTTCCTTCAGGGCCAGGTCCTTGATCCTCTCCCGGACCGCCTCGGGAATGCGGTTCCAGACCCGTGGCGGCCTGGGGCGGCGGTCCTCAAGCGCCTCAGGGCCGCCAGACAGATACCGGTCATACCAGCGGTAGAAGGTCGCTCTGGGGATGCCCAGTTTGTCCAGCGTGCGTTTGGTTGGCAAATGCGATCCTTCCACCAGCCGGATGATCTCCAGCTTCTCGGATGCGGGGTACCTCATTCGCCATCGCCCCCATCCCCGAGTATGCTTTTTTTCAGAAGGCGCAGTTCCAATGCCTGCTCGGCAACGACCTCTTTAAGATCGCGCGCCTCACTTCGCAGATCCTTGACCTCGCTCGACGTCGCTGCACGCGCCGTGTCGCCCGCCAGGCGCTTCTTCCCAGCCTCGAGGAATTCCTTGGACCAACTGTAATAGAGGCTCTGAGCAATGCCCTCGCGGCGGCACAGCTCAGCAATACTGTCCTCGCCCTTCAGGCCGTCCAGAACGATCCTGATCTTCTCTTCCGCTGAATACTGCTTGCGGGTGGCCCGGCGGATATCCTTGACGACCCTCTCGCCGTGGCTCTGCTTGGTTCCGGGTTTCTGTCTCATCTCCACTCCTTGGCGGTTACGATGTGCCAGAAACCCTCTCTTATCAAATCAGCCTAAACTGTCCCATTGGCGCTGACGTCAGACAATTTTCTGGGGTAACGGATCGGGTGAGTCGATCTATGTGAAGTAAATCATTGCCTTAAGAGGCCTCAGGAGCCTTTTTCTGGCGATTGAGGATAAAATATCGAAATTTTATCCTGTTTTCAATATTTCGCGTTTGCCAGATTGCTTTCCTTGAAATGGGCTGGCCCAGGGCGGCCGGCCTGCAGACCAGGTCACAGAACCCGCAACAGGAAGTCCCGTACTGCTTGCGACAACGGCCGGACGATGGCTGGATCGTCGTAGATGTCGGTCTGGCCTTTGGAGGCAATCTCAATGTGCTGCTTGTCCTTAGTTGGCACCGCACAGTAGAACTTTTTTGCCCAGCCGGGGTTCAGAGCATTTTCTCCATGTGCCATCAGGAAAGGCATGGTGATATGCGGCGCCGCGGATTGCACGTCGAACTGCAGGAAATGCTCGCGCGACATGACGGCGAATTCGTTGGTGTAGTTAGGATGCGCCGCGCGTCCTGCGTAATAGTCGTAGGTGGACCGCAGCGTCATCGCCGCGTCCCGGTCCAGCGCAACAGCAGGGATGGTGCTGAGTTCGCCGGTGGCTTCATACTGAAGCCGGGCGGCTCGGCCTTCTGCAACTTTTTGCGCAAAGCCTTCCGGGTCGGCAGCCTTCATGGCGGGCACGTCGCGGTAATAGCCGGCAATTGCTGCAAAGCCCCGGACTTCCGGGCGGTCTTTGAGGGCATGGGCGACGTAGCCGCAGCCCAGGCAGACGCCAACGGCAGCGATCCGGCCGCTGTCGATATGCGGCTCCTCCAAGAGGACGTCCAAAGCGGTTCGCAAGTCTTCGATTTTGTGCTCGTAGAACTCATACTGGCGCGGCTCGCCGCCGCTTTGGCCATAATGCCGGTGGTCGATCGCCAAGGCGGCAAAGCCGCAGTCTGCCAGCGCGGCGGCATAGGTACCGGTCACCTGCTCCTTGACCGAGGTCATCGGCCCGCCAACGATCAGGCCGGGAAAAGGACCTTCTCCCTCGGGCAAATGCAGGTCGCCGGCGAGGGTTTCGCCACCGACGGTGAATTGGACTTGCTGAGCTGGCATTTGCGCCTCCTTTCCGATGGGCCGGACTTTCCCTGTTGCGCCCGGCCCAAGCCATGTGTCAGGCAGGTACGCCTTCGGCGCGGGCTCCTTCAACGCAGGCCTCGACGATGTTGCGGATCCGGGCGGGCGTGAAGATGCCGTTTTCGCCGAGGCTGGTGATCCCCTCTGCCTCAAGGCTGGCCAGGATACGGGACACTGCCATTCCGTCCGTCACTCCGGCCTCGCCCAGGCTCAGCGGCAGGCCGAGCATGCGGTAGAAGTCTTCGATACGTTCAATCACCTGCAGGGGAGTGGGCTGTTGCATCCCAAAGACATTCTCGCCCAGCATAACCAGTTTGCCGGCCTTTTCCGAAATGCCTTCGCGCAATAGTGCGGGCTGGACGATGGTGAGGGTGCGGGCGTGGTCTATGCCCCAGAACACGGTCAGGCTGCGGCAGATCACATGGCTGGCAAAGTCGCCGGGCACGCCAAGGCCAAGGATGCCGCTGAGCGCCTGGTTTGCGGCCCACATCATGTTCTGGTTCCACTCGGGACTTCCGGCCTGGTCGAAATTGTCCGCCAGCGAGACCAGGGTGTGCATCACCGCCTCGGCGTAGCCGTCCTGGATCGGGGCCCCCGCTGGGTAGGTCAGGTATTGCTCGCAGCAATGAACGAAAGCATCTGCCAGGCCGTTGGCCAGCTGGCGCGGCGGCAGCGAGGAGAGGACCTGCGGGTCCATGATGGCGAACTGCGGCACAACCAGATCGGAGGTCAGAGCCAGTTTCAAGCCTCGGGTCTTGTCGGAGATGACCGCGTAGGCATTGGTTTCCGATCCGGTGGCGGCGGTAGTCAAAACAACGCCGACAGGCAGGGCCTGGGTGACTTCCGCGGATCCATCCAACAAGTCCCAGCCATCGCCGTCATAGAGGCTGGCAGCGGCGATGTACTTGGCCGCGTCTATGACCGAGCCGCCACCGACGGCCAGGATCAGAGAAATTCCCTGGTCGCGGACCAGCCTGACCGCGCGGGTGAGGGTTTCGTATTCAGGGTTCGCCTCGACCCCGCCGAATTCGCGGAAGTCATGCCCGGACAAGGCGCTGATAACAGCGTCATAGATGCCGTTTTTCTTGATTGAGCCGCCGCCGTAAAGCACCAGCACCCGTTCAGCTAACGGGATCGCAGTTCCGAGCTTTGGGATATTTCCGGCGCCGAAATAGATCCGGGTCGGGGCGCTGTAATGAAAGTTGAATGCATGGGTCATAGGCAGGCTCTTGTGAATGCAGCTTGGGAGGCGGGGCGTTCTAAATTGCGGCAGAGGCCGGGAGTGCGGGTGCCAGCCTCTGCAGGAGTGCGGGTCAGGCGCGATGGTAGAGGAATGCGGCGTTGGTCCCGCCGCCTTGACCCACCGCAAGCTCGATGTTCAGATGCGCCATGGCTTCGAGGTAGCGGGCCGCGCTCAGCTTGGTGATGGCCACCGGGGCAAAACCCGCATCCTTGGCCAGCGCGGCAACTTCTGCCACAGCCTCGCTGTCATCGCCGGCCGCAAAGGCAGTGATGTTCTGCCCGCCGCGGCTGATGGCATCCGGGCTCATCACATCGGCAAAGATGGTGTTGAAGGCTTTGACCACCCTGGACTGCGGCAGCAGTTTTGCGGTCTCCTCGCCGGCGGAGGTCTCCTGGCCCAGCAGCAGCGGCGACCAGTCGTCGTTCAGCGGATTGGTTGCATCCACCACGATCTTGCCGGCCAGCGTACCGGCCAGCGGTCCAAGAACACCTGCTGCAGCGTGATAGTGGACCGCGACGACGACGATATCGCCATGGGCCGCGGCGTCCTGCAGCGAAACCCCGCCGCTGCGGCCGCCCATCTGGACGTCGTGGCCGCCTTGGGTGAACAGGGCTGTCAGTTTGCTGCCAACATTTCCAGTTCCGAGAATACCGATTTTCATCTTTGGCTCCTTTCGGGATTGAATTGGTCCGGAAAATGGGCAGGGTGGTACCTGTCGTCAATTAGGTACCCAGAGGTAACTATGGGGAATATTCCTGAGGGCACACCTGATGCCTTTGCTGCTGCCTGCCCTTCGCGTGAAATCCTTGTCCGCTTGGCCGAGAAGTGGACTTTTTTGATTGTTATTGCGTTGCAGCACGGGCCAGCCCGCTTCGGGGCACTGCGCCGCAAGGTGGAAGGGGTGTCGCAGAAGATGCTGACACAGACGCTGCGCAACCTGGAAAAGGACGGGCTGGTAACCCGGCAGATCTATGACGAGATGCCGCTGCGGGTAGAATATGAACTGACGGCACTTGGGCGGGAACTGGTGCCCTTGAACCAAGCTATCAAGGACTGGGCAGAGCACAACATGCGACATATACTCAAACAGCGATCAGGTTACGGTTAATTGGCGCTGCCTCGAACATTCCGGCAGTGGTACGAACTGGGCGCCCGCCAGAGAGTCGCGTGCCGGTTTTCGGCCTACGCCATCAGCCAGAAGACACCATAAAGCAGGAAGGGTCGGGCAACGGGAAAGATGGCACCGACGCCGGAGGCACAGTGTTTTCTGGGCGAGTCGGAGGCGATCCCTGACCGGCTGGCACTGTCGGCCCAAACCATGTTAGAGATCGGGGCGCTAGCGAAAGGGCGTCTGAACATCGCCTGTATACCTGCGGCGGAAAGCCTGCTGGTGTCGCCACTCTTGGCGGAATTCCTGCAGGACAAGCCGGAGGTGCGGGCCTCTTTGATGATGCGGGCCCCGCCGGTGATCGAGGAATGGGCCGCCTCGCAGCAGTATGACATCGGGCTGGCGAAGACGCCGAAACCCTCAGCGGCGATTGAGACAGTGGATTTCCAGATGGAAAGTGTCTGTGCGATCCCTGCAGATGATCCGCTGGCAGAATTGTAGGCCGTGGAAGTGCGGCATTTGTCGGGCAAACCGATGGCGGCATTGTAGGAGGGGCATCCGACCTGATTGCCACCCTGCGCTCATTCTAGGCGCAGAAAGCGGATTGAGCACCGGCTTGAACTCCGAACCTTTCACCCGGCGCTGATACTGGTGGAGAGAGGGCTGTGCTAATACGTGTGCGACCCGATCATTGCGGCCGGGTTTGTGAACATGCGGCCTGAATCTCGGCCGGAGGTGTTCCGCCCATTCCGGCTGGACGTTGCGCTGGAGGTGTCGATACTGCAGCCCGCACACCGGGGCCGCCTTCTGCCTTGGCTGACGAGTTTGCAAAACTCCTGAAATCGGCTTTGGAAGGCGTCAATGATCTCTTTTGGTGAGAAGTCCTGAAACCGCCCCGTCACATTCTCGGCAGTTCACAACATTCATTTGCAGCTGTTTTTGCGGAAAGTTCTGCGCCGCAGCAGCCAGGTTTGCGGAAGGCGCAATAGGCCCTCCGCAAAAAGTGCAAATATCCGGTTCTGCGATCACTCGGCAGCCAGGGCTTCGGCCAGTTCTGTCGCGCGAGCTTGCGCAGCCGCCAGTGAGATTTCCCAGCGGGCGTCTTTGAATTCCTCGTATTCGATGGCGACGGTTTCCATTTCCGAGGCGTCAGCGCCCAGATAGTGAGCCGAAGCTGCCAGTGCCGGATCAAGCCCGTTCAAATGGGCCCGCTCGCCGCCAGGGGCAAAGCCGAACTCGCCGCGGGACGACAGCACAACCAGCTTCTTGCCGGTCAGGATCGGCTCAATCGGCACATCGCCGCGGGCCAGATCAAAGCTGAATGTCACGCCGACGCGTGCAATCAGGTCAAACCAGGCCTTCAGCGCAGCTGGCATCGAATAATTGTACATAGGCGCGCCAAGCGCGATCACATCAGCAGCTTTGATCTCTTCGATCAGCGCATCGGATTCGGCCAGGATGGCGCGCTGATCTTCTGTCAGCTCTGCCGGATCAGTGAAAACCGCAGCGATCCAGTCTTCGTTGATGATGCCCGGCGGGGTCAGGCCGACATCGCGTTCGGTGATGGAACCGCCGCCGTTGGCTGTCCAGGTCTCGGCAAAGATGCGGGCCAGGTCGCGGGTGTGCGAGCGGTTCTGCCGGGCGCTGGAATGCACGATAAGCAGGGATTTGGGCATGTGTTTGCTCCTGTTGGAAAAAATGTTCAGACGTCAAAAGGTTCGGCACTAAGGCCGGTTGCGGCAAAAGCCGAGGTGATCGAAGGCAGGATGTCCCAGGCCTGGGACGCGATGGCCCAGCCACCCGGGTTCCGCACCAGCAGAAAGGCGCTGATGTCTTCAGTGACTTCGGTCCGGTTTTCATGCATTTCGCAGCCGGCCATTGCGACTGCCACATTGCCGGCAACCCAGATGTGCAGGCCGCGGCCCTTCTCCTCAAACACGGGAATACGGCCGCTGTCGCGCAGGCCTTCCATTCTGGCAGCGAAATCCTGGGCAGACTGGGCCTGGGCCGGGCGGGCAGAGGCGAAGAGCTGAGCTTCCGGCAGATAAGCTCCGGTCAAGGCGGCGTTATCAGGTGGCGTTTCCTCGTCCCAGCACAGGGCGCGGAACTGGCGGGCAATCAGCGCTGCGATCTCCTCGCGGTCGGCTGCGGTTTGACTGGCGGCTGTCATGCTGGTGTCTCCATAGTGAGTTGCGAAAGCAGCGGTGCAAGCGCCCCGGCAGAGGCCAGAATGCTGCTGTCGCTGCCGGCGGGGCCGGCAAGGGTAAGAGAATGCCCGGGCCTGCCTGCACCGGCAGGCATGGCAAGCGACGGCATGTCGAGATAGGCAAGCGGCATCGCCAGGCTCAGCGCTTTGGCATTTTCCTGTGCGAACCTGTCTGCGCTGACTGAAACAGTCTCCAGCCGGGCGGGTGGGGCCGGAACCGTGGGCATCAGCATCAGGGCGCCTTCCAGTTCCCGTTTGGCGAGCGGTTGCAGGCGCTTGCGCGCCGCCATCAGCTGCCGGGCATTTGCAGGTTTAACCGGTAGCGCGGCCTGAAGCCTGCGGCGGACATTGGGATCAATCGCCGGATTGCTGAGGCGGGTGTACCGGGCCAGGGTGCCTGGCGCTTCGGCGGCGACAAGTGTTCCGAAGCGCTCAAACAGCGTGCGGATTTTGTCCAGTGCCGCAAAGGGCCGGATCTCTACCACCCAGCCGCTTTCACGCAACCGTTCGGCGGCTGCTTGCAGCAAAGTCTCTATCTCAGAAGACAGGCATCCCAGGCTGGCAATGTCAGGAATGACGATCCGCCGGGGCAGGGCTGAATTGGATGCCGGCATGGTCTCCCGCAAGGCGCCATCCAGAGCTTTCAGTCCATCCAAATCCCGCGCCATTGGCCCTGGTGTGTCGAGCGACGGCGCCAGCGGCAGGATGCATCTGCCGTCATAGCGGCCGATAGTTGGCCGGAAGCCAAACAGCCCCTGGTAGGCGGCCGGGACACGGGTAGAGCCGGAGGTATCTGTGCCAATCGCAAGGTCCGCGATGCCAAGCGCCAGGGCCGAGGCGCAGCCGGAGGAGGAACCGCCGGGCACAAGATCCGGGTCCAACCCATTGCGCGGGGTGCCGAAATGCGGGTTCAGGCCAAGCCCTGAGAAGGCAAACTCCGACAGGTTCGCGTGGCCCATCGGGATGGCCCCTTGCGCCTTTAGGCGCTGAACCAGCGGTGCGTCTGCTGCTTCAGCCTGGGCAATGAAACTCAGCGAGCCGGCAGTGGTCGGCAGGCCGGTCAGCGCGACATTGCCCTTGATCACAACGATTTTGCCGTCGAGCGGGCCAAGTGAGCCTCCCTCTGCCCGCCGCCGGTCAGACTGCCGCGCCAGCTCAAAAAGCGCAGCATCGTTGCGGCGGATGAAAATACCGGCGGCATCGGGCTGATCGGCCCGGCCCAATGCGCGGGCAAGACGGGTGACAGCTGACATCAGAACAGGACCGGTTTGGTGTAGTAGGGCAGTTCTTCCACCCGAACGGCGTTTGGATCTTTCGCGGCCTCGGCGCGGACATGGTCTGCGATTTCATGCAGCGGCGCAAACCAGACATCGCCGCGCTCCAGCACTTTCTCCAGCCAGGTCTCCACCTGCCGCCAGCGCGCCAGACGCCCGGTCAGGAAGGGGTGCCAGATCGCCAGCCAGAACCCGCCGGCTTCATATTGCGCCTCGAATTCTTCCCAGAACCCTTCAAGTCCGCGGCTCGGCCCGGCCACCGGCATCATGTAGCCGATTTCATCGTAGTGGGCGAAAGGCGGCCAATCGTCGGTGCCCCAATGGACCGGAAGTTCAACCAGCGACCCGGCAGAGGTGTTCATCAGATAAGGCACATCATCGGCCATCAGCGAGCTTTCGTATTCGAAGCAGTGCTCGATCAGCAGGTCGATGACGGTTTGCGTCACGTTGTAGACAGGCGCACGGTAACCCTTGGGCGTATTGCCCAGCACCCGTTTGTGGCTGTCCAGGGCCCTCTCGAACCACTCCCGCTGCTCGGCAGGCCCGTGTGCGGTGGGGTCTTCGTGCAGATAACCGTGGTGGCCGATTTCATGGCCGTCCTTCAGGATAATCTCCATGGCGTCGGGGTATTGCTCGACCACCCAGCCAGGAGCAAAGAACGACTGTTTCAACCCAAACCGGCGGTAGGTTTCCAGGATGCGCGGGATGGCAACCGTGGGGCCGTATCTGCCCATCGAGATGGGATAGAGCCGGTCGTGGCCGTCTTTCGGGCGGGAGATATGGATGAGGCTGTCAGCGTCAATGTCAAAGCTGATGGCACAGGCGCAGCGCGCTCCATGCGGCCATTTGATCGGCTTGCGGATCATAGCAGGTCCTTTCCTGTCGGCGAGGGCCGGGCGCCGTAGCGCGTCACCGGCGGATGAGTGTCGGCGGCCCAGGCGTCCCACCGCGCGTACCAGCGCATCAGGTAGGGGCGCAGATCGCGTTGCAGCTGCCGGGCCGCGGAGCTGGGCGGGTTGGCGTCTGCTTCCTGCTGCACCCGGTTCATCAGGGAAGGCTCATCAATCCCCGTGCAGATGCGGCTGTGCAGAACCGGCCGGCCGCCCACCAGAACGTCGCGCACATCATCTGCCTTGGCGCGGCCGACGATCAGCTCCAGCGGGTCAGCAGCGGTGCTGGTCCAGGGCGTCAGAAGACGTTGCAGATCCAGAACCACCGCATCCGCGCAAAACCTTGGATGCAGCCGGCCCAGCTCATCTTCCCGGCCCAGGAGGCGCGCACCGTGCTCTGTTGCCATTGCGAAGACCTGCTGGGCTGTCAGCGACTGCGCCGTGCCGTGCGGTGGCCGGTTCAGGTTGAGGGCCAGCCGCATCTCGGCAAACATATCCTCGTCGCCGGCCAGCGAGGTGCCATCCATGCCGATGGCAGTTGCAACCCCGGCGCCGACCATGGCGGCCGCAGGCGCGATCCCCGACCGCAGGCGCAGGTTGGAGCTGGGGTTGTGGCTCACTTGGGTGCCGCTGCGGGCGAGGCGGTCAATGTCTTCGCTGGTGGCCCAGACCGCATGTGCCAGAGACAAACGCCCGGTCAGCAGCCCGGTGTTTTCGAAATGCCGGACGACTGAGCCGCCGCGGATGCGCGGGCTTTCGATGCTTTCATAGTGGCTTTCCAGCGCGTGGGTCTGGATACGGGTATCCAGGCGTTCAGCCGCCGCCGCAATTTGCTGCAGCAGATCATCCGGGGTCCATTGCGGGCCGGTGGGGCCGAACCAGAAATTCTGAAAGCCGTCCCCCTGCGGCACCAGGGCACCGATCAGGGCAAGATATTCTGCAGGTGCCAGTCTCTGCCTGCGGGCCTCGCTTTCCAGCAGCCGGGTGTGCAATCCTGGCGGAAGAGTTGCGAGGAAGGCGGCTTCCTCTCCGGCCCCATGCACGATGCGGTTCTGCCAGCGCTCGCCAGGGGCGATGGCCGCACGGATCCCGGCATCATGGTAAGCTGCCGCTTTTTCATGCAGCCGTGTTTCGGCAACTGCCCGCGACGGCCCGGCGGCACACATGTCCACCACAGCCGTCACCCCCGAACGCAGCAGCCGCAAAGCTGAGTAAGCCGTTGACGCATAGGGGGACAGCCCGGTCATGGCGGGGCCGCTGAACATCCAAGGTTCCAGAAAGTCGTCGGCAACCGCCTGGTTGAGCAGTTCCGGCCCATAGCAATGGTGATGCGCGTTGATCAGCCCCGGCAGAATGGCGCAGTCAGGACCGCCCCATTCCGGTATGCCCGGATGAGCCGCCCGCATGTCCGCTGCCGGTCCGGTTTTTGCAACGCGCCCGTGGCGGACCAGGACCGCATGGTCCTGGCGCACATCTGTGGCGGAAAGCACCACCCAGCGGCCAGTCAGCAGCAGATCACCCATCCCGAAACCGCCTCAGCCGCTGGTGACGCGGAATTCGAGCCGTTCCGGCGAGGTGCCTTCGCCATTCACCGGCGTCACATCCTGAGGGCAGGCTGACATAACCGCAATCACGTCGGTTTCGGCACGGAATGACACTTGGTCGCCGGGCTTGGACACCGGGGGCTCGAAACTGGTGCTGCCGTCTGGCTGCACCGGCACGTTCATCCAAAGATTAAAAGGAGCAGGGACCGCCGGCGCCCGCAGGCCAATCGCAATCAGCGCCTGCCGGAGATTATCGGTGCAGTTGTCATGGTAGTCATCGACGCCAAGCTGCCGGTAGCGGTTGTGATCGCAAGCGGCAATCACGGTGTCATGCACACCGGGCGAGGTGTCTTCGGTGATGGTCATCAGCGGGCGGCGCAGGTTCGAGGCCACGCCGTCTCCCACCTTCGGGAAGATCGAGCCGAGCGCGGTGTGCAGATGCTCCATCGAGCTGTATTCGTTCAGGTCATCCGCCGCGAAGATCCAGAAGTCGCAAACCTGGAAGCCGGCAGGATTGATGACCGTCAGGGTCTGCCCCTTGCTGACCCGCACGGCCAAGCCGCAGCGGGCGGGGATCTCATAAAGCTTGCCGGGTTCAGGCGCGCCATCGGCCGAGATGGCAATCTCCATGCTGCGGTTGGTGCCGTCTGGCTGGCCGGGGTCGAATGTGGTGGCGGAGGGGATCATGGCGGGCAGACCTTTGTCGTGGTGGTTTTCCAAAGCACACACCAAAGGCCCGCCCGCGAAAACTGAGGAATCTTCAGGCCAGAGAGAAGAAAATCTAAGCTGAGCGCGCTTAGCCCTGCACTGCACCGCGGTCCGCGTTCAGGGTTTGGCCGGTTATGTTGGCCGCCAGCGGGGACGCGAGATAAAGATAGCTGAGCGCGATATCATCGGCAGATTGCACGCCGGGCAGGGATTGCTCCGCGCTGATTTCCTGGGCGATGACATCTTCGGCTACACCGCGCTCCCGTGCCATTTCCTGCAGCGTATTCAGGGCAGGGCCGGTCATGACCCAGCCCGGACAGACCGCGTTGACCCGGATGCCGCGCGGGCCAAGCTCTTTGGCAATAGAGCGCATGAAGCCGATGTTGGCGTGTTTGGAGGCCACATAGGCGCCGAGTTCTGGCACCGCGGTGCTGCCCCAAATAGATGCCGTGATGATGATCCGCCCGCCAGGCCCCATCTGCGGCACCGCGGCGCGGGTGGTCAGATAGGTTCCGATGGTGTTGATCTCGGTCACCCGGCGGAATTGCGCTTCGGCGTCTGCACTGCGGTCGCTGATCGGGGTGACGGCCTCCAGCCCGGCATTGGCGACAAACACATCCAGCGGGCCTGCCTGCGCAAAGACCTCATCAACCCTGGCACTGTCGGTGATGTCGCAGGTCCAGCCGGTCACGCTTTGCCCGGTTTCATCGGCAATCCGGCGGGCAGCATCATGGATCTCCTCCCCCTGTGCGAGGATGTGCAGGTTCGCGCCATGCTGCGCAAAGGCGCGGGCCACGCCATAGCCAATCCCCCGGCTGGCACCGGTTACTATGACGGTTTGGCCGTTGAAGCCCACTGTCGCGGGGTGTGTCATCTTGCTGTCTCCTGAAAAAAGACAGTGCCGGCCGGAGCGGGCACCGCGGAAGTTGGGGAAGATTCTTACCAGTCCGCCCCGTTGGGCGGCGGGGCAGGGAACCAGCTTTCCGGCTCGGGATAGTCCCAGCCTTCGGGGAAGTGATAAGTCTCGAATGTGGTGCCTGTGGCGTCTTCGGTATCGAAGAAGGCAAAGGCATTCTGGCACCGCCACTTGCCGGACTGCACCATCTTGAAACCGCGCTTTTCCAGTTCGCTGATACGGGTTTCCCAAGGCATATCGTTGCAGTCATAGGCCACGTGGTGGAACCCCGGGCCGTGCTTGTCGAGGAAGTCCTGAAAAATCGAAGGCCCCCAAAGCGGCTGCATCAACTCCCAGATCATGTTGCCGGATTGGGCAAAACAGACTTTGAGCGCAAATTTGCAGGGTTCGCCTTTATATGTCTGGTCCGATACCGTTTCCGGCGAAAAGGTGTAAACGGCCCATGGGCCAATCCCTAGCCGGCAGAGGCCCTCCATAGTTTTCTCGTGGTCATCGGTGACAATGCACAGCTCAACCGCATTGCCGAGGAAGCTGTTTGACAGCGTCTCGCCGTCAACAACCGAGGGCAGCTTGGAAAGGTCCATGGGCAGCGGCTTTACTTCTGCGAGCCGTCGACACCGGCAATGGCCAGATGCGGCAGCGGCATGACGCCCAGCTGGAAGAACAGGCCCAAGGTATCTTCGTGATAGAGGTAATCAGTGATCTTGCCGTTCTCGTCGAACTTGAACCACTCGGCACCATAGATGTCGACTTTGCGCCCGGTGCCGGGAATGCCATAGAAGTCGCCCTGGTGGGTGCCGCGCAGGCGGAAGCGGGACATCACGGTGTTGCCATCGGCCACTAGGTCAATCGCGTCTTCGTGGATGTCGGGGAACGCCTCGCGCCAGAACGCTACCAGCTTTTTGAAGCCATCACGACCGGAAGGCCATCCATCCAGCAGAAGGCCGTGGCGTACGTCTTCGTCAAAGATCTCGTCGACGCGCTGCATATCGTTCTTGTTCCAGCAGGTGGCGTAGATGTCAGCCACTGTGGCCTTGTTGCGTTCCTGATCGGTCATGGAAACCTCCTTTTGAATTTCCCGAATAAGTGAGGCGCACGGGCCGTTTCTGTCACCCGACGAAACCTCAGCCCTTGGATGAGGAGATTTCAGGCGCGGATCCCGCGGGCCGCGGCTAGTGTCGGGATGCACAGCGTCCGGCATGGGCGCTCTGCGGCCTCACAAGGCCTCTGTTCAGCAAGGATCTGCAAGCCTGCCCGCAAACTGCGGTTTGCGGCAGGGCGTCTGTGCGCCCGGGGCGGAGCCTTGCCAAAAACACAGCTGTTCCAACGGGAGGAACTTACATGGTTTTCAATTCTCTAAAGGTCCGAGTAAAGGCCGGTCTGCTTGCCGGTGCTATTGCCGCAGCAGGGAGCGCGGCCCATGCCGATACCATTTCGCTCGGCGCGCCAATTCCGCTGACCGGGTATTTCGCCGCGGATGGCGAAACGATGGAGCAGGCAATCAACCTGGCGGTTGGTGAAATCAACGCAAGCGGCGGGCTGCTCGGCAATCAGGTCGAGGTTGTGACCTTCGACATTGGCGACCTGACCCCTGACAAGCTGGCGGCCGCCGCCGCAAATCTGATCGAGCGGGAACAGGTCAGTGCTTTGATCAACGGGTACGGCGGCATGGGGCCGGATATTCCTGCCTTCTGCCCCTACGGCATTCCCTACATCCACAATGACGCGGTGATCGGCGTTGTCGAACTGGCCGAGCGGATGCGCTGCAACGCGATCTTCAATGCCTCCGACGTCGGCTTGAACTACGGCCGGGCCCAGTTCGACATGGTGCTGAAAACCGGCCACGCGTTTGAGACCAAGCGCCTGGCAATCGTGCATGGCGATTTCGAATGGGACATCAACAACGCCAAATCCATGGCCGCTGCCGCCGAGGAAGCAGGCTGGGATGTCGTCTATGTGCAGGAAGTGCCCTATGACACCGTGGAATGGACCGGTATTCAGTCGCAGATCCGTGAGGCCGCACCGTCGCTGATCCACCTGGAAGCTCTGGAGCCTGCCGTCGCCACCACCTTCCTGTCGCAATACAAGGACAAGCCTGCAGGCATGGCTCTGTTGAATGTCGGGTATATCGGGGCGACCACTGGGCTCGACGATGTGATCGCCCAGGGGCAGGCGGAAGGCTTGCTGGCCTTCACCCTGAATGCGCATCAGGAAAACGAGGCCGGTGCGGAATTTGTTGAAAGCTGGAAGGCCGCCTATGGAAGCGAGCCTTCGGTCAGCCTGGCCGCTGCGGTCTATGACATGGTGAATATGTGGGCTGCCGCTGTCGAACAGGTAGGCGATGCCTCAGACCATGCGGCCGTTGCCGAGGCCATCCGCACCATGAAGTACCAGGGGCTGGTCGGAACCTTTGCGTTCAACGACCGCAATTTCATCGACAACGGGCCGGACACCCAGCCTGCACAGCTGTTCCAGGTTCAGAACAACGAGCGCGTCCGTGTTGTGGTGGGCGATCAAAAGGTCGCCGACATCGTGACTCCTTCCTGGATCAAGTAACGGTCCGGGCACCTGCCGCGCCTTCGCTCTCCCTCCTTCTCCGGAAGCGCGGCATTTTTCAGACAGCAGGCCTGATGCAGGCAAACCGTCCAGAAAGCTCTCTTCATGACACAAATGTCCCTTGAAAACGTAACCATGCAATTCGGGCCGTTCCGGGCGCTCACGGATCTGTCTTTTCAGATCGAGCGGGGCGAGATTCTGGGGGTGGCGGGCCCGAATGGCGCGGGTAAGTCGACCTTGATGAACGTCTGCACCGGCGGGCTGCACGCAAGCCGGGGCAGGGTGCTGTTCAATGGCAAGGACGTGACCGGGTTCAAACGCCACAGCCGCTGCGGGCTGGGGGTCGCTCAGACGTTCCAGATTCCGACCCTGCTGTCGTCGGTGACGGTAGGTGAAAACCTTCTGGCCGGGCAGATGTTCGGCAGCGAGGCCCGGGGGTCAGCGCCGGATATCCCGATCCAGGATATCCTCTACCTGACCCAGCTCGAGGACACGCTGAACCTTCCGGCGTCGCAGGCTGATCTTTTGACCCGCAAACGGATCATGCTGGGGGCGGCACTGGCCACGGGGCCGGAAATCATCTTTATGGATGAACCGCTTGGCGGGCTGAACGCCGAGGAAATTGTCGAATTCCTGCAGGTGATCCGTCACGTCCGCGAGGAGCTGGGGATCACCATCGTGATGGTCGAGCACAAGACGCGGGCGCTGGCTGAGATCGCGGACCGCATCCTGATCATCAACTTCGGCGAGTTTGTGATGCTGGACCGCCCCGAAGTGGTGCTGAACGACGACCATGTGGTCGAAATCTATCTTGGAAAGAAACACGATGCTTGAGGTAAAAGGCGTCAACGCCTTCTACAGCGATTTCCATGTGCTGCATGACGCATCGCTGAGCGTGAACAAGGGGGAGCTGGTTGCCGTGGTCGGGGCCAACGGCCATGGCAAAAGCACCCTTCTGAAGACGATATGCGGGCTGGTGCCTGCACAATCCGGCCAAATAACTTTTGACGGCCAGGACATCGCCGGGCGCAAAGCGCCGCATTCTGGTTGGCCGGGGCCTGGTCTATGTGGCTGAGGACCGCCGCCTGTTTCCCGATATGACCGTGCTGGAGAACTTGCAGCTGGGCGCCTATCTGCCCGAAGCGCGCAGGCGGGAGAAAGATAACCTGGACCGCGTGTTCAGCCTGTATCCGCGCCTGGCAGAGCGCCGCGGCCAGCTGTGCCGTTCCTTGTCCGGCGGCGAGGCGCAGATGGTGGCGCTGGGGCGGGGGCTGATGTCCAACCCGTCGTTTCTTGCCATTGACGAACCCTCTCTGGGACTGGCGCCGAACCTCACGGAAACCATGCTGCGCACCGTGTCACAGCTGAACCGCGAAGGGCTCACCGTGCTGCTGGTCGAACAAAGCCTGGCGCTGCTCGAAGGGATGATCGACCGGGTCTATTCCATTGAAGAGGGCGTGGTCACCGAAACAGACAGCCGCAGCCTGCAGGAGGCTCTATGACACAGATCGTTGAAATCCTGCTGAGCGGGATCACCCAGGGGGCTGTCTATTGCGTTGTCGCAGTTGGCCTGTCGCTGGTTTACGGCGCCTCGCGCATTTTGAATTTTGCCCATGGCTCGCTCTATTCGCTGGGGGGCTTTCTGGCCTGGTTCCTGGTCGTAGGGCACTTCAGCCTGCCGTTGTGGCTGGCAGTACTGATTGCCATTCCCATTCTGGCAGCGGCGGGCATCGGTATTGAGCGGCTGATCATCCGGCCGCTGCGGGGCAGCGCTAACTGGAAAATCAACACCATTATGGTGACGCTGGGCCTCGCCTTCATCGTGGAAAACGGCCTGCAGCTGGTTTTTGGTCCCGGCACCAAAACCATTCCGCCGTTCACCGAAGGCGTGCTGGAAATCGGCGGGATCACCCTGTCCTGGTACCGGATCTGGATCTTTGCCATTTCCCTCGGACTGGTGGCAGCGTTGGAGTACTTCCTTTCTGCCACCCGTTATGGCCAGGCCGTCCGGGCAGTCAGCCAGGATATGCAGGGCGCCAATCAGGTAGGCGTGAACGTCAACCAAGTGTTTTCCCTGACCTTCGCCTTGTCGGTGGTGCTGACCGGCATCGCCGGGATCCTGCTGGCGCCGGTGTTCCTGATCTCACCGCTGGGAGGCTGGGCGCCGTTTCTCAAGGCCTTTGTGATCGTGGTCCTTGGCGGGCTGGGCAGCACCAAGGGCGCCTTTGTTGCCGCCTTCATCCTGGCGATCCTCGAGGCCTTTGTCATTTTCTACATCGGCCCGAGCTGGGCCATGCCGGCCTGGCTGGTGATGCTGATCGCTGTGCTGATGATCCGCCCCAAAGGCCTGTTCGGAGTCTGGGAGAACTAAGATGGCTGACCGATCCGCATCAATCACATCGCAATTCACCGGCGCTGGTCTGGGCCGCAGCAGCCTGATTTTCTGGGCGCTCGTCGGCGGGCTTGCCCTGCTGGGAGGGCTTCTGGGCGACAGCTATGTCCGGCACATTTTCATCCTGGTCTTCATCTGGTGCATCGTGATCGCCAGCTGGGATCTGATCCTGGGCTATGCCGGCATTTTCAACTACGCGCAGCTCGTGTTCTTTGCCTTTGGCGCCTATGGCTCGGCGATGCTGTCGATCTATGCCGGGCTGACCCCGCTCTTGGCCATTGGCGCGGCCGCGCTGGTCGGTGCCGGGATCGGTGCGCTGGTGGCCGTGCCCAGCCTGCGGCTGAAAGGCGAATATGTGGCGCTCTTTACCTTTGCGGTGCATCTCGCGCTGCCGCCCTTGATCCAGCAGGGCAAGGCTATTGGCATGGGTGGCAACACCGGACTGCTGGGCATCCCCTGGCTCAATCTCTTCGGCTTCCAGGTGTCCTCCATCGACAAGCTGACCTGGTACTGGGTGTCTCTCGCCTTCGGCGCTGTCTGTGTGTATCTGATCTATTTTGTCATTCTGCGCAAGCGCATGGGGCTGGCCTTCATCGCGATGCGGGACGCCGAAACATTCGCTCAGGCAATCGGTGTGAATGAGTATAAGTACAAGCTTCTGGCCTTTGTCGTCTCGGCGGTTTTCACGGCCGTCGCCGGAGGGATCTATGCGCATTATACCTCTGTGGTGACGCCCAAGGTGCTGGGAACTGAGTTTTTCCTGATGGCAATGGTCATGCTGGCGATTGGCGGCATGGGGCGCTTTCCCGGGGCCATAGCCGGGGTTTTCATCGTGGTCATCGGGAACGAGTTGCTGCGCAGCTTCGATGACTATCGGCTGCTGCTGCTCGGGGTGGCCGTGGTGGTTACGGTGATTTTCTTCCCGGCAGGCGTGGCCGGTGCCTTCAAGCCCAAGCCGCCTGAAAAGGCTGAGTAACTGGCCTGCGTCCCTGGCATTCGGCCTTAGGACGATACAAAAGACACACGGTGCGGAGCGGCTGTCTCCGCACCGTGTTTGTGCTTTTGCCAGCCGATCTGCTCCGGTTTCCCAGCTCGCGCCGGCTGGCAAATTCCGCGGCAGTATTTGAACCTGTTACCCATTGTTTTTGTTTTGAAAAACACCTTCACCCATGGCCTGAGCTTTTCTCAGTTGTTGGAATCCCCAGCTCCGCCATCCTGTTGGCAAGCCGGGCCGGAAACTGCCGGTACCGGGCACATCAACGGGAGGAATTGAAACATGGCAGACCTTGCCAAGCTGAGCGCAACCGAAACAGCGCTTGCCATCCGCGAGCGGCGTGTCTCCGCGTTAGAAGTCATGGAGGCCGCGATTGCGCGGATCGAAGCGGGCAACGAAAAACTGAACGCGTTTGTCTTTACTGCCTTTGACGAGGCGCGGGATGCCGCCAAGGCCGCAGACGATGCTGTCGCCCGCGGCGATGAGCTGGGTGCGCTGCATGGTGTGCCGACTGCGATGAAAGACCTGTTTGACTTCAAACCGGGCTGGCCGAGCACGTTGGGCGGCATTCCGCAGCTCAAAGACAACATTGCCGACATGAAATGCGGCTTCGTTGAAAGCATGGAAGCGGCTGGCGCTATCTTTGTCGGCAAGACCAACAGCCCGGCAATGGGCTATCGCGGCACCACGGACAACGTGGCGTTCGGCCCGACCACCAACCCGTTTGACACCAGCCGAAATGCCGGCGGCTCATCGGGCGGGTCCGCCGCCGCGGTTGCCGCAGGCATGCTGCCGGTTGCCGAAGGCACCGACGGCGGCGGGTCGATCCGCATCCCTGCTGCCTGGACCAACACCGTTGGCTACCGCGCCTCGGCAGGCCGCACGCCGCTGCTGGTGCGCCCGAATGCGTTTGCCAACACGCTGCCCTATATCTTTGAAGGTACCATTACCCGCAATGTCGAGGATGCGATCCTGTCGCTGGGTATTCTGCAAGGTGCGCAACCCGGCGACCCGAACTGCCACCAGATGGTCAACGACTTCTCGGATGCAGCCCTGCGCGGCATCAAGGGGATGAAGATCGGCTATAGCCCGGACCTGGATGTCTTTCCCATCGAAGGCGAGGTGAGCGAAGTGGTCGCCGACGCGGTCAAAGTGTTCGAACGGGCTGGCGCCGAAGTGGAAGAGATCAAGATCGGCCTGACCCGCGACCAGCGCGAATACAGCGATATCTGGTGCCGCCTGTTCGTGCCGATCATGCGCCACAGCTTTGACGCCATCAAAGACTCGGGTCTTGACCTGCTGTCCGAGGAGCATCGCCACGGGCTGGCGCCGGACTTGCTTGACTGGGTGGAGCGCGTCGGGCCGGGCTACAGCGCGGATGACCTCTACCGCGATCTGTCTGTCCGCTCGGAAGTGTTCGATGCCTACCAAGCCACTTTTGCGAAATACGACCTGATCGTTTCACCCACGGTGAGCGCAATGCCGGTCAAGAACACCGCGGATGGCAACACCAAGGGCCCCAGCGAAATCAACGGTGTGGAAATTGATCCGCTGATCGGCTGGTGCCCGACTTTCCTGACCAACTTCACCGGCCACCCGTCTGTGTCGGTGCCCGCGGGCCTGGGCACATCCGGTCTGCCGGTTGGCCTGCACATTGCTGGACGCCGCCAAGCCGACGGCGACGTGCTGGCTGCCGCTGCGGCCTTTGAACGCCTGCGCCCGTGGGCGCAGCACTACAACCGGATTGCCCTCTAACGGTCCGGACTGCCTCTAGGGCCGGATCCCACACGCCGCTGATCCCGCGGCGTGCCGGCCGCTTTTTGCCAAACCAACAGGAGAATACCAATGAAAATGCTGAAATCTCTGGCGCTTGCCGCTGCCATGACTGTGACCGCCGCTTCCGGCGCCCTGGCCGAGGCACTGCCGATCAACAAGGCAGTTGTCGTCGAATATCTTGAGTTCAACCTGGTCGACGGCGCCAACCCGGATGCGTTCCTGCGCGAAACCCTGGCCATGGACGAAGTGCTGGAAGGCTATGACGGGTTCGTTGCCCGCCACCTGGCTAGAAACACCGATGGCTCCTGGGTCGAGGTTGTCTACTGGACCTCGCAGGAAGATGCCGAAGCGGCCCTGCCGCGCTTTGTCGAAGACCCGCGCACCAAAGGTTTCCTGGCGCTGGTCAACGGCGACTCGCTGTCGGTGAAATACTCGAACCTCTTTGAATTCTGAACCGGCCGCCGGGCGGGGTCTGCTGATCCCGCCCAAATCAAGAGCTGCCGCCAAAGGCAGCCGTCCGCAGCCCGCAAACAACAGGGAAACCCAATGAAGACCATCACAAAAACACTGGCCCTTGCAATCGGCCTTGCCGCTGGCACGCTGGCCCAGGCTGATGAGATCAAAGAAGTCACCATCAAACAGATCCGGGAAGCCGCAGCGGATGCCTGCGCCGGCGGTCAAACCTACCAAGTGGCCTACAGCCACTCGGTTTCAGAGGTTGCAATCGTCAAGCAGGTGCGCCGGTTTGCCGATGAACGCGCCGCTCAGCTGGGGTGCGTGACTGTCTTGCATGACAACACACAGGCCAATAATCTGGAGCAGCAGATCAATGCGATCCAGGGCTGGATCACTCTTGGCGTTGACGCCATCGTTGTTCTGCCGATTGAGCCCACAGCTTTGCAGCCGCTGCAGCGCCAGGCCCAGGCGCAGGGGATCAAGTGGCTGACCTACTTGGGCAAAATGGACGGGTCGGATGGCTTTGTCGGCTTTGATCACGCCCAGTCCGGCCAGATTGTGGCTCAGGCAGCGGTTGATTGGGCCAAAGAAAACGGTGTGACCGGTGCCAAGGCGCTTGTGACCACGCTGACTCCGCTGCCGTCGCTGGCTCCGCGCTGGACCGAGGTGATCCGGATCTTCTCGGAAAACGGTATTGAGGTGGTGTCGGAACAGGACGCGGCTGATCAGACCAATGGCCTGCGGGTCGCTGAAACGGTCCTGCAGCAGCATCCGGATCTGGATATCATCATCGGCATGGCAGATGACGCGGCGGTTGGCGCCCTGCGGGCGATCAAACTGGCAGGTGCAGATGCGGACGCGATATTTGTCGGCGGCCAGGACGGCTCCCTGGAAGGGCTGAGTGCAGTGAATGAGGGTGGTGCCTATCGCGCCTCCGCGGCGATCCTGATCAATGAGCTGGGCGCCAATATCGTTGACCTAGCACTGAATGCCGTGCGCGAGAAAGAACCGAGCTTTGCCTACACGCCCACTGTGCTGGCCAGCAAGGCCGACCAGCCGCTGCTGAACTTCCTTCTTTCGAATTACGAAAACTGATGCGTGGAACCGGCAAGGAGGCGGACATGCGTCTTGAAGTGAAGGATCTTCGCAAATCCTATGGCTCTGTTGCCGTGCTCAAAGGGGTAGACCTGCAGGTCGAGGCCGGAAAAGTTCTGGCATTCCTGGGAGCAAATGGCGCAGGCAAGTCCACTCTGCTGAACTGCATCAGCGGAGCGCAGGACGCGGACAAGGGCGATATTCTTGCGGGGGGAGCTTCCTTGCGCGGTGCCGCGCCGCGGCAGGTGCAGGACCTGGGCGTGGCGATCATCTATCAGCACTTTCAGGTCTTTGAAGGGCTGACTGTTGCCGAGAACATCTTTCTTGGACATGAAATCAAGCGCGGCGGCCGGGTGGACCGCCGCGCCCAGGACACCCAGGCGCGGGAGCTGCTCGCGCGGCTTGGGGTTTCAGGTATCAATCCGCGGGCCGATCTTGGAACGCTGGGCGTCGGCGAGCGCAAGGTGGTGGAAATTGCGCGTGCGCTGAGGCTGAAACCCAGGTTTCTCATTCTTGATGAGCCGACGGCATCGCTCTCTGACAAGGAGGCCAAGGCGCTGCATGCGGTGATCCGGCAGGCGGTAGCCAAGGACGGGATCGGAGTCATCTACGTCACGCATTTTCTTGATGAAATCCACAAGGTCGCGGATCAGGTCACCATCCTGCGGGACGGGCGTATCCTTTGGACACGGCCGGTGGAGGAGGTGTCCATCGCCGACATGACGGATGCAATTTCCCCGGATGCGCTTTCGAAGGGGATAGAAAAGCCTGGCTTCACGCTCAGCGGTCCCGCTGTCCTGAAGATGGATGGTTTGAGCACCGGATTTGTCGGGCCCGTCAGCGCCGAACTGCGGGCAGGCGAGGTTCTTGGCATCTACGGGCTGATGGGAGCGGGCAGAACCGAACTGCTGGAATGCCTGTCAGGTGCTGCGCCGAATTCCAGCGGCCGGATAGAGCTCGACGGGCAGGATGTCAGCTTTGCTGCGCCGCGAGAGGCGCTGGCGCGGGGTGTCGCCCTGGTGGCCAGCGACCGCAAGGAGCAGAGCCTGTTTGCCAGTTTTGCTGCTGTCGAAAACCTGCTTGTGCCGCACTTTGGGCGCTCGCCGATGCCGCGGCTGCTGCGCGATTTCCGCCGCGAAGGCCGGGAGTTTGAACGCGCCGCGCGCCGGCTGAACATCCAGCCGCCCAACCCGCGACTGCAGGGGCAACGGTTCAGCGGCGGCAATGCGCAGAAGATCATGGTGGGCCGCTGGCTGGTCGAAGGGACAGGGCTGAAGCTGCTGCTGCTGGATGAGCCGACCCAGGGCGTCGACATTGGCGCCCGGCACGAGCTCTACGAGGCCCTGGCGGATGTGAAGCGCAAAGGCACGGCAGTCGCGGTGGCCTCGTCGGACGCGACCGAGATCTGCTTGCTGGCCGACAAAGTGCTGGTGCTGGGCCGCGGCAGGCAAGTGGCCCTGATCGACAACCCGCAGGATGAAGAAATGCTGATCGAGCTGGCTCACCGCGCAGAGCACAGCGCGCAACAGGACCTTCCAGGTGCAGAGCCTGAAGCAAATCAAATGGAATTGACGCAATGACAGATACCGGACTGACACGGGCCGCAGCGGCGGCTGACGAAAAAGCCGAACGCGACTGGTTCGAGATCGCTGTGGCGGCGGCGTTGCCGGCAGCCATCGCCCTGCTGGCGCTGTTCTTCTATGTAAAAGCGCCGGTCTTCATGACCGCCAACAACTGGATCGCGATCTCGGTGCAAGTGTCAGCGCTGATGACCATTTCCATCCCTTTCGCAATGCTACTGATGGCTGGCAAGATCGACCTGTCTGTCGGCTCCACCCTGGCGCTTTGCGGTGTTGTTGCCGGGCTCAGCTTTGAACCCTTGGGGATCACAGGTGCGGTGCTGCTCACCTTGGCTGTTGGAACTTGCACGGGGCTGATCAATGGGGTGCTTGTGTCGTCAATCGGGATGTCCCCGATCATTGTGACCTTGGGCACGCTGACCCTCATCCGCGGGCTGGCCCAATGGCTGGCGCCGAACCCGATCTTCGGTTTTCCGGAGGAATTCCTGGTCATCGGCTACGAGCGGATCTTCGGCCTTCCGGTCCTGACCTGGATCATGCTTGCAGTCATCGCTCTTGGGGCGGCGGTCATGGCCCTGCTGCCAATCGGCCCGCAGATTGTGGCGCTGGGGGTGAACCGGCGGGCGGCTTTCCTGGTCGGCCTCAGGGTCAAGGCCATTGGTGTCGGGCTTTATGCTGCTACTGGCTTTTTTGTGGCAGTTGCGGCGCTGATGAGCATATCCCGGATCAACTCGGCCCCTGCCGGCACGCTGGGTGTCGGCGTAGAACTCAGCGTTCTGACGGCGGTTCTGCTGGGCGGTATCCCTTTTACCGGCGGTAAGGGCTCGGTCCTGCGGGTTGTGCTCGGTGTCTGGCTGCTGGGGATGCTGTCGAACGGGCTGATTCTGATGAATGTGCCAACTGAATTGAGCCTCATGACAACTGGTATCGTTTTGGTTGTGGCGGCGGGTCTGGACGTATTGCGTGCGAGGCGCGGCTAACTCCAGACTGAACCTGCAGGCCTCTTCCGTGCGGGAGGGGCCTGCCCCTTGAAAAGAGAGGTTCATGCCGTGAAACGCCTGCCGCCCCTGACCAGCCTTCAGGCCTTCGAGGCCGTCTCCCGGCATATGAGCATCAAGTTGGCGGCAGAGGAGCTGTCGCTGACCCCCACCGCGATCAGCCACCGGCTCAAGACCTTGGAAACACAGCTGGGCATTTCGTTGTTCCACCGGCTGACACGGTCGCTGAAGCTGACGGCTGAGGGCGAAATACTGAGCCCTTTTGTCAGCGATGCTTTCAGCCAGCTGAACCAGGGCGTGGCGCAGCTCAGCATGGATGAAATCGAGGGCGAGCTGGTGGTGACCACCACGCGCTCTTTTGCCTGGAGCTGGCTCAGCCCCCGGCTGCCGAAGTTCAGCCGCCTGTATCCGCAGCTCGATGTCAAAGTCATCGCGTCGGACAGCGTTTTGGATTTTGCGCGGTACTCCGTTGATATTTCGATCAGATACACGGATACGCCCGATCCCGGCGCCCATGCGGCCTGGGTGCTGGATGACTTTGTGACCCCGGTCTGTGCCCGTAAATTGAGCAGCATGATCAGAACCCCGGAAGACCTGCTGAGCCGGGATCTGGTCGAATATGAATGGCTTGGGTTCGAAGACGGCGATCCGAACTGGCAAGCGTGGTTCGCCTCAGCCGGGGTGCCAGCCTGCCAGATCCGCCCGATCGCGCATTTCAGCGATGAAATCATGTGTATTGAGGCCGCCATAGACAACCGCGCGGTCGCCCTTGTCAGTGTGATCGCAGCATCCCGCGAGATTGAGCGGGGGCGCATTGCTGCCCCTATCCCGCAGGTGCTAAAGGATCGCAGCTATTACCTGGTCTGCCCGGTAGAGCGGGCCCGCACCGCGAAGATCAAGGCGTTTCAGGACTGGCTGCTGAGCGAGGCGGACCTGTTCCGGGACAGCGCCTATGGCCAGCAATTCATGCCCCAAGGTTGAGATTCGGCAGCCGGTTTGCAGCTAACAAGGGTTGCAGCCCGCGAAACTCACGGATTGGCCGCGTCCAAAGGCTGAGAAAATCTTTGAAACGGCTGAGTTCTGCTCGATTGTTGGGCCGGCGGCCGGGCTGGATACTTCCTTCATCACGCAAGGGAGGAGCCGGAAATGGCCAAGAATAATCTCACACGGCGGGGTCTTCTGAAGACAAGCGCCATGGCAGCCGGTGCGCTGGCGATACCGATGATCGCACGGGCGCAATCCGTTACCGAATTGACGATGCTGGCTTGGTACGGCCAGGCGGAACCGGATGCGGTTGCCGAATTCGAAGAGCTGCACAACGTCAAAATCACTCCGAAGTATTATGTCGGCGGCGAACAGATGCTGGCCCTTCTGGCGCAGTCCCCGGCGGGGACTTATGATCTGATCCACGCGGATGCCGAATATGTGCAGCAGCTGGTCCGTGCCAATTTTGTCGAGAAGCTGGACCCGGCCGACTACCCGTTCGATGACTTCTACCCGGAGTTCCACAAGTTCCCTGGGCACTGGCATGACGGCGAACTCTATGCGGTGATCAGCCGCTTCGGCTTCCTGGGGATCTCCCACAATCTGGATGCTGTTTCTGTCAAAGAGGCGATGTCCTATGACATGCTGTGGGACCAGCGGCACAAGGACAAGGTCGGCCATTTCGACTGGCACCTGCCCAATCTCGGCGTGCTGAGCCTGCGTGACGGCAACGCGCAGCCCTATGACATCAGCGGCGGCGCATGGGGCAAGCTGCAGGAAACCACGCTCAGCCTGAAACCGCAGGTGCGGGGGTTCTACGACTATGGCGGCGTTCTGTCTTCGCTGAAATCCGGCGAAGTCACCGTGATGCCGGGGATCGGTGAGTGGATTACCGGTGTGCTGCGCCGCGATGGCGCCAATGTCACCACTACTATCCCGGAGCAAGGCGGCATCCAGTTCACCGAAAGCTTCTCGATCGGCCGCGGATCGCGCAAGGCAGAGTTGGCGCGCAAGTTCATCCAGCACGCCTCCAGCCCCTCCGGGCAGTACAACCTGGCCAATCTGAACGTGTTCCCTGCAATCATCCCGTCAAAGGCTGGCTGGGAACGGATGATTGCCGAGAAGCCTGAAGATGCCCGCCATTTGGGGATGTTCAAGGGTGAAGGCAACGCCATCGACCTGATCCGCAAGGGCCGCATCCATATCCGCCAGCTGCCGGTGCAGCAGGACCTGGGTGACTGGAACGACTTCTGGTCCGCCTACAAGAGCGCCTGATCTCCCCTCTCAGGTGCTTTTGGTCCCGCTGCCGGGCTCCGATTGGCAGCGGGACCTCTCACGACCCTTCCCAGAGCCGAAGGACACAACCATGACTTCTCTCCTACAAGCCCGGCGCCTGTCCCGGGCCGCCTATGGCGCCATGTGGAGCCTGCCGCTGCCGGTCTGGCTGGCGGGGTTCTTTCTGGGGCCGATGGTCCTGCTGATCTGGCTCAGCTTCTGGGATGTGAAGAACTTTCTGCTGACGCCGGATTTCCAGCTGGAGAACTGGCAGAAGATCCTGACCGCCGGGTATTTCTGGTCTGCCTACGCGCGCACTGCGGTGATCGCCGCCAGCGCCGCGGCGCTGGCCACGCTGGTAGCGCTGCCCTGCGCGCTGGCCATCAGTTTCTTTCTAAGCCCGCGTGCCCGGATGGTGCTGCTGGGCCTGTTTGTGGTGCCCTTCTTCACCTCCTACCTGGTGCGCATCTACTCCTGGCAGATCTACCTGACCGAAAACGGCATCGTGATGAAGCTGATGGCAGCCATCGGCATTGAGACCGGAAGCCTGCTGAACACACCGCTGGCGCTGATGATCGGGCTGGTCACCCTGACGCTGCCGCTGGTGATCGTGATCCAGTCGATCTCGCTTCTGTCGCTGGACCGGACCCTGATTGATGCGGCCTACAACCTTGGCTGCGGCCCGCGCCGGGTGCTGTTTGCCACGGTGCTGCCCGCCGCCCGCCCGGGGATCGTGCTGGGGGCGCTGTTCGCCTTCATCTTCAGCTTCGGGGACTTCGTGACGGCAACCTACCTGGGCGGCGGCAAGTTCACGACCCTGTCCATCCTGATCGCCGACACCGTGAAATCCGGCCAGCAATGGCCCCGCGCCGCCGTCGTCGCCCTGATGATGATTGCGACGCTGCTGCTCACCGCGCTGGCCTCGATCGCCTATGCTTACCGGAGATCCTGACCCATGCGAGTTTCCCGCACCACCCGCCGCCTGACCCTTGCCTTCACCGGCCTGGCCCTCGCGTTCCTCTATGCGCCGATCCTGACGAACTTTGTGTTCTCGCTGAACTCCGACCGGTTCCCGACGATCCCGCTTGGCGGCTTCACGCTGGAGTGGTACCGGCTGATCCTGGCGGATGCGCTGGTGATCGACGCCTTCAAAAATACAGTCAAGATCGCGCTGATCGTGGCGCCGGTGGCCACCGTGATGGGCTTTGCCGCGGCTTATGCCGACTACCGGTTCAACTTCCTTGGCAAAAAGCTGGTGCTGGTCTTTGCACTGATGCCGCCGCTGATCCCGCTGGTGGTGATTGGCCTGGCGATGCTGGCCTATCTGTCCCGCATCGGCCTGTCCGGCACGCTGCCCGCCATCATCGTCAGCCATATCGTGCTGACCTCCCCCTTTGCGATGGCAATCATCCGTCTGCGGTTTTCGCAGATCGATGGCGACCTCGAATTCGCCGCTCAGAACCTCGGCGCGTCAAACTGGTGCGCGTTTCGGGAGGTGATCATCCCATCGACCAATACCTCGGTGCTGGCCGCCTTCCTTTTGTGCATGGCGGTGAGCTTCGATGAATACGCGGTCACCTGGTTTGTCGGCGGGCTGGAGGAAACGTCCTCGGTACGGATCCTCAGCTTCCTGCAATCCGCCGTCAGCCCGCGCATCAACGCCATCGGCTCCATCACTTTCGTGACCTCAATCTCCCTGATCCTGGGCGCCCAGTTCCTGGTGCTGCGCCGCCTGACGAAGGACGCAAAATGAACTCTCTCTCCCCCCTCCACCCCGCGCGTGACGCAGCGCCGCAGCCGCAGGAGCGTGCCATGAGCCAAGCCCATATTTCGCTGAAGAGCCTCCGCAAGACCTATGGTCCGGCGGTGGCGGTGGAAAACCTCAACCTGGATATCGAAGAGGGGAAATTCATCGCCATCATGGGCCCGTCGGGCTGCGGCAAATCTACCATGCTGAGGATGCTGGCCGGGCTGGAAGAGGCCAGCGGCGGTGACATCCTGTACCAGGGACGGCGGATCAACGACCTGCCGATCTGGGAGCGCGAAATGCCGATGGTCTGGCAATCCCTGGCGTTGTTCCCCTTCCTGACGGTGCGCGAAAACGTCGAATTCGGCCTGCGGATGAACGGCGTGGGCGCAGCGGAACGCAAGCACCGGGCGCAGGTCTGGCTGAAGAAACTGGGCCTGGGCGAATATGCGGACCGCGGCATCGACCAGCTGTCCGGCGGCCAGCGGCAGCGGGTTGCCCTGGCGCGCTGCCTGGTCACGGAACCCTCGGTGCTGCTGCTGGATGAACCGCTGTCGGCCCTGGACGCCCATCTGTCGGTGCAAATGCAGGGCGAGCTGAAACGGCTCCAGCGCGAGCTGGGCATCACCTTCATCTACGTCACCCACAGCCATTCCGAGGCGTTCTCGATGGCGGACACCGTGGTGATCATGAACAAGGGCCGGATCGAGCAGGCCGGCAGCCCGGAAGACATCTATCTGCGCCCGGCGACGCCCTTTGTGGCGGAGTTCCTGGGTGGGTCGTCAATTTTCGGCTGCACCGTGCGGCCGCGCAAAAATGGCGAGCTGGTGCTGGAGAGCGCTGACGGCACCTTCAAATGGGACGCGGCCCAAAGCTCCGGCCTTACGCCGGGGCAGAACGTCAGCCTGGTTGTCCGGGCGGATCAGATCTCCATCACCCCGGCGGCCGGCTGGGCAGACAACGAAGTCTCCTGCCGCGTCATCGGCGAGGAGTTTGTCGGTGCGCTGGTCAATCTCCGCCTGGAAACCGGCGCGGGCACTCAGATCACGGTTCAGCTGCAGCAGCGCGACATGCAGAGCCTTGATCTTGTGACCGGGGCAGGGGTGACCGCCAGCTGGCACCCGGAAGACGGCCACATCATTGCAGAATGAAGGAAAGGAAGCCTGAAATGGCACAGAAGAAAGTTCTTGTTTACGGCGACAGCAACACCTGGGGCTGGATCGGTGTGGAAGAGGCATTTCCCTCCACCCGCTACGCCGACGGCGAACGCTGGGCGGGGGTGATGGCCGCTGAGCTGGGCAGCGGTTATCAGGTCGCAGTGGACGGGCTGACCGTGCGGGCAACCAACCTTGATGACTCCATGGATTGGAATGCCATCAAAGCGGACATGTTCAATGGCGCCAAAACGCTGCCCGCCGCCATCGCCCGGGAGATGCCGGTGGATTTGCTGATCATCGCTTTGGGCACCAACGATCTGAAGGCGGAAACAAACCGCTCCGCCGAAGATATTGCCGATGCCATCATCGATGTGGCCAGGGTCGCGCAGGGCTGCGCGGGCGGTGTTGCGTATCACTACGGCGCGCCCGAGGTGCTGGTCGTGTCGCCGGCCCCTGTCAGCGACATGCCGCACCCGGATTTCGCGGCCATGTTCGAAGGCGGCAAGGCCAAGTCGGAAGCGCTCGGAAGCGCTCTCAAGATTGCGGCGGATAAGGCGGGGATCGCCAGCTTTGATGCGGGCGCCGCGGTGGGCAATGCCCGGGGCGCCGATGGGCTGCACATGAGCCAGGATCAGCATGCGCAACTGGGCAAGGCCATCGCTGAGGCAGTGCGCAATCTCTGACTTTCTAATGCCACCACACTCAATCCCATCATGCAACAGGAGGAGACCGATATGATGAAATTTGCAACCGGCCTGAAGACCGCGGTGTTTGCAGCAACCATGGCCGCAGGAGCTATGACCACCGCAATGGCCGCAGACCTGACGAAAGCCGGAACCATAGAATACGTCACCTTCAAGGCCAAGGAGGGCGTCACCGTCGAAGCTATGTCTGCCGCGGCAGCCGGCGGCACTGTGAACGCAAACCTGCACGCCAATTACGAAGGCTTCGTTGACCGCCATGTGGCGCTTCAGGCTGACGGTGTCTGGATTGAAGTCGTTTACTGGGAAAGCGAAGAGGCTGGCCGTGCCGCTCTGGATAAATTTGTTGCGGACCCGGTGAACAAGCCGTTTCTGGATCTGGTGAACGTGGACAGCGTCAACATCACCTATTCCGACATTCACTGACGCTGCGGCCCTGGGCCTCCTGTCTGCCGGGCGGCCCGGGTCCCAATCAGTTTCAATCCCTTTCATGCAGATATTTCAACTTTGTCTGACACCGCCGTCCATGCCATGAAAGGGTGAGATGAAAAGACGCTTGCCACCTCTGAACGCGATCCGCGCCTTTGAAGCCGCCGCCAGGCTGCAGAGCATCTCGGACGCTGCGGATGAGCTTTCGGTGACACCGACAGCCGTCAGCCATCAGATCCGGCATCTGGAAACATTGCTGGACATCAAGCTGTTCGAGCGCTCGGGCCGCAATATCACGCTGACGGACCAGGGCGCCCGGATGCTGCCGGATATCACCCGCGGCATGGACAGCCTGGCAGCCGCGTTTGAGGAGACCTATGGCAACATCGACGCCAATTCGGTCAACATCTCGACAACCCGCGAGTTCGCCCGCTACTGGCTGCAGCCCAGGCTGGGCCAGTTCTACGAGACCTTTCCGCAGCTGACGCTGAATGTTTATGCCAGCGAAGGGGTTGCGGACTTGAGCGGCAGCGAAATTGATGTGGCGATCCGCTATGGTGCAAAGCCTCCCGAAGGCAGCGCGGAAATCGCGCTTTATCAGGAGTACTATGTTGCTGCCGTCAGCAAATCACTGCTGCAGCCGGGCAGGGCCGCCCGGATTGAATTGCTGACCAAGCAGCGTCTGATCGAGGTCCGCTGGGAGAATTCCGCGTTGACGGCGCCGTCCTGGAAAGCATGGTTTTCAGCTGCTGGCCGGGATGGTTTCGAGACATTCCGCCGGATGAGTTTTGATGCCTACAACTTGGCATTCGACGCACTGAAACGCGGTCACGGTGCTGCTCTGCTAAGCCGGACGATTGTGAATTCCTCCGAGTTCGAAGACAGCCTAGTGCAGCTCGAAGGCCCGCAATTGCCGGGATATCACTACAGAGTGTTGCGCTCGCCCTCAGCGATGCGGAAACGGGCGGTGCGGCAGTTCGTGGACTGGATTTCAGACGCCGCCAAGGGCTGAAGCTCCCGCAAATGTGAACCGGATTGGCATAGTTACCAAAAAGTGCCTTCTGCATACAGCCGATCGCGGGCGGTAGATTGGCCAAAAAGCGTGCCGCCGAACGGAGAGCTTCTCATGCGCAAACACCTGATTGCCATCGCTATCTGCCTGCTGCCGAGCCTGGCTTTGGCGGAAGCGCGTATCCTGGTGCTGGGCGACAGCAATACATGGGGTTCGAATGCATCCGGTGCCCGGCATGATGGCGGCAGCCGCTGGGGCGCTGTTATGGGCGCAGAGCTGGAAGAGGCGGTTGTCATTGAGGAGGGCCGCATTGGACGCCGGACCGATTTGCAGCACGGGGCGCCCTTGGACAACATCGGTTTGGCGGTTCGCACCCCTATCCCGCAGGTGGCGGCGCAGCATATGCCGCTGGATCTCGCAGTCATCATGCTGGGCACAAATGACCTTCAGGCGGGGCTGCAGCGGGATGCTGAGACAATAGCGCGCTCAGCCTTCTCACTGGCCCGGATCCTGCGTGCGGGCGGGGTGCGGCAGGTTCTCGTCGTTGCACCGCCTCCCCTGATAGATCCGCACAAGGGGGCGCTGGGATATCTCTTTGGCGCTGCGGAGGAGCCTTCGGAGCGTCTGGCATCAGCCTTCAGCCTGATGTCGCAACGGACGGGCATACCGATGTTCGACGCGGGACAGATCATCAGGGCCGACGGGGCTGATGGCGTACACTTGTCTTCCGAGGCTCAACGCCGCTTGGGGCGGGCGATAGCTCCGGTGGCCCAGCAATTGCTGAGCGTTTACGCCCCGGATGCAGCCGAATGGTAGTTTTCCAGAACAGGAGATAAGATGATGAAAAGACGGATGTTTTGTGCCGCTGCAATGGTCGCGCTGGCCGTGGCCGCAGGTGGTCAGGCAAACGCAGCCGGGGCGGTTACGTTCCACTTTTATGGCGCCGAGGACTGCCCGCCCTGCATGGCTTTCAAAAGGGACCACCTGGCCGAGGTCAGAGCAGAAGGGAACGCGCTGGGTTTCGCGGTAGAGGACAACGTGATCCCGCGGACACGGGATGTGCCGACCCCGGGTGTCTACGGCGAGAGTGATCCAATCCTGCGTCTCGCGGCTCCTCATCTGGAGTTTGTCTATCCGCCGATCTTCTTTGTTTCGCAGGCTGGTGGGATTGTGTCAGTCCACGGCCATGACTGGCGTGCGGCAATGGAGGCAGCGCGGCAACTGGTAGGCCAAAGCGGATGAGCCGGCTGCGCGGCCTGGCCGGCGGCATCGGCCTGCTGATTGCGGGTGCCGCCGGAGCGCAAGACCTGCAAGGGCGTGACACCGCGGGGAATTGGCGGGTCACGCATTATTCTTCGCATGGCATCTGGAACACCATCTGCGATGAACGTGAGGAGCAGGGGGCCTTGAAAAAGAGGTGCTACATCCGCTGGGTGGATGTGTATGCCGAAGCCCCTAAATTCGGGGCCCTTTTTACATTCGTGACGCCGCAGAAGGATGCGAGCGGTGCGCATGATGTCATGTTTGGCCCAGAGCCGGGTACGGCCTTCGTGGCAGATGGTTTCCGGATAGACAGAGCTGGCCGGACCGTTTGGCAAATGCGGGACCGCCGGTGTCTTTTGTGGGCGGACTGCAGCCTGGATGAGGAAGAGTCGGCGGCAGTTCTGCAAGCCCTGCAGTTGGGCGGTGTTTTGCGGTTTGAATTCGTGGGCCGACATGGCCGCCGATTTAGCCTGGAATGGCCGCTGGAAAGGTTCGCTGAAGCTTTTGAAACTTATGAGCAGCAGTGGCGGAAACGGCAATAGGCCCTGCCCGGTGCCAGCAAGTTGCCTAGGCAAAAGCCGCCCCGGAAGGGGGCGGCTGTACTCGTGACAGACGGAACAGGCAGATTATTCGCTGTGGAAAATCGCATCGCCCTTGCCACTCTGGAAAACGAACAGAACGCAGTCCTCTTCGCTCACGCAGGCGTCACCGTGAAAGGCGTTGCCGGGCTGGGTAACGCGCGATCCGACTGGCAGCACCTTTGTTTCGCCAGCGAAGCTGTGCTGCCATTCGCCCTGGATAGTGATGCCTTCATAGGCGTAGGTGTGGGCGTGTTCGGGAACCTCGAAACCGCCAGGCATCTTCAGGTACATGGCATAGGGGCCGGTATTGCGGTCACCCCAAAGAATGGACAGCGACATCGGGGTGCCCTCGATCGGGGTCCATTTGATGTCGTCGAATTTCGTCATCAGCCCGGTGTCCGCAAATGCCGCGGTTGCTGCGGTGAGCGAAACCGCGGCTGCGGCGGCAAGTTTCAAAAAACCCATTTCATGATCTCCTTTGTCAATGGCAGGCGGCAGCCGATCCGGCTGCCCCATGGGCGGAAGTTGAGGCAAATGAACCTACGAAAATGGCGGAGAGGCGAAATATGCGCGGTTGCAATGATCTGTTTCGGGGGTGCCGATGAAACTGACCGGTGATGATCTCCTGGTAATCCTGGCACTGTGCCGGGAGCGGACCCTTGACCGGGCAGGCCGGTTTCTGGACCGGGATGTGTCTTCGGTGTTCCGGGCGATCAAGCGGATCGAGGCCAAAGCCGGCGCGCCATTATTTTCCCGCTCCAAGACCGGCTTTCACCCTTTCCCGGCAGCCGAAGAGCTGGCCGAACAGGGGCGGGAAATCAGCGAGGCGCTGTCTCAGGCTGAGGCCATCTGTTCTGGCTTGGATGATCAGTTGACCGGCCGTCTGCGGATCACCACTACGGATCTCCTGCTGGAGTATTTCATCTTGCCGAACCTTGCCGGCTTCCGGCGCGAATGTCCCAATGTCGACATTGATTTCAGCACCAGCAATCAATTCGCTAAGCTGTGGGAGCGCGGGTTTGATCTGGCGGTTCGCCCTTCGGCCAATCCGCCTGAACAATTGATGGGGCAGTTTCTCAGGAGGCTGGAATATGCTGCTGTGCGGGGCCATGGCTATACGCCGCCACATGGAGACGACAATAGCGGCAGTTTCGATTGGCTGGTGCCAGGCAGCGGCCTGGCACAGCATCCTGTCAGGAAATGGTTTGCAATGAACGCGGCGGAGTGTGCCTCGGTCACAAGTTTCGATTCTATGAGCCTCATGATACGGGCCGTTAGGGCGGACCTGGGTGTTTCACTGGTGCCGGACCTGCCTGCGCTCACCGATGGTTTGGTCAAAATGGATGGTCTGGAGGTCAGTGAGTTCTCCGAAATCTGGTGCTTGTACCATCCCAGCAACCGCGGCAATCCGCTGATCCAGGCCTTCAGTAAATTTATGAAGCGCACTCTGAACTGATACCGGGTTGAGGGCAGGGCGGGCACCGGATCAAGCGTGGCTTTACTTCCGGGTCATGTCCTCGAAGTTTTCAATCACCCAGTTGTCAAGCGAGCTGATCACGGCGGCCAGAGAATGCCCAAGCGGCGACAGGCGGTAGTCCACTCGGGGTGGTACCTCGCCATAGTCGCGGCGGGTGACCAAATTGTAGTCTTCCAGCCTTTTCAAAGTCTGGGTCAGCATTTTCTGTGAAATCCCTTCAATCGCCCGCATCAATTCGGCGTTGCGCATTGGTCCGTCCAGTAGCAGGGGGATGATTAGCAAGGACCATTTGTCTCCGATCACTGCAATGATCTGACGGGAAGGGCAGAGGGCTGCGTATGGATCGGGCTTGATATCAAGCATTTGTGAAAACCCTATAGGAACTAAAAGGTGCGTACTTTTGGTTCGGTTCCTTAAATCTTATCGTCTGCTTCGAGCGATGCAAGCAAGAGACACTGGTTTTAAGAACCTCACATGGGGTCTGCCGGCCGGTACGTTGTTTCCCCGGGCTTGCTTGCGGCTTATTTGCAAGGAGATCGAAGATGACACAAATCACTCGCAGACAGGTATTTGGTACCGCTGCTGCCGCTGCCGCCGCAACGGTTCTGCCGGCTACAGTTTCCGCCAAGGCTCCTTTGGCAAACGAGCAAGCCCCGGGATTCTACCGCCGCAAGGTAGGAGATGCCCAGGTCACGGCCTTGCTGGACGGTTATATTGACGTCGCCCACGGGTTTTGGACAGGTATCGAGCAGGCATCGGTGGAAGACTTGGCAGCAGCGGCTGGCTTGCCGGACAATGGCTCGATCCGGATTGGCGTCACCTCCTATCTGATTAATCAGGGCAACCGCCTGGTTCTGGTTGATACCGGATCGGCAGATTTGTTCGGTCCGACCGCTGGCAAATTCCTTTCCGCTCTCGCCGCGGCAGGGTACACGCCGGATCAGGTGGATGACATTCTGATCACTCACATGCACCCTGATCACATTGGTGCCCTCTTGGAAAACGGTGCAGCCGTGTTCCCGAATGCGCAAATCCACGTTGCTGGGCTCGAGTTCGACTATTGGACGTCGGCGACTGAACAGTCAAAAGCACCTGACTTCGCCAAATCCTGGTTTGATGCCGCGATCAGGGTGAAAACCGCATATGACGACCGGATCCACGTTTTCTCAGGCGCGCCCGAAGTGATCCCGGGCTTCACAGCGGTGCCGCTCTATGGCCACACGCCGGGCCACAGCGGCTACCGCCTGTCTTCAGGTGGCGAGGATCTGCTGATCTGGGGGGACGCTTGCGGTGTCGCGTCGGTTCAATTCGCCCACCCGGAAGCAGGCCTGGCCTTCGATGTCGATGGCGCAACCGGAAAACAAACCCGTGCCAGCCTGCTGGATTTGGCCGCCGGAGAAGGCGTGCTGGTTGCCTCCGCGCACCTGCCTTTCCCGACCTTTGGCAGGGTTCTGCGTTCGGGCGAAACCTATGCCTGGCAGCCGGACGAGTACCGTTTCGACGTCTGACATGACCAAGCGGTCAGGGTTTTTATTTGCAAACAGGAGCAGGCCGGCCGCCTGCTCCGCTTGAATTTTAAGGCGATGCACATGAGCACTGCACCCAAGCGCGGCATGTTTCGGGGCCAATGGTACAGGGATCTTGAAACTCTGCCCGATCGTGGCGCCGACATTGAAGCGAGCTTTGCCACCCCGGCATCAAGGGAAGAACCGGATGTTCAGCGCCTGCGGGACTGGCCCGGGAGCTACCATCTTTTTGCAGCAAAGGCCTGTCCTTTTGCCCACCGGGTTCTTTTGATGCTGGCAATTGTTCCGCAACCAGCCTTGGGTATTACATATTGCGGCCCATGGCTGGGTGGACCAGAGGGCTGGAGTTTTGCCCCAGGATCTGCGCCGCCCGTGGGAGAAGATGTTCTTTGGAAAGTTTATGCAGCTTCAGATCCTGCTTATTCAGGCCGGGTAACTGTACCCGTCTTGTGGGATAATACCGCTGGCGCCATTGCCTCTGCAGACTCCCTGGAAATCATGCAGGCCCTTACGAGAGCTTACCGGCCGGAAATGTGTCCGGAGGACGCAGCCTTTGCAAAACTTTGTATCTGGTGTCCGTTGTCAGGGATTTTGGGACAGATTGCGGCGTGATCTAAGAGAGGGTCTGGCTCATCTGGTGGTCTGATTATGCTGCGGATTTGCGGTGAAGCAAGCGCCGCGTTTCGATGGTCTTTCGTTTGATCCTTTCTCGTTGTTTTAGAATGGCTTGCCCTCGCCCGAAGTAGACGTCAGCGGGTGTCAGGTTCAGCAGGCTCTCGTGATAACGGTGGTGATTGTAGTGCTCGACGAAGGTGCCGATCTTCTGCCTGAGGTCGCCCGGTAGGTAGTAGTTTTCCAGCAGGACGCGGTTCTTCAAGGTCTGGTGCCACCGCTCGATCTTGCCCTGGGTTTGCGGGTGATATGGCGCACCGCGAACGTGATGCATCTGCTGATCTTCCAGCCAGTCAGCCAACTCGCCAGAGATGTAGCTGGAACCGTTGTCTGATAGCAGCCGTGGCTTGTGCAGAACCTTCGCCTGGTTGCAGCCCGAGGCTTGCAGCGCCAGATCCAGGGTGTCGGTCACGTCGCCCGTCTTCATCGTCGTGCAGAGCTTCCAAGCGATGATGTAGCGGCTGTAATCGTCCAGGATCGTGGATAGGTAGAACCAACCCCAACCGATGACCTTGAGATAGGTGAAGTCAGTCTGCCACAGCTGGTTGGGACGCGTTGTCTTGTCCTGGAACTCGTCTGCCGCCGACAGAACCACGTAAGCCGGGCTGGTGATCAAATCATAGGACTTGAGGATGCGATAGACCGAAGCCTCTGACACAAAATACTTTTCCGTGTCAGTGAAGCGCACGGCCAATTCGCGCGGCGACAGTTCGCTTTCCTTCAGGGCCAAGTCCTTGATCCTCTCCCGGACCGCCTCGGGAATGCGGTTCCAGACCCGTGGCGGCCTGGGGCGGCGGTCCTCAAGCGCCTCAGGGCCGCCAGACAGATACCGGTCATACCAGCGGTAGAAGGTCGCTCTGGGGATGCCCAGTTTGTCCAGCGTGCGTTTGGTTGGCAAATGCGATCCTTCCACCAGCCGGATGATCTCCAGCTTCTCGGATGCGGGGTACCTCATTCGCCATCGCCCCCATCCCCGAGTATGCTTTTTTTCAGAAGGCGCAGTTCCAATGCCTGCTCGGCAACGACCTCTTTAAGATCGCGCGCCTCACTTCGCAGATCCTTGACCTCGCTCGACGTCGCTGCACGCGCCGTGTCGCCCGCCAGGCGCTTCTTCCCAGCCTCGAGGAATTCCTTGGACCAACTGTAATAGAGGCTCTGAGCAATGCCCTCGCGGCGGCACAGCTCAGCAATACTGTCCTCGCCCTTCAGGCCGTCCAGAACGATCCTGATCTTCTCTTCCGCTGAATACTGCTTGCGGGTGGCCCGGCGGATATCCTTGACGACCCTCTCGCCGTGGCTCTGCTTGGTTCCGGGTTTCTGTCTCATCTCCACTCCTTGGCGGTTACGATGTGCCAGAAACCCTCTCTTATCAAATCAGCCTAAACTGTCCCATTGGCGCTGACGTCAGACAATTCCGAGGTTTCTGCGAATTTCTACAAAATCCCAATCGCAATGTAACGCAGATGGCATGAATGATGCCTGCTTTGCGGCGGAGGCAGCAGGGCAGCCTCTGCCCCGCCTGCCGTTGCGCATCAGGACACACCCTAGTTTTGCCATGCTTTCGGTTCACTGCACGTCTTAAGAGAATCAGAATTGTCACTAGTACAAGCCGGAGTAACGGCCGAATCTGCCAGGGGTCTTTAGAGCGCGGAATTCAAGGCAACCAGCTCATTGCGGACCCTCTCCAAACCAAAACTCAGTTCATGTTCGGAGATACCGCCAAAGGCGAGGCGAATTGCTTGCGGGACAGCATCGGTGATCGCATAGGGCACCGCTGAAGAGACTGCAATTCCTTGCTCGGACAAACGTGCCGTGATGGGCTCTGCGCGCGCGCCTTTCTTCAGGGGGAGCCAAATAAAGCTCGCGTTGGGATGCGCGCACATCGGAAATTCTTCGAGAATTTCCCGGCACAGCTTTTGGCCTCGCACCCCCAATGCGCGCCGCCCGGCTTCGAACTCCTGTACTGTTCCGTCCTCGATCCAATGTGTGACAAGTGCGGAAATCAGTGCTGGTGTGTTCCAGGTGGTCGCCCGGATGACCCTGGAGGCCGCGCCGGTGAAGCGTTCCGGAACCACAATGTAGCCGATGCGCAGCCCTGTTGCGATATTCTTGGAGAACCCGCCAACATAGACAGTCTGCTCTGGCAGCAGATCCACAAACCTGGGGGGCGGATCGCTTTCGAGAAAGGCATAGGCGCTGTCTTCGATAAGGATCAGATCATGCCGCCGCGCCACGTCGCAAATGGCCAGCCGGGTTTCCTCGGGCATGACAGAGCCAAACGGATTATGCACCGTCGGCATCAGGTAAAGCGCCTTGAGCTTCCGCTCCCGGCACAGTTTTTCAAGCTCGCCGGGATCCATCAGGCCCTGACAGCCGGGGACGACCACCAGTGAAATTCTGTGCAGCCCTGCAACTGAAGCGAAGCCGGGATAGGTCAGGCAGTCCGTGCCGACGGCGTCGCCGGTTTGCAGCAGGCCGAGAATGGCGATGGCCAGACCGTGCTGGCCGCCTGAGGTCAGGAATACGCGCTGCGGGTCCATCTCATCGGGCCAGGATGACAAAAAGTTGGCCACAATTTTGCGTTCATGCGGCCGACCGCCATGCGGCTGGTAGCGCAGCATGGCTTCCAGATCGCCTGAGGCCGCAAGCCGTTTCAATCCGGACCGCAGGAATTCCGCGTCGCTGGCACCGCCCGGAATGTTAAAGACCAGGTCTATCAGGCTGTCGTTGCCGCTCTGCTCAAGTCCGAGCGTCAGAGGCAACACCGGGTCGCGCACAAACATGCCCCGGCCGGCTTCACCCAGGATCAATCCCTGTCGCTTCAGCTCGGAATAGGCACGCGTGGCCGTTGCCAGGGCGACCCCGTGCTCTTCGGCAAACGTCCGGTGGGTTGGCAGCCGGGTGCCGGGCGGGAGCGCACCGCTTTTGATACGCTCGCCAATCAGTGCCGCCAGTTCTGTGTATTTCATCATGAGCAAAATGCCGCTGTCCTTAGTACAATAAAAAAATTGTACTGATGTCGGCGCTGTGTCAACCAAAAGTAAATGCAGACGACACGGACACACCCATGACGAAACTTATTCCCTGTACACTCCTCGCCGCGGCACTGTTCACTGTGACCTTTGCTGTAAACCTTCAAGCCCCGCTGTACAGCCTGTACGCTGCGGAAAGCGGGGTTGGTGCAACGGCCGTGACCTTCGCCTTTGCCGCCTATGTCGCCGGGCTGATGCCGACCCTGATGCTGCTGGGCGGGCTGTCGGACCGCATCGGGCGCCGGGTTCCGATCGCGATTGCGCTTCTGCTCGGGTTTGCGGCAACCGTGTTTCTTGTGATGTCGCCAAGCTGGACGGTGCTGGTTACAGCCCGCTTCATGCTGGGTGCCGGAACCGGTTTTGCCACCACCGCGGGCACGGCCTATATGACCGAGATCCTGGGGGAAGCCAAAGCCCGGCAAGCGGCTTTGTATGTCACCTCTGCAACATCGCTGGGGTTTGGCGGCGGCGCCCTGGCAACGGGTATCAGCCTGGACCTGCAGGGTCCCAGCATCATGCCGGCAAGCTTCCTGGTGCTGTTTGCCCTAGCGCCGGTTCTGGCAGGCTGCGCGCTGCTTCTGCCCCGGGTGGATGTGCGGAAGTCTGTCTCGATGCTGCGGCTGCCCGTCTTTCCGCCGCGGACCTGGCCGTTTGGCGTGGCACTAGCCCTCGCCTGGTCCACCACGGGGATGACCATCGCAGTTGTTCCGCTGCAACTGGAAGCGCAGGGTTTCGGCGCTTACACGGGGCTGGTCATTTTCCTGGCGATCTTCATCGGCTTTCTGTGCCAGCCGTTTGCCCGCCGGCTGAGCAACCCCAAGGCCCTGCTGACCGGCTATGTGCTTGTGCCTCTGGGCTTTGTGATGGTGCTGGGCGGAGTTTGGACCCAGTCCATCATTCTGGTTCTTGCCGGCACCGGCCTTACCAGCTCCGCCAGCTACGGGTTCGTCTACCTCTCTGGACTGTCGGAATTCTCCATGCGCGCCCCCGAAAACCGGGCCCGCGCCACGGCTGGCCTGTTCGTCTACGCCTATGTCGGGTTCTCCTTCCCGGTCATTGCCAGCGGCGCGCTTGCCGACATGTTCGGCCTGCTGCCCGCCATGAGCGCCTTCTTCCTTGCCCTGCTGGCCGCGACGGTCCTGTCGGTCGCCGTCTGGCAGGTCCGGACGCCGCATGGAGAGGCTGAGCCCGCCTGAAGCAGAACGCCCCCCAATCAGAAGCTTGTTGCGAGGGCGCGCTCCCAGCTCAACGCCAGAAGCTGCTCACGAATGACAGAAAAAGGTGCTAAAATGGACAATAAAGCTGCACCAACCGTTGCCGGTATTATTTCCCGCCCCTTTTTTCTCCTGACACAATCTTAGGGTCAGGACTCATAGCCAGTAAATGACGAGTGCGGCGAGTGCTATGGCTGACAGAAAGACCTTTGAGCATCTGTCGTATCGGGTTGCCACACGCCGCCAATCCTTCAGCCTGCCGAACATGATCTCGATCCGGCTGCGCCGTTTGTATCGGCGCTTGTCGTATTTGACGGTCTTCTTGCGTTGTTTCCGGCCGGGGATGCAGGGGCGTATCCCTTTGTCTTTCAACGCTTCTCTGAACCAGTCGGCGTCGTAGCCGCGATCACCGAGTAACCAGTCGACATCTGGCAGGCTGCTCAGTAACGCCCTTGCGCCAATGTAATCGCTGACTTGCCCGGCAGTAACGAACAGATTCAGCGGACGGCCTTTGCTATCGCAGACGGCGTGCAGCTTTGTATTCATGCCGCCCTTGGTCCGCCCAATCAGCCGTCCACGCCCCCGTTCGTCGGGGAATTGATCCACTGGATCAATTCCTTACCCTCCTTACTTGACGCCCATGCTGGTCGCGGTGCGGTGGGCCTTCAGATAGGTTGCGTCGATCATTACAGTCTTCTCCTCGCCATGCTCGGCGGCCAAACCCACCATCATCTGAGCAAAGACACCCTTATCGCTCCAACGCTTCCAGCGATTGTACAGCGTCTTGTACGGGCCATAGGCAGCAGGCGCGTCACGCCAGCGTAACCCATTGCGATTGATGAAGATAATTCCACTCAGAACGCGCCTGTCATCGCCTCGAGGCTTGCCGTGGGACTTTGGGAAGAACGGTTTTAAACGCGCCATCTGCGCGTCGGTCAGCCAGAAGAGATCAGACATATTCACCGCTCGTTTTAGAACCGTGAATCATGCTGCAAGGCGAAAATCAATGGGTCCTGACCCTAGGGCGACGTATCGTTTTGCCGTTTTCGGCATTCCAATTCCGTTTTCGTGCGCCCGGCATCCCCGCTCGCGCCTCCTGTTCCACCGGTGGCGAAGGCGTCCTGATGTTCACTTCGGAAGACCTCGTGTCTTCCAGAGGGCAAAGCAGGCTGAGCTCCTCCCCAACATACCAGAGAGATGGAACCGAAGCAGGCGGGCGGACGCAGGCGATGGCAGCCACGGCACCGCGGGGCTGGAACAACGGTTTGGCGGGTTAGCGCGTTCCGCCCGCCCTTGCCGGCATCCTGCCGCTAAGATTTCTGCTGGATTCACGATTTGTTATTTGCGGCTGCTTATCGGTGGTTTCACTGGCGCAAGACGCCGGGCGCGGAACCGGTGCTAGACACGTGCCGGTTTGCGCTTTCAGCCACAAACGTTTGAAAGCAGAAGAAGTATGCCCCTTCCAGATTGGCTGTCCGGCCTTCTCGCTAGCCTGACTGGCGGCGCAGGCAACGATAAAATGGACGGAACCACAGGTGACGATGTCATCGACTCAGGCCAAGGCAACGATACGGTTGCGGGGGAAGAAGGCAGTGATGTCATCGATGCAGGCGAGGGCAACGATGTCATCTATGGCGACATGGGCGACGGGTTCAACCAGGGGGCCGATGCCACGCCGCTGACACTGGATATCGGCAATATCCAGCAGATCTCTCATGACGGCTGGACCGGCTCGGCCGGCGATTACGCGGTCTTCAGGGATATTGCTGAGCTGAGCGACGGCACCAAGGTCTGGGGCAAGCTGGTCCTGGTCGAAAAGTCCAACGATTACATGTCGGTTGAATTCGGATACACCGAAGGTGCTGAAATCCTCTTGGATGGCGCCCAGGCAGGTGACCAGGCCACATTCCGGCTGGAGTTCTTTGATCCGGCGACCGGCGAGCCCATCTATCTGAACTCGACCGCCACCTTCAATGATGTCGATGACAACAGCGGCTATGGCGACGCCGAAGCGGTCATCATCGATGGCAACAGCTTCACCAATTACGGCGTGTCCTCGGACTCGTCGCTGCAAACTTCGACCGATGGCAACAGCGTAATGGCCACCGGGACCGAAATGAACAGCTACACCGATCAGGATGGCTGGTTCTCGGCGGAATTCGAAGACCGCTCCTCCATCGAGTTCACCTTGCAGACACGCGACGGGCTGGCAGGGTTCACCCTGTCCGGCGACCTGATCGACAACCCGATTGTTACCCCGCTTGAGCAGGGGGCGGATACCGTTATGGCCGGCGATGGCGATGATATCGTCTTCGGGCAGGGCGGCGACGACTCGCTGCATGGCGAGGATGGCGACGACAGTCTCGACGGCGGCGATGGCGACGATGTGCTGGACGGCGGCACCGGTGCGGACACGCTGATCGGCGGTGCCGGCGGCGATACGCTCTCTGGCGGCGACGGCAATGACTATATCGAGGGCGGCGCCGGCAACGACAGCCTGACCACCGGCCTTGGCAACGACACGCTGATCGGCGGCGAAGGCGATGACACGCTGAGAAACTCCGCCGGGGACGACAGCCTTGTCGGCGGCACCGGCAACGACAGCATCGTCGCCACCGACGGCAACGACACGCTTGAAGGCGGCGAAGGTGCCGATACCTTGTACGGCGGCAACGACAACGACCATTTGTCGGGCGGCGACGGTAACGACCTGATGTATGGCGAGACCGGCCACGACAGCCTGGACGGCGGCGATGGCGATGATGTGATGGACGGCGGCACCGGCAATGACACGCTGATCGGCGGCATCGGCGCTGACACCATCGCCGGCGGCGACGGCGACGATTATATCGAGGGCGGCGCCGGCAATGACAGCCTGACCACCGGCCTTGGCAACGACACGCTGATCGGCGGCGCAGGCGATGACACGCTGAGAAACTCCGCCGGGGACGACAGCCTTGTCGGCGGCACCGGTAATGACAGCATTGTTGCCACCGACGGCAATGACACGCTCGAAGGCGGCGACGGCGCTGATACCATGTACGGCGGCAATGACGATGATCTGCTGATTGGCGGCAGCGGCGATGACGTGATGCACGGCGAGGCCGATGCCGATACCTTCCGGATGTCAGACGGCTTTGGCAATGACACGCTGACCGGCGGCGAGGCGGGGCACGACCACGATACGGTGGATGTTTCCGGCGTTTCAAACGGCGTGACCGTCACTTACAGCGGCGATGAAGCAGGCACGATCACCGACGGCTCGGACACCATCACCTTCTCGGAAATCGAGTCTTTGAAACTCACCGGTCAGGGCGACCTGGTGGATGCCTCCGCGGACGGCGCGGGCGTGGTGATCGACGCTGGCGCAGGTGATGACACGATTACCCTTGGCAGCGGCGATGACTATATCACCACCGGCAGCGGCTATGACGAGATTTTCTGACCGGGTCGGGCGGCGCTGATACCATAAGCGATTTCGATATTGCCGACGATGACAGCGACGGCTTCTTCAATGACCAGCTGGATGTGTCGGACCTAGCCGGAGGCACGGGGCCAGGCGGGGCCATCCGCACAGCCGATGTAACTGTCTCCGACGATGGCTCCGGCAACGCCCTGCTGACCTTCCCGAGTGGTGAACAGGTGGTGCTGAAGGGGGTGGCGCCGGCGCAGATGGCATCGCATGCGCAGCTGATGTCTGCCGGCATTCCCTGTTTCACGCCGGATGTTCTGCTCGGCACCAGCCGCGGCCCGGTGCCTGCGGGGCGGATCCGGCCGGGTGATCTCTTGCAAACCGCCGACAATGGGTTTCAGCCGGTGATCTGGGCGGGGAAACGCACACTGACCCCGGTGGAACTGGACCGGCGCCCGGAGCTCAAACCGTATCTGGTTCACCCCGGCGGCCTGCTGGCGCCCAGCCGGCCGATGCTGCTGTCGCCGCAGCATCGCCTGCTGGTGGACAAGCGGACCTTCGGGCCGGAGTTTCATTTCGACGAAAGTTTCATCACCGCAAAACTGCTGGCCGAATTCGACCCGCACGGCGGCCGGCCGCCGGGACCCGGGCAGGCCGTCACCTATGTGCACCTCATGACTGAACGGCATGAGGTGATCTTTGCCGAGGGCATCCCAACCGAAACGTTCTGGCCCGGTCCCGAAGCGGTCCGCAGCCTGTCCCCTGCAGACCTGCGCGAGCTGCTTCTCCTGTTTCCGGAACTGGCCGGCGTTTCCTGCCTGTTCGGCGCGCAGGGGCGCGCGCATGTGCGCAAAAGTTACGGCGGGCTGGCCCGGTGTTCTCTCAAGCGGCGGGACCTGCGGCCTCTCCTAGCCGCGTGATCCGTTCCTTCCCGGAAGGAAATTTCCGGAAGTGTCCGCCGCTGCCGGCCTGCTGGGGTTCAGCGGCGCCGGCCCCGACTGCATTGCGTGTCCCGCATGCGCCGATGACCGGCTTCATGACCGGCAAGTTCGATTCCCGGGTCTGTTTCATTGCCGTGGCCGCTTTCATCTTTACCGCTTGCGCCGTCATGTGCCTGGCGGTCTTGATCACCTATGCTGTCATCAGTGCGCAGTTCTGGGCTGCGGCCGTCAAGGGCATACAGTCCGTCACCTGTGCTGACCCGGTGCCGGAGGTCTTGGTTGCATTTGGCAGGTATTCTCATCGGTGCAGCATGTGCAGCCCAGGGCCCCCTGCCTTCAAGGACAAGCTGGGTCCGCAGTGACAGCTTTGCTGCGCAGGAAGGCTGGGGACACCGCGTTGTGCCGCACATGTCAGGCGCGGCACGCAGGGCCGGTTATCCGTCGGCCGGAAACGCTTACCATCGCATCGAAGAGGGCCGGCTTTAGGCTTCTGTTGTGCCGGCGGGCTGAAAGCAGGCATGTGAAGAAATTTGCCAAGAGAGATGTGCCTGGCGCGATGTTGGCGGGGCTCCGCGCGAGTTCGGAATCGCGCGTTTTCGCTTGCCGGGTGTCGCTCTCAGATGGCTTGGCGGCAAGGGCTGGAGCGCCTTTGTGGAGCAGCATTCTGCTGTCCTAACTGGCAGTGGCTGCTTGAAAAAAACGCCCCGGGCAAGTGGCTTATACCTTAGGTTTATGGGGGGCAACCCGTTGGTTTAGGCAGTCCGGCCATAGGTTTATTGCGATCGGGCTTGCTGTTGCGCCAGTTAAACGGGAGCGGGTGCAGAAGTACCGTTGGTGTGGCTTTTGGAGGCCGCGCCGGGCAGAGAATACTAGCTAGGCGTTTTTTGTTCAGGTGCTTTCAGGCGCCTTTTTCGATTGACTGCTTGCGTTCTCTAATGGGTTTTGCGGCGCCTGTTCCGGCCCGCGGCGGGCAGGAGAACACGAGTGGTCAAGACTGTTACAACGGATGCCGGGGCCTTTGCGGTTTACGAGGCTTATTTCCGGGCGGCGGAAGGCGGCAGAGAGCCGCTGCTGGATCTGAGCGATGCGGGTTTTTACGGCAGCAGCGGCCTAGGGATGACCGCGGCAGAGCTGCAGCAGGAGAACATTGATGTCTCCGCTGCGCTGCTGGCCGGCGAGCAGGGGTATAGCGGTGCCAACCCGCTGTCGGTGGAGGCGGTCAGCCAGATCGCCGACTCGCTGATGGCGCAGGTCAACGAAGTTTCCGGCCTGACAGCGGAGCCCGAGGCCAATTTCACCGATGCCGAGCTGCAAGCGCGGGCCGACCAGTTGTCCGCCGACATGCTGGCCCAGTTTCAGGCGCAGATTGCGGCCAATCCTTCTGTCGAAGTGGTACTGCCCAGCACGCCGGAGCAAGAAGCCCGGTTCAACCAGGGTGTGGTCACCGCGGTCAGGGATCTGGCTGAAGCGCGGTCATTTTTCCAGAGACTGTCGGCGGGCGACACCAGCCCGGAGGTGATCGGGCTGACGGTCGCAGCGGCGGTGAAGACCGCGACCTCGATCCTGGCGGTGCTGCCGCTGCCGCCGGCCGCCAAGGCGGCCGTGAACATTGTCAAGTTTGCAACCTATCTGGCACCCGGGATCGCTGCGGCCGCAAAAGGCGATGGCGATCCGGCAGCACTGCTGACGATTGCAGGGCAAATGGCCGCGTCGGTGCTGACGTGGGGCGTCTCAGACTATTTCTTTGACTATATTGCGCCGATCATTGTGACCGCGGCGGTTAACGCCGAGATGGGTGCAAACGGGCTGATCGACTTGTCGCCGACCGCGGTTACCCAAGGGCTGATTGAAGCCGCGGTCAATGATCACGGCGGCACCCTGCCGGACTGGTGGTACACCGCCACCGGCGGCAACAGCGGCAGTTTCGATCAAACTTATCAAAACGCACAGGCAATTGCGGATGCCTATGGCGGATTTGACAGCGGCAGCTTCATGGCCGGGCTGTCGGCACAGATCCGGGCGCAATACGGCAGCTATGGGAAGTATTACCAGGAACTGACACTGGACTTGAATTCGAACCTGGGCGCGACACGGTATTACTTTGCGTTCAACGGGATTTGGGAAAGCAGGCCGGTTTTTTCCGCTTCAAACGTTATCCTCCCCGGTGTTGATCCCAACACGACCAATCCCTGGGATCTGATCCACGTCTCCAATGCGCCCACTGCGATCAATGGCGGATTGTACATCCTGGAGAAGGACACCGCTGTTTTCACTGCCAGCGATAATGTGGATACCGTTTACGCGCCGGCCGGGCGGCCAGTCAATCTGCTGGCAGGCAACGACTCGTTCAATTTCTCACAAGACGCCGCGGGCGGCACGGGTGTCAGCCCCTATTACCAGAGCGTCACAGCCGGGCTGATTGATGGCGGCGATGGCTGGGATCTGCTCAGCACGGTTGGCCTGACCGAGGGCAACCCCGCGGGTTACACCGGCGATATCGTTATCGACCACAACACGGTGCGCTATGTCACCGGGCCGTTCTATGGCCTGGATGCGTCGAATTTCCGCACCATTGCCACCCATCGGAACTTCGAGGAGTTCCACACCGGCAGCCTGCGCCTGTTCGACATGCGCCAGTCCGCATATGCGGTGAAGCTGACGACGGAAAATGCGACAGACGGTGTTTCGCAATCTCATATCTATGGCTCTGCCTATGGCGACACGCTGATTGTTGACAGCGGCCGCAGCGTCACTGCCCGCATCACCCTGTGGCAGGGGCAAGTCACCTCGGTCAGCTATGGGGACAACAGCAGCCAGTTCATTGCTGTCGATGCAGGCGCCGGCCACGACTATGTCGCGGGAGAACTGGTCAATGGCGCTAGCTACCAGGGCGGTGCAGGTGTCGATACGTTTGAAATCCTGACGCCAGAGGTGGCCCGTGCGCCGGAGCCGGGCGTCATTGCCAATACCTACTTCCTGACCTCGCTCGATCTGGAGAGCGGGGCGACATGGATGCGGACCCACGCGGTGGGGAACTCGATCCACTACTGGATCACCACGCCGCATTATGACGTTCTGGTCCACACCGACACCACGGCAACCGTTCAGGGGTTTGAATGGGCGGTAGGCAGCCAACACAGCGATTTTATCTATGCGCAGAATGCAGGTTCGCGCATTCGCGGCCAGGGCGGCAACGATACGCTGCACGGCCGCGGCGGGCGCGACCAGCTTTATGGCGGCGACGGTAATGACTCGCTGCTGGGCGGCGGCGGCACCGACCGGCTGCAGGGCGGGGCTGGCAACGACACCCTGGACGGCGGCGCGGGCCGCGACGTCATTATGGGCGGGAGCGGGCATGACGTGATCAGCGATCTGCAGGGCGCCAACCTGATTTCCGGCGGCGCTGGAAATGACCGCATCACGGCGGGGGATGCCGCGAGTGAGATCTTTGGCGGCGACGGGTATGATACCATAACCGCGGGCAATGGTGGCAACACGATCTCGGGCGGGGCCGGTAATGACCGTATCACCACCGGCAGCGGCAACGACAGTGTCGATCTCGGCGCGGGAGTTGATGAGCTCTTTGCGGGTGCAGGTGATGACACTGTCACAGGCAGCTGGGCTCCAGGCGCTCTGGTTGCGTATTACGACCGGTTTACGCTGCAGAACGTTTACCGAAGTGCCACGGTGGATGGCGGCGAGGGGTACGATGTTCTGACCCTGGACATGGCAGGCTCTTCGATGGTTTTTGCCGATATCGGCACTTTCCAGTCCGCCAGCTTTTCCTATGATTTTGTTACAAGCGTCCGCCAGGGTGCTCTGCCCACCAGCTATGTCAATTTCGAGGAAATGCACCTGACCGGCGGCAACATCACTGTCGATATGGTGGACTGGCTGGATTACGAACCGGATTTCCGGCCTTCGATCGCGGGCCATGCAATCGACAACGCCATCGGCACCGGCGGCGGCAATGACAATGTGGCGCTGGGGGCTGGCAACGACACCTATTACGCAGGCCTTGGCAATGACACCCTTGCAGGCGAAAGCGATTACGACACGCTTGACTACAGCCGCCTTGATCCGGCCTATTCGGTCGATTTCTCCGGTCTGGATGCCAATGGCAACGGCAGCATCCGCATTCTGAACGGTGACGGCACGCTGGCGGCTACTGATAGTGTTTCCGGCTTTGAAGCGATCATCGGAACCGGACATGGCGAGGCGATCTCGCTGGATGCGGGCGACAATGAATTGCGCGGTGGCGGCGGCAACGACACCCTGCGCGGCGGCGCCGGAAATGACCGCTTCCTGTTCGGGTCGAACGACGGCGCCGATGTGCTGGCGGATGCGGCGATTGGCGATGTGCTGGTGTTTGAAGGCCCGGATGGCAGCACTGCGCCGTCGCTGGTGCGCACGGGCAGTGCCGGCAGCTACACCTATACCGTTACCTTCGGCAGCACCACGGCCACCTTCACATCGCCTGATCTGCTGGATCTCAATACAGCCTCCGCCAGCGCGGGCGGCACCACCACCTGGCAGATGACGGTGGTGGACGGCACGCTGGTTGCGCGCAATGACAGCGGCACCGCTTTCAACACCGATGAGGACACGGTGCTGACCACCGGCGATGTGCTGGCCAATGACACCGATCCGGGTATCACCAATGTGCAAATCGTGTCCTTTGACCCGGTGTCTGCCCATGGCGCCACGGTCACACGGGTGCCGGGCACCGGCCAGTTCACCTATGACCCAGCCGATATCTTTGACGGGCTGATCGACGGGCAATCTGGCACCGATACGTTCACCTATACGGTCTCAGACGGGACCACGGTGACAACCGCCACCGTCACCATCAATATCGCTGGCTTCACCGACAACCCGGTGGCCTATGCCGACAGTGCTGCCACCACCGAGGAGGCGGCAGTTACCATTGATGCGCTGGCCAATGATCTGGATCCGGGGGCGCAGGATGCCGTGGTTAGCCGGTTCGACAGCACTGGAAGCAACGGTGGCAGCGTCACCTACAATGGCGACGGCACCTTCACCTATACTCCCGGCGCGGCGCAGAATGCGCTGAAAGCGGGGGAGACCGGCACCGACACGTTCACCTATACGCTGGACGATGGCCGCTATGCCTCGACAACCACAGTCACCGTGACGGTCACCGGCGTAAATGATCCGGTTTCGGCGCAGGATGACAGTCGTGTGGTGCTTGAGGATCAGGTGCTGACGCTGGATGTGCTGGCCAACGACGTTGACCCGGATGGCGACATGCTGAGCCTGGTGAGTGTCGGAACCCCGAATGTCGGAACCGCTGAGATCGTCGGCGGGCAGATCGTCTATACGCCGCCGCTGAACTATAACGGGCCGGTCACCTTCACCTATGAGGCGACCGATGGGGTGGCCACCAGCACTGCCAGCGTTGCGCTGAATTATGTGCCGGTGGATGACGTGCCTGTTGCCAACCCGGACAGCTATTACGTGACTGCTGGTGACTTTGTGCTGCTGGATGTACTGGCGAATGACACGGACCCCGAAGGCAGCAACCTCGAAATCACGACTGCCTTCACGCCGTTCACAGACCTCGGGCAGGTGACGATTGTCGGCAATCAGGTTGGCTATTATGTGCCTGTTGGCATCACCGGCACCGAGGTAATCGCCTATGGGATCGTGGATGATGCAGGCCATCACGCGGACAGCTCTGTAACAGTCACCATAATTGGGGAAGTGGCGCCGACAGTCATTTCCTATCTCTATAATGCCGTCGAAGACACGCCTTTCACCATGCAGGCGATTTCCGGCTTCCGGGACTTGAACGGCGATACGTTGAGCGTGGTAAGCATCGGTACCGATGTGGCCAATGCAACGATAACGGACAATGGCGACGGCACCTTTACCGCCACTCCGGATGCCAATTTTAACGGGACGATATATGTTCCTGTTGTTATCACGGACGGTATCCATGAGGTAACGCACAATCAGGCGATCAGATTCCACAATACCTATGATCCGATTGTCTTGGCAGATGATACCTTCCGGGTGGCCCCAGATGAGCTGCTGACTGTACATACCTCGGAACTGCTGGCCAACGATTACAGCCCCAATGGGGGGCTTAGAGGCTTTGTGACCTCGGTTGGCCTTGGGGTTGACGGCACTGTTACCGGCTACACCGGGGAAAGTGTCAGCAGGAACGCGTCATATTCCAACCATCCGGGTCTTATGATTGGCCCAAGCGCCATTGTGCAGTCCACTTCCGGTGGCCGGGTCAATTTCACGCCTGACGCGGGTTTCCACGGGGTGGCATCCTTCCAATATAACTTCTACGATCAGAACATTTTCCAATACTACTTTGGCAACGTCACAGTTTACGTAGATACCGATGTCGCGGCAGTTGACGACGCAGTAACAACCGCCGAGGATACCGCTGTCGTCATTAGTGTGCTTGCCAATGACAGCGATGCCGATGGCGATGCGATGGTGCTGCACCGGGTGGACCAGCCTGCCAATGGCACCGCTGAGGTGCTGCCGGACGGCACCATCCGCTATACCCCCGATGCCAACTTCAGCGGCACCGAGACAATCACCTATTATGTGGGGTCTGAGTTCCAGCCAGAAAGCGCTGCCAGCACCGCGACCATCACCGTCACGGTGACACCGGTCGCCGATCCGATCATGGCCGTAGATGACAGCGTGGCCACGGCAGAGGACCAGCAGGTGGTGCTGGACCTGACCTCAAACGACCTCAACCCGGACGGGCTGGGCGGGGCAGTGCTGTCCGTTGGCACCCCGGCGCATGGCTCCATCGTGCAGAACGGCCAGACGTTTACTTATGTGCCGGATGCCAATTTCAACGGCGCCGACAGCTTCAGCTACACCCGCGAGGACGGGCTGGGCGGCACCACCACGGCAACGGTCACGGTCAATGTGACGGCAGTCAATGACGCGCCGGTGGCAAATGCCGACAATGTGACGGTGGCCGAGGACGGCAGCCTGACCTTCGATCCGCGCAGCAATGACAGCGATCCGGAAGGCAACGCTCTAAGCGTCACCGCCCTGGGCACGCCCGGCCATGGTACCGCACAGATCAACGCGGACGGCACCGTGACCTATGTGCCGGATGCCAACCACTTTGGCAGCGATAGCTTCACCTACACGGTGAGCGACGGCGATCTGACCGCGACCGCCACCATCACCGTGGCAGTGCAGCCGGTGCAGGATGCTCCAGTTACCGTGAACGACGGCGCTACCACGGCAGAAGACACCGCCGTCGTGATCAACGTCATAGCAAACGACACGGAGCTGGACGGCGAGACGCTGACCGTGACGGCTGTGGCCGGGGCTGCGAACGGCCAGGTGCAGTTCAGCGGCGGGCAGATCACCTACACGCCGGATGCGGATTTCAATGGTGTTGAGCAGCTGACCTATACCGTCTCGGACGGCAATGGCGGCACGGCTACCGCCTCGGTGGACATCACCGTGAGCCCGGTGAACGACGCGCCGGTGGTGGTGAGTGACACCTCAAGCGCAGTGCAAAGCGCCGCCCAGACGTTGGACCCGCTGGCCAATGACAGCGACGTGGACGGCAGGCAGCTGAGCATTGCCGCGTTGAACGGCACCGCCGTGCAGCCGGGGCAATTCGTGAGCCTGGCCAGCGGTGCGCTGGTGTTCCTGAACGGCGATGGCACCGTCAGCCTGTTTCCGGGCGGCAATTACGACCATCTTGCGCAGGACCAGAACGTGGTGGAGACCATCAGCTACACGGTCTCCGACGGGGCGGGCGGTGTTGCCTCAGGCACCATCCAGTTCACCGTGACCGGCATCAACGATGCGCCAGTGGCGGTGTCCGACAGTGCTGCCACGCAGGAGGACACTGCGGTAACGGTGGGTGTGCTGAGCAATGACACCGATGCCGAGGGTAATCCGCTGAGCCTGATTTCGGTGGCCGATCCGGCAAATGGCAGTGTCAGCTTCACCGCCGATGGCAGCATCACTTACACGCCGAATTCGAATTTCAACGGGGTGGAGGTAATCACCTACACCGTCTCGGACGGAAACGGCAGCACTGCAACGGCCTCGGTGGAGATCACGGTTGCGGCAGTGAATGATGCGCCGGTGGCGGTGGTGGATACGGCTGCGGCTTCGGAGGACAGCGTCATAACCCTGTCTCCGCTGGCAAATGACAATGACCCCGAAGGCAGCGCGCTGGTGATCACCGCACTGGATGGCACTCCGGTTGCCGCAGGAGAAAGCGTCAGCCTTGCCAGCGGCGCCATCGTGACGCTGAACGCCGATGGGACCGTAACATTCGACCCCAATGGTGCCTATGAAACCCTGCAGTCCGGTGCCGCGCCTGCTGTGGTTCAGGTGCCTTACACCGTGGCGGATTCGAGCGGGCAGGCGTCCAGCGGCACGATCGAGATCACCCTGCACGGAGTCAACGATCCGGCTGTCTTCTCTGGCGATCTGAGTGCGGAAATTTCCGAAAACACAAGCAGCGCCAGCGGCCGGATTACCGTGACCGATCCGGACAGCCCGGCTCAGATTGCGCCGGGCAGCTTTGCTGGCAGCTATGGCAGCCTCAGTGTGGCGGCGGATGGCAGCTGGATCTATACCCGCACCGCTGTCCTTGACCACCTGGAGCCTGGTGACAGCATCATTGACAGCTTTGTGCTGGCAGCCGCAGATGGCACTTCGGTTGTGCTGGAGGTGACCATCGAAGGGGCGGCGACCGGTCTCAGCATCACCGGCACTTCCACGGGAGAGAGCCTGACCGGCGGCACCGGTGATGATACCATCACCGGCATGGGCGGCGATGACGTGATCGCAGGCGGCGCGGGTTTCGACTATGCGGCTTTCCTGGGCAGCAGCGATGAATTCGACTTAGCGTTTGCCGCAGATGGCAGCGGGATCAGAGTAACGGACACCAATTTGCTTGATGGTCTGGATGAGGGCAGCGATGTGGTGCAGGCAGGTACCGAAGCAATCATCTTTGGCGACGGTGCCGTCGGAGAAATCGTCTGGGACGGCATTCAGCCTGTTTCAATGGTTTTGCGCAAGAACGGGCAGACCATTTCCAAGCTCACAGAAACCAGCGGCGGGGCGGAAAAGGCTGTCACATTCAAGGACGGTGCGGTCGATACGATCACCTATTTGGATACCGGAGCAGATGGCGGCGCCAAATCCTGGGCCTCGCGTACCAAGACGTTCAACAGCAACGGCCAAGCGGCGCAAATCGACGTTGTTTATGATGACGGCACCACCCGCTCTACCGCGAACACCTACGAGAACGGTGTTCTTTCCGCCAAGACATTGACTGATGGCGCAGGCAGCGCCAGCAGTGCCCCCTGGCAAAGCATCCGGCGCAGCCTGGATGCTGGCGGCAACGTCCTGCAGACCGAGATTGTTTTTGATGACGGCACCACACAGGTCCGGGAAAACCACTATGAGGGCGGCGTCCGGGTCAAACAGGTCCGCACCGATGGCAGTGATGCCCAGGGCCGGGCCGATTGGAGTATTCTGGAACGCTATTTCGATGCGGATGGGAACGTGACGATGAAAATCGCACATTTGGACAATGGCGACAGGACGACCAAACTTTACGAGTTAGGCGTTCTCACCACCCGTATCCGCGAGGATCTGAACGGTGACCAGCCGTTTGAGATAAAAACTACAACTTTCGCGTCCGACGGCTCAGTCATTGGCACCGAATATGTCTGGGATGTGATCGGGTAATTCTGAGACAAGCTTGTTCTGCCCCTGCCAGAAGCTATGGGGTAGCTGGCTTCCTTGCGCCATCAGCCGGCGCAGCGGCACTGGACCGCTGCAAGCCAGTGCGGCAGCGAAGACGGGTTTGAGCCCGCAGACCTGCCCCCTGGTTCCGGATCCACTCAACAATGGGCTTCCCTTGGGCTGGCCTGCCATCTAAAATTTTGGCCTCAACGCATACCGCTGCGAAGGAGCCAAGATGCGCGTCAATGTGGGGATCGCCGTGTCATTGCTCGTGGCGTTTGCAATCGGTGTATCCACCTTTGTTGTCCATTCGCTGTGGTGGACGACGGCACGCGGGAACAGCCGTATGCTTGCGGCCGAAATCAACAGCCAGATTGCCAACACCGTCCGGATCGAAGTTGGGCTGACGCTGCGGTCGGCCGAGGCGGCCTGGGCGGCCGTGCGCACGATTTTTGTTCAGAATGTCATTGAAACGCGGCAAGCCGACAAGCGGGAGTTTGTCTTTCTGTCTCAACTGCAGGCTCAGCCAAATATTTCCTGGATCATGTTTGGCTGGGATGACGGGGACTTTTTTGCCGCCCACCGCCTGGGCGACGCCGGTTTGGAAATGATCGAAATCGACGATGCAATCCGCGACGGGATGCTGCGCACGGACCGCTACATTTTCATTCCTGGTGACATCCAGTTCGAAGACCGCTCCTTCACGCCAACAGCTTACGATCCGCGTAATGCCAGCTGGTTCCGTGATTTCATCGGCGCCGGCGGTCCGGACTGGGCGGAGGCCGGGGAACTGCCAGGTCTTAAAAAGGAAGCTTATGCATTTGCCGGCCCGGTCGACGTCTTTCGCAGACGGCAAGGCGTATTGGCGGTTGTTATCGAAACGGACCGGCTGTCGCGTTTCCTGGGGACGCTGCGGCCGGGTGAGTTCGGTGCGGCTTTCATTCTTGATGCGGACGGGAAGGTCATCGCTGCTCCGGACCCGGAGGCAGACGAAATCACACCTGCGCGCATGGGCGAGGGGGCGCTGTATGACGTCGCCAAAACGGCCGGAGAACAGCTGCTGGGCCCTTCCGGCGCACACTCCGGTGCAGGGGCGACGATACGGATCGTCAGCGATGGCGTGCCGCATGCAGTGGCGCTGACACCGTTAGGGTTTTACGGCTGGCGCGTTGCAACCGTTATTCCGGAAACGGCGTTTCTGTCGGAGATTGATAGGACCCTGACGCAGCTCATCTATGTGCTGGCCGGTGCCGTGCTCGCAGCGACGGGATTGGCGATCTGGCTTGTGCGAAGGGTGGTCTCGACTCCACTGGCGCAGATTGTCGACGACCTGAACAAGGTTGAACGCTTTGACGTCGAGCAGATCGCGCGCCGGAAATCCAACCTGTCGGAGCTCGCAGATCTCTCCGCCGCGACCGCCAGCATGGCCGCGGGCCTGTCTGCCTTTCGCAAATACCTGCCGGCCGACCTTGTCCGCATGCTGGTGGCGGAAGGCATCAGCACACAGCCAGGCGGCAGTATCAAACAGGTTTCGGTGCTGTTTTGCGACGTCGCCGGATTTACCGGCCTTTCAGAGCGGCTGGGCACGAAGATCATCCAACTGATGGAGCTCTACTTCAGCGCTGCATCTGATGCCATTACTCGCCATGGCGGCACCATCGACAAATACATCGGTGATGGGCTGATGGCGTTTTGGGGGGCGCCGCGCCGCGACCGGAGCCATGCCGAAAACGCGTGCCGTGCGGCGCTCGACCTGGTTACGGCCGTTGCCGCGGCAGACATAAGGGACGATTCCGGGCAGCCGCTGCGTATCCGCCTTGGGCTGAACTCTGGTGAGGCGCTGGTCGGGAATATCGGCTCTGAACAGCGGCTTAACTATACGGCCATGGGGGACGCCGTGAACGTCGCCAGCCGGCTGGAGGGGGCGAACAAGGTTTATGGCACGACAATCCTGATCGGGCCGGAAACCCGGAAGGCCGCTGGCGGCAAAATCGTAGTGCGGGAGCTGGACACGCTTGCCGTGTTCGGGCGGGCTGAGGGGATTGCGGTCTTTGAACTGATTGCGATGGCGGGCGAGTTCGAAGGATCGCGCGCTTGGATCGATGCCTACGAGGAAGGCCTTGCGCTGTACCGGCAAAGACGTTTTGACGAGGCAATCGCGGCCTTTGAGAGGACAGAGGATGCGCGGGGCGGCGATCCCGCCTCTGCGGTCATGAAGCAGCGTGCTGCCGCGTTTCGGGCTGTGCCGCCAGCAGATGACTGGACAGGAGTTGCGGTTTCAAAGGCAAAGTAACACCGGAGCGGCAGGTGTTAACGCCTTTGCACTGCATGTCACCCGGTCAAGTTCGGTTACTCATCTTCAACGGCCTGTTGCCGGCAGGTATTCCCGCCATGGGCGCTGGATTTAAACTCGGCAGCTCGAAGGGCTGGAGACCGGTTCCGCGGCGTGCTGCAGCTTTGAGCGGAATGTTCATGCCACGCAGGAAGTGGCCTCTGCAGCCGCCCTTTAACGCGCTTCCCTTTGGGGGAAATGACCGTGACTTTAGCAGGATTATCCGGCGGTACAGACGGGATTTCAGGCCGCTTCAATGTGCTTGAGGTCTGCGAAGGTTTCACAGCCTTTGCCCAAAGCGTCCGGTAATCTGGAAAGGGTGGTAGCGGAGGAGGGACTTGAACCCCCGACACGCGGATTATGATTCCGCTGCTCTAACCAACTGAGCTACTCCGCCGCTCGCTGTGTGGAGGCGATTTACGGAATGCCGCGGGCCGGGTCAAGCGGAAAAGCGGCCGAAATGCGGATTCTCCGGAAGTTTTTCCAAAGATCAGGGAAATACTATGAAAAGCAAGGGCTTGCACAGGGGGGCGCCAGTGCGCCCAGGGATTAATCCGGCAGACTGTCCAGCGAAGACAACTCCGGCAGCGGCAGTTGGTCCAAAAGCTGGAACACCAGCGTACGGCAGGCCTCTCCGGCCCAGTCCGCCGGATGGAAGCTGGCAGGCAAGTCCGGGTGACGCAGCACCACGCGGCGCCAGCGGTGCACGATCAGCGTGCGCAGGGTGCCGGTCTGCGAGGGTGCCAAGCCGGCGGGCGGCGGGGTGATCCGGCTCAGGTCCTGCTGCAGGGCGGCGCAGGCCTCGCGCAGAGGTCCGGGAAACAGCCGGGTCTTGAGCCAGCCAGGCACCGCAACGTTGCTGACCTCGGCGGCCATCAGGTCGTTCAGACTGCGGGGCATCGGGCCGTGGCCCAGGGCGGTGGTGCGGTTCACGGCCACGTAATTGGGCAGCAGCAGAACATCATCCAATGTGGCTTGCCCGGCGCCGTCCTCGGCGATCAGCACGTGCCAGTCGCCGGGCGCAGCGGCGCGGCGTTCATAGATCCGCGGGGTGACGGCAGCCGATTGGCTGCGTCCGTATTCCGTCAGGTAATGCACCGAGGCGCGGCCCGCGCGGGCGCTTTCGATCCAGCCGTCCTTGCGCAGCCGGTGCAGGGCTACGCGGATCGCTTCGGGCTTGATCCCCATCGGCGTGATGATGCGGGTCAGCGCACCGCCGCTGATCTGGGCGCCTTTTTCCTGCGCCAGATCACCGAACAGCGACACGATGACAGACCAGACCCGCTGGTTCTGCGGATCGTTCAGCTGCTGGACGGCGGTGTCAAACCAGGGGTTATGCTGTTCGTTCATAGGGATAAACATAGTTCGCCCGGACGGGTTAGACCAGTCCGGGCGCAGGGCAGTGTTACCGCTGCCTACCACTTTTGCGCTGGTTCAAAAGGCGTTCATGGTCAGCAGTTCGTATTCTGCGGCCACTTCGCCGTCCTGGTTGGTAAGGGTCACATGCCAGCGGACCTCGCCATATTCCTCGTTGCGGGGGGTCTTTTTCTTGACCGTCAGGCGGACCTTGATGCTTTCGCCCGCTTCAATCGGTTTCATAAAGCGCAGGCTATCAAGGCCGGTGTTGGCCAGAACCGGGCCCTCATCGGGCTGTACGAACAGGCCCGCGGCGAAGGACAGGAGCAGGTAGCCATGCGCGACGCGGCCCGGGAAGAACGGGTTCCGCTTGGCGGCGGCGTCGTCCATATGGGCATAGAAGGTGTCACCGGTGAAATGGGCGAAGGTCTCGATATCCTCCAGGGTGACGGTGCGCGGGGCGGTGTGCAAGGTCTCGCCAATGGACAGCTCGCCAAACTTGCGGGTGAAGGGGTGGGCCGGGCCTTCGATCTCAGTGCCGCCGGGAACCCATTTCTCGCCAATCGCGGACAGGATGTCGGGCGAGCCCTGGATCGCGGTGCGCTGCATGTAGTGTTTGACGCCGCGCACACCGCCCATTTCCTCGCCGCCGCCTGCACGGCCCGGGCCGCCATGCACCATGTGGGGCAGGGGGGAGCCGTGGCCGGTGCTCTCCTTCATCGAGTCGCGGTTGTTGAAGTAGAGGCGGCCGTGGTAGGCGCCGGCACCGATGGCGACCTCGCGTGCGACGGCCGGTTCACGGGTGATGACCGAGGCCACCAGCGAGCCCTGCCCGCGGTTGGCCAGACCAATGGCGTGGTCCAGATCGCGGTAGCCCATGATGGTGGAGACGGGGCCGAAAGCCTCGGTGTCGTGCACGCGGCTGGCGTTGTCCGGGTCGGCGCAGTGGAACAGCATCGGCGGCACAAAGGCGCCTTTGTCGGCGTCGGCGCCGTCGACGGTGAAGCTGTCCGGGTCGCCAAAGACGCGTTCTGCTTCCTGACCGATGATCGCGGCCTTTTCCAGCACATCGCGTTTCTGGCTGTTCGAGACCAGCGCACCCATGCGGGTGGTTTCGAGGCGCGGGTCGCCGATTTGGGTTTTTGCCAGGCGGGCTGACAGTGCCTTGATCACCGCGTCCACCTGTGCCTGCGGTGCAATAATGCGGCGGATGGCGGTGCATTTCTGGCCCGCCTTGGTGGTCATCTCGCGGCTGACTTCCTTGACGAACAGATCGAACTCCGGTGTGCCGAGCTGGGCGTCGGGGCCCAGGACGGAGGCGTTGAGGCTGTCCTGTTCGGCGACGAAGCGGACCGAGTTTTCCAGGATCACCGGGTTGGCACGCAGCTTGAGCGCGGTATTGGCGGAGCCGGTGAAGCTGACCACGTCCTGCATGGTCAGGTGGTCCAGCATGTCGCCGAGGCCGCCGGAGACCAGCTGCAGCGCACCCTCAGGCAGGATGCCGCTGTCGAGCATCAGTTTCACCGCCAGTTCCGTCACATAGCAGCTGTTGGTGGCGGGTTTCACGATGGCGGGGACGCCTGCCAGCAAGGTGGGGGCGAGTTTTTCCAGCATGCCCCAGACCGGGAAGTTGAAGGCGTTGATGTGGACCGCAACGCCGCGCAGCGGGGTGCAGATGTGCTGACCCAGGAAGGTGCCGTTCCGGCTGAGCTGCTCCACGTCGCCGTCAAGGTAGACATGGGCGTCCGGCATCTCGCGGCGGCCCTTGGAGGCGAAAACGAACATGGTGCCGATGCCGCCGTCAATGTCGATCATGTGGTCGGACTGGGTGGCGCCAGTGTTGAAGCTGAGATCGTAAAGCGCCTGCTTGTGCTGGTTCAGGTGGCCTGCCAGCGCCTTCAGCATCCGGGCGCGGTCGTGGAAGGTCAGCTTGCGCAGGTTGGCGCCGCCCACAGCGCGGGCGTAATCCAGCATGCCTTGCACGTCGAGCGCGTCATTTCCCGCGCTGGCGATCACCTCGCCGGTGATGGCGCTGGCGATGCTGCGGGCACCTGCGCCCGGTGCGACCCATTGACCCGCTGCAAAGCTGGAAATCTCTAGAAGGCTCATCATGTCGTCCTTTTCGTCAGGCCGGCGCGGGGCCAGGCTGGAATCTGATGTGGAGATATATTGACCGTCCGGTCGGTTTATGCAAGAAATTTGTCAAATGCGCCGCTGACAGGGTGAGGGAGCGATGAGCGATACGATTCTGGTTGAGGACCACGGCACCTGGGTGGAGATCACTCTGAACCGTCCGGACCGGCTGAACAGTTTCAACGAGGAAATGCACACCGCCTTGCGCGGTGCACTGGAGGCAGCGCGTGACAACGGTGCCCGTGCGATGCTGCTGACCGGGGCCGGGCGCGGCTTTTGTGCCGGCCAGGATCTGGGCGACCGCGATCCGCGCAAGATGGACGGGCCGCCGGATCTGAGTCAGACTGTACGCACCTTCTATGCGCCGCTGGTGCGGCTGATCCGCTCGCTGAATTTCCCGGTGATTTGCGCGGTGAACGGCGTGGCCGCCGGGGCAGGGGCCAATCTGGCGCTGGCCTGCGATATGGTGCTGGCGGGCGAAAGCGCCAAGTTCATCCAGTCGTTTTCCAAGGTGGGCCTGATCCCCGACACCGGCGGCAGCTGGCACCTGCCGCGGCTGCTGGGCGAGGCGCGGGCCAAGGGCTTGGCGCTGACGGCTGAGCCGCTGCCTGCCAAGAAGGCCGAGGACTGGGGGCTGATCTGGAAGGCGCTGCCGGATGAGGAGCTGATGCCGGAAGCCTGCGCCATGGCAGAGAAGTTCGCCAATGGTCCAACCCTGGGCCTGGGCCTGACCAAACAGTGCATCCAAGCGGCTGCGGTCAACACCCTGTCCGGCCAGCTGGAGATTGAGGCGGACGCGATGAAGACCTGCGGCGAGAGCGCGGATTACGCCGAAGGCGTCGCCAGCTTCCTTGAAAAGCGCGCGCCCGTGTTCAAGGGTAAATGACCATGACCCCTAAGGAACGCGCCGAGAAATCCGCTGCCGCCATGTGGGCGGATGACCATGCCTCGAAATGGGCGGGGATGGAGATCACCCACGTGGACGAGGGCGAGGCCACGCTGGAGCTGACCATCGCCCAGCACCACTGCAACGGCCACGGTATCTGCCACGGCGGCGTGACCTTCATGTTGGCCGACAGCGCCTTTGCCTTTGCCTGCAACAGCCGCAACCAGGCGACCGTGGCGCAGCACAACGTGATCAGCTTTACCGCGCCGGGACGGCTGGGCGACAAGCTGATTGCCAAGGCCCGGGAGATTTCCCTGACCGGGCGCAGCGGCATTTACGACGTGACAGTGACCAATCAGGACGGCCAGCAGATCGCCGAGTTCCGGGGGGTTTCCCGGGCGGTCAAGGGCCAGTTGTTTGACGAATAAGGTGTGGAGGACGCCATGGAAGACCTGAGCCCCAAGAAGGGTGACCTGGACCCGATCGAGATCGCCTCGATTGACGAAATCCGCGCACTTCAGCTGGAGCGGCTGAAATGGTCGTTGCGCCATGCCTATGAAAATGTGCCGATGTACAAGCAGCGGTTCGACGAAGCAGGCGTGCATCCGGAAGATCTGCAGGAATTGAAGGATCTGGCCAAGTTTCCCTTCACTTACAAGAACGACCTGCGGGACAATTACCCCTTTGGCTTGTTTGCCGTGCCGCGTGAGCAGATCATCCGCCTGCATGCCTCCTCCGGCACCACCGGCAAGCCGACTGTGGTGGGCTATACCGCCAATGACATCAGCAATTGGGCGGATCTGGTGGCGCGGTCTTTGCGTGCGTCAGGCTTGCGCAAGGGCGATATGGTGCATAACGCCTATGGCTACGGGCTGTTCACCGGCGGGCTGGGTGCACACTACGGGATCGAACGGCTGGGCGCCACTGTCGTTCCGATGTCAGGCGGTCAAACGGAAAAACAGGTGGGTCTGATCACCGATTTCAAACCCGACGGGATCATGGTGACGCCCTCCTACATGCTCAACATTCTGGAGCAGTTCCACAAGGTAGGCATGGACCCGCGGGAATGCTCGCTGAAGGTCGGTATCTTCGGCGCCGAGCCCTGGACCGATGCGATGCGCAGGGAGGTCGAGGAGGCTTTCGACATGCATGCGGTCGATATTTACGGTCTCAGCGAAATTATGGGCCCCGGTGTGGCCAACGAATGCGTCGAGACCAAGGACGGCCCGGTGATCTGGGAGGATCACTTCCTGCCCGAGATCATCGACCCGGAAACCGGTGAAGTGCTGCCGGACGGCGAGCTGGGTGAGCTGGTCTTCACCACACTGACCAAGGAAGGATTGCCGATGGTGCGCTACCGCACCCGCGACCTGACCCGCCTGCTGCCGGGCACCGCGCGGTCGATGCGGCGGATGGAGAAGATCACCGGCCGCAGCGACGACATGATCATCCTGCGCGGCGTCAATGTCTTCCCCAGCCAGGTGGAGGAACAGCTGCTGGCGACCGGCGGCCTCGCGCCCTATTACCAGATCGAGCTCTATAAATCCGGCCGCATGGACGCGATGCGGGTGTTTGTGGAGGCCAGTCCGGATGCAACGGATGAGCTCAGCAAGACCGCCGCTGCGCGGATGCTGACCAAGCGGATCAAGGATATGGTTGGCGTTTCCACCGAGATTATTGTAGGCGACCCGGGTTCCGTCGAGCGCAGCCAGGGCAAGGCCAAGCGCGTTGTCGACAACCGCGGCAGGGAGTGAGACTTGGCCCGCACGATTGCAAAAGACCATGATCAGAAACGCACGCAGATCCTGAAATCCGCAGCCAAGGTGTTTGCGGAAGCCGGTTATGACCGCGCGTCGATGACCCAGCTGGCGCGCGAGTGCGGGATCTCCAAGGCGAATATCTATCACTATTACGACAGTAAGGACGCCGTGCTTTTCGGCCTCCTTGATACCTACCTCAGCGAGCTGCGCGACAGGGTCTGCGGCGTTGAGCTGGAGGGGCTTGGCTCCGAAGACCGCCTGCGCCGCATCGTGGGGGAGATCATGGCCGCTTATCAGGGAGCGGACCACGAGCACCAGGTGCAGATCGGCGCCATGGGAGCGCTGCCGGAGGAGCAGCAGGAGCTGCTGCGGGCTTATCAGCGTGAGATGGTTCAATTCGTGAGCGATGCGCTGGCGGCAGTGGCGCCGGAGGTGTTCAATGGGGATACTGCCAAGCTGCGCGGCGCCACCATGTCGGTCTTTGGCATGCTGAACTGGTACTACATGTGGAATTCCGGAGCCGGGGCGCAGGCGCGCGAGGATTATGCGCGCCTGGCTGCGGAGCTGGTTTTGAACGGAGTGAGAGGGCTTTAACGGCCTTTGGCGCCTTGCACGCAAATGTGAAGTGAAACCGCAGCAGAGATTGTTTTGCGTTTGCGGCGGCCCGCGGTAGCCTTTGCCCTCAACAGGAGGGCAGGATGGCAAATTCCGAAAGCTTTGAAAAATTCTACTACAAAAAAGTCGGGCTGGGCGAAGGCTGCGGCTGCGCTGAACGGGTCATCGACAATCACGAGCTTGACCGGCTGTCCGCTCGGGTAGTGATAAAATCCCTGGGGAGCCGGTTCTCGCTGCGCAGGGCCGCTCTCAAATACGGGTTGATTTCCCGGCGCCATCCCGCACCGGACGCGGAATAGAGGCCGCGCCAGCAGGCCAGGCCGGCCCGCTGACGCTGCTTGATCTGTTTACAGCGCGACCGGCGGCACCATGCCGACGATGTCATAGGTTTTGCGCAGGATCGGCGCGGTGATTTCGCGCGCGCGCTCGGAACCGCGAGCCAGGATGCGGTCGATTTCGTCCTGGTTGTCCATCAGGCGGGCCATCTCGGTGGAGATCGGCGCCAGTTTCGACACTGCCAGATCGGCCAGCATCGGTTTGAACTCCGAGAACTGCCTGCCGCCCACATCGGCCAGCACCTGATCGACGCTTTGTTCGTTCAGGGCGGCGTAGATGTTGACCAGGTTGCGGGCCTCGGGGCGCTCTTCCAGTCCCTTGACCTCAGACGGCAGCGCCTCGGGATCGGTCTTCGCCTTGCGGATCTTCTTGGCGATCGCGTCGGCATCATCGGTCAGGTTGATGCGGGAGGCGTCGGACACATCCGATTTCGACATCTTCTTGGAGCCGTCGCGCAGAGACATCACGCGGGTGGCAGCGCCTTCGATGACCGGCTCGGTCTCCGGGAAGAAGTTGACGCCGTAGTCGTGGTTGAATTTGATCGCGATGTCGCGGGTCAGTTCCAGGTGCTGCTTCTGGTCCTCGCCCACCGGCACATGGGTGGCGTGGTAGACCAGAATATCCGCCGCCATCAGCGCCGGATAGGCAAACAGGCCCAGCGAGGCGTTCTGCTGGTTCTTGCCCGCCTTGTCCTTCCACTGGGTCATCCGCTGCATCCAGCCCATGCGGGCGACACAGTTGAAGATCCACGCCAGCTGCGCGTGCTCAGGGACTTGCGATTGGTTGATCAGGATAGACTGCTCCGGGTCGATACCCGCGGCGATGAAACCGGCGCACAGCTCGCGGGTCGATTTCATCAGATCCTTGGGATCTTGCCAGACGGTGACCGCGTGCAGGTCGACCATGCAGTAGATGGTCTCAAAATCCTGGCCCTGCATATCGACAAAGCGCTTCATCGCGCCGAGGTAATTGCCGAGGTGCAGGTTGCCCGTGGGCTGGATGCCCGAGAACACACGCGGGGTGAAGGCGGATTTGCTCATTTGGGCGGAACTCCCGTCTGGAAATAGCAACCCCGGTGGCTTACCCATGGGGCCAGGATAGGTCAACAGGCGCGGGGGATTCCGTGCCGCAAGGAGCCCGGATGAGCAGTGAGCCCCATAATGCCCCAGTGAACCCTTTGCCCGCCGCCGTGGTGGCGCTGGTGCTTGTCATCATGGGGATTGAAGCGGTCTTCTCGCTTGGTGCCCGTGGTGTTTTGGGCGATGCCTCCGCGATCGGCTGGCGGCTGGAGGCGATCCAGTCCTATGCGTTTTCCAGTGAAGTCTTCTGGTGGATGCAGGAAAGCGGCCGCTGGCTGCCTGAGCATCTGGTACGATTTGTCTCCTATGTCTTTGTGCATGGCGCCTTCACCCATGCGCTGTTTGTTTGCGTCTTTGTGCTGGCGATGGGCAAGATGGTGGGCGAAGTGATGGGCGATCTGGCGATGGTCATCATCTTTCTGCTGTCCGGTGCGGGCGGCGCGCTGGGCTATGCGCTGCTGATTGGCGGCGGCCAGCCCTTGATCGGCGGTTTTCCGGCGGTCTACGGGCTGATCGGCGCCTTCACCTTCCTGCTGTGGCGCTCGCTGGCGCTGGTGGGGGCGCAGCAGAGCCGGGCGTTTTCGCTAATTGCCTTCCTGATGGGGGCGCAACTGCTGTTCGGGCTTCTGTTTGGCGGCCAGAAGGATTGGGTGGCCGACTTGGCAGGCTTTGCCACCGGGTTCGGCCTGTCATTCTTTTTGGCGCCGGGCGGCTGGGCAAGGATCCGCAACCGGATCCGCCACGATTGAGAACGGAGCACTCCCGCCTGCTGTCAAAGCCCCTGGCGGGGCATCTCCAGCCGTTGGGCCTGGCAGCGCGTTCTGCGCGCTGCGGAAGGTTTGCTGAGAAGCGCTTCAGGGGCAGGTTCGCCCTGAAGGCGCCTTGCCGATTGCAGGATTGACCGGTCCCGCCTCAAAGAGGAACCGCCGCTATGGTGCAGACGCCTTTGCGGTCCTGGGACCAGCCGGGAGGGTCAGCCTTGTTTCTTCAGCGGACAGGTGCTGAAGCCGAGAAGCCGGTAAAGCGGGCAGTAGCCGGCCAGACCGGTGGCCAGTGGCACCAGGCCGATGAGACCCCACAGGGTTTGCAGGCCAATGAAGATCAGCGACAGGAGGATCAGGCCAAGGAGGATGCGCAGGCTGCGGTCGAGGGGGCCTTCGTTACGGGGCATGGAACTGTCCTTTCGAACTCACGTTGAGGATTGCGAGTCCGTTCTAGGCTGCCGGATCCGCCTCGTCGGTGACAGAGTCACCAAACCTCAGGCTTGATCCCGCGCGATTTTGTCCAGTCCGCCGCGGTCCAGCAGCAGCCGGCCGCTGGCCCGGACCGGGCCGTCAAAGCAGTCCCAGGCCGTGAACCGCTTTGGCTTTCCGGCCTTTCCCTGGCTGAGGCGCAGCTTCCCGTGATCTTTGGACAGCACGAAGCCGCCCCCGGCAGGCGGCGTGATCAGGAAGAACTGTCTGGAAGCTTGAAGGTTTTTCGATGCGGGCCGCTGCGTGACAGCGGGGCGTCTGCGGGCGCCGGCCCGCGTTGACAAACCTCGGAAGGAGGAAGCCGCGGGACCCGGGCGCTGTCTATGGGAAAGCGTGCTGCGGGTGATTGCGAGGGCGGGGTCCGGCCACCGGCCGGACATGGCGTGCCTGTCACTGGAGGCCGCTCGGACGGCTGGGGGCGTGGGTTTCGGATGGCGGCGGAACAGCTGATTGCATTTTCCTGAGCAAAGCGCAGTAACGGGCAGGCCAGGAGCGGCCCGGCCTGCGGGCGGCAGCTGGTGAGTTTCGCGCGTTTGAGACGGGCGTTGCGTCATGCGGCCTGCTCCCGGGGCGGTGCCCGGGATGGCGGCTTCCGACCGCGGCGGAAGATCCCGATGATGCGCACCGCCCCGCCACAGCAGGGGCACGGTTCGCGCAGTGTGAGGGGGATGGCCTCAGCACTCTCCTGCGGGTCCGGGTCCTGGGGCGCCCCGCCGGGCAATCTGCGGATGCGGGCGATGGTGGCCTTGCGAGCCGCGCTGGCCAGCAGCCCGTAGTGCCGGATGCGGTGGAATCCATCGGGCAGGACGCGGATCAGGAACCGGCGGATGAACCCGCCGGTCTCGAGGCGCATCACCTTTTGCCGGCCGCCGTGCTTGATGCGGCAGTCCTTCCAGCGGAACGCCACGGCCGCAGCATCGGCGCCGGTCAGGCGGGGGTTCGAGACCGCCGCGCGGTGCGTGTACCGGCTGAGACAGGCGGGCACGGCCGCGGGGCCGCCGAAGGGCGGTTTGGCGCAGATGACCCGCTCGGTCTTGCGCAGCGGGGCGGGGCAGGCGGCAAAAGCGGCGGCCTGAGCCAGGTTTTTGAGGTCGCCGAAGAACTGAAGCGCGCCCACCTTGTGCAGGACCGCCGGCCCTTCGGGGAAGAGCCGCCGGAATAACCGGGAGAGGACGCGCACCGGCAGGAAGAACCCGGGGCGGCAGGCGATCCATTTGTGCCGTCCGGCGGCAGGCCGCCGTCCCATTGCCCGGCAGGCGATTGCGCAGCGATCTGCCGAGAGGGGGCACGATCATGCGGGCATGCGGATGGCGGGTCAGCGCCGGACCCCAGGTGTGGAGCACGCTGGCCATGCCGGCCCGGGCGCCGGGATGCCGGGGATCCGCGGCGATGGCCGTCACGGTCTCAGCCGAGGCGCGGAACAGCAGGCTGCAGACTGCCTTCTTGTTCCAGTAAGCGATTTGCGCGATCCCGGCCGGCAGGGTGAAGACCGCGTGGAAGCACCCGGCCGGCAGCAAGTCCTCGGCCCGCGCGGCCATCCAGCCACCTGCGGCTGGTCCCTGGCACTTCGGGCAGTGCCCCCCTCCCGGCAGATTTGGCGCCGCCAAATCGCCTGCCGGTCAATGGTATCTTGCAGGAACTGCAGGCGATGTGCCGGTGACCGCATTTTCCGCACGCAGCGGCATGCCCGCCGGGCACCTCGGTCCGGCAGGCCTCGATCGCCGGCATCCCCTTGAGCCGGGTTAGGCTGGCATGCCCGGCATTGGCCCGCCGCCACGCGGGTCCGTGTCTTCGGAAGATGCCAGCAAGCTCCAGTCCCGGCCGCCCGGGCCCCCCCGGCGTCCGGCCGCACCAGTCCGCGCCGGAGAGTGCGGTCCTGCAGCTCCTTCAGACGTTCGTACGGGCTGACGGTGGAGCGGATCGTCCTGGTGGCCGCATGCGCGTAGCGGGCGGTGGTGCTGAGCTTGGCGCGGCCCAGCAAAACCTGGATGATCCGCACATCCGTCCCCGCCTCCAGCAGATGCGCCGCGAAGCTATGGCGGAGCGTGTGCAGGGGTGCGGGCTTGTTGATCCCTGCCATGTGTTTTGCGGACGTGAACGCCCGGTTCAGCTGCCGCGGTGACAGCGGGTTGATCTTCGGCTTGCCCGGGAACAGCCAGCCCTCCGGCCGCGCCTCGCGCCAATAGCCGCGCAAAAGCTCCAGCAGCCCCGGCGGCAGCATCGCCTTGCGGTCCCGGCTGCCCTTGCCGTCCCCGACGCGGATCAGCATCCGGTCACTGCCGGTATCCGTGACCTTGAGATTGCAGACCTCGGAGGCCCGCAGACCTGCTCCGCAGCTGATACCCAGGGCCGCACGGCACTTCAGCCCGGGTCCGGGCACCGCGGCCATCAGGCCGCCCCCCTCTTCGGCGCTGAGGACGATCGGCAACTTCCGGGGGTTGCTTCGGAACGGCATGTACCGCTTCATCTCCCCGCGGCCGCATGCGATGCCGAAGAAGAACCGCAGCGATGAGATCCGCACGTTGAACGCCGAGGCCGGGACGCCGGTATCGGTCATGTGCAACTGGCAGGCCCGAAGCTCTTCCGGCGCCGCTGTATCGGGCGCATGCCCGAGGTATCCCGCGAAATCCTTGACCGCCCGAATACGGGCTTTCCGGGCGCTCTCGCCCAGGCCACGGATGCGCATGCCCTCGATCATCCGCGCGCAGCGGCGCGGTTCCATGATCCTTCATGGGACCCTCCTGTCTGTGGATTGAGAAGGTCCCAATCATCAGACAGATCCGGTCATTCCCAAATGCACAGGGGGGGTCAGATCAGCGAGGTGCGCCCGCCACAGCCGCCCCTGCCGCCCCTGCCGCGCGAGCGGCTTCGTCCTCCTGCTGTCTTCGGACATCGCCCTGCGGAAGTCCGCATGGGGAAGGATCGCGCCTTCGAAGGCGGTCTCTGCGATGCCCTCCGCCGAATAGGTGCGGTTTTCGGTCAGGCAGGCAAAGGTCTGCAGGCAGACTTCACCCGGTCCGACACGGTAAAGCACCACTTCCCGGCCGTTTGCGGCGATCAGCGTGACCTTGATGCTGCCGGAGGTGAGGCGGACAAAGCCGGGACATTCCTGGCCAGGGCTGAACAGCACCGTGCCGGCGGGGCAGGAAAGGCGGCTCATGCCTGTTTCCGGCGGCGGAAGGCGGTGCGGAACTCGGACAGGCGGAAGGCGCCTATGGTTTGGCCTGCAGCGAAGTAGACCGCACAGCCCAGGACCACCAAGCCAAGCAGGGAGAGATAGCGCCAATAGTCCAGCATGAACAGCTGGCTGCCCCAGGTGGCCGCAGCATAAAGCACTGCACCCATGGCTGCTGAGGCGGCGAGGATGCGCCAGACGCGGCTGCGGAAACGGGCGTCGAAGCGGGCTTCTTCGCCCATGCCGCGGGCGCCAAGGGCCAGCAGCAGCACCATCGCCCAGCCAGCGGCCGAGGCGGCGATTGCCGGGGCGATCCATCCCAGTACCGGTTTCAGTCCGAAAGCCAGCGCGGCGTTGACCAGCATGGCCACCAGCGCGTAGCGGAACGGGGTCTTGGTGTCTTCTCGGGCGAAATAGAGCGGCTGCAGCACCTTTTGCAGCATGAAGGCGGGCAGGCCTGCGCCGTAGACGGCGACGGCCAGCGCGATGGCGGCCACATCCTCAGGGCCGGTTGCCCCGCGTTCATAAAGCACCGAGACCAGCGGCACCGGCACAGTCATGAAGGCCACGGCGGAAGGGACCGCCAGCAACAGGGAAAACTCGCCGGCCCTGGACAGCGCGTCCTGTGAGCCCGCGCTGTCACCCGCACGCAGGCGGCGCGACAGGGCGGGCAGCAGCACGATGCCGACGGCAATGCCAACAACGCCCAAGGGCAGCTGGTAGAGGCGGTCGGCGATGAACAGCCAACTGGCGGCCTTTTCGATGTCCGAGGCGACATACTGGCCGACCACCAGATTGATCTGGGTAACGCCCATAGCCAGGGCGGCAGGCACGGCGACCCGCACCAGGCTGGACATTTCGCTGTTCCAGCGCGGCAGGCCGGGGTGCAGGGCGATGCCTGCGCGGGCCGCGGCAATCCAGACCAGCGCCAGCTGGGCGACGCCCGCGACAGGAATTGTCCATACCAGCCAGGTGACGACCTCTCCGCCCAGGAGCGCGCCGGCCGCCATCGCCGCGCAGGCGAAGATGTTGAGCAAAACCGGTGCGGCGGCGGCGGCGGCAAAGCGTCCGGTGGCGTTCAGCACACCGGAGAACAGCGCCGCCAGCGACATGAACAGGATATAGGGGAAGACAATATAGCCGTAGCCCACCGCCATATCAAAGCGCCCGTCGCCGACAAAACCGCCGGCGGTCAGCCAGACCAGCCCCGGCATGAAGACCATGCCAAGCCCCACCAGCGCCAGCACCGCGGCGGCCAGCAGGTTGAAGGCCTGCTGGGCATAGGTCCGGGCATCCGCCCCCGCTTCATAGCGTTTGGCAAAGGCCGGCACGAAGGCCGCATTGAAGGCGCCTTCGGCAAAGAAGCGGCGGAACATGTTGGGCAGGCGGAAGGCCACGATGAAGGCATCCAGCACCGGCCCGGGACCGATGAAGGCGGCAATCAGGATTTCGCGGGCAAAGCCCAAGATCCGGCTGGCCAGCGTCCAAAACCCGACGGTCAGGAAGCCCGAAAGCAGTTTGATCGGCTTCATGTATCTGCCCGTTTGGCGCCTTCGGCTATGGCCTCGCGCAGTTTCTTCTCCAGCGTCCGCTGCTTGGACACGGCATGGTATTTCAGGCCGAACATGTCCTTCACATAGAAGGTATCCACCACCTGTTCGCCATAGGTCGCGATCACCGCATTGGCGATATAGACATTGGCCGCCGCCAGCGACCGCGCCAAGTCATAAAGCAGTCCGGGCCGGTCGCGGGTGTCGACCTCGATGATGGTGTAGATTTCGGAGCCGTCGTTGTCGAAGGTGATATGGGTCGGCACCTTGAAGGCGCGTTCGCGTTTCTTGATCTTGTCGCGGGTCTTCAGCGCGTCGCGGGTGATTACCTCGCCCTTCAGTGTCTTCTCGATCATCTGCTTGAGCCGGTGCAGGCGCAGCGGGTCAAACGGGTGGCCGTCGGCATCCTGGATCCAGAAGGCGTCGGTCACATAGCCGTCCTTGGTGGTATAGGAGCGGGCATCGACCACATTGGCGCCAACCAGTGCCAGGGCGCCTGCGATGCGTGCAAAGATGCCGGGGTGGTCTTCCATCACAAAGGTCGCGCGGGTGGCGTCGCGGTCCTCGTCCGGGTAGAGCCGGATCATCACCTCGCCCGGGTCGCCCCGGGTGGTAAAATCCCGCAGCATTTCGGCAAAATCCACATGCGCGGTGATGTGCAGCCCGTGCCAGTAAGGCGGGTAGTGGCGGGCGGTCTCGGTCTTGAGTTCGGCCTTGGACCAGTCCGGCAGCGCCTCGCGCAGGGCCTTTTTGGCCGCAGTGCCGCGCTGTTCGCGGTTCAGCGCTTCCATACCGCCCTCAAGCGCGGCGCGGGTGTGCTTGTAAAGCGCCCGCAGCAGGGCGGCCTTCCAGTTGTTCCAGGTGTCTGGGCCGACGCCGCGGATGTCGCAAACGGTCAGCAGCAGCAGCAGGTCCAGCCGCTTCACGGTCTGCACCGCCTTGGCGAAATCCCGCACCGTGCGCGGGTCGGCGATGTCGCGTTTCTGCGCCATGTCCGACATCAGCAGGTGATAGCGCACCAGCCATTCCACGGTCTCGCATTCGGACTGCTTCAGCCCCAGCCGTGGCGCCACCTTGCGGGCGATCTGGGCGCCCAGGATCGAGTGGTCCTGCTCGCGGCCCTTGCCGATGTCATGCAGCAGCATTGCAACCATCAGCACCTTGCGGTTGAGCCCCTTGCGCAGGATCGAGGAAGATAGCGGCAGTTCATCCTCCAGTTCGCCGCGTTCGATGGCGGCAAAATTGGCGATCACTTGGATGGTGTGCTCATCCACTGTGTAGGAGTGATACATGTTGAACTGCATCATCGCCACGATGGGTTCGAATTCCGGCAGGAAGGCCGACAGTACCCCCAGTTCGTTCATCCGCCGCAGGGCGCGTTCGGAATTGCCGTGCTTCAGCAGCAGGTCCAGAAAGATCTGCTTTGCTTCCGGGTCCTTGCGCATGCCGTCGTCGATCAGATGCAGGTTGGCGGTCACCAGCCGCATTGCATCCGGATGGATCAGCATGCCGGTGCGCAGGGCTTCCTCGAAGATCCGCAGCAGGTTCACCCGGTCGGCGAGAAACGTCTCCGGGTCCAGCACGTCCAGCCGGTTGTGCACCACCTTGTAGTCCGGCTTGATCCGCGGGCCGCGGCGAAAGATGCGCTGCAACAGCGGCGCGCCCTTCTGCTGGCTTGCTTCCAGCTTGGTCAGGAAGATCCGAGTCAGGTCGCCGACGCAGGTGGCATGACGGAAAAACTCCTGCATGAAGACTTCCACGCCGCGGCGCCCGGCCTTGTCCTGATATCCCATGCGGCTGGCGACCTCGACCTGCAGGTCGAAGGTCAGCTGTTCGGTGGCGCGCCCCGTTGCCAGGTGAAGATGCGAGCGCACCGCCCAGAGGAACGTCTCGGCCTTGGAAAACAGCTCCAGCTCCTCTGGCCGGAACAGGCCGAGCGGCACCAGCTCAGCGGCGTCCTGCACGTGATAGAGGTATTTGGCGATCCAGTAGAGCGATTGCAGGTCGCGCAACCCGCCCTTGCCTTCCTTCACATTGGGCTCAACCATATAGCGCTGGCCCTGCTTGATGTGGCGCGCATCGCGTTCCCCCAGCTTGGCCTCGATGAACTCGCGGGTGTCCTGTGAAAACAGCTCGGTCTTCAGCCGGTTGTCCAGTTCTTCTGCCAGCGGCCTGTGCCCGGCCAGAAAGCGGTGTTCCAGCATCGCGGTGCGGATAGTGTAATCCTCGCCGCCCAGCCGGATGCAGTCCTTGATGGTGCGGCTGGCGTGGCCAACCTTCAGGCGCAGGTCCCACAGGATATAGAGCATGGATTCAATCACGCTCTCCGCCCAGGCGGTGATCTTGTAGGGAGTGATGAACAAGAGATCGACATCCGAGGCCGGCGCCATCTCGCCGCGCCCGTAGCCGCCCACCGCCATCACCGCGATGCGCTCGCCCTGGGTGGGGGTGGCCAGCGGGTGCAGGATGCCGCTGGAGACGTACAACGCGGTGGTGACCAGCCCGTCGGTCAGAAAGGTGTAGGAACGGGTCAGTTCCCGCGCCGCAAAGGGTTTGGCAGCAAAGGCTTCGGAAATCGCCGCCCGTCCAGCCTTGCTGGCGGCGCGCAGGATCTTCACCGTCTCCCCGCGCAGCGCGGTGGGGGCGGTGTCTTCGGCCAATGCCTCGATCTGGGCGCGTACTGCCTTGGCATCAAAGATGGTGCCGGGGTCGCAAATCAGCGGCCCCAGCGGTTCGGGATAACCATTGGCGGAAGGGCGCGCAGGGCCGGCGGCCGGCTCAGAGCCCGGGGCCTGCAAAGCTGACTGGGGCTGGGTCAATGATCACGACCTTCTGTTCCTGGACGGTGGCAACAGCCAGACCGCGCTCATTGGTGCCATCGGGACGCAGGCGGAAGATGCCGCCGGCCCCCTGGAAGCCTGCACCCTGGGTCAGCGCGCCTGCGGTCAGGGCGTCGGACTGGCCTGCGGCGACCAGCGCGCCGATGGCGGCGATGCCGTCATAGGCCAGGCTGCCGATCGAATGCGGCGAGGCGCCGTAGTTCGCCTGGTAGCGGGCACTGAACTGCTGCACTTTGCCCTGATCGGGCATCGCAAACCAGCTGCCCTGCACGCCGGGAAGGGCCAGGGTCTGCGCCGGAATGTCCCAGCGGGTCAGGCCGATATACTGTTTCTCTGCCGGATCGACACCGGCTTCGGGCATCAGCTGCGCCAGCAGCGGCAGGGCTCCGGCCGTGGTGGCGGTCAGGAAGACCGCATCGGCGCTGGAAGATTCGGCGCGGATGGTGGGGATCGCGTTGATAACACCCTGCTGCGACAGCTCATAGCCGACGCTGCCGGAGACATTTGCGCCGGTCTGTGACGCGGCGCGCTGGATGGCACCGCGCCCGGCCACGCCAGCCGCGTCATTGCCGCTGACGACCAGGATGTTGCGCTTGCCGTTGCGGGCGGCAAAGCTGGTCAGCCGCCGCGCCGTGTTGTCAAAGGTTGGCCCCAGGATGAAGACATTGCCGCCGGCAATTGCCGGGTTGTTGGAGAAGGCCAGAACGTTCACGCCGCGTTGCCGGGCGGCAATGCCCGCGGCATTGGCGGCTTCGGCATAGACCGGGCCCAGGATCACCCGGGCGCCGTCCTTCAGCGCCTGCTGCGCCGCGCCGGTGGCCACTTCCGGGCTGCCGGCGGTGTCATAGACGCGCAGGTCGATCTGTACACCGTCCAGATCGGCAATCGCCATCCGCGCTGCGTTTTCCAGGCTCTGTGCCAGCACACTGTCGCCCTGCTGCGCCGAGCCGCGCGGCACCAGCAGCGCCACCGGAACCGGTTTCGAGGTGTTGATCGTCGGGCCGGTGCCGATGGCCACCGGATCACAGGCGGCCAAAGCAATTGAGGAAACTGCCGCGGCGGCTGCCAATGCCGCCTTGCGGGCGCGTTTGAAAACAGCAAACATAATGGACTTGAAACTCCGTTCTCCCGGCGCCGCTGCGCCGCGTGGGTTTAAGGGCAGATCATAAACGACCAAAAAGGCGGGTCCAGCGTTGAATCACCAGAATGTCATATTGTCTCCCGGGCTTTACTTCGTTGCCACGCCGATCGGCACCGCCCGCGACATTACCCTGCGTGCGCTGGATGTGCTGGCCTCGGCCGATGTGCTTGCGGCCGAGGATACACGTTCGCTGCGCAAGCTGATGGAGATTCACGGGGTGCCGCTGGGCGGGCGGCGGATCATTGCTTACCACGACCACAGCGGCGCCGGTGCACGCGCCAAACTGCTGGAGGCGATCACTGCGGGCAAATCCGTTGCTTATGCCTCCGAGGCCGGGATGCCGCTGATTGCCGATCCGGGGTATGACCTCAGCCGCGCTGCGGCAGAGGCCGGTTACAAGGTCACCTGCGCGCCCGGTGCCTCTGCCGCGGCCACGGCGCTGACGCTGGCGGGCTTGCCATCGGATGCGTTCTTCTTTGCGGGTTTCCTGCCCAATGCCTCCGGTGCCCGCCGGAAACGGCTGGAGGAGCTGCGGGAAATTCCTGGTACCCTGATCTTCTATGAATCTCCCAAGCGGGTCGCGGCCTCGGTTGCGGATATGGCGGCGGTGCTGGGCAACCGCCCGGCGGCGATGGCCCGGGAGCTGACCAAGAAATTCGAAGAAGTGCGCCGGGCGCCGCTAGCAGACCTGGCCGCCGGATTGGAAGAAACCCCGGTGAAAGGCGAGATCGTTGTGCTGGTCGACCGCGCCCAGGAAACGGAAGTCAGCGAGGGTGACCTGGAAAGCGACCTGCAAGCGGCCTTGCAGGGGAACTCGGTCAAGGACGCGGCCGGCATCGTCGCCGAGATGCACGGGCTGCCGCGGCGCAAGGTCTACCAGCTGGCGCTGCAGCTGGCCAAAGGCAGCTAAGCCGTGGCCGGCCCCCGCCAGCACCGCGGTGCCCGCGCCCATCTGGCGGGCGAGGCAGCGGAAGAGATTGTCGCCCGCCACTATGAAAACCGCGGCTATACCGTGGCCGAGCGCCGCTGGCGGGGGCCGGGCGGTGAAATCGACCTGATCCTGCGCGGGCCGGAAGAACTGGTGTTCGTTGAGGTCAAGCACAGCTCCACCAGCAGCGCTGCCGCCTTGCGGATCACACCGCGGCAGGTGGAGCGCATCTATGCCAGCGCCGGGCAATATCTGGAAAACGAGCCGCAGGGCCAGCTGACGCCGGTGCGTTTTGACGCGGCCCTGGTGGATGGCACCGGCACGGTAGAGATCATCGAAAACGCCTTTGGCATGAACTGATCTGCGTCTGACCCATTGAACCCGGGGCGGCGCTGGGCCATGTATTCGGGCAGTTTACAAGGGATACTGCCATGAAAATCGCCTTTCAGATGGACCCTATCATGGGCGTGGACATCAACGCGGACAGCAGCTTCCGCCTGGCCGAGGAAGCCCAGGCGCGGGGGCATGAGCTGTTCTTCTACACCCCGGACCATCTGGCATATCAGGAAGGCCGCGTCACCGCCCGCGGCCAGGACATGACAGTGCAGCGGGTGGCCGGCACGCTGGCTGTGCTGGGCGAAGAGCGCGAGGCGGATCTGGCGGATTTCGACGTGGTCTGGCTGCGCCAAGATCCGCCGTTCGACATGCATTACATCACCTCGACGCACCTGCTGGACATGCTGAAGGGCCAGGCGCTGGTGGTGAATGACCCGTTCTGGGTCCGCAACTATCCGGAAAAGCTGCTGGTGCTGAATTTTCCGGAGCTGACGCCGCCGACCACCATCGCCCGCGACCTGCAGACCATCAAGGCGTTCAAGGAAAAGCATGGCGATGTGATCCTGAAACCGCTCTATGGCAACGGCGGCGCCGGCGTGTTCCGGCTGGATGCAAACGACCGCAATCTCACCTCGCTGCATGAGCTGTTCACCGGTTTCAGCCGCGAGCCGCTGATCGTGCAGAAGTTCCTGCCCGACGTCAGCAACGGTGACAAGCGGGTGATCCTGGTGGACGGTGAGCCGGTTGGCGCCATCAACCGGGTGCCTGCGGCAGGCGAGACCCGCTCCAACATGCATGTGGGCGGGCGCCCCGAGAAGATCGGGCTGAGCGAGCGCGATCTTGAGATTTGCGCCGCCATTGGCCCGCTGCTGCGCGAAAAGGGCCAGATTTTTGTCGGCATCGACGTAATCGGCGATTACCTGACCGAGATCAACGTGACTTCGCCTACAGGCATTCAGGAGCTGGAGCGATTTGACGGCGTCAACATCGCCGAGAAGGTCTGGCAGGCGATCGAAGCCAAGATCCGCTGATGAGCTGGCAGCGCCGGGCCATAAACGCGTGGATGCGCTATGGCATGAAGCCGGTGCTGCAGCATACCAGCAGCCCCGATCTGGCCCGGCAGGTGTTCGAGCTGATGGCGCCGCGGCTCTACCCGGCTCTGCCATTCACCCGGCTGCTGCCGCGGCCAGCTCCTGTGCCGCTGACGCTGATTTCCGCAGGCAGGCCGCGCCAAAGGCAGATCATCCTGTTTCTGCACGGCGGCGCCTATCTGGCGGGCAGCGCCCGCGCGTACCAGGGGATGCTGTCGCGCCTGTCGCTGGCCGCAGGGCTGGAGATCGCGGTCCCCGATTACCGGCTGATGCAGGACGCGCCATTTCCGGCGCCCTATGAAGACGCCATGGCTGCGTGGAAGTATCTGCGGGGCACCGGCTACCGGTCGCATGATATCCTGCTGGCCGGCGACAGTGCCGGTGGCGGCCTGGCGCTGGCCTTGCTGGCAGGCCTTTTAGCGGAGCAAGAGCGTCCTGCGGGCCTCCTGGCCTTTTCTCCCTGGTGCGATCTGACATTGAGCGGGACCAGTATCCAATCAAACCGCAACCGCGATGTGATCATCCCGGCCGGCCGGATGCAGGAGGCAGTGGACCAGTATCTGGATGGTGCGGCCCCGTCGGACGGGCGCGCATCGCCGCTGTTCGCGGCCTTTCCTGATCCGCCGCCGGTGCTGATCCAGGTTGGAAGCACCGAAGTTCTGCTGTCAGATTCGCAACGCATGGCGGAGAAACTGGAGCAGGCGGGCGGAGATGTGCGTCTCAGCCTCTGGCGCAATGTGCCGCATGTCTGGCAGTTCATGGCCGGGCATCTGCCGGAGGGGCAGGCGGCGCTGGAAGAGGCGGCAGCCTTTGTAACCGGGGTGTTTACCGGGAAGCCCGCGGATTAAGGGCGGCGGGCGCCGTGCCTCAGGCGGGCAGGCGGAAATGCAGCGCTTCGGCAAAATGCTGGCGCTGGACATGTTCCTCGCATGCAAGGTCGGCAATGGTTCGGGCCACCCGCAGCACCCGATGGTAGCCGCGGGCGCTGAGGCCAAAGCGTTCGGCTGCGCGGATCAGCAGCTCGCGGCTTTCGGCATCCGGCGCGGCGATCCGTTCCAGCAGCGCGCCCTCGGCATCTGCGTTCTGGCGCAGGCCGGGATGATCCTGAAACCGTGCGGTCTGCATCTCCCGCGCTATGGCGACCCGCCGGGCCACCTCGGCGGAGCCTTCTGCGCTGGGCGGCAGATCCAGGTCCGTCACATCCACTGGCGGTACATCCAGGTGCAGGTCGAACCGGTCCAGCAGCGGGCCGGAAATGCGCCCCAGGTAATCTGCGCCGCAAACAGGCGCACGGGAGCAGGCGCGGTTGGCATCCGCCAGATAGCCGCATTTACAGGGGTTGGCGGCTGCCACCAGCATAAACCGGCTGGGGTATTTCACATGCGCATTGGCGCGGGCTACCATCACCTCGCCGGTCTCCAGCGGCTGGCGCAAGGTCTCCAGCACCGAGCGGCCAAACTCCGGCAGTTCGTCGAGGAACAGCACGCCATTGTGGGCAAGGCTGATCTCGCCAGGTTGCGCGCGCCGTCCGCCGCCGGCAATTGCCGCCATCGAAGCGGTGTGGTGCGGCTCGCGGAACGGGCGGGCCCGGCTGATGCCGCCCTCGTCGATCAGGCCGCACAAGGAATGGATCATCGAGGTCTCCAGCGCCTCGCCCGGTGACAGCGGCGGAAGGATCGAGGGCAGCCGTGCCGCCAGCATCGACTTGCCCGAACCCGGCGGGCCGACCATTAGCATGTGGTGGCGCCCGGCTGCCGCAATCTCCAGTGCCCGTTTGGCCTGCTCCTGGCCTTTCACATCGCGAAGGTCCCTGCCGCCAAGGCCAGTGACGGCCTCGCCGGGTGCGGCGGGTTCAATGCGGCGCTGACCGGTGTAATGCTGCACCACTTCGGTCAGCGTGGCGGCGCCGATCACTTGCGCGGCGTCAACCCAAGCGGCCTCCGGGCCAGAGGGTTTGGGGCAGAGCAGCATCCGCTCTTCTTCTGCAGCCGTCACCGCTGCGGGCAGGGCGCCCGCCACCGGCATCAGCTGGCCGTCCAGGGACAGCTCTCCCAAAGCAATGGTTTCCTCGGCCTTTTCCGCCGGGACGATGCCGATGGCCGCCAGCAGTGCCAGCGCAATAGGCAGGTCGAAGTGGCTGCCCTCCTTGGGCAGGTCGGCGGGCGACAGGTTCACGGTGATGCGGCGTGAGGGCAGGGCGATTGACATCGCCGCAAAGGCCGCCCGCACCCGCTCGCGTGCTTCCTGCACCGCCTTGTCCGGAAGTCCGACCACGGAAAAGGCGGGCAGGCCGGGGGCGACGGCGCATTGCACTTCGACCAGGCGGGCTTCGACCCCTTGAAAAGCAACTGTGTAAGAGCGTGCGGTCATTTCTCCCGGCCTCCTGCGGTTCAGGGAGAAATGCTTGTTAATCGTGGTTTCCGAGTCGTTAACGCAGGTGGCGGCCAGCAACGAATTCACGCAGATTTCGCGCTGGCCGCTGACTTAGCCCAAGGACCAGGGACGCCGTGGCAAATTCAGAGCATAGGGTTCCGGGTCATAGCTGACCTCATGCGCTTGGGCCTGCCAGCGCAGGACCGCTGGGTCAGACAGCAGAAGCGTGCAATAGGCCCGGGTTTCGGCAGAGACGGGCAGCCCGTACCCCATGATCCGGGCAGCCACCGGCGTGTAAAAAACATCTGCGAGCGAATAGGCGCCGAACAGGCAGCCTTCTGCCTGACCGGAAACAGTGCGGGCATGGGCAAACAGCGCCTCGATCCGTGCCAAATCCGCTTTCACAGCGTCAGAGACTTCAAACCCTTCGTACATATGCGCCAGCTGCATCGGGCATTCGCCGCGCAGCGCAGAGAAGCCGCCGACCATCTCAGCCGCCAGCCAGCGGGCGGTGGCACGCTGCGCTGTATCCGCAGGCCAAAGCCCGGCATCCGGGTGCCGTTCGGCCAGCGTCTCGGCGATGGCGAGGCTTTCGCCGATCACCGCGCCCTCAGGCGTGCGCAGCGCAGGCACCAGCCGCGCCGGGGCCAAATGTGCCATATCCGCCGCCATGGTTCCGGAATAGAGCCCCACCATATGCACAGTATGGGGCAGGGAGAATTTTTCGAGCATGAGCCAGCCGCGCAAAGACCAGCTGGAGAACATGCGGTCGCCAATATAAATTTCATAAGCCATGGCAGGAGGCTAGCGCAGCAATTTGCATTTCGAAATGGAATGTTTGTGATGGTATCCGTCACGGCAGGTGATTGATTGTACCCGTTTTCCAGCCGTCCGGCCCCAGCGAGACTTCACTGACGGACAGGTTGTCGATCTTGTAGCCAAAGGCCTCTTCTGCGGTCAGCATCTGCGCCCGCTGGATTTGGGTCAGGATCTGGCCGAAATGCCCGACCACGATCAGATCGCGGCCTTTGTGGGCGGCGAGCAGCCCGTCAATGGCGGCGTCGACGCGGGCACAGACCTGATTCCAGCTCTCGCCGCCTGGCGGGGTCACATCGCCTGGAGACTCCCAGTAAGCGCGGATGCGGTCCGGGTCCTCGACGTCAACCTCGGCCCAGGTCCTGAGCTCCCAGGCGCCGAAGTGGATCTCGCGCAGCGCTTGCACATGCGGCAGGCGGGTCCGGCTGCCCTGCAATGCGGTGGCGGTTTCCACGGCGCGGGACAGATCAGACGACACAACCAGTGCCTCTGCAGGGAGGTAATCCGACAGCCGTGCCAGCGCGGCGGTATCGGAAAGATCTGCGGGCAGATCGGACCAGCCGACCATGGACTTGGCGTGGGTCGGCCCGTGCCGGATCAGGAACAGCCGGGTGATCACAGTTTCCCCTTCAGCACCAGCGGCAAGCCCGCCGTCACCTGAACCACCGTGTCCGCCCGCGCGGCCAGTGCGATGTTGAGCCGCCCTTGCGCCTCGCGGAAACGGCGGGCGAGCCTGTTCTCCGGCACGATGCCCTGGCCGGTCTCGTTGGAAACAATCACCAGATCCGCCGCACAGCTGTCCATAGCCGCCAGCAGCTCTGCCTGCGCGGCCTCCAGATCATGCTCGGCCAGCAGGTGGTTGGTCAGCCACATGGTGGCGCAGTCCATCAGGCAGATTTGATCCTGCGTCAGCGCCCCCAGAACCGGGGTTGCGGTTTCCGGCTCCTCAACAGTGACCCATCCAGCGCCCCTTTGTTGCAAATGACGGGACACTTTTTCGCGCATTTCGCTCTCGAAAATTTGCGCTGTAGCCCAGTAAACCCTGTCTTTTCCAGTGTTTATGCAGACCTGCTCGGCAAAGGCGGATTTGCCCGATGCGGCCCCCCCGAGAATAAAAGTTACATTTGCAGGCATTTTTTGCTAACCTGTAGGTACCGAAGCCGTTCCTGTGGGTAACCGCAGGGCCCGGTGAAGACAAGAGACCGCAGTGTCCCGGGGTTCCACTTATTAAGGCCGGGAAAGTCTGCGCAGGGGCCAAAATACAATTTTGCTTTTCCGTTTTTGGCCCGTGGATGTGCCAAGAGTTGTATCCAGTGCGCTGATGTAAGCTGCCGGTCTGCACAAGAACCGGGCCCATCTTTGTTCCATACGCGTCCCCAGGCGGCAGTTTGTTAATTAGTTTCCGGGGGGAAAACACATGGCACTTGATCACACACTCGAAAACCCATTGCCGAGACAGGCGATGAAGGCGGAGCTGCTGGATGCGGAAACCGAGCTGCGCCTGGCATACGCCTGGCGTGACGACCGCGACGTCAAGTCGCTGCACCGTCTCATCAACGCCTACATGCGCCTGGCGATTTCCATGGCTGCCAAGTTCAAGCGGTACGGGGCGCCGATGAACGATCTGATCCAGGAGGCAGGCCTGGGGCTGATGAAGGCGGCGGACAAGTTTGATCCGGACCGCGGGGTGCGGTTCTCGACCTATGCGGTATGGTGGATCAAAGCGTCGATCCAAGACTACGTGATGCGCAATTGGTCGATGGTGCGCACGGGCTCGACTTCGTCGCAAAAATCGCTGTTCTTCAACATGCGAAGGGTGCAGGCGCAGCTGGAACGCGAGGCGCGGGTCTCGGGGATGCGCCTCGACCGCCATCAGCTGCACCAGAAGATCGCCACCGAAATCGGCGTGCCGCTGCGCGACGTCGAGATGATGGAGGGGCGCCTCTCGGGGGCGGATTTCTCGCTCAACGCGGTGCAGTCCTCTGATGAAGAGGGGCGTGAATGGATCGACGCGCTAGAGGATGATGCCACCCAGGCCGAAGAACTGGTGCAGGAGCGCCACGACCGCCGCCAGCTGCGCAAATGGCTGGTGTCGGCGCTGCAGGCGCTGAACGAGCGTGAGCGTTTCATCATTACAGAGCGCAAGCTGCGCGAACGGCCGCGCACGCTGGAAAGCCTGGGCACGGAACTGGGGCTGTCCAAGGAGCGGGTGCGCCAGCTTGAAGCCGGGGCGTTTCAGAAAATGCGCAAATGCCTTGAAAGCCAATCGCGTGAGGTGCACAGACTGCTTTCATGAGAAAGCGGTTTCAAACACTGAAAACACTGGCAGGCGCCGCCGTTCTGGCGGCGCTTTGCCTGTCCGGCGCCCGGGCCGAAGGACTGCAGGCGGCGATCCAGGCCTTGCGCGGCGCTGATGTGGCAGTTCTTGGCGAGGTGCATGACAATCCGCATCACCATGCGAACCAGGCGGCGCTGCTGCAGGCCCTGCAGCCAAAGGCCGTGGTTTGGGAGATGATCACCGAGGTGCAGGCCGCCGCACTGGATGCCGCCAGGCTGGAAGACGCCGCCTATGTGGAGGGGCAATTGGATTGGGCACAGTCGGGATGGCCGGATTTCAACCTCTACGCACCGGTCTTCGCTGCCGCCAGGGACGCCCGGCAGTACGGCGCCCAGGTACCGCGAGCTGAGGCTTCCAAGGCGCTGGAGCAGGGCGTGGCCGTCTATTTCGGTATCGGTGCCGCTGCCAGGTTCGGTCTGGATCGTCCCTTGCCGGACGCCGAGCAGGCGGCAAGAGAGGCGGACCAACTGGCCAATCATTGCAACGCCATGCCTGCGGAGATGCTGCCGGTTCTGGTGGACTTTCAGCGGCTGCGCGATGCGTCGCTGGCGGCGGCTGTTGATGCGGCGCTGGAGGATACGGGCGGCCCGGTTGCAGTGATCACCGGCAATGGTCATGCCAGAACCGATCGCGGCCTGCCTGTCTATCTCGCCAGGGCCCGCCCGTCGCTGGCGGTTGTCAGCTTGGGGCAAGGCGAGGATGGCAGCATTGCAGGTGCATTTGACCATGTCCTCGACTCGGTATCTGTGGAGCGTGCAGACCCCTGCCGGGCCTTTGGGAACAGCGGCTGACAGGCGCGGGCAATCCTGCATGCGGGCCGCTTTTCACACGCAACCGCGCCGGGCGCCACCCGGCGCCCGGCCCAACGCCGACAGTGGCAGGGGCCCTTGGCCCGTGCCGCGTGGGGGCGGGAGTGCACCGCTGACACCGGAAGGCATGGCTGAGAGGGGTGGGAAAACCGTTTCCCTCTGCCGCTGCAGCGCAGTAAAGTCGCCTGAATCCGGAGGCAAGCTGGGGCAAGGGTACAGAAATGCTGGCTGGCAAACATATTCTTCTGATCATCGGCGGCGGCATTGCGGCTTACAAGTCGCTGGAGCTGATCCGCCGCCTGCAGGACCAGGGGGCCCGCGTGACCCCGGTGCTGACCAAGGCGGGGGCCGAATTTGTCACGCCGCTGTCAGTCTCTGCCTTGGCCGGAACGCCCGTTCATCAGGAGCTGTTCGACCTGACGTCCGAGGCTGAGATGGGCCATATCCAGCTGTCGCGCAGCGCCGATCTGCTGGTCGTGGCACCGGCCACAGCGGACCTGATGGCCAAGATGGCCCAAGGCCACGCCAACGACCTCGCCTCCACTTTGCTGCTGGCCACCGACACGCCAGTGCTGCTGGCGCCTGCGATGAATGTGCGGATGTGGGAGCACCCCGCTACCCAGCGCAACATCAAGCTGCTGGCGGGTGACGGTGCTGCCTTCATCGGTCCTAACGAAGGCAGCATGGCCTGCGGCGAATTCGGTCCCGGCCGGATGGCGGAACCGGATGAAATCCTTGCCGCGGTTGCAGCCAGGCTCGCGGAGGGCCCGCTCAAGGGCAAGCGCATCCTGGTCACCTCCGGCCCGACGCATGAGCCGATCGACCCGGTCCGCTACATCGCCAACCGCTCCTCCGGGGCGCAGGGGGCAGCAGTGGCCCGTGCTCTGCGCGCAGCGGGGGCTGAGGTGGTGTTCATCACGGGCCCGGCAGCGGTGCGCCCGCCTGAGGGGGTGCAGGTGGTGGCAGTAGAAAGCGCACGTGAAATGGAGGCGGCGGTGCAGGCAGCCTTGCCCGCAGATGCCGGCGTCTTTGCCGCTGCGGTGGCGGACTGGCGCGTTGCCAGTGCCACGGACCGCAAGCTGAAGAAATCCAAGGACGGGCTGCCGGTGCTGGAGTTTGCCGAAAACCCGGACATTTTGAAAACCGTCTCCCAGATGAAGGAGGGCCGCCCCGGGCTGGTGGTCGGCTTTGCCGCGGAAACCAATGACGTGGTGGAAAATGCCACTGCCAAGCGCAAGCGCAAGGGCTGTGACTGGATCGTGGCGAATGATGTTTCGCCCGCCACCGGCATCATGGGCGGCAGCGAAAATGCGGTGACCCTGATTTCGGAAAACGGTGCCGAGGAATGGCCGCGCATGGGCAAGGATGAAGTGGCCCGCAGACTCGCGGACCGGATTGCTGCTGTGCTGGCCGGGTGAATTTGAGTATTTTCAGCAAGATGAAAGAGGAGCCGTGATGGTAACCATCCGTGTGATCCATGACGAGGGCGCAGACCGGGATGTGCCGCTGCCTTCTTACGAAACCTCCGGAGCGGCGGGTGCGGATATCCGGGCCAACTTTCCTGATCGCGGAATGCTGACGCTGGCCCCCGGTGCAAGAGCGCTGGTGCCGACGGGGCTGCGTATCGAAATCCCGGCAGGCTATGAGGTGCAGATCCGGCCCCGCTCCGGTCTTGCGCTGAAACATGGCATTACCCTGCCCAACACCCCGGGCACCATCGACAGCGACTATCGCGGCCCGCTCGGAGTGATCCTGCTGAATGCGGGGCTGGAGCCTGTTGCGGTCAACCATGGCGACCGGATCGCACAGATGGTGGTGGCACCCGTGCTGCAGGCGCAGTTCGAGCTCGTGGATGAACTCTCCGGCACGGCCCGCGGTGCGGGCGGTTTTGGCTCTACCGGCACAGCCTGATGCTGCGCATCCTCTTTCTTGCGGCGCTGGTCTGGTGGGGCGGGCGCTACCTCCGCCTGCCGCGCAACCTGCGCATCGCCGTGCTGGCGGTTCTGTTCGCGGCGGTGATCGCGATTCAATTGACCTTGCCTGCGGGGCACCCCTTGCGCGAGGGCACCGGCGGTTCTGTGTCTTCCTGGCTGCTGCTGGGCGGCTTGGCGCTTGCGGCCGGAAGTTATGCGCGTATCGTGGCGGCTCTGAAATCCCGTGCCCAGCCTCAGGACCGCCCTATGAGCCAGCCCGCCAGCACTTTCTCCGAGACCGAGCTTGACCGCTATGCCCGCCATATCGTTTTGCGGGAGCTGGGCGGCCCGGGACAGAAAAAACTGAAACATGCCAAGGTACTGGTGATCGGGGCCGGCGGGCTTGGCGCGCCTGCGCTGCAATACCTTGCCGCGGCCGGAGCCGGCACGATCGGTATCATCGATGGCGATGTGGTCGACAACGCGAACCTGCAGCGGCAGGTGATCCACCGTGATGAAGACATCGGCAAGCCCAAGGTCTTCTCGGCCCAGGCAGCGATGCAGGCTCAGAATCCCTATACCGAGGTGCGCCCCTACAACCGCCGCCTGTCCGAAGACATGGCGGCAGAGCTGTTTGCCGAATATGATCTGATCCTCGACGGCACCGACAATTTCGAAACCCGCTACCTGGCCAACCGCACGGCGGCAGCGCTGGGCAAGCCGCTGATCTCTGGAGCGCTGTCGCAATGGGAAGGCCAGATCAGCGTGTTTCATCCGGCCAAGGGCGGCCCCTGTTACCAATGTATTTTCCCTGAGGCGCCAGCCCCTGGCCTTGCCCCCAGCTGTTCCGAAGCCGGGGTGATTGGCCCGCTTCCCGGCGTGGTGGGATCCATGATGGCGGTAGAGGCGGTCAAGCAGATCACCGGCGCCGGTTCGGTACTGCGCGGCGAGATGCTGATCTATGACGGGCTCTATGGCGAAACCCGCAAGATCCGCCTGGCGCCGCGCCCGGATTGCCCGGTTTGCGGCACTGCCTGACCTGAATGTTGCCGGAACCGCCGCGCGCCGTCAGGCGCGCGGCCCGGCCCAACGCTGGGACGGGTATCTTTGATGCATGGACCAGAGGCGGGAGTGTTCCGCTGCTACAGCACCCGGTCCAGATCGGCGATCAGATCCTCGGCATCTTCCAGCCCTACCGACAGCCGGAAAATACCGTCGCCGGCATAGGCGCGGTAATCCGCCTCCTGGGCTGGGGCGAGCCGGAAGGACGTCTCCATCAGCCCCGCCGTCTCCATCCAGAACACCAGCGAGCGGTGATGGCCCAGCGACACCGCGTAGTGGATGACCTGAAGCTGGTCGATCATCTTTTGCGCCACCGCCCGCCCGGCTGCCGCATCGCCTACCTGGAAGGCGATCATGCCGGAGGTATTGGACATCTGCGCCTGCGCCAGGCTGTACTGGGGGTGCGAGGAAAGGCCCGGGTACATCACGCGGGTAACCCGGGGATGCGCCTCCAGCCATTCCGCCACCGCCTGTGCACCGGCCTCATGCGCCTTCATCCGCAAGGGCAGGGTGCCCATGCCGCGGGAGATCAGCCAGGCATTGAAGGGCGACAGGATGCCGCCATGATGGATCGCCGCCTCCAGCCGCATCCTGCCGATCAGTTCAGCAGACCCGGCCACCGCACCGCCCACTGCATCGCCATGGCCGCCAATGTATTTGGTGATCGAATGCATCACCAGATCGACCCCCAATGCCTGGGTGTCCATCCCCAGCGGCGAGGCAAAGGTGGCATCGCAGCTGAGCAGCGCGCCGCCTGCGCGGGCGATCGAAGCCACCGCCTTCAGGTCAGTCAGCCGCAGGATCGGGTTCACCGGGCTTTCCGAATGGATCAGCTTTGTATTCGGGCGCATTGCGGCGGAGACTGCCTCAAGATCCGACAGGTTCACGGTGGAAACCTCAATCCCCATCCGCGGCAGCGTGTCCCGCGCCAGTTCGGCCACCCCGGCATATGACACATCCGATACGATCGCGTGGTCACCCGCCGACAGGAAGGTCAGGAAGATCGCCGTCGCGGCTGCCATGCCTGACGCGGTGCACAGGCAATCCTCAGTCCCTTGCAGCGCAGCGATCTTCGCTTCCAGCGCGGCCACATTCGGATTGCTCCAGCGAGCATAAAGATAAGCCGGATCTTCACCAAGGTCATGCGCCGAGAACCCGGCCACATTCTCTGTCACAAAGGTCGAAGACATATGCAGTGGCGGGGCAGATGCCCCGGTGGCGGGATCCGGTGCTTCGCCTGCATGGATCGCGGTGGTTTGAATGCCCTTGTAGATGTTGCCCTTGCCCATCGAATCCTCCTTCGGCTCCGCAAAATCTGGACAGTTCTGTACGGGCTTTGCAAGCCCAATTGCAGCCCCCCGGCTTTCCCGTTAGCGTTCCCGGCAAAGGAGAGCCTCACATGTCCAACCCGCTTCTGTCCCGCTGGGACACGCCGTTTGAAATTGCCCCGTTTGCGTCCCTTTCCGATGACGATTTTGCCCCTGCGCTTGAACAGGCGCTAAAGGACCACTTCGCGCAGATCGATGCCATTGCCGGCAGCACCGAGGCGCCCGGCTTTGCCAATGTGATCGAGGCGCTGGAAACACCCTGCCGTACGCTGGAACAGGTGCTGGGCACCTTCTTTACCGTGGCCGGCGCCGACAGCAATCCAAAGCGCGAGGCCTTGCAGCGGGACTTTTCCCCCAAACTTGCGGCGCATTTCTCCGCCATCACCGCCAATAAGAAGCTTTATGCCCGTGTCAAGGCGGTTTGGGACCAGCGCGAGGATCTTGACCTCTCAGAGGAACAGCAGCGGGTTCTGATGCTGACCCATCGGGGCTTTGTCCGCGGCGGCGCGGCCCTGGAAGGGGAGGCCGACACCCGGATGCAGGAGATCAAGGGGCGGCTTGCAACGCTGGGGACTGAGTTCACCCAGAACCTGCTGGCGGATGAGCGCGACTGGTATATGGAGCTTTCCGAAGATGATCTGGAGGGCCTGCCGGACTTTGTCGTCAGCGCGGCGAGGGCCGCGGGCGAGGAAAAGGGCAAGGATGGGCCGGTGGTCACCCTGTCGCGCTCGCTGATCACCCCGTTTCTGCAATTCTCCCCGCGCCGCGACCTGCGCGAAAGGGCCTTTAATGCCTGGGCCGCCCGCGGCGCCAAGGGCGGGGATACGGACAACCGCGCCATCGCCGCTGAGATCTTGAAGTTGCGGGAGGAGCGCGCGCGTCTTCTCGGCTATGAGAGTTTCGCGGCCTACAAGCTGGAAACCGAGATGGCCAAGACACCGGAAGCGGTGCGCGGTCTCCTGATGGACGTCTGGGGTCCGGCCAAATCGCGCGCTGATGCGGATGCCGGGGTGCTGACCGCAATGATGCAGGCGGATGGCATCAACGGCGATCTGGAACCCTGGGACTGGCGCTACTATGCCGAAAAGCGCCGCAAGGCCGAGCATGATCTGGATGAGGCGGCACTGAAACCTTACCTGCAGCTCGACCGGATGATCGAGGCCTCATTTGCCTGCGCCAACCGCCTGTTCGGCCTGGAATTCGCACCGCTGGATGTGCCGCTCTACCACCCGGATTGCCGCGCCTGGGAGGTGACCCGGAAGGGCCGGCACGTAGCGGTGTTCATCGGCGACTATTTCGCCCGCGGCTCCAAACGTTCAGGCGCCTGGTGCTCGGCGATGCGCCAGCAGGCAAAATTTCCGCATCCTCAGGCGCCAGTTGTGATCAACGTCTGCAACTTCGCCAAGGGCGATCCGGCGCTGTTGTCCTGGGACGATGCCCGCACCCTGTTCCATGAGTTCGGCCATGCGCTGCACCAGATGCTGTCCAATGTGACTTATGAAAGCATTTCGGGCACCTCGGTGGCGCGCGACTTTGTCGAATTGCCCAGTCAGCTCTATGAACATTGGCTGGAGGTGCCGGAGGTGCTGCAAGAGTTCGCAACCCATGCGGAGACCGGCGAACCAATGCCGCAGGAGATGCTGGAGAAGGTGCTGGGCGCCGCCAACTTCGACATGGGGTTCCAGACCGTGGAGTATGTTGCCTCGGCCCTCGTGGATCTTGCCTTCCACGAAGGCACAGCACCAGCCGACCCTATGGCAAAACAGGCCGAAGTGCTCGAAGCCATTGGTATGCCGCGCGCAATCATCATGCGCCATGCCACTCCGCATTTTGCTCATGTCTTTGCAGGCGATGGCTATTCCTCTGGCTATTACAGCTACATGTGGTCCGAGGTGATGGATGCCGATGCCTTTGCCGCCTTTGAAGAGGCCGGCGGTGCCTTTGACGCAGAGCGCGCCAAGGCGCTGGAAGAGCACATCCTTTCCACTGGCGGCTCCGTGGACCCGGCACAGCTTTACACCGCGTTCCGCGGACGGTTGCCTGGGGTTGGGGCGCTGTTGAAAGGCCGCGGGCTGGCAGCAGAATAGCAGCTGTTCCGTAGGGCGCAGTCTTGGAATTGAGTATTTAAGACCAGAAAGAAGCAACAGGTTTTCCGCTTCTTTCTGGCTGAAAATACTCTTGGGGGGAATGCGCCGAAGGCGCAGGGGGGCAAAGCCCCCGCTTAATACCCAAGGCTGCGGTCGACCAGATGCAGCAGCGGCTGGCCTGCCTCAAAGCGGCTGATGTTTTCGGCAATGACTTCGGCGGCTGTGCTTTCCCGGGTCTCTGATGCGATATGCGGCGTGACTGTCACTTTTGGGTGTGCCCAATAGGGGTGTTCAGGCGGCAGCGGTTCGATGCGGAACACGTCCAGGGTCGCGTGGCCCACTTGGCCGTTGTCCAGCGCCGCCAGCAGGGCCGCGTCATCAATCAGCGGTCCGCGGCCCGGGTTGATGATCCTGGCACCTTTTGGCAGCATCGCCAGCGTTTGTGCATTCAGCGTATTTTCCGTGGCCGACGTATCCGGCAGCAGCAGGATCACGATCTCTGCCTGCGCAAGTGCAGCCCGCAACCCGTCTGCCCCGGCCAGGCAAGCAACGCCTTCGATTTCCTTTTGGGTCCGGCTCCAGCCGGACACCCGGAACCCCAGCGCCGCCAGCGCCCTGGCCGAGGCGGTTCCCAGGGCACCCAGGCCCAGAACCGTCACGCGGCGGTCCTTGGCAAGCGGCGGCGCTTTCGGTTCCCAGGCCCCGTTCTGGCCTTGGATATGGGCATCCATGCCGAGGTGATAGCGCAGCGTATGGCCCGCCACCCATTCGGTCATGCCTTGCTCCAGCCCGCTGTCCACCATCCGGGTGAGCGGCACATCAGCGGGGGCCAGGGGTACGATTTTCTCTACCCCGGCCCACATGCTCAGGATCGCCTTCAACCGGGTATATGGTGTGAAATCGCTGACCGGCCCACTGGGGGCGTAGACGATGTAGTCCACCTCTTCCGGCGCAAAATCATTACGCAGGCTGGCGTCCACGCCCAGCTGCGCCAGCTCCGCCTTCAACAGCGGCTCGTAAATCGGCCAGCCATCGGCGCGGCCTGCAAACAGGACATTGACGGTCATGAAAACTCCCTGGGTTTCTTAGCGTGAGGTTTGCCGGGGGCGGTGGATATGGGCGCTTTGCACAATGCCAAAGGCGCCCAGGAGCACCAGCATCGCCGAGCCGCCATAAGAGACCATCGGCAGCGGCACGCCGACCACTGGCGCCAGCCCCATCACCATCGACATGTTCACCGCGAAGAACAGGAAGAAGGTGATGGCGATGCCGAGGATCACCAGCGAGGAGAAACGGTCCTTGGTGGCAATGGCAGAGGCAATGCAGAACAGGATGATCAGCATGTAGATGAACAACAGGGTGAAACCGCCGATAAAGCCGAACTCCTCCGCCAAGGTGGTGAAGATGAAGTCAGTGTGTTTTTCCGGCAGGAAGTTCAGCCGCGACTGTGTTCCCTGCATAAAGCCGCGTCCGGACCAGCCGCCCGATCCCAGTGCGATCTTGGATTGGGTGATGTGGTAGCCGGCGCCAAGCGGGTCCTGGGAAGGATCCAGGAAGGTGTCGATGCGGCGGAACTGGTAGTCCTTCAAAAGCTGCCACTCGGTGCCGCGGCTTTGGAACACGGCGCTGACCAGCCCCACGCCGGCTGCGATCACTGCCGCAAAATAGGCCCAGTGGACGCCTGCTAGGAACATCACACCGCCGCCTGCCGCCATCAAGAGGATCGAGGTGCCAAGGTCGGGCTGTTTCAGCACCAGCGCGGTTGGGATCAGGATCAGCGCCACTGGCAGCAGCACCCACAGGGGCCGCGAGGTTTTCTCGGCGGGCAGCCAGTCGTAATAGGCGGCCAGCAGCATCACCAGTGCGATCTTGGTGACCTCCGATGGCTGCAGCCGCATGAAGCCGATATCAATCCAGCGCTGGGCGCCCATGCCGACGGTGCCAAAGAGCTCCACCGCCACCAAGAGCCCCAGTGAACCCAGATAGGCCAGCACCGAGACATTCCGCCAGAACCAGATCGGGATCATGGCAACCACGAACATGACGCCAAGGCCCAGGCCGAAACGTTTCACTTGCGGCTCCACCCAGGGAGAGAAGGACCCGCCGGCCACCGAGTACAGCATCAGAAAACCGACGCTGGAGACCGTGATCAGCAGCAGCAGCAGCCCCCAGTTCAGATGCAGGACCTTGCGCAGGCCGGCGGGCGTCGATTTGGCATGGTATTCTAGATAGCTCATGCACGGCTGCTCCGGCTGCCAAGCGGCCGCTTGACCCGTTCTCGTTCCAGCCGCTCCTGCTGTGCCTTGATGCGGCTGCGGTCGGCTTTGGGGTAGGCCTCCAGCGGCGGGGTGCCATCATACAGGGCCTGCAGCATCACGTCGCGGGCAATCGGGGCCGCCGCCTTGGAACCGCCGCCGCCGTGTTCCACCACCACTGCCACCGCGTATTTCGGAATGTCATAGGGCGCAAAGCTCACGAACAGCGCGTGGTCGCGGCGCTCCCAGGGCAGGTCCTCGTTGCGGATCACCCCGGCAGCGCGTTCCGCTGCGGTGATGTTGCGGACTTGGCTGGTGCCGGTCTTGCCGGCCATGCGCATGCCGTCACCGATGATGCGGGAGCGGTAGGCGGTGCCGCGGCGGTCGTTGCTGACGGAATACATGCCCTTGCGCACCATGCGCAAGCTGTTCTCGCTGATGTCCAGCGGTTCGCCTGCGCCGCTGGGCTGCTCGAGACCGTCGATGGATTTCAGCAGGCGGGGCATCACACTGCGCCCTGTTGCCAGCCGTGCCGACATCACCGCCAGCTGCAACGGCGAGGCCAGCATGTAACCTTGACCGATGGAGGCATTGGCGGTGTCGCCGATCAGCCAGTCCTTGCCATAGGAACGTTCTTTCCAATCCTTGGTGGGCGTTATCCCTTGCGCCACTGCTGACATCGGAAGATCGTGTTTGATGCCTAGGCCGAATTTGTTGGCCATCGCCGAAATCTTGTCGATACCGGTCTTGATGGCGATGTCATAGTAGTAGACGTCGCAGGACCGTTTCAGCGAGGTGTTCAGGTCAACATGGCCATGTCCGCCCCGTTTCCAGCAGTGAAACCGGCGGCCTGCCACCTTCAAATGGCCGGGGCACCAGACGGTTTCTTCCGGACCGATCACGCCTTCTTCCAGCGCCGCCAGTGCGGTGACCATCTTGAAAGTGGAGCCAGGGGGATAAGTGCCCTGCACCGTCTTGTTGGACAGCGGGCGGTAGTTGTCCTCGGTCAGCATCCGGTAATCCGCCACTGAAATGCCGCGAACAAACAGGTTGGGGTCGAAACTGGGGGAGGAGCAGATCGCGCGGATGCCGCCGTCCTCGCAATCGATCACTACGGCGGCAGCGCTTTCGCGGCCCAGCCTTGCCTGCACATAGTTCTGCAGCTCCGCATCGATGGTCAGCTGCATATCGGCGCCGGCCTCGCCTTCGCGCCGTCCCAGCTCGCGCATGACCCGGCCATAGGCGTTGACTTCCACCTGCTTGGTTCCGGCCTTGCCGCGCAGCTGCTCTTCCAGCTTGGCTTCAAATCCGACCTTCCCGAATTGAAAGCGGGGGGTCAGCAGGACCGGGTCCGGCGCCTCCATCTTGGACAGGTCATAGTCCGACACCGGGCCGACGTAGCCTACCACATGGGCAAAATCCGAGAGCTGCGGATAGACCCGGGTCAAGCCGACGTCTGGCTCAATGCCGGGCAGGGCCGGGGCGTTGGCCGCAACCTTGGCAATGTCTTCCCATGCAACCTGATCGGACAGGGTGATACGGTGAAAGGGTTTGGAGGATTTGATGTCTTTCAGGGCGTCTGCGATATCCTCGTTCGGGATATCGACAAGCTTGCGCAGCTTGGCAATCGCCAGTTCGATGTCATCCGTGTTCTCGGGCACGATCACGATCCGGTAAGACGGCGAGTTCTGCGCGATGACCTTTCCGTTGCGGTCGAATATCCGGCCGCGCGCAGGCGGAAGCAGCTCGAAATTGATCCGGTTTTCCTCGGCCAGCAGCCGGAACTCATCAGCCTGATCGACTTGCAGGAAACGCATCCTGGCCGCCAGCCCGCCGGCAAAGGCCAGCTGCAGCCCGCCTAGAAACAGCGCCCTGCGGGTCATCTTGCCGTGCGAGGCGTCCTGATCCTTGGAATTGCGTTTCATCGGCGGCTCATCAGGGTTTCGGCTTCAGCAGGGGAAAGTTTACGCACGCCCAGAATAGACTGGCTGACCCAAACTGCCAGCGGATAGGCAAGGATCGTCATCACAATCTGGATCACCGTCAGGCTGAGCGGCGACTGCGCCACGCCAAAGAGCACCAGCACCAGCCGGTTGAGCGTGGCAATGCCGCTGAGCACCAATGCCACCGCCAGCCACTCGCTGGCGAAGGTGCTCTCGCGGTGCGGCGCGGCGCGCGCCTTCAGAAACCCGCAACCAAGCACGGTCAGCAGGGCCAGCAGGCCCGGCGGACGCAGAAACAGCAGATCCGCCAGCAGCATCACCAGCGCAATCAACAGGGCCGGCACAAAGTCGGGCCGCCGCAGCGACCAGGCCATCGCCAGCAGCAGCAGGAAATCCGGCGGTGCCCAGAACCGCGGCGCGGTGTCCAACGGCAGCAGGTGAAAGAAGATGATCAGCAGCGCCAGAGCCGGGAAGGCCAGGCGCATGGTCCAGATTCGGGCGGGCGAGGTGTTAGCCATTGCCCGCCTCGGCGGTGCCTTCCGCGCTGCCGCCGCCCAGACCTTCAGGGCGCGGCTGCGGCACCGGATCGCCCGGCACTGCACCGACAAGCCCGCCAGGGTCTTCAATCACCTGTGTGCCGTGATGGCGCAGCACCCGCAGGAACTCCAGCCGTTCATAGTCGGCGGACAAGCGGACGCGCATCCGGCCCGAGCGGTCCTTGGCCACCTGGCCGATCAGCAGCCCGGCCGGAAACACCGAACCGTCGCCGGAGGAGATCACCCGGTCGCCGGGGCGCACCAGGTCGGGGTTTTCCAGAAAGCTCAGTAAAGGAGCAGCATTGTTGTCGCCGGTCACCAGCGCGGTCTGTCCCGAGGGCTGGATGGCGGCAGGCACTGCACTGGCGGCATCGGTCAGCAGGATCACCCGCGCTGTGTCACGCCCGGTGCCGGAAATCCGGCCGACCAGCCCGATCCCGTCCATTGCCGCCCAGCCGTCATGCACCCCGTCGCGGCTGCCCACATTCAGCAGCACCGATTGCCGGAACGGAGAGCCGCTGTCGGCCATCACCACCCCGGTGATGTAGGTGAGCTGCGGATCAAGCCGCACGTTGTTGAGATCCAGCAAGCGGGCGTTTTCCTGCTCCAGCTGCAGTGCGGCCTCCTTCCAGGCCCGCATCTGACGCAATTCGCTGCGCAGCTCGCGGTTCTGCTCGGCCAGCCGCTGGTAGCTCTGGAAATCGCGCACCAGGTTGATCGCAGCCGTCACCGGAACCATCGCCCAATCCATGCTGGGCACCACCTTGTCCACCACCTGGGCCCGGAAGCGCTCCACCCGCGGGCTGTCGATCCGCCAGATAACGAAGACGGCAAACAGGCACAGGCATAGCACCACTGTCAGCAAACGCCGCAGCGGGGTGGCGTAATCTTCGCGCTGTGACCGGTCCTTTGCCACGTCTCTCCTTCCAGCCGCTCAGCTGGCGCTGTTCTCGCGGGCAGGGGCTGTTAACTGTCGTAGTCGATGGCGTGGGCCAGTTGCTTTTCGAACTCCAGCGCCTTGCCGGTTCCCAAAGCCACGCAGTTCAGGCTTTCGTCGGCAATCGACACCGCCAGGCCGGTCTGCTCGCGCAGGGCCAGGTCCAGGTCACCCAGCAGTGCGCCGCCGCCGGTCAGCATAACGCCGCGGTCGACAATATCGGCAGCCAGATCCGGCGGCGTGGTCTCCAGCGCGGTCATCACCGCCTCGCAAATCTGCTGCACGGGTTCAGCCAGTGCCTCGGCAACCTGCGCCTGAGAAATCTCGATCTCCTTGGGCACCCCGTTCAGCAGGTCGCGGCCGCGGATCTGCATCGACTGGCCACGGCCGTCGTCGGGCATCCGGGCGGTGCCGATGGAGGTCTTGATGCGCTCGGCAGTGGCTTCCCCGACCAAGAGGTTCTGCTGGCGGCGCAGGTAGCTGATGATCGCCTCATCCATACGGTCGCCGCCCACCCGGACCGAGCGGGCATAGACGATGTCGCCCAGCGACAGGACGGCTACCTCGGTGGTGCCGCCGCCGATGTCGACCACCATGTTGCCGGTCGGGTCGGTGATCGGCATGCCGGCCCCGATAGCAGCGGCAATCGGCTCGGCAATCAGCCCGGCACGGCGGGCGCCTGCGGACAGAACCGACTGGCGGATCGCGCGTTTTTCAACCGGGGTGGCGCCGTGGGGAACGCAGACAATGATCTTGGGTTTCGAGAAGGTCGAGCGCTTGTGCACCTTGCGGATGAAGTGCTTGATCATCTCCTCGGCGGTGTCGAAGTCGGCAATCACCCCCTCGCGCATTGGCCGGATCGCCTCGATCGAGCCGGGGGTGCGGCCCAGCATCAGCTTGGCGTCTTCGCCCACGGCCAGCACTTTCTTGACACCATCCTTGACGTGATAGGCAACCACCGACGGCTCGGACAGGATGACGCCGCGGCCCTTGACATAAACCAGGGTGTTGGCTGTGCCGAGGTCGATGGCCATGTCCGACGAGAACAGACCGCCTAAGTTTCCGAAAAGCGCCATATAGAAGGGATCCTGTAAAAGCTGCCGTAGACCTTTGGGGCGACTCCAAGGAAGCCGCGTCGCAAACCTTATAAGCGGCACAAGGGGGCCGCGAAAGGGCGTATTATGGTGAAACAGCGCCTTTCCGCCCAGTCCGTGGGGGCACGGGACGCCCGCGTTCCTTAGCTGTTCCCGGCCAGCGGTGAGGCTCCGCGGCACTTGCGCCACGCTGCGGCGCCGGGGCACCGCCGTCAGCTGGGAAAGATCCGCTGCATTTCGGCGTTGAAACGGCTCCACGTCAGGCTGGCGCTGTTGCCCGCATAGCCCTCGTAATAGGATTCGCCGCTGGACGTCGGCAGCCCTGCCCAGATCTTGGCGAGGTTGAGCATGAAGGTTTTGCGCGGCATCTCCCCTTGCAGAAACGCGCTGTAGCCCGCTTCCTCAACCAGCTGATGCGCTAGCTGGTCCTGCAGCTCGGGCGAGAAGCGCGCCTGGGGTTTCACGCCCTGATGCTTGACCAGCCGCCTGAGGGTCGCAGGGATCATCTGGTAGCGGCCGATGGCATGCGGCTGGCCCGGGGTCGCATCGATCCAAGCGTTGATCTCGGCGATGGTCATGCTTGTCGGCTTCTTCGGCGGCTTGCGCTTGGCGCCATATTGCACGGCGTCATATTGCGCCTTGCCGGCCTCGGCGCTGGCGATCAGGTCGAACAGCTGCTTGACGCTGGGCGGGGCGCTGAGAATGGGGGCAAACAGACCGCCGCTGCTGCGGCCCCGGAACAGGCTGGCGGCGCCGGGGTTGAGCGACACCGCGCCGCGCCCGGGATCGGCGCCGGGCAGGGTGTCCGGCAGCAGGCTTGCCACCGCTTGAGGGGCCGTTTCCGATGCCGGCCCGGGCTGCGGTGCCGAGGCCTGATGCAGAAAGAACTGGTTGCCCACCAGAGAATACCCTTGCGCGCTGACGGCTGCAGCCGCGCACAGACACAGGGCCAAGCATGTAAGGACAAAGGCAACGGCGCTCGTTCTGAGGGGCATGGGATCCTGCATTCTGCAACAGTGGAACGGCTGCAGTCTGCCTTAGCCGGGTTGAGAAACCGTTTACCCCGCAGCCGGCCCCTCTTCCGCAGCCTGGCAAATGCGGCTAGAGGGGAAGCATGCTTTCCTATCAGCACATCTATCACGCCGGAAACCTGGCAGACGTTCAGAAGCACGCGCTGCTGGCCTGGATGCTGGCCTATCTGACCCGCAAGGACAAACCCCTCAGCTACATCGAGACCCATGCAGGGCGGGGACTGTACCAGCTGGACGCGCCTGAGGCGGTCAAGACAGGCGAGGCCGAGCAGGGGATCTCCCGGGTTCTGGCAGGGCAGTCGCTTGCTGCGGACCATCCGCTGCACCGGGCCTTGACGGAGACACGTAACCGGCATGGGGAAGCCGCCTATCCCGGCTCTCCCTTGATTGCGGCGTCATTGCTGCGCCCAGGCGATTCGATGCATTTCGCCGAGTTGCACCCGCAGGAGAACGCGGCGCTGCGGGCGGCCCTGAAGCCTTGGAAAGCCAAGGTGCACCAGCAGGATGGCTTTGAACTGGCAATGTCGCTGGTGCCGCCGGCCCCGCGCCGCGGCCTGATGCTGATCGACCCGAGCTATGAGATCAAATCCGACTACGCCCGCATTCCCGGCATCATCGGCCAATTGCACAAGACGTGGAACGTGGGGGTTATTGCGCTGTGGTATCCGGTCCTGAAAGACGGGACGCACCGGCAAATGCTGAAGGCGCTGGAGGCGCAGGCGCTGCCGGGTGCGCTGCGCCACGAAGTCTCTTTCCCGCCTGCGCGCGAGGGGCACCGGATGGTCGGATCGGGCATGTTTGTGGTCAACGCGCCATTTGGGGCGGGCGAAGAAGCAGAGCGTTTGACGGATCTGTTTTCGGCAGTCGCCTGAAAGCGCGGAAAAAGCGGAGAGCTCCCGCGCCCGGCAGGATCATCAATGATGACCCCTCCGGCCTTGGGCCAGGCGCCGGGCTGCCGCCCGGCGCGCCTCGGGCGGGGAGGTATTGCCACGGGGGCAGGGACGGTTCAGCAGCGGCAGGCGGGTCCGCGCCGCGCGTTGCGCGGCGCCCGGCCCAACCCTGGAAGGTGCCGCTAGGCACCTTCAGGGGCGGGAGTGCCTGCCGTCTTCCAGAACAAGGCCTGAAGGCTCGCATGAAAAAGGGCCGCTTTCCTGAAGGTTTTTCGATGCGGGCCTCTGCGTGACAGCGGGGCGTCTGCGGGCGCCGGCCCGCGTTGACAAACCTCGGAAGGAGGAAGCCGCGGGACCCGGGCGCTGTCTATGGGAAAGCGTGCTGCGGGTGATTGCGAGGGCGGGGTCCGGCCACCGGCCGGACATGGCGTGCCTGTCACTGGAGGCCGCTCGGACGGCTGGGGGCGTGGGTTTCGGATGGCGGCGGAACAGCTGATTGCATTTTCCTGAGCAAAGCGCAGTAACGGGCAGGCCAGGAGCGGCCCGGCCTGCGGGCGGCAGCTGGTGAGTTTCGCGCGTTTGAGGCGGGCGTTGCGTCATGCGGCCTGCTCCCGGGGGGGTGCCCGGGATGGCGGCTTCCGACCGCGGCGGAAGATCCCGATGATGCGCACCGCCCCGCCACAGCAGGGGCACGGTTCGCGCAGTGTGAGGGGGATGGCCTCAGCACTCTCCTGCGGGTCCGGGTCCTGGGGCGCCCCGCCGGGCAATCTGCGGATGCGGGCGATGGTGGCCTTGCGAGCCGCGCTGGCCAGCAGCCCGTAGTGCCGGATGCGGTGGAATCCATCGGGCAGGACGCGGATCAGGAACCGGCGGATGAACCCGCCGGTCTCGAGGCGCATCACCTTTTGCCGGCCGCCGTGCTTGATGCGGCAGTCCTTCCAGCGGAACGCCACGGCCGCAGCATCGGCGCCGGTCAGGCGGGGGTTCGAGACCGCCGCGCGGTGCGTGTACCGGCTGAGACAGGCGGGCACGGCCGCGGGGCCGCCGAAGGGCGGTTTGGCGCAGATGACCCGCTCGGTCTTGCGCAGCGGGGCGGGGCAGGCGGCAAAAGCGGCGGCCTGAGCCAGGTTTTTGAGGTCGCCGAAGAACTGAAGCGCGCCCACCTTGTGCAGGACCGCCGGCCCTTCGGGGAAGAGCCGCCGGAATAACCGGGAGAGGACGCGCACCGGCAGGAAGAACCCGGGGCGGCAGGCGATCCATTTGTGCCGTCCGGCGGCAGGCCGCCGTCCCATTGCCCGGCAGGCGATTGCGCAGCGATCTGCCGAGAGGGGGCACGATCATGCGGGCATGCGGATGGCGGGTCAGCGCCGGACCCCAGGTGTGGAGCACGCTGGCCATGCCGGCCCGGGCGCCGGGATGCCGGGGATCCGCGGCGATGGCCGTCACGGTCTCAGCCGAGGCGCGGAACAGCAGGCTGCAGACTGCCTTCTTGTTCCAGTAAGCGATTTGCGCGATCCCGGCCGGCAGGGTGAAGACCGCGTGGAAGCACCCGGCCGGCAGCAAGTCCTCGGCCCGCGCGGCCATCCAGCCACCTGCGGCTGGTCCCTGGCACTTCGGGCAGTGCCCCCCTCCCGGCAGATTTGGCGCCGCCAAATCGCCTGCCGGTCAATGGTATCTTGCAGGAACTGCAGGCGATGTGCCGGTGACCGCATTTTCCGCACGCAGCGGCATGCCCGCCGGGCACCTCGGTCCGGCAGGCCTCGATCGCCGGCATCCCCTTGAGCCGGGTTAGGCTGGCATGCCCGGCATTGGCCCGCCGCCACGCGGGTCCGTGTCTTCGGAAGATGCCAGCAAGCTCCAGTCCCGGCCGCCCGGGCCCCCCCGGCGTCCGGCCGCACCAGTCCGCGCCGGAGAGTGCGGTCCTGCAGCTCCTTCAGACGTTCGTACGGGCTGACGGTGGAGCGGATCGTCCTGGTGGCCGCATGCGCGTAGCGGGCGGTGGTGCTGAGCTTGGCGCGGCCCAGCAAAACCTGGATGATCCGCACATCCGTCCCCGCCTCCAGCAGATGCGCCGCGAAGCTATGGCGGAGCGTGTGCAGGGGTGCGGGCTTGTTGATCCCTGCCATGTGTTTTGCGGACGTGAACGCCCGGTTCAGCTGCCGCGGTGACAGCGGGTTGATCTTCGGCTTGCCCGGGAACAGCCAGCCCTCCGGCCGCGCCTCGCGCCAATAGCCGCGCAAAAGCTCCAGCAGCCCCGGCGGCAGCATCGCCTTGCGGTCCCGGCTGCCCTTGCCGTCCCCGACGCGGATCAGCATCCGGTCACTGCCGGTATCCGTGACCTTGAGATTGCAGACCTCGGAGGCCCGCAGACCTGCTCCGCAGCTGATACCCAGGGCCGCACGGCACTTCAGCCCGGGTCCGGGCACCGCGGCCATCAGGCCGCCCCCCTCTTCGGCGCTGAGGACGATCGGCAACTTCCGGGGGTTGCTTCGGAACGGCATGTACCGCTTCATCTCCCCGCGGCCGCATGCGATGCCGAAGAAGAACCGCAGCGATGAGATCCGCACGTTGAACGCCGAGGCCGGGACGCCGGTATCGGTCATGTGCAACTGGCAGGCCCGAAGCTCTTCCGGCGCCGCTGTATCGGGCGCATGCCCGAGGTATCCCGCGAAATCCTTGACCGCCCGAATACGGGCTTTCCGGGCGCTCTCGCCCAGGCCACGGATGCGCATGCCCTCGATCATCCGCGCGCAGCGGCGCGGTTCCATGATCCTTCATGGGACCCTCCTGTCTGTGGATTGAGAAGGTCCCAATCATCAGACAGATCCGGTCATTCCCAAATGCACAGGGGGGGTCAGATCAGCGAGGTGCGCCCGCCACAGCCGCCCCTGCCGCCCCTGCCGCGCGAGCGGCTTCGTCCTTCCGGCGGAAAGCAGCCCTTATTGCTTTAGATCGGCCTGGCCTCAGGCGAGGTCCTTGTAAGAGATCTCTTTGGCGTCAGCCCCTTCGCCAACGCGGCCGCGGCGCACGATCAGACGGTTCAGCGCGTTCACATAGGCCTTGGCCGAAGCCACCACAGTGTCGGTATTGGCGCTTTCGCCAGTGGCGATATTGCCGTCTTCCTCCAGCCGCACGGACACGGTCGCCTGAGCATCGGTGCCTTCGGTGACTGCGTGCACCTGATAGAGCTGCAGCCGGGCGGTGTTGGGGTAGATCTTGCGGATTGCCTTGAAGGTCGCATCCACCGGCCCGTCACCCTCAGCGGTTTCGGTCACGTCATTGCCGTCGATTTCCATTTCGACCATGGATTCCGCTGGGCCGCCGGTGCCGCAGACCACTTTCATCGACACGATCTTGAGGTAGTCGTTCTCCGCATCAACGCCGGTGCGCATCAATGCGATGAGGTCATCGTCGAACACTTCCTTCTTACGGTCGGCCAGCTCCTTGAAGCGGACAAACACATCCTTCAGCTGGTTGTCGCCAACGTCATAGCCGAGGTGCTCCAGCTTGTCGCGCAGCGCCGCGCGGCCGGAATGCTTGCCAAGCGGCAGTGAAGTGCCGGAGAGGCCGATATCCTCGGGGCGCATGATCTCGAAGTTCTCGCGGTTCTTCAGCATGCCGTCCTGGTGGATGCCGCTTTCATGGGCAAAGGCGTTCTTGCCGACAATCGCCTTGTTGGGCTGCACCACAAAGCCGGAAACGGTCGAGACCCGGCGCGAGATATGCATAATCTTGGTGGTGTCGATGCCGGTGTGCCAGGGCATGATATCATTGCGCGTCTTCAGCGCCATCACCACCTCTTCCAGCGCGGTGTTGCCGGCGCGCTCGCCAAGGCCGTTGATGGTGCATTCGATCTGGCGCGCACCGCCTGCGACGGCTGCCAGGGCATTGGCCGTCGCCATGCCAAGGTCGTTGTGGCAATGGGTGGCAAAAACCACCTCATCCGCACCCGGCACAGTCTCGATCAGGCGCTTGATCAGGTCGGCCGATTCCATCGGCGCGGTATAGCCCACGGTGTCGGGGATGTTGATGGTGGTAGCGCCTGCCTTGATCGCGATCTCGATCACCCGGCACAGGTAATCCCACTCGGTCCGGGTCGCATCCATCGGCGACCACTGCACGTTGTCGACCAGGTTGCGGGCATGGGTGACGGTTTCGTGAATCTTGTCGGCCATCTCATCCATGGTCAGGTTCGGGATGGCGCGGTGCAGCGGAGAGGTACCAATAAAGGTGTGGATGCGCGGTTGCGCGGCTTTGCGCACCGCTTCGGCGCAGCGGTCGATGTCCTTGAAATTGGCACGCGCCAGCCCGCAGATCATCGAATTTTTCGAGCGTTCTGCTATTTCGGACACCGCGGCAAAGTCGCCTTCGGAGGCAATCGGGAAACCGGCTTCGATGATGTCCACGCCCATTTCGTCCAGAAGCTCGGCAATCTCCAGCTTCTCGTCATGGGTCATGGTGGCGCCGGGGCTTTGTTCGCCGTCGCGCAGGGTGGTGTCAAAAATCAATACACGGGATTTATCGCCGGAATTCGGAGAAGCGTTGGTCATGTTGGTATCTCTTGTCTCTGTCCTAGGCCCCTTAGGGCATCATAAGCCTTTGATGGCGCGCGTGCGGCAATCCTCTGAGCGGGCGCGCCGGAAGGGCACGCTCAGAGGCGGGCTAGGATCAGTAGGGCGCGCAGAGCTGCACCGCGGGAGGCGGTGTCTGCAAAAAGGATATCTGCGCAAATGTTCATGGCAGGGATTTATACAGAGGCGCAGTGGAATGGAAAGGGGTTTCTGCGGTTTTAGTAATGCGGCGGAGTGACGGCCCAGACCAGCACGGTACGCCCCGGGCCGGGGTTGTGGTACCGGTGCGGGCGGTCCGAGGCAAACTGGATTGTGTCGCCCGCATGCAGCAGGAAGGTCTCGTCTTCCACCGTCACCTCCAGCTGCCCTTCGACGACATAACCTGCTTCCTCACCCTTGTGGGCATACAGCTGCGCACCGGAACCAGCGCCGGGTTCAAAGGTGGTCAGCACCATTTCCAGCTGCCCCGCCAGCGACGGGCTCAGCAGTTCATCCCTGAGGCCCGAGGCAAACCGCAGCGACCGCCGCCGCCCGGCCCGCACCACCAGGCCTGCCTCGGGGCCTTCAGCCTCCTCCGGGCCGGGGAAAAACCAGTTGATGCCAACCCCCAGCGCCTTGCCGATCACATTCAGCGCCCGGATCGAGGGATCCGCATCCTGCCGCTCCAGCTGGCTGAGATAGCCGATCGACAAGCCGGTCTCTGCCGCCAGCTGTTTCAGGGTCAGGCCGCGCGCTTTGCGCAGCTCGCGCATGCGTGTGCCGATGATCGGCTGGGTATCGCGGAGGCCGGATTTGCTCATGAGGTTTGACTCATCATAATTTCGATACATAAATTCAGATATAGAATCATAACCCGGATCATTATTCAGATAAACCCGCAGAGAGGGTGCCCATGTTCCGCTCAAAGTTTTTTCAGGCCTATGGCTTCTGGCATTGGGGCGAGGGGCTGCAGACGGTTCTGTTCACCTGGTACATGACGTTTCACGCCAATCTGACGGCGTCAGAGATCGGTTTTTTCCAGGCCTTGGTGCTGTCGCCGTTCCTGATCTTCACCATTGCAGGCGGAGCGCTGACCGACCGGATCGGCGCCCGCAGGAGCTTTACCTGGTCGACCCTGCTGTTTGCACTGGTTTTGGCGGGATACGGGTTGGCGGATCATGCGGCAGGTTTTCTGCCCTGGGCGTTCTTTGCCTATTGCCTGCTCGCGGGGATCACCAGCGCAGTCTCGAACCCGGCGATAGACACCTTCATCCCCGGCGCCACGCCGCAGGGCGCCCAGGTCAATGCGCTGCTAGCGGCAACCGCCCACAATACCGCCAAGCTGTCCGGCACGGTGACCGGTCTGCTGCTGCCCTGGCTGCTGGCCTCGGGCGGGTTTGGCCTCAACGCGGTGCTGATGGTGATGAGCGTCGCCATGCTGAGCCTGCATTTCCGCAGCCTTGGGAGGGCGCAGACGCCGCGGCCTGCTGCCGGGGCAGGCAGGCCTTCGTTCCGGGGGGTGCTGCAGCATTACCGCGCCTGTCCTGAAAACTTCGACATTCTCCTGTCCAGCGCTATGCTGGGGCTTCTGGTGGTGCCGGCCGGATACATCCTCTGGCCGCTGCTGCTGCGCGAGCGGTTTCCGGAATACGGCGGCATGATTGGGCTGCTGTTCATCTGTTCCTGGATCGGAGCGATCGGCATTACCTGGCTGGCGGGGCGTCATTCCGCCCGGCTGCTGCGGCCCGGACGGCTGGCGCTGCTGGTCTGGCTGGCTTGGGCGTGCGGGCTGGCGACGCTGGTTCTGGCCGGCAGTTTCTGGGTGATGTGCGGTATTGTCATGCTGATGGGCGGCGGCAAGCTGGGAAAAGCGCTGGTCTATGGCAAATACTTGCATAACAGCCCGGCAGAGGCGCGCGGGGTGCTGATTGCGGTGGATCAGACCGCCTTTTGGGGGCTGGCGACCTTGGGCACCTTTGCCATGGGGCTGGCGGCAGAGCAGTTGGGCGCGGCCGCGGCCATGCTGCTAGTGTCTGCCCTGGTGGCGGTGTGCGTGCTCTTGCTGTGGGCCCGGCGCCAGCTGACAACCCTGATGCCCGCCTGACCCGGCACCATCCGGCACTGCCACACGTGAAACACTTTCGGCAGCGCCTTATGCGGGCTTACTCCGAGCCGCTGCTGACCAGCGCGCCGTTTTCCCAATTGCCCTGCGCCTGCTGGCCGCTGGCATACTTCATCGTGCCCGGCCCCTGGCGCTTGCCGTTGACAAAGCTGCCCTCGTAGACGTCGCCATTGGCATAGGTCGCAACGCCCTCGCCAAAGATCTTGCCGTCTTGCCAGCCGCCCTCATAGGTAAAGCCGTCGGGCATTTCGATCTTGCCCTGGCCGTGGCGCTGGCTGCCCGCAAACTGGCCGGTGTAAACCGAGCCGTCGGCATAGGTCACCCTGGCGTCGCCGTGGCGCTGCCCGTCCTGCCAGCCGCCTTCATAGCGGTAGCCGTCGGCATAGGTCATTACGCCCTGGCCGTGGTTCTTGGCGTTCTTGAAGCCGCCGGTATAGGTGATGCCGTTGGGGTAAGTGGCGGTGCCGTCGCCTTCGATCACGCCGGCAATCCACGCACCTTCGTAGGTGGAGCCGTCGGGATAGGTGATCTTGCCCTGGCCATCGGCCAGGTCGTCGCGGAAGTCGCCCTCGTAGAAAGAGCCGTCGGGGTAAACCGCCTTGCCTTTGCCCTCGATCTGCCCCTGCACCCATTCGCCGGTATAGCTGTAGCCGTCTTTCTCGGTGAAGGTGCCGGTGCCATGGCGCTGGTCATCCAGGAAGGCTCCGGCATAGACATCGCCATTGGCATAGGTCTGCTTGCCGGTGCCATGACGGCGGCCGTTCTTCAGTTCGCCCTCATAGATATCGCCGTTGGGCTGGGACAGGCGGCCGGTGCCATGCATCTGCCCAGCGGCCCATTCGCCTTCGTAGACCAGCCCGTCCGAGGTCTCCAGCCGCCCTTGCCCCTGCAGCTGGCCATCGGCCACGGCGCCTTTGTATACGGTGCCCTCGGCATAGGTGATTTTCGCCTGCCCCTGCTGGCGGCCCTGCACCCAGCTGCCGTCATAGCTATAGCCATCCGGCGAGGTCATCTTGCCCTGGCCGTCCCGCTTGCCGCCGGCAAAGCTGCCCTGGTAGCGCACGCCGCTGGAATAGACCGACAGCCCGTCACCATGGATCTGGCCGTCTTGCCAGCCGCCCTCGTAGGTGCTGCCGTCCGCACGGGTCAGTTTGCCCAGCCCATGCGGTTTGCCCTGCGCGAACCCGCCCTCGTAGACCGAGCCGTCCGGGAACCGCGCCACACCCTGGCCGCGCACTTCGCCGTCGACCCACTCGCCGTTGTATTCATAACCGTTCGGCAGCCGGTATGTGCCGGTGCCATGCTGCAGCCCGTTGCGGAAGCTGCCTTCGTAGACGCCGCCGATCTCGTCCTGGGTTGTAATAACGCCGCTCTCCTGGGCCAAGGCCGGCGCGGCCAGTGCCAAGATCGTGGAAAACGCTAATGCGGTGCCGAAACGGGTCATTCAAAACCTCTGCCTGCCCAGGAAAAAACTGTGCTGCTGCCTTATTGGGTTGCTCGCCCGGAAACTAAGCTACAGCGCCCGGCGCCGCAATGTCTTTTCCCCTGTGCGGGTCCTTGCCCTTTTCCTTGGCCGGTAATCTGGTAAATGGCTTGGGGAGGATTTTTGCAAAGGGCCCAAGCAGCATGGCAGACCGTTTCCGCGTGACACTGGCGCAGCTGAACCCCACCGTGGGCGACCTGGCAGGCAATGCTGCCAAGGCCCGGGACGCCTGGCAGACGGGCCGTGCTGCCGGGGCCGACCTGGTGGCGCTGCCGGAAATGTTCATCACCGGCTACAACACCCAGGATCTGGTGATGAAACCGGCTTTTCACAACGCCGCGATTGCCGAGGTCGAGAATCTGGCGGCGGACTGCGCCGAAGGCCCGGCCCTGGCCATCGGCAGCCCCTGGGTCGAAGGCGGCCGGCTCTACAATGCCTATTTGATCCTGAAGGGCGGCAAGATCGCCTCGCGCAGCCTCAAGCACCACCTGCCGAACGAGACCGTCTTTGACGAGGTCCGCATCTTTGATGCTGGTCCCTTGGGCGGGCCCTATGCGGTCGGCAATACCCGCATCGGCTCCCCTATCTGCGAAGACGGCTGGCACGAGGATGTGGCAGAAACCTTGGCTGAAACCGGCGCTGAGTTTCTGCTGATCCCCAACGGCTCGCCCTATTTCCGCAACAAGATGGACGTGCGTTTCAACCACATGGTGGCGCGTTCGGTCGAGACCCATCTGCCGGTGATCTACCTCAACATGGTAGGTGCCCAGGACGATCAAGTTTTTGATGGTGGTTCCTTTGTCCTGAATCCGGGCGGTGCCCTGGCGCTGCAAATGCCGGTGTTTGACGAGGCCTATTCCCATCTCGACCTGGAGCGCACTGACGAGGGCTGGTGCGCGATCGAGGGCGAAAAAGCGCATCTGCCGGACGAGTGGGAGCAGGACTACCGGGTGATGGTGGAATCCCTGCGCGACTACCTGGGCAAAAGCGGTTTCAACAAGGTACTGCTGGGCCTCTCCGGCGGGGTCGACTCGGCCATCGTTGCGGCCATTGCCGTTGACGCCATCGGCGCCGGAAATGTCCGCTGCGTGATGCTGCCGTCTGAGTACACCTCAGATGAGTTGCTGGAAGATGCCGAAGCCGTCGCCAAGGCGCTGGGCGTGCACTACGACTATGTGCCGATTTCCGAAGGCTGCGATGCGATCACCAGCACTCTGGCGCCGCTGTTTGCCGGCCGTGATGCCGATGTCACCGAGGAAAACATCCAGTCCCGCCTGCGCGGGCTGTTGCTGATGGCCATGTCCAACAAATTCGGCGAGATGCTCCTGACCACCGGCAACAAATCCGAGGTCGCAGTCGGCTATGCCACCATCTATGGCGACATGAACGGCGGCTATAACCCGATCAAGGATCTGTACAAGACCCGCGTCTTCGAGACCTGCCGCTGGCGCAACGCCAACCACCGCCCCTGGATGAAAGGGCCGGAGGGCGAGGTGATCCGCCCCAATGTGATCGACAAACCGCCGACAGCTGAGTTGCGCGAAGATCAAAAAGACAGCGACAGCCTGCCGGACTACCCGGAGCTGGACGCCCTGCTGGAGATTCTGGTCGATCAAGACGGCTCAATCACAGATTGCGTCGCAGCTGGGTTTGACCGGGATATAGCAAAACGCATCGAACATCTGGTTTATATCAGCGAATACAAACGCTTCCAGTCCGCGCCCGGTGCCCGCCTGACACCGCGTGCTTTCTGGCTGGACCGCCGCTATCCGATTGTGAACCGCTGGCGCGACCCGTCCTGAAACATGCGTTAACTGATTGAAGGCGCAAGGCTTTCCGCGCCTTCCTTGCCATATTTCGGCCTTGTGCCGTTGGCGGTAATACCCTGATATGCGGCGCAAAAAACACAATGGCAGAAAGCGGCGCATCCGGCGTCGCCTGCATGCTGGACCCGCGATTGGGCACCGGGCATAGATGCCCGCATGCCTGGACCGAAGCTGCCCCATTTCCAATCCGACCTGGCCTTGCCCAAGGCCGTTGATGCCGTGGTGATCGGCGGCGGCATCATCGGTGCCGCTACCGCGCTGGAGCTGGCTGAGCGGGGCTATTCGGTGCTGCTGTGCGAAAAGGGCCAGATTGCCGGCGAGCAAAGCTCGCGCAACTGGGGGTGGGTGCGAATCTCCTGCCGTGACCCGCGGGAAATTCCGCTGATGGCTGAGGCGCTGCGGCTTTGGGAAGGGCTGAACGAGCGCACCGGGCAGGAGACCGGCTTCACCCGCTCCGGCATCCTCTACACGGCTGAATCCGCCAAGCGCGAGGCGCAGCTGGAACGCTGGCTGCGCAATCTGGACAATTGGGGGCAGGGTGCCCGCATGGTCCGTGGTGATCAGATCGAAGCGCTGATGCCGGGCCATCAAACCAGGACCCGCTCCGGCCTGCTGACCCCGATGGACGGCCGCGCCGAGCCGCAGATGGCCACCCATGCCATCGCCACGGCTGCTCAGGCTGCCGGTGCAAAGATCATGACCGAATGCGCCGTGCGCAGCGTCGAGACAGCGGCAGGCCGGATCAGCGGCGTGATGACCGAGCGCGGCCGTGTGGCCTGCTCTGCCGTTGTGGTCGCCGGCGGCGCCTGGTCGCGGCTGTTCCTGGGCAATGCCAGGGTCCAGCTGCCGCAGCTGAAAGTCCTGAACTCGGTCCTGCGCACCTCACCGGTGCAGGGCGGCCCGGAAACCGCCATCCGTGCCGCCAACCTGGGCCTGCGCAAGCGCGCGGACGGCGGCTACACCGTCGCGGACGCCCATGAAAACATCGTCGACATTGTGCCTGACAGCTTCCGTCTGGGCTGGAAGTTCCTGCCCAGTTACCGCCAGGAATGGCGGGCGCTGCAGTTCCGCCTCTCAGGCCGCTGGGCTGAGGAAGCCGCCCAGGCCCGGCGCTGGAAACCGGATCAGACCACGCCGTTTGAGCTGTGCCGGGTGCTCGACCCCGCGCCGTCGCAAAAGGCACTGAAAAGCGGCTGGGCGGCAGCGCAAAAGGCCTTCCCGGTGCTGCAGGGCGCCGACGTGGTGCAAAGCTGGGGCGGGCTGATCGACGTGACGCCGGACGCGATCCCGGTGATCTCCCAGGCGGACGGCCTGCCAGGGCTGTTTGTGGCCACCGGCTTCTCCGGCCATGGCTTTGGCATCGGCCCGGCGGCCGGCAGGCTTGCTGCGGATCTGGTCACCGGCGACAAGCCGGTTGTGGACCCGCATGAATTCTGTCTGTCCCGTTTTACGGACGGCAGCAAATACGGGCCGCAGACCGGCTACTGACGCCTATCCCATTAACTGATAGCTCACCGGCACATAGCGGAACCCTTCGCCGCGGGGTTCCACAAAACCGGCTGCCGGGAACGGCATGTGATAGCCGATCATCGGCACCCGGTCTGCGGACAGCATCCCCAGCACCTTCCGGCGCGAGGCACTGGCAGCCTCCGCATCCGCATCAAAGCTGAAAGCCCAGTCCGGCCGGGCAAAGCTGTAGACATAGTGATTGGCCAGATCCGCCGTCAGCAACAGCTGCCGCCCGCCGCTCTCCAGCATGTAGCACATATGCCCGGGCGTATGGCCAAAGCTCGCCACCGCGGTAATCCCGGAAGCCACGCTGCCGCCGTCATCGATGAAGGTGGTTTTTTCGGCCAGCGGCGTCACATTGCTGGCGACCAGATCGCCGACCCGGTTGCCGGGCTCCATCTTGGACCAGAAATTATACTCTGCGGCAGCCGTCACATAGCGGGCATTGGGGAAGGTTGGCACGCCATCCGTCATCAGCCCGCCAATGTGATCCGGATGCATATGGGTGATCACAACTACGTCTATCTGATCTGGCGTCACGCCGGCTGCGGCCAGAGCCTTGGCAATGCCGCCCATGCCCAGACCGGTGTCAAACAGCAGCAGCTCGGCGCCGGTATCGACCAGCGTGGGGGTGAAGTAGAACTGCAGCGTATCGCTTGAGATGAAGTTCTCGGCAGAGATTTCAGCAAATTCCTCATCGCTTGCCGCCGCTCCGAACATAGCTTTCTGGCCTTCCCGCGCAATCGACGTGTCCAGCAGCGTGGTGACGGGCATCTCTCCCAGCTTAAAGGAGTGGGCAATCGGCGCCTCGGCGCGGCCGCCATGGCCGCCAGCCAGAACAGGCGCAGCGGCACCGGCCAAGGGCAGGGCGGCAGCGCCTGCCAGCGCCGCGCGTCGGGACAGGGAAACAGTCATCGGGGGATCCTCCAAGTTGCATTGGACTTGCCGCATCCTAGCGCCGCTTGCGCCGGGGGCTGTAAACAATCCCGTGATGAGGCAGTATCACCCCGAGGAGGGCTGCCCATGAGCCAGAACAAGACCGTCCCCACCGGCGCCAGCGTCGAAGCTTTCCTCGCCGCCGTCGAACCCGAGCGCAAGGCGCGCGAGGCACAGCAGCTGGATGCCATCTTCCGCCAGGCCTCCGGTTTCGCGCCGCAAATGTGGGGACCGTCCATTGTCGGCTACGGGCGCTACCACTACCGTTATGCCACGAGGCGCGAGGGTGATTTCCTTGCCACCGGCTTCTCGCCGCGAAAAGCCTGCCATTCGATCTACATCATGCCGGGCTATCAGGACTACAGTTCAATCCTCGCGCGCCTCGGCAAGCATAAGCTTGGCAAAAGCTGCCTCTACGTGAACAAGCTCGCCGATATCGATCTGGAGGTCCTGGTCGAGTTGATCCGCACCGGTCTGAAAGACTTGAATGCACACTGGCCGGTTCAGCCGGATTAATCGGCCGGCTCTTCTTCTGGCTGAAAATATCCCCGCCGGAGGCACGCGCCAAAGGCGCGTTCATGTGTCCGAAACTGGACAATCCGCCGCTCATGTGACAAGGCAACGGCAACAGGAGATCCGAGATGACCACCACCCGTTTTGCCCCGTCGCCGACCGGCTATATCCACGTCGGCAACCTGCGCACCGCGCTGATGAACTACCTGATCGCCCGCAAGGCCGGCGGCACCTTCATCCTGCGCATTGACGACACCGACCCGGAGCGGTCCAAGGAAGAATATGTCGATGCTATCAAACAGGACCTGGAGTGGCTGGGCCTGACCTGGGACAAGGTGGAGCGCCAGTCCGAGCGCCTCGACCGTTATGTCGCCGCGGCAGACCGCCTGCGCGAAATCGAGCGGTTCTACGAGGCTTTCGAGACCCCGACCGAGCTGGACCTGAAGCGCAAGAAGCAGCTCAACATGGGCAAGCCGCCGGTTTATGACCGTGCCGCACTTTCCCTGTCCGAGGACGAGAAAGCCGCCCTGCGTGCTGAGCGCGGCGATGGTGTCTGGCGGTTCAAGCTGGACCACCAGCGCATCGAGTGGACCGACGGCATTCTGGGCGATATCTCGATTGACGCCGCTTCGGTCTCCGACCCGGTGCTGATCCGCGGCGACGGCCAGTTCCTCTACACCCTGGCCTCGGTGGTGGATGACACCGAAATGGGCGTGACCCATGTGGTGCGCGGCTCTGACCATGTGACCAACACCGCCACTCAGATCCAGATCATTGAAGCGCTGGGCGGCACCGTGCCGTCCTTTGCCCACCACTCGCTGCTGACCGGCCCGCAGGGCGAAGCGCTGTCCAAACGCCTCGGCACCCTGGCGCTGCGTGACCTGAGGGAGGCTGGCGTGCAGCCGATGGCGCTCCTGAGCCTGATGGCGCGCCTGGGCTCCTCGGACCCGGTGGAGCTGCGCACGGAGATGGCCGAGCTGATCGAAGGTTTCGACATCAACCGCTTTGGCTCTGCGCCGACCAAATTCGATGTCGAGGATCTCTACCCGCTGACCGCCCGCCACCTGCAGTCGCTGCCGCTGGAGGCTGTCCAGAGCCATGTGGATGCACTGGGTGTTCCCGCTGAGAAGCAGGCGGCGTTCTGGGATATGGCCAAGGAAAACATCACCACGCTGAAGGATCTGGCAGGCTGGTGGGAGCTGTGCCGCGACGGGGCTGAGCCTTTGGTGGCGGATGAGGACAAAGAGTTCATCGCAGAGGCCATGGCGATGCTGCCCGACGGCCCCTATGGCGCTGACAGCTGGAAAAACTGGACCACAGCGGTGAAAGAGGCGACCGGCCGCAAGGGCAAGGGGCTGTTCATGCCGCTGCGCAAGGCCGTGACCGGCATGGAGCGCGGCCCCGATATGTCTGCGCTGCTGGCACTGATGGAAAAGATCCGCGCCCGCGGCTGACACTGGTCCGGCTCCGCAGCAAATAACAGGCGGCACTTGCGGGTGCCGCCTTTTCTGTACCGGTCCGTGAAAATCAGGCGCGGCTCTCCCGCCCGCCGGATCTGCATCAAAGATGCCGCCCCGGCCGTTGGGCCGGGCGCCGCGCCTCCGCGCGGCGCAGCACCGCACCGCAGGTGCGGTGCCATGCCTAACTGACCGAGGTGCAGCTTGCCTGCACCGGGGCAGGCGGGAGGGTCTGCCGATGGTCAGAACGCCAATGCAAACGGGCAGCGGGGTCAGCCTTGCAGAATGCGGGCGCCGGTCTCCGCCACCAAGCTGTCAAAAAGGTCCTGCTCATGCGCAGACAGAACTTGATGCCGCGGGTAGCGGGGGCTTGCTCTGTCATCCAGAACCGGCGCCTCCCAGCCATCGGTGGTGGCAATGAAGTCCTGCACCCCAGTTTCGCCGAATACCTGCAAATAGCCTTGCAGCACCACATCCAGATAGCTGAGCAGCACCGGATGCCGTTCTGTCACACCCTTCTGCTTCTGCGGCGCCACCGCATAGACGGAAATCTCCGGAGAGCCCGGCACATCATGCTGCACCTGCTCCGACGCCGGCAGCCGCTCATAAGCGAATTCCCGTTCGTCCAATGCTGCCCAATCCGCATCCGGCACCTCGGCAATCAGCCCGTCGATCACACTTTCCGCGCAAGGCACCGCCGACAGAAACGCCACCTCGCGCAGCTCCGTGTGCACCCAGGCCCGCCGCCAGCCCCGCAGCCGCGCAGGCCGGGCGCCGCCATAGGTATGAGTGGCCGTGTTCACCAGGCTGCCGTAGCCAAAGAAGTAAGGAGCTGCCATGCCTGCGCCCTTTTGCCGCCGATTGCATTATTGATGTATGTCAAACCGCTTTTTCGCGCCGCGTGCAATAAGCGATGCACTGAAGCTGCGGGAACGAGTCATGCGCATTACCAAAAGGACCAATATCGCCGTGCGGCTGCTGATGTATTGCGCCGCGCATGAAGACCGCCTGGTGACCAAGGCCGAGATTGCCGACTGCTGCAATATTTCGGAAAACCACCTGGCCCAGGTGATCAACCAGCTGAGCCAGCTTGGCTACCTGGCCACCCAGCGCGGCCGCAATGGCGGCATGAGCCTGGGCAAACAGGCCTCGGAGATCCGGATCGGGGATGTGTTCCGCGATGTCGAGGGCAACCTGCCGATGGTGGAATGCTTTGCCGACGCCGACAACACCTGCCCGCTGTCTGACGCCTGCCGCCTGAAAGTGGCGCTGGCCGATGCGGCGCAGGCCTTCTACGCCTCGCTGGACGACATTTCGCTGGAAGCGCTGGTGTGCGGCAATCACGACCTGCTGCGGATCCTGCAGCCGGTGTCCTGCGGCGCCCGCTAAATCCGGACGCCGCAGACTGTCTTATTCCTTTGCGCGCAGGATGCGGGCAGGCTTGGCGGCCAGCGGCCGCAGGGCAAAGGCGAGCCCGGCAAGCAGTGTCGTCATAACGCCGCCGGAAATCACCAGCAGCGCATTGGGCCAGATCACCGCATAGTCTGTCTCGAACACATAGGCATTGATCGCCCAGGCCCCGGCAATGCCCGCTGCCAGCGCCACCGCGCCGGCCGCCGCACCCAGCAGCGCCGAGCGCAGGGCAAAGCTTGCCAGGATCTGCTTGCGCGGTGCCCCCAGTGTTTTCAGGAGCGCAGCCTCGTAGCGGCGCGCAGGCTCTCCAGCGGCTGCCGTTCCCAAGAGCACCAGGAACCCGGTCAAAAGCGTTGCCGCAGCGCCATAGGCCGTTGCCGCTGCCAGCTGGCGCAGAATGTCCGAGACCCGGTCGATTGCGTCGCGCATGCGGATTGCGGTGATATTGGGCATCTCGCGGGCCAGATCGCGCAGGATTGCCGCTTCGGCCTGCTCCTCGGCATAGACGGTGGCGATGAAGCTATGCGGCGCGCCCGCCAGCGCGGCCTCGTTCAGCACCATCACAAACCCCATGCCCGCGGTGGAGAAATCCACGTTGCGGAAGCTGGTGATGGTGCCGGTGATGTCGCGGCCCAGAATGTTGAGCGTCAGCGTGTCGCCCAACTGCAGCCCCATCTCCTCGGCCTCTTCCGCCGAGAAGCTGATCTGCGGATCGCCGGTGTAGTCTTCCGGCCACCATTCGCCTGCGGTCACTGTGGTGGTCTCGGGCTGGGCGGCTGCATAGGTCACGCCGCGGTCGCCTTCGACCACCCAGTGATCGCCAGCCACCTCGGTGGCGGGCTGGCCGTTGATCCGGGTCAGCACGCCGCGCAGCATCGGGGCGTTTTCCACCCGGGTCACGGCAGGGTCATTCTCGACCCGTTCCAGGAAGCTGGGCATCTGGCTGCGCTGGATGTCGACAAAGAAGTAGGAGGGCGCCACATCCGGCAGGTTGCCGGCTATCGCCCGGCGCATGTTGCCGTCGATCTGGCCGATGGCGGCGAGCACCGTCAGGCCCAGCCCCAGGGCCAGCACCGCAGGCACCGCGCCATCACGGGCGCTGCCGATGGACGAGAGCGCCCACCGCAGCGCAGGCCGCCCGCGCGCAGCACCGGTGCCGCGGCGGGCCAGGAACCCGATGCCAAGCGCCGCAATCAGCAAGACGATCAGCGACCCCATCAGCCCGCCCGCGGTCCACAGCGTCAGCTCGGCCGAGCCGCTGAACCAGGCAGCGAGCCCTACCAAGGCGCCCAACGCCACGGCCGTTGCCACCAGATAGCGCGGCGCCGGCAGCCGGGTGCGGCTGGCAAAGGCATCGCGGAACAGCGAGGCGGCGCGGATGCGCTCAGCCCGCGCCAGCGGCCACAGGGCAAAGACAAAGGCGGTGAGCAGCCCGTAAAGCGCCGCTTCGATCAGCGCCGAAGGATAGAGGGAAAACACCGCCGGGAACGGCAGCTGCGCCGCAATCAGCGGCCCCAGCAGCATGGGCATCAGCCCGCCAATGCCCAGCCCGATCACCACGCCCAGCATCGCCAAGGCACCGATCTGCAGGAAATAGGTGAGGAAGATCGTCTGCCGCTCAGCGCCTAGCGTGCGCAGGGTGGCAATGGTCGAAGTTTTGGTCGCCAGATAAGCCCGCACCGCCGCCGACACGCCAACACCGCCCACCGCCAGCCCCGACAGTCCCACCAGCACCAGGAAGGCGCCGAGGCGTTCGACAAACTCGGAAATCCCCGGGGCGCCGTTGCGCGCATCGCGCCAGCGCATGCCGGTGGTTTCAAACAGCCCCTCGGCCTCGGCCTGCAGGGCGTTCAGGTCATGGTTTGCGGGCAGCTCCATCCGGTATTTGGTGTCAAACAGGGTGCCGGTTGCCAGCAGGCCCGAATCCGCCAGGTCCGGCGTTGCCACAATGGTCCGCGGCCCCAGCTCAAACCCCGAGGCCGCCGCATCCGGTTCCAGCGCAATCATCGCCATCAGCCGGAAATCCTGAGTGCCAAGCCGGAAGGTATCCCCCGGCTGCAATCCCAGCCGGTCGGCCAGCACCCGGTCCATCACCCCGCCGGGCAGGCCCTCTGCACCCGCCAAGGCGGTTTCCAGCGGCATCTCCGGAGCTAGCTTCATCTCGCCTTTCAGCGGGTACAGCCCGTCCACCGCCTTCACCTGCGTCAGCCCGCGCTCCTCGCCCACCGTCGCCATCGAGCGGAACTCGGCAATTTCCGAATAGCGCAGCGTGTTCTGCGCCAGCCAGGCCCGCTCATCGTCATTGGCAAATCGGTAGGTGAAATTCAGTTCGGCATCGCCGCCGAGGATCGTTGCACCCTCGCGCGACAGGCCCGTTTCAATCGAGGCGCGGATCGAGCCGATGGCGGCAATTACCCCAACCCCCAGCGCCAGGCAGGCGAGGAAAATGCGGAAGCCCTTCAGGCCGCCGCGCAGCTCGCGCAGGGCAAACCGCCAGGCCAGTCTGAATGAGGGGCGGAAAGCGGAGGCCTTCATTCCGCCGCCTCGCGCGCGGCCTCATCGTCGATCCGCCCGTCGCGCAGCCGGATCACCCGGTCGCAGCGCGAGGCCAGTTCCGGCGCGTGGGTGACCATCACCAGCGTCGCCCCATAGCGGTCGCGCAGCCCGAACAGCAGGTCCATCACCGCTTCGCCATTGGCCTCGTCCAGGTTGCCGGTCGGCTCATCCGCCAAAAGGATCGCCGGCCGCGGCGCCAGCGCACGCGCCAGCGCCACCCGCTGCTGCTCGCCGCCCGACATCTGCGCCGGGAAATGGCCCGCCCGGTGGCCAAGGCCGACGGCTTCCAGCTCTGCCTGGGCGCGGTCGAAGGCATCCTTGACCCCCGCCAGCTCCAGCGGCGTTGCCACGTTTTCCAAGGCAGTCATGGTGGGGATCAGGTGAAAGCTCTGAAACACCACCCCCATGCTGCTGCGGCGGAACCGCGCCAGCGCGTCTTCATCCATTGCGGTCAGGTCCTGATCCAGGGCGGTGACGCGGCCGCCAGTGGCCTGCTCCAGCCCGCCCATCAGCATCAGCAGCGACGACTTGCCCGAGCCGGAGGGGCCGATCAGTCCCAGGGTCTCACCCTGCTGCACGTCCAGCGAGATGCCGTGCAAAATCTCTACCGGGCCGGTATTGCTATTCAGGGTCAAAGACGCATCTAAGAGATGCAGAACGGGGCTGTTATCTTTGGTCATCGGGCCTGCCTGTTGGATCCACCTATCGGATATGGAGTGTTTGCGGCGATGCACAAGATACTGGCCCTGTTGAGTTTGATGCTTTTTGCCGGCACCGCCGGGGCTGAGCCGGTGCGGATCACCGCCTTTGGCGACAGCCTGGTGCAGGGCTACGGGCTGCCGCAGGGCCAGGGGCTGGTGCCGCAGCTGGAGCGCTGGCTCAACGAAAACGGCGCTGAGGTTGAGCTGCAGAATGCCGGTGTCTCGGGCGACACCACGGCGGGCGGCGCCGAGCGTGCCGAATGGACCCTGTCAGACAATCCGGACGGGCTGATCGTGCTCTTGGGGGGCAACGATCTGCTGCGCGGCCTGTCGCCGGAGGAGGCGCGCGCCAACATGACCCGCATCCTCCAGGCGGCCGAGGCCAAGGGGATCAAGGTCATGCTGGTGGGCATGACAGCGCCGCCCAACTACGGGCCGGAGTACAAGCAAAGCTTCGACGCCATTTACCCGGACCTGGCAGCGGAATTCGGCGCCGTGCTGCACCCGGATGCCTTTACCGGCATCGCGTCCGCAGCGGACGGCGACCCGGCAGCGGCGCAGGTCTACATGCAGGAGGATGGCATCCATCCGAATGCCGAGGGCGTGGCGCTGAACGTGGACGCGCTGGGGCCTGCCGCGCTGCAGCTGGTCGAGCGCATCCGCAACTGAAAACAGCCCCGGAAAGGCAGGGCTGTCTGAATTCTCTTACTCTGGATTGGAAATCCGGATCAGGAGACCAGCGCGATATCCACTGCGGACTCGCGGCCGTCACGGCCGGCGCGCAGTTCGTAGGTCACTTTCTGATTGTCCGCCAGGCCGGTCAGCCCCGAACGTTCTACTGCGGAAATGTGGACAAATACGTCCTTGCCGCCTTCGTCGGGCGCAATGAAGCCGTAGCCTTTGGTGGTGTTGAACCATTTGACGGTGCCAGTGGCCATCGTCTCGTACTCCTAAGTCGTCTCAAATTATCTGCCCGCGGAATGCGGCAGGCCGGCAAAGTCTGCGGATGATCATGACCGCGCCGCGCAGGGTACAGTGATGGCATTCGCGTAACGTCGCGATGACACAATTGGGTATGAACCCCCGTTTGCGCAAGAAAAATGCGGAATGACGCGGGGTTTCGGCGCAGATTCCGGCGATACTGTGCCTAAAGCACCGTCACCACAGTGCCCAGCGGCACCCGCTCGTACAGGTCCATGACATGCTCGTTCAGCATCCGGATGCAGCCGTTTGACACCGAATGGCCAATGGTTTGCGGCTGGTTGGTGCCGTGGATGCGAAAGTAGGTGTCGACTCCGTTCTGGAACAGATAGAGCGCCCGTGCCCCTAGCGGATTGTCCGGCCCGCCGGGCTGGATGTACTCGTTATCGATGAATTTGGCATAGGCCTTGGGGTCGCGTTCGATCATTTCGTCGGTGGGGCGCCAGGTGGGCCAGACTTTCTTGCGCTCGATCACTGCAGTGCCGGTGAATTCCAGTCCGGCCTTGCCGACGCCAACCCCATAGCGCATCGCTTTGCGCGGCTCGGTCACGAAGTAAAGATAGTAGGAGCGCGGCAGCACCAGGATCTGTCCCGGGGCGAACTGTTTCTTGATCCGCACTTCCTGCGGCACGGGATCAAAGACCGCAGGACCCGTCTTCCGTGCCAGCGCAGGCAGCGGCAGCAGCGCCGCTGCAGCGGCAGCTGTTCCCGATTTCAGAACTTTCCGGCGTGTCACCATGGCCAATCTCCCGAACTCCTGTTGCCTCTCCCGCCATCTTCCGGCGGCGGGCGAATCCGGTCAACGGGTTTGCGCAGAAGGCCGGGCAACTGTTGCAAGCGCGGCCGCCGCCAGGATGCAGACGGCAATCCAGCCGAAATACCAGAACTGTCCGGCCAGCAGATCCTCGGCATATGACGCCGCGAACCGGGACTTGCCGACGCTGGCCACGGCGTAGGCACCACCTGCAAACCCGGCAAAACCTGCCGCTGCCAGCCAGCGCGGCATCCGCAGATGCCAGGCCGCAAGCGCCAGCGCCAGGCCGGGCAAGGCGCCCAGCCAGATCACCTTTCCGGCCCACCAGGGATGCGCGCCCAGGCCGGCGGTGAGGTTCAGGACATGCGCCAGTTCTGCAGCGATCAGAACGGCGGCCAGCGGCGGCAGGAGGCGGAGTATCTGTTTCATAAGATTGATATTGAAACCATACTCCGCCGCTGCCAGCCCTGGTGACAGCTTTGTGAAGGCGCGGGGGGCTGCCTTGCGGAGCCGCCGCTGCTGCCGCTATCAGGGCAGAACTGAAACCGGAGGAGCTGCCATGGGCGCCAAGACCCTGACCTGCCTGACCTGCGCCCAGTTGAACCGGGTGCCGGAGGAAAAACTGGCCAAGGGCCCGAAATGCGGCTCTTGCAGCGCGGCGCTGATGCCAGGCAAACCGGTGGACGTGGACCCGGCCACTTTGCAGAAGGCGGTGCAGAATGACGACCTGCCGCTGGTGGCGGATTTCTGGGCGCCCTGGTGCGGCCCCTGCCGCGCAATGGCGCCGGAATTTTCCAAGGCCGCCAAAGCGCTTGGCGGCAAGGCGCGGCTGGTCAAACTCAACACCCAGGACCATCAGTCCACCGGCGCCCGGTACCGCATCCGCGGCATCCCCACGCTGGTGGCCTTTGAACGCGGCAAGGAAAAGAAGCGCCAGTCCGGCGCCTTGCGCCAGGGGCAGATTGTCAGCTGGCTGCGCGGCTGAGCGCAGGACTTCATGCGTCGGGAAGGAATGGCCTGCCGCGGATCAGAAGAGATCAGCCCCCAGGTTCCGCGGCATTGCGGAGGCTGCACGGCTCTGGCCGCCGGAGCGTTTGCCATCCAAGCGGCTTTGGCTGCGCCGCCAGTACAGGACGGCCAGCACAATCAGCATCAGCGTGGCAGCAGTAATGGGATACAGCAGCAGAATCAGCCAGACCGGCCAGCCGCCAAGAACGCCGGCAGCAACAGCCAGTATAAGGCCGCCCAATGCACCGCACACTGCGCTTACCCAAGCCATGTTGCGTTTCCCCCGCTATTCAATCCCAGTAACAAGGTAAGCGGCGGGGGCTGTAAGGCAACTATGCAAAGGGTGAGGGTATTCACTCTTTTGCGAGAGCCGCCACAATACATTTGTGCCAAAAGTGGTATTTCCTGCTGCCGCACGGTGCGGCTGCGGGGCCGGTTCAGACCGTGGCCGGTGTGCGGTCCGCCGGATGCAGGCAGGCATTGCGCTCCTGAGCCAGGCCGCGCCACGCCAGGGCTGCGGTCGTCAGAACGGTCACGGCAGAGCCTGTGGCGGGATAGATCAGCAGGCAGGCCCACAGCGGCAGGCCTGCTGCCGTATAGCCCAGCACCGCCGCGAAAAACCCCGCAATCATTCCCAGAATAAGTCCTGCCCAAGCCATGACGCCTCCGATCTGCTGCACCCAGTTAACCTGCTTGCGGTTGTGTTTATCAACCTCATCTTCCGGCTAAGTTTGTTATAATAAGGTTAAGATTGTGGCGATTGAGCGTATCTGCCGCGGAAAATGTGCCTGCGCTATTTGGAAATCAGCGCCACGCCTTCCTTGGCCTTGGGCATCTTGCCTTTGCCCTGCTGCAGCACATGCGCCAGTTCATGGGCCAGTAGTTTGGAATCTTTGGCAAAGGCGGGCCGCGACACATAGACATGGTTGCCCATGGTAAAGGCGCGCGCCTTCAGCTCCTTGCAAACCTCCTTGGCATTGCCGCCCATATGCACCCGCACCTTGCCCAGGCTGCTGCCGAAATGCGCCTCCAGCCCCTTGCGCAGATCGCCGGGCAGTTTCTTCTCCGTGGTGCCTTCCGGTGCGGTCTTGAGCTTCTTGCGCTTGGCCTTCCGGCCTTTGGTCGCCTCGACCTCCGCCTTCACCTCTTCCGGTTTCAGAGCCATGGGAGATCCTTTCCAACGCTTTAACCAACACAAGGCGCGGGGCGCCTGTGGTGAGGGTAGCGCAGGCTGGCGGAAAGGCGAGTTCGGACCGGTCCGCGCAGCGGCAAACGCTCCGGGGGAGCGTTTGAGGTTCGGACGGGCGGAGCCCCGCGCAGCCAGCGATGCAAATCAAAAAACGCAGCGCAGGCGGGATTTCACTTTGGACGTGGGGCGTTAGCCGCACGGCCCGCGCCTGACCTTCCCCCCGGGAGTTCACACTGGTCCGCGAAGCGGCAAACCGTCAGGGGGACGGTTTGAAGTGTGGACGGGCGGAGCCCTTCGCACCCAACCGTGCAAATCATAGAGCAGCGCTGGCAGGATGCCCCTGGGACGTGAGGCGTTAGCCGCACGGCCCGCGCCTGACCTTCCCCACGGGAAGGCGCATCCGCGCCCTCCCAAGGTCAGGCGCGGGCCTTGTGTTGAGTGAGTTGGGAATTCAAAAATGCCTTCAGATACCTACCTGGGTTGCGAATGTTACGCGTGTTCCTCAGAATCGTCTTCAAACGAAAAGTCAGGATGGTACAGCAAAGCGCCATAGCTGCCGAAGCTACCCTTCACCAGGCCATGCCTGTGCATGATTCTTGAGAAGGAGCTATTAGCGAACCAAATGTGTTTGATTACGTAGGTCGTGTATTCTGCAAACTGCTCTAAGCTATAGCCGTAGCGCTCCCAGTCTCCCGGTAAAGGTACTTGGTGCATAAAACGGTGTATGAAATCGTTGCGTAGATCGACGATGGCATTCAGGTATGAAATGTCACGTCCTTCGATCCCGCTTTTTCGCAAAGCTTTCATCAGCCCGCCGAGCGGTGAGCGCCTTATGACATCGTTTCTGGCAATGAAAAGCTCAGCTGCGCTGGCTTCATCTAGATCAAGCTTCAGAGATATTTCCGTTTTTGAAGTAGCGATGATTGCTGCAACCAAGTCTTCGAAAATGGAAATTGCGCTAAAGGCATGTCCAATATTTGCCATAGCAATGAGCGTATCGAGGGACTGATTGTCGTGGTTTACTGATTTTAGCAGCTCTTCTCGACTCTCATATCCCCCGAAATTCATTGCGTCACCGCACAAACTTCTTGTGCTTCAGGCGCTTGGGCTCCAGCGCGTCCGGGCCCAGGCGGCGTTTCTTGTCCTCTTCGTAGTCCTCGAAGTTGCCCTCGAACCACTCCACATGGGCGTCGCCCTCAAAGGCCAGGATATGGGTGCAGATCCGGTCGAGGAAGAAACGGTCGTGCGAGATCACCACGGCGCAGCCGGCGAAATCGACAAGCGCGTCTTCCAGCGCCCGCAGGGTCTCCACGTCCAGGTCGTTGGTCGGTTCGTCGAGCAGCAGCACGTTGCCGCCCTCTTTCAGCAGCCGCGCCATGTGGACCCGGTTGCGCTCACCGCCCGACAGCAGCGACAGTTTCTTCTGCTGGTCGCCGCCCTTGAAGTTGAAGGAGGAGCAATAGGCGCGGGAATTGACCTGCGCGTCGCCCAGCTCGATCAGCTCGGCGCCGCCGGAGATCGCTTCCCACACGGTGTCGTTGTCGTTCAGATCGTCGCGCGACTGGTCGACATAGGACAGCTTCACGGTGTCGCCGTATTCCACCGAGCCCTCGTCGGGCTGCTCCTGGCCGGTCAGCATCTTGAACAGGGTCGACTTACCGGCGCCGTTGGGGCCGATCACGCCGACAATGCCGCCGGGCGGCAGCGAGAATTCCAAGCCCTCGATCAGCTGCTTGTCGCCATAGTGTTTGGCAAGGCCGTTCACTTCGATCACCTTCGAACCCAGACGCGGGCCGTTCGGGATCACGATCTGCGCACGGCCAACCTTTTCGCGTTCGGACTGCGAGGCCATCTCGTTATAGGCGGCAATACGGGCCTTGGATTTCGCCTGTCGCGCCTTCTGGCCCTGGCGCATCCATTCCAGCTCGCGCTCCAGCGTCTTCTGCTTGGCCTTGTCCTCGCGGGCTTCCTGCTCCAGGCGCTTGGCTTTCTGCTCCAGCCAGGAGGAATAGTTGCCCTCATAAGGAATGCCGCGGCCGCGGTCGAGCTCCAGGATCCAACCCGTAATATCATCCAGGAAGTAGCGGTTGTGGGTGACACAGAGGATAGTGCCTTTGTAATCAATCAGATGCTGCTGCAGCCAGGCGATGGTCTCAGCGTCCAGGTGGTTGGTCGGCTCATCGAGCAGCAGCATGTCAGGCGCTTCCAAGAGCAGCTTGCACAGGGCCACCCGGCGGCGTTCACCGCCCGACAGATCCTTGATCGGCGCATCATCCGGCGGGCAGCGCAGCGCCTCCATCGAGACGTCGACCTGGCTGTCCAGATCCCACAGGTTTTCGGCGTCGATGGCGTCCTGCAGCTCGGTCATTTCGGCCATCAGCTCATCGGTGTAGTTCTCGGCCATCTCCACCGCGATCTGGTTGAAGCGGTCGACCTTGTCCTTCTTCGCCTTGACGCCCAGCATGACGTTTTCGCGCACGCTCAGGCTCTCGTCCAGCTGCGGCTCCTGCGGCAGGTAGCCGACTTTGGCGCCTTCAGCCGCCCAGGCCTCGCCGGTGAAATCCGCGTCCAGGCCTGCCATGATTTTCATCAGCGTCGACTTACCGGCGCCGTTGACGCCGACCACACCGATCTTCACGCCGGGCAGGAAGGAGAGGTGGATGTTTTCAAAGCATTTCTTGCCACCCGGGTAGGTCTTGGAGACACCCTGCATGTGGTAGACGTACTGGTAGGAGGCCATGTGCTCGCTCCGTTAAGGGGGGAATTTGCTGGCGGGAGTGATAGCGGATGGGCGGCGGCGGGGCAATTCAAAGGTTACCTTGCTGAGCGCCGCTGTGTGCTTGGCTTGGCAGGCCTTTCAGCGGGCGCTACGGTTCGCAAACGAGCCGACTGGAATTGAAAGGAATAGATTTGAGATCTTCGGCCGTTATGTGCGCATTGCTCGCTTCCTTGTCGCTGTCTTCCTTCGCCAGTGCGCTGGAGATTAAGAACCAAACGGTCATCAAGGGGTGGTCCGTTATTGAGGCAAAGACAGACTGGGATGGCCTTTCCTGCCAGGCACTCCGCTGCGATCAGCCGGATTGCAATTCCCGGGAAGCGTCGGTGTCCCTGTTGCTTTGGGGGTCGAAGTACCGCAATGCCATAACGCCGATGGTTGGTCTTGGGTCAGATCTTCCCAGAAGGTTCCCTGCCCAGCTGAGTGTTGGGGGCAAATTATTCGCATACATTCAAAACAAGAAACCTGGTCCGCACCGTCTATTGCCCAAACGGAAATCTGATGATGCAAAAATTGTCAGGGCGATGTTATCAGCCTTGTCCCGCGATCCACAGGCAGTTGTTCATATAACGTCCTCGCTTGGGGAACGAAAAATCAGCTTGAACGGGCTTCCGGAAGTACTGGCGTACTTTGATGAACATTGTTGGATAAACTAGGTAGCTCTGCCAAGGTTCCCTTGAACGAAGCTAATGAGCTTGCAGTTTGCAAAGCAACGCAATTCCAACTGTTCCGTGCACGGCCCTCTGTTGCGTGAAGGCGCCGCTCAACATGTGATTGATCCCGCCCGCAAATTATGCGCATCAAGGCCTTCATGGTTTGCAAGCTGCCGCATATCCGTCCGGGCCAGAGCGTCGGGCTGCTCGGCGGATCATTTGATCCGCCGCACCGGGGGCATGCGGCGATTGCGCGAGCTGCGCTCACGGCCTTCGGGCTGGATCATCTGGTGCTGCTGGTGTCGCCGGGCAATCCGCTGAAATCCCGCCAGCCGGCACCGCTGGGGCGGCGGATCGCGGCCTGCGAAAAACTGATCCGGCATCCGCGCATCCAAATCAGCGGCATCGAAGCCGACCTTGGCACCCGCTACACCGCCCAGACCCTGCGCCATCTGCGCCGCCGCCATCCCGGCGTGCGTTTTGTCTGGCTGATGGGGGCCGACAACCTCACCCATTTCCACCGCTGGAAGGACTGGCGGCAGATCCTGGACACGGTGCCGGTGGGCGTCCTGGCCCGCCCGAACGACCGGATCTCGGCGCGGTTTTCGCCTGCGGCGACGATCTATAGGCACGCCATGCGGAAAGGCTGCGAAAGCCGTCTGCTGGCACAGGCCGAAAGCCCGGCCTGGTGCTTTGTCAACGTGCCGATGGTGGATGTGAGCTCAACCGAGATCCGCGCCCGCGGCGAGTGGTCAGCGGCGTAAGGCTGCCGAGGCCAGCCCCGCCGACAACACCACCGCCAGCCCGGCCCAGGTCCAGAGATCGGGCAGGTCGCTGAACACCGCCCAGCCCAGCCCCACCGCGGCGACCAGCTGGAAATAGACCATCGGCGCCAGCTTCACCGCCTGCACGCGGGCATAGGCAAACAGCAAAAGGAGGTTGCCGGTCATCGAAAACGCAGCACTGCCCACCGTCAGCGCGGCGGTGGCGGGGGTGAACGCGGGCAGGCTGGAAAGGCCCAGCGGCAGCATCAGCACCGCGCTCAGCAGCAATTGCGTCAGGCTCAGCTCCAGCGGTGAGCCCACATGCGCCAGCCAGCGCGAGCTGGTCAGGAAGGCGCCGTAGAAACAGCCCGCCAGCAGCGCCCACATGAGGTTGACGGAGCCGCCGAGGCCCGGGCGCACCACGATCAGCACCCCAAGGAACCCCATGGCCATCAACAGGCTGCGCAGCCAGGTCGCCTGTTCGCGCAACAGCAGCACGGACAGCACGTAGCTCACGATGGGGCCGATGAAGAAGGCGGCAAAGACATTGGCCAGCGGCTCGGTCACCAGCGCGAACTGGATCGAGAAGATGCCGCCGGTCAGCAGCCCGGCCCGCAGCCACAGCCGCGGATCGCGCAGCAGTGCATAGGCCCGGCGCGGCACAAAGGGCAGGATCAGCAGGGTGCCGATGGCGAACCGCGACCAGGCGACAAAGGCGGGCGCCGCCAGGCCGCTGCCGGTGAGCAGCTTGCCGCACAGATCGCCCGCGGGGATCATTGACATGGCCGCGAACATGAGGAGTACTGCCTGCAACATGGCGCCAGCGGTAGCAGGGTTTCCCGGGGCGCAAAAGCCCGGATGTCACGGCGGATTGCCGGGCGCCGGGGATTGAAGAAGAGCAGCGTCTGGGCCTACAAAGAAAACATGATCTCACGCCGGTTTTTCCTGACATCCGGGCTTGCCGCATTGGCGGGCTCCTCTGCATTGGCCAATGCCCCGGCCGTTTCCCTGCGCCCCGTAGCGCGCCAGGTCAGCTCGCTGGCGGCAGGCGCCGACGGGCTGAAGGCATTGCTGGCACGGGCCAGATTGCCCGGCCATGCGGTCTGCGCGGTGGCGGATGTGAAAACCGGCCAGGTGCTGGAATCCTCGGGCGGTGCCGAGGCCTTGCCGCCTGCCAGCGTCGCCAAGGCGCTGACCGCGCTTTATGCGCTGGACGTGCTGGGGGCGGATCACCGGTTCGAAACCCGTATCCTGGCCACCGGCAGCGTGTCGGGCGGTGTGGTTCAGGGCGATCTGATCCTGGCCGGCGGCGGTGATCCGATGCTGAACACCGACCATCTGGCGCTGCTTGCCAAGGCTCTGAAGACGGCGGGTGTGCGCGAGGTGCGGGGGCGGTTCCTGGTCTGGGACGGGGCGCTGCCAGCGATCAGGACAATTGACCCGGGCCAGCCTGACCACGTCGGCTATTCTCCGGCAATCAGCGGCATCGCGCTGAATTTCAACCGTGTGCATTTCGAATGGAAGCGGGCCTCCAGCGGCTGGGCCATCACCATGGATGCGCGCACCGAGAAATACCGTCCCGAGGTTGCCACCGCCCGGATGCAGATCCAATCCCGCGCGGTGCCGGTCTACACCTATACGGAAAAGGGCGGGGTGGATCAGTGGACCGTCGCCTCCAAGGCGCTGGGCAAGGGCGGCGCGCGCTGGCTGCCGGTGCGCAATCCGGGCGCTTATGCCGGCGATGTGTTCCGCACCCTGGCGCGCTCCAACGGCATTGCCCTGCCCAAGGCCAAAACCGCCAAGACGCTGCCGCAGGCGCAGCTGCTGGCGCAGCATCACAGCCCGCCGATGGATGTGATGCTGAAGGCGATGCTGAAATACTCCAACAACCTGATGGCGGAGATGATCGGCATGGCCGCCACCGCCAAACGCGCCGGGCGGCCTGCCTCGCTGAAAGCCTCTGCGGCAGAGATGAGCCGCTGGGCGGCCGGAAAATACGGCATGTCCGGCACCCGGCTGGTGGACCACTCAGGCCTTGGCGATGCCTCGCGGATGACGCCCGGCGATCTGACCGGGGCATTGGTGGCGGCTTACAAGGCCGGCCATCTGAAACCGCTGCTGAAACGCTTCCCGATGCGCGATGCCAAGGGCCGGATCCTCAAGGGCCACCCGATCAGGGTTGCGGCCAAGACCGGCACGCTGAATTTTGTCTCCGGCCTGGGCGGTTTCATGACCGCCGCCGACGGCACTGAGCTGGCCTTTGCCATCTTCACCGCCGACCAGAAGGCCCGCGCCCGCATCCCGCGCGCCCAGCGGGAACGCCCCAAGGGGGCCCGCGGCTGGAACCGCCGCGCCAAGCAGCTGCAGCAGCAGCTGATTGAACGCTGGGGCGCCGTCTACGGCAGCTGAGCGGCCTCTGCCTCTGCCTCTGCCACCGTTTCACCGGTTTGCGGATCATACAGCCCGCCGCCCAGATGCGCGTGCCCCCAGCCCATGATCTGCAGCAGCACCGGCTCCAGGCTGCGGCCCTGTTCCGTCAGCGTATACCGGTAGCGGACCGGGCGGTCCTGATAGGCCTCCTTGGAGACCAGCCCCAGCGCCATCAGCCGTTTCAGCCGTTCTGACAGCAGGTTGGCGGCGATATGCTCCTCGCTGGCCTGCAACTGCTGAAAGGTATGCTTGCCGTGCCACATCAGGTCGCGCACCACCAGAAGCGTCCATTTGTCTCCCAGCACGTCCAGCGTACGGGCAATCGAGCAGCGTGAGCGATAGGCGGTTTGCGGCTGGGTCATGCGGGGCTCCAGGGAAATCCTTCCTTGCCAGCATAAGACACTTTCAAAATGAAAGCCACTGTTGCAAAGTGACTTGCAAATTTAAAGTGAGTCGTGCGCAGAGGAGGCATCAGCATGCAAGCGATTGGAAACACGCCATTGGTCCGGCTTGCCCGCCTGGCCGGACCGGACAGCGCCGAGGTCTGGGTGAAATGGGAAGGCGCCAACCCCACCGGCAGCATGAAGGACCGGATGGCGCTGTCGATGATTGAGGCGGCCGAGCGCCGCGGCGATCTGAAACCCGGCGGCCGGGTGGTCGAATACACCGGCGGCAGCACCGGCAGCTCGCTGGCGATGGTCTGCGCCGCCCGCGGCTACCAGGCGCATTTTGTCTCCTCCAATGCGTTTTCCGGGGAAAAGCTGCAAACCATGCGCGCCTATGGCGCCGAGGTGGAGATCATCCACGCCGAGGGCGGCATCCTGACCGCCAGCGTGATCGACCGCACCATTGCCCGCGCCAAAGAGCTGGCGGCGGAGCCGGGGGTGTTCTGGACCGATCAGGTCAACAACATGGATAACAAGCGCGGTTATCACGGTATGGCGCAGGAAATCCTGGCGCAGCTTGACGGCCCGGTGGATGAATTTGTGATGGCGGCGGGCGGCGGCGGCTGCATCTCGGGCAATGCCGAGGTGCTGAAGCAGCACGACCCGCAGACCCGCATCACCGCCATCGAACCCTTCCATGTGCGCAATCTTTCCGGCGGCGATACCGGCGGCACCCATCGGCTGGAGGGCATCGGCCTCTCTTTCCAGCCCAGGATCCTGCGCCGCGACCTGATTGATGAGGTGGTGCCGGTCAAGGATGAAGACGCCTTTGCCGCGGCGCGGATGCTGGCGCAGCGCGAGGGGCTGTTGGGCGGCATCACCTCGGGCGCCAATATCTGGGCGGCGCTGCAGCGGGCGCGGGCGCTGGGGCCGGGCAAGCGGGTTGTGACCGTGGTGATCGACACCGGGCTGCGCTATTTGAACAGCGGGCTGCACGGCTGAGTGCGGCGCAGGCAGGTCGCCGCCAGGCTGGCGGTGCTCAGGCGGACAGCGGTCAGGCCAGCGTGTCCTCCAGGCCGACGGCCTTGGCCCGCATCAGCTCTTTGGCCATGTCGCTGAGGATCTCCATGCTGAAGCCGCCCAGCACCCGGTGCCGCTCCAGCAGCGCCGCCCAGACGTCATCGGGGCGGATGTTGTCCAGCAGTTCATGGCCGCTCCAGGTCAGCCCGCGCACAACCCAATTGCCGTTCTCCAGCCGGTTGAACCGGGCAAATCCGGCGCTTTCCAGCAGGCTGAGGTGATAGGCCAGCTTGCGGGCCCCGGCATCGGGCAGGCAGCCCTCGGGCGGCAGCATCATCGCCTCCGCCGCAGAGCGCGGCAGGGTGCAAAACGCCTCTTCGCCTGCTTCTATGGCAAGAAGCAGCCTGCGGATTTCAGTGATGTCCCTTTGCCATGCAGCCATGACGCGACTCCCGGTACGGTGCGAACTAGCGCCAAATGGGAGTGTGTCAATGAAGCTGCAAGTATGCGTTGTGCAACGCCGCCATGCACCAGGCTCATATGGCGGCAGGCACAGCTTCAGTTCCGAAGCGCCGGAACAGCGCCGGGATCAATCTTCTTCTGGCTTGAAATATCCCGGGGGGAGGCCGCAAGGCCGGGGGGCAGAGCCCCCTTCCAACCTGCGGCAGAGTCCCTTCCAACCTGCGGCACTGCCGGCAAGCCGCTCAGACCATGTGGCGGGCGCGGGCGCCGCGTTCGATGGCGGCGGCGTGCAGGCGGTCGATGTTCAGCTCATAGCGGACCTCGGCCAGGAACTCGAGCTCGGTCTCGCCAAGGATGCCGTCGGCAGCGGCGACGTCGCAGGACAGCGCATAGGCGGTCTCGAACAGCCGTTCCGGCAGGTCGCCGCGGATGAGGCCGAACAGGGCGGCCAGCCCGTCTTCCTGCTCGAACAGGTCCAGCACGGTCTGCGAAATGCGGCTGACCCGGTCGATGTCATAGTCGGCAAAGACCGGCAGCATGTTCACCGCCGACTGGATCTTGACCAGCTCCGAGGTGCGGATGTTCTCGTCCGAGGCCGAGACCGCCACCATCAGGGCCACCAGGCAGTCCTGCGGGGTCATCGGGTGCGGGGTCTGCTCACTCATGGACGAAATCCTTATCTGCAATAGTGTGACCCAATCAGGATAGGTACGCCCGCGCAGCACTTCAACAACAGCCTGCGGCACCGCGGCAATTTTTGCGAAAAGCCCCGCCGCAAAACCCTGTCCTGCAAGGGCCGGCATTATTGACTCATGCTGCACAGGCACAATAGAGAGGCGTGCCGGAGCGCGCCCGCGCGCCGCTGGCACTTCCTGAACCCACAGACGCCGTTGGAGAACATCATGTCTGATCTGCGCGAAGAAGCTCTGAAGAGCAAAGCCTGGCCGTTTGAAGAAGCCCGCCGGGTGCTCAAACGCTATGCCAAGGGCGCGCCGGAGAAGGGCTATGTTCTGTTCGAGACCGGCTATGGCCCCTCCGGCCTGCCGCATATCGGCACCTTTGGCGAGGTGGCCCGCACCACCATGATCAAAAAAGCCTTCGAGGTGATCAGCGACATCCCGACCAAGCTGATCTGCTTCTCGGATGATCTGGACGGCATGCGCAAGGTGCCGGGCAATGTGCCCAATCCCGAAAGCCTGGAAGAGCACCTGCAAAAGCCGCTCACCTCGGTGCCGGACCCGTTTGGCACCCACGAAAGCTTTGGCCACCACAACAACGCCATGCTGCGCCGGTTCCTGGATACCTTCGGGTTCGAGTATGATTTCTACTCGGCCAAGGATTTCTATGAATCCGGCCAGTTCGACGAAGTGCTGAAGCGCGCGGTTGAAAAGTATGACGACGTCATGGCGATCATGCTGAAGTCCCTGCGCGAAGAGCGCCGCCAGACCTATTCGATCTTCCTGCCGATCCACCCGGAAACCGGCCGCGTGCTGTACGTTCCGATGAAGAAGGTCTGCGCCGAGACCTATACAATCACCTTCGACGACGAGGACGGCAAGGAATGGACTCTGCCGGTCACCGGCGGCAACGTGAAGCTGCAGTGGAAGCCGGATTTCGGCGCCCGCTGGGCCGCGCTGGAAGTCGATTTCGAGATGTACGGCAAGGACCACTCCACCAACACGCCGATCTATGACGGCATCTGCCGCGTCCTGGGCCACCGCGCGCCGGAGCATTTCACCTATGAGCTGTTCCTGGATGCCAACGGCCAGAAGATCTCTAAAACCTCCGGCAACGGCATCTCGATCGACGAATGGCTGACCTATGCCTCGACCGAGAGCCTGGCCTATTTCATGTACCAGAAGCCCAAAACCGCCAAGCGGATGCATTTCGATGTGATCCCCAAGGCGGTGGACGAATACCACCAGCAGCTGCGCGCCTATCACGGGCAGGACTTGAAGGCACAGCTGAACAACCCGGTCTGGCACATCCACGCAGGCGACGTGCCGCAGTCGGATATGGTGGTGCCGTTCTCGATGCTGTTGAACCTCGCCTCCGCTTCCAGCGCCGAGGACAAGGCCACCATGTGGGGCTTCATCAACAAATACGCGCCCGACGCGACGCCGGAGACGCACCCGGGCATGGATCAGGCCGCGGGCTTTGCCGTTGCCTATTTCAACGACTTCGTGAAGCCCGCCAAGACCTTCCGCCTGCCCACCGATCAGGAGCGCGCGGCGCTGCAGGATCTGGCGGAAGCGCTGAAATCCGGCGATGCCGCGCTGGCCGCAATTGCCAAGAAGAATGAGATCGCAGGCAACGACGATCCGCTGCCCGAAGCCGATTTCGCGGATGAGGAATTCCTGCAATCCGTGGTCTTTGCCATCGGCAAGATCCACGGGTTCGAGCCGCTGCGCGCCTGGTTCTCGGCGATCTATGAGGTGCTGCTGGGTGCCTCCCAAGGCCCGCGTTTTGGCGGCTTCATCGCGCTTTACGGCGTTGAGGACACCATCGCGCTGATTGAAAAAGCGCTGGCGGGCGAGCTGGCGTAAGCAGGCCAAATGCGAGTGGCATAATTAAAAGGGAACGCTTGCGCTCCCTTTTGCGGTTCAGCTCAAGGCTCACCGAAGCAAAGCATTGACCTCACCATACCGTGAGCTACCTGTGAGGTCTGGGTGTTGGAGGGGTCAGATGCGCAAGCTGCTGCTTGCAGTCATGAGTGTTTTGGTACTGGCCCTTCCGGCACTTGCACAGAAGGCGCCAATCACCGGGGTGATCGGCAGCCAGATCGCCGCCTTCCAGCGGGACGACTTCGAAACCGCCTTCACCTATGCCTCCCCGTTGATCCGCAACAGGTTCGGCTCGCCGGAACGTTTCGGCGAGATGGTGCAGCAGGGCTATCCGATGGTCTGGCGCCCCTCCGCGGTGCGCTATCTTGCCCTGCGCGAGGTGGCGGGCAGCCTGTGGCAGCGGGTGATGATCACTGACGCGCAGGGCCGTGTGCACCTCCTGGATTACCAGATGGTTAAGCCTGAAAGCGACTGGAAAATCAACGCGGTGCAGCTGCTGAAAGGGCAGGGCGAAAGCGCCTGAGCCGCCCCAGCGTACGCCCCCCTCGGGCGTTGTTAACGCGGAAACTGTAAACCCTTTTCCCCGAACGCGACATGCGCAGCAGGAAAGGGTTTTCCATGAACAAGGCGATTACCGAAGGTTTGCAGCTGATGCCGCCCGCATTTGCGGATGGTCTGGGTGTCTGGTCCAGCGGCGACGGCACCCCCGGCTCCGACACCTATGACGGCGCCGCCAATGCGGTCTTTGTGGCGGCGGACGGGGACTTTGCCGGCTGCCTGGAGATGCAGAAAACCGCCAATACCCAGAAGCTGCGCTTCATGGGGCAGACGCCGCTGGAGCCGGGCTGCTACCTGCAGGTCAAGGCGCGCGTCAAGGCGGTCAGCGGCGCGCTGCCGTCGGTGCGCATCGCCGGCTGGGCCGCCGCCAGCAATGGCAGCCACATCAGCAACGTGACCGAATTTGCGCCGCAGGTGGCGCTGACCGCCTATGGCGAGGTGGTCGAGGTGACCGGCATCGTCGGCAGCGGCAGCCGCGGCGGCGTCGACATGCCCTGGGGCCGCTCTGCGGCTTACGGCCATTTCGGCCTCGACCTGACCGGCGCCAATGGCGGCGTGGTGCGGATCGACGATATCGAGATCACCGACATCACCAGCGCCTTCCTGCGCGATATGCTGAGCGTGGTGGACGTGACCGACTATGGCGCGGTGGGCAATGGCAGCTTTGACTGCGCGGACGCCTTTGAGGCCGCCGACGCCGCTGCGGACGGGCGCCGCATCCTGGTGCCCGCCGGTGAGTTCTACCTCGGCAGCACCGTGTCGCTGGGCCATGAGACGGTGTTCGAAGGCACGGTCTCGATGCCGGACGACAAGATGCTGCTGCTGACCAAGAATTACGATTTCCCCGCCTATGCCGCCGCCTTCGGCAATGAGGAACTGGGCTTCAAGAAGGCGTTCCAGGCGCTGCTGAACGGCGCCGACCATGAATTGCTGGACCTGAAGGGGCGCAAGATCACCGTGACAGAGCCGATCGACATGGCCGCGGCGGTGCCCAACAAAAGCTCCTATGCCACCCGGCGCGTCATCCGCAACGGCCAGCTGGAGGCGGCCAGCAGCGCCGCCTGGGATACCGATGCGGTGACCTCGCAGGCCACCTACGACGCGTCGGACTCCAAGAAGCTGACCAATGTCGCCAATATCGCCAACATCGCCGTCGGCGCGCTGGTCGAAGGCGCCGGTGTCGGGCGCGAGGTCTATGTGAAATCCAAGAACACCGGTGCGGGTGAGCTGACCCTCAGCGCCGGGCTTTATGACGCCGAAGGCACCCAGAACTTCACCTTCCGCGATTTCAAGTATCTGGTGGATTTCAGCGGTTTCAGCTCGCTCAGCAAATTCGGGCTGCAGGACATCGAGTTCCAGTGCAACGGCCGCTGCAGCGCCGTCCGCCTGGCGCCTTCGGGTTCGGTCATGGCAATCGACAGCTGCTTCATCTCGCGGCCCAAGGACCGCGGGATCACCTCGATCGGCACCGGCTGCCAGGGCATCCTGGTCGACAATTGCCAGTTCCTGTCGCTGGAAGACCCGCTGAACGTGCCGGACCGGGTCAGCATTGCGCTGAACGTGAACAACAATGATGCCAAGCTGCGCAGCAACCGGGCCACGAGGTTCCGCCATTTCGCCATCCTGGGCGGCGGCAACAACACGGTGACCGGCAACCACTTCTTTCAGGGGGACAGCCTTGCCGGCGGCGTGCGCACCGCGGGCCTGGTGCTGACCTCCAACAATTGCACCTCGACGGTGTCGGACAATTACATCGACAATTGCTTCATCGAATGGACCAATGAGCGCGACTCGACCCCCGATTACACCGGCGGTTTCTCCTTCAGCGCCCTGTCGGTCAGCGCCAATGTGTTCCTGTCCGGCGATGTGGCCGACTGGTTCAGCTATATCGTGGTCAAACCCTATGGCAGCGGCCACTACCTGAACGGGGTTTCGGTGACCGGCAACAAGTTCCGCTCGGTCAATGGCAGCATCGACAGGGCTGAGCGGGTCGACACCAGCTTCTCGAACCTGGATTTCAGCCGCTCCAAGAACGTGGATTTCAGCGGCAACATGTTCCACAACATCTCGGTGCACGCTGCCAACCCGCTGCGGGTGCGGCATGACCAAGGCTCGGCGTCCTCCTCCTGGACGGTTGAGGCCGATGGCCAGCTGCCGTTCGAGGGGCGGGCGCGCTATGTCGACAGCGTGGTGCCCCAGGGGCCGCTGCGCACCTCCGGCAACAGCACCCGCTACATCGCCCCCTATACCGAGGCGGAGCAGGGCTCCAACAAGGATGAGGTCCGGCTGCGCTGGGAAGAGGCGGTCAAGGGCGATGTCCAGGTGATCATGCGGATGGACAGCTGATCAGCCGGGCGCTTGCAGATCCGCCGCGGACAGGCGGAAGGCCTTGCCAAAACCGCCGTTCAGATGCGCTGCGGTCACGCGGAAGCGGACAAAGCCGAAGTCGGCCAGCTGCAGATAAAGCTTGGCCTTGGGCTGGCTGCGCAGGTAATGCGCGGCCAGTGCCTCATGCTCCGGGCCCTGGCGCGGCACGAACTCCGCCTGCGCCGCCAGGCTCAGCCGCGGATGGCTGAGCGGGTCGCCCTTGGCGCCGGGCTCGCCGGCCAGCAGCGAACAGGCCGGGCGCTGGCGCAATGCCCGGGTGTGCTGCGCCAGCTCAGAGACCAGGCTGAGCGGCTGCCCCTGCGGATCCAGCCCGAAGGCCACCCGGGTGACCAGCGGGCTGCCGTCCTCCAGCAGCACCCCAAGCGCGGCAAAGCGCGCCTCTGCCAGCAGGTGCCGGGCAAGGGCGCGGGCCTCGTCATCTGTCGGCCGGATCGGGCTGGCCATCGGCAACTCCGGGTTGGGAACGGGTTCAGAACCTCTGCCACAGCCCCAGCCGCAGGCCAAGGCTCTGCTGGCCCGCGCCGCGGTATTCCAGCCCCAGGACCAGCTCTTGCCGTTGGTTCAGGGCATGGCGCAGCGCCGGGCGCAGGGTGTAGGAAAACCGGCCGCCTTCCGGCTTGGAGGTCTCGACCTGCAGCATCGGTGCCAGCTTGCCGGGGCGGTTCAGCCCCACGGTTGCGTCCAGCTTCCATGCCGCATCCAGGCCGCTGTTGCGCAGCTCATAGGCGGCATCGATGGCCAGCCAGCCGGGGTGCCCGGCGGCCTCGATGCTGCGGCCATAGGACAGGGTGGTCTTTTGCATCATCTGCCACAGGCCCTGGACATGATTGCCGCCGGCTGCGGCCTCGATCGCCAGCCGGTAGCGGCGGCCCTGGCGCAGCGGCAGGCGGGCAAAGATCAGCGCATGGCCGGACAGATCCGCCTGCTGGTTCAGATCCACGCCCAGCGTCAGCTTGGGGGTGATCCCGTAGGCGCCGTAATAGCTCAGCTCATGCACCGCACCGCGGCTGGTCTGCCGGTAGGTGATGCTGGCCGCGGCAAACCCCTGTCCCGGTTTCTCCAGCCAAGCGCCGCCCGCCGCCGGCTGGGCCAGCGCCAGGGCAAGACAGGCGGCAACGGCAGGTTTCATCCAAAGGCCTCAAGGTAAACGCAGCAAGGGTTCCGGCTTATGGTTAAGGTTGAGTTAACCGATGCGCGTGCTTCATATGGGTGTGATGCCGAAAAAAGGTGGTGCGCTTTATGCGCGAACGGGCGTAGGCTGGGGGAAGTCAACGGAGGAGCCAATGCCAAAAATAGCAAAAACCGCTGATATCCAGACCGTTATCACCACATTCGAGATGACGCCCGGGACATGCCAGGATCTGCTGGAGGCGCTGCAGGACGCCTATTCCGAGTTCATTTCGAAACAGCCCGGCTTTGTTGCAGCCGGCCTGCATGTGAATGACGCCCAGACCCGCATTGCCAATTACTCGCAATGGCGCCGCCGCGAGGATTTCATGGCAATGCTGCGCAGCCCCGAAATGCGCGAGCGCAACCGCAAGATCAATGAGCTGTGCCGCAGCTTTGAGCCGGTGATGTATGACGTGGCGGAGGTATTTGGCTCGTAACCTCCTGCACCGGCACTGAAATCCTGGCCTGTCTTGACCGGCGTCAAGGCAGCGGGCCTGCGGCATTGCTATCATGGAACGGACAGCAACCGATGGAGGCCTGCCATGTACCACAACATTCTGGTGCCGATTTCCTTTGACCCGGAGCGCGATGTGACCGGGCCGCTCAAGGTGGCACGGCTGCTGTCTGCGCCGGGTGCCAAGGTGACGCTGCTGCATGTGATCGAACAGGTGCCGGCCTATGCGATCTCCTACATCCCGGCGGATTTCCTGGCGGACACCCGCACCGCGCTGCAGGCTGAGCTGGACGGGCTGGCGCAGACGCTGCCCAACGCCCAAGGCACGCTGGTCGAGGGCCATTCCGGCCGCACCATCCTGGATTGGGCCGAGCAGAACCGGCCGGACCTGATCATCCTCGCCTCGCACCGCCCCTCGATGCAGGACCTGCTGTGGGGGTCGACCTCAGGCCACGTGGTGCGTCACGCGGCCTGTGCGGTGCATGTGGTGCGCTGAGGCGGGCGCGGAGGTCAGGCCGGCACCGCCAGTTTCAGGATATGCCAGGCCAGCCGGATAGCTGCGCCGGGCAGCACGGCGGAGCGCAGCAGCACCTTGTTGGAATTCACCGCTTCGGCGATGCGGGCGTAATGCACCTGCTTGTTGGCGGGCGAGCGCAGCAGGATGGTTTCCGCCTGCCGCATGGAGCGCTCCGCCTGCCGTTTGATCTGCGGCACCGCGGCAGGTTTCACCGCGCGGTAGAAGTTCAGCCCTTTGCGCCGGGGGGACTGGCTGGGATCAAGGTTCTGGTTCACCGCTTTGGTCAGCGTGTCCTCGACCAGGGTCAGCGCCTTGTAGGCCTCTGCATAGGCCTGATTGCCATTCAGCTTCTGCGCCGCCAGTTTGTAAGTCTGGCGGAAACAGTCGAATTTATACTCTCTGGGCAGAGTGCCGCAGCGGTCGAAGCCGCGGGTCAGGGTGGTCACCACGGCTTTGGTGGCTTTGGAGCTCAGGCCGCTGCTCTGGCCGGACCCGCCTGCCACCCCTTGGCCCTCACCGCCGCCGCCGCCGCCGGCATAGGCTGTGGTGCAAGCCAGGATCAGGCTGAGAAATCCGGCAAGAAAGGTTCTGCTGCTCATATGCGCCTCCATGATTTGAGGCCAGTTTACCATGGGTCAGCATTCTGGGAATGGGCAGAATCCTGCAAAAACCGCGTTTTTACGGCGCCGGCGGCTTGCGCTGGGCGGAGACGCTGCCCACGTGAAAGGCCAGAGTTGAACAAGGAGACGCAGATGCAGTGCCCGATTGACGGAACCACATTGGTGATGGCCGACCGCGCCGGGGTCGAGATCGACTATTGCCCGCAGTGCCGGGGCGTGTGGCTGGACCGGGGCGAACTGGACAAGATTATCGAGCGGTCGGCACAGCCCGCACAGGCCGCCCCCCAGCAGCCGCAGCAGCGGTATGAAGAGCGCAGCGGCGGCGATGACCGCTACGGCGGCCGGAAATACGACAAGAAGTATTACAAGAAGAAAAAGAAGAACTTCCTGGAAGACCTGTTCGATTTCTGACTGGCCATGGGCGCCGCCCCGGTGAACGGGGGCGGCTGGCCGGGGTATGCTGCCAAAGTCAGTGCACTGTGCAGAAGGAGCCGTGTTTGGCGTCCTGCATCAGCTGGTCGAAATGGCGGCCCTTCATCTCGATGAGGGTCTTGTGGTCGCCGGCCTCGAACCAGACCTTGTCGAGCCCGGTGAGGCTGTCGTCGATCACGGTGGGCACATGATAGGCCTGGCCGACGCAGGGCGCGGCCCCGGGATCGCAATCGTCGAAGACCTGGTTGAGCTCATATTCCGGCGCCAGCCCGAGGCGGCGGTTCATCATCGATTGCAGCGCGTGCAGATCGACATGGTGGTTGGACGGGATCACCGCCAGCACCGGGCCTTCCTCCATATGGATAAGCACCGATTTGGCCAGATGGTCGCCGGGCACATGGGCGCTTTCGGCGCATTCGGCGGAGGTGGCGGTATAGGGATGGCGGACGGTGCCGAAGGGCAGGCCCTGTGCCTCCAGATGATGTTTCAGGCGTGAGGCGATCATCAAAGGGTCCTCCTATGCAGGGTGGGACCCCCCGGCCGCAGCTGGCTCAGGCCTTTGGCGCCGCGGGCGTGTCTTGGGTCACGGGTTATGCGGCAGCGTCAGAACTGGGCGCAGCAAGCGGCAAGCCGGGGCGCCCCGTCGTTTCTGGTGCCTGACAGTGTGGGGCAGGAGGGGTGAGTTGGGCAAGAGGGGCAGACCGGCGGAGGGCGCGGAGTGTAAGGGAAAAGGGGTTTCGCTGCGAAACCTTATTTATTAACAGGCGGTTAATTGATCTTCGGTGGTTTGCGGAGCCAATTGCACGGAGAGCTGTGCATCGCGCCTGACCGTTCAATGGATTAGTGTCGCGCCTGAGGCGCGACACTTTCTTTCCACCTAGCGAACCGGTGATGACCAACTAAATTGGGAGAGAGTGTCTCTTCTACTGATCTTCCTGTCAGAATGAATTAGTTGGTGAGTACATTTTCGGCGTCTATCTTTTTTGCCAAAACTCTTCCAAACTCGCGTCCTGCAATACCTGTTTCCAATTGAACATTCAGAATTTCAGAGCTTGGACCGGTCCTTTTGAAATCAACGCTTTCGATGCCTTTCAAGGCTGGTAGTGCGATGCGAAAATTACTTCTTTCATCCTTGGGGCCGTCAATGTGGATTTCAAGGTAGTCGTTGAAGGCATTCAACGCCTTCACCTCAAGGTACTTCCGCCCTTTGAAGTTTGGACTTCTAATAATGTCTGTTGCGCTCTTTGCTTCTAAGCGGCTTACTGCCCGCCTTAGAGAGCCAATCTCATCCAAGACTAATTCGATAGCGGGCACCTCTTCCTGTTGGAGGTTTGCCGTTTTAAATGAGCCGAAGCTTGAAAGAAAACTGGATCTTCCGCTGCTCTCAGAGGCAGCCGCGAGTTTCTCACTAAGTTTAGACTTAAATTCGATAATCTTGTTAAATCGAAGATCCCTTGGATAGGTCAGATGTTCGACAGGAGACGTGTCAAATGCATAAGATGTTACATCGTCTTTGATAAGAATTACAGGTTTATCAAAAGCGAGCCTCATTCCAAGCTCAAACATGACATTTGGGTTACGGCAGCTTACATCGCAAATAACAACATCGTTCGAGTAAAGGTTTTGTACAATTCTCTTATGAATGACGCCAACATCAACTTCGTCGCTTACGAGGCTGCAAGAATATCCTGCAGTTGTGGCAACTTCTTCAATAATCTGTTTAACGTCTCGCCAATGTTGTTCAGTGCAGCCTTCCGTTTCTGAGATGGGCATCACTAAGCCACACGTTTTTTCAGCACTTTCCAAATTTCGCCCCTACTCACTTTGATGCTCGCTTCGGCTGCAAACTCTAGGAGAACTCGCAAGTGAAATGAAGGCCCAACATAGTGTTTAGGTGTCACGAAAACTTCTTCTGCGACTTGCCCCGATAAGCCCGCGTCCCGGCCTTGCCCGCGGTTGACCTCCCCCGCGATTTAACGGCGGCCTCTGATGCCGCCTCCACCGCGGATTGCCGGGCCAGGGGGTCGTCGGAGATGGCGAGGTCGACCGCCTCCAGCCGTTTGACTTCGTCGCGCAGGCGGGCGGCTTCTTCGAACTCGAGGTTCTCGGCGGCCTTGCGCATCTCGTCGCGCAACCCGTTCAGATGCGCCTCCAGATTGGCGCCGTGCATCGGCTTGTCGACCGTGGCGGTGACGCGGTTCATGTCGACGTCGCCCTCGTAGAGGCCGGCAAGGACATCCTCGACGTTTTTCTTGACCGTTTCGGGGGTGATGCCGTGTTCCGTGTTGTAGGCGATCTGCTTTTCGCGGCGGCGGTTGGTTTCCCCCAGGGCGCGCTCCATCGAGCCCGTGATGCGGTCGGCGTACATGATGACGCGGCCGTCGGCGTTGCGGGCGGCGCGGCCGATGGTTTGGATGAGGGAGGTTTCCGAGCGCAGGAAGCCCTCCTTGTCGGCGTCCAGAATGGCGACGAGGCCGCATTCGGGGATGTCGAGGCCCTCACGCAACAGGTTGATGCCAATGAGCACGTCAAAGGCGCCGAGGCGCAGGTCGCGCAGGATCTCGATCCGCTCCAGCGTGTCGATGTCGGAGTGCATGTAGCGGACCTTGATACCCTGTTCGTGCAGATATTCCGTCAGGTCCTCGGCCATGCGTTTGGTGAGAGTGGTGACCAGGGTGCGGAAGCCGTTTGCGGTGACTTTGCGGATCTCATCCAGCAGGTCGTCGACCTGCATATCGACGGGGCGGATTTCGACCTCCGGGTCCAAAAGGCCGGTGGGGCGGATCACCTGTTCGGTGAAGACGCCGCCGGATTGCTCCAGTTCCCAGCCTGCGGGGGTGGCGGAGACAAAGACCGACTGCGGCCGCATGGCGTCCCATTCCTCGAACTTGAGGGGTCGGTTGTCCATGCAGGACGGCAGGCGGAAGCCGTGTTCGGCGAGGGTGAATTTGCGCCTATGGTCGCCTTTGTACATGCCGCCGATCTGGGGGACGGAGACGTGGGATTCATCTGCAAAAACAATGGCGTTGTCGGGGATGAATTCGAACAGGGTGGGGGGCGGCTCGCCGGGCGCGCGGCCGGTGAGGTAGCGGGAGTAGTTTTCGATGCCGTTGCAATGGCCGGTCGCTTCCAGCATTTCGATGTCGAAGTTGGTGCGCTGTTCGAGGCGCTGGGCTTCCAGCAGCTTGCCGTCGTTTTCGAGGCCCGCGAGGCGCTGTTTCAGCTCGTTCTTGATCGAGATGACGGCCTGATTGAGGGTCGGTTTGGGTGTCACGTAGTGGGAGTTCGCATAGACGCGGATCTGCTCGAATGTGCCGGTCTTTTCACCGGTCAGCGGATCAAATTCGGTGATCTGCTCCAGCTCCTCGCCGAAGAACGACAGCTTCCAGGCGCGGTCTTCGAGGTGGGCGGGGAAGATTTCCAGAGTGTCGCCGCGCACCCGGAAGGAGCCGCGCTGGAAGGCCTGGTCGTTGCGCTTGTACTGCTGGGCGACGAGGTCGGCCATGATCTGGCGCTGGTCGTACATTTCGCCGGCTTTCAGATCCTGGGTCATCGCCGAGTAAGTTTCGACCGAGCCGATGCCGTAGATGCAGGACACGGACGCGATGATGATCACGTCGTCGCGTTCGAGCAGGGCGCGGGTGGCGGAGTGGCGCATCCGGTCAATCTGCTCGTTGATTTGGCTTTCCTTCTCGATATAGGTGTCGGAGCGCGGGACGTAGGCTTCGGGCTGGTAGTAGTCGTAGAAGGAAACGAAATATTCGACCGAATTGTCCGGGAAGAAGCCCTTGAATTCGCCGTACAATTGCGCCGCCAGCGTCTTGTTGGGGGCGAGGATGATCGCCGGGCGCTGGGTTTCCTCGATCACCTTGGCCATGGTGAAAGTCTTGCCGGTGCCGGTGGCGCCCAAGAGGACCTGGTTGCGCTCGCCCTCCAGCACGCCCTGGGACAGTTCGCGGATCGCGGTGGGCTGGTCGCCTGCGGGATCGAAGGTGGTGTTCATGACAAACCGCTTGCCGCCCTCCAGCTTGGGCCGCTGCTGCGGCGCGCGCTGGGTCATCATCGGCATGGTCTTGTCGGAATGGGCATAGGGCATCGGGCGACTCCTTCGGAACGGCGCTGATTTTGGTCTGTTTTTGTTCCGGTTCAAGGGGCATTCGGCGGCAGGCTGGGCAAATGCCTGTGGCAACAGCGCAAAACGCAAGAAATACGCGGCATTTGCCACCTTGCCGCAGCGGCGCTTCCGGCGCATAAATGCGCAAGTTCGAGACTCATCAGGAGACTGCCCATGCAAGCGCGGATTTACCGGCCAGCCCGCAACGCCATGACCTCTGGCATGGCAAAGACGCGGAAATGGGTTCTGGAATACGCGCCGGCCGCGGCCCGCGAAGTGGATCCGCTGATGGGCTGGACCTCCTCCGGCGACACCCAGAGCCAGGTCAAGCTGCGGTTCGAGAGCAAGGAAGCGGCGCTGGAATATGCCAAGGACCACGGCATCGACGCCCAGGTGGTGGAGCCGAAGCTGCGCAAGGCCAACATCCGCGCGGGCGGCTATGGCGAGAACTTTGCCACCAACCGCCGCGGCCCTTGGACGCACTGATCTATGCAGATCTTCCACGGGTTCCTGCCGGAACCTGCACATGAGGCGCCCAATGGGCGCCTTTTTCGGTTTCTGCAGCGGATGTCCGGCCGGGGCCGCTGGGGCGGGTTCAGCCGCCCCAGGTGTCTGACAATGTGAAACCCTGCGGAAACGGGTCGGTGGGGTCGAGGCCGATCTGGCTGATGCCATAGACCCAGCACTGGCCTGAGACGCGGTTCCGGGTTGCGGGATAGGGGCCGACACGGGTTTCGCCGAGGAACCCGGTTGTGAATTCGCCGCCGATGATGGAGCGGGTCAGCGTTTGCGCGCCGGGCTGCACCAGCCCCCGGGCATGACGCGCGGCCATATTAGCGTTGGAGCCGGTGCCGCAGGGGGAACGGTCGGCGCGGCCCGGGCGCAGGGTGGTGCAGGTGCGGATGGCGCCGTCCGGCTCCGGGCTGCGGAACATGACGTAAGCCAGGCCGTTCAGCGCCGGGGTGGTGGGGTGCAGCACGTCGGTGCGTTCGGCGATCAGGTTGCGCAGGGCAACGCCGGTCGTCGCAAGTTCGCGGGCGTTCTCCGGCGTGATGGCGAGGCCCAGCTGGTCTGCATCCACCAGTGCGTAGAACACGCCGCCGAAGCAGAGGTCATAGGTGATGCGGCCCCAGTCCGGGGTTTCGATCACCGCATCTTTGGCGGCCACGAAGGCGGGCGGCATGTCGAGGCTGACACGGGTGACTTTGCCGTCCTGGCAGGCGGCTGTGGCGCGGACCAGGCCTGCGGCGGTGTCGAGCACCACTTCGGTTTCCGGTTCCTGCATCGGTTTCATGCCGGTCTCCAGGATCGCGGTCACCGCGCACATGGCGTTGGAGCCGGACATGGCGTGGGCCTGATCCGGCTGCAGCACGATGAAGCCCGTGTCGGCTTCCGGCGTGGTGGCGGGAGGCAGCAGCACGATGGATCCCGCCGGGCCGGAGCGCGGCTCGGAGCACAAGAGGCGGCGGAGGCTGTCGTCCTGTGTGTTCAGGTAGTCCAGCTTGTCCGCCATCGTGGTGCCGGGAATGTCCAAGACGCCGCCAGTGACGACGCGGCCGATTTCGCCGGCGCAATGCACATCGACGGTTTGCAGGGTACGGGTCCAGCGCATGGGATTCTCCTGTCAGGCGACGGCTTGGGCGCCGGTGATTTCGACGATGCTTCCGCAAAGGTAGCCGGCCTCATCCGAGGCGAGGAAGGCGATCAGGGCGGCGATTTCCTCAGGCTCGCCAATGCGGCCATAGGGCACCAGCGCGTTGAGGTCGTCGAGGCTGCGGCCGGAACGGGCCAGGTTGCTTTCCAGCATCGGGGTGCGGACTTCTCCCGGCGCGACGCCGTTCACCCGGATCTTGTCCGGCGCATAGTCGCGGGCGAGGTTCTGGGTGAAGGCCACAACAGCGGCCTTGGTGGTGTTATAGGCGATGTGGCCTGGCGCTGGGTGCAGCCCCCATTGCGAGGCGGTATTGACGATGGCGCCGCCGCCCTGGGCCTGCATCACCGGGATCACCGCCTGGCACATGTGGAACAGCGCATCGATGTTGACCTGGAAGGAGAGACTCCAGTCTTCGGGGCTCAGCTCCATCAGCGCCCCGCGGCGCATCAGGCCCGCGTTGTTGCATAGCACGTCTATGCCGCAGCCCTTGGATGTGAGGCCGCGGACAAAGCTGCGGATGGCCTGGGGATCGGTCAGGTCGACGGCGCTGCAGTCTGCCATGCCGCCATCTGTGCGGATTGCGGCGGCCAGATCCTCGGCGGCGGCGGCATTGGTGTCGACGATCCAGACAAAAGCGCCCTCAGCGGCGAGGCGGCGGCAGATTGCGGCGCCAATGCCGCCAGCACCTCCAGTGACAATGGCTGTCTTGTTTTCGAACCGGTTCATGCGGCTACCTCATCTGGCTGGCGCCGTTCACGTCAAGGACGGCACCGGAAAGGGACGATTGCGAGGGGCGCAGGGCAAAGGCGGTGAGTTCTGCTATCTCTGCGGGTTCGGCCATGCGGCCGATGGGAATGCCCGACAGCGCAGCGGCTTCTCCATGTTCTGCGATGTAGGCCTCGGACATCTCCGTGCGGACCCAGCCCGGGGCGAGGGCGGTGGCGGTGATGTTGTCGGATCCGAAGCCGCCCGCGATGCTTTGGGTCAGGTTGACCAGCGCGGCCTTGGTGGCGCCGTAAGACATCGCCTCGGCCCGGTAGCCGCCCTGGGCGGCGCGGGAGGCCATGTTGATGATCCTGCCGCCGCCATGGGTGCGGAAGTGGGTGATGGCAGCGCGGCAGAGGTCCGCCGCCGCCAGAAGGTTCACCTGCACATCGCGCGTCCAGGTGGCCTGCCATTGGTCCAGCGGGTCATCCACCGAGGACGGCGACAGGATGCCGGCATTGTTTACCAGCGCGTGGATGCGGCCGGCCGCGGCTTCCGCCTTGGCCCAGAGCCGGGAAGGGGCGGCGGGGTCGCTGAGATCAGCAGCGAAGCACATGGCGCCGTTGCCGATCTCCGCCGCCAAAGCCTCCGCGGCATCGCCGTTGCGGCCATAGTGGAGCAGCACCCGGGCGCCCTCGCGGGCGAGTTCCCGGGCGATGGCGGCGCCGATGGTGCCGGTGGCGCCGGTCAGCAGCACAGTCTGTCCTGTCAGATGCGCCATGGCTCAGCCTTTCAGATACCAGCCCCAGGGTTTGGAGCGGTCGTAGGTGGTGATCTGCTTGGTCTCCAGGTAGTTGTTCAGCCCCCACTCGCCCAGCTCGCGGCCGATGCCGGACTGTTTGTAGCCGCCCCAGGGCGCTTCGGTGAATGTGGGTTGCGAGCAGTTGACCCAGACGATGCCGGCCCGGAAGGCGCGGGCGACGCGGTTGGCGCGCTCCAGATCGTTGGACATCACCGCTGCGCCGAGGCCGAAGCGGGAGTCATTGGCGAGCGCGATGGCTTCTTCTTCGGTCTTGAAGGGGCGGATGCAGACGACGGGGCCAAAGATCTCCTCGTTCCAGATCCAAGCGTCGGTGGGCACGTCGGCAAAGATCGTGGGTTCGACGTAGCAGCCGTGCTCCAGGCCCGCGGGCACGCCGCCGCCGCAGACCAGCCGGGCGCCTTCGGATTTGCCGTGGTCGATGGCGGCGAGGACCTTCTCGTGCTGTCCTTGGCTGACGAGGGGGCCGAGCAGCACGCCGTCTTCCAGCCCGTGGCCGATCCTGATCTTCTGCGCTTCTTCCGCGAGGCGGGCCAGCAGCGGTTCATAGATGCTTTCTTCGATCAGCACGCGGGAGGTGGCGGAGCAGACCTCGCCCTGGTTCCAGAAGATGCCGAACATAATCCACTCGGCGGCCTCGTCGATATCCGCGTCGCCAAAGACCACCATCGGGGATTTGCCGCCCAGTTCCAGGCTGATGGTTTTGATCTCCTGCGCCGCGGTGGCCATGATGCGGGCGCCGGTGGGGACCGAGCCGGTGAAGGCGAGCTTGTCGACGCCCGGGTGTTCGGTGAGCGGCTGGCCGGCCTCGGGGCCGAAACCGGTGACGATGTTCAAAACGCCTGCGGGCAGGCCTGCGGCGGTGGCGATGCTGCCCAGCTCCAGCGCGGTGAGCGGGGTGAGCTCCGAGGGTTTCAGCACCATGGTACAGCCTGCGGCGAGGGCGGGTGCAACCTTCCAGGCGGCCATCAGCATGGGGAAGTTCCAGGGAATGATGGCGCCGGCCACGCCCACAGGTTCCTTCACCGCCTTGGAGGTGAATTCCGCCATCGGCAGTTCGACGTCCTGTTCGGCGCTGTTATCCAGCCGCTCCGCCAGATCGGCATAGAAGTGGAAGCAGCCGGCGGTGTCTTCGATGTCCCAGACCGCTTCGGGCAGGGGTTTGCCGTTGTCGCGGACTTCGAGGCGGGCGAGCTCATCTGTGCGGCGGGTGATCTCATCCCCCATCCTGCGCAGGATTGCGGCGCGCTCGGCCCCGGTCATGCGCGGCCAGGGGCCAGCATCAAAGGCGGTGCGGGCGGCCTGAACGGCGGCGTCGATGTCGGCGGCACTGCCGCGGGCGACCTGGTGGAAGGTCTCGCGGTTCGAAGGATCCACCACATCGAACAGGGCGCCCGAGGCGGAGGCCGTCCATTTGCCGTTGATGAAGAGTTTATCTTGCATGTCTTTTCTCCGGTGCCGGGCAGTGCCCGGCAAATGTTCAGAAGCGGTCCGCCCTGTAGGCGTGCATGTTGATGTTGGGCTGGTGTCCGGCGATCAAGCTGCGCACCAGCTTGCCGGTGGTGGCGCTGAGGGTGAGGCCAAGCTGGCCGTGGCCGGTGGCCAGGATCACGTTGCCCGCACCCGGAGCCGGGCCGATAATCGGTTTGGTGTCTGGCGTCAGAGGGCGGCGGCCGATGCGGCGCTGGGCGGGTTCCGCCTGCAGGCCGGGCAACACCCGCTTGGCCTTCTCCACCAGGATTTCGGCGCGTTTCCAGTTCGGCTGGGCGTCAAGGCCCGCAAACTCGATGCTGCCCGCGACGGCCAAGCCGCTTTCGTAAGGCGTGATGCCAAAGCCGCCCTTGGCGTAGACCATGGCGTGGGTGACATCGACGCCGGGGGCCGTGAGACTGGTCTGGTAGCCGATCACCCCCTCCATCTGGATCGAAAGACCCAGGTCGCGGGCCAGATCCTTGGACCAGGCGCCGGCTGCCAGCACATATTGGTCGCCGGTGATGGTTTCGCCGCTGTCGGTACGGACGCCGCCCGCACAATTGCCACCCTGCAGGAACGCGGTGGCACGGGCGCATTTCACCGTGCCGCCGCGTTCAGAAAAGACACGGTGCAGCTCGGTCACGAACCGCTTGGTGTCCACCACCGACCGCCAGTCGCGGAACACCGTGGCGCAGGCGAAATCGCCGGCGATGGAGGGTTCCATCTCCCTGGCCTCGTTGCCGGTGATCTCGTCGATCTGGAAGCCGAGCGCGCGGCGCATGTCGTGGAAATCGCGCTCGTGGGCGAGCTCTTCGGCGCTGTCGTATAGCTCCAACACTGGGGTGCTGCGGAGCAGATCCGACAGACCGTAGCGCGCCAGCATGGATTGCAGGTCGGCAAGCGACGGCAGGGTGAGGGCGGCGATATCCCCGCTGATGGATTTGATCCGGCTGGCCCGGGCGTTGGCGGCAAAGCGCAGGAACCAGGGCAGCACCGCAAGCGCGGAGGAAGCGCGCAAGGTCAGCGGCCCCAAAGGGTCCAGCAGCCAGCCCGGCGCCTTCATCATGATGCCGGGTTTGGAGAGCGGGATCACCTCGCTGACGGCAATGGACCCGCAGGACGCCCAGCTGGCGCCCTCGCCAACGGGGCCAGGCTCCAGCACGGTGACCTGATGGCCGTCATCCTGCAGTTCCAGCGCGCAGGAAATGCCGACAACGCCGCCGCCGATGACCACGATATGGCTCATGTTTGTCTTGTCCTAAAAAAGGGCCGGGGGCAGTTGGGGTATGCGTCACCCCCGGCCAAGAGAGAGAGGTTACCAGTTCAGGATCGGTTCCATCGCGGTGCGGAACTCGGCCTTTTCCTGATCGGTGAGCGGGCCCAGCGGGGCGCGGCATTCGCCGACGGGCAGGCCCTGCAGCTCGCAGCCGTATTTGATCTTCTGCACGAACTTGCCGGATTCCAGGATGTTCATGGCGCGGTAGAGCGTTTTCATCATCTCCTTCGCCTTATCCAGGTCGCCCGCCTTGTAGGTGCGGTCGAGGTCGCAGCAGGCCTTGGCCATGCAGTTGGACGGGCCGCAGATCCAGCTGCCGGCACCCCAGAACATGAAGTCCAGCGCGATGTCGTCGGAGCCGGAGACCAGCTGGATCTTGCCTTCGTAGCGCGAGGCGATGTCGATCGCGCGCTGCAGCACGCCGGAGCTTTCCTTGATGCCGATGACGCGGGGGTTATCGGCGAAATGGTCCATCAGTTCGAAGCTGATGTCGTTGCCGTCCTTCAGCGGGTAGGAGTAGAGCACCAGGTTCATGTCGACCTCGGCCAGCACGGTCTCATAGTGCTTGATCAGCTCTTCCTGGGTCGGACGGGTGTAGAAAGGCGGGGCCAGCAGCACGTTGTCATAGCCGATGTCCTTGGCCATGGCGGTCTGTTCGATCACTTCGCGGGTGGCGGGGGCGTTGGTGCCGGCGATCAGGATCTCGTCGTTGTTGGCGAATTCCTTGACGAACTGCAGCACCTGGCGGCGCTCTTCGGTCGATTGGCTGAAATATTCGCCGGTGGAGCCGTTGGGCACCCAGCCGGTGACGCCGGCCTCGCGGAAATGGGTCAGCAGTTTTTCGAAGGCTTTGAAGTCGACGCTGCCGTCCGCGCCGAAGGGGGTGACCAGGGCGGGCATGACGCCCGAGAGTTTGACGTTGTAGCTCATGAGGAGGTCCTTTTGGTGTTGTAGGGGAGGTAGCCGCGCTGCTCGACTTCGGGGAAGGCGTCGCCGCGGCGGACATAGTTGGTATTCTGGGTGAGGGGGCGCGGGGTGAAATCCCAAAGCTCCTCGCGCCCGGCGGAGAGGGCGGTGTCGATCAGCTTGCGTGCGACCTGGCTGGCGATGACGTCGTCCAGCAGGGTGTCGAGCGGCCAGGTCTGTTCGGCCAGTTCAGTCAGGCGGGCCTCGTCTGCGCTGCCCTGGCCTGCCAGATTGACCTGCTCCAGCGGGTCGGCGGCCAGATCGTAGAATTGCGGCGGGTAGGCGCGGGAGATGGTCAGCTTCTTGTCGCCGTCACGGACGCAGACGCGCGGGGCGGAGGTGCCGCCGTCGATGTGTTCGGCAAAGACGGGTCCAGTGAGGGCCTCGCCACGCAGGGCGGGCATCAGGCTGCGGCCATCCAGCGGGGTCTTGATGGCGCTGCCGGTGATGCCGCCGATGTCGAGGAGGGTCGGGAAGATGTCCAAGAGCGAGGCCGGCGCCGCAACCCGGCCCGGGGCGTGCCCTGGATGCGCGATGATCAGCGGTACCTGGATCGCCGGGTTGAACAGGGTCTTTTTGAACCACATGCCGCGCTCGCCGATCATGTCGCCATGGTCGGAGGCAAAGAGCACCACGGTGTTATCTGCATAGCCGCTCGCGTCCAGCGCCTGCATCAGGCGGCCGAACAGGTCATCTACGTAAGAGATCATCCCGTAATAGCCGCGCCGCGCATTGCGGTAGTCCTGATCGCTCAGGTCGCATTTGTCCTGGCCATAGTGGTAGTAGAGCGACTGGCTGTGGGCGTCGCGCTCCTCCACCGGGATATGGGGCACTTGCGGCGCGTCGATGGTCTCTTCCGGGTGGCGGTCCCAGTATGCTTGCGTGGTGACATAGGGGTCATGCGGGTGGGTCAGCGAGACCGTCATCATGAAGGGGCGGGTGTCGTCGCTGCGCGCCCGGGTATAAAGCTCGCGCACCGCGTGGTGGATGACGTCCTCGTCATAGTCGATCTGCATCGACCGGGCGACGGGGCCGGCATCGCGCACGGTGTCGATGGTGGAGACGCCGAAGGTATAGGCGCGCTCCTCGTCCTTGTTGTAGTCGCGGAAATCAGCGTCCGGGGTCCAGGACATGTCGGCCGGGTAGATCTCGGTCGTGAGGCGTTCCTCAAACCCGTGGTACTGGTCGGGGCCGACAAAGTGCATCTTGCCGGAAATGCAGGTGTAATAACCATTGGCCCGCAGGTAATGGGCGAAGGTCGGGGTGGACGCGGTGAACTCGGCGCCGTTGTCATAGGCGCCGATGCGCGAGGGCAGGCGGCCCGCCATCATGCCGAAGCGGGACGGCGCGCAGAGCGGATAGGGGCAATAGGCGTTCTCAAACACCGTGCCGCGTGCCGCCAATGCGTCGATGTTGGGTGTCTTGCAGACAGTGCCGCCATAGGCGTTCAGCACGAAAGACGTAAGCTGATCGACCATGAACAGGATGATGTTGGGTTTTTCCATGGTTAGTCCGTTACTTGAAGACAAGGGCCTGTGGCTTGGTCACCCGCCTGTCGCGTCAGCGGCAGGCACGCGTCCGCCCGCCCCACGGCGGGCGCGTTCCGCGCCCACCCGGGCGAACGCTCACCGTGAAATGGCATCGGTTGCATTTCAGTGCCCCAAGACTTGGCTGAGGAACGTCTTGGTACGTTCGGTCTGCGGGTTGTCGAAGAACTGTTCCGGCGTGCCTTGCTCGACAATCTCGCCATCGGCCATGAAGATCACCCGGTCGGCGACCTGGCGGGCAAAACCCATCTCATGGGTGACGCAGACCATGGTCATGCCCTCTTCGGCCAGCGACACCATCACGTCGAGCACTTCGGAAATCATCTCAGGATCAAGGGCTGAGGTGGGCTCGTCGAACAGCATGATTTCGGGCTTCATGCAGAGCGCGCGGGCGATGGCGACGCGCTGCTGCTGGCCGCCGGACAGCTGGCCGGGGAATTTGTCCGCCTGTTCGGGGATCTTGACCTTGTGCAGGTATTCCATCGCCACCGCCTCAGCCTCTTCGCGCTTCTGCTTGCGGACCAGGATCGGGGCGAGGGTGCAGTTCTCCAGGATGGTCATATGCGGGAACAGGTTGAAGTGCTGGAACACCATGCCGGTCTCGCGGCGGATAGCGTCGATGTGGTCGAGGTTGTCGTCAAGTTCGGTCCCCAGCACGTTGATGGAGCCCGCGTGGTAATCCTCCAGCTTGTTGATGCAGCGGATCAGGGTGGATTTGCCGGAGCCGGAGGGGCCGCAGACGACGATCTTCTCACCCTTGCGGATGTCCAGGTTGATGTTCTTCAGCGCGTGAAAGGCGCCATAGTATTTGTCCATATCGGCGATGCGCACGGCGGTGCCGATGTCAGTAGCAGTTGCGGGCATGGGTTCCTCCCTCAGCGGCTGGCAACGGCCAGGCGGCGTTCCAGATAGGCGCCGTAACGGGACAGCGCGAAGACGAAGACAAAGAAGATGAGCGCGACGAAGCTGTAGACTTCGATATGGGCAAAGCTCCATTCGGCGGTGCCGAAGGCCGCATTGCCCGAGGCCATCACATCAAAGAAGCCGATGATCACAACCAGCGAGGTCTCTTTGAAGGTGATCACGAACTGGTTGATGGTTGGCGGCAGCGCGTTGCGGAAGGCCTGCGGCAGCACGATATAGCTGATGCGGTGCCAGTAGGACATGCCAAGCGCCTTGGCGGCCTCTTCCTGGCCTGCGGGCAGCGCCTGCATGCCGCCGCGGATGATTTCGGCCTGGTAGCAGGCAAAGAACAGCGCGTAGCCGACGATGACGCGGTAGAGCTTGTCGCCGATCAGCCAGCCGGGCAGCACGAAGGGCAGCACGATGGCAAAGGTGAACATGATCGACAGCAAGGGCAGCGAGCGGATGGTGTCGATCACCAGCCCCATGGTGCGGGCGATCCACGGCAGCTCGGACCGGCGCAGCAGGGCAAAGACGATCGATAGCGGCATGCCGATGATGGCGACGGCGGCAAAGACGAAGATGGTCAGCGACAGCCCGCCCCAGCTTTGCGGCGGGATTTCCTTGAGCCCGAAATAGCCGCCCGCCATCAGCACATAGAAGACGGCGAAGCCCGTGAGCCACAGCACCGGCAGGCGTTTGGCGTTCCAGAACCAGGGCACGCAGGACAGTGCTGTGACCAGCACGATGGCGGCGCAGGCGATGGCAGAGCGCCACTGTTCCTCGAACGGGTAGAGGCCGAACAGGATCAGCCGCCAGCGCGCGTCGATCACCGACCAGCAGGCGCCGGCATCATGGCCGCACAGTTCCTTGTCGGCGGCGCTGAACACTGCGTCCAGGACAGCCCAGTTCAGCAGGCTCCACAAGATCCACAGGGTGATGGCGCCGAAGAGGACCGACATGGCGGTATCGAGGCGGGTGGCAAAGTAGCGGGCCCGGATTTGGTCCAGAAAGGTCGGGGTATGATAGGTCTTGGCCATGGCGTGTGCTCCCTCAGATCCGCAGCTGCGTGCCTTTGAGCTTGATCGCGTCGTTCACGCGATTGAGCACCCAGGCCATGGAGTAGTTGATCAGCAGGTAGCCCCCCATCAGGATCCCGATCAGCTCCAGTGTCTGACCGGACTGGTTGATTGAGGTGGAGACCACCATGAAGAAGTCCGCAAAGCCGATGGCGATGCCGATGGTGGTGGCTTTGAACAGCCAGACATACTGGTTGATCATCGTCGGCAGCACCACGCGGATCGCCAGCGGCATGCGGATGCGGCTGAAGATCTGCCAGCGGCTGAGGCCCAGGGCGTGGCCCGCCTCGCTCTGGCCGTCGGGGATGGCGTTGAAGCCGGCGCGGATGATCTCGGCGATATAGGCGGCGCCGTAGATCGAGATGGCGATGATGCAGGCCAGAAGCTCCGGCGAGATGCGGATGCCCTCGCGGTAGTTCAGCCCCTTGAGGTAGGGCATGTTGACCAGCGGCGTGTCCGGCAGGCGGCCCAGCCACATCGATAGGATGCCGAGGGCTATGGCCCCCAGCCACAGCGCGCGGCGCAGGGTTTTCTTGCGCGCCTTGCCCATCCGGGAGAAACGGCGCGCGGCGCCAAGCCAGAGCGACAGGCTGAAGGCCGCGAGCAGGAACAAGAAGGCCAGAAAGACAGAGCCGCCGGAGACATTCAGCCCGGGCACAAAAATGCCGCGGCCGGTGAGCGCAATGGAGTCCCAGACAAAGGGCGCCTGTTTCGGCTTCGGCAGCCCGATCAGCAGCGCGTACCAGAAGAACAGCTGCAAGAGCAGCGGCACGTTGCGGAAGATCTCGACAAATGCAGTGCCCAACAGCTCGGCCATGCCGTTGCCGGAAGTGCGCATGACGCCTGCGGTGACGCCCAGAACGGTTGCCACGGTCAGCCCGATGGCGCCGACAAACATTGAGTTCAGCACGCCGACCAGGATGGCCCGCCAATAGGGAGAGGATGTGGAATAGTCGATCAGGGAGAAGTTGATCTCCCAGCCGGTGGCGCGTTCCAGGAAGCCGAAGCCGGATGTCAGCCCCTGGGCTTCCAGGTTGGTTTGCGCGGTCAGCACAAAGACCACGATCATGATGAACAAGCCGCCGGTGAACCCGGCCTGCAATCCGGCATCGCGCACGGATTTGCTTCTGAGCAACGCTGTCATTTTCTCTCCCCCTTTGTTTGATGGGCAGAGCCGGCTGGCTCTGCCCGGGTTCAAACCGGATCAGTCGATGATCATCGGGTAGAAGACGCCGCCCTCGGTATAGAGCGCGTTGATGCCGCGGGGCAGGTTGTAGGGCGAGCCGGAGCCGATGTTGCGCTCGTAGATCTCGCCGAAATTGCCGACTTCCTTGATCATGTTGTAGGCCCAGTCGTCCTTGAGGCCGAGACGCTCGCCATAGCCCGGAGTCACGCCCAGGAACTTGCCTACGGTGGTCGAGGGCGGGTTGGCCTTGAATTCGTCGACATTGTCGGAGGTGATGCCCTGCGCCTCGGCGTACCACAGCGAGTTCAGCATCCAGTTCTGCACGTCCAGCCAGTCCGGGTCGCCCTCGGGCACGATGATGCCTTCGGCCTCCAGCTCCAGCACGTCGGGCAGAATGACGTGGGCAGTGGGGTCTTCGGCCTCAACCCGGGCCGCGGCCAGGCTGGGCGCCCATTCGATCAGCCCGTCGCAGCGGCCGCCGAAGTAGGAGGTGCGGACCTCGTCGCCCTTTTCAAAGACGATGATCTCGGCGTCGATGTTGTGGCTTTCCAGGTAGGAGGCCAGGACCCGCTCGGTCGAGGTGCCGGCCGAGACGCAGATCGAGCCGCCGTCCAGATCCGCCACGCTCTCGGCTTCGGTTTCTGCATGGGCCATCACCTGAAAGGCGCCGATGAAATAGGGGCGGCTGTAGGCCAGGTTCAGTTCGGTGTCGCGGCTCTGGGTCCAGCCGGAGACCTTGATCACAACGTCGATGTCTCCCGACTGCAGGGCAGGCCAGCGCTGAGCCCAGCTGATCGGTACGATTTCCAGGTTGCCGTCGGACTGGCCGAAGAGGCCCGCGGCCAGTGCTTTGCAGAGGTCGATGTCGACGCCCTTCCAGTTGCCCTGATCGTCCACTTCGGCAAAGCCCAGGAACGAGCCGTTATGGCCCGAGCATAAGAGCGAGCCACGCTCCAGCACAGTGCTGAGGCGGGTGTCGTCAGCGGCAAATGCGGTGCCTGCCGCCAGTGCGGCGGCGCCTGCCACGGCGCTCAAAATTGTTGATTTCATGATTTCCTCCCATTCTTGTCGACATTTTGTCTGCACGTTTTGTGTCGACAATTTGGCGACACGTCAATAAATTTGTTTGGCCCGGCAAATGCTGTATGAGTAGGCAGAGGAGCCGCCTGCCGCCTTTGGAAGAGTAAAAATGACGGAAAATCAGCAGTCTGCACAAAAACACGCAAAGGGGCGCGGGGCCAGGTTCGTGTATGAGGAGCTGCGGCGGGAGATCCTGACGCTGGAGCTGGCACCGGGGGACCCGCTGGATGAGACCAGCCTGTCGCAGCAATTCGCCATGTCACGGTCTCCGATCCGCGAGGCGCTGGTGCGGTTGTCAGCGGACGGGCTGGTGGAAATGCTGTCGAACCGCTCGACCCTGGTGGCGCCGATCCGGCTGGCGGAGTTTCCGCGCTATGTCGAGGCGCTGGATTTTCTGCAGCGTATCAATACCAGGCTGGCGGCCGAATTCCGCAACGCAGCAGATCTGGAACAGATGACCCGTGATGCAGAGGCCTTTGAGGAAGCCTGCCGCAAGAACGATTACCTGCGGATGTCGGCAACCAACCGGGATTTTCACATGACGATCGCGGCGGCGGGGCGGAACCCGTATCTGGCGCGCTCTTACGGGCAGCTGTTGGATGAGGGGCGGCGGCTGTTGCACATGCATTTCGACTATATCCAGTCGTCGGCAACGGACCATCTTCTGACCAGCGAGCATTTCGACATCATCAAGGCGATCCGCAATCAGGACGTGCCGCTGGCAGACAAGCTGGCGCATGAGCATACCCGGCAGTTCCATGACCGGTTCATGAATTTCCTGAGCGCCCGCTACCACTCAGATTTCGAGTTCTGAGCCCGGGGCCGGCCTGGGCTGGCAGACCCCCGGCAATTCCCTTGTGCTTGCAGCGTGCAGGCAGAGCTGGGCCGTTGTGCGGCACAGCCATTTGCGCCCGGACAGCTTTCAAGAAGACAGATCTCTTGTGTTTGCAAGGTCTTAGGGCCTTGCCCGGGCAGTTTCCTGCTGGTGGAAAATTTATCAAATGAAACTGAAATTTATAAAAATATTGCAAATGATAAAATCCTTGGCCTAAAGTCACGCCATCCGATGCGGCCCGCAAGAACCCGCACCAGTCTGACGCGTCCTGAGCAAGGGAGGGAAACATGCTCAAATCACTCAAATTCGGAAAATTCCTGGGCCGGGCCGGCCTGGCCGGCGCGCTGGCGCTGTCCGTTGCCACCCTGGCGTCCGCTGCCGATATGCGCCTGAAATTCGCTGGCACCTTCCCGGTCGATCATCCCGGCACCAAGATGATGGAGCAGATCAAGGCGGATATCGAAGCCGCCGATGTGGGCCTCAAGGTGTCGCTGTTCCCGGCCAACCAGCTGGGCTCCGGCGAAGCGCTGATGGAAGACACCATCCGCGGCAACATCGATTTCACCGCCGCCTTTATCTACAGCCACAAGGATCCGCGGCTGGAGTTTCTGTCGATGCCGTTCCTCGTCAACAATTTCGACGAGATGGACAGCATCATGCGCAATATGGACAGCCCTTTCAACCAGATCCTGCAGGAGCGTCTGAACGAGCTGGGCCTGCGCCTTTTGGCCAATAACCCCGAAGGCTTTACCGGCATCGTTGCCAACAAGAAGCCGGAGAACTGGAATGTTCTGGGCGGGAAAAACATGAACATCCGCGTCTGGTCCTCGCCGGTGGTGAAGAACATGGTCGAGGGGCTGGGGTTCCAGGCAACCACCATGGCCTGGGGCGACATCTTCCCGGCGCTGCAATCCGGCATCGTGGACGGCGCCATCTGCTGCACCAAATCGGCGACCTATTCGATCTTTGCGCAGTCGGATGTGGGCAAATACTACGTCCAGTACAACTCGGTGTCCGAGCTGACATCTTACTACGCATCGGAAAAGACCTGGGCCAAGCTGGACGACGCGCAGCGCGCGGCCGTGCAGGCCGCCTTTACCAAGGCGTCGGATGACTTCTTTGCCTACAACCGCGAGAACGACGCCAAGTTCGGCGAGCTGCTGCAGGAAAAGGGCTATGAGATCCTGGCCCTGAACGACGAAGAGCAGGCAGCGATGGCCGCCTGGGTGCGTGAAAACATCTGGCCGACCATGGTCGACACCATTGGCCAGGACACGCTGGACCGTCTGACCGCGGAGTAATCCAAGGACCGGGCCGGCGGCATCCTGTGCTGCCGGCCTTCTTCTGCCATGGCGAAAGGGGAGGGCTGATGAGCGAGATTACCGAAAGACTGCCGCATGGCGCAGCTGCTCCGCTGCGGGCGGCGCTGCGGTTCATGCGACTGTTCGTGGCCGCAGGCGGCCTGTTGATGGCGCTGACCTTCATGGCCGTGGTGATCATCCGCTACGGCTTTGCCGGCAATCTGTTTGCCTATGAGGAATGGCTGCTGGCGATCAGCTTTTGGACCTTCTTCTTTGGTGCTGCTTTGGCCGGCGAAAAGAAATCCCACGTCAATGCCGATATTCTGGGCGTGGTGCTGGGCGACGGCAAACTGGCCTGGGCGCGCGGCATCCTTGTCTACCTGATCGAGATCGTTATCGGCGCCTATATCGTCTACTGGTGCTACCTGGCGGTGGAGAGCGAGATCATTGCCTACCCGCTGTGGGAGCGGACCACGGCGCTGAAAATCCCCGCTGTTTTCCCCCGTGCTGCAATCATGACCGGCTTTGCCTTCATGACCCTCTTCAATGCGATTTACTTCGTGCTGCACCTCATTGATGGGCCTGATTCCTATCACGCGCCCCGCCCCGAGGAGGACGACGCATGATCATCTTTGGCAGCATTGTCATTATCTGCGGCCTGCTGTTGCTGGGCGTCAGCGTCTATATCGCCTTTGGTGCGGTCCTGCTGTTCCTTGCCATGACCGGCGGCCATGACATCACCGGCTATCTGCCTGCGGGCTACTGGAAGATGAACACGCTGGTTCTTCTGGCAATCCCGTTGTTCATGATTTCCGGCGCGATCATGGAAAAGGGCAAGATCGCCGCACCGCTGGTGGCGCTGGCGGAGCTGTTCATCGGCCATATCAAGGGCGGGCTGTCTGCCGCTGCGGTGGTTGCCTCGGGCATTTTCGGGTCGATCTCTGGCAGTGCGAATGCGACGCTGACCTGTATTGGCGGCATCATGATGCCGCATCTGCGCAAGGCGAATTACCCCGACGGCCTGTCGGCGGCGCTGATCGTTAGCGCCAGCCCCCTGGGCCTGCTGATCCCGCCGAGCTCTTCGCATATCCTGTATGCCTGGGTGGCGCAGCAATCGGTGCTGAAGGCGTTCCTGTCGACCGTCTTTCCGGGCATCATCCTGATCATCCTGCTGATCGCCACCAACCAGTTTGCCCTGCGCAAGTACAAGGACATCAAGACCACCGAGAAGCCGGTGGATTTCGCACCGCAGTTCAAGCTGCAGACGCGCCAGGCGATGCCCGCGCTGCTGATGCCGCTGATCATCCTGGGCGGTATTTACGGCGGCATCATGACCCCGACCGAGGCGGCGGGCGTGGCGGTGGTCTATTCGATCCCGATTGCCATCTATGTCTATCGCGGCCTCAGCTGGCGCGGGCTGATGCAGACGCTGACCGGCGCGGGCATCACCATCGGTGTTGTGATGACGATGATCTTCATGGTGCTGATCGTCTCGCGCTTCCTGATCTTCGAAGACATTCCGAACATCGCCCGCGATCTGGTGTTCTCGGTCTCGGAGAACCCGATTGTGATCCTGCTGATGGTCAATCTGGTGATGATCCTGATCGGGATGCTGATGGACGATATCTCGGGCCTCTTACTGGCGACGCCGCTTTTGTTGCCCATCGTGCGCGATGTCGGGGTTGATCCGATCCATTTCGCCGCCATTCTGGGTGTGAATCTGGGCATGGCCAATGTCACGCCGCCCACCGCGCCGCTGCTCTATCTGGGGGCGCAGGTGACCGAGACGCCGGTGGGCAAGATGCTGGGGCCGACGCTTCTGTTCATCTTCTGCGCCTGGCTGCCGACACTGGCGCTGACCACTTTCGTTCCTCAGTTGTCGCTCTGGCTGCCGGATGTGCTGCTGAGCCGCTGAGGCCTCCCCGGGCGGCAAGATGATCCCCCGCGCCGCCCGGGGCCTTGAACTTCCCCGTTGCAAAGATTGCAAATGTAAAATCTTTTGCAGCGGGGTGTATCGAACGGATCGGGCTGCACCCTTGGCAATTGCAGGGGAGCCTTGGATGCAACAGGAGACGCCGGCCGGCATGAATACCTACCTTCACGTAAGCGACAGGCTGAAGGAACTGTTTCCGCAGCTTCCGCGCGCGCTGAAGGTGGCGGCGACCTATATGCTTGAGCATCCGGGCGATATCGCGACGCTGTCGATGCGGCAGGTGGCTGGGAATGCGGGTGTTTCGCTGCCGAATTTCTCGCGCCTGGCCAAGGCGCTGGGATTTGAGACCTACAGCGAACTGCGCGAGGTCTACCGCAAGCAGGTGCAGCAGAACGATATAAACGAGTATCACCTGCGGGCCGAGAACCTGCAGAAATCCGGCGGCGATCAAGCGGCGCGGGAGGTCTGGGAAGACTTCCGCAAATCCACGATTGGCAACCTGACGGCGATCTTCGATTCCATCGATCCCGACTATTTTGCCAGCGTCGCCAAGGAGCTCAACGACGCCGAGCAGGTCTATGTGGTGGGGATGCAGGCCTCGGCCAGCTTCTCGGCCTATGCCCACTACATCGGCGGCATGGCCAGCGGCAAGGTGCGGCTGGTGCGTGGCGAGGGCGGAGTGTTTGCCGACCCGGTCGCCGACATTGGCGCAGGCGACGTAATGATTGCCATCAGCCAGCAGCCCTGCGCGCGGGCTGCGATCGAGCTGGCCATGCTGGCGCGGGAGCGCGGTGCCAAGGTGATTGCGATCACCGACAGCCCGGCCTCCCCCATCGCGATGGAAGCGGACTATGTGCTGCTGGGACCGAACCGCAGCCCGCTGTTCTTTGAATCCTATGTCGGAACCACGGTGCTGATCGAGGCGCTGATCGGCTTTTTCACCATTGGCCAGCCCAGCGGCGTGGTGGAGCGGATCGAGCGGATCGAGGCCGACCGGCTGCGCATGAACGAATACTGGAAAAACAAGAAAGTCTGAGCCATGACCGCCACCGAGACCCTGACCCTTCTGGCTTGCCAGATCAGCATCCCGCCGATGACCAGCGCGGTGGAGCGCGATGCGCATCTGGCGGCCTCGGCGGCCAAGGTGCGGGCGCAATTGGAGGCAGCGGATGGCAAGGTGGATCTGGTGGTGCTGCCGGAGCTGTCCAGCATCGACTATGCCCGCGATACTTTTGCCCGGCTTGATGAGATCGCCGAGCCACTGGACGGCGCCTCGTTCCAGGCCTGGCGGCAGGTGGCTCAGGAGTTCGGCGTGCATGTGTCCTACGGGTTTGCCCGGGCAGGGGCGGGCGGCCCCTTCATCAGCATCGGCGTGGTTGGCCCGGACGGGGAACTTGCGGGGCATTACGACAAGCTGCATCTGGCGCAATACGGCGCCTCGATGGAGAAGGAATACTTCAACCGCGGCAGCCACCTGTTTGTGTTTGAGGTCAACGGCTTCCGCCTGGCGCCGATCATTTGCTACGACATCCGCATCCCGGAGCTGGCGCGGACCTTGGTGGTGGACCACGGGGTCGACGCGATCCTGCATTGCGGCGCCTATTACCGGGATGAGAGCTTTCACACCTGGCATCCCTTTGCGATTGCCCGGGCGCTGGAAAACCAAGTGTTCTTCCTGTCGCTAAACCGGGCCGGGGAGACCTATGGCAACTCGCTGTTCTGCCTGCCGTGGCAGGACGAGAACACCCCGCCGGTGGAATTTGCCGAAACGGAGGAAGACTTTCGCCTGATCACCCTGAACCGCGAAACCCAGGCCAAGGCGCGGCGGGATTACACGTTCCTCAAGGACCGGCTGGACGATTACCGGATCAGTGTGCTGTCCGCTTAACTCCGGATGCGGGGCGTGCGGCCGGCCTTGTAATACGCTCCGCTGTCTTCGCGGGTGGCCTCGTAATCTGCGATGCGCTGCTGGGCGTCCTCGCCGCCAAGCGCCACGAGATGGCCCAGCAGGCATTCCAGCACCGCCATCGCGCCGCCGTAACAGCCGAAGTAGTGGTGCGACTGGGTGGTGATGGGGAAGACCACATCGGGGTCGATCTGCGGCGCGATCACCTCGCTGTCGGAAATCACGATCAGCCTGGCCCCGCGGGTGCGGGCATAGCGCAGGGACTGGATGGTCTCGGCGGAGTAGGGGGCGAAGGTGATGGCGATCAGGCAATCCTGCTCATTGGCGCCGATCAGTTCATCCACCGCCGATCCCATGTGGCGGGGGATCAGCTGCAGGCCGGGCAGGGCCATACGGCCGACGTAGTGGAAGTAATAGGCCATCGCATAGCTGGAGCGGGTGGCCGTCACGTAGCAGTTGCGTGCCCCGGTCATGCAGCGAAGGGCCGCCGCGATCCGGTCCTGCGACATCATCCGCAAGGAGCGTGAGATGATATTGATCTCGTTCCGGGCCAGCCTTCCTTGTGTCTGGGCCAGGTTGTCGCCGTCGTCCAGCTGGGCAATCCAGTCGGCGCCCATCTGGTCTTCGCGCTCGGTCACCAGCGCGTGGCGGAACGGGTCGCGGAAGGGTTCAAACCCGTCAAACCCCATCTTTTGCGCCAGCCGGACCAGCGAGTTGGGACTGACCCCGATTTTCTCTGCTGAGACGCGGATCGGGTCCATGCCGAAGTCGCCGGGGTTGTCGATGATGTACTTGGCGATCACCTTGAGCCGCGGCGGCAGGCCGCCGATGGCGGCTTTGAGATCGGCGAGGAGACGGGCTTTGCGGTTCATGTCCATGGCTCAATAAGAACGAATGTTCTTGAATAGGCAAATTGAAAACATGGGCGGAGAGGGCAATCTGGCGCAAATCTGAGTTTTAGAGAAAGACAGGCCCATGTCCCTTCCTTCCCACGCCTCGGTCGTTGTCATAGGCGGCGGCATCATGGGGTGCTCGACGCTGTACCACTTGGCCCAGATGGGGGTAAGCGATGCGATCCTCTTGGAGCGCAACAAGCTGACCAGCGGCACCACCTGGCATTCGGCCGCGCAAGTGCGGGCGCTGCGCCATTCCCAGAACCTGACCCGGATGATCCAGTATTCGGTGGATCTCTACTCGCGGCTGGAGCAGGAGACCGGCCAGTCGGTGGGCTGGATCCAGAAGGGCAGCCTGTCGATTGCCACCAACCCGGACCGGATGACCCACATCAAGCGGCAGGAGGCGCTGGCCCAGGCCTATAGTGTGCGGGCGCAGTCGGTGAGTGCGGAGGAGGCCAGGGAACGCTGGCCGCTGATGAATGCGGAAGACGTGATTGGCGCGGTCTGGTCGCCGGATGACGGGCGGGTGTCGCCGTCGGATGTCTGCGCGGCGCTTGTCAAGGCGGCCAAGGGGCTGGGCGCGAAGATTTTTGAGAACACCGGTGTCACCGGCATCCTGACCGGGAACGGCAAGGTCGTGGGGGTCGAGACCACGCAAGGCACCGTGATGTGCGATGCGATTGCGCTGTGCACCGGACTGTGGTCGCGCGAGGTGGGCGCTATGGCCGGGGCCGAAGTGCCCGCGCTGGCCTGTGAGCATTTCTATCTGCTGACCAAGCCGATTGACGGGATCACGGGCAATACGCCGACGCTCAGCGACCACGACAACCACCTCTATATCCGCGACGACAGCGGCGGGCTGCTGGTGGGCTGCTTTGAACCGATGGGCAAGCCGATCAAGCCGGGCGTGCTGGACGAAAGCTTTGAATTCGGCCTGCTGCCTGAGGATTGGGAACATTTCGAGCCGATGATGATGAACGCGCTGCACCGTCTGCCCGCGCTGGAGACGGCAGAGGTGAAGATGCTGCTGAATGGCCCCGAAAGTTTTACCCCGGATGGGATGTTCATGCTGGGTGAAACCGCGGAGACCAAAGGGTTGTTCCTGGGTTGCGGCATGAATTCGGTTGGGCTCGCCTCGGGCGGCGGCGCGGGCATGAATCTGGCCCATTGTATTGTGCATGGCCACACCGCCTATGACCTGGGCGAAGCGGACGCCAAGCGGTTTGCCCCTGTTTACAACAGTCTGGAGCATCTGATGGCGCGCGCGCCGGAGATTCTGGGCACCCATTACGAAATTGCGTATCCGGGGCGGCAGCTCTCAACGGCCCGGGGTCTGCGCGCCTTGCCGCTGGAGGCTGAATACAAAGCGGCGGGCGCGCATTTCACCCAAGTCTATGGCTGGGAGCGGCCGCTGTATTTCGGTAAGACCGCTGAGCCGCGAATGACCTTTGGCAAGCCTGACTGGTTCGGGAATGTGAAGGCCGAGGTGATGGCGGCGCAGGAGAAGGCTGCGGTCTTTGACGCCTCGCCATTTGGCAAGATCGAGGTGCAGGGGCCGGATGCGGAAGCCTTCCTGCAGCACACCTGCGCGTCGAACATGGGTAAGGCGCCGGGCAGCGCGATTTATACTGCGGTGCTGAATGAGCGCGGCACCTATGAAAGCGACATCACCGCGCACCGGATTGCGGAGGATCATTACCGGTTATTTGTCGGCACCAATGCGATCAAGCGCGACTTTGCCTGGTTCAAGCGTCATTCTGAGGGCTTTGACGTGACTCTGACTGACAGCACCGAAGATTATGCAGTGCTGGGTCTGATGGGGCCTGAGGCGGCGCGGATCATTGCAGAGTGCGGCGCGCCGGAGCTGAACGAACTGGGCTACTTCAAGGTTGGCCCCGCGCATGTGGCGGGCTGCCATGTTCGGGCTGTGCGGATGTCTTATGTGGGCGAGGCTGGCTGGGAATTGACCATGAAGGCCGAGAATGCCTCGAAGGTCTATGCCGCGCTGACGGCCGCCGGGGCAGTGCCTGCGGGGATGTTAGCGCAGACCTCGATGCGGGTAGAGAAGGGCTTTGCCGCGATGGGGCATGAGCTGGACAGCGATACCAGCCCGGTAGAGGCGGGGCTGGACATGCTGGTCTCCAAGAAGAAGAGCTTCATCGGCTCCGAGGCGCTGGCTGGGCGGCGCAAGGATGCCACGCGGGCACTGATGACGGTGATTATCGAGGATAAGAGCGCCGTGCCGCTGGGGCATGAGCCGGTTTATGCGGGCGGCAGGATTGTCGGGCACACCACCACGGCCTGTTTCGGCTACCGGGTCGGCAAGCCGATCGCGCTGGCCTATGTCCGCATGGAGGATGCGGACGGGGCTGCGGCTGAGGTCGATATTGCAGGCACCCGGTTTGCCGCGCGTCTGCAGTTTGACTGCGCCTTTGACCCGAGCGGCAGCCGGATGAAAGGATAGCTTCCGTCAGGAACAGCCCGGTGCCAGCGTTGACGATGGCGCCGGACTGCCGCGCGCCGGCAGAAAGGCCTGTTTGCGGTCCTGAACGGGCGTGACGCCGTAGAACTTGCGGTAATGCAGCGTGAGGGTCGAGGAACTGGCATAGCCGACCGCATGGGCGATGTCCGAGACGGAATCCCAAGAATAGAGCACCATTTGCCGGGCCGCCTTCAGGCGCTGGCGGCGGTAGTATTCGCCGGGGCTGAGGCCGGTGGCGGTACGGAAGCTGCGCTCCAGCTGGCGGGGCGAGATGCCGGCCATGCGGGCCACGTCGCGGATGCAGACCGGGGTCTCGAAGTTCTCCGAGAAGATTGCCATGGCTTCCTTCACCGCGGGCGGCATCTGGTCGACGGTGCGGTCGCTTTGCAGTACCGGGATTTTCTGCCGCGCACTGCCATTGCGGATGACGGGGTGCTGGAACAGGCAGGCAACCTCGTTCATGGCATCGGCACCAAGCGCTTTGCCGATCAGCTCCAGCGACAGGTCGAACATGGCGGTGGCTCCGGAGACCGTGTGGACATTGCCGTCGCGCACGATCAGCCGGTCGACGGCGGTGCAATCGGGAAAGGCGGCCTCAAATGCGCTGCGGTAGCACCAATGCACTGCCGCGCGCCGCCCGGCCAGCACGCCGCTGCGGGCGAGCGGGAAGACCCCGCCGGACACCGCGCCCAGGGTCACGCCGTGGCGGGCAAGGTAGCGCAGCCGGCCGGGGCTGGAGATCGGGTCTTCAAATTCGGCTTCCGGACCTGACAGAAGGAACAGGCAGTCGAACCCTTCGGCCTCTGCCAGGCTGGCTTCCGCTGGAAAAAGGACCCCGGCAGAAGCCTTTGCGTCCGCGCCACTTTCCGTCACCAGGGACCAGGAGAACACCTGGTGCCCGGCGATTTCATTGGCGGCACGCAAGGGCTCCATTGCCGAGGTCAGGCAGGCCATGGGAAAGCCTGGAAACAGCAGAAAGCCTATGCGGGTATGGGGGGCGGGGCCGAAGTCGTTTGAATGGATGGTCATAGGTTTACTCCAGCCCCAGCGCTTCTTTCTTGGTCCTGGCCCAGGTGGTGACCAGGTGGTCGACCATCAGCCCCATGAAGGCGACGGCAAGACCCAGCACCAGACCTTTGCCCACATCGGTGGAGGACAGTGCGCGCTGCATTTCCTGTCCCAGGTCCTGGGTGCCGATGAAGGCGGCGATAATCACCATGAACAGCGAGAACATCACCGACTGGTTCACCCCGACCATGATGGTGGGCAGCGCCATTGGCAGGCGGACCTTCCACAACGTCTGTGCCCGGGTGGCGCCGGACATATCGGCGGCCTCGATCAGGGTTTCCGGCACCTGGCGCAGCCCTTCGATGGTGTAGCGCACCAGCGGCACGGCGGCGAAGAGGACCACGGCACCGATCACCGCCACGTCGTTCACGCCGAACAGCATGACCACCGGGATCAGGTAGATGAAGCTGGGGAAGGTTTGCAGCGTGTCGCAGATCAAAAGGGCGAGCGCAGCGCGTTTCTCGTGAAACGATCCCCAGATGCCCAGCGGGAAGCCGATGACGGCGGCAATCGAGACGGCGACCACGACAGTATAGACCGTGATCATCGCGCGGTCCCACCAGCCGGACATGGCGATAAGACCGAAGAAGGCGAGGCAGACAAGGGCGGAGCGCAAGCCGCCGATGGCCCAGCCAGCCGCGGCCAGCAGTGCCAGCACCGCGGCATAGGGCATCCACAGGAAGGCATCGCGGATCGGGATCAGCACCCAGGTGATCAGGAACCAGCGCAGCCATTGGGTGATTGGGTCGATCAGCACGATGAACCAGTCCGCAACCGCATCAATCGGCTTGGAAATGGTGAAGGCGTCGCGGCGGCCGATCTGGTCCATCAGCGGGATGAATTGGGCCAGCACCAGGCAGGCCAGCGACAGGCCAAGGCCCAGCAACAGGAACTTGTTGCGGACAGCAAAGGAGGTGCCTTTCTCAAAGTGCTCGGGCTGTTTGGTGGCCCAGGCCTTGGTGCAGCGGTCCAGCATGACCGCCAGCAGCACGATGGTGATGCCGATCTCGACCGAGCGGCCGATCTTGAGGGCCTGCAGCAGTTGCAGCAGCTTCTGGCCGAGGCCGGGCATGCCGATGAAGCTGGCAAGAACCACCATGGCGAGGCATTGCATGATCACCTGGTTGACGCCGACCAGGATCTCGGTGCGAGCGGTGGGGATACGCACGTGGCGCAGCAGCTGCCAACGGGTGGATCCGCACATGTGGCCGCTTTCGATCACCTCATGCGGGACCTTGCGCAGGCCCAGCAGCGACATGCGGATCATTGGCGGCACCGAGAAGATGATGGTGACGATGGCGCCTGCCTTGGGGCCGACGCCGATGAAGACAACCACCGGGATCATATAGGCAAAATGCGGCAGGCTTTGCGCGATGTTGAGGATCGGGTTCAGGATCCGCTCAAAGGTCTTCGAGCGCCAGGCGCAGATGCCCATGACCAGGCCGAACAGGATCGAAAACGGCGCGGCGACGACGATGACCGAAAGGGTCTCCATTGCCCATTTCCACTGTCCCATGACGGCAATCCAGACAAAGGTGCCGCCAGTGAGCAGCGACAGGCGCCAGCCTTGCAGTGCGTAGCCGATGACAAAGCCGATGCTGGCAATCACGGTCCAGGGGATCGGGCCGATGCGGGGCCAGCGGTTCTTGCCGTAGAGCAGATTGGCGGTCACATCGAGCAGCCATTCGACACCATCGGCAAAGGCGCGGGTCAGGTAGAGAAGGCCCAGGTCATCGCGCAGAAAGGCAAAGATGGCATTGATCCAGTCGGCAAAGGGCAGCACCAGCCATTCCGGCGGCCGCACCAGCCCTGCGGGCAGAAGGGAGTTGCCAATGGCCAGCAAGCAGGCTGCGGCAAAGATCGCCCAGCCGGTTTTGGCCCGTGTCCAACTGTGGGATTTTTCAGCAAGTGCCATGGTCTGGTCTGTCATGACGCCTCTCCCAGAAGCACGTCGAGCGCCTCCTGGCGGCTCATGGCTCCAATCAGGCTGCCGGCGGTGTTGGCCACGGGCAGGAAATCGCGGTTGTCATTAACCAGCAGCCGGGCCAGGTCCGAGATGGTCTGTTTCTCGCCGATCGGGGTGCCTGTCAGGCTGTGGCCGTTCACCTCGCGGGCCAGCACGCCGGCATGGACAACGCGGGATTTCTCGATTTCCTCGGTGAATTTGGCGACATATTCAGTGGCCGGGTTCAGCACGATCTGATCGGGGGTGTCGCATTGCTCGACCACGCCGTCCTTCATGATGGCGATGCGGTCGGCGAGGCGCAGGGCCTCGTCAAAATCGTGGGTGATGAATACAATGGTCTTGCCCAGCATCTCCTGCAGGCGCAGGAATTCGTCCTGCATCTCGCGGCGGATCAGCGGGTCGAGGGCGGAGAAAGGCTCGTCCAGGAACCAGATGTCGGGTTCAATCGCCAGGCTGCGGGCGATGCCGACGCGCTGCTGCTGGCCGCCGGACAGCTCACGCGGGAAATAGTCCTCGCGGCCCGAGAGCCCCACTAGTTCGATCACCTCAAGCGCGCGGGCGCGCCGTGCGTGGCGGTCCTGGCCGCGCATTTCCAAGGGGAATGCGACGTTGTCCAGCACGGTGCGGTGCGGCAGCAGGCCGAAGCTTTGGAACACCATGCCCATCTTGTTGCGGCGCAGGTCGATCAGCTCTTTTTCGGACATTTCGCCAATGTTCTGGCCTTCAACCTGAACTTCGCCGCCAGTGATGTCGATAAGCCGTGACAAGCAGCGCACAAAGGTCGACTTGCCGGAGCCCGACAGCCCCATGATCACCAGCATTTCCCCCTTGGCAATTTCCAGGGAAACGTCGCGCACCGCGGCGATATAGCCGGCCTGGCGGATTTCATCAAAGCCCGGATTGCCAGTCAGCGACTTCAGATACTGTTCTGGGTTGGCGCCAAACAGCTTCCAGACGTTTTTGCAGGAAATGACGGGGGTGGCGGCGGTCATGGGTCTACTTTCGTTAGTAAAAATCCGGGGCAGCAGGCCGCCCCGGTGAGTTGGAGAGGAGTGCGTGGTTCAGGAGCCGGTCCAGGGCTTCCAGAGATCCTCATTGGCCTCCAGCCATTCGGCGGCGGCGTCCTCGGGCTCCATCTCGTCAATGTCGACCAGCTTGGCCATCTCGGCGATCTGCGGGTTGGTGAAGCTGATTTCGGTCAGCGTTTGATAGGCGGCAGGCCACTTGTCCTTCATGCCGTCCCAGGCAGCTTTTTTCAGGTAGCCGTTGGCCGGGTTGCCGCAGTCATAGGTAGCATCCGGGTTCGGACCGACCGAGGGGTCCTTGTCGCAGCCTTCGACCCAGGCCGGGAACTCGACAAACTCGCCCGGCCAGACAGCTTCAGCAAAGTTCGGGGTCCAGTTGAAGATCACGACAGGCCGTTTGGTCTTTTCCGCCGCGGCCACTTCGGCCCACAGTGCCGAGGCTGAGCCCGCGTTCACCACGGTGAAGTTCATGTTCAGCGCCTCGACGCGTTCGGCATCATGCTTGAGCCAGTCCACCGGCCCGCCCAGGAAACGGCCCTTGTCGCCGGTTTCAGGCGTGGCAAAGACGGCGGCGCAGTCGTTCAGCGCTTCCCAGCTTGGCAGGCCGGGGCAGGCCTCTTTGGTCCAGGCCGGATACCACCAGTCTTCGCGGGTGACGGCATTGTGGTCGCCTGCGTCATGCAGGCCGCCTTTGGCCAGCGCCTCGTTGAAGGATTTGCCAAAGGCGCCTTCCCAGACTTCCAGCTCCAGCGTTACATCGCCCAGGCGCACGGATTCATAAACCGCCTGGCTGTCGGTCGAGACGTATTCGACATTGTTGCCCATCGACTCGAAGATCTGGCCGACAACGTGGCTCATCACGATCTGGCTGGACCAGTTGTGGACCGGGATTATGATGGGGTCCGAGGAGTCTTCCGCCATTGCCATCGGGGCTGTCATGGCGATGGCCGCTGCACTGGCCAAAAGGGTTTGCCGGTAATTCATGTGTGTCTCCCTGTTGTCGCAGCCCGGGTCCGGATGGCCTGAGCTTTTCGCGTGGTGAAAGCGCGTGCTTTCGGAGGAGGAGGCTAGGCAGCAGATGTGAACAGGTCAGCCCGGCGGGATGAACAGGCTGGTCAGTGATGTTAAAATTTGTTAACCGGTAGGAAAATTCCGCGAAGGGGCACAACGTTCATGGCGCATATTCTGATCATCGAGGACGAGCCGGTCACCCGCGCCACCCTCGCCAGTTATCTGGATGCGCAGGGCTATGATGTCTCGCAGGCAGAGACTGCTGAGGAAGCTGAGAAAATCCTGGAGGAGCAGGAGGTTGACCTGCTTCTGGTCGACATCAACCTGCCTGGAAAGGATGGCTTGCAGATCACCCGCGAGCAACGCGCCAAATCGGAGATCGGGATCATCCTGGTGACTGGTCGGGATGACGAGATTGACCGGATCGTTGGACTGGAGCTGGGGGCGGATGATTACGTCTGCAAGCCGTTCAACCGGCGTGAATTGCTCGCGCGGCTGAAGAATCTCTTGCGGCGGACCCAGGACATCCGGCGGTTGTCGCGCCGGATTTACAAGTTCGGAAAGTTTCAGTTCGATGTGGCCGCGCGGCACCTTCAGACTGCGGAAGGCGACAGTATTTCGCTGACCCGCGCCGAGTTCGAAGTGCTTGACATGCTGGTCAGCCGGGCAGGCGAGGTGGCCTCGCGCGATGCGCTGATGAGCCGTGTCACCCACCGGCAGTACGGCGCCAATCCCCGCACCGTCGATGTTCTGATCCGGCGCTTGCGCGGCAAGCTGGAGGAAGACCCGGCCAACCCGCGGGTGATCACCACCGTGCATGGCGAAGGCTATGTGTTCACGGCGCCTTTGAATTGACGGTCCCGCAGTCGCGAAGCACGGCAGCGAGTGCTTCCAGGATTTGCGGCGCCAGCCGGTGTAAAGCCTCCAGATCTTCAGCAGCACCCGCCCGGTCGCCGTCTCCGGCCCGAGCTTCCAGGTTTGCCAGCAGCGACGCCAGGTCTTGCTGGCCAAAAGTCGCGGCCGCACCTTTGGCCCGGTGGGCTTCCTTGGCCAGCAGCACGAAGTCCTCTGCCTCAAGAGCCGCGTCCATACGCGCGAGGCTCTGCGGCAGCTCCCCTTTGAACATCCGTGCGATGTCCAGCGCCTGAGACGCTCCGAGATCCCGGATATTCTCCTGCATCTGCTGCATGAGGATTGAGCACCGGTCCGGCGGTGCAGCTCCGGCTTGCCGCGCAGACAGGTAAACCGCGCCCTCGCACCCCTTCAGGACGCTGTCCAGCGCTTTGGCTAGGCGTTCGGGTGACACAGGCTTGGCGACAAAGCCTGTCATCCCGGCATGAAGATGGGTTTCGATCTGCTCTTCCTGCACATGTGCGGAGATGCCGATGACCGGCAGGCTGGCAAGTTTCGGATCGGGAAGGGCGCGCAGGCGGCGGGTGGCCTCGGTTCCGCTGATGCCGGGCAGGTTCACATCCATCAGAACCAGATCGAACCCGGAGCCCGGCAGCAGTTCCAGCGCCTCTTCGGCGCTCGTGACGCACTGGCAGGAATGGCCCATACGCTCAAGGTAACCCTGGGCAACCATCTGGTTGATCTCGTTGTCCTCCACGACCAGGACGGACAACGGCGTCTCCGCCTTCTGCACCGGGGCTGGGGTTTCGTCCGGAACCAGCCCTGCGGGATCACCCTTTTCAAGCTCCAGGGCCAGGGTGAAAACCGATCCGACGCCCTGGGCACTCTCGAGCGAAAGCCGGGCGCCGATGGCCTCGGCGAAATGCTTGCTGATCGCAAGCCCCAGCCCGGTGCCGCCGAACCTGCGGGCCGTGTCGCTGTCCTCTTGCTCGAAGGCTTCGAAGATGCGGGATTTGGCCTCGTCTGAGATGCCCATGCCGGTGTCGCTGACTTCAAAGGCAACCTGGTGGCGGCCCTGGCTTTCACCGTTGGTGCGGACCCGCAGGATGACCTCGCCCTCCTCGGTGAACTTCAACGAATTGGAAAGCAGGTTGAAGAGGATCTGACGGAGCTTGGCTGCATCGCCGCTCACCGCATCGGGCAGGTCTGCGGGCGCATCGAGCCAGAGATGCACGCCTTTGGCATCGGCGCCCGGGCGCAGCAGCACGACGATATCGCGCACCAGCCCGTGCAGCGAAAAGGCGGTGTCCTCGGCCTGCAACGCGCCGCTTTCGATTTTCGAGTAGTCCAGAATGTCGTTGAGGATCTTCAAGAGGTTCTGACCCGAGACCAGCGCCGCCCGCAACCGTTCCATCTGCCGGGGCGGCAGCCCGTCATCAGACAGGCTGCGCAGCATCCCCAGTACTCCGTTCATCGGGGTGCGGATTTCATGGCTCATCATCGCCAGGAACTCGGATTTGGCTTGATCGGCTGCCTCGGCCTTTTGCCGGGCCTCGTCGTGGGCTTCGACTTCTTCGCGCAGCCGCTCGGTCTGGTCGTCGACCAGGGCCTGCAGGTTGTTGCGGTGCTCGCGAAGCTCTTGCTCGTTGCGGTCGCGGACGTGTTCCAGCTCCAGCTTTTCGATGGCTTGCTTTCGGAACACCTCGACAGCCTCTTCCATGCGGGCGATTTCGTCGCTGCCGCGGGGGTGCAGCGGGTGATCCAGCCGGCCGCGCATCAAGGCGGCCATGGTGCCGGATAGCTGATTGAGGCGCCGGGTGATGCTGCCGCGCACATAGAACCACAGTACGGCCAGCGACAGGGCAAGCCCGGCGAGTGCTGCAAAGCCATTGCGCAGCTGTGCCCGCTGGATGTCGAGGGCAGCAGCGTTGCCTGACCGGATCGCCCGTGCCTGCGCCTGATCGGCCACAGCGGCGGCCTCGTCCCCCAGCCGCAGCGCGGTGTTCTGCAGTTCCTGCTGCAGCGCCGTGATACGGGTTTCGGTGGCCAGGATCCGGTCGCGCAGCACAAACAGCCCCGCGTCATCGCCCAAAACGGTCCGCAGCTGTGCGGTGTAGCCTTCGGCCTGCTGGCGGCGGCCGGGGTCGCGGATCGCCTTGATCCGGCGCGAGACGACGAGCAGGCGGCTGGTCAGCGAGGCTTCGATTTCCCCCAGCTCAATATCACTGCCGGCATCTTCGATCCGGTTGATCAGCAAGCCGATCTCGGCGGTCTGCGAGCGCAGCTCGAACATCAGGCCCAACTGGAACAGGTCCACCTCGATCAGTTTGTCCAGCGTGTCGGTGCGGGCCTGTTCTTCGATGGGGGAGGCGCCGGGGCCATAAAGGCTTGAGATGACCGCGGTGGTGCCCATCTCTGCGTTGGCCACCAAGGTGTCGGCCATGCTGAGAAGATTGTTTGCAGCCGAGAGGTTGCGTCCGGTCAGCCGCTTGAATTCGCTGCGCAGGGAGATGCGGGTCTCGACCAGTTCATTGAGCAGCGACAATGCCCGGGAGGCCTCGGTCACCGTATCCCGCAGCCGGTCAGAGCTGCCGCCGGTCTGTTCCAGGGCTTCCAGCCGCAGCGTCAGCGCTGCGACCTGATCCGCCAGGAATTGCGCGCGGTTCTGGCGCTCGGACTGGGTGGTTACCGCCGCCAGCTCTGGCGCGATAGCGATAATGCGGGTGCTTTCCTCAGCCATGCCGCGGACTTCGGCAATGGCAGGGATGGTCTGACTGATCACCTCGGCCTGGCGGCGTGCAAGCACCCGCAATTCGACCAGGCCCAGGATGCCGGCAAGGGTCGGCAGCCCCGCAATGACAATGAATGCGAGGCTCAGTTTTCCTCCAAGTCCGAGCTTTCCTAACATCCCCGGACTTTCGCGCGCATCGGCGCGCTGTGCAATTTTGAATTTCCCTTTTCCCTCCCGCTGCCTATCCTCTGCGCCGGGAAGGGGCACAAATGCGCGCGATCTGGCTGCTGATTTTCACGGTTCTTTGCTCTGCTGCGGCTGCGGAAAGCTGGCGGCTGCAGGTGCCAAGGACGCCGTTCGACTATGACAGCGGCTACGGTGCGGCGGATTACCAGCCGCTGGACAGGGCCGCCCGGGCCTGGAAGCTGTGCATTGCCTACCCGCATCTGAAGGACGCTTACTGGCTGAGCGTCAATTACGGGATGGTGGCTGAGGCCGCGCGTCTGGGCGTGTCTTTCAAGCTGGTCGAGGCCGGCGGCTACCCGAATTTGCAGCGCCAGATCCGCCAGGCCGAGGATTGCGTGGAGGCAGGCGCCGACGCGCTGATCCTAGGCACGGTCTCTTTTGCCGGGCTGACCCCGGCTGTCGAACGGATTGCCGCCTCGGTGCCGGTCATTGCCGCAGTGAATGACATCGCTGATGCCGGGATCTCCGCCAAGGTCGGGGTGTCCTGGACCGAAATGGGCGCGGTGGCGGGGCGGATCATTGCAAAACGCCACCCCAAGGGGTCGCCGCCGGTCAAGGTTGCCTGGTTTCCGGGGCCGGAGAAAGCGGGCTGGGTCACGTTTGTGGAGCAGGGGTTTCACGCAGCGCTGGCAGACAGCGCGGCCTCTGTTGCGGTGACCAAGTACGGCGATACCGGCCGGGAAATCCAGGTGCGGCTGGTCGAGGATGCGCTGGATGAGGTGCCGGATCTGGACTATATCGCGGGCTCTGCGCCTGCGGCAGAGGCCGCCGTTTCGGTGCTGCGCGCCCGTGGTCTTCATGGCAAGGTGCAGGTCGTCTCGGATTATATGACTCATGCGGTTTACCGCGGGGTGCTGCGGGGCCGCGTCATTGCAGCACCAACGGATTCGCCTGTGCTGCAGGGACGGCTGGCGGTTGAAATGGCGGTGCGCGCGATCGAAGGCAGCCTGCGCGTCCGGCACGCCGGGCCGGAAATCCGGGTGTTTGACCAGAACGCACTGCAATCGGACGTGCTGGAGCAATCACTGGCGCCGGCCAGTTTTGTTCCCGTCTTCGATTTCCAGCCGCAGCGTTGAGGCGGTATTTGAACAAGCCGGGGAAGTGTTCCCAGCGCCGTCCCGGACACGTTTCGAAGCAAGGGACAGCAAGCTGGCGAGAAATGCTGTGGAAACCGGCTTTTTGGGGTTGCGACTCTGCGGTGCTATGATTAAACCCCGCCGCAGTGGACCGATAGCTCAGCTGGATAGAGTACTTGACTACGAATCAAGGGGTCGGGGGTTCGAATCCTCCTCGGTCCGCCACTTTTCCCTTGTCGAATGCCAAGCAAAACTGACCTTCTTGTCAGGTTTTTGACCCAATCCCTGCAATCAAACGTTCATGCGGTAGCCCGCGAAGGTGCCAGAAGAGCCCACAGCCGCCGCTGCCCTGATTAGCCCACGTTGCTGATGCAGCATGTCGCTCGCAGCCCAATGCGGAAATGCGAATGAGGCGCGAGTACTGGATGCTGTAGGCGCGCGACTTGCCAACCATTTCTTCGAGAGCGGACGTTCATCCAGGTACGAACACATATTACTGATGTAACAAGCTGGACAAGGGGCAGAGATGCGCAAGAAAACCTGCCGGAGTAAAAGGCTTCCGTTTGAGAGTAGAAGGTGCGTTTCAAGAGGTGCTCTGAAATCCCGCGTTTCTGCTTGGCTACTATGAGGCCGATTGTAAGAAGCTGAAACTGAAGGAAAAATTCTGAAGCGGGATCTTGAGGCGAAGCTTGACACTTCAGGGTTGAATTTCCTATTCAGGTTAAATTTAGCGTTTGGATGCTGATAGGCGAAAGTTCGAACTTCTTACGAGCAACAGGATTTTTTATGACTACCTATACAATTATTCCGGAATCTTATTTTCAGATGCTGGATGAGGATTCTTTCGGCAGTCAGCGGCAAGTCCAGACTGCAACGCTCGAAGATGGCCGTCAGGTCGCCGTCTGGGCCGAATTAGACAGCAGAACTGACAGGTATGACATCATGGCCTGCTACCTCGGCGAAAACGGAGAGGCAGAAGGTCAGGCTTTTCTAGTCAACAGCACGACAAAATCGGACCAAATCAAGCCGCATGTTCTGGCATTAAAAGGCGGTGGGTTCACTGTGACTTGGCAATCCTACGGGCAAGACAGTTTTATTGTGCCTGAGCCGTTCAAGACAAGCAGTGGATTTTACACTCAATATGGAATCTACCAGCAAGTCTTTGATGAACACGGCCTTCCGGCAGGTGCAGAAACACTGGTCAACGCACTGGTGGATGGCAAGCAGGCCGATGCGGTCATGGTCCCGTTGCAGGACGGGGGGTACGTAACAATCTGGCAGCACTGGAATTTTCTGTCCGCTGAGGGGCGGGGGGAAATGACTTTCTTTCAGCGGTTTGATGCAGATGGAAACCCCGTCGGTGGCAACATTGAATTGCCTGCAATTGCAGAAATACCCGGATACGGTGAACGATCGCCGTTTATCACGCCCTCAGCGGTCCAGTTGCCCGATGGATCCCTAGCTGTCTCGTGGCATGCATCTCCTTATGGCCTTCATTATCTGACAACGATGACATTGGATGGCGACCTTGTCAGTCAAACGAGAATTGGAGAAATTAAGTACTCTTCGGAGCTGCAGCTTCTCGAGGACGGCAATCTGCTTGTACTTTGGGGGCAAGAGGGTGCCTTTTCTAGCCATGTAAATATCCATGCAGCTGTTTACGGCCCGGATGGAACTGAAATTACCGCGCCATTCCAGCTAAACACAGAGGCGCAGTCGAACAAGATTCCGCTGCAATTGCTGGGCCTAGGCGATGGGCGGACTCTGGCGATTTGGTGGGATCAAACCGAAGGCGCGGTCAAAGGCCGTGTGATCACCGCAAGTGGTAGCGTATCCAAGGAACTTTTCCTGACCCCAGAGGCCACCAGTGAGGCTGAAGTCCGCGCAGTTTTGCTGCCGGACGGCCGTGTTCAGATAATGTGGGAAAGCAAACTTTTCGAAGATTTGGCACTTGGATCAGAGATTTATTCCCGGACCCTGTCCCTTGAAGCACTGGATGATATAGCACGCTTGGGGAGCGGTTCCGGAGAGCATTTGCTCTCAGAAATTGGCGATACCGTTGATGCACAGGCGGGAGACGATCTGCTGCAGGGGCTGGCCGGAGATGATTTGATCTGGGGCGGCGAGGGGCGGGATACGCTCTATGGGGGAGCTGGAGGCGATCAGCTTATGGGCGGGACCAACGCTGACACTGTGTCGGGCGGCGAGGGGGCTGATTTCATTTACGGTGATGCAGGCAATGATGTGCTGCTTGGCGGTGCGCACGATGATCAACTGTTTGGAGGCCGCGGCAGTGATAGCCTCCAGGGAGGAGGTGGCGCGGACGTGTTGTTTGGAGGGCTGGGAAGCGACACACTGCAAGGCGGGCGAGGGAACGATCTGATCGTATCCTCGCCAACAAGTGCCAACTCCCACCGGATTGGCACAAATTTAGTGTTCGGTGGAGGCGGAAATGACACCATTAAAGTCCAGGGGACAGACAACACGGTCTACGGCGGAAACGGCAAGGATGTGATTGTATCGGGTGCCTTCGGCCATATCTCCTCTCAAGGAGAACTGCACGGTGGGGCTGGAAACGACTACATCACTGCCAGGGCTGAGGTCGCCTTTGGTGGAGCTGGTGATGATCTGATCGACACAGGGAGCTGGCAGGCGGGCGTGCACGGCGGCAAGGGGCAAGACACTCTAATCGCAGAGGGCGTGATAGACCTGAAGCGTGGCGAAGTGGGCCACTACAAGTTTCAGCAGATAGAGTACACCGGGGAGATCAGTGGAATTGAGGTGTTCAGCTTCACGACTTCAGATGGAAGTCCGCCGAGCAGCCGGTTCTATGGAGACAGTAAGGCAAATACAGTTTTTTTCTCAAGCGGTTATCTAAGAGCCTATGGTGGCGGTGGAGACGACTATATTGCCTGCTTAGAAAAGCGGTTTGACAGCCGTTACACAGCCAGCCTTTCGGGTGCAACTGTTGATGGCGGTGCTGGTGACGACACCTTGCTCGGTGGCGGCGCCCGCGATCGGATCACTGGAGGTCGTGGCGACGATTTCATTCATGGGGGCTTTTCCCGCGACAGCCTAGCGGGCGGGTTCGGTGATGACACGATTGAGGGTGGCTCTGGCGCAGACACTCTTGACGGCGGTAGGGGAAGTAACTTCCTACGCGGTGGGACTGGAGCAGATGTCTTTGTATTCAAGAGAATTTCCGAGTCCAACCAGATTGAGGATTATGAGGTTGGGCTGGACAAGATTGATATTCGCGCTTTGTCAGGCCGCCACTCGTCACTGGTTTTCGAACTTTCTGGAGAAACCATAGAAGTCGACGGTGAAGGAAAAGGTGGCACCTTGATCATAAGAATCCGGGATGGAGAGGAGGGTTCCGAGTTGTTTTTGAACAAAGACAGTAACGGTGACGAACAGGTTGCAATGCTCATTGGCGTCAGTGCCGGGGACTTCGGAGTAACGGATTTCTTGTTTTGAATGGCCACCGAGGGCAGGCAGAACAATCAAAAGAGGGATACCGGGGCAGGGTGCAGCCTGCTGATGGGCTTTCGCTGGTAGCTGGCAATACAGTTGTTAGGATTTCAATCGCCGGTAAGAGCTTGGTGCAGCGCCTGTCCATCGCCGAAAGGCGCGGTGGAAATTTGCCGCGGATGAAAACCCTAGGTCCTGTGAAATCTCCTCGATGGTCTTTTGCCCGGCTTGCAAATCCTGAATGGCTATATCGCGGCGCAGGCCGTCCTTGATTGCCTGAAAGGAGGTGTCTTCGGCCTCCAGCCGCCGTATCAGCGTCCGGGGGGTGAGCTTCAATGCCCGGGCGGCGCCGGCCAAATGGCACTCCTCCCAGCGGGTCCGGTAAAGAAACTCGCGGATTCTCAGCGACTGGGCGTGTTCGTGGAAGCTGGTAAAGATCCAGTCGCGGGGCGCCCGGCTGAGGAAGACTTTCATCTCTGCGCGTCCGCGGGCGCCGGGCGGCCCCAGGTTCGCCAGGTCAAAAGTTATTGCCGAACAGGGAGCCTGAAAGCCGGGCTGGGCAGGGAAGATGACCGAGTAGTCCTGAGCAAACCCTGGACGCGCAAAGGCAAATTGCACGGCGCGGACCGGCACCTCGTACCCTGCCAGCCATGACAGCAGCCCATGTGCCAGCTTCAGGATCAGCATGTGCCCGAACCGCTGCGGCGGCATCTCCGTACAGGGCAGCAGCTGCAGGACAATGCCCCCGCTCCGGCGGCTGAGATCAAATTGGTAGTCGTCGAGCAGGAGATTCCAGAAAGTGGCAAACCTGTGCAGGGCGGAGGGCAGGGAACTGGCTTCGCGCACCGTGGTCAGCAGATGCTGCAAGGCTCTGGCCCGTACCGGGCGGCTCCACAGGCCCATCATCTCGTCTCCGGTTTCGACGGCGGCGATCTGATACAAGCGCACGATCTGATCCAGAGTGACCCTGTGCGCGGGCTGGCCTTGGCTGATGACAATCCCCGAGCGCTGCAGAAAGGAAGACATTTGCATGCTGGTGCAGCAGGTCCGCAAGGCCAGCAGCCAATCCCCGGCGAATTGCGGGGAGACCGTGGCAAATCTCGAGGCGCCGGAAACTGACATCTTGTGGCTGCCCTGCTCAGATTGTCACTTTTGGAAAGGATCTTGTCCTTTATGGACGTGGAGCTGCGGCACCGCAACGTGTATCTGGCGAGAAGAAACAATTCTTTTGGAGCAGCAGACATGACTTACCAGGCGCCGGTCCGCGACATCATGTTCAATCTCGCGCATCTCTCCGCTTGGCCAGAAGTTACCTCTCTGCCTGCCTACAGCGAAGTTGATTTGCCCGATGTACAGGCCGCACTGGAGACGTTTGGCCGGTTTTGTTCGGAAGCCATCGCACCTTTGTCCGCCTTGGGCGACCAGACCGGGGCGCGATTTGACGGCACCGGCGTTGTGCTGCCCACGGCCTACAGCGACGCTTACGACCAGTTTCGCGAGATGGGCTGGCAAAGCCTGCAGCATCCGGGGGAGTTCGGCGGCATGGGCCTGCCGCGCGCGGCTGGAGCGGCCGCAACAGAGATCCTGAATGCCGCAGACACCAGTTTCGGCCTTTGCCCCTTGCTGACAGATGGTGCGGTCGAGGCGCTGCTTCTCTGCGGATCGGAGGAGCAGAAGAACCGGTATCTGGAGCAGCTGGTTTCCGGGCAATGGTCCGGCACCATGAACCTGACGGAACCGCAGGCGGGCAGCGATCTGGGGCGGGTGCGCTGCAAGGCTGAGCCGGCAGAGGACGGGACCTATGCGGTCAGCGGCACCAAGATCTTCATTACCTACGGCGAACATGACCTGAGCGAAAACATCATCCACCTGGTGCTGGCGCGCACGCCGGGCGCTCCGGCGGGGCCCAAAGGGCTGAGCCTGTTCATCGTGCCCAAATTCCTGGTTGGCGAGGACGGATCGCTTGGCGCACGCAATGCCGTCAATTGCGTCAGCATCGAGCACAAGCTGGGTGTCCGGGCAAGCCCGACGGCAGCGCTGGAATATGACGGTGCAACCGGTTTCCTGGTGGGGGAGGAAAACCGCGGGCTTGAGTATATGTTCGTCATGATGCAGGCCGCCCGGTTTTCGGTTGGGGTTCAGGGTGTTGCTGTTGCCGAACGTGCTTGCCAGCACGCTGTGGCCTATGCCCGGGGACGGGTGCAGAGCCGCCCGGTGGACGGCAGCTCCAAGGAGGCGCTGGCGATCATTGAGCATCCGGACGTCCGGCGCATGCTGGTGCGGATGCGGGCGCTGACCGAGGGCGGGCGGGCTTTGGCCATGGCAACTGCTGGCTGGCTTGACCTAGCGCATCACAGCGGCGGAGAGCGGGATTTTGCGGCGATGGCGGGTTTCCTGGTGCCGCTGGTCAAAGGGTTCTGCACCGAACGTGCGGTGGAGGTGGCCTCGCTTGGTGTGCAGGTCCACGGCGGCATGGGCTTTATCGAAGAAACCGGCGTGGCGCAGTTCTATCGCGATGCGCGGATACTGCCGATCTACGAGGGTACTACTGCGATCCAGGCCAATGATCTGCTAGGCCGTCAGATACTGCGGGACGGTGGTGCAACTGCCCGCCGCTTTGCTGGGCTGATCGCCGGGACCGAAGCGGACCTGCGGGAAGGCAGTGCCAAGGCGCAGCGCATTGCTGACTGTCTGGCCGAGGCGCGGGGCTGTTTCGAGGCGAGCCTCTCCTGGCTTTTGGAGACCGCGCCTGGCGAGCCCAATGCGGCCTATGCCGGCAGCGTTCCCTTTTTGATGCTGACGGGCACCCTGGCGGCCGGCTGGCAACTGGGCCGCGCTGTTCTCGCTGCCGAAGCCCAGCTGGCACAGGGGGAGGACGCAGACTTTATGACCCGCAAAATCGCGACCGCGCTGTTTTATGCGCAGCACATCCTGGCCGAATGCGCCACCGAGAAATCCCGGATCGTGAACGGCAGCGCCAGCGTGCTGGACGCTGAGTTTCATATCTGATCACCTCCTGACCCAGGCGCACCCCTTGCCGCAAGCAACCGAAAAGGTTTGATCCATGTCCCACGCGACCGATCCAAAGTCCTATGAAAACCTCGCCATCGATGTCCGGGACAACGGCGTCTATGTCGTTACGCTGAACCGGCCCGCCAAGCGCAATGCACTGGATGTGGCAACGATCGAGGAACTGGTCCGTTTTTTCAGCAATGCCCACCAGGGCGGCGTCAGGGCCGTGGTGCTGGCGGGCGAGGGGGAGCATTTCTGCGCCGGGCTCGATCTGGTGGAACACTGGAAAGAGGACCGCAGCCCCGATGATTTCATGCATGTCTGCCTGCGCTGGCATGAGGCGTTCAACAAGATGGAATACGGCGGGGTTCCGGTGATTGCCGCGCTTAAGGGAGCGGTAGTGGGCGGAGGGCTGGAGCTGGCCAGCGCGGCGCATGTGCGGGTGATGGACCAGACCACCTATTTCGCGCTGCCCGAAGGCCAGCGCGGCATCTTTACCGGCGGCGGCGCCACCATCCGTGTCTCGGATATGATCGGCAAATACCGGATGATCGACATGATCCTGACCGGCCGGGTCTACCAGGGGCAGGAAGCCGTCGACCTGGGGCTGGCGCAATACATCACCGAAGGCCCCAGTTTTGACAAGGCGCTGGAACTGGCGGACAAGGTGGCGCAGAACCTTCCGCTGACCAACTACGCGATCTGCTCGGCGATCAGTCATCTGAACAACATGTCCGGCATGGATGCAGCCTATGCCGAGGCGGTGGTGGCCGGGGTGGTGAACACCCAGCCCGCCGCGCGTGAACGGCTGGAGGCCTTTGCCAACAAAACTGCCGCGCGGGTGCGTCCAAACAGCTAAGCCCGGCGGCAGTCAGCCTGCGGCCCGGTCAGAACCATCAGGATCGTCCGCCCCTTGCGCATTTCAAAGAAACCGGTGCGGACGATCAGCCCCGGCGGTGGGCGTCCAAATCGGCGGTTTCCCCTGGCAGCGGCCTGCCAGCAGGTACCGCGGTTTTCCAGGGCCCCGGATCTGCCCGCATTAATTCACGGAATGCCCATCCGTTAGTTCTTCCAAAAGGAAGCTCATCAGCTGGTTCTTTCCCGAAAGCCCGGATTTGGCGTAGATCGAATGAGTCTGCGCCTTGACGGTGCCAATTGCTGCATCGCGTATCTCCGCGATTTCGGCGTTGGAGCACCCCTTGAGCACCAGTCTCACGACCTCCCGCTCCGACGGGGTAAGCTCCCAGGACTCATAATGCGCCTCCAGAAGCTGGTTGAAGGACCCCGATGCGGCTTTCAGCTTCTCTGCCATGGTGTCTGCGGCCTGCCGCATCGCCCGGACCTCAAAACTCAGCACAGCCACGGAGCAAAGCAGCCCCGCGGTGACCAGAAGCTCCAGGAAATGGTATTCTTCCCAATCTTCCCACCATTCCGGCTGGAGAAACTCTATGGCGCCTTCGATCAGCATCAGCACTGCCGAGACGGCAATGATCAGAAATGCCGCTTTTACTTTACTGCCGTTGCTCGCCATCTGCCGGTCTTTTTGCTCCCAGGAGGGTGGGCCGGCAGGTTGCCGGAGATAATTCTAATACACATCCCAATCGCCAGGTTGCAATCAGACAGGGCGGAAAAATACATCCTATCCGTATAATTCAAATGCGGAGCCAATTGGCTGATGGAGGCGCCGGGTTCAACCTGTGCTGCAGGCACGCTGCCTGGCCTGAAACACCGTGAATAATCATGGGGTCATTGAAATTGTTGACCGCGTGAACGGTCAAATCATTTTAATTCAAAGCTTGATGGCGCCTCCGTGATGGAGCCGCAGCCGGTTTACGGCCAAGCTGGAAGCGAGGTCCGCATATGCCCGAAACGGCGCGGAAGGCCTATTTGCTCGATACGCACCGGCTGCGCGACCCCGTGCAGACGCTGGAGCAGGTCCGGCCGCATCTTGCCAGCATGGGCATCACCCGCATAGCCAACCTGACCGGGCTTGACCGTATCGGCCTTCCGGCGGTGATGGTCACCCGGCCGAATTCCCGTTCTGTTGCGGTGGCCTTGGGCAAGGGGCTGTCGCTGGAAGCTGCGCGGGCCTCTGGGGTTATGGAGGCGATCGAGACCTGGCACGGCGAGCGGGTCTCGTTGCCGCTTCGCCTGGCACGCTTTGCGGATCTGGAGCGGGAGGTGCAGGTTGCGGATGTTGCCCGGCTGCCCCGGGTGGCAGGGAAAAGCTTTGATCCGCACTGTCCAATGCTCTGGGTTGAAGGCCATGACCTTGCCGCGAAAATATCCCGGTGGCTGCCATACGAGATGGTGGATACGGATTACACCGGTCCGCCCTGTGGCGGGCAGGGGGTGTTTCCGCGCTCCACCAACGGGCTTGCCTCGGGCAATGATGTTCTGGAGGCGGTTTGTCATGCGGTTTGCGAGCTGATTGAGCGGGACGCCACCACGTTGTGGCATTGCGCGCCGCGCCCGCAGCGCCTCGATCCTGTTTCGGTGAACGATCCGCGCTGCATGCAGGCGCTTGAGCGGTTGGAGAGGGCCGGGATTGACTACGGGATATGGGATACGGCGACGGACATAGGTGTTGCCTGCTTTCATTGTGTCATCTGCGAAGCGGGCAGCCAGCCGGGCCACATAGGGATCGGTGACGGCTGCCACCCGGACCGTTCCATAGCGCTGTTGCGGGCCGTGACCGAGGCCGCGCAAACCCGGCTGACCTATATCTCGGGCGCCCGTGATGATCTGGATCCGGCTGAGTTCACGGCAGAGGCGGTCGCAGCGCGGGGGCAATATGCCCGCGGCTTGATCCGCAGCAGCAAGCCGGAGAGAAGCTTTCTGGATTGCCCGGATTTCAGCGCGCTGTCCTTTGAGGAAGACCTGGACTGGCTGCTGGAACGCCTGAAATCCGCCGGCATGGATCAGGTGCTGATCGTTGACCTGTCCCGCGAGGGCTTGGGCATTGCCGTGGTGCGGGCCGTGATACCTGGTCTTGAGGCACCGCATGACGACCCGGGGTTTGTCCCTGGTCCGCGGGCTCAGCAGGTGATGGAGGGGGCAGAATGACGGCGGTTGTCTTTGCAGGCCCCACGATAGCGGCGGACGAGGTGAGGGCGGTGATCGATGCTGATGTTCTGCCTCCGGCCGGACAAGGCGACATCTACCGGGCAGCGCGGGAAAAGCCCGCTGCCATTGGTCTTGTCGACGGGTATTTCGAAGGCATGCCATCAGTCTGGCACAAGGAAATCCTTTGGGCGATGGAAGAGGGAATTGCCGTCTTTGGCAGCGCCAGCATGGGGGCCCTGCGGGCAGCTGAGCTGGCCGGGTTCGGCATGACCGGGGTTGGCCGAATCTTTGAAAGCTACGTCTCCGGCCTGCTGAGCGACGATGATGAGGTCGCGGTCCTTCACAGCCCGGCAGAGTTTGGCTTCAAACCATTGAGCGAGCCGATGGTTTCGATCCGTGCGACTGTTGAGCATGCTGCAAAGGAGGGGGCGCTTGCAGCTGATGAAGCTGCGCTTCTGCTGAATACGGCAAAGGCGCTTTTCTACCAGGAGAGGCGGTGGGACAAAATCCTGGAGGGGTTCAAAGAAGCCCGCTGGCATGCTGCATTCTCGGATTGGCTTCCGTCCGGGCAAATTGACGCCAAGCGCGAGGATGCTGTTGAGATGCTGGTGCGGATGGCGGCCTTTCTGAGCGGCGAAACGCGCGATGCGGCTCCGCCTGGGCATCGGGTCGAGCGAACGCTTGCCTGGCAGGGGCTGACACGCTGCATCGATGCAGGGAGCAAGGGCGTGCAAAACGATGCGCGCGGCCTGCTGGACGAACTGCGCCTGGACCCGGAGCGCTATGCCGGTTTCCGGACAAAGGCCGCAGTTCGCATGCTGGCGCTGGGCCGGGCCGAAGAAGGGGCGGAGTGCATTGAACGCACAGCGCTGCTGGGGCAAATGGCCCTGCACCGCGCAGCGCGGGGGCTGTCCCGAAGTAAGGAGCTGCGGAATTGGCTGTCGGCAAACGGGTTGGACGTGGCCGGATATGAAGAGTTGCTCCGGGCCACTCTATGTGTGGAGGAAACGGTCAACGGCCTCGGCCCCCGGTTGGAGCTGCATATTCTGGCTGAACTCCGGAATGCAGGTGCCTATGCGGGTCTGCAGGCGCGCGCGGCGGCAAAGGAGCAGAGACTGCTCGAGTTGGACCTGGACGGAAGCGGTTTGCAGAGGGCAAGCAATCTGCAGGTTCTGATCTGGTATTTTGAGACCTTGCTGGGCCGCGAAGTGCCTTCGGATCTCGGTTCCCATGCCAAATCCATCGGGCTTGCGGATGCGGAAGAATTCTATGCGCTGATCTCGCGTGAATTCATGTATCATCAAAGCTGCGTAAACCAGTCAGCGGCGGGAAAAACGGAATAGGCAGGAGATACAGGGAACACGGCGGTTCTGGAGGGACGCATGTACAACCCTGATGAGTTCGACGAAGAGGCACCGGGCACCCGGTTCCTTCTGTTTCCGCAGGCGCCGTTCCGCAAGCCGGATGCCGTCCCCGAACTTGTTGAAATCTCTGCGCCGCGGGGGAGCATCGGCCCGGGTCCGTCGGGGCCGCGCATGTATACCGTCAATCCGGCCGGCAAACGGACCCCCTATGGTGCCATCATTGAGCGCCCGGAAGGCCCGGGCATGTATCTGCCGCCTTGGGACGGCCATATTCAGCCGCCGCCGGAGCCGGATGAGTTTGGCAACTTCAGCCACATCCTGCCATCCGATCCCGCATTTGAGGCAGCGCATTTATTTGGTGCAGCGCATTTCACCATGGATGTCTGGGAAGGCTATTTCGGCCACCCGGTACCTTGGCACTTTGCGCGGGATTTCGAACGGCTCGAGCTGTCGCTCTTGCCCAGCCTCGACAATGCCCATATCGGCTGGGGTTTTCTGGAAACGGGAGGCACCAGCGAGCACGGCGGCGAATACCGTGCCTACAGCCTGAATTTCGATGTTGTTGCACATGAGATCGGCCATGCCATCATTTACAGCGTGGTCGGCATGCCGCCGTCAGAGGACGTGCCGGGCGAGTACTACGGCTTTCACAAATCCGCGGCAGACATGGTCGCGCTGCTTGCCTCCCTGCATTTCGGATCGGTTGTGGAGGAGCTGCTGGAGAACACCCGGGGTAATCTTTACACTTTTAATCAGCTCAGTCGCTTTGCGGAACTTGCCGGAAATGCGCAGATCCGGATGGCGGCCAATACCCGGACCCTGCCGGAATTTGCGCATGGCTGGACCAGCGAGCATGCGCTGTCCGAACCGCTGACCGGCGCCATGTTCGATATCTTTGTCGACATTTTCCACGAGCGGTTGCTTGTTCACCGGCTGATCACCCCGGAGATGGAGGACCTTTCGGACCGGCTGGAGGCGACGCCATATTACAGCGACGTCATGCAGGCGCTTTTTGATGCTCGTTATGCACTTGATCCCGAAGGGTTTCGCGTGGCCCTGCTGGAGGCCCGCGATTTTCTGGGCTCTTACCTGGCCGACGCCTGGAGCCTTCTGGAAGCGGAGAACCTCACGTATTCTGCCGTCGAACGGGCACTGCTGGCTGTTGATGCAAACATTACTGGCGGTGCCTTCCGCACAATCATCGAAGGCAATTTCAGAATGCGCGGGATCGGCCTGGTTCAGGCCGGCCCCCGCCTGCAATCCGCCGATGATACAAGCCACGCAGATTCGGTCCGAACCCGGGTGCCTGATCAGTAGAGATTTAATAACCTTTAAATTTTAACCTTTTTGTGGCATTTTAATTGCAGGGGGACTTTCTCGAACAATCGGGCTCGCACGTGTTTCGGCTCATGCATTGGGAGGAATTCTTCTGGTGTTGTTTCCATAGCCACGGGAGTGAGTAAGGTGGCCGAGACGTTACTCAGTTTTTCAGAAGTGTTACTATTTGGACGTTTGGTGAAGGACCTGAAGATCAAGGACAGGGGCCGCGGAGAGCGGTGCGGCGACAACGGGTTTCTCGCAAAACAGCTGCAGGAAGGAACCGATCCAAGGCTCGCCCGCATCTATGGGTTTTCCTATGAAGGCGCCTATCATCAGTTGCCTGAGCCGGTCATCCTGCTGGTGCACGGCAAAGGGGAAGACGCATTTGCCGAAAGCGGAGAATTCGCCCGCTCGCCCCTGAATCCGTCAAAATCCGGCGTTGCCGCGGCCGATTTCCAGATGGCGGACAAGATCAAGTTCTGGGAGTATGACAAGGCCGACTACACGATCCGCATGGATTTGATGACCGGTATGCTGGAACAGGTTCTGCTGGATGTGTACTTCGGGTCCGCAGGCCCGGCGGTCAGCGGTGCCAAGGTGAGCGGCGCCAAGGTCAGCGGTGCAAAGGTCAGCGGTGCCAAAGTCAGCGGTGCCAAGGTGAGCGGTGCAAAAGTGTCAGGCGACTGAAGCGCGCCTGCATTGCTTGCCGGTTCAGAAACCGGCTTTTTTCAGCCCTTCGACAAAGTGCTGGGTGTCCTCTTCCAGACGGTCAGGCTGGACCTTGGCCCAGCGGTCCAGCGAGAAGTTCGGGTGCGCTTCCTGGTGCTTCCGGGTCATTTTCTGTGCCAGATCCATGCGGCCAAGCTGGGCATAGCTTGCCGCCAGCATCCGTTGCCCCTCGGTGGGGTTGTTCATCTTCGTCAGCGTATCGATCACCGCCTGGTATTCCTTGAGATTATAATAGGCCCCTCCGAGGTGCCACAGGTACTGGTCCGGGAAATAGGGGTTCAGGCGCATGGCTTGCTGCAGGTGTTCGATGGCAGCTTCATTGTCGCCGGAATGCGCCATGGCATCTGCGAAGTCCGAACGCAGATCTGCATCATTGGGATTGAGGGCGAGCGCCCGCTTGTAGGCGCCGATCGAGGCGTCATGCTCCTTGCGGTAGAGATGCACGAAACCAAGTTCGCCAAAGCCCCGGGCATCTGTTGGATCCAGGTCGACAGCCCGCTGTGCAAATCCCAGCGCGGTATCAAGCGCATGCTCGGTGTCTTTCGCCCAGGAGTAGCGCCAGTTGATGTTCATCGTGCGGGATATTGCAGCCGAGGCCCGCGCATAATCCTGATCGCAGGCGAGCGCCCTTTCATAAAGCGCATGCGCCTCATGATTGTCCTGACGGGTGTACCTGAAGATAAACTGCTGGCCGCGCAGCACATACCCGTAGGCGGCAAGGTCTGAGGGGGCCCTTTGCGCCATCCGTTTGCGTTCCTGCGTCTCAATCAGAACGGCAGTAGCGGCCACTATGGCATCGGTGACCTCATCCTGTATCTCAAAGATGTCATCGATGTTCCGGTCATAGCGTTCCCCCCAGATGGTCCTGCCGCTGTCCGCGTCGATCAACTCGACCGCGACCCGCACCCGCGAGGCTGCCCGCCGGACACTGCCGCGCGCGATATAGCGCACCCCCAGCTCCCGTGCTGCGTCCTGGGGAGACATGGCCTGGGTCTTGAAGAAAAAGGCGGAGTTCCGGGCGATCACAAACAGGTTCTTGAACTTGGAGAGGTTCAGGATGATGTCATCGGTCAGCCCGTCGGCAAACCAGCTGTCGGATGGATCCCCGCCCTGGCTGGCAAAGGGCAGAACCGCAACCGAAGGCGTCTCGGGCCGGGCCGGCTTGGACGGCTGAAAGTCCGGCCGGCGGCTGGGCGCCATGGTCACGCCTGCAACTTCGCTTCTGACGCAGTAGGTCTGCACCGGCTCGGCAATATTTTTGAGTGAGCAGGGGCCAAGAAACTCGTAGCCGAACCGCAGCCGGTTACGGATCTGCTCATAGACAACCGAACTGACAAAGACGCGGCCGGGTTCTGCAATTTCCTGCAGCCGGGCGGCAATATTGACGTTGTCGCCATGGATCCCGCGGTCGTCCTCCAGAATTTCTCCCAGGTGCACCCCGGCCCGGAACCGGATTTTCTGGCCGTCGGGGCGTGCCTGGTTGCTCAGTTCTGCGATCCGGTGCAGCTCGACGGCGAATTGCACGGCATCGGTTGCCGTCTCAAACAGGGCCAAAACGCCATCTCCGCGGACCGCTATCACTTGGCCGTCATGGGCCTCGCAGGCCGCTTCAAGCTGCATCAGAAGTGATTTCAGCGCACTGTAGGTATCGACTTCGTCGTTCCCCATGAGCCGGGCATAGCCAACCACATCGGCAAAGAGCACCGCACCGAGCCTTCGCCGGAACGAAGGGTTTTCGCTTTGATCGCCCATTGGATGTCCCTCGTGCGTCTAGTTCCTTTGGTTTGCTCGCTGCCCTGCTGCCTCTTGTGCCTGTTCAGCCGGCTGTCTATGCGGACGGGCCGGGCGGCCATGTCCACTCCGGGGAGTCCGGTGTGCCAAAGCAGACCGCCATGCCGGCCTTCAGATTCCGGGCCAGCCCCGCACGGTGCGCGTCCCATTCGTCGCGCAAGATCCCGACTGCAACCATGTCGAAGCACCGGCCTTCTGCGAACCAGGCCCGGCGCATCCTGCCTTCGGTTTCAAAACCAAGCTGCGCGGTCATATCCCGGGAGCGCGCATTGTCTTCGCGGTAGTATGACGTGACGCGGTTCAGCCCGAGCTGGCGAAAAGCAAAATCCAGCACCAGTGCCATGGAGCGGATGCCGATACCCTGCCTGCGTCTTTCCTTTTCTATGAACAGTGCAATCACGGCATCCCGGTTAATTGCTGAAATCGCTTCCAGTCCGGCGATCCCTGCTAGCCCGCCGCCGTCTGCGGTAATGGCAAACCAGCATTTGCCCATGTTTCCGGCAGCATCCGCCGCAGCTTCCCATGCCTGCTCCGTTGCAACAGGGCTGAGTGGCGCGCGCGCCGAGCGGTCGAAACAGGCTAGATCCGCCACATCCCGGAACCAGCGGGATACCAGGGCGAGATCCGCCTTTTCCAGCGGCCTGAGCGTGAAGAGGCACTCCCGACTGTCGGACATGGGCCTGTTCCCCCTTTCCTCCCAGGATGTTCAGCATCTTCGATGCAATCCCTGCATGAATAATCCTGCCGGGCAATTGTACCATGTTTTGGTCCCGCAAGGCACTTTGTTTGGAGGAATGCCATGAATTCCCAAAGCAAAGGGCCTTTGCAGGCATTGTCCTGCCGGTCATCCTGCAGCTTGCGGAAGCGGCAGCCTTTGGAGGGATCGGGGTTCTGCCTGGTTTTTGGGCGCCCTTGCGTTGGCTGCCGCCGCAGGTGTCTTCCCGCTCTTGACACCCGGCGGATCGAAAGCAAACTCAGCGGCGGAAGAGGCATTGGGAATTGGCCCAGGTCCGCCTTTAGCAGGAGTTGCAGCCATGCCCGGTTTTGAAATCCGCCCCGCCAGCCCGGCCGAGCCGGAAGCCGTTGCGCTGATCCGGCGGCATCTGTCGCAGATGGCGGCGCAATCGCCGGAGGAAAGCTGCCACGCGCTGGATGGCAGCGGGCTGGAGGAACCGGATGTGCAGTTCTTCCTGCTGCGTCGGGAAGGGAGGGCGATTGCCATGGGGGCACTGAAATCCCTGAGCGGCGGCGCCCGCGAACTGAAATCTATGCATACGGCCGAGGAAGCCCGCGGTAGCGGGGCAGGGCGGGAGATGCTGGAGTTTCTGCTGTCGCTTGCTCGCGAGGAGGGCGCCACGGGGGTTTACCTGGAGACCGGCTCCACCGAAGAATTCCTGGCCTCGCGCAACCTCTATGGTTCGCTTGGCTTTTCCGAATGCCCGCCTTTCGAGGGCTACAGCGAGGACCCCTGGTCCGTGTTTATGCATCTGGACCTGCGCAGCGCGGCTTGACCCTCAGTGCTAGGCTGTCATAACAGGCGGCAAGCGGTCCCTTAGCTCAACTGGATAGAGCAGCTGACTTCTAATCAGCAGGTTTGGGGTTCGAGTCCTCAAGGGATCGCCATTTTCTCCTTTTGCCAATGAGGCATAAGTATGCACAGAAGCCGGTTTTCATAAACACCGGCTGTCAACACCAAAATGCTCGGCACAGACATTTTTGGGGACCTTCGTCCAGGGCGCAGCACTGCTCCGGGTCTTCAACGCGAAGGGCGGTTAGCCGGCTTTCTCTGCGGGCGCATCGGCGCTAATCAAAAACTGCAAAAGCGGACATACGCTCTTTCAGTCAGCGGTGTTCTGCGGCTTGTCCGTCAGGCCGAGGGTCTCGGTGAGATCGTGCTGCGCCACACTTTCGAAAACGATTGAGGTCTCGATTCTGCTGATTTCTTCGCGCGAGGAGAACCTCTCGACCACCAGCCGGTGCAGGTGCGAGGTGTCCTTGGTCAGCACTTCCACCACCGCATCAAACCGACCGCTGATCATCCAACCGGCGCGCACTTCGGGGATCTTCAGGATCTCTCTCAGAATGCGGTCCAGGTCGGTCTTTTTGTGTTCCGACATCTGGATGAACAACAGCGCCTTCAGCGACAGGCCCAATTGCTTCAGCCGAATATCGGTATAGGTTCCCGCGACCAAGCCGCTTTCATGCAACCGCTTGAGTCGTTCATGCACGCTTGACGCCGCCAAACCGACCTCATGCGAAAGCTCCTTGTTGGTCATCCGAGCATCTTTCGACAAAAGTGCCAAAATGCGTCGATCTGTTCGGTCAATATCCATCTTCGCCCCCCTACTTCCGAAATCACTTCGATGGTTGCAAATATATCCGCTTGATAATCATGTATCACAGCAAAATTACCGAAGATAGTTCGACAATTTGCCATTCACAACTACAACTCTTCGAACCGGGAGGTGCCCATGGAAGTCTCCGCATTTTTCGTCTTCGCGCTCATCGCGTCCGTCACGCCGGGTCCATCCAATGTTCTCCTGACGACGGTCGGCGCGCAGGCGGGTATCCTGCGCGGAATGCCCGCGTTGATCGGGACCGCCCTGGGGACCGGGCTAATCCTGTTCATTGTTGGCTTTGGTCTTGGCGCGACGATTTTGGAAAACCACGCGGTGCTGATGGTGCTGCGTATTGTGGGCATGGGCGCCATTCTTTGGCTGGCCTGGATGATCGCCACCGCCCCCGTGTCCGGCGAAACCGTTCAGGAAGAGGACGAGCTGAGGTTTGGTTTCCTGCCTGCGATGCTGCTTCAGTGGGTCAATCCGAAGGCGTGGATCGTTTCCGTGTCTATCGTCGGAACCTTCATGGCCGTCGAAGGATCAGCGTTTGAGCAGGCTGCATTGTTGAGCCTGGTCTTCATCCTTGCCGCCACCACCGGTTGCTTTCCCTGGCTGGCAAGTGGCGCTGCGCTGCGCAACCTTTTGCAACATCCGCCCCTCGCCCGCCTGTTCAACATGGCGCTTGGCCTTGGCCTCGCCGCCTCAATGATCACGCTGATTTAATAAGGACCCCCTGAATGTTCGACACAAAGATCGCCATCATCGTCCGCGATGACCTCGCCACTTGGCAAAAGCTCAATGTGACCGCCTTTCTGATGAGCGGCATCACCGGCGCCGACCCCGATCTGATCGGGGCCCCTTATGAAGACTGCGATGGCAATGCCCATCTGCCGATGTCGGTGCAGCCGGTGATCGTGCTGACCGGGGCGCCTAATGTGCTCACCAACATCCGCAACCGCGCGCGGGCCCGCGATGTCGAAACCGTGGTCTATATCGAGGAAATGTTCGCCACCGGTCATGATGACGCCAACCGCGCCGTGTTTGCCGAACATGGCCCGGATGAGGCCAACACCGTGGGGATCGCCCTGCACGCTGACAAGAAAATCGTCGACAAGATCACCAAGGGAGCAAAAATGCATGGCTGAACTGAAGGCATTGAGCGTCGGAGAGAGCGTCACCAGCAGGTCGGCACGGCTGACGCGAGAGGCCGCCATCGAATTTGCGCAGGAGTTTGACCCGCAACCGATGCATATCGACGACGCGGCGGCACAGGACGGGTTCTTTGGCACCTTAGTGGCCAGCGGCTGGCATGCGCTGGCGTTGACCATGCGACTGGCGGTCGAAGCGCGCCCCTTTGGCGATGCCCCGCTGATCGGCGCGGAGCTTGACCAGATCCGGTTCACCCGACCGATCCTGCCGGACTGCGACCTTTGCGTGCGCATCACCTTTGAAGCCATCGAAGAGGGGCAAGGGCAGCGCAGCTACAATTTTCTTGGGGTTGAAACTCTTGAAGCAGAGGCTGGTGGCACCCTGATCCGTCAACGCTGGCGGATGCTGCGCAGCTGAGTGGAACGCGGCCAACCACTGCAAAGAGCGATGCCTCTGGTCGACAGAAAGCTACTGCACAAGTTTTTCCTTTACCTCAATTAGGCTTGAGGTTTTAGCAAGGAGGCCATCAACTGATTGGAGAGACTGATGGCGGAAACGGAAAGCAACAAAAACGCAGACAACTTTGTGTCGTGGCAAGAGCTTCTCACGAGCGCTTATGCACCGTCCTTGGCGCTGGTGTGTCTTGCCGTTTGGCTGCACGCCGCCGATGGGCTGATCGTGGCGACCATGCTGCCGTCAATCGTCTCGGACGTTGGCGGGGCGGCGCTGGTCGGTTGGTCCGTATCGCTTTACGAGATCGCCTCGGTTGTGGCAGGTGCAGCGAGTGCGCTGTTAACCATGCGGCATGGGCTGCGGGGGCCGATGAGCCTCGCCGCCGCCCTGTTCGGGCTGGGGTGCCTTCTGAGTGCAATAAGTCCGACGATGGCGCTGATCCTGATGGGTCGCTGTTTGCAGGGGCTTGGCGGGGGCGGGCTGACCGCCATGGCGTTCGTGGCCATCAGCGCGATTTTTCCACGGCGCTACACGGCGGGCACAATTGCGGTGGTGTCAACCTTTTGGGGCGTCTCGGCCTTTCTCGGGCCACTGATCGGTGGTGTTTTTGTCGAACATGCCACATGGCGTTGGGGTTTCGGGTTCTTCGCGCTGCAAGCGCTTGGCCTGTCAGCCTGGATCGCATTGCGACCAGATCAGGCAGCCCCTTGCACCTCGGCCCCCGGCACCTTTCCCCTCAGGCGGTTGGCCTTGCTGTGTCTGGCGGTTCTTTTGGTGTCATCAGGAGGGGTTGAGGGACTTTGTTGCACAAATTGCGTGAGGGATTCACTGTGTGAATCCAGCGTGATAGCTGGAGTGGATGAGCAGTTGGTCCCCTACGAAATACAAGACCAGGAACTGGCCTTCGTACAACATCGCGCTGAAGCAGCGCGGTTCTGTATCGATCTGGTTTGATCCCGAAATGGTCTGGGTGCCGCCGCCAGGTGGCAAGCGCGGTCGGCGACAGCAGTTCAGCGATGCTGCGATCCAGAGCTGTCTGACCCTGAAGGTTCTGTTTGGCATGCCGTTGAGGCAAACAACCGGGTTCATTGAAAGCCTGCTGCAACTGGTCGGGTTGGACTGGGCGGTGCCCAATTTCAGTACATTGAGCCGCCGCCAGAAGACGTTGAACGTAAGCCTGCCGTATCGGGGTGGCGATGGTCCGCTGAACCTGCTGATTGATAGTACTGGTATCAAGTCCGAGGGCGAAGGCGAATGGAATGCCCGCAAGCATGGAGGCCCCAAACGACGCATCTGGCGCAAGATACACATTGGAATAGATGAAGAAACGCTGGAGGTTCGGGCCGTCGAGGTCACCACCAGCAATGTCGGTGACGCACCCATGCTGCCGGAGTTGCTGAACCAAATTCCGTCCGATCAAGACATTGGGGCAGTGACTGCTGACGGAGCCTACGACACCCGCAAATGCCACGACGCGATTGCCGCCCGCAAAGCCCACGCGGTCATACCCCCGCGCAAGAATACCAAGCCGTGGAAACCTACCACCCCTGGCGCCATCGCCCGCAACGATGCGGTCAATGCCTCGCGCTATCTCGGTCGCACCATCTGGAAAAGATGGAGTGGCTATCACCGCCGGAGCCGTGTCGAAAGCAAGATGCATTGCGTGAAGCGACTGGGCCAATCTTTGATGGCCCGGGACTTCGACCGGCAGGTCGCGGAAATCCAAATCCGTGTCGCCGTGCTCAATCGCTACACCGCTCTCGGCATACCCGTCACCGAGCCCGTAGGATAAGTCCGCCCGGGGAAAGGGGAAGTCTGCTCAGCGCCCGATTTGTGCAACAGAGCCCGCCTGAAAGAGATCGCCAGCAACTGCGCAGCTGCGCGTATAGCAAACCCACTGATCATCACAGACAAGGGCAGCGCCGCTTTGCCTTTTGTTTCAAGGCTGAGGCGGTTGCTTGAGCAGGGAGGGCTGAGATCAGGGCTGTTCAGCAGCATTTCTCCCAACCCCCGCGATGATGAGATTGCAGCCGGGCGGGCGCAGTTCCAAGCAGGCGGCCACGACGGCATTATAGCGATTGGCGGCGGCAGCGGCATGGATGGGGCTAAGGCAGTTTGCCTGGTAGCCAACAACGAAGTTGATCTCTGGGATTTCGATCTCGAACGGTCGCCGATGGATATGTCCGGCCAGCCGCCCTTTCCACCCCTGATCTGTATTCCAACCACAGCAGGCACCGGTGCGGAAACCGAAAGCACCGCGATGATCACGGAAACGGCCCGCATGATGAAACTTTGTGTCTGGCATCCCGAGCTGAAGCCATCCCTGGCCTTGCTGGATCCGGAAATTACGCTGGGGCTGCCGCCGCACCTGACAGCGTGGACTGGCATAGATGCAATGGTTCACGCAATCGAGGCCTGTTGCGTGCCTGCTTTTGCCTTGGCTAAACTCGAAGGTGCGCAGTCGTGTTCGCTCGACCATTTTGTGAGTGCATTTGCAAAGACGTACCGTCTCCCGCCTGCATACTCACCTTTCACTGTTGTCGACTTCGAAGAGGCCTTCAATCCCGAGGTGATGGCGTCGCTGCTTCACAAAGAACAATAACGATCAGAGCGCGTGTAGTTGCCGCGAAGAGCCCGTCTTGAGCGGGCTCTTTCTTTGCCAGACCTGTGCATGCGTTTGGTTTTGGCGTGCATGTTTTTGGGGTGCGCCACCATTTGTAAATTAACAAGTAGCTGATTTTAATTGGTAAAATTTGAGAGTTGGATTGCCGAATTGAAGATGCGTGCATTCCTATGTTTCATTGGCACCTTTGAAACCAGCCGGCAGGCCGCCTTGTCTGGTTTGGCGTCTGCGCAGTGGATCCATACTGGGGAAGTTTTCGGGGCGGCTGGGATTTCCGCTTCCCTTCATGATCTTCCTTGTCCAGTCCGCTCTGTCCCTTTTGTCAACGCTGCCGTATCGCTTTGCTGCATCTCAAAAGCCTCGAACCCACACGTTTTTGAGCGCGCTTCCGGCGGCAGTTTGAATACTCCAAGCCGCGGCAGGCGCGGTTGGGCTGCCGTTTCCGCACCGGCTGCTCCTATGCTGCGCAGCCCGCCGCTGCGCGGAAAGCGTTGATTTTACCGGAGGAAAGCGCAGTTGAGGTGTTCTGTGCAGCTGCGGGCACGGGTTAACATTTTTCTGTTGGTTTCACGCTACTCCGAGGGTGCCTCAGAAAGAATCACAGACGCGCGGAGTACTCTCATTGTTTTTCAAGACTAAGAAGGCCAAGCCGGCAGAACAGGACAGCAGCGCCAGGATTATCGCGGACGTGGTCGACAGGACCCAAGCCACGATCCAATTCAACCCGGATGGCACGATCCTGACGGCAAACGGCAATTTCTGTGCTGCGCTTGGATACAGGCTGGAAGAGATCCAGGGGCAGCATCATTCGATGTTTGTGGCACCTGAACTGGCGGCGGGTGAAGAGTACAAGCAATTCTGGCTGGATCTGGCCTCCGGACAGGTGGCCACCGGCCAGTTCCCGCGGGTGACAAAGGGCGGCGCCACCATTTGGATCCAGGCGACTTATGCGCCGGTTACGGGCGAAAACGGGACTGTGGAGAAGGTGGTCAAGGTTGCCACCGACGTGACAGTGCGGCGGGAGGGTCTGCAGGAAATCGCCAAAGGCCTGGATGCGATGAGCCACGGGGATCTGTCGCAGCGGGTCAAGCTATCGCAAGAGGCGGATATCGCCGCGCTGGGCGAGGCATTCAATCGCTCGGCGGAGCAGCTGGAAGCCGCCATGGGCGCGGTCACCCAGGTTTCCGGCGCGGTTGAACGCACGGCGGGGGAGATCTCGAAATCCGCGGGTGACTTGTCGCAACGCACCGAAAGCCAGGCGGCGACATTGGAGCAGACCGCGGCGGCGATTGAAGAGCTGACGGAAACAGTGCAATCCTCGGCTGAAGGCGCGGAAAAGGTGGAAGGCATTGTCAAGGAAGCCAAGTCCACCGCGGAACACAGCGGCGAGGTGGTCAGCAGCGCGGTTGCGGCGATGTCTGAAATCGAAACTTCTTCGGAAGAGATCGCCAAGATCATCGGCATGATCGATGACATCGCGTTTCAGACCAACCTGCTGGCGCTGAATGCCGGTGTCGAGGCCGCGCGGGCGGGCGAGGCAGGGCGCGGCTTCGCGGTTGTGGCCTCCGAGGTGCGGGCCCTGGCGCAGCGCTCGGCGGCGGCGGCCGGCGAAATCAAGCAGCTGATCGGTCAGAGTAAGCAGCAGGTGGCCAGCGGTGTCGACCTGGTGGGCAAAACCGGCGACGAGCTGCAGCAGATCATTGAAAGCGTCGGCAATATTTCGACCCATATCAGCCGGATTGCTGCGGGCGCCAAGGAGCAGGCGACCTCGCTGGGGGAAATCAATATGGGTGTTTCGCAGCTGGATCAGGTGACCCAGCAGAACGCCGCAATGGTGGAAGAGACCTCGGCAGCCAGCCGCCTGCTGTCGGCGGACGCAGGCCAGCTCACCCGGGAAGTGGCCAAGTTCAAAACCGGTTCTGCGCCAGTTGCAGCCCCGGCGGGTGATGTCGTGCCGTTCCAAGCCCCGGCAGTCACGGCGGCGAGCGGTTTCAGTGCCGCGCCCCTGGCCGCGGCAAACGGCTGGGATGACTTTTGACGCGTGCGTCCTGACAATACCGTTGAGGCAGTAAATTGATGTGTTGACACTCCCCGTCCGCACCGCAACGCTGGCGCGCAAAACGACGGGGAGAACATATGACCAGCCAGGAAGTGCCGGCTTACCCGCTGATCCGGCGGGCGGGGTTGAACGGGATGCTGGTGAGCTTTGCCGGCAGTTTGAGCGAGGCCTCGAACCGCGCCGCGCTGGCCTTTCGCAGCGCGGTTGATGATATGGCGCTGGAGGGGGTGGCCGAAACGATGGCCTCATTGGCCTCGGTGTTTGTCCGTTTTGATCCAAGCCTGCTGCCGCATTCTGTTTTGGAGGCCCGGCTGCAGGCGCTGCTGGAAGAACAGGACTGGACCCAGGCAGCTTTGCCGGCCGGGCGCCGGTTCTGGCGGGTGCCGACAGTCTATGGCACCGATCTGGCACCGCAGCTGGCGGAAGCCGCCGATGCAGCGGGCATGAGCGAGGCGCAGGCCATCGACAGCCTGGGGGCTGCGCGCGTGCGGGTGCTGACCATCGGCTTCGCGCCCGGCCAGCCCTACCTGGGCTCGCTCGGGCCGGAGTGGGACCTGCCGCGGCAGACGGGCCTGACTCCGATGGTGCCGCGCGGGGCGCTGGTGCAGGCGATCCGTCAATTCGTTCTGTTCGCCACCTCGGCACCCACTGGCTGGCGCCACGTTGGCCAGACCGGCCTGACGCTGTTTGAGCCGGAAACCAATCACCCCTTCGCCTTGCGTCCTGGGGACGAGATGGTGTTCGAGGCGGTTTCCAAACCGGACTTCCTGAAACATTGCCAGGAAGACCCGCGCCGCGGCGGCGCCATCGTCACGGAGATCACCGTATGAACGGGCTCAGGATTTTGCGGATCGGCCCTGCGGCCTCGGTCCAGGATCTGGGCCGTCCGGGGCTGCTGGGGCAGGGGGTTTCTCAAGGAGGGGCGGCGGACCCGCTGGCTCTGGCCGAGGGCGCGGCACTGCTGCGTCAGGAGCCTGGCCTCGCGGCCTTGGAAATGGGCGGCATGGGCGGCGAGTTCGAAGCAACGGCGCCTTTGCGCATTGCCTTGACCGGCGCGCCGATGGCGGCCGCGCTGGACAGCGAGGCGCTGGCCTGGAACGCCTCGCACTTGATGGAGCCGGGACAGCGGCTCTCGATCGGTGCTGCGCGGACAGGCGTCTATGGCTATCTGCATCTGGGCGGCGGTATCGCAACTGATCCGCTGCTGGGTGCCCGTGCCGTGCATCTGATGGCGGGGCTGGGGCAGGCCGCGCAAGCCGGCGGCCTGCTGCCCGCCGGGCCGGACCAGAGCAACGTCACCGGAATGTCGCTGCGGGCAGAGGACCGGTTCCAGGGCGGAGAGCTGCGCATCGTCGAGAGTTTCCAGAGCCACCTGTTCCCGGATGAGGTGCGGAGCCGGTTTGCGGCGGCCGAATTCCGCCGCGGCAGCCGCGCCAACCGGATGGGTGTCGAGATGGTTTCGGACGGCGAGGGCTTTGCCGCGGCTGGCCAGCTCAACATCCTGTCTGAGGTGATCCTGCCGGGAGATGTGCAGATGACCGGCGATGGCAAGCCTTTTGTCCTGCTGCGGGAGTGCCAGACCACGGGCGGCTATCCCAGAATCGGCACGGTGCTGGCCTGCGACCTGCCCAGGGTTGCGCAGGCGCAGGCCG